>CAWAMN010000002.1:0-1749838 GCA_963783235.1 uncultured Gammaproteobacteria bacterium | reverse complement strand
GATCGTCACCGCGGCTCAAGCCTTGGGTCGACAGTTTCTTCCGGCCGCTCTGAAGGACCCCAAGCCCAATCGATGCGAAGACCACACCGACAATAAGCGGCGCCACCCAGGGCTCAGTCGTCCAGGGCGGAGATCCAATCCGCCACTACCACGATAAGGGCGTAGAGCAGGGCCAGCAGGCCGGCCATCGCCCAAAAAGGCGCCCGGAGATGATGGAGATGATGTGATTCGTAACCTGATCGACCTTTTGCGACATCTCCGCCTTGGCCAGCTGCACCTCGTCCCGAACCAGGGTGGATGTCTCCCGGGACAGGTCGGCGATAAGCGACGCTAACGACTTATCCGAATTTGCCATGACTCACTCCTCCCGTTTAGTGCGGTGCTCCGGGTTTATGATGCGGTGCCCCCGGCTTGCGGGTTTCCAGTTCACCGTATTCGGCTTCGGCCCGGGGGTAGGTTTCACTCTCTCCGACTTTCACGCCAGTCGGGCCGCTCCGCGAACTCGGAGTGAGACTCCGCGAACCGGAGGGCAGCTCCTCTTCCGGCGCCGATGACTTGAACAGTTGGGCAAGCGCGATCCCTGCCAATACGGCACTGCCCATGAAGAGCGAAGGGCGGTTGCGGGCAAAGTCGTTCGCCTGCTTGATGAAGTCATCGGTGCTTCCCGAGGAGACGCTCTTGGAGAAGCGGTCGAGTCCATCACCGGCCCAGTCAGCATATTGGCTGGACGATGCATCTCCCTCCTTTTCCAGGTGGGAGGCGGCCGAATGCATGGCCGACGCCCAGCGGTTGGCATAGCTGGCGAAGACCCGCCGCTGTTCATCCATGATTCCGTATCCGCTCTGGCGCGCCTGCTCGAATACGGCCTTGGACTGCTCACGCGCGACATCGGCAACGTCCGCGGCCGCGCCCCGGTAGATTCGCCGGCCGTTCTGGTTTTGTCGGTTTTCTCCATTTCTTTCCTCCTTGCCCGTGGGCGTTGCGAAGGGGTTAGCTACGCCAAGCGTTACCCAAAAAGGAACAAATAAAAATCGGGAAGATTACGCATGAGATGACCGCCGGGCCCGACCGGCGGACCCTCCGGTTCAGGTTCGCGAAAGCCTGGGTTCAGCTTCACTTCATAGCCCGGCCATAGGGTAGTGTGCCATGCGAAAAATAGTGTAACCCTCACACTATTTTCCGCATGGCACACTAAGTCCAAGAAGGAGAGAATCTGATGAAATTGTCACCACTTTTTATCGCCGTCACGATGGTAGCGGCACTAGCGCACGGGACAGCCTCGGCCGAAGGCCATAAGCGGCTCTACAGTGATACCAAAAGGCCGGTAGCTCCGGTCTTCGTTCGCGTCACCAACCTCCTTGCCACCGGCCCGGATGGCAAGCAACACACCCTTTTTGCCGATCCAAAGGGCAAAGTCGTGCCCCTGATGCGTATGAGCCAACTCGGCGAGGCAATGGGCACCGAAGGTCTGCCCCGAGGCGCCTACTACAACCTTGAAGCAGGGCTCGCCAATACACTGACGGTGGCTGCCCCTGGTGGCCAAAGGGTGACCAGGCCCTATACCGAGGGCGGTCCCGCGCCCAAGCTTTCGCTGGCCGGTGCGGTGCTGGTGAACGAGAACGGCGCCCAAGCGCTTGGGCTCGTGCCCCAGTTCATCATCGATAATCAGCATGCCTTTAACCGCCCGCGAAAGTACGAACGCTGGGGCCATGATGACGACCGGGAGGACGATGACGATTGAGGCGGAGAGTGTTCTCCTGTCCGGCTAGGCTTAGGGAAAAACCGGACAGGGGACTACCGCTATTTTCCGTTCAATCCTGATGCTTGGCGTTTTCTTCCTGGTGTGTTTTGGCGTCGCGGCGTTCGGTGCGCAGTTCCAACCCGGACCTTGGTACGCGAGCCTCGACAAGCCGACCTGGACACCGCCCAGTGTCGCTTTTCCGATCGCCTGGAGCCTGCTTTACGCGATGATGGCGGTCGCCGGCTGGCGGGTTTGGGCAACCCGCTCCCGATGGCGGAGGACGGGACTCTACCTGTTTGCGGCCCAACTCGCGGCCAACGGGCTCTGGTCGTGGCTGTTTTTCGGCCTCCAAAACATCGGTCTGGCACTGATCGACATCCTCGTGCTTTGGGGTCTTATCGCCGCGGCCACGCGGTTGTTTGCGCGAATCGACCGCTGGGCGGCCGGCCTGTTCGTGCCCTACCTGCTATGGGTTTCCTATGCCGTGCTCCTTAATGCGGCGATCTGGCAACTGAATCCGCCTGTTGATTAGCTTGAGCTTCCTTGCGTCTATCGAAAGCGACACGCCGCGCGCCGAACCGCACCCAAACCGTGGGAGCGGCATCCTGCCGCGATCGGTGGGTATTCTGGTTTCGCGGCAGGATGCCGCTCCTACCCGATGCACCGCGAAGTCTTCCATTGTTGAGCGGGAGGGATAAAGCGAGCACCCGCGAAGCCGTGAAGAGGGTAAAACGCCCAGCGTGGTGGTGGGGCCCAAGAGACGTCGGCGAGAGTGAATAGCGTGCTTCAATCCGGGAGAGAACTGTAGATGGCCATGCGCTCAACCGGGGTCGGAGGGGTAAGCGATGCGCTCGACCGTTTTCGTCTTCGGGTCTCCCGTTCGGATGCGGTCCTGGAGTTGTCGCTTCTGGGCCTTATCAGCGGGATTACCGCCGGACTGGTCTCGATCCTCTTTCGTCTGCTGGTAGAGCAAACCCAGGCAATTTTTCTCGACGGCTCACCGGGCAATTACGAATCACTCAAGCTCTGGGCCCGGGTGGCAGCCCCCACCGGCGGCGCCGTACTTATCGGTGTCTTATTCTACATCTCGCCGATGGCGGCTCGATCGGTTGGTGTCGCTCACGTAATGGAGAGGCTCGCTTACTATCAGGGCCACTTCCCGGTATGGAACGCGGTGGTGCAATTCCTGGGTGGTGCGCTGGCTCTGATAACCGGCCACTCCGTCGGCCGCGAGGGGCCAGGCGTTCATCTGGGTGCTGCCGCCAGCAACCTACCCGCGCAACGACTCGGGCTTCCCAACAACAGTCTGCGCGTGCTCGCCGCCTGCGGCACCTCTGCGGCAATTGCCGCCTCTTTCAACACGCCCCTGGCCGGCGTCGCCTTCGCGCTGGAAGTGCTGATGTTCGAGTACACCGTCGCGGCCTTTGCGCCGGTGCTGCTGGCAGCGGTCAGTGCCACGATCCTCTCCCGGGCCGTATTCGGTCCCGACTTGGCCTTCTCCGTGCCGGACCTGGCCCTCGGCTCGCTATGGGAACTGCCCTATGTGCTGCTGATGGGGCTTCTCATCGGCGCTCTCTCGGCCGCCTTCATCCGCCTGTTGCAGCTTTTCATTCAGCTGGGTCAAAACATACCCGTTATCCTTCGCTGTGCCCTGGCGGGCCTGGCGATAGGTCTGATCGGGCTGATGCTGCCACAGGTGATGGGGATCGGTTACGACACCGTCAACCGGATCATCCTGGGAGAGGTCACGCTCGTCTTGCTAGTCGCGACCATCGGCCTGAAGCTGCTGGCCAGTACCGTAGCGGTCGGTTTCGGAATCCCTGGCGGTCTGATCGGCCCGGCGCTGGTCGTCGGAGCCGCGACCGGCGGCGCATTCGCAACGCTCGCCCAGGGCTGGGGACTGGCCGATACCTCGCCTGCCGGCTTTTACGTCCTGCTGGGCATGGGGGCGATGATGGCCGGCACGCTGCAGGCACCGCTGGCGGGGCTAATCGCCATTGTGGAATTGACGGGCAACCACAATATCATTTTCCCCGGCATGCTCACCGTCATCGCCGCCACCCTCATGAGCGGTCACCTGCACGGGAGGGAGCCGATGTACTTGGTCCTGCTGCGGGCCCTTGGCCGGGATTTCCGCAACGACCCCGTTGCCCAGTCGCTGCGCCAGATCGGGGTCGGGGCGGTGATGGACCGGAACTTTGTGGAACTGCCACGCCGCGTCGAGCGCAAGCGCCTGGCGACCCAACTGGCCGAAAAGCCGCGCTGGATCCTGGTTCGCCAGGAGCGACGGCCGGATTTCCTGCTCGCGGCGGTGGATGTGGCCCGAACACTTCGCGAGGAACCGGAGAGCCGAAGTTTCGATCTTCGAACCGTGCCCGGCACCCGTCTGCAGGCCACCGGCATCGACATGCAGGCCACGCTCGAGGAGGCGCGGCGGCTGATGCACGAAAGCGGTGCCGAGGTCCTCTACGTCACGCGGGTGATCGCACCGGGCATCGCACATGTATACGGCGTTCTCGACAAGGACGATATCGAAAGCAGTTATCGATGAGCGTTCATGGCTTCAGTGGTAACCGCTCTCTCCGTTCACCTTGCCGCGGAAAACGCGGTAAGTGTGCAGTGTATAGCCCATCACCAGAGGCAACAGAACGAGCACGCCGGTCAGCAGAAACGCCAGGCTTTCAGGCGGTGAAGCGGCATCCCGGATCGTATAGTGACGCGGGATCACATAGGGCCAGAGACTGATTGTGACCCCGGCATAGGCGAGTAAAAACAGCGCCACGGACAGCGGGAAGGGGCCCCGCTCCCGGCGGATGGCCAAAAGGTACCATGCGCGCCAGACACACCAGGAAGAGGCGAGAGGGATGGGCATCAGGTAGAGCAGATTCGGCAGTGCAAACCAGCGGGCGGCAATCGCCGGCTGTGCCAGCGGCGTCCAGATGCTGACCAGTACGACAAAAAGGGCCATACCGATCAGCAGCGGTCGGGCAGCCCGGAAACACCAAGCCTGTAACGGACCCTCGGTTTTTTGGATCAACCATGTGGCGCCCAGAAGCGCATAGGCGTTCACCAGGGCCAGCCCCGTCATGAAACTGAACGGAGTCAACCAGCCGAACGTCCCCCCCACATAGCGCCGCCCGTTCACCTCGAAGCCCTCGACAAAACCGCCCAACACAAGCCCCTGGGCAAAAGCCGCGATCACGGAAGCGACGAAAAACGCGTAATTCCAGAAATGGCGCTTCTCGGCCTTGGGGCGGAACTCGAAGACCACGCCGCGGAATACCAGCGCGGCCAGAAAGAGCATTACACCGGCATAGAGCGCGGGCAGCAGGATCGAATAGGCAAGCGGAAAGGCTGCGAAGAGCGTAACGCCGCCCAGTACCAGCCAGGTCTCATTGCCATCCCATACCGGGGAGATCGTGGCAATCATCACATCACGGTCCGCATCACCCGGTACAAACGGAAAGAGGATACCGACACCCAGATCAAAGCCATCGAGAATGACATACATGCCGATGGCCAGAAGCAGTACTGCGGCAGCGACAATCACCCAATCCATTGACTACCTCTCCGAGGCTGGAGGGAACCAGGCGGTACGGGGCGCCCCGGGGACGCTCTCCGAGGGGACCTGTTCGCCGGGTCCGCGACGAATGATGCGATAGAGGAAAACCAGAAAGGCGCCGAGCAGCAGGCTGTAGACCACCAGGAACATGACGAGGGAACCCGCCACCGAAGACAACGGTACCGTCGAGGCCGAATCGGCGGTTCGCAACAGGCCCTGGACGACCCAGGGCTGCCTGCCGATTTCCGTGACAAACCAGCCGGCGATCACCGCGACGAAGCCGAGTGGGCTTGCGAATACCAGTAAGCGAAGGAACCAACGGCTGCTGAAGAGGCGGCGACGAACTTGCAAAAGCGTACCGATCAGCGCCAGTGCCACCAGAAATAGACCGATATAGAGCATCACGCGAAAAGACCAGAATACCGGCAGAACCGGCGGACGCTCGTTCGGGCCGACGCTGTCGAGTCCCTGCACGACGCCTTCAGAGTCGTGCTTCAGGATGAGACTGGCCGCACCCGGTATTTCCAATGCATAGCGGTTTGTCTCCCGTTCGGTGTCAGGAATCCCGAAGATCACGAAGGGGGCATGGTCGCGGGTTTCCCATAGCCCCTCCATGGCCGCTATCTTCACCGGCTGGTGCTCCAGGGTATTCAGCCCGTGCAAGTCCCCCAGAAGTACCTGTCCAGGGGCCACAATCAAGGCCGTCCACAGGGCCATGGAGAGCGTGCGGCGCGAGAGATCGACATGCCGCTCTCGCAACAGATACCAGGCGGAGACACCGGCCACAACGAAAGTCACCGTGAGAAACGATGCGTTGAGCATGTGCGAAAGACGATAGGGAAACGAGGGGTTGAAAACAATGCGCCACCAGTCTTCCGGGAAAAAACGACCCTCCGTCAGCGCAAAGCCGGACGGCGTGTGCATCCAGGAGTTGGCGGAGAGGATCCAGAAGGCCGACAGGACCGTGCCGGTCGCAACCATAACGGTTGAGAAAAAATGCAGCCTTGGCCCCACCTTGCCCCACCCGAAAAGCAGAACGGGCAGAAAACTCGCCTCCAGGAAAAATGCCATCAGTACTTCGTAAGAGAGCAGCGGCGCCAGCACATTGCCGGTGACGCGGGAGAATTCGCTGAAATTGGTGCCGAATTCAAACGACAGGACGATACCGGAGACCACCCCCACACCGAATGCCAGCGCAAAGATTTTCATCCAGAACCGAAACAGCAGCATGTAGGCGTGATCATGGGTGCGCAGCCACAGGCCGTGGAGGAAAACCAGAAATACCGACAGGCCGATGGTCAGGGTGGGAAACAGAATGTGGAAAGCCAGGGTAAAGGCCATCTGAACGCGCGACAAAAACAGGGGGTCGGCGAGGTTTTCCACTGACGCACTCCTGGCGAACACACCATCCAATCAATAAGGCTAGACGTTAATAATCGCAAGCAGGGGAGTCCCACCCGAACTGAAAAGCGACAGGAATACGGAGGGAATATCGGGCAGGCGCACGGCGAAGCCTGAACGGCCTCGCCGTGAAAACAGTCAGGCTTCTCGCCGTACCTGCCGCTGAGACATCACCCAGACGGCATCGGCAGCCACGATAAGCCCGACAATAATGTGGTTCCACATCGCGTCATTTTGCGCGGTAAACAGCAGTACGAACGGAGCGATGAGGATCCAGATGCCCACCGCCAGATTGACCCATTCCTCCCAAATCTGCGGGCGAGCCAGTGCCCAGGCGGACATCACTGCGACCACGGCCCCGAATATCCATGAGTTCCAGGCTGCCGTTTCGCTAACACCGATGCCGAAGAACGGCGAGAGAAAGAGCCAGATACCGAGTATCAGACTCACCCAGTCTTGCCAACGCTGCTTCTGTTCCATGGCAAACCTCCTTTCACTCAGCTGCGTGTCGGGTGACACGACGTGTCCAGAACATATACCGCGAACGCTAGCGCGAAACGGCGCAGAAGCAAGAAGCTACGCTATTGGGGTCCGTAAAGATCGCAATCCCACGTCGTTTTCGCAGGGGTGATACGCATGACCATGAACGCCCGATGCTGCCTACGATTGAGTTTGACCCTCGCACTACTTCTGCTGGGAGGCTCCGAGGCTAATGCCCGGATTATTAGCGGATTGGGGTTCGTGCGCGATGACGGCACCCTGGTCGTCGATAACCGAAGGGTCCATCTGTGGGGCATCCACATCCCGCTGGAGGATGAGACCTGCTTCGCTTTCATGCGCCCGGTGCGCTGTGGACCGCGTCCGGTGTTGGCGCTGGGTATGAAAGTGGATGGTTTTGTGCACTGTCGCACGATGGCCACCCGAGCCGACGGGAGTCTGGAAGCACAATGCACAACCGACGGTGCGCCCTTCTCGGAGGGCGAAGACCTGGCGGCCTTTCTGCTTCGCAACGGCTGGGCGCTGGCCCGCCCGGAAGCGCCGTTCGAGTACCATGCCCTGGAACGTATCGCACGCCACCGCAATATCGGAGTATGGGGAATCCCCCAGCGCGGATTCCCCTAACGGGCGAGCGTTTCACAGAAGCGGTGTGTCAATGGCGAGAAGCGGCTTGACCAACCAGTTTTGGTAGAGGGCGACGGCCGGCCACTGCTCCGGCTGCCAGTGGTCGTAGGGCCCGAAACGTATCAAGGGGACGCCATCGGGCCCTCTTTCGTCTTCCAGGCGGTAGCGATAGGTCAGCGGCGCCCCGGCAGCGATCAACCGTTCCGGCTTTTCCAGAAGACGCTCCGCCCATTCCCTGGACTGGGCGGCTATCACGAGTTCACTATTGAGCAGCATGCTCAGTGGCTCGAAATTATAGGTCCCGACCAACGATACGCGGCGATCCACGACGGCAAGCTTGGCATGCAGATTGTGCCGGTTCCCACCGACAAACAGCCGTGCGGAGGGGACCCGCGCAAGCAGCCGCGGCCACTGCTCAAAGAAAAGGGCCTGACTGAGAGCCTGATCGCTGGACGTCGGGCCGTTGGTCAGTATGGTGATCCGAACCCCTCGTTCGGCGGCCTCGGCAAGCACATCGGCAGCATCTTCGAAGAGGATCAGATAGGGACTCTGGATGAAGATCTCGTTTCGAGCACTCCGAACTAACCGGATCAGGCTGCGGGTGATGGCGTCATCGGAGTCGACCAGCCGTGTTCGGCTGTCCAATAGCTTGACCCGCATCTGATGAAACCTCGGGGCGGGCAACCCGAGCGCCCCATGCAGGCCGGGTACGGCTCGCAACTGGTGAGCCCAGGCGATCCCCTTCGCATCCAAGGCCGAAACAGTGGTCTCGGGCAGCGCCAAACCGCGCACCCAAGCGTCCATTATTCGATAGGCCCCGAGCAAATCATCCGCCGAGCCGTCCAGGTTGAACAACCCGTCCTCCACCGGCTTTGCCTCACCGCTCGTGAACTGCGCCTCGAAGGCGGCGGTCAGGTCGGCCGCAATCCGCTTGCCGGCCAGACTGACATCCACATCGTGGAAGGCAGAGGGAGAATCCGATGGAGGGCTGAAATATTCCCGGGAGATATTGCGCCCCCCGGTGAGGCCGCAGATTCCGTCCACCACCAGGATTTTGTCGTGATCGCTGGCGATTATGGCCGCCGGATTGAGGGTCAGGAAGGCATCCAGAAGGCGATAGCGCAACGGCCGATACATCCGTACCTGGACACCGGGCACCTGTACGAGGATATCGAGGTAATCGTTGCCGCGTAGGTTGCGGGACATTTCCGTGCCCATCGCATCGAGCAGCACACGGACATGAACACCTTCACGGGCCTTCTTTACGAGAAGTCCCAGCAGGGCGGCGCCAAAGACATCCTGTTTGAGAATAAAATAGCTGACGTCGATGCGCTGCCGGGCCTCGCCCAACAGCCGCCAGCGGGCAACCCAGGCCGCCGCATTGTCTTGCAGCAAAGCGACCCGGCTTTGCTTGCCGACGCTGGCCGGCAGTGCGGCAAAGGCTTCGGAGAGAGTCATCTCCGGGTCCATGGGATCGGGGAAGGCACCGCGCTCCGCCGGTGCCGGCGGCAGCTGAATCTCCAGGGTGAGGCGACCAATCACCCAGACTGTTGCGAGGACGGCGATGGTCGCCAACATCCCGCGAAGCAGATTTCTCATACGAATCCCTGTCCCGGTCGGCTTCCGGGTTCAGCGCAATGAGTTCGCCTCCATAATCGCGCCATACCCGGTGATGGCCGTGACCCGCTCAAACTGCCGCATCCCTTCGGGGCCGGCCCCTGCCAGATCGCAGGATTGAATCCGCCTCCATTGACGCCGCTGCAGGTTTTCCCGCCAGGCGGCGAAAACGACCCGGGTCGGCGCCGTTGCCCATCCATAGCGGATCGCGAGCCCTTGATGGTCCGAAGCATCACTGCTCAGTATCCTTACCGACGACGGCAGCAGGTCCGGCGTGGCAAGGACCGCATCCAAAGGCCAGCGTGGCCCCCGAGCGGGATAGGTCGCCCACCCCCAGATCGGCCGCACTATCCCGGGCCGCAGCCCATACCCGCGCATCGATCAACGGACCGCTGGAAATGACATCGTGGGTCCTGTCCGCGGCCAGATGGCGGCGCTGCACCGTCATCGGGCTGGGCACCGCATTGATATCCCCCATCAACAGGGTCGGCACCCCGGCATCGATAAAGCGGGTCAGAACCTCCGCGGCCTGATTCTCCCGTCCTTCCGGCCAAAAGGCTTCCAGGTGCGTCACCAGCAGGTCCAGCTCCCGACCGGCGACCGCAATTCGCGCCTTGAGTACGCCCCGCGGCTCCTCCGTCCGGCGCATCAGCCAACCGCCTGGGCGGGGCGAAGCTGGCGGCGCCCCCAGGCACTCCGAACCGAGCGTGCAACGCCAGGTTTCGATGATCGGGTGGCGAGACAACAGGGCGTTTCCGAATCGCACCTCGAGCCCGGGAAAATCCCGGCGCCAAGTCTCGCCTCTCCTTACCCGATAAGAGTAGCCGGTCAATCTTTCCAGCTCCCTGGCCAGGAAGGCCGCCTGGTCCAGCCAGCCGCTTCGGCGCGAATCGAAGTCGACTTCATTGAGGCCCACCACATCAACCGGGGCGTTGGCCGGGGCCGCCCCGGCGATGCGGCGTGCGATGCGGCGCAGATTGCGCTCTGCCGTGGCGCGGTCGACCCACAGCCGCCAGTCCGGACCGAGGCCCGAGTGGATGTTGAAGGTAACGACCCGCAAAGGCGGCAAATCTTTCAGAAGAGACAAACCGGGCGGGATGCCGAGTGCCGACCAGTCCGGAGGCAGATCGGCGCAGTCGCCGGCGGGGCCGCTCAGCCCGAAACTGCTGGGCATCTGCAAATAATCGACGAAGGGCTCCCGCAGGCCCCAGAGGGCCATTGAAAGGAGCACGATCAACCACAGGCGGCAGGATCGAAACACGTTGAAACGGCAAAAGTTGCGGAGAGGCCATTATCGCAGGTTCCGGCACTCTGCGGTGCGCGGTTTTGCGCTATACCTTCCGGAAAAATGCCGCGTCGGGATCCGGAGCCCTCAATGGAATCCTCAGAGTACCGAGACCGATCGAAAATCCGGAGACGATGTCTACCGTCACACGGTGCCGGTGAGGATCACCCACTGGCTGAATGTGCTGTTCCTCACCTTCATGCTCGGGAGCGGACTGCAGATCCTCAATGCCCACCCCTCGCTGTACTGGGGCAGTCGCTCCGACGCGCAATCTGTCTGGCTCGAAATCGGAACATCCAGAACCGCCGCCGGCGAGCTACGTGGCTACACCCGGCTATTCGGCCGCGAGTTCGATACCACGGGCGTTCTCGGCCCGTCCGAGGATGGCGAAGGCTCCTCGAGCAGCAGGCCTTTCCCCCGTGGGCCACGCTTCCGAGTGTCCGCTGGCTGGCCATGGGACGACGATGGCACTTCTTTTTTGCCTGGCTGTTTGTGATCAACGGCCTGATCTATATCACCTATATCCTCCTGGCGAGCCACTTGCGAAAAGATCTGCTGCCGAACCGTGCCGAACTGAAGGGATTCTGGAGGTCGCTTCTCCGGCACCTTAATCCGCGCCGGCTGCGGGCCGACGCCGCCAGCGGGTACAACGTATTGCAAAAACTGAGCTACCTCGGCGTGATTTTCGTGGCAGGCCCTTTGATGATCCTGACCGGACTGACCATGTCCCCCTGGCTCGATACGGTATTCCCCTGGCTGCTCGACCTGTTCGGCGGCCGCCAGTCAGCCCGTAGCCTGCATTTCATCATTGCCTTTGCCCTGGTGCTGTTTGTCGTTGTTCACGTCGCGATGGTCGTGGTCGTCGGTCCATTGAACCACCTTCGGGCCATGATCACCGGATGGCTGCGAATCAAAGGAGGCGAACGATGAAGGCAAGACCCACCGACCGTCGCCGCTTCCTGCGGCGCATGGGGGGGCTTTCGATCCTGCCCTTGCTGAGCGGCTGCGATGAGTTATCCCGAACCCGCTGGTTTCCGAATCTGCTCGCCCGCGCCGAAGCACTGAATGAGAAGTTGCACCACCTGCTCGCCAGCCGGACCGCCCTGGCGCGAGAGTTCACCGAAGCCGACCTTTCCCCCCGCTTCCCCAGCAACGGCACCCGTTTGCCCGTCGATGCGGATTATCGGCGACTGGTGGCGTCGGGTTTCGCTCCCTGGCGGCTCGAGGTCGGTGGGCTGGTGGCCCGCCCGATGCGCCTGTCGCTGAAGGAGTTGCGGACGCTGCCCGCCCGGACCCAGATCACCCGCCACGACTGCGTGGAGGGATGGAGCGCCATCGCCAAGTGGCGGGGCGCCCGCCTTGGAGCACTGCTGGATCGGGCCGGCCCACTGCCGGAGGCCCGCTACGTCGTGTTCTACTGCTTCGATACCATGGACTCGGGCGGTGACAAATACTACGAGAGTATCGATTTCGAAGATGCCTACCATCCCCAGACCCTGCTCGCCTATGACTGGAACGATGAGCCCCTGCCGATCCCCTATGGGGCGCCCCTGCGGCTGCGGGTAGAGCGCCAACTGGGCTACAAAATGGCCAAGTACATCGACCGTATCGAACTGGTCCGGAACCTGGATGAGATTCGCGGCGGCAAGGGCGGCTACTGGGAGGATCGCGGGTATGCGTGGTATGCGGGGATTTGAAGGCACCGCCACGGGGGGCGGCCTGTTCGCCTCCCTGGGCCATAGCCACACCGTTTCCACCCGACGTGGCGAGGTACGGTTCGACGGGTAGAGACGGTCGAGGAGGGGGATGCCGATCTCTACCTGTCGGTTTACGACCTGGAGGTGGACAACCCGGAACAGCGAAAGGCGGCCGGGTTCGAGAGCACTCCAAGCGCCGGGGACATCCGCGGAACCCGCCGCAACATGCTCACCCCTGTCCTGAAGGCCGAACGCTATCCTTGGGTGCGCCTGACGGCCGAACCGCGACTTCGGCATCGAGCCGTTTTCGTCGCTCGGCGGCACCCTGCGGGTGCGAGACGAACTCGATTTTCGCCTCCGGCTGGTCGCCCGGGCATTCGGCGGCTAACCGGCATCCCCTTCGTCCCCATGCCAAAAGGCGTAAAGGGCGGTAACCGCGCCGGGCAGCAGTTCAACCCAGGCTTCATACTCGGCCTCGTCCATGTCGGGCTCTTCACCCTCTTCGTCCGAAGTCAGCAGCGCCAACTGCCCCATGGGGGCGAGCAGTGCCTGCTGATCCTTGGGCAGCGGACTCCAGAGCTTTTCCTGCTCCTCGACCCCGAGCATGAAGCCAAAACACCAGCCCTCGTAGGCCTCGTAGACTTCACCCTCTTCCTCCTCCTCGACCACCAGCGGCTCGAAGGGATGGCCCTCCCGGAGGGTCGCCTCGATGTTGCCGTAGAGGCGGAGCAGTTTGTCGGTCATCAGCTTCGCCTCGGCTTCGTCGGCGAAACGCGGCTGTCCCCATACCGCCTGAAGCCAGTCGTCTTGCGGCACGGCATCGGGTCCGACGATCAGCGCAGTCAGAAAGCCGTGAGCCTCATCGACCGACAGTGCATCATCATCGCACGCGTCGGAAAGAAGGAAGTCATCGAGTTCCACGAGTTCCTGTTCGGAAAGTCCAGTGTTAGCAGCCATGATGCGTCCAGGTCAGTGTGGGGGGCACCAGCCGGTGCCGGGGTCTGCGGAATTGTAAAGCATTCAGAAGAACACGTATCGTTTTCGGCAAGGTCTTCCTCCTCAACGGCTAGCGCGTTAGGCTCAAAAAAGCTAAGGACTGAAGGAATCGGAATGCGCCTCTATGACAACCCCCTCTCCGGCAACTGCTACAAGGTTCGCCTTTTCCTTTCCCTGATTGGCAAGGAGTACGACCCTCTGTTCGTCGATGCGATGGGGGGAGAGACGAAGCAGCGCGACTTTCTCACTGTCTCGCCCCGGGGGCTTATTCCGGTGCTCGACGATGAGGGGGAAATCATCGCCGACTCCATGGCCATTCTGGTCTATCTTGCTCGCCGTTTCGCACCGCAGTGGCTTCCGGATGAGCCGCTTGCGACCGCCCGGGTGATGGAATGGTTCGCCATCGCTGCCGACGAGCTACAGCTTGGAGCCGCCCGGGCGAGGCGAATTCGAAAACTGGGTGCGCCGGGTGATCTGGCGGCGGCCCAGTACCGGGCCACCGAAGGTCTGGCGCTCATCGAAGAGCGCCTGCAATCGAGTCCCTGGCTGGCGATGGGGAGAGCCACGCTGGCGGATATCGCCTGCTATCCCTACGTGGCCCTGGCACCGGAAGGGGGCATCGATCTGAAGGCCTATCCCGCCATCCGCAAATGGATCGGCCGCATTGGCGAGTTGCCCGGCTATGTGCCGATGCCGGGCCTTTGAGCGAAAGGATCTCCGGTCGGGAGAGCGGCCTGAAGGTTCGCTTTGACAGCCCCACCCGGACCTCGGAAACTTCGAAAAGGCGTCTGGCAGGGAGGCATCGCCATGGGGAAACAGCCAGGGCGAAGGACTGTCGAGCTCTTTCTGAGCGGCGACGTCATGACCGGGCGGGGCATCGATCAGATACTCCCACATCCGAGTGACCCCATCCTCTACGAATCCTACGTCCGCGACGCCCGTGATTACCTGAGGCTCGCCGAGGCGGCCAGCGGTCCCATCTCGCGAAGGGGGGATTTTCGTTACGTCTGGGGCGATGCCCTGGAAATTCTGGACGCAACCGCACCGGCCGCCCGGATCATCAACCTCGAGACCAGCATCACCACCAGCCCCGATTACTGGCCCCACAAGGGCATCAACTACCGCATGCATCCGGCCAACATCCCCACTTTGAGCACGGCGGGGATCGACTGCTGCGTGCTCGCCAACAATCACGTCCTCGACTGGGGCTACAGCGGCCTGGAGGAGACACTGCAGTCGCTGGAGCGGGCCGGTATGCAAAAGGCCGGGGCCGGTCACAACCTGGAGCAGGCCGCGGCACCGGCGGTGCTGAAACTCCCGGCGGGACAGCGCCTGCTGGTATTCGGCCTGGGCGTCGGCAACAGCGGGATCCCCGCCAGCTGGTCGGCCGCAGAGGGGCGCGCCGGTGTCAATTTTGTGGAGGAGGTTTCCGGGCGCACCGTCGAACGGCTCGCGGAGCAGAGACGGGAGTTTGCGAAACCGGGAGATCTTTCCCTCGCTTCCATTCACTGGGGCGGAAACTGGGGGTATACGGTTCCCGGCGAACAGCAGACATTTGCCCGTTCGCTGATCGACGAAGCCGGCTTTGACCTGATCCACGGCCACTCCTCGCACCACGTAAAGGGCTTCGAGGTCCACCGGCGGCGGCTGATCCTTTATGGCTGCGGGGACTTTCTGAACGACTACGAGGGGATCGGCGGCCACGGCGACTACCGGGGCGATCTGTCGCTCATGTATTTCCCCCTCCTGGAGGCCGGGACGGGACGGCTGGAACGCCTGCGAATGGTGCCGATGCGCACCCGCCGCTTCCGTCTGGAGCGGGCCCGGGGCGACGATACGGAATGGCTCGCATCGATGTTGAACCGGGAGTGCGGACGTTTTGGCACGGGCATCGAACGGCACGACGATGAATTCTGGGCGTGCTGAGGTTGATGTACGAGGAGTGCTCTATTCTCAATCGGTAGATTCCCCGACTCCTCGCTTCCCAAGCCATGCGTGTAGAACGACAGCCCAGGATCGCCGGACTGGTTTTCGAGACAGAGCGCCCGCGAATGCGCCTGACCGGTCACTGGACAACCACCTCCGTCCCGTCCCCCGATGAACTCGTGCCTTCGGCCGACTGGTGGCCGGGCGAGGCGATAACGATCGATGCCGGCGAGCTCCAGGCGCTGGACACCGCCGGCGCCTGGCAGTTGGGGAAATTGACGACGGCCCTGGAGGAACAGGATCGGAGCTGGACGATCGACAACCTCCAGGGGGCCCGGCGGGCCCTGTTTGAGCTGGTCCAGTCCCGGCGAGCGAGTATCCGCCCCGTGGAGCCACCGCAGCGCCGGGGGATGCTGGAGCAGATCGGCCGTAATAGCCGCGACCATCTTAAAGTGGCGCACGGACTTTTGGCTTTCGTGGGGGAATCCGCCTTCGTCCTCTTTTACAACCTGACCCGCCCCCATCGCCTGCGGCTTCGGCTCGTTTTTTCGGAAATCGAAGAGGCCGGGGTCCATGCGGTGCCGATTGTGGCTCTGCTGTCATTCCTGTTGGGTGTCACCCTGGCCTATCAGGCCAGTGTGCAACTGAAAACCTACGGCGCCAATATCTACATCGTCGATCTCACCGCGCTCACCATCTTTCGTGAATTGGCCTCTTTGATGACGGCAGTCATCATTGCCGGACGAACCGGTTCCGCCTACACGGCCGAGATCGGCACCATGAAGGTCACCGAGGAACTGGACGCACTGCGCACGATTGGCATTCCGCCTTTCAACCTGCTGGTGCTGCCGCGGATCCTGGGGCTCATGATCGCCCTGCCGCTTTTGACGCTGCTCGCCAACGCCACCGGGATCTTCGGGGCCATGCTGATGGCCCGTTCGCTGCTCGATATCGACTTTCAGAGCTTTCTCGACCGGATCCCCGAGGCCATTTCATTGGCTTCTTTCGTGCTCGGCCTTATCAAGGCGCCGGTATTCGCAATCATTATCGCCGTTGTCGGCTGTTTCCAGGGGTTTCGGGTCACCGGAGCAGCCGACAGTGTCGGACGGCAGACTACCCTTAGCGTCGTGCAATCTATATTTCTGGTAATCGTCGCCGATGCGGCGTTCTCAGTGCTGTTCAGCTGGTTGGGAATCTGAGGCGAGCCGCGAGGTTTATGAGCGAATACGCCCTGGAGGTGCACGACCTGCATACCTGCTTCGGCCGCGACTGCATCCACGAGGGCCTCAGTTTCGAGGTACGGCGGGGGGAAATCTTCGCCATCGTTGGCGGGAGTGGCTCGGGCAAGACGGTGCTGCTGCGTGAAGCCCTGCTGCTGCAGGAGCCTACCGCCGGGACGATCCGGTTGTTCGGTCAAAGTCCGCGACAACTTAAAAAGGACGGTCTGCGGGAGCGCACCGGCGTCCTTTTCCAGCATGGCGCACTGTTCAGCAGTCTGACCGTGCAACAGAACGTGGAGACGCCGATCGTCGAACACACTGCGCTGTCGCCGGAACTTCGCCACGAACTCGGCTGCCTGAAGCTGGCCCTGGTCGGCCTGGCGCCGGAAACAGGACGCAAGTTTCCGGCCCAACTGAGCGGCGGTATGCTCAAACGAGCGGCCCTGGCCCGTGCACTGGCGCTGGACCCGGAGCTTCTGTTTCTCGATGAACCGACCGCGGGGCTGGATCCGGCAAGTGCGGATGCACTGGATGAGCTGATTTTGCAGCTCCGCGACTCCCTGGGTCTGACGGTGATCATGATCACCCACGATCTGAACACGCTCTGGCGGACTGCAGACCGGGCCATCTTCCTCGGAGAGCGACGGATTCTTGCGGAAGGAACCATGGAGGAGATAAGCCGCAGCGAACACCCCCTGCTGCGGGCCTACTTTCAGGGAAGCCGGGGGCGCGGCGCCAAGGAGGCCAGATGGAATCCCGGGTGAATTACGCCCTGGTGGGACTGTTTGTGCTCTTGCTCGGCAGCGGCATCATCATCTCCACTTTGTGGATAGCCGCCGGCGGCATCGAGCCGGAGATGCGCCGCTATCTCGCCTACACCACGCAATCAGTCTACGGGCTAACGACCGGTGCGCCGGTCAGCTACCACGGCGTCAGTGTCGGGCAGGTGGCCGATATCAGCCTGGACCCGCGAAACCCACAACGGGTACGGCTACTGCTGCGGGTGGAAAAGGGTACCCCCGTCAAGGAGGACACCGAGGCGTTTATCGAATACCAGAGCTACGTGACGGGGCTGAAGTTCGTCAACCTCACCGGAGGCAGCCCCGAGAGCCCCCCTCTGACCGATGCCCCCGGCCCGCCGAATCTACCGGTGATACCCACCCGTGCTTCGCTGACAGCGAGCATCGAGGAGCTTCTGCCCGAATTGCTGGAGCGTCTGAATACCGCCTCGATGAACCTGGCCCAAATCACCGAGCGGACGGCCGCACTGCTGGACGAAGACAACCTCCGTGCCGTGGATCGTACCCTTTCCAATCTGGACCAAATCACCGGACAACTCGCCGTTCAGGCCCGGGTGCTGGGGCGGACGCTTGCCAACACCGAGCAGATCACGGCGCAGGCGAGTGAAGCGTTGCCGCCCCTCTTGTCCGAGACCCAACGGGCCGTCGGCGAGGCCCGACAGGCCATGCAGGCCATCCGCCAAACCGCCTCGGGGATCGGCGAAACGGCCTCCGGCCTGCAAGCGGATATCGCCCCCGGGGCCGAACGGCTGCTCGGCGACCTTTCATCTCTCGTTGAAACGCTGAACGACTTCACCGAACGCCTGGAAAGGCGCCCCAATGCACTGATATTCGGCCGGGATCGTGCCCCCGGCCCCGGAGAGAGACCATGATGCGCACTGCAACCTGCCTGCTCATCGGCGCCCTGTTGCTAACCGGCTGCAGTGTCCCCGGTCGCGCCCCCTCTACCGAGACCTTCACATTGAGCCTGGAGCCGGCCGGCCGTTCGCTGGACGAGAGAGGGCCGGTGCTCGAGGTGGCGGAGCCCCAAGCCCGTCCGGGATTTGCCACCACCGGTATGGCCTACCGGGAGCAGCCTTTTGAGCTCGCCTATTTCGCCTACAACGAATGGGCCGCGCCTCCGCCGAAAATGCTGCAGCCGTTGCTGGTTGAGGCAATGGAGAGTGCAGGCGCTTTCAGTGCGGTCATCGACGGCCCTCAACGACTGGGTGCCGACCGGCGGTTGGAGACCGAGTTGCTGTACCTGATCCAGGACTTCACCGGCGAAACCAGCCACCTGGAAATGGCGGTTCGCGCCCAGATCATCGATATGCGTAGCGAGGAGGTGATCGCCACCCGCACCTTCAGGACGTCTCAGCCGGCCCCCTCGGACGACGCATACGGAGGGGTGGTGGCCGCCAACCGTGCGCTGAAACAGCTGCTGCCGGAACTCATTCAACTCTCCACGACGGGGCTGGAAGCCGCTCAGGAGGGTTCACCGCAGGCGCAGCTGGAGCCCTGAAAGACGACGATTACGAAAGAACATGCTTCGATTCGCCAATCGCGATTCCCGACGCTCTTCTCAACCGGCACCGCTTTGCCGAAACCGCCGGTCCCCTTGGCTTTGATAGACCGAGAGGTTACCGTTGCGCGGCATGAGAAAACGTTTTTGGATGGCCGTCGAACCTTTCGACAAGGCCCTTGTGACCGCCGCCATCGAGGCGGGCGCCGAGGCCGTCGCGGTCCCGCCGGGTTATAGCGACGAGGTGAAACCCCTGGGCCAGGTCACCACCATCGCCGAAGATGGTGACTGGCAGTGGGGACGTGACGTCCAGCGGGTCCGAATCACGTGCAAGGAGGACGAGGCGGCCGTGGAGGGTCGGGTGCCCACCGTCATCGAAAACGAGGACTGGAGCATTATTCCCCTCGAAAACCTCATCGCCAGGACGGGCAATTTGATTCAGACCGTCCACAGCGCCGAGGAGGCCGACATCGCCCTGCAGGTCATGGAGCGCGGGGCCGATGGCATTCTGCTGGTGACCGACAATGCCACTGAAATCCAAAAGACCGGAGAGGTCGTGGAACGCGCCAGTGTCGAAACCGTGTCGCTGGAAACCGCCCACATTGTCGAGACCCGTCCGGTAACCATGAGCGATCGCTGCTGCATCGATACCACCAGCCTGCTGCCGCCCGGCGTCGGCCTGCTGGTGGGAAATAGTGGCCATGCCCTGTTTCTCGTCCACAACGAGAACGTCGAAAGCCCTTACTGCGCGGCCCGTCCGTTCCGGGTCAACGCCGGGGCCGTGCACGCCTATGTGCGGCTGCCGGGGAACCGGACGAAATATCTCTGTGAACTCGGTGCGGGCGACGAGGTGTTGGCCTGCGATCCCGACGGGCACGGACATGGTGTGGCCGTGGGCCGAAACAAGATCGAACGGCGTCCGATGCTGCTGCTGGTGGCGGAAAATGCAGAAGGTGAGCGCGTTTCGCTGGTGCTACAAAATGCCGAGACCATCAGGCTCACCTCACCCCACGGAGAACCGGTCTCGGTGACCACCCTCCGAAAAGGCGATGCGGTCCTGGCGCACTTTGGCGAGAAGACCGGTCGCCACTTCGGGCAGCCCATCACTGAAACGTTGGAGGAACGCTGAAAGCGCTCCCCCGCTCCAGTTAAGAAACCGCTTCAACAGATCCGCTCCGGTATACCTGGTTGCGGCCTCCGGGCCGGCGCTTCCTTCCAGCGGTGGAGGCAAGGAGCGGTCAATCCCGCACTGTGCGCCCGGTCAAATCCTCCAGCACCTTGACGACGGCGGCCATATCCTGCTGCCCGTACCCTTTGGCCATCGCCGACACAAAGCACTCCCGGGTGGACGAACTCTGCGGCAGGGGCACGCCGGCTTGACCCGCCCCTTCGAGCAACAGGTTCAGGTCCTTCAACATCAAATGGACCGGGAACTGGCTGCTGAAGTTGCCGTCGGTAATGGCCTTGCCCTTCGCCTGGTACATGGGAGCACCGAGGGCTCCACCGCCGAGCGCCTTGAGAAGGGCTTGGGGGTCGAGCTCGAAGCTTTTACCGAGCACCATCGCCTCGGCAAGGGCCTGCATCATGTTGCCCAGCATCAGGTTCAGCACCAACTTCATCCGCGTGCCTTGGCCGACCCCACCGCAACGCACCACCTCCCGGCCCATGGTTTTAAGAAGGGGCATGACCCTGTCCAGGTCCTTGGACTGGGCACCGCCCAGGATCACCAGACTGCCTTCCCGGGCCGGCTTCACAGTGCCGGAAACCGGGGCATCGACAAAGGCCGCGCCGCTCCCGGTAACCTTTGCTGCAGCGCCCTCCGTGGCATCCGGCGAGACGGTGCTCATGTTGATGACGGTCTTGCCGGGCGTCAGCCCTGCCGCAACCCCCTGCGGCCCTTCGACGACCTCTGTCAGCGCCTTGGGGCCGGTGACCATAATCACCACCACATCGGCCCTTCCGGCCACCTCCCGGGGGCTTTCACAAACGGCGACACCACCTTCGCGAAAGGGAACCGTGGAGGCGTAGGAACGGTTCCAGACATGCAGTGGATAACCGCCCTTCTTGATGTTCCAGGCCATGGCGGTACCCATGGCCCCGAGACCGATGAAACCGATTTTTTCCACGGAGTCCTCCCTCACTTGTTCGAGTTCGACC
This sequence comes from uncultured Gammaproteobacteria bacterium, assembly GCA_963783235.1. Taxonomy (GTDB): domain Bacteria; phylum Pseudomonadota; class Gammaproteobacteria; order Thiohalomonadales; family Thiohalomonadaceae; genus Thiohalomonas. The sequence continues at coordinate 1,728,813 of CAWAMN010000002.1, read as the reverse complement.
GGAAAACCTCATCCTAAACTTTAATTTCCCCAAGGCGAAAGCAAAAAAAAACGGCAGCGGGGGGCTGCCGTGAAGGGGGGTATTGCTCAGCAAGTGGTGCACGGTTCCGGGACTTGATTTCAGCCCGGGACGGCCCGCCGTACCGCGGTCCGCCCCTGCAATCCGCCGGCAGCTCCTCGCTATTCCTGGTCGGCGAATCCGGAATCAAGACCAAGCATAATAGTCGGATATGGAGCTGTCAACTAGACTCGGTTTAATTGCGGTTTGTATCACGCTCGGGATGGACAGCGCCCCCCAATGACGCGGTTTGAGGTCCGACCGTTTGCAGGTAGAGAACCGGGAGAAGTCGAACCGCTACTCCGGCGTACTCGGGACTTCGATAACCTGACGGTCGGTTGCGCTTGCTTTCGGTCCGGCTCGGGTTAACCTGTTTGCTCGTCATTATCGGGAGAGAGCCTTTGCGCCGGATCATGGTGCTGAACCCGAAAGGGGGCTGCGGCAAAACCACCGTGGCGACCAACCTCGCCAGTTATTTCGCCGTCGGCGGCGAAACGGTGGCGCTGGCGGACTTCGATGCTCAGGGGAGTGCGCTGGATTGGCTGGAGATAAGGCCTGACGATCGCCCACCTATCCATGGCCTGGCGGTGGAGAGTGAAAAGGATAAACTGATGCTGCCGCTCTCAAAGGGCTACCTGGTGATGGATGCACCAGCTGCGACTCACGGCAACGTCATGAAGCGTTATGTCAAAAGGGCTCACGCCATCATCATTCCGGTGCTGCCTTCTCCTTTTGATATCCGCGCCACTACGCATTTTATCCATGACCTGCTGCTGGTGGGACGGATCTCGCGTGAGAAGACGCAGGTCGCGGTGGTGGCCAATCGCGTGCGCGAGAACACACGTATTTACCAGTCGCTGCGACGCTTTCTCGACTCGCTGGAGATCCCCTTCGTTGCGACCCTGCGGGACAGTCAGGCGTATATTCGTGCGGCCGACCAGGGGTTGGGGATCTTCGAGCTGCCGCCCTCGCGCACCGGGGCTGAAGTCGAGCACTGGGAACCGCTGATCGGGTGGCTGGAGGGGCAGGCGAGCCGTCCCCGCCAAAAGAAGAAGCCCAAGGGCTGAGGCCTAATCGTCCCCTCCGCAGTCACCGCCGCCGTCGAATCCTCCCCAACCGTCTCCGTCCCCCCAGCCGCCGCGGGCAATCGAGTGCATCACGGCCCGAATCACGACATACAGGAAACAGAAACCGGCAAGCAGCGGCAGCACCAGCCCTTCCCACCTCAAACTGCTGGTCAACTCGGAGTGGTAGGCGGCAGTGGCGCCGACAAAAAGCGCGGCAACGGTTCTCAGCATGATCCCCTTCCGGGTGGCCCGACTGTCATCATACCCAACGGCGGCTCCGTGGACTCAGGACAACTCCCGGGCGGACTCGATCGCGGCCAAACCGCTTTCCAGGTCGGGATAGCGCAACTGGACACCCAGCGCCTCCAGGAGACGACGGTTATCGAGGCGGCGCGATTCGGTGAGGTACGAGAGCATGGCCGGACTGAGCCGTTTCTCGGCCTCGGCCATCGACAGTTCGGGGGGTGCCGGCAACCCCAGCGTGGCCGCCACGGCTTTGAAGTAGCCGGTCATGGTGCCGGGATGGCCGTCGCTGACATTGTAAATGGCGTGCGGCTGGCCCTGTTCGGCAGCGGCCCGGCAGGCCGCTACCAGGTCCTCCACATGGATGCGGTTGGTGTAGCCGCAATCCGACTCCCGCAGGACCGGCAATCCTTTGAGAAGCCGTGCCACCGGCAGCCGGCCCGGTCCATAGATCCCACCCACCCGCAGGACCACCACCGGGACCTGCTGCTCTTCTCCCCAGCTTCGCAGCCGGTTTTCAGCATCCAGGCGGCGTCGGGCCCGGTCGGTTTCCGGTCGGGGCTCGGCGGTCTCATCCACCCACTCCCCGGCCCGATCGCCGTAGACACCACTGGTGCTGATGTAGACCACCCGGGATGGGAGGGGTCGGGAGGCCGACTCCAGGAAGGCTGCCATGCGCGGGTCGGTCGTGCCCTCCCGGGGCGGCGGGGCAAAGTAGTAAACCAGCGCGTTGGCGGTTGGCAGCCCTCGCAGGGTCGCGGGTCGATCCAGGTCTGCGAAGATCATCCGGGCGCCTTCCTGATCGCTTCCGGCCGACTCCGAATGACGGCTCAATCCGCTGACGACCGGGCCCAAAGTGCGATACAGTGCGGCCACGCGGCGACCTATATCGCCGAAACCGATAATCAAGACTCTGTCCAAAACGGCACCTAAATGGCAAACTAGACGAAAACCCGACTATTTTAGTTTGCTGTTTGATTGCGATTAAAGGAACACCCATGAGCAAAGTTGAAGTCCGGCCGAGCGGCCATGCGTTCGAAACCGAGGGCGACGAGAGCATTCTCGATGCGGCGCTGCGCAGCGGTTATGCGTTCCCCTACGGTTGCCGCAACGGCGCCTGCGGAGCCTGCAAAGGGAAAGTCAGCCAGGGCAAGGTCCGTTATGATGACGAAGCGATGGCCATCACCGACGAGGAACAGGAAGAGGGCTACGCCCTGTTCTGCATCGCCAAACCCGAAGGCGATGTGGCCGTCGAGGTTCACGAGATTAGCGCCGCTGAAGAGATTCCGGTCAAGGAATATCCCACCAAGGTCAGCCGGATGGAGCGGATCGGTGAGGTCATGCGCCTGTGGCTGAAGCTTCCGGAGGAGAGCCGCATGCAGTTCCTCGCCGGCCAGTATGTTCAGTTCATCATGGAGGATGGCCGCAAGCGCTCCTTCTCCCTCGCCAACGCGCCGCACCAGGACGACCTTCTGGAATTGCACGTCCGTCACGTCAAGGGCGGCCGCTTCACCGAGCGCGCCTTCTCCGAGATGAAGGAGGGCGACATCATCCGCATCGAGGGACCGCACGGCAGCTTCTTCCTGCGCGAGGACTCCGAGCGCCCCATTATCATGCTCGCCACCGGCACCGGCTTCGGGCCGGTGAAAGGCATTATCGAGCACGCCCTGGCCGAAGGCTGCACCCGGCCCATTTACCTCTACTGGGGCGCCCGCTCGGCGGAAGATCTGTACCTCCATCGACTGGCCCAGCGCTGGGACGCCGAGTACGCCAATGTCCATTACCGTCCCGTCCTCTCCCGTCCCAGTGATGACTGGGAGGGGCGCACCGGCTATGTGCAGAACGTCGCGGCGGCCGATTTCGAGGACCTGAGCGGATTCGAGATGTATGCCTGTGGCCACCCCGACATGGTTTATACCGCAAGGGACACCCTGGGCGAAAAAGGCTTGCCGGCCGACCACTGCTTCGGCGATGCCTTCGAGTGGGCGAAAGACTGAGCGGAACCTCCCGTCCTCCTAACTTCTGGGAGCGGTCGCCAGCCGCGTGAGCACCGAACCGCAGCAAGGCGTCGCTCCCATGAAGTGAAGGGCTTATCGCTCGCCCGTCAGATTGGCCCGTTCGGCGGCCGGCAGCAGATGGTAGACCGGTTGGCGACCATGCTTTTTCGGCATCTCCACCTCCCCCAGATACTCCGCCCGGTACCAGGGTCTGTAGGGCGAGCCGCCAAACTGCAGTTCATGGCGGACCGTATTCTCCTCGGCCGTCAGCAGCGAGACGAACTCCTGTGAGCCGTAGACCTCGCCAGGCATGGTGATCGGTTCGATGCGGGCCGCCCGATTCACCTGCCGGCCGGAAAAGATGCGGCGACCGGTCACCGGATGACGACCGGAGAAGACCGGCCCGGCGTGCAGTCCGATACGGATGTTCAACTGCAGCGGCAGGCCCAGGTCGCGGTGGTCGAGCCGGGTGAAGGCCTCGCGCAGGCGAAAGGCGTGGGTGAGCAGCGCCCGTGCTGTCGGCATGACCACATAGAGCGCATCCCCCCAGGCCTCTATCAGATCCGGTTCGTTGCCGGTGGCATCGAACAGCGCCTTGACCCGCTCCAGCAGCTTGAAGAAGTTGGGCAGGTACTCCTCGCCCAGCTTGCTGTATCCCACCACATCGGCGAACAGCATGGCGCGTATCACCCGCTCGGGCTGGACCACCATGCTCAGGTGCGGCCGCTCGAACCCTACCGCCGTGCCCGTCTCGGCCAACTCATCAAGCTCGATGAGGTGGAGCCGGGCGATGTCGGGCCAATGGTCCATGAAGTCCGACGGGCTGCCCGGCTGGTTGGCCGAGCGGTAATCCCAGGAGACGATGAGTTCCGGCTCGGTCAGCAACAGATTCGCCCGCAACCAACCCATGCCGACGGTGATCGTGTTGGCGTAGCGCAGCAGGATGGTGTGGCCCAGATAGCGCTCCTTGGTGGCGTAGGAGACGGTGGTGGCGCCGGCCAGCGCCTTTTCGAAACGCTCCACCCATTCGGCACCGGCATAGGCGACACGGGCCTCGACAAAATCCGCCAGGGCGCACGGCAGCACGACATGGGTCTCTCCACCCCGCTCCTGCAGGGCCTCGATGAACAGGATGTCGGCACCGCAGGCGGCGCTGGAATAGCCGATGCGGGCATCCAGTTTGTCGAGCGTCTCGACAATCGCCTGTTTGAGGGCCGGCAGCTTGCTCGAAGGCAACAGCGGCTCATCGACGCCGGCCGGGTCCAGGGGCTGACCGCCGAAGATGACCACCCGGGGGGGTTGCAGCAGCCGCATCACCGCCTCGGGTACCTCCACACCCGCCGCCGACAGCGCCTGCACGCGCTTTAGCGCCGCCACCACCGGCCGGTAATCCCGATCCCAGCCGCGGGCCGCCTCGCCAAAGGCCATCTCCGCCGGCCCGGCATGGCCGAGGATGAGGTGTGCCTGTCCACACGCCAGCGGATCGGCATGCTCGACGATGGGGCGGACCAACTGGCGGGCCGTCTCAGGTTCACCGAGTTGCAGACTGAGAACGGCGGCCTCCACCGCATCGTCAGGGCTGCCGACCTCCTCGTACAGGCCGCGGTAGAGGCGTTGCGCCTCCCGCAGCTCATCGCGCTTGCCCTCAAGCTCCCAGAACAAGCGGTGCACCGCCGCCAGGCGAGCCCGGCTGGCGAGGGAGAGGTCGTCATCGAGGTAGGGGCGCAGCTCTTCCAGGGTCAACCGGGCGGTTCCTGTGGAGTGTCCGCGGAGCAGCGCCAGCACACGCAGCAGCCCCAAGTCGAGGCTGAGCGGATGCTGGCCTGCCGCGCGAGTGGCGAAATCGTAGGCAAGGAACGGCTGTTCGCGTTCCAGCAGACCCTCTATGGCGCGGATCCAGCCGGCCTCATCGGCTGGGCCTTCCGGTGCGAAACCGCCAAAGGCCGTGAAGGCGCTCTGATCACCTGGCAACATCGATTTCTCCAAACATCGGGCCTACAGCGGCTCAGTCGCAACTGGCCGGAAAGGCATCGTCGGTGGCGGGGGATTGCATGCGCATGACTGCCTGCGCCTGTAGGGGCAGCCCGGATAGCTGGGTCAGGCAGCGGTGCCGGAACCCGCCGTACTCCTTGAAGCCACGGTACCACTCGCCCTCGGGGTTGTGCACCGGGTCGGTCTCGCCGGTGCCGAGCAGGATGCGGATGGCGTCCCTGGCGAACGGAACGATCAGCTTGTAGCAGTAGTTCACCCGCAACTTGAGCAGGTTGGCATCCTGTACCGACAGGTGCGAGCTGTGGCCCAGGGTCGGGTCACGGTACATGAGATTGTCATTGGGGATCACATTGGCGCCCAGCGGATCGCTCCAGATGCCAAAGTCGTTAAAGGCCTGGGTGGTGGGATTCAGCCGCTCGATACACAAGCGTTGCGGCTCGCTCTCGAGCTTTTGCCGGGCGGCCATGGCCGCATCGAAGTTCGGCTCATGGGTGTAGAGGGCGGCCATCGCCCCGTAAAACGCACTTTCGATGGCGGAGCGCGATGCCGAATTGGTGGTCCCGGCCCGGGCCGCTTCGAAGGCGGCGTAGTTGAGGGTGGTCTTGGCATGATAGATAAGGCCGAACTGGATGGCCCCGAAGATGAGCATGAAGAGGACCGGCAGAATGATGACGAACTCCGTCATGCTCTGGCCCGACTGCCCCCGGCCCACTCTCACGGCGTCGCCTGCTCCCCGGCCTGGAGGCCACGCAGCGCCTGTAGGGAGGCACTACGCCGAATGGTCGGCCGTAGCGCAGCAAGGCCCGCCGGTAGCGCCTCAATGGCGGCGAGGGCAGAGTCGTAATCGGCAAACGGACCCTGCAGTAGCTGGAAGTAGACCTCACCTTGGGAATTGCGGGCCGTAAAGAGGTGGTGGCGATCACCGCTGAGGGCAAATTGCTGCGCCAGATCCAGCGAAGGTTTGGCACTGAAGCCCGATGACAGCTGCACGAAATAGGTGCCCGGGTCCTGCCCGGCGAGCCACTCCAGGCCGCGTGTCTGTGGCTCTGATGGGACCGACTCTGGCGCAGTCCCCTCCATGGCGGGCTCCTCCACGGTGGGCGCTGTGTCCTTTTCGCCGGCTGGAGTCAGGGGCGATTCCTCCGAGCCGGGTGTTGCGGGGGCTTCGGGCTCAGGTGCATCCGGGGTTACCGCCACCGGCGTGGAGGGTGGAGCCAGCAGTGCATTGACGCCGGCCACGAGTCGCTGCGCACGCCCACACAGCGCATCGCCGGGCTTGGCGTGGTGGCAGAGTTGCAGGTAGGCGTTCACCGCCTGGCGCATGTGGACGACGCCCAGGTTATTCCAGGCCTTTGCCAGCTCCGGCTCCCGGACCAGGGCCTCGCGATAGGCGGTGACCGCCGCCTCGGGTTTGCCCAGACGGGTGTAGATGTTGCCCAACTTGAACCACAGATCGGCCTCGCGCGGCACCTCCTCGACCAGCAATCGGTAGGCCTTCAGCGCCGCGGGAAAATCACCCTGGCGATAGGCCTCGTCGGCCTCCAGTTTCATCGCGTAGTAGTCGGGTTTGACCGGATTCTGCGCGCAGCCGCCAACCAGTAGCGCCAGGGCCAGTAACCATGCCGTTCTCATGCGCTGCTCCCCGCCCACTGCAAGTGTTGGCCCGGTTCGATGTGGTGGCGCGCCGCGGCACCGGCCGCCAGTTCCAGGGTCATTGCGGCGCCCAGACACTGGCTCAGCCGCAACGGTGCCAGGCCCTCGCGTATCTTTACCACCCGCCCTTCGCGCGAGAGATAGACCACATCGATGGGGTAGCCCATGCCGAGTGTGTGCACACTGCTGCACGGCTCGATGAGCAGTCCCTCATCGGGCGACAGCGCCGGGCGGCCGAGCAGACCGCGCATGCGCTCCCAGGCGCTTTGGGTCCGCCACGCCCGTTTGGCGACCACGGCGCGGTCGTCCCCGCGAACCACTCGCCCCTCGATCACAGGATGCCCTCCGAGAGAAATTTCATCACCAGCGGGAATCCGAGCACGATGAAGGTGACCGGAAAGATGAACAGCACCAGTGGACCGACCAGCTTCACCGGTGCCTCCATGGCCTGTTTCTCGGCACGCTGAAAACGCTCCGAACGGCGCTGGTCCGCCTGGGTGCGCAGGGTCTGCCCCAGGCTGGCGCCCATGCGATCGGCCTGTATCACGGCGCTGACAAAGCTGGTCACCTCCTTGATATTGAGCCGCTCGACCATGCGCCGCAGTGCCTCGGCCCGGTTCAGGCCGGAGCGAATGTCGCGCAGCACGATTCCGAATTCGTTTCGCATCGGACCGCTCGGGCCTTTCTCCCGGGCCTGGTTCAGGGCACCGGTGAGATTGAGGCCGGCCTCCACCGCCATGGTGATGAAGTCGAGATAGACCGGCATCTGGCGGATGATCGCGTTCTCGCGACGGATCCGCGTATCGCGCAGCCACACATCGGGAAAGAAGTAACCGGCGGCCGCCGCCAGCGGCAGCCAAACCAATTCCAGCGAGCCGAGCAGAAACAGGCTGAAGATGGTACCGAACAAGGCCGCCAGGGAGCTGACCACGCGCACACCCACGAACTGTTCGGGCGTCAGCAGGTACGCCACACCGGTGTGATGCAGGCGAGCGTCCAGTGCTTCCAGATAGTCCGCCGGCAGGTGCCGGGCGATGTGATGGGCAAAGGTGCGGATCAGCGGCCATACCAGGCGCAGCCCGAAGGGCAGCGGGTCCATGTACTCCCGGTTCTCTTGGGGCAGCGAGGCGCTGAGGCCATGCACGCCGACCACCAGTAGGGCACCGAAAAGCGCGGCGCTGCCTATGGCGAGAAGGTAGGTGATTCCGTCGATCATCGGCTCTATACGTTGATGGTGGTTATCTTTCGGATGGCCATAAAACCGAGCGTCTCCATGACGGCGATCACGCCCAGCACCATCCAGCCGGTCTCGGTGGTGAACAGCTTGGCCATCTGCACCGGTTCCATGTAGTACAACATGGCCCCGAGCAGCAGCGGCAGTCCCGCCATCACCGTACCCTGCATCTTGCCCTGGGCGGTGAGCGCCTCGATCTTGCCCTCCATCATCGCCTTGCTTCTCAGGGTGGTGGCGAGGCTGTCCATGATCTCGGTGAGGTTGCCGCCAATCTCCCGGCTGATGCGCAGCGCCGAGACCACCAGCGCAAACTCGGTGATCGGAATCCGCTCCTCCATGTGACGGATGGCGGTATCAAACCCGATGCCCAGGCGCTGCTCGCGAAGAAACAGCTCAAACTCCTGATTGACCGGTGCGGACATCTCCTTCACCAGTCCCTCCAGCGCCAATGTCAGGCTTGCGCCCGCCCGCAGCGAACTCGCTATCATCGCCAGGGCATCGGGCAGTAGCTGTTCGAAGCGCCGCAACCGGCGCCGGCGCAATCGGCTGTATACGATACGCGGCACCAGCATCACCACGATCGCCGAGCCTACCGCGGCCAACAGGCTCCAGGTGGCCAGAAGCACCAGTACCGGAATGACCACCAGTGCGATCATGTTGTAGTAAAACATGCGCGCCGGATCGACGAACAGAAACACGTCGGACATGTTCACCTGCGCCGATTCGGTGAACATCTCACGGTACTCGTTCCAAAGCTTGCGCCCGCGCACCGAGGCAAGCAGAAACAGCATCGCGCCGAACCCGAAACTTGCCGCCAGTGAGACTGTTTTCCAGAACATGGACGCGCGCCTCTAGGAGAAGATGCTCATGTCGACCGGCATCCGCGCTCGCGCAGTTCCTCGTAGAACTCCGGGCACCGCCCGGTGGCACGAAGCGCCCACCACGCGGCCCTCGGCGTCGATCCGGTCGCGCGGTAGAGGAAGATGTCCTGGGTCTGGATGGTGCCGCTCTCGATGCCGGTCATCTCGCAGATGCGGGTGACCTTGCGCGAGCCGCAGGGAAGCGGCGCTGCTGCACGATCAGGTCCGACGGCCGAGGCGATCTGCTCGCGAACGGCGGTACCGGCAGGTCCATGCCCGCCATCAGCACCATCACCTCCAGGCGCGACAGGGCGTCGCGCGGCGAATTGGCGTGGGCCGTGGTCAGCGAGCCGTCGTGGCCGGTGTTCATGGCCTGCAGCATGTCCAGCGCCTCGCCGCCACGGCACTCGCCGACGACGATACGGTCCGGGCGCATGCGCAGGGCAGTTGCGCACCAGTTCGCGGATGGTGATCTCGCCCTTGCCCTCCAGGTTGGCGGACGCGACTCCAGCGACGACCAGGTGCGGCTGGCTGAGCTTCAGCTCGGCCGCATCCTCGATGGTGACGATGCGCTCGTCGTCGGGAATGAAGTTGGACAGGATGTTGAGCAGGGTGGTCTTGCCGATGCCGGTGCCGCCGGAGATGACGATGTTCTTGCGCTGCTTCACCGCCATTTGCAGGAACTCCAGCATCGGCTCGTTGATCGAGCCGAAGCCAGCAGGTCCTCGCGCGGTCAGCTTGTGCTTGGTGAACTTGCGGATGGTGAGGCTGGGGCCGCGCAGGGCCAGCGGCGGGATCACCGCGTTCACGCGCGAGCCGTCCTCCAGCCGCGCATCGACCATCGGCGAGCTTTCGTCGATGCGCCGGCCGAGCGGCGCCACGATGCGCTCGATGGCGGCCAGCACCGCCTTGGCACTGGTGAACGTGACCTCGGACGTCTCGATGCGGCCCGTCGCGCTCGATGTAGATCTCGTCGTGGCGGTTGACCATGATCTCGGTCACGCTTCGTCGGCCAGCAGCTCCTCCAGCGGCCCGAGTCCGACCGCCTCGTCGAGCACCTCCTTGGCCAGCTGCACCCTGTCGATGAACGACGGCAGGCGCTCGCCGATGTGCTCGATGATCTCGATGATGAGCTGGCGCGCCTGCTCACGCAGTGCCCCCTCGTCCATGGACTCGACTTCGGTCCGGCGCACATCCATCATGCGCAGCAACTGCAGGTGAATGCGGTTGCGCCAGAGCTGCTTCTCCGCCCGCTCCACCGCCCTGGGGTCGTTCTCGTCCCAGGCCAGCACGGACTTCAGCTGCGGCTCGCCGGCCGGTTCCTGCGCCCTTGCAGGCTGGGACACCGCCGGCCGGGGTGCGACGGTCTCCACCTCCGTCCCCAGGGTGGCAGAAGCCAACGACGCTTCGGCCGGTTCGCTCACCGCCGCGCTCTCCACCACCGGCTCCGGCGTTTTCTGTTCGGCCTCGACGATGCCTACGAACAGGCGGTAGACATCGATGGTAATGGTGTCGGCCGAGCGCAAGGGACCGTAATGGTGAACGCGGGCGTTGTTGACCCGCGTTCCGATACTGGTCCCCTTGTCCTCGACGAAGATCCCGTTATCGTTTTGCAGCAGCTCCGCATGCACATTGCCGATGCGCCATCCCTTCAACTGGATGAGGTTGCCGCGCCCCTTGCCGATGGTGCAACGGTTGGTGTTGCAGCGCACGCGGGCGATCACCTCGTCCGCATCCTCCTCTTTGATGATGATGTCGAACATGGCTATTCCAGGATCAGCTCACGGCCGGAACGGCTTGAGAAACTCCTCGATCAGCTCGCGGCTTCTGGCGACACCGTCCCGGTTCTTCTGTGAGGCGGCATCGTAGATGGTTGGAGTGACGAAGATGACCAGCTCGGTTCGCTTGTTGCGGAACTCGGTCGAGCGAAACAGCGCACCGATAATGGGCAGGTCACCGAGAAAGGGGAGTTTATCGACCTGGTCGGACATCTCCCGGTTGACCAGGCCGGAGATCACCAGGGTTTCGCCATTGCGCATGGCCACATCGGCATTGGTCTTGCGCGTCAGGAAACCGGGCAGGCCCTGCACGCTGGTCGACGGGTCAATGGCACTGACCTCGGTCTCGACGTTGGCCTGGATGTTGCCCAGGGCGTCCGTCACCGGCGCGATGATGAGCGAGATACCGTACTTTTTGTACTCCACATTCAACTGCCCATCGGCACCGGTGATCGGGATCGGCACCTCTCCACCGGCCAGAAAGTCGGCCGTGCCGCCGGAACGGGCCGAGAGGCGCGGCTGGGCGAGGATCAGGGCATCGCCATTGGAGACCAGGAAGTTGATGCGCGAGGTGATGTAGGTGGCGATGCCGAAGAAGCCCAGCGGGCGCTCGATGGTCCCCAAGTCGGCGGCCAGACCGGCCAGCGTGCTGTCGGGGGTGGTCTGAAGGAGGTTGAACTGTCCGTCGTCCATGAACTTCTGATTCATGTACCCGACGCCGGGGCCGTTGATGCTGGAATCCCATTTGATGCCGAGCTCATCGAGCTTGTTGGTGTTGAACTCGGTGATCTTCACATCCATGTAAATCATGGGCGCATTGGCGGCGACGCTGGCCTTGCGGGTGAGGTCGAGCATGCCCTCGTACTGTTTGGTCACCGCATCGACCACCGGGCGGTAACGTTCATCGATCTCGCCCTCGATGACGGTAAAATCGCCCACCTGTCGAACCGAAAGGCCGGGAACGGTCCCGAGCAGTTCGCGGATTCTGGTGCGTCTGTCCCCGGGTATTGTCCTTGGCGATATCCACCGTGTAGTGATCCTCGCGCCCATTGTTGCGCCAGATGTGCAGGTCCGTCACACCTTCGGACTCCGCAAGGACCACGAGCTGGCCGTTCTCGAAAATGGTGGTACTGAGCAGCTTGCCATTGCCGACCGCCACGCGCGCCACCGGTCCGGTCTTCATGATCTTCACCTGACCGACAAAGAGCTTTAGCTGCCCGGCCGCGTGAGCCTCGAGCCCCCCCCACAGCAGCAGCGCGCAGAGGACAGGGATCTGCCATAGCAGTCCCGAACGATACTTCTTTTTCGTTTGGGTTCTGTCGGGATTGGGATTCACGATGGTCTTCATTACTTCTGCACCTGTACGGCGGTGATGGTGGGCACACCATTGCGGCTGCTACCGCCTATGATGAGCTCGAAGGTGGCCGCGATGGTGGCGGCCAGCGCCTCTTTTCGGACCTGGAGGACTTCGCGCATGAGCTTCGCCTGCGCGGAGGAGCTGTCCGCCACGACACCCTTGATCGCTTTGCCATCACGGGTGGTCACGCGGCCGTCGCTCTGCACGACCAGATCGTTGCCGTCGACCACCGCGCCATCGGTGGTTCTCAGCTGGCCATCGGCATCAACACTCACGCCTTTTAGTATCGTGCCATCCTTGGTCATTACGGTGCCGTCGGCGGACACCAGCAGGCCATCCTCGCGTTCGGTCATACCATCGGCGAGGAGCTTGTTCATGGCGCGCGTCTGCTCGACCCCCTTTTCCGCCGTGATGCCGCCGACCTTTCGCTGCTGGACCGTGCTGACCTGACCGTCCGGGCCAATGGCCAGTTGGTCGGCCTTCAACACCGTGCCGTCGGCGCTGATCACCTCTCCGTTGGCGTTAACCTTCGCGCCGTGCAACACGGTGCCGTCGCGGGTCATGACCGTGCCGTCGGCGCCGACCAGGAAGCCGTCTTTGGTTTCGGTCAACTTGCCCTCGGCCAGTTGCTGTGCGACTTCATCCGCATCCATGACCTTCTCGGCGGTGAGGCCCGCCACCCTTTTTTTGACCCGCTGGGTCACCGTACCGTCGGCCGCCACACTGATGCTGTCGGGCGTTAGCACGGTTCCATCCGCGGCCACCACCTGGCCGTCGGCGTTCACCCTCGCCCCCTTGAGGATGGTACCGTCACGGCTCATGACGGTGCCGTCTTTGGTGACCAGGAACCCATCCTTGGTGACGTGCACATCACCCGGCTTGAGTGCGTTGCCATCGCCGGTCACCACCGTGGAGGTGTCGTTCAGCACCTTGCCATCGGCGGTCAGGACCTTTCCGTCTTTGGTGACCTGAAGGTTGCCGGTATCGACAACACTTCCGTCTGCGGTAACCAGTTCACCGGCCTCGTTGACGCGCAGCCCGCGCCCCGAGAGCACGACGCCGTCCTTGGTCATGATGGTGCCGTTCTTCACCACCAGATTGGGGTCCGAGATCACCTTGCCGCTCGGGGTCATGATCACCCCTTTGGCCATCTTTCCATCCCGGCTCATCACCACGCGTCCATCCCGGGTGGTGACCGTTCCGTCCGGCTGGACGATAAGGTCCTTCATCACTTTGCCGTCGTGGGTCATTACGACGCCGTTTTTGACGACCAAGTCACCCTCTTTCAGCTCTCGCACATTGTCCAGGTCGGCCGCCGCATCCTGCACCCGCGCATCGGCCACCTCGCGCTGGGCGTAGCTGTAGATATCCTGAGGCTTGACCTCGTCGAACAGTGCGCGGCCGGTATCCTTGCGGTTACGCAGCAGGGCCACCAAATCGCCCTTCTCACGTGCCGCCGCAAGCAGGGCCGCCTGTTCGGGCGATACATTGACGGTCAGCGTGGTGTAGGTGAAGGGGTTTCGATTGCGACCGCTCACCTCGATGTACTTTGCCTGGTAGTCGCTGGCCGCTTCGCGCCCGGTGGCCAGCACCTCGATGTTCTGCAGCAGCGGAACCACCCGGTCCTGATCATCAGTGGCCTGACTGCCTTTGGTTTCCGAGGGCAGGCGCGCGAACAGGTCGATGCGGTTGCCCGGACGAATAAAACCGGCAATCGAATTGATCTCATCCACCTGAAGGGTCATCGCCCGCCGCCCCAGAGCGATGGTGTCGGAGAAGTCGCGGGCGACCTCTTGCTGCACAAAGGTCTTGAGCAGGGGCGTGCCGGCGCCCATCGGCTTGGAGAGGAAATTGTTCTCATAGCTGGCGAAGGTGTCGGGGGTGACCACGTCCGGATAGGCCAGCTCCGCCGGTATGTCGCGCACCGCCATCGTCGTGCCGTTAATGGGTGATCCCTGGGGCAGGTCCTGCTTGGCCACCACCACCGAAACCTGCCGGCCCTCGCGCGCCTGCATGGCGGCCAGCAACTCGTTCTCTTTCATGCGCAGATAGAGATAGGTAAAGCCCGCAGCGGCGATGCCGAAGATCACTGCACCGACGACCAGCTTGGCAGTGCCCTTCTTGCGTTTCGATTCAATTACCGTCGCCATGATCTAATTATCCAAAGTCAGAAACAGTTGAGCGGAAACGAGCTCCAGTCCTCACAGATACTCGGCGTGGGGACACTGGTTTTAAGGTCCATCCGGCTCGGATCGGTGTATTTCTCGAACTCATCCAGGTACTCGCCTGCCTGCGCCTCCAGCCTGCGAAACTCCTGCGCCGGCATGTTTTCAGGCAGGCTCGATAGTGACATGGCATAGGAGTAACCCTGGTAATTGAGGCGGTAGGTCTCCTCGACCTTGTCGATGACGCTGATCTTCCCGCGGCCTTCGCGCGAGTCGTAGACGGCCGCCAGAAGCGCGGTGATGAGCGCGCCGGTGACGATTGCGTATTCAACCGCCGCCTGTCCTCGCTGCCGTCTGCGGGAATTCATCGCCTTCACCTCAATACTCAACAATGTTGGCCACCACCACGGAGCCCTGCTCCAGTCCGTGCACCGTCACGATGACCTCGGAAGCGGTACGCTGGAAGCTCAGGATCCGCGCATCGCCCCTATCGGTGCCGCCCTTCATCGACACGCTCCACCCCCGGTCGACATAGTGGCCGATGTAGTACTCGGCATTGGCGGACGCCGTAAAGCCATTGGTCAACAACAGCGTGCGACCTTGCTTGCCGATGTCGTCGCTGGGGATGTCGTTAATCACGCTGCTGCCATCCATCATGGGAAAACCGCGTCCCGGTTTGGCTCTCGCCTGTGCCGGGTCGAGATGACTGACGGCCAGGTAGCCCCAGGCATCACTGCTACCGGCCGCTTGCACCTGCACCGAAAGGAGATACTCTCCGTCGAGGCGCGTGATCATCTGCCAGGGGCCGAAGCCGTTCTCCATATACCCCGGCAGCTCCTTTCGCGACCGGCGCCAGAGCTGACGGTAATAGCGCAGGACGTAGTCGACCGACTTTTTGGTTTGGAAACGCCGAACGCTCATCCGCATGCCATTGAGCGTCGACGCGCCACTCACCTGTTCTACCCGGGCATCGGGTGGCGGCGGCAGTTCGGGCGCGGCTACGGCCAATGATGAAATCATCAGGAGCAGGGCACCGGCGACAGGGAGATGGGCAGTCGTTCGCATGGCGCTATCTCATCTCGCAGATGCCGCGACCGGCCTTCGAGTCGTCATCGCAGACGACCGATTCGGTGGTCGGTGTGAGGCGGTCGGGCGGGACCGAGTCGTAGTCCACATAACCGAACTTCAGGCTGTCTTTTTTGAGTTCCGGTGCAAAAACACCGAGTACGGTCTGGGCCGTGTGCATCACCTTGTTGTCCAGCAGTGAGGTGGGCACCAAGCCACGCGTCTGGTAGGCCGCCATCACCGAACTGCCGGCGTTCCAGTGCTGACTGAGTACGCCGGCCTGCGCCTGGAAGGTCAGACCGCGTTCGAAGGCATCGACGCCCGAGAGGGTGTTGTTCGGGTCGAACCAATCGAGACGAGCCGTCTTCACACCGCTGTCGGACCGGTAGTATCCCTTGGAGTCGATGGCCGTAAAGCCGGCGTCCACACCGAGGAACTTCAAGGCACGGGCCAGTGCCGTGAATGCGGTATCCACCACACGGAACAGCGGCGTGACGATCCCGGTGATGTCCGGCGTGTCATGCTCATCGGCGCTGGTCCCCCGGTTCGCACCATCGAATAGGGGAGTTCCACGGTGGTCCTGCCACAAGCCGTTCTTGTCGCTCGCGTGCCAACCCACGCTCTGGTCCGAGGCCTTCAGGGGAAGCGCCGGGTCGGAAAAGAAGCGACGCTGCGCCTCCCGCTTCAGGGCGGCGGGCTCTTTCACGGGCAGCGTCTGGTCGAAACCGTCCGGCGACTGGCCGCTGGCGTGCCACGCCGTATATTCCCAGGCTTCATAGCGCGCCGCCTGGATCGTGCTATGGCGAATATCGATATATTTGCCGAGCAGGGGAATGAGCAGGAAGACCGGGATCAGGACAAAGCCGGCCACCACCGTGAATTCGGTCATGGCCTGCCCCGATTGTGAATACCGGCCTGCCATCAACTCAGATCCCCAGCGTCTTGTGGATGAACTCGTTGAAATCGGCCAGGGCCTTGAAGGCGTTGTCCTTCCAGGGCTCCTTCTGCTGGATGGCCATTGCCGCCAGACGTTCACGGTTGGAGGTATCCACCAGGCGAGCCTGCCAAAAGGGATTGAAGGTATTGCCCAGCTCTGTTTTGGCGTCGGCACGGCGGAAGTACCAGAGGTCGTTGGGGCGGGCAAAATAGACCTCGGACTTGGTCAGGACACCGATCTCGCCGTCAGCCGGCTTGTCCTCGAGTTCGAAGCGCCCGCGGCTCTTCACCTCATCCCGGTTCACGTCCTCCATTTCCTTGACTAGGCCAAAAAGCAAGAAGGGGCTTCGAACCCGTAGCCGGGGTCATCGGGGTTGTTGTCGAGGTAGCGGGGCAGCCCTTTATAGGACTTGCTGACGTTTTGAGTGTCGACTTGGCTGAGCACCCCCGTCCCCGGGAAGTACCAGCCGGTGTTGTTCAGCGGCGCACGCCCGTAGTTGTCCAGCTCGACCGGTCCTCCCAGGTTCCACAGACCCATCGAGGTGATGGTCTGTGCATTTTTTCCGGGCGCACCGGCTTGGGCGTAGCCGGCGCTAAAGGGCGCCGAGGTGGGGAAGGGCCCCGTGAACTTGAGCGGGCAGCCCTTGAAGACTTTGACATCGATGCAACCGCGCAGGCGGATCTCCCCCTCACCAATGCGCAACGAACCGCCACCGATGAAGAAATGGATGCCGCCGCCGGCGATGAGATTCAGCCCGGTGGTGTCGGCGGAGGACCAGCCGAAGTTGCCCGCCTCCGGGGCATCCTGGGCGAAGCGCAGTTCGGTGCCGCCCAGCCGGTCCAGGCTAAGACCCAGTTCCACCCATATGCGATAGAAGTCCACCCTCCCTATCGGCCAGGGGAGTTTGATCCCAATGCTGTTCTCGAACTTTTTGTGGGGGATGAGCGGTAGCGTCCAACCGCGTTGGGTGCTGAACGGGTCCCGGTCCTTGCGCACCACCGCGGCAAAGAAGGTGGGCATGTTGTTCTGGCGCAGGAACTTGGTGTGATAGGTGTAGACGTGGCCTATCAGCGACAGGAAGCCGAAGTCCGACACCTTGGCGCCCGGGGCATTGCGCCGGACCATCTCGTAGACGGTGCCCACCGTTAGCGCCATGGTGGCGGTATGGAACGCCAGCTGACTGACGCTGTAGGCTCGGTTGATGTTGTACAACACCGGCACGCCGACGCTAGCGACCTTCTGCGCAACCTGCTGCGCCGCCTTGCCGATGGTGTCGAAGCCCGCCGCCGTGCTGTAGAGCATGCCGGCGATGGCGTTGCCGACCCCAGGGATGGCGTTGAAGGCATTGGCGTAGAGTCGCAGGAACGGAGCGAAGGACTGGATGTGGTTGGCCCAGGAGACCAGCCCAACCAGTTGGCCGATAGCGACCTCGTTGGCGACCATCGCCCGATTGGTATACGCGGCGAAGTTCAGATCGCGGGCCTCAATCACGGAGACGCTAAACGCCGCCGCATCGGCCGCATTCTGCAATGCCATCTTCTCGCTGGTGAGACGACCCGCCTTGTACAGGTAGACCAGCCCGAGGAGAACCACCCCCAAGAACAGCAGCGAGAAAACCATGGCTTGTCCCCGCTGATCGCGAAACAGCGATCCCCCGGCAGGGTGGCCCAGTAATCTTGCCCCTGGTAAAACAGGCCAGGCACAGGGCCTAACCTAATCGAACGCCCCCTTACGGGGGCGTCCGGCTATTTGTTCTGGTAGGCGTCGAGGCCCTTGGTCTTGTCTGCCTCGGTCTTCGCCTCATTGGCCGCAGCCTGTGACGCGCCGATCGCCCCGCTGCCACTCTGACCAGACAGCTCCTGGGCCATGCCGGCGGCCTGCTCGCGAACGGTCTTGCCGAACAGCGTGTAGACGGCGATCGCGGCGATGGCGATCAAGGCGACGATGATGATGTATTCGGTCATGCCCTGGCCGAACTGCTTGTTTTGGTGTCTGATCATGGTTTTGGCTCCCAAAAAAGGACCGGCCGGGCTCGGACTCCCGAAGCTTCGACGCCTCTCAAATGGCCGACTTTATGGCCGGGGCAGCGGGCTCGCCACCGGACGCTAAAAATCCACCCATTGGCCCCGACGCCTAAAAAATTTCAATTATTCAGTGAGTTAGTATCTTGATTTAGAGTATCCTTGGATCTCCCAAGAGCCCCTAAACTAAGGAACGCTGTCGCCTAGCAGCAACTTATTGACGCTTGCGCATATAAAAATCAGGTTCATTCATAGGTCACAACGGACGCAAGTGAGCCGTCCGGGGATGATGCAGGCCGAAGCCAAGTGCGCATTGGAACCCTGTTATTTTGGCTAAAGGGCATTATCGGAAATGCAGATCGACTGGTTGATAGAAGCTCCCCGGCCTGACGCAGCGACAGGCGAACCGTGTGTATTTCAGTTGAACGACGACGTTCGCTTTGAGGTAACCGACTTCGGAGCGCTGGACGTGAAGCGCGTCCGGGGGCGGACGCGTACCAACCCGATCGATGTTCACGTTTCGGATGACGGGTATGCGGCTTCACGGGTGAACCTGGTTGTGCCGGTTCACACACCCATGAGCGTACGGGTGCCCGGAATCAACGGTTCCCGTCACTCCTGCGGGGATACTCACTTCTGGCACCTGCCGGAAGAACGCTGGGCGGACTACCACGTTGCTGCGGGAACACCGATTAACAGTGTTGGCGTAACTGTCTCTCTCGAGTTTCTAGCCGAGGCTGCGCGGGAACAGCGGGTCCCTGACAGCTTCGAGGCGTTGCTCAGCAAAGGCTATTCGCCACCGTTTTTCATCAGCCGCAACACCGGCCCTGCCCTCCAACAGGCCGCCACTCAGATTCTCAACCATCCCTACCAGGGTGCTCTTGCAAGACTTTACACCCAGGGCAAAGCGATGGAGATCGCCGCGCTCGCCCTCGCTGCACTCCATGAACCGGAGCCGACTCGATGCCGGAGCCTCAGCGAGTGGGAGCGGCGGCGCATCAGAGATGCCCGGGAGCGCTTGGTCCAGAACCTTCGGAGCCCGCCCTCCATTCGTGAACTGGCCCAAGCCGTCGGTCTTCCCGCAACACGGTTGCAGCTCGGTTTTCGGGAGGAATATGGCGCTCCCGTGTTTCGTTGGCTGCAAAATTATCGTCTGGATGCAGCTCGTGAGCTGCTGGAAAAGGAAGTATTGTCGATCAAGGAGATCGCCTTTCGGCTCGGCTATGTCCACGTTACCAACTTTACCAATGCGTTTCGACGCCGCTTCGGGTGCCCTCCCGGCGCGGTCCGGCACCGGAAACGGTAACCAGTAAGGATGCATGGCTTCAGCGAAGGCTGATCGGGCAGATCGGTAAGGTGAGGACCGGCTCCGGGAAGATCGAGCTTAGAATCAGCCGGCCGCTTCATTCAGTAGTTCGACTGCCTGCTCACGCGATTCGGCCGTCCTCAGTATTTTCAGAAAACCGCTCACGGCGAAGACGTCACGGATGCTCGGCGCCAATCCACACAGAACCAAGCCGCCGCCCGCTTGGCGTCCCCGCTTGGCGCCCATAAGCACCACGCGCAGTCCGGCAGACGAAATGTAGTCCACGTTAGCCAAGTCCACGATCAGTTTACTGGAACTGCTCAGGGCACTGAGGAGCGCAGCTTCAAAATCGGGAGCCGTACCGGTATCCAGGCGGCCATTGGGCGCCAGCACCGGGATATCGACTTCGTTCAGCTCTTCAATCTGCATGGCGTTTACCCTTAGACACCTAACATTTTTTCCAACTCAACCCGGTTACCCCGCCCGGTCCAACGGTAGTCGGCGCGGTCCACCAGTGAGCGGACCAGGAACAGGCCGAGCCCACCCGGCTCCCGCTCCTCCAGTTCGCTCTCCAGATCAGGGGCCGGGGCGTCGGCGAAGGGGTTGAAGGGGGGCGCCTCATCCTCGACCACGATATGTACCCGATTTGCCGATACATTCAGTTCGAGGCGGATGCGGCCCGACTCGGCTCCACCGTAACCGTGTTTCGCAATATTGACCAGCAACTCCTCCAGTATCAGGCGCAACGTCTGTAGCGTATCAGCTTTTAGATGGTGTGCTTCCTCCAAGGCGTGCAGCGCGGCATCGATCGCGGGCATCGGATTCTGGCCGCTGGTCAATTCCACCCTCATGTTTGCCGCTCCCCGGAGTAATGCAGGACCAGACAGGTCACATCGTCGGAAGGTTCGGCCCCAATGCAAAAGGCTTCGACGGCAGCAATGATCCCTTCCGTCGTTTCCCGCGAAGAGCGGCCAGCGTCTGTCGCGCAAGCCGCCAGCAGCCGCTCTTCGCCGAAAGCTTCGTCGAGGGCGGAAAACGCCTCGGTAATGCCGTCGGTATAGAGCACGATGCGCTCACCCGAGTTCAGAGTGATATCGGCTTCATCGTAATCCAGCCCCTCCATGACGCCCAGCGCGACGCCTCCGGTGCCCGGGAGAAATTCGCTGCGGCCCACACTGTCGACCCGCACCGGAGGATTGTGCCCGCCGCACGCATAGGTGAAGTGGCCGCTCTGCGGATCGAATACCGCGTAGAAAACAGTGACGAACAGCTCGAGAGGATTCTGTCGGCACAGTAGTTCGTTGACGGCCTTTAAGGTCTCTCCCGGCCGGGAGTACGTCTGGGCGGCATTTTGCATCTCGGTGCGGGCGACGGCCATGAAGAACGCGGCCGGTATTCCCTTGCCCGAGACGTCCGCCACCACCACCCCCATCCGACCGCCCGCCAACGGGAAGAAGTCATAGAAATCCCCTCCCATCTCGCGGGCCGGGGTCATCACCGCGAAGAGGTCGTAGGAGGCACTGTCGGGGAAGCGGGTCGGCAGTATGGCCTGCTGCAACGCCTTGGCCACCCGCAGCTCTTCGGCAACGCGCCGGTGTACCGCCTCGAGCTGAGCATGCTTGTCGGCCAACTCTTGCGTGCGCTCGCCGACCAATACCTCCAGTTCCTCCTGCCTTCGATACACCTCGCCCGCCATCGACTCGAACACCCGGGCGAGTTCACCGAGCTCATCGCGGCGCCGGGCGACAGGGGCCAAGGCGAGCTGCCGGGGGTCGAAGGGACCATTGTCGGCTTTGATTTCCCCCCGCTCGATGCGATCGGCGGCATTGGCCAGCCGCGAGATGGGGCGCACCAGGGCACGGCCGGCACCGGCGCTCACGACCAGCACGAGTACGGCCACCAGCGATACGCCGAACAGGGCATTGCGGAACAGCTCATTCAGCGGTTCGGCAAAGCGCGACTCGGCCTCGCCCAGCACCACCGCCCACGGGAGCGTCTGCAGGTGGGCAAATCCCGCCACTTGCGGGCCGCCGCCGTGCGGCATCTGGAACCGAACCCCACCCGATTTCGCCGCCAAAAGCGCCTGCCACAAGGGGTCCATGCCCAGGCTCGCAATGCGCTCCACCGGGAGCCCCTTCTCTTTGATGACCGCACGTTCGGCCTCGGCACTCAGGGGACCCAGGCTGCTGTAGCGCAGGCGGGGCTCCGGGTGGTGGAGGATGACACCCCGGCTGTCCACCAGCATGGGGGTCGCGACCTGCTCGGCGCCGATGCCATCGAGAATCTCGGTGACCGCTCCGGCCCCCATCTTGACCACGGCCACACCGACGATAGCCCCCTCCGGGTCCCGTACCGGTCCGGAGAAATAGAGACCGGCCCGACCGGTGGTGCTGCCGAAAAGCAGGTCCGATACGTAGAGTTCGCCGCGTATGGCGTGGCGGAAATAGGGGCGGAAATCGAACTGCATGCCCCGCGCCTTTTCACTGGTGGTGGCCACGAAGACGCCCGATCGGTCCATCAGGTAGACGTTCTCAAACATGGGCACCACCTCGGTTATGGTGGCGAGACTTCGCTGCGTGGTGTCGCCGTAGCGCTCGTGGTTCTGTTCACTGGCCAGGAAGGCGACCACCTCCTGATCGGCGGCAAGCATGTGCACCACTTTGCGGATATTCCCGAACAGCTGATCGAGACGGTCGGCCGTGGTGGCCGCCAGCAGCCGCAGGTTCTGCTGCTCCTGATAGGCCACCCGATCCACACCCGCGGTCAGGGTGTAATAGGCCGTCCCCAACATCGGCAGCAGCGCCGCAGCGAGTAGTACCAGCGACAACTTACGGGTCAGCGAACGGGTGTTCTTTTGGGGAGAGTTGGCCATGCGACGGATTCGATGTAACGGGCACTAAAAGACGTTACTATATTCACCTCGCATCTGTCCGGAAAATCCCGCAAATGAATGCGCCCACAGATGGGGGAGCGCTGCCGGTCGAGCACCTGATTGATGTAGTTCCATTCAGTCTCTGCAGCAAACCTTCCCTGGCAAGGCTGGTTCCCTGGCTCACGGTCAAAAGGCTCGCACCGGATGAGGTGCTCTATCGGGACGGCGACCCGGTCGATAGCAGCTACGTGGTCCTAAGTGGTGAACTGACGCTGCAGCGGGGCGAGGAAAGCCGTTCAGAAACGGAGTTGGCCGGCGAGGAGGCGGGACTGGGCCTGTCGCGCCGGGACGGCACGGCCCGCGCCGTCACCGCAACCCGCCTTCTGGCCATCCCCGACCAGGCCCTGTTCGCCCTGAGTGCGGACAATCCACCGTTTCGCCAGGCCCTGCTGGATCGTTTCTCCCAGCGCGAGCGCCAGACCCAACCCGAGCCGCCTCCCCGGAAAAGCCCCCTGCTTGAAGGGCTCGGCTGGCTGCTGGCCGTACTCATCCCGGGCACCGTTTATCTTTCGCTTAACGACACCCTGGGCCAGGGCAGTCCCGGGGCTGTGCAGTTTCTTATGATCGGTTCGGCCGCCGTGGTGATGTGGGCGTTTCAGCTGCTGCCGGAGTTCGTACCGGCGCTGCTGGCACTGCTGGGTGTGGTGCTGCTTGGTCTGGCGCCTCCGGAGGTTGCGCTCTCCGGTTTTGCCTCCAAGGGGTTCATTATCGCCCTCAGCATCTTCGGCCTGAGCGCGGTCATCCGCAGTTCGGGACTGAGCTATCGGGTGCTGCTGTGGCTGCTTCGCATCGGCCCGGCCTCCAAGGTGTGGTATCGGATGGCCCTGTTCATCACCGGCGCGGCGCTCACGCCGATCATCCCCTCGGCCAACGGTCGGGTTTCCATCGTGACCCCCCTGCTGACGGATCTGCTACAGGCCGTCGATAGCGGCGGCAGCAGGGAACGCCAGCGCCTGGCCGTGGCGACCCTGACGGGGGTGAGCCTGCTCTCGGCGGCCTTTCTCAGCTCCAAGTCGATCAATTTCGTCATGTTCGGCTTCTTGCCGGCCCAGGAGCAGATGCGTTTTCAGTGGCTCACCTGGACCTATGCTGCATCGGTCGTTCTGGTGGTGATCCTCGCCCTCTATTTTCTGCTCGATGCGCTCATCTATCGCAATCCGGAAAAACTCAACCTGCCCAAACACGTGATCGCCAAGCAGTTGACGGTACTCGGCCCGCTGGCTCGCGCCGAGTGGGCCGGCATCGTGGGCCTGAGCGTACTGTTGGTAAGTTTCGTGACCACCGCCGTGCATCACATCGAGGTCCCCTGGGTGGCGCTCGCCGTGCTGTCGTGGCTGCTGATGTTCGGATTCATCGATCGCGTGCAGTTTCGCGAGCGAATCGATTGGAGTTTCCTGATCTTTCTCGGCGCCCTGATCGGCCTGATCGCGGTGATGCGGGAGGTGGGGATCGATGACTGGCTGGCGGCGCGGCTGGGTATTCTCGGGCACTACATGAGCAACAGTTTCGGTGTGTTCGTCCTGCTGCTGGCCGGCGCCATCTTCGCGGTGCGCATCGCACTGCCGATTAATCCGACCATCGTCATTTCGCCTCCATTCTGGTGCCGTACGCCTCCGTCGTGGGTATGAATCCCTGGCTGGTGGGTTTTCTCATTCGTTCTTCGCCGAGAGCTTCGTGCTGCCCTACCAGGCCAGCTATTACCTGCAGTTCACGGCCCTTAGCGATGCGGCACAGCCGTCGCAGGACCGGCGGCTGGTGCCCTTTCATCTGCTGCTGACGGCGGCCAAGCCGTTGGCGGTCTATGCCTCTATTCCGTTCTGGCACGAAATCGGGCTTCTCTGATGGCGCCCACTCGCATTCTGATGACGCTGTTTTTCCTGGGGGCTGCCGGTTTCGCGGTGATATTCAACGCCAACAAGCCGACGCTGCTGGTACTGCACAGCTACGGCGAGGATTACGTGTGGGCACGTGAGGTGAGTGTCGGCCTCCGACGGGTGCTGGACGATGCCACCGGCATTAATGTCCATTTCCACCACATGCATACCAAGAGGTTCAACGACCAGGATGCATTGCGCCGTGCCGGCATCGCCGCCAGGGAGGCCATCGAGCGCCTGGATCCGGACGTGCTGCTGGCTGTGGACGACTACGCCCAGTCACTGGCGGCCAGGTACTACGTGGATGATCCAAAGCTGAAGATCGTGTTTGCCGGCCTCAACGGCGGGGTCGCACCCTACGGTTATGACCAGGCCCGCAATGTGACGGGGATTCTGGAGCGCAAGCCGGCACGGGCGCTAAAGGAGGTGCTGCTGTCGATGGCTCGCGATAGAGGCATCGCGCAACCGCGGGCACTCTACCTGGCCGACTCCGGCTATTCGGCGGAGCGCGACGCGGAGCATCTGGCGGCATTCGATTGGGGCGAGTTGGATTACCGGCCCGCGCGGTTCGTGGGTGACTTCGAGGCGTGGCAGCAGACGGTGAAGGCGCTGTCCGGGGAGCTCGACTTTCTGCTCGTTGGGGGTTACCGCAAGCTTCACCGCTCTGCCGACGACCACACGCTGACGCCGGCCAGTGAAGTGATGGGCTGGACCGAGGCCCATGCCACCATGCCGGTGATCGGCATGAACGTATTCAACACCGAAGACGGTGCCACGCTCTCGGTCGGCGTCTCGCCCTACGAGCAGGGTGAGTGGGCGGCGAACGCGGCGCTGGAGATCCTGGGTGGAAAGTCGCCTGAGCGCATCGCCATGGTCGAGTCGAGCCAGTACGTGGTGGCGGTTCGCAAGTCATCGATGGAGCGGCGCGGACTGATGCTGCCGACCATCTATGAGGCCTTTGCCCGCGCCACAAACAACTATTACCCCTAGCCGGCTGTTGAAAAAGATTTTTATCCCTTCTCCCTGAGGGAGAAGGTTAGGATGAGGGGCCCCAGCCCTCTCCCTCTGGAGAGGGTGTTTTCAACAACCTGCCGAGAACCAAACAGGTTAGATAGGGTGAGAGGAATCCCGCCGCCGGACTGTCGCCCGGTAGCGGGCGTTCAGGTCTGGCCGGAGTTCGCGGCGGCTGTACTCGTGGCCGGCAGCCGTTCGGGCTTGAGGCCGCGCAGGCGCCGCCGGTGGCCTTATCCAGCCCTTTTCGGAAACACTCACTGGCCTGCTCATCCTCACCGAGGCGCGTGAGCAGGTGGCCGAGCTCGCAGTAGGTTTCCGCACGGGGCTCGGCGCCGAGGCTGGCCTCGAGGCAGGCGTGCGCCTTGCCCCACAGGTCGGCCCGGACGGCGATGCGGCCAAGGCTCAGAAGGAGATCGGGCTGACGATCGTGATCGGCAAGCCAGGATTCGGCGGACGAGAGCTGGCGACCCGGATCGCTGGACTGGACCATCCCATAGAGCCGGACCAGCTCCGGGTCCCAGGTCTGGCGAATACGATCCCGCAGCAGCTTCTCTGCATCCTGATGCTCACCGAGGCGTATTAACCCCTGGACATAGAGCCGCAGCGGTTCACCCTCACGCTGTGCACGGGGCATTCGTTCCCAGACCTCCCGCAGTGATGAGGCACTCAGGTCGGGCTGCCGTAGAAGTGCTGCGTGGACTTTGCGCTCCAGGGTGTCCGCCTTCTCCGGTTCGAGCACTTTCTGTCGGCGCAGCTCCGGCAGCAGTTCCAGCAGCTCTTTCCAACTGCCCAACTGCTCATAAAGCCGTCTCAGCAGATTGAGTACATAGCCGTGCTTGGGCGCAATCGAACGCAGATGCATAAGCGTCGCCAGGGCGTGCTCGGTCTGACCGTGTGAGAGCTGAACCTCGGCCTGCGTCAGCCCCACGGCCAGTTCCGCTTCCGGCATGCTCTGGTGGGCTTGCGACAAGTATTTGTCCCGGCGGTCATCGGCACCCTGCTTCTGTGCTGCACGGGCCGCCCCCAGGTAATTGATCAGTGGGATTTCGCTGTCGCCCACGTCACGGATCAAAAAGCGTTCGCCCCGCTTCCAACTGCCTTCGGCGAGAGCCAGAAGACCGCGTTGCGTGCTCCGGCGGGCCTTCTGTGCCCTCTGTTGCCGGCGCCAACGGGCCATACGCCGGGGCATATGCCAGCTGCCGACCAGCAGCCGCACCGAGGCATAAAGCGCGACGAAAGCGAGAACGACGACCACCACCAGAAGGCTGAGACTCGATTCAACCGTCCAGTTGCCCCAGGAGAGCAGGACATAGCCGGGGTCCTCCTGGGCCAGGAGTGCCAACCCCACGACGCCCGCCAGAACCAGCAGCGCGAAGAGGAGGAATTTCATGACTTGGCCTCCGGCTGGGGAGCCGCGGCCGATTCCGGTTCGGAACCCTGCTGTCCGCCGTCTCCCGAGAGGCGATCCCGGACCCGATTCAGTACCCGAAGGGAGTCGCTGATTTCCGGCAGCTCGGGACTGACCGCAACGCCTTGCAACTCGTTCAGCGTTTCGATCGCACCGCGGGTGGCAGTCGCTTCTTCGGCGAAGAAGCTGTTGAGCCACTTCTCGGCCTCTTTGAGCGCCGACCCGTAAACCTTCGGATTACCCTCGAGCAGCGCCAGTCGCGCGGTTTCCAGCTTCAGTTGCAGGTTCTGATAGAGGAAATAGCGCTCCCGGGGAGCCAAGAGCGGGCTCGGCGCACCCGCAGCTTCGTGCTGGCGGATGGTCACCAACGAGCGGATATCGCCCCAGAGGGCCGACAGGAACTCTTTCCAGTTGGAGACGTTTTCAGGCGCCTGGAGCGGTTTTTCAGGCCCCGGCGCTGCCCGCTGCTCCGCCCGGTAGGGACCGGCAACAGGGAAGGTCTGGACCGCGTCAATAAGACCGGTCAGTTGGATTGCGGCGGTCTGTCGCTCGGTCACACCGATGTTGCGCAGCGCCTGCAACTCCTTGGCAATGGCCTCGCGCACCGGGAGGAAAGCCGGGTCGCCGAGGGCGATCAGGCGCTGGTCAGCCTCCTTGAGGGCCACCATCGCCCCCTGGACATCACGCGCCAGTCGCACTCGGTGGTCGGCGACGCGCAGCAGGTGTTCGACTTCCGATACGGCCCACCCGGTACGGTCCTGACCGAGACGGGAACGCAGGTCGATGATCCGCTTGCCGAAGCTCCTGGCTACGGGCGGCAAGTTTCTTGTCGCCCTGGAGCGAGGCCCGGGCGATGTCCTCGGTCTGCCGCTGAATGCGATTGTCGATGCCGGAACGGAGCTCGGCGAGAGCATCCTGCAAGCGGCTTTCCGCCCCGGCAATACGCTCGTCGGCCTTCTGTTGTTGCTGCCAGAGGTACCAGCCGCCCGCTCCGGCGCCGGCGGCCACTAGCAGCGCCAGAACGGCCAAAAACAGGGCGCCGCCGCCACCTTGCTTTGGCGCCGGCTTTTTGTCGGAGGGTTTGGCGTCTTGCCTGGCGCCGGCCCCTTTGCGGTCCGGCCGTTTGGCCGGCGCTTTTTGTTCGGTGGTTTTTTCCTGCCCGCTCTTTTCGCTCATCGGGTCTTAATCCTGCAGGTTGGTTTGCGCCCAGGCGGCAATGGCAGCCACCAGGGCCTCGTCACCGGGTTCCCGGGCCACGATAAAAGGGCCCGGGTAACCGGCATCACGCGCCTTTTGGGCGATGCGTGGATGAATGACGGCCAAAGGCATTCCCTGAAGGGACTTGAGCCGTTCGGCCCCGACCAGCCGTTCGAGGTTGGCCAGCGCCTCGAAACTGGCGGCGGTCACGATGTCGACCGCATTCAATTCGAGGTCGGGGACGGTGTTAGGCACGGCGCGCCGGTAGACCTCAGCATAGTCAACGGCAGCGCCACGTCCGCGGAGCCCTTCGGCGAGCCTCTCGCGGCCTTTTTCACCTCGGACGATCAACACCTTGCGACCGCTCAGCTCGCCCAGTTCAGGCATCGCCAGCAGCGCATCGCTGTCGCCGCCGCCCCGGGGTACGAGATCCGGTACCCGGCCCCGCCGCTCGAGCTGCGCCGCCGTACCTTTACCGACCGCCGCGACGGTGACGTTCCCCGGAATGCCCTTTTCCAGGAATTTAAAGCCGAAATTGACCGCATTGGCGCTTATAAAAACGACCATGTCGTATTCACCCGTTCGTGCCAGGGTCTGCCTGGCCGCTTCCGGGTTGCGCGGAGCCCGTATCGCCAAGCTCGGGTAACGCACCGGCTCACCTCCCGCCGCCTCAATCAGGTGACAGAGGGTTTCCGCCTGATGGGCGGGACGGGTCACCAGTACCCGCAAGCCCCTGAGTTCAGCGCTCCCCATAGACCTCTTTGAGGATGTCACCGGCACCGCGGGAGAGCAGATCTTCGGCGAGCACCGTGCCCAACTCCTCGGCATCCTCGGGGCGGCCGCTGATATTGCCGCGCACGACTTCGCTGCCGTCGGGACGCGCCACCAGCCCGCGCAGGACGATCACCCCGTGCTCCAGTTCGGCGTAGCCCGCGAGCGGGACCTGGCAGCCGCCTTCCAAACGGCGGTTCATCGCCCGCTCGGCGGTCACCCGAATATGCGTTTCCCGGTGGTCGAGCACGGCGATCAGCTCATTCACCTCGGGGTCATCGCTGCGGCACTCGATCCCCACCGCGCCCTGGCCGACCGCCGGCAGACTGACGGTGGTGTCCAGCAACTGGGTGATGCGATCTTCGAACCGGAGGCGCTTCAAACCGGCGGCCGCCAGGACAATCGCGTCATAGTCGCCGTTGTCCAGCTTGGCGAGCCGGGTGTTGACGTTGCCGCGCAGGAATTTCACCTGCAGGTCCGGGCGAAGCGCCAGGATCTGCGACTGCCGGCGCAGGCTCGAGGTGCCGATCACGGCGCCTTCGGGCAGTGCCTCGAAGCTCGTGTAGTTGTTGGAGACGAAGGCGTCGCGCGGATCCTCACGGATGCAGACCACCGGCACGTGGAGTCCTTCGGGGATCTCCTCCTCCACCGGCACATCCTTCATTGAATGCACGGCGATGTCGGCATCGCCGCGAAGGATGCCATCCTCCAGTTCCTTGATGAACAGCCCCTTGCCGCCGACTTTGGCGAGAGGCACATCGAGGATCTTGTCACCCTTGGACTGCATGGCGACCAGTTCCACCTCGAGCCCCGGGTGGGCATGCTTGAGGGCTTCGGCGACGAATTCCGCCTGCCAGAGGGCAAGCTGACTTTTGCGGGTTGCAATACGAATCGTTCTAGGCATTAGGCTTTCGTGGCAGGTCTACGGGCGGCACAGGGCCGCGAAAAAAGGTATCGCCCAATCATACACGGTCCCGGCCCGAGGGGGCTAACGCCAGCTTGCCGGGAGCCTGTTGGGCCGTCTATTCTGAAATGCAATCGAGCGTCCGGAGGGGGACTGCACATGAAACGACTGCTCATCCGGGCACCGCTATTGGCCATTTTGCTGGCCACGCCGCTTTTTGCCGAAGTCTCCGTGCCGGTCACAGAGGACCTCCGGGCCGACGGCCAACTGGCGCAGCAGCGCCAACTCCCGATCCTGGTAATGTTCTATTCCGAGTATTGCCACTACTGTACGCGGGTCGAGGAGGAATTCCTCGAACCAATGCTGATTAGTGGCGATTACACCGACAAAGTCATTATCCGGCGCGTGGATATGGACAATCACCGCCGCCTCATCGACTTCGACGGTAGCCCCATTTCCGTTTCCGACTTTACGGCGCGTTATCAAGTCCGGGTCACACCGACCCTGATCTATGTGGATAGCGAAGGCCGACAGGTGGCGAAAAAGATGGTCGGCCTGACCACCCCCGACTTCTACGGTGGCTACATCGATAGCCGCATCGAAACCGCACTCAACCACCTCGGAGCAGGGCCCGTCCGTGCCGCCACCCGCGAGATTCCGGGCAAAAATCTGGATTGAGCAGGGACTCGCCCGCAAGGGCGGGACTTCCCTCCCTGTCTGCTCCTCCGGGGGCAAGAGACAATAGCGCGCTGGACCGCGTATCGGAAGCCGGCCAAATCACCACAAATTCCTTAAGTGGTTTCTCGGTTGAAACGCTAAGTCTTTGCGGCCACGGGCTTTTCCCGTTTTTCCACAAAACCTGTGGATAACTTTGTGGATTGTTTGAGGAAAGGCGCTTCAAGCCCCCGGAATCATGCGCCACGTTTCAGATTGTGCATTTTTTAACCAGCCCTTATCTGTCCCTAAAAATCAGTTACTTACAACCAAAAGTTATTCGTCGGCTCCTAACCAAAGGGGTTTGACTTTGCTCGGCAGCGCCGTTCCATCCCGTGTGAATAAAACGGTTGACAAAACCGCGCTTTCTACCGGCCAACCCTATCCAACCGACGCCGCCTCGAGCAGTGCCTTTACGTCACTGGCGTGTCGCCGGCTGACTTCGGGCCGTTCGGCAGTGCCTGCCAATACCGCCCGGTAGCCGCCGCCGCGTTTCTCCATGCCGAGCAGTCGTGCTCGCACCACCAGTGCGTTGCGATGGATACGGACCAGAATGTCGCCGAACTGCTGTTCGAGCCCTTTGAGGGACTGCTCCAACAGTGCCTCTCCATCCTCGTAGTGAACGGTTACATACTTGCTGTCGGCCTGGAAATAGATGATGGCGTCGAGTGGCAGCAGGCGCACCCCGCCCCGCTGATGAATGCACAGGGAATCGGGCGAAGCGCTTTTCGGCCGGGGGCGTTCGGCAGTACGCGCCAAGGCCCGCTCCAGGCGCTCACGACGGACGGGCTTCAGGAGATAATCCGTCGCCTCCAGATCGAACGCATCCAGGGCATGCTCTTCAAAGGCCGTGGTGAATATCACCGCCGGGGCAGGCTCGATTCGGGCCAGGTGGCGCGCGGCATCCAACCCGTCCAGGCCCGGCATGCGGATATCGAGCAGCACCACATCCGGTTTCCCCTCGGCGGCCGCCTTGAGCGCGGCCTCGCCGTCAGCGGCTTCTCCGATGACCTCAATATCGAGCCCCTCCAGCATTCGCCGCAGCCGGGAACGGGCCGGCGCTTCATCATCTGCAATCAACACCTTCATGCCTGACTCCTTTCCGGAACGCGCAGCCGCGCCCGGTACTCACCCTTTGCCTGCTCCACCACCAACCAGGCCTCGGCACCATAGCGGGCACTGAGCCGCTGCCGGATGTTATCGATAGCCATCCGGTTGCCGTTGGCATGGGGCATCGCACTGTCGGTTGCCGGATTGGCGACTTCGATCTCGATAAACCGGCCGGAATGGCGCCCGTCGATGCGTATCGTTCCACCCTCGGCGCTGGGCTCGATGCCGTGGTGCACGGCATTTTCCACCAGCGGTTGCAGCACCAGCGGCGGTACCGGCCACTGTTCAGGAACAGCGTCCACATTCCAGGCGATCTTGAGCCGCTCGCCCAACCGCAGCTGCTCGATGGCCAGATAGCCGCGGGTCAGGGAGAGTTCGTCCGCAAACGGCACCAGGGTCCGGCTGTCGCTCAGGCTCGCCCGGAACAGGTCGGCCAGATCCTCCAGCGCCTTTTCGGCCAGTTCCGGTTGATCATGGGCCAGGCTGGCTGCGGTATTGAGGCTGTTGAACAGGAAGTGCGGCCGAATGCGGGCCTGAAGCGCCTGAACCCGCGCCTCCGACTCCGCCTCCACCTGAAGCCGCCACTGATGCCGGATATAGAAGTAGCGCAGGATGATGCCCGCCACGATCGCGCCAATGGCCACGTTGCGGGCGACAAACTGAAAATGCCCCTCCGGCTCGCCCGGCAGGGTACCCAGCAGCAGGTGATAGGCCCCTTCGCTGAGCAAAAGAACCAGTAGAATCAAAAGCAGGTAACTGGCCGTGCCCGCCCCGATATCCCCCAAGCGGCTGAGCGGCTTTCGCAAAAGACAAAGCAGCGCCGCGCCGGAGAGCCCCGCCCACTGCATGTAAAGCGATGTCAGCGCCAGATCGTCCCAGATCCGCTCCGGCGGACTCCCCGCCAGCACCAGCACAAAGGCAAACAGCTCCGACAGCACCACCACCCCGAACACCATCGGCAGGGCGCAAAAATCCGGCAAAAACGTCCTCTGCCGACCGCTGTCCGTCTCTCGCTTCGCCATCTTCGCGGGTTCATTGATCCAACCCGCATCATAACCACGATATAGATCTCCGGTAAGTCCCCGGCTCGCAGTTTGGCTGGTTGCTAGTTGCTAGTTGCTAGTTGCTAGTTGTCAGCGTGTTTCCCTCACCCCCAACCGTCAACCCTTCCCCCTCGTCCCTCGTCTCTCGCCCCCCTCGCCACTCGCCACTCGCCACTCGCCACTCGCCACTCGCCACTCGCCACTCGCCACTCGCCACTCGCCACTCGCCACTCGCCACTCGCCACTCGCGCGCCGATGTTATACTGCGCCCATTCACTCCACCGACCGGTTTTGCCCCGCCATGACTGACGAAAACACCGTTGAGAAGCCCTGGACCGGGCGCTTCACCGAACCCACCGACGCCTTCGTCGAAGCCTTCGGCGCCTCGGTCGGCTTCGACCAGCGCATGTACCAGCAGGACATCCGCGGCTCCATCGCCCACGCCAGGATGCTGGCCCACGTCGGCGTCCTCACCGAAGCCGAGCGCGACGAGATCATCCGCGGCCTGACCCGAATCGAGGCGGAGATCGAGGCGGGCGACTTCCAGTGGTCCATCGCCCTGGAAGATGTGCACATGAACATCGAAAAGCGCCTCACCGACCTCATCGGCGACGCCGGCAAGAAGCTCCACACCGGCCGCTCCCGCAACGACCAGGTGGCCACCGACATCCGCCTCTACCTGCGCGATGAGATCGACAGCGCCATCGCCCCGGAGCTGAAGCGCCTGCAGGGCAACCTGATTGATCTCGCCGAGCGCGAGGCCGAGACCATCATGCCCGGCTTCACCCACCTGCAGACCGCCCAGCCCATCACCTTCGGCCACCACATGCTCGCCTGGAACGAGATGCTCCAGCGCGACGCCGAACGCCTGAGCGACTGCCGCAAGCGCATCAATGTCATGCCGCTTGGCTCCGCCGCCCTGGCCGGTACCACCTATCCCATCGACCGCGACTTCGCCGCCCAGGAACTCGGCTTCGAGCGCCCCAGCCGCAACTCCCTGGACGGCGTCTCCGATCGCGACTTCGCCATCGAGTTCCTGAGCTGGGCGAGCCTGCTGCTGATGCACATGAGCCGCTTCTCCGAAGAGCTCATCCTCTGGAGCTCCAGCCAGTTCGACTGGGTCGACCTCGGCGATGCCTTCTGCACCGGCTCCTCCATCATGCCGCAGAAGAAAAACCCCGACGTCCCCGAACTGGTGCGCGGCAAATCGGGCCGCGTCTACGGTCACCTCACCAGCCTTCTCACCCTCATGAAGGGCCAGCCGCTCGCCTACAACAAAGACAACCAGGAAGACAAAGAGCCCCTGTTCGACACCATCGATACAGTTAAAGGCTGCCTGCGCGTCTACGCCGACATGATGGCCCGCATCCAGGTCAAACCCGACAACATGCGCGAAGCCGCCCGCCGCGGCTTCTCCACCGCCACCGATCTCGCCGACTACCTCGTGCGAAAAGGCGTCCCTTTCCGCGACGCCCACGAAATCGTCGGCAAGGCCGTGAAGCTGGGCGTGGACACCGCGCGTGACCTCTCCGAGATGAAGCTGGAGGAGTTACAGCAGTTCTCCGATGCGATTGGGGAGGATGTGTTTGGGGTGTTGACGCTGGAGGGATCGGTGGCGGCGCGGGATCATGTCGGGGGGACGGCGCCCACGCAGGTTAAGGCGGGGGTGCAGGAGGCCCGGCGGTTGTTGTAGTCTCTTCTCGTCGGAATCCGCAAGGAAGCGGTATACCCATCCGAGATATTGGGCGGCGCATGCGGAATCATGCGCCGAAGACTGGTCATAATTGTGATTGAAGGCATGGAGCAAACACAAAGAAAAGCGCTCGGAGCTTTCTACACCGCACCAGCCGTGGTGGAGTTCCTCATCGATTGGGCCCTCCCCGAACCGGGCGCTACGGCCATGGATCCCTCCTGTGGAGACGGGCGTTTTCTCGCCGAAGCGCTGCGGGGAAACGCCGCGACCGTTATCGGCGTCGATCTGAACGGGGAGGCGATTGCCGCAACCGGACTAGAACTGGCTGCCTCCGGGAAAGATTCTCACCAACTCCTAAGTGCCGATTTTTTCACCGTCGACCCCGGCACCTACAGTGAGGTCGACGCCGTTGTGGGCAACCCTCCGTTCGTTCGTTATCAGAAATTTGCTGAGGCTTCCCGCAAACTGGCCTTGGAGTCGGCACTGCGGCTGGGCGTCCGCCTGAAGAAGCTCACCTCCACCTGGGCTCCCTTCTTGCTCCATGCCACCCAGTTCCTGCGCAAAGACGGGCGGATGGCCATGGTTGTACCGGCCGAGATCACCCAGACCCAGTACGGCCTGCCCACGCTGCGGGCACTCGCCGCCAACTTCAACTCGGTAACCCTCGTCACTTTCGAGCGCAACATCTTCGAGGAGGCACAGACCGACACTTACCTCCTGCTGGCCGAAGGTTACGGCGGCAGCGGAAAGTCCGTTAATCTGATTCCACTGCGCGATGCTGCCGCGCTACCGAAGCTCAAGCAGACCGAGCCTGACCCCCAGGCTTTTGTGCTTGGTGACGGCGAGCGCTTCATAGAGGCGTTTCTTACCCCGGCTGAGCGCAGAGCCTGGCAGCGGGTGAAGAAAGCCGCCGACGTATTTACCCTTAGAGAGCTGGGCAGCGTGACCAACGGCTACGTCTCTGGCGACAACAATTTTTTCCACCGCAGCATCCGCGACGGGCTCCCCCGTGACTGGCTCATCCCCACCGCCAGAAACGGTCGCAGCCTGCCGGGTCTGTACTATACCGCCGAAGACATCACCGACCACGAGCACGCGGACAAACCCCACCACTTGGTGGCGCCCCAGGATGATTTGTTCGCCGAGCGGGGCCGGCTGGACGCCTTCATCGCAGAAGGCCAAGAGGCGGGTGTCGACCAGCGCTTCAAGTGCCGCACCCGCCGGCCCTGGTGGAAAGTGCCCGGCCTCATCCGCCCTGACCTGTTCATGACATACATGGTGGGCGCCATGCCCAGGGTCGCCGTCAATGCTGCGGAAGCCGTCTACAGCAATACCCTCCACGGTATTCGCCTGAACCCCGGCATCGCGGCCCCGGACGTCGCGCTTGCATTCCACTCGTCCCTCACCCTGCTATCCACTGAAATCGAAGGGCGCAGCTACGGAGGCGGTATCCTGAAGCTTGAGCCCACGGAAGCCGCAGCGGTTCGGATCGCGCTGCCGGTCAATATGGGAACGAAGGCCGGCGGCCAGGCCGAAGAGGTTAATACCGCACTGCGGGAGGGCAACAACGAGAGTGCCAACCGAATGGTGGACTGTTTCGTGCTCCGGGAGTGTATGGGACTGTCCCGCTATACGGTCGACCTCTTGCGGTCGGGGCGTAAGCGCCTGCTAGAAAGGCGTTCGAACCGGACAAAAAAATAACAAAGAGAAAAGCCGATGGATCTCGCCAACGAAATCGCAGGCCTCATTGACGCCCTTGGTCCGATTGACTCAGAAGCCAAAGGATCTGAGAAGAAGAATTATACCGAACGGATGAGTGCAGATATCACCGCGCTAGTTGCGAAAAGCTTTTACGATGCCGGCTTGCCTGTAACTGCCCCCACTGGCCGTGACAAGACCTTCATGGGTGGATACGGCCCTAAGGGCGTTGACGCCTACCTCTCTGACGAAAAGCACGGGCTGCTGCTTTCCTCCGGCACTAAGGGTATCCTTTTCGCGGTCGCAAAAAACCTAAAGAACCGCTACCGCGACATGGCAATGGAGGCCTTGGAACTGCACAAGCGCTTTCCGTTTGCCGTCTGCGGCCATTTCGTCTTCCTCGGCCGTGATGCAGCGGCACTACCTAGCCGAGCCTTTGGCACTGTCATGGGCGAAGTGGTCGCCCTCCTCACAGGTATTGACGGACGCGAGCGGGCGGACGAGCCTTCCGAGTTGTATGAAGAATTCGGCGTTATGGTGATCGAGCCGGGCGATCCCACATCCGTGGACCTTAGCCCGGTCAATGTGCCCGAGAGTATGCATGCAGCCACTTACGTTGATCGGATGGTCCGGCAATTCAAGCTTCGGAATCCGTTCTACTTCGGCTCTTAAGTCTAGCCAAGCAGGTAGAGAAACCGGAAAAAGGAGTCAAAACCCTTTAATCCCTCTCTAACCCTTTAATCCGCCCTTACCCGATTAGCCATGTTCGCTACGGCCTCCAATAGAAGGCTTCCTCAAGATCATTAGACAATGCAAAGTAAGCCTTTCCACCCTCGCATTCCCAGAATCCATGCCGGTGAGTGGCCCATGGGGTTGCCGGAACATCACTTGGCCACCACTCCACCAAGAATGGGGGATCTTTGGGCTTACGCGGTTCCACTCCTTCACATCCGGTCAGCGCGAACCTTTCCGAGCCGCTGTACCGAAAGGCCAACATCGTTTGGTTCGTGTCAATATTGTGCTTTTCGTGAATCTTCACAGCACTTTCCGGCAATACCCAAGCTGGAATCCGCCCTCTCTCAATAGCGCCAGAAGCGACCGCTGCTTGATAGTCCGGAAAGTACACTTCCGGTACTTCTTTGCATCCCGCGACGGCTATCGCCAAGCCTAAAGCGAGAATGGGTGCATAAGCTTTCATATGGCTAACGAGCTTGTAGAAAAAGCCTATCTCAGCAGCAAAGACACTGCATCGTTTTCAGACGCACCCGTTTCATTTCTCTTGCACCTTATCGCATTCTCAGCATGGCCAATTGCTAATTCGCGGCAGTTTTAAGGGGTCAGAACCCTTTCTTGCGAGGAGGTGAGTTATGGCCAGGATAGGTCGCGTCGTGATACCCGGATACCCCCACCATGTCACCCAGCGAGGTAATCGTCGACAGAAGACGTTTTTCTGCGCGGACGATTATCGCCACTATATCGGGCTGATGGCTGAGTTTGCCTTCGAGGCTGAAACGGAAGTCTGGGCCTACTGCCTGATGCCCAACCATGTGCACCTTGTGATGGTGCCGAAACACGAGGATGGACTGCGAGCGGCAATTGGCGAGACACACCGTCGCTACACGCGCCGTATCAACTTTCGTAACGGCTGGAGCGGTCATCTCTGGCAGGAGCGCTTTCATTCGTTCGTGATGGATGAGGCGTATCTGCTATCCACGGTCCGCTATGTGGAACTTAACCCTGTAAGAGCCAAATTATGCGAACACCCGGCCGACTGGAAATGGTCGAGCGCCTTGCCGCACCTGTTGGGCAAAGATGACGCTTTAGTGAGAGTCAGTCCGATGCTGGACAGAATATCCGACTGGCCAACCTATCTGGCCGACGCAAATAGCAACGATGGTGAAATCATTGAACAGCACACGAGGACGGGAAGGCCGCTCGGCGATAAGGCGTTCGTCAGGCATCTAGAGGGAATTACCGGCAAGCCGCTGGCACCCAAAGCACCGGGTCCGAAAGCAGCTAAAGCAAGATAGGTATATTGTCCCCGGAACTCCCGGCTAATAGGTGTCCTTGGAATCCCGCGGACAACACTACCTTGACGCGCGCCGGCACCAGAAGAGCATCCCCCCAGCCAAAAAGAATAATCCTAAACCAACAAAGGACCACGCTACCTCATCCGCAACAATTACGCCTCCTCTTTTCGGGTCTTCAAAGGGAACACCGAATAGCGGAAGAAAACTCGATAAGAAAAGCACGAGCGATTGACACAAGAGCAAGTATGCGATGAATGGTATCCGGCGCCTTATTCGGACACGACGGCCATACCAAAACACAATAATTGTGATCAAAAAATAGAAAACCAGAAATTTCATCGTTCCAAAGTCACAATGGGCTGAGTTGTTGTGCACATTATTTTGTTACTCCTCCAACAATATTGGATGTAAAGCCGCCCAGTATTTCACCAACCTCATACGGCGCAAGCAAAGGGTGCCCTGAACCTGTATCTGGCTGCAGTGGTGTTACATCATTGAATCCAACTTGGAACCCCAGAGAGAACGTAGTCATGCTGTAGATGGCCGCAACCTCTCCAGTACCACTCAGAATATCTCCTGAAGCTCCGTAAGCCCTCTCCAGGACAGGTCTCGCGACGTTACCGTACTTCTGCCCGCCTACCGACTTGTACTTTGTCCACAAATCCCCACGCCGAGCCGCGCTGAGTCCATTCCCGGCGACAGCCGTTTGGAATTGATTGAATGTCCTCGGCGCCTGTTTCGTAGCGTCGAAGAGGATTCCTGCGTCAGCTCGTATTGCCGTCGATGTTCCCGTACCCAACGCCTTCGCCCGCGAGACGACCCCCAAAGGAATCGCCGTCGTGACACTACCTTCAATGAGTTGCTGCCGCGCTTCGCTGCGCATGATCTGCGGCGCCGCCGGATCGTTGGCGATACGCCAAGTGCGCTGAATGCCGGCGGCGGCGCTGGCCGAGACAGCATTGATGTGCACGTCCGGCGTGTCGAGGAAGCCGGTTTCCGCGGCCGTCTCGCGCTGGTCGCGGGCAAAACCTTGCAGCTCGGAGTCGTTCGCCTTCAGCGTGTCATTGTAGGCCGCCCGATAGAAAGCGCCGACGTCAATGACATCCCCTGCCCCCTTGCCGACCAGCCGCCACTCCAGCAGCGACTTTCCGCCGCTACGGTGCCAGCGGGTGCCCAGCTGCTGGTCGACGTAGCTTACAACACTGTCGAGGCCAGTTCCGGGGACAGGATACCTAACTCCCTGAAAGCCGCTGTCGC
This sequence comes from uncultured Gammaproteobacteria bacterium, assembly GCA_963783235.1. Lineage (GTDB taxonomy): Bacteria > Pseudomonadota > Gammaproteobacteria > Thiohalomonadales > Thiohalomonadaceae > Thiohalomonas. The sequence goes on along the minus strand of CAWAMN010000002.1, from coordinate 1,689,436 downwards.
ATCACGGAAAAGGAAGAAAAGAAGAGCTTTTCACTTGCATTGCCGTCGCCCCCATCCATTCGGAGTGAAACTCCGCATCGAACCTCTTTAACAATTCGGACCTTTAGCTTGGCCGCTTATCATGGCCAGGCGAAAGGCGCTTAGGAGAGATAGGTATACTGTCCCCGGAACTCGCGCGCATCGAACCTCTTTAACAATTCGGACCTTTAGCTTGGCCGCTTATCATAGCCAGGCGAAAGGCGCTTAGGTGAGATAGGTATACTGATAATCATCTAGCCGCCCCCTCAGGCCGGCAGTATCGTCGAGGTTGAGAGACCAAAACGGATACGCCGGCAAGAGGAGGCGAACGATGAAACTGTATTGCGGAATCGACCTGCATTCAAATAACAGCGTGGTCGCGGTGACGGACGAAGACGAGCGCGTGGTGGTCGAGCGGCGCGTAGCCAACGACCTGGAGCTTATCAAAGAACTGCTGCTCCCCTACCAGAGCACGTTGGTCGGTGCGGTGGTGGAATCGACCTACAACTGGTACTGGCTGGTGGACGGGTTGATGGAAGCCGGCATCGCGATGCAGCAAAGGGGTCAGGTCTTGCAATCCAGCACCTTATTGCTATGATTCTGATATGGCGAGACCGTTACGAATTGAACTTTCTGGTGGGCTGTACCACGTCACCTCCCGAGGGGACCGCAGAGAGGATATCTTTCACGACGACGACGATCGAGTAGCTTGGCTGAATGCTCTCGGGGAAGTATGTCTGCGGTTCAACTGGCGGGTTCACGCCTATTGTGAAATGACGAACCACTACCATTTTGTGGTGGAGACGCCGGAAGCGAACCTGTCTAAAGGGATGCGGCAACTTAATGGGATTTACACTCAGCGTTTCAATCGTCGCCACGGGTTGGTTGGTCACCTTTTTCAGGGCCGCTTCAAGGCAATTCTCGTAGAGAGAGACGCCTATCTGCTGGAGTTGGCGAGGTACGTGGTGCTTAACCCGGTCCGGGCGGGAATGGTCCGTGAAGCGGGGGAGTGGCCGTGGAGCAGCTATGGCGTCATGCTTGGGTTGGCAGCCAAGCCCAAGTGGTTGGAGATCGACTGGCTGCTTGGGCAGTTTGGTGCCGTTCGCCGCAAGGCCCAGGCGCGTTACGCTGCGTTCGTCGCAGACGGAATTGGGACCAATATTTGGGATGGACTTCGTCACCAACTGTTTCTTGGGAGCGAGCAGTTCGTCGAAAAGCACACACCGGATATCCGGCTGCCGACAAACGTACGGGAAGTTCCCAGGGCGCAGCGTCGCCCGCTTGCAAAGCCGCTTACCCATTTTGAACGCACGTATGTGCAGCGTGAAGCGATGGCGAGGGCTTTTCTCACGGGCGCTTATACCATGCAGGAGATTGCCGAACATTTCGGAGTGCATTACTCCACCGTCAGTCGGGCGGTAGGGTGGCTTGAGTCCGAGGCCAACAATAAATAGCAGCGCCTTCGTCGAAGGAGCGGGTGCGTGATTGCAAGACCTGACCCTGTGCCTATAGAGGAATTGCAATCGGAGTTTGAAAATAGGGTGAGCTACGATCCTGCGGGTCAGAAACTGGAGATGAACAACGATGATTAGTAGCTTAAAGGTTGCAGTTGCGTTGTCTCTGGTGGCTTTTGCAGTTTTGCTACTCGGCTGTGATTCGCATGCTCAAGGATCCCCTCATTTTCTATGCCATTCGCAGCAAGAAGAGGACAGATCGTTCGTTAGTAAATGGCTCGATCGCCGCATAAAGAGATTCGATCCCCGAACCATGTTTTCTCTGGCAAGCTAGGCGGGAAACTTTTTCAGCCAGAGGCCAGCCATGAACGCGACGATGCGCGAAGGATTCGACCGAAACGACATCCAGAAATTCTTGGGCGACGTCTTTGACGAAGATATCCATGCCAAACGCATCCTTTCGCTGGCCAATGCAACGACGGGGGTACTGGCCGCGGGTTCGCTGGCGGTGTCGGCGATTGGCCAAGGGCTTGCCCACGTGTGTGGGTTGGATCCGAAACACACAGTCAAACAGGTCGATCGGTTGCTGGGCAACGCCAAGATCGACGTCTGGAGCTATTTCGCCTATTGGGTGCCGTACGTGGTCAGCGAGCGAAAAGAAATCGCCGTGGCATTGGACTGGACGGACTTCGACCGGGACAAGCAATCCACCATTGCGCTGAACCTTTTGACCAGTCACGGCCGAGCGATCCCGCTGGTCTGGCGCACGGTGCGCAAGTCGGAGTTGAAAGACAACCGCAACCACTTCGAGGACAGTGTTCTGACACGGTTGCGGGATACGTTGCCCGAAGGGGTGGCAGTGACGGTTATCGCGGACCGCGGTTTCATGGACACGTCTTTGTTCGAGATCATGCGCGACAGTTGGGACTTTGGCTACATCGTTCGGCTTCGGGGCAATGTCACGGTGACCGACGCCAAAGGGGAAAAGCGCACGGCTGCCCAGTGGGTTGGGCGAGGTGGGCGCGCCCGGACTCTGCGCAATGCCAAGCTCACCGGCAAAGGCTTTCCGGTGCCCACTATTGTGTGTCTTCAGGAGAAGGCCATGAAAGAGAGCTGGTGTCTGGCTGCCAGTGACCCGGAGGCTTCGGCTGCGCAACTGAAGCGATACTATGCCAAGCGTTGGAGTATCGAGACCTATTTCCGGGACACCAAAGACATGCGCTTTGGTCTGGGTATGGATGCGATCCACACAAAGAGCCCGGCCCGTCGCGACCGGCTCTTTTTGGTGAGTGCCTTTGCCGTTGTCTTGCTGACGCTGCTGGGTGCCGCCTGCGAGCAGGTCGGATACGACCGCTACTTGAAGGCGAACACGGTCAAGCGCCGCACCCATTCGCTGTTCCGGCAGGGCCAGATGGTCTATGACCTGATGCCGCGAATGCGCGAGCAATGGCTGGTTCCGATCATGGAAGCATTTCTCGAAAAGATTCAGGCGCACCGCGCGTTATCCCAAGTCTTTTTTGTCGTCTGAAAATGAGGGGATGGCTGAGATTCGCATGTTGAAGCACCCCCAAGGTTGTCATCTATTCCCAGCGAGGCAGTTTGGGTCGGTGGGGTTGATGGTGGTGCTTGGATATGGTGTAAAGAAGCGAACGCCCTTAATTTTTGCACCGTATATAATGAATCTACTGGCGAAGTGTGGCGGCGCGGACATTTTGTTGTTGAAGGTTCTGATCAAGGGGCTGCTACGCAAGAACTTCATTACGATTATTTTGATGGTGAGCATATTGGTTTAGCTGATGGGAGGGTTTTAGTTCCTGCTGAGGAGTCGCAGGTTGAAATGGCGCACTGATATTACTTCGGGGCGCGGTATTATGACCCGAGGACGAGTGTTTGGCAGTCGGCTGATCCGATTTTGGAGAAGTATTTGCCAGTTGAACCAAATGCTGACGTGTCTGGACTCCCTGGCTTAGGTGGAATTTACAGCCCGACTAATTTAGGCATGTACACGTATTCGCATCTACGGCCTATTGTACTACTGGATCCTGATGGAAGAGCTACAGGCGTAGTGCGAAAACTCGATAATAGAAATTACTATCTTGTTGCGCAGTCGAAAAATGAGCTGTGTTCCGGAAATCGGGCATGTGGAAGTTCTCTCGCGTTTAATCCAACTGCAATGGAGTTCTCTGAGGTTAATGTTAATGGTGAGGTTATGTACCTCAGTCCTTCGTGAGGCGAAGAAAAGGGGTCGTAACCCTTTATCAGCAATGGATGGCCTTCGGCCATGTTCGCCCAGAGGGCTGGGCTCCTACACGCCTCGAAACGACAAAAGTAGGGAAAGGCAAAGATTAGGGGATGAATAGTAGAAACGAAGCGGCCGGGGGACTGACAAGCCTGGTAGCTCCGCTGCCGTAGGAAGTTAGTCCCGAAGGACGCATCCCTTAGGCCGGTGGCTTTGCGCCCTTGCTTTTCAGCAAGTTTGCCCTTGTCAGGCTTACTGGAAGGATAGGGCCGAAATGGCCGAATGCTATCCGTGAGTCTACCGATGTTTCCCGGTGGGTTGGTCTATCGTTCGAACCGCGCCTCGAATCCAGCTGTATCCTCGACGGGTTCCGCATCGACTGAGAGCGGTCTTCGGTAGCGCACTGTTGCGCTTCGTGAGGTCCGACGACCGGGCTGTTCCTTCGACTTGTAAAAGTAAGTGAACGCCGAACCTGCCAGGACGCCGAGAAGAAATGGTACCGCTGGTATTGCCATTGAACACCTCCTTGTGTGCGTACACGTGTGTCGTTCCTCTGTAAGCGATTAGCGAAACCCGTATTGCGCGGGGTTCCGGCCTAATCCAAGCTGTCGGCGTCGAGATTGAAAGGCAGCAGCGCCTCGAAATCCTCGACCGATTCGGCGCCGGGTAGTTCTTTAAAAACGTGGCGCAGGTAGCGGTAGGGCTCATGGCCGCTGGCCTTGGCGGTGGCGATGAGACTGTATAGCCGTGCCGAGGTGTGCGCGCCCTTGGGGGTATCGGCAAAGAGCCAGTTGTTGCGACCGATGACAAAGGGGCGGATGGCGCGCTCGGCGGCATTGTTGTCGATGCTGAGGCGGCCGTCTTCGACGTAACGGGCCAGCTTGGACCATTCACCGGCCAGATAGCCCAAGGCCCTGCCGATGGCACTTTGGGGCGGTACCTCGGGCAGCGACTGCTCCAGCCACTTTCGCATGTCCTTCAGCACCGGCCGGGCCTTCTCCTGGCGCAGTCGGTAGCGCTCCTCGGGGCTGAGGTCTTTGGCCTGCTTTTCGATACGGTAGAGCTTGCCAATGAAGTCGAGGCCCTTGCCAGCGCGGCCGGTCGGTTTGCCCTTGGCCTTCTTGCCCTGCGCCTTGAGCGCCTCGTCGAATTTGCGCCGGGCATGGGCCATGCAGCCAAGCAGGCGCACATCCTGCTGCTCGGCCACGGCGTTATAGCCGTCATAGCCATCGCACTGCACAGTGCCGCTAAAGCCTTCAAGCAGACGAAGCGGTACGGACTGGCCCCTTGAGGGGTCGTAATCGAAGAGGATGACCGGCTTGTCGGGCGGACCGCCGCGCTGGACCCACATATAGGACTTGGAGGATGCCTTTTTGCCGTCCTCCTTCAACACCTGCACCGTAGTCTCGTCCATCTGCACGATGTCGTAACCGAGCAGCGTATCGCGCAGCAGGTTAACCAGTGGCAGGACCAAATCCCCGAGCTTGAGCATCCAGCCGGCCAGGGTGGCCCGGGGGATCTCGACGCCGGCCCGCCTCAGAATGCTTTCCTGTCGGTACAGCGGCAGGGCATCGACGTACTTGGCGGTACACACGTGGGCCAGAAGGCCGGGGCTGGCAAAGCTCTTCGGAATCGGCTGGGGCGGGAGCTTCGCCGTCTTCACCCCCTGACGGCAGCAGGGGCAGGCGTACTTGGGCCGGATGTGACGCAACACCTGGACTTTGGCCGGGATCACATCCAGCTGCTCGGAGATCTCCTCGCCAATGCGCTCCAGGGCGCTGCCGTCATGCGGGCAGACCTTCTCGGCTTCGGGCAGGTCATGCAGGACCTCGACCCGCTCGATGTAATCCGGCAGCGGCTTGCGACCGGGCTTTTGGCGCTGGTGGGCCGGGACAGTGACCGAGGCTTCTTCGGCTTCATCGACTGTGCCCTCGGCCTGCTCCGGGGCCTCGGCCTCATTGAAAAGGCCGAGCTGGTGTTTGTCGGCCTTTTCCGAAGAGCGGCCGAAGCGCTTGGCCACCAGGATATTCAGCTTTTCCTGAAGCGCGACAATCTGCGCGTCTTTTCGCTGCAGCTGCGTCTGCTGCTTGGCAACCAGCGCTTTCAGCGCCTCGATGTCGTCCGGCAAATTGTTCGTAACAGCGACCATGGCCCCATTGTACCGAGCCAAAGCGATGGTCGTGATCGAACTTTTCGATCGGCCTATAAAGCTGACTTGTAGTGCAGCGCCTGATCGGCCGCACATAGCGCAAATCAATCCGTCGAGCAGCCAGTTGAGCTGCTGGCCGGTGAGCGTAGCCAGTTCGCCGCCGAGAAAGACCGGCCACTTGAAGCGCTCCTTCTCCAGACGCTTCATCCACAGGCAAAAGCCGGAGCCTTCCCAGTAGAGCATCTTGACCTTGTCGCGGCGCCGGTTGACGAAGACGAACAGCCGCTCGGAGAACGGGTCGAGTTCCAGCTCGGCTTCGACCAGCACCGCCAAGCCATTGATGCCCTTTCGAAAGTCCACCGGCTTGAGGCAAACATACACCTCAGGCAGGTCGTTACTCGGGCGCATCATCCGGCCAAGGCCCTTACCAACTCCGCCACCCAGGCCGGCTCGGTGCTGTTATCGAACTCCAGCGCCACGCCCGTCGGCAAGACAACGCGGCAGCGGCCCAGTCCGCGACCGTCAACGACACGGGCTTTTTGAAACAGGCGAGGCCGCGCGGGATTATCGCCGAGGACGCCTTTGCGCCGGAGCGTGGACTTCCAGTTATAGAAGGCCGTTACGTTCAACTCATGCGCCTTGGCGTACTGGCGCATCGACTGTCCGGACTGCTCGCAGGCCCGGATGTGATCAAGCCAGACGCGCTGCTTGTCGGTGAGTGAGATTTCCGTGGTGTCCATGCTGTGCTCCGGTTTGCTTGACTGCCGGTGCACAGTGTTGCCCCTCAGAATGCGCGAGAGAAGTACGGGGAAGAATTACCGGTTACAGAGGAACACTGGCGCACCCACTGCAAGGAGCGCTACGAGGTAGTTTTTCCAGTTGTCTCTGACAATATGGAGCACTTCCTTTTCGTCTTTTTGCTCTATTGTCTGTGTTATTTTCCCGTTAACCACAATAACCATGAAGAAGCTCAATACGAGACCTACCATAGACACATAGGCCATTGCCCCACTAAGAAACGAGACATTAAAAAGACCCACCAAACCCACCAATACGATGTGTCGGTTTACTACTTTACTTGAGGTTAAAAACTGCTCTTTCATTGATACGCCTAACGAAATGGCGTGTATCTGGCCTGCGCCGGCACAGCGTCGAGCCGAAGGGCCCGCACCCTCGCGCGCAGGCGGGATACACGCTGTTGGACTAAACCGCCCGGCAGGGCGCTTCGGCTAATGGGGTTTGTATTCGGCGCACGTGGTTCGAGGTGCAGCCGATTGGCTGCAGGGGTGCGAAAAAGGGAAGCAAAACGCCATCCGCAGCGCTGGGGTTCCGGATTGTCCATGGACGGTCACGTCCTTTTCGGTGAGTTCCATTTGAGACCAATATCCCAAACCGGCGCAGAGGCGTCAATTGCCGAAGGCGTGGCAATGTTCCGGGGATACGTTCCGGATTCATGCGTAAGCTCCCGGCGGGCTGCGCTGTGCGGGGATGATGACCACGAGAAAGGGTTCTGATAATCATCTAGCCGCCTCCTCCCGACGGCGATATCGTCAAGAGCGACCAAGCACAAGACGATCGCCGAGAGGAGACGAGCCATGAAACTGTATTCCGGTATTGACCTGCATTCAAACAATGCAGTGGTAACGGTGCTCGATGAGCAAGACGAGGTGGTGGCCGAGCGCAGGCTCAGTAACGACCTGGGACTTATCCTGTCGTTTCTGGCGCCATATTCGGAGTCGCTTGTCGGCATCGTGGTCGAGTCCACCTATAACTGGTACTGGCTGGTGGACGGACTGATGGACGCGGGCTTCGATGTGCAGTTGGCGAACACGGCCGCCATTCAGCAGTACAGCGGCCTGAAGCATACCGATGACCGCCACGATGCGCGGTGGCTCGCGCACCTACTACGGCTTGGCCTGATCCCCCAAGGGTATATCTATCCTCGGGAGCAGCGGGCTATCCGCGACCTGGCCCGCAAGCGGGCCCAGTTGGTCCGTCAGCGCACGGCCAACATCCTAAGCATCCAGAATCTCGTTGCACGGGAGACCGGGCGCTCGATCAGCACCAACGAGGTAAAGAAGCTGTTCGGCGGCAAAGAGCCGCGCTGGCCTACGCACTCGCCCCTGGGGCTGGCGATCGGCGCTCACCTGACGGTCCTGCGCACCCTGGAAGAGCAAATCGGCACGTTAGAAGTACAGATTGTGAAGCACGCTCGTGACGATGAGGCCTACCAAGCATTGCTGAGCGTGGCCGGGGTTGGCAAGGTTTTGGGGTTCACCATCCTTCTGGAGACCGGCGACGTCGGGCGTTTCGCCGGGCCAGGGAACTTTGCCTCTTACTGTCGCTGCGTCGAATCCAAGCGACTGAGCAACGGCAAGAAGAAGGGCAAGAACAACGCGAAGAACGGCAACCGCTATCTGTCTTGGGCATTCGTCGAGGCAGCCAACTTCGCCATTCGCCACTACCCGCAGGTCAAGCGTTTCTACGAGCGCAAGAAGGCCAAGCGAAATGCCGTGGTCGCCATCAAGGCGGTGGCGCACAAGCTGGCGCGCGCCGCCTACTACGTCATGCGTGACCGTGTCCCGTTCGACATCCAGAAGGCCTTCGGATGAACAGCGACTGACGATTTCGGCCGGACGGACCGAACCAGCATTGGGGTCTGGCACAACCATCACTCTGATTGGACGGTTCGTCGGGCCACCTGATTCGCCTGAGAGGGCACACGAGCTGGCTGATACGCCTCTGTCCTGAGCCCAACGGGGTTGGAGCCGGCACCAACCGGCAGCCACAAAATCTGTCCGCGGCTACTGAGTCGCATCACTTGGACAGGACAGGGTACCAATGGTTTTCTGGGGCGCCGTAGGGCGCCAGGGGCCGGGTGCCGAGCTTCCCATCGAAGCGGGACCCAATGCCTTGATCCAGATGGGTGACTGGTGCGGATCAGTCTTTCTGACCGCGACCCGAGATGAACGAGAACCCGGGCGCGTATTTTGGCAGCTTTGTGAGCTGATCAGGCTCTGTTCAACGGGGCGCGCCGGGGCTTCGGGGTGCGGTATTGCCGACTTGAACGGAGGCGGCTAATGGGTGACCCCTTAAACGAACACTATGTGGCAATGTTCGGGAGTACGTTCCGGATTCATGCGTAAGCTCCCGGCGGGCTGCGCTGTGCGGGGATGATGACCACCGAGAAAGGGTTCTGACCCCTTAAACGGTGTGGTTCTTGAGACAATTGCATCTACTTTGATTCGCTCTCGATTCTTCAGCGCGTGTAAAAAATTACCGCGCAAAGAGTCGCTCATAGCAGGCGCGTGACCCTTTAGCTGATCCTCTTCAGTAATATCGCCGGCCGCGCTAAACACACGCTCTTTCCTTGCCGGTTCCTCCGAAATATATAGATGGGGGTGGCTCCCTTTATGGTCTTTTAATACGTATGTGAAGAGCGCGCCATAGATTTCACCGTCTTGAAATGCGCTTATCGCATTTGTGTTTTCCGCGTTTACCGGATCGCACAACCAGCCAAGAATCACCAAAACGAGAAGATGTCTTCGAATCATTTTCATAGGCTAACGCCCAAACTCACCCGTCGCGGACCGCGTAGCGGTACGCGATCGGGTGGAGTGCCGTGTTAGGCGACTCTTACCTGGCGCGACTAGCCGCAACATATTTCCAGACGCCATAGGCCAAACAAATGGTTCCTACCAAGGCATACAAAATGAGTTCACCCTTTGGTCCAAATGCATCCAGTGCCAAACGGTGCAACCAGCCCCAACGTCCTGTGGTATTTGGACTTCCAGGCCAATAGAACTCTTGCGCCGCGAGAACGTAGAACACGAACGCGAAACCCACCCACAAGCGCGCCACTTCACGTGGTGTTGGTTTCCAAACCCAATTGTCCGGCTGGGCTCTAAAAGTCTTCATTGTCTCGCCTAACTACATGTCGGCGGCTGATAGCCGCATATTGCCCCAAAACCAGCCAAAGTTGGCCCTCACTTGGCTCCAAATTCAAGCGGTTAGCGATTAGCACGTGTTTAAAAATCCGGTTTGATACACGTCGTCGCCCGGATAGCACGACGAAACGGCCGTGTAGCAGCGGGGTGTTGGGAAAGAAAATGCCACAAGGATCAATGCGCTGGCGAATGATGGTGCCGCTATGCGGCGCTGCAATTCCGGCGCGAAAGGTGTCGAACCGTAGGGTTTTCGTGCGCGCAAAAAGTCAGAAGACGAGGGAGGATTCCGAAGGCTTCTTAATGGATGCTGGGCTCGGGGGAATGAAGCGTGGCTTTCCCAGTGGCCGTAGAAGGTGTAACGCTCCGTCATTTTCCGCCGCATCCTCGCGGTCCTCTCTCCTGATAATTAATCAAGCCTACCGGAGCAGGGGTTTTTCGCCAAGGGTAAGAATTGGGGCGGTTTTGATGTAGATTCTTGGTCCAGTGACTAAATACGTGTTTCGAAGTGGTTTCGACACTCCCCCTCATTCTGACCTTCTCCCTCGGGGAGAAGGAATGGCCAGTGAATACCACTTCGGATATTTGGTCTGGGATGTTTGCGGTTCCAGGTGTCGTGGATCGGCACAAAGAGGGCCGGGATAGAGCGATGTAAGGACTAAAAGTGCAGGTGAACCATGTTCAAGGCGTTATTACTGAAGGATACCGGGGATGCCCGGCTGGCGGATCTGCAGGAAGACGAGCTGCCGGAGGGTGATGTCACCATCCGGGTCGCTTACTCCTCGCTGAACTATAAGGATGCCCTTGCGATCACCGGCAAGGGGCCGGTGGTGCGGAAATTCCCCATGGTGCCGGGTATCGACCTGGCGGGGACTGTGCTGGAGAGCGCGGATGCGCGCTGGAAGGCCGGCGATGCGGTCATCCTCAACGGCTGGGGTGTCGGTGAGTCCCACTGGGGCGGCATGGCATCCCGGGCCCGGGTGAAGGGCGATTGGCTGCTGGCGCTGCCGGAAGCGTTTTCACTTCAGCAGGCGATGGCGATCGGCACGGCCGGCTACACGGCGGCGCTCTGCGTTGAGGCCTTGGCGCGGCACGGATTGAAACCCGACGATGGCGAGGTGTTGGTAACCGGCGCCAACGGCGGTGTGGGCAGCGTCGCGATCCTGCTGCTGGCGAAACGGGGTTATCAGGTTGTGGCCTCCACCGGCCGGCTGGAGGAGAGCGATCACCTGAAGGCGCTGGGAGCCTCCCGGGTCATTGACCGCGAGACCCTTTCCCAGCCGGGCAAGCCACTGACAAAGGCGCAGTGGGCGGGCGCGGTTGACACGGTCGGCAGCACGACCCTCGCCAACGTCTGCGCCGGCATGCAGTACCGGGGTGTTGTCACCGCATGCGGCCTCGCCCAGGGCATGGATTTCCCGGCAACCGTCGCGCCGTTCATTCTACGCGGAGTGACTCTGGTCGGCATCGACAGCGTGTATGCGCCGGTGGAAGAACGGAAGGGGGCTTGGCAACGGCTCGCTACGGACCTGGATGCGGAAAGACTCGAAGCGGTCGGCCGGACGATAGGGCTTGATGAGGTGATTCCGATGGCCTCCGAGTTGCTGGCCGGTAGGGTGCGGGGGCGACTCGTGGTGGAGTTGCCGGGGTGAGTGTCTGTCGGGGTATTTTGAAAATCTGATCACTCCCCCTCATCCTAGCCTTCTCCCCGAGGGAGAAGGGACTGAGGGAGCCCCTCGTTTGGCTTTCTCCTTGAGGGGGGGAAGGGACTAATGGCAGCCCCTCATCCTAGCCTTCTCCCTGAGGGAGAAGGGACTGAGGGAGTCCCTCGTTTGGCTTTCTCCCTGAGGGGGAAGGGGCTGAGGGAGTCCCTCTTTTAGCTTTCTCCCTGAGGGGGAAGGGACTGAGGCAGCCCCTCGCTTGGCTATCTCCCTGAGGGAGAAGGAATGAAAGGCCGCCCCTCTTTCCTGAACTTCTCCTCGTCGACCGTTTACTGCTTGAGGGATTTGCCTTCGTAGATAAGCGTTTCGCCCGGCTTCATCACGTGGGTCGCGACACCCAGGGATTCGGCCTCTTTCACGAAGGGCTCGATGCTCTGTGCGAGCACCGGGAAGGTGCCCCAGTGCATCGGCACCGAAAGCTTTGCATTCACCGCTTTGGCCGCATGGGCCGCGGTCTTCGGGTCCATGGTGAAGTGATCACCGGCGCACAATAGGGCGAGGTCCGGGGCGTAGCGCTCGCCGATGAGCTTCATGTCGCCAAAGTAGTCGGTGTCGCCGGTGTGATAGAGGGTGGGGCCGTTTTCGATGCGCACCACGAAGCCGGCCGGGGTGCCGGCGTAAACCACCGGCGCCGTTTTGTCGCCATCTTTGGCGAAGGGATTGTCCATGCCGCTGGAGTGTCTGGCGTCGGTCATGGAGACGGTGACTTCACCATCGGCAAGACTCAGGCTGCCGCCCATGTTCATCATCGTGTTCCAGCCGAACTGCTTGCCCGGGAACCCCTTCAGCTTGATCAGTTGTTTCCCCAATTCGGGCTGGGCCACCAGCTTGGCCCCGGTCTTTTCGCCGATGGCGGTGGAATCACCGATATGGTCGGTATGGGCGTGGGTCAGGAGGATGTAGTCCGCCCGCTGAAGCTCCTCAACCAAATCGGTGTTATCGCCCCCCTTGGGGTTCTTTGGATTGTTGAGCCAGGGATTGATGAGCACGACGTTTCCCTTCGGCGTCACCACTTCGAAGGTCGCATGACCATGCCACGTGACCCGCGTTTCGGCTGCCACTGCGGCGTGACTGGCAAGCCACGCCGAGGCGCCTACGACGAAAACGGCGAAGTGTTTGAGCATCAGACTTTTTCTCCTTGGGTTCGATGGTCTGTTTTCCAGCGTTAGGAAAGTATCGGTTTGTCTGTACGACATTCAAGTTATTTCGGTCAGCTTCCTCTGAAGGCGCATCGCCCTTGACCCGCACGCATCCTATTCTTTGACAAAACCATCGAACCAGAGGACACGCCATGCCAATTCGCAAAGCCAACGCCGTATGGGAAGGGACCTTGAAGGAAGGCGCAGGTCACCTGAAAACCGGAAGCGGAAAGTGCGAGGGGCGGTATACCGCCGCCTCGCGCTTCGAAAATGCTGAAGGAACCAACCCCGAAGAGCTCATTGGCGCGGCCCACGCCGGTTGCTTCTCTCAAGCGTTCTCGCTCTCTCTGGAGCAGGCCGGCTTCAAACCGGAGCGCATTGAAACCGATGCGCGAGTCCACCTCGAAAAAGTGTCCGAGGGTTTTGCGATTACCCGCATCGAACTCAGCACGAGGGCCCGTGTTCCGAACATCCCCGAAGCGACTTTTTTGAGCGAGGCGGAAAAGGCGAAGCAGAGCTGCCCGGTCTCACAGGCACTGAAAGCGACGAAAATCAGCCTGGAGGCTGAACTCGAGTCCTGAGGGCTTTTGAATCAATGGCCGAATTCGGCTAGAGGTTGAGTACGATCGGGAAACCTACGCAATCACATGTGCGCAAACGGAGGTGTTCACAATGCCGTCAAAAACAGTTGCCACCCTGCTGTCAGCCAGTGCTCTTACGCTCGTCATGGGCGGCCAGGTAATGGCTCAGCAGAAAAACGGTGCTGAGCCGCCGGCGCAGCAGCAAAAGGAAGCCTCCCAGGACCGGAAGATCTCGCTGGTGGCCGGGCACAACGTCGTGGATGCGGTCGATGACGTTCGCGAAACCGTATCGGACCTGGCCTATGCCATCGCAAACGCCACCGAGACCGCCGAGTTCGCCAGCTGGGAACCGGTCAAACAGCCGATGCAAAATACGATTGCCGAGCTCGACGACATGGAGAAAGTACTGGATCGGAAGGCGGAAAACACCGATTCCTCATGGTTGAATTGGCTCGAGGATCGGGACTACAGCGTTACCGTGAAGGAGCAGATTGGCAAGCTCGGCGATACCATGAATCAAATGGCCAACATCCTTGCAAAGGCAGAAGGCCGCCCGGGACTGCAGGTGGTCACCGGTCACAACGTGGTGGACCAGGTTGATGACGTACGAGAAACGGTCGGCGACCTGATCAACGCCATCGGCGATGCCGGCCCCGAATGGGGATGGTTCGATGAACCCGAAGCCTTTGAGCGCTATCAGGCTCGCCTCAATGAAATGGAGCAGACCCTCGATAAGAAAGCGGAGATGACCGACGCTGAATGGTCCGGTTGGGTGAACGACCCCGAGTACCAGGTCTTCGTGCGTGATCAGGTGCAGACGCTGGGTCAGATGCTTAACTCTATTTCCCAGAGCATCACCACCTGAAAACGGTAACCATCACTAGGCCGTGCAGCGGGGCCGCAAGGTGCCGATGGCGGTTTAGCGTGAAGATCGAATACGCCCACCAGATAGTTGTATGAGGCGCCCTGCCGGGCGCCTCGTTCAAAATCTGCTAGTAAGTAGAGCCGGGGCTCAGGTTGCTTTGGTCTCGTGGGTTAACAGGCGGTCCAAGTGATTCGCGAAGGACTGCCGATCACTTTGGCTCAGCGGTGGTGGGCCACCCGTATCGATCCCGGTGGCGCGCAGCGTTTCCATGAAATCCCTCATGGTCAGGCGCTCCTTGATGTTGTCCGCCGAATACATCTCACCGCGCGGATTGAGGGCATAGCCTCCTTTTTCAATCACCTCCGCCGCCAGAGGGATGTCACCGGTGATCACCAGATCGCCAGCATTTAGCTGATTGACGATTTCATTGTCAGCGACATCAAAACCCGAGGGAACTTGCACGAAATTGATAAGGGGTGAAGGAGGTGTTCGCAACGGGTGGTTGGCTACAAGCGTCAGTTCCAGGCCGGTACGCTCGGCTGCTCGAAATAGAATATCCTTGATCACTGCTGGACATGCGTCTGCGTCTACCCATATTTTCATTGGCATATCACTTCCGTTGAGTGCATGACGGTAAGACCTGCAACCCTATAAGAACCCGTCCTGCAACCGAATGCAACCGATGGGCGTATTCCACCGATCCCTCCCGTCCGTTCACTGCGATTCCGGACAGTGGCCGGCAACCGGCTGTTGGGCGGTTTCGTAGAGGTGCTCGATATAGTGTATGTAAGTGACGTATTCATCGACATACTCACGGCCCGCTTCGATATCGTCCGGTGCGTAGGCTTTCTTCTTTTCCATCACCTCGGCGAAATGGGCCCGTATCCCGTTTTCGACCGCATCGGTCAGGAGCTGGACCACCGGTTCTATATCCTCAGTCTCCAACGCCTGGTCGGCGGCGGGTATGGCCGGTCCAAAGTCGGTTCCGGCCGGCTTCAAACCGGTAAAGGGAGCCCCCTCGGCCTGGCGGTGGAGTCGGACCAGCGTTTCCAAAAAATGAGTCTCTGCCAGTTGCTGTACTTTCGGTCCCTTGTCCCGGAATTCCACCGCCTGATTGAACGTGTGGCGCACCGTCGCCTCATCCTCTTTTCGAACCCAGGGAAGCACCCATTTAACCTCTCCCTCGGCCAAGGCCTTTTTGGCCGCGGAGACAACCGGACCGTTGAGGGTATCGCAGTGAGCGACTACGGCCGTTGGGCTCATACCAATTACAAGGGAAAGAACGACTAACCCGGAAAGATGCCAAAGTCGGTGACTGATGGCCATGGCAGGTACACCCTATCCTTGAGTGGAATTGACGCGGTTACGAGTTTAGAAAAAGGGTTTTGTCCCTTCTCCCCAGCATGAGGGGATAAAAAATCAGGCAGTTATCCCGCATTGAACCCCCTCACCCGACCCTCTCCCGGTAAAAAAGAGGGAGTTTTTCAACAGCCTGTTAGTACGTCAGTTTAGAACGTCTGGGTTTTTCCTCTACCTCGCCCCTCAAGCGCTGCTCCCCGCGAGGTGTTAAGCCCGCTTGACCGAAGGGCGTCGGTATTGATTGATGCCACGTTATCGGTTCAACTATTTACCACTCCGAACGATGCCGAATCGCCTCTCATGGAACTACCGAAGCACTATCTCATCCCTCCCACCCCACGGGATGAAACTGAATTTATGGCTCTCCTGTCACGCAGTCTGCAAGCGGGGACCCGTCTTATGCAGCTAAAAGGAAAGGGGATGGAACCGGAGGCTTACGCGGCTCTGGCGGAAAAGGTGGTTGGGCTGGCGCACCAGCATGAGTGCAAGGTGCTGTTGACCGGTGCCCCGGCGCTGGTGGAACAACTCGGTGCCGACGGCCTGCATCTCGATAGCAAGGCGCTGGAGTCGGCGAACCAGCGACCCTTGCCGGAGCCGTATCTACTTGCCGTTTCGGGCCACACCTTGGACGCACTCCAAAAGGGTGAGGCGCTCAACGTCGATTTTGCCGTACTTTCACCGATCCAATTCACTAAAGCGCATCCCGATATCGAGCCGCTGGGCTGGAAAGGGTTAAACGCGATTGCCGCTCAAGTAAAGATGCCCGTTTTTGCGCTCGGTGGCGTCAGCGCCAGTGACGAGGGCAAGGCCATAGAGGCGGGCGCTCAGGGCGTGGCGGGGAGTCGGGGTTATTGGAACGCGTAATCTCTCGCGGTGCTTACTGCGTCTTGTCCGGACGGACGATTAGCAGCGTACCGGCGCGATGACCATCGAACCGACCAGCAGCGGAACCGAATCGGCTAGGAATGCGACCGCCGCGAGGACACCTGAGCTCCCCATTAAGACCAGGTAGCTCGACGTGAGCCTGGCCTGGTCGGCGATTTGCCCGACCGTCGCGGGCTTGACCCTCAGGGTACTGAATAAAGGTTGCCGTGGGTTTCACTCCCTTTTACTCCGGATCCGGCCGCTTGACCCCGATCAGGCTCGACTCTCCCGGGACCTCGGCCCGTCGAACTACACTGAATGAGCCGTCGGTCTCCAGAACGACGGCCTCAATGTCATCCAGCGCCGCCAATCCGGCCGACCGTACCGCCGCCCGCACTTCATCCTCCGTCACCCTCGCCGACTTCAGTGCAATTTGCAGGAATGCCCCTCGATAAAGCAAAAGGGCGGGTTCTCCCGTGACCAGACCTCGGACCCAGCGGGCCCGGACACTGGACCAGGTGACCGCATACTGGACGCCGATCAGCAGCGCAAACGCCAGTGCCCCCTGAGCCAGGGTCACGTTCTTGTTGAGCAAAATGGTAGCCAGCGTGGAGCCCAGTGCGACGGTGACCACGAAATCGAAGGCATTCATCTTGGAAAGGGTTCGCCGACCGGAAATACGCAGAAGCACGACCAGACTGACGTAAGCCAGCACCCCGATCACCGCGGTTCGCAGCAACGTCGCCCCGCTGCTGAAGAAGTACTGCTCCACATCGGCCTCCTGCCGTTACCGAGATCCCGGAAGCACTGTATGTACCGGCTCTTTCATCGTGAGGTTAGCCACCCTTCACCCGGTTTGCAGAGCTCGGGTTCCGACCCCCAGCGATAAGCCCTCGGCTTCATGCGGCGATTAATTGACTCGAATAGTAGGGTATATGTGTTATGCTGGATACCAGATTCCCTTCGGGGTGTTTTTGCCCCTCCTACACGAGCAACGAGGTAAATCATGCAGTTGGATATCGATGGCAAGGTTGTCGCCCTGAGTGAAGCCGGATGGCTGGAAAACCTGGACGAATGGGACGAACAGGTTGCTCATGGCATTGCCAAGAACGAAAACGTTGAACTGACCGAAGAGCATTGGGACATCATCAACGAAGCCCGGGCCTATTTTCAGGAGCACGGCAGCGTGGCCGAACCGCGTAAGTTCTCCAAAATCATGAAGGAAAACTACGGAGTCGAGCGCAGCAGCAGCAAGTACATCTACGACCTGTTCCCCTATGGCCTGATCAAGTCCGCGAACAAGATCGCCGGCCTGCCGCGCCCCAAAGGCTGCAGCTAAGCTCAAAGGCTCACGGAGCAACAGCTCCGATTACCCCTTGGAAAGACTACCGTGGCCCGGATTCTCCCAAGCCTTCCTTCCCCACGGGGGAGGGTAAGGAAGCCATTCCCCCCTGTGGGAGAGGGCCGGGAAGCCATTCCCCCCCTGTGGGGAGGCTCAGGAAGCCAATTCCCTCCCCCTGTGGGGGAGGGCCAGGCTGGGGGTGATCGCAATCAATTCAGTGCCGCTTCTGGCCTTCCTTCACCGCTTCTTCCAGATCCTGATCCGATAGAACCCGGCTGTCGGGATCCGTGGCATCGCCATCTCCCGGCTGGAAGCGAAGCCCTTCCATATAGGGCGTCGGTTTCTTCCGCCGAAAATCGGCGAACTCCTTGGCGTAATACTCCCGAGCCTCCCGGGCGCTCCTGGCGCCGATGACGATGTCGTGCATCAGGTTAAGTGCCAGGAAGTTGGCCTGCTCGTCATGGCAGCGGGCCGACACCTCGCCGGCCGTACGCTCGACGACCACACTGCCGTCGAACTCGGCCAGCGGCGTGAACTTATCCACCGGCACGTGGTAATCGACGACGGATTCAATCGCATCGATATGCGGGGCGGGGAAGTTGTGCCGGAAGTACTCTTTGGTCGCGACGATCCGTTTCCACGGACCTACGCGGTGCCACGTCAGCTGGGTATCGGTCACCTCGTCCGGCTCGCCGTACTTCTCAAGGACGAGCTGGGCCGCCTCGCGGGATTCCTCTGGCCACTCCTTGATGCGTTCCGATGATGGTACGGCTGCCATAATCAATCCCTCCTGGAAGCTGCCCCATTTTCTCCAGAAACTAGGATTTGATCAGGGTCTGTCAACCCTTGCCTGATGGGGCATCGGACGGGCGCTGTAATGCAGAGTGGGAGAATGAAACTGATCGTACTTGGGTGGGTATTGCTGCTGATGACGATGACCGGGTGTGCAAATTCTTACTACAGCGGCCCCGAATCCGACCACTTCGACGGTAAGCATTTTTTCAATGCCGGTCCGCCGCGTGATATCGGAGTCTGGGATCTGTTGCGCTGGCGCTTTACCCGTGAGCCGCCGAAGTGGCCGGATTCGGCCGACATCACCCCCGATCGGCCTCCTGAACGGGTCGAGGGCGAAGGCCTGCGGGTCAGTTTTGTCGGGCATGTCACACTGCTCATTCAGACCCGCGGCCTGAATATCCTGACCGATCCCGTCTGGTCGGAGCGTGCCAGCCCCCTCGGTTGGATTGGTCCCCGGCGGGTCACTCCACCCGGCGTTGCCTTCGATGACCTTCCCCCGATCGATGTCGTGCTGGTGAGCCACAATCATTACGACCACCTGGACCTCGCGTCGCTAAAGCGGCTATGGGCGCGTGATCAGCCGCGCATCATCGTGCCTCTGGGCAATGATGCGATCATTCACCGGGAGCATTCGGACATCTCCGTAGAGGCCCACGATTGGGAAGACGAGATCGCCCTCTCCAGCGAGGTGAGCCTGCGCCTGGCCTCGATGTTCCACTGGTCGGCGCGTAACCTGATGGATAGAAACCGGGCCCTTTGGGCCTCTTATCTGCTGAAGACACTGGACGGAAATATCTATTTTGTCGGTGACTCGGGGTGGGGCGAAGGGCGCTACTTTCGGGATGCCGGCGAACGTTTCCAGCCCATCCGACTGGCTCTCCTGCCTATCGGCGACTACAAACCGCGCTGGTTCATGTCCTACGGCCACATGAATCCGGACGAAGCGGTTCGTGCCCATAAGGCTATCGGTGCACGCCACAGCATGGCCATTCACTTCGATACCTTCCCTCTCGCTGATACCCACTTCGGAGAGCCGGTAACAGACCTGTTGAGGGCGCGTGAGGCGCACAACGTCTCCGATGACGTACTGCGTGTATTGACTCCCGGAAATGCCTGGTGGGTGCCACCCTTGCGGTAAAATCCGGACGCCCCCGCAAGGGAGCCTTGGAATCAGTATAATAGGTTGGGCACCCTGTCGGACTCCCTTATGTGATGGCTCAGCCAACCGCCGAGGCACTCGCCTTCTTGTCGCCGTTCAAAGAGCGATTACTCAATGACACCGAACTGCAAGGCGCGGCCGTGCGGTTTGGGGTCGGTATAGTGGTCGCCGCCATACTGCCGCTGGGCATGACCCTCGGCTATTTCGATCTGGCGCGGGCGCATTATTTGGCGTTCTTTGCCTACTTCTTTGGCCTGTCCGCCCTGTTTTTCGGCCATATCTGGCGCTATCCATCCACCTCGAATCTGCGCCCCTACTTGAGCGTGGTCTTCGATGTCACGACCGCCACGCTGGCGGTCGCCGCGAGCGGTTCGGCCCATAGTCCGCTCTATCCTCTCTATCTCTGGATTTGCATCACGAACGGGGTGCGTTTCGGTCACCGGCAAATGGTGGTGGCGACGCTGCTGAGCATCGCCATGCTCAACGGCCTTTTTCTCCTCCAGGGCGTCTGGCGCGAACACCTGATCCACGTGGCCTTGTACAGCCTGTTTCTTGCAATTTTTCCGCTCTATCTCGGTGGCCTCATGAAGGCGCTGCATCGGGCCCGCCGCGATGCCGAAAGCGCCAGCCGGGCCAAGAGCGAGTTCCTCGCCAATATGACCCATGAACTGCGTACGCCGCTCGTCGGTGTGGTCGGCATCACATCCCTGCTCCAGGGAACTCATCTGTCAGACGAGCAGCGCGCCTATGTGCGAAACCTGAAAACATCGACCCGTACGCTGTCCCGGACCATCGACGACCTGCTCGATTTTTCGCGCATCGAAGCCGGCTGCATTGAACTTGCGCGTCGACCCTTCAGTCCCGCGGCCGTGGTGGGCGATGTGAAAGCCATCATGGAATCCTTGGCGCGGGAAAAGGGGTTGCGGCTACAGGGTGAAACGGCGCCCGGCTTTCCAGCCGCCGTTTTGGGCGACGATCTGCGATTTCGTCAGATCCTCCTGAATCTGGTGGGAAACGCGGTGAAATTCACCGAGCGCGGGGAGATCGTTATTCGCCTGTTCCCGGTGGAGAAGGCGGCCGGTTGGGTGCGGGTTCGAATGGAGATTGAAGATACCGGCATTGGTATGAGCGAAGCGCAACTCGCGGTGATCTTCGATCGCTTCCGCCAAGGCGAAGGCTCGCCGTCTCGCCGCTACCAAGGCACGGGCCTTGGCACCTCCATCGCCAAGCGTCTGGTCGATTTGATGGGCGGCACTATCAGCGTCACCAGCCAAAAAGGTGTGGGAACCTGCTTCCGACTGGAGATCCCCTGGCAAACAACGGACGAGCGACCGGTCAGAGGTCCGTCCGACTCGATCCGTGCGGCCCTGAACCCAGAGCACGGTAAAGCGGCAGAAGGTGCCACGGCGGCGCTCAAGGGCCCCATTCTCCTGGTCGAGGATAATCCCATCAATGTCATGGCCATCGCCACCCTTCTCGAAAAAGCCGGTTACCGGGTGGATGTGGCGAAAGATGCCTATCAGGCGTTAGCGGCGAAGCCGAAGGCCGAGTATGCGCTGGTCCTGACCGATGTGCAGATGCCGGGCATGGACGGACCGACGCTAACCCGACGATGGCGTGAGGAGGGACGCGGCCGGGACACCCCTATCGTGGCACTGACCGCCAGCGCCTCCATGGAGGATCGCGAGCTCTGCCTGAATGCCGGCATGAACGACTTTCTCTCCAAACCGGTGGAGACGGAACTCCTGCTCGCGGTCGCGGGGCACTACTGCTACGTCGCCGGTCAGAGACAGGTCGAGGCTGATGGAAGCCGCCAATCAGCCTGATGTTCGTTCATCGAGGCAATCGCTCCCGCCCATTTCGAAATCGCGACAGATCTGCGGACGCTGGGCGTAGATGGTGCAACGCAGGGTTGTGCGGTCGAGTGCCGTGCACCAGCCATCGTCACGCCGATGCATGACCTGTCCGCCCCAGTCGGTCCAATCCGTCATCGCCTCGGGGACATCGTTGTCGCCTATCAGCAGTACCTGCAACCGGCAGCAGTTGGCCTTGCAGGTATCGCAGGTGACGGCGATTTCGGAGGATGAGCATGACATCGAATCATTATCGCATTTCCGGCTAGTCGAAATCCTGTTATCGATCAGGTCCGATCTGGGGCCGCTTGCGGTTCATCAATGACTTCGCGCACTCACGACCGTATCGTGGCGGGATCGAAGTGGCGGGAAAAGGTGAATGGATCGAGCAACGAAGATATACGCCGGGTTCCTGCTTGCGGTGGGACTCGCCTGGCTTGTCTGGGCCTTCTACGAGGACCCCCAGGTTTCGGCATTGAACGCCGCCCTTTCACAAGATACCGAATTGGCGGTCTATCCGTACCGCTTTCGCGTTTTCCGGGTGGAGGGCCAAACCGCCGTCGTCTCGACGCCTCGTTCATCGCAAGTTCCGGTTGCGCGGATCCTCGGAATTCTCTATCCGGCAGTGGCCGGCAGGAGCGCGCAGAGCCAGGCTTTCCAGGAAGCGCAGATCGATTTGGCCGCGCACCAGAAGCGAGCCAAGGCAATAGTCTTGCGTCAGCCCGGCATCGATGCGGTGCGTTGGGAACTGGATAGCCGCTGGCTGGGCGTGCACGGGATTCAGCCCTGAACCTCTGCGGCGTCTCAGCGCTGAAGGTACTGGCCCGTTCGCCCCAGCGATTAGCGACCATCCGGCGTGGCCGCCCGGTGGAGATAGTCGCCAATCCACTCCGCATGGCCCACCAGCAGGCTGTTGAAAAAGGTTTTTTTGTCCCTTCTCCCTGAGGGAGAAGGTTAGGATGAGGGGGGTAAAATCAGTAACTTACCTTTTATTGAGTCCCCTCACCCCAGCCCTCTCCCTCTGGAGAGGGTGTTTTTCAACAGCCTGCTAGAGCTTGCTCTGCTTTCCATGGCCCATAGTTACGAGCCACCCGTCCCAAACCAGAGCCCTCCTTAACGCAATGACGTCTTTCTCTCACCTTTGATTTTTCATCTTTCTGCTTTTAGCCCAGTCACCGTGATGTTCGGAGGCAACCGACGGCGATGGCGCCTTCGATCGCTGTGATCTGGCGAGCGAAGTCGGAATCGTTGGCGCCGACGGCGTAACGCTGGAATGCCCGGTGTTGGATGCGAACGGTGTCCCCTACACGACCGTCGCGGCCACCTGCCGCACCTACGAGAACGAATGGGTGTTCAACATCGCCGATTTCGTCGGCCTGCTTACCACTCTTGAAAACAACGGCGCCTATAACATCAAGCTCCGTTTCTATCCTCTGTAACAGGCGCATTTGAAAACAGAGAAGAGCCAGCGGACGCTGGCTCTTCTTTTTGCGTGGCCCCCACGCGAGAGATGAAATGCGGGCCGTTACCAAAGGTCACCCCGGCGGTTCTCATTTCTCCCACCTCTTTGGCGCTCCAAACTGATTAGACGATCGGTTCTATGGCGGTAAGGGCCCGCGTCATCTCCGCAACCCTTCCCCCCCCCCCTCTTTCTCCCACTTTCGTAGTAGTGCCATTGAGCGCTTGATTCTCCGACCCGCTGAGTCAACGATCGCGCCGACAGGAAATCCCGGCCCATCGTAAAGAGCTCCTTCGGCTTGCATCGGTACCCGAGCTCCCGTGGTGCGGCCTTCATCACCCGCTGAGTCGATATGCCATTACCAGCCTGCGGGCTGTTCAAGACCAGTGTCCAGGAAGAGGAATGGAACATGAACGGACGACTCACGTCGAAAAGCCTTTTCTATGCGCTGGCAGTCCTTCTGATGCTTCCGCCAGCCGCCGCCGCCTCCTCGCTCTCGGAGATGATCGATCAGGCGGGTCTTCAACGCATGCTTACACAGCGAATCGTGAAGGCCTATTCGCAACTCGTGATCAATGTCGATCGGAGCGAATCGCGCAATCAACTGAAGCACGCGGTGTCTCTCTTCGGGGAACAGCTGAACGTGCTCGAACAGCAGGCGCCCGGCGACGATGTGCGCGCCGCCTTGTCCAGGGTTCGCCGCCTGTGGAGTAACTTCGAGCCTGTCGCGACCGGTCCGGTCAATCGGGAAGGAATGGCGCTCCTACTGGAGAGCGATGGCGAACTGCTCGCTGCCGCCCACAACGTGGTACTGAAACTCCAGGATATTTCCGGTACCGCCCAAGCCAGGCTCGTGAATACAGCGGGACGCCAGCGAATGCTTTCCCAGCGTATCGCAAAGCTTTACATGCTGATGAGTAGCGGCATGCAGGATGCTGAGTTGAGTGAACAGCTGCAACGGGCGCGCTATGAATTCGAGGGCGCACTGGCCCATCTGCGCGCCGCGCCGGAGAACACCCCGGAAATCGATCAAGGCCTGGCCGAGGTGGAGCGGCAGTGGATCGTCTTCCGGACCAGTTTTCAACTGAAAGAGGGGGAGTACATCCCTCTCCTGGTTGCACGGGCCGCCGAAAGATCCTTGAGCAGATGAATCGAGTGACTGCAATGTATGCGCAACTGGATGTCAGCTAGCGCCTTGGCTGTCCCGCGTCATCGGTACGCCCCACCCTGAGGGCAAGCGGCCAGCGGATGCGGCGGCTGGCGTGCGGGTCGCCCCAGGCCTCTTCCAGTTCCGCACGAACCATTTCGATGGCGTCATACCCGGTCGCGTCGGCAAAGCGTTTGGTTGCAGACCAGCTTTGGAAATAGCCAAGCAGCCGCGACAAATCCCAGTACGTCTCCATCGGAAAGCCGGGCACATCAATTTCTGCAGCCTGTGCCCATCTGTCGCAACGACGCACTTGAAATGCTCCGACAGCGCGACGGCGGCTTGCCCGGAGCCTGTGGCGCAATCCCAGGCCCTCTCTCGGGAAGGCGCCAGCGCCGCCAGGTATCCGAAGAGGTCAGCGGGGTAGCTCGGCCGATAGCGGGAATAGCTCTCGGCCACACCGGAAAAATGATCGGAAAAGCCTTTCATGAATGATTCGGGTCTCGGAAGCAGAAAAGGCGAAACCGTTCTGCTTGCGGTCGATGAGACATACGGTTCCAACACCGCTCGTGTTCTGGGTCAACAACGGCGTCAATCGCCGTGTGATTATTCTACACCCACAGGTCTTCCTCCCGGCCTTAACCCGCCGGTGGTTTAGCCGACCGGGGTTCAGTCTTCTTCCTCCCAGGGTCGGAATTCCGCCGCGAGCTGCTTTTGCAGTGCGGACGGCGCAGGTTCGTAATGGCTGAACTCCAGCGTGTACGAGCCTTGACCCCCGGTCAATGAGCGCACCCGATCGGCATACAGGTTCAGCTCTCCGAGCGGGGCCCGAGCGCTGATATTGAACATCCCGCCCGGCAGTGCACGGCTTCCGAGCACATGACCACGCCGCGCGGTGAGGTCGCCGGTAATCGAGCCCACATCGGCGGCAGGCACAATCAGTTCCAGGTTCACGATGGGCTCCAGCACCTGCGGTCCGGCCTTCGCGACGGCATCCAGGAAAGCCCGGCGTCCCGCGGCGGCGAACGCCACTTCCTTGGAGTCCACGGGGTGGTGTTTCCCATCGGTAACAGTCACCTTCACATCCTGCATCGGGTAACCCGCTACCGATCCCGCATCCATTGCCTGGCGCACGCCTTTCTCCACGGCCGGGATGAACGGTCCCGGTATTACGCCACCCTTCACCTCGTCGACGAACTCAAACCCTGCGCCCCGTTCAAGCGGCTCCACACGCAGGAACACCTCTCCAAATTGCCCCGCCCCGCCGGTCTGCTTTTTGTGGCGATGATGGCCTTCAGCGAGCGTGCTGATAGTCTCCCGGTAGGGAATCTTCGGTGGGTGTGTCTCGGCATCCACATTGAACCGCTGATTGAGCTGCTCCAACGCCATGCGCAGGTGGAGATCGCCAAGCCCCCGCAAAACCGTTTCGTTCAGATCGGGTCGGTATTCCAGCTCAAGACAGGGATCTTCTTCGACAACGCGCTGCAGCGCGGTGGAGAGCCGCTGCTCGTCGCTACGTCGTGTGGCCTCCACGGCAAGGCCGAAGACCGGTACGGGGAACGGCAGAGGCTTGAGGTGCAGGAAATCCTCATCGTGAGAATCGTGCAGTACGGCGTCAAAATGGAGTTCCTCCACCTTGGCGACCGCGCAGATGTCTCCGGGAATGCCGGCATCCACTTCGACCTGCTGCTTGCCAAGCAACTTGAATACGTGGGCCATCTTGAATGGCTTGCGTCCGTCGCCGACGAAAAGCTGGCTGTCGCGGGTGACCGTGCCCTGGTGAACGCGAAACACGCCCAACTTGCCCACGTAGGGATCGGCCGTCACCTTGAAAACGTGCGCCACCACATGGCGTGTCGGATCGGGTGTGGCGGTGAAGGGCTCTGCGCTTTCGCCGGTCCCCTTGATGAACGGGCGCGGGTTGCCCTCAAGGGGGCTCGGCATTAGGCGTTCCATGATTTCGAGTAGCTCGCCCACGCCGGCGCCGTTTTGGGCCGAGGCGAAACAGACCGGCACCAGATGGCCTTCGCGCATGGCCTTCTCAAAGGCATCGTGAAGCTGTTCCGGGGCCAGGGCCTCGCCCTGCTCAAGATAGAGCGACATGAGCTCCTCATCGAGCTCCACCACCTGATCGATGAGTTCGGTGTGCGCTTCCTGCACCGAGGAAAAATCGGTCGCCCCGTCCTGATGGAAAAAACAGTCACGAACTGTGGTGCCGCCCTCGGCCGGCAGATTGATGGGTAGACACTCGCGGCCGAACTCCTCGCGCAACGATTCCAGCAACCCGGGCAGATTTACACCCTCGGCATCGATCTTGTTCACGACGATCATGCGGCACAGTGTGCGCTCCCCCGACCAGTCCAGCATGCGGCGTGTCACCGGCTCGATCCCCACGCTCGCGTTGACGGTCACGGTTACGGTTTCCACCGCCGGGAACACCCCGAGGGCCTGGCCGATGAAATCCGGCAGGCCGGGCGTGTCGATGAGGTTAACGTGGATACCGGCATGGTCGAAGCTGATCACGGATGCGCTGAGCGAGTGTTGGAAACGCTGCTCCAAGGGATCAAAATCGGAAACGGTATTGTTTCGCTCCACACTTCCGGGCGTTCCAACAGCCCCCGCTCGGGCTGAAAGCGCCTCGACGAGGGTCGTCTTCCCGCTGCCGGTCTGACCCACCAAGGCAAGATTGCGGATGGCATCGCTGGTGTAACGGGGCATGGCTGTCTCCCGTGCTGCGCAAGCTGCGGCGACCTGTGGCGCGGCCACCTGCTAATAAGGCTAGTTCCGTAAGAACAGGGCGCAATTCAGAGCTCTTGCGCTGAATAGCACTCTCGACCGGCGTTTCAAAAACCGGATATTCATCCCTTTCAGTTTGTGGGGTTATCTCAGCCTGGTACGCAGGTAATCACCGGCCTACATGGCCCCGGGAGGGATCACCCAACTCAGCACTTTGCCCTTTGCGGCTCAGGAGTTAACACAATCTTAACCGTGAAGCCTGATAGGGTTAGACATTCGCATAAGGGATCGAACCGAAAAGGAAACGAAAGATGTTCACTATCTCCAGTATTTATCCGAAACAGGAAGGGTGTACGTTCGATTTTGACTACTACCTGGATACGCATATGCCCATGTCAATGCAGCGGCTTTCTGCGGCGAACGGCTATAGGGGAGTGTCCGTCGAGTTCGGAGTTGACATCGAGGAGCCGAAGATTGAGTCATCCTACTTCGCGGTGTGCCACTACTATTTCGACTCATTGGAGGACTTTATGGCTGCGTTTGCATCCCACGCGGAAGAGTTGCAGGGCGACATCGTCAACTACACGAACGTAGAGCCGATCATCCAGATTAACGAGGTCAAAATTTCCGAAGGAAAATAAATCCTTGTAAGGAAAAACCCTCGTTTGTGCCCTTCTCACTCAGGAGAAGGTTCGGATGAAGGGGAGTAATGAGGGCGAGAAAGACCTCCTGCGGGACTCCCTCATGGACGAGTTCGGGGGTGTTCTCGATAAGGATTATGATCCTTTTCTCCTCCGTACACCGGTGTCGTTTCTACGCGCGTAGGAGCCCAGCCCTCTGGGCGAACATGGCCGGAGGCCATCCAGACCATGCCGGCAAAGGGCTATGATCCTTGCTCTCCGCACACCGGTGTCGTTTCGACGCGTGTAGGAGCCCAGCCCTCTGGGCGAACATGGCCGGAGGCCATCCAGACTATGCCGGTAAAGGGCTATGATCCTTGCTCTCCGCACACCGGTGTCGTTTCGACGCGTGTAGGAGCCCAGCCCTCTGGGCGAACATGGCCGGAGGCCATCCAGATCATGCCGGTAAAGGGCTATGACCTTGCTCTCCGCACACCGGTGTCGTTTCGACGTGTGTAGGAAGCCCAGCCCTCTGGGCGAACATGGCCGGAGGCCATTCAGACTATGCCGGTAAACGGCTATGACCTCTTGCTCTCCGCACACCGGTGTCGTTTCGACGCGTGTAGGAGCCCAGCCCTCTGGGCGAAAATGGCCCGAGGCCATCCAGATAATGCCGGTAAAGGGCTATGACCCCTTTCTCTCTCATTAATGAGCCGTCTCGGCGAGCACCTGCTCCAGCCGTCCGAAACTGTCTGCCCAACCTGCTTCATGCAAGGCGCGGCGTCCCTCCGTAGCGAAACCGCTGTGGGTCAAGCGAACTTCGGTCCCGTCAGCTCGATCCTGCAGCGACAGCGCGACCACCGTCTCACGATCGTCCGGATCGGGCGGGGACCATCGAAACGTGTACGCCAGGTGGGCGGGTGGATCCACCTCCCGAAACTCTCCCGCGAGATAGAAGAGATCGCCGTCTGGAGGCTGCATCGCGATCCGATAGCTACCGCCGACGAGCGGATCGAAATCAATGTTGGGGACGCTAAAGCCTCGCGGCCCCCACCACTTGGCGAGCTCGCCCGGTTCGGTCAGGGCGCGGTATACGACCGTACGCGGGAAAGGCAGAAACCGCTTCAGGCGCAGCACTAGTCCATCGTTTCCCTTCATCTCACCTCCTTGGGGCCATTTCGCCCGCTTGCCCAACGAGCCTGTAGCAAAAGCTTATTCCAGCGACAAACGCACCGCATGGTGTTCCGAACCGCACGTTTCATTCTCTTGTGCCTTATAGCATTCTCAGCATGGCTAATTCGCTAATTTTTGCTTCAAACAGTGCACCTGATTTGTTCTTACGCCCATTTCCATCCATATAGGTGGTCGCGTGATACCAATGCATCAGTGATGCGCCAAACACGGGTTCGACGGTGTCGCGGCGCGGCTGCTCCGCTCTGGGGCCAAAGGCGTATCGCTATGCATTCACTGTGGGGGCTTGCCGAAACTCGAGAACAACTCACGTGGGTTATCATGCGCCCCGACCTACCATGCGGCCCGAAGGGTCACGGCCCCCGTTTTTCCTATCCTGAAGATCCTTGCCCTGAACCAGGGACCGGGGCGCCAGTTCGTCCAGCAACGGGCGAAGAAAGGGCGTCCAGCGGATCGAATCCGTCAAGTCAGACGGCCGGACCAGTCAGGCGACGGACCCGGACGTGCTTCGCCTTTCGTTCGTAAATTTGGCTATGATGCCCATGCTGCTGACGGCCGGGCCCTCTACATGGAAAGGAGACAAGAAGAAGGAAACAACATGAAAACCAAACTCGCGCGCAAACCGCTCAAGGTAAAACTATTTCAGAAGCTGCTTGGCCTCGCCGCCATCATCCAGTCGATTCCGGCCAAAACCACGCCACCGCCGTTTCGGCTCATGCAGGTTGGCGCACTGTTCTGGCAGTCCCGCGCCCTGTAGTTCGCAACCCGGCTGGGAGTGGCTGATGCCCTCGACGAGAATGAACTGTCGGCCTCGGCTCTGGCCGAAGCGCTCCAAGTGCATGAAGAGCACCTGTTTCGGCTGCTGCGCATGCTCGCGGCGCTCGGAATTTTCGAGCAGACCGCCCCACGAACCTTTCGCAACAACAAGACCTCCCACCACCTTCGGGCGGCTCATCCCCAGAGCGTGCGGGCCATGGTGCTCATGCACAACTCGCCGGAGATGACCGCGCCCTGGCTCGCCCCGCTGGAAGAGGCCATCCGCGACGGCGGTGTTCCTTTCGCCAAGGTGCATGGCAGTGACCTGTTCGACTACATGGATGACCACCGCGAGTTCGACCTGCTGTTCGGCAGCGCGATGGATGCGGTTGAGAACCTGACCGGCACCGACTACCTGGCGGACTTCGACTGGTCCGCCTTCGGCCGCATCATCGACATCGGCGGCTCCAAAGGGGCAAAGACAGCCGCCATATTGCGGGAAAATCCGAAACTTGAAGCCGTCGTTTTCGACCGCCCTCAAATCATGGACGCGGCCAGAGCGGAGAGTGCGCAACTGGCGCCGGAACTGAGGGAACGGATGACATTCGAGGGCGGAGACATGTTTGATAGGATTCCCCCGGCGACGTCGAACCGCGATCTCTACCTCTTTGTTGCCATCTTCCACGGCATGGCCGACGAAGAGTGCCTGACCGTGCTGAACCGCTTGAAGACCGCCGCGGGCGGCCACGCGCCCACCGCGGTGTTTGTCGACATGGTCATGCCCGAGGTGGGGGCCGATGCGACCACCGCCTCCTTCGACATGCAGATGCTGGTCAACACCCGCGGTCGGGAGCGGACGGAAGCCGAGTGGCGAACACTGCTCGAACGGGCCGAGTTCGCCCTGGAAGCCGTGCTTCCGGTGAGAACGTTTGCCAAGTTCGTGGTGGCACGGCCAAGCTAAAGCACAACGGGGTCCAATCGCTCTAAGGAGAACTGGCTCCAGTCGGCTCAAAGAGATGCATGCCCCCCGGATCCGCGCGAAACGTGTAGGAGCCCAGCCCTCTGGGCGAACATGGCCGGAGGCCATCCAGACTCTGTTGGTAAAGGGTGACGACCCCTTTCTTTTAAGGGGTCAGAACCCTTTCTCGGGTGCGACACCACGGGTCTCTCGACCAAATTAGCGAGAGCGCCTACTTTTTGTGTGGCGACTGGCTACCAGAAAGCGGCGAGGGGATTTTCACCCCATCAGTTCATGCCCATGCCGGGCGTACACAATGGGCTCCAACGGACGCTCTGCTTCGCTGCGCGCCCCTGAGCCCAAGCGTTAGAGCGCAAAGGAAAAGTCATGCCGAGTGTGTTGATCGAAATACGTAGGCAATATACGCAAGAGCAAGAGGTTGCACTCATGGAGGCCGTTCACAGCGCGCTCCGTGAAGCATTTAACGCACCCGAGAAAGGGTTCTGACCCCTTAAAACTGTGGGGCTGGATAGTTACGATAAACTGCAACTCAAAACGGCTCACAAACGGACACCATTTACGAAGCGCAGAAAGTTATTCAGCTATTTCGCCGAGCTTGTCTCGCGTGCGGAAAAGCTCGTCGACGGCCAAATTATTCTCCACAGCCTCTACCTCATGGAGCAATAACAAATCCAAAGCTCCGATTAGTGCCCGAGCCTGCCTCGGCGAAAATCCAGAGAGCCGTTCCGGCTGTCCGATGTGGAAGACGAACTGCTGAATGTAGTCAGCGGTGTTTGTCAGGACGACCCTTACCAGGCCGGGCATGAAGTAGGCCATAGCCTCGTTCGAGGCGAAACAAAGAGGGTCCCACCCGGGGTTGTCTAGATCCTCTAAAAGGAGTTCGTCGGGACGGAAAGCCTGCATCTGTGCCTCGTGCTCCATGCACTCCTCACAGAAACACGTACCGCGAATGAACGTTCTTGGCCTCGATATCTTGCCGAAGGCATTTTTTACGTTCGAAAGAACTTGTTCGCGTATCACGTAGCTTTCCCGAATGGAGTCCTGGCACTTCTGTGCCTTGCTTTAACTTCAGTTTGACAGTTTAATCGACTCTGACCCTATTGACCCTAAGCCCAGGCTCTGTACAAACGATTTAGCCATGCATGGGCACTGCAGTTTTTCTGGGGCGGTTAACCGCCGCCAGGGGCGAGCATCGGATAGCCGGAGCTCCGCCTTGATCCTGATGGGTGACTGGTGCGCCTCACTTCGAGGCAGCACGATGCACGAGAACGCGGGCGCGTTATCAGGAACTGACGTATCGAAATGACGGGAGATCGTCAGGATCCAACACGCCCTCTTGCACGGAGGCGGCTAATGGGTGACCCCATTTATTCTTTATGGGTGACCCCAATTATTCTTGTGACCCAGATTATTCTTGCCAGTTGATCGGAGGCGGCCAATGGGTGACCCCATTTATTCAAAATTTGCATTGACAGTAGAACATTTTAAGGATTAGCCTCTGCTTTGCCCTACCTAGGTAGCTGGCAAATCCCTTTGATTCAGAGCAATACGAAAGCTGCCAACTGGCCTTTCTTGCTCACGCATACATTCAGGAGACTGATATGTCTACTTATTTCAATTCTGCCGTTCTGGCAAACATCCTTCGCTATCTCATTCATGCTGCACAACAAAAGCGCCTTGTCCCGTATTACGAGT
Organism: uncultured Gammaproteobacteria bacterium; assembly: GCA_963783235.1. Classification (GTDB taxonomy): domain Bacteria; phylum Pseudomonadota; class Gammaproteobacteria; order Thiohalomonadales; family Thiohalomonadaceae; genus Thiohalomonas. The sequence continues at coordinate 1,657,371 of CAWAMN010000002.1, read as the reverse complement.
TGGAGAACTTGTTTGGTTTGAGTCACAATATGGCAGGCGATTATGCTGGAAAAGTTGGCAACTTCTGCCTTGCTAACAAGGGTTGGCCATTGTTGAACGCACTCGTAATCAACACCAGAGATTGCAGTCCTTCACATGGATTTGATAGCTATCTAGCAGATTCCCAATACGAAAACTGGGGTGAAGCATTATCGGGTTGTTTCAAATACTTTCACCAGCCATCATCACGCGCCAAACAGGTGGAGCACTACAGCGGTCTATCGAAAGTAGTAAAAGCTTGGTCTAAAGAAAATATTAGCGAATAAAACAAATGGGGTCACCCATTAGCCGCCTCCGTTCAAGTCGGCAATACCGCACCCCGAAGCCCCGGCGCGCCCCGTTGAACAGAGCCTGATCAGCTCACAAAGCTGCCAAAATACGCGCCCGGGTTCTCGTTCATCTCGGGTCGCGGTCAGAAAGACTGATCCGCGCCAGTCACCCATCTGGATCAAGGCATTGGGTCCCGCTTCGATGGGAAGCTCGGCACCCGGCCCCTGGCGCCCTACGGCGCCCCAGAAAACCATTGGTACCCTGTCCTGTCCAAGTGATGCGACTCAGTAGCCGCGGACAGATTTTGTGGCTGCCGGTTGGTGCCGGCTCCAACCCCGTTGGGCTCAGGACAGAGGCGTATCAGCCAGCTCGTGTGCCCTCTCAGGCGAATCAGGTGGCCCGACGAACCGTCCAATCAGAGTGATGGTTGTGCCAGACCCCAATGCTGGTTCGGTCCGTCCGGCCGAAATCGTCAGTCGCTGTTCATCCGAAGGCCTTCTGGATGTCGAACGGGACACGGTCACGCATGACGTAGTAGGCGGCGCGCGCCAGCTTGTGCGCCACCGCCTTGATGGCGACCACGGCATTTCGCTTGGCCTTCTTGCGCTCGTAGAAAGTAACCGGTAATTCTTCCCCGTACTTCTCTCGCGCATTCTGAGGGGCAACACTGTGCACCGGCAGTCAAGCAAACCGGAGCACAGCATGGACACCACGGAAATCTCACTCACCGACAAGCAGCGCGTCTGGCTTGATCACATCCGGGCCTGCGAGCAGTCCGGACAGTCGATGCGCCAGTACGCCAAGGCGCATGAGTTGAACGTAACGGCCTTCTATAACTGGAAGTCCACGCTCCGGCGCAAAGGCGTCCTCGGCGATAATCCCGCGCGGCCTCGCCTGTTTCAAAAAGCCCGTGTCGTTGACGGTCGCGGACTGGGCCGCTGCCGCGTTGTCTTGCCGACGGGCGTGGCGCTGGAGTTCGATAACAGCACCGAGCCGGCCTGGGTGGCGGAGTTGGTAAGGGCCTTGGCCGGATGATGCGCCCGAGTAACGACCTGCCTGAGGTGTATGTTTGCCTCAAGCCGGTGGACTTTCGAAAGGGCATCAATGGCTTGGCGGTGCTGGTCGAAGCCGAGCTGGAACTCGACCCGTTCTCCGAGCGGCTGTTCGTCTTCGTCAACCGGCGCCGCGACAAGGTCAAGATGCTCTACTGGGAAGGCTCCGGCTTTTGCCTGTGGATGAAGCGTCTGGAGAAGGAGCGCTTCAAGTGGCCGGTCTTTCTCGGCGGCGAACTGGCTACGCTCACCGGCCAGCAGCTCAACTGGCTGCTCGACGGGATTGATTTGCGCTATGTGCGGCCGCATCAGGCGCTGCACTACAAGTCAGCTTTATAGGCCGATCGAAAAGTTCGATCACGACCATCGCTTTGGCTCGGTACAATGGGGCCATGGTCGCTGTTACGAACAATTTGCCGGACGACATCGAGGCGCTGAAAGCGCTGGTTGCCAAGCAGCAGACGCAGCTGCAGCGAAAAGACGCGCAGATTGTCGCGCTTCAGGAAAAGCTGAATATCCTGGTGGCCAAGCGCTTCGGCCGCTCTTCGGAAAAGGCCGACAAACACCAGCTCGGCCTTTTCAATGAGGCCGAGGCCCCGGAGCAGGCCGAGGGCACAGTCGATGAAGCCGAAGAAGCCTCGGTCACTGTCCCGGCCCACCAGCGCCAAAAGCCCGGTCGCAAGCCGCTGCCGGATTACATCGAGCGGGTCGAGGTCCTGCATGACCTGCCCGAAGCCGAGAAGGTCTGCCCGCATGACGGCAGCGCCCTGGAGCGCATTGGCGAGGAGATCTCCGAGCAGCTGGATGTGATCCCGGCCAAAGTCCAGGTGTTGCGTCACATCCGGCCCAAGTACGCCTGCCCCTGCTGCCGTCAGGGGGTGAAGACGGCGAAGCTCCCGCCCCAGCCGATTCCGAAGAGCTTTGCCAGCCCCGGCCTTCTGGCCCACGTGTGTACCGCCAAGTACGTCGATGCCCTGCCGCTGTACCGACAGGAAAGCATTCTGAGGCGGGCCGGCGTCGAGATCCCCCGGGCCACCCTGGCCGGCTGGATGCTCAAGCTCGGGGATTTGGTCCTGCCACTGGTTAACCTGCTGCGCGATACGCTGCTCGGTTACGACATCGTGCAGATGGACGAGACTACGGTGCAGGTGTTGAAGGAGGACGGCAAAAAGGCATCCTCCAAGTCCTATATGTGGGTCCAGCGCGGCGGTCCGCCCGACAAGCCGGTCATCCTCTTCGATTACGACCCCTCAAGGGGCCAGTCCGTACCGCTTCGTCTGCTTGAAGGCTTTAGCGGCACTGTGCAGTGCGATGGCTATGACGGCTATAACGCCGTGGCCGAGCAGCAGGATGTGCGCCTGCTTGGCTGCATGGCCCATGCCCGGCGCAAATTCGACGAGGCGCTCAAGGCGCAGGGCAAGAAGGCCAAGGGCAAACCGACCGGCCGCGCTGGCAAGGGCCTCGACTTCATTGGCAAGCTCTACCGTATCGAAAAGCAGGCCAAAGACCTCAGCCCCGAGGAGCGCTACCGACTGCGCCAGGAGAAGGCCCGGCCGGTGCTGAAGGACATGCGAAAGTGGCTGGAGCAGTCGCTGCCCGAGGTACCGCCCCAAAGTGCCATCGGCAGGGCCTTGGGCTATCTGGCCGGTGAATGGTCCAAGCTGGCCCGTTACGTCGAAGACGGCCGCCTCAGCATCGACAACAATGCCGCCGAGCGCGCCATCCGCCCCTTTGTCATCGGTCGCAACAACTGGCTCTTTGCCGATACCCCCAAGGGCGCGCACACCTCGGCACGGCTATACAGTCTCATCGCCACCGCCAAGGCCAGCGGCCATGAGCCCTACCGCTACCTGCGCCACGTTTTTAAAGAACTACCCGGCGCCGAATCGGTCGAGGATTTCGAGGCGCTGCTGCCTTTTAATCTCGACGCCGACAGCTTGGATTAGGCCGGAACCCCGCGCAATACGGGTTTCGCTAATCGCTTACGTTCCTCTTCAATTATCTTGTTAAGTTTGCTTCTTTGTCTGCAGAGCAACACATATTGCTCAAAGAAGCAGTAAAAGCATCAATGTGGGTTGTAACAATCTATGTAATGCCAATCGTGTTTATAAAAGGGCTAGGTCTTATGTCGGTTTTTGCCGGTATTTCATACTTCTTTAACCATGTTAGGCAAAGCATGCAAATTTCCACCTTTGTTGCAGCGATGTTTGTCATAAATGCCGGTGGTTATTTGTGGGTAATTAACCAGGCTCAGAAAGGCATTGATGTTTCAAGCATACTGTCAGTGATGGTGGTTCTTAATATTGTCTCTACGTATTTATCATTTATTGTATTTGCAGCCGCAACTAATGTTCTGGTTCACGCTAATTCCAATACTCACGCTGGTAGCCAAAATGCCTAATCGGGTAGCCGGGGGTTTCTAACCCCCAGCCCCCACAGCACCCCGCATGCGGGTCCGCACGGGGCGCTTCCCTCGGAGTTAAAAGGACACACCGTAAAATGCCGACCTTCAACGCTGGTTACGTGACGAACCGCCAAGGCCGTTTCACCCGGTCGGGTGCATTACGGTCGTTGAGATCCGTCCGGCTCTCTCGTTGCCGAAGGTTCAGGCCTTCACCCTGTCCCACCCATTACGGTGGGCGTTTGGCTACTATGCCGTCTGCTGACTTCTGTCCCATCACGTCAGACGTTACCGTAAGACGCGCTACCCGAGTCACGGTAGGGTCCGATGGTGATTCCAGTCCTTTCGGGCTGGCCCTCAATTCGGCTCCCGTGGCGGCTCAGGCCGCAAGTGAGACAGATCTCCCCGGATAAGAACATGAACTTTCCGTGCACAACCGCCGCATTTACCCTGTCCACGCGACTCTATGGGCTTCGTCATCTTGTGCTGACTCGCCCCCGGACTAGGCCTTCTATGCGATTTCTGTCCGTCGGCTCGCACTTTTGCGCTCGGGCTTCCTCCAGACCCCACCTCGCGGTGACGCCCTTGCCGTCGGCTAGTAGTTATCGTCAATCCCTTACGGGTCAACGTAGAGTCTCCTACAGGGGACTTCCACCCCATCAGTTCATGCCCATGCCGGGCGTACACACCCGCTTTGAATCCGACGCCTTACCCTTCCGCTCCGCTCCAGGGCAAGCCGCGGTTCAAGCGGAACGTTAGGAATGAATGAATTAACTTTTCTTGTCGCGGGGTTAAGCGTTGCAGGATCTTTTCTCCTGTGGCGCCTCGTAGATGCTTGGCGAGGGAAGACATATAGCTGGGAAGAAGCGATTTTCAGACACTCTCGCCCAATCATAGCCTTAGCCATCTCAGCCGGTTATTTGCAACAGGTTTCGGAGGTTGACCATTCACATGGGCTTACCCGAGGAGCCAGACTGCTGGAAATAGCCCACAACGCCCTTGGCCCGAATGGGGAACTGTGGGTGGGCTTGGTAGCTTCTGTAGTCTCGTGTTGCTGGTTAAGTTTCAGTATTTTGTTTAATGCAGGGAGGGAGGAAAATGGAATCTAGGAGCAGGTTCCTAACTCTGCGCTCCACCCGACCGCGTACCGCGGCGGGTGAGCTCGGTCGTTATGCATAAAATGAAAATCGACAGAAACTATAGCTATATAGAGGTATTAATTGTTGTGTAAGCGATTAGCGAAACCCGTATTGCGCGGGGTTCCGGCCTAATCCAAGCTGTCGGCGTCGAGATTGAAAGGCAGCAGCGCCTCGAAATCCTCGACCGATTCGGCGCCGGGTAGTTCTTTAAAAACGTGGCGCAGGTAGCGGTAGGGCTCATGGCCGCTGGCCTTGGCGGTGGCGATGAGACTGTATAGCCGTGCCGAGGTGTGCGCGCCCTTGGGGGTATCGGCAAAGAGCCAGTTGTTGCGACCGATGACAAAGGGGCGGATGGCGCGCTCGGCGGCATTGTTGTCGATGCTGAGGCGGCCGTCTTCGACGTAACGGGCCAGCTTGGACCATTCACCGGCCAGATAGCCCAAGGCCCTGCCGATGGCACTTTGGGGCGGTACCTCGGGCAGCGACTGCTCCAGCCACTTTCGCATGTCCTTCAGCACCGGCCGGGCCTTCTCCTGGCGCAGTCGGTAGCGCTCCTCGGGGCTGAGGTCTTTGGCCTGCTTTTCGATACGGTAGAGCTTGCCAATGAAGTCGAGGCCCTTGCCAGCGCGGCCGGTCGGTTTGCCCTTGGCCTTCTTGCCCTGCGCCTTGAGCGCCTCGTCGAATTTGCGCCGGGCATGGGCCATGCAGCCAAGCAGGCGCACATCCTGCTGCTCGGCCACGGCGTTATAGCCGTCATAGCCATCGCACTGCACAGTGCCGCTAAAGCCTTCAAGCAGACGAAGCGGTACGGACTGGCCCCTTGAGGGGTCGTAATCGAAGAGGATGACCGGCTTGTTGGGCGGACCGCCGCGCTGGACCCACATATAGGACTTGGAGGATGCCTTTTTGCCGTCCTCCTTCAACACCTGCACCGTAGTCTCGTCCATCTGCACGATGTCGTAACCGAGCAGCGTATCGCGCAGCAGGTTAACCAGTGGCAGGACCAAATCCCCGAGCTTGAGCATCCAGCCGGCCAGGGTGGCCCGGGGGATCTCGACGCCGGCCCGCCTCAGAATGCTTTCCTGTCGGTACAGCGGCAGGGCATCGACGTACTTGGCGGTACACACGTGGGCCAGAAGGCCGGGGCTGGCAAAGCTCTTCGGAATCGGCTGGGGCGGGAGCTTCGCCGTCTTCACCCCCTGACGGCAGCAGGGGCAGGCGTACTTGGGCCGGATGTGACGCAACACCTGGACTTTGGCCGGGATCACATCCAGCTGCTCGGAGATCTCCTCGCCAATGCGCTCCAGGGCGCTGCCGTCATGCGGGCAGACCTTCTCGGCTTCGGGCAGGTCATGCAGGACCTCGACCCGCTCGATGTAATCCGGCAGCGGCTTGCGACCGGGCTTTTGGCGCTGGTGGGCCGGGACAGTGACCGAGGCCTCTTCGGCTTCATCGACTGTGCCCTCGGCCTGCTCCGGGGCCTCGGCCTCATTGAAAAGGCCGAGCTGGTGTTTGTCGGCCTTTTCCGAAGAGCGGCCGAAGCGCTTGGCCACCAGGATATTCAGCTTTTCCTGAAGCGCGACAATCTGCGCGTCTTTTCGCTGCAGCTGCGTCTGCTGCTTGGCAACCAGCGCTTTCAGCGCCTCGATGTCGTCCGGCAAATTGTTCGTAACAGCGACCATGGCCCCATTGTACCGAGCCAAAGCGATGGTCGTGATCGAACTTTTCGATCGGCCTATAAAGCTGACTTGTAGTGCAGCGCCTGATGCGGCCGCACATAGCGCAAATCAATCCCGTCGAGCAGCCAGTTGAGCTGCTGGCCGGTGAGCGTAGCCAGTTCGCCGCCGAGAAAGACCGGCCACTTGAAGCGCTCCTTCTCCAGACGCTTCATCCACAGGCAAAAGCCGGAGCCTTCCCAGTAGAGCATCTTGACCTTGTCGCGGCGCCGGTTGACGAAGACGAACAGCCGCTCGGAGAACGGGTCGAGTTCCAGCTCGGCTTCGACCAGCACCGCCAAGCCATTGATGCCCTTTCGAAAGTCCACCGGCTTGAGGCAAACATACACCTCAGGCAGGTCGTTACTCGGGCGCATCATCCGGCCAAGGCCCTTACCAACTCCGCCACCCAGGCCGGCTCGGTGCTGTTATCGAACTCCAGCGCCACGCCCGTCGGCAAGACAACGCGGCAGCGGCCCAGTCCGCGACCGTCAACGACACGGGCTTTTTGAAACAGGCGAGGCCGCGCGGGATTATCGCCGAGGACGCCTTTGCGCCGGAGCGTGGACTTCCAGTTATAGAAGGCCGTTACGTTCAACTCATGCGCCTTGGCGTACTGGCGCATCGACTGTCCGGACTGCTCGCAGGCCCGGATGTGATCAAGCCAGACGCGCTGCTTGTCGGTGAGTGAGATTTCCGTGGTGTCCATGCTGTGCTCCGGTTTGCTTGACTGCCGGTGCACAGTGTTGCCCCTCAGAATGCGCGAGAGAAGTACGGGTAAGAATTACCGGTTACATTGTTGTCGCAGTTGCAGTTATTTGCGCTCGCTACATATGGGCGAAAGAGCTGCTTGAATTTGAAAGCCTTATGCTAGCCAATCTTGGGCTTCCCGCTTACAGCAAGTACTTAGTGACCGTGCCACTGGGGGTATTGGTCATTTACGGTATATACAAGCGTGAATCAGCAAAAGCAAAATCTAGGGGTGTACCACTTGTAAGTCGGTCGGTTGTCCTTGCTGCATTAGTGTTGTTTGCTGTGGCGGTACTACTGTTATTTGTCGCTGTCAGCAATAATGCATAATCGGGTAAGGGCGGGCTTCTAGCCCGCCCTCCCCACACCACCTAGCATGCGGGTCCGCACTAGGCGGTTCACAAGAAAGAAGCACACGAGAAGTTCAGGCATAGCCATGGGCTTTCATCCACAGCATGCGGATGTTGATCAGCCCCTGGCTCTTCAGCCACTCATTCGTCATCCCCGTTTGCGTCGCCAGCGTCTTCGACAGGTGCCAGTAGCTCTTGCTGCTGAGGGCTGTGAAGATCGCGTGGCGTTTACCCGTCCCCAGTGCCAGCAGGTTGCGCACCTTAGTCCGTGTTTTGCGCCACCGTTTCCAGTAGCACATTCGGATCCGGCGGCGCAGCCACTGATCGAGTCCGGGGATCGGGCGGTAATAGTCGGAAATCCCGAAATAGCCCATCCAGCCACGCACATACTGCGCGAGCTTGTACAGCCGGTAAGCCATCGACACACCCCAAGAGCGCCCGGTCAGTCGCCGGACGTTGTGCTTGAAGTCGTCAAAGGCCCGGTCCGACCAGCGAAGCTTTGCCCCTCGAAAGGTAAAGCCGAGGAACTGGCAGTCGTTGGTCTTCACCACCCGGCTTTTCTGCTCATTGACCACCAGCGCCAGCTTGCAGGAGAGAAAGCGGCTTACGCTGCCCTTCACCCGGTCACCGGCTCTGACCGTTTTGACGAGGATGAGCAAATCGTCCGCGTAGCGGGCAAACCGATGGCCTCGCCGTTCCAGTTCACGGTCGAGATCGTCTAGCAGGATGTTCGCGAGCAACGGTGAGAGGGGACCGCCCTGCGGCGTGCCCAGTTTCGTTGCCTGGATGGACTGCCCGACCAGGACACCCGCCCGCAGGTAACGGCCAATCAAAGCCAATAGCCGCTTGTCGCGTACCTTTCTGGCCACTCGGGCCATCAGGACGTCGTGCCGGACATTGTCGAAGAATTTCGCCAAGTCCAAGTCGACGGCGATGCGGTAGCCGGCCTTGATGTGGGTCTGTACCTGCCTGAGCGCTCCGTGGGCGGAGCGGCCTGGTCGGAAGCCGAAACTCGACTCGGAGAAGGTCGGGTCGAAAATCGGCGTGAGTACTTGCGCAATGGCCTGCTGGATAACCCGGTCAGTAACCGTAGGTATTCCCAGCAACCGTTCCCCGCCCTGAGGCTTCGGGATAGTAACCCGTCGCACCGGCTGAGGTTGGTAGGTGCCATCGGCAAGCTGCTGGCGGATGTGCGGCCAGTGCACGCGTGCAAACGCGGGGAAGTCCTCGATGGGCATCCCGTCAATGCCGGGCGCCCCCTTGTTGGCCTTCACCCGTTTCCATGCGCTGCGCACGTTGGCACTGTCCAGCACCCGCGCCATCAACTCCTCGTGCAAGGCTGGCTGCGTGAGGCCACGCCGCGACCCATCTCCCCCGGTCGGGTTCGGCGGTGGTGACGAGTGACTCACGGCTCCTCCTTGTTTTCTCATGTTTGGTCCTTCACCCCGGCATCGCTCCAGATACCGCGATTACTATGACCTCTGCTGACTTCTGCCCGATCACGCTGGAAATTGCTCCCCAGCGCGCTATGTCGCTACGTAACGGCTTGCCGCCTGATTCGCTCGCCCCGGCTGACGGCAGGTCGGGGCGCCAAGGCTTGGTCAACCAGTGGCCTATCTGGTTATACTGGCCGTAACGTAGGACATCGCGGAGTCGGGCAGACCTCCCCGAATAAGGACATGAACTTTCAGTGCACAACCGCCGCATTTACCCTATCCCCCGCACCTGATGGGCTTCGTCATCTTGTGCTGACTCGCCCGGGGACTGAGCCTTCTATGCGATTTCTGTCCGTCGGCTCGCACCTTTGCGCTCGGGCTTCCTCCAGACATCCCCTCGCGGGTTTGCCCTTGCCGTCGGCTAGTAGTTATATCTGTAAGAGGACTTTCACCCCATCAGTTCATGCCCATGCCGGGCGTACACACGGCACTCCACCCGATCGCGTACCGCTACGCGGTCCGCGACGGGTGAGTTTGGGCGTTAGGTTCTCAAGATGATCACCACCGAGTCCTACGAGTCCATCCTTGAACGGTACTCTTCAGCCCTGAAGTGGATGGACCAGATCGGTGTGAGGCTCGGCCCGGGAAGGACTTCCCATTATGAACGGGTTGTAAAACATTGGACCCAAGCCTACCGCACTGCATCAGCTGAAGAGGGAAAACAGGTATTTCCCGGCTTCGTTATCTCAATGTTCGAGATCCATGACTTCGTAAATGTTTATGAGGCGTTTAAGGACATTGACCCATCGAAATTGGCCGGCATTATCGCGAAGCTCCAGAAAGCAGTAAACGGACCTATCAATGCTTACGACGAAACGCCAGAATCCACTGCCGCTCGCAATTTTCTCTTCGAAGCAGTAGTGGCGGCGAGGCTCCACCGACCCGCCAGGGGCGCTACCGCGATTCTTGATGCACCATCAGATACCGGAGTCCGCTTCAGTGGCCACAAGATGTGGATTGAATGCAAACGGGTCACAACCGAAAACAAAATCGAAGCAAATGTGAAGAAGGCATCAAGCCAGCTGGAGGGCCTGCTCCGTAAGCAGTTGGGTTCCGGTCACCGCGGAGTTGTTGCCATAGATGTCTCAAAAGCACTAAATCCGGGAGACCAGATTTATGTGAGTCGTAATGACGCCCAGCTCATGCAGTCCGTGGACGGGTTAATGCGAAGCCTCATCGAACGGTTCTCTCCGGTTTGGGAGCGCGTCTATGCACGAAGAAGCAAGAAGGTGATCGGCACTATCGTGAGCTTTGCATTCATGTCAACCTCAGAGGAGTGGAACCTTCTCGTCCACACCTCGCAGTGGGGACTGAATCCCCGTCATGGCATATCGCAGACGGATGAGCGCCTCGAACGAGAACTGGTGGCGATGCTTGAGAATGCTCCATGAGTTCATTAATCGAACCTAATCGGGTAAGGGCGGGCTTCTAGCCCGCCCTCCCCACACCACCTAGCATGCGGGTCCGCAGTAAACATCCCCCGGCAAAGCCGGGGGCTTTAACTTGTGAGCCGCTCAAAGCGGCCTGGACGGACCGCTTCGCGGTCCTTGAGCCCCCTAAAGGGGGCAACCTACATCAAATTCATCTGGTCAATCCGGCGGTCTTCTGCCTCTTGGTGCCGGATATAATTCCGAATTACCGCTTCGTCTCGCCCTACCGTCGATACGAAGTAACCTCGCGCCCAGAAATGCTGTCCCACGAAGTTCTTCTTCCGCTCCATGTAGGTCCTCGCTATGTGGATCGCGCTCTTGCCTTTGATATACCCGACGACTTGCGATACCGAGTGCTTCGGCGGAATCGCGATCATCATGTGAACATGATCCGGCATTAAATGACCCTCTTCGATATGGCTCTCTTTCTGCTTCGTAAGCGATTAGCGAAACCCGTATTGCGCGGGGTTCCGGCCTAATCCAAGCTGTCGGCGTCGAGATTGAAAGGCAGCAGCGCCTCGAAATCCTCGACCGATTCGGCGCCGGGTAGTTCTTTAAAAACGTGGCGCAGGTAGCGGTAGGGCTCATGGCCGCTGGCCTTGGCGGTGGCGATGAGACTGTATAGCCGTGCCGAGGTGTGCGCGCCCTTGGGGGTATCGGCAAAGAGCCAGTTGTTGCGACCGATGACAAAGGGGCGGATGGCGCGCTCGGCGGCATTGTTGTCGATGCTGAGGCGGCCGTCTTCGACGTAACGGGCCAGCTTGGACCATTCACCGGCCAGATAGCCCAAGGCCCTGCCGATGGCACTTTGGGGCGGTACCTCGGGCAGCGACTGCTCCAGCCACTTTCGCATGTCCTTCAGCACCGGCCGGGCCTTCTCCTGGCGCAGTCGGTAGCGCTCCTCGGGGCTGAGGTCTTTGGCCTGCTTTTCGATACGGTAGAGCTTGCCAATGAAGTCGAGGCCCTTGCCAGCGCGGCCGGTCGGTTTGCCCTTGGCCTTCTTGCCCTGCGCCTTGAGCGCCTCGTCGAATTTGCGCCGGGCATGGGCCATGCAGCCAAGCAGGCGCACATCCTGCTGCTCGGCCACGGCGTTATAGCCGTCATAGCCATCGCACTGCACAGTGCCGCTAAAGCCTTCAAGCAGACGAAGCGGTACGGACTGGCCCCTTGAGGGGTCGTAATCGAAGAGGATGACCGGCTTGTCGGGCGGACCGCCGCGCTGGACCCACATATAGGACTTGGAGGATGCCTTTTTGCCGTCCTCCTTCAACACCTGCACCGTAGTCTCGTCCATCTGCACGATGTCGTAACCGAGCAGCGTATCGCGCAGCAGGTTAACCAGTGGCAGGACCAAATCCCCGAGCTTGAGCATCCAGCCGGCCAGGGTGGCCCGGGGGATCTCGACGCCGGCACGCCTCAGAATGCTTTCCTGTCGGTACAGCGGCAGGGCATCGACGTACTTGGCGGTACACACGTGGGCCAGAAGGCCGGGGCTGGCAAAGCTCTTCGGAATCGGCTGGGGCGGGAGCTTCGCCGTCTTCACCCCCTGACGGCAGCAGGGGCAGGCGTACTTGGGCCGGATGTGACGCAACACCTGGACTTTGGCCGGGATCACATCCAGCTGCTCGGAGATCTCCTCGCCAATGCGCTCCAGGGCGCTGCCGTCATGCGGGCAGACCTTCTCGGCTTCGGGCAGGTCATGCAGGACCTCGACCCGCTCGATGTAATCCGGCAGCGGCTTGCGACCGGGCTTTTGGCGCTGGTGGGCCGGGACAGTGACCGAGGCCTCTTCGGCTTCATCGACTGTGCCCTCGGCCTGCTCCGGGGCCTCGGCCTCATTGAAAAGGCCGAGCTGGTGTTTGTCGGCCTTTTCCGAAGAGCGGCCGAAGCGCTTGGCCACCAGGATATTCAGCTTTTCCTGAAGCGCGACAATCTGCGCGTCTTTTCGCTGCAGCTGCGTCTGCTGCTTGGCAACCAGCGCTTTCAGCGCCTCGATGTCGTCCGGCAAATTGTTCGTAACAGCGACCATGGCCCCATTGTACCGAGCCAAAGCGATGGTCGTGATCGAACTTTTCGATCGGCCTATAAAGCTGACTTGTAGTGCAGCGCCTGATGCGGCCGCACATAGCGCAAATCAATCCCGTCGAGCAGCCAGTTGAGCTGCTGGCCGGTGAGCGTAGCCAGTTCGCCGCCGAGAAAGACCGGCCACTTGAAGCGCTCCTTCTCCAGACGCTTCATCCACAGGCAAAAGCCGGAGCCTTCCCAGTAGAGCATCTTGACCTTGTCGCGGCGCCGGTTGACGAAGACGAACAGCCGCTCGGAGAACGGGTCGAGTTCCAGCTCGGCTTCGACCAGCACCGCCAAGCCATTGATGCCCTTTCGAAAGTCCACCGGCTTGAGGCAAACATACACCTCAGGCAGGTCGTTACTCGGGCGCATCATCCGGCCAAGGCCCTTACCAACTCCGCCACCCAGGCCGGCTCGGTGCTGTTATCGAACTCCAGCGCCACGCCCGTCGGCAAGACAACGCGGCAGCGGCCCAGTCCGCGACCGTCAACGACACGGGCTTTTTGAAACAGGCGAGGCCGCGCGGGATTATCGCCGAGGACGCCTTTGCGCCGGAGCGTGGACTTCCAGTTATAGAAGGCCGTTACGTTCAACTCATGCGCCTTGGCGTACTGGCGCATCGACTGTCCGGACTGCTCGCAGGCCCGGATGTGATCAAGCCAGACGCGCTGCTTGTCGGTGAGTGAGATTTCCGTGGTGTCCATGCTGTGCTCCGGTTTGCTTGACTGCCGGTGCACAGTGTTGCCCCTCAGAATGCGCGAGAGAAGTACGGGTAAGAATTACCGGTTACTCTGCTTCGCCAGACGGTGAAAGACCTCTCCCAATTCTCGCCGGATATGACCGAAAATCGTCTTTCGGCGGTACTTCGGGATGAAAACCACGTGGTACTTACACTCCCAGCGTGTGTGACTTAAACTCGCTACTTGTCTCATGAGTTCTCCCATTCGTGATGCTTGGCGGCTCACGTTTGGGAGTTCTCACGAGACTTCCGGAATTGTCAAACTGCTACTGCCTCCCCAGCAGAGCTGGGGGGTCTCCCTTTTGGACTAGGCGGTTCACAAGAAAGAAGCACACAAGAAGTTCAGGCATAGCCATGGGCTTTCATCCACAGCATGCGGATGTTGATCAGCCCCTGGCTCTTCAGCCACTCATTCGTCATCCCCGTTTGCGTCGCCAGCGTCTTCGACAGGTGCCAGTAGCTCTTGCTGCTGAGGGCTGTGAAGATCGCGTGGCGTTTACCCGTCCCCAGTGCCAGGGGGGCGAGAGGGTCAGGTCTTTCTTCTTGCATGCTAGGCGTGGGCAGCAGCGAGCGGTAACCAGTGCCTGGTTGCGTTTTTCAGTCCGCGCGGAGAAAAGCGGTCATAACCCTTTACCAGCACAGTCTGATGTGCCTCCGGCCATGTTCGCCCAGAGGGCTGGGCTCCTACACGCCTGGAAGGACACCGAGTGCGGAGGAGAAAAGTAGAGAAGGGGTCATAACCTTACCAGCACAGTCTGATGGCCTCCGGCCATGTTCGCCCAGAGGGCTGGGCTCCTACACGCCTGGAACGACACCGGGTGCGGGGGAGAAAAGTAGAAAGGGGGTCATAACCTTACCAGCACAGTCTGATGGCCTCCGGCCATGTTCGCCCAGAGGGCTGGGCTCCTTGTACACGCCTTCAATCAGAGCCTTTGGTTCCAAACATCTCCCCCCGGGCCGCTTCGCGGATGGCGACAACGGCGGGGTGGCGCAGGCGCCGTTCGGCGGAGATGGCGTAGAAGCGTTCGCGGACTTCGTCGGTGCGGCCGATGGGGTCGACGGCGTACTGGCGGATGATGTCGGGCTCGATGACGGTGGGCGCGATGAAAATCCCGACGCCCGCCTGGCCGAAGGCGGTCATCAGGGCGCTGTCCTCGAATTCGCCGCGGATATGGGGGCGGATCTCCAGGCGGTCGAGCCACTGCATGAGGGCACCGCGCAGGGCGGTGTTGATGGCGGGCAGCAGCATAGGGGCGCCGTTCAGCGAGTGGGGGAAGGCGTCGCGGTGGCGCGGCGCCACAGCTCGCGAGGCGAAGAAGGTGATGCCGCATCCCCCGAGGGCGTGGTTGAAGGCGCGCACGTTGATGCCGGAGGCCAGCGGGGTGTCCGCCAGGACCATGTCGAGTTTATGAATGGCCACATCGGCCAGCAGCTCTTCCAGTTTCCCCTCCCGACAGACGAACCGCACCGGCTGGTTGAGGCTCAAGGCGGGCTCCAATAGCCGGTAGGCGATCAGCTTGGGGACGACATCCACGATACCGACGGTGAACGGTAACTCTCGCCCGCCGGTCCTGCCCTCCAGCACATCCTCCATCTCCGCGCCGAGTCGGAACATCTCGTCGGCGTAATCGAGGGCCAGCCGGCCGCTCTCCGTGAGTACCAGCCGCCGCCCGACACGTTTGAACAGCTTCTCGCCCAGCTGCTCTTCGAGCGTATGCAACTGTCCGCTGATGGTCTGGGGCGTGAGGTACAGGCGCTCGGCCGCACGGGCGATGCTGCCCTCACCGGCCACGACCCAGAAATAGTAGAGATGGTTGTAGTTGAGACCGCGCATCACTCGGTTTTACCGATGTTATCGGCAATAAATATCGAGTTTTCCTTATACGCAGGCATGGCTAGACTGGCAAGCGTCGCAAAGGGTGAGAAACCCCGATGGGGGAGCTTCCCCCTCACCCCGGCCCTCTCCCTCAGGGAGAGGGCGTTTTACCTAGCCCTTATCGCAACGTAATTACCGGAGAGACTGGAGAGATGAAACGTGTACTGCTGTTCGTCGGCACCAACCTGGCCATCCTGCTCGTGCTTGGAGTGGTGGTCAGCGTGCTGGGGGTCGGCAATTTCCTGGGGCCGCGAGGAATCGATTTCGGCGCCCTGTTGGTGTTTGCCGCCATTTTCGGCATGGGCGGCTCCTTCATTTCCCTGGCCATATCCAAATGGGTGGCCAGGAAATCAACCGGCGCCCAGGTCATCGAGACGCCGCGAAACGCCACCGAGCAGTGGCTGGTGCAGACCGTCCGCGCGCAGGCGCAAAAGGCCGGCATTGCCATGCCGGAGGTGGCGCTTTACCACGCCCCCGAACCCAACGCCTTTGCCACCGGGCCGAGCCGCAACAATTCGCTGGTGGCCGTGAGTACCGGACTGCTGGAGGGCATGAACCGCGACGAGGTGGAAGCGGTGCTGGCCCATGAGGTCAGCCACGTGGCCAATGGCGATATGGTGACCATGGCCCTGATACAGGGGGTGCTCAATACCTTTGTCATCGCCATCGCCAAGGTGGTGGGCTTTGCCATCGACCGCGCTCTGCAGGGCAACAACAGTGAGGAGTACCAGGGGCCGGGGATGGGCTACTGGATCGGCAGTATCGCCGCCGAGATCGTGCTCGGTATCCTCGCCTCATTCGTGGTGATGTGGTTCAGCCGTAAGCGCGAATTCCGGGCCGATGCCGGCGGTGCCGCCCTGGCCGGGCGCGAAAAGATGGTGGCGGCCCTGGAGCGTCTGCGGGCGGCCCACGAGCCTTCGCATCTGCCGGACCAGATGGCGGCCTTCGGCATCCGGGGCGGCGGCGGTGGACTGGCGAAGCTGTTCATGTCGCATCCTCCGCTGGAGGAGCGTATCGCCGCCCTTCGCGCAGGCTGACTTCGATGTCGGGAGGGGGCCGGCCTGATTGCCGGCCTCAATCTCCCGGTCTATTCAGATCGACGGCTCCGAACGGATCTCGATCGAATCCTGCAAGATCTCGAAGGCCGCGAATTCCTCGACACTGAGTTGACCATTCCCATCGATATCCGCCATTGAGAAATGAGACCCGAGGGGAGGCCGCTCCGCCGCTTCCTCGGGATTCAGTGCTCGGTCACCGTCCGTATCCAGATCGATGAACGACCGGGCGATCTCTTTTTCCCATTGTGTGTATTCATCAGGCGCCGTTTGTGCGGCCAGGCCCGACAACCCGAAAAGGGCGACCACTCCCAAACCCAGTGCGCTTCGTTTCATGTCCACCTCCCTGTAGGCCCGCGCTTGTGACCGTTACGCCCATGGTAGCGCCGAAACCGGGAAACAACCGTCCGTAAGAGTGCCGAAGGGAGGTGCGGATGGATCGTCAGGAGACCATTTTCCAGCTGCCGTCCGGCTGGCGGCAGGCGGTTCCGTACACCGTTTCCCTTTTGCCGCCGACGTAGGCTTCCACACGATATTCGCGACAGGGCCCCTGTGAGGTCTCGAAAGTGCGAACCGGGGTGAATTCGTATTCAGCACCGGTATCGGGATTTCGCCAGGCGGAAGGAACGCCCGTGCGAACCGTCTCCAGTGATTGGGCCGCTTTCAAGCGGTCGGTCTCATCCATGGATCGACCCACGGCCCCCCCAATGGCCGCACCGGCCAGCGTGCCGGCAATCACGGCTCCGGTCCTTGCTCTACGATCGACCTGTCCACCCAAAAGGCCGCCGAGGGTGCCACCAATGATCATCCCGGCCTGCTCCTGCGGCCGGTCAGTGGCGCACCCCACCAGCAAGAGCGGAGTCAAGGTGAGGACGAGTAATCTGTTGCGCATAGCGAGCACTCCTTTGCCGAATCCGACAATAACTATAGAGCCCGTCAGCCTTAGGTGCAGGCCACCTGATGGTGGGCTTTTGCGCCGCGGAATGGGTTGCCGTCCACGGCTTTCAATGCGAACCTTCCCTCCCGCTTTCAGTAACCGATCGTCCTCATGAGGCCTTTTTCCCCATTCTCTGTCGTACTGCTTGCCCTGTTGGTCTTTGGCTGCAGTGGGTCGAACTATCCCCCGCACATCAAGATAAGTCGCGAACCCGCCAAGGGTTTGGAGCAGGCTGATTTTGATGGCGCGTACCTGGCATCACTTACGGAGTGGACCCGAAATGCCGCGCAACAGCGTCTGGCAGAGACCTATGAACGCAACGGGGTGCCTCCGGAACGGCAAACCGGCCGAGCCCATGTCGAATCACGTTATCGCGAGAGGGACGGAGAGAAGCTGGCCGTTATCGATTTGGCCTACAGCGGCAATCCCGTGCGGGTTGCCCGTGTGGTCGGACTGGAAGGGGATGAGGTGGTGACTGTCAGTTGCACTTCATCGACCGGCGCACCAATCGATGCTTTCGATACCGGCACCGCCTGCGGACAGGCGGTGCATGACATCTTTTTCGACTAATTTGCGTGTTTCCGAAAATGGTGCCCATCACTTGCCCTCATCCCAACCTTCCCCCTGAGGGAGAAGCGAAGGGCAATCGGTGGATACCCTTTCGGAACAACTATTTGGTCAGGCGTTCGGCTGCGGATCGGTGAGGCGGGCTTCGGGCCCGAAACGGCTCTCGAGATAGGCGATGATGTCGGAGGACTCGTACATCCAGCGAACCTCCCCCTGGTCATCGGCGATCCGCAGGCACGGCACCTTCACTTCACCGCCCCCGTTCATCAGCTCTTCACGGCTGACCGGGTCTTTCTGAGCGTCCCGCAATTCGATATTCAGCCCCAAGCGCTTGATCGCATGGCGGGTCTTAATGCAAAAGGGGCAGGTTTTGAATTGATATAGCGTCAGGGCACGGGTCTGTTCGTCCACGAACCGCTGTTCGTCCTCAGGGCGCTCAATCGAGGTCGGGCTCGTTACACGGTCAACCAGGAGCACAACGGGGGTAAGGAACAGTCGCAGGGTTCGGAAAAAGAGTCGAATCAGGATTCTCATTGCTCGTCTTTGATTGCAAACTGGCGCGATAGCTTACCAATCCGCTCAGATAATGCCAGCCTTGGGCCCTATGGAAGTGATTGACTACTCGCAATGAAACGAGCCCCGTTGATAAACGGGGCATCGTCAATTTTCCCGGCCCGGCAATGGCCGAGGATTCAGAAATCGTATGTGACCGATACGGAGAACAGATCGATATCGGCGTCATCAACGTCGAAAAAGCGCTCATACTCGGCCCGGACACCAAGTTGATTGCCTAGTCGGTAGCGCCCCCCGACTCCCAATATCGGATCGACCCCCACGTCATCGAAATCGATACCGCTCTCCGCATCCCATGCATAGAGCCCCGCCTTGCCGAAGATATCGGCATTGGGATCTACCGAAAAGCTCGCCAGGCCGGATAGCTGAAAGCCGTCGGGCTCCAACGGTCCCAGGTCACCCAGGTTGGTATAGGCGAGTTCGCCATCCAACCAGTCCGTCGCACGGTAGCCCACAAATAGTTTATACCCGGTGTCATCTTCATCGAGACCATTGTCGTCGACATTGGACCATCCGGCACCCGCCCCAAGATACCAGGGACTCTCGTCCACTGTCTGCTGGGCCCACGCTGTTCCCGTACCAAGGGCAAGCAATACGGGCACAATCCACTTTTTTTTGTTCATATCAGGTTCCCTCCAATTGACAGATCACGACCGAAGCGTAGTCCACGGAACCAGAGCCCGCATGCTGGGGCATGGAAGTGTGCCGACTTGATTCCGCCCTACTCCGGGACCACGTTTTAGTGAATCCTCTGATTTCGGTTATGCCATGGACTCCCTCGCTACCATCCTCGCCTACCATCAGGCGAGCAAGCACCGCTTCCACCACCCCGCCAACGGACCCGGCCGGATGGACTGGGCCAATCAGCCCGACCCCTTCCGACGCTTCGAGGGCGCACCGCTGATACCGCTGGAACACGTTCCCCCTTCGGAGGCGCCCCGTTACGAGCCGGTTTTCCGGGAGGGGGGAGTCGAGCCGGCTACGGTTGACCGGCAGAGCATCTCGCAACTGCTTTTCGACAGTCTGGCGCTCTCCGCCTGGAAGCGTCTGGGCAGCGCTACCTGGCCTCTTAGGGTCAATCCCTCCAGCGGAAACCTGCACCCCACGGAGGGCTATCTGCTGTGCGGTCCGATCGAGGGGCTTTGTGAGGCCCCGATGGTGGCCCACTACGCACCGAGGGAACACGCCCTCGAACAGCGTGCCGAGTTACCGCCCGCCTTCTGGCGAAGGCTGGCCCTGGAGTTTCCACCAGCGACCTTTTTTATGGCGCTGACCTCGATCCACTGGCGTGAGGCCTGGAAATACGGCGAACGGGCATTCCGCTACTGCCAGCACGATGTCGGACACGCCATCGGCACAATCAGCGTGGCGGCAGCCGCGTTGGGCTGGCGTGTTCGACTACTGGAGGGCTGGAGCACGGACCAGCTGACCCAATTATTGGGCATCAGCCATCCGAAGGCGGATGAACCGGAGACACCGGACTGTCTGCTCGCTATCGAACCGGAAGCCGGAACGCTGGAGCGCCAGGCTCCGAGCAGCCTTTCCGACTGGCTGGAGCCGATCCGCTGGCAGGGAACCCCGAACCGCCTCAGTGCCGAATCGGTCCGGTGGCCGGAATTGGTGAAGGCCGAACACGCGTGTCACAAACCGCCGACGAATGGCCGATATGCCGGAGGGGCGCCACGGTTTCCGCAATTGTCGGTGGGCGATGCGCCCTTCGGGATCCGCCCCATCGTGCATCGCCGGCGAAGTGCGGTGGACATGGACGGGCGGTCTGCGATCACCCGCGATGCGTTCTACCAGACCCTGCGAAAATGCCTGCCGGGCCCCGGCCAAATTCCCTTTTCCGCCCTGCCGTGGTCACCTCAGGTACACCTCGCCTTTTTTGTGCATCGCGTGCAGGGCCTCGATCCGGGGCTCTACCTGCTGATGCGCGATCCGGCGGCCGAACCCGCCCTGCGAGCCGCGCTCAAAGCCGGATTCGCGTGGGAGCAGCCACCCGAGTGTCCTGACGGTGTGCCGCTCTACCGTTTGGTAACGGGCGATGCGCGCCAGCTCGCGCAGCAGCTGTCATGCACACAGGATATCGCCGCCAATGGCTGCTTTTCGGTGGCCATGCTGTCCCGCTTCGAGCCGGCGCTGCGAGAAAACGGGGCGTGGTTCTACCCGAGGCTTTTCTGGGAGTGCGGCCTGATCGGACAGCAACTCTATCTGGAGGCCTACGCCAGCGGCGTCGCCGCCACCGGAATCGGCTGCTATTTCGACGATCCGGTGCACGATGTGCTCGGCCTGGAGGGGCTGGATTGGCAAGTGCTTTATCACTTTACCGTCGGTGCTGCGGTCGAGGATCCCCGGCTGACGACGCTGCCGCCCTATCCGGGGCCGGAGTCCTGAGCCGATCAGCGGCGGACTCCGGCCGAGCGAACATTCATTCGGATTACTACTTTACTGAATTAGGGAGGACGTTTTCGATGAAATGCGCTCAGGAGGTCTGCCATGTACGGCGAAATCTCGGCTCAGGATGCCGACAGGGCGAAACACGCCCATGAACTTTTCCTGATCAACCTGATCTTCAATCACGTTTTTCTGCTGATTGCGGCGCTCACTGCGACCTCTCTGCAGGAAAGCGTCGTTGCCGTTCCCATCATTTCGGCGGGGGTTCTCGGCTACACCTTCTGGCGGGCCAGGCGCCAGCCGGGCAGGGACCCTTGGTTCGTCCGCTGCCATTGGCACATCGCCGCACGACGCAGTCTTCTCTTTGCCGCCATGTGGCTCACCTGGGGCATGGTCATCCTCGCACTACTGGCGATCTCGGGTGGCGACCTGAAGCCTCAACACTACGCTGTCGGCGGCGTCGCCGGTATTCCGACCATGGGGTTCATGCTGGTATTGATTCTCATGGAATCGGAGGCGATGCAGCAGGCGCGGCATCGCACACTGCCGAAATGGGCCCTGGCCCGCTGCCGCAGAGAAACCGTGGAGGCCTGAGCCTTCGCGGCAGTGATCCACCGCGAAGTTCACGGAGGACAGATCGCCCTCGGCGTGGCCGGTTTTGGCGATACGCCAACTAGCGAATCCAGCGACTCCAGTCCGCGTAATGGCAGACTATGCGTCCCCGGGGCAGGGATAGTCCGATGAGGAGCACCCCGGCCACTGCCGCTGCAACCGAACCCCATGCGGTGTAGCCGTTGAGTGTGATCGCACCGATGATTGCCCAGACCCCGAGGATTGTATTGGCGAAGCGCAGGGGACGTGCCACTTCGGCCAGGGCCATGACCGAGAACGAAATGACCAGTGCACCGACGATATGGTCGCTGTCCGCCGCCCCTCCCTCGGTCCCGAACAGAAGGCGGGTCAGCATCAGGCCGGCGCCAATCACGATACTCAGACCGAGCGTCCACGGAATATTGACCCCGCCGGAGAGCATGTCGCCGAGTACCGCACGGGCCGGCCTCTCGAAGTTGTCCGATGGATCCACACGATCCCCCTCGCTGGCGTCACCAACGAAGAATACCCGCAGTAGCGAATGCCCTTTTCGCCGGCGTTCGCGCAAAAACTGCAGTGTCGCCAGGATCTCGTCGAATGAGTACGGGATCTGGATCAGCATCGCCGCCGCGGCGATCAGGCACAAGGTACACCAGGTCCCGAGCCACACCGGCTGAATGATAATGAAGAACAGACTGGTGCCGCCGAGCGGTACGATCATGAAGCCGAACAGCAGCACCAGCCAGGGCATGGTGCGCCAGCGGCGGCGATCGCCAATCGCACCGGTGACGATCTCCAGGGCATAGGTGGTGGCGCCGAGCCCGGCATCGGCCACCGGCCAGGCCTCCGACACGTAAGAGGTGATGATGCGCTCGGTACCGCCGCCGAAAAACGGGTCCCACGCCCCGCCGATGTGCCCGAGCTGAAAGGCGGCGAGATAGCGGGAGATGATCAGCCCGACAAACGCCAGGAAGATAATCGGGATCCGCTGTCCCCAACCCGAGGGGTTGTATTCCCAACCGGGCGGCACGTCCGCCTTGGTGAGCCAGGCCGACAGATTGATTCCCGGGGCCGGCGGGACCGCCACGGCGAACAGAATCACCAGTGAACCGACAAGGGTGTTGTTGGCGTAGGCCGCCGCACTCGGGGTCCAGAACAGCAGTGGCGCGAACAGCAGCCAAACACCCAGAGCCGCAGTGAGCCATCGCGCCCAACCCTTGTCACGGGAGAGGGAAAACAGGGCGAATATCACGAGGAGCAGGCCGGTGATGATGTCGCTGGCGGTCATCCAGGTGTGCGAATAGAGCAAACCCCGCCCACCCGGGGCGATGGGTTCGACCGCCTCCATCCAGTGCTGCGCCATCCCGAAGATGAACGGGCTGGTCATCAGCCAGAGACCCAGACCGGCGTTGGCGAAGTGCGCCCAAAGCGTTCGCAGGTGGACTGTCCGGCTGCGCGCCTCGTGCTCGGTCACGGCGGGGCCGGCATGTTCGGGCAGCTCGTCGGCGTCGCTGAGCCAGGGTGGAACCGGAAGGTGGTTGCGCTTGTACCAGGTGATCGGGTCCCGCTTCAGGGATTCCAACATTTTCGGAAGCTCGTCGCGCAGCCGATGCTGCGGCCGCCAATTCAGCCACTTTTCCGCGCGGCTAATGTCGAGCTCGTAATGATCGTCCGCCAATTCGATCATGAAGGGGCGGATAAAGGGTTTGACACCATGGTCAATGGCGTCCGGGACGATCACCTCCAGCTTGTCCTGTGCCCAAGCCCCTCCGGTCGCCACGGTTTTGGGGATCTCCCGCGTCACCCACCCCTGGCCGTGTAGTGTGCCGCCGATGAGATCCTGCACGGAGGCGTAGCTGTCGGTTTCCGGCTCGCCGATCAGAAAGGTGCTCTCGCCGGGCAGTTTTTCGCGACGATCCACCACATGTCGAAAGGCGGACGCCACATCATCGATATGCACGGCGGCCTGCCCGTGGTTCCGGTCACCCGGAAAGAGGTGACTCATCCATTGGCGCTCATAGATGCGCTGGATCTGGTGCGCCAGCGTGGGGATCCCGCCATCATCGTTGTAGACCCCGGCAATACGGAAGATAACCGCCGGGATATCGTCGTGCTCCTTTCGAACGACCTCCTCCGTTTCCGCCTTGGACTTGGGGTAGGCCCACTTGGGGTCCAGGGGGGAGTCTTCGTCGATGGGAAAACCGGGGCGGTTCGGCGCATGAACCAGCATGGAGCTGGAGTAGACAAACTGCTCCACCTCAAACGCCCGCAACCCCTTGAGCAGACGCCGTGTCCCCTCGACGTTGACCTCCCGATACTTGGGATTCGGTTCACCGCTGAAGTCGAAGTAGGCGGCCAGGTGAATGACCGAGGCAATCCGGCTGCCGTAACGCTCACGCAGCGTCGCAAAGGCACGCTTCATCGCCTGGTCGGAGGTGATATCGACTTCCAGACAGTCGGGGGTTTGACCGCACCTGCGTTCCAGACCGACGACACGGTAGTCGTCGCCAAGCGCGCGGCTGATGGCGGTGCCCAGCCTGCCGCCGACACCAGTGATAAGCACGATAGGGCGGTCCCGCTCCATGGGAAGACTCTCGCTCAGTCGCATGTATTAATCGGGAACGGCTCCCGAACCGATCGGGAACGTCCGTGTGGCTCCGGGCCGAGGCTTAGCCCTTCATCGCCATAGAGTGTAGTATGGCCCTGCCTGTACCCGCTGCCCCGGTTCCGCGAGTTCTGACGTGCCCACGCTGCTTTTCAAACTGAACAACGTTCCCGAGGATGAAGCCGAAGAGGTCCGCGAACTGCTGACCGAACACGGCATCGATTTTTATGAAACCGAAGCGGGGCGTTGGGGAATTTCATTGGCTGCGATATGGATTAAGGATAAAAGCCAGCTGACAAAGGCATGGGAGCTGATCACCCGCTATCAGCATGAGCGCGGCGCAAGGGCAAGAGCATATTACGAGGAGAAACGGCAGGCCGGGGAGCACGAAACGGTGGTCTCGCGCTTTATGCATCACCCAATCCGTTTTATGCTCTACTTGCTCGGGATCCTGGCCGTTTTCTATCTGACCGTGATGCCGTTTCTCGATTGGAACTAAAAACAACAGCCGCCGCGCCGGCGGACATGGAAACAAGAGGGAGAAAGAACGTTGGGCGCAATCGACCGTTGGTCCGTGGACTTCAGCAGCCAGACCGCCTCACACGAGAATGGGCTGACCGTTAAACTCTCCGGGGGGGAGGTCATCGACATCCTCGAAATGCCCAAAGGTCTCGCTACCCGCGAGCTGCCGCAGCTCCTGGAAGAGGCCGCGACGGCCTACAGCCGGCGAAATGCTCCATCTTCACCCCAACCTGCAGCACCGCCGCCTGCCTCCGGACCGCGCAAATCGAAACTTTCCCTGGGCAAGCGCAAGTAGAATTCTTCCGAACCCGGCTCGGGAAGGGATAGACCCGCCCGCCGGGTCTCACCGACGGCTCCCCTTTTCAGTTGCACGCTGCTCCAGCAGCGCCTGGACGGCACGTGCCATCGGGATGCGGTCGAAGATTGAAAGCGCACTGATGTTGACGTGGAAAAGCCCCCGTAAGAGGAAAAGCTCCGTCTGCTTCTCGGGCAACGCTTCGGCCAGGCGGACACTCTGGGTGAAGGGAATGATGTCATCATGTCGGCCGTGAACCAGGATCAGATGCGCCTCCAGGGATGAGAGGTCCTTGTTCGCCAGGTCCAGTTCCCGGATCGCCTCACGAATCGGCCGGGGAAGGCGCCGCATCAGAGCCGGCGCTCTATTCGGATTATCGTTGCTGACGAAGCGGTAGACGCGAAGCGCCTCGCCCTTCAGCGGAACCTCCGGCCGGGGGTCGGGTCGCCCCGCCAGGTGCCATTCTGCTATCAGTCGCAGGGCCCGGCGATCATCCGCATCAGAGAGCCGCGAGAGATTGCTCAACACAAACACCCACTTGCCGTATTCGTTGGGTCGGCGGTAACGCCACTCCCCTTCCTGCCGGTAGTAACCGGTGGTGGCAAAGGTCAGAACCGCTTCCAGGTCGTAATAGCCGCCAACCCCGACCACGAAATCCATCTCATCCGCCACAGCGGGGCGCTGGGCAGCAAGCAGGACCGGGCCGACTGCGTAACTGAAGGCACCGGCCCCGATCCGTTCGGGCGGCGGAAAGTCCTTGCCCGAGGCCAGGTAGCTGACCGCATCCGCCACCTGCCCGATGTTGGCCGGCTTGACCTGCAGACGGCGCAGACTGGGTATGTCGGGAACGAGAACCAGGAACCGGGCTCGCGCCAGTGTCCTCGCAAACGCCATCAGCCGGGGATCATCCTTGCCCGCTTCGGCCGCACCCGGGATCAGGACCAGGCCTGCCAGGGGCGGCGGGCCCGGGACGTAGAGATCGGCACGATAGCGCTGCACCTCGCCGGAAAAGTTGATGGCCCGACGGGACGGCGCTTCGGTGATCTCCTTGAATTCGGTCGGTGCCGAGCCCGCCGCCAGGTCCCGGGCCACCAGCCGCGCCTCTCGGGGCGGCAGGGCACAACCGACCACAGTGGTCGCGACGAGGACAATGGCTGCGGCTGCGCCTCTTCCCATGATCTTCGGCATACGGCTATTCCCTGCAACTGAGCCGAACGGACCCGCGTCCGCCTTGCCAAGCTATATATCAAGGTCGTGTTCGGCGCTACCGGCGCGCCGGCTCCCAACTGCTATGTTCCCGTCTATGGGTGCTGCAAACGGGAGAGCCGGACGATGAGGCGAGCGAGAGGTAGTTTTGTTTGGTTCGTGCTGGGCGTGGTTTTCACGGGCGCTGCGGTATGGCTGACCCTGCCGTTGCTCATGCTGGTGACTTACCGGAGCACCCAGGGCTACGCCGAGACCCTTCGTAGTCTCGAGCAGGGGTTTGCGGTCAAACAGGACTGGAAAGTTCTGACAGTGAACGATTTTCAGAAAAGCGTCGGCTCCGCCGGTTTCGGCGATATTCAGCGGGTCGGCAGCGTTTCGCTGTGTAACCCCCGCTATGCCGCGGCCATTCTCGGCGAGGAAACCAGCCGCCAGATCACGGCGCTCATGCCCCTCAATGTGGGCGTCTACGAAACCGGGGCAGACGAGGTGTACATCTCGACGCTGAATGTCGGGCTCATGGGTTTCATGTTCGGCGAAACCGTTGCCGACACCCTGAACCGGGCGGGTGAGGATGTGGACGATGTCATCGCCCTGGTCGCCCGCGAGTGAAGCGCCTTTATTCCCCTCCAGCGATAACCGTGTAGTGGATGGTCATGGCCCGAATCCGACCATCCCGGATCAGGTAGGAGTCGGCACCGTCCTCAACCCGGGCACCGTTGTCCGCCTCGGCCGTCCACTCCAAAAATCCCATTTCTCCCTCGGCCATGATCGTGCGGTAATTCCAGCGGCCGCCGGGTAGCTGCTCGCCGAGCAACCTGACCTTTTCCCGCACCCCCTCCACTCCCCGGAAAATCCCGTAGCCGGTCAGCAGAACGATGTCGTCGGAAAAGTTGCGGGCCAGGTCCTCTTCGAAGGCCCAGCCATTTGCAAGCCGCAGGTGATCATCGAGGACTTCCCTTGCCGTGCGCTGATTCTCCATATCCGCATCTCCCACCGGCATCGAAGCCTTCCCGGAACGGGATATTCGCCGTTGCCCCGAGTCTAGAAAGAGTGAACCGATAGCGCCTGTGCAATCGGCAGAAGCCCTCCCCTCGGGGCGACTCTCTGAACATAATCGCAGCGTAGCTGCGCCTTCAGCCGCCTACCGATTCAGTTCGATGAGCGCAGGGGCGTGAAGAGGTGCTCTAACCCATTGATCTTGATTTCGTGGACGATGCGCAGCAAACGACCCAACTCGCCGTCGGGAAACCCCTCACGCGAGAACCAGACGACGTAGGGTTCGGGCAGGTCGATCAGAAGCCGGTCCTTGTACTTCCCGAAGGGCATTCGATACCGTGCCAGCTTCAGCAATTCCCGGGAGTCGAAAGGTAGCGGTGCGGTGTCATTCATGGAGGCTCCGGAAAAGCCAAAACCCCATTATCCGGCGCCCGAGCGGGAGAAGGAAGGCCCTGAATGTCTCCGGGACGTGAAATCAACGGGGGTTCGGCTATGCTGTTGGTTGATAATTACAGCCGTTCTACCCGCCTTTACCACTCACAGGACTTGGGGAATTCTCTGCTGTCGTTCGGGTCTATTGGATCGACAGACAGAAGCCCAGTCCGAAAAAACATTACCGAACCAATATGATAATCCGTAAAGCCGATCCGACCGACGCGCCGGCTATCCGGCGTTTTCAGGAAGCGTCCATACGCGAGCTATGCAGCGAAGAGTACGATGCCGAAGCCATCGACCAATGGACAAGCAATCTGGAACCCGACCATTACTGCGAGGCGATGGAGAAGTACCAGTTCCTGGTGGCCGAAGAGGAAGATGGCGAGATCCATGCCATGTGCGTGGTAGACACCGACCGGAGCGAGCTCAATGCCCTTTTTGTGGCCCCACAGGCGACGGGACAGGGACTGGGCAAGATCCTGGTGGCCTCAGCCGAAGGCGTGGCGCTCAATGCCGGACACAGTCGTCTCAGCCTGAAAGCCACGCTCAATGCGGTGCCTTTCTACGAAAAACTCGGGTTTCGAAAGAAGGGCAAAACCATGCACTCGTTTCCGGAAGGAACGGAACTGTCCTGCATTGCGATGAGCAAAACGCTGACACCCGGCGAAGGTGAAGCGGCTTAGGTATTGCTTAGGTATTAAAGAGTCCGGAATCCGGCCCCGTGGTCCTCTTGCGGAGTTTTCCTTCAGCGAGGGGAGGGTCGGTTCCGCTTTCGCCATCCGTTCTCGGGCCCTCAGGAAGTGGTATGCTTTTGCCGGCCCGAGAGAACTTCGGCTTATTCAACAGATCGGAGAGGACGGATGGCCAACGCCCGGACGTCTTCGCTTGCGCGCCTTCCGGCGGCATCGGAGAGTCTATTGAAGCTCAGTGCGCTTCAATTCAACCTGCTATTCCTCGCCGTGGCGGTCGTACTCACCGAAGTGGTCGTATTCGGAATCGATTTCGCATGGGACGGCCGGCTCAACATGGAACTGCAGGTGGCCGGTCTGATCACGCCGCTCATTGTTGCTCCCCCGGTACTGGGGCTCTTCGCGGTCTTGATGAATTCCCTTCAGCAGGAAGCGGGAAAACGCCGTTCAGCCGAACAGAACCTTAACGAAGCTCAACGAATCGCTCACATCGGGAATTGGGTCCTTGAACTGTCGGACAATACGCTGAGCTGGTCGGACGAGATTTATCGGATTGTCGGCATCGAACCCAAGGGGTTCGAACCTTCCTACCAGGCGTTTCTGGAATGTGTTCATCCGGATGACCGGGAAACGGTCGATACCGCCTTTACGCACTCACTGGAAAACCGACAGCCCTATGAGATTACCCATCGCTTACTGCTGCCAAACGGACGCATCACCTATGTGCATGAGCGGGGGGAAACCACGTTCGCGGAGGATGGAAAGCCTCTTCGCACCATCGGAACGATCCAGGATGTCTCGGAGCGCGTGCGGCTGGAAAATGAACTCACACGAAGGGCCAATACCGACCCCCTGACCGGTCTTTTCAACCGCTACCGGTTTGACGAAAGCATCCGCCGCCACATGTACACCAGCCAGCGCTACGAGGTGCCGCTGTCGCTGCTGATGCTGGATATCGATCATTTCAAACGCATCAACGATAACCACGGGCATGCGTCAGGCGATCAGGTGCTGATTCACGTCACCGAGGTCATCCGCACGGTTATCCGCGACAGCGATATCTTCGCCCGCTGGGGCGGCGAGGAGTTCCTGATCCTGGCCCCCTACACCACACTCGAGGCCGCAACCGTGTTGGCCGAGAGGATCCGATCCTGCGTTGAAGCCTCGCGCTATGGGGACATCCCGGTCACTATCAGTATCGGCGTGACGGAATTCGGGGCCGGGGAGACCCATGAACCGCTGCTTAAGCGGGCCGACGAAGCGCTCTATCAAGCCAAGGTGGCCGGCCGAAACCGGGTGACGGCGAAACCGGGCAGAGCCGACGCCACCTTTTCCGCTGAACCTTCCGTCTATTGATCCCGCCCCAAACCGGGGGCCTTTTAACCTCTTTATTTTGTCAACTATTCGAGGTAAGGTGCAAAGACCTTAGACCTGGTACAGATCGATGCGGCATAGGGACGTCGCCGATGGCCGCTACTGGCTGGCCATGGCGGCCATCTTTTTGGCCGGTGCAACCATCATTGTCTTACTGGATGGCTACCACCGTAGCGAACTGCAATTGCACTCAGAACGGCAGTTGTCCCAAGCCGCTGCGCAGGCCAGTCAGCAGTTGAGCCATAACATGGAGCAGCGCATCGCTGCCGTCGAAGACCTCCGCGCATTCATGCTCGCCGGAAGCGAGTTCCCCGAATTCGAGGCTTTCGACCGATTCGCATCCAATCTCCGTGACCATTACCCCTCGATCAACGCCCTGGTCTATGTCGACCCGGATCTGATCATCCGTCATATCTATCCCATCCAGGGGCACGAAAAGGCACTCGGCCATGACCTGAAACATCGCCCCTCCGCGCCGGTAATCCGGAAGGCGATTCACGAAGGTCGACTGGTCGTCGACAAGCCTCACCGGATCATTGGCGGTCAAAAGGCCTTGATCGCCCGCGCGCCCCTTTACCGCAACGGACAGTTTCTTGGACTCGCACAAGGGGTTTTCGTCATTTCGGAGATCCTCGCCGATGATCTCCGCGCGATCGCCAAGCGGTATGAGATCCAGCTGACAGATTCCGATGGAAACACTTTCTGGAATACGACCGAGGAGTTTCCCGAGCAACAGCAAACCGAGATCGTCAAATTCGACGGCAATACCTGGATCCTCACCCTGGCCTACCGGGCCGGCAGCGACGCTTCCGGTTTCGTTCCGATCCTGATCCGGCTGGGCGGCGCGCTCTGGGTCTTGCTGCTTCTCTATATCGTTCACCGCCACTGGGCCGAGAAGCGGCGGCTGACGGAGACGGTCACTGAGAAGACGCGTGAACTTCAGCTCCGCAATAGCGAATTGGAAAGTGAAATCCGCCAACGGCAGACGACGGAAGCCTCATTGCGCCTGAGTGAATCCCGGCTCAACGAGGCTCAGCGGATTGCCAATCTCGGAAGCTGGGAATGGGATTCGGCATCGGGCCGGATAGTCTGGTCCAATCAGTTGCACCGTATCTTCGGGATAAATCCGGGGCGGGTCTCTTTCAGTCTCGCCGAATTCCTGAAGCGGGTTCATCCGGACGACCGGGAAAGGACCCGGCAACGCATTCGCGCCGCGGAAGATGAGTTTGAATACGAGTGCCGCATCGTGCGCTCCGACGGTACGGTGCGCCATTTGCTCGCGCAGGGTACTCTTACTCGCGATTCGGCGGGACGACCTATCCGTCTGGCTGGCATCGCCCGGGACGTTACCGACCAGACGCACACGGCCCTGGCCCTTCGCGATTCGGAGCGCAAAAACGACATTCTCATGGAACATGCCGGCGACGGCATAGCCATCGCCGATCTCGACGGCCACCTGCTGGATGCCAACCGGCGGCTGCTGGAGTTGCTCGGTTACACCCGCGAAGAATTCCGGGCACTCCACGCCAGGGACATCACCATCCCCGGAGAGGCACAGCAGGTCGAGACGGCGTATGGAAACATAGCCGCGAAGGGACATTCACTGGATACCCAAACCCTCCGACGCAAAGGGGGCACAACCTTCCCTGCCGAGATAGCCGGCGCCACCGTGGAATGGGACGGTCGAACCGTCGTATTGAGCATCTTCCGTGACATTTCCGAACGCAAACGTCTGGAAGAGGCGCTCTATCGCTACCAGAACGACCTGGAGCATCTGGTCGACCGGCGGACCGAGGATCTGCTGATTGCCAACCGGGAGTT
This sequence comes from uncultured Gammaproteobacteria bacterium, assembly GCA_963783235.1. Lineage (GTDB taxonomy): Bacteria > Pseudomonadota > Gammaproteobacteria > Thiohalomonadales > Thiohalomonadaceae > Thiohalomonas. The sequence goes on along the minus strand of CAWAMN010000002.1, from coordinate 1,625,987 downwards.
AGAGGCCTTCAGTTACTCGGTGTCACATGACTTGCGCGGCCCCCTTCGGGCGATCAACGGCTTCAGCCAAATCCTCGAAGAGGATTGTGGTCACTACCTCGATTCGTTGGGGCACGGCTATATCGAAAAGATCTGTAAGGCCACCGAGCGGATGGCGCGGCTTATCGATGATCTGCTTGAGCTCTCACAGACCATCCGCGCCGATCTGCATCACGATGCGATTGACCTCAGTGCGGTGGTCGAGGAGATCAGTCTGGAGCTCCGGTCCGCCGAACCCGATCGCCGCGTCCGGTTCGATATCCAGCAGGGGCTGGCGGCGATGGCCGACAGCGTACTGATCCGGGCATTGCTGGACAACCTGATGCGCAACGCCTGGAAATTCACCCGCGAACGGGAGGAAGCCATTATCGAGTTCGGGGCCACCGACAGCGATGGCGAAACGGCCTTTTACGTAAAAGACAACGGCATCGGCATCGATATGAGTGAAGCCAGTGCACTGTTTCAACCCTTCCATCGGCTGCACGGGCCCAACGAGTACGAGGGCAGCGGGATTGGACTGGCGACAGTGCAGCGCATTGTCCAGCGCCACGGCGGAAGAGTCTGGTTTGAAAGCGAACCCGGGCAGGGCGCAACCTTCTTCTTCTCGCTGGGGCACCATGAGGCGACGGCCTCCATCCCCATACCACCGCTGGCCAAGTGGACAGGCTCATGAGCGCAGCTCTGCCGCATCGCTTACCTGTAAGGACGTGACCGTACGGCCGAATCCCGATACCATTCCGCCGCGTCAATCGCAGCCCCCCCTGTAAACGATCGAGTTTTCGGAAAAACCATGCCGCCGGAACGTCAATCCTGCTCCTGCCCTCTTTGTGGCGCCGCCGGTGCCCAGCCTTTCTCTGAGGATAAACACCGCCACTACCGGCGCTGTTCGAACTGCCACCTGGTATTCGTGCCTGCAGCCTACCGCGTGTCGGCGGAACGGGAGAAGGCGGAATACGACCTGCACAAAAACAGTCCGGGGGATCCGGGCTATCGACGCTTCCTTGGTCGACTGTTTGTCCCGTTGCAGAAGCGTCTGGCGCCGGGCAGCTTCGGACTTGATTTCGGCTCCGGCCCGGGCCCGACCCTGTCGGTGATGTTTGAAGAGACGGGACACCGAATGGCGATCCACGACGCCTTTTACGCGCCGGAGACCCACGTCTTTTCCGAACGCTATGACTTCATCACGGCGACTGAGGTGTTCGAGCACCTGCACCGTCCGGGTTTCGAATTGGAAAGGTTGTGGGGATGTCTGAAACCCGGCGGCTGCCTGGGCGTAATGACCAAACTGGTCCGTGACAGGGAGGCGTTCGCCGGCTGGCATTACAAAAACGACATCACCCACGTCTGCTTCTTCTCCCGGGAAACCTTTCAGTGGCTGGCCCATCGCTGGGGCGCCCGACTTGAGTTTCACGGTGACGATGTCATCCTGCTGACCAAGCCCGAAAATCCCGGGTAAAAGGCGCGCCCCCGCGTCGAACCTGGCGGGATTTCAATGTGCCGGACCGTCCGCCTACGCCGGAACGCAGACCCAACCCGGGTTGAGGAGAAGGGGCTTACGTGATCCGGGCAGTCACCTTGGACGGATTCCGGGCTAAACTACTCGTTTAAATCGTTTCGGACAGTTTTCAGAGGAGCCGTCGAAGTGAGCAGTTCGCTGCAGGACCAATTGCTGAAATCGGGCCTGATCGACGAAAAGAAGGCCAAGGCCGTCGAACAGAGCAAGCGCAAAAAGGCCAAACAGCAGCGCCCCAAGAAGAAGGCCCGGGGCGTGGATGAAAACCGTCAGCGCCATGAGCAGCAGCAGGCCCAAAAAGCCCAGCGCGACCGGGAGCTCAACCGTCGCCGTCAGCAGGAGGCGGAGCAAAAAGCGGTCGCCGCGCAGATCAAGCAACTGATTGCCGACAACCGGCTGCCCAAGCGGGATGGCGAAATCGCCTTCAATTTTGCCGACGGCCAGAAGGTCAAGCGGCTTTATGTCAATGAGCAGGTCCACAAGCAGCTCAGCGAGGGACAGGCGGCGGTGGTCAAGCTGTACGGTCAATACGATATCGTACCGAGGGCGGCGGCCGAAAAGATCCGGGAGCGGGATGAATCCTGCCTGATTGTCTGCAACGAACCCGGCAAAGATGAGGACGACCCTTACGCCAACTTCCCGGTGCCCGACGATCTGATGTGGTAGCCGCGGACTCCTCCCCGGCAGGAGGGCATTGACGCTTTTGCCGCGAGGGCGGGCCTCCAACCGCGAGATTGGGATCAGCGTTCCACCGGCAGTGCGCTCTTGTCCACCACCCGGCGCATAACGAAGCTGGAGTGCACGCCGGTGACGCCTTCGATTCGCGTGATCTTCTCAAGCAGCAGCACCTGGAAGGCCTCCATGTCGGTTACCACCACCTTTAGCTGGTAATCGGCATCCTGACCGGTGATCAGCAGGCACTCCAGCACCTCCGGCAGGGCTGCCACAGCAGCGTCGAAATTGGCGAAGCGCTCCGGGGTGTGGCGGTCCATCGAGATATGGATCAGCGCCATCAGACTGAGGCCGAGCTTGCGGGCATCCACTATCGCCCGATAGCCGGTGATCAGCCCCGCCTCCTCCAGCGCCCTCACCCTTCTCAGGCAGGGGGAGGGGGAGAGGCCGATGCGGTCGGCCAGTTCCTGGTTACTGATCCGACCATCCTCCTGGAGAATGGCGAGGATGCGACGGTCATAACGATCGAGTTCCACCGGTTTGCGCTCCCATTCGTCAAAACGCCTCGCGCTGCGCACAATCATGCCAGAAAAGCCATTATTCTGAAATAATATTGCGTAAGTTGGCCTTATCATGGCCCATTTTGCAAGCCTCTGCCTGCGGTTATGGCGTAATCTTTCTCCTACGCGAACCCCTAGTGTACTGTTGCATGCTTGGCGGTGCATTCAGCGAGCCGCTGGCCGGCCAGATGCAAGGCGCGTTTCGCAGGGAATGGCGCGCCCTTTCCAAGAAACGCAACGCCGCAGATGGCCGGCCAGCGGCTCGCCCGGAGGGAGCCCCCCAAAAACGCCATGACGGCGTTGCAGCGCTTGACAAGGGAATAACCATTGCCTGCGCGCTGCGCCTTGTCCTGACATTTTTGGGGGGCTCTGAAAGTATCGCCAAGCATGCAACAGTACACTAGCTCACACAGCCCGCCTCACGAGGGCGGACGATTCCCAAAACCCAACCGGCAGAGGGAGAGCAATCCCCCACAAGGGGAGCGGGAGAGCCTGGAAAGCCCCAGGGCTGATTGGCCCTGGCGGTTCCCGGGCCGACGCGCAGATTGAAAACCCCGGATGAGGAGGATCTCCGTGAAACCGTTTGACCACCGCAAGTACCGCCCCGCGCCGGCGGTACCTTTGGAGCGCCGCCAGTGGCCGAATCACACCCTCGACAAGGCCCCACGCTGGGCCAGCGTCGACCTGCGTGATGGCAACCAGGCGCTGCTTGAGCCCATGTCGGTGGAGCAAAAGCAGCAGTTGTGGCAGGTGCTGGTGGAGATGGGTTTCAAGGAGATCGAGGTGGGATTCCCCTCCGCCAGCCGGCCCGATTACGATTTCGTGCGCTGGCTCATCGATGAGGATCAGATCCCGGCGGATGTCACCGTGCAGGTGCTGGTGCAGGCCCGGGAGGAACTCATCCGGAAGACCTTCGACGCCCTCAAAGGGGTGCACCGGGCCATCGTCCACGTCTACAACTCCACCTCCACCGTGCAGCGCGAACGGGTCTTCGAGCGCGACCGTGAAGGCATCAAGCGCATCGCCGTACAGGGGGCCGAGTGGCTGAAGCGCGAGGCGTCCCGCCACCCCGGCACCGAGTGGGTCTTCCAGTACTCCCCCGAGAGCTTCTCGAACACCGAAATGGATTACGCTGTGGAAGTGTGCGATGCGGTGCTGGACGTCTGGCAACCGACGGCGGAGCAACCCTGCATCATCAATCTGCCCGCCACGGTGGAGAGCGCCACTCCGAACGTGTTCGCCGACCAGGTGGAGTACTTCTGCACCCACATCAGCCGCCGCGAGGCGGTGCTCGTCTCGGTCCACACACACAACGATCGCGGCAGTGCCGTGGCGGCCTCCGAACTGGCGCTCCTGGCCGGCGCCGACCGGGTGGAGGGCACGCTGTTCGGCAATGGCGAGCGCACCGGCAACATGGACATCGTCACCATGGCCATGAACCTCTACAGCCAGGGCGTGGACCCGGAGCTGGACCTCTCCAATCCCGACCGCGTCATCCAGGTCTACAGCGACAGCACCGGCATGCCGGTCCATCCACGCCACCCCTGGGTGGGCGAGCTGGTCTATACGGCCTTCTCCGGCTCCCATCAGGACGCCATCCGCAAATGCCTCAACAAACAGGACGCGGATGAACCCTGGCAGGTGGCCTATCTGCCCATCGACCCGCGTGATCTGGGCCGCGATTATCAGGCCGTCATCCGGGTCAACAGCCAGTCAGGCAAGGGCGGCGTAGCGTTCGTGCTGGAGCGCGATTACGGCCTCCACCTGCCCCGCTGGATGCAGGTGGAGTTGGCGCAGGTGGTTCAGCGGGCCAGCGAATCCCGGCCGGGCGAGATCGACAGCGCGGCGATACACGCCCTTTTTATGGAGCATTTCGTCCGGGATACCGCACCGGTGCGCCTGGAGGGCTACCAGGTCGACCGCCGGGACGGGCGGGAAGTTATCGAGGCACGCCTGGACAGTGCCGGCGCCGAACGGCTCCTGCACGGCGAAGGCGAGGGTGCCCTCTCCGCCTTCGTCGATGCCTGGGTCCGGCACGACGGGGCCGATGTGAGCGTCGTCGACTACAGCGAACATGCCCTGGGCGAGGGCACCGACGCCGAGGCCGCCGCCTACGTCCTGCTAAACGTGGACGGTCGACGGGTCTCCGGCGCGGCCCTGGACCACGACACCCTGAGTGCGCCGATGAAGGCCGTCCTGTCCGCCCTCAATCGGGCCGGGGCGGCGGCGATAGAGGCGGCATAATCGCGGGGGGAGCAGCTTCCAGACTTGCGAATACCCTTACGGAACCCTCTTCGCGGCAGGATGCGGCTCCCACATCCTGCCGCGAATCCCCTCACGGAGCCCCCTTCGCGGCTGGAAGCCGCTTCCAACCAGAAGGGCTGATGTCGAGACACTTCCTCGCTAAACTTGGGGGCAATCAAGCACCGAATAACGAGGAAGACCCATGCCCAAGCCCCGCCGCCCCGGACAATCCATCGACTCCAACAAACTCGACCGCGTGGTGGCCGAAGCCCGGCGCAATGCCGAAAAGCGCGAGCAGGGCTACCGCGAGCAGTCGCTGCGGATCCATCCGTGGGTCTGCGGTCGCTGCGGGCGCGAATTCACCCGCGCCAATCTCCACGAACTCACCGTTCACCACAAGGACCACAACCACGACAACAATCCGCCGGATGGCAGCAACTGGGAAAACCTCTGCCTCTACTGCCACGACAACGAACACCAGCGCTACGAAGAGCATGTCCGCGGCCACGAAGGGCTCGGCAAGGAGGAGACCGCCCCTGCCACCCATAATCCGTTTGCTGATCTGAAATCGATGCTGGGCAAGGGTAAGGACAAGTAGAGCCTGTTGAAAAAAGGTTTTATCCCTTCTCCTTCAGGGAGAAGGAGTTTGTCAAAAGCCTGCGAAGGCGCCGCGCGCTCGGCCAAGGCCGGACCGCCCGTGGCTTACATTCAAAAACTCCGGAAACCGCTCTCCCCCATGTCGGCACCCGTTATCTATTCGATTATCGAATCACCTGCCCATCCGCCCCTCTCGGGGCTCTATCGTCGCCTCGGCATGGAAGAGATCCGCCTGGAGTCCCAGCGCAAGGCGATCAGCCGGCTGAAGAAGCAGCCGCCCGACTTCATCATTGCCGAGTTCATCTACGGCTTCAGTACCTATTATCAGGCTACTAACATCAGCAACCTCGACGTCCTGCTGCACTCTTTGGTGAAGTACGCACCCGAAGCCCGGGTGATCGTGCTGACGAAAAAGGACGAACGGGAACTGGTGGATAAGCTGAATGCCATCCACCCTTTGCAGGCGGTAGTGGTACAACCCGCAACAGAAGAGGCCGTGGAAGAGGCGTTGAAACGGAACACGCCCGCCGTTCGATCGAGCCCGGCCTGACGGTAATTTGGATTTTTCGGGAGATTGGATTTGGCGGCATTCCGTTGCACAAACAAGCTGCTCAAGCACCTCAACGTGAAGCCCTGTGGCGAGATCGATGCTTCCCATACGAAGACCACTCTCGGAGACTGGTACGCCAATTTGATCATGGCTGATCGCCGGAAGGTCGTTATCTGGACCAATGAACAAACGCTATTCTCATTCGTCATGTTGAAGGTCCGTGCCAACAGACCCGATCTCTTTAATCTCGGTTTCGTCCGAGGGTTGGCCATGTCTCTTCAGATCGAAGACATCCCCTTGCCTCAAGTCGAGCGTATTCTTCGTGAGTACGCCGGGCCAATGGATTTCTGCAAGACCAAAAACAGCTCCGTCGTGGCTTCAATGAACCGAATCGGCCAGGGTTTCGAGCATATGGTTTGGTATGAACACGGATTCAAGCACTGCGATATCGGGGAACTCGTCCACCGCCTGAACAATACGCCTTGGAAAGCTATCGGTTACAACTTCGCTTCGGAGCTAGTGCGAGAGCGGTGCAACAGCCAGTGCCAATAATCGGCAACACTAACGCGTTTTGGTGCACCTGCGGCGTTCGCACCTGAACGGGACCTGGACGGCAAATCTGGAGGAATAAGTGCCAAAAACGTCAGGCCGATTTGCGATCAACCGAAGCTGAACTTGTCCTTCTGAAACTATGGGGAGGAAAGGACCTACGTCCTGGAGTCGCTGCGCCCCGGGCGGGCGGCGCGATCGTTTCGGACGACCGAAGGAGCCTGATGGGATCATGCATGTCAGAACGGGTTCGCCCACGGATGCGCCGGCTATCGTCCGCCTCTTCTACGACACCGTCCATCGCATCAGTAGCCGTGACTATTCCACTGAGCAGGTAAATGCCTGGGCACCGGCCGTGCCGGATGCGCGTCTTTGGGCCGATGTGCGCATGCCGAACCGCCTCACCCTGGTTGCGGAGGAGTCGGGAAAGCTGATTGGCTTTGCCGAATTCGAAGCGTCGGGCCACATTTCGGCACTTTTTGTCCACCATGCCCACCAGAGGCGGGGTGCCGGCCGCGCACTGCTTGCGGAGCTGGAGCACGAGGCGTTCGCTCGGGGGCTTGGGCACCTTTCTGCGGAGGTCAGTCTCACGGCACGGTCCTTCTTTGAGGGGCAGGGTTTCCGTATTCAGGGAGAGGAGACGGTGGTCCGGCGGGGCGTCGCCCTTCGGCGTCTACGAATGGATAAACGGCTGGTCGTTGCGGGATAATAGCGGCAAACCTTGAGTCAGATTCTATTGAATGATTAGCGATAAGCAGCGGCGGGCCTTTCGGGCCATAGCGCAGGAACTCGAACGCATCGATACCGCAGTCTATGAAGACTGTGGAAAGGACCCTCTCGACCCGGTCATCGGGCTGGGGGATCCCAAGGTTCGCGTGGGCTTCTTCGGGCGCGATCCGGGCCGTGACGAGGTCCGGCACGGGATGCCCTTTATCGGGGCGGGCGGCCAGAAGGTGCGGGGCGCCTGTTACCAACATCTCTATGGCGAACCGATGCCGGATTTCGATGCCTCGGTGGCGGTGGGCAACCATTTTTTCTGGGCGAACACCGTCCCCTACAAACCTCTCGGCAACAAGGCCTGGTTGATGCGGGCCAAAAAGCAGTTCCAGCCGCTGATGGCCGAGTTGCTGGTTAATGCCTGGGAGGGTAGCGACATCATTACCCTCGGCCGGGAGGCCTTCCTCTGGTTCGGTATCAATCAGTCCCGTGAAGCCCGCCAGGCCTTGGAGGCCTTCTGGGCCCGGGAGGATTGCTTCTTCACGGCCACCGAAGTGGAGCTCACGGCCCCGGACGGCGAACGCCGCGCCTTCCGCCTGCACCCGCTGCCCCACCCCTCGCCCCTCAATGCCACCTGGTACAAGCGCTTCCCGGAGTTGCTGAAGTCGCGTCTGGAGCAGCTGGATGTGCGGGTCGACAATGTGAAGCTGGGGGCAGAGGCACCGGTGGCGCTTTAGGCCTCAAAGTGTCCCCACTAGACTCTCTGCAAAGGACCAGGGAAGGAGCCCGCCATGGACAAACCGGCACCGGCGCCGAAACCCGAAGGCATGCCCTCGCTCATGGCCCATTTATGGTTCAAGGGCAACTGCCGGTCGGCCATCGAGTTGTACAGGGACGTGTTCGATGCCCGTCTGGAGGGCCCGATGGTCGACGCGCCCGACGGCAAGGCGGTGCTGCACGCCGTGTTGCGCATCGGTGATTCCCCGCTGATGCTCGCCGACGCCCCGCCCCGCGGCTGGGAGGGCGCTCCCGAGGCGGGCACCAGCACCACTCTGTGGCTCTATGTGGCCGATTGCGATGCCGTTTTCGAACGGGCCGTGGCGGCGGGCTGCGAGGTGATGATGCCGTTGGCGGATGCCTTCTGGGGCGATCGCTTCGGCAAGGTCAAGGATCGTTTCGGCCACGTCTGGGCCATCGCCACCTGGAAATGGGAGCTCGACCCCGAGGAGATCGCCCGGCGAAAGGCCAAGTGGCTGCGCTCCTTATGAAATGGCCCGTGTTTTGCCCGCTCGACCGGCGTGGCGTGTTCCCGTAAGTTAAGGCAAACCCCATCCGAAACCCGTGCCATGCCCGACAGCATCGATGAATTGAACGCCAGGCTCCGGCGCTTTGCCGAGGAGCGCGACTGGGAGCAGTTCCACTCGCCCAAGAACCTCTCCATGGCGCTGATCGCCGAGGCGGCGGAGTTGGTCGAGCACTTCCAATGGCTCACCGAAGCGCAGAGCGCGGAACTGGCTCCCGATAAGCAGCGCGAGGTCGAAATGGAGCTGGCGGATATTTTTATCTTCCTCATCCGTTGCGCCGACCGCCTGGGCGTCGACCTGGTCAAGGCCGCCAATGAGAAAACCGACATCAACGAGCGGCGCTTTCCGGTGGATCGGGTTCGGGGCGTGGCCGGCCGGGCGACGGACTTCCAGCCGCAGTAGACCACGACGGGGTTTTCGCGCTTCCGTGTCCCTTCGACGGCCCAACTGCTTTACTTGTTGAGGGTTGTCTTGGTTTCGCCCGGGCCAGCCGCTATTCTAGTGTACTGTTGCATGCTTGGCGGTGCTTCCAGCGCTGCGCCTTGTCCTGACATTTTTGGGGGGCTCTGAAAGTATCGCCAAGCATGCAACAGTACACCGGGCTTTCCAAGGCAGTCTCCCCGGACAATTCGAAAGGGAGGGACAATCATGGTCGAGAGAGTTGGAGCGCCCCATGTCGGCGCGCCCGATCCGGAGAAGCGCAACTCCCCCGTGATCGAGGAAACCGCCGAGGATTTCGAGGAAGTGGAGCAAAAACTGGGCGAGTCGGCCGTTTGCTACTTCAACAACAAGAGCTACGCCCACAAGAGCCTGGTGTGCAGCGGTGATGAACTGCTGCGATGCGACAGGGGGCAGTGGATCCGATTGGGGAGCTGTGATCCCGATAATCCCTGAACCGAAGTCGCGACCCTTTTTCCGGGCCTGCCGGCTCGGTTAGAGCCCGCCTCCAAACGGGCGTAGAATGCGCCGTCTGGCTCCGTAGGAAGACTGGAGTGGAAGAAATCATTACAACACAGGCGGGAACGGTCGACTTCGATACGGCCGGAATCGATTTCCCAGCGGTTGAGCGCCGCTTCCGGTCGATCAACGAGGCGCGCCTGAAGCGCACCCGCCAGACGCTGCGGGAGCGCCAGCGCGCCTTTCTCGATCTGGTGCCCCTGCTGTTTGAAGTGAACCACCCGATGCTGCCGGGCTATTCCGCCCGAGATACGCCGGCGGGTGTCCCCGGCTATACGCCGGACCGCGTGGCGCTGCATCTGGCCAAGCGCATCGCCAAGAGCTTCCAGTACCGCAAGTCCGTCCAACCCCACTATCCGATTACCGCCATTTACCTGATGGGCAGCCCGGGGACGGTGGCCTATTCCGAAGACAGCGACTTCGATATCTGGCTCTGTCATGAGCCGACACTGGATGAAGAGCAGATCGAGCTGCTGCAGCGGAAGGCGGACGGCGTCGAGAAATGGGCCGAGAGTCTGGGGCTTGAGGTGCATTTTTTCCTAATCAATCCCGAGACGTTCGGTCAGGAACAGAAAGTCGTCAGCTCCGAGAGCAGTGGCACCGCTCAGCACGACCTGCTGCTGGAGGAGTTCTACCGCACCGGGGTTCTGGTGGCGGGCCGGTTTCCGCTCTGGTGGTTGGTGCCGCCGCAGTACGAGGCGGATTACGACGCCTTCACCGAAGCGCTTAAAGCCAAGCGCTTCAAGGCGGTCAACGATACCATCGACTTCGGGGGGCTGGCCCATGTACCCGCCGAGGAGTTCTTCGGGGCCGCCATCTGGCAGCTCTCCAAGGGCATCGACTCGCCCTACAAATCGGCCCTGAAACTTCTGCTCATCGAGGCCTATGCCGCCGAGTACCCCTACATCAGCCTGCTGAGCCTGGATTTCAAGCGCCTGGTCTTCGAGGGCGAGGAAGATCTGGATTGTCTCGATCCCTACCTCATGATGCTGGACAAGGTCGAGGCGTACCTGAAAGAGCGCAAGGAGCACGGGCGCCTGGAGCTGGCGCGGCGCTGTTTCTACTTCAAGGTGAACCATCGCCTTTCACTGGAAAAGGGGGAGACCGGACACTGGCGAAGGCAGCTGCTGAATGCGCGCATTCGCGCCTGGGGCTGGTCCAAGGGCGATCTCACCCTCGCCGATGCCCGCGACGGATGGAAGGTGGGCCGGGTCGTCGAAGAGCGACGTACGCTGTTTGAGGCTCTCGCCGCCAGTTATCGTTTCCTCTCGGATTTTGCCCGTCGCTATGCCGGTGTGGCGATGATCAGCCAGCGCGACCTGACCATTCTGGGGCGCAAGCTTTACTCCGCCTACGAACGCAAGGCCGGCAAGATCGAGCTGCTGAATCGCGGCATTGCCAGCAATTTGCGTGAGACGCACCTGACCATCCACGAGGCGATGGATGAAAACCGCCAGCCGATTTGGCTGCTCTACGCCGGCGTGGTGCAACCCGATCGGGCCCGCCGTGAAACGCCGTTAAAGCGCGTCCGATCGATCGTGGAATTGATCGCCTGGAGCTACTTCAACGACATCCTCGATGACCGCTCGGCGGTGGCGGTGTACCAGCGCGGCAGCGGTTTTTCGACCAAGGACTTCAATACCCTGTTCAAGCACCTGCGAAGCAGCTTCCCTCAGGGCGAACTGGGTGGTGGTTCCATCGACGACTTCGCCCGCCCGGCGCGGGTCGAAAAAGCCGTGCTGTTCGTAAATATGGGCCTCAAGGGCTCTGACCGTACCGCACTGACCCGCGAGACGAGTCCCGCCGGGAGCTCCGATGCGCTGAGCTTCGGCTTCAATGCGGAGAACCTGGTGATCAGCGTCGACCAGGTCCTGGTCACCAGCTGGAAGGAGGTCATGAGCCACCGCTACTCCGGCGGCAAGGGCGTGGTGGAGTGCCTGCGCGACTATCTCAAGTGGCTGCCGCCCTCAGCCGGAAAGATGCCGCCGCCGATCATCGCGCACGGACTTTCGGCCTTTAAGGGACTGACGGTCAGCCACCGTCTTCAGGAACTCTTCAGGGACGTTACCGCCTGTTACTACACCGGCAAGAATCCCTCCGAGACGCGCTACGTGCTGGCCGCAGGCCGGGGCTACTTCGTGCTCCAGTTCGAGAGCGATACCCTGCGCTACAAGGCCCTGGATAACCAGTCCGCCCTGCTGCGCTACCTGGGACAGCAGCAGAAGGCCTTCAGTCCGGTGGTGATCGATCGCCATGCACTCAGGGGTACCGTCCTGCCGCTGGTCTACTCGCGTAACAAGCCCGGTTTCGTCCAGCTCTTCTATCGGCCCGTGGGCAGCGAAGTGGAGATCTATGTGCTGGATGAGCGGGGCTCACTGTTTTTCCAGCGCACCAGCTTCTTCAGCAGCGACACGCTGGTCAATCAGTACAGTCGTTTCTTCGAAGCGGTACTGAACCGGATGAACTTTCAGATGCAGGATGGCGAGGCGGTCACTCCCGCCGAGGGGGTGGAATTTTTCGCCGTCGGCCGGGATGCAGCGGGACAGCTGATACTGAATCGCAGGGCGCCCGAGTTCGAACAGCGCGACAAGCGCTATTTCAGTCTTCAGGTCATGGTGGATATGGATGAGGATGATCGGACTCAGTTCACCCTCTATTGCGATGAGAAGGAATTCTCCACGCTGGAGCATGGCGGGGGCCTGTTCAATGCCGTGGTGGAATATGTGCTCGAACTGCGCAAAAGCGGCAAGGCCTATCCCATTTACATCACCGACATCAGTCTCGCCCGACCAGTCATCGGCGAACAGGGCGCGAACAAGATGCAGACGGTGCAGTTTCTCAACTACAAGCAGCGTATTGAGGACCAGCTCAACCGCGCCATGGAGCGTTTCAATCAGTAGCCGACGGTTCTGTCCGCTTACGCCCTCAAAGCTCGCCCGCCCCTCCCGAGAGCTCATCCAGAATCGATTGCACATCTGAGCGCCAGCGCTCGAAGATGGTCTGTGCCTCCTGATCGCTGACCAGCTTCTGGTAGAAAGCAGGGTCGACCGTGGTTACCAGCGTTTCGTCCTGTTCCGCAAAAATGGTGATCTTTTGCGGCAGGTAGGGCACCAGTTGCGGGTATTGGCGGGTCAATGAGCGCACCTGTTCCGGCTTGCCGAAGAAGACGATGCGGTACTTGTCCGTTTTATAACCGCTGGCCGTCAGCCCCACATCCACCCGCTGTACGCGCGAGACGCGGTATCCACGGTCGCTGATGGCGCTCTGCAGGGCCAGCATGGTTTCGGGGAAAGATTGCTGGGCTCGCACCATCAGCAGCGGCTGGGCCTTGACGGCTCCGGCCGAGACCAGGGCCAGAAGCACGAAAAGCAGAGCAGCACGCCGATTCATAGACTCGCCTCCTCCATAATTCCCACGTAGGTCTCATACATCTGAGTGCACGGCTCATCCAGGGCGTTATTGTTGAAAAACTGGGACATGAACTTGGGGTTGATGGACATCAGCTGGACGGTCCCCTCGGCCGTCTCCAGCACCGTAACGCGGCAGGGCATGAACATACCGACCCGCGGGTCGAGCTTCATCGCATCGTTAATCAGCTTGAAGTTGCAGAAGTAGACGATGCGCTGGCGGGTGTTCTCCTCCTCTTTCGGGAAGAGACCGTTCTCCAGATTCTGTTCGCGGATGATTCGGAAATTCCGGCCGATGGCCGCCCGCTTGAGACTCGCCACGGTATCGTCAAAGGATGAGAAGGACTCGAAGACCAGATAAGGCTCCTCGCCTTCGTGCTTCTCCCAGCGTATCGGATCCCTTTCGAAGGAGCGGACGTAGGCCACCACGTCGTTGATGTCCTGCTCCGACAACCCCTGTTGGAGGAACGAGGCCATCGGAGTGCCTTCGCGGCCCTCCATCAAGGTCGCCTTTATCATCTGATCGGTGGCCGCATCCAGAAAGGCCGTGTTGTTCAGGGCGGGGGGAATGACGGGCAGGTCGCGCGGCCGCGAGAAGGTGACCCCGGTCCCGGAACCGCCCTCGCCGTTGGCCCCGTGACAGGCGGCGCAGCGCTCGGCGAAGAGCATCTCTCCACGCCCGGCGTTACCGCTGACCGGCGTCGTGTTGTAGGCAGGGGCTGTGCTGCCTTCCGGCATCCAGGTGCGGATATAACCGATGATTGCTTGCAGTTGGGCGCTACTGAGGTTATTGAAGGCGGGCATCACCCGGCCGGGACGCCCCTGCCGAATGGTTTTGAAAAAATAGGTATCGCTGACGTTGGCCAGGAAATCCGGTAGCGCCAGGGGCACACCCACCCCACCATGGCCATCGTTTCCGTGGCAGGCGGCGCAATGGCGCCCGTAAAGGGCGGCACCGTCGGGACCAGCGGAAGCCGGTCCGCTAACCAGCAGCGCAAACAGCAGGGCAAGCAGGCGTCTCATAATCCCCCTTCCTTATAACCAGAGTGCCGGCGAATCACTGTTGCAAGATTAGCAAACCCTAATAATCTAACCTTGATGTATATCATTATCTGCTCAGGCCATTGTTACTCAATATCATCGGGGGTGTACAGGAGAGACCATGCCCAAACCATTTGCGGAATCCTGCGAACAGAACAAGCGACCGATCCTGGACATATTGAGCAGCGTATTCGCCGATCGGGCACGTGTGCTCGAGGTCGGCAGTGGCACCGGTCAGCATGCCGTATGGTTCGCCCGTCATCTGCCCCATCTCGTCTGGCAAACCGCCGATCTTCCGGAGAATCACCCCGGTATCCACGCCTGGATCGCCGAAGGTCCGGACAATGTCCTGCCGCCCCTTCTCCTTGATACCTGCGACCGCGAATGGAGTGAGATGAAGGGTTTCGATGCCGTTTTTTCGGCCAACACGGTCCATATCATGGCCTGGCCATCGGTCAAATGCCTTTTCGCCGGCATCGGCCATCTGTTGCCGGCCGGCGGCAAGTTCGCCCTCTACGGCCCGTTTAACTACGCCGGCCACTACACCAGCGAGAGCAATGGCCGCTTCGATGAATGGCTCAGGGCGCGTGACCCCGCCAGCGGGATCCGCGATTTCGAGGCCGTGGATGACCTGGCAAACCGAGCCGGGCTTGTGCTGGACGCCGATCACGAAATGCCCGCCAACAACCGCACCCTCATTTGGCGAAAAACTGCATGATATTCGCTGAAACCGGCATGCATTGAGCCCTTCAGGAAGGCAAGGTCCGGTCCAAGCCTTGGTCACACTCTATCGGCTCGGTTTATACTGCGCGGTTTGGATAAAACCGAACCGGATTGAGGCCGATTTCCAATGCGAATTTGTTGGGCACAGTACGTCCTGTGGGCGGTCATCGCGCTGCTGGGCGTCTCCGCCATGCTCTCGGGGTGCGGGGCCAAAGGCCCACTCTACCTTCCCGGTGACGAGCAACAGGAGAGCTAGCCCGTGGATCACTTTGGGTACCGGAATGGCCGGCTCTATGCGGAAGATGTCGACCTCAGCGAGGTCGCGGCCCGATACGGCACGCCCGCCTACGTCTACTCGCGCGCTACCATCGAGCGCCACTGGCGGGCCTTCGATGCCGCACTGACCGGCGTCGAACACCTGGTGTGCTATGCCGTCAAGGCCAACTCCAATCTGGCCGTTCTGGGCCTCATGGCGCGGCTCGGCTCCGGATTCGATATCGTCTCGGTGGGCGAACTGGAACGCGTGCTGGCGGCCGGCGGCGATCCCGCGAAAGTGGTCTTCTCCGGCGTCGGCAAGCGTGAAGAGGAGATGCGCCGCGCCCTTGAGGTGGGGATCCGCTGTTTTAACGTGGAATCTGAGCCGGAACTCGATCACCTCAACCGGGTAGCCGGCGAACGAGGCGTGAAGGCGCCGGTGTCGCTGCGGGTCAACCCCGACGTGGACGCAGGAACGCACCCCTACATCTCCACCGGCCTCAAGGAAAACAAGTTCGGTATCGATATTCAGCAGGCCGAGGCGGTCTACGTCCGCGCCGCAAAGATGCCCCACATCGAGATATCGGGCATCGACTGCCATATCGGCTCCCAAATCACCGAGGTCACCCCCTTCATCGATGCCCTGGACCGGGTCCTGATCCTGGTGGATCGTCTCTACAAGCGCGGCATTGCGGTGAACCACCTGGACCTCGGGGGCGGGCTCGGCATTACCTACCGCGATGAACAGCCGCCCCTGCCCGGCGATTATGCCGGTCCTTTGCTGGACCGGCTCGCCGGCCGCGATCTGGAGGTCTTGATTGAACCAGGGCGGGCCATCGTGGGAAATGCCGGCGTGCTGCTCACCGGGGTTGAATACCTGAAGCATACGGAACACAAGGATTTCGCGGTGGTCGACGCGGCCATGAATGACCTGATGCGTCCGGCCCTGTATAGCGCCTGGCAGGCCATTATCCCGGTCGTGCCGCGCGGCGATACCCGACCGCGCCCTTACGATATCGTCGGACCGGTGTGCGAGACCGGGGACTTCCTCGGCAAGGGGCGCGAGTTGGCGCTGGCCGAAGGCGATCTGCTGGCGGTGCGCTCAGCGGGCGCCTATGGCTTTACCATGAGTTCCAACTACAACTCCCGGCCGCGTGCGGTGGAACTGATGGTGGATGGCGAAACCGTCCATGAGGTCCGACCCAGAGAGCGGGTAGAGGAGTTGTTCGCCTCGGAACGACTGCTTCCTTGACTGAATACAATCCGCCGCAAAGGCGCAAAGAGCGCAAGGGCTTTAGCAGTGCGGTCAGGCCTTGAGTGAAATGGAAAGAGTCCCCGAACCGGAGTTGATGAACGAGGCGGAGCAGGCGCGCGCCTACGCCGAAGCCGATTTCGAAGCCCCGCACGAACACTTCGTGCAAGTTGCTGAACGAGGCCTTCGGCGGCCAGCGCCTGACCGGCTGCATGCTGGACCTGGGCTGTGGCCCGGCAGATATCACCCTCCGCGTCGCCCGACACCACCCGGCCTGTGAATTGCACGGCGTGGATGGCGCAAGGGCCATGCTGTGCCTGGGCGAGGCGGCCGTTGACCGCTGCGGCCTCGGGGAACGCATCCGGCTCATCGAAGGTTATCTCCCCGGCGCCGGACTGCCCCGCGAGCGCTACGATGCGGTAATCAGTAACAGCCTGCTACACCATTTGGCCGATCCAATGGTACTTTGGGAGGCCATACGCGCCCACGGACGGCCGGGTGCGCCGGTATTTGTCATGGATTTGATGCGCCCCGAGAGCCGGGAACAGGCGCAAGCCCTGGTTGACACCTATGCCGCCGATGAACCGGAGATTTTGCGCCACGATTTCTACCACTCCCTGCTCGCGGCCTACCGGCCCGACGAAGTGAGGGAACAATTGATAAGCGCGGGGCTGGCGTTAGAGGTTAAGGTAGAGGGTGATCGCCATTTCACGGTGAGCGGCCGGTTGCCCCGATAGCCGAATTCCGACGGGCACCGCTTCGGCGAAAACGCTTCGAGACGATACAGGAGGGGCGTAAATGGCTTTCGACAATCCCCCCGATGAGACCGTCCGGCAGCAACTTCAGGCCACCCGCCGCATTATCGTGGTCGGACTCTCTCCCAAACCGGAACGTGCCAGCTTCAAGGTGGCGCAGGCCATGCAGGGATTCGGATATACCGTCGTACCGGTGCGGCCGGGCACCGACGCTGTTCTGGGTGAAAAGGCCTACGCCGATCTGACAAAGGTACCCGAACCGCTTGAACTGGTGGATGTGTTCCGGGCCCCCGAGCACGTGGGACCGATTGTCGATACCTGCATTGCAAGGGGCGCGAAGATGCTCTGGTTACAGGAGGGGGTGGTTAACGAATCCGAGGCGCAACGGGCCCGCGCCGCCGGGCTGACCGTGGTGATGAACCGCTGCCTGTGGAAGGATTACTGTCGGCTTCTGGCACCGCCTGCCGGGAACTGTCCCAAAAACAAGTAAAATGAAGCTTAAATTCAGCAAAATGCATGGACTTGGCAACGACTTTGTCGTGTTCGACGGAGTCCGCCAGACGGTTTCACTTTCCGACCAACAGGTGCGCTTTCTGGCGGACCGCCGATTCGGCGTCGGCTGCGATCAGGTGCTTTTGGTGGAGCGCCCCCGGAGCCCGGCGGTGGACTTCCGTTACCGGATCTTCAACGCCGACGGCAGCGAAGTGCAGCAGTGCGGCAACGGTGCCCGCTGCTTTGCCCGCTTTGTCCGCGACCAGAAGCTGACCGAGAAGGCGTCCATCGCGGTGGAGACCGCTTCGGGAGTCATTCACCTTCATACCGAAGCGGACGGTCGGGTCCGGGTGGACATGGGCCGTCCCCGCTTCGACCCGGCGGCCCTGCCGATGGTAGCGGACGAAGAGCACGAGCAGTATGCCCTCGAAGCGGCCGGTCGCCACCTCACCGTGGGGGCGGTCTCCATGGGCAATCCCCACGCGGTGCTTCGCGTCGCCGATGTCGATGAGGCACCGATCGAAACGCTGGGGCCGGAACTCGAATCCCATTCCCTGTTCCCGGAACGGGTCAATGTCGGTTTCATGCAGATCATCGATGCGGGCCACATCCGGCTACGGGTTTTCGAACGCGGTGCGGGCGAAACCCTGGCCTGTGGTACCGGCGCCTGCGCCGCCGTCGCGGTGGGACGGCGCTGGCGCCTGCTGGATGAACAGGTTGATGTCGAGTTGCCGGGAGGCATCCTGACCATCCGTTGGCCCGGCCCGGGCGAATCGTTGTGGATGACCGGTCCTGCGGCACACGTATTCGAAGGCGAGATCGAGCTATGACAGAGCAGAGTACCCCGGAAGCGGCCACGGAACCGAGCGAGGCCACCGTCGCCGCCTATCTTGAAAGCCATCCCGATTTCTTTGCGGGCCGGGAGAGGCTTCTTGAGCAACTGCAGATCCCCCACGCGAGCGGCGGTGCGATATCGCTGGTGGAGCGCCAGGTCCAGCGGCTGCGCGAGAGGAACGATGAATTGCAGCGCCATCTCCAGCACCTCGCCCAGGCCGCCCGTAGCAACGAGATGCTACTGGAGCGGCTGCAGGCGCTGATCCTTGAACTGATCACGAGCCGGACCATCGATGAGGCGCTAACAGCGTTGGAAAAGGGGCTGCGCGAAGACTTCCATGCCGATTTCGTTGCCCTGCGGCTATTCGGCGACTGGGACCGACCGGAAGCCACGGATGCCTCCGCCCCGGAATTGGCCTCCTTCGCCAAGACCCTGAACCAAAAACGCCCGGTCTGCGGCTATATCACCCCCGAGCAAAAACAATTTCTCTTTGGAGGTGCGGCGGAGGAAGTGGCTTCTTCCATCCTGCTGCCGCTTTGCGAAACCCAACGAGATAGCTGCCTGGGGCTGCTCGGCGTGGGCAGCGTCGACCCCGAAGCGCTTCCACCCGGGGATGGGTACGGTCTTTGTCTCCCACCTCGGTGCGGTGGCCACACGTATTTTCCGCGCCCATTTGGACGCGCAATGAACGAGGCGGCGCTGGCGCATATCGACGGGTTTCTCCATCATCTGCGTCTGGAGCGTCGGCTCTCCCCCCATACAACGGAAAATTACGCCCGGGATCTGGCGCAACTGGTGCGCTTCTGCACTGAACGGGGCATCGGTGACTGGAGCGAAGTGACCATCCATCAGGTCCGCGCCTTCGTTGCCTGGCGCCATCGCAACGGGGTCGGCGGCCGCACCCAGCAGCGCGAACTTTCCGCCCTGCGGGGTCTGTTTCGCTACCTGATTCGTGAAGGGGTCGCGACCCACAATCCGGGGGCCGACGTCCCCGCGCCGAAAAGCGAAAAGCGTCTGCCCAAGGCGCTCAATGTCGATCAGATGCAGCAATTGTTGACCATCGCCGGGGACAGCGCGCTGGCGGTGCGGGATCGGGCCATGCTGGAACTGATGTACTCATCAGGTCTGCGATTGGCGGAAATGGTAGGGCTCGATCTGACCGATGTGGATCGGGACGACGCGGTGGTCCGCGTGACCGGTAAAGGCGCAAAGACCCGGGTGGTCCCGGTGGGTCGCAAGGCGCTGCAGGCCATCGCTCTCTGGCTACCCCAGCGGGGTGAACTGGCCAGTGTGGAGGAGAAGGCCCTGTTCGTAGGCAGAGGCGGCAAACGCCTGTCCGGACGCGCCGTACAGCAGCGCTTCCGGGAGCATGCCCGGCGACAGGGACTCGAAATACCGGTTCACCCCCACATGCTGCGACACTCCTTCGCCAGTCATATCCTTGAGTCCTCGGGTGATCTGCGCGCCGTCCAGGAGTTGCTCGGCCATGCCGATATCAGTACGACCCAGGTCTATACCCATTTGGATTTTCAACACCTGGCCCGGATCTACGATCAGGCCCACCCCCGGGCCAAGCGACGCAAGCCTTGACCTGCAGCCGCCCGAGATGAGTCTGCATCGGACGAAGCGCACATCGGCCCCTTATTTTACCCGGCGGTTCGTGGCAAAATCACAGGCTGTTCCCCCCTCCCCCGGAAGAGACCTGCCATGCGCCCACTGCCGAGCCTGATTTTCCTCCTGATCATGGCCTTATCCATGCCGATCCGGGCCGAATCCGGAGAAAAAACGGAGATCGCGCCGGGCGAGGCGAAATACCTGCCCCTGAAGTCTTTCGTGGTCAACCTCAAGGCCGAAGGTCGCCGCATGCACTTCATGCAGGTGTCGGTACAGGTGATGACACGCGACGACAAGGTAGCGAAGGCCATCGAGGACAACATGCCGCCGGTCCGCGATGCCTTGCTCATGCTGCTGGCCCACCAGTCGAGAGAGACCATGAGCCACGTGGAGGGGCGCGAGAGGATCCGCCGGGAGGCGCAGGGTGCCATTCAGCAGGTGCTGGCGGACGTGGCGGGGATCGAAGAGGGCGTGAACGCGGTCTACTTCACGGATTTCGTCGTCCAGTAGCCGGAAGCCGCCCCGGAGATGGAGCGGCATCCTTCCGCCGCGCCGCGGCAATCACGTCCGCGCAGGCTCTTTCGAAATCCCTCAGGCGTAGTTGTCCAGGGTCGTGGCCAGACGGCTGACCTCACTCGCGTTGTGCAGGGCGTTGGCAAAACCGGGGTTCGCCGCCAACTTCTCCTGGAACCGGGCAACCAGCTTCTGTGCTTCTTCGGGCGTATTCGGCCCCCGGCCCTTTTCCGGCGGCTCATTGCTCATCAGCCGCCCGGCCTGACTGAGGCTGACAGTATCATCCCCCGACTGGGGAGCGGACGCCTCCCGCTCAGGCTCCCCCTTGAGAGGGACCTCGTCGGCCTTGCTGCGCTCCGCACCCCGGCCCTGACGGGCGTCGAGCTTCGGAGTCAAATCGTTGGAAACCGGTGCGGCCATTTGCAAACCCTCCTGACGGAATTGTGACGCGAAGTGTCTCGCTGGCAGGGTAGATGCAAGCGGCGGGCCAATATAGCCTCAGCGTTGCGAGGCGGGTATGGGCATCTTCCGTCCTCCGGAATCGAGGCAGACAAAAGAGACGTGGGTGGAGAAGACGGTCTCCTCCCGGGCGGTTTCGATGTCGTCGGCGAAAACATTCACCGTATAGCGGATCGAGCTGGTCCCCTGCTCCGCCTTTTGCACGTCGAAGCGGAGGATGGAGCCCTTGGTCACGCCTTTGCGGAACTCCACCCGATCCATCCCGATGGTGACGAATTTGCAGCCGGGATTCTCCAGGCTGGCCGCTATCCAGGCATACTCGTCCACCCACTTGAGCATGTTGCCGCCGAACAGATAACCGTAATGGTTGAGGTGCTCGGGAAGCACCAGTTTGTAGTGTTCCATCGCCCCGGCCGTGTTGAAGGAGAGTCCATTATAACGGTGGGCGGGGCATCCGGAACCACGCCCAGTCGATCCCCAGCTTGCGCATGCGCGCCCGCAGCGTGTGGGGGTTCACCGCCAGAAGGCGGGCGGCGCCTCCCGCCCCTTCGATTTTCCCCTGACACTGCCGCAGGGCGGCCTCGATATGGCGCGTAACCGCCTGGTTGAGTGTTGGGAAAGGGCCGGCATCGCTCCGGGCCGGGACGGCCTCCGGCTGCCCGACGTCCGGCTGCACGCCGAGGGCGGTCGCGACATCGAGGCGTTCGCCATCTCCGAGTATGGCCGCCCGCTCGATAACCGCGGCCAACTCCCGGACGTTGCCCGGCCATGGGTAGGCGGCGAGGAGGGACAGCGCCTGCTCGTCGGGCGGATGGGGTCTCAGCCCGAGCCGCTGGGCAGCCCGCAGGGCGAAGTGGTTGGCAAGGTCGGGAATATCCTCGGGCCGCTCCCGCAGCGCCGGAAGCCGCACCGGGAACACCGCCAGGCGATACATGAGATCGGGACGAAACCCGCCGCTCTGCACCATTGCCCCCAGGTCGCGGTGGGTGGCGGCCACTACCCGGACATCCACACGCAATTGCCGCTGGCCACCAACACGCTGGAAGGTGCCATCCTGCAGGATGCGTAGCAGTCTCACCTGGGCTGCCAGTGAGAGTTCGCCCACTTCGTCCAGGAACAGGGTCCCGCCATTCGCCCGCTCAAACCAGCCTTTGCGCTGACTCACCGCACCGGTAAAACTGCCGCGCTCATGGCCGAACAGCTCGGAATCGATCAGTTCCGTAGGAATCGCCCCGCAATTGACCCGCAGGAACGGGCCTTGCTTGCGTGGTGACTGCTTGTGAAGGGCACGCGCAACCACCTCCTTGCCGCTGCCGGTTTCTCCGAAGATAAGCACCGGGGTGTCGGAGCGACCGACCAGGGCCACCCTCTCCATCACCTCTCGCAATCCGCTGTCGGCGCCGATAATCGTATCGCGGATCCCCTGCCTGCCGAGGCGGGCGAGAAGCGAGCGATTATCCGCCTCGGCGGCTTCTCGCAGGGTGGTCAGTTCGTGCAGACGCCGATCGTTGGCCAAAAGCGCCGCCATCGGCTCGCACAGCGCCGATACCGGGTTGAGATCGGCGTGAGCAAAACGGCCCCTCCGCGCCACGAACAGCAGGAATCCCCGCTGGCCCAGCGGCAACGCAATCACATCGCCAACACCGCTCGGCGGTAACAGACCCGGCAACGCTTCCCGCATACCGCTCCAGTCGCCGCGCCACGGCTCGCCAGCCCGCAACCAGGATTCGATTTGAGCCACTTGCCCGCTGCCACAGGCGTCGCGCGAACCTATCTGTATCCCGTCCGGTTTGAACGCCAACGTCTCGACAATTTCCCTCGCCGGATCCAGATGGCGAACCAGGAACATTTCCAGCGGCAGGTGCGTGCAAAGTAGGGGAAAAAGACGATCCAGCGCCTCGTCCAGTCGGATGTGCTTACCCACTTCCTGCCAGACGGATAGCAAGAGCTGCTGTTTATTTTCCATCACCCCAGCCAGCAAATAGGAAGGAGGCCATCCTATATGACGGACCAAGCCGGCATATGTGACGACGCCATCATTTCCCGGCGTAACGTTCAGGCCAGGAGTCCACACCAGGGCCCGAGGGAAATCCCCGTACCTCGGCCTTTTCACCAGTGGGCAGCGTCACATGCAAGGACCACGCGGGGAACGCTGCATCTTTGACCCCGAGATTACGGATCGGCTTCGGCGTGGCACGGCAATTGCGCAAGGAGAGTGTCAGCTATCCGGAGATGGATCATGCACAAGGTCTCTGTCCGAGTCCGCACCCACGCGGGTATTCGGCAATGGCTCTTTACCCTCACGGTCTCGGTCGTGGCGGTCGGCGTCTCCCTTCAGGGACTGTCTGTGATCAGCGATCTCTGGGAGGCGGTTCCCGCGAGCGTTCAGGCCGGGGGGATCATCTTTTTTCTGGCCCTCGGTTGCGAGTACTTCGACTCCAGCCTTGGCATGGGCTATGGCACTACCCTCACGCCGCTTCTGCTGATCGGCGGCTATGAACCGCTGCAAATCGTGCCCGCGGTACTGTTCAGCGAGGCCGTTTCCGGCCTTTTGGCAGGTATCGGCCATCACCGCGGCGGCAATATCGACTTCCTGCGGGATTCGCGAGCACGGAGCACGGCCTGGCTTCTGGGCGGTCTCAGCACCGTAGGGGCCGTTGCAGCCGTGGTGGTGGCCATCCATATCCCCCGATTCTGGTTCACCTTGTTGATCGCTGTGATCATCTGTTCGATGGGTCTTGTACTGCTGGTCACGGCACAACGTCGTTTCGCTTTCCGCATCAAAGGTGTCGTGCTGTTCGGAACCGTGGCCGCTTTCAACAAGGGTCTCAGCGGCGGGGGTTACGGACCGCTGGTCACTTCCGGCCAGATGGTTTCCGGGGTTCCGCCAAAACACGCCGTCGCCGTTACCTCCGTGGCGGAGAGCCTCACCTGCGTCGTGGGCTTGTCCGCCTACTGGCTTTTCGAAGGGCCACCCGACTGGGCTTTGACGGCGCCTCTGATGGCGGGAGCTGCCCTCTCTGTCCCGCTGGCGGTGGGCACCGTTCGGCGGCTGTCGGAGGCGCGGCTGCGATGCGCTGTAGGACTTTTAACGCTGCTGCTCGGCGGCTTGGCCGTGGTAAAGCTCTCTTTCTGAAATCGGTTCTTCCGGGGACAGGCGGGCAATCCCTTCGGTCGCTAAACTTCAGTGAGAAGGTTCCGACAAGACTGCTCAACAGGATCACCATGGCCGATTATCGACGCGTTGATCTCGAATTGCTGGATGACGGTCTCATCGAGGGGCGATTTTACGAAGCCCCTGAAGCTCACGCGGCGGTGATTTGGGTCGGTGGGGTCGGAGGAGGTTGGGATACCCCCGCGGACAACCTTTACCCCACCCTGGCTGGCGAACTGACGGCTCACGGGATCGCTTCGCTTCGACTCAAGTTCCGCAACCCCCGCGACATGGATATGGGCGTTGAGGATGTGCTCGCGGGGGTAAGCTACCTCGCCCACGAGGGATTCGATCGCCTGGCCCTGGTGGGACACTCCCTTGGCGGTGCGGTGGTCATCCGGGCGGCTGCCGAATCGCCGCAAGCCATAAGAACCGTCGTCACCCTGGCCACTCAGAGCCATGGCGCGCAAGCGGTCGTCGACCGCCTGGGACCGGATTGCTCACTGCTCCTTTTACACGGCGATACCGACACGATTCTCTCCAGTTACGCTTCGGCCGTGGTCTTCCGAAGTGCCCGGGAACCGAAGGCGATGCACGTCTATCCGGGAGGCGGGCACACACTGGACGAAGTCGCCGATGAGGTACACGAAGAGGTCAGACGATGGCTCCTCAAGGCCTTGCTGGGGGCAGACAGCTAGTGGGGTGAAGCCGATGGATGTTTTTGACGGTCCATCGGTATAGGATAACCCCCGCAACAGACAAGGCTCTTCCGGAATGGGCTTCGCAAACGGTACCGCCCGACGCTGGTCGGGCGCAGCGCTACAGACCCTCTTTACCCTCTCTTTGCTGGTGACGGCAGGCCTGCTGGCCTGGAGCAGTCTGCGCATCGTCGATTTCGGTTACCCCTGGTGGTATGGGACGCTGTCCATCGACCGGCACATCGAACAGTGGGGGCCACGGAACCGGTACCGCCACGGTTTTGAAACGACCACCCGCCAGGAACGACTGGCCATCTTCAGCGCGATCGCAACGGCAGTGCACAAAAACGGCGAGGGTTTGGATGCGATCCGCTACCACGGAAATCGGGGCGAGGCTCTGCCCTTTCTACGGGCACCGGAGAAGCGCCACCTTCAATCCGTGGCCCGTCTGATCGATCTCATGTACGGCGCCTTTTATTGGGCGGCAGGTGCTTTCGTCATCAGCGCGATTGCGTTGCACCGCTTGGGCATCCCGCCCCCGTCGCTGCCCCGCATCCTCCTGGGGACCGCGACAGGTACCGCCGTTATGACCCTGGCGGTGATGGCGGTCGGGCCCACAAAGGTCTTTTACGCCGCCCACCGCTGGGTTTTTCCTCCGGGGGAGCAGTGGTACTTCACCTATCAGGAATCACTGATGACCACCCTCATGAAGGCACCCGACCTGTTCGGCGGAATCGCGACTCTTTTAGCCGCTGCCACGCTGCTCTATTTCGCACTGTTAGTTGCGATCACACGCTTCTGTCTCTGCCCCGGGGCGGCGCCGGCCGACAAAGGATAAAAACCATCTTTGCCGACGCGCAATCGGGATCTACAGCTTCCCCGTCGCCGGGAGTAGGGATTCACCGTATATCGAGATGCCTATCCGTTTTATAGACTTCCGTTAGTCGCAACGGCGGCTGTAACTATGCTCTATCAGGGAGAAACGGTATGAAGGCAAAAGGAATTTGGCATCTGGCCGGCGCCGCGCTCGGTCTGTCGCTGGCCTCGGGCGCAAATGCCGCAGCGATCATCGATCTGCAGGTCGAAGGCGGCGGCGAGCAGCAGGTGTATCACTTGAGCAATGGGAACTACCTGGGCCTCTGGGGCTTCGACGCCCGGAATGCCTCGATTCAATCCGATGTCACCATCGGCAGCGCGAGCGACATCACCGGCGGTTTCAGCTCCGGTGGCGATAACATCGTGGCGTACTACAACGGCTCCACGCCGGTGAACAGCGGTGCGAGCGAATTCGATTCGCTCAGTTATCCAATCACCATCAAGGATGGCGACCGCCTGTATAACTCACTGTGGACAGAGTGGACGGGAGGCAATCTGGTCTACCAAAAACTGAACGGTGGCACCTCCACCATGTCCACACTGTTTGCAACGCCAACGATTGAATACTCCCTGTGGAACAACGGGGACAGCGTGTCCGTTTCGGAACCGGGCAGCCTGGCCCTGCTTGTTGCCGGCTTCGCCGGTCTCGGCCTGTTGCGCCGTCGCGATGGGAAAAGCGCTGCGAACGCAGCACAGCCTGCGTGAACCTGCACACGAACTCCGGCCCGTCCGGGCCGGGGCTCGTTCAGGGGGAGAATTCGCGATCCACGATGATCGTCTGAAGTTCGACCCGTTCGCGATCGGGAACCGTAACCTCCCGGCTGACCGGCAGACCGTGCTTGTAGCCCCTGGGCCAGATTTCCAGGATATAGTCCCCCGGCTCGACACTGTCGAAGAAATAGCGCCCCCACCGGGTGGTGTAGACCGGTGCACTCCTGTCCCCGTCTTCCGATTTCAGGGTCATTGCAACGGGACAGCGGGAACCGGTTGCCCAGTGAGAATCAGCCCCTCAACCCTTTGCGCTGGAGTGTTCGCGCTCCACGCCAGGAGCGCCAGCAAAGTGGCTTTTACGACCGCCTTTGCGGTTCGACGCTGCACCGTACCGTTCCCGCCGCTGCCTGTACGGGTAACGGTAGACGTTCCGGGCTTCTTCGCCCGACCCCGGCGTAAAAAAGCCCGACGCCGCTTTTGCGGGCCGGGCTTTGCTCCTGCTGACTCCCAACAACCACGAGGGGAGAGGTGCAATCGTTAATCCTGGTGGTATTTGGCGGACAGTTCGTGCACGGCATCGACAAAGACGGCGGCTCGCTCCGGCTCGACATGCTGGTGGATGCCGTGGCCGAGGTTGAATACGTGCCCTTCTCCCGGGCCGAAACTCTCCAGGATGACCTCCACCTCTTTTCGGATGCGCTCCGGCGACGCGTAGAGGACTGAAGGGTCCATATTGCCCTGCAGCGCCACCTGGTCGCCGACCCGGCGGCGGGCCTCGCCGAGATCGATGGTCCAATCGAGGCCGACCGCGTCGCAACCGGTCGCGGCGATGTCCTCGATCCACTGCCCGCCACCTTTGGTGAAGAGGATGACCGGCACCTTCCGCCCCTCGGACTCCTGGGTGAGACCTTCGACGATGCGCTTCATGTAGCGCAGCGAGAACTCCTGGTAGTCACGCGGGGTAAGCACACCGCCCCAGGTGTCGAAGATCTGCACCGCCTGGGCACCGGCGGCGATCTGAGCGTTCAGGTAGCTGGTGACCGACTCGGCGGTTTTCTCCAGCAGCCGATGCATCAGGTCGGGACGGTCGTACATCATGCCCTTGATGCGGGCGTAATCCTTGGTGGAGCCGCCCTCAATCATGTAGGTGGCCAGGGTCCAGGGACTGCCGGAGAAACCAATCAGCGGCACCCGGCCATCCAGCTCCCGGCGAATCACCCGCACCGCGTCCATAACGTAGCGCAGGGAGTCCTCGGGGTCAGGCACGGGCAGCTTTTTGACGTCTGCCTCGGTGCGCACCGGGCGCTCGAACTTGGGTCCCTCGCCGGTCTCGAAATAGAGGCCGAGGCCCATGGCGTCCGGAATGGTGAGGATATCCGAGAACAGGATCGCCGCATCCAGCGGGAAGCGCTCCAGCGGCTGGAGCGTGACTTCGCAGGCCAGCTCCGGATTCATGCAGAGATCCAGGAAACTCCCCGCCTCCTCCCGCGTCGCCCGATACTCCGGCAGATACCGCCCCGCCTGGCGCATCATCCACACCGGCGTCACATCCACCGGCTTACGCGCCAGCGCACGAAGGAAACGATCGTTCTTCAATTCGGACATAAAGAGTTAACCACGGGGTGCACGGGGAGCACGGGGAAGGGAAATTTGAAAACTTTCCCTTGGCCCCGGTTTCCTCCGCGACAAATCGAATTTCCAAAGCCAAATGGCTAAGACCTAACCACGGGTGGCAACTGGGGACCTCAACAATCAAAAACCCCCGTGATCCCCGTGTCCCCCGTGGTTAATAATCAAACTTCCAAATAATCCAGGATGCCTTCGGCGGCCTTGCGGCCTTCCCAGATGGCGGTGACTACCAGATCGGAGCCGCGGACCATGTCGCCGCCGGCGAAGATCTTTTCGTTGCTGGTCTGCTTTTTGAAGTTCTGGTTCTCGGCGGCTTTGACCCGGCCGCGCTCATCCACCTCAATGTCGGCATCCTCGAACCACGGCGCAGGACTCGGGCGGAAGCCGAAAGCGATGATCACGCGATCGGCGGGGATCACCTCTTCGGAACCGGCCACCGGTTCCGGCCGGCGACGCCCGCGTTCATCCGGGGCGCCCAGCTGGGTGGTGACCACCTTGATGCCCTCCACCTTGCCGTCACCCACGATTTCTATCGGCTGGCGGTTGAACTGGAACTTCACACCCTCTTCCTTGGCGTTGGCCACCTCGCGCTTGGAGCCCGGCATGTTGGCCTCATCGCGGCGGTAGGCACAGGTGACGCTCCTGGCGCCCTGACGGATGGAGGTGCGGTTACAGTCCATGGCGGTATCGCCGCCGCCCAGGACCACGACGCGCTGGTCCTTCATGGAGACGAATGCCTCATCCTCACCGAGCAGGTCGAGGCAGTTCTTCACGTTGGAGACGAGAAACGGCAGGGCCTCATGGACACCGGGCAGATCTTCACCGGGGAAACCGCCCTTCATGTAGGTATAGGTACCCATGCCCAGGAATACGGCGTCGTACTCATCCACCAGTTCCTGGAAGGGAATATCCTTACCGATTTCAATATTAAGCCGGAACTCCACGCCCATACCCTCGAAGACCTCGCGACGACGGGTCATGATGCTCTTCTCGAGCTTGAACTCGGGAATGCCGAAGGTGAGCAGGCCACCGATTTCCGGGTTGCGGTCGAATACCACCGGCTTGACGCCGTTGCGCACCAGCACGTCCGCGCAGCCAAGCCCGGCCGGACCGGCGCCGATCACCGCCACCGTCTTGCCGGTGGGCTTGACCTCGGAGAGGTCCGGGCGCCAGCCCATGGAGAAGGCGGTATCGGTGATGTAGCGCTCCACGGCGCCGATGGTCACCGCACCGAAACCGTCATTCAGGGTGCAGGCCCCTTCACAGAGGCGATCCTGCGGGCAGACGCGACCGCATACCTCCGGCAGGGTGTTGGTCTGGTGGGACAACTCCGCCGCCTGGGTCAGGTTGCCCTCCTCCACCAGCTTCAGCCAGTTGGGAATGTAGTTGTGCACCGGGCATTTCCAGGAGCAGTACGGATTGCCGCACGACAGGCAACGGTCCGACTGCTGGGCCGACGAGGCCTCATCGAACTGCCCATAGATCTCCCGGTATTCCTTGATGCGCACCTCCGCGGACTTCTTCTCCGGGTCGGTACGCGGAACCTGAATGAACTGAAAATTATTGCCCATCGTTCAATCTCGAAACATTTTTTAACCACGGGGGTCACGGGGAACACAGGGAAAAACAAATGCCGTGTTCTCGATGGCGACCTTGAACGTTATTCAATCCTTCCAGGGGGCACCGGAAGCCGAGAACCCTTTATAAGTCCCCGTGCTCCCCGTGCCCCCCGTGGTTTACCTCGACCTAAGCCGCCCGCTCAAGGGTGTCGAGCAGGGTTTCGATCTCGGCCGCCTTCGGTTTGACCAGCCAGAACTTCTCGGCGAAATCGGAGAAGTTCTCCAGGATCTCCCTGGCCCCAGGCGCTGCCGGTCTCGGCGACGAACTCCTCGATCTGGGCCTGGAGGAATTCCCGCGGGCCCTCCATCTCTTCGCCGCCGATGCGGTGGATGTCGATCAGTTCGTGGTTATAGCGGTCCACGAAGCTGTTATCCCTGTCGAGCACGAAGGCGAAACCGCCGGTCATGCCGGCACCGAAGTTGACGCCGGTGGAGCCGAGAACGGTGACGACACCGCCGGTCATGTATTCGCAACCGTGATCGCCTATTCCTTCGACGACCGTATGGGCACCGGAGTTGCGAACACCGAAGCGCTCGCCGGCCAGACCCGCGGCCAACAGCTTGCCGCCGGTAGCCCCATACAGGCACGTGTTGCCGATGATGGTGGTGTCGTTGGTCTTGAAGGAGCTGCCCGCGGGCGGATAGATCACCAGCTTGCCGCCGGTCATACCCTTACCCACGTAGTCGTTGGCGTCACCTTCCAGATGCATGTGCAGGCCACCGGCGTTCCAGACGCCGAAGGACTGGCCGGCGGTCCCGTTCAGACGCAGAACGACGGGATTTTCCGTCATGCCCTGATTGCCGTGGCGCTTGGCGATCTCACCGGAGAGGCGGGCGCCGATGGAGCGGTTGACGTTCTTGACGGCGTAATGGAACTCGCCGCCCGTCTTGCCCTCGATGGCGGGCAGCGCGTCCTTGACCATCTGTTCGGCCAACTCGGCACGGTCAAAGGGCTCATTCTTGGGCGCCAGGCAGTAACGCGGCTTGTCGGCGGAAACGCCGCCGTCGGAGATCACCGGCGAGAGATCGAGGCGCTGTTGCTTGGGCGTCTTGCCCTCGAGTATCTCCAGCAGATCGGTACGGCCAATCAGATCGGTCAGCGAGCGACAACCCAGCTGCGCCAGCAGCTGGCGCACCTCTTCGGCGATGAAACCGAAGTAGTTGGTGACCATCTCCACTTCACCGACGTAGTGATCGCTACGCAGGGTGGTGTCCTGCGTGGCGATGCCGGTCGCGCAGTTGTTCAGGTGACAGATGCGCAGGTATTTGCAGCCCATCGCCACCATCGGGCCGGTGCCGAAGCCGAACGACTCGGCGCCGAGAATGGCCGCCTTGATGACGTCGAGGCCGGTCTTCAGGCCGCCGTCGGTCTGCACCCTGACCTTGTCGCGCAGGTTGTTGGCGCGCAGGATCTGGTGGGTCTCCGACAGGCCCAGCTCCCAGGGGGAGCCGGCGTACTTGACCGAGGTGAGCGGGCTGGCGCCGGTGCCACCGTCGTAGCCGGAGATGGTAATGAGGTCGGCATAGGCCTTGGCGACGCCGGCGGCGATGGTACCGACGCCGGCCTCCGCCACCAGCTTCACCGAGACCAGGGCATCCGGGTTAATCTGCTTGAGGTCGAAGATCAGCTGCGCCAGGTCCTCGATGGAGTAGATATCGTGGTGCGGCGGCGGCGAGATCAGCGCCACGCCCGGGTTGGAGTAGCGCAGCCGGGCGATCAGCTCGTTGACCTTGTGACCGGGGAGCTGGCCACCCTCGCCTGGCTTGGCGCCCTGGGCGACCTTAATCTGCAGCACCTCGGCGTTGACCAGATAGTGCGGGGTCACGCCGAAGCGCCCGGAGGCGATCTGCTTGATCTTGGAGACCTTGTCGGTGCCGAAGCGGACCGGGTCCTCGCCGCCCTCACCGGAGTTGGAGCGGCCCCCGAGACGGTTCATGGCCTGGGCCAGGGTCTCGTGGGCCTCCGGGGAGAGCGCACCAAGGGACATGGCGGCGGAGTCGAAACGGCGCACGATTGCCGAGACCGGCTCCACCTCGTCCAGCGGGATCGACGCGACGTCCTCGCGCAACTTGAACATGTCGCGCATGCAGGCGATGGGGCGCTTGTTCACCAGGTCGGCATAGACCTGATAATCGGCGTAGTCGCCGGAGCGCACCGCCTTGTGCAGCGTCTGGATGACGTCGGGGTTGTAGGCGTGATACTCGCCATCGTGCCAGTACTTGAGCAGGCCGCCATGCTGGATGGACTTGCGCGGATTCCAGGCCTCTTTGGCCAGCAGCTCCTGGTCCGATTCCAGATCGGCGAAGTTGGTCCCCTGAATGCGGTTGGTGGTGCCCCTGAAGCAGAGCTCCACCACCTCGTCCGAGAGCCCCACCGACTCGAACAGCTGCGCACCGCGGTAGCTGGCGATGGTGGAAATACCCATCTTCGAGGTGATCTTGTAAAGCCCCTTGTTGATGCCCTTACGGTAGGCCTCGGAGAGCTTGATCGGGTCATGCCCCTTGATCTCGCCGCTGCGAACCATCTCGTGCAGGGTCTCGAACGCCAGGTAGGGGTAGACGCAGGTGGCGCCATAGCCAATCAGCACCGCACTATGGTGCGAGTCGCGGGCGGTGGCGGTCTCCACCACGATGTTGGCGTCGCAGCGGCGA
The DNA here is from genome assembly GCA_963783235.1 of uncultured Gammaproteobacteria bacterium. Classification (GTDB taxonomy): domain Bacteria; phylum Pseudomonadota; class Gammaproteobacteria; order Thiohalomonadales; family Thiohalomonadaceae; genus Thiohalomonas. The sequence continues at coordinate 1,593,600 of CAWAMN010000002.1, read as the reverse complement.
CCCTCGGCGGTGAGCCGATGGTGAACGGCACCGGTGGCCAGCAGGGCGTGGATCGTCAGCTTGCCTTTTTCGATGGCCCGATCGGAAAGGACGATAACGGTCTTGCCGTCCTCGACGGCCTTCAGTGCCTGGTCGGTCACCGCCTCGATGGCCGACTTGAGATCGGTATCGGCGGCGTAGTTCAGGTCGATAATCTCGTGCCGGTATTCGCCCTCATCGATGGCCAGCAGTTTCTGGAACTTGGCGCGGGAGAGGATCGGCGAGTCCACCAGCAGCCGCGCGGCATGCTCGGGGGTCTCCTCGAACATGTTCTTCTCGCGACCCAGACAGGTCTCCAGCGACATCACGATCTGCTCGCGGATCGGGTCGATGGGCGGATTGGTGACCTGGGCGAACTGCTGGCGGAAATAGTCGTACAGCGAGCGCACGCGGGTGGAGAGCACCGGCATGGGGGTATCGTCCCCCATGGAGCCCACCGGTTCCATGGCGCCCTCGGCCAGCGGACGCAGTACGGCCTCGCGCTCCTCGAAGGTGACCTGGAACATCTTCTGGTAGGCCTTGACCTGATCATCGTCCAGGTCGGCCTCGCCGTCGGCGGCCTTGTCCAGCTTGGACTCCAGGCGCCGGACATGCTCGCGCATCCACTGCTTGTAGGGCTGGCGCGACTTGAGCATGCCGTCCACATCGTCCGGCAGCAGCAGCTTGCCGGTGGCGGTGTCCGCGGCCAGCATCTGGCCGGGCTTCAGGCGGCCCTTGGCCACGACCGAAGCGGGCTCATAATCGAACACGCCGATCTCGGAGGCGAGCGTGATCACGCAGCCGGTGTAATCGCCGGAGGCGGGGTCGCCCGCCTTTTCGGTCTGGGTGATCACCCAGCGCGCCGGGCGCAGGCCGTTGCGGTCCAGGGTGCAGGCGGCGTGCCGGCCGTCAGTCAGCACGATACCGGCGGGGCCGTCCCACGCCTCCATGTGCATGGAGTTGTATTCGTAGAAGGCGCGCAGGTCGGCATCCATGTGCTCGATATTCTGCCAGGCGGGCGGAACCAGCAGGCGCATGGCGCGAAAGATGTCCATGCCGCCGGCCAGCAGCGCCTCGAGCATATTATCGAGGCTGTTGGAGTCCGAACCGGTCATGGAGACCAGTGGACGCACCGCATCCATGTCCGGAATCAGCGGCGTCTCGAATTTCGCGGCGCGGGCCACCGACCAGTTGCGGTTACCCTGTACGGTGTTGATTTCTCCGTTGTGTGCCAGGTGGCGGAACGGCTGGGCCAGGCGCCACTCAGGCAGCGTATTGGTGGAGAAACGCTGATGGAAGACGCAGATGGTCGAGGCCATGCGCGCGTCGTTGAGGTCCTTGTAGAACACCGGCAGGTAGGCCGGCATTACCAAACCTTTGTAGGAGAGGACCTGGGACGAGAGGCTGGGTATATAAAAGGTGTTATCGTCCTCGCCGACCGCCTTCTCGGCCTGACGACGGGCGATGAACAGGCGGCGCTCGAACTCCTCCTCGTCCATGCCGTCGGCGGCATTGACGAAGACCTGCTCGATATCGGGCAAGGACTTCAGCGCCTCGGGGCCGCAGGCCTCCGGGTCCACGGGCACTTGGCGCCAGCCCATGACCGAAAGTCCCTGGGCCGCCAGGGCCTCTTCGACCCGTCCCTTGGCGGCATCGCGCCGTACCGCATCACGGCTCAGGAAGACCATGCCGACGGCATAGCTCTCAGCCGGTTGGAAGCCGGCTTCCGCAGCCACCGCACGCAGGAAACCGTCCGGTTTTTTCAGAAGAAGGCCGCAGCCATCACCCGATTTGCCATCCGCGGCGACCGCGCCGCGGTGCGTCATGCGCGAGAGGGCGTCGATGGCGGTATTCACCAGCCAGTGGCTGGCGTCGCCGTCCATATGGGCAATGAGGCCGAAGCCGCAGTTGTCTCGTTCGAAGTCGGGGCGATACAGCCCCTTAACGCTGTTCGTTGCCTGGTTCACGATCGTATCCGGCGTTTTCTGTTGCATGGTTCCGAGGGATGCCGTGCAGGGTAGGCAAAATGGTCAGGCAGTATACTGCCGGCCGTGAAACTCTTCAAATGGGGTACGGCGTTCCACGCCGAACGGCTTCGAGTTGTGCCGTTTTTACGCCATTTATCGACTTTTGGTGGGCTGGTTGGGTGAGTTCTCGCCATAAACCGTTATTGCCGAGCTCTTTTCAGGGAAGGGAGGCCGGCAAAAGGGGTTAATTCGAAAGGGTGGTGAGGGCTGCCCGTTTTCGGGCCGGACTAACCATTGGCCTCGGTCAGAGCAACCTGGACATCCCCAAACCGCCGTGGCCAGGGCGCCGAGGCCTTGAGCGAAGCGGGCAAACGCCCGATCGCCGTCAGGGCATCCTGCCGATTGGCAAAATCGCCGTACAGGAGTTCGTACCACAGTTTGCCCTGCCGGTGTACGGCAGCAACAGCAAGAGGCGCGAGGTCCCGCCCAGCGACCACATCGCGGACGGCCTCGGGAGTGGCCGCGGCAGACAGCTGGATCGTCCAGTTCCGGGGATTACGTCCCCACAGCCAGGCAGCACCCCTGTCCGGGGGGACAGTTCGGGCGGCGGAAATCTCCGGCACGATACTGCCGAGGCTTCTGACCCACGGTTTTGCACGGCGGACCGCCGCCGGCAATTCCCCCACGGCCTTCTCCGCTGCGTTTGGGTTTAAATAATCGCCTTGAACCAAAATCTGCAACGACTCGCCCCCACGGCGTTGATAGATGGCGAGCGGGCCTTCCAGATTGTGGTCGCGGACAAAGTCCACGATGCTCTTGCGCTGATTGGCCGCGGCAAGCTGCACGGTGAAATGGGACCGCGGCAGGGCCAGGATCCAATCGGCACCCAGAAGTCCGGGAGGAGCACCCGAAAGCTGTTTCCCGCCCTGCGGCCGTACCGCCGGTTCAACTTCAGGCTCCTTCGGCTGCTCGTGTATCGGCTCGACCGGAACGGGAGTGGCGGATTGTGCATCTGGGCTCCCTGTTTCCCGGAGGGTATCCGATTGGAGCGGCGCCGATGTTTTCCCGGTGGCAACCGGGACCGCACCCGTTCCCGGTTCACTCGAGGCCGGCGGAGGCGGCGCCTGCGCCGGGACTTCATCCGACGAAGTTTCGCTCCGGCCGGGGGTTTTCGGTCCCTGCGACGGTTCTTCAACGGATTCGGCGTTCGCGATCGCCGGCAACGCTTCGGTCGGGGGGGGCTCCTCACGGCCAGGCGCCACAACTTCGAAGCGGGCCACATTGGACCGTTTTCCATCTTTGCGCGTGACCTGTATCGCCCAAACGTCCGGGTCGGTACCGGTATTTAATGTGAGCCGCAAGGTCTCCGCATCGATCGCCTCGATCTGCTCGGGCTGCAGCACCCGGGCCCCTTCGCGGGAGCTAACCGCCACATTGCCTATCGGTACGAGGTTTTCACCACGAACGACCACGCTCTGCGGTATAGCGCTGCCAGTGATCGGATTGGAATCCGTGGCGATGAGTCGTGGCTCCGGACCAACCCCCGGCCCGGGTTCGTAAGTGGGCGTGGCCGAACGCCCGGATACCGGGGCGGGTTTGGAAACGTCCGTCTTGTTCTGCCTTTTTGGCGGCTGTTCACGGGCCGGTTCGCCGTTCCGAGGGGGCGCACCACAGCTCACCAGCAGCGTATCGCCACGGGCGAGTGTCACTTGAGACTGGGAACCATCACCGATCCCTGGAAACCCTTCCGCATCGCGGACGATCGGTTGCGATGCGGGTTTGGAAGACCGCTCGGTGACTGCTGGTGAAGGCGCCGTGCCCGCGCGGCTGAGTAGCGCAGCAACGGGGTCACGCAAAAGCACGGTAGCGGCCAGAAGCCCGATCGCACCGAGCGCGACCTTGATGTGGCGGCGCTCGAACCGAAACCCCCCTTCCCGCGCGAGCTCGCTCAGGACCTGGTGCGCTTCGCGGTTGATACGGGCGGGCAAACCCTGAGAGACCTTGAAGATGCGTTTAACGTAGCGGGTGGTGAAAGGGGTCGTGCCGTTGTAGCCGGCGGCGCGAAGCCGGTGATTCAGGTAGGCCCCGGTATGTTCTTCGTCGAAAGCCCTGAGGTCCAGGCGGTGCGGGTCGGGGATGGATTCAAAGCGGGGGTCCGCCAGGCGATCCAGCAGCGAAGCTTCGGCGAAAAGAGTGACCCGGATCAGCCGGCCGTGTTCACCCTGAAGGGTGGCAAGACGCAGGGCGATCTCCAGGGCGTCGTCCGAGAGTCGGTGTGCATCATCGATCACCAGCACAGGGGTCATTTGCTGGTGCAATTGGGCGAGGTGCGAGGAAAGGGCCCCTAGCAGGCGATCCGCCGGCAGTTTGCCCGCCTCGAACTGGAAGCATTCGGCAATGCGCAGGAAAAGCCTGTCGGGCTCGGTCGCATTTTCGCCCTCGACACGGCAGATCTGCCAATGCTCATCCGCCCGACTGAGGTATTTCTTGAGTAGTGCGGTTTTCCCGGCGCCGGCCGGGCCCGTGACCAGCAGTAGCTCCTCGCTGTATTGCGTGAGATGCAGGAGCATGTTGAGGAACTGCTCCCGGCCGGGATCGGCGTAGAAGAATCCCGGGCCACTATGGGGGGCGAAAGGGGGGGCGCGGAGCTGAAAACGAGACAGGTAGGGTGGGGCGGCCGTGGGATCTTTTTTCCGCGCGACGGCGCCGATCATCTAGGCTGCTCCCACTGCTGGAACATAACCCGGTAACCGCGATTGAGCTGGTTGTCGCGGTGTTTCAAAAGAGCATCCTCGGCTCGCCCATAGGATGTGAAATGGTCGCGCTTGATGCGTCCCGGTGAACCCTGGAACCCCCATTCCCTCACCAGCGTCCAGCCCTCCAACAAATCCTCCTGGAGAAACAGGTGGTAGAAACGCGGCGGGCGATCATCGGTAATCGGTGTCTGCAGATAAATGCGCATGGATTAACCGGGAACAAGCCGCTTTCCATGTTGCCGTTGGTTAGCCGACCGTCATGGACGGGCCTTGTCCGCCACGGGATCACCGGTCGGCGGGATAATTGGGCCAGTATGCCGCCACGGCCCACCCGGTGTCTAGCAAGCGCAGGACGAACCCCAATATCATGGGCCTATCAACCGATTGCGACACCAGATGCGCTAAGTCAGTTCCGGAGGATCGTACAGCTTGCGATGCTCGGCAATGGCGAAACGATCGGTCATGCCGGCCACATAATCGGCGACTACCCGGGCGCGACCCGACATGCCCTGTTCGGTCTCCAAATGCTTGACGGCCGCTTGGTATGGCGGCGGCAGCAGCCGGGTGTCGGCAAGGAAAGCGGCAAAAAGCTCCCGCATTACCCGCTGCGCCTTGACCATCATGCGATGCACACGATAGTGGCGGTATAGGTTGTGATAGAGAAAACGTTTCAACTCCTGATGCCGCTGATGCATTCCATCGCTGAAACGGATAAGCGGCCGGCCCTCGCTACGAATGGCCTCGATGTCCGCGGGATCGCACTGGGCCAGGCGAAGCTTGCTGTTTTCCACCAGATCCACGACCTGCCGGCCAATCATGCGCCGAACCACCTCGTAGACAAGACGTCGACCCGGCAAGTCAGGGTAGGTACTCAGAACCTCTTCGTACTCTTCGCGGAAAAAGGTCGTCTCACATAGCTGTTCAACCGTGATGAGCCCTGCACGCAAGCCGTCATCAACATCGTGATTGTTATAGGCGATCCCGTCGGCGACATTGGCGATTTGCGCTTCCAGGCTCGGCTGCCCTCCGGTGAGGAAGCGTTCACCCACCTCTCCCAGCGCTTCAGCCCTGCTTTTGGGACAGTGTTTGAGAATTCCCTCGCGGGTTTCAAACGTGAGGTTCAGCCCGTTGAATTCGGCGTAGCGCTCTTCCAGTTCATCCACTACCCGCAGCGATTGCAGGTTGTGTTCAAAACCGCCGTACTCGGACATGCACTCGTTGAGTGTGTCCTGGCCCGCGTGCCCGAATGGGGTATGGCCCACATCATGGGCAAGGCTGACGGACTCCACAAGCGACTCGTTGAGTCGCAGGGCGCGCGCAACCGTTCGCCCGATCTGGGCGACCTCGATCGAATGGGTCAGGCGGGTCCGGAACATGTCGCCTTCGTGGTTGACGAAGACCTGCGTCTTGTATTCCAGTCGGCGAAAGGCAGAGGAGTGGATGATGCGATCGCGGTCGCGCTGGAATTCGGTGCGGTACTGAGGAGGCGGCTCGGCCAGGCGACGGCCCCGCGATCGATCATCGGTGGCCGCATAGGGAGCGAGCGCGCCGCTCATGATGCCCCGGCGTGGTGCGCCTCGATGGCGGCGCGGATGTCGGCAGGCTCAAACCGGTCGGTGACCACGGATTGACCGAGAGCCTCCATGAGAACCAGCCTCAATTTGCCGCCAACCACCTTTTTGTCGACCGCCATCAGCTCGAGAAAGCGGTCGGCGCCCAGTTCCGCCGGTGCCTGCACGGGCAGCCCGGCGCGGGCGATTAGAGAGCGGGCCTTTTCTGCGTCCCGGCTTGGGATCCAACCCAACCGCTCAGACAACTCGGCGGCCAGCACCATTCCGGTAGCGACCGCTTCGCCGTGCAGCCAGGAACCATAACCCATGCCCGTTTCGATGGCGTGACCGAAGGTGTGCCCCAAATTCAGCAGGGCGCGACTGCCTGCCTCCCTTTCGTCATCGGCGACCACGGCGGCCTTATCGGCACAGGAACGCTCGACGGCAAAGGCCAGGGCGCCCGGGTCCCGCCCGGTAAGAGCAGCCATATTGTCGTCGAGCCAGGCCAGAAACTCCGGGTCGCTGATCAGCCCGTATTTGATCACCTCGGCAAGGCCGGCGGCCAGTTGCCGGTCGTCCAGGGTGTCCAGCGTTGCGGTATCGGCGATAACGCAGCGGGGCTGGTGGAACGCGCCGATCATATTCTTCCCGAGGGGGTGATTGACGCCGGTCTTTCCGCCAACGGACGAATCGACCTGGGAAAGGAGGGTGGTCGGGATCTGAATGAAGTCGACACCCCGCTGATAGCAGGCCGCAGCAAATCCGGTGATGTCGCCTACGACACCCCCGCCGAGAGCCACCAACGTACAGCGGCGATCGAAGCGGCGCTCCAGCAGTGCGTCGAAGATTCGGTTCCAGGTGTCGAGGGTTTTGTACTGCTCCCCATCGGGCAGGATGACGTGGCCCGTCTCGAAACCGTCAAAGGCCTGCAGGGCCTTCTTGAGATAGAGGGGTCCGACGGTCTCGTTGGTCACCACCATGATCTGGCTACCCCGTACATGAGGGGCTACCAACTCCGCCCGGCCGAGCAGATCGGTACCGATATAAATGGGGTAGCTGCGCTCCCCCAGGTCGACATGGAGGCTCTTCATGGAAGCAGTATTGGCATCAAGGGCCGTCAACTATACCGGATCGTCCCGGTTGGCGTCATGAGGTGCCGGCCCGGTGTTCCTTTTCCATATGTTTGAGGCGGGTGACAATCTCCTTCACCACACTGCGGACGGAACGCTCGTCGGTGTAGATCACCGTATCGGCCACTTCCCGATAGAGGGGATCGCGTTCGGCCATCAGGGCTTCAAGCCGAGCACGGGGGTTCTCGGTCTGCAGCAGTGGCCGGTTACGGTCGCGGCGCGTGCGGCGCAGCAGCTGATCGATTGAGCCAAACAGGTAGAAGACCGTGCCCCGTTGGGAGAGGTGTTTCCGATTCTCGGGACGCAGTATCGCCCCGCCCCCGGTGGCCAGCACGAGGTCTTTCTCGGAGGTCAGCGCTTCAATTACATCCTGCTCGCGCTTTCGGAATCCCTCTTCCCCCTCGATTTCGAAGATTAAGGGGATGCTGGCGCCCGTGCGACGCACGATTTCGTGGTCGCTGTCCTTGAAGTTCTTACCGAGGACCTCCGCCACCTGGCGGCCGATGGTGGTCTTGCCGGCCCCCATGGGGCCGACAAGATAAATATTGACAGGCACGTGCAATCGACTTCTTTCGTTCTCAGTCGAACCCAGGGTTCAATTCCTCCCGAAGGATTTTGGGAGTCACGAAGATCAGCAGTTCGGCCTTATTGTCGCGCTTGTTGGTGCGCTTGAATAGATGACCGAGGACGGGCAGGTCACCAAAGAACGGGACCTTCTCGACATCGTTGAACGTGGTCTGTTCATAGATACCGCCTAGCACGACGGTATCCCCGTTGTTGACGAGGACCTGGGTCTGGACCGCACGGGTGTTGATGGTCGGGATGCCACCGACGGTCTGCCCTTGACTGTCTTTACTGACCGCCAGATCCATGATGATGTGGTCGTCCGGCGTGATCTGAGGCGTCACACTCAATGCAAGTACCGCTTCCTTGAACGAGGTCGATGTCGCACCGCTGGCACTCGCTTCCTGATAGGGAATCTCGACGCCCTGCTTGATCGTGGCTTCCTGCTGGTTGGAGGTCACCACACGCGGATTGGAGATGACCTCACCTTTGCCCTCCGTCTGCAGGGCAGAGAGTTCGAGGTCCACCAGGTAGTCGCCGGTAATGAAGGCCACCGCCAGTTGACCTGCGGCCCCGGGTGCCGCGAGATCGACGTTCAGACGATCGCTAGGCGCCGCGATATCGCCCGGAACGGCCGCACCGGTTGAAGGGTCGATGGTGTCCCACAGCGAACTCGTCCCCTCGACACTGCCCGAGGTCAAGTCTGTTCCGTCCGGACCGAACTCCCAACCCTGGTAGCCAAAGCGAACGCCCAGGTCGCGACTGAAGTCGTCGTTGGCAACGACGATGCGCGACTCGATAAGCACCTGACGGATAGGCACGTCGAGCTTCTCGATCATCCGGGCGAAGTTTTCCAGTTGCTCGGCAGTTTCCCGAACGATGAGTGTGTTGGTTCGGCCATCGATACTCACACTGCCCCGCGGTGAAAGGATCGAATCTTCACCATCCTCGAGCAGTTGGGAGATATCTTCGGCCTTGGCATAATTGATCTGGAAATACTGCGTCTGCAGCGGAGCCAGCACCTCGAGCTGCTGCTGGGCTTCGAGTTCCTGCTTCTCCCGGGCAGCCAGCTCCTCGTTAGGTGCAATCAGCACGACATTGCCGCTCTGGCGCATCCCCAGGCCTTTGCTCTTGAGGATGATATCCAGCGCCTGGTCCCATGGAACATTCTTCAGGCGAAGGGTGATCTGCCCCTGGACCGTATCCGAGGCGACGATATTGAGCCCCGTGAAATCGGCAATCAGCTGAAGAACGGCACGAACCTCGATGTTTTGGAAGTTGAGGGACAGGCGTTCTCCGGTGTAGCCACCATCTTCACCGCCCGCCCGGGGGGTGCTATCGGTCTGCTCAACCGGCTTTACCTCGAGGGTGTAAGTGCCCCCGGTCTGGTAAGCCAAATGTTCGAAAGGCGGCTCCGCATCCACCGTCATACGGACGCCGCGATCGGTATTGTACGTGTCGATGGTCGTAACCGGCGTTGCGAAGTCCGTTACATTGAGGCGACGCTCAAGCCTGTCGGGGACCTCGGCGTCCAGGAAGTTAATGATGATATCGCCGCCGCGCTCCTGCATGTCAACGATGCTGCCGGGATCCAGCGTTACGACGATTTTCCCCTGACCCTCTTTGCCGCGACGGAAATCAATCCCTTGCAGGGCGTGAACTTTTGCGCCGCCGGGGTTGCGGTCTTCCAGCATGCCCGACCCACTGCCTTCAGTCTGAGCCGCCTCGCCCCCGACAGTCACCACCACACTGTCGCCATCGCGGTTCAGCTCGTAAGGCACCAGGTGGGTCAATGCCAGCACCACCCGCGTGCGGCCATTCGCTTCCACAACGCGGACGCTCCGCGCGGGAGCGGCGTCGAGTTCCATGAAACGCTCGTCAAGCGCCACTTCGGTTTCCGGGAGGTCGATGGCGATGCGTGCCGGACTGTCAATGGTAAAGGTGCCCGGTTCGGGAGCCGGCTCCGACATCTGAAGCCGCAACTCCACCCGATTCCCGGGAAGTACGGAGTAGCTGATGTCTTGGAGCGCCCGTGTCGCTGCCGTGGCATTTCCGAACAGGAGCAGCAGCGCAGCGGCGACCCAGATCGGGAACCGTGCTGCCTTGAAAAGAAAAGATTGGAGAATCATTGGACCGCTCTCTCTCCGTACAGAGTTATTGTTCTGGATCGGTGGCAAGCGCTGCCTGGCGCTCGACCCAACCGCCAATACCGTCCGGTACAATTTCGACCAGCTCGATTCGGGTCTCGGTTACGTTGGTGATTCGGCCATAATTGTGACCGAGGTGGTTGCCCACTTGAACGCGATGCACCAAACCATCCGGGGCCGTAATGATGGCCCAGTGTTCGGCCTGCTTTTCGAGATGACCCGCAAACTTGAGCGTATCCAACGGAAACTCCTCAAGCGGCTCCTTGTGCCTGTCCTGATCGGGGCTAATGCCGTTGTCGCTGGCCAATGCCTGCTCTGTGTTGGTCTCAGCTCGGGTGAAGGGATCGCGCCTTTCGAAGGCGGAATACTGAAAACCTTCATACATCTTGAATTCCGGCACCGGTGCGATTCGACCGCCCTTGCGCGCCTTCACCTGGGTGACGAACTGCTCCAGGTCGGCATGACCTGCCGAACCGGCACAGCCGGTCAGCCCGAATACCGTACCGAAGACGACCAGCCCCAGAATGCGTGAAAACTTATTTCGATTTCGCATAACGTCTCACCGCTACTTGGTCTCGTTCTCGTCGAGGTAACGGTAGGTCTTGGCCGTCGCATTCATCACGAGCGATTTTTCAGAACCCGAGATCTTTATGTCATGGAGCGTGACAATGCGGGGTAAGGCCGCGATACCGCTTACAAACTCACCAAACTGATGATATCCACCGGTCACCCGAAGGGAGATCGGCAGTTCGGCATAGAATTCCCTGGGCCGCTCCCCCCGAGGCTGAAAGAGTTCGAATTCCAGCCCGGTGGCAAGCCCGGTTTGGGTGATATCCACCAGCAGGTCCGCCACTTCGGTTTTACTGGGCAGCTGGCGGAGCATCGTCCCGAAGGATTCTCTCATTTCCTGCATCTGCCGCTTGTAGGCATCGAGATTGGCCGCCTTGGCCTGCTTGGTTTCGAACTCCTTCTTGAGGTCCTGCTCTTTGGCCCGGGCGTTTTCGAGGCGCTGCCATTCGTGCTGCGTATCGAAGTAATAACCCGCCCCCAGAGTGGCGATGCAGAGAATCAGGATGGAGGCACCCTTGGCCAAGGGTGGCCAGTTGCCGGCATTTTGAAAATCGATGTTATTCAGATCAATATCCATGGCCCCTTACCCCTTCTCGTCCGGCTGCGGATCGCCGACGGGATTCGCCTGCTGAACCTGCATCGTGAAAGAGCGCGTGCGATCGACGCCTTTGGACTGGGACTGGATAACGTCCAACTTGGGTTTGGTGAACCAGTCCGAGCTGTCCAGCGCCCGCATGAATGAAGAGACCCGCGCATTGGATTGAGCCTGCCCCTTCATCGTGATTTTCGACTCGCTTTGAGTCAACTGGCTCAGATGCAGCCCTTCGGGGATGAGCTCGACCAGCTCCTGGAACAGATGGACGACCTCGGGGCGGTTACGCTGCAGCCGCTCGATGACCCGCATGCGGGCAATGAGCTGCTGTTTCTGCTTTTCGATATCCCGGATTTCCCGAATCTTGGATTCGACCAGCTTTATTTGTTGTTGGACATAACGGTTGCGCGATTCCTGATGGTCGATCATGCCGTTGATCTGTATGTGCCCGAAGAGGACCACGCCGGCCATCAGCAGGACCGAGCCCCCGGCCGCGACGCCGAATTCGCGCTTCTTCTCGTTGCGCAGCTCTTCGCGCCAGGGAAGTAGATTGATGCGTGCCATCAGTCAAAGCTCCTCAGCGCGAGACCGCAGGCGATCATCAAGGCCGGAGCGTCATTTTTTAATACCTGGGCCTTGATCTTCGGCGCGATGCTCATGCTGGCGAAAGGGTTGGCGATAGAGGTCGGGACGCCGATCTTGTCCTCAATCAGCGCGTCCACTCCGGGGATGGAGGAACTGCCGCCGGCCAGCACGATGTGGTCCACACTGTTGTACTGACTGGACGAGAAGAAAAACTGCAAGGAGCGGCTCACCTGCTGGGCCATGGCCTCCTTGAAGGGTTCCAGGACCTCGGGCACGTAGTTGTCGGGCAACCCCCCCTGACGCTTGGCCATGCCCGCCTCTTCATAGGAGAGGCCGTAACGCCGCTGGATCTCTTCGGTCAGCTGCTTGCCGCCGAAAACCTGTTCACGGGTGTAAATGGTTTTCAGGTCATAGAGGACATTGAGCGTCGTCATGGTCGCGCCGATGTCCACCACCGCTATGGTCTTGTCGAGGCCGTGGTCGGGCATCTGATCGCCGATGAGGCCGAATGCATTCTCCATGGCGTAAGCCTCGACATCGATAATCTTCGGCTGGATCCCCGCCAACTCGATGGCATCTACCCGCACTTCCACGTTCTCGGTGCGCGAGGCAGCAAGCAGGACGTCGACGCGCTCGGGATCGTCCTCGGAAGGGCCGATCACCTCGAAATCGAGGTTAACTTCCTCCAGGGGATAGGGGATGTACTGGTCGGCCTCGACTTCGATCTGGCTCTCCAGTTCGTCATCGGAAAGTGAGGCCGGCATGGAAATCACTTTGGTGATAACGGCGGAACCGGCCACCGCGGCGGCAGCAAATTTCAATCGGCTCCCCGATCGCTTTATTGCACGCTTAATCGCTTCGCCAACACCCTCGACATCGGAGATGTTCTTCTCGATGACGGAGTTGGGAGGCAACGGCTCGACCGCATAGTTTTCCACTCGATAGGAGCTACCGCTTTTGCTCAGCTCCAGCAGCTTCACAGCGGTGGTGCTAATATCAAGTCCCAGGACCCGGGGCGTGCTCCGAGCCAAAAATCTCGGTAGCTGGATCATTTTTCCTTTAGGTACCCGTGCTTACGCGCAGAATTTAGGCGACTACATTAAATACCAGTCACAACTGCCGGTCAACAGGTAAAACCGTGACACAAGTTCATGGTTAGCCGCCGGTGAAACATTTATACTGATTCGCCCTTGAAATGCCGTTGAACCAGTTCTCAAGTCCAACATGAAATCTCTCTTCCGCCTGGTACGCCGTGGTCTGCTCGCGGTACTCATCCTCGGTCTCCTGGGAGCTGTTGGCGTTTTCGGCGCCTATCTCTACATCGCTCCCGAGCTCCCCTCCATCGAAAAGCTCAAGGATGTCCGGCTTCAGGTTCCGTTGCGAGTCTACTCCCGCGACGGCAAGCTCATTGCGGAATACGGGGAGATGCGGCGCACCCCGCTCCAGTACGAACAGATTCCCCCGGCCATGGTTCAGGCAGTGCTCGCGGCCGAAGACGATCGTTTCTTCGAGCATCCGGGTGTCGACTACCAGGGCATTATTCGCGCCGTCGTTCATCTAATCCGTACCGGTGAAAAAGGTCAGGGCGGTAGCACCATAACGATGCAGGTCGCCCGCAACTTCTTTCTCAGCAGAGAAAAGACCTATCTGCGCAAGATTCGGGAGATATTCCTTGCGCTCAAGATCGAACGGCAACTCACCAAACCGGAAATACTGGAGCTCTACCTCAACAAAATCTATCTTGGCCAGCGCTCCTACGGCGTTGCGGCCGCCGCCCAAGTCTATTACGGCAGGGAGATTGACGAACTTGAGGTCCCGCAGCTGGCGATGATTGCAGGACTGCCCAAAGCACCGTCGCGGTTCAACCCCGTCGTGAACCCCCAGCGGGCGATGGAGCGTCGTAATTACGTATTGCGCCGAATGCATGAGCTCAAGTTCATCTCCAGCGGTGACTACTCGGAGTATTTGAACACTCCGGTAACCGCAGGGTTACACGCCTCACCCGCAGAAGTCGAGGCCCCCTACCTCGCCGAGATGGTTCGAGCTGAAATGGTCGACCGGTTCGGTCGGGATGCCTATGCCGCGGGATACCGGGTCTATACGACCGTTGATGCCCGCACGCAAAATGGCGCGAACCGCGCCTTGCGCGACGCCCTGCTGGAGTACCACCGCCGACACGGCTATCGGGGGCCCGAAGACCACGTGGATCTCGCTCCTGAAGCAAATCCGGAGGAGTGGGCAGCCGCGCTGGACAGCCGCTCGAAAGTCGGGGGTCTGGTACCGGGCCTGGTTGTGGATGTGGCGGAACAATCCGCACAGGTCTATTTGGGTGACGATCAAGAGCCGGTGGAGCTTGACTGGGAAGCCATGGCCTGGGCCCGTCCCTACATCGACGACTTCCGGGCCGGTGCAGAGCCACAGAAAGCGGCTGATATTCTCGGGGTCGGGGATATCATCAGGCTTGAGGCATTGGCCGAAGGCGGCTGGCGACTCGCCGAGATCCCCGAGGTATCGGGAGCGCTCGTCTCGCTGCATCCGGATGACGGTGCCGTAATGGCCCTCGTGGGCGGCTTCGATTACTTCCAGAGCAAGTTCAACCGAGTAATCCAGGCCGAGCGACAACCCGGCTCCAACTTCAAGCCTTTCATCTATTCCGCGGCCCTGGCCAACGGCTTTACGCCGGCGAGCATTATCAACGATGCCCCGGTCGTGTTCGAAGACCGGGCGCTCGAAGCCGAATGGCGCCCCGAAAACTACAGCGGGAAATTCTTTGGCCCCACCCGGTTACGGGAAGCTCTGGTCCGCTCCCGCAACCTGGTCTCCATCCGTCTGTTGCGTTCCATGGGTATTCCGGCAGCGGTTCGCCACGTCGCCAAGTTCGGCTTCGATCCGAAAAGCCTCAACCATGATCTGTCCATGGCACTCGGCAGTTCCGCACTGCCTCCGTGGGCGATCGTGCGGGGTTATGCCGTTTTGGCCAACGGCGGTTTCCTCATTGAACCCTACTTCATTCAGCGCATTGAAGATGCCGAGGGAAACATCCTGGCTGAAGCCGATCCGGCTATCGCCTGCCTCCCGTGTGAAAACGAGCCTGACCCCGGCAAGCCAAAGGTGGAAGCCGAAGAGCCCTCCAATGCCCCCTCAGCCGCTCAGAATGCAGAAGAGGAGGTCGAACCGGAGCCCCGCTTGGCACCCCGCAGCCTCGATATCCGCAACGTCTATTTGGTGACCTCGATGATGCAGGATGTGATCCGGCGCGGCACCGGACGACGGGCGCTTAGGCTGGGTCGGCATGACTTGGCAGGGAAGACCGGCACGACCAATGAGCAGCGCGACGCCTGGTTCTCCGGGTTCAATCGCGATGTGGTCACAACGGCCTGGGTAGGATTCGATGTGCCGCGTTCGCTGGGCCGGTATGAGACCGGAGCCCGGGCCGCGCTGCCGATGTGGATCAAGTATATGGCGGTCGCCCTGGAAGGCCGGCCCGAGCATAAACTCGAACAGCCGCCCGGTCTGGTCAGCGTCCGCATCGACCCTGAAACCGGGCTGTTGGCACGCGGGGGACAGGAGGCGATGTTTGAGACCTTCCGTAGCGAAAATGTGCCTCAAGAGAAGCCCGAGCCGGTGGTGGTTGACAACAATGACCCCTCGGGCGGCAGCAGTACGTTGACGGAGCAGCTGTTCTAGCAGGCTGTTGAAAAAGGTTTTTATCCCTTCTCCCTGAGGGAGAAGGTTAGGATGAGGGGGCAAAATCAGTAACTTACCTTTATTGAGTCCCCTCACCCCAGCCCTCTCCCTCTGGAGAGGGTGTTTTTCAACAGCCTGCCAGGACATCGGTAAGACGGCGGCTTGAGAATGTCTTCTGGAACCGCGATGAGTCATCCCCTGGGGCGCAATAGCTTGGAGTTCCGTTTCCCGCGTGCGCCTCTGCAGGACCAAGATTATCCCGGACAATTCACCATGCCCAAGCAGTCCCGCAGACAGGAAGCCCAAACTCGCCGACAGCTAGCCCAGGAAGCGGCCCGTTTCATGATCGAAGGCGGCATACGCGACTTTGCGATGGCCAAGCGCAAGGCTGCCGAACGGCTGGGCTTGAGTCAGACGCGGAACCTCCCCAACAACCGGGAGATCGAACAGGCGCGTTCGGAATACCTGTCGATCTTTCAGCCGGAAAGCCAGCCCCAGCGATTGCGGGAGCTGCGCGAGACCGCATTGGGTGCCATGGAAATGCTGGACGTATTCACACCGCGTCTGGTCGGACCGGTGCTCGCCGGTACGGCTGACCAGCATTCGCCGGTCTACCTCCACCTCTTCAGCGATACGCCCGAACAGGTGGACCTGTTTCTGAACGAGCGCGGCATCCCCTTCGAACTCGATGAACGCCGCGTCCGTACCACACCTGAAAAGCAGGATACCTACCCCATGTACCGCATCCTCGCGAACGATATCGTCGTGGAGATGACGGTTTTTCCGATCAAGGGCCAGCGTCAGGCACCGTTGAGCCCCGTTAACGGTCGTCCAATGCGACGGGCCGACCGCCGGGAAGTGGAAGCACTGCTTCAAAACGGCTGAGGCCGGGACGAAGAGCGTCATTTCCGGCGGGAGCGGCGAAGCCGCTCCTGCGAAGCTGAAGTTTTAATCCTGCGGATAGTGTTTGGGCCAGCCATAGCGTGCGACGCCGGTATCGATAGCGGCGCGCGCGACGGCGGGCGGGACCTTATCGATCAGGCGTGGATCGAACGGTTTGGGGATGATGTAGTCGGGCCCGAATTCCATGCGCTCCAACTCATAGGCCTTCAACACGCAATCCGGCACGGATTCGTGGGTCAGGTCTTTGAGGGCGTGCACGGCAGCGATGGCCATCTCGGTGTTAATGGCCCGGGCGCCGACATCGAGGGCTCCCCGGAAGATAAAAGGAAAGCCCAGGACGTTGTTGACCTGATTGGGATAATCGCTGCGGCCCGTTGCCATGATGAGGTCGTCCCGCGTATCGCGGGCCACCTCCGGACGGACCTCGGGCACAGGATTGGACAGTGCAAACACCACCGGACGGGGGCCCATGCTCGCCAGCATTTCCGCATCGATCAGGTCCGGTCCCGAGACCCCGATGAACACATCGGCACCCACCATGGCATCGGCCAGGGTGCGCCGTTCCGTCTCGATGGCAAATTCGCGCTTATAGACGTTAACGTCATCACGACCGGTGTGAACAATCCCCTTGCGATCCACCAGCATGATGTTCTCCCGCTTGGCGCCCAGCGCCAGCAGAAGACGCATCGAGGCGATGCCGGCAGCGCCCGCCCCAAGGCAGACAATGCGAGCCGTATCGACCGACTTGCCCTGAATATCCAGTGCGTTCAGCAGCCCGGCGGCAATGATGATGGCCGTCCCGTGCTGGTCATCATGGAAGACGGGAATATCGATGCGCTCCTTGAGCTTTCGCTCCACTTCGAAGCAGTGCGGAGCGGCGATATCCTCCAGATTGATCCCCCCGAAGGTAGGCGCAATCGCCGCCACCGTATCCACTATCGCATCCGGCGATTCGGCGTCGAGCTCGATATCGAACACATCGATGCCGGCGAAGGTTTTAAAGAGCACTCCCTTGCCCTCCATGACCGGCTTGCTGGCGAGCGCGCCGGTATTACCCAGGCCCAACACGGCGGTACCGTCGGTTACCACCGCCACCAGGTTGCCCTTGTTGGTATAGCGATAGGCGTCCAACGGCTCCCGGGCAATCGCCTGTACCGGAACGGCAACGCCGGGCGTATAGGCGAGGCTCAACTCACGTTGGGTATCGCAGGGCTTGGTAACCGCCGTGGCGATCTTTCCCGGTACCGGTTTTTCGTGATAATCGAGGGCCTGCTGCTCTTGTTCGGTCCAATTTCGGGTCATGGTCTTCGCAGTTGTTGGTTATTCATTTAACGGTTTTCAGCAACTCTCCCGCAACGGGTTCGCCCCGGGGATAACGTGCATTCAGCAGACGTAACTGCTCTTCGGGATGGTGGTGGATTCGGGAATCGATCGCCAACCCCTGGAAAGTGGTCCCGCCGCGGGCTTCAATGATCGCAAGCTTCAGCGGTTCGGCCAACCTGCGTTCGGCCTCGCTCAGGGCGTGGAGACTGTGAATGGTCTGCATGAAATCGGCGTCACGGGACTTGAGCTTACCGTCCTCCTTCGCCGTTCCTAAAAACACAAAGGCTCGGGGCCCCTTGTAAACGACGGCGATGCGGGCGTTTTGCGCGCCACGCTCGCTCCCCACCTGAGTGAGGCCGGTATAACCCTCCAGTCCGTTAACCGTCAGAGGCTCACCCTCGCGAAGGTGCCCGAGCTTCAATCGCTCGCGCAGGAAGCGTTGCGGCGGAATGCGCTTATTGCGATCACCGACAGTAACCTGAAGGGCAGCGCTCTGATCCGCCGATACGGCGCTCAGCCGATCCGCCCGGTTTTTGACCCTCCACCGCTCGGGGAACTGCAGGGCGAAATCGAGTTCCTGGTGATAAAAGGCATTGCCGCGCAGGACGCCTTCGGAGGCGCTTTGGCCAAACACCAGTCCATCGAGGCGGCGCAGAAAGGGCCCCTTCGGCGACTCCCGGTGCCCGCCCTCCAATGCCCGGGCCTGGCGAACGACCGTTTTTAGCCGCTCGTCATTATCGGGGTGGGTGGCGAACACACCGTGGTAGATACGCGGCTCGCGATTCTCTTCCCTGGCCAGCTGCCGTTCGAACGCCTCCTGGTTCTTCAGCACCCGGACGACGTCCAGCATGGCTTCCGGGTCGCGTCCGGTTTCGGCCAGATACTGAGCCCCGAGCCGGTCCGCCTCAAGCTCGTGCTCCCGGCCGTAGCCGCGCAGCAAGGCGGTGCTCAAGGTACTGAACAGATCGCTGACACCGCGGTTTTGCAGTTCCGGTACCAGCAGGGCGCCGATGGTATAGCCCAGATTGGCCGCGGTAGCGGCACTGATCTGACGCACGCTGTGCCGGGCCGTGACGTGACCGATTTCATGGCCCAGTACCGCGGCCAGTTCATCATCTGAATTCAAATAGGCCAGGAGGCCGCGGGTGATGTAGATATAACCGCCCGGAAGCGCGAAGGCGTTGACCTCGCTGCTATCGAGGACCGTGAAGCGGTAGATGAGATCGGAGCGGTGGCTCCTGGCCGCCAGCCTTTCACCGATGCGCTGCACATGGGCCTGGAGTTCCGGATCGTCGTAGAGGCCGTAGGCGTCGATGATCTTCGGGTGTTCCTGCCGCCCGATGCTGATCTCCTGCTGTTCGCTCACCAGCGCCAGTTCACTCTGACCGCTGACCGGATTGACAGCACACCCGCCACTGACCGCAGCCACGGCAACCGCCGAAAGCGCAAGAAGGGATCGAAAAAGGCTCATTGTCACCTCTCCGGGATGTTCAGGTCGGCCGGATAGCGCACCGTCATTTTTAGCCCGTGCCTGCCGGAGCGAACCCAACCGCGCGCCACGACCCGCTGTCCGACCATGCGCTCCAGGGGGCCGAATTCGTGCCGATCCGACCGGGGGATTCTCACCGCGAAATCCCCTTCCAGTTCCACCCAGAAGGATCGCCGGCTCTCACCGATACGCTCCACCCGGCCGGCCACCAGCCGGTAACCCTCAACACCGGGAGCCAGTTTTCGGCTATCGACCACCTGATAGCGCGCCAACGTCCAGATCCCGGCCCCGGTGTCGCGAGCCCGGCGCTCCAGCGCCCGGTAACACTCCTGGTTCCAGAGGTTGGGAGGGACGGCCAGGGTCGTCGCCAACCCCTTTTGCAGCAGTACACCATTCAAGCTGGTCCCATCGGGCAGGAAGGGATGGGCCAGCAGGCGACCGTAACGGTCGCGCTGCTCGCGGCCGATACGCAGCTTCAGGCGTTCGCCCCCCGTCTTCAGTTGGTGCTCGACCTCAGTGCGGGCGGCTTCCGCAAACGGTTCGGAGCGCTCACCATCATGGCCGATCTCGGGGGTGTTGATGCCGATGAAGCGGACCTTGCGCCCATCGACCAGTCGCACGGTATCACCGTCGTAAACGTGCTCGACCCGGGCATTATCATCAAACCGCCCGGCAGGGCAATCCAGTGTGCCCGCCTCCGCGCCCCCAAAAAGGGCTAGCGCGAGAAACAAAAAAGGGGCGCCCTCTCGGTACGCCCCTTTCACCACCCTCATGCGGGGCATGGGGTGCCTTATTTCTTCATTCCGTACTTCTGACGGAACTTGTCCACACGACCGCCGGTATCCACAATCTTCTGTTTGCCGGTGAAGAACGGATGGCAAGCGGAGCAGACGTCGAGGCTCAAGTCCTCTTTGGCGGTGGAGCGGGTCTTGAAACTGTTACCGCAACTGCAGTTGACGGTGATTTCGTGATATTCGGGATGGATATCCGACTTCATTGCACTAAGCCTCTTGCTTTGTTGCGCACGCCGCTACCCACGCCTTTCGGTAGGCACCGCATGCAGGAAGCCGCCGATTATATGTAAAAGCCACCCCCGGCGGCAAGCGGGGTGAGATCGGGACCGGCCTCCGGCCGGAGCTGGCAATCCCGCTGTCGGGGTTGGGTGGGGTGTGCGATCACTCAGACTGCAGCCGCTACGGGCCGCGGCTCAGTCTCGCCGATGCATCGGAAGGACCGCTGCCCGCTGCGCGGTTCGGCGCGCCCGGTTGCCATTTTGGAGTACGTCAAGGAGTCCATGGTTCCCCGTGACCGAGTCCCACATCATACGAGAGAGGGAAATGCACGCAGCCAGGGGTGTCTTACAGCGATGCCGTTCCTGGTCGATCCGCCACTGGAGGCAACGCATCCGCCGGCGACGATGTTCGGGCACCTGTTCAAGCGCCGAATCAATGATTTCGCGGCGTTTTTGCTCAAAGGCCTGGGGATCCTGCTCGGCCAAGGCCCGCAGGCGTTCATAGTCCGGCAACTCCCGCAGGGTATTCATGTCTACCTCCTTGAGCAGTCGTCGACATCCGTGCCTCATTCGAACAGTGTAGCCCAGGGAAGATCCCCGGAGCCGGAGGGACAAACCTGAAGGGCATGTTAGGGCCTGTTGACGTTTCATCTTCGCCTCTGTTGAGGCTGAAAATTCACCAATCGAGGCGAGAGGAGAGAAGTTTGGTTATTCCAAATGAACGACGAACAACGAAGAGTGGTGGATTTTCAGCCTCAACCCTTCGGGCTGGGGCCATTTTTCCGCCCAGCTTCGTTATCAGTCGCTTATTTGGAATAACCAAACTACGCTCCTTCTGCCTCGCTGGACGAAAAAATGGCCGCCAGCAGTGGTGAAGATGAAACGTCAACAGGCCCTAGCCTTCGACTATCCTTTTCTGTCACCGTTTGGAACTCTCTTTGACGGCAGTCTCGTTGAGGCGAGCCCATCCAGAGCCGCCTCTGGGCCCTGTGAGTCGAGGGATCCGTGCGGCTGTCCGGGCGAGTGATCAACGGCGTTTACAATCTAAACCGACGCACCTCCACTTCCAGGGAGCAAAATGAACCGAATGCCCTCACAACGTAGCAACCGGGCTTTCAAATACGACTATGAAGGGCTCGATGTCGCGTCCATCAAGCAGTCGCTGGCAAACCGAATGATTTATTCGGTGGGCAAGGACAACTATACGGCGACGGACCGTGACTGGTTTCATGCCACGGCTTATGTGGTGCGCGACCGTCTCATCGAACGCTGGATGGAGACGATGCGCACCTATTACCGTGAGGACACAAAGCGGGTCTACTACTTCTCCCTGGAGTTCCTGATTGGCCGCAGTCTCATCAACAGCCTGTTGAATCTGGGCTTCTGTGATGAAGCGAAGGAGGCGCTGTTCGAACTGGGTCTGGACCTCGAAGCGATCGCCGACCTGGAATTCGATGCCGCTCTCGGCAACGGCGGGCTCGGGCGGCTGGCGGCCTGCTTTCTCGATTCCATGGCGACGTTGAGTCTGCCCGGATACGGCTACGGTATCCGCTACGAGTACGGCATGTTCCGCCAGGCTATCGAGAACGGTCATCAGGTGGAGCACCCGGACAACTGGCTCCGCTATGGCAACCCTTGGGAGTTTCCGCGTCCCGAAGTGCTCTATCCCGTGAAGTTCTACGGCGAGGTCGTGCAGTTCCGGGACGAGGGCGGGCGTGTTCACCACCAGTGGCAGGATACCGATGAGGTCATGGCGATGGCCTATGACACCCCGATTCCCGGCTACGGGGTAGACACCGTCAACAACATGCGGCTCTGGTCGGCCAAGGCCTCGCGCGACTTCGATTTGCGCTATTTCAACGAGGGGAACTACATCAAAGCCGTAGAGGATAAGACCGATTCGGAGAACCTCTCCAAGGTCCTCTATCCCTCGGACGAAACCACCGAGGGTCGCGAACTGCGGCTGAAGCAGCAGTATTTCTTCGTCAGTGCCTCGCTGCAGGACATCATTGCGCGCTTCCTGAAACAGCACGATTCACTGCTGGACCTGCCCGAGAAGGTGGCTATCCAGCTGAACGACACCCACCCCTCCATCGCGATTCCGGAACTGATGCGCCTGCTGATGGATCGGTATCACCTGGAGTGGGAGCCGGCTTGGGGGATCACCACGCGCGTTTTCAGCTATACCAATCACACCCTTTTGCCAGAGGCCCTGGAGGCGTGGCCCGTACCGCTGTTCGAGCAGTTGCTACCACGGCACCTTCAGATCATCTACGAGGTGAACAGTCGCTTCCTGAATCGGGTGATGCACCAGTTCCCCGGTGATGTGGAGCGACTACGCCGCATGTCGCTGATTGAGGAAGACGGCAACAAGCGCGTTCGCATGGCGCATTTGGCCATTGTCGGCAGCCACAAGGTCAACGGTGTAGCCGCGATCCACACGGAGTTGCTCAAGACGCGGATCTTCCGCGATTTTCATGAATTGATGCCGGAGAGGTTCGTTAACGTCACCAACGGCATCACGCCCCGGCTCTGGCTGAATCAAGCCAATCCGAAGCTGTCTGACCTGATCTCACGGCACATCGGCCACGATTGGGTCACGGATCTGCCGAAGCTCGCGGAACTCGCGCCAATGGCCGATGACGCCGGCTTCCTGGAGGAGTTTCGCCAAGTCAAAAGGGCAAACAAAGAAGCCGTGGCGACGGCGCTCGCCGAACGCCTGGGGGTGAGGGTCGACCCGACCTCAATGTTCGATGTGCAGGTGAAGCGCCTTCATGAGTACAAGCGCCAGCTGCTTAATCTTCTCCATGTGGTGACTCTCTATAACCGCATCCGCAATGGACAGGCCGATGAGCGGGTGGCCCGCACCGTTATGTTCGCGGGCAAGGCGGCACCGAGTTATGACATGGCCAAGCTGCAGATCGAACTCATCAATGCTGTTGCCGATATCGTCAATAACGACCCGCGGGTGGGCGATCGGCTGAAAGTCCTGTTTATTCCCAACTACGATGTCTCCACTGCGGTCGAGCTGATTCCGTCAGTCGACCTCTCAGAGCAGATCTCCACCGCCGGCACCGAGGCCTCGGGTACAGGCAACATGAAGCTGGCTTTAAACGGCGCATTGACCATCGGAACGCTGGATGGGGCGAACATCGAGATCCGGCAGGAGGTTGGGGAGGAGAACATCTTCATATTCGGCAGTACGGTGGAAGACCTCGAAGTGCTGCGCCGGGACGGGTACAGCGCCAAGGCGTATGTCCAGGCCGACCCCGAGCTGAAACAGGTGCTGGAGATGATCGGTGACGGCTATTTCTCGCCCGGGGAGCCAAACCGCTTCAAGCCGGTGGTCAACGGTCTTCTCAACCATGACCGCTATTTTGTGATTGCCGACTATCGGCCTTACGTAGAGTGTCAGGAGGATGTGGATCGCCTGTATCACGACCCTGATGCCTGGGCGCACCGGGCAGTACTCAATACCGCATTCATGGGCCATTTCTCGTCCGATCGGACGGTGCGAGAGTATGCCGAGAAAATCTGGGACGTGCAGCCCCAGCGCAACCCGTGACTGCTGAGAGCGATCGGAAATCGCCCGACCACCATGCGCCACGACCGTAACGCCAGCGCGAACTGACCCGATCGGCGTCAAGACTGCGGGAAAGAGCGCGGCTGTTCCCGCGCCTCACCGCAAACTACCGCTTCATCGAATTGAAGAACTCGGAATTGGTTTTGGTGGCCTTGAGCTTGTCATGGAGGAACTCCATCGCCGCCAACTCTTCCATCGGGTGCAGTAGCTTTCGCAGAATCCACATCTTCTGGAGCTCATCGACCCCCGTGAGCAACTCTTCGCGACGGGTGCCCGAACGGTTGATATTGATGGAGGGATAGAGCCGCTTCTCGGCAATCCGTCGATCCAGATGGATCTCCAGGTTGCCGGTGCCCTTGAACTCCTCGTAGATGACATCATCCATGCGCGAGCCGGTCTCGACGAGGGCCGTGGCCATGATGGTCAGCGAGCCGCCCTCTTCGATGTTGCGTGCCGCCCCGAAGAAGCGCTTGGGACGGTGCAGTGCATTGGCATCGACACCACCGGTCAGCACCTTGCCGGAGGAGGGGATCACGGTGTTATAGGCACGCGCCAGCCGGGTGATAGAGTCGAGCAGGATGATGACATCCTTTTTGTGCTCGACCAGCCGCTTCGCCTTTTCGATCACCATCTCCGCCACTTGCACATGCCGGTTGGCCGGCTCGTCAAAGGTGGAGGAAACTACCTCGCCGCGCACCGAACGCGCCATCTCGGTGACCTCTTCGGGCCGCTCGTCGATGAGCAGAACGATGAGGTAGCACTCGGGATGATTATGGGCGATGGATTGGGCGACGTTCTGCAGGAGCATGGTTTTACCGGCCTTGGGCGGGGAGACGATCAGACCGCGCTGCCCCTTGCCCACCGGCGCCACCAAATCGATGACCCGGGCGGTAATGTCTTCGGTAGAGCCGTTACCGAGCTCCAAATCGAGCCGCTCGTCCGGGTGCAGGGGCGTGAGGTTCTCGAACAGAACCTTGCCCTTCGCATTCTCGGGCGACTCGAAGTTGATCTGGTTGACCTTCAGCAACGCAAAATAGCGCTCGCCCTCTTTCGGCGGTCGGATTTTGCCGGCGACCGTGTCACCCGTGCGCAGGCTGAAGCGGCGAATCTGGCTGGGGGAGACGTAAATGTCATCCGGGCCGGCCAGGTAGGAACTGCCCGCCGAGCGCAGGAAGCCGAAGCCATCCTGCAGGATTTCCAGGACTCCGTCACCGTAGATATCCTCACCCTGTTTGGCCTGCGCCTTGAGGATGGAGAAGATGACGGCTTCCTTGCGGGAGCGTGAGATACCTTCGATACCGAGGGAACCGGCAATATCAAGCAGTTCCGAGGCGGGTTTTCTCTTAAGTTCGGTCAGGTTCATCGTTTTGGCTGTGGATAGCTACTGCATGAGCGCGAGTAGTGGTGAAGGAATCAATGGGTACACGAAAAGGCCCGAACGGCCCAACAAATCTGGAAAGGGGGATGCCGGATACGGCGGTCTATCTATTATGGATATAGATGCTTATCCTTCCAAAGGATATCACCCGGATTGGGTCCCGTCCAGCAGGACGCGCCGGACGGGACGAAATTTTTCGATCCCAATCAGAGGTTGCTATCAATGAAGGCCGTCAGTTGCGACTTGGAAACGGCACCGACCTTGGTGGCTTCCACGTTGCCGTCCTTGAACAGCATCAGTGTCGGGATACCGCGGATGCCGTACTTCGGCGGTGTGTTCGGGTTTTCGTCGATGTTCAGCTTGGCCACCTTGAGCTTGCCGGCGTACTCGTCGGCAATCTCGTCGAGAACCGGCGCGATCATCTTGCAGGGGCCGCACCAGTCCGCCCAATAATCGACGAGGACAGCACCTTCAGCGCCGATTACTTCTCCCTCGAAAGTATCGTCGGTGACGTAAACGATTTTGTCGCTCAATTTCGTTTGCCTCCAATTCGCCCCAGTCCAGTGCCGGAGCTTATCGTTTGTTGTGGGGTTTTCAACCCATTTGAGCCCAATACCGCCCCCATTTCAAGTCCAAAAGCCGGCCGTTTCTGTTATTCTTCGCAACTTATGAGTGACACGCTATTGACAGACGTTTCGTTCCGTTCGTTCGATCTGCCCGAACAAGTCCTCCGGGGCGTCGAAGAAACGGGTTTCTCCCAATGCACCGCGATCCAGGCCGAAACCCTGCCGTTGGCTCTGGCCGGCAAGGACGTCGCAGGCCAGGCCCAAACCGGAACCGGCAAGACGGCCGCGTTCCTCATTGCGCTGTTCACCCGCCTGATTCGGGAACCAGCCAAAGAGGGGCGGCGCCCCAACCAGCCACGCGCGATAGTCCTGGCACCCACCCGTGAGCTGGCCATCCAAATCCATCGCGACGCCGAACAGCTGGGCCGACATACCGGTTTCAAACTCGGCCTTATCTATGGCGGTACCGGCTATGAGCAGCAGCGCCAGATGTTGCGGGACGGCGTCGATGTGCTCATCGGCACACCCGGTCGCATTATCGACTATTTCAAACAGAAGGTGTTCGACCTCAGGGCCGTCCAGGTCATGGTGCTCGATGAAGCGGACCGCATGTTTGATCTGGGATTCATCAAGGACATTCGCTTCCTGCTGCGGCGCATGCCTCACCCCGAGGAGCGTCTCGGACTGCTTTTTTCCGCCACGCTTTCACTTCGGGTGACAGAGCTGGCCTACGAGCACATGAACAACCCTCACCAGGTCGAGGTGGAACCGGAACAGGTCACCGCCGAACGGGTCGAGGAGTCCGTCTACTTCCCGGCGATGAACGAGAAAATCCCGCTGCTCCTGGGCCTGGTCGAGCGAATCAAGCCGGAGCGCAGCATCATCTTCGTCAACACCAAGCGCGCCGCCGACCGGGTATGGGGGTATCTGGAGGGTAATGGCTATAAGACCTCAATCCTCTCCGGTGATGTCCCGCAGAAAAAACGCCAGCGTCTGCTGGGCCAATTCGAATCAGGCGAATATGCGTTTCTGGTGGCCACCGATGTCGCCGCCCGCGGGCTACACATCCCGGGGGTCAGCCACGTCTTCAACTTCGACCTGCCTCAGGACGCGGAGGACTACGTCCACCGCATCGGGCGTACCGCCCGTGCCGGTGCGGCCGGTTCGGCGATCAGCTTTGCGTGCGAGGAATACGCCTTCTCGCTCATGGATATCGAGACCTACATCGGCCACAAGATCCCGGTGGAACCCATCAGTGAAGGCCTGCTGGTTGAACCGAAAGCACCGGTCAAGCCTCCCCGCCGGGAAGGTCGGGATCAGCGCCCCGGTGGTCGGGGCGGCAAGAGACCGGATGGACGCCGTAATGGCGGTGGCGACCGTTCGCGTCAAAGGACACGCCGCAACAACAGCCGTACCCCCTCCAAATAGTATTGGCCCGCCCGCCCACCAGGGCGGGCAATGATAAGGGAGTCGCCGGTGGCCAAAAAGAAGATCAGGATCACGCCCGAGAACAAGTGCAGCTTCTGCAAGGGGTCCAAATGCTGCACCTATGTGACCCAGGCCATCGGGACACCCCGTGCCAAAGCCGAATTCGAGCACCTGTTGTGGCAGGTCTCGCACCGGGATGTGGAAATCTACAAGGATGAAGACGGATGGTTTCTGATGTTCAACACCCCTTGTCTTCACCTCCAGCCCGACGGCAGGTGCGGTATCTACGAAGAGCGCCCCACCATTTGCCGCGACCACTCCAATGACTATTGCGAGTATGACGAGCCGGCCGAGAAGGGCTTCGACCTCTACTTTCCCGACTACGACACGCTGCTGAGCTACTGCCGCAAACGCTTCAAATCCTGGGGCAAAAAGCCGAAACAAACCGCCCGCAAAGGGCAATAATCCCGGCGCTCAGCTCTGCGCCTCGGCATCTCCGTGCACCGTTCTTTCCGGCATGATGTCACGGAAGGATGCGATCGCATCGAACTCCTCCACATCCTTGGCTGGACGCTGGGTATCAGGCTTGTGAACGGCCAACAGCCACCCAATCCCGTATTCGCGTGCCGAACGCAGCACCGGCAGGCTATCGTCGATCAAAAGGGTCCTGGCCGGGTCGAACGACTCGCGGCCCTGCAGTTGGTCCCAGAACTGCGGATGCTCCTTGGGCATACCGAACTCATGGGAACACACCAGGTGATCGAGATGGCCCGCGAGCTGTGTCTTCTCCATTTTCAGCTCCAGGCTCTTCATGTGGGCGTTGGTGACCAGCACCGCGCGCCGGCCGCTGCTCCGGACGCCGTCGAGGAATTGCGTGACGTAGGGATGAACAGCGATGAGGTGATCGACCTCCTGCTTCAGTAGCGCAATATCCAGATCCAGCTCCCGACCCCAGTAATCGATGCAGTACCAGTCCATGGTGCCTTCCACCGCGTGCATGCGGGGATAGAGTTCGGCCTTCGCCTGCTTGATGCTGATGCCCTTTTTTTCGGCATAGCGCTGCGGGACATACTCCACCCAGAAATAGGTGTCGAAGTTGAGGTCCAGCAGGGTTCCGTCCATGTCCAGAAGGACGGTATCGATACGGCTCCAGTCAATCATTGCGAGGCGGTCGCTCCCTTAGCTGCTTCTTTGAAATTGTGGCGAAGCCATTGTAACGAGTCGCGCACCCGGTTTCCCCCGACTAATAGTTGCCGAAAGTCGGCTGCAACGCAAAACCGGGAGGAAGCCGGGACGCCCCACCTTTTCCTGCTCTTTCCTGGTGCCTTTTCTCACGATTTGGGGGGAATGACCCACTGATTAGGCGAGTATGCTATCAATAGCCCATCCCGCCATGGGTAAGTCCCCGCGGGTGCCATTCGCTTCCTCAGCCGGGTATGATGAGCCGGCATTGCCCCACGCGGAGTCCGCATGCGAGAAAAGCCGCGCATCCTTGATATCCGAACACTGGCCAAGACGCGCCTGTTCCATATTCAGCAGTTGGAGCTTCGGTTCGCCAATGGCGTCGAAACCACCTATGAACGACTGCTGGGTTCACCCGAAGGTGCCGTGCTGGTGGTCCCCGTTTTCGAGGACCGCCAGGTCCTGCTGATCCGGGAGTATGCGGCAGGCGTGGACCGCTACGAACTGGCGCTGCCCAAGGGGCGTATCGAAGAGGGTGAAGGGGCGCTCGAGGCGGCCAACCGCGAAATACAGGAGGAGATTGGCTATGGGGCCAATAACCTGCGACAGGTGGCATCCTTGACGGTCGCACCGGGTTATCTGGGGCACTCCACCCATGTGGTGCTTGCCACCGACCTCTATCCTAAACGCATGCCCGGTGACGAACCCGAAACCATTGACGTGATCCCCTGGTCGCTGGATAACCTCACCCAATTGACCGCCCGTGAAGATTTCACCGAGGCGCGGAGCATCGCTGCGCTCTATATGGTCCGGGAGTTGCTCGATGGTTAGCCAGAGGGATCACCATCACATCGATCCCGGCGAGCTTCTCACGCCCGCTTTGGAAGTGGCCATCGACGCGGGCCGGCGTATCCTGGAGATCTACGAAGCCGGTTTCGAAGTCGAACAAAAGGAAGATGAGACACCGCTGACCGAAGCCGACACGGCAGCCAGCGAGATTATTGAAAAGGGCTTGAGGGACCTTACGCCGGAACTGCCGGTCTTGACCGAGGAGTCGGTGAAAATCCCCTACAGCACACGGCGGCAGTGGACCCGCTACTGGCTGGTGGACCCGCTAGACGGGACACGCGAATTCATAAAGCGCACCGGCGAATTTACGGTCAATGTCGCCCTAATCGATGGCCAGGAGCCTGTGCTCGGCATCGTCTACGCCCCGGCCATGGGAGTCTACTATTACGCGTGCCGCGGTGAAGGCGCCTACAAGCGAGACGACTGCTGCAACCCGGTCCGGATTTGGACACGACGGTTGGAACCCGGCCGGCCCGTCGTGGTCGCCGGCAGCCATTCACATCGAGGGCACGCCATGGAGGCCTTTCTCGCCAACCTTCAGGATTACGAACTCATTGCCCTGGGGAGTGCGCTGAAATCCTGTCTGGTGGCGGAAGGCAAAGCTGATGTCTACGCGCGACTGGGTCCGACTTCGGAATGGGATACCGCCGCGGCGCAGTGTATTCTCGAAGAGGCGGGAGGGCTCATCACGGATCTTCAGATGCAGCCTCTGCGCTACAACGCCAAGGAGGATCTGCTGAATCCTCACTTTTTCGCCTTCGGCGATCGGGGCGTCGACTGGTCCCGCTATTTAGTAGGCTTCGATAAATCCTAGCGAACTGAAGTCACGAGGCTACTTAACCGAACAGCTCCGCCCGTAGACGGCCATGACGTTTTTCAATTCGTCGAGAACGGCCCGGTGCTCGGCGGACTCCAGGTGAGCGGTCTCCGGCAACTGTTCGCCCTGCTCCATCGCATCGATAATCCCCCACACGGCCCGGCATCCCTTCTGACAGAGAACTTCAACACAGGCGTCGATCCGAGCGGCGTCGCGATTTTGTGGAGGTTTTGCCATGTCGAACCACTTCCAAACACGAGGAACCAGTATAGCGGCCCGAATAACCCGATTGGAATCTATCAAAAGGGTAGGATGCAGCGGCCAATGGCGAAAGGGGGGGCACCTGATATCGGGCAGGGAAGGAACCTAACGAAAAAAGCCCGCTATCAAGCGGGCTTTTTCGAACTGGTGGCCAGGGACGGAATCGAACCGCCGACACGGGGATTTTCAATCCGCCCCTCGGAAACTAGTCCTTTTAACTTCAGATACTTATCGCGGCCCTTTGGGCCATGAATGCCCCACAGTGCATTACCGTGCACGACCGATCCCCGCAAATCTCCCACAACGCCACCTTCGGTCGCCTACTCAGCGCGGGCCGCCCACGCCTTTTCCCTTACCGACTTTTTGCCCGGATGCAATCAAGATTACAACCGAGATTGGGACCATGGACAGCAGAGAGTGGACGACCGCAGATCTCGCCTATCTGGATGCCGCCTACCGCAACGGGATCCGTCCGTCTGAGATAGGTGCGCGCCTAGGTCGAACGACACAGGCCATTTGGACGCGCGCCTCAATGCTTAAGATCACCCGGCCAACGCGGCGCTTCACCCCACACCAGCAGTCGGTTATCCATCAAGCCGCTGAAAGCGGGTGGACGATGGACGAGGTGATAGCTGTGGTGGGGGGACAGCGTCAGGCCGTGCGCAAGTTCTGTCAGCGCCGTGGCCTCGTCCTCGCGCGCCCCGCATACCACCGAAAGAACGAAGCCCTCTTCGACACTCCCACGCCGCAGAGCGCCTACCTCGCGGGCTGGATCGCTTCGGATGGCTATATCTCGCCTGGGGGGAGATCCGTAACCATCAAGATCAAACGCCGCGATGGCTATGTGCTCGAACACCTTGCGAAGCTGTCCGATTATGGCGGGACGGTGACGTATGGTTCGATGGCCATCGGTTACGCAGTGCTGCGGTTTGGCTCGACCCAGCGCTGGTGTGAGGCGCTGACTACGTGGTACGGCATCAAGCCCAACAAGACTTTTCATCTCCCGGCCCCGGCCGACGCTCTTCCGGCCGAGGCGCGGCTGGCCTACTTGGTTGGCCTGATCGAAGGCGATGGATCGATCAGGGAGTACGGCACCATCCTCTATCTGCGCTTTGCCAGCGCGTCCAAGCCGATCGCCTATTGGCTGGCGGATATGCTGGGGCGGCTAGCTGAGCGGAAGTGCTCGGTATATGAGATCGAGCGGACAAACTCCAAAACTAGCAATCCATTGGCCACCAGTTATCAGCCCTGCCTGACAGGACGGTATGCCGCCCGCGCGGCGGCAGGCCTCATGACCATCCGTATGCATCATCTGCGCCGTAAATGGCACACGGCCGAAGCGGCCTTCCTCCGATACGCGGGTGACCCGCTGGTCACCCGTTATCGATAACACGTTCATGAATTCGCCCATCGTCTCGCGTACGACACAACCCTGTGGACACGTCCACATTCGCTGATTTTTCGGATGAGAGTGTAATGACCTTGCGCTCGTCCTCGGTGGAAGCAGGCAAACGGACCGATACAGCAGCGCGAGAGGCGGTGGACACGTCCACATTTGCTGAATTTTCGAAGGATCGTGAAATGACCTTGCGTTCGTCCTCGGTGGAAGCAGGCAAACGGACCGATACAGCGGCGCGAGAGGCGGTGGACACGTCCACATTTGCTGAATTTTCGAAGGATCGTGAAATGACCTTGCGCTCGTCCTCGGTGGAAGCAGGCAAACGGACCGATACAGCGGCGCGAGAGGCGGTGGACACGTCCACATCTGCAGATTCCCCGGAATCTGGCGAAATGGTGCGACTCCCGCTGCAGGAGTGGAAAGGAAGCGACGACTCGCTTCCGGCAATTAAAGGGCACGTGAAATTGGTGGGAATTACACCGCGAATCATTCGGTTTAGGGATGCGCCAGCCTATTGCGGGATGGATCGCAACTTATTTAACCGCAAGGTACGACCCCACATTCGCGAAGTCTTGATAGGAACGCAGGGGATCGGCTTCCCCCGTGAAGACCTCGATGCCTGGATCGACGACTTTTTGGCGGCGCACGCGAAGCGCCCCGCTTACAGAGGAACCGACACATGGGACGAAAAAGGCCACCCGGACTCATTCAGCGCGGAGCGAAGAAGATCTGGCATATCGACAAGATCATCAAAGGGCGGCGAATTCGAGAGAGCACTGGAACAACTGACTTGCAAGAAGCCGAGGCGATCCTCGCGAAGTTAACCGAAGAGGAGCGCCAGGCTCGGGTGTTTGGCGTGCGCCCCAAACGAACATTCGACGAGGCGGCAGCGGAGTACCTCAGAAGGAAGAAGCACAAGCGCAGCATCCTGACCGATGCAAGCCGACTGAAATCGTTGATGCCGTACCTCCGTGACAAGCCCATCGACAAGATAAACCAGGGGACTTTGGCCACGTGGATTGAGAAGAGAAAGGCAGAGGGCGCCACAGCAGGCACCATCAACCACGGTTTAAAAGTGGTCCGACAAATCCTCAACTGCGCGGTCGAGTGGAACGACGATGCGCACGAACTTACGTGGTTAGCCACAGCGCCGAAATTCAAGCTGCTGCCTGACGACGAGAAAAGGGAATCCTACCCACTGGAATGGGAGGAGCAGGACTTGCTTTTTTCGGAGCTGCCGGGCTACCTCCGCGACATGGCCCTTTTCGCGGTCAACACCGGATGTCGCGAGCAGGAGATCTGCCAGCTTCGCTGGCAGTGGGAAAAGTCTGTACCTGAGTTAAGCGTCAGTGTTTTCGAGATCCCTCGGGGCTATGTGAAGAACAAGAAGCCTCGCCTGGTGGTACTAAACCATATCGCTCGGGGGATCGTAGAAAAACGGCGGCAGCAGAAAGACCAAGGCGACGAGTTCGTCTTCGCTTTCCACGGCCAGGCAATCGCACGGATGAACAATCATGCCTGGCGTTCCGCGAGATTGGACGCGGCACTCTGGTCAGTCATCCAAAGGCGCAGTGCGCACTGCGTAGGTTTTGCCGAGACACGCGACGAAGGTGCTCGGAGCTACACCGTCAGCGCGTTGGGTGAAGAAGGCCAGCTACTACGCTCATTTACCGCGAAGGCGAGCGACCTTCCAAAGCGAAAGCCCGGAAGCAGGATGCAGAATGCCGACATGTGGATTGCCCTCAGGGTGCGGGCGACTACCGCGCTGATCGATGCCATGTTCCCGTTCGCCTCGCCGTTCGCAAGGGTGAGGGTCCACGACCTCAAGCACACGTTCGGAAAACGTTTGCGCTACTACGGAGTTGCGAAGAGCGACCGAACCGATCTGCTTGGCCATACATCGGGAAAGACCGTAACTGACCTCTACACGCTTCCCGATATCAAGCGCTTGTTTCAAGCCGCCAACCGCGTGTGTTAACGAGTTCAAACAAGGGGAACGGAATGAACAATACTGAGAAAAGCATGACCGAATCTGATGTCCAGGGGGAAAAAACCGAGGCGGTGAGGGCAAGCATGTCCCACGCGGTTGCCCGAAGTGACGTGAACACTTTGCCGGTAAGCCATGTTCTTAAGGAGATCGGCCGACTGAATAAGTCGTCGCAAGAGGTGCGAAACATTCAGTCCACGCTCCGTCAGCTGATAAAGCGCGAATTGGTCACCGAAGATTCATTAATATCGGAGTTCGTCCATAACTTCGACAGCCTCAAGTCCAAGGTCAAAGCACATGTCGTAGCGACAAAAACGCATCACAAGTGGCCTTCTCACCTTAACGACATCCGAGAAGTAATCGATGTACTCGTCAACGCGAATATCGATAATATGGGTTTTAAGGACGCACTGTACCTCTTGGTGCGGCGAAAGTGGGGGAACGGAATCAGCAAGTCTAAGGCTGCTCGACTGATCGCCGAGAATGTACCTGTTAAGCCCTACACCGCCAGGGCTTGGCTTCTCGGCGTTAACACCCCGAGCGCGAAAAGCGCGGCGGTTATTAAGAATCTTGACGAGTTTTTCGACTGCGGCGGTAAGCTAATAGGAAAAATCAAGGCGCTATCATACCAAGATCTCCGCTGGCCTAATGGAGGGCCACGGACGATTACCCCTGAAGAGCAATTCGTAATGCCCGAGACTATCGAAAGAGAGCTGGCGGATTATTTCGGTTATCTGGTCGACGGAAGAACTCCTAAGCGCGTGAAACTCCTTATTGATAGCCTTGATCAACGAACCCGGGTCACTCTGAACATCCCGGGTCGTAAGAGCTGGCAACGCGACGCCGAAGGAGGGTGTAGTACTGCTGACCTCAAGGATCCCCTCATTTTCTATGCCATTCGCAGCAAGAAGAGGACAGATCGTTCGTTAGTAAATGGCTCGATCGCCGCATAAAGAGATTCGATCCCCGAACCATGTTTTCTCTGGCAAGCTAGGCGGGAAACTTTTTCAGCCAGAGGCCAGCCATGAACGCGACGATGCGCGAAGGATTCGACCGAAACGACATCCAGAAATTCTTGGGCGACGTCTTTGACGAAGATATCCATGCCAAACGCATCCTTTCGCTGGCCAATGCAACGACGGGGGTACTGGCCGCGGGTTCGCTGGCGGTGTCGGCGATTGGCCAAGGGCTTGCCCACGTGTGTGGGTTGGATCCGAAACACACAGTCAAACAGGTCGATCGGTTGCTGGGCAACGCCAAGATCGACGTCTGGAGCTATTTCGCCTATTGGGTGCCGTACGTGGTCAGCGAGCGAAAAGAAATCGCCGTGGCATTGGACTGGACGGACTTCGACCGGGACAAGCAATCCACCATTGCGCTGAACCTTTTGACCAGTCACGGCCGAGCGATCCCGCTGGTCTGGCGCACGGTGCGCAAGTCGGAGTTGAAAGACAACCGCAACCACTTCGAGGACAGTGTTCTGACACGGTTGCGGGATACGTTGCCCGAAGGGGTGGCAGTGACGGTTATCGCGGACCGCGGTTTCATGGACACGTCTTTGTTCGAGACCATGCGCGACAGTTGGGACTTTGGCTACATCGTTCGGCTTCGGGGCAATGTCACGGTGACCGACGCCAAAGGGGAAAAGCGCACGGCTGCCCAGTGGGTTGGGCAAGGTGGGCGTGCCCGGACTCTGCGCAATGCCAAACTCACCGGCAAAGGCTTTCCGGTGCCCACTATTGTGTGTCTTCAGGAGAAGGCCATGAAAGAGAGCTGGTGTCTGGCTGCCAGTGAGCCGGAGGCTTCGGCTGCGCAACTGAAGCGATACTATGCCAAGCGTTGGAGTATCGAGACCTATTTCCGGGACACCAAAGACATGCGCTTTGGTCTGGGAATGGATGCGATCCACACAAAGAGCCCGGCCCGTCGCGACCGGCTCTTTTTGGTGAGTGCCTTTGCCGTTGTCTTGCTGACGCTGCTGGGTGCCGCCTGCGAGCAGGTCGGATACGACCGCTACTTGAAGGCGAACACGGTCAAGCGCCGCACCCATTCGCTGTTCCGGCAGGGCCAGATGGTCTATGACCTGATGCCGCGAATGCGCGAGCAATGGCTGGTTCCGATCATGGAAGCATTTGTCGAAAAGATTCAGGCGCACCGCGCGTTATCCCAAGTCTTTTTTGTCGTCTGAAAATGAGGGGATGGCTGAGACTGCTGACACCATCCGCAGTGACATCAAGTCTTTTTTGGCGTTTGTATATCGGCGCTCCCGTGAGCTTGATGAAGTTCACACGCTTAATTGGTCCCTTAGCCTATTGTTCGACGCGCAGCTTCTTAAGGAATACTTCGAGTATTGTCTGGAAGTCGGAATTCATGTGGCACCGAGAAGGCTGCTTCAACACATACGAGCGGGTTGCAGGTTCCCTTCATACCTCTCGGTCTACCATTCCCCCGAAGGATACGAGTTGGGAGCATGGACGGAATACGCCGGATGGTTAGGTGCCATGCTCAAGAGCTTCATTGATGACATGAAACGAGTGCACGAAACGCTAGACGGGAAACGAAATGTCGCTTTCATTATCGATTCCGAAAGTCCAGAGGAGCATATAGCTGCATTGTCGACAACTCTAAAGAGACAGCCTCAGTACTACAAGAAAGGGAGTCGAAATTGGTGGGCTCGGATCAGAACGTCATATTTTTTCGAGTTATCGCTGGTTTGTCCATTGAGAATATCGAACGCACTGGCACTCAGGTTGAGCGAACCAACAACCAGCATGATTATTCGTCAACGTGCAAAACCGGCGCTCTATTGGGATGTGGACAAGGGAACATACGTGATATTTGTGCCCAAAGCCTACCTGAAGAACCGGCGGGCTAAGCAGATAGAGTCCATTTTCCAGCCCCTTCCGGATTATTTGAACAAGCTTACGGAGCGTTTCATCGCAGATCGCGCCCTTTTCCTCGCGAGGAACCCCCAGCGACAAAGTGATCGGCTACTGCTCAAGAAAGGGATTTCGGGATTTGGCCAAGGCTTTTCATTGCATACCAAGGAGGCGATTCGAGGGCTGTGGCCGGCATTGTCTACCAAAGGCGTGAACCCTCATGGGATGCGTCACCTAACAGCGACGCTGTTCCTACGATACCACCCCGAGAACTTCACGGCCCTGGCGACATTACTCAACGACGACCTTCGTACCGTTATCCAGGTTTATGCGAAAAAGGACGATCGCATGAATGCTGAACGTATCCGGAACTGGAGTGCGCAAGTTTGGGGGCCGCGTCAAGCGGCATAATAGAGTATCAGTGATATCAGAAACAGACCCCTTGCGAGTTGAACACTGAACCACTGGGGGTTAGTTGAACTGAGAGGTGAGGCGACCACGATGGACAAGGTTATCAGAATGACCATGTGCCAAACGTTTGATCGGAGACCGCTGGCCATAGTGCATAACCTGCCCGGCGGCGATGCAGAGATGTATCCCGCAGAGATGCGGGCGCTGGCGGCGGCGCTTCTCGCTGCCGCCGATGAGTGCGAGGCGAGACCAATGGACCGGCGGCGCTTCTTGCTCGCGGAGCGCAGCTATGACCTGACGCAGGTTGGAAAACAGGGGTGAGTAATGCCGGCTAGGCGGTCAGTTTTTCGTTTTCCTGATAGATCAAGAACTGACGGAAATAACATCCATGTACGTCTTCTATTCAACAGTTAGGCAGTTCAAGTCCAACAACTGATGCACCTAACACATTGAAAATAGCTAGAAAAAATCCTGGGTATGTTATTTCTCGATAGGCCGCTGGCTCGAATGTTATAAGCGATCACTTTGGCTGATCTCGCCCCGTTCTTATGGTTCGCAACAGCGCCTGGCTCGTTTCGACTGGCATGGAATTACTGAAGCGCAGTTCCATACCACGCCCGGCTCCCAGAGGCCCTGCTGGTCAGGTATTCGCCACGCCGGCGACCGAGCACGTTGGCGCGCGTTTTGCATTCAGTCTTTCTTTCGCAGTGAACGCAAGGCGCTAGATGGGACCGCTGCCATGTCCCCCTCACCGAGTACGAACAACCGCCCCGGAATCGGGGGCCTCTCAAAGTGTTTCATACAGACGAAGTAACACTTCTTCCCTTCATCGTAGTACTCGCGAAGACGCGCTTTAGCTGTGCCAGACTGGATATACGCGAGAAGTGTGTCCACGGGGATCTCGGATACGTCGTTCAACTCCTCCAGGTATCCATCCTCATCGTCCTTCGCGAGCGGGTTCAGGGCGATAAACCGAAAGAAAGCTCGTGTGATTAACTGATCGAGCACTTCATCGGTGCTTAGGTTGCACGCACCGGCAAGAGTGCGAAGCTGATCTACACTACTGGTGCTTAGCACAACGCTCCTCTCGGACTTCGATTCCGCTTTTAAATCTTCCCGCCTCTTCTTCTTTGATAAGCGATATTGGGCGCGGCGGGCGTCCTCACGTTCCTCGTCAGTTCGGTATTTTTTTGCCATTGGTTCTTAAAAGCGAAATCGTCAACGTGCGGAGTGACGGACGTTGATGCTACACAATTCCAAGTCGAGGATGCGTTTCCCCGATAGGACCTCAGTAGTATTGCCGGATGTACCCGAAGGCCTTGTCGAACAGGTCCTGGTCCTTGATTTTGTACTTCACGTAGATCACCTTGCGCAGGGCCTTCTGGACCTCGCGCTCGCCGGCCTTGGTATTCTGCCAGCCGGGGAAGCGGACCAGACGCACGATTTCATCGATGTCGGTGACGATGCGTTCGACCACCACAGGCGTCTCCCCGGTTTTCACCTCGCCGAATAGCTCCGTCAGGGCGGCCTTGGCCTTGCTCTGCTCATCGACGGGGTCGACCTGCTTTTCGGCCTGGACGACCTCCTTGGCGAGGGTCAGCAACTCCTTGAGGAAGTCGAGGCTGTGCAGCAGCCCCTGTTCGTGGCGCTCTTTGAGTTTTTCCAGGCGCTCACCGAGGGCGACGAACTTGGGGTCGTTCTTGTGCTTGCGTAGGCGGGCGATGAGCTTGACCTCGATCTCCTTGGACTTCTTGTCGGGGTCCTTGGCGTCGAGCAGGCCTTCGAGGACCTCCGCATCGAGGACCAAGGTCTCCAGGTCGTCGCGGACGGTCTCCAGGTGAACATTTTCATGGACCAGTTCGATGGTCTTCGCCCCTAGGGCATGCCAGAGAAGCTTGCCGTGGCCGCTGGGCGGCTTGACCGACTCATAGACGTGGGTCAGCCATTTGTAGTC
The DNA here is from genome assembly GCA_963783235.1 of uncultured Gammaproteobacteria bacterium. Taxonomy (GTDB): domain Bacteria; phylum Pseudomonadota; class Gammaproteobacteria; order Thiohalomonadales; family Thiohalomonadaceae; genus Thiohalomonas. Next base: position 1,554,613 of record CAWAMN010000002.1, on the reverse strand, counting down.
GGTCTCGTAGGGCGCCAGGGCCGGGTCCGGTGACAGCGCCTCCCACAGACGGGAGAGCACCGAGTATTCGGCGGCGAACTGGTCCCGCACCTCGTTATTCGGCAGGCAGTCCTGGGCGGCCATCAACCCTTCATAGCCGCCGACCGTACGGTCTACATTGGGGAAGAAGGCGAGGCATTTGGTTATCTGACCCGGCAGCTCCTTCTTCAGCTCGTCCAGGTTGGAGATGACCTTCTGTACGGCCTTCTCGTCGAAGTCGAGGGCGGTGGCCACGTCGTCGAAGATGCCCAGGTAATCGACGATGAGCCCATGGCTCTTGCCGGGGTAGACGCGGTTGGTGCGGCAGATCGCCTGGAGCAGGTTGTGGTCCTTCATCGGCTTGTCCAGGTACATCGCCTGGAGGATGGGGGCATCGAAGCCGGTCAGGAGCTTGGAGGTGACGATGAGGAACTTGAGCGGGTCGGCGGGGTCGCGGAAGCGGTCGAGGAGCTTCTCCTCCTCGTCCTTGGAGAGCTTCCATTCGGCGTATTCGTCGCCCTTGCCGCCTTGGGTGTGCATGACAATGGCGCTGGACTCGGGTCCGACCAGCTCGTCCATGGCCTTTTTGTAGAGGACACAGCACTCCCGATCGAAGGTCACCACCTGGGCCTTGAAGCCGCTCGGTTCCACCTTGTGCTGGAAGTGGTCGACGATGTGCCGGCAGATGGCCCCGACCCGGGCCGGGGCCTTGATCAGCACCGCCATCTTGGCGGCGCGCTTGGCCAGGTCGTCGCGGTCCTGTTCGCTGAGGTCGCCGGAAATCTGGGCGTAGGCCTCATCAACGGCGTCCTTGTCGATGTGCAGGCGCACGTCCACGGCCTCGAAGTGCAGCGGCAGGGTCGCCTTGTCACGGATGGAGTCCTGGAACGAATAGCGGCTCAGGTAACCCTGCTCGTCCTCGTCCGCGCCGAAGGCCCAAAAGGTGTTCCGATCGCGTTTGTTGATGGGGGTGCCGGTCAGCCCGAAGAGGAAGGCGTTGGGCAAGGCCTCGCGCATCTTGCGGCCGAGGTCGCCCTCCTGGGTGCGATGGGCCTCGTCCACCATCACGATGATGTTCGGCCGGTCGCTGAGGCCGCCCTCCGCCTCGCCGAACTTATGGATAGTGGTGATGATGATCTTGCGGGTGTCCGCCGCCAACAGGGTCTGCAACTCCTGGCGGGTGGCGGCGCCGACGATATTGGGCACATCGGTGGCATTAAAGGTGGACGTGATCTGGGTGTCCAGGTCGATGCGGTCCACCACGATCATCACGGTGGGATTGCCCAGCCGCGGGTGCATGCGCAGCTTCTGGGCGGCAAACACCATCAGCAGGGATTTGCCTGACCCCTGGAAGTGCCAGATCAGCCCCTTCTTGGGGTAGCCACTGATCACCCGGTTTACGATCAGGTTGGCCGCCTCGTACTGCTGGTAGCGGCAGATGACTTTAATGCGGCGGTGCTTCTTGTCAGTCGCGAACAGGGTGAAATTCTGCAGGATGTCGAGCAGCACGGAGGGGCGCAGCATTACGCGCAGGGAGCGCTGCACGTCAGCCAAGGTGCCCTCGGCCTTGTTGTCGGGCTCGTACCAGGGTCCCCAGAGGTCGATGGGCATGCCCACCGAACCGTAGCGGAAGCACTTACCCTCGGTGGCGAAGGAGAGGACGCTAGGCACGAACATCTGCGGCACGCTCTGCTCGTAACCATTGTGGATGTCGCTGGCCCCGTCCACCCAGGTTACCGCCGGGCGCACCGGAGTCTTGGCCTCGCCGATCACCAGCGGGATGCCGTTGACCAGCAGCACCACATCGAAACGGCGACCGCCCTCCTTGACCGGGTAGACCCACTGGCTGGTGACCACGTAGTCGTTATGGCTCAGGTCCTCGAAGTCGATGAGCCGCACCGGGGTATGCTCGCCATCCTCGCCGAAGGGCATGCTCTTTTCGCCCCGCAGCCATTCGGTAAACAGCTCGTTGGCGCGGACCAGCCCTTCGCCCTGCACCGAGAGCGGCAGCGTCCGCAGGCGGTAGAGCACTTCATCGGCCCGAGCCGGTTGGGCGGCGATCTCAGGATTGAGGCGGATGAGGGCATCCCGGACCATGGATTCGACAAGCACGTCGCTGTGCTGACGCGGTAGTTGGTCGGCAGGGACAAAGCGCCAGCCCTTCACCGTCCCGCGGTAGTGCTCGCGCTCCTCGGCAACCTTGTCCTCCGAGATATTGCTGCCCAGCGTGTCGAGCACCATTTGCTCGACTGTGTTCTCTTCATTAAACATGCACAGCCCCTGACATCAATGCATCCCTGGTCCTCGCCATGAGTTGACGAGCTGACCTAATGGCCGCCTGAGTATCTCCGAGGGTTTGCTCTACTAGATCAAGCTCCCCACAAATTGCTTTCTGAACGTTCATAGCGGGAGTTGGGATACAAAACTGGCCAAGAGATTTTAGAGTGATTGTTTTCTGGGCGAGCCCTTCCGCATAAATCTCCGCCTGTTTCTTTCCGAGTACAGACTTCAGGAAATGACATAAGAATTTACCGTCCAGAATATCTTTCTTTGGCTTGATTATCGCGATATGTCTTTGAAAAGCGAATGGGTCCTCCCAGTCAATTAGCACAGCGTCGCCATAGCTGGCTACTACGGTGTAGAGGACGTCACCAAGCTCTGGCTTAGTTGTCTTTGTTAATTGGGCGTACGTTTCTTCTGAAACCCATTTTGAGACATTCCAATCAACCTTTCCGTGGCTGATGTTTGATATCAAAAGGAACGGAATTCCACTCTTGGAAAATTGAGGCGACTGGTGCGTTCCGTCCGTGATTTTCTCGCAAGCATCTTTCAGCTTGGATGAGGGCAAACCAGGCAAGATACCTTTGCGTAATACTCGAAACGGAACGTCAGTAGGCATGTAGCGCCGAATTACGGCATCCTTTTGCGAAAAAAGAGCCCGCTCGACATTTTTGTACTTCTCAACTACATCGTCCGCGTTCCACAGGATTTCGGCAATGCGCTTCTGCTCCTCAACAGGCGGGAGTGGGAATTCCTGAATGCGCATGGTCTTCCAATTTATCGTCGGCGACAGAGACCCAACTGATATCTCGATCGCCCGCTCCATGAACATGTTCGATTGCAGGAAGAACGGAAGGAATTCCGGCCGAATCACTTTCGGCTTCGCCCGTAGGACCATCGCATGGGCAGAACAGATCCCGTCGAACTCGGCAAGTGCCAGTTTGCGTTGATAAGCGCGCCTACGACCGAAGATGACGTCGCCCCTTTTAAAGGCTAATTTCTGGCCGGTGACATCGGATGGATGTCCCCACTCCCGCAAATGCAAGCTTTCGGGATCGAGGTGTTCCAAGCCGACGTAGACGTCGGTCTCCGCCTCCGCAGGGTCCACGCGCACGGCCACGTTCTCGGCGATGTCGCCGAATTTCACCATCCGCCAACCGGCCTTCAGCCCCATTGCAAGATTAGTCACGTCTTTTATTTCCAGCGATAGAACACCTTGAGCCCATTGCCGTGAGACGGAGGCAGGTGTTTGTCGAATTGAAGACGACCGACGACGATACCGGGTGCGATGCCGATGGCGTCGGCGAAGGTTTCGATGGGTGCCAGGGAGCGACCGTCCCATTCAGCCAGGAAGCGGCGGTATTCGACTGGAGGGATCAGCTTGTCGCGGGCGAAGGCATTCGCCTCCTCCTCCTTGTCCCCCCCATACCGTTGCCCTCCAGGAAAACCTCCTTGCGGCCGTGCTTCAGGATGTGACCGGCCTCATGAAAGAAGGTAAACCAGAGCTGGTCGTTGCTCTTGTAACGCAGGCTGAGCTGGATCACCGCCTTTCCGCCGAGCCAACGGGTACAACCTGAAACACCGGTCTTGGGCAATTCCGGGACGAAGACCACGGCGACGCCAGACTGGGCACAGGCCTCCGTCAGACGCGACACGAATTCTTTCGGCTCTTCACGGGTCAGGGCGCGGGCCTCGTCCAGCACCGACAGAAAAGCCTGACGCTCGAACGGGGAGCAGGCCCTGCGGTGGGCTTCGAGTTCGCCCTGGCGCAGCCAGGCCGACACGGCCAGGGCACATGGCTCAAGGCGCTGGGATTGGCGATAAGCGACCTGGTGCGCCTCCCATACCTTCTGCCACTGCTCCGGCGTGGTCACGCCGTAGAAACGCAGCACTTCATCGAGCTGCTGCAGTTTATCTTTGAATTTGGCGATCCAGCCTTGCTTGGCCAGCTCATTGACCGGTACCAGCTTGAGCCACTCCAGGTGCTTTTGCAGCCGCTCCCTTTCGGCTAGGCGCGCCTTATCCTCCTGGTAGTCTCGCTCCAAGTTGTTCCAGAAGTGCGCAGGCCGGCCGAGCACCCGTTCCAATTTCAGCGAGGTCTCTGGGGAAATGGCGGCCTTGCCCTTGACGATCTCGTTAATGGTCTTCTTGGCCAGACCGGTTCTGTCGGCCAGCTCAGCCTGGCTCATATCCAGCGAATCCAGATACTCTTCCAGGACCTCGCCCGGGGTAACCAGATAGTCCGGTTGGTAGCGATTCTCTGCCGCACTATCCATGGGTATCCTCCACACCGATAATGATGATTGCGGTGACTTGCGCCCAGTCCAACCCGCCCTCCGGCCGTTGCGGGAGCGGGTCGTGGTCGGGAATGAAAAGTAGTCTGTAGGGATGATCCAGGTCGACCGATAGCTGTCCTTTGCGTTTGCCGCCCGTCAGTTCATGGCAGCGGGCCGGGCCGCTGAACGGCGGAGCCAAGTCCTGCAGCGACTCGGCAGCCCGTAGCTCCTTCATGCGCAGACCAATCTTCTTGGCACGTTGAGCCCCGTGGATGGCCATTAGCTGTGCGCCCTGATCGAATTCCTTCTTGAGTCGCTTGGTCTTGAATTCGATTTCCATATACTAGCACTGGTTCCGTTTTTTGTTAACCGGTAACGTTAATTATTTATTGCCGCCATCAATGCTCCGGAAGAGCTGCTCCATGGATTGGCGTACCGCTTCCGAACTCAGCTGCCAGTCAGTGATTGCCTGGGACAGACTGACCGGCTGAGCAGTTCCGTCGCCACCATCCTTCCCGGCTTCCGGTCGTACATAGAGGGGGATGCTCAGGTTGCTCTGCTTCTCCTGGACCTCCTCGACTGTGGCCACGCGTGCAAAGCCCTCCTCGTCCGTAAAGCCGCGGTAGGTTTGGACGATGCGATCGATGTGGTCGTCAGTCAGGAAGCTTTGGGCCCGCTCTCGGGTCACCTCGTTCACCGCGTTGATGAACAGGATCTTGTTCCGCCGCGCCTTGGGCTTATTGGCGCGGCAGATCACCACGCAGGCCTCCATGGGCGAGTTGTAGAAGAGGTTAGGCCCGAGACCGAGCACGCACTCCACCACATCGTGGGCGACGAGCTTTTCACGCATGGCCTGTTCTTCATTGCGGAACAGCACGCCATGAGGGAACAGGATGGCGCTGCGGCCGCTCTTCGGCTTCATGCTCTGGACGATGTGCTGCCAGAAGGCATAGTCGGCACGTCCCTGCGGTGGGGTACCGTAGATATTCCTGCCCCAGGGATCGGAGGCCCAGGCGTCGCGGTCCCACTGCTTGATGGAGTACGGAGGATTCGCCAAAACCATGTCGAACTGCATGAGCCGGTCGCCTTCAACAAAGGCGGGATTAGCCAGGGTATCACCGCGGACCACGCGGAAGTCCTCGATGCCGTGGAGGAAAAGGTTCATGCGGCCGATGGCCGAGGTGAGCAGATTGCGCTCCTGCCCGAACAAGCGGACATTGCGCCACTCCTTGCCCCGACGCTTAAGGTGGGTGACTGCCGAGAGCAGCATGCCGGCCGAGCCGCAGGTGGGGTCATAGATGGACTCGCCCGGCTTCGGCTCCAGCATCTCCGTCATCAGGTGGACAACGGTTCGGTTCGTGTAGAACTCCGCGGCGGTGTGGCCGGAATCGTCCGCGAACTTCTTTATCAGGAATTCGTAGCCGACACCCAGCTCATCCTCGGGACAGTTGGCGACCGACAGCGTCTGCGAGCTAAAGTGCTCGATCAGCTCCCGCAGCATGTGGTCGGGCAGGCGGTCCTTATTCGTCCACTGGGCATCGCCGAACACACCGTAAAGGGTATCCGGATTGGCCTTTTCGATGGTACGCAGGGCGTCCTGGATGGCCTTGCCGACATGCTTGACCTTGGTCCGGACCACCTTCCAGTGCGCCTCGGGCGGGATCTGGAAGCGGTGCTGCTCGGGCAGTTCGGCGTATTCGCGGTCGCCGCCGGACTCCTCCAGCGCCTCGGCCAGCTCTTCGTCGTACACGTCGCACAGGCGCTTGTAGAAGAGCAGCGGGAAGATGAACTGCTTGTAATCCCCTGCGTCGATGTAGCCGCGCAACAGGGTGGCGGCGCCCCAGAGGTAAGATTCAAGCTGGGATTGAGAGATTGTCACTACTCGTCTCCAGTCCACTGACTTGGTATGGTTGTCAAATCCTTCATGGCCAACTCAATGTCTTCAAAACGTTCGCAGACCTCCGCTTCTTCTTCGAAGTGATAGGACACGAAGCGCTGCCCATCCTTCTCTGCCCGGTTGTAGAAGTAGCAGGCATTGGCCACACTACTCGGCGAAGCCATGATTCTGATTAACGGCAGCAGTTTCAGGCCGCTTTCATCCTCATCAGAGAGGAGATAAAGCTTACCCGTCTCCATAGGAGTAAGTGACACCCGTTCCACGCGTTCGAATTGATTGCGAGTGCCCATAAGCCTTGGACATTGAAACGTAAACCGTCCATCCGCATAGGTCATCTTGTCCGCTTGGACCAATTCATAGCGCTGCCAACCACGCCCAAAGACCAACCGCACCTGATCAACTAAAGCGATCAACTCATTCTCTACCGAAGCTGCTTGTACCTTTCCTAAAGCACCACCGTGGCCGCTAAACGTATTTCGAATGTGGTTCGCCCTAGAAAGAATGGTGCTGAGCCTCGGGTCACACAAAGCCCGAAGCCACTGTTCATTTTGGACAGAATAAAACCCCTGAACTACTTGCGCCTGCTCGTTATCATCGAGCATTTTTCGGGCAGCGGCGCTGAGAAACTCTACCGCGAGCTTCCATGTACCGAATGTGGCTCGATCCAGAGTCAATTTTTGCTGCTCTAGTTTCTCCAGCAACTTCCGCTGATGTGAGCGCCACTCTGCTTTGTTAGATTGAAAAGCGCTCAGGTGGACAGTGGCAAGGAACTCCGCCATCGCCTCGAAGAAGTGGAGCAATACCGTTAAGCGTATCCTAGGGTCGTCACCAGAAATTTTATGGAGCCAGAGAATGGAAGCCAACGGGAAAGGAAGGCTTTCAACCCAGTCTTCATATCGGTCCTCCTTATTGACCGACAGCGCTCTCTCGACAAGCTGCTGACCTGGAGTTTCTCCTGTCCAGCAGCTCGCTTTCTATCTCTTGAATTTCAGCCTTTACCCGGGACAACTGACGCAGGGTCTCCAGTGTCTCCTGTTGTTCGACGGCAGACGGCAGATAGCAAACGAGTCGGTCTAATACGGTTTTGTTTATCCGCGCCAAGCCGGTAGCTAAGTTGGCACCAGCTGCCCGAAGCGCAGTTTTCCCAAGTTCAGTATCAAGCCACGTCACCAGATATTGTGCATTCACCCTATCAGGCTTTAATTGGAAAACCGTGTAATGTGAAGCACGGACGGGGATTTCTGTCGGATCAGAAACGAATCGGAACCCATCACTTGGAAGAAGGATGATGTTAGACGAGGAGTCTGGTATACCTTCAACACCTCCGCCCATTTTATGCCGCGATTCATCGGCAATGAGGTCGGTAAATCGATGTGGACTGAAGCATGTGCCGCGAACCTTCTCCCGGACGCGGTGGTCTGCCTCTAATGCTTCATAACTGATGAATGTTTCGAGATCGCAAACCCTGCCTAAACTCGGGTGTTTATCGGACTTATGCCGTTTGAGATTTTGCAGCAGCCGTTCTTGGTGCTTGTCATTCCCTGACAATTGCCCCACGAATATTGCCTTTTGAACCCCCCGTTGAATGATGACAACTTGGCTGGATATACCTGTATTTAGGCGTGAGCCAGCAGGAATGTGGATGCTAGACCGGATACAGCATCCCTCCCTATGAACCGCCTCCACCCACGCAGATTGACTGAGTGCAGTAGGCCCCATAACAACTGCTAACTTGCCGTCAGCGCTGAGTTTCTGGCAGCCCCATATTGCGAGATACTGAGAAAAATCGCGCAGTTTGAAGGTTTGAAGCGATTCCGGAACTTGGTCGTTGTGAATGCGTAAGCCAAGAGGCGGATCTGCGACAATCAGATCATATTCGTTGGCGAGATCAAGGTCCGAATCAAATGCATTGGATTGAAAAACGGTGCCATGGTCCTTGAGGATGCTCCTTGAGATTTCACAGCTTTCGGCATTGATCTCGATGCCGTGTACTGTATTGGGTGCGCACCTTTCAAGAGCTTGTTGCAGCATTACCCCAGATCCGCACACCGGATCCAAGATTGAAGAGGGGTTATGCATGGCAGCAAAAGCCGCCATGAAGTCTACGACTATAAGGGGAGACGTAAACTCTCCCACCTCTGGGGGGGCCCCCTCTTCAAGTAAGGACTGGATAACATCGGGTGACAGCCCCCCCGGGATTTCTCCACTGGCGAGGTCAAGGAGGGCCTTTTTCACATTGAGAGGTTTCTGTCCCCTGGCGGACTCTACGTGGCTCCATAATGCTTTTAGGCGTACGTCAGTCATTGGACCAAGCCTTCCTTTTTCAGTAGTGCCTTCAGGCGGTCCTCTGCCGCGCAGGCCGCCTCCAGGGACTGCTTGAGGTTGTCGATGGCCTCCTCCACGGTCATGGACTCCTCTTCGATCACCGGTTCCACATAGCGCGGGATATTCAGGTTGAAGTCGTTTTCCCGGATTTCGTCGAGCGTGACCACGCGGCAGACGCCCTCCACGTCCCGGTAATCGGCATACCAGCGGTGGATAGTCTCCACGTGCTGCGGCAGGAGTTCGTTCTGGGCACGGCCGGTCTTGAACTCTCGGGAGGCATCGATGAACAGCACCTTCTGTCGGTGCGCTTTGGGCTTGGTCTCGCGGAAGACAAGGACGCAGGCGGCAAGACCAGTGCCGTAGAAGAGGTTCAGTCCCAGGCCAATCACCGCCTCCAGCAGGTCCATCTCCAGCAGCTTGCGCCGGATAGCCCCCTCTTTGGCCATGCGGAACAGTACGCCATGGGGCAGCACCACGGCCATTCGGCCGGTCTTGCGGGCCATGGAGCTGATCATGTGCTGGATCCAGGCGAAATCGCCCGATTTGGTCGGCGGCACCCCGGCGAAGTTGCGGCCATAGGGGTCGTTGGTCCAGAGTTCATCGCCCCACCGCTCCAGGGAGAACGGCGGATTGGCGATGACGCAATCGAAAACTGCCAGGCTGTCGCCTGAATAGAATGCCGGCTGACGAAGGGTATCCCCTCGCTCGATGTGGAAGTCCTCGGCGCCGTGGAGGAACAGGTTCATGCGGGCGATGGCCGAGGTGGTGAGGTTTTTCTCCTGGCCGTACAGGTTGCCCAGCATCAGATGTTCGTCACCGCCGTGCTCTTTAACGTAGTGCAGGGCCTCCAGGAGCATGCCACCGGTCCCGCAAGCCGGGTCATAGACGGTGTCTCCAGCCTTGGGGGCCAGGATGCGCACGATGAGCGAGACCACCGAGCGGGGGGTATAGAACTCGCCGGCCTTTTTGTTGGTGAGGTCGGCAAACTTCTTGATCAGGTACTCATAGGCCTGCCCCAGGACATCCGCCCTGCAGTGCTGGTTGTCGAGATTCATGGAAGAGAAGTGCTCGATGAGGTCCTTCAGCAGGGCATCGGAGAGGCGGTCCTTATTGGTCCACTGGGCGTCCCCGAAGATCCCATGCAATGTATCGGGGTTTGCCCGCTCGATGCAGCGCATAGCCTTCTGGAGCGCATGGCCGATATTGGCGCTCTTGGCCCGAACGTCGCGCCAATGGCACCCTTCCGGCACCTGGAAGCGGTGATTTTCGGGGAAATGCGCGTATTCGACGTCTCCTTCCGACTCCTGGAGGGCAACCGCCAGTTCTTCGTCGTAAACGTCGGAAATGCGCTTGAAAAATAACAGAGGAAAGATATAGGTCTTGAAGTCGGCCGCATCCACCGGACCGCGAAGGATGTTAGCCGACTCCCAGAGATAGCCTTCCAGTCGGAAAAGAGAGATTTTTTCCATCACAGCCCATCAGTTACGCAACAATCCCTACGCCCTTGCAAGCCGTCACCGCCTCTTTTTGCGGACGTTTGTACGCTAGCGGATTTGCTTAGTTTGAGTCTGGTTTGGGCGAGGTTCTAAAAGAAAGACAGGTTACCTTGCGCCGTAGCGGGCGGCAACGAGCAACAGCCAGCTCATGGTCCTGCCAAGTCTTATGTGAGAGGAACTGGCCGACCAAACTGGTCGGGCGTATCCCTCGCGACCTTACCTTGAACCTCGAACGCAGACTGCATGGCGCTCCCCATATTCATGCATTGCCTTCTCGGGATAGCTGGATAGCAGGTTGTTGCTTGGATGCCTTTCGAGATTCCGTTTGCCCGCGCCGCGCGCCGGAATGCGATCTGTGTACGCGAAGGCATTGGAGCCGAGTTCATTCGTGAGCGCACTCGGCGAGATGCCGTTTTTCAGCGATTCGGCGACAAACTCTGCAGGATGGAACCTGAAGCGCGGCCAATCTTTTTTCCATGGGTGCCGTTGAATTTCCTCCGGGGTCGCGTCGTCTCTTCCGGGCTGATTTTTAACGGCAGTGCCCATACACAGACGAAGATATAGGCAGGATTTTGCGTGAGGCGAGCGATGCACAGAAGCGCCCCTCACTTTCACTTGCCGTGACCGTTTCTTGAGAGGGTAGGCGACGGCCATTTCGCAGCCGGTAGTTCTGATTGGGTTGAGAATAGAGTGCGTGTGCGGAACACGGCTATCTGCTGTGCCAAGAAAATCCACAAAGGCTCGGACGGGCGCCTTCGGTCGATGCCCATCTCTCCTCGGTTTACATCGAACCCATTCACCTCACGTGGCGAGTGCCTGAACCCGAACCCTCGCTCTTGGCCGATTTGCGGTCTTTCGCATCTATGTGGTGCAAGGCGCTCCGCTTATTGCGCCTTACCAGCAGGCTTTTGCGCACGCAATCCTGTGGGCCTTAAGCAAACCACATCAACTCACCTGCACCGGTCACACGTAAGCCTTTATCACCGAGCGCCGACCACCAACGCCGTCGATCTGCTTGAGCACCTCTCTAACTGAACGGAGGAATCGTCGTCCCTTGGACCACTCAGCGGCTTCCGCAACCAAATACTCAAAGATATATTCCTCCACAGGCAGTTCCCCGAATATCCTCGGATCCAGATCATTATCGACAAATAACCTCACAAGCGCTGCTCTGAGTCGCTTGCAGCGGTCCCAGTCCGCCCAGAACGGCACTCTCGGGAGTCGTTCAACAACTACTCGCCATGCGCACTCATCCAAAGCGGACCGCTCGGCCGCTTTGTGGATGACCGAAAATGAGCGCGCTGCTAGTTCTCCACTACTTGCTGAGAGGGAAGCCAGAGCCCGGCTAAACAGATACGCCGCAAGCCATTCTCTCTGGCTCTGCGGCACATCCCCAGTAGCAGCATCTATTGCGACCAGCCACGGATCTCGCTTCCCTGAAACAGGTACGCTGTTTGGCTTAGTCACGGACGCAATGGCCACCAACAATCCGATCGGCTGGCCTCCGCATCTCCCCAAGAACTCTCCGACTCCAGCCATGTCGCGCGCAGCTTCTCGCAACCAAATCTCGATACGATGATTCCGAGGCGTATTTATTTGCGACATCCACTGAACGGAAATGCCCCGCAGAACCATCTGCGCCCCGAGTCTTCTGACCGCACTCTCCGCAAGCACAGTTGTACCAGAAGCAATCATTGCAGCCACCATATCGGCCTTCTGCGGCTCGGATAGCGCGCTAGACATATAGCCGTCAATCTCTGGCGCGCCGTGCAACCAGAAAGCAGGGCACCCCAATACTTCCGGTCGCACAGAAACCACGTCCGCACGCATACTCGGCGCTACGGTGAGTCCATCAAGCAGTTCTGCTTTTGTCGCGAACTGTAGTGTCGAAGCAGCTACAATCGCCCTCGCACCTCCTGCTTCAATCATCTCAGCAAAAATCTTTGGATCGCGGCGCAGTATCGCAATGCCCACGGCTGCCGATTCTTTCGCACTTCCTAATTCCGCTTCATCGAGGTGGTTCACCAAGAACTCGAATCCATCGACGTCGAGCCTATCCGCTTGGCCAGCGGCCGCCTCAACAAGCCTCTTTCTCACTTTTTTCAGACTTGCCCCTTCCAACTCTTCCTTAAGAAGCCGAATCGCTGAACTGATAACGTCTGGGTCTACTTCCGTACCCGACGTTAACTGGTGTAGCCTGCAAAGTGCTGCGAATACCTCCCGTCCCCCCTTTACCTCAACTCCAGTAGTTCGGAAGAACGTCCTCAGACCAAGTCCGTTAGGACTCACGAGATCGCTCGCGGCATGCTCAAGCCATGGCCCCACTTGCTGCTCAATTCGCTCCGACGCTACCGCATGGGGCACCCTTGTTCGGACTCCCTTATCGCCACCACCGATGATCTGCAGATCAAAACTCCCGTAGTCGGTCGACCGGTCTTCCTGAATAAACGAGCAAAAACGGAAATTCCGGCGGAGTCGCGGCCACTGTTGCGACCAAATAGCAATAATCAGCGCCTCTGCGCTCACATCGGACGGGAGCGCAACAAAGGCCTTTTCGCTGGGACTCCCATACAGCGAAAAGAGAACCCGCTTACCCCACGGGCGGGACGCGCAAACCGGTTCCACTCCCGAGCCCGCGTCAGCAGTGAAGACTAGTGGCAGACTGTAACCAGAAAATGAAGCTCTGCTCTCCGGACGCGCAAATAGGGCACACAGTATCCCGGGATTCTCAAGGATCGCCAGATCCGCAAAGTCGACCAGTAGTGTATGAGTCCACACGCACCCAGGTCGTGGCATTTCACGGGCAGGCCAGGTACGCGCAAACGCATATAGCCCTGAATCCGTCAGCGGATAACCGGTGATATAACCTTCCTCCCGAAGTTGGCTACTTGGCGCCGAGGCATCGCTCATCACCAAAACCGTCTTTGCATCACGCGGTGCAAGACTAGTCGAAGACGCCAGCATACGATGTCCATCGGCGTATCCATGCAGAGCTTGCTGGACCTTCATTCGATAAGCCACGCAATTGGTGCAGTCAGATCATGTGACTCCGACTCACCGTCGACTAACTTGATGCGCTCCGAAGCCACCGCAAGCGACCGCAACCTCTCTGCTTCCTCAGACTGAAGCTCTTCGCTCTTGTCGGGGTCGTCGTAAACTCCACCTTGTGCACTAACCCCGTAGACACGCCAGTCCCAACCATCCGCGCCGTGGTACAGGTACTGATGCAAGAGCGGAAGCTTTTGCTTCAGGAACTCCGATGGTTCCAGCCCCTCTCCCATACCCTTGTCCCATGCTGATAGAACAATCGCAAGGCGTCGCTCACCAACATCCAGGGGCTGCATCCTCAATAGCTGTAGAAGTCCTACGAGCTTCACTTGAGTTGGCGCCAAGCCGGGGTCCCACGGGATTGCCTCCTCGTCCGGCACTTCCACTCCGATATCGCTCGACAGTGCCGCCGAATCCACCACCCACCGAGGCGCGACGATACTGTCGCTGTGGACAAAAAGCAGCACGCTCCTCTCCTTGAGCGCCTCCGCAAAGAGCGTCTCGATGTCGCGCTCGCCCCACATTCTCCGGAACGATTCACCGGACACGTCAGGAAACGTTAAATCCAAGGACTCGCCTTCATCCGTTACGAAATTCATGCTCACGAGTCGCACTGTTTCCATCTTAGTGCGCTCTTGCACTTCTGCACGTGCCCATCGCTCCGCGATGCTATTCAAATACGACCGATCCCCCTCATTCAAGGCACCGAACCGCAAAGACAAAGGAACATCGCGCGAGGTAACAAGGTGCCATAGTGCCGCGAGAAACGTTGTCTTACCGGAGGCTGGCAATCCGATGATTGCAACAGATCTACTGCCTCTATCTGGTGCACTCATCTACATCACCCCTTCAGATGCCAAAACGCACGATCAGACTTTTCCGCCAGTTCGGCTTCGGGATTCCTGGCGAAAGAAGTACCTCTCGCATTGATCCAGAACTCCATAAGATCGCGAACGCCGTATCCGCGAGGCACAGCGTCCGACTTTGGCGATGCCGCTACTTTAAAGGCCGCTATATCCGAAAAACTCGACCCAAAAAGCTCTCGCACTTTTTCTATGACTGCGCCGAAAAACGCCTCAGTATTCGCATCATCGTTATTTCGTATGACATCGTACTTCGTAAGCACAATCGCGACAGGTACCACTGATGGCAACACTCCACTATCCACTATCGACTGCACGATCATAATCACCTCGTTACGCAGACTGTGTCGTGTTCGCGAGTTTGTCAGGCGCTCACCATCAACGAGCAAAGTGACAGAATCCGCACGCCCCATCTCGGGAAATGAACTCAAAATTGCAATGTTGTCAGTTGCGCTTCGATACTCTTCTCCCGCACGGTCTCCGTATAGCACTGACAAATGCCTAGATGGCGACCCTGTCGCAAAGGCCATGTGATAGAACTGCACGCGCCCTTGCTTCGTTCGCTCGGAGTGCGGCACACATCGCCGCGAAGCCTCTCTCGCGTCGTGACATGCTTGTTCAAATGCATGGAGCGTCAGGGAATTGGCGAATCCTATCCCTGATTGGTGCGCCTCCAAGAACAGTTCATAGGAACTTGCTATCAGGCTCGTCTTCCCGGCATCACTGGGCCCTATGATCGCGAGAAGCCGGCAAGGGCGTCTGCGAAGCTCTGCCGATGCTTGCGAAACATTCAGGTAATCAGCTGATGGCAACACCACCCCATCTGGCGCCGAGCTGACAGAAGCACCTTCATCTGCAACCCCCGCTGGTGAGCCAATTCCCTCACTCGCATCAATTGATTTGCCGTAACGGTCGCACTCGTTTAACGCAAAGCCTTCAATACACCGTCCCGTCTCACGCACCCGACATTCAGGGTTCGAACAAGTCACCAGACCGGACTCCACGCTCATGAATCTCGGTCCGCGAACAGAAACAGCAGGCGCTCCCGATAGAATAGGTTCCCAAGGGTCAGGCTTCCTATCGCATGCTTCTTTGGGATACCGGCCGCTGCTTCCCATCCGGCGATCCATGCCTCCTTTTCGTCTGTCTCCCTCTGGCGCGCTATCGCGAAATGAATTGGTTGGGTAACAGGCGAGCAGTCATCAAGGCTCGGAATGAAGTTCCGGAAAAGCTCCCTATCAAGGGCATTCACCGCTTGCGGGACCGTCAACATGGCGTCGTCCTTTAACCCCGCCCTCGAAAGCAGTGCCATCAGTGAAATCGGCCCTGGGAGTACCGCCGTCGCTTCCGCAAGTTCGGCACCGAATAGAAGCGGTTGCGCGTTGGCCGGCACACGATCAAAGGAGTTCCCGATCGTTTGGCTATACCCCCCGACAAGCCACCAGAGCATTTGCAACTCTTCGTCCTGTACCTCGATTCGCTCTTCCAACTTGCCAATAACTTTTGCGTTTTCAGAGCTGAGTACATTGAGGGCGGCCTGCACGGCTGTTCCCATCGCTTTGGCGGCTTCAGGTAGACCAGACGCCGTCGCGTCGTCTACAGCCTTCCAATTGAGAGTTGCACGCTTCGGAGAGGCGATGATGTTGCGTTTTCGAAAAGACTTCCCAGAGGATGCCAACACCTGCTCTGCCTGATCAACCAATGCCATCGGCAGGTCCATAGTGCGCGCACCAGATAGTGATGCGGTCGTCAATGACAAAGCCGCTCGCGCTGCGTGGTAGTCTCCGTTCTCCATTACAGCAGCCAAACACGCGCCGGACAGCACCTGCATTTCGCGGGCGTTATTCTGCTCGAAGTCAGGATCAATGGCTGAAAACTTTGCACGGATAGCCTGCTCCACTTCTGCAGGGGGGGGCTGTCGTGAATTCAGCGCTAGGCGCACAAGCGCCTCGATCTCATCGTCGCCTATTTCCTCGGATACCGCTTTTACCCCGCCCCACCTAGCTGCTATGGATTCTTGGTCTTCAGTAAGATCTACCGAGCGATACCATCGCCCAAAAGAGCTTTCCGCATTCTCTTGCATCTATCGTTGCTCCAGTCGCTTAACACGCTCTGCTACTTCTCCAAGTATTCCCCGCTCGCTTGCGCGCCTCAAAGCTCGGTCGTAACGCTGTGGTTCAGGCAAAGCCATTTCTTGTTCCTCAAGGAGGTCGAGACCGAACACAATCTCTCGGCGCTGACTCCCACTAAGTGCAAAAAAGCGGCGCACGAGGTCACGCGTTTTGTCAGCGTCCATTTCCTCCTCCGCTTCCGTAGGCACTGCTGCTGTTGGCGTTCCTGCCACCGGGATTTTCATCCCGCATTCGTCTTGGGCCATCACCGCCTCCCGCGCCCGGAAAGCTACCCGATGTTTGAACACCGTTGAACCGTCATGTTGCTCTATCGCGCGGAAGCGCCCAGGGGATTCCTGCCACTCCCGCATGTCCGCCTCGACGAGAACATGCGAAGCCGTGGCTTGATGCTCTATTGAGACAGAAATTATGTTGTAGCCGGGTTTCCACCCTGGCTCATGCCGCTCCGGGTTAACCGCTCCTGCGGCAAATTTTACGTACTGCTGATGCCCAAACACTCGGTGTCGATGTTCGTGCCCAAACAGCTGGATGTGCGCGCGGTTAGTAAATGCGTCCTCAACGGCCTCCTGATCCACCAACCATGAAGGGGGATGATGGCTCATTACAAGATTTACGATACCAGGCTCCGCATCCATTGCAGTTTGCAGCGGGCTCAAGTACATAGAGCCGGGCTTTGCGTCCCGGTCACCACCACCAGAAACAAGTACCGAGGTGAGACCATGGATGCGCAGACTGGTGCGATCGTCCAGGGGCAAGGTCTCACCCCACAAGGGCCGCTCCGGAGCATAAACTTGGCACCTAAACGCTGCCGCAAATTCGTTGTATGCAGTAAGGGGGCGAAATAAGGCCGTAGCGGCGTCTTCATCGCGGAGGTGATCCTCCAGGACACGCTCTCTTTCGCGCGGGCTGGCCGCATTCGCAATCGCGTCCTGTGCATTTTTGGTGGTCCTGCTGCGGGCAATAGCGCGATCTACGTCGTGGTTTCCAGGTACCACGAATAGGCGGGTCAGGTTACAGCCGCTCACCTCGGCTACTTGAGTAAGCCATTCCTGCGCGGAGGTGTATTCTTCTGGGCTCCCCTTATAGGCGGTATCACCGGTCAATAGAATCGCGTCAACTGGGCCTGAGGCCGCCACTCGGTCGGTCAGATCATTTACGAGTGCCGTTCGAAAGGGGCGATCCGGATCTAGGTTAGTTTTGCAGCGAGGCGAGTTGAAATGAATGTCCGAGATATGTAAGAGCCGCATTTAGTACTCCCTGTTAGCGCAGGATCCCAAGCCGCATCCATTGTACCCTAGGTGAAGGCGGGTTGGGCCCGGTCGCCTATAAGAAGACTCTACTGAAGGAACGCTGAATCAAGTGACGCTAAACTGCCACGCTGATGAGCATTGTAGGTAGTTCTCTATCGGCCCCACACGGTAGGTGGAGATTCGACAAACTCTTCGACCCTGAACTGCCTTCCCTAAATGGTTTGCTGTAAGCAGCCTCCGACGACCTCACGGCTGCCATTCGAGCATCAGCGCGCTCAGAAACGCATTCTGTGCCCGTTCACTCGGGCTCAGATGGCACATACCCACACTTAACGTAGGGAGTTTCGCTTCACAGCAGATATACGCTGGGCAGCTTACTTCTCATTGGATCCGCATCGAGGAATGATAAAGCCAGATCCCGGTTAACTCGTAGGGCGACCGGCTCGCTGCTGGTGTAAGTGATGCCTCCGCTTCCGATGACTTGAACCAGACCGCGGGAAATCGAACAAACCTGGCGGGGCGTCCAGCCCAACACCTTAATTTCTTCCCCTTTCTGTGTTGCAAGAGCGGCTCCCAAGAGCCCGGATAGGAATTGGTGGCTAAACCGGCTGGCTGCACGGCTAAACGGCTTTGAAACTGGTGCTCTCAAGATTCCATATCGCATACCCCAACTCGACCACAGTCGGTGTAGCCAGCGCGGGACGTGGAGGATGTGCAGAGCATCCCACTGCTCTTTGGTAGGCCCGTAAGTGAAAGAGCGAAGAGATCCCCTAAAACCGACAGAATCTGCGAGCGCTCGGAGATAGGCGTGTTTTTCACTCGGGAGAACGACGCGTACCAACGCTACCTCTCGGCCGTGGACGACATCAGCCATCCATCCTGCACCCAGGATAGAGCCGGCCAGAAAAGCTGTTATAGGTTCAATCTTGTCGAAGAAACCCTCGTGAACCGGTTGTGGCAAGAAGGTGTCATCGAACCTTACTCCCATAGCGTTTAGACGGCAGCGGACCTCGTCAATTGGTATTCGATGCAGTTTGGCAAGCATCTCCGGTGGCATCGTCGCGCCACAGTGATACAACCGCGACATCAGGTCGTACTCGTCCGCACTCCAATCTGGGCTGGGGATGAAGCGCCCCGTTCTTCGCACTGCCGTGACCCGAGCGATTTCGGACGCAGAATCGGGGTCCCGCCAGCGCTTCCAAGTTACTAAGCCGTAAGGGGCGGGATCTGGTTGGGGGGGCGGGCAGCCGGGAACGCTGTGGACGTCATTCATACCTCTAGGAGTAGAGGCTGACAACACAAACTGAAAGATAATCAGAAACTTACAGACCTTCTGGGCGTGCGCGGGTAACCGCTTTTATTGGAAAGCCAGATGGGCCTCAGCTAGCCATCGCATCGTCACATATAGATATAGGCCGAAAATGGTGCACAACATCTAGTGACCGGGCGCCCTTCTACTTGCTTTCCATCACTCGGCTTTATAGCGTTGACCTATCTGCGAAAATTGAGCCGCGAAAGGGGAGTGTCGTCCCCCGTTAGAAATTCATACCTTTCGACACCGACCTCTGGTTCACCTGCGTGGGGGAGTGCTGAGCAACGACGGTGCCAGAATTCGACTGCCTATTGCCCGCAAGCTCATTAAGCCACCCCAATTTGCCCCATTCACCGGCGCCATCACCTAGATCAATTGACGGCGAGGGCGGCAAACTGCAGCGAAGAAGACGAGGGCCGCCGGGCCAGATCGGCCACCGTCTGCGGGCGCCATGTTCTAGAGTTGATTGGCCATGGCAAAAACATCCAGGGAGGAGAGTTTGGAACTTCCGCTTGGGCCTGCGCCGCGCCGCCTTTCCCATGACTTGAGGACGGGTGAATGGCTCGAAATGGACCGAACTGACGGCTAAATCATCCCAACCTCGCCGCCTGGTCTGGCAGTCAGTTGATGGTCCTTGGTGAAAAAAAAATTTGTAGCCGAGGGATAACAGAGGGCTAGTTTGAGGTCTATATGTTGTTCAGTTGCTTCGTTGGACAGGTGCAGTAAAAGGGAAAAAGACGTGACTGCCGATCCCCACAATTTCCCCACAGGAACAAAAAAAGGCCCTGCGGCTATTCACCAGCAAGGCCTTGATTTTATTTGGTGGCCAGGGACGGAATCGAACCGCCGACACGGGGATTTTCAATCCCCTGCTCTACCGACTGAGCTACCTGGCCGAAAGGCGGGTATTTAAACGGCTCTCGGCCTCGAAGTCAAGGCGATCACTTTTCGGGCGGGACGTAACCTTCCGGTGTGCTGCTGCCGTCGCCGAAGAAGAAGCGGTCCATCTCCTTCTCCAGCATTTCGCGGTGCTTGGGATTCATCGGCGAGAGACGATATTCGTTGATCAGCATCGTCTGCTGCTGAAGCCACATCTGCCACGCCTCTTTTGAGACGTTCTCGTAGATGCGCTTGCCCAGTTCTCCCGGATAGGGCTGACGTTCGAGCCCTTCAGCCTCTTTACCCAGCTTCACGCACTGCACCATTCGAGTCATCGTTCACTCCGTTTTCGATAGGGATTCAGGCCGGAAAACCCGCCGGCCAAGTTGATTGAAACAGTAGGATTTTATACCAGAACCTGAGGGTCGGGTTCCATGCCGGTATGTAAGAACAAGCATAGGCGAACTCACTTTCCCGAAAACCCCGGCTCACCCAACCTCCTCTTCCACCGCAAGGATTCCTTCCAGAAGGCGCCTGACCGGTGCCGGAAGTCCCCGCTTGAATATCTCCTCCGGGAGGTCCCAGCTGACGTCACCGCCATCCCTTACGCCGTCGGCGGACGTGGCGCGGCACGCAGTTGTTCTGATAGCCAGTCGGAAGTGACTGAATGTGTGTGTTAGTTCGGGGCCGGTTCTCGGTTCGGAGATTTCCAATCCTAAATTTCTGCGACACCATTCCGCCATCGGTTCGCTGCTGTCGCATTCGGGAAGGCTCCAGAGTCCGCCCCAAATCCCCGACGGCGGCCGACGCCAAAGCAGCAGGCGGTCCCGTTCATCCCGCACGATCACCATCCTCGTTTCACGGACCGGCAGGGTTTTACGCGGTTTGGAGGCTGGATACCGGGTTGGCGTTCCGGCCTGGTGAGCCTCGCATTCGGAACCAACCGGGCAGGACGGGCAATCCGGTCGCCCCCGGGTGCAGAGGGTCGCTCCCAAATCCATGATGGCCTGGGTGTAATCGGCGACCCGGGTAGTCGGTGTATGGACTTCCGCCCACTCCCAGAGTTGGCGCTGAACGGCCGTGCGCCCCGGCCAGCCTTCCACGGCATGGAATCGGGCCAAAACCCGCTTGGCATTGCCATCGAGAATCGGATGTCGCTGACCCAGGGCCTGGGCGAGGATGGCACCGGCCGTGGAGCGCCCAATTCCAGGAAGTGCCATCAGGGCCTCGATGCGTTCCGGCAACCTCCCTTGCCACTCGGCCGATACCTGTTGCGCGGCCGCATGCAGATTGCGGGCACGGCTGTAATAGCCCAGGCCACTCCAAAGGGCGAGGACGTCGTCCTGTTTAGCCGCGGCGAGCTGGGGCAGCGTCGGAAACCGGTCCATGAACCGCTCGAAGTAGGGGATAACGGTCGCGACCTGGGTCTGCTGAAGCATGATCTCCGACACCCAGACGCGGTAAGGGGTCCGATCGTGTTGCCAGGGGAGATCCTTTCGCCCGTGCCGATCGAACCAGTCCAGCAGCCGCTGCGCAAACCGCGCCATCGTTATCGGAAGAGCCCCTTGAAGCGATCCTGCAGCTGCTCTTCCAGCCGCTTCTCAAGCTTCTCCTTCTCCTCCTCCACGCGTTCTTCCACCTCGGCCTTGGCCCGCTCTTCGAGAACGCCGGCCACATCCACACCGAACTTCGGGTCTTGGAAGGTTCCGGTAATTTTCACGGGAACGGTCAGGCCCTTCAGCTCCTGCAGCTCCCGGCCGCCCTGTCCCTCGAGGGTGCCAACGACAGCCGCGCGGACACGGTAATCGAGCTTTTCGCTAACCAGATTGGCGGTGCCCTGGCCGTCCACCCGGAGCAGCGGCGACTTCGCCGTCAGATCCCGGTTGCGCACGAGTCCGTTTTTCACATTGAGCGTCCCCTTGAGCAGGGCGAAGTCTGTCTCCTGAGCCTCCTCTTTAGGGGCGGGTCGTCCCTGGTACTTGGCCAGTGCTGTGCGGATCAGATGGGCGACATTGATACCGTTAACCGCACCGTCCCGGAACTCGAAGGCGGCATTGCCATTGAGCGTGCGCCTTACGCTCGCCTCGTCCAATCCCCGCGCATTCAGCTTGGCCTTGAGGTTGGCCGTGCCGGTCACATGAGCCTTACCCATCAGATCTTCCAATAGCGGACCGGCCTGGATGCCGGCGAGCTGCTCATCCATACCGATGCGCGGCACCTGCTGGCGAACATCGAATACCACATTGCCCTGGTAGGTGCCGCTGTAGAGTTTGGCCGTGGCCGGATGGGCTCGGAAAAGACCATTTTCGGCCCGAACGGTCACTCGGATATCGCTCGATTGGAGGTTTGCGGCCTGCAGCTGAGCCACCCGGGCGGTGCCGTTGATATCCAGCGACCGCAGAGTTTCGACCGGCAGTTGTGCAGCGCCCGCGGCAGCGGCACCCGCCGGGGTGGCCGGCTGGCGATGCTCCCCTTCCTGCGGGGGAGGGAGATAGCGGTCGATGTTGATGGCATCCACGCGCAGATCGAAGCGGATGACCGGAGCGGCAAACCGGCGAACCGAGGCCGACCCGGTCAGATTGGTATCATCCAGTTGGGCCTTGAGATCGGCCAGCGCGACACGATCCGGGCCGGCTTCGAATCCGGTGGTCAATACGGCCTTGCTCAGCACGGCCGGATCGGAGGCGGCAGGCAGTTCAATGCCCAGCGCGTCGGTCACTTCGCTCGGCACAAACGGTTCCAGCGCCAGCCGGCCAGCCGCTTTGGGCTGCCCGAGGATATCCGTCGCCTTGGCCTGCAGGTTTGCCGAAATGCCCACTGCGTTGATCGTCAGCGGCTCTATCGTCGCCGTCCCGTCGGCCAGGGAGGTCGCGAAACTGCCTTCCACAGAGGCGTCCTTCAGTGCCTCCGGCTTGGCGTCCAGGCCGAAACTCGCCAACAGTGCCGCGAAGGCCTTCGCATCCTTGGCCGATGCGCTGATTGTCCCCCGGGCATCGGGCAGCTGCAGGATGCGAGAGGCCTTGGCCTCGGCCTTTACTTCGGTCCCATACGCATTGACAAGTAACCGCTCGAGCGTGGCGGTCTGCTCTTCAAGATTCGCGGAGAGCGTCGTGCCGAGTTCTGTCTGCAGCCGACCGGTCGGAAAAAGCGGACTGTTGAGATCGGCAGTGAGCCGGGCGTCATCCGCACTATAGAGGCCGGTCTCCGGGTTGAGTGTCAGTTGCGATTCGAATTCAACCTGTCCGCTCAGCTGCGGCTCGTTGGCATTCACAGTAAAACTGAATTCCAGCGGAAACGACTCGCCGGGCGCCAGGGCACCGCTCTCCAAATCCAAAGGGGCGACTTCCACCTGCCGTCCCGTGACGGCGTCATTCCAGGTGATCCGCGCATCATTCACAACCAAACCACCGATAGCCAAACCCGCCAGTGGGGCGGGCCCCCGCTTCGGCTCTTTGGGCTCTTTGGGGGCTGTTTCTTTGGCGGCCTCCGCGACCAGATCGTCCCAATTGGTCTGGCCTTCGGCATTGCGGGCCAGATGGAGTCGCAATCCGTCCAGAAGCGCGGTGTCCATTTCCACCTGCTGGCGCAGCAGGGGCAACAGCTTGACCCGAACCTGTGCCTCTTCCACCTGGGCGAAAGGCTCCGGACCGAAGCCCTTGGCATTTCCCAGACGAACCTGATTGATTTCGACCCCTATCCAGGGGAACAGCGAGAGCTCGATATCCCCACCGATGGTCAGCTCGCGCCCGGTCTGCTTTTCAACGACGTTGGCGATCTGCTGCCGATAATCGTTCGGATCGAAATAAATGGGTACAACGATGATGGCGATGATCAGCAACAGAATGAGGGCGCCGACCAGAGCGGCCAGCCATTTTAGTACGCGTCGCATGCTTACGGGTCCTTCGAAGGGGCATCGGAAAGCATAGTAAACCCGGACGGGAGATTATGCAGCGGGGTTAAGGTGGCACTGACTAACGAGGAGATGGAGCGGGTGATGGGAATCGAACCCACATTAAGAGCTTGGGAAGCTCCCGTTCTACCATTGAACTACACCCGCAACAGAGGGCAGGGATGACTCCCGGCCCCGGCGATAATAGCACTTCGATCCGGGCCTTCCAAGAAAAGGGGTTTGACGGCGAACTCTGCCTCCCGCTAGGCTTTGCCGCCATGGAAATCATCGTAAACGGCGAATCGAGACAAGCCGCCGAAGGCTATACGGCTGCCCGGCTGGTAGAGGACCTCGGTCTGACCGGGCGGCGAGTCGCGATGGAGGTCAATCGCGAAATCGTTCCCCGCAGTGACTACGAACGACACGTCTTTAAAGACGGCGATCGGATCGAGTTGGTCCACGCCATCGGCGGCGGATAGCCTGTAGTCGCGTTATAATTAGCGTTTTTTAGGGTCCGCCCGTTTTTCGGGCACACTCCCAACCGTTTTCAGGAAGCAGCCCCATGTCCGATATGCAGAACGATGCGCTGGTGATCGCCGGCACCGAATACCAGTCCCGCCTGCTGACAGGCACCGGCAAGTACAAGGATTTGGAAGAGACCAGAGCGGCCACCGAGGCGGCCGGCGCTGAGATCGTGACCATCGCCATTCGCCGCAGCAATATCGGCCAGAACCCGGATGAGCCCAATCTCCTGGACGTTCTGCCCCCGGATCGCTACACCATCCTCCCGAATACGGCTGGCTGCTATACCGCGGAAGATGCGGTGCGTACCTGCAAGCTGGCGCGGGAGCTGCTGGACGGCCACAGCCTGGTCAAGCTGGAGGTACTCGGTGACGAGAAGACCCTCTATCCCGACGTGACCGCCACGCTCGAAGCCGCCGAGACCCTCATCAAGGACGGTTTCCAGGTGATGGTCTACACCTCCGACGACCCCATCATCGCCAAGCGCCTGGAAGAGATGGGCTGCGTCGCGGTGATGCCGTTGGCCGCCCCCATCGGCTCCGGCCTGGGTATCCAGAACCGCTACAACATCATCGAAATCGTCGAGAACGCCAACGTCCCCATCCTGGTGGATGCCGGCGTGGGCACCGCCTCCGATGCCTCCATCGCCATGGAGATGGGCTGCGACGGGGTGCTGATGAACACCGCTATCGCCGCGGCCAAGGACCCGGTGCTGATGGCCTCGGCCATGAAAAAGGCCATCGAGGCGGGCCGCGAGGCTTACCGCGCCGGCCGCATGCCGCGCAAGCGCTATGCCAGCGCCTCCAGCCCGATCGAGGGAACGTTTTTCTAGGGAATCTTCGCAGTCGGTAGGAGCCCCGCAACGGGGCGGTGGCCAAAGACGGGACCCATCGCGGCAGCGCGCCGCTCCTACGATCGAACTCTGCGCCTCTGCGGTTAGCCGCTCTCCGCCGGCTTCGGCTTGCCATGGCGTATCAGGAATACCAGCGGCAGCATCGCCGCGAAGCTCCAGGTCACCAGCGTGAAGCCGTCGAGGATGCCGATCATCTGCGCCTGGCGGGCCAGTTCCCGCGCCAGCAGCTGCGCCGCCCCGGGTGAGTCCGGCGTCATTCCCAATCCCGACAGGTAGTCGTTCAATGCCGGATTGAGCCGGTTGATGTGCCCGCCCAGGTCGTGCCAGGCGAACTGGGTGTGGCGGGTCATCACCGTGGCGATAATGGAGATCCCCACCGAGGAGCCGATGGTGCGCAGCAGGCTGTAGATGCCCGCGGCCTCTGCCGCATAGCGCGGCTCCAGGGTGGAGAAGGCCACGGTGGAGAGCGGCACGAACACCATGCCCAGCCCGAGCCCCTGCACCACCGCCGGCCACACCACCCAGTGGATGTCGATATAGAGGCTGTACTGGGTGGTGGCGTAGGAGCCGATGCTGAAGATGGCGATCCCGGTACCGATAAGAAGCCGCGGGTCGACCCGCCGGATCAGTTTCCCCACCAGCATCATGCTGATCATGCTCGCAAGGCCGCGCGGCGCGATCACCAGCCCGGTGGTCAACGAGGGGTAGCCCATCAGCGACTCAAGCATCATCGGCTGAAGGATCAGCGTCCCGAACAGCCCCAGCCCGAACACCGCCAGCAGGAAACTGGCGATGGCGAAATTGCGGTCGCGGAAGATCACCGGGTTGAAGACGATGTGCTTGGGCCGGCCCAGGCCGTGCAGCAGAAAGCCGATGAACCCGGCAGCGCTGATGAGGGCCATGAGCACAATGAGCCGCGAGTCGAACCAGCCGTCCCCGTTGCCGCGGTCCAGCACGAACTGCAATGCCCCGATGGCCCCGGCGAGCAGGATGAGACCGGTCCAGTCCATGCTCCGCTCCCGCGGCTCGGTGTCGGCCACAAAGCGCGAGGCGAGCAGGTAGGAGAAGATCCCCACGGGGATGTTGATGAAAAAGGTCCAGCGCCAGCTCATCACCTCGGTGAGCCAGCCGCCCAGGGTGGGACCGAGGATGGGGCCCACCATCACCCCGATGCCCCAGATCGCCATCGCCTTGCCGCGCTCCTCGGGCGGGAAGGTGTGGACCATGATGGATTGCGACAGCGGCACCAGCGCCGCCCCGAACACCCCCTGCAGCAGCCGGAAGCCGACGATCTGCGAGAGGCTTCCGGCGATGCCGCAGAGCATGGAGGTGAGGGTAAAGCCGGCGATGCTCAGCAGCAGATAGCGCCGCTGGCCGAGCCGGTCGGTAAAGTAGCCGGTCAGCAGCATGAAGATCCCGGAGCTGACCAGGTAGCTGGTCAGCACCCAGCTGATCTGATCGGGCGTGGCCGAGAGCTGGCCCTGCATGTGCGGCAAAGCCACGTTGACGATGGTGGTGTCGAGCACCTGCATCACCGTGGCCGACATAACGGCCACGGTGGTCAGCACCCGGTGGCGCCGCATCGCGCGGGCGCTGTGCTCCATCATGGAGTGGCGCCGGCTCCGGTGTCGATGCGCACGCTGACGCTGGTGCCGACCCGCAGGGGATGGCCGCTATCGGCGTCGAGCACGCGGATGCGCACCGGCACCCGCTGGGTCACCTTGACCCAGTTGCCCGAGGCGTTCTGGGGCGGCAGAAGGGAGAAGGCCACGCCGCTGGCGGCGCCGACACTGGCGACCTCGCCGTGGAAGGGATGGTCCGGATACATGTCCACCTCCATCTGCACCGGCTGGCCGGGTGCGATACGTCCGAGTTGGGTCTCCTTGAAGTTCGCCGTCACCAAATAGGTTCCATCACACACCAGCACGAAATTGGGCTGGCCGGTGCGCACCGTGTCACCGGAAGTGAGCCCCAACTCCGCCACCTGGCCGTTACAACTGGCGGCCACGCTGGTGTGGTCGAGATCCCAGCGGGTCTCCTCCAGCGCCGCCCTGGCCTCGCGAATGGACTCGTTGGCGTCGCCGGAAGCGCCGAGCCGCTGCCGCGCCTCGTTCAGGCGCGCCTCGGCCACCGCCAATGCCGCCCTCGCGGCGCGGAACTCCGCCTCGGCGTCGTCGGCGGACTGCTGCGGCAGGTAGTGGTCGCTCTGCAACTCGCCGGTACGCCTGGCCCGGCGGCGGGCGTTCTCCAGCTGCACGCGCGCCCGCTCCACCTCCGCCTCGGCGGAGGCGACCCGGGCCTGCTGCTCCGCAACCTGCTGGCGGGTGCGGGCCAGGTGCGCCTCGGCCTTCTCCAGCGCCAGTTCGAAGGGGCGGCGCTCGATGGTGTAGAGGGTCGCGCCGCGCGGGACGTGCTGCTGGTTGGAGACCCGCACCGCCTCCACCGAACCGCCAATCTGAGGGGCGACGTGGATGGCGTCGGCGGTCACGTAGGCATCGTCGGTACTCGGATAGCGGGTGGTGTAGCGATCGAACGCAAACCAGCCGGCGGTCGCCGCGCCGAGGGCGACGAGCAGTAGTACTGTTTTCACGACCCGCTTCACCTCTGCGCCTCCACCCGGCCCTTGATCCGCTCCAGGACACCCATGCAGGTGGCGATCTCCTCGGCCGGGATATCGGCCAGCAGCTCCTCGCGCAGCTCGCGGGCGATGCGCCGGATGGAGGTGGAGACCTCCCGCGCCTTTTCGGTGAGATGCACCGTCTTGCAGCGCCGATCCCGGGTGGAGGGGCGCCGCTCCAGCCAGCCGTCGGCGGCCATGCGGTCCAGGAGCCCCACCAGCGTGGGCCCCTCGATGCCGATGCGCCCCGCCAGTTCCTTCTGGCTGACGCCGTCGCCGTAGCGGGAGAGGTAGAGCACCACGATCCAGCGCGCCTGGCTCAGCCCGAGGGGCTTGAGGCGCTGATCGAGCCGGTGGCGCCAGCTGCGGGCGGTCTCGCCCAGGAGGATGCCGAAGTTTTCGTAGGGATTGCTCATGCCGATTTGGATTGGGTCCTAATGAATAGGTTCCTATCTATTTTTAACCGGGGACCGTTGTGGTGCAAGAGAGCCTTAACCACAGAGGGCACAGAGAATGACCGTTGTAGAGCGGTGAACCGGAATACCTTTCCGGCGAAATGGGGCCGTAATCGGCTCTCTCGTCTCTGTGGCCTCTGTGTCCTCTGTGTCCTCTGTGGTTAAGGGTTCGGGCGGCAGGGACGCTTTGCTACAATGGCCGCCCTCCAACCAGCCCCGATCCCATGAACGACCAACACCCCCACCGCCGCATCCGCTCCTTCGTACGCCGCGAAGGACGGTTTACGCCCGGGCAACAGCGGGCTTTCGACACGCTCTGGCCGCGCTACGGCCTGGAGGCCGATGGTTCGCCTATCGATTGGGATACCGTTTTCGGCCGACGCGCCCCGCGTATTCTGGAGATCGGTTTCGGCAACGGCGAGAGCCTGGCAGCGATGGCCGCCAGCCATCCGGAAAACGACTACCTCGGCATCGAAGTCCACCGCCCCGGGGTCGGCCGGTTGCTGCAGCAGCTGAATACCGGGGGGATCGAAAACGTGCGGGTGATGAGTGAGGATGCCGTGGAGATCCTCGAGCGGCAAATACCCGACAGCTCGCTCCATGGCCTGCTGCTGTTCTTCCCCGATCCCTGGCACAAGAAGCGCCACCACAAGCGGCGTATCGTCCAGTCCGCATTTGCCCAACTGGTCCGACGCAAACTGGAACCGGGCGGCTTCTTCCATATGGCCACCGATTGGGAGAACTACGCCGAACACATGCTCGAAGTGCTGAACGCGGCGGAAGGATTCACGAATACCTCGCCGACGGGCGATTTTGTCCGCCGCCCTGAGTATCGGCCCGTCACCAAGTTCGAGAGGCGTGGCGAACGGCTCGGGCACGGGGTTTGGGATCTGATTTTCGAACGAACCGACTGATTCTCGATCTAGGGCCTGTTGACGTTTCATCTTCGCCTCTGTTGAGGCTGAAAATTCACCAATCGAGGCGAGAGGAGAGAAGTTTGGTTATTCCAAATGAACGACGAACAACGAAGAGTGGTGGATTTTCAGCCTCAACCCTTCGGGCTGGGGCCATTTTTCCGCCCAGCTTCGTTATCAGTCGCTTATTTGGAATAACCAAACTACGCTCCTTCTGCCTCGCTGGACGAAAAAATGGCCGCCAGCAGTGGTGAAGATGAAACGTCAACAGGCCCTAGCCCCGACCGCCTCCGAGGGCGAACTCCTACGTCCGTGCGGAAGCACCATTTCTGTAGGAGCCCACCCTGTGGGCGAAGACCTCAGTCCTCTGCCGCGCTCGAGCGCAAAGCCCGAATCCTCACCAGCAGCAGAGCCGGTCCCAGCAGCAGCATCCAGATGCCAAACGAGCCGCCGCCACCGAAGCTCGGTCGGCTGCCGCTGAACATCGGCTGCCCCTGGTCGACGCGGCGCGAGGCCACCGGCGCCTGGGCGCGCTGCTTTGCGGCGTTGCGTTCGAGCTGTCGCCTGTCACGGTTGGTGCGATCGATGTCGCGCTTTTTGAACTGTTCATCGCGCATTACCACCATCGAGGTGTAGTCGGTCACCAGGCCGTACTCCACGCCCAGGTCGGTCACCGCCTGCTTCAGGTCGGCCTGTTGGCCGAAATCGGCCATGCGCTGCTGCATATCGTCGATGGCGGCATAGGCCCACAGCCGCTCGATCTCCGGATTCTCCTTGGCAAGGGCAGGGAAGTCGAAACGGGTTGAATAGGCTTTCTCCTGTCCCGAAATGCGCCCCTTGAGATTGACTTCCGCCTCGCCGCTGCCGAAGTAGTGGCCGAACAGCACCAACTGCTGGCCCCGGTAAAAGCTGCCGATCGGCTCCGGGGAGAGGTCGGCGGTCTTCACCCCGTCGATCTCCACCTCCACCCCGCGCAGCGCCTGGTGGGTCACCTTGGAGACGGCATTCAGCACGTGTCCGACGATATCGTCCGAGTTGGAGACGCTGACGGCGAAGCCGCCGGAGTGTTTGGTCAGGGCCTCGAGCAGGGGCCGGTTGGCGCTGTTGCCCATGATGAAGGTGAACAGCCGCAGGTCCTTCCTGGCGATCAGATCGAGAAACTCACGCTGGGCGGTATGACCCACGTTGGCCACCCCGTCGGTGACCAGGACGATGGCATGGGTGCGATCGGCCTCCATATTGTCCAGGGCCTCGGCGAGACCGGCGTAGAGATTGGTGCCGCCATCGGGCTGCACCCGAGAGACCTCGTCGGCCCAACGCTTCACCGCCTCCGGGGTGGCGTTGACGAAACCCGAGGTCAGCTCCCGGGCGCGGCCGTTGAAAAGCACCACACGAAAGCGATCCTCCGGCCGCATCTTGCCGAACGCCTGTTTCACCCCATCGGCCAGGGTGGCGAATTTGCCCTGCATGGAACCGGAGACGTCGAGCACGAAGGTCCAGTCGGCGCCCTCACTTATTGGAGCGAGGTCGTCACCGGGTGTCAGGGTAAGCATGAAGGTGCCCCGCTTTCCGGTTTCCGGCTTGTAGGTCACCAGATCGACTGAACCCGGCAGTCCGGGCTGATGCCGCCAGTAGACCACCAGATCCGTGTCCAGCGAGTAGACCGCACCGTTTGGCGCCTGCGGATTGAAGGGCTTTCCGTTCGCCCCCTCCTCGGCGACCGCGCTGGCCGCACCGTTCTCAAGATGAACGCTCCACTCGCCGGCGCCGCTGCGATTCACCTGCGCGTTCGGCTGACTGGGCAGGCGTACTGCGTCAACCGGGTAGGCCGAACGGAGCGTCAAATCAAAACTGAAGTGACGACTCACTTTCTCGTTGGCGGTCCAGAAGGCGAGTTTCTCCTCATCGACGCCCCCGTCCTCCAGCGGATAGACGTAGCGCCCGACTCCGGTATCGACAAAAGCGGGCTGGAAGTAGACCAGGCGGATGCGCGTCTCCTGTTTCGCCCGAACCGGTGTGACGCTCACCTCGAAGGTCTTGTAGGCATCCTTTTCGGTCAGTCCCGCCTCACGGCCGGCCGCCTTCTCCTCCTCGTAGACCCGGCGCGCCTCCGCTTTCTCCAGCACCTCACCGATCACCGGTTGGCCATCGATCCACATCGTGAACTCCGCCACCGAGGCGCGCTTGGGGACGGGGAATGAGTAGCGCGCCTCCAGATCCCGGTCGTGGGGGTTGGCGAAGACCTGCTCCACCTCGGTGATCGCGTACCCATCCTCGATGGTGACCGCAACGCGGTGGTCGCGCAGGTCGAGCGCTGGCAGCGATCCATCGGAAGGGGTCAGCAGGCCGGCGGCCTGGGCCTGTCCGCCGACCCACAGCAGGACGGCGGCGAATATGACTTTGGAAAGTGGGGTTCCCGGTTTCATCACAACACTCCTTATTGAACAACGTTCAATTTATCGCCTGAGAAAAGGCCCGAAGGCCCCCGAACACCGCTTGCAAAAAGCACTTGAACAGTGTTCAATTATTTTGTAGCATTAAACTGAACGATGTTCAATAAATAATTTCGAGAACCGATTTATGGCACGACGCAGCGACCACAGCCGGGAAGAGATCCGCGAAATGGCCCTCAACGCCGCCGAAGAATTGGTGACCAAACGGGGGTTATCGGGCCTTTCTGCCCGAAAAGTGGCTACCGCCATCGGCTACACCCCCGGTACCCTCTATCTGGTGTTCAAGAACCTCGACGAACTGGTGCTTCACCTGAACGCACGGACACTGGATCAGCTCCAGGCCCATTTGGAGCGGCAGCAGTCGGAACAGGGCACACCGCGTGAGAGGCTGGTTACTCTGGCCCACGCCTACGTCGACTTCGCCACCACCAACACGCCGCGCTGGAACGCCCTGTTTGACGAGGAGGTATCAGATGCCGGCGAACTTCCGGAGTGGTATTTGGAACGGCTATCGAGGGTCTTCGGACTGGTCGAAAAGGCCCTCTCACCGCTTGGCGATGACCACAATCAGAACGCCATACGCCGGGCCGCCCGCGTACTCTGGGCCTCGGTGCACGGCATCTGTACCCTAAAGATCCGCCAGCGCCTGGATTTGGCCGGCGGCCAGAGCGTGGAGGAGATGGCGGAGATGCTGTTGGAGAACTTCCTGGCGGGCTTTACGGCACAATAACCAGACCGCACGCGCGGAAAACAAAAGAGCGCCAGGCCGGAGGCGCGTCCCGGAAAATAAAGGAGAATAAAAATGGAACAGTTGAAGAAGCTGTTGCGCACCCTGCTCGCTGCCCTCTACCAGGTGGAGGTCCGTGGTATTGAGAACCTGGATCGTGCCGGAGCACGGGCCCTCATCGTCGCCAACCATACCTCGTTTCTGGACGCCCTTTTCCTCGCCACCTTCCTGCCCGGCGAACTCACCTTCGCGGTTAACACCCACATTGCCAATAAGCGCTGGCTCAAACCCCTGTTCGCCTTCACCCGCATTTTTCCGATGGACCCGACCAACCCGCTGTCGGTGAAGTCGCTGGTGCGTTACGTGAAAGGCGACCGGCGGGCAGTCATCTTTCCCGAAGGGCGCATCACCGTCACCGGTTCGCTCATGAAGGTCTATGACGGCCCCGGCATGGTGGCCGACAAGGCGAAAGCGCCGGTGGTACCGGTGCGCATCGATGGTGCGCAGTTCACACCCTTTTCGCGTCTCAAGGGCCGGGTGCGGCTGCGCTGGTTCCCCAAGGTGACTCTCACCGTACTGGAACCGCGCCGCATCGATCCGCCCGATACCGTACGCGGCCGGGAGCGGCGCAAGGCCGCCGGCAAGGTCCTCTCCGACATCATGACCGAAATGGTCTTCGCCACCTCGGACCATCAGCGCACCCTGTTCCAGGCCCTGCTGGATGCCCGCAATGTCCATGGCGGACGCCACCCCGTCGTGGAAGACGTGCAGCGACGGCCGCTCGGCTACCACCGATTGATCGCCAGCGCCCTTACCCTGGGTCGACGGCTGAAGGCCGATAGCGACCCCGGCGAACATATCGGTCTGCTACTGCCCGGCAGCAACACCACCGTGGTCACCTTCATGGCGCTGCAGGCCTACGGCCGCATTCCCGCCATGCTCAACTACACCGCGGGGTCCAAGGCAATGATCGCGGCCTGCGAGAGCGCCTGCGTCCGCACCGTGGTGACCTCGCGGCGGTTTATCGAAATGGCCAAGCTCGGCGAAACCGCCGCCAGGCTCGGGGAGCGGGTGGAGCTGATCTACCTGGAGGACCTGGCTGCCCGAATAGCCCCCCTGGAGAAGTTCACTGGCTGGGTCTTGGCCTTCGCTGCCGGGCCGCTGCACCGGCGCATGGCGTCGCAGGATCCGAACGGCCGGGCGGTGATCCTCTTCACCTCCGGGTCCGAAGGGACACCGAAAGGGGTGGTGCTCTCCCACGCCAACCTGCTCGCCAACCGCGATCAGCTGGCATCACGGGTGGACTTCAACGCCCAGGACATCATCCTCAATGCCCTGCCTCTGTTTCACTCCTTCGGCCTGACCGCCGGCACACTGCTGCCGCTGTTCTCGGGGATGAAGACTTTCTTCTATCCCTCGCCGCTGCACTACCGCATCGTCCCGGAAATCGCCTACGACGTGAACGCCACGGTAGTGTTCGGCACCAATACCTTCCTCTCCGGCTATGCCCGCTTCGCCCATCCCTACGACTTCTATTCGGTGCGCTACGTCTTCGCCGGGGCCGAAAAACTGGCGGAAGAGACGCGGCGGGTCTGGTCGGAGAAGTTCGGCGTGCGCATCTTCGAAGGCTATGGCGCCACCGAGACCAGTCCGGTGCTGGCGGCCAACACCCCCATGGAGAACCGCCCCGGTAGCGTGGGCCGGTTCCTGCCCGGGATCGACTACCGGCTGCTGCCGGTGCCGGGAGTCGACGAGGGCGGCCGCCTGCATGTCGCCGGTCCCAATATCATGCTCGGCTACCTGCTGGCATGATGCCCCCGGAGCGCTGGTGCCGCCGGCCAGTGAGGTCGGGGAGGGCTGGTATGACACCGGCGATATCGTCACGCTCGATGAAGAGGGCTTCGTGACCATTCGCGGACGCGCCAAGCGTTTCGCCAAAGTGGGTGGGGAGATGGTCTCGCTGACGGCGGTGGAGGAGCTGGCGGCAGCGTTATGGCCCGATACCGCCCATGCCGCGGTCGCCCTTCCCGATCCGCAAAAGGGCGAACAGGTGATACTGCTCAGCGAGCGGCCGAGGGCCGCCCGTGCTCCCTTGCAGCGCTATGCCAAGGCCGAGGGAATCGCGGAGGTAGCCGTGCCGAAGAAGGTCGTGAAGGTGAAGCAGCTGCCGCTGCTCGGCACCGGCAAGCTGGACTATTCGGCCCTGCGGGAGCTGGCCGAGGCGGCCCTTGCCAAGACCGCCAGGGCCAAGGAGACCCAGTCGTGACCCGCGCCGTCCGATCTCTGCTCGTCGCACAATTCCTCACCGCGTTCGCCGATAACGCCATTCTCTTTATCGCGATTGCCACGGTGATGCAGGCGGCGGAGGTGGGCGAATGGTACAAGCCGGCGCTGCAGGCCTCCTTTCTGGTCGCCTTCGTGCTGCTGGCCCCCTGGGTCGGGCGCCTGGCGGACAAGCGGGCCAAGGCCGAGGTGCTGATGATCGGCAATGTGCTGAAGGCGGGCGGCACCCTGATGATGCTGGCGGGCATCGAACCGCTGCTCAGCTATGCGGTCGTGGGGATCGGTGCCGCCGTCTACAGTCCCGGCAAATACGGCATCCTGCCCGAACTGGTCCGTCACGATGAGCTGGTGAAGGCCAACGGCTGGGTCGAGGGCTCCACCATCGTCGCCATCATCCTGGGCGCGGCGGTGGGCGGTCACTTGGCCGATGTGAGCATTTCGCTGGCGCTCGGCCTGGTGGCCGGCTGCTATGTCGCTTCGCTGATCGCCACCCGCTTTATCCCGCGCATCGCTCCGCAACGGGAGGTCAGCGGTTCGGCCGTGGCGCAGTTCGGCCGCACGATGCGCCAGTTCATGCACGGCAGCCGCGCCCGCTTCGCCATGCTGGGCGCCTCGGTATTCTGGGGTGCTTCGGTGGTGCTGCGGGTGATGTTGACGGTTTGGGCACCAGCGGTGCTGTTGATGACGGCCACCGGCGATATTGCCAATCTGGCGGTCTACATTGCCCTCGGCATCGCCGTCGGTTCGCTGCTGGCGCACAAGCTGATTCCGCTCGATTTCGTGCGCCGCGCCCGTTTCGCCGGTTATCTAATGGGCGCCGGCGCTATGGGGCTGGCGGTGGCTGCCGATCCCCTGCTGGCCAAGGCGGCGCTGGTCTTCTGCGGAGTGATGGGCGGCATCTTCGTCGTGCCCATCAATGCGGCACTGCAGGAGATCGGCCACCACACCGTCGGTGCCGGCGGGGCGGTGGCGATCCAGAACTTCTTTGAAAACCTGGCGATGCTCCTGGCCACCGCCATCTATACCGGCCTGCTCACCTTCGAGCCGGATCCGGTGGTCATGATGTTTGGGCTGGGCGTGCTGATCATGGTGGCGACCTTCGCCATCTCCATCCGGCTACCGAGCGATCCCGAACCGCGTCCGGCAGCCGCGAATGAGTTGGTCCGGGAGGCGGAATAACTCTGATCTGCCGTGGTCATCCCGGAACCTGCCAAACCAACGCAATAAACAGGATCTTTGGCACCCGTGTCTTATCAACGGCAGCGACTACCCACTGCCCGGAGTGATGCCACTTTTTTCCATAGAGCAGCTGACCGCCCTGGGCTATCTGAACGAAGCGGATGCCCCGGTATTAAGTGCGATACGTCGCCACAACCCGCTGCTATTCGATTTCGTGCTGAAGCGGCGTCTGCGCTGGCAGGGCAAAGGGATGGCGAAGCGCGTCTTCGAATCGCGGCGGCTGTTCCTTCCGCCTGATCAGGCGGTAATCACGTAACCGAGGATCTCCACCACCTGTTCGGGCGTTTCCGCCACCGCCAGCGCAGCCCGGTCGACCTCCTTGAGGGCATGCGTCAGCTCCGGATCGTGGAGCGTAATGATCGATTTGCCGAGCGCCGCCGCATAGCCGGCATCGAAGGCCGCATTCCACTGCCGGTACTTGTCGCCAAACCGAACCACGACGATATCGGCGCGCCCGATCAGGTTCTGGGTGCGGATTGCGTTGATGCCCGCGCCCTTGTTGTCCTTCCAAAACGGCTTCTCTTCCGCCCCCAGAATCTCGATGCCGCAATCATCGCTGGCCGCATGGTCAGTGACCGGGGTCATCAATTCCACCGGAAGGTCACGGGCCTTCACACCTTCGGCGATGCGGGCACGCCAGTCGGTGTGGATCTCACCGGAGAGATAGACACTCCACTTCTGCATACTCAATTCCTCCTTACTCTATGATTCGGCTGGCCACAGCCAGGCGGCGCCGCGCACCCCGCTCGAGTCGCCATGACACGGCGGGACCAAACGGGTCTCTACCCGGTCCGAAAATACGTAGGGTCCCCAGAGGCGGGGCACATTGCTGTAAAGGCGCTCCAGGTTGGAGAGCCCACCGCCCAGGACGATCACGTCCGGGTCCAGCAGGTTGATCACCGAGGCAAGCGCACGCGCCATGCGCAGCTCATAGCGTAGCAGGGCGGCTTCCGCCCCCGATCTCCGCCAAGGGCCGCCTGCGCTATGCCTGGCCCGTCGAGCGTCCGTCCGGTGTGCTCCCGATAGTCGCGGGCGAGTGCCGGTCCGGAGAGCCAGGTCTCAATGCAGCCGTGACGCCCACAGTAGCAGGGCGGCCCCGGCAACTCCGCCGGCTCGGCCCAGGGTAACGGATTGTGGCCCCACTCACCGGCGATGGCGTTGCGGCCCGTAACCGGGCGCCCGCCGATGGCTATGCCGCCCCCCGTCCCGGTACCGACGATCACGCCGAACACCAAACCGGCCCCTGCACCCGCCCCGTCGGTCGCCTCCGAGAGCGTAAAGCAGTTGGCATCGTTCGCCAGTCGCACCGGCCTGGCAAGCAGACGCTGCAGATCATCCTGGAGGGGCTTGCCATTCAGCCAGGTGGAATTGGCGTTTTTGACCAGGGCGGTGGCCGGCGAAATGGCGCCGGGAATACCGACGCCGACGCTCGCAACGCTACCGACCCGCTCCTCCGCCTCCGTGACCAGGTCACGGATCGTCTCAAGGGTTGCCCCGTAGTCACCCCGGCGGGTCGCCCGTCGCCGGCGCAGCAGTTCATGGCCGTGCGGGTCGAGGACAATCACTTCGGTCTTCGTACCGCCCAAGTCGATACCGATTCGGAGGTTCGGCATGTTCCCTTCCCCAAAAACCGTGGTTCAGTTCCGGAACGCAAAGGCAGGGACTACTACCATCGCTCCGGCTCCTTACGTGTCCAGCCAATGAGACAGCTTGCCAAAATTTCCCGGGTTTTTCCGCCTGACGCGTTTAGCTCCGGTCCGGACCGGAAAGCCCGAAACCGGGATGCGTAAGCAATGAGGATAACGGGCTATCTGTTTTCCGCTGCCGTTCTGTGGCTGGCCTTGGCCGGCCCTCAAGAAGCATTCGGGGCACAGCAGTATACGGATCGGATCATCGTTAAGTTTTCAAGCCCAACCGCGAGGGCGGCGGCGCGCACGGCAAGGAGCCAGGAGGCGATCGAGGCGCTCGCCATCAGCGCCGGCATCCCGGGGTTGCGACATCTACGTGTCACCCACGGGGGGGCTCAAATCCTTCAACTCCCCACTGCCGTGCCCCTCGCAGTAGCGAACAGGCTCTCCCGGCGCATGCAGGACGTTGAAGGCGTTCTATACGCCCAGCCTGACAGCCGGCTTTTCCCCCTGCTGGTGCCCAATGACCCCGACTATCCAACCCAATGGGCCTTGGCCGATGCGGCTTCTCAGGCCGGTGCCACGCAGGCGATGCATGCCTGGGACACAACGACGGGCAGTCCGGAGGTCACGGTCGCGATCGTGGATACCGGCATTCTCGCTCATGAGGACCTCGCGGGGCGTTTTCTTATCCGCCAGGTCAATGGCCAAACCGTCCCGTACGGCTGGGACTTTATCGCGCGGGACCTGGACAGCTCTTTTGGCACGGCCAATGATGGTGACGGACCGGATGCCGATCCGGGGGATCCCGGCGACTGGGTAAGCAACGTGGAAAGCGGCAACTCCCCGTTCCTCGGCTGTCTGGTCACCGACAGCACCTGGCACGGAACCCATGTGAGCGGCATATTGGCCGCCCGCTCCAACAATCATGTGGGTATCGCCGGCCTCGATTGGCGATCGAATATTTTGCCGGTGCGCGTCCTGGGCAAATGCGGGGGCTATCTCTCCGACGTTTTTGAAGGTGTGCGCTGGGCGGCGGGCGGTGAAGTGGGACCACTCTGCATCGATGGTTCGGGAAAGACTCTTCCCAAGTGCACCGAGCCGCCAGTCAATGAGCACCCCGCCCGCGTTATCAACCTGAGCCTGGGCGCCCAACGGTCGTGCGGGCCATTCGAACAGGAAATCATCGACGAGGTGCGAGCAGCGGGAGCCGTTGTGGTTGCCGCGGCGGGCAACCACTCAAGCACCAGTGAGATCACCCCCGCTTCCTGCAATGGGGTCATTGCCGTGGCCGCCACCGGGCGGAACGGCGATCTGGCTTCCTATAGCGCTTATGGCCCCCACATCGACATCGCCGCGCCAGGCGGAGATGTGCCCCGCAACACCGAAGGCATTTACTCGACACTGGACGGAGGGCGTTTCGCCCCACAGAACGACAACGCTTACGGCTACTACATCGGAACGAGCATGGCGGCACCGCACGTCAGCGGAACGCTGGCGCTGATGTTGGCGGCCAACCGGGCCGGGCGCAAGGCCTCCGGAACGACAGGATGGCTGTCGCCGCAAACCCTGGAAGCCAAACTCAAGGGCGCGGCACGGGCCTTCCCGGTCACCGGCGGCTGCGATGTCGGCCGGTGCGGCGCGGGGCTTCTGGATGCCGGCAGAGCGGTTCGCGCTGTCAGCACCCCTCCGGTGGCAAGGGCCGACGACAAAGTCGTGGGGGTGGGCGACACGGTCGATCTGGACGGTTCGGGCAGTCATGACGATGGAAGGATCACCCGATTCCAGTGGCAACCCCTGGACGCCGACGGCCCGGTACTGAAGTCCAATCCCGACGGCTCCGTAGTGAGGTTTGCCACCGCCGCCGGAGAGAGCCGTCTGGGGTTCAGGCTCACCGTGACGGATGATGTCGGACTTCGCGCCAGCACCGACGTGACCGTGACGGTACTACCGGCGGTCCCGGTTCTCGATCCGGTTGCGGATCGCATGCTCAGCACCGGTGAGAGACTCCGGTTCGACATTCGGGCCAGCCAAGCCGATGGCGGCGTGCCGATACTGACGCTGGCGAGTGCGCCGAAGGGGGCCCGGCTCACCGACTTCGGCGACGGAACGGCCCGCTTCGAATGGGTCGCTGAACAGGCCGGTACCTTCCAAATCGTTTTCCAAGCGCATAACCCGGAAAACACCAACTACAGCGACTTGGAAGGTGCGACGTTCTCAGTCCGTTCATCATCCAGCGCCGCCTCCCAAAGCAGCGGAGGCGGTGGCGGGGGGGCGGCCCTTTGGCTGGTCTGGCTTGGCGCCGGAATCTGTCCATCCGTCAGAAAAAGATTCCGGCGCGAGCGCATTCGGGCGCGGTAGTTCCGGTTTTCCGGACCCCACCGTGCGGAACCCGTGCTGAGTTGCGCGGTCGGCAAGGACCGGAACTATCCCGGTCGGCGTTCGATGAAGGGGACGGGTAAAAGGCCCGCCAGAGCACCGTAGAGGTGAGCGTCCACCACCACGGCGCCGCCGATGAACTGCGCGGTGATGTCGGAGCCTCCAGACCACTGCTCCCACAGGACCTTGGCCGCCAACAGCAGCAGCACCACGCCGGCCAGCCCATCACGGTCTTCCAACAACGCCAGAGCGGCACCGACGACGAACATTCCGTGCAGGGCACCGGAAAAGCCACCGTACCAGGCCACCTCGGGGCTGAGCCAGAACAGCGCCAAACCGGTGGCGAGGGAGCACCACAGCAAGGCCGTGAACCACGTCGCGGGCCGCCACCAGGGTTCGAACAGCTGCCAGGCGATGATCACTCCCACGCTGTTTAACAGCAGGTGTACCCAGCTTAAATGGGCGAAGTGCGAGCTCAGCAGCCGCCACCACTCCCCCTCGAGCACCGCTTCGCGCCGGTAAAGCCAGCCCTTTTCGCCGATCAGCATCGGCAGCAGAAAAAGCAGCAGCGGCACGGCGGGCAGTAACCAGCCGAACGGCCTTTGTTGATGTGAGATCAAGGGCATTTCAACTATTATGGCTCGAACTTGCTGCCGTTAAGGAACCCGGAATGCAAGGATTTATCCAATAACCGGATCACCCTTTTATCACTCCGATGCTACAGCCTCAAAAACATGCGGGCTTTACCCTTCTCGAGGTGCTGGTGGCACTCGCGGTGCTGGCGCTGGCGCTCGGTACCTTGATCAAGGTGGGCGCAGACAATGCGAAAAACGCCGCCTACCTGCGTGACAAAACCTTCGCCCACTGGGTTGCAGTGAACCGGATTACCGAGCTGCGACTGGAGGAGCAGTGGCCCGCCACCGGCACTCGCCGCGGTGAATCGGAAATGGGGGACCGGGAGTGGCACTGGGAGGCCGAGATCTCCGACACGTTCGACAAGGCCATTCGCCGGGTCGAGGTCGCCGTGTTTCCGGTCGAAGAGCGCGATAACCCTCTGGTACGCCGGACGGGATTCCTGCCGGAGCCGCAACGATGAGGAACAGCCGCGGTTTCACGCTACTCGAACTACTCGTGGCGCTGGGGATCTTCGGCCTGGTGGCCGCCATGGCCTATGGTGGCCTGCAAACAGTACTGAATGCGCGGGAGCAGACCACCCGGCAGTTGGAGCGGCTCGCCGGCCTGGAGCGTGCGATGCTGTTCCTGGGTCGTGATCTGATTCAGATCGTCGACCGACCGATCCGCGACGAACTCGGGGACGCCCGGCCGGCACTCATCGGCGGCGAGGCCCACAATAATAGTTTGGAGCTGACCCGCAGC
The DNA here is from genome assembly GCA_963783235.1 of uncultured Gammaproteobacteria bacterium. GTDB lineage: Bacteria > Pseudomonadota > Gammaproteobacteria > Thiohalomonadales > Thiohalomonadaceae > Thiohalomonas. Next base: position 1,513,501 of record CAWAMN010000002.1, on the reverse strand, counting down.
GGCTGGGCCAATCCCGCCGAGGCGCGGCGCAGCACGTTGCAACGGGTCGGCTGGGAGCTCAAAGAGGAGAGTCTGTTTCGATCCGCCTGGGGGGTACTCGACCGGGCCCACGACAGCGAACCTTACTCGGTACCGATGCTCAGAGGAGTACAGGACTTCACGATCCGCTTCCTCTCGGCGCAACGGGAGTGGACGGACAGCTGGCCTTCACCGGAGGAAAACGCCCCCGCACTGCCCCTGGCGATCTCGGTTTCACTGGAGCTGGAAGACTGGGGAACCGTTGAACGGCTCTGGTCGGTGCCCGGAGGCGGGGTATGAGACAGCGCGGTGTCGCCCTGGTGACAGCACTGTTGGTCGTCGCCCTGGCCACAACGGCCGCCGTCGCGATGGTGGCGCGGCAGCAGGTCGATATCCGCCGCACCGGCAATCTGCTGGAGGGTGAACAGGCGTACCTCTATCTACTCGGTATCGAGGACTGGGCCGCGCGGATCCTGCGCCAGGATCGGGAGGAGAACGCCGTCGATCACCTCAATGAGAATTGGGCCACCACCCTTCCGCCCATGGAGGTCGAGGGCGGTCAGGTGGCGGGTTCCCTTGAAGACCTTCAAGGTCTTTTCAATATCAATAACCTGATGAAGGATGGCCGTGTGAGTGAGCCCGACCTGCGGAGCTTCCGTCGACTGCTCGCGGCACTATCCCTGAACTGGGAACTCGCCGATCCTGTCGTCGATTGGCTGGACACCGATGTTGAGGCCACGATCCCGTCGGGTGCCGAAGATGGCGGTTACCTGAGTCGCATCCCGGCTTACCGCACGGCCAACGGCCCGATGGCCGACGCCAGTGAACTGCGCCTTGTGGCCGGCATGGATGCCGAAACCTGGCAGGTGCTGGCCCCCTATGTGACCGCGCTACCGGAACGTACGGCCATTAATGTGAACACGGCTCCGATCCCGGTGCTGATGAGCCTGGCCGATGGGCTGACCGAGGCGGATGCCCAGGCACTGGAGTCGGCGCGGGGCGACAAAGGTTTCGAGTCGACACAGGACTTTTTCGAGCAGGAGGTGGTCGCGGGCCGCGCGGACTTTGCGGAAGTCAGCGTCTCCAGCAACTGGTTCCGCATCACTGGAGATGTGACCGTGGGACGAATCCGCTTGCGCATGCATAGTACACTGCAGCGCGGTGAAAACGGCGCACGGGTTTTGCGCCGCGCACAAGGGGTTTTTTGATGAAGGAGACCATCTATATCCGTCTCGCCGGGGACCCGGACGAACCGATGGCGTGGCGGGCCGAGGGCGAACGGGGAAGCGAGCAGGGGTCGGCCCTGTTGAGCGATATCGCCGGGCGCGCCCAGAGTGCCCGCATTGTCGTGCTGGTATCGGGCACCGATTGTCTGCTCACATCGACCCACGTCCCCACCCGTAAGCGACAACGGATCCTGCAGGCCCTGCCATTTGCTCTGGAAGATCGCATGGCCGGCGATGTCGAGGCACTGCATTTCGCGGTCGGAGAGATCGAAGCAGACGGCACGGCCCATGCGGCGGTCGTCGCTAAAGAACGAATGGATGGCTGGCTACGCCAACTGCGCGAGGCGGGCCTCCATCCCCACGCGCTGCACCCCGAGACCGTGGCGCTGCCGTTCGAGTCCGGTGCCTGGTCGCTGCTTTTGGGGCCTGAGGAAGCTCTGCTGCGGACCGGAATCAACGCCGGGCTGGGGCTTGATAGCGACGCCGTCGAAGAGGTGCTCGCCATGGCGATCGAGGGCGCGGCAGAACCTCCCGAACGCATTCGGCTGTTCGACTGCCGGGGGGGAGAGGCCGGCGCGCCGGTTACAAATGAGGAGGTTCCATTCGAGTCCGAGCAGTGCCCCGAATCCCCTTGCGGCATTGGCCCGCGGTGTTCGCGAGAATCATCCCGTCAACCTCCTTCAGGGGGATTACGGCCACCGCGAAGAACTCGGTCGTCGCTGGCGGCCCTGGCGCCATGTAGCAGGACTCGCAGCGATAATTCTGGTTCTCCAGGGGGGGCTTTCCATCGAGCATTGGTGGCAGCTGAGCCGTGAGGATGCCCAACTGCGGGCCCGGATCGAGGCACTCTATCGGGAAACCTTCCCCGAGGCGCGCCGGGTGGTTGCGCCGCGTCAGCAGATGCAGCAGCACCTCGAAGAGCTGCGGCAGGGTGGCGGCCATGACCCCTTTTCCGGATTGCTGGCCACTGTGGGTCCTGTCCTCGATAACACGCAGGGTTTGAAGCTGGAGGGTTTGCGCTACCGCGACGGCCAACTGGAAATCGACCTGACCCTCGGCAACCTGCAGAGCCTTGATGGGCTCAAACAGCAACTCGGGGCCGCCGGCGAACTCCAGGTGGATATCGCCAGTGCCAGTGCCCGGGGTGATCGGGTCGAAAGTCGACTGACGATCAAGGGGGCCGGAGCATGAAAAGGTATTGGCAGAATCTGCAGGCGAGGGAGCGCCGAACGCTGCTCGCCGGGGCTATCGGACTGGGACTGCTGCTCCTTTATGCCCTGGTTTGGGACCCCTACCGCTCGCATATCCTACGGCTTGAAGAGGATGTCGCCGAGCAGCGCGCCACCCTCGCCTGGATGCGTCAGGCCGCGGTCGAGGTCAAAACCCTGCGCGGTAGCACTTTTCGGCCCGTCACCGACGGCAGTTCACTGCTGGCGACCACCGATCGCACCGCTCGCAATCGTGGCTTGTCCGACGCGCTCAAACGGGTTCAGCCCGATGGTCAGCGCTCGGTCCGCGTCTGGCTGGAGAACGCCTCCTTCGATGATGTGATGCGCTGGCTCGATACGCTGATGAAGAGCCATGGAGTGACCATTTCAACGCTTGTGGTCGACCCCGGAGAGTCACCGGGCCGAGTCGATGCACGGCTGGTTCTGGAGGAGGCGGGATGAGGCGCACGCTCGGTTATGTCGCCCTCGGGCTGGTCGCCTACCTGATTTTTGCCGCAGCGACCCTGCCGGCGAAAAAGGCGCTCGGTTTTGCGTTTTCACAGCTTCAGCCCCAAGGCGTAGCCCTCACCGCCAGCGGCATAACCGGCAGTGCCTGGTCCGGTCGCGTGGCATCACTCACTGTTAATGGCTTCGGATTCCAACAGGTCGGTTGGGAGCTCAATCCGCTTTCACTGGCGGGAGGCCGTATCGGCGGCGATTGGAACGTAACCTGGCAAGGCGCCCGCCTGCAGGGCTACGGCAGCACGGCTCCGGATGGGCGGTTCTTGCTGGAAGATGTCGAAGCCCATTCACCGGCAGCGGAATTTGCCGGCCTTCTGCCCATTCCGGTCACGTTGGGTGGGGATATCAGGCTCAATTTGCGACGGCTGGAACTCGAAGGCGGTCACCCGGTGACCGCCGAGGGGGATCTCCTCTGGAAGGGCGCGGCCCTCGTCGCCCCGCTGGAAGCCTCGCTGGGTGATCTTCGCCTCGTGCTGAAGCCCCTTAAGGATGGGGGTACCGACGCTCGTATCAGCGACGAAGGCGGCCCGCTGCGCGTGGAGGGTGAACTCAAGGTGGACCCGAACGGCGCCTACCGGATTGACGCGCTCCTCGGCACCCGCCCCGGCGCCGACCCCGCCCTCGAGGAAAGCCTCCCCCTGATTGGGCGCCGTGCTCCGGATGGCCGCTATCGGGTGGTCTACCAGGGGAAATTCTGAAGCTTCGGATTTCGAACGCCGTCCCACCTGTTTCGCTGAATCTCCCGGCACGATACGTGCCGAGCCAAAGCGCTCGAAAGCCCGGAGTGCGAAGAGCGAACCATTCGGCGGGATGGCAGGGTTAGCCGTTCAGGGCCACGAAAAGGGCGTAACCTGCCGAGAATAGAATCAACAGGTAGCCCACCGGCCTGAGCACCGCAGCCATGATCGCGAAAAAGGGCGGCACGCGACGGCCTCGAAACTGCCGTTCGACGTGGCGTGGATAGAAACGGGCGAAATAGACGCCCACCGCGACGTTGATGAACAGCGAAAACAGCGTCGCGGCGCTCATGGGGGATCCTTTTGCAGCGTCACGGGTTCGGTCGAAACGATCCGGTCGAGCCGGATGCGGAAGTGTCGACCGTCAAGATCCTCGACAAAAAGGAACTCTTCCTTACTCGGTTCGGTTTTCAAATCGAGAGGCATCAGGGTACCCAGGGAATGGTTGCCGTCGGCGTCGCGCCAGTGCACCCTAAGCCGTTGCCGATGCATGATCGCCAGCTCATAGCCGGAGTAAATTTCACAGGCGATGGGGCGGTAGTCGTCACTCATCTTCGCGCTGCACCCCGGCCCGGGGTGGCTCCCCTTCGGGAGCGCTCACCGTCACGCGCATCGGCCGGCAGCAGACCTCGCAATCTTCGATGTAGGTTTGTTCGGCCACCGAAGGGTTGACGACCAGTTCCACCGCCTCCCCGCAGTAGGGACATTGGACCTCGATTGTCTCCAGCATGCTCAATCGGGTAAGAAACCTTCCAGCAGTTCGTTGAGATAATTTCGTCCCCTCTCCGTTGGAGAGATACGGTCGATCCCCCAGTGAATCAATCCCCGTGCTTCGGCGGCCTTTAGCGGCCCTTCGACCGCAGACAGGGGCAGCCCGGTGCGCTGCTCGAAGAGTTGCGGTTCGAAGCCGTTGAAAAGGCGCAGGGCGTTCATCATGAATTCCAGGGGCAACTCCTTCCGTTCGACGCCGTCGCCTTCGCCCGCCACCTCCCCGGAGGCTGCCCACGCGAGATAGGCGTCGGGGTGGCGTGGCTTGCGGGTCCTGACCACGCGCCCGAAAGCGGGATCGGTACGTTTGCCGTGCGCTCCGGGGCCGATGCCCAGATAGTCCCCAAACATCCAGTAATTTAGGTTATGAACACACTGTCGTCCGGCGCGGGCAAAGGCGGAAACCTCGTAAGGGTCAAAGCCGGCCCCTGAGAGGCCTTCCCGACCCTGCCGATGCATTGTCCACAACCTCTCGTCATCGGGAAGAGGTGGCGGCGCCTGGTAAAAAGCGGTATTCGGCTCAAGCGTGAGCTGATAATAGGAGAGGTGGGCCGGGTCGAGCTGAATCGCCTGCTCCAAATCGGAGAGCGCCGCATCCGGGTCCTGTCCCGGCAGGCCGTACATCAGGTCGAGGTTGAAGTTCTCCAGACCGGCTCTGTGTGCGGCTTCGGCCGCCGCAATGGCCTCGGTTGCGCTGTGGATACGCCCCAGGGCCGCCAGGCGTTCATCATCAAAGCTCTGCGCGCCGATGGAGAGGCGGGTTATGCCGGCTGCGCGGAATTCAGCGAACCGCCCCTGCTCCACCGTCCCCGGATTGGCCTCCAGGGTCACCTCCAGATCCGGCTCGAAACCGAAGCGGGCCCGCAAACCCGACAGCAGCCGATCCAGTGCCTCGGCGCTGAGAAGGCTCGGCGTTCCGCCGCCAATGAAAATGCTGGTGAGCGCCCGTCCCCAGACCCGCGGCAGTTCACTATCGACGTCGGCCAACAAGGCATCGATGAACGCGGCCTCCGGTATCGGCCTTCGTACCGCGTGGGAATTGAAGTCACAGTAAGGACACTTCCGCACGCACCACGGGAAGTGGATATAGAGCGAAAGCGGGGGTGCGGAGGTGAAATTCAGCATGGGGTTGTCAACGGATGGCAAAGGCGTTCGCCAAAGAGTACATCCCATTAGGTCAAGAGGGCGCCGGTTCGTTCACCGACCCTGACTCGGGGCAACTAAAAGACGAGGCGGAGAAAACCCTGGAGAACCCGTCGGTCTGTGATCCTCCGGGTTATCCCCTTCGCCTTTACCCCTTCAGCGCCTCGACGAGGGCCCTTAGCGCCTGGCCGCGGTGGGAGAGACGGTTTTTCTCGTCAGCGGGAAGCTGGGCGGCCGTGCAGTCGTGGTCGGGGACGAAGAAGACGGGGTCATAGCCAAAACCGTTTTCACCCTGCGGCTGAAGGGCGATGCGACCCTCCCAGGCACCCTGGCAGATCACGGGGGTCGGGTCCGCCCCGTGTTCCATGTAGACCATCAGGCACTGAAAACGGGCGCTGCGCCCGGTATCTTCGACCTCCTCCATCTCTTCCAGGAGCTTTTCCAGGTTGGCCTGATCGGAGGCACCGGGGCCGGCGTATCGGGCGGAATAGATCCCCGGCGCGCCCTTGAGGGCATCGACTTCGAGACCGGAGTCGTCGGCAATGGCGGGAAGTCCGGTGTGCTCGGTGGCGTTGCGGGCCTTCAGGATCGCGTTCTCCACGAAGGTCAGCCCCGTCTCTTCCGCTTCCGGCACATCAAATTCCGTCTGCGGCACCACTTCGATGTCGAGACCGGCAAGGATTTCGTTGATCTCCCGCACCTTGCCCTTGTTGCCACTCGCCAATACAACTCGCTTCATAGTGATAAGCCTTGGTTTGAAACCGGAGGGCGCACGGGGACAGGGGGAGGGAATGTTTCCCTTGAACGCCCCCGAGATCCCCGTGTCCCCGTGGTTAAATCTCAACCGTTCAGTGCCTCGGTCTGCTTTTCGATCAGTTGGGCGATGCCGCCCTGGGCGAGGTCGATCATGGCGTCGAACTCGTCGCGGCGGAAGGCGTGCCCTTCGGCCGTTCCCTGCACCTCGATGAAGGCCCCGCCGTCATTCATCACGACGTTCATGTCCGTTTCGGCGGTGGAGTCTTCGGCATAGTCCAGGTCCAGGACCGGCGTACCCTCGTAGATACCCACCGAAACCGAGGCAATCTTTCCGTGCAGCGGATTCTTTTTGATGATGCGTTTTTTAAGAAGATGCTGCATGGCGTCGGCAAGGGCCACGAAGCCGCCGGTAATGGAGGCGGTACGGGTGCCCCCGTCGGCCTGGATCACGTCGCAGTCAATGGTGACGGTGCGCTCACCGAGGGCCTCTCGGTCCATCACGGCACGAAGCGAACGCCCGATGAGGCGTTGTATTTCCATGGTACGTCCGCCCTGGCGGCCTTGAGCGGCCTCACGCCCCATGCGCGAACCGGTGGAGCGGGGCAGCATTCCATACTCGGCGGTCACCCAGCCGCAGCCCTTGCCCTTGAGAAAGCGCGGAATACGCTCGTCCACACTGGCGGTGCAGATCACCTTGGTATCGCCGAACTCGACCAGTACCGAACCCTCGGCGTGCTTGGTGTAATTGCGGGTGAAACGAATGTTGCGTAACTCGTCGGGCGCTCGTCCGCTCGGACGCATGGGCAGTACTCCTGGGTGGGTGTGGTGTTGGACGGGTATTGTAAACGGACCGACAGGCGGCTTGCGAACGAAGCGCCGGAGATCCGGAGCGAACGCCTACTCACATGCTACGTTGCCTGCGAGCCCGCCGGGTAACCATTACCTGTCGGGCAGCATTCATTTTTGCTAGCGATCCATCTCTTCTTCGTACTCGTGGATGATTTGCTGGATTTGGTCGATCGCACTCTCCAGCTTCTCCGGTGAGGGGCGTTGACGCACCAGTTCGACCGGACGGCGCTGCCCCGTCCGTTTCAGAAAACGCAGGGCCACAACACTGACGTTATCGGCATGGGGGTAGGCGTTGTTTTCGGCCCGATCGGTCATGAGGTCGACCGCCTCCTCCAGGGTGGAGGCGCAACCGAGAAGATCGGCCAACTCGCTCTCCTTGACCGAGTCCCACAGGCCGTCCGAGCAGAGCAGAAGAACATCATTCTCCTGCAGCGCGATGGGCGTCGCCAGGGCCACTTCGGGCCGGTAGCGGGTGCAGCCGATACACTGCGTGATCTGGTTACGGCGCGGATGCTTGGCCCGCTCCTCATCATCGATCAAACCCTGCTGATAGAGGCTTTCCACATAGGAGTGGTCCCGCGTGCGATAGATGGGCCGCCCGCTTCGAAAGACATAGAGGCGGCTATCGCCCACATGGGCCCAATGCGCTTCTCCGTTTTGAACCAGGCAGAGAACGGCGGTCGTTCCGAAGCTGGAACGCTCCTCGTCGGCGGCCAGGTTTTTGGTCAGCGCATCGTGACAGGCGTTGATGATCTCACGCAACAGACGGCCGGTTTCCGGCACGGGGTGGGCGACTTCAGGTAGAGCTCGCTGGCGATGTCGACGACAGCCTGGGCCGCGATTTCCCCCTGCTCCAACCCCCCCATGCCATCGGCGAGAACGAGAAGAACCCCTGCCTCGCTTTCGATGGCGGTCAGCCGGTCCTGATTGGAAGTGCGATTTCCGAGGCGATTGGCACAACCGATTTCGTAGCGCATGGAGTCACCCTTTCCCCCAGGGCAGACTGTTCGCAATACGCTCCAACATCGAGCCGTGTTGCCGCTTCTCTTCCCGTTTGCCGGGTTCGTTCATGGCCTCCAGCAGTTCCTCAACGCTCTGCGGCCGGTGGAGGGGATCCACTTCCATGGCCCAGTCGATAGCGGCCAGGAGGCTGTGCGAATAGTGCTTCTTGAAGGCCTCCACGGCCGGTCGCATGGTCTCGTTCAGCCGCCGCTTCTCGGCAGGCGGGGGTGCCACCCCTTCGATGCAGGTCCGCATCGTGGCGCCGAGGGCATAGATATCCGACCAGGGGCCGACGTAACCGCCCGCCATGGACTGCTCGATGGGAGAGAAACCGAGCGTAACCACTTGCCCCGGCTGGTATTTGCGGCTCTGCTGCTGCTGGTGGACCGCGCCGAAGTCGAGCAGCAGCGGTTCGCCGTGGGCCCGCACATAGATATTGCCCGGCTTGATGTCGAGGTGCAGCAGACCTTGACCGTGAATGGCCTTGAGCCCATCGAGCAGACGCGTGAAAACCTTTCGGATGAGCTTCTCGCTGAGATTGCCTTTGTGGCGCCTGATGTAATCCTGCAGGTCGATGCCCTTGTGGAATTCCGTGACCATATAGACGGTATCGTTGGCCCGGAAGAAGTTGATCACGTTGACGATGGTCGGATGCTTCAGCGTGGCAAGAATGCTGGCTTCCTGGAAAAACAGCCGACGCCCGTGGGTGAACTTCTCCGTGGCCGCCTCATCATCGGTACGCACCGTCTTGCCATCGGCAGCTCGTTTGGCAAGCTTGCGCGGCATGTACTCTTTGATCACGACCTGAACATTACTATCGACCACATGGCCCAGGTAGACGATGCTGAACCCGCCACCGCCAATAACCTTGTTGATCACGTAGTTATCGACGCGGGTTCCTATGGGGAGGTTGACGTTTTCGGCAGTTTCCGACATTTGGGGGGGCTGCGTGGGACCGCAGCGCTCGCGAGCAGGCGAGTTCGTCGCGGTTCCGGTTTCGGTTTAAGATGCGTAGCTGCACTTATATACCACACGAGGCCGGGGAGTTCATATGTTGCGCAGTATGACCGCGTTCGCACGACGGGAAATTCAGGGTGACTGGGGCGCCCTGGCGCTGGAGTTGCGTTCGGTAAACCATCGCTATCTGGAGATCGCCCTGCGCCTTCCGGAGGAGTTTCGCGCCAGCGAGCCGGCCATTCGTGAACGGCTTGGCAAGCGGCTGGGGCGAGGCAAAGTCGATTGCACGCTACGCTACAGCCCACCGACGGGCGGCGCCGAACTCCAGCTCAATGAGACCCTCGCCAAACAGCTGGCCCATCTCAGCCGTGAGGTGGATGCGCTGCTCTACAATGCCGCACCGGTCAGTTCCATGGAGATCCTGCGCTGGCCGGGCGTTCTCGAATCGCCCCGCCCCCATCCGGAGCAGCTTCAGGAACGGTTCCTGGCGCTGCTCGAAGAAACGTTGACAGAGCTGGTGACCACCCGGGAGCGGGAGGGGGAGCGGCTCGAGTCGCTCATCGAACAGCGCTGCGACGCCATGGAGGAGGTGGTTCGACAGGTCCGCGGGCGGCTGCCGCAGGTGCGACAAGGCCTGCGTGAGCGCCTGGAGCAGCGGCTGGCGGAAGCCCGGGCGGAGCTGGAAGAGGGACGGCTGGAGCAGGAGCTGGTCTACTTCGCCAACAAACTGGACGTGGACGAGGAACTGGATCGGCTCGATGCGCATCTCGACGAGGTGCGGCGCGTTCTGAAGGAGAAAAAACCGGTGGGTCGGCGCCTGGATTTTTTGATGCAGGAACTCAACCGGGAGGCCAATACCCTCGCCTCGAAATCCACCGATACCGAGGTCACCCGCGCCTCCGTGGACCTGAAGGTTTATATCGAACAGATGCGCGAACAGGTGCAGAACATCGAGTAAATAGCGCCAAACGGCGCCGATTGCGAACAGAAGGAGATCGATTATGACGGCCAATACCGCCGTCCGCGGCACGCTTTTCATCATTTCCGCCCCCTCCGGCGCGGGAAAGACGAGTCTGGTCAAGGCGCTCGTGGAATCCACCAGCGCCCTGGAAGTCTCCGTCTCGCATACCACGCGCCCCATGCGGGCTGGCGAGGAGAATGGTGTGCACTATCATTTTGTAGAGGCCGATGCGTTCGGAAAGATGGTCGAGCAGGGGGACTTCCTGGAGCACGCCCAGGTATTCGACAATTTCTACGGAACGGCCGAATCCGCCGTCGTGGAGCGACTGGAAGCCGGACAGGACGTGATCCTGGAGATCGATTGGCAAGGTGCCCAGCAGGTCCGCAAACGCCTCCCCGATGCGGTGGGGATCTTCATCCTCCCACCCTCGCGGGAAGCCCTGGAGCAGCGCCTGAAGGGCCGCGGACAGGATGAGCAGGCGATCATTGATCGGCGCATGCGCGACGCGGTCAATGAAATGAGCCACTACGGCGAATTCGATTACCTGGTGGTGAACGATGATTTTGACACGGCGCTGGATGAGCTGCGCTGCGTGGTCACCAGCCAGCGCCTGCGTCGGCCCGCGCAGGAGGTCCGCCATGGCCGGACCCTGCAACTATTATTGGAATAGCCGCGCGCTAGCGGTTAAGATCCCGACTCTTTGTGCCCGAATGCCTACGCAGGAGAATGCCGGATGGCGCGAGTAACTGTCGAAGACTGCCTCGATAACGTCGACAATCGTTTTCAGCTAGTGCTGCTTGCCACGCGGCGCGCCCGTCAGCTGGCCAACGGTAAAGAGGCGCTGCTGGACTGGGAAAACGACAAACCCACTGTCGTCGCTTTACGCGAAATTGCAGAGGGCAAGGTCGGTCGTGAGCTGCTGGAGACCGCAGCCGCCGAAGACCAGTCCGGGGCTGCGCCTAATGTCAGCGAGGACGAGGCCCGCGAAGAAACCACCTGAGCCGGCGCCGATCATGACGGCGTTGGACGAGGGCCCGGTTTTCCTAATCAGTGATCTGTGCGACCTGCTCGAGTTCCTACCTCGAGCCGGACCAGGTTGCGGAGGTTTACCGGGCCTATTTATTTGGTGCCGAGGCCCACGAAGGCCAGCACCGCCTCTCCGGCGAACCCTACATCTATCATCCCCTCGCGGTCGCGCGCATCCTGGCCGAGATGCGCATGGATGCCTGCAGCATCGTCGCGGCGATCCTGCACGACGTCATCGAAGATACCGCCACCGCCAAGGAACAGTTGGCCGCGCGAATTCGGCGAAGAGGTGGCCGAGCTGGTCGACGGCGTCAGCAAGCTCGACCCAGATCGAGTTTCGAATCCAAGGCCGAGGCCCAGGCGGAGAACTTCCGCAAGATGATGCTGGCGATGGTGCGGGATATTCGCGTTATCCTGGTCAAGCTCGCCGACCGGCTGCACAACATGCGCACCCTGGGTGTGATGCCGCCCGACAAGCGCCGCCGCATCGCCCGCGAAACCCTGGAGATCTACGCCCCCATCGCCAACCGCCTGGGCATGAATGCAGTCGGCTCGAGCTCGAGGACCTGGGCTTTCGCCGCCTGTACCCCATGCGCTACCGGGTGCTAGCCGAGGCGGTGCGCAAGGCGCGCGGCAACCGCAAGGAGGTGGTGCAGCAAGATCGCAGGGCGCGATGAAGGCGAGCTGCGCCAGGAGGGCGCGGATCGCGGCGACGGTCAGCGGACGCGAAAAGCATCTCTACAGCATCTACAGCAAGATGCGGAGCAAGAACGCTCGCTTCAACGAAGTCTTCGACGTCTACGCCTTTCGCATCGTCGTCGGACAGTGTCGACGCCTGCTATCGCGCGCTCGGGCGCGTCCACAATCTCTACAAGCCGGTGCCGGGCAAGTTCAAGGACTACATCGCCATTCCCAAGGCCAACGGCTACCAGTCGCTGCACACCGTCGCTGTTCGGCTCCCTACGGCGTCCCGCTCGAGGTGCAGATCCGCACCGAGGACATGGACAAGGTGGCCGAGCCGGCATCGCCGCCCACTGGCTGTACAAGGGCGGCGAAGAGAGCCGCTGCCGATCGCCCAGGCCCGCGCGCGCGAGTGGCTCGCAGACCTGCTGGAAATGCAGAAGAGCGCCGGCAACTCGCATGGAGTTTCTCGAGAACGTCAAGGTCGACCTGTTTCCCGACGAGGTCTACGTCTTCACGCCCGAAGGGCGAGATCATGGAGCTGCCGCGCGGCGCCACGGCGGTGGACTTCGCCTACGCGGTACATACCGACGTCGGCAATACCTGTGTCGCCGCCAAAGTCGAACGCCGCCTGGCGCCGCTGCGTACCAAGCTTCAAAGTGGGCAGTCGGTAGAGGTCATTACCGCCCCGGGGGCCCGGCCCAATCCCACCTGGCTCAACTTTGTCGTGACCGGCAAGGCCCGCGCCACCATCCGCCACTACCTCAAGAACCTGAAGCGGGACGAGTCGGTGGATTTGGGCCGGCGCATGCTGGAGAAGGCCATGGCCGTGCAGGGGGGGAGTCTTGACGATGTCACCACCGAGCGCCTGGAGGCGCTGCTGACGGAATATAAGCTGGAGACGCTGGACGATCTGCTGGCGGAAATTGGCCTGGGTAATCGTATGGCACCGCTGGTCACCGGCACGTTGACGCGCGATAAGTTGGCTGCCCCCGGAGCCTGCGGCATCCGCCGATCAGGGGCCACCGCTGTTCATCAAGGGTACCGAAGGTACGGTGGTCTCCTTCGCCAAGTGCTGCCGCCCCATCCCCGGCGATCACATCCTCGGCTTCCTGAGCGCCGGTCGCGGCGTTGTCGTCCATACGCAGACCTGTAAAAACCTCTCCGAGTACCGCAAAAAACCGGAACGCTGGGTCGATGTGGAGTGGGAGGACGGTGTCGAAGGCAACTTCCCGGTGGATATCCGTGTAGAGGTCGCCAATCAACGGGGCGTGCTGGCAACGCTCGCGGCGAACGTCGCCGAGACCGGCGCCAATATCGACAATGTCAGCCTCGAGGAGCGCGATGGGGTACACGCCGCCATATTCCTGACCGTGTCGGTCTCGGGTCGCCTCCATCTGGCCCGAATCATGCGCCGGCTGCGCACCGTGCCGGAAGTCTTGAAGATCACCCGGGTGCGTGGCTAAACAGCGGAGCTGGCCGCTCATGATTCGCAAACATCCTCGTCGGTGGTCCCGCCTTGGCGTCGCGATGCTCCTCTCGGCAAGCAGCTCCTGTATCGCGGGCCCCGTTGCGGCCAATGGTGAACTAACCCGTCTGGCCACCCTGCCCGGAGGCGCCGAAGTCACCGGACTCTTTCTGAGCGATGGCGGGGACCTGTTTTTCAACGCCCAACACCCCTCCGGTTCTAACCCGGCGCCTTTCGACCGGGCGACCGTCGGTGTGATTGCCGATTATGACTTCCGGGAATTGCCTGTCGATTTCGAACCGCTACCACTGCCTGGCGGCAAGGGGCGGAACAGGGTCAACGTTGCAGTCGGTCGGTATCGGGTGCTGGCCAGGGCTGGTGACGTCTTCGACGGAGAAGCACCCCTGGGCCTGATTACCACAGCAAAAGGCAAGCCCATCAAGCAGTCCAATAATCCGGACTTCAACGGATTTGTGCCGACCGATGCGACGGGTTCGGAGGGCTTTCTTTTCACCGCCTGGGAGGATCGTCCGGGTGGGATGAGCCGGTTGCACTTGCGAAAAGACACCGACGGCAACTGGCAGGAAAAAGGCGGACAGGCGGTCGATTTCAGTGCCGTTGATGGCACCTGGGTAAACTGCTTCGGAACCGTCAGCCCCTGGGATACGCCGCTAACCTCCGAAGAGCTCTATTTCGACCACACGGCCCAATGGAATCAACCCGGAAGTGTGGCCCGAAAACTCGTCGATTATCTCGGTGGCCGGTTCCCCAACCCGTACCAATACGGTTACATCGTCGAGATCACCGAACCCGGCGGAGTACCGACCCCGGTGAAGCGTCCCGCGCTCGGTCGGTTCTCCCATGAGAACGCGGTGGTGATGCCGGACCACCGCACCGTGTATCTCAGCGATGACGGAAAAAACAGCGTCTTCTTCCGCTTCGTGGCCGACCGTGGCGGCGACCTGAGCGCCGGCACGCTCTATGCCGCCCACGCCATTCAGGATCGGGGATCCGATCCCGGCCACACCGGTTTCACCCTTCGCTGGCTGAAGTTGGGTCATGCCGATGAGGCAGAGATCAAACGCTGGATAGCCGAATACGACGGGATCGGTCCTGCCGATTACCACCCCGGCAGCACCGGCTATATCCCGGAGGCGGCCATCGCCGCCTGGGCCGAAGACATGGCCGACAATGGCCGCCTCGATAGCGTTCAGGATGCCCGCGCTGCTTTTCTGGAATCCCGCCGCGCGGCCCGGGCCCTGGGGGCCACCGCTGAATGGAACAAGATGGAAGGGGTGAATATTCACTACGGCGGCGCGGCGGACGGCTCCGTTCCTTACCTTTACCTTGCCATATCCCGCATCGACAACGGGATGAGCGATGGCAGCGGCGATGTGCGCCTGGAGGCCAATCCCTGCGGCATCGTCTACCGTCTGCGCCTGGAAGAGGAATATCGTGTCTCTCGCATGGAGCCCGCCGTCACCGGGGGACCCTATAGCCTACTGACTTTCGGGGATCGATGTCCCGCCGATAACATCGCCGGCCCTGACAATCTGGCAGTTTTGCCGGACGGCCGCGTCCTGATCGGCGAAGACACGGCCTATCACGCCAACAATATGCTCTGGGTCTGGCGACCACCGGAAGGCAACCCGGCGGGTCTGGTTGAACCTTAGCGCTCCTGGCGCGCTTCCTTCTCGAACGGGTTCTTCTACGCTCCGTGGCGAGCGCTTAAACCCGCTCAACGGCTCGGTGGTTTGACCACACCCATTTCCTTTATGCTTCTGCGCTAACAAAAAAAGAGGAGCCATCCATGGCACGAGAAATTATCCAGACCGACCAGGCCCCTGCGGCCATCGGTACCTATTCCCAGGCCGTCAAGGTAGGCACCACCGTGTACCTTTCCGGACAGATCCCACTGGTTCCGGAAACCATGGAGCTGGTGGGGGACGATGCCGAGGCGCAGATCCGTCGGGTTTTCGACAACCTCTCGGCCGTAGCCCGGGCGGCGGGCGGCTCCTTGGCCGATGTGGCCAAGCTGAACATCTTCCTGACCGACCTGTCCCATTTTCCCCTGGTCAACGAAGTCATGGCTGACTATTTCCAACAGCCCTATCCGGCCCGCGCTGCAATTGGTGTCGCCGCGCTGCCCAAGGGCGCTCAGGTAGAAATGGATGCCGTCATGGCGCTCGACGGCTGAGCGCCGACGCGCCCGGCCGTTCCTTTTCCTTGCCGCTGCCGCGGCGCTCCTGGTGCTGCTGGAGATGGGCGCGCTCGGGGCGCTGAGCCGGCAGGAAAACCTGTTTGGGGACTGGCTGTTGAGGCTGAACGCCGCCTCGAACCAGCCGGATCCCGATGTGGTGATCGTCGATATCGACGAGGCCAGCCTGGAGCGAATGGCCCCCCTGGCGGGCCGCTATCCCTGGCCCCGTTCGGTCCATGCGGAATTACTCGAAGACCTTCTGCGCCAAGAGCCCGCCGCCGTGGTTTTCGACATTCTGTTTACGGATCGGGATCTGCAGCGGCAAGACCATGACGCCTACCTCGCCGAAGTGGCTCGCCAACGGGACAATGTCTTCTTTCCGCTGGTCCACCTGAACGGCAGTCCGAAAGAGGGTATCCCACTGGAGCGCTTCGGGGAGGCCCTGGGGTTCAAGCCGATATCACCCGAGCCCGGCGCTCGCGCTCCGCTGCTGTTGCCTTATGGCGAACTGGCCGCGGCGGGACAGCTCGGAGCCATCAATTTCAACGAGGATTCGGATGGCATCGGGCGCCGCTATGACCTCTACCGAATGGCTTCGGGCTGGCGCATTCCATCACTGCCGGCGAAAGTGGCCAAGGCGCTCAACCTTCCCCTGCCCCAGGGCTCCAGTATCCGCCTTAACTGGCGTGGTCCGGCGCTCAGCTTCGAGCGGATACCCTATTACGCCCTCTATTCGGATCTGTTGCGTGCCGAACCGCAACGCCGTGCGGATGAATTCAGGGACCGCATCATCATCATCGGCTCCACCGCCACCGGATTGCACGACCTGCGCAGCACTCCCGTGGACAGTCTTTTTCCCGCCGTCGAGATCGTCGCCACGGCCATCGACAACCTGAAGCGGAGGGATTGGCTGAAGGAGTCACCGGGCTACGTGCCGCTGACGCTGGCCTTTCTCCTGCTGGCGGGTCTGGCCTGGGGGTTCATCCGGGGCTTCGGCCCCTTGAAGATCGGCTCGGCGCTGGTCGGGGCAACCGTCGCCATCGGCATCGGGCAGTTTGGTTTGCTGACCCTCCGCTGGTCCGTCCCATCGGTGACGCCCCTGGCCTTTGCCTGGTTCTATTACGCCGCGAGCGTCCTCTATTCATGGTTGGATGAGCGACGCGGCCGAGAGCATTCGGTCGCCCTGTTCAGCCGTTTTCTCGATCCCCGGGTCGTAAAGGATCTCATCAGCCGGGGAGAGTCGGAGCTGACACTGACCGGCGAAAGCCGTCGCGTGACCGTGCTGTTTTCGGACATCCGCGGGTTCACCAGCCTTTCCGAACGGCGCTCCCCCGAGGCCGTGGTGACCCTTCTCAATGATTACTTCAGCCGCCAGGTGAAAGTCATCTTCCGGCACGGCGGGACCATGGATAAATTCATTGGCGATGCCATCATGGCTTTTTGGGGCGCGCCGGTGGCCGATGATCGTCAGGCGGAGCATGCGGTGGCCGCAGCGCTCGCCATGTGCGAGGCTCTGGAGCGGTTTCGAGACGACCCGGGCGAAGGCGGCTTCGACATCGGTATCGGCATTCACACCGGACCCGCCGTGGTAGGGTTCATCGGTGCGGAAAATCGGCTCGAATACACCGCTATCGGCGACACCGTCAACCTCGCCAGCCGAATAGAGGGCCAGACCAAAGGGGTTGCCCGGGTACTCGTTTCGGGAGAGACCCGCGCCGCCTGCGGCGATGCGTTTGACTTTGTCGACCACGGTTTTTATAAGGTCGAGGGCCGCAGCGAACCGACCCAACTCTTTGAACCGAGACCGAACCCATGAATGCCCGCTTCCTGTTCACCGCCCTGTTGCTGACGACCGCCCCCCTGGTGGAGGATGCCGCCCTGCAGCGTTACGTGAACCGGGTCGGCCGCTGGGTCGCCCTGCATACCGAACGCCCGGAACTGGAATGGCACTTCGGCGTCCTCGACACGGACACCGTCAACGCCTTCGCCGCTCCCGGCGGTTACATTTTCATAACACGAGGACTCATGGCTCGCCTGCGCAGCGAGGCGGAATTGGCCGGTGTCCTCGCCCATGAGTGTGTCCACGTACTCGAGCGTCATCACCTCCAGGCGGTGCAAAAGGGGGCCCGCCTCGATTTGGCCGCGGCGGTAGTCGGCTCGGCCGTTGAAAACGACAAACGCCAGCAGCTGGATCGGATCGCCTCAGGGTTCAAAGAGCTTTACGCCCGCGGCCTCGACAAAGAGGACGAGTTCAGCGCCGACCGCAAGGGCATGGTAATCGCCACCCGCGCGGGCTATAGCCCATACGGGCTCGCCGCCTCCCTTCAGACCCTGGCCGCCATGGATCCCGGGGACAGTAGTCTGGCCTTCATGTTCAAGACCCATCCCGGTCCCGGTCAGCGACTGGAGCGACTCGATCCCGATTTCCCGCGCCTCGAAGCCTTTGCCGGGCAACCGGAGGTGGACGCGCGATTTGAACGGTTCGCCGCTTCGCTCCGAAACCAAGGCAACTGACCGGCGGCGTGGCAAAGGCAACGCAAGGAAGGGCTCCTGTCGACCCCACCGACCTGCCCGTCAACATCTTGCGGGGCGTGGGTCCGCGCAGTGCCGAGCGCCTGGAGCGACTCGGCATCACCCGCGTCCACGACCTCCTGTTCCACCTCCCCACCCGCTATCAGGACCGCACACGGGTCGTACCCATCGGGACCCTGCGTCCCGGAGATGAAGCGGTGGTGGAAGGTCGGGTGCAGTTGACCGAGGTGAAATTCGCCCGCCGCCGCATGCTGCTCTCCCGCATCAGCGACGGCACCGGCAGCCTGGGCCTGCGTTTCTTTCATTTCAATGCCGCCCAGCGGGAGATGCTCGGTCGCGGGGCGCGGGTCCGCTGCTATGGTCAGGCGCGATCCGGCGGCACCACCCTGGAGATGATCCACCCGGAATTTCGCCGATTGGATGATGAAGGCCCGGCGCCGGTGGATGAGCATCTCACCCCTATCTATCCCACCACCGAGGGGCTCCATCAGATCAGTCTGCGCCAGCTCACTGAACAGGCACTCGGTCGGATGGCAAGCGGCGGGCCGCCGGACCTCCTGCCCGCAACGGTCAGGGAAGAGTTTGACTTGCCACCGCTGGAAGAGGCGCTGGCCTACCTGCACCGGCCCCCGCCCGATGCAGCGCTCAGTGTGCTGAGCGAGGGGCGGCACCCGGCCCAGCAGCGGCTGGCCTTCGAGGAGTTGCTGGCACACCGGCTGAGTCTGCGCCGGCTGCGGGCGCGCGCCACCGACAGCAGCGCCCCGCCGTTGGTCGGCAGCGGTGATCTGCGCCAACAGTTCCAGAGCGGGTTGCCCTTCGCCTTGACCGGGGCCCAGCGGCGCGTCAGCGATGAGATCGCCGGCGACCTCGAACAGCCGCATCCCATGCAGCGCCTGGTGCAGGGCGATGTCGGATCGGGTAAAACGGTCGTGGCCGCACTGGCGGTGCTCAAAGCGATCGAGTCCGGCTTTCAGGCGGCCGTCATGGCGCCGACGGAGATCCTGGCCGAGCAGCACTTCCACAGTTTCCAAAGCTGGCTCGAGCCGCTGGGCCTCGAGGTGGCCTGGCTCTCCGGCAAGCTCAAGACCAAGGCACGTCGTGAAGCCATGGAGCGCCTCGCCAACGGAACCGCCGCCGTCGCGGTGGGCACCCATGCGCTGTTTCAGGAGACGGTGGATTTCGACGAGCTGGGGCTGGTGGTCATCGATGAACAGCACCGCTTCGGCGTCCATCAGCGCCTTGCGCTGCGCGAGAAGGGCAAAACGGGGGAGCGCTATCCCCACCAGCTGATCATGACCGCCACACCGATTCCCCGAACACTGGCGATGACCGCTTATGCCGACCTCGATGTCTCGGTGATTGACGAGTTGCCTCCCGGGCGCACGCCGGTCGAGACGGTGGTCGTGACGGACGCACGCCGCGACGAAGTGGTCGCGCGGGTGCATGCGGCCTGCCGCAGCGGTGCCCAGGCTTACTGGGTCTGTACCCTGGTGGAGGAGTCGGACGCCCTGCAGTGTCAGGCGGCCGAGGAGAGTGCCGAACTGCTGGCCGAGGCACTGCCCGACCTTAAGGTCGGACTGGTGCACGGACGCATGAGACCGCAGGACAAGGAGTCGGTGATGGCCGGCTTCAAAGCCGGGGCCATCGATCTGCTGGTGGCAACCACGGTGATCGAGGTAGGGGTGGATGTGCCCAACGCCAGCCTCATGATCATTGAAAATGCCGAGCGTTTTGGACTCGCGCAGCTGCACCAGCTGCGGGGGCGAGTTGGGCGCGGGCGCAAAAAAAGCAGTTGCGTCCTCATGTATCATGGGCCGTTGTCGCAGACGGCCCGCCAACGGCTCGCCGCCATGCGCGAGACCGCCGACGGTTTCGAGATCGCCCGCCGCGACCTGGACCTGCGGGGACCGGGCGAGGTCCTCGGCACCCGACAGACCGGGCTGCTCAACCTGCGCATCGCCGACCTGCAGCGAGACCAGCCGCTGCTGCCTTCCGTCGCCCGGGCCGCCGACCGGCTGCTGGAGGGAAACACGGAGGCGGTCGACGCCATCATCCAGCGCTGGCTGGGCCAGGGTGAACGCTACGGCGAGGTTTGAAACGGGTTCCCATCGCCGGGAAAGAGAGATCAAGCCCAGCAACCAACAGGCGAGAGAATGAGAATACGTTGCGGCAAGGCGGGAAATGAGCCGGTTTGGCGACCGGCGAACCGACTGCGGCGAAATACACTGCCAACCCACCTTTCCAGTTGGCTGCTCGACGGTTCCTCCCTGACCCGGCGACTGAGGCAGGCCTGTGATGGGCGCTTCGGGGTCCGGGTTCTCAATCAGGGCTGGGCCGTTCCCATGGCCTGCGAGACGAGGGCGCTCAGGTTGCCCCAACGCCGCCGGGCCATGGTGCGGGAGGTACTGCTTCTCTGCAACGAAACCCCCTGGGTGTTTGCGCGCACCATCATCCCCAAGCACACACTGGGAGGCCCGGGAGGCCGCTTGGCGTTTCTCGGCAGCCGACCGCTGGGCGAAGTCCTCTTCAGCGACCCGAGGGCCCAGCGCGGCCCTCTGGAAGTGGGCCGGGCCACGCCTGCGGTTCTGGGAGTGGAGAGCGCGGAGCCCTCGGTGTGGGGACGGCGCTCCATCTTCCAGCTCTCCGGACGCCCGCTGCTGGTCAGTGAGTATTTCATTGGCGAGCTCCCGCCCTGGCCGGGCGGCCGGGATTGAAAATGAAGGCGGTGGCAATGAAGTGGGATGGCCTCGGGCGGTTCCTCCGAATCACCCGCCTGCGTGAACCCTGGGACCTCGGTTTCCTGTTGGCCGCAGGACTCTCCGCCAACTGGATGGCCGCCGAAGGCATTCCGCCCGGCGGCACCCTGTTCGCCTACCTGTTGGGTGCCTTTGCGATCCGCTGTGCCGCGTGGGTGTTTTTCGATTTGGCCGACGCCCGGTTCTTTAGCCGTTCGCCGGAGTCGCTGGTGGCGCGCGGCACGGTCGGGATGCAGACGGCTCTGCGCCTGTTTGCGCTGTTGTGTTTCATCGCTTTCGCCACTGCCGTCTACCTCGGCCGTTACGTGATGCTGTTTTCACCCCTGGTCTGGGTCCTGCTGGTCATCTACCCGTATTCGCGCCGGCACACCTTCTTGAGTCCCATTGTTCTGGCTCTGGGGATGGCGTGGGCGGTGCCCCTGGCCTGGCTCGCGAATGGCCGGGCTCCGGAGGCGATCGCCTGGCTGCTTTTCGTGTTCGTCCTGATGTGGAGCACCGCCTTCCTTACCCTCTATGCGCTGCCGCGCCGCTATCAGGAACGCAGGGTGGGCGCACGCTCCCTGGTGAATCTGGTGGGTGACGGTGCGCCCCTGGTTATCGGGCTGCTTCAGGGTGGGGCACTGGCAGCGGCGGCACTGGCAGGTCAACGGGCCAGCCTGGGGCCCCTGTTCGAGTTCGGCTGGCTGGCGGCGGCGGCGGTCGCGGTTTACCAGTTAATCCTTCTGATCAGAGGTCGGCGCGGCGATCCGGAACGGGCCTACCGAAGTAATCTGTGGTTAGGGCTGGCACTCTTCGGTGGAATTGCCGCACACTATGTGTGCCTCGTCACAAAAGCGATGTGACGCGCGTCACAGGTCGAGCAGAGCCACCGAACGCCCGTTTTCGAGCAAACTTTTTGTGAAACGGCCGCTGTTTGCCGTAGAATCAGGCAATTAGAATAGAACTTTAAATCGGCTCCAAAGGCCGTTCGGCAAAAATTGCCATGAAAACCTCCCGTTACAGGGGCCTTGAAGGAAACTCGAGGATGACGTCTCGCCGCCGACCCGCAAAATGCTGACCCTTCCCTGGAAAAAGCGGCGGCGTTCGCCGGGCCTTGCCGGCCTGGCACTTTCGCCTGCCGGAATCGCTTCGGCTCGGGTCATTCAGCGCGAGAACCAAGTGCCGCATCTCCTTTCGTGCCGGTTTACTCCCACCTCTTCACCTGGCGAGTTGCCGTCCTTGTTGGAGGCGCTTGCCGAGGAGCTGGACAGAACCGCCTGCATCAGCGTCCTCGGAGAGGATGACTTCAACCTGCTGCTGGTCGAGGCGCCGGAAGTGGATCCCACGGAGCTGAAGGCGGCGGTCCGCTGGCGCATCAAGGATCTGATTGATTTCCACATCGATGATGCCGTTATCGATGTCTTCGACATCCCCAGCCAGCGCGACGGCCGGCCGCGCATGATGTATGCGGTGGCGGCCAGGACGAGTACGGTGCGCCGGCACATCGACCTTCTGGAAGGCGTCCGGCTCGATCTGGATATCATCGATATTCCCGAATTGGTCTTGCGCAACGTCGCTGCCATGCTCCCCGAGGATGAAACCGGCGTTGCCACCCTCTACCTGAACCGCCAGGGAGGGACACTGACGCTCACCCGGCAATCGAGCCTCTATCTGGCCCGAAGGTTCGACATCGGCGTGGAGCAGCTCTCGCGTGAGGCGCAAGCCGCGGTTCGTGACAGTGCCCCTGAAAAGGGCGGGATGGGGCTGGAGCCTCGCGATGAACTACCTCCTGCACTGCAGCGAATGTTCGACAGTATCGTGCTTGAGGTACAGCGCTCGCTGGATTACTACGAGAGCCACTTTTCACTCCCTCCCATGAGCGGTCTGGTGATCGCCCCGACGGAGAAACCGATCCCTCACCTGGTCGGCTATGTGGCGGGCAATCTGGGGATTCCGGTTCGGATGATGGATCTGAACGCACTGCTCGATGTGGACCAGCCCCTTAGCGACGAGTTGCAGGCACAGTGCCTGCCCGCGGTCGGGGCCGCACTGCGCCGCGAGGCGAAAACCCTCTGATGCAGCAGATCAATCTCTACCAACCCATTTTCAAGCGGCAGGAGAAGGTCTTCTCGGCCAAGGCCCTCCTGCAGGCCGGGCTGGTGGTGGTCGCCGGCCTGGCGGCCGTTTACGCCTATGCGCTCTGGCAAACGGTCAATCTGGATGAGCGGGTGCAGGCGTTCGAAGGCCAGCGGGAGTCGGCACTGAAACGGTTGGAACAGGTTTCCAGGCAGTTTCCCGCGCCCAAAAAGGACCCTGCGCTCGAACAGCAACTGCAGCAACGCCGCGACGAGCTGGCCGCCAAGCAGCGTGTGGTGGAAGTCCTCGATTCGCCCCGTTTCGGTAATCGAAAGGGATTCAGCGAACGTCTGCAGGCCTTCGCCCGGCAACGCCCGAACCGGCTCTGGCTGCAGCGCGTCGCCCTGGGCGAAGGGGGCGACGACATCATCCTGACGGGCAGTACCTACCGGCCGGAGCAGGTGCCTCAGTTCGTCCAGCGGCTCGGTGAGGAGCATTCACTCTCAGGCTCCGTATTTCGACGCCTGCTCATGACTCGCTCCGAGGAGGAGCCGGGGCGGATCGACTTTACCCTTCGCAGTCGACCGGAAACGAAGGAGGCTGCCCAGTGACGGAACTGAAGGCGCGTATCGAACAACTGCGACTTCGCATCGACGGCATGACGCTGCGGGAACGGGCGCTGCTTTTCGGTGCGGTGGTCATCGTGCTGTTCATGGCCTGGGACAGCTTGTTGATGGCGCCTCTGGAGGCCAGGAAAGAGGCCCGACTGGCCCGGCTCGATACCGTCATGGGCGAAATCGAAGAGGTCAATCGACAGGTTCAGACGATCCTCGAGCGACGCCAACAGGACCCGAACCTCCAACTGCATCGCGAACTGGCCCGCCTCAAAGCCCGCATCGGCAGCGTCGATGAGCGCATCGGCAGGGAGATGGCCGGCCTGATCGGACCGCAGCAGATGGCCCGGATGCTGGAACAGGTGCTGCTCCAACAGAGCAGCCTGAAACCCCTGCGCATTGAAAACCTGGGCAGCGCACCACTGGTGGTTCCGGGTGACGGTGAGGCGCCCGGCGATGGGGTCGGTGTCTATCGCCACAGGCTGCTGTTGGTTATGGAGGGCAGTTATCTGCAGGCGGTGGAGTATCTCGAGGCCCTTCAAGCACTGCCTTGGGCCTTTTACTGGGACGAAGTCTCTATCGAAATGGTCGATTATCCGAAGGCGCGGGTACGGTTGGTGGTCTCCACCTTGAGTCTGAAGGAGGGCTGGATCGGTGCGTAGTCAGCTGGCGGCAGGCCTTCTCATGGCGATCGCATCCGCGGGCGCCGCACCGCTGGACGATCCGATGCGCCCGCCGGGCCAGCAAACGATTCGACCTGCGGCCAGCCAACCGCCCCTGCAACTGAGCTCGGTAGTCATCGGCCGTGACCGGCGGTTAGCGGTAATCAATGGGGAGAGGGTAACCGAGGGTTCGCGGGTGGCGGGGGCATCGGTCGTTTCGATTACCCCATCCAGGGTGATCCTGCGCAGAGGCGGAAAGCTGGTGACACTGTCTCTGCTGAACCTGCAAGTCAAAGCCATCTCGAAGGCTCGGGAAGACGAATGAAAAACCATAAACGCTGCAAGGCCCTGCTTTCTCTGCTGGCGTTAACCGCCGGACTCGTAGGATGCGCCAGCGTCGACCAGGGGCGGACCATGGCCGATATCCAGGCGGCGGCCAGAGAGGGGATCCAGGAAGAGGGAGCCACCGTTCGAGAGCCGCCGCCCGACATCAGTTCGGCGCTGATGCCGGAGGTGCAGGTCGACATCCCGGGGGCCTCCCAAGATGCCCTCGAGCAGCGGTTCGATGTCAAAGTAAGCCGGGCCCCCGCCCGGGACTTTTTCATGAGCCTTGTGGAGGATACTCCCTACAACATGGTGGTCCACCCCAAGGTCAGCGGACAGATCGACCTTAATCTCAAAAACGTCACCGTCCCTCAAGTGATGAGAGTGATGAAGGATGCCTACGGTTACGATTTCGAACGCCGCGACTCGGTTTTCCAGGTTTATCCCAATACGGTACAGACCCGTATTTTCCATGTGAATTATCCGGACCTGGTCCGTGCGGGTTACTCCGGAATGGAGACGACCTCCACCAGTGTGGCCGACATCGAGGGGGGAACCGACGGCACCGATCGCCGGGGGGATCGCGGTGAGCGAAGCGGCGGCGGCAGCGGCAGTTCCGTGCGCTCCTTTTCCGATTCCGATTTCTGGGAACGGGTCCGTGCCGATGTCGAATCGATCGTGGGCACCGAAGAGGGGCGCCGGGTCAGCGTCAACCCCATGGCCGGCCTGATCCTGGTCCGCGCCAAGCCGGATGAATTGCGGGATGTGGCGCGTTTTCTCGAGGCGTCTTCCACTGCTGTGAAGCGGCAGGTGGTCCTGGAGGCGCGGATCCTCGAGGTAACGCTCTCCGACGGTTATCGTGCGGGCATCAATTGGGCGGAAGTCGCCAATTCTCAGGGCGAACTGGCGGTATTCGGCCCCGGAGGTAACCGCACCGGTTCACTGGACAGCCAAGGCCAGCACATCCTGTCGGG
The DNA here is from genome assembly GCA_963783235.1 of uncultured Gammaproteobacteria bacterium. Taxonomy (GTDB): domain Bacteria; phylum Pseudomonadota; class Gammaproteobacteria; order Thiohalomonadales; family Thiohalomonadaceae; genus Thiohalomonas. The sequence continues at coordinate 1,488,062 of CAWAMN010000002.1, read as the reverse complement.
CGGCGCTGCCGCCAGTCAGGTCGCCTCCAGTTTCGCGACATCGGTCAACGACACTCTGACGCTGGGACTTTTCGGACGTGATTTCAGCGCGTTTATCGACGTGCTGAGAAGCCAGGGCGACGTCCAGGTACTGTCCAATCCGCGGGTCTCGACCGTCAACAATCAAAAAGCCGTCATCAAGGTCGGCTCCGATGAATTCTTTGTCACCGATGTGGAATCCGACACCACCACCGGGACCGCCACCACGACCAATGTCAGCGTTGAGCTAACCCCCTTCTTCTCCGGCGTGTCGCTGGACGTCACCCCGCAAATCAGCGCAGAGGGACAGGTGGTTCTGCACATTCACCCCACCGTGAGCCAGGTGGCGGAACAAACCAAAAACATCAACACCAGCGCCGGGAGCCTGACTCTGCCGCTCGCCGCCAGTACGGTGCGCGAATCCGACACGGTGATTCGCGCCGAAAACGGCCAGATCGTGGTCATCGGCGGCCTGATGCAAAATCGCCTCAACACGTCGGAAAGCAAAGTGCCGGTACTCGGGGACGTACCCATACTCGGAGGCTTGTTCAGGCACTCCACGGAAACGCGCCAGAAAACCGAGTTGGTCATTCTTCTGAAACCGACGGTGGTCGGAGGGGCAGACGACTGGTCGCGTCAACTGACGGATTCGGTGAAAACCTGGGAACAGATGGAGATGAGCCGCCGCAAGGGCAGGGAGATGAGCAACGGCGCGGCGCGCTTCCGTTAACAGCAGGTCTGCGCCATGTACCTGGAATACTTCGGTCTGCACGAGGCGCCGTTCTCACTGACGCCGGATACCAGCTACTTCTTTGCGGACGGGCATTACCGGGACGCACTCGACACCCTGCTGGTGGCGCTAAAAGGCGGCGAAGGGTTCATCAAGGTTACCGGCGAGGTCGGCACCGGCAAGACGCTGCTTTGCCGCAAGCTGCTCAACACGCTCGATGACGGTTTCTACACCGCCTACGTTCCCAATCCCTTCCTGACCGCGCCGGCCCTGAATCTGGCGCTGGCCGACGAACTGGGTTTGGAGCTGCCCCGCAATCTCGGCCAGCACCGCACCCTCAAGGCCATCACCCGACGTCTGATCGAGCTTGCTCATAAGGGGAAACAGGTCGTCCTCTGTGTCGACGAGGCGCAGGCGATGCCCGATGAGACACTCGAAGCGTTGCGGCTGCTGACCAACCTGGAAACCGAAAAACGCAAGCTGCTCCAGGTGGTCCTGTTCGGGCAACCGGAACTCGACGAGCGGCTCGGCCGAGCTTCGATCCGGCAATTACGCCAGCGCATCACCTTCAGCTTCCGACTCCAGCCGATGGACCGGGAAGCAGCGGCGGCGTACCTGAACCACCGGTTGGCAGTGGCCGGCAGCCGAGGTGCGATCCGGTTCAATGCGGGCGCACTTCGCCGGCTGCACAAGGCCAGCGACGGCATCCCGCGACTGATCAACATTCTCGCCCACAAAGCACTCATGGCCGCCTACGGAAAAGGCACCCGGACGGTGACTCCAAAGCATGTGGGAATGGCCGTTGCGGATACCGAGTCGGCCCATAGTGCAACAACGAAGCGGTGGTTCTGGCTGCCTCTCGCCAGCGCCCTGACACTGGGCGGCCTCCTGATTTTCAGGCCCGACCTGCCCGTCGACGGGACGACCACGCTGGCGGTTGGAAATGTGGATGAGAGCACCCCGGCCGTGCCGACATGGCGCCTCGTCCGCGCGGTGCCTGCGTCCCTGGCGGGTAGTCCGCAACCGCAATCTTTGTACCTGGAAGGCGTCGGACTCGAGCGGGTACACAGCGTAGAGCTCCAACGGGGGGCGCGCCGTGAAACGCTCGATCCGCACCGAATCGAATACATCGACGGGCGGCATCTTCGCATTACCGTGACGACCGGCGTCGATTCGGGCACTTGGTCCGCGCGTGCCGTTGCCCCTACCGGAGAACGCTCCAACCCGATTACCTTTACGGTCGTTGGTCCGGGTGAAAGCCTCGCCGACCACCGAAAAGAAGGCGAAGTGGAGCCGACGTGAGCCTTATCAATCAGGTCCTGAAAGACGTCGAGGCGCGCCGCTCCCATGAGGGGAGTCGAGACGACGAACTCACACCGGCCCTGCGGAGCGAGAGAGCCCCGGTTTCCGCCGGCTGGCGAATACCGGCGATCGTATCCGGTTTCGTCGCCACCATCGGTCTCGGCGGCTGGTTCCTGTGGACCGGCGATGAAGCGGTCTCCGTACCCGCGCAATCCGCGGTGCAACCGACCGAAAGCTCCGATCCGGCAACCGTCTCGAAAATACCACCGGCTTCCGCGCCGCCGAGGGCCGTACCGCCGACGAAGGTGGCGGACGCACCGAAAAGCCCAATGGCCGCCAAAGGGGTGCCTGCGCCACCCCGGAGCGAACCGGTTCCCCCGAAGGCTCCTTCGCGGCAAACTGCCGTCTCTTCGGAATCCGACCGACCTGAACCGCAACCCGGTGCCCCCCAACGAATCGCCGCCAAGCCGCCGGCGCTCCGGCCGGAGAGTAAGAGCGATACGGCAGTGGTGATGGAGAAACGGGTCCGCCCGCTGACGCCGGAACAGAAAGCCGATCGGCTCTACAGCGATGCCTACGGGCTTCTCACCCGCGGGCGGCGCAGTGAAGCCGAAGATCGCCTGGCAAAAGCGCTGGAGACCTTTCCCTCCCATGCCAGGGCACGGGAGGCCCTTGCGGGGCTTTTGATCTCCGAAGGGCGTTGGGTGGAACTGCTTCCACTGGCGGAGAAGGGCCTGAGGCTCGATCCGGGCGACGGCAAACTGGCCCAGCTGGCCGCTCGCGCCCACCTGCACCAAAATCGCCCGGAAGCGGCGGCGGCGCTCCTGGAAACCACCCTCAGGACGACGCCGTCAGACACCGATGTGGGCGCCTTCCTGGCCGCCACCTATCAGAGACTGGGCCGGTATGCCGAAAGCGCCGACCTCTACCGCCGGCTGGTCGCCGCCCAACCGTCCAATGGCACCTGGTGGGCAGGCCTTGGCGTCGCCCTGGAACGGACGGCCCGGAAAGAAGACGCCCGAAGTGCCTACCGAAAAGCGCTGAAGTACGGCGGGCTAAAGCCCGACCTGCGGGCGTATATCGAACGACGTGCCGCCAAGCGTGACTAGCCAGTTCGCCCCACCCCGGCAGGCCGTGTCACCCGATTCCGCCTGAGTACCGGATTTTTCCGCAACCTGATATGCTCGGGTGACTAACGGGAAAAACTGGACCACCAGGTGCAAAGGATTTACACGGACTTTTATGCACTCGTGGAGACTTCCATCCACGCCTCGCCTTGCGGTACCCACCGCGCTTTTGCCTTTGCATCCTCCCGCAATCTTTTACACCGGTTAACCCACTCACCCGTAAAGGAGGAAGCCCCATGTCGGAAAGCATGGCGGCGCGGGTCGGTCGCATTATCAGCGGCGGACTGAACGCGCTAATCGACTCGGTTGAAAATGCCGCCCCGGAGTCGGTAATGGAGCAGGCGATCCGGGAGATCGACGCCGCAGTGGATGAAGTTCGGGCCGAACTCGGCAAGGTGATCGCCAACAAGCATCTCGCCAATCAACGGCTGGAAACCGAACGCGAAAAGCACCACCAGCTCGAAGGGCAAATTGCGGTTGCGCTCGGCGAGGGCCGGGACGACCTCGCCGAGGCGGGCATCGCCCGTCAACTGGACATCGAGGCGCAGTTGCCCGTCCTGGAGAAGAGCATTGCCGAGCTGTCGGAGCGGGAGAAAGAGCTGGAAGGCTACATTGAAGCCCTGAAGGCAAAGAAGCGCGAGATGGGGGACGAGCTGGAGCAGTTTCGGTTCAGCCGCGAGACAACGCAAGCGGCCGGCCCCGAGGCGTCTGCCCCCACCGGCGCCAAAGTGAATCAGGCATCCGCCGCTTTCGAGCGCGTGATGGAGCGCTCAACAGGCGTGGGAAGCGGCGCAAACACGGATCCCAAAGATGCCGTCCGCCTCGCCGAACTGGAAGAGCTCTCCCGTCGCAATCGCATCCGTGAACGGCTGGAGGCGCTGAAGGCCACCTCGAAATGATGGCGTTTCTGACGGCCGACGGCAATCTGCCCTTTGCCGTCGCACTGCTGGTGATGCTCGCCATCGCCGTGCTGGAAGGCGTCACGACTCTGCTCGGAGCCGGTCTCTCCAGTCTCCTGGAGGGGCTGATTCCCGATTTCGACCTCGACATTGACGCGCCCGAGATCGATAGCGACGGCGGAGTGCTGACGAGGCTCCTCGGCTGGCTTCGGGTGGGAGAGGTGCCGGCCCTGGTATTGCTGGTGCTCTTTCTGACCGGGTTCGGACTGGTCGGTTTGGGGGTCCAGACGTTCGCCGAGAGCCTCTTCGGGGAATTGCTCCCCTGGCCTGCGGCCGCCGTGCCGGCGCTGGCACTCTCCCTGCCGTTGGTCCGGGCTCTTGGGGGGGCACTGGGCCGCATCATGCCCCAAGACGAAACCGATGCGGTGTCGAGCGGGAGTCTCGTGGGGCGTGTCGCCGTGATCACCCTTGGCAGCGCCGAGGCCGGTCATCCGGCGGAGGCCCGCACCCGCGACGGGCACGGCACGACCCACTACATCATGGTGGAACCGCTACGGGAGGGCGAAACGCTGCCTGCGGGTACGGAAGTGCTGCTCGTCGAGCACGTCGGGGCGGGCTTTCGAGCCGCCAAGGTGGAGAGTTCCGCACTGGTGGACTGAAAAAAACAAAACAACGTAAGGAGAGGGAAACATGAACGGAAATCTTGCAAACTTGGGCATGATCGCGGCGGTCATCGTAATCGCTCTGATCACAGTGGGCCTCATCCTCGCTCGTCTGTATCGACGAGCGTCCAAGGAGGTCTCTTTCGTACGCACCGGATTCAGGGGCCAGAAAGTCATCATGAACGGCGGCGCGCTGGTGCTGCCCGTTCTGCATGAAATCATTCCGGTCAACATGAATACCCTGCGGCTGGAAGTCCGCCGGGCCAACGAGCAGGCGCTCATCACCCATGACCGCATGCGGGTGGATGTGACCGCCGAATTCTACGTCCGCGTAAAACCGACCGAAGATTCCATCGCCAATGCCGCCCAGACCCTGGGCGTAAAGACCATGAATCCCGAGGCACTCAAGGAGTTGGTCGAGGGCAAGTTCGTCGACGCCCTGCGCGCCGTCGCGGCGGAAATGGAAATGGAGCAACTGCACGAGAAGCGGGTCGACTTCGTGCAAAAGGTTCAGCAGGTCACCGCCGAAGATCTGCTCAAAAACGGCCTGGAGCTGGAATCGGTATCGCTCACCGGACTGGATCAGACCTCGTTTGAATACTTCAACCCGCAAAATGCCTTTGACGCGGAAGGTCTGACGCGCCTGACCGAAACCATCGAGACCCGGCGCAAAAAGCGCAACGATATCGAGCAGGATACCGAGGTTCAGATCAAGACCAAAAATCTCGATGCCGAGCGACAGCGGCTGAATCTGGAGCGGGAGGAGGAGTACGCCCGGCTGGAGCAGCAGCGTGAAATCGAAACCCGCCGTGCCGCGCAGTCATCGGAGATCTCCCGCGAACAGGCCGCGAAAAAGCAGGAAGCCGAAGAGGCGGAGATCGCCGCGCAGCGGCAGGTGGATACCGCCCGAATTGGGGCGGAACGGGCCGTTGAGGAGGAGCGCATCGACAAGGAGCGAATGCTCAAGGAGAAGGACATCTCCCGCACCCGTTCCATCGAAACCGCCGAAGTGGAGCGACGCAAGACGGTGCGGCTCTCCGAGCAGGACAGCGAGATCGCTGTCGCGGAGAAATCCAGGGCCGAATCCGAAGCGCAGGCCGAGGCCTCCCGCGCCCGCGCCTCCGCGGTCAAGGAGGAGGAAGCCGTGGAGACGGTGCGCGAGACGGAACGGGCCGAGCGGGTCAAGGCCGTCGAACTGGTCGAAGCACGCCAACGCGCCGAACGGGACGCCATCAGCATCACGGTGGCCGCCGAGGCGGAAAAACAGGCGGCCGAGGATCGGGCCGAATCGCTTCGTATCGAGGCCGAAGCCGAATCCGAAAAAGCCAGAATTGCCGCCGAAGGCGATGCGCAAGCCGAGAAACTACGCTCCGAGGCGGCCGCCATCCGCTACCAGGTCGAAGCGGAAGGCAAGCGCTCCATGAACGAGGCCGACAATACGCTTTCCGAAGAGCAGATTGCCATGCAGATCCGCATGGCACTGATGAAAAACCTCCCCGACATCATTCGCGAGAGTGTCCGCCCGATGGAGCAGATCGACGGCATCAAGATCGTTCAGGTGGACGGCCTTAACGCGGGCAACGGCGGCTACGCCGCCGGTATGGAGTTTGGCGACGGCCGGGAGGGAGGTGGCGGCAACCTGGCCGATCAGGTAGTGAGCAGTGCGCTGCGCTATCGGGCACAAGGACCGCTTGTCGACTCTCTTCTCAAAGAAGTCGGTCTGAACGCAGGTGACCTCAACGGGATGACGAGTGTCCTCCGGAATGCCCCCGATGGGGCCAGTGAAGGGAAACCCGACGTCGCACCCGCCTCGTAGTGATTGAGGGACAGTCGTCCTGCGCAAGCGCGCCTTGCATATGGGCGCTTCTCACCTTGCTGAAACGGTCAAAACCTCTGTGCAGGACTCCCAGGGCGCCCAGGGACGGGCGCCACCTCCCTGCTTGTCCTTTTCTCCGTGCCCGGTTAGTTTGTTAGCTGCTTCATGTTATGCGGAGAGTCCGTATGCCGGGCCGAAGTTTCAACCCCCTGCTGTTTCTCCTCTTGGGTTTCGCACTGCTGGCCGGTTGTGAGCGCCCACCTTCCATGCTGGAGACGATCCGGGCGGAGGGGAAGCTGGTCGTCGTCACCCGCAACGCTCCGACGACCTATTACCAGGGGCGGGAGGGGCCCGAAGGGTACGAGTATTCTCTGGTATCGGCATTGGCCGACTCGCTCGACGTCGAGGTTGAGTTCAAGGTCCTCGACTCTGTCGAGGGGGTACTGGCCGCCATTGAAAACGGCGAAGCTCACCTGGCCGCGGCGGGAATCACGCGGACCGAGCGACGGGAGGGACGATTTCGCTTTGGTCCCGAGTACTTCCCCGTTCAACAGGAAGTGGTCTGCCGTCGGGGGGAGGAACTCCCCGAATCGCCGGCGGACCTGACCGACAAGGCCATGCGGGTGGCCGCCGGGACCAGCTATCTGGAGCGACTCTCGGCGTTGAAGCAGCAACACCCGAAACTGGTGTGGGAGGCCAGTGCAGGCGACGGCACGGAACAGCTGCTTTACAAGGTCTGGAAGCGGGAGATCGACTGTACGGTAGCGGATTCCAACATCGTCGCCATCAATCGGCGCTATCTACCCGAATTGCTGGTGGCGTTCCCGATATCGGAACAGCAGCAGCTCGCCTGGGTGCTGCCCGAGCACGCGGATGGTTTTGCGGATTATCTCGATGAGTGGTTCCGGAAGGCGGAAGAAACCGGGCTGATGGCACGTCTTTATGAGCGCTATTACGGTTACGCCGAGATTTTCGATTACGTCGACATGCGAGTCTTCATGCGCCGCATCGAGAACCGGCTGCCGCCGTACGAGAGCCTTTTCAAAAAGGCGGCAGAGCGCCACGATCTCCCCTGGACTCTACTGGCGGCGCAGGCCTATCAGGAGTCGCACTGGAATCCCCGGGCAAAGAGTCCGACCGGGGTGCGCGGCATAATGATGCTGACGCTGACCACCGCCAAGGAGGTCGGCGTCGCCAGCCGTCTGGACCCCGCCCAAAGCATACGGGGCGGCGCCAAGTACCTGGCGCGCATGATGAAACGGCTGCCGGAGTCGGTACAGGGGGAGGATCGCCTCTGGTTCGCGTTGGCCGCTTACAATGTCGGCTTCGCCCATTTGCGAGATGCACGGACGCTGGCCGGGCGGCTGGGGCGCAATCCCGATCGCTGGGTCGACCTCAAGGAGGTCCTCCCACTGTTGGCCGAGAAGGAACACTATCGCGATCTCCCCTACGGTTATGCCAGGGGCTGGGAGCCGGTCGATTATGTCCAGCGCATCCGCGATTACCGGAATGTTTTCGAGCGGCAACTCCGTCAGGAACCCGTCACGGCCGAAAACACCGATTCCACGAGTTAAGGAAGCCATGAGTTCTTCTCTTGAAAAGAGCGTCAAACACCAGCGCGAAAAACTCACCGCTTTGTTGGGCAAGCCGATGTTTGCATTGGCCCAGCGCTGTGCCGAACTCATCGACGATCGCCAGGGCTTGGAGGCCTTTCTTTCCAAGAGCCTTCCCGAACTGTCCTATTGCAAGCACATCTATGTGCTGAACAGCGAGGGTAGCCAGATCACCGACAACATCACCCGCGAAGGCCGGGACCCGTCCCACTACAGGCGCGACCGCTCGGACCGCCCCTATATGCAGGGGATTGTCGGCACCACCGACTTCAAACTCTCCGACGCCTACATCAGCCGCAACAAAAAGCGCCCGTCGCTCACGGCCATTCAGGTGATCCGCGACGCCGAAGGCGAGCGGGTCGGCTTTCTCGGCGCCGACTACGACCTGCGCGAGCTGCCGGATACCGAAGCGGTCTACCAGGAGCCGGATGACTGGCGGCAGATCAAGGGTGACCCGGCCATCCGGGGCGGGATGTTCTTGCAGAAGCGCATCGACAGCAAAATGGACGCACACCTCGATGAGGTGATGCCGTTGATGGAAGAGCTGGTGCTCGAGCACGGCGTGTTCCACGGCAAGCTGCACTTCTCCAGCAGCCGGGCCACTATCTGGCTGGTGGATGACCCCTATGCCTACCGCATTCTCAGTTTCGAGGCGTTGACCGATCCCGACATCTGCCTCGCCTATCCGCGCCGGCCCTACACGTCGAGGGCGATAGTGCCCAAAGAGCAGGTGATGACGGTCTTTGAGATGTTCCGCACCTTGCGCTTCGCCGACGACATCGTTTACCTGCGTTCGGGCTCGCTCAACGTCTGCAACGGCATGGTGGCGCTGAACTTCTCATGCGATGGGACACACTACATGCGCTTCGATGAGTTTCTGACCAAGGGAACCGACTTCTGGTTTGGTGCAACCTCGGAGGATGAGGGAGCGAGTTGTCCGGGTTAGCCCTGGTCAGGGCTTCTCAACCGGCTGGTAGCGGGTAATCAACGCGAAGCGACCCGCCGTTCGGGGCAGCGGGATACGCACGCGCCAACCGCCCCCGGGCGCCTCTTGCATGGCTTCACCGCCCATGCTCTCCATCCGCTCCAGCACAAAGTCGATGTTGCCGTCGGGCGTGATCAGCTCCAGACGGTCACCTACCGCGAATTTGTTCTTCACATCCAGTTCCGCCGTTGCCGTTTCGGGATCGAACTGAACCACCTCGGCGACGAAGCGTTGCTGCACCGAATCGGAGCTGGCCTGTTCGTAGTTTTGATACTCGGCATCGGCGTGGCGGTTATAGAACCCCTCCGTATAGCCGCGATTGGCCAGATTCTCGAGCTCACCCAGCAGCCCCGGTTCGAAAACCCGGCCGGCCAGGGCATCGTCGATGGCGCGGCGATAGACCTGAGTGGTGCGGGCGACGTAATAGTGTGATTTGGTGCGCCCTTCGATCTTCAGGCTCTGGACGCCGATCTCCATCAGGCGCTGCACGTGCTGAACGGCACGCAAGTCCTTGGAGTTCATGATGTAGGTGCCGTGCTCATCCTCTTCGACCGGCATCAACTCCCCGGGGCGTTCGCCCTCCTCGAGGAAGTGGACCGTTTCGGCCTCAGCGTGGCGGGCGGGGAGCGCATCACCACTGGCGTCTTCGGTAGCCGAATGGAGCGAATACTCCCAGCGACAGGCGTTGGTGCAGCTACCCTGGTTGGCGTCCCTGTGGTTGAAATAGCCCGAGAGCAGGCAGCGCCCGGAATAGGCAATGCAGAGCGCGCCATGCACGAACACCTCCAGCTCCATCTCGGGGCAGCGCTCCCGGATCTCGGCAATATCATCCAGAGAAACCTCGCGAGAGAGGATCACCCGCTCGATACCCGCCGACTGCCAGAACTTCACCGCCGCCCAATTCATAGTATTGGCCTGGACCGACAGGTGTATCGGCACCTCGGGCCAGCGCTCACGCACCAGCATGATGAGGCCGGGATCGGCCATAATCAGGGCATCCGGCGACATCGCGACCACCGGTGCAATATCATTTAGAAACGTGCGCAGCTTCGCATTGTGGGGAAGGAGATTGACGGTGAGGTAGAAGAGCCGATCGGCGGCGTGCGCCTCGTCAATACCCTGAGCAACGTTATCAAGTATATTGAAGTCGTTATTGCGCACCCTTAGGCTATAGCGAGGAATTCCGGCATAGACGGCGTCGGCGCCGTAGGCGAACGCGTAACGGAGATTTCTCAGGGTACCGGCCGGGGCGAGCAATTCGGGGCGTTTCATGGTCGGGTATTCATCAGAAGTGCGCAGGATGCGGGATTCTATCATCCCAATGCGGACCGGAACGCTCGGATATTGCAAACGGTTTCACCGAAAGAGGATTTTACCTTGCTTCGACAATTTCCCCTGTTAAATCGTCTGGCAGCAACCCTATTGCTGTTTTGCTTTGCGTTGCCCGTCTCCGCTGCGGTGCCCCCGCAGCAAATGCTTCGTTCCGTCACCGAAGAGATGATCACCAAGTTGCAGGACGAAAAGCAGCTCCTGAATGAGGAGCCGGAGCAGCTCTTCGCACTCGTGGAGAATGTCCTGGTGCCCCACGTGGATGCAGAGGCCATGTCCCGCCTGGTGCTGGGTGTGAACTGGCGTCGCGCCACGCCCGAACAGCGGGAACGCTTCACCGAGGAGTTCAAAACCCTGCTGGTCCGCTTCTATGTCTCGGCGCTGCTCGACAATCCCGACCAGATCAATCGACTGCTGGAGAAGGGTCAGGATCTGATCACGTTTCTGCCCGGCGGAGAACCCCAGGACAGGCGCGTCCAGGTGCGGGCCGAGGCTCATCCCCCGAACGGTCCGAGCATCCCGGTGACCTTCAGTCTTTATGAAAAAGGTGACCAGTGGCTGGTCTATGACGTGAAGGTCGAAGGGGTGAGCCTGGTGATCAATTATCGAAACAGTTTCGCCTCGCAAATCAGCCGGTACGGCCTCTCAGGTCTCATCGAGCGATTAGAGCAACGCAATGAGGAACTGTGGGAGAAAACCGCGGCGAACGGCGTTCAGGAGTAGCGCAAGGCAGGGATACGTTGCCTCAATCCGTCCGAAGCCGCTCCCGAACCCATGTCCGATCTCCTCACCAACGTCCTTTCCATTTACAGGGATGCCGCCCCGTGGCTGCTGCTTGGCCTTATTGCCGCGGGCCTCATCAAGGCCTGGGTCTCCGAGTCCTGGATGAACCGTTGGCTGGGAGGGCGGGGGCTCGGGCCGGTGACCCGCGCGGCAGTCGTTGGAGCGCCCCTGCCACTGTGCTCCTGTGGCGTATTGCCGGCTGCACTGGGGCTGCACCGGAGCGGTGCCTCGCGGGGCTCAACCCTCTCTTTTTTGATAGCAACCCCGGAGACGGGTGTCGATTCGGTGGCGGTGACCTATGCCCTGATGGGACCGTTCATGGCCGTCGTGCGTCCGATCGCCGCCATTTTCAGCGCCGTATTCACCGGTATCCTGGGCGGCCTGGCGCCAGAGAGACCAGCCGGGCCGCAAAAAGCAGCCTGCTGCCGGGACAACTCCTGCTGTAGCGGGGCCCCGGCTGAAGGGTCGAAGCGCATTCCGGAAAGCGGTTGGAGCCGCAGCATCTCGGGCCTTCGCTACGCCATGACCGACATTCTCGATGATCTGGCCCTGTGGCTCGCCCTCGGGATCATTGCCGCGGGGGCGTTGATCACCTGGCTGCCACCGCAGGCCCTCGCCCAATGGGGCAGTGGACTTCCGGCCATGCTGGCGATCGGCGTCCCCATGTACATCTGCGCCACCGCCTCCACGCCGCTGGCCGCCTCTTTGCTGCTCCTCGGGGTCTCGCCCGGAACCGTACTGGTTTTCCTGCTCGCCGGACCGGCCACCAATATCGCCACGCTCGGGCTGCTGCGCCGGGAACTGGGCGGCCCGGTGCTGGCGCTCTACCTTTTCGGCATCGGCGCCGCTGCGATCGCCTGCGGACTGGCCACCGATGCGTTTATCGATTATGCGGGTATTCCGGTAACGGCTCAGGCAGCCGAGGCCGGCGAATTCATGCCCGACGGGCTCGCCCTATTCAGCGCCGCACTGCTGGCGCTGTTCGCCGTTCGGCCATTGCGGCGCGCCCTGATCGGTTGATCGGGTCGGCCAGGGCAACGGTAATGGGGCTTCTTTTCGTTTGCGACCACCGAAACGGCCGAAGTAGAGTTGGCGCCAGGGAGAGAAGACCTGCATGTTGATATTCCGCCTGCTCGCCAACAACCTTGCGCCACTCACGCTCATCGGGGCCATCGCCGCCTACTTTGAGCCGGCGCTCTTTATGCCTTTTCAGGCTATCTTTCTGTGGCTCTTTGCCGCCACCATGCTGGCCCTGGGCGTGGTGCTGGAGCCGGAGGATCTGAAAGACACCCTGACCCGGCCCAAGGCGATCGGCCAGGGGGTCCTCGCCCAATACATGCTCATGCCGGTAATCGGCTTTATGGCCGCCTGGTTGTCGGGTTTGCCGGAGGCGCTGGCACTCGGATTCATCATCGTCGGTTGCGCACCGGGAGCGATGGCCAGCAATGTGATTGTCTACCTGGCCGGGGGTGCCGTTGCCTATTCCATCGCCCTGACCACCGTCGCTACCTTCCTGTCACCGGTGTTGACCCCGGTCCTGGTAAAGTTCCTGGGCGAGGCGTTCCTGCCCATTCCCTTCTGGCCGATGATGTGGACGGTCGTGAAGACGGTGCTGCTGCCACTGCTCGCCGGCATGGTGTTGCGGCGGGCGCTGGGTGCACGTGTGCGGGTGGCAAAACAGATGGCGCCGGCGGTCGCCACCGTCGCCATCGTCATCATCTGCAGTTATGCGGTGGCGGCCAACCAGGAGCGCCTGGCCAGCGTCGGTCCGGTGGTATTCGGAGTGGTGGTGGGTGTGAACGCCCTGGGGTATCTACTCGGCTGGCAGGCCGCCCGCCTGTTCGGCTTTGACGGTCGCCACCGGCTCACCCTGGCCATCGAGATCGGCATGCAGAACGCCGGACTGGGCGTGGCCCTCGCCCTCAAACACTTCTCGGCCGAAACCGCCCTTCCCGGCGCCCTGTTTGCGGTCTGGTGCATCATGACCTCGGCCGGCGCCGCCAGCTGGTTCCGGCGCCGGTCCGGCCGGGCAGCGGTGGCGGTTCCCCCGGCCTGAGCGGGAAGGGCGCTGGCAGCGAATGACCCTGGTCTGGAGCGACCTGAATTGGATTCACCCCATCCTGGCTTCCCGGCAGCGGGGAAAGAGACCCTGCACTCAGCCACGGTGGTTTATCCCCTGCCCGCCAGGCCCTTTTCACGTAAGGCTACCGGGCACTCGCTCGCCATCGGACAGTTGGCGGCGATAATGTAGAATGTCGTGCTCAGTTTTTAGCAGGGGAAGGGCCTTGGAACAGTTTCGCGGAACCACCATTCTTTCCGTGCGCCGAAACGGCAAAGTCGTGATCGGCGGCGACGGACAGGTGTCGATGGGCAATACGGTGATGAAGGGCAACGCGCGCAAGGTGCGCCGGCTCTACCGCGACAAGGTGATCGCCGGCTTCGCCGGAGGCACTGCTGATGCCTTCACGCTCTTCGAACGGTTCGAGGGCAAGCTGGAGAAGCACCAGGGCAATCTCACCAAGGCGGCCGTTGAGCTGGCGAAGGATTGGCGCACCGACCGGGCGCTACGCCGCCTGGAAGCGCTGCTGGCGGTGGCCGATCACAGCGCCTCGCTGGTGATCTCCGGCAACGGCGACGTCATCGAACCCGAGGAGAGCCTCATCGCCATCGGCTCCGGTGGGCCCTTCGCCCAGGCGGCGGCACGCGCCATGCTCGAAACCACCGAGCTCGAAGCGCGCGAGATCGTGGAAAAAGGCCTCCATATCGCCGCTGATATCTGCATCTACACCAATCACAACCTGACCATCGAAGAGTTGGAGTAGGTCTTCCGAATGCTGGTCAAAACCACGGGGAACACGGGGCGCACGGGGATCCTTTGGATTTACAGGCCCCGTGTTCCCCGTGCACCCCGTGGTTTAAGGAAAGAAAAGTCACTATGAGCGAAATGACACCCCGAGAAATCGTCCAGGAGCTGGACAAGCACATCATCGGCCAGACCGCCGCCAAACGCGCCGTGGCCGTCGCCCTGCGCAATCGCTGGCGCCGGGCCCAGGTGGATGAGGCGCTGCAGGGCGAGATCACGCCCAAAAACATCCTGATGATCGGGCCCACCGGCGTGGGCAAGACCGAAATCGCCCGCCGGCTCGCGAAACTGGCGAACGCGCCGTTCATCAAGGTGGAGGCGACCAAATTCACCGAAGTGGGTTACGTCGGGCGGGATGTGGAGTCGATCGTTCGCGATCTGGTCGAATACGCCATCAAGATGACGCGCGAACAGGAGATGGAAAAGGTGCACCACCGCGCCTGGGAAGCGGCCGAAGAGCGGATTCTCGACGCGCTTCTGCCGCCCGCACGGGGCTATGAGGACACGGGTCAGGCCGCCGATTCCGGCACTCGGCAGAAGTTTCGCAAGAAGCTGCGCGAGGGTGATCTGGACGATAAGGAGATCGAGGTCGAGGTGCAGGCCACGCCGATGGGGGTGGAGATCATGGCCCCACCGGGAATGGAGGAGATGAGCAGCCAGCTCCAGAACCTGTTCCAGAACATGGGTGGACAGCGCACCAAGTCGCGCCGCATGCGGGTCAAAGAGGCCTTCAAGCAACTGACCGACGAGGAGGCGGCCAAGCTGGTCAACGAGGAGGAGATCAAATCCCGTGCACTCCACGCCGTGGAGCAGCACGGCATCGTCTTCCTCGATGAGATGGACAAGATCACCGGCCGCTCGGAGCAGGGCAAAGGACCCGACGTCTCCCGCGAGGGCGTGCAGCGCGACCTGCTGCCGCTGGTGGAGGGATCGACCGTCTCCACCAAACACGGCATGGTGCGAACGGATCACATCCTTTTTATCGCCTCGGGGGCCTTTCATCTGGCCAAGCCCTCGGACCTGATCCCGGAACTCCAGGGCCGGTTGCCCATTCGGGTGGAACTCGATGCCTTGGGAACCGAGGAGTTCGTCCGCATCCTGACCGAACCGGATGCCTCCCTGACCGAACAGTACCGCGCCCTGCTCGCCACCGAAGGGGTGGACGTGGAGTTTGCCGAGGACGGCATCCGCCGCCTGGCCGAGATCGCCTGGCAGGTTAATGAAGGGACCGAAAACATCGGTGCCCGGCGGCTGCACACGGTGATGGAGCGGCTTCTGGAGGATATCTCCTACCGTGCCGCCGACCAGTCGGGGCAGAAACTGGTGGTGGACGCCACCTACGTCGATGAGCAACTGGCGGAGCTTGCCGGTGACGAAGATCTGAGCCGCTATATTTTGTGATCCGAACGGGTGCAGGGGTCCCGTGCGATTGAATCCGCCACAGAAGCCCCCACCTTCATCCTGTTACAATATCTCACGGATCAACTGAGGAATTGCTATGAGTACGACCAGCCCGACCGATATCGTCCTGCACAAGAGTCAGAAAATGCTGGAGATCGCCTTCTCCGACGGCAAACGCTTCGAATTGCCGGTGGAGTACCTGCGGGTCTACTCCCCGTCGGCCGAGGTGCGCGGCCACGGCCCCGGCCAGGAGACCCTTCAGGTCGGTAAGGAAGACGTCAACATCGAGACCCTGGAGCAGGTCGGCACCTATGCCGTCCAGCCGCACTTCGATGATGGCCACGACAGCGGCATCTATTCGTGGGATCTGCTCTACGATCTGGGCGTCAACTTCGATAAGTATTGGCAGCAGTACCTGGATCGGCTGGAAGAGGCCGGTCACAAGCGCCAAGTAAAGGCCTGATACCGCAGGGGCGCAGTTTTCGCCGAGAGACGGTATGATTATCAGGGATAATCAATACGCCGTCAGTGAGCGCTGCGCCTTCGCGGTTAACAAGATAATTCGGAATCGATCTATGAGCGAGCAGGACACCACCCACTTCGGCTACCAGCAGGTGCCGAAAGCCGAAAAGGCCGAACGGGTCGCCGACGTGTTCCATTCGGTAGCGGCGAAATACGACCTGATGAACGACCTCATGTCGATGGGCGTGCACCGTCTGTGGAAGCGCTACACCATCGAGATGAGCGGCGTCCGGCGCGGCCAGCGCGTGCTCGATCTCGCCGGTGGCACCGGCGACCTGGCCGGCAAGTTTTCGGAGCTGGTCGGACCCGAAGGGGAAGTGGTGCTTGCCGATATCAATGCCTCCATGCTGGAGGTGGGACGTCAGCGCCTGGCCGACCGTGGCCTCGTCGGCAACATCGATTTTGCCCAGGTGAATGCGGAAGAGCTGCCCTTCCCGGAAAACCACTTCGACTGCATCACCATCGCCTTCGGGCTTCGCAACGTCACCGACAAGGACAAGGCACTGGCCTCCATGTTCCGCGTACTGAAGCCGGGCGGGCGGCTGCTGGTTCTGGAGTTCTCAAAACCGAGGGCACCGGGACTGGGGCCGGTCTATGACGCCTACTCTTTCTCGGTGCTGCCGATGCTCGGCAGCATGGTCACCGGCGATCGCGACAGCTACCGCTACCTGGCCGAATCGATTCGTATGCATCCGGATCAGGAGACGCTCAAGGGGATGATGGAGGCGGTCGGCTTCGAGCGGGTGGATTACTACAATCTCACCGGCGGCATCGTCGCCCTGCACCGTGGGTACAAGTTCTGACCAGAACCGTCTGCGTTGCCAGGTCGCGCAGCACCCGGGGCTAGAAGATGGACTCATCCAGCGGATACGTGGGCTTCGGAAGACGCCTCATGGCCGTCCTGACCGACTCGATCCTGTTCTTCCTGGCGACTACCCTCATTCTGTTTCTATCGACCGGCGGAGAACTCTCCCATCTCGGCGAAGTCACCGCTGATCGCCAGTGGCTTGGCTTTGCACTGAACGATCTGCTGCCGATGCTCCTCGTGGTGGGGTTCTGGGTTCACAGCGGCGCCACCCCGGGCAAACAACTGATGGACTGCCGGGTCGTTTTGGTCTCCACCGGCAAGCCGCCCGGTCCGGGGCGCGCTGTCTTGCGATACCTGGGCTATCTCGCCTCCCTGCTGACTCTGGGGCTCGGTTTCCTGTGGATCCTCTGGGACCGGCGCAGGCAGGGGTTGCACGACAAGCTGGCCGGTACGGTGGTCATTGACAGCTTTGGGGCAGCGAACGGCGATGCACGTAAATCCCTGCAGAAACTGGTGAAGGAGGCGTCCTATGAGTAGCGCATCGATGATTCCCGTGGCGGCTCTGGTCGGACTGGAGCGGGCCATCAACGCGGTCATCGCCCTGGACCCGGATACCGAACGGCGGTTGTCGCGGCTCGAGGGCCGGGTGATCGCCATCGAGTTACGGGGCATTGGGCTCTCGCTGTTCGCAGCGCCGGGCAGGGAAGGGCTGCGCCTGATGGGCCATTTCGAAGGCGACCCGGACACCACGCTTCGCGGCAGTCCCCTCGCCCTGCTTCGCATGGGGGCGGGAGGCACTCGGGGGCTTTTCGCCGGCGACGTCGTCATTGAAGGCAATGTGGAGGTGGGACAGCGATTCAAACACATCCTCGACGCCCTGGAGATCGACTGGGAGGAGCACCTTTCCCGCTTGACCGGTGACATCATCGCCCACCAGATCGGTAACGCCTTGCGGGGGCTGGCATCCTGGGGCCGAACCGCCTCCGAGACACTCGCCCGTGATTCCGGCGAGTACCTCCAGGAGGAACTGCAAGTGTTGCCTGGACGTGGCGAGGTGGACCACTTCATGGACCAGGTGGATACCGTTCGGGCCGATGTCGATCGGCTGGAGGCCCGTATTCGGCAACTGGAAGGCGTCTAGAGCACCAATCAGATTACGTGCAGCGAGGTGCAAGCCATTGATTTTGCGAACGCCGTGAAGACATCGTTGCAGGCTCGACGGCCACACTTCTCGACAATGTGCTCCTGCATTGTCTAACACCGCCTTCCTTGGCGGCGTGCGGCCGACGCCAACACGCAGAGCGCCTGTCGGAATTTGGGACTTCAGGCGTCTTTATGCAGTCAATTATCCCTTTGAGGGTCAGAGACTTTTGCGTTAGCGCGGGCTTTGCGGTACAAAGCCGGAGCGTTTCTGACCGAGTCCGACATGCCGTCCAACAACCCTGAGTTTTGCGAGGAAGCCCCGTGATTCGGCCATCACAGGCGTTGCGTCTGTTTTACATCAGCTGGGTCATGGCCAAACACGGACTGGACGAACTGCTCCTGTCCATCCACCTTTTCCGGCCCATTCGCTTTCTTCGCTACCTGATGTGGTGGCGGCTGCTGCGCGAGCGCGACGTGCCGCGCTGCGTGCGTATTCGCCGCGCCCTCGAAGACCTGGGCCCCATCTTCGTCAAATTCGGCCAGATCCTCTCCACCCGCCGCGACCTGCTCCCCGACGACATCGCCCGGGAGCTCGAACGACTCCAGGATCGGGTCCCGCCGTTCCCCGGAGAGTCCGCCCGGAACATCATCGAGACGGCCTACCGCAGCCCCATCGACCAGATTTTCGCCGAATTCGACGAAACCCCGATCGCCTCCGCCTCCATCGCCCAGGTCCACGCCGCCCGACTGCTCGACGGCACAGACGTGGTGGTCAAAGTGCTGCGGCCCGATATCGCGCCGGTGATCCGCCGCGACCTGGGGCTGATGTATCTCCTGGCAGCCAACATTCAGCGCTACTGGCGGGAGGGCCGGCGCCTGCGTCCGGTCGAGGTGGTCGCGGAATTCGAGAAAACCATCTGGGACGAACTCGACCTGATGCGAGAGGCGGCCAATGCCTCGCAGCTGCATCGCAATTTTGCAGGGTCGCCGGATCTCTACGTGCCTGAAATACATTGGGAGTTCAGTCGCCGCAACGTGATGGTGATGGAGCGGATCCACGGTATCCCCATCGGCCATATCGATGAGTTACGCGCGGCGGGTATCGACTTCAAGGCGCTGGCGGAACGGGGCGTGGAGATCTTCTTCACCCAGGTATTCCGTCACAATTTCTTCCACGCCGATATGCACCCGGGAAATATCTTCGTTAGCCACGATGGTCAGTATATCGCGGTGGATTTCGGGATCGTCGGTACACTTTCGAACGAAGACAAGCGTTACCTTGCCGAGAATTTCATCGCCTTCTTCCGCCGCGATTACCACCGCGTGGCCCAGTTGCACGTGGAGTCGGGCTGGGTGCCGAAGGAGACCCGGGTGGACGAATTCCAGGCGGCCATCCGCACGGTTTGCGAACCGATTTTTGAACGGCCCTTCTCGGAGATTTCCTTCGGGCAGCTCCTGCTGAACCTTTTCCAGACAGCGCGGCGATTCAATATGGAGGTTCAGCCTCAGCTGGTGCTGCTGCAGAAGACACTCCTGAACATCGAGGGTTTGGGACGTCAGCTCTACCCCGATCTGGACCTCTGGCAAACAGCCAAGCCGTTCCTTGAACGCTGGATGAGCGAGCAGCTCGGTGTTCGGGCCTTTGCCAACCGCCTCAAGGATGCGGCGCCGCAATGGGGTGAAAAAATACCGGAACTGCCGCTGCTCATTCACGACACCCTGCAGCGGGCACGCGATGGAAGGATTCAGATCAACACCAACCCCGAAGAGCTGCAACGGATCCGCGAGGAGATCCGACGAGCCAATCGACGCACCGTGACGGCCGTGCTGGGCGGCACACTGGTACTCGGCGCCGCGCTGATTAAAGCGCTGGATGGCTACGCACCCACCATGCTCGCCGGAGTGCCCGTTGCCAGCTGGGCCCTGGGCCTGTCCGGCGGGCTGGTTTGGCTCTATCTCTGGCTCGATAGCGACTGAACTCGCCCCGCGATTGATGCGGGGTTAGAATTCAGGGGCGGACCGCTTTCGGCCGCCCGTTCTCCCGCGGGACTATGAAACGCCTCATTCTCGACCGCAAATTCTGGCTGGTCCCCATCATCTTCTGGACGGCCCTGGTCGCCGCCTCACTGAGCTGGAATTCGCGGGAACTCAGTCACCACGCTGAAGCCCTCGCCCTCAGCCGCGCCCAGTTCGTGGTCAAGATGATCGAGTCGGTACGGCTGTGGAATGCCCGTCACGGCGGCGTCTACGCACCCATCACCGAATCGACACCGCCCAATCCGCACCTGGACGTCCCCGAACGGGACATCGAAACCCCTTCGGGCACGCCGCTGACACTCATCAATCCGGCCTACATGACCCGCCAGATCGCCGGGGTGGTCGCTGAAGAGAGCGGCGATTTGGAGGTGGGTCTGACCAGCCTGAAACCGCTCAACCCCGACAACGGACCGGACGGCTGGGAGGCGAAGGCACTCAAGGGCTTCGAGGACGGGACAAGAAGCGCAACGCAGTTTGCGGGCACCCCCGAGACGAATACATTCCGGTACATGGCACCCCTGGTCACCGGGAAACCCTGCCTCAAGTGCCATGAACACCAGGGTTACGAAGTCGGCGACATCCGGGGCGGCATCAGTGTGTCGCTGCCAGTGGGAGCGCTATTGGCCGAAACGCGGGCACAGCAAAGTCGAATCGCCGCCACCCACGCGGGCGTTTGGTTGCTGCTCTCCCTTCTCACGGTTTTGGGACTCTCCCGGCTGCGGGTACAGATGCTCTCCCTGAAAAGGGCCAAGGAGGAGCAGGATGTGCTTGTGCAGGTGCGGACCCGAGAATTGAGGGAGGAGGTCGACGAACATGAGCAGACCGAACACCGATTACGGCTCCTGCTCGAATCCTCAGGGGAGGGCATCTACGGCGTCGACGCCCGGGGGCGCTGCACGTTCTGCAATCCCACCGCCCTCCAGCTGTTCGGACTGGCGCGGGCCGACCAGATATTGGGCCGGGACGTACATGGGCTGGTACACGGCATTTGGCGAGGTTCGGCGCCGCAACACAGTACCGACTGCCCCCTGGAGGTCGCGTATCGAACGGGTCAGGCGGCCCATGTGGAGGATGCAACCTTCTGGAGAGCGGACGGTCAGCCCTTCGATGTCGAGTACCGTGCTCATCCGATTCGCCACGCAGGCGAAGTGCTGGGGGCCGTGGTCACCTTCGCGGATATCTCTTTGCGCCAGGCTTCCGAACAGCAGCTTCGCAAGCTGTCGCAGGCGGTAGAGCACAGCCCCGAGTCGGTCATAATCACCGATGCAGGGGGCCATATCGAGTATGTGAACACCCGCTTCCAGGAGACGACCGGCTATACCGCCGAAGAGGTGATGGGTGAAAACCCGCGCCTTCTCCAGTCCGGGGAGACGCCAGCAGAAACCTATGAGGCGATGTGGGATACCTTAACCAGGGGGCAGGTCTGGCATGGCGAATTCCGCAATCGGCGAAAAAATGGCGAGGTGTTTTGGGAAGAGGCTTCCATTGCACCGATTACCGATCAGACCGGAGCCATCACGCACTTTGTGGCGGTCAAGGAGGACATCACGGAGCGCAAACGCCTGGAAGGGCAGATTTGGCGCCAAGCCAACTATGACGAGCTCACCGGACTGGTGAATCGCCACCTCTTTCTCGATCGGCTCGAGCATCGACTCCATCACGCCAAACGCGAACAGGACCGCTTCGCACTGTTGTTCATGGACCTGGATGGTTTCAAGGAGGTCAACGACACCCTGGGCCACGATGCCGGCGATGACCTGCTGCGGCAGGTCGCCGATCGTCTACGCAGTTGCGTTCGACAGAGCGACACCGTTGCGCGGATCGGGGGCGATGAGTTCACGGTGATCGTCACCCGGCTCCATGAGCCTGAAGCGGCGACGCGCGTGGCGGAAAAGATCCTCACTGCCCTGGACCATCCATTCACGGTCAAGGACAAGAACATCTCCACCTCCGCCTCCATCGGTATCGCCGCCTTTCCCTACGATGGCGACGCTGCTGCCACCCTGATGAGACATGCCGACCGGGCCATGTACGCGGTCAAGCAACGGGGACGTAGCGGGATCATGGCCTTCCATGAAATGGCCGGGGATTGATGGTTTCACGACGAATGCCGCACCACCGAGGGAGCTCCCCCGTGAGTTCCCTTCACGAAGGAGCGGCTTCCAGCCAACGATCGTGGGCGACCCCATCGTGACAAAAAGCCACTCCCTTCGGGAATCGGTCGCCCGTTCTACTGCTCCAGGCGACTCCGCGCGGTGGTAACCGCGTCCAGGATCGCCTGGCCACGCTCGCCGACGCTTTCCACATAACTGTCGCGCACGGGCATCGCAGCTTCCCGGAATACGGCCCGCTCGTCATCGGTCAACTCCACCATCTCGATATCACTCTCCTGGCGGATGGTCTCCAGGCGCTCCCGGTTGAAGCTCTTTTGCAGGTCGAAGATGTAATCGTCCAGTTCGGTTTTCACGGATTCCACCAACGCCCGGTCGGGCTTGCTGAGTCCGGCCATGAAACCCGGGTTGGTCACCAGGGTTGAGACGAACGGCAGGTGGTTGGCAAAGGTCATCGCCTCCTGCACCTCATAGAAACTCATCTCCTCGATGGCGAAGACCGGATTCACCTGGCCATCGATCATGTTGAGCTGAAGCCCGCTGTAGACCTCGGAGTAGGGCATCGGCGTCGGGCTGGCCCCATAGGCCTCGTACGCTTCTACCAGCAGCGGCGATACCATTGTGCGCACCTTGAAACCCTCGAAGTCCGCCGGGCTGCGTAGCGGCCTGTCGCCGGTCCAGACCATCGAGCCTTCCTGAACGATGCTCAGCAATTCGAGGTTTTTCTCCCGATAGGCTTCGCCCAGCAGGCGCTTCAGGCCGCTATCGCCGGTAAAGATCTGCTGATTGATCCCTTCATCATCGGAAAACAGGAAATGCAGCGAAAAGACCTGGACCTCGGGAACCACCGACCCCAAATGGCCGGGGGAGGCAAAAGCGAACTGCACGGCGCCGTTTTGCACCAGTTCGGTAAGCTGGGCCGAAGAGCCAAGGGCGCCATAGGGGTAAACGCTGACCTTGATCCGCCCGTCGCTGCGCTGCTCGATCAGCTCCTTGAAGCGCTGGGCATAGGCATCCTGCACGCTGCCCTGGATCTCTTCCAGAGCGAAACGCCACTCGCGGATCTGCGGCTCGCTGGAACAGCCACTAACCAAAATCACCAGGGTGAAGAGCAGGAAAAGTCGTCGCATGGGTGGGCAATTCCTTGTTCAATAAAGACAAATCGGGCTACATTTCACCCTAACACAGAAATTGGCCAGCCGCTTTTCGTGAAATCGCGACACCGGCCCGCTATCCTGTAGGCCGTTTCCGAACGCAGATGTTCCCGTGACGAACCGTCTTTTGCCCCTGATCACCAAAGCCGATCGCCTGCTGGAGGCCTTTGAACGGCTGGTACTGAGTGCCAGCATTCTGCTGATGGCCGCCGTCAGCATTACCAATGTCGGCGCGCGTAATCTGTTCGGCCACAGCTTCAGCTTCGCCGAGGAGATCAATCAGATCCTGATGGTGCTGATTACCTTCCTGGGGATCGGCTACGGGGTCCGCCACGCGCGCCACATTCGCATGTCGGCTGTTTACGACCAGTTAAAAGGCCGGGCGCGAAAGGCATTGATGGTTATCGTCTCGCTCGGCACCGGGATTCTGCTCATGGTACTTGCCTGGTATGCGGTCCAGTACGTGGCTGACGTCTACCGGGTGGGGAGCGTCACGCCGGCCCTGCGGCTGCCGCTCTACCTGATTTACCTCTGGGTTCCGATCGGCTTTATCGTCGGCGGGATTCAATACCTGCTGGCCGCCTGGCGCAATCTCACCACACCGGGTGTGCACCTCTCCTTTCAGCAAAAAGAGGCTTACGAAGCGCCGACCGGGGGGGAAACCTGATGGTCGCCCTGGTATTTGCGGTGATGATTGTGCTTCTTTTCATGGGATTCCCCATGATGGTGCCGCTCATTGCCGCCGCCTTGGCGCTGATGTGGGTGTATTTCCCCTACACCGACCCGGCCATTCTCATTCAACAGATGATTGGGGGTGTGAGTCCATCGGTGCTCACGGCCGTGCCGATGTTCATCTTCGCCGCCGACATCATGACCAAGGGCCATACGGCAGACCGGCTGCTGGACCTGGTGATGCGTTTCGTGGGCCACGTGCGCGGCGGCCTGCCGATTACCACGGCGCTCTCCTGTACGCTGTTCGGCGCCGTTTCCGGCTCGACGCAGGCGACGGTGGTTGCCATGGGCGGGCCGCTTCGCCCCAAACTGCTGGAGGCCGGCTATCGGGACAGTTTTGCCATCGCCCTGATCATCAACGCCTCCGATATTGCCCTGCTCATCCCGCCGAGCATCGGCATGATTATCTATGGCGTGGTCTCGGGCACCTCGGTGGGGGAGCTGTTCATCGCCGGCATCGGACCCGGGCTGCTGATTCTCGTGCTGTTCTCGATCTATGCCTATGTCGTGTCGCGGATCCAGGGGGTGCCGGTCCAGCCGCGTGCCGACTGGAGCCTGCGCTGGCAGGCAGTGAGAAAAGCGGCTCTGCCCCTGGGCTTTCCGGTGATTATCATCGGTGGCATCTACAGCGGGATGTTCAGCCCCACGGAGGCCGCGGCGGTATCGGTGGCTTATGCGCTGATTCTGGAGCTTTTGGTCTTCCGCGCGGTGGCCTTCCAGGAACTGCCTTCTCTGGCGCTCTCCACCGGCCTGATTACCGCCGTGGTCTTCATTCTGGTAGCGGCCGGTACGGCGTTCTCCTGGACGATTTCATTCGCCCAGATCCCCGATCAGCTCCTGGGAGGTCTGCTCACCGAGGCGGCCGGCAATCCGCAAATGGTGTTGGCCATCATCGCCGTCGCCTTCTTTGTCGGCTGCATGTTCGTCGACCCCATCGTGGTGATCCTCATCCTGACCCCAATCTTCGCTCCGGTGATTGACCGGGCCGGAATCGACCCGGTCCTGGTGGGTACGCTGGTGACGCTGCAGGCGGCCATCGGCTCCGCCACCCCGCCGTTTGGCTGCGACATCTTCACCGCCATGGCCATCTTCCGGCGCCCCTACCTGGAGATCATCCGAGGCACACCACCGTTTATCTTCATGCTGCTGATCGCCAGCGCCCTGCTCATCGTCTTTCCCGACATCGCGCTGTTCCTGCGGGATCTGGCATTCAGGTCGTAGGAGCCCCGCGCGGGGCGATTTTCCTTGGACTTTGAGGGGGGGCATCGCGGCGACGCGCCGCTCCTACGCGCCCAATCACCGCCGGCGGAGTGGTAACCCTCCCGGTGTCCTCTACGGCTGATCCTTCAAGGCCGCTGGAGGGTGGCTTCAACTTCGTCGCGCTTGGCCTTGCCGGCGAGCTGTTGGATGAGGTGAAGGGCGAAGTCCATGGCGGTGCCGGGTCCGCGGGAGGTTATCACCATGCCGTCCTGGACGACGGGGTCCTCGACATAGGTGAGATTGGGGACCTCCATCTTGTCGACAAAGCCGGGAAAGCTGGTAGCGGTCTTGCCGGTCAGCAGGCCCGCATTGGCGAGGACCTTGGGAGCGGCGCAGATCGCAGCGGTGTACTTGCCCTTGGCGGCCATCTTCTTCAGCAGTTCACCGATGCGGGGGTCCCTGTCGAGTCGTTCGGCCCCGGGACCGCCGCCGGGTAGCACGACCATGTCGAATTCGCGCCCGAGCGCATCATCCAGCGTGGTGTCCGGGAGCAGTGTGACGCCCCGGGAGGCCTTCACGGGCCCCTCTTCCAGACCGGCGGTAACCACCTCGATACCGCCACGGACCAACAGGTCGATTATGGTGACGGCTTCGAGTTCTTCGCAGCCCTCTGCGAGGGGTACAAGGACGCTTGCCATTGCTCGATGCTCCGTTCGTTGCGTCGGTGAATCAGTTGGGAGACCGGGACCAGCCGGATACCCTGAGCTTTTAGCTGAGGCAGCAGCTTTTGCAACGCCGTGAGGGTTTCGGGGTAGGGATGACCGATGGCGATGGCGGTCCCGGTCCCCCGGGCGATGGTGACGGCCTTGCGCAGCTGCCCCGCGATGTAGTCGGACCGCCTGAAATTGTCGAGAAAAATATCGCGCCGGGTGGCCGGCAGGCCGTACTCCTCGGCGACCCGAACGGCCACACTGCGCTGCGCCGTGCGGCTGTCCACGAAATAGAGCCCACCGGCCGCCGTCAGTTCGGCCATCAACCAGCCCATATGGCCCGGATGCCGGGTCAGAAGACTGCCCATGTGATTGTTCACGCCCCGTGCATAGGGGACAGATTCGAGGTCGCCGAGCAGCGTCCGGCGAAACGTCTCATGAGTCATCTCGAGCCTGAGACCGCCGGGGCCGAGGCGGTTTCCGTTCACCGAGTCCATGGGCAGGTGAAGCATGATCTCCTTGCCCAGGCGGTGTGCAAGCGTTGCGAGGCTTCGGGAATAGGGGGTGTGCGGCAGGATGGAGTAGGTGAGCGAACCGGGTAGCCGAACCGCCCGCCGGCCTTCCGGCAAACGGTCGCCCAGGTCATCGATGATGATGGCCAGGCGCGGGATAGTGTCCGCGCAGGCGGAAAAAGAGATGGCCGCACCGAGCAGCGCGGCCATCAGGATACGAAACAGCAAACCAGCCCCCTTATCCGGAGCGCTCGCAGCCGTTCCCGTGGTGGACGGGAACTACTCGGTACGGGCCTGCAGGATGTTCAGACCCTTGAGCAGGGACAGCGCCTCGTGCAGGGCGTAGTCCTGGCTCGCAAGCGACTCGCCTTTTTTCTTCTCAGTGTCCTGGTCGTCCTTCGGCTGCTCTTTCTTACCCTCGTTGTCACCATTCCCGTTGGTAAGGTGACCATTCAGGTCCGCCTCCTTCAGCGGAACGAAATCCGCCTCTTCGGATTCGGCGACTTCCAGCGCCTCGAGCGTAATGTCGGGCTCGATGCCCTCGGCCTGGATAGAGCGGCCGGACGGGGTGAAATAGCGGGCGGTCGTCAGCTTTACCGCCGTATTGTTGCTCATCGGGAAGATGGTCTGTACGGACCCCTTGCCAAATGAAGGCGTCCCCATGATAACAGCCCGTTTGTGGTCCTGCAGGGCGCCGGCGACGATCTCGGAGGCCGAGGCAGAACCGCCGTTGATCAGTACGACGATGGGCGCTCGCTTGACCAGATCCTCCGGGGTCGCGTTGAAACTCAGCTGAGAATCGGAGGCGCGCCCGTCGGTATAGACGACCAACCCGTCCTTGAGGAAGGCATCGGCCACACCGACCGCGGCGCCCAGAACGCCGCCGGGGTTGTTGCGCAGATCAAGGACCAACCCGCGAAGGCTGCCCCCGTTCTCTTTCTTCAACTCGTCGATGGCCCGCGCCACATGTTCGGTGGTATGGGTCTGGAAATTGGTGATGCGCAAATACCCGTAACCGTCGTCCAGGGTACGGCTCTTGACGCTTTTGACCTTGATGACGTCGCGGGTGATCGTCAGCTTCAACGGTTTATCGGCGCCCTCGCGGACAATCGTCAGGCTAATATCGGTCCCCGGTTTGCCGCGCATGAGCTTGACCGCCTCATTGAGCGTCAGCCCCTTGACCGGGGTCTCGTTGAGCCGAATCACCAGGTCCCCGGCTTCGACGCCGGCCTGCTGGGCGGGGGTATCGTCGATGGGGGCGACCACCTTGACGAAGCCGTCTTCCATGCCCACTTCGATACCAAGGCCACCAAACTCGCCGGTCGTGCCGACCTGAAGTTCCTTGAACTCTTCCTGATTCATGTAGGTGGAGTGGGGATCGAGGCCGCTCAACATCCCGCGAATGGCATATTCGAGCAGCTGCTCGTCGGTAATATCCTCGACATAATCGCCTTTGATTTTACCGAACACCTCGCTGAAGCTCCGCAACTCGTCCAGCGGCAACGTATTCGGCTCCGATCGGTCGGCGAAAACGCTACCGCCAATCCCGAACGAAAAGCCGAGCACCAGTCCCATGGTAAGGACAAGGATGAAACGTGAAGAAGACTTCATGAACCACTCCGGTTAATGTTTTTCCCGCGGGATGTCGCGTGTGTCCTATGGTGCTTTCGGATCCCGCGACCATAGGGAATAGTACTGCAATATACGATGCTTGCCAGCCTTCCGAGTTCCGCCGGCGGAAAAATGGACCGCCCGCATCCACACAAAATCAGCGCCGGCACCAGCGTACCGGATCTCTCGGCCGGCCGCCGTGACGGATTTCGAAGTAGAGCGCCGTCTGTTCATAGCCGCCGCTGGAACCCAATGCGGCAATCACCTCGCCGGCCTCCACCCAATCCCCGGTCTCCTTGAACAGACTCTCATTATGGCCGTAGAGCGTCATATAGCCATCGTCGTGATCGACGATCACGAGCAGTCCGTATCCCCGCAGCCAGTCGGCGAAAGCCACTCTTCCGCGCGCTACCGCCTTGATCGGCTGACCCTCGGAACCGTCGATCAGGACCCCCTGCCAACGCAACCCGGCCCGACCCCGCGGGCTCCCGAAACCGGCCAAAATCCGTCCTTCGCTGGGCCACTTCAGCTGGCCACGCAATTTGCCGAACGGTTGGAAGTTACCCGCTTCCGGCGGTATATCCGCCAGCGCCTTGGCCAAGGCCGTTATCAGTTCTTCGAGCTCCTTGCGGTTGGCCCGCATCTGTTCGAGGCGCTCACCCTTGCTGCGGATATCCCGCTTGAGCGCGGCAACCAGGCTCTGACGCTCTTTTCGGGAGGCCTCCAACCGGCTGCGCTGATCCTGCTGCCGGGAGCGCAATCCATCCAGGCGACGGGTCTCATCGGCAATCTCGGTGCGGACCGCCTCGAGCCGCTCCAAGGTGGAGAGCAGCGCTTGAATGCGCTCGGAGCGGGCCCGGTTGAGATAATCGTAGTAGGTGAGCATACGCCCGACGGCGGCCGGGTCTTCCTGGTTGAGAAGGATTTTGAGGTATTCCTGGCGGCCGGTGGTGAATGCGGCCCGGATCTGCTCCGCCAGTCGGCGACGCTGGACCCCGACGGCCTTTTCCAAGTCCCGGCGTTCGGCTTCGAGCCCCTTCAGTTTGAGGACCTGCTCCCTGAGACGACCGTCGAGGTGGCGCAGCTGCCGGGTGACATCACCGATGGCCTCTTCGACTTCACGCAGCTGATGTCGCTGCCCCGCATAGCGGTCCTGGGTGGCATCCAAGTCCCGGCTAAGCGTCGCGATATGCTCCTTGAGCCGTTTGAGTTCGGCCTCTTTTTCCTGCCGCTCGCCGGCCTCGGCCCCACCGATCAGAGCCAGAAGGAGTACCAGGCCCGGACCCCAGCAGCGCATCAGGCCAAACCCCGCGGCGACCCGCCGAACATCGCTGGAGACAGCCCCGGCAGGCTTCGCATTAGGGTGGCTTCGTTGCGAAACGCGGCTACTCCTCCTCTTCCTCGCCGAGCGGTTCGAGCAGCGAACGGCCCGTCATTTCCGTGGGGACGGAGAGGCTCAGCAGCTCCAGCATGGTCGGAGCGACATCGGCCAGAATGCCCTTGGAGAGCTTAAGCTCCCGGGGGCCGAAATAGATCAACGGCACCACATTACTGGTGTGGGCGGTATGGGGCTGACCGGTATCCGTACCCACCATCTGTTCAGCATTGCCGTGGTCGGCCGTCACCAGCATTTCGCCGCCGACCCTCTCTACCGATTCGGTCAGCCGGCCCAGGCAGCCGTCGAGAAACTCGATGGCCTTGACCGTCGCTTCGAAATTGCCCGTATGCCCCACCATGTCGGGGTTCGCATAGTTGCAGATGACGACGTCATAGCGGCTGCTCTCGACCGCTTCAATCAGCTTGTCGGTGAGCTCGCCGGCGTTCATCTCCGGCTGCTGGTCGTACGTGGAGACCTGTGGGGAAGGAACCAGTACCCGGTCCTCGAACTCGAAGGGCTCTTCGCGCCCGCCATTGAAGAAAAAGGTGACGTGCGCGTACTTCTCCGTCTCGGCGATGCGCAATTGATGCAGGCCGAAATTGGCAATGTACTCACCGAGCACATTGCGCATCCGCTCCGGCGGGAAGGCGACCGGGTAGTTGAAGTCGGCATTGTATTCGGTGAGACTGACGAAACAGCCGAGCTCGGGGCGACGCTTGCGCTCGAAGCAGTCGAAGTCCGGTTCGATGAACGGACGGGTAATCTGGCGGGCCCGATCGGAGCGGTAGTTCATGAAGACCACCACATCACCATCTTCGATACCGACGGGCTCATCGCCTTCGGGCGCGATAATGGTGGCCTTGACGAATTCATCGGTTTCGCCACGCGCGTAAGCCATCGACAGGGCCTCATCCGCACTGGCCGCCCGGTAATCGGCCCCGGCACCGGTCATGGCGCCGTAAGCGGCCTCGATGCGTGGCCAGCGATGGTCACGGTCCATGGCGTAGTAACGCCCGATCAGCGAGGCGAAGCGACCCGCCCCCAACTCATCGAACACCGCTTCCATTTTGGCGATGGAGGCCCCGGCACTCTTCGGCGGTGTATCGCGGCCATCCAAAAAGGCATGCATATAGACCTTCTTCGCGCCACGCTCCACCGCGAGCTTGGTCATCGCATGGATGTGATTCTCGTGACTGTGCACCCCACCCGGCGATAGCAGTCCCATGATATGGACGGCCTTGCCGTTTTGGATGGCCACATCCACGGCTTCGGTAAGCGTGGCATTGGAGTAGAACGAGCCGGTCTTGATGGCGCGACTGACGCGGGTGAACTCCTGATAGACCACTCGGCCGGCCCCGAGATTGAGGTGGCCGACCTCGGAGTTGCCCATCTGCCCGCTCGGCAGGCCCACTTCGGCGCCGGAAGGGCGGAGATAGGCGTGAGGATAGTCACTCCAGAGCCGATTCCAGACCGGGGTGCGGGCGGAATGAATGGCGTTGTGATCGGTGTCTTTCGAATAGCCCCAGCCATCCAGGACGACCAGGAGGAGAGGTCGGTGACGCTCTTGCGCGGACATAGATTTTTGTTGATTAGACCCGTGAGGTGGTTATTACGCGGATTTAGACCTAGTCTACATCGATTATCGGCCCGGGCAACATGATGCCCGAACCAAGAGAGAACCGGGACCCCAATCCATCGAATCAATATATTCGAATACGGTTCTTTGCAAAGGTATTAATATTGTATATTGTTTGAGGGAATTTTGGCACTTTTTGCCCAGGACTAACAGAAACCGAGAACCGTCCATGTCAGAGGAAATGAACCTGATCACGCGTGACGAGGATATCGATCGCGCCTCCCGCTCGCTGAAAGCCATGTCGCACCCGCTGCGGCTCAAGATTCTCTGTACGCTTAGCGATCAGGAGATTAGTGTCCAGGATATCGTCGAGCAGGTGGGGACGTCGCAAAGCAACATCTCCCAGCATCTGGCGATTCTCCGGGATAAGGGCATTCTGTCGTCACGCAAGGATGCCAACCGCGTCTATTACAAGGTGGTGGACTCCCGCACGCTGCGGTTGATCGAGATGATGCGTGACGTTTTCTGCACGATGGCCTGAGCGCGATTGAATTTCCCTCCGAAAGGCCGCAGATTGGGGCATTGTTCTCTTTTGCATGACAGGGGTAGTCCATGACCGTTGAGCGCACCGTCCGGATCATCGCCGGCTTTTTCATCCTGCTGAGCCTGGCCCTTGGGGTCGAAGCCAGTCCGGTTTTCCACAGTGTGAACTGGCTCTGGTTCACCGGCTTCGTCGGCCTCAATCTGCTCCAGAGTGGCTTCACCACTTTTTGCCCGCTGGACATTATCCTCAAAAAGGCAGGCGTGCCCACGGCAGCGGGCAGCTGAAGCGGCCGGCAGTTTGTCCGATTAGCGCAATCGCGGTCGGGAGCGGGCTCCCGGCCGCGATTGCCAGGTCCCTCCAATACGGCATTCCCGGTTTTTTCGCGCCAATCCCGTTATAATCCCCTCCCTTCTAAAGTGATCTAAATTCTATTTCCATGTCGCAATTGGGTGAATTCGTCGTAAACCACTGGGACCTGTTCCTGGCTCTCATCATTATTCTGGCCATGCTCATCAGTCAGCCGCTGAGCCGTCGACTGCGAGGCTTCCACGACGTGGACCCCCAGGAGGCCGTCGGTCTGATGAACCGGGAGGATGCCGTCCTGGTCGACGTCCGTGAAGACAAGGAGTATCGGGAAGGACATGTCGTGGATTCCATACATGTCCCGCTATCCGGTCTCGACAAGAATCTGAGCCGCCTTGAAAACCTGCGCCAAAAACCGGTAATACTGGGTTGTCACAGCGGCCACCGGTCGAGTAAAGCCGCCGGTGTCCTGCGAAAACACGGATTTGAACGGGTTTATAACCTCAAGGGCGGAATGTTGGCCTGGGAAAACGCCGGGCTGCCGCTCAGTAAGGGAAAGACCAAGAAAAAGCGTAAGGCCGAAAAGAAATAGCCATTGGGGGTTGCCGCCATGCCAACTGTCGAGATGTACACCACCGCCAGCTGCCCATTCTGTGTCCGCGCCAAACGGCTGCTGGACAAAAAGGGAGCCAGCTACGCCAATTTCGCCGTCGATGAAAAACCGGAACTGCGTCCGGAAATGGAGAAACGCGCCTCGGGTCAGACCTCCGTCCCGCAGATCTTCATCGACGACTACCACGTCGGCGGCTATGACGACCTCGTCGACCTGGATATGGAAGGCAAGCTGGACGAAATGCTGGGGCTGGAGTAGGTCGCGGCGATGTCGAACGGACTCCATGTCGTCTGTCCTCACTGCGACAGCATCAACCGCCTCCCCGCCGAGAAGCTGACCGCCGGCGGCAAGTGCGGCCGCTGCAAACAGCCGCTATTTGAGGGTCGCCCGATCGCCCTGTCGAGCGTCGGATTCGATCAGCATATTTCCCGCAGCGATCTGCCCGTCCTGGTCGATTTCTGGGCGCCGTGGTGCGGTCCCTGCAAGATGATGGCGCCGATCTTCGAGCAGGCCGCGGCGGAACTGGAGCCGCAGGTTCGTGTGGCCAAGGTCGATACCGAGCAGGAACAGGCGCTCGCGATGCGCTTCGGTATCCGAAGCATCCCCACTATCGCCCTGTTCAAAGGGGGTCGTGAGGTAGCACGGACCGCCGGTGCCATGGACCTGCGCAACCTGGTGGCCTGGGTCCGCCAGCACCTCTGAATCGAGAACGCTTTTACGAGTGAGGCCGGGTTTGTTTGGGAGCGGCATCCTGCCGCGATAGCTAAGCTGAGCTGGAACGAATCGCGGCTGGAAGCCGCTCCCACCGGGCATCCAGCCAGAGGCCCGGCATTCCGGTAGGAGCGGCATCCTGCCGCGATAGCCGGGCTGGAACGAATCGCGGCTGAAAGCCGCTCCCACAGGGCATGCAGCCAGAGGCCCGGGCATTCCGGTAGGAGCGGCATCCTGCCGCGAATAGCCGGGCTGGAACGAATCGCGGCTGGAAGCCGCTCCCACGGGCATGCAGCCAGAGGCCCGGCATTTCGGTGGGAGCGGCATCCTGCCGCGATAGCCGGGCTGGAACGAATCGCGGCTGGAAGCCGCTCCCACGGGCATCCAGCCAGAGGACCGGGCATTCCGGTAGGAGCGGCATCCTGCCGCGATAGCCGGGCTGGAACGAATCGCGGCTGGAAGCCGCTCCCACGGGGCATCCAGCCAGAGGCCCGGGCATTCCGGTAGGAGCGGCATCCTGCCGCGAATAGCCGGGCTGGAACGAATCGCGGCTGGAAGCCGCTCCCACGGGCATGCAGCCAGAGGCCCGGGCATTCCGGTAGGAGCGGCATCCTGCCGCGATAGCCGGGCTGGAACGAATCGCGGCTGGAAGCCGCTCCCACGGGCATGCAGCCAGAGGCCCGGGCATTCCGGTAGGAGCGGCATCCTGCCGCGAATAGCCGGGCTGGAACGAATCGCGGCTGGAAGCCGCTCCCACGGGCATGCAGCCAGAGGCCCGGCATTTCGGTGGGAGCGGCATCCTGCCGCGATAGCCGGGCTGGAACGAATCGCGGCTGGAAGCCGCTCCCACGGGCATCCAGCCAGAGGACCGGGCATTCCGGTAGGAGCGGCATCCTGCCGCGATAGCCGGGCTGGAACGAATCGCGGCTGGAAGCCGCTCCCACGGGGCATCCAGCCAGAGGCCCGGGCATTCCGGTAGGAGCGGCATCCTGCCGCGAATAGCCGGGCTGGAACGAATCGCGGCTGGAAGCCGCTCCCACGGGCATGCAGCCAGAGGCCCGGGCATTCCGGTAGGAGCGGCATCCTGCCGCGATAGCCGGGCTGGAACGAATCGCGGCTGGAAGCCGCTCCCACGGGCATGCAGCCAGAGGCCCGGGCATTCCGGTAGGAGCGGCATCCTGCCGCGAATAGCCGGGCTGGAACGAATCGCGGCTGGAAGCCGCTCCCACGGGCATGCAGCCAGAGGCCCGGCATTTCGGTGGGGGCGGCATTCTGCCGCGAAAGCAGATCGCCGGACAAACATCTAAATTCCGGGACGCCACGGTTTTTTCCGCGGCGACTTTTCATTTCAGGGAGTCAACATGGCCGAGAACGAACAGCAGAAGCAGCAATTCGCCGTCCAGCGCGTCTACGTCAAGGACGTCTCTTTCGAGACGCCTAACACACCGGCAATCTTCACGAAAAAGTGGGAGCCGCAGGTCAATGTGGACCTGAACACCCAGGCGCAAAATCTGAGCGAAGGCGTCTACGAAGTGCTCCTGCACGTCACCGTCACCACCAAGGTGGGCGATCAGACCGCCTACCTGGCCGAGGTGCAGCAAGCGGGCATTTTCACGGTGGCCGGGTTCCCCGAAGATCAGCTCGGACCGATGCTCCACAGCTTCTGCCCCAGCATCCTGTTCCCTTATGCCCGTGAAGCGGTTTCCAGCCTGGCCAACAAAGGCAGCTTCCCGCAGTTGCTTCTGGCGCCGGTCAATTTCGATGCGCTTTATGCCGAACACCTGAAGAAGCAGCAAGAGGGTGGCGAAGGCGCCGCGCCGCACTGAAGGTGATGACAACGGACCCGTCGATCGCCGTTCTCGGCGCCGGCTCCTGGGGCACGGCGCTGGCCATTCAGCTGGCCCGTAACGGCCACTCGATTCGCCTGTGGGGCCGTGATCCGGAACGGATGAAGGAAATGGCGACGGAGCGCCGCAACCGACGCTATCTGCCGGATGCCGAATTCCCCGACCGACTGGCCCCGGAAGCGGATTTCGCCCGCGCCGTTGAGGGCGTGGCGGCCGTGCTCGTGGCGGTTCCCAGTCACAGCTATCGCCAACTCCTTGAGCGGCTGGAGTCCCGGATTTCCGCTCGGCTGCCGGTCTTCTGGGCCAGCAAGGGTCTTGAGTCCGGGAGCCGCAAGTTCCTTCACTGCGTCACGGAAGAGGTGCTGGGTCGCGAGCGCCCGACTGGCGTGATTTCCGGGCCGACCTTCGCCGGAGAAGTGGCGCAGGGCCTACCGACTGCGGTCACCGTCGCGGGTGCCACCATCGAGGCCGCGCGGCTCCTTGCCAACTACCTGCATTGCCAGACCTTCCGTACTTACACCAGCACCGATGTGGTGGGCGTCGAACTGGGCGGTGCCAGTAAAAACGTGCTCGCCATCGCGGCCGGCGTCGCCGACGGTCTCGGCTACGGCGCCAACACCCGCGCCGCGCTCATCACCCGGGGTTTGGCGGAAATGATGCGATTGGGGGCGGCGGTCGGCGGCTCTCCGGAGACGTTCATGGGGCTGGCCGGCATGGGGGACCTGGTGCTGACCTGCACCGATAATCAGTCGCGTAACCGGCGTCTGGGACTCGCGTTGGGCGAAGGCCGGGACCTGGAATCGGCCCTGAAGGATATCGGCCAGGCCGTGGAGGGCGTCAAATCGGCCCCCGAAATTGCTCGACTGGCGCAAGACAACGCCGTCGAGATGCCGATCACCGAACAGGTATGTCGATTGGTGGAAGGCCGCACAACACCACAGGCCGCAGTCGAGGCCCTTTTGTCGCGCGAGCCCAAAACGGAAGGGGAGTAGCGGGAATTTCGACGACCGGTTATCACCCGGCGTCCGGAAATCCCAATTGCCGCCACGCCTCGTAGGCAATCACCGCGACGGCATTGGACAGGTTGAGACTGCGGTTGCCGGGTCGCATGGGGATGCGCAGGCGGCACTCCCCCGGCAGCTCATCCAAAAACGCCTGGGGCAGGCCACGGGTTTCGGGTCCGAACACCAGGGCGTCGCCGTCCCGATACTGCACCTCACTGTAGGCCTGCCCGCCCCGGGTCGAACAGGCGAGCACCCGGACCGGCTCCACCGACGTGCGGAAGGTCTCGAAATCAGCCCAGGTCCGGACCTCGGCAAACTCGTGATAATCCAGTCCGGCCCGGCGCAGGCGCGCATCGTCCAGCTCGAACCCAAGGGGCTCAATCAGGTGCAGCCCCATCCCGGTGTTCGCGCAGAGCCGAATGACGTTGCCGGTGTTGGGCGGGATCTCGGGTTGGTAGAGAACGATGTGGAGCACGCTTTTTACCTGTTTATGATTGGCTACCGGCGATTTATCATGGGACGTTGGGAGTGCGGGATGACAACCGAAGCCCGACGGCGCCGGACAGTTTACCGCAGCGCCGCGTGAATCGTCGTTCAAAAGGTCGCACACGGATCCCGTAATGACTTCGCCTCCCAACCAATCGTTCCCGTTCCGGACAACCGAGCCAAGACAACGCCGATGAGCACTCACAACTCCCCCCTCTCTCTTGAATTTTGCGGCATGCGCTTCGATACGCCGCTGGTGCTGCTCTCCGGCTGCGTCGGATTTGGCGAGGAATATACCCGGGTGGAGGGTTTTTCGAACCGGGACGTGGGCGCGGTATGCCTGAAGGGCACCACCCTGGAGCCGCGGCTCGGCAATGCGCCGCATCGGGTCTATGAAACCCCCGAGGGCATGCTCAACGCCATCGGCCTGCAGAATCCCGGAGCACAGTTCGTTGTCGATAAGATCCTGCCCACCCTGGACTTCGGCGAGACCCGCTTCATCGCCAATATCGCCGGATCCACCGTCGAGGAGTACGCGGAAGTGGCACGCATCTTCGACGACTCGCCGGTCGATGCCATCGAAATCAACATCTCCTGCCCCAACGTGAAGGCGGGCGGCGTGGCCTTCGGGAACGACCCGGAGATGTCGGCCCGAGTGGTGGAGGCGGTGCGCGGCGCCACCGAAAAGCCGCTGATCACCAAACTCTCGCCCAACCAGACCGATATCGCGGCCAGCGCCACCCGCTGCATCGAGGCGGGCACCGACGGCTTTGCCGTCATCAACACCCTGATGGGCATGGCCATCGATATCGAGCAGCGCACACCGATCCTGGGCAACAAACAGGGCGGACTCTCCGGCCCCGCCATCAAGCCGGTGGCGGTTTTGAAGACCCATCAGGTCTATCAGGTCTGTCGCCCGCACGGGATCCCCATCATCGGTCAGGGGGGGATTGCCAGCGCGGAGGATGCCCTGGAATTTCTGATTGCCGGCGCCAGTGCCGTGGGAGTGGGTACCGCACTATTCTACGACCCGCTCATCTGTCCGAAGATCAATGCGGGGATCGGTGAGTATCTTCGAGCGGCACGGCATCGCCGAAGTCAGTCAACTGGTCGGCAGTCTTGCCACCGATCCGGCCGCCCCGGCATGCGGCAACTGATGTTTTAGCCGGCAGAGAGGACCCCTTTTTGCCGGGTGCGAAGGGACAGGACCTTCCTAACCTATTAGATGCTTCTGCTCCGGTAGGGGCCATATCGGGGAGACGATTCGCGTCCTGAACGGGTCAATTCGCCCGCAGGGCGGGATGCCAGAGTCGCCTCTGCTCAAGCCCATCGAACAACCGGCAGCTGTAAGCCTTTTTTTTATGTGGCAGTTCTGTAATCTTAGGGACTTGCCCGCGCTCTGCGCCCCGAGGTCGGCATGATCCCCAAAAAGAAGCTCCGCATCGGTGACCTGCTGGTCGAACACAAGGTCATCTCCGAAAACCAGCTGCAAACCGCGCTTTCCGAACAGAAAAAGGCCGGCCGCAAACTGGGCCGGATGCTGATCGATCTCGGCTTCCTCAGTGAAGACCAGTTGCTGGAGTTTCTCTCCCGGCAGCTCCAGGTCCCGTTTATCGATCTGCATCATTACCGCTACAAGGCCGAGACGGTTCGGCTGGTGCCGGAAACCCTGGCGCGCCGCTATCGGGCCATCGCCCTGGACGACAGCCAGGAATCGGTGCTTGTGGGTATGGCGGATCCCACCGACATCTTCGCCTTCGACGAACTCTCCAAGGTCCTGAAACGTCCCATCCGCCAGGCCGTGGTGCGCGAATCGGACCTGTTGCGCACCATCGATTCGGTCTACCGCCGCACCGAGGAGATCTCCTCGCTTGCCGAGGAGCTGTCGGAAGAGCTTTCCGAGACCGATTTCGATCTCGAACAGCTGGGCCAGACCGATGATCTCTCCGAGGCACCGGTGGTCAAGTTACTGCAGTCCATCTTCGAGGATGCGGTTCAGATCGGCGCCTCCGATATCCACATCGAGCCGGATGAAGCCGTGCTGCGCATCCGCCAGCGCATCGATGGCGTGCTCCAGGAGCAGGTGATGAAGGAAAAACGCATCGCCAACGCCCTGGTCAGTCGCCTGAAGCTGATGGGCGGACTCGAATATCTCGGAACGGCGCCTGCCCCAGGACGGCCGCTTCAATATCCGCGTCAAGGAGCGCAACATCGATGTGCGCCTCTCGACCATGCCCATTCAGTTCGGCGAATCGGTGGTCATGCGCCTGCTCGACCAGAGCGGCGGTCTGCTGGATTTGGGGGTGGTCGGCATGCCCTCGGATCTCCTCCGGCGCTTTCGGCGCAACGTCCACAAACCCCACGGCATGGTGCTGGTCACCGGTCCCACCGGTTCCGGTAAAACCACCACGCTCTACGGAGCGCTCAACGAGCTCAACGACCCGGAAAAGAAGATCATCACCGTCGAGGACCCGGTGGAGTACCGTCTGCCGCGGGTCAATCAGGTACAGGTGAATTCGAAGATCGGTCTGACCTTCGCCGGTGTGCTGCGCACGGCGCTGCGCCAGGACCCGGACGTGGTCCTGGTGGGCGAGATCCGCGATCAGGAGACGGCCGAGATCGCGCTGCGCGCCTCCATCACCGGCCACCTGGTGCTCTCGACCCTGCACACCAATGATGCCGTCTCCACCGCCATTCGTCTCATTGAAATGGGTATCCCGGGCTACATGGTCGCCACCGCGCTGGAGGCGGTCATTGCACAACGGCTCGTGCGTCGCATCTGCGATAGCTGCATCACGGATTATCAACCCAACGCCCACGAAAGGGCCTGGCTCAGGAATCTGCTTGGCGACGAATTGAAAGAGGTGACCTTCAAAACCGGAATGGGCTGCCCGCACTGCAATAACACCGGGTATCGCGGTCGTGTCGGCGTGTTCGAAGTACTGGAGATCGACGAGGCGTTGGCGGATTCCCTGCGGCGCAACGACTCCAGTGCTTTCGCCCGTGCGGCCCACACCCAGCCGGAGTTCCGTCCGCTCGCGCACAATGCCCTGGATTACGCCCGCAACGGCATCACCACTCTGGAAGAAGTGGTGCGAGTCTCCACCGACATCGACACCGCCGACGTGGACGAATTCGCGATCGAACCCGACGCAGACGATGCGGAGTTGTCCATGCGGGCGGGTAGCTGATGGCGGTTTTCGACTACAAGGCCCGGGATGCTCGCGGCGGCGCCGTCAATGGCCAAATCGAGGCGGGATCGGCCGACGCCGTAGCCAACCAACTTTTGAATGCCGGCATCACGCCGGTCAATATCACCGAGGCCCAACCCAAACCCGATTACCTGGGCGAACTCAAACGCCGCCTCGGCTCCGGACGACCGAGCCTGGACGAACTGCTGCTGTTCTGCCGTCAGATGTACACCCTCACTCGCGCTGGCGTCCCCATCGTGCGCGGCCTTACCGGGCTCGCCGAAACCACGCGCAATGTCGTCCTCGCCGACACGCTTCAGCAGATGCGCGCCGAGCTGGAGGCCGGTCGAGATCTGTCGACTGCCATGGGCCAGCACCCAAAGATCTTCAGCCAGCTGATGGTCAGCATGATCCGGGTCGGTGAGAATACCGGACAGCTGGACGAAGCCTTTCAGAGGCTGGCGCAGTACCTGGAACAGGACCGGGATACCCGGACCCGCATCAAAACGGCCCTGCGTTATCCGACCTTCGTGCTGCTGTTCATGGCGGTCGCCATCGGCGTGGTGAATGTGCTGGTGATTCCGGCCTTTGCCAAGGTGTTCTCCGGCATGAATGCCGAACTGCCCTGGCAGACGAAGTTGCT
Organism: uncultured Gammaproteobacteria bacterium; assembly: GCA_963783235.1. Taxonomy (GTDB): domain Bacteria; phylum Pseudomonadota; class Gammaproteobacteria; order Thiohalomonadales; family Thiohalomonadaceae; genus Thiohalomonas. The sequence goes on along the minus strand of CAWAMN010000002.1, from coordinate 1,447,698 downwards.
GGTGGGGATCTCCGATTTCTCGGTGGCTTATTGGCCTCACTTGCTAACGGGTGTCATCGTCGCCGTGCTGGCGATACGGTCCTACGTCAATACCCCGGCCGGCCGCTACAAGTGGGATCGACTCAAGCTCCGGCTGCCGATTGTGGGCAGCATCATACTGCGCTCGACCCTGGCCCGTTTTGCGCGCACGTTCGCCATGACCACCCGCTCCGGTGTCCCGCTCATTCAGGCCCTCAGTGTCGTGGCCCGGGCGGTGGATAACGACTATGTGGCCGAGCGGGTGGTCAACATGCGAAACGGCATCGAAAGAGGCGACACGCTCACCCGCACATCAGCGGCCACCGGTCTCTTCACTCCGCTTATCCTGCAGATGCTCTCCGTGGGCGAGGAGACCGGGCAGGTTGAGAACATGATGGATGAGGTCGGAGGGTTCTATGAGCGCGAAGTCGATCACGAGTTGAAGAACGTCAGTTCGGCCATCGAGCCGATCCTGATCATCGCCGTGGGGATCCTGGTGCTTATTCTCGCGCTTGGCGTATTCCTGCCGATGTGGGACATAACCCGCCTTGCCCGGTGACCGATTGCCAAGTCGCCAAAGGCTTGCACGAGGCGCCACCCTTCCGGAATTGGTTGCGGTGGCCGCCCTGGTTCTGGTGTTTATCACGATAGCCATTGATCGGATCTGGGAACTGAGGATGGCCGCCGAACGGGCCGGGGTCGAACATACGATAGGCACGCTGAAGAGTGCACTCGGACTTGAGGTCGTGACCCGCATCATGAGAGGCGGACTTGAAAGGCTGGCGGATCTGGATGGGTCCAATCCGATCGAACTTCTCAAGCAGCCGCCCGACAATTACATCGGGGAGTTGGATACACCCGACCCAACCCGCTTGGAAGGGTATAGCTGGTACTTCGATCGGGAGCAGAAGCTGCTCATCTATCGCGTGGCGAATGGAGAGATCCTGCAAAGTCCCTTGTCGGGACCGGCCCGCATCCGCTTTGCAGTTCGTTTCGATTATCGTGACCGGAACGGTGACGGGGCCTTCAGCCCACAGGAGGACACTGTCCGGGGTATTAACCTCGTTCCGGCGGAAGAGTTTCGCTGGAAAGAGCGCTGAATGGAGTCGGGGAGATGGAATACGTAACAAGCTTGATCTTTGCAGCGGTACCCAGCCTACTTCTAGGCGCTGGAATTTTGGGTTTGGGTATGGGGACAGCACTGCTTATCTTTCCCCGCGGGATTCAGAGGTTGGGGCAAACCCTGAACCGCTGGCGTTCCACGCGACGCGTGAGCGGTCCTCTGGAGCGCCCCTTCGTCACTGAAAAATTCATTTACCGCCACAATCGACTATTTGGCGCTTTTCTGATGGCCGGAGGGGCATTTGCATGCCTGAGAGTCGGATCATTGATGGCCGCCGGTAGCGCCGCTCTTCTGAGACTTGAACCTTTTCGTGAGGGTTTGATGGATGCCAGTCTCATCTTTTTGCTCTTGGGTAACGCAGCGGCCATGGTCATCGGCGCCGTCGTCTTCAGCCGGCCCAGCCGCCTGAAAGGGGTGGAAGCCCAAGCCAACCAATGGGTCTCCACCCGCCGGGCTCTGCATCAGCTGGAGACCATGGATGAACGCATCGATCGGTATGTGCTCGCACACCCCCGCATGACAGGCATTATTTTGGTCCTCGCGAGCCTCTACCTTTTCGCCAGCGCCACAACCATAAATCTTGTCTAAAAGACTCTTTTCAAGTCTTGCTTTATGGTAATGTGCGAGCGTTGACTAACATCGCGACTTGTGTCTCAGGGGCCGCGGCCCTTTGGTGAATAGGAGAGAGAAAATGAGAAAACAGGCTGGTTTCACCCTCATCGAGCTGGTGATGGTGATTGTGATTTTGGGTATTTTGGCGGCAACGGCATTACCGAAGTATGTCGATTTGCAGTCAGAGGCCGGAAAGGCAGCCGCCGAAGGCGTGTTGGGATCGATCCGGTCAGCGGCTTCCATCAATTATGCCAACAATCTGACCAAGGGTACCTCATCCTGGATCACGAATGACAGTGATCTGCAGAACGCCATGGATGCGTTTCCGAGTGAATGCGAAGACGGGACTACAGACACGAACATTACCTGCACTTTCGGCGGCAAGGACTACCTGATGGTCATCACGCAGGGGGAAAACAGCACTCAGCCGGCATTGATCACCTCTTCAGGCTCTAACTGGTAATCTTTGCCCGTAAGCCACCGGGGGTAATGGAACTACCCCCGCATCTTGCCCCAACATGCAGCGTCGGCTCGCCACTTCCGGTCTGTTCCTCATCGCGTTCGCGGCGGCGATGGGGTTTACCGGCGAACAGCTCTCCCTATACGCTCTCAGTTCGAGCGCCTTGGTTACTTGGCTTATCACCGCGATCGTAAGGCGAAACGGCACTGTCCTTCCCCGCACCCTCCTCGCCTACAGTTTGGGGGGGCTCATTACCTGGTACGCGCTCACACTGATTTGGGCCTCCGTCCCATACTCCGCCACGCTCGGCTTCTGGTGGATGAGTGCACTGCCACTCGCGTTCTTCGGATTCCTTTGGGATCCGGAGTCCCGGCGCGCATGGCCCCAAATACAACGCGCTATTCTGCTATTGGGGGCTCTCAGCACCCTCTTTGCACTCTTTCAACTGACTGAAGGCGAAGCGCCCCGTTCACTGTTTCTAAACAAGAACAACCATGCGGCGCTCCTCAACCTCATTCTTTTGCCTTTGGGCGCCCATTTCCTTACTAAGGGCAAGGCGCATGGCATCAGGGATGCTCTACTTGGCGTTCTGGTGTTCATATTCGCCGTCGGTGTATTTATTTCCGGAAGCCGCGGCGCGATGCTCGGGTTCGGCATCGGCGTAGTGGTGCTCCTCGGACTCAAACCACCCCTACAAAGACGCTGGCTCACCTTTGCCGCTTTGATTGCCTTGGCCTTTCTGGGTGCCCACCTTGCGGATGCACCGCAGTCGCCGGGAGCACGATTGGCGACTCTGGCCAGCCCCGGCAGCGCCGGGGCGACTCGATTCGCCATTTGGAGCTCCTCGCTGGAGATGTTGCAGGAATCGCCTTGGTGGGGAATCGGCCTTGGTTCCTTTTGGCTCACCTACCCGGCCTTTCGTGCGCCGCACGATGCCAGTGGCGGTTATTTCGTGCACAACGATTATCTACAGATCTGGCTGGAAGCCGGCCTCCCCGGCATTTTGCTCTTCCTTACCGCTTCGCTCGCATTGCTCTTGGCCATCTTTAGCTCGAGAAGGGCAGAGGTCGAGGCCAGGAACGAGATCCATGGTCTCGGCGCTGGTCTGGTCGCGATCGGCGTTCACAGCGCATTCTCCTATAACTTTTATCTCCTTTCGGTCCTACTGCTTTGCGGCATCTACGTCGGTCGAATCCATCAGCTTCTTTATCCGACGCCCGGGGGCTGGAGGTTATCTTGGCCCCGAGTACGACGCCCGCTGGTGCTATTGGGTGGCGCCGCCTTAGTAGCCGCACCCGTCAGCCATTTTGCTTCTGTCGCCGGGGCACAGTACCTGGTCACCCGCGCCGAAGAGCTCACCGTGCGTAGCCTCGCCGAGTCGGACCGCCTGCTAGCCAAGGCTCAGGCACTGGCGCCTAAATGGGAAGCCGTTTCTGTCGCCCGTGGGGACCTCCGGCTTGCGGCCCTGGACGAACTCGACGGAAAGAGTGCTCGCGAAGCGTACACAGCGGCCCTGCAGGCCTACCATCGAGGCCATCAGCTTAATCCCTTCCTGCCACGCTCGCTCGTGGGGCTAGCCAGACTCCATTCGGAGTATCCTGTGCTTTCTGGAGCCGAAGGTGCCTCAAAGGCGGAGACGTTTTTGGCCGAAGCACTAGCGCACAGTCCGCGCAACATTTCGGCACGACGGAATTTGGCCTTCCATCGACTCCGTAGCGGCGATCCCGAAGGCGCGCTCGCGGTCCTCGAGGGCGGACTCGTCTATTGGGAACCCCCGACCGTGAATACGTTGAATTATTATCTCTTTGCAGCCCAGCTGTATGCGCAGTTAGGTATATCAGAAAAGGCCGACGTTTGGCGCCTGCGGGCAATGTCACTGAAAAGGAGACTGGAAGAAAGGGGGAGGGATGACGAATAATGACGAGTATCGATGGCATTTGGGACTTTCGAAAACGGAGGTTTGGCCGTAGATTTAGATCGGCCCCCTAGTCACGTGAAACTAAAGGAAGCCGCCTCCCACGGGTGGACGAAATGGGAGGAGGCATACCAGCCCCAATCTCTCAAACTTGGTATAAAAACACAGTACAGCCGATGACCATCGTAAGGTTCGTCCTTGGAAGGGGAGTGGCTATTGCTCGCCGGTAAGACACAAGCAACTTGGGAAAGCATGCTGAGCCCTTTCCGAACTGTGGCCGGGGCGCGCCCAAGGAACGGTAGTCGGTTTTGGATGTGGCCGGCCCTGCTGGGGCTGGGAGTGCTTTTTACCGGCTCTTCTGCCTTCAGTGCCATTAACGACGGTACACTCTCCGATCCGCCGGGTGGGACGGTCGAATGCGCCAGTGATCAAAGCCTCGCCAACCTGAACGAGCTCAAACTGCCGGGTGGCGGCAACCTGAAGTACGTGGAAACCAAAATCCTTCGGGACCAAACCAGCATCACGGATTGGCAGCTCTGCTTCAAGGAGACGAAGAACAACGGTAGGGTCAATATCGAATGCGTCGCCTTTGGAAAAGGTGCCTTTATAGTCAGCACGGGGCCGGATACTGATACGAGCACCCAATACCATTCCAATACTTACCTCACCTACAACAGCAGCTTGAACCCGTCCGAGGCGGAAATGCTGCTCGTCGATAGCAGCGGCAAGGCGATGGACTATATCCGTTACTGTGCCGACAGCTGCAGCGATACGGCCTACTGGCAAGTCGATGCCGGTTGCGGGGCAACCATTAGCGATGTCGGTGCAAATACGCAGGTGATCGCCCGTTACCCGACCGACGGAACCGGGGACTGGAGCTCCGATACCGATCCGGACGGGCCTAGCGGACCGACGGAAGGGGAAAGCAATACCAGTACCGCGGGGGGTGGACCCAACAGTTTCGTTTTCGATATTGGAGCCGGGTCGGCTAGTACCTGCGCCGGCTTCGATAGCGCCCGGCCCTACGCCATTACCGTCACCGTCTACAACAACGGCGGGCAGATTAAATCCAACTACACCGGACAGATCATCCTGAGCACCTCAAGCGGTCACGGGGACTGGGTGTCCATCATTGACGGTCAAGGTGCGCTTGCCAACGGCGTGGCCGACGATGGCGAAGCGACCTACACGTTCGACAGCACCGACAACGGGACCGTGACCTTGGGCTTCAGCAACGCTCATGCCGACGATCTAACCCTTTTCGCAGCGGCGAGTGACGGTAGCGGGGGCCCTTCGGATGTCATCAGTTTTCGGGACAATGCGTTCATTATCGAAAGTGTCGACAGCCTTGGCAGCGATGTGGTCGCAGGACGTGAACACGAGTTCGAAATGGCGCTATGGCAGCGGGCGTCGAACGTTGGCTGCTCGGTCCCCCCAAACTATAACGCCAGCGTCCAACCGGTCCGGCTTTGGATAGAGCGTCATGCGGATGACCCCGGGGGCGACAGCCCGCAAGCCTCGGCCCTGGGTACCGGCGATAGCGCGGTGTTAGGCGACATTTCTCCCGCCAGCCCGAACATTCAGCTGGATTTTTCGGGCTCGACATCAACGAGCGCCGGGCGCGCGCGTTTCGACTTAGCTTCCACTGATGTCGGTAAATACGGCATCAGTGTCTTTGAGCAAAATAGCGGTTTTGCCGTCGACGAATCCAGCAACCCGCGTCCGATAAGCGGCGGATCGGAGGATTACGTCGTACGCCCATTCGGATTCCAGCTCACGGCCACAGGCAACCCCGGTGCCACCGATCACACCGGCCCTGTCTACGTATCGGCTGGCAGTGCTTTCACTGTAACTGCAAGGGCGGTGCTCTGGCAGTCCGCGGATGATGGTAATGACGATGGAATTCCGGATGGCCATGCTGATAACGATCCCTCCAACAATGCCGACCTTTCCGGTAACGCAGCCACACCGAGCTACGGCCAAGAGCCCACCGGATTCGACTCCGAACTCTCATCGGTGCTCATCGACCCCTCTGGAGGTAACGATCCGGGCGTCAGCGGCGGCATTATTATCGACAGTTTCAGCAACGGAATCGGCAGTAGCGATACGGTACGTTTTGATGAGGTGGGCATCATCCTGATCAAGGCTCAGAATGCCAGTTACCTCGGTAGTGGCAAAGCCGTATATGGGAGCACCAGCTACGTCGGCCGCTTCATTCCCGCCGATTTCCACCTGTCGGCCAACACGCCAAGCTTTGCACCCGGTTGCGGCCCCTTCACCTACCTGGATCAAAGTTTTGATTACGGCAGCGCGCCGGTGGTGACAGTGACTGCCCGCAACATGACAGGCGGCACGACGCGAAATTACCAGGGCGGCTGGTGGAGCGCCGCCGTATCGGGAGAGACCTATGCCCATGATGTCGGCACGTCCCTGCCCGCTGGCGTAACCCTCGACAGCTCGGCCGCGGGACACGGGGGGCTTGCCGGCAACGGCGACGGAACCGGAACGGTAACTTTCAACGGCCCCTTTACCTATAGCCGATCCTCATCGGAGACCGACCCGTTTAACAGCGCCATCGATCTCGGCTTTACGGTCACCGACGCTGACGGCGTCTGCTATGACGGGGCTATCGGCATTTGTTCGTCCGCCGAGACCTTCACCATCGATGCTATCGGTTTCGATGATAGTGACCCATTCACCGTGACCGATGCGGAGTTTCGTTCCGGTCGCTTCTTCGCCGAAGATGTCCATGGAACCATGGGAGAGGTCAGCGACTCGCTGGTGATGAGCGCAGGGACCCTCTATTACGATTCCAGCGCCGGAGGGTGGCTGCCGGCTACGCTCGACAGCTGTTCCCGATTCGATTACAGCGCGACCGATACCGGAATGAGTTCTTCCATTACACCCTCGAGCCCGGTCACGGTCAGCGGCGGCTACGGCGACATGAGTATCGAAATGACAGCGGATGATGCCACCCCCGGCGGCAGCACCGAGGTCACCTTTTCGAGTTGGAGTCATTGGCTGGAGAGCTTCCCCTCCGCGACGGCCACCTTCGGGATTTTCCGGGGCGATGATCGCTTCATTTACTGGAGAGAGCAGTAGGCATGAGGGGCTTCACGCTGGTCGAGCTGGTCACCGTCATCGTGATTGTCGCCATTCTCGCTGCCTATGCCGCACCGCGTTTCGATAATTCGGGTGACGATATCGTCGCCGCACGCGACGAATTGACCGAGGCACTTCGATACGCTCAGGCGATGTCCATGGCGCATACGGGTGAGACGGCTTATCGGGTCACGCTGACTACCGACGGTTACCGGGTGACACAAGGCGGTACGGACATCCCCGATCCGCACGAAGGCGGCACCAGCTACACCGGGAACTGGAACGGTGTCACCGTCGCGCCGGCGGGGAGCGCGATCGATTTCACCGGCCGGGGCGCGCCCAGCTGGAATGGCAATGTCAACCTGACGGCGGGCACCGATACCGTGACGATCACCGTCGAGCCAACCACGGGCTACGTGCACTGATGCGCCAGCAAGGATTCAGTCTGATCGAACTGGTGCTCTTCGTCGTTATCGTCGGCGCCGCCCTCAGCGGCATTCTGCTGTCATTCAATCAGAGCGTCTCCAATAGCGCGACGCCCTTTAACCGACAACGGGGCCTGGCGGTTGCCACCGCCTACATGGATGAAATTCTCCGAAAGCGCTGGAGTGAAAATGCCTTGAGGCCGGATGGTTCCGTCGGCTGCGTGTTAACCGGCAGCACGAACTGCGGCGGCAACTGGCAAGCATCGCAGGCCTACATCGTTCACGACTTGGTCAAACCGACCGCAGCGAATGGCCACCTCTATGAGGCGCAGAGTATCGGCACAACCGCCGGGACCGAACCAATCTGGCCCACTGATGGCAGCACCGTGACAGACGCCGGAGTGGTTTGGCTTGACTTGGGCACCGTCGCTGACTGGAGCATGAGCTCGGCCGATATCGGCCCCGAAAGCGGTGAGGACCGTTCCGACTATGACGATATCGATGACTATGACGCCATAAACGGCGAAGTGCCGACCGGCCAGAGTGGCGCAACCATTCCCGGCTACGGGAGTGGTTTCAGTGTCAGCGTCGAAGTCAACGAACCCTCCGCTCCATGGGAGGGGCTCGATGAGCGGGATGTCCGAGAGGTGGTGGTCACGGTGACGGTTCCCGGCGGGGAGGATTTCACATTGCGTAGCTATCGATTGAATTTCTGATGAGATTCCGAAGAAACGCCCAATGCGGCTTCACCCTGATCGAGCTGGTGATTACCCTGGTGCTGCTTGGCATTCTCGCCGGTGTGCTCGCGCCGGTTATCGCACAGGCTTTCCGGGCGTATGCCGAAACCAAAGGCCGCGCGGACCTGGTCGCTAGAGGGCGGCTCGCGATCGAGCGGATGGCGCGAGAATCCGCCATGCGGTGCCCAACACCCTGGACGTCATCACGGTTGGCGGCAACCCGATTGGCGTCGAGTTCGTGCGTTCGATCGGAGGCGGTCGATACGTCGACAGGTCGGATAACTTCGGCGGTGCCTTCAGCCGCCAAAACCTGCGTTTTCGTGCCGGCGTAGCACGCAACGGACTCTATGTTTTGGGCACCGGGCTGGGCCATCCCACCGGGCAGATTCTGGTGATTGGAAATACCGCACCGAACGATCTGCGGGGCGGCAACAGCGGGGTTGCCCTGAGCACAGATTCCGCGGATACCACGAATCCACCCGACGGCACCGTTCAAGGCACCGTACTCACCTTCAACAATTTCACCTTTCAAAACGATTCCCCCGGCAAACACTACAACATCGCCGACAGCACCGTGGAGATCGGCCTCAGTGGCAATGCCCTCGTCTGGTATGAAGCGGCGGGAATAGGGGAGTACGACGGACTTCAGGACTGGAGTGCAGCCAATCCGGTGTTGGTCGACGGCATCGCGAGCGCTAGCGACATCCGTTTTAGCTATGACCCCGGCACACCGACGGCGAGCGGTGTACTTCAGGTGGGACTGACACTGAACGAAAGGGGCGAAAGCATCGACCTTTATGAAGAGATCCACGTTCGCAATACGCCCTAACCGGCACCAGCAGGGTGCCTCGCTCATCACCGCCGTTTTCCTGATCACGACGGTGGCGGCCATCGGCGCCCTCATGGCCCGACTCTCCTCCACGACCGCCATCACCAGCGCCCATGAGATCCTCTCGGCACGGGCACTTTACGCCGCCGAGACCGGTGTCGACTGGGCCGCATTCCAGATCCGGACAGGGGTCAACACTGATTGTGTCCAGGCTTCCGGGGAGCGGTCTGTAGGTACAGATGCACGATTCTCGGTGGCGGTAAGCTGCGATTTCGATGGGGGCCCGGGTAGGCGCGCCTACCGTTTCGTCAGTACCGGGGCGGCCGGGGGAACCACCGGCGATCCACGGGTGCAGCGTGAAATTACCGTTCAGTTCATGCCCTGAGTGCGCGGCCCGGTTTAGACCGCCTCGTCCATCCCCAATTCTTTGATCTTCCGGGTCAGCGTATTGCGTCCCCAGCCGAGCAGTTTGGCCGCTTCCTGGCGGTGACCGCCGGTCTTGGCCAGGGCGGTTTCGATCATCACACGCTCGAAATCGGGCACAGCACTGTCCAGGATGGCGGCGGCGCCGCTGGCCAGCCGGTTTTCGGCCCAGCGGCGAAGCGGACCGAGCCATTCGGCGCCATTGTCTTCGCCACGGGCGCCGTGGCGCAGCTCGGCGGGCAGGTCTTCCATATGGATTTCCTGGCCGGGCGACATAACGGTAAGCCAGCGGCAGGTGTTCTCCAGCTGACGCACATTCCCGGGCCAATCGAGTCCGGAGAGGTAGGCTTCGGTCTCTTTGTCGATGCGCTTGGGTTCGCCGCCCAGCTCTTCGGCCGCGCTGTTGAGAAAATGCTGCATCAGCACCGGGATGTCCTCGCGGCGCTCGCGCATGGGCGGGATGTGGATGCGGATGACATTCAGTCGGTGGAAAAGATCCTCGCGAAACAGCCCTTCCCGCACGCGGGTTTCCAGATCCTGGTGGGTGGCGGCGATGATGCGCACGTCCACTTTGACGGGTGAATGCCCACCCACGCGATAGAATTCGCCGTCGGCCAGCACCCGAAGCAGACGGGTCTGTAGCTCGGCGGGCATATCACCGATCTCGTCGAGAAACAGCGTTCCGCCGTCCGCCTGCTCGAAACGCCCCTTACGCGCCGCCTGGGCGCCGGTGAAGGCGCCGCGTTCATGACCGAACAGTTCCGACTCCAGCAGGTCCCGCGGAATGGCCGCGGTATTCAGGGCGATAAACGGATACTCCGCCCGGGGACTGTGGCGGTGCAGGGCACGCGCCACCAGCTCCTTGCCGGTCCCGGATTCCCCGTTGATGAGCACGGTGATATTGGAACGCGAAAGCCGGCCGATGGCCCGGAAGACCTCCTGCATGGAGGGGGCCTCGCCGATGATCTCCGCCTCCTCCTCGAGTTCGGGGGCCTCGCCTTCGGCCAGGTGGTCGCGGCGATGGGCGATGGCACGCTGCACCAGGTCCATGGCCTCATCGACGTCGAACGGCTTGGGCAGGTATTCGAATGCGCCGCCCTGGTAGGCCGACACCGCGCTGTCCAAATCGGAGTGGGCGGTCATGATGATAACCGGCAGATCGGGATGACTCGAACTCAGTTCCGACAGCAGTTCCAGCCCGCTCATCCCCGGCATGCGGATATCGGTGATTAACGCATCGGGCTCATGTCGCTGCAGGGCCTTCAGGGCCGGCCCCGCCTCCTCGAAGCACTCGACCTCGATGTGCTCCGCCTTGAGCGCCTTTTCCAGGACCCAGCGGATCGAGCGGTCGTCGTCGATGACCCAGATTTTCGCCTGTGTCGCGTTCATCCTTCGGCTCCGTGGTCGCTGCTTCCATTCTCCGCCGCAAGAGGCAGCAGAACCGTAAAGACCGTACGGCCCGGTTGGCTATCGCACTCGATCAGCCCGCCATGGGCGTTGATTAACGACTGGGCAATAGGCAAACCGAGGCCGGTTCCGCCGGGACGTCCCGTGACCATGGGTAAAAAGACGCTCTCCTTGACCTCTTCGGAGATACCCGGCCCGTTGTCGATGATATCGATTCGGGCGACCAGCTTGTGGAGGGAATGGCCGATGGTGTATTGGCGAAGGGTACGGGTTCGCAACACGATACGACCACTCTCACCCACGGCCTGCACTGCGTTTCGGACCAAATTCATGAACGACTGAATCAGCTGATCACTGTCGGCGCTAACCTCGGGGATGCTGGGATCGTAGTCACGATCGATAGCCACCCCGGATGAGGCCTCGGCACCCACCACCTGCCGTACCCGCTCAAGGACCTCGTGGATGTTGAGCATTCGTCGGTGGGGCAGCGCATTGGGACCGAGCATCCGATCCATAAGAATCTGAAGACGGTCGGCCTCGTCGATAATGACGCGGGTGTACTCCTTGAGCGCCTCGTCATTCAGCTCGCGCTCAAGAAGCTGTGCCGCCCCGCGCAGACCCCCGAGGGGATTCTTGATTTCGTGGGCCAGGCCCCGAACCAGGGCCCGGGTGGCATGGCTTTGGCTCAGCAGCGTCTCTTCCCGGGTAATGCGCAGTTGACGGTCCACCTGAGTCATTTCGACGAGGATCTCCCGCGCGTGCTGCGGGTCACTGAGTGGGACCACCGTCACATCCACGGTGACGCGTTCACCGCTGCCGGGGAGTTCGATGGACAACTCGCGTTCCGTGAACGGGTGGCCACTGCTGACCACATCGGCCAGCTCATCGACCAGGTCGCCATCGGGAAGCAATTCACGGGCGTGAACGCCCCCCACCCTTCGGGCACTTACAGCAAACAGCATTTCCCCCGCGGGGTTCAGATAGGTGAGCTTAAGATCGGCGTCGAAAAGCATCACCGCGGTGTGCAGGTTCTCGAGGATCCGCTGGCTGACTTCCGATGGGGTTTGAGCGCTGGCTGCCATGTCCTGGCTACTGCAAAAAATGAACCAACAAATACCGCGGCCCGACACGCGGCCGGAGACGACGGGAAAGCAGCCAGGAATCAGCGGGATGAGGCACCGCGCGACCTCCGCGGCGAAAAGGGCCTGCGACCATGGTAGTGCAGGCGGACCTTCAATGCACCAAATTAGTGCGTGCGGGTTAGGGACGGTTGGCCTGGTGTTTATGGATATAAAAGGTAACCGGCTCGCTCGCTATCAGCACATCGCCCGATTGGTCCACCACCCGCGCCGATATCCGGTGTTCACCACGGTAGATGGGCGAAACGGAAAAACGGGTACGCGTCCCACGGGCCACCACGCTGCCATCGACGGTGACCACGATCTCATGCTCCGGGGCCAGGCCGGGTGACAGGTCCAGGACAACGGGGGCTTCCCACTGGGAGACCCAGACATGCTCTCCGGGGTGAGGTTGTACCACTTCGAGGCTGTTGTATTCGAAAACACCCGGTTCGTTCTGTTTGGGTGCAGTCGCTTCGGGGCGCTCCATAGCCGGGGGCGGAGGCGCCTCAAAGGTCTGGACGTCGGGCAATGGAACGGTTTCAGCGCCGTTTTCCGCCGGCGGCTGATCGGTGTACTCCACGGTCCCGTCCGGATGAACGATGCGATAGCCGGTCTGGGCGGCAAGGACCGGCAGGGCAACGAAGAGCAGCAGCAGGGCGAGGCGATTCATAGCCCGAGAATAGCGGAGAAGAGTGGTTGATGGCTAGGGACGAGTTGCGAGTTGCGAGTTGCGAGTTGCGAGTTGCGAGTTGCGAGTTGCGAGTTGCTAGTTGCGAGTTGCTAGTTGCGAGTTGCGAGTTGCGAGTTGCGAGTTGCGAGTTGCGAGTTGCGAGTTGCGAGTTGCGAGGGGCGAGGGGCGAGGGGCGAGGGGCGAGGGGCGAGGGACGAGGGACGAGGGACGAGGGACGAGGTGGCTCGTACCTACTGGCAGTTCCTAGCAACTAGCAACTAGCAACTAGCAACTAGCAACTAGCCACTAGCCACTAGCCACTAGCCACTAGCCACTAGCCACTAGCCACTAGCCACTAGCCACTAGCCACTAGCCACTAGCCACTCAAAAAAAAACGCCCCCGCTGGTCGGGGGCGTTTTCCGTCGGAGCAAAGCCAATCCCGGTGGGGAGGCGGCTAGACGCTGTAGTACATATCGAACTCGACCGGATGGGTGGTCATCCGCAGGCGGGTGACCTCTTCCATCTTCAGGTCGATGAAGGCTTCAATCATGTCGTCCGTGAAGACGCCGCCGGCGGTGAGGAACTCGCGGTCCGCCCAGAGCGCCTCGAGGGCCTGGTCGAGGGAGTGGCAAACCGTCGGGATATCCTTCGCCTCTTCGGCCGGCAGGTCGTAGAGGTCCTTGTCCATGGCATCGCCCGGATGGATCTTGTTCTGGATGCCATCGATACCGGCCATGAGCATCGCAGCGAAGGCCAGGTAGGGGTTGGCGGTCGGGTCAGGGAAGCGGACCTCAATGCGCCGGCCCTTCGGATTGGCGACGTACGGGATGCGGATCGAAGCGGAACGGTTGCGGGCGGAGTAGGCCAGCATGACCGGGGCCTCGAAACCGGGAACCAGACGCTTGTAGGAGTTGGTTGACGAGTTGGTGAAGGCGTTCAGGGCACGGGCGTGCTTGATGATGCCGCCGATGTAGTACAGGGCCGTCTCTGAAAGACCGCCGTACTCGTTGCCCGCCATGATGTTTTCGCCATTCTTCACGATCGACTGGTGAACGTGCATACCCGAGCCGTTGTCGCCGACGATGGGCTTGGGCATGAAGGTGGCGGTCTTGCCGTAGCTGTGGGCGACATTGTGGACGCAGTACTTGAGGGTCTGCACCTCATCGGCCTTCTTGATCAGCGTATTGGCGCCGACGCCGATCTCGCACTGCCCGGCGGTGGCTACCTCGTGGTGGTGCACCTCGACCTCGAGGCCCATCTCCTCCATGGCCAGGCACATCGCGCCGCGAATGTCGTTCAGGGAATCAACCGGCGGCACCGGGAAGTAGCCACCCTTGATCTTCGGACGGTGGCCCATGTTGCCGTCGGTGTAGACACGCTCGGAGTTCCAGGTGGCCTCTTCGGAGTCGATCTTTACGAAAGAGCCGGAGACATCGGAGCCCCAACGCACATCATCCAGAATGAAAAACTCAGGCTCGGGGCCGAACAGGGCCTTATCGCCGATACCGGTCGACTTCAGGTACTCCTCGGCACGGCCGGCGACCGAACGCGGGTCGCGCTCGTAGCCCTGCATGGTCGTGGGCTCGACGATGTCGCAGGTGATGTTGATGGTAGGCTCGTCGGTGAAGGGATCGAGCATGGCCGTCTCGGTGTCGGGCATCAGAATCATGTCGGAATCGTTGATGCCCTTCCAGCCGGCGATCGACGAGCCGTCGAACATCTGGCCGTCGGCAAAGGTGTCTTCGTCGACCTGATGGGTGGGAATGGTTACATGCTGCTGCTTGCCGTGGCTGTCGGTGAAGCGAAAGTCGAAGAATTTCGCGCCACTGTCCTTAATAAGTTTCATCACGTTGTCAGCGGACATCCGGGTGCCTCCAGTTGATTCAGTCTCGAACGAAGCCCGTTAAGAGCCTGTCGGCTTATGGTCCCCAGTTGCGGGGGACGCCGTAACCCGACAGACGCCGAAGCGGGCACAAAATAAAGTTGTGTGCTATCGAGCAGGAAGCGTGCCAGTGACGTAACCTGCCGAAATCTAAGGTAATCCACTCCTCTGAGGCGGCTTTCACCGCCCATGAGCGCACCAATTTGGTGCGCAGATTGGCCCGCTGCACCAATGGCGTGCATCAGGCGAAATAAACCTTCACCAGAGCCACTTCGTCGCGCCCCTCGGCACTGGCCGCCAGGGCGCTTTGCAGTGATTCGGCGGAGTGCGTCTCAAGAACATCGAGTGGAAGCAAAAGCTCCATTCGGATCTGTCCATCCAGATAGTGAATGGTCACTTTTTTCACCTTCACCCCTGCCCCGAGTATCTCTGTCCAGCGCGGACCCAAGTCATCGAGAAGTGACTGCCGGGAGGGGAGACCGACACTCGGCCGACTCGCTTCGTCGTCTTCCGGGTCGATATGCACGAGAACGTCCTGGACCTCATCGAACCGGCCCATCAACCGCGCGCGGGCGGTCTCACTGATGTGGTGCCCTTCGGAGACGCTCAACTCGGGGTCGACGAGCACATGCACATCCACCAATGCGTCCGCTCCCATGCGCCGGGTTCGCAGTTCGTGGACGGAGTGTACCCCATCGACCTCCTTCAATTCGGTACGGATGGCCTCCACCGTCTCGGGATCGAGTCCGGTGTCCACCAGTTCGCGCAGGCTGTGCCAAGCCAGGTCCCAGCCGATTTTCGCCACCATCAACGCCACCCCGACGGCGGCGATGGCATCGAGGTAATCCAGACCCGCCATGGTGCCGCCAACGCCCACAATTACGACGACCGAAGAGAGGGCGTCGGAACGGTGGTGCCAGGCATTGGCCTTCAGCAGGTTGGAACGGACCTGACGGGCCACGCGCAGTGTATAACGGAACAGTCCTTCATTGGCGAGCACCGACAGCAATGCGGCCACCAGCGCCAGCGGGCCGGGGTGCAGGAGTTTTTCAGGATTGAAAAGACGCTCGACGGCATCGATGCTGATGCCCGCCGCCACCACAATCAGAACGGCACCAAGGCCCACCGTCATCGCCGTCTCGATACGGGCGTGGCCATAGGGGTGATCGGCATCGGCCTCCTTGCTGCCGTGTTTGGAGGCGACCAGGACCATGGCATCGGTTACCAGATCCGAGAGGGAGTGGACGCCGTCGGCGACCAACGCCTGCGAGTTGCCGAGCACGCCCAGGACCGTTTTGCCGATAGCGAGCAGCAGGTTGACCACCGCGCCGACGATGGTCACCCGGCGGGTGGCCTGGAAGCGGGCCTCGCTGTCGGGGGTGTCCGGTATGGCGTGGTAGTGATGGTCGTGGTTACTACCCATCACCCACCTCTATATCGATTACCACTTCGCCGCGCTCTTCGCGCTGGGCCAGGACCTTGTGCCCGTTGATACGACACCAGGACGGGATGTCGTTGAGCGCCCCCGGGTCGGTGGAGACCACCTCGAGGATATCGCCGGGTCGCAGCTCCGCAATGCGATCCTGGGTGCGGATCACGGGCATCGGACAGAGCAGTCGGCGGGCATCGAGGGTGTGTTTCATCGTAGTTGCGAGTGGCTAGTGGCGAGTAGCTAGGGGTGATTGTCCGTGCAAACGGTCAGCGCGACAACCGCCGCCACCTCCCGGTGATCTGTAATGAAGGAGCCCCGCGTCGGGGCGATTTCTTGATGGGCGATAATCGCGGCGACGCGCCGCTCCTACCAATCCCCTCTACTTGCCACTTAAACCATCCATTCATCGCGCACCTCATGGGGAGGCAGGGGGGCGACCTCGATCTCCCGCGTCTCCACGCCGGGCGGCGTCACCGAGATCGTCACCAATTCAGCCATTCGGTCTTTGGAGTAGCGGGCGGTTATGCGGGCCGCCAACGCCAAGTCGTCCTCGCTTGGATCACCATCCACCAATACCAGCGGCCCCGGACAACTTACGGTGCGCAGGGCCGTGAACTGTTTGCGGTAGCCCTCCAGGAACTGGTTTTCGCCATCCTCGCGGCCGACGATCAGTTTGTAATTCGGGGCGGGCCTGATGTGGCGACCCACTTTCAGCAGCATGATGTCGTCCAATTCGTACTCGCGGTGTCCGCGCGCCTGCCACAGATCCGCCAACTTGCGCGAATAGACCTCATCGGTCAGGAAACAGCACCCGCCAGCGGGTGTGGCCCAATCCTCGAACCCGAACTGCCGGGCCAAGGCGATCTGCGGCTTGCGGGTGCGGCCGGAAAAACCGAAGAGCTTTTCGCGTTCCACCCAACCCTCGCGCTCCGGCAGGGTGGGAGGCAGATTGTGGGCGCACAGCGGACGCAGCAGCCGGTCCTCGGCACCGGATTCATTGGCCACCACGGGCATGGTATCGGCGCGCTGGGATTTGGGTCGTTGGCCCACCACCTCGCCGGTGATGATGAAATCGAAGTCGTGCTTGTCCATCCACTCCAGGGCCTTCTTGACCATGAAGATCTTGCAGTCGAGGCAGGGATTGAGATTGGCGCCGTAACCGTGTTTGGGATGAAAGAGGACTTCTTTGTACTCCTCCACGATGTCGACGATATGCAGCTTCATGCCGAGCTGCTCCGCTACCCACAAGGCGTTGTTGCGCTTCGGCTTGGCCTGGTCTTTCTTGCGGATGGCGTGGGTGTGGCCCTCCACGCAGAACCCGGTGAAGAAGTTGATGCCTTCGACGTGGACACCCTGTTCCTGGATGACCTTCGCCGCCAGCATGGAATCCAGGCCGCCCGAGACCAAGGCGACGGCTTTGCGCTGCTTATGCTGCATACTCACCAAAAACACGACCGACTGGGGGAAAGATGGGGCATTTTATCAGAACCGGCATCGTGACAGGCGACATCTTGGCGTACGGTTTCCTGCCCGCAGCGACTCGCGGCCGGATGCCGCTACCGGAGTCGAAATCGCAGCGGTCCCGATCGCCCTGGCGCGCTGCTGCCTGTGATCCGGAATAAGGCCCAGTTATAATGGGCGTTTCCATTCGGAGTCCGGTTCAACCGGCGGAGTTCAATCCGGCTGATCCGTTTTCGACCATCGCTATCTAGAAAAGGTTGGTTCTTTTGAGCACCGACAACGTTTCCGCCAAGGATGTTTCGACCTTTCAGGGGCTGATACTGACCCTGCAGGATTACTGGGCCCAGCAAGGGTGCGTCGTTCTGCAGCCCTTCGATATGGAGGTGGGCGCCGGCACCTTCCACCCCGCCACCTTCCTGCGCGCCATCGGCCCGGAACCTGGAACGCCGCCTATGTCCAGCCCTGGCGCCGTCCCACCGATGGCCGCTACGGCGAGAACCCCAACCGCCTGCAGCACTATTACCAGTTTCAGGTGGTCCTCAAGCCTTCGCCGCTGACAAATCCAGGAGCTCTATCTGGATTCCCTGCGGGCGCTGGGCATCGACCCGCTGGAGCACGATATCCGCTTTGTCGAGGACAACTGGGAATCGCCCACCCTGGGCGCCTGGGGTCTCGGCTGGGAGGTCTGGCTCAACGGCATGGAAGTCACCCAGTTCACCTACTTCCAGCAGGTCGGCGGCCTGGAGTGCTACCCGGTCACCGGCGAGATCACCTACGGCCTCGAGCGCATCGCCATGTACCTGCAGGGCGTGGACAGCGTCTTCGACCTGGTCTGGACCGACGGCCCGTCTGGGCAAGGTGACCTACGGCGATGTGTTCCACCAGAACGAAGTGGAGATGTCCACCTACAACTTCGAGCAGGCGGATGTGGAGTCCCTGTTCGGCCATTTCGACGTGCATGAGAAGGAGAGCCAGCGGCTGATCGAGGCCGGCCTGCCGCTGCCGGCCTACGAAATGGTGCTGAAGGCCTCGCACACCTTCAACCTGCTGGATGCCCGCCACGCCATTTCCGTGACCGAGCGCCAGCGCTACATCCTGCGCGTGCGTACCCTGGCCCGGGCGGTGGCCCAGGCCTACTACGACCGGCGGGAGGCCTTGGGCTTCCCCATGCTTGAAGACGGAAAGGAATAAAACCGCGGAGAGCACCGGGAGTGCTCTGTGAACTCTGGCCCCTGTGGCTGAAGACGAATCTGGAATCATGACTGAAACCAGCGATCTTCTGATCGAGATCGGAACCGAAGAGCTGCCGCCCAAGGCGCTCGACTCCCTGTCCAACGCCTTTGCCCGCGGCATCGAAGAGGGCCTCGGAAGGCGGAGCTGAAGCCGGCCGACGCCTGAAACGCTACGCCACTCCGCGCCGGTCTGGCGGTCGCTCATCGGGGGCTTGGCGGTGGGGCAGGCGGACAAGCCGGTGGAAAGTCGAGGTCCGGCCGCTCAATGCCGCCTTCGACGAACAGGGTGTACCCACCAAGGCGGCCCGAGGGCTTTGCGCGCTCCTGCGGCATCGAGCGCCGACCAGCTGGAGACGCTGGAAACCAACAAGGGCGCCTGGCTGGTGTTCCGCACAATGGAAAAGGGACAGAGCACCGCTGAGCTGATTCCGGAGATTGTGAAGGCCTCGCTCGACAAGCTGCCGATTCCCAAGCGCATGCGCTGGGGTGATCGCGGATGCGGAGTTCGTGCGACCGGTGCATTGGGTGGTGCTGCTGTTCGGCGATGAGGTCATCGATGCCGAGATCCTCTGCGTCCGATCCGGCCGCGAGACCCGGGGCCACCGCTTCCATCACGGCAAGCCGCTCTACATCGGCGAGCCGGCGGCCTATGCACCGCTGCTCGAAACCGAAGGCAAGGTGATCGTCGATTTGGAGACCCGGCGCGAGGCGATTCGGGGGCAGGTGCTGGAAGCCGCCAAAGAGGTGGGCGGCAAGGCGGTCATCGACGATGACCTGCTGGACGAGGTCAGCGCGTTGGTGGAGTGGCCGGTCGCGGTCATCGGCAATTTCGAGAAGCGCTTTCTGGATGTCCCCGCCGAGTGCTCTGATCTCGGCCATGAAGGAGCACCAGAAGTACTTTCACGTGGTGGATGGCGAAGGGCGGCTGATGCCGCATTTCATCACCATCAGCAACATCGAAAGCTCCAACCCCGAAGTGGTGCGGGCCGGCAATGAACGGGTGATCCGGCCGCGCCTGACCGACGCGGAATTTTTCTGGAATCAGGACCGCAAGACGCCGCTGGGTGAGCGCGTAGAGAGCCTCAAGGGCATAGTGTTCCAGCAGAAGCTCGGCACGCTGTACGACAAAAGCCAACGGGTCATGGCCCTGGCCGAGCGAATCGCCGAAGGCATCGGTGGCGACACGCAAAAGGCCCGGCGCGCGGCGCAGATCGCCAAGTGCGACCTGATGACCGAGATGGTCTACGAGTTCCCTGAACTTCAGGGGCTCATGGGCCGCTACTACGCCGAGCATGACGGTGAAGACAACGAAGTCGCCCAGGCCCTGGACGAACAGTACATGCCGCGCTTCGCCGGTGATGAACTGCCGGCGACGCCCACCGGGCAGGCCGTCGCCATCGCCGATCGGCTGGATACGCTGGTGGGCATCTTCGGCATCGGTCAGCCGCCATCCGGCGCCAAGGATCCCTTTGGTCTTCGTCGCGCCTCGCTGGGCGTCTTGAGGACGCTCATCGAGCGCAAACTCGATATCGACCTGGCGGAGCTCGTCGAAACGGCAACCGGCCAACTACGCGATGCCGATATCGCCATGGCCGACGATACCGCCACGCAGGTGCTCGATTTCATGATGGAGCGCCTGCGCGCCTACTACCAGGACCAGGGCATCGCCCACGACATCTTCGATGCCGTGCTCGCCCGTCGGCCGACCAACCCGCGCGATTTCGACCAGCGTATCCGTGCGGTCAGTGCCTTCCGCGAACTGCCCGAGGCCGAGGCGCTGGCTGCCGCGAACAAGCGCATCCATAACATCCTGAAGAAGGCTCAACAATCCATTCCCGACCGGATCGACCTGGACCGGCTGCAGGAAGCCGAAGAGAGAGAGTTGGCGAGTGCCGTGGAGACGGCCGCAACCGAGGCGGGTCCGCTATTCGCGGATCGCCGTTATGAGGAAGCGCTCAAGCGACTGGCCGCCTTGCGGACGACGGTCGACCGCTTTTTCGATGAAGTCATGGTCATGGCCGAGGACCCCAAGGTGCGCGAAAACCGTTTGGCACTGCTCAAACGTCTCGGCGACTTATTCCTCGGGGCGGCCGACATTTCCCGGCTGCAGAGTTAGGGGTTTTACCACAGAGAGCACAGAGGCTTCAGGTAACAGCTGGCCGCCGTTCGGTGTTTCCCCGCGTAAGCGGATCGCTTGGAAACTCCGTGCCCTCATGGTTTAAAGATCAAAACCGAAGACAGGCAAATTGCGATGGACCAGCGCGACTCTTACGATGCCATGCTCGCCGCCGTGCAGGCGTTTCACGACAAGCACGACTTCAAAAACACGGGCGGCGAAGAGCTCACTTACCGCATTGCGTTGATGACCGAAGAGCTGGGCGAAATCGCCGAATGCGTGACCAAGGGCAAGCCCCGGGAGGAGTTGGCGGAAGAGGTGGTCGATCTCTTCATCCTCCTGATCGGCACCGGAATCGCCGCGGATTTCGACCTCAAACAGGCGTTTTGGGAAAAAATGGAGACCCTGATGCAGCGTAAATCGAAGATGATCGACGGGCGCATCCGGGTATCCGAATTCCGGGGGCAGGAGTAGGCGTCCAACGGTCGGCCGGGGTGCCGATCGGATTGATCCCAAGTGGGGATTTTTTGACACGAGAGAGGATTGAATTCACGTGCTGTTCGGGCTAATTCGATGAAGCTGGTAATTCTCGATCGGGATGGGGTCGTCAATCGGGACTCGGACGAATACGTGAAGTCGCCTGAAGAGTTTGTTCTGATCCCGGGCAGTGCGGAGGCCATTGCACGCCTCAATCAGGCCGGCTTTCGGGTGGCGGTGGCGACCAATCAGTCCGGTATCGCCCGGGGTTACTTCGATCTGGACACCCTGAACCAAATGCACTCCAAGCTTCGCCGGGAATTGAACCAGGTCGGTGGCGAAGTGGAACTCATCGCCTTCTGTGCCCACGGTCCCGAGGCGGGCTGCGAGTGTCGTAAGCCCAAACCGGGTCTGCTGAGGGAGATAGGGGAACGTACGGGTTTTCGTCTCGACGGGGTCCCCTGCATCGGTGACTCGCTGCGTGACCTTCAAGCGGCCAGGGCTGTGGGGGCCCGTCCGATCCTGGTTAGGACCGGAAAAGGTGAACGGACGCTGGCCACGGCGAGCGAAGAGGAGCTCGAAGACGTTGCCGTTTTCGATGATCTGAACGCTGCCGTCAATGCCATCCTGGAGGAGGACTGAATTGAACGGCGCGCGCGCACTGCTCTTTTATCTGGGGATGGCATTGGCCACCGTGGCTTACATCATCCCCCTGCCGCTGTTGATGCCGTTTGGGGCGCGTTTTCGTAATGCCTACCTCAGCGGCTGGAGCCGTATCGTCCTGTGGTGGCTGGGAGTCACCTGCGGCCTCCGCTACCGGGTTGAGGGGCGGGAGAACATCCCGGCCGGTCCGGCGGTTATCCTTGCCAAACATCAGTCGGCCTGGGAAACCATCGCGATGCAGCAGGTATTTCCGCCGCAGACCTGGGTGCTGAAACGCTCGCTTTTGTGGATCCCCCTTTTCGGTTGGGGGCTAGCCTTCACTCGACCGGTGGCCATTGACCGAACGGCGGGAAAAAAGGCCCTGCGCCAAGTGATTGAACAGGGGAAAAGCCGTCTGCATGAGGGCTTGTGGATGGTGATCTTCCCCGAGGGGACCCGGGTAGCGCCGGGCGAAAAGGGCCGTTACGCGCTGGGAGGCGCCATGCTCGCCAAGGAAGCGAGTGTCCCGGTCGTTCCGGTCGCCCACAACGCGGGAGAATTCTGGCCCAAGCGGGGTTTCAGCAAACGACCCGGCGTTATCACCCTTTCCATCGGGCCCGTGATCGAAACACAGGATCGCACGGCCGCCGAGGTCAACCGCGAAGCCGAAGCCTGGATCGAAGGCCGTATGGCCGCCCTCCCCGGTCCAGCCAAAGTTTAGAAGTCCTCTAAATACCGGCATTCCGTGATATACTGATGTTCTAACATTGCGGCCCGTGTGGTCGCGGTCCTCCTAGGATGTTCCATCCGAAATACCCTCGGAGTCTCTCACCATCCGGCGCCCCAAGGGCGCCAGAGGACAGGTTTTTGCTTGTAGAAATAAAGGGATAGGCGAACCTATGCATAACCACCGTACGACGATTACGCAGTTCATCATTGAAGAGCAGCGCCGCATCCAGGGCGCCACGGGTGATTTCACATCGCTTTTGAACGACGTGGTCACCGCCTGCAAGGTCATTTCCAACATGGTCAACCACGGTGAACTCGTGGGTGTTCTGGGTGCGGCAGGCTCGGAAAACGTGCAGGGCGAAGATCAGAAGAAACTGGACATCATCTCCAACGATGTCTTCCTGAGCTCCAACGAATGGGCCGGCCACTGCGCCGCAATGGCCTCGGAAGAGATGGAAGAGATCTATCAGATCCCGAGCAAGTACCCCAAGGGTAAGTACCTGCTGACGTTCGACCCGCTCGACGGCTCCTCCAATACCGACGTCAATGTCTCGGTGGGCACCATCTTCTCCATCCTGCGCTGCAAGGGCGATTGCGTTAATCCCACGGCGGAGGATTTCCTGCAGCGCGGTACCGAACAGGTCGCGGCCGGTTATGCACTTTATGGTCCGTCCACCATGATGATCCTGACCACCGGCAATGGCGTAAACGGCTTTACCCTAGACCAGAACATCGGTGAGTTTATACTCACTCACCCCGACATGACGATTCCGGAGGACACCCGGGAATTTGCGATCAATGCCTCCAACCAGCGCTTCTGGGAAGAGCCGGTAAAGAAGTATGTCGACGAGTGCCTCGCCGGCAAAGAGGGTCCGCGCAAAGAGGACTTCAACATGCGCTGGATCGCCTCCATGGTGGCCGAGGTCCATCGTATCCTCACCCGCGGCGGCATCTTCATGTATCCGCTGGATGAGAAGATGAAGGCCTCGGGTAAGGAAGGGAAATTGCGGCTGATGTATGAAGCCAATCCGATGGCGCTTATCGTCGAGCAGGCCGGCGGCGCCGCCACGACCGGTCGCGAACGGATCCTGGACCTCCAGCCGAGAGAACTGCACCAACGCGTGCCGGTTATTCTCGGCTCGAAGAATGAGGTCGAGCGCGTCACGGGTTACCATAAATAAGCGAGACGACCCGCTTGGCGCAGGAAGGGGAGCCCGATGGCTCCCCTTTTTCGTTCCCCGGCAAAACCGGCTTGTCGGTGCGAACGTAGCCGGGCGGACCGGTCTCCTCAACGCATACGGGGCGCCGGGTCACGAAGGATGATCTGGGGCTTTGAAAAGGGTGCCAGCCGCTCGACGAAGTCGACCATCTCAAGAACCGGTGAACCACGAAAGAAACGCGTCATCGGCCGGTCCACCCAGATCCGGTCCGAGTAGCTGACAAACTCGTAAGGCGTATCTCCCAAACCGTCTCCATCCCTGTCGAAGCCCGAATACTCGTCCCAGTAATTGCCCTGCCAGTCGTTCTCGCGGGCGGCGCTGGAAGCGGTGACGGCCATCAGCAGCAGGTTCTTTTCAAAGCGGTTGTCGTGGATGATATGACCGCCCTTTTCACCGTAGAAATACATCGCGATATCGTTGTAGGCAAATCGGTTTCGACGCAGGTAGAAAATGTTGTCGGGGTGAACGGGGGCGTTGGCGGCCATGCCGACCGCACAGTGGAGTACCTCGTTTCCCTCGATGATAACTTGCGAGCTCTCCTTGAGGGCAAATGCCGAACCCGCGATGTCGCGGGAATGGCGAATGCGGTTTCCGCGAATCGCCAAATTATCGGAATAGAGCACCACTATCCCGGTTTGGTTGGCATCGAAACTATTGCCCTGGATGCGGTTGTCGGGGGAGAAGACAAATTGCATCCCCACACCACTTCGGCTGATTCGGTTACTGGAAATCCGGTTGCCGTGGGAGTAGGTGATGAAGATATCGCGCACATCGGCGATTGTATTGGCCGCAATGCGGTTATCGTGGCTGTTCCACATTCGGATACCGTCGCCTCGCATTTTCAGCGGGATCGGTTTGGACGATATGCGGTTTTGCCGGATGAGATTGCCGTTGGCCTGGCTGAGGTGGATGCCGAAGAGGGTATGGTCGATGACGTTATCTTCGACGGTCGTGCCGTCGGCCTTCAACAGCAGGCCCGCGTCGACCTGGTCGAATGAGTCTCCCGAGTTCGTCAGTCGCAGTCCACGCACGACGGCGCCATCAGCGGTGACGGTCAGCACGGTCCCCTCACCCTCGGCATCGATGGTCACCTGGCCCTCGCCATCGAGGGTGATAGGGCGATCGATGACCACCGGACCGGCATAGGTGCCCGGGGGAGGGCGGAGGGTACCTCCGTCGGGCGTGAGCGCAACGAAGAGTTGGAGGGACGGAAGGGCGTATCCGACCGTCGGGATTAATGCCGCCGCCCCGATCAGCGCGACAAGCAAGTTGCGGATCACCTTCATGACTTTCGCCGGAAGCGGGCCGTCTTCAATCGATTAATTGGAGCATAAAACCACTCTCAAGGACACTTCCTTGATGTGAAACAGGAAAACGAGAGAATGGCGACGAAGCCGATTCGGCGTGGCGGATGACCGCTGCTGTGGGGGTCCGGTCGGGGCGGACAGCCAGCTAAAGCGTCAGCGCCGTTCGCGACCATTTGATGCCGCCGTCGAAGTTCCAGGACCAGAATACCTTGGTGACCTCACCGGCGATCTGATCGTTGTGAATAAAGCCGAGTACCCGGCTGTTGAAACCGAAACGCCGGTTATCCGCCAGAACGAACACGTGGTCGGGCGGTACCTCGACAGGTGCCAGATCGCGGCTGGCGAATCCGACGGGTGAAAAAGGCGGGTCGGACGCCCTGTTGAGATAGGGCTCGGAGAGCGTCTCGCCATTGACCAGGACTTCCCCGTTGCGCATCTCGATGGTTTCGCCGCCGAGGGCAATGACCCTCACGACCAGCTGGTTGTCGATAATGTGCGTCAGGTTGGTGCGCTGCGGCCGCTCAGGGCCCAACTCCAGGAGTGCGATTTCCCCACGATCGGGGCTGGCCAGCTTGTTTACGAGCAGGATATCGTGATTCAGGACCGCGGGAGCCATGCTGGAAGAGGTGACAAAATAGGCGCGGACGATATTGCGGCCGACCAGAAAATCCATCAGTGGATTAACGGTCAATATGAGAGCCAGGGTCACCCCGGCATAGATCCAGAACCGATTGAACCACTTCAGCCGATACTGCGGATCCTGGCGCTTGGCGCAGAGCCAGGCATCGAGACTGATGGCGCCGAAGCCGACAAACGGGACGGCCAGAAAGATTATGCTCAATCGACTTTCCACGGACATAAAGCCGATCGCCGCCAACCAGGAGGCGATGATAAGAAGTATGTAAACGACGATGCCACGCACGATGTGCCCGGCATAATGCTGTCCCAGGCCGGGACAGAACGAAAGCAGTAAAGCGATCCACGGATTTCGCGGGCGGACAACGGTCCGCTCGCTCTCCCATCGGCTCTCCCCGGTCAGTTCGGCCACGGCAGTTCCTCCCCCGATCGTCGTTATCCCCGGGGATTGTAACCCGACCCGCTTCCCTCGATGCAGCCAGTGCCGTCAGACCCCGAAAAAATTGGATCGCTGAGAAAGCGCACAGGCGACGATCGCCATCGAGGGAAGGGCAGAGCGCGGATCCGGAAGAAGGAGCGGGCCACCGCGAGCTCACGACCCCAGAGAAGGGGAGCAGGAAAACCAACGGAAACAGGATCGGTGGGCAAACGAAAAAGGGGAACCGAAGCTCCCCTTTTTCCCGGCGAACCGGTTTTCGGCTCAGACGTCGAGATTGGAAACCGAAAGGGCATTGGTCTCGATGAACTCCCTACGCGGTTCCACCTGGTCCCCCATCAGAGTCGAGAAGATCTCATCGGCGGCGATGGCATCTTCGATCTGCACCTGTAGGAGCCGTCGCGTTTCGGAGAACATGGTGGTTTCCCAGAGCTGATCGGGATTCATCTCCCCCAGTCCCTTATAGCGCTGGATATGCTGGCCGCGCTTGGCTTCGTCCAGGAGCCAGGTCAGAGCCTCACGGAAGGTGCTGACGGGCTGCTTCTTTTCACCGCGCTGAACGAATGCCCCTTCGGTCAGCAAGCCATCCAGCTCTTCGCCGAGCGTGCGGATTGCGCGGTACTCCGGCATGGCGAAAAACTCGGCGATGTACGTGTAGTCCGTCGAAACCCCGTGACGCCACTCCTTGACCACGGCGGCATCGATGGCGCCGTCCGGCTCCCGCTCGAAGCGAAGCTCATATCGGGTCTCGCTGCTTTGATCGTTAAGGCGCTCGACCAGCTGACTGAAGTAGGGCTCCGCCTCTTCGGGTCTGCGGAACGCCTCTTCTGAGAGGCTCGGCAGGGTGATCATCTGTTCGAGTGCCCGGCTGTTGTAGCGCCGGGAGAGCCGGTCGATACCCGCCATCACCGCCTGATACTGGTGGGCGAGCTGCTCAAGGCCCACGCCGGTCAGGGGCGGGGCATCGGGATTGATGAAAAGTTGTGCATTATCAATGGCTTGACTCAAAAGATAGGCTTCGAGTTCGAAGTCATCCTTCACATAGCGTTCCTGCTTGCCCTTTTTGATCTTGTACAGCGGGGGCTGGGCGATATAGATATGGCCGCGCTCGATCAGTTCGGGCATCTGGCGATAGAAAAACGTCAGCAGCAGTGTGCGGATATGAGAGCCGTCGATATCGGCGTCCGTCATGATAATGAGACGGTGGTAGCGCAGCTTGTCGGGGTTGAACTCTTCCTTGCCGATGCCGCATCCCAGGGCCGTGATCAGGGTGCCGACCTCGGCGGAAGAGAGCATCTTGTCGAAGCGGGCCTTTTCGACGTTCAGGATTTTACCCTTGAGCGGGAGAATCGCCTGATACTTGCGATCGCGACCCTGCTTGGCGGATCCGCCGGCGGAGTCACCCTCGACCACAAACAGTTCGGACTTGGAGGGGTCGCGCTCCTGGCAGTCGGCCAGCTTGCCGGGCAGTCCGGCGACATCCAGGGCACCCTTGCGCCGCGTCATCTCCCTGGCTTTACGGGCCGCATCGCGCGCACGGGCGGCATCGACGACTTTGCCGGCAATGATCCGCGAGTCCTGGGGGTTCTCGAGCAAGAAAGCCGACAGGTGTTCAGAGACCAGGGATTCAACCAGGCCCTTTACCTCGGAGGAGACCAGCTTCTCCTTGGTCTGGGAGGAGAATTTCGGATCGGGAACCTTGACCGACAACACGGCGGTGAGTCCTTCACGGGCGTCGTCCCCGGTCGGGTTCACTTTCATTTTCTTCGCCAGGCCCTCGGTATCGATGTATTGATTGAGGGTTCGGGTTAACCCGCCACGGAAACCGGCCATGTGGGTTCCCCCATCCTTCTGGGGAATATTGTTGGTGTAGCAGAAGATGCTCTCCTGATAGGAGTCATTCCACTGCATCGCCAGCTCCACTGCCACTTCGTCCTTTTCGGCAGTGAAGTGGAAGACGTTGGGGTGGAGGGGCGTCTTTTTGGTATTCAAGTGCTCGACGAAAGCACGGATACCGCCCTGGTATTCGAACAGATCCTCTTTATCCGAACGCTCGTCCTGGAGATGAATACGGACACCGGAATTCAGGAAAGAGAGCTCCCGCAGGCGTTTGGCGAGAATGTCATAGTGGAATTCGGTGTCGCCAAAGATCTCGGCGCTGGGCTTGAACCGAACCTCGGTCCCGGTGGTCGAGGCCTCGCCGACCACTCCCAATGGCGAGACGGGTTCGCCCATCCGATACTCCTGCTGATGGATCTTGCCGTCACGGCGGATGGTCAGCTTGAGGTCTTCGGAAAGGGCATTCACAACGGAAACCCCGACGCCGTGGAGTCCGCCGGATACCTTATAGGAGTTGTTGTCGAACTTCCCGCCGGCATGCAGGACTGTCATGATGACTTCGGCTGCGGAACGGCCTTCCTCATGCATGTCGGTAGGGATACCCCGACCATTGTCCCGAACTGTTACCGAATCGTTGCTATGGATGACGACATCGATCTGGCTGCAGTAGCCAGCCAATGCCTCATCGATAGCGTTGTCGACCACCTCGAAAACCATGTGATGCAGACCGGTTCCGTCGTCGGTATCACCGATATACATCCCTGGGCGCTTGCGAACCGCGTCCAGCCCTTTCAGCACCTTGATCTTGGAAGAATCGTAGCTTTCGCTCATACAGGGCTCCCGTCCTCTAACCGACGCATTATACCACTTTCCTCACTTGGCCTTGTTTCACGTGGAACACCTTTTTCGAGGGCCACTCCTGGCTCTCGATCAGACCTGCTTCCGTTGTGGTCACAAACACCTGAAGGTTCATTTGACTGAGTTGCCCCAACAGCAGCGCACGTTTCTCCCGGTCCAACTCCGCTGGCAAATCATCCACCAGCAGCAGCGCCGATCGGCCCGTGGCCTCCCTGAACACCCCCAATTGTGCGAGCCGCAAAGCCATTACGATCAGTTTTTGCTGACCGCGGGAAACGACCTCCGAGGCCGGCCGACCCCCGGTTTTTACCTGTAATTCCGCCCGGTGCGGACCTACAGTGCTGTAGCCAAAGCGTTGGTCTCTTTCCCGGGCCTCCCGCAGCGCCGTTTCAAGCGGTTCCTCGCCCCACCCGGTTTTCAGCCCCACGTTGATATCGAAATCCCCCAGCAGGGCCGCGACGTTCCGCCGAATCCACGGAACCAGCGTATCCACGTAGCGGGCCCGCTGGGCTGTAATCTCATTTCCGGACAGCACCATCTCCTTTTCCCAGACAGCGAGGCTGGCGCTGTCGGCCCCTCTTTTCAGAAGTGCATTTCTTTGCCGGAGCGCACGGTCATAGTTCACCCACTCTCGATAGAACCGGTGTTCCACGTGGAACACTCCCCAATCCATCAGAGCACGTCGTTGGTTGGGTCCACCACTGATCAGCGCGTGGCTATCCGGGGTAATAACAAGGAGGGGGAGTAGGGCCGCCAGCGCCGAAGCGCCTCTTGCCCTTTGCCCATCGACATGGATCTCGGTCTTTTCCCGATAACTCTTTTTGACACCGAGCCGGTGCGTAAATTCGTTCTCTATTCCCTTACCAAACACTAGCAGCTCGTCGGCTTCCCTTTTCACCACCTCCCGCGTCTTTCGCGTTCTGAACGAACGCCCCATTCCCAGGATATGAATCGCCTCGAGCAGGCTCGTTTTGCCGCTGGCATTTGGGCCTTCTACAATATTCAGTCCCGCGTCCGGCTCTATGCTCACATCATCCAGGATACGCACGTGCCTGACCTGCAGGCGCGTCAACCGCATCCCTTACTACAGCCTCATCGGCATCACGACGTACCGTGATTCTTCGTCGCCCAAGCCACGAACCAGGCAACTGCTGTTCGGGTCGCTCAGGGTGATTTCCACCTGCTCCTGTCCGATCGCATTGATCGCTTCGAGCAGATAAGCGACATTGAAGCCGATCTCGAGCTCCTCTCCCTGGTACTCCACCTCAAGCTCTTCTTCCGCTTCTTCCTGCTCCGGGTTATTCACAACCGCCCGCAACTGGTTGCTGCTCAGCTCCAGGCGAATCCCCCGGTACTTTTCGTTCGAGAGAATGGCGGTCCGAACCAGCGCCTGCCGCAGGCTATCCCGGTCCGCCCTCACGATCTTATCGCCTCCCCTGGGCACGACCCGCTCATAGTCGGGGAATCTTCCGTCCACCAACTTCGAGGTAAAGCCGATATCCCTGAGCTCGACCTTGATATGGTTGGTGTTGAGCTGTATACGACACGGCTCATCGGAATCCTCCAGAAGCCGGAGCAGTTCAACGACACCCTTTCTCGGGATAATCACCTGCCGCTGCTCGGTACCCGTCTGTTCAGCCGCATGATCACTCAGCGCCAGACGATGTCCGTCGGTAGCCACGGTCCGCAGCGAGCCCGCATTGATTTCCAGCAGGAGTCCGTTCAAGTAGTACCGGACATCCTGGTTGGCCATACAAAACTGTGTTTTTTCAATGAGGTGGCGCAATTCGCCCTGAGGCATCTCGAATTCAAACGCACCGGCAACCTCTTCGGTGGCCGGGAACTCCGCGGCAGGAAGCGTGGCGAGCGTGAACCGACTTTTGCCCGATCGAAGCCTCGCCTTTTCTCCATCGACATCGATATCGATTTCAGCGCCTTCCGGCAGTGCTCGACAGATGTCCTGGAATTTCCTGGCCGGCAAGGTGATGTCACCCGCTTCGGCCCCGACAATATTTACGCCCGCCGTGAGTTCCACTTCCAGATCCGTACCGGTCAAGGTCAACCTATCCGGCTCAATATTGACCAGGACGTTGGAAAGGACCGGCAGCGTCTGTCGTTTCTCCACGACTCCGCCGACTACCTGCAGCGGTCGGAGCAGCGCTTCTCTGATATCGTAAATCGCATGTCCCCGTCTTCCCCAGACGTAGTTATTAGTTGTTTAGATCTTTAACCCAATTGTTACTACTACGTAGCGACCCACCTGTGGGTAAGTCTCTTTACTATTTTACATTCAATGACTTACGTAAACTATAAACAGCGTCTTCTTCCTTGGGACCACCTGTGGATAACCTGTTCACCAATTTGTGCTCCGGGCGAAGACCCGACTTATCCACAGCTTGTCCCAATCATGTTGTCAGGATTCTCAACAGGTTCGCGTAATCCTCCGCGATCCGTTGATCCTCTTCCTTCAACGACGCCACCTTTTTACAGGCATGCAGCACGGTCGTGTGGTCCCGGCCCCCGAAGGCGTCGCCTATCTCGGGGAGGCTGTGGTTGGTCAGCTCCTTGGCCAGCGCCATCGCCACCTGACGCGGACGTGCAATCGAGCGATTGCGTCGCTTCGATAATAAATCAGCGACCCGGATCTTGTAATACTCCGCGACGGTCTTCTGGATGTTCTCGATGGTCACCAGTTTCGCCTGGAGCGCCAGCAAATCGTGCAGCGCCTCCTTGGCAAAATCCACCGTAATCGGCTGACCGGTGAAATGCGCGTTGGCCACTACCCGCCGCAATGCCCCTTCCAGTTCGCGGATATTCGAACGAATCCGTTTGGCGACAAAGAAGGCGACTTCGCTCGGCAGTTCGACGCCGCTTTGCAGGGCTTTGCTGTTGAGGATGGCCACCCGGGTCTCGAGTTCCGGCGGCTCGATGGCCACGGTCAAACCCCAGCCGAACCGTGATTTCAATCTCTCCTCCAGCCCGTCCACTTCCTTTGGATAGCGGTCGCAGGTGAGGATGACCTGCTGCTGGCCCTCGAGAAGCGCGTTGAAGGTGTGGAAAAACTCCTCCTGGGAGCGCTCCTTACCCGCGAAAAACTGGATGTCGTCGATAAGTAGCGCATCGAGCGACCGGTAGAAGCGCTTGAATTCGTTGATGGCGTTCTGCTGCAGCGCCTTGACCATGTCGGCGACAAACCGCTCCGAGTGCAGGTAGAGGACCTTCGCATTGGGACGGTTTCGGAGGATTTCGTTACCCACGGCATGCATCAGGTGCGTCTTTCCCAGGCCCACCCCCCCGTAGATGAACAGCGGGTTGTAGGCCTGACCGGGATTTTGGGCCACCTGCATCGAGGCGGCGCGTCCGAGCTGGTTCGACTTACCCTCGACGAAGCTCTCGAAGGTGAAGTTGTGCTGGAGCTTACTGCGCCGGTAGTCCGGTTTGGCGGGTTCGATTGGTGCCGGATTCCTCTTGGCCCGGCGTTCCGGCGCGGCGGCGGGCGTACTTTCCGCCACCCGTTGGCGCGAACCGACTTCGAACGCCACCGGCATGTTGCCGGTTTCGCTGTACGCACCGACCAGCTCTTCGATTCGAGCCTGAAACCGTTCCGTTACCCAATCCATCACGAAACGATTGGGGGCGAACAAGCGCACCCGGTCTTCCGAGACTTCAGCCTGCAGCGGCCGGATCCAGGTATTGAACTGCTGGGGGGAGAGTTCGTGCTCTAGGGCGTCTAGACATTTCTGCCAGAAACTGGGCGTCACGGAAGCGACCTTCTGGTTCTAGTGTGCAACAGTACACTTGCGTGGAGAGGCGATGAATCCCGCAGTCTACCGCCGTCGGCTCAAGTTATCCACACCTTATCCCCGTTCAAAAACCCCCACTTATTCCTTGACATGGGATTGCAAAGCGCAGTATCTTGGCCGACTTTTCCGGGCCGGCTTCCCATTTTCGGATCCGGCTATTGCCATTCAGTTTGTTTTTACCGGACGGTTGCTCCCATGAAAAGAACATTCCAGCCCTCCAACATCCGCCGCAAGCGCACCCACGGTTTCCGTGCACGCATGAGCACTGTTGGCGGTCGCAAGGTGCTGAAAGCCCGTCGTGCCAAGGGCCGCGCTCGTCTGTCCGCGTAACGCGGTATCTTGCGGAACTCCCCCGGTCGCGGCGGTTCGGCTGAATCCGGTACGGCGTTTCCTCGCCGACTGCGACTGCTGAGACCGGGGGAGTTCAAGCGCGTCTTCCAGGACGCGTGCCGGGTCGACGGAGGGCAAATTCTCATACTCGCCCGAGCCAACGACCTCGGTTATCCCCGGTTGGGGATGGCCATCTCCCGAAAAAACGCCAGGCGCGCCGTCGCACGCAATCGCGCCAAACGCCAGATTCGGGAGAGTTTTCGCCTCAACCAGGGTGAAATAGGCGCCTTCGATGTAGTAGTCTTAGGCCGCCCCGGTATCGACCGGCTGGACAAATCCCGACTACGGGCCACTCTGGAAAAGCTCTGGCGAGCCTTGCCCGAACGATGCAGAAACTCTTCCTCGCCCTAATCGCGTTCTATCGCTACTGCATCAGCCCTTTTCTGGGCAATCACTGCCGTTTTCATCCCAGCTGTTCGTCCTATGCCCAGCAGGCGATCGTTCGCCACGGTGCCATTCGGGGCGGCTGGCTCAGTCTTCGCCGTCTATCCCGTTGCCATCCGTGGCACGAGGGTGGACTGGATCCCGTACCCGACAACAAAGACTAACCGATGGACCTACAACGAATTATTCTGATCGGCGGACTGCTATTCACCCTCACGCTCATCTGGAATGCATGGCAGGAAGACTACGTGCGGCCCAAACCCGAGCCGGTGGCCGCCACCGACCAGCGCGGCGAGACCACCGTGCCCAGCGCTCCCGCCGGGGACGTCCCGGCCGGGCAGACGCCTTCCGTCACCGGTTCCGCCGATACCCCGCTCACCCAGACCCAGTCGGGGCTCAAAACCGGCGAGCGTATTACGGTGACTACCGATGTGTTCCGCGCCTACATCGATACTGCCGGTGGCGACCTGCGCCGCGTCGAACTGCTGGAATTCCCGGTTTCAGTCGACCAGCCGGATCATCCCATCACGCTGTTGAACGACCGCCCCGGCGAACTGTTCATCGCCCAGTCCGGACTGCTGCCGGCGGGACGCGACGGCTCCCCGGCACCGAGCCACCATGCCCGTTTTCAGGCCGAGAAGACCGAATATCAGCTCTCCCAAGGCAAGGAGTCGATCAGCGTCGATCTCAGCTGGGAGCAAAACGGCGTCACGGTCATCAAGACCTATACCTTCCGTCGCGGCGATTACCTGGTGGATGTGGACTTCACGGTGAGAAACGCCAGCGGTGAGCCCTGGAACGGCCACATGTATCGCCAGCTGCAGCGCACTCCGCCGGAGAGTGGCGGGAGCTTCGGCATCTACACCTACACCGGCGGGGTCATCTACAGCCCGGAAGAGAAGTACGAGAAGATCAAGTTCGACGATATGGTCGACTCGCCCCTGAACCGCACCTTCCAGGGTGGCTGGGCGGCCATGATCCAGCACTATTTCCTCAGTGCCTGGGTGCCGCCGCAGGATCAGAAATACACCTACTACTCCAAGGCGCCGGGAGACCAGCGCATCCTGGGCATGGTCGGCCCCCTTACCCAAGTCGACTCGGGCGCCTCCGGCACCCTGAAGTCCGAACTGTACATCGGACCCAAGGACCAGGAGCGGCTCGAGCAGATCGCCACCGGCCTGGAACTGACCGTCGATTACGGCATCCTCACGTTCATCTCCAAGCCGCTGCACTGGATTCTGTCACTGTTCCATTCCATCTTCGGCAACTGGGGTGTGGCGATCATTTTGCTGACGGTGCTGGTCAAGGGGGTGTTCTACAAACTCTCGGAGACCAGCTACAAGTCCATGGCGCACATGCGAAAAGTCCAGCCGCGCCTGATGTCCATCAAAGAGAAGTACGGCGATGATCGTGAGAAGCTGAATCAGGCGATGATGAAGCTTTACAAAGAGGAGAAGATCAATCCTCTTGGCGGCTGTTTGCCCATCCTCGTGCAGATCCCGGTATTCATTGCCCTCTACTGGGCACTGCTGGAGAGTGTGGAGCTGCGCCAGGCCCCCTTCATGCTCTGGATCCGTGATCTCTCCACGGCGGATCCCTATTTCGTGCTGCCGGTCCTGATGGGCGCCACCATGCTGGTCCAGCATCGGCTCAATCCGACCCCCATGGATCCCATCCAGGCCCGGGTGATGATGATCCTGCCCATCGTCTTCACTGTTTTCTTCGCCTTCTTCCCGGCGGGTCTGGTTCTCTACTGGGTGGTGAACAACAGCCTGTCGATCCTGCAGCAGTGGTACATCACCCGCTTCGTGGTGAAGGCCTGACAGCAAAGCAACCACTGAGAACAGAGCGCTGCGTGTAACCGCGCTTCCTGTTCTCAGTGGTGAAATCCCATGATTGGCTCGACTGATACCATCGCTGCGATCGCCACTCCGCCCGGCCGGGGTGGCGTCGGCATCGTACGGGTTTCGGGGCCGCTTGCCTCCCCCATCGCCGAGGCGGTTCTCGGACGGATTCCCCCGGCGCGCCGGGCCGACTACCTGCCGTTCCGGGGACGCGACGGGGAGGTACTCGATGAAGGCATCGCCCTCTTCTTCCCCAACCCCCACTCCTTCACCGGCGAAGATGTCCTGGAACTCCAGGCCCACGGCGGACCGGTGGTGCTCGACATGCTCCTGGAGACGGTGGTCGCCCACGGCGCCCGTCTGGCCCGCCCCGGCGAGTTTTCCCAACGCGCCTTTCTGAACGGCAAACTCGACCTGGCCCAGGCCGAAGCGGTGGCCGACCTGATTGAAAGCGGCAGCCGCGAAGCGGCCCGCTCGGCGCTGCGCTCCCTGCAGGGGGAATTCTCCCGCCGGATACAGGCCCTGGTGGAGCGGCTGATTGAACTGCGAATGTACGTGGAGTCGGCCATCGACTTCCCCGATGAGGAGATCGATTTTCTCGCCGAAGGCCAAGTAAGCGCCCACTTATGCTCTATCCGGGACGCCGTCAGGGATGTCCAGATCGCCGCTCGCCAGGGCCGCCTGCTCCGTGAGGGTATGACGGTGGTGCTGGCCGGCCGTCCCAATGCGGGCAAGTCGAGTCTGCTCAATGCCCTGGCGGGTCAGGAGGCGGCCATCGTCACCGAGATCCCCGGCACCACCCGCGACATCCTCCGCGAGCAGATCGATATCGATGGTATGCCCCTGCACGTCATCGACACCGCCGGTCTGCGCGATTCCGCCGATCGCGTCGAGCAGGAAGGGATCCGCCGCGCGTGGGACGCGATCGAAAAAGCGGACCGGGTCCTTTTGGTTGTCGATGATGCCGAAGGGATCGGCGCCGAGGAAAACGCCATCCTCTCCCAATTGCCCGACGGCCTGCCGGTGACTGTGGTCTGCAACAAGGTGGATCTCTCCGGTCGTCAAGTGGGGGAGGGACGCGATAAGCTGGGAAGCGAACTGCGCCTTTGCGCCAAGTCCGGCGAAGGGGTCGACCTTCTGCGCTCTCACCTTAAACGGATTATGGGTTATGAGCAGTCCCCGGAAGGCGCATTTATGGCCCGCCGCCGTCACCTCCAGGCCCTTGCCGGCGCCACCGAACACCTGGCGACTGCCACCGCCCGACTGGAGGAAGGTGCCGGGGAATTGGTCGCCGAGGAGCTGCGTGTCGCACAGCAGGGGCTCTCGGAGATCACCGGCGAATTCACCTCCGATGACCTGCTCGGTCGGATTTTCGAATCATTCTGCATCGGTAAGTAGCGAATCGCCGAGTGGCAGGGCGCCGTCAGCCTTTGCCGCAGCGCGAAAGAGCCCGAACCTCTGGCGGTCGGAACGGTCTACGTACTAGTACGTACACACTCAGGGGCGCCGGCTTTCCATGTTCGCGGGATCCCGCATTCACGCTTTTCCTCTGCCCCGCGGGTGGTTGCGCCGTTCGCGCGCGGTGACACTCGCCATCGCGGGGGTCGTGCTGATCGGGGTGTTCGGCTTCGCGACACTGGCCAGCATCAATTACCTGCTGTTCCACTCGCTGGTCGAACTCTTCTCGATCACGGTCGGCCTGATGATCGGCGTGGTCGCCTGGTATACGTTCGATTTTTCGCGCAATCACTTCCTGGCGTTTCTGGGGGCGGCCTACCCGTTTGTCGCCCT
This sequence comes from uncultured Gammaproteobacteria bacterium, assembly GCA_963783235.1. Lineage (GTDB taxonomy): Bacteria > Pseudomonadota > Gammaproteobacteria > Thiohalomonadales > Thiohalomonadaceae > Thiohalomonas. The sequence continues at coordinate 1,410,376 of CAWAMN010000002.1, read as the reverse complement.
GATCGACCTCTTCCATACCCTGGCCTACACCGGCATGGGGGTATTCCCGGCCGATACCAATTTACCGACCCAGTTATGGATCGCCGCCCGCAGCCTTGAGGCCGCGGCCCTGGTCATCGCACCCCGCTACCTGCAAAGGCCGCTGCCCATCGGCCGGGCCTTCCTAACCTTCGGGTTGGTGACTGCCGCCACGCTGGGCGTGATTGCCGCGGGCCTGTTCCCGAGAATGCACATCTCCGGCGAGGGGCTGACAACGACCAAGGTCATGGCCGAATACGTCATCATCGCCGTCCTGGCCGCAACCGGGATTCGCCTCTGGCGCCGCCGTGCCCTCCTGGACCCGGACATTCTGTCGCTAGTGGCCTGCGCTCTCGCCCTCACCGCGATGGCAGAGCTGCTGTTCACCTTCTATATCGGCGTCTACGACCTTTCCAATCTCCTGGGACACGTTGCCAAGCTCGCCTCGTTCACGCTGGTATTCATCGGCCTGATCCGGACCAGTCTTCAGGAGCCGTTCCGAATCCTGACCCGCAACAGCACCACCTACGATGCCATTCCCGACGAAATCGTGGTGGTGGACGCCGCCGGGGCGATACGGCAGGTCAATCGCGTGGTGGAGGAGCGGCGCGGCGAGTTCATTCGGCCGGGCGAGCACAATCACGACCATTTCCATCCCCGGCACCTGGAGCGCCAGACCTGCGCGGCGTGCCGCGCCATCGCCGCCGGTGTCCAGACCCGCCTGGAGCTCTATTACCCGGATGAGCGGCGCTGGCGCCAGATCACCCTGGCCCCGATTCAGGACCCGTATGGGGCCAGGGGCATGGTGCAGGTCCTGAGTGATGTGACCGACCTGAAAGATGTCCAGGAGCTCCTGCAGCGCACCAATCGCGCCCTACTCGCCATCAGCGCCAGCAACCACACGCTGATCCATGCCACCGAGGAGCGCGGGCTCTTGCAGGATGTCTGTCGCATCGTGGTGGAAAAGGGTGGTTACCGCCTGGCCTGGGTCGGGTTTCCGGACGAGGGTCCGGAGCGCCGGATTGTGCCCCGCGCCTGGGCCGGTAGCGAGGAGGGCTTTCTGACCGACCCCGGTTTCTCCTGGGGCGACAACCTGCTGGGCCGGGGACCGGAAGGCACAGCCATCCGAGGCGGCGAAGCGGTATTCCTCAACGCCATCGATGCCGATCCCACATTCGAGCCCTGGCGGGAGGCCGCCGTCGCCCGGGATTATGCCGCGGTCATCGCCTTTCCATTGGTGGCCCGGGAGCAAACCCTCGGTGTCCTGGGGATCTATGCCGCCGAAGCCGATACCTTTCAAAAGGCCGAGATTGAACTGCTGGAGGAGCTGGCCGGCGATTCTCGCGTACGGCATCAACGCCCTTCGCACCGGCGAGGCGCGCGAGGTGGCGGAACGACGGGCGCGTCACTGGTACCGCGACCTCTCCGGGATCCTCAAACAGACCGTCGGCGCGGTCGCCGGACTGGTGGAGATGCGCGATCCCTATACCGCCGGGCATCAACGTCGGGTCGCCGACCTGGCCGTGGCTATCGGCCGGGAACTGAAACTGGACGAGGAGCGCCTGGAGGGATTGTCCGTGGCCGGGCTGATCCGACGATGTGGGCAAACTGCACATTCCGGCCGAAATCCTGACCCGCCCCGGAACTCTGGGGGAACTGGAGTTCAATATCATCAAAGTCCACCCCTATGCCGGCTATGAACTCCTCAAGGGCATCGCCTTTCCCTGGCCGGTTGCCGAAATGGTGCGCGACCATCATGAGCGGCTCGATGGCTCCGGCTATCCCGGCCACCTTCGGGGGGACGCCATCCGTCTCGAATCACGGATCCTCTCCGTCGCCGATACGCTCGATGCAATCGCCTCTCACCGCCCCTACCGTCCGGCCCGCGGCATCGCCACGGCCCTTGAAATCCTTGAGAGCGGTGCCGGCACACTGTATGACCCGGAAGCCGTACGGGCTTGCACCCGGCTCTTTCGGGAGGAGCGTTTCCCAACCGACGCCTACGTCAAACGCTGACTCTCCCCGTCGTAGGGTAGGCTGAAGTAGAATATCGCTCCTTTTCCGGGTTCCGAATCGGCCCAAATGCGCCCGCCGTGGCGTTCGATGGCGCGCCGCGCGATAGCGAGGCCGATGCCGCTTCCCTCGAAATCACGCTCGTGATGAAAACGGTGAAAGGGTTTGAACATGTCCCCGGTCTCCGCCGGGTCGAATCCGACCCCGTTGTCCGACACAAAACAGACCCGTTCCCCATCCCGATCATGGGCGTGTCCCACGGTGATAAGCGGCTGGTCCGCATCGCGGGAGAATTTGACGGCGTTTTTCAGCAGATTGTCGAGAACCAACAGCAGCAGGGTGTCGTCGGCATAGACTCTCAGATGGGGTGGAAAGACCACCGAAACACCCTGATCGTCGAGGCGATTTTCGTGGATATAGCGCTGCACCAGCGAGGTGAGATCGACCTCCACCGGCTGGTAGGGCTCCATCGAAATCCGGGTAAGGCGCACGATACCGTCCAGAAGGTCCGACATCTTCAGCCCGGACTCCCGAATACGGTGAAGCAGTTCGGCGTTTTCGGAGCTGAGCTCGTCCCTGGCCTCCTCCAACAGGATCTCGGAAAAAGCGGTGACCGCCCGCAGTGGCGATTTCAGATCGTGCGACACGGCGTGGGCAAAGCCCTCCAGCTCCTTGACCATGGCCGCCAATTCCCGCTTTGTGCGATGTACTTCGCTCAGGTCATTGGCAATTCCCAACACCCGAGCTCTGTCCGAATCCGTGTCCACCAGCGGCACGAACGTGAGGATCATCTCCACCGGCTCGCCCCGAAGGATTAAACCGACCTCTTCCTGAACCACTTCCCCGCTGGAAAAGGCCTTCTGGATCAATGGAATACAGACCGGTGCCACCATGGGGTTGATTTCGGCCACATGGGTCCCCTTTGCCTGGTCGCGAGGGACTTCAATGCATTCGGCCGCTGCGCGATTGAGAAAATCGACCCGCAGGTCCGCATCGTAGATCACCAGCGGACCGGGATATTGCTCCATCGCTGCGCGAAAACGGCTTTCGCTCTCACGCAGCCGTCGAGAGGCGTTTTCGTCGGAAGTGGTATCCCGAATCGTCAGCAGTGCGTAGGCGAACAGGCCATCGACAAACACCGGCGTACCGCTGTAGGCGATCACCCTCGGTGCGCTGCCCGGGTGCTCGAGCCAAAGGCGCTGGTCACGGATCGTTTCACCGCGGATCACGCGATAGATCGGCCATTCGGAGGGATCGACCGGCTCACCGTCCAAGGTGGTCAGGGTGAACCTGCGGGCGTAGGCTTCCACTTTCTGCGCTACTTCAGCCGGATTCAGATGGTGCATTTCCAGGGCCGGTTCGTTCATGAAAAGCACCTGCCCGGCACTATCGGCAACCACCACCCCATCGGCCAGCGCGGTCAAGAGGTCCACATCCCTCAACGCCTTCGGATAGATATTCTCTCCAAGCCGCTGCAATTCGGATCTCCTCTTTTCCTTGTTTCCATTCCAAGAAGGGCGAGCTTAGCAATATTCGGTCAACGGATGGTGATCGTTATGGCCGAAACGCCTGTACCTGCTCTTTCAGACGGGGCAGCCAGCGCTCCGGGTCTTCCCCGGCGTAGCGCACCCGTGTGTAGAGATCCGTGATCCGCCGAACCGGGATCGAGAGCTCCGGTCGGGCCGCGATGATGCGCTTGGCATAGGCGCGGGGGCCTTCATTCCGGTCTCGAGGCAGCCCGCAGCGGCCCAGTTTGCGGCAAAATCGCTCATAGAGTCGTGCCGCCGGATCGGCCTTGTCCCGTCGGGGCCACAGCAGGTAAGCACTCACTACGCCGAGTACCACCGCCAACATGGTGAACAGCACGCCGACCATTCCGCGCCATTGGAGATCCCCAAGACCCAGCCGGCGCAAGAGATCGCGTTGGCGCTCCTGGTCGAAGCCGAGTACCCACTGGTTCCAGGTGTGATTGACCGCGTCCCAGGACGCACGCAATTCCTGCCAGCTGCGCAGCAACCAATCCGCCTGCGAACCGCTGAGGGTGACCGGGTTGGTGGTACGAAACCGTTCCGTGTCTCCGGTGGCCTGCACCCGTTCGGGCGGAACCGCCGCCGTGGGGTCCACCCGTACCCATCCCTGACCTTTGAGCCACACCTCGGCCCAGGCATGGGCATTGGCCTGACGAACGATCAGATAATCACCCACGGAGTTCCGTTCGCCGCCCTGATAACCGGTCACGATGCGTGCCGGTATTTGCGCCGCCCGCATCAGCGTCACGAAGCTGGCGGCATAATGTTCGCAGAAGCCGCGGCGGCTCTCGAACAGGAAGCTGTCGACCGGATCCCGGGCCGGCAGCGCCGGCGGTTGCCGGGTGTAATAAAAAGATTGATCCCGGAAAAAGCTCAGTGCGGCCGAGACGATCGCTTCCGGCCTCATCCCGTCATCACGCCAGCCGCGGGCGAGGGCGGTGGTCTGCGGATTGCTGCCCGCAGGCAGCTTCAGCCCCAACCGGCGTTGCACCGAGGGCAGCTCACCGGTGTTGTAGTCGAGGACCGAACCCAGCGTGTAGCGGCGCCTTTCATTGACCGGCTCGTCCGCCACCATCTGGAAATCACCGTAAACCGTCGCATCCGGCGGGACCTCCGCCGGCAGGTCCAGTGCGAACAGCCATTTCCGATTGTGGGGTTCGACGGTAACCGTATACCTCACCGCTTCGCTGGCACCCTGATAGCTGGCCTCACCGAGACGGCGGATCTGTTCCCCATCGGGATCCAGCGTCTTCCAGCGACGCCCGTCGGCCAGCCACAACACCGGCCCCCGAAAATAGAGGCGGTCCGCCGTGGGGATATCACCCTCGAACTGCACGCGAAACGCCACTTCCTGCGACTCGGCGAGACGGGTGATCGAACCCAAGGTCAACTCATCACTGAGGCCGCTAACCCCTCGATGGGCATCTTCGGGCAGCGACCAGAGCGGCCCGGGAATTCGCGGAAACAGAATGAACAGCACCAGCATCAGCGGTACCGACTGCATGAGCAGTCCCCCCGCCAGTCGCACGTAGCCGCGGCTGTGACGGCGGGTGCTGCCGGGATGGTTGAGCGCCACCAGCGCCGCCGTCAGCGCCAGCACGACCGCGAACATGTAGAAACCGACCAGGATTGACTGGCTGAACAGAAAGCCGCTGATGACCAGGAAATAGCCGAGAAAGATCACCAGCATGGCATCACGCAGGGTGCGTAATTCCAGCAGTTTCAGGCATAACATCACGGTCAGCAGCGCCACCCCCGCTTCCTGACCGAGAAGGGTGTGATAGGTGGCACCCACCCCGCCCACGCCGGCAATGGTCAGGAGCAGCGTCACCAATCGGCCCGGGAGCGGCCAGCCCTTGAGTTCGCGCAGGATGCGCCAGCCGATCAGCGCCCCGCACCCGATCCCCAGCCAGGCCGGAACGCGCAACAGGTGCGGTGCCACCACCGCTGCGAGACCGGCCAACAGCCAGAGCCGGCCGATCTGCGGCGGTATACGGCGCTCTGCCGCATCTTTCCGGCTCATGAGCGCTCCCCAAAGAGTGCCAATGCCTCCAGACAGCGGCGCCGGTGGACATCGCCCCGGTCCGGCGGGATGCGTCGGCGGGGCAGGGCGAGGCCGTAGACCCAGCCACGCTCCTCCGCCGCCAGCACCCAGCGGCACAGATGAGAGAGCCGGGTCTCCACGCTGACCCCCGGCGTCTCCTCCCAGTCCAGCCAGATGCGCTCCGCCTTCTCGCCGCCGAACTGCTTGGTGACCATCTCCTGGCCGCGCGCCACCGCCTTCCAGTGGACATGCCGCAGCGAGTCGCCCGATTGATACGCCCGCAGGCCCGCAAAGTCCTCGCTGCCGCGCCCCCGGTCGCCGCCGCTGCCCGATGATCCCCCCAGTTTCGGCGGGATGCTGCGGGCGTCGGCCGGTTTGGGATAGACCAGACACTGTGAGGAGAGGTGGACATAGCCCCAGGCCCGGAAAAGCCCCAGGGGAAAACGGGTCTCTACCGTACAGCGGGGCAGGCGCAGGCGTCCGCGCCGGGAGGCGGGGATCCGCAATTCGACCCAATTGAGAGCGTTCGCGCCCAAATCCTCGGTAATCCGGCCGGCGCCGGCGAGGGTGAAATCGACCGCGAAGCGCGGCGTGCCGCGACGGTTTTCAATACCAATCGGAAACACCGCCTGTTCACCGGCGAAGACCGGCCGGGCATGGCCGGGATGGAAGGACAGACCATGGAGATTGCGAAAGGTGTGAATGATCGATACCACCGACAGGCTCGCCAGCAGGAAGGTGAGGGCGAAGCCGAGACTGTTGGAGTAATTGATAGCGCCCAGCAGCATGGCGCCCAGCACCAGGACGAAGAGAAACCCGACCCGGGTCGGCAGGATGTAGACCCGCCGCCGATCGAGGGTAATCGGGCCCGCCTCCGGGCGAACCCGCCCGAAGAAACGACCCCAATCCAAAGCTTTGGTGATTTCCCCAAGCATCCGCACGGTCTGATTCGATCCTGCCCCGGGCGCCATCGGCGTCAGGTCCGAGACGCGGGATTCGAGATTCGAAAGTAGCCGGTGACCTTCGTATCCCGAATCTCGCCCCTCGTATCTCCCCTCACGGGATCGGCACCGCCGAGAACTGCTCCATCAACGCTTCGGCGGAGCGGCTTTCGGTTTCGTTGGCCGGTTGCAGGCGGTGGCCGGCGACGTAGGGCAGTACGGCCTGCACATCTTCCGGCAGCACGTGGTCGCGGCCCTCCAGCAGGGCCCAGGCGCGGGCGGCGTTGAGCAGGGCCAGGCCGGCGCGCGGCGACAGTCCGGTGATGAAAAGGGCCGATTCGCGGCTGAAAGTCAGCAGCGCCTGCACATAGTCGAGCAGTGCTTCGGAGACGTGCACCCGCCGCACCCTGGCCTGCAGGGCCACCAACTCGTCGGTCGCCATGGCCGGTTCGATCTCCAGCAGCATCTCACGCCGTTCGCGGCCGGCGAGCAGTGAGCGCTCCGCGCGTTTATCCGGGTAACCCAGCTCGATCACCATCAGGAATCGGTCCAACTGCGACTCCGGCAGCGGAAAGGTGCCGATCTGATAGGCCGGGTTCTGGGTGGCGATGACGAAAAAGGGCTCAGGCAGCCGCCGCGTCTCACCCTCCACCGTGACCTGGTGCTCCTCCATGGCCTCCAGCAGGGCGCTTTGCGTTTTCGGGGTGGCGCGGTTGACCTCGTCGGCCAGCACCACCTCCGCGAAAACCGGGCCGGGATGAAAGCGGAAGTGACCGCTCTCCCGTTCGTAGATGGACACGCCAAGGATGTCCGCCGGCAGCAGGTCGGAGGTGAACTGCACGCGGTTGAACTTGAGCCCCAGACTGCCGGCCAGCACGTGGGCCAGGGTCGTCTTTCCCACGCCGGGCAGATCTTCGATGAGCAGGTGTCCGCGGGCCAGCAGGCAGGCGACGGCCAGTCGCACCTGCCGCTCTTTACCCAGAATGAATTCGCCCGCCTGGGCGATAACGGCATGCAGCTTGGCGTCCATGGGGAATCAGGGTTTGGGTATCGGCGGACAATTCTGACACAAACGCTTCGGCGCGTGCGCGGCGTCGCGATTTTGTGCCCGCTCTCTTTGCCGTAAAGTGGACCCGGTTCCAAATTTGCGCGGATCGGGCGTGATAATCTCTCTGGCCATGGGATACCGCATCCGCCGCCTCTCTCTTCTTATCGCCGCCGGGGCCTTACTCACCGGCTTGAGCGGCTGTTCCACTCTTCGCTATTACGGCCAGGCCCTTTCGGGCCATCTGGAGCTGGTCTCCCGCGCCGAACCGTTGGACACGGTGTTGCAGCGGGAGGATCTCGATCCGGAAACGCGTAAACGGCTGGAGCGGGCCCGAGAGGTTCGCCATTTCGCCAGCAATGAACTCGGCCTCCCCAAAAACGGCAGCTATACGCAATATGCCGATATCGGCCGCCCCTACGCCGTCTGGAATGTGGTGGCGACCCCCGAGTTTTCGGTCACACCGCTCAGATGGTGCTATTTCATCGCCGGCTGCGTCAGCTACCGCGGCTATTTCGACTTGGACGAGGCACGCGCCAATGCCCGCGAATTCAGGGCGCAGGGCCTGGATGTCATGGTCGGCGGCTCCCAGGCCTACTCCACCCTGGGCTGGTTCGACGACCCGCTGCTCAACACCTTTATTGAACGGCCCGGCGATCAGCTCGTTAACATCATAGTTCACGAGCTTGCCCATCAACGCCTCTATATCAAGAACGACACCGCCTTCAACGAGGCCTTTGCCACGGCCGTGGCGCGGGAAGGCGTGCGCCGATGGTTTCGGAAGCACGGGGTTACCGGTGGCTATGAAGCCTACCTCGAGGCCGAAAACCGCCGCTCGGAATTCCACAAGCTACTGATCAGCACCCGCGAACGCTTGCGCACCCTTTATCGCCGCGACATCTCCGAATCGAAGATGCGCAGCGAAAAAGAGGCCGTATTCGCCGATCTTCAGGATCAGTACCTCATCTTCAAGCAGCGCTGGAACGACTACGACGGCTATGACGCCTTTATGCGCCAGAAGCTCAACAACGCCCAACTCGCCATGATCGCCACCTACCGGCAGCACGTGCCCGCCTTCGAGGCACTCATCGCCCAAAACCACGGTGACATGGAGGCCTTCTATCGCGCCGCCGCCCGCATCGGCAACATGCCAAGGGAGCACCGCCAGGCGACACTCGTTGCCTTGGCCAACGAATCCAACGACCCTCAAATCCGGGCGGTCTCACTCACCACAGCGTCTGATTCCTGAAGCCAAGCGTCTTCCCCTCACCCCAACCCCGCTCCCTCCCGAAAGGGGCTATATGCTCCGGTTTGAAACCCCATTGGTAATCGAAGCCATTCCCACCCCCTGTGGGGGACGACTGCATGGACGCAGGAGGTAGAGCAACGCAGGGAGCAGTTGCCGAGGGCCAGGGTGGGGGTGTTCCAAAAAACTTCCGGCCATTCTGTAAGAACCCGTCTATCCCCCTAACTTCCTAACCAGTTAAACTACCCGCCCCAAACCGCCGTACCCGACCAAAGCCAACGTGAATACCCCGACACTCCTTATTGCCCTCGGCCCCGCCGCCCTCCTGCTCGCGCCCGGCATCTGGCTGCTTTGGCCGTTCCTGTGCCGCCGCCGCAAGGAAAAGGCCCTGATGCGCACCCTGCGTAACCTCGGCACGGAAATTCGCCGCGATATCGTCCTTGAAGACGGCATTGACGGTCTCACCTTCATCGATTACGCCGTCCTCACGCCCAATGGTGTGATGGCCGTTGAAGTGCTCCCCCACAAGGGGGCCATCTTCGGTGCGGAAAACGCCGACCAGTGGTCGCAGGTGATCGGCCACAAAACCACCCGCTTCCCCAACCCCCTGACCCGCAACCGCGAACAGGTCAGCGCCTTGCGCCTCAACGCCAAAGATCTCCAGCCCCGCGGCCTGGTCCTGTTCGGCCCCGACTGCACCTTTCCCAAAGGCAAACCCGAAGGCGTCGCCGTACCCGCAGACCTTAAAACCGACCACCCGCCCACCGCCGTGCCCGCCACGCTTCACCGCGGCTGGCAGGAATTCGTCCAACTGACCGAAGAGAAGGCCGCCATCTATCAGCTGGAACGGGCGATGATGCGGGAAAAACAGCGATGGGGCCGGCCCGTCGCCGGAATGCTCTTCGCGCTGGGTGCCGTCGCCTGGACCGGATTCGCCCTGACCGCTTAGCTCCGCTCGACCGTTTCCTCCGTCACCTCCAAACGGCAGGCGCTTTACCCTCCGGGCGCCTGCTGGCAGCATTGACTCTGCCGCCCGACTTGGGAGAGGGCGATACGAGGGAAATCAATGGACGAACAGGAAAAGAAACAGCGCGTCAGAGCCACCTTCGACGCCGTCTCGGACAGCTACGACTGCCAGCCGCTGCGCTTTTTCCAACATGCCGCGCAGCGCCTACCCGGCATCTTTCAATTCACCGGCACCGAATCGGTGCTCGATGTGGCTACCGGCACCGGCATACCCGCCCTGGCCATGGCCCCGCACCTGCCGCGCGGCAGCATCACCGCCGTCGATCTTTCCGAAGGCATGCTGGCGCAGGCCGAAGCCAAATGCGGCGTCGCCGGTTTCGACAATATCGCCTTCCGCACCATGGACATGACCGCCATGGAGTTTGACGACCATGCCTTCGATGCCGCCAACTGCTCCTTCGGCGTCTTCTTCGTCGAGGACATGGCCGGCACCCTCCGTCATATCGCCTCAAAGGTGAAGCCGGGCGGAACCGTAGTAACCACCCACTTCCGCGAAGGCTCTTTCGGAGAGCTAATCCAACTGCTCGGTCGCCGCGTCGAGGCCTACGGCCTGCCGAAGCCACCCCCGGGCTGGCAACGGGTCGCCACCGAATTGCAGAACACCGTCCTTTTCCAGGAAGCCGACCTGAAAGGCATCGAAGTCACCCGTCACGACCTCGGCTACTTCCTGGAAGATGCACACCAGTGGTGGGAAGTGATCTGGAACGCCGGCTACCGAGGACTCATCTCCAGCCTGGACGAGCAGCAGCTGGCCCGATTCAAACGGGAACACCTCGAAGAGGTCACTGCCCTGGCCGGGCCCGAGGGCATACGGCTCGATATCGAGGTGCTGATCACCCGAGGCACCCGATCTCGCCCGTAGGAGCGGCGCCTCGCCGCGAACCGGCATTAAGGTTCGCGCCCGGCGCAGCCGAAGCCCGGCTCCAACCCCTTTCCTCTGTGGGGGACGACTGCATGGACGCAGGAGGTAGAGCAACGCAGGGAGCAGTTGCCGAGGGCTAGGGTGGGGGTGATCCTGATAAAACTGTCCCTCTCACAACAATCAGGGAATCGCCCGACCGGAACACCGGGCGCCAGGAGGAAGCGTGAACCATTCGGAAACCCCAGATCACGGCAGGACCGCGCCAGTAAAAACCACCCTCATCACCCTCGGCTCCGCCCTCACCCTGGTGGGCGGCCATCTGCTGAACCGCCGCTGGGATCGCGCCGTTTTCTTCTATCTCCTGCTGTTCGCGGCCACCTGGTTCGGCGCGGGAGTCGCCCTCTTCAATCCCCAGTGGGGCGGTTTCTCCGCCCGGCAACTCTTCGGTGGGGCGCTGGTGCTTCTCTGGCTCATCGGGCTCCTGGTCACCGTCCGCGACATCCGCCGTCCCGACGACACACGCCAACCGGCCTGGTCCATTACCGGCGGCATCGCTGCGCTGATCCTCACCGTCTGGAGCACACTGCTGTTGGGCTGGGGCGGCGCAGTGGTGCTCGGAAAATTGGACGGGCCCTGGCAGAACGGCAGCGAAGAGCCCGCCGGGGAAGCCACCACCAATTACCGGACCTTCAGGAGCGATCACTTTTCCAACTACATCTACTACGGTCAGGTCGACAACCTCACAGCCGAGCGCCCGGCACCGCCAGAAGGCGACGGACAGTTGGTTGGGCGCATCGAGTACGAAGGCCGCCCCGCCGTCGGCGTGGTACTGCGGCTGATCCTAAACGGCGGCGATTACCGGACCGCGCCGCTGACAACGGACGAAAGTGGACGCTTTACCCTCAATCTGGCACCTGGTCGCTGGCGGGTTGAGGCGCTTCTCACCGAAGCTTGGCCCGGACAGCCCAAAGAGAAACCCATCCTCCTTACTGGCGATGAATCGCACTTCGGCGAGGGCAATGGTTTTTCCTGGAGAATTTGGCGGCGAAAGGCCCGCGTTGTCGGAGTCTCGGCCGAAGACCCGCCCTCGGAGGCCCTCGTTCTCCGGTTCCGCGATCCGATCACCATCACCTGGCCGCCCGGGAAGCAACAAACGGCCGGCGAGGACGCAACCCTTCGCTGGCACTCTTATCCGGGGGCGCAGAAGTATCAAATTGTACTTAGCACCGTCGCCCGCCGCGGCGGCTCCACGTCCTACTCGCCCTCAACGGCGCGGGCCGTGCATGCTACCGAACTCTCCCTCGACTCTTTCCACTCGGTTCCCGCCCCCGGCGAACAGCACGAATACGCCGTCCAAATCTACGCCTATGACCGGGAAGGCCGACCGCTCACGCGAAGCGGCCGCTTTTACAGCGACACCTTCATCCTGGAAGGACGCCGACTCGTGCCCGACGCGCTGGCGCGATCGCCCCAGGGGGCATTTCGCAGTGCAAAAGAGCTTGAGCAGTTGCGCACCAATGAAAAGCGCCTTGACGCAGTAAGAGTGCTCATCGACGAAGAGCTCCCCCAGGCCGCCGAAGCACTGCTGCAAAAAGTAGACGGCCCCGCCAAACTCGGCCGCCGCGAGGCCCTCACCGCCTACCTGCGCGCCAGGCAGGGCCGCTGCGAAGAGGCGCGCGAACTGGCGGCAACCGCAAAAGCGAATGGGGCGGACTGTACGCCGGAGCGTTATCTGGCGGCGTGTGCCGAATGATCATGCCCAAAATCTGATACTTTTGCTTGCAATGAAAGGGTTGTATGAATGGATATGGATATTATAATAACAACTAACAACACCCCCCACGCCTCTCAACGATGCGCACCATGGGGGGTTACTTTTTTCTGGGGGTCAGAAAATGGAGTTCAATAAGCCCCCGCTCACCTTTGAGCAACAGCTCGACCGCCTTATCGAGAGGGGCATGGTAGTTCCGGACCGCCCAGAGGCTGTCCACTATCTAGGCCATCTGAACTACTACCGGTTGGCTGCCTACTGGCTTCCCTTCGAACAAAATCACGCCACACACGCCTTCATACCAGGAACCGGTTTCCCGGACGTACTCGACCTCTACGTCTTCGATCGCGAGCTCCGATTGCTCGTATTGGATGCGATTGAGCGCACCGAAGTCTCTATCCGTACCGGCTGGGCCTACCATTTGGCTAACAGGTACGGCGCCCATGCGCATCTTGAAAGGGACCTATTCAAAGCAAGCCGCAAAGGCTGGGATTACGACCGTCAGTTCGCGCTCCTTCAGGAAGAGGTTCATCGCAGCCACGAGACCTTTATCCAACATCTGCGAAAAACCTATGACGAAGTCTTGCCACCGGTCTGGGCGTCGGTGGAAATCATGACGTTCGGGCAGCTGTCCAAGTGGTATTCGAACTTACGCCATGGAAGAGACCGCAATGCGATCGCTCATACCTACGATCTGGACGAGGTAAACCTCACTTCCTTTCTCCATCACCTGACCATCGTTCGGAATATCTGTGCCCACCACAGCCGGCTTTGGAATCGCGAGTTCACTTTCCGCTTCAAGGTGCCAAACCGTCGTCCAAAGGAACTCCTCTCCAGCTTCAATCGCAGTTCAGAGCGTAAGCTCTACAACACGTTGGTCCTGCTGGCCTGGATGATGGACTGCACAAGCCCTAATCACCACTGGAAGGCCAGGCTGTCTGTCCTTCTTGAACAGCATGGTATTGAGACTCCGGCCATGGGATTCCCGGAACATTGGCAAGAACTGCCGATTTGGCGAGACGGCTAGCCCCACCAATTGCCGCTGAACAGCACGGGCAGTATTCTGTCGGTCTCAATATCTCCGGCGCGTCTGAAGTAACTGGCTGGTTTTGAGCTTCAGACTTTAAACACGCGCCATTCCGAGGGTACGTACGCTCACAGGCAAGCTCCGCAACCAGGTCGACAAAATCTGGATACCCTCACCGCCTACCTGCGCGCCAGGCAGGGGCGTTGCGACGAGGCCCGCGAACTGGCAGCAACCGCCAAGGCGAGCGGGAAGGACTGTATGCCCGATAGCTTCCTCTCGGCATGTAAAGAGCAGTGAATGGTGATGAAAATCCAACTGCTGAGCGATCTGCACAACGAGTTCTTCCGCCAGGACCCCAGGCCGCCCATCGAGGAGACCGAAGCGGATGTCATCGTGCTGGCCGGTGATATCGACGTGTGGCTGCATGGGCTGCGGTGGGCGGCAGAGGAGGCCGAACGGCTCGGCAAACCGATCGTCTACGTGGCCGGAAACCACGAGTACTATCAACAGTTCGTCGACCCGTTGCTCGAGGACATGCGGGAATTTGCCGCAGAGCAGGAGAACCTGCATTTCTTGGAAAACGACCAACTGATCATCGACGGTGTCCGTTTCCTCGGTTGCACCCTTTGGACGGACTACAAGGCGGCGGGGGATTCGGTGATGGCCATGCTGGAGGTCGGGCAGCGAATGATCGACCACCGCGTCATCGGCAAGGACAAGCGCTTCTTCCTGCCGGAAGATGCGCTGGCGATGCACCGCCAGTCCCGGGCCTGGCTGGAGGAGCGGCTGGCGGAGGAGTTCGAGGGCGCCACCGTGGTGGTCAGCCACCATGCACCGCACCTGCTCTGTCAGCATCCCGCCTATCCACTGGACGCCTTCGGCACCGCCTTTTTGAGCGATCTCAGCGACTTGGTGGGACAGGCCGACGTTTGGTGCTTTGGCCATTCCCATGCCAACGTGGACGCAGACATTGGCAAGTGCCGACTCATCTCCAATCAGCGCGGATATCCGAAAGAGAATGTGATTGGATACGACCCGGCACTGGTCATCGATGTGGCGCGTTGATCTTCCGATCGGCCGACCTGAGTCATCTCTTCATTGAACTTAACGCAGAAACCGATTACAGTTTACAAATCGAACTTACTTGCATCAATTTGTAAACAGGGAAGAAGCCGATGATCGGTGAACGGATTGAGCGTGCCCGCCTCGCTTCGGGGCTGTCCTTGCGTGGTCTGGCCGATGCGATCGGCGTATCCCACACCATGGTCGCCAAGTACGAAAAGAATCAGGCGACACCCCCATCCCAAGTCTTGATCCAGTTGGCTAAGGTGCTCGGCGTGCGGGTGGAGTACTTCTTCCGTCAAGTGGAAGTGCACCTTGAAGGAGTCGAATACCGCAAGCGCACCACACTCCGGGCGGGTGACAAGAAGAAAATCCTCGCCGATGCCGAGGATCAGTTGGAGCGCTGGGTCACTCTCGAGCAGTTCCTTCCCCAGGCGTGGGCGCTCGAATTCCGTGTGCCCACTGAAGTACCGGATCGAATCGAGGCTGCCGACGACATCGAAGCAGCCGCGCTGGCGGTTCGAAACGCCTGGGAGTTGGGCCACAACCCCATTCCGGACCTCATCGATACGCTCGAAGAGCAGGGTCTGCGGGTGCTGACCGTCGACGGGGACATTCCCCAAAAGTTTGACGGTTTCTCAGCCCATTACGACAGCAATCCTGTCGTGGTGGTCGGGAAAAAGTGGACTGGCGATCGGCAGCGCTTCACGCTAGCCCATGAACTCGGGCATCTTATCCTGCACGGTCGCCTCGGGCCCGAACTGGATGAGGAGAAAGCCTGCAACCGTTTTGCCGGCGCCTTTCTGGCGCCGCGCGATGTGGTTCTGAAAACCCTGGGGGAAAACCGCCACTGGCTGGAATTCCAGGAACTCGCCCTATTGAAACAGGAGTACGGCCTGAGTCTGGCTGCCTGGATTTACCGTTGTTCCGATCTCGGCATCATCAACCAAACCACTACCAAAGAGCTGTGGCGCATCTTCCGCGTTCGCGGTTGGCATAAAAAAGAGCCGGGCAAACCTTACCCCAACGAGAAAACCCGTCTCTTCCAGCAGCGCGTCTACCGCGCCCTGGCGGAAGAACTCATCGGTGAAGCCAAAGCAGCGGAGCTGTTAGGCATAACGCTGCGAGAACTGCAGCAGTGTCGACACATGGAGTGTGAGTCGGATGCTGCTGATTAGTGATGCCAATATCCTGATCGACATGGAAGTTGGCGGACTGCTGGAAGCAGAGGCAGACCGGGGTACGGCTGTTTGCCGAAGAAGAAAGAATCCTATTCGGCTAGCAGCAGCTCGGACATACCATCCAATCGTGCCTTGACCGATCCCCAGTCGGGCATGGTACAGGCCAAGAGTCTGTAGAACTTTTTGCCGTGGTTGTGCTCTTTCAGGTGGCACAGCTCGTGTAGGATGACGTAGTCGATGCACTCCCGCGGCGCCTTCACCAGCAGGGGATTGAGCGACAACACCCCCTTAGGTGAGCAACTGCCCCACTGCTTTTTCATCGGTCGCAGTTTCCATTCCGGCTTCTGTTTGATCCAGCGGGTTCGATTCACCAGCGCCTGAAGCCGTCTATCAAAATGCTTCCGCGCATGGTCGCGATACCATTCGTGCAGCAGCGTCCGGACGGCTTCCGGCTCCCGTGACGCGGTGTGCACCTGGAGCTGGCCGCGCAGCATCTTCACCTGAGGGGCCGCGCCCTTCGCATCCACAACCTTCAGTAGATGTCGGCGGCCGAGGTAGTAGTGGCTTTCGCCACTCACATATTCGCGTGGCAGTACGTAGGAGTGCTGCTGTCTGATCTTATCGATATGGCTGTGAATCCAGCGGGCCCGCTTGAGCATGGCGCGTTTGACGGCATCGAGCGGCGTTCCCTCCGGCGCTTGTACGTTAATCACCCCGTTGGAAAGTACATCAATGACGACCCTGTTATCCGTTGTCGGCACATAGATAAGCTGGTAGGAAAGCTGCTCCTTCCCGTAGTGCAAGGTCTGCTTGCGCGGCGTTTCCGCGTTGACACGCAGCGACTTAGCCACGATTCACTCCCTGCCGTGTAATGCGGATAACCTCTTCGATAATATCCTTCGCCTTGTCCATGCCTACCCTCTTGAACAGGCGCGGCAGCAACTGCTTGCGGATCTCCGCCTCGATGTTGGCGGGGTTGAGCGAATTGGTGGCAACGGCTTCATCCACCACCTTGTCGATAGTGATTGCCTCTTCCGTGAGAGCTTTCAGCTCTTCGTCGCCCATGGCATTGACGGCCTTATCCCCCAGCACCAGCCGAAAGGTGCCGAAATAGGCCTTGGCATGGGGGTTATCGTTCAAGGCGGCGGGGATGCCGTCGATATTGCGCTCATCGACCTGCTGCTCGAATTGCTTGAACAGGGCGTACTGCTTGAGCGGGTGATCGAACAGCGCCTCGGCCTCCTTGATCACCTGCTTTAACAGTTCGGAGAGCACCTTCCTGGCATAGGGGTCGTCGTCCAGTTCCTGTTCGATGCGCTTCTTCACCCGGGTGCGGATGATGTCGGTCTCGTTGCGGGTCTTCTCTTCCGACCACTGCTCCGGATTTTCCTTCCGGCCCAGTTCGCCGACGATGTAGACGCCTTCCGGGTCCCTGACCGACTCACCAATTACCTGCTTGTCCACCAGGCGGCGCAGCTGATCCTCATAGACGCTGTAGTCCACCGTCTCCTCCGCATCCTGGCGGGCAATCTTGCGCAGGTTGGTGAAGAAGCGCAGGTCTTTCTTGTACTGCTCTATATCCGCCTCGCTGAAACTGCTGTCGGCATAGAAACTGCTCGAGGAGAGGGCCACCTTGAGGCAGAGGCCGAACTCGGTTAGCGCCTGATAGAAATCCTCGCGCAGCATCTGGTTGGCATCGTAGCTGTGGCCGTCGCTGTCCTCCTGCCACTTGGGCACCAGCAACTGCCGGTATTGTTCCAGGTCCTGCTTGTTGTAGACGTACCGGAAGATATCCCACAACCTCTGGTGCAGACCGGGCAGCCGCTTGTATTCGGTATTGATTTGGCTGTAGAGCCCTTCGATGTCGTCAATCGCATAGCCGCCCTGGGTGCCTTCGGCCAGATCCTGATAGGCCTTGATGGCGGTGTCGAGGGCCGAAAGGATGCCACGGTAGTCGACCAGCAGGCCGTGGTCCTTCTGCTCATGCAGGCGGTTGACGCGGGCGATGGCCTGAATCAGGTTGTGCTCCTTCAGCGGCTTGTCGATATAGAGCACGGTGTTGCGCGGTTCGTCGAAACCTGTGAGCAGCTTGTCCACCACGATCAGCAGGTCCGGATCGCCGTCGCTGCCGAAGGCCTCCAGCACCTGTTGTGTGTACTCCTCCTCGGATTGCCTGCCGACGTTCTCCTTCCACCAGGCCTGGATCTCGGGAAGGGTCTTTTCGTCCACCTTCTCGTGCCCTTCCCGCGTGTCCGGCGCGGAGATCACCACCCTGGAGGTGACCAGCCCGGTGTCGTCCAGGTGCTTCTTGTAGCGAATCGCCGAGGCCTTGCTGTCGGCGGCGACCTGCCCCTTCAATCCCTTGTCCAGCGCCTTGATGTTGGCCGCGAAGTGGGTGGCGATATCCCAGGCGATGAGTTCGATGCGGTTGTCGGAGGAGTAGATGGTGCCCTTGTTGGCGAACTTCTTCTTCAGATCCGCCTTCTGCCGCTCGCTCAGTGTGGCGGTGATCTTCTCGAACCAGTTGTCGATCGCCTTTTCGTTGACAATCAACTCCGGCTGGCGCTCCTCGTAGAGCAGCGGCGACACTGTTTCGTCCTCCACCGCCCGCTGCATAGTGTAGGCGTGGACGATGGGTCCGAATTTGGTTACGGTCCTGTCGTTCTTCAGCAGCGGCGTACCGGTAAAGGCGATATAGGAGGCGGCGGGCAGGGCCGTGCGCATCCGTTCGTGGTTCTCACGTCCGTGGCTGCGGTGCCCCTCGTCTACCAGCACAATCATGTCGGCGCTGGGGTTATAGCACTCTTCGAACTTCGAGGCCGAAGCGAATTTATTAATGATGGTGAAGATGATGCGCTCATCGCCCTGGCCGATGCGTTTGGCCAGATCGCGCCCCGATTTGGTCTTGGCCTTTTCGCCCTCTTTTTTGGTCGCCACCTCCGAGCCGAAGGCGCCGCCGGTGAGAAAGTTGCTGGCCAGTTGCTTCTCCAGGTCGATACGGTCGGTCACCACCACTACCCGGCACCGCTTCAGCTCCTCATGCAGCAGCAGCGCCTTGGTGAGAAAGACCATGGTGAAGGACTTGCCCGACCCGGTGGTGTGCCACAGCACGCCGCCGTTGCGGTGTCCCGCCGAATCGATAACGCTGATGCGTTCCAACAGCCGCTTGATACCGAAGGCCTGGGCGTAGCGGGCGGCGATCTTGCCCGCCTTCTTGTCGAAGAGGATGAAGTAGCGGATGAACTCCAGCAGCCGATCCGGCTGCAACAGGCTGATGAGCAGCCGGTCCTGATCCGTCGGAACCAAACGCCCCGACCACAACGCCTCGAAATAGCGCTGCCGTCCCGCGTCCGGGTGGTCGAACAGCGCCCCCTTCTGCGCCTCGGTCAACGGCCTGTTCTTAATGGTTTCGAAATGCTCCTGGGTGAAATCCTCCTCCTTCCAGGCGCTCCAGAACTTCGCCTCCGTCTTGGTCGTGGCGTAGCGGCCGTCGAGCCCGTTGATGGACATCAGCAGCTGCGAGTAGGCGAACAGATGCGGGATCTCGTCCACCCGCTGGTTGCGGATCTGCTGCGAGATCCCCTCCTTCAGCATGTCCTTGTTCGGGTTGTGGCTGTCGGGGCGCTTCGCCTCGATGACCACCAGTGGAATACCGTTAACGAAGCAGACGATGTCCGGGCGCCGGCTCTGGGTACCGGCGCTGTTGAGCACGCTGAACTCTTCCGTCACGTAAAAGATGTTCTTGTCTTCCTCCTTCCAGTTGATCAGCGGCACGGTAATGCTCTCGCGCCGCCCCTCTACGAATTCGGTAACGGTGATCCCCAGCATCAGCTGGTCGTAGATGCGCTGGTTGGCAGTGAGCAGGCCCTCCTGGATCGCCGGGGTGCTGATATCGCGCACCACCTGCTCGATGGCGTTGGCGGAGAGTGCGTGTTCGCGGCTGCCGAGGGTAAAGCGGTATTGCTGTAGCTGTTCGATCAACACCTCGCGCAGGATCAGCTCCCGCTCGCTGCCGCGCAGCGCCAGGCAGCGGGTCGGCGTCAGGTAGCGGTACCCCATCGCCATCAGCACCTGCAGGGCAGGGACCTTGGCGCTGTACTCTTCCTGGAACTTTGGTGCTGTATAAGGGTCCATACCCGTATCCTTCGGTGGTAAAGCTTTACCGGGACCATGGCGCCGGCTACTTTACTTTTCGCCCAGATTCGATCAGACTGTTTTGAAAGGTTCCGCCCCGATGATAAGAGCCCCATAGGCTCTCACCGCAAGGTGTAGTCGGGGCGGTCGTGTTTCTGGCCTTAGTAGTACCAGCGTTTCCCGCCTTCAAAGATATCGAATTCGCTATGGATTGCGGGTTTGATCAGGTCGTAATAAGTCGTCTCGCCCGTATTCCAGTGCCGATAAATCGCCCAGTTGCAGTAATCCGCGATTTGCAGCCCGTAATGAGCCCGAGACGCCTGATGTAAAACACGGTAGCGCGTACCGCCAGGCAACATGCGCTTCAGGGCGTGCTTTACCCCTTTTTCGATCGACCGACGCTTCTTATTGTGCGGAATGCTGTCGGTAATGACGATGATTTCGTCGTAGCCGTTATTTCTCTCAAAAACATGCCGCAGTAGATAACCGAGCATCTCGGGATAGAAGCGGCTGTCCAGTCTTAAAGCGGGTCCGGTCTTGGCCTTTTCGACGATCAGACTGTCGATGCGCAGTTGATCCGAATGGTCACTCAAAATGCCGAATAGTCGATCACGCATATGGCGGTTGTCGTCAGCGCAGTGGAAGAACTCCACATCGCGTCCGAATTCGAGCAACTCATGCCGATAATCGTCCCATGGCTCTCGAATGGAGAACGGGCGGCACATGGCGACGCTGGTCAGCGTGAAGTAGCGCGTGCCGGTTGGCGAAAAATCGAAATTCCCGCCCTCATCCAGAAACAGGTAGAGAACTGTTTTGGGAGTTGATCCTGTCAAGCTGCCTCCTTATCAACCTTTACGCGCCGCTTGCCGGTGAGGAGTTGTTGCATCAGGGCTTTTTTCTGCTGCTGGAGATTTTCCAGCTGCTCCTGGTGATTCTTCATTTCCTTATCCGCGGCATCAATCGCGTTCGAGATCGCTTCCTGCTCACTGAGTGACGGAAGCGGAACTTGGATCTTTTTGAATTCGTTCCACCGAAGGCTGCCGCGCCTGTCTACTGACGCATTGGTTTGAGCGGCAAAAATCTGCCGGTAATGTTCGGTCTTGAGCAGCTTGTACAAGTAACCGTCATGGACTTTGTCGTTCGTCTTGAAGACCGTATAGATGGGGCTCACAAGCCCGTGGTCGTAGATGTCCTGGTAACCGATTGAACCTTCCTCGATATGGTTGGAAGGGAAAGCAAAGGTATTTCGTGCGACCACCTTGTAGGTCGAGGTGTCGTTGCTGAATACTTTCTTTTTGAAGTATTTCAGTGAATCAACGAAGCCCTCGTACTTCGTGCATGACAAAACGGGGTAATCGCGGGAGTCGGAATTTCGTTCCGATACCTGCTTTGCGATCTGCTCGACGTGCACGAACTGCCAGTCCTTGGGGATCTCCCCGCATTTGTTTTTGGTTAGCTCTCTTGAAGAGACGAACTGACTGAACCGTTTTTCTCCGGTTAACAACTGCTGCATCAGCGCCTTTTTCTGACTGCGCCTGTTCTCAATCAGTTTTTCGGCGGTTTCAATGGCCTTGTCCCAAGTGGAGAGGATGGAGGCGATTTTTGTTTGCTCAGCCAATGGAGGCTTGTTAACAGGAAATTTTTTCAGGCTACTTGTGTCGATCCGACCTGTTCCATGTCCCGCTACAGAGACAAGTTGTCTGATGTAGGTGGCATTACCTACCAGTAGATAAGATAGATACAGCCCATTGACTCCTTTGCTCGGAATCAATGCCTTAAGATCCTGATTGAACGCCACCTCTCTTGTGGCATAACCAACCGGAAACTCCTTATGTAGCGTCATGCCTCTTACAAGGATGAGAGAGGCTCCTTTCGGTGCTTTTTTTGCAATACTGAATCCTTCATCAGTAAGCGTGTCGATACTATTTTCCAAATAATGCGATTTCAGATCCTTGCCTGAGATCCACGGAAATTCTCCGCCCCAGAATTTTTGCTTTTGCTTACTGGGCGTTCCGCCGGAGCTAAATGAGGCTAGAGCATCTAGTTCAGTTGGAACCCAACCTTCAGGAATCATAACCCAACTCCTTCAGATACCCCTCCATCTTCTCTTCCAGCTTGGCGAGTTGCTTTTTCAACTTCTCACGCTCTTCGCGCACAGCCATCAGGTCGATCTCCTCCTCCTCCTCGAAGGTGTCGACGTAGCGCGGGATGTTGAGGTTGTAGTCGTTCTCGGCAACCTCCTTGCGGCCGGCGAGGTAGGCGTATTTGTCGACGTTCTCGCGCTGTTGGCAGGTGGCGACGATCCGGGCGATGTGTTCGTCGGAGAGCTGGTTCTGGTTTTTGCCGGGGGTGAATTCGCGGCTGGCGTCGATGAACAGGACGTTCTCGTCCACCTTCTTCTTTCTGAAGATGAGGATCGCGGCGGGGATGCCGGTGCCGTAGAAGAGCTTCTCCGGCAGGCCGATCACCGCGTCGAGCAGGTTTTCGTCCACCAGCTGTTTGCGGATCTTGCCTTCGCTGGAGCCGCGGAATAGGACTCCGTGGGGTACCACCACGCCCATGCGGCCGCCGGGGTGGTTCTTCACCGCCGGTTTGAGGGTCTCGATCATGTGCAGGATGAAGGCGTAATCCCCCTTCGACTTGGGCGGGAGGCCGCGGCGGAAGCGACCGAAGGGGTCGTGGGCAGCCTGGTCGTGGCCCCACTTCTCCAGCGAAAAGGGGGGATTGGCCACCACCACGTTGAAGTGCTTCAGGCTCTCGTCGCTGTCGAGCAGCTTGGGGTTGCGCAGGGTGTCGCCCCACTCGATGCGGTGGTTGTCCTCGCCGTGGAGGAACATGTTCATTTTCGCCAGCGCCCAGGTGGAGCCGATCGCCTCCTGGCCGTAGAGGGCGTACTTCTTGGAGCCGTTGTAGTGCTTCTTGATCTGGCGCCCGCACTTCAACAGCAGCGAGGCGGAGCCGCAGGCCGGGTCGCAGATCGCGTCGCCCTCCCGCGGCTCCACCAATTCGGCAATCAGTTCGGAGACCTCCGGCGGGGTGTAGAACTCGCCGGCGCTTTTGCCGGCGCTGGAGGCGAAGCTCTTGATCAGGAACTCGTAGGCGTTGCCGATGATATCCAGCTTGCCCACCTTGGAGGGGCGCAGGTCCAGGGCCTCGACGGCGAAGTCCTCCAGCAGGTGGCGCAGCAGGTCGTTCTTCTGCTTCTCCTCGCCCAGCTTGTTGGCGTTGAAGCTGATGTCCTGGAACACGTCACGCAGCTTACCGAGGTTGCTCTCCTCGATGGCGTGCAGCGCCTTGTCGATGCGCTCGCCGTTGCCCGGCTCGTAGCGGTGTTCGTACAGGTACTGGAAGTGGGCCTTGGGCGGCAGCACGAAGCGCTCACTCTTCATCAGCTCTTCAATGAGCTCCGGGTGGTCGCCGTGCTCGCGCTGGTACTCGTCGTAGTGGTCCTGCCAGACGTCGCTCAGGTACTTCACGAACAGCATGGTGAGGACGAAGTCCTTATAGCTGCCGGCATCGATGGTGCCGCGGAAGGTGTCGCAGGCGCGCCAGACGGCCTTGTTGATGACATCCTGCTTTACCGCATCGGCTTTGGTCAGGTCGTTGATGGCGTTCATTGGGTCTTCCCGCTGATAATCTGTTGGCAAATGCCGCGAACCATCTGTTCGCGGTTGCTAAGTAGTTGTTCAGTCAGCCGTTTCTCTTCCAGCCAGCACTGGTGAACGGCGGCAATTTTCCGCTGCACCTCCAGTGGGGGCAGGGGAAGGGACAGTTCACTGACGGTACGCTTGGCGACCATGGGGATGTTGCTACCGCTCTGGTGACTGTCCAGGTATCCTTGGGCCGGCGGCTCGTTGAGGTACCAGGCGAGGTACTCCGGGTCGAGCCGCGCCCGGTCCGGGCTCAGGATGAAGAACTGGCCGGCGGCGACCACGTTCCGCATATCGATATCGAACAGGGCGCTGTAGTAGTAACCACCGCGAGCCCGCAACAGGACATCGCCCCGCTCGAGCGGTTGGGGGAACGGTTTGTCGTCGATCTCGACGCGGCCCGCCGAGTCGAGATCGCGGATGCCGTCTTTTTGAACATCCTTGAGTTGCAGGACGTAGTATTCCCCCGCTTCGGGGCTGTGCTTCGGCTTGGTTCGAAACGGATGGCCGCTACGGATCCCGGCGACTTCGCCTAAACGTTCTACCGGCAGATTTCCATGTGTCGTTTGCATCCCGGCTCCAGGTAGCTTAAGTATCGGGGTCGGGTCAGCCGGCGCTCGCAGCTCCACTTACCACGGCCGCCACGAGCGGATGGGCAAGGAAGCTCTGCAGCCGACTTTTTGCCTCGGCCTTCTCTTCGGCCGAGCCTGTGCTGGACTCGATTTGGTCCAACAGCAGTCGGACTGCTGCTCTGCTGTGCTGTACCCCGTGGTCACCGACATTCACAGCGATAGCGGATTGGATATGGATGGTCTGGTGCGTGATGTTCATCAGCCGGGACTCCTCCTGTCTCTCACACAGACGCTTTCCCCGATGCGGGAAACCGACCACCGGCATGTGGTGCCCTTACATTACTATCTTTTCGGGAGAGACGCAATACAGTAGCCGACTACTGTATACGTATCGTGACCCGCAAATGCCGGCAAAAAGCACAGTAGATAACTACGAGAATAGGCGAAGTGCAAATTTATTCTCAATACTTCCAAATGTTGGAAGTTTCCGGAACAATTCCCTAGAACCTATGGGGGCCACCGATGACACCACTGGCAAGGCAGATTATCACCGAAGGCCGGGGCGATCGCGTCCTTACCGACCGGCAGTTAGCGCGCCTGATCGGAGGCAGTGACCAGAGCCGCTATGGCCTGGTGAACCGTGCGCTCAAGGCCGGCGAGTTGCTGCGGGTCAAGCGGGGGCTCTACGTGCTGGCTAACGAACTGCGGGGGGCGCCGGTCCACCCCTTTGTCGTGGCACAACAGATCATGCCGGGCAGCTATGTCACTGCGGAGACGGCGCTGGCCTTCCACGGCTGGATCCCTGAGGCCGTGCGCAGCGCACTGAGCGCCACCGCCACGGGGAAGTCAGTGACCTATGGGCACGAGCGGCTGGGCAGTTTCGAATTTCGGCGCATGACGGTGCGCCCGGGTTATTTTCTGGAGGCGGTGTCCCGAGAAGTGCTGAAAGGGCAGGTAGCGCTGGTCGCGAGGCCGATGCGGGCCCTGATGGATCTCGTCTATCTAAGAAAGTTGCCGTGGCAGGGGTTGGGATTCCTCCTGGAAGGTTTGCGCATCGATGAAGAGTACCTGATGAGGACAACATCGGCGGAGATCACCCCGATGCGCGAGGTGTATAAGGGCAAGCGGGAGCGGGAGTTCATCGAAGAGCTACTAAGGGCGCTGGGGCTGGAATGATTGACCTGATCGAAAAGCGTTTAAAGGAATACAAGGTCTTCGATCCCCTGGAGGAGGAGAACGCGCTGAAGGAGATCGTGCAGGAAATCCTGCTGTTTGCCTTGTGGCGTGCCGGCTTCTTCGAGGTGGCGGTCTTTCAGGGCGGGACCAGCCTGCGGATTCTCCACGGCCTGCCGCGCTTTTCCGAGGATATCGATTTTATCCTGAAGGAGCCGGATCCGGCGTTCTCGTGGAAACCTTTTCTCGATGTTTTGGAAGAGACCTGCAAGGAATTCGGAATCGCCCCGGAGGTTCTGGACAAAGCACACATGGAAGGCGCCATTCGCGCCGCACTAATCAAAGACAATTCCATTGCCAACCAATTGAACTTGGCGTTCATGAATGGCCAGCCGGGAAAGAAGCTGAAGATCAAGCTGGAGATCGATAACAACCCGCCGCAAGGCTCGGGGTTCGAATACAGCTATCTCAACTTTCCGGTGGATTACGAAGTGTGCCATCAGGATCTCAGCAGCAATTTTTCCTTGAAGCTGCACGCACTGTTGTGCCGTGATTACCTGAAAGGCAGGGACTGGTACGACTTCACCTGGTATATCGCCCGGGGCGTGACACCCGATTTGTCGCTGCTCGAGAACGCGCTGGTTCAGTATGGGCCATGGCAGGGAGAGAAGTTGAAGCTCGATCGAGAGTGGATGGTGCAGATGCTCAAAGAGAAGATCGGGGCAATCGACTGGCATGATGCAGCCGAAGACGTGAAGCGCTTTCTGCGCCCGCTCGAAAAGAAGAGTCTGGAACTTTGGAGTGAGCGCTTTTTTGTGAGCAAGGTGGATAAACTGGACAGTTGTGCCGACAACAAGGAGCAGGCCAAACATGAAAATGTGGAAAGTTGCAGCGGCAAGGGGTGGCATTCACTTCGATACATTCAAGGAGCAGTCCATCGTCGCCATCGGCTGGCATAAGTTGGGAGACCTCAGTCGGTTCAGCTCACGCGATGAAATCGCTTCCGAGTACTTCAAACACAACCCCGACGCCAGCAAAGCGAAGGCGGCACATGCGGTGGGTCAGCTGTTTCGGTTTGTTAATGAAATGGCCGAGGGAAATCGCGTTCTGACGTATGATCCTTCGCGAAGGGTCTACCTCGTCGGCACCATCGCGAGTTCTCACATCTATTCCCCAGACATCATAGAGGAGCTACCCAATATCCGGCGGGTAAAATGGGAGGGGGAGATCTCCCGCGACGATTTGTCGGTAGCCGCAAAGAACAGCCTTGGTGCCATCAGCACCCTTTTCCAAGTGAACGACGAAGCGGCCAGGGATGTGGAGCGGGCATTGAAAGGGGAGCCGCGGCCGACGGCCCCGGCGGAGGAGGAGACCCAGGACGAGGAGATCCTTAAGGATATCGAGGCCCAGGCGCTCGAGTTCGTGAAAGACCAGGTCAACAGCCTCGACTGGGAGGAGATGCAGGAACTCGTGGCGGGACTGTTGCGCAGCATGGGTTACCGAACGCGGGTTTCCGCTCGGGGAGCCGATCGCGGAAAGGATATTGTGGCCTCTCCCGACGGATTCGGTTTCGAAAACCCGCGCATCGTTGTCGAGGTAAAACACCGCCCCGGCACGACCATGGGCTCCCAAGCCATCCGCAGCTTCCTCGGCGGTCGACACCCGGAGGATAAAGGTCTGTATGTCAGTACGGGAGGATTCTCCAAGGACGCGTACTACGAGGCGGAGCGTGCCAATATCCCGCTCACTCTGATGGACATCGAAGACCTCGTGGAAGCCATGCTGGAGCAGTACGACAAAATGGATATCGAAACTCAGCGCCTCGTGCCCCTGAAGCGGTTTTACTGGCCGGCGTAGAGGTTATGTTAACCATCGAGAAAGGGTCGCATTCCTTTAACTCGCGAGTATGACCTGGCAGAGCTGATTCTAATTGGGCCCAGCTCTCAGAGACCTAAAATAGATGCTCCGAAATGGTATCCAGTCACGCCCATATCCGAATCCTGGCTTCTGGTAGGAGCCCCGCGCCGGGGCGATTGCCGACGCTATCGCGGCGACGCGCCGCTCCTACCCGGGTGGATACGAATTTGGAACACGTATTTTAGCGTCGGGCTTTCCTCCCGAGTCGGATTGGGCAGGGATTTGTGGGTGCGGGTTGGGCTCTGGAGTGGTAGCGTAGCCAAGGCTTGGTCCCTTGGATACCGGGCCTTGGCTGTGCTCACCAAAGGCTTCAGTGAGCCGAATTCATACAAGGCGTTTCCGAAAGCAGGAATGGAAGCATAGGGATTTTTTAATGGCAGAGATCATTCCGCCGCTTAACCGTCAGACCCTGGGCCGAATGACCTCGGGCGAGAAGCGCTTCGCCCGCCGTCTCGAGGCGCTGCTGGAAGACGATTACCTCGTCTGGTACAACATCCCGGTCGGGCGCAAGCGGCGGTATCCCGATTTCATCGTTCTTCACCCTTCTCGGGGTCTGCTTTTTCTGGAGGTAAAAGACTGGAAGCCGGCGAATCTCAAGAAGATGAGTAAGGCCAGCGTTTCGCTGTTGACCGACGTCGGATTGGTGACCAAGCCCCACCCTCTGGAGCAGGTTCGCCAGTGCGCCTACGGGGTGATCGCGAAGCTGCAGCGCGACCCGCTGCTTTGTGAGAAGGAGGGGCGATACCAGGGTAACCTGATCATGCCCTACGGCTGGGGCGTGGTGTTTACCAACGTCACCCGCAAGCAGATGCAGAAGGCAATTCCGGACGAGCACCGCGAAGGACTGCTGCCGGACCACTTAGTCATCTATCAGGATGAGATGACCGAAAGTGCGGATGCCGAGACTTTTCAGGAACAGCTTTGGGGGATGTTCAATTACCATTTCGGGGGGACCCTGACGCTCCCGGAAATCGATCGGATTCGCTGGCATCTTTTCCCCGAGATCCGCATATCGGACGATGCCCAGGTGGACCTTTTTGCACCCGACGCTGACGACGCCTCGGAGATGGAGGAGGCGCTCCCGGATATCGTAAAGATCATGGACATCCAGCAGGAGCAGCTGGCGCGCAGCTTGGGCGAAGGCCATCGCGTAATACACGGGGTGGCCGGCTCGGGAAAGACGCTGATCCTTGGCTACCGCTGCCTGCAATTGGCGCAGGCCATGGGTAAGCCCATTCTGGTGCTCTGCTTCAACATTACGCTCGCGGCCAAACTGCGCGCCTTCATTTCCAGCAAAGGTATCGGCGGGCAGGTCCAGGTTTATCACTTCCACGACTGGTGCGGCGAACAGCTCAAGACCTACCACGTCGATGTTTTCGAGTCGGATGCACCCTATTTCGATCGCCAGGTGGAGAGCGTCATCGAAGCCGTCGACAAAGGCCATATTCCACGGGCGCAGTATGGTGCGTTGCTCATCGACGAAGGCCATGACTTCGAATCGGAGTGGCTAAAGCTGGTGGTGCAGATGGTGGACCCGGAGTCGGACTCTCTGCTGCTCCTCTACGACGATGCGCAGTCGATTTACAAGAAGCACTCCGGCCTTGGCTTCAGCCTCTCCAGCGTGGGTGTGCAGGCACGGGGTCGAACCACGGTGCTGCGGCTCAATTATCGCAACACTCGCGAGATCCTGAGTTTCGCTTATGCGTTCGCCCGGGAGTACCTGGATCCGCAAAGTGCCGACGAGGACCATATTCCGCTCATCAAGCCCGAGGCCGCCGGTACCCATGGACCGCCCCCTGCTGTACGGCAATTCGACTCTCTCTCGAATGAAGTTGAGTACACGGTGCGGTGTCTGAAGAAATGGCAAAGACAGGGCATACCCTTGGGCGACATCGCCATACTCTATGGGGCTACCTACCAGGGCCGGCAGCTAGCGGTGCGCCTCGGCAAGGAAGCTATTTCCCACGCCCTTCTGGATTCGAAAAAGACTAAAGCGGCCTACCGTCCCGGAGAGGATAGCGTAACGCTACTGACCATCCACAGTAGCAAGGGACTGGAATTTCCCCGGGTGATCATCATGGGAGTCGGGCAGTTGGGAACGAAGGAGGAGCGCCGGCAGGACGATGCACGGCTGCTTTACGTGGGGATGACGCGCGCGCAGCAGTACCTGGTACTGACCACGTCCGGGGACAACGAGTATAGCCAGCGACTGCTGAGTACGGCCTAACAGCTCTTCGGGCTGGTAAAAGTCCTGTCACTGTCGCGTTCGGCTTTTCTAAGCTTCAACCGCCCCATTTCCAAAGCTTCCCGCAATAGATAAAGCATCCACTTCGACTCAGGTTCGTTGGCCCGGGCCCATCTGGTGATTAGTGCCTCCAGTTCGGCATTCTTTTCTTTGAGTCGCTCTATCTGTTCCGTAGTTCGTTCCGGCATCTGAACTCTCCGTCCACATGTGAACATGGATAAGCTACCAAACATGTGCACATGTGAACAAGAGGCTATGTTCATATCTGAACATGAGCCTGGCCGACACACTTGCGCGTAATCTCCGTACCAGAAGGGGCGATCTGACTCAGGAGCAGTTTGCGCGCAAACTGGGGATCAGTCGGCCCACACTCACCCGTCTGGAAAGTGCCGCGCAGAACACCACCATCAAGACACTGGAGCAGATTTCCCGGGCCTTGAAGTGTGATGTTTGCGATTTGTTGCGCGACTAAACGCTATTCAGGCTCGCCCACCAACGTGCGTTAATGCACAGCACGATAAGCAAGCTGCTGCACCTGTGCCACAAACAGCTCTCCGTCCTGTCCCAAATGTGGTTCGGAAATGGTGCAACGAAAAGCAAAACGGGGAACGATGGCCGGGTCAATCCTTTGGGGCTGTTCGCGGTTTCCCGGCTGCCATGGGATACGCCCGGTATTCGTCCCATCTCCAGCGCTTCTCTCAACAGGTAAAGCATCTACTTCGACTCCGGGTCGAAAGCATGGACCCACTTGGCGATTAGCGCCTCCAGTTCGGCAATCTTTGCTGCGAGACGGCCGGTCGGCATCTTCCGGATTACTCGATGATGGAGCGGATTGCCGACGCGCTTGGGGTCCCGGTACCCTACTTTTATGCCCGAGATGACGAACTGGCGGAGTTGATTTTGACGTGGGGTGGAATGTCCAAGGCGCAGCGCCGGGTGGTTTTGGGACAGCTGCGTTCAGGTGGGGGGTGAGGTACGGAGCTTCTCGGCCCCATGGAAGGTTAATATTGAACAGTCCCAAATTGGGACCTATAGTACCCGAATCGCGACTTTTCTTCGTGGGCCTGATGCAATCCGTGACGACAAATATCGGTGATGCGCTCTTCAGCAAGACCCAGCAGCGGGTGCTTGGGCTGCTCTATGGCCGACCGCAGCAGAGCTTCTACCTGAATGAGCTGGTGCGGCTGGCGGGGGTGGGCAAGGGTTCGGTGAAGCGGGAGGTGGAGAAGCTTACTGCGGCGGGCCTGCTGACGGTGACCCGGATCGGTAACCAGAACCACTATCAGGCCAATGCCAGGAACCCGATCTTCGAGGAGTTGAAGGGGATTGCGCAGAAGACGTTCGGCCTTGTGGACATCGTGGGGTCTGCCCTGGAGCCGCTGCTGGATGAAATCGATCTCGCCCTGATTTATGGTTCCGTTGCCAAGGGGACGGAGCACGCGGACAGTGACATCGACCTGCTGCTGGTCAGCAACAGCCTGAGTTATGGCGCGGTGATGGAGGCGCTGGCCGGGGCGGAGCGGCAGTTGGGGCGTACCATCAACCCGACGCTCTATACGTCGCATGAGTTCCTGGAGCGTAGAGCTAAGCAGCAGCACTTCATTACCCGTCTGATGGAGCAGAATGTGTTGTGGATTAAACGAAGTCCTGAGTGGGACGAGGCGAACCGATAGGGAGGGGTGAGCATGGAAGTTAAAACATACCCTGCGGTTTGAAGATGCCCAGTGCCGTGTTCTGGATCAGTGCCATCGGCGGCGTAATCTAGCCGAGTATGAAGGGCACCTCGATATTGACGAGAAGTTGCTTGCGGAGTTGGTCACGCTGGCCGAGGAATTGTTAAAGCGCGTCAGGGTGCTGGGACCGACCAGAGAGTGAAAGCAAAAGGAGACCCGTTTCCCTCCAAAATGGAAAACAGGACGCATCCGTTGATCTCGATTGAACACCGCTTAATCTGTTTTGAAGCGGGGGAAGTAAGCTTGGCCTCCTGCGTCGCCCTCCCTCCCCCGTTCATGGGGTCGTCTCCCTCCAGGGCGGGAGTCGCCCCGTCGCTCCTGCCGATTCGATGCAGGAGCGGCGGGAATGAGCAGCATTCGCCGCCCGCGCTAACGCACTCGCACCACAATCTTGCCGTGCGCGTGTCCGGAGCGGCTGTATAGCAGCGCCTCTTTTATCTGATCCAGGGAAAATACTCGATCGATCACCGGCCGTACTTCACCTGATTCGATGAGCTTGGCAATCTCCTCCAGCTGGGATTCCTCCGCGTGCATGATCATCGGGATCAGGCGAATTCCGGGTGTGTCCGGGACGGAGATTCCGACGGTTGAGACCAGAACGCCTCCGGGTTTAAGTACGGCAAGGGAGCGGCGCTGGGTTTCTCCGCCGATGGTGTCGAAGACGGCATCGAAGTCGTGCAGCCGCTTCTCGAAGCGCTCGTGCTGGTAATCGATTACCCAGGTTGCACCCAGCGCCTTGGCCCGTTCGACGCTTTGCGGCCCGACGGTGGTGGCCACCTGCGCACCCGCGTGTTGGGCGAACTGGATCGCGAACGAGCCGACCCCGCCGACCCCGGCATGGATCAGCACCTTTTGTCCGGATTTGAGCTGGATGTGTTCGAACAGGGCCTGCCAGGCCGTCATCGACGCCAGCGGGACGGCGGCGGCCTCGGTGAAATCGATGTTCTTCGGCTTTGGCGCCACCAGGCCTTCGATGACGGCGACGTATTCGGCAAATGCGCCCGGGTGGGCGGAGTCGACTCGGCAGAAGACTTCATCACCGGGTCTGAAGCGGGTCACCGCACTTCCGATCTCTGCGACCACACCGGAGACGTCGTATCCGATCCGGCGGGGCCCTGTCAGCGGTTTGCCGGAACTCATAACGCCTTCGATGATCTTCCAGTCGATGGGATTCACCCCCGCCGAGTGAGCTTCGATAAGGACTTCGTCGGGTTGCAGCTCGGGCTTGGGCACATCACCCAGTTCGACGACGTCGTCCACACTGCCATAGTGCGTGATGTATGCCGATTTCATTGCTGGCTCCTCCCTGTGCAAGGTGGGCCGTGAATGTCCTTGTGCACGGCCGCGGCTTAACTATTTGGCCCCAAACCATCAGGGCAGGGGTCATTTCCAAAGTATAGGTTGGACGAGGTGCCGGATACTCTGAGAGGTAATCGGAACCATCGGCGGAATTATCGGGTATGTCCCCGATTATTCCCCCGGCGGGCCGCAGTCTAGACTGGTGACTTACAAGCACCCGCTCGTGCTGCCCTTTAAACTGGTTTTTTGATTCAAACCATGACCCGGTTATTACTCCCGCTGCTGCTTGGCCTCTTCCCAGCCATCGTCGCTGCAGCCGAGGTGTCGCTGCTTTACGGCCTTCAGGGTGGAGGCGAACTGGATGATCTCGACAGCGGAACCACTCTGGATTTGGCCGAAGAGCCGGTGCGTGGGCTGCTCATCGGCACTCCGCTCGATGCCGGGCGCGATCTGGAGTTGCTGTACAGCCGCCAGGAGACGCGCCTGCGGGACAATGCGGCCGTTGGCGAGGAGGCGCTGGCGGCCCTGGATATTCACTACCTGCACGTGGGCGGGACGGTGCTCTCGGACAACTTCGAGGGGTGGCAAGGCTTTCTAAGCGGGGGGCTTGGCCTGACCCATTTCAGTCCACGCCCCGGCGGGCAGGACTCGGAGACCCGCCCCTCCCTGAGCCTGGGTCTGGGTGCCCGCTGGATGGCGACCCGGAGGGTTGGGGTCCGGCTGGAGGCGCGCGGGTTCGGCACGCTGTTCAACAACAATACGAGCGTTTTCTGCAGCGGCGGTTGCGTTTTTGCGGTCTCGGGCGATCTGTTGACCCAGTACGCCGTTATGGGCGGAGTGGTTGTCCGGCTTGATTAGGTTCTTCGCGGGCAAAGGCGCCAAGACGCGAAGAACACACCAAGCTGGGTGCGTGGGAGCGGCATCCTGCCGCGATTCTCACCAGCCCACACCCCTATCGCGGCTGGAAGCCGCTCACAAATGGGCGGTTCGCGCGCGGGGCACGCTCCTGCAAATTGCGGTGGCGTCGGTTTGGCGAGTAGGAGCCCCGCCCCCGGGGCGAATCGAAAAGCGTAGTCAGCATGTGCGCTACAGCGCCGGCTGGGGAAGCCGCCCGTCGTGTAAAAAGTGCTCCGCCTGGAAAGCCGCTGTGCTGTTTTCGGAGGCGTTCAGAAACGTGACGCGCTCGCCGTTCACCTGGCACCACAATGATTCCGTCAGCGTGGGGGCCTTGGATGCCAGGCTGGACGGCCCGAACAGGGCGACATTCTCGCCGCCGTCGGGGTCGCGTGCCGAGGGAAATTCGAAGGCCTCGATTCCCGCTTCTCGCATGGCCGAGCCGAGCGCCTGGGTGTGCGAGTAGTCCGCCGGGTGGGCGAGTGTTTTTCGGTGCTTGTCGCATGGCGAGTGCTGGAGTTGAAGTCCCTGTTCAGCAGCGTACTTCGCCTGAAACAGGGTGTGGCGCGTCTGGATCCGCTTGGGTGGAGGCGTGGCCATGCCATGCCAGAACAGCAGGCGGTAGTAGGCACACTCCGCCAGCGCAGTATCCGCCGAAAGCGAACCGTAGAAGAGGGAAGGTTCGTGGCGACGCCCGTAGCGGGAGCCATGCTTCAGCGGAGGGTAACGAAAGGGGGTCATCAGGATGTAGTGCAGTCTGTCGCTGCCGGCGCGCATGGGCGGTTTGACCCCCTCCAGCATCTCCTCCAGCACGCTCTGCTCTTCGAGTGAGTCGACCAGGCCGTTGGTGGCGACCTGCTCCTGGCTCTCCACGATGCGAAACAGCACCCCCCTGATGCGGTGGGCCGCTTCGTGCAGCCGGCATTGGGTCCAGAGTTCCGACACGCGTGTTCAGACTTTTCCGCGGATCGCGTCGAGGTAAGCCATTACCCGCACCAGGCCTTCGACACTCTGCACCTGTTGCGCCGGTATTCCACCGGTATGCAGGTTGTGGGTCGTCATCCAGTGGCGCATCTGCTCCGGATCACCGCCCATGAGGGCAAACAGGCTGCGATAGCAGCGGATCAGGAGGAGTGCGAGCTCTCCCTCTTTGGATTCCGGGTCGATGCCCCGGCGAAAGGCGGAGCGGTCCCTGCCGATCACTCTGCCGAGACTTGCCTGATCCAGCCCGAGTTGCTGTCCGGCCTTCCGCAAGGACTTGGTCAGGATGGCGGTTTTGTCGTCCTTCAGCGCTGGGTTGGCCATCTCTCGGCCTCCTGTCTGCGACTTATGTCAACATTAGGCTTCAAAAGCGGCAAATGCAACAGTCTTATCCAACCTGCCGGCGCAGGTCCATCCGCTATACTCCGAACCGTTGAGAGAGAAGTAACCCCTTTTCCACTACTATGCCGCACCGTGGATGATCCCCTGTTTTCTCCCCGAAAGCTCAGCCAGTCGGTCGTCCAGGCCGGTGATCTGCTCGGCCTGGTCCGTGCCGAGGTGGCGCGGATACTCGGCTTCAAGTGCGAGTCGATCAGCGAGCTTTATAGTGGCCGTCTCCTTCTGGAAGAGGGGACGAAGGCGTGGCGGCAGGCGGGCCTGTTTGTCCGTTTTTATCAGTTGCTGGATGAGCGAATGGCGGGGGATGAGGCTCGGATGATCAACTGGTTGCGGCGGGAGCACGGCGAGCTGGGTCGTTCGCCGTTTTATCTCATCATTGATGAGGGGCGCCTGGCGGAAGTGGTGGCGTATATGGAGCAGTACTGATCAGTCGGGCCACGGCCTTTTGAAGCTGGAGGTGGCGCTCGGAGGAAGGCATGCCAGCCGTCACGAGAATTTTCCTATGCGGTGGTAAGCTCAACACGGTGCCAGGGAGAAAGCGGGAGAGGGTTTGAGCATGGCCCGGCGAATGGCATGGCGTGTCGCTCTGGGGCTGGTGGGATTGGCGTTTTTCGCCGCCGGTCACCACGCGGTCGACTCCCAGCGGCTGACCGGATTTTTGACGGGTCTCAACCAGGCGGCAGCGCTGCTGTTCTGGGCCGTGGCGGTACCGCTCGGGCTGGCGGCTGTGGGGCTGGTTGTGGCCTGGCTGACTGGCGTGCGACGGCCTTGGCCCCTCCTCGGTGCCCTGTTCGCGGCCGGTGCGATCGGTGGGTTTTTCGGTGGGCAGGTTGCACTTCGTGACTATCCCATGCCCTGGAGCGACTACCGGCGCGCTCCCGGCTGGCTGACCGACGAGGTCGAGCGGCTGGAGACGCTCTGGCGTGAGGCGCCGGAGCGGGCGCCCTGGTATCGGTTCCGCCAATCGCCTGGAGAGCTGCTTGGGCTGGAACTCTCCTACCACTCTACCGCGCCGAGGGACGATTCCGATTACCCCGCTACCGTCTACTACACCGGCCGTTTCAGCGACGGGACCGAAGTGAGCGGTCACTTTGAGGCGCGCCACGGGGGCGGGCCGCTGCTGCGCAGTGCACGGGTGCGGGTCACGACGGCGCCGGAGCGTTTCATCGACAACCTGGAAACCGAATGGCTCGACTTCGACGGTGACGGCGCCGCCAACGGCCTGCGGGTCAGGGTGGTGCCTTCTGCGGCGGCGGATCTGACCGGCACCCGCCTGGGTGCGCGGCTGGAGGATGAGCAACGCCAGCGGGTCGGCAGTTCGCGGGCGATGAATCTGCCGACAGGGGAGTGGGAGCAGTTCTTCGATGCGGAGGCGCTGGCTGCGACCGACGGGCCGTGGCACCTCTCGGCGCAGTTTCACGGCCCGGAGGAGGGGGACTTCAGTTTCGTCCTGTCGAATCTGGCCACGGTCGAACGACCCGAAGGGGGCGCCCTGGACGGGCCCCACACCCGCATTCTCCCGGACTTCGAGGAGCAGCCGGTCGACGCGGACGGGGATGGCCGTTTCGAGGCGCTGGCCATCACGTTCGAGCTGGAGATCAGCTTTCCCGGCAGCTATCCACTGATGGCGGACCTGGCGAGCGACGGTAAACATTTCGCCTCGGCCGCACAGCGGTTTGTTTTCGACCGGGTCGGCCGTCACCGTGCCACCCTGCAGTTCGACGGCGGCCGTTTGGCGGCGGCGCCGAAGGATGGGCCCTGGACCCTCCGTTCGGTGCAGAGCTATTACGACGGATACCGTGAGGTGCAGGGCGGCACCGCCGCGCTGCATCTGGATGATTTCGGAAAGACCGGCCCCTGGCACCGGGAGCAGTTCGAGTCGCCCGTGCCCGTCGAGGAAGAGGGACGAGGAAAAGGATCGTATCCGCACATCCACGTAGGAGGCCGCCCCGTGGCCGAATCTCAATAACGGCTCCGCCGTGTTCGGTCCTACCGCGGGGCCGAGCCGCCAGCCTGGTGGAGGCCATCCAATACACCCGGATCTGGAATTTTTCGACATGGGGCTTCGCGTGTGTCGAGAAGTATGCCAAAAGAACTGGCACCTCTCATTGCCTGATTCCGCGTTATCTAATGAGCTTCAGGTCGGCATTCCGACGCCGGCGAGCATCACGGTAGAAGTTCTCATGCGGCCCAAGGTTCAGAAGGTAGAGGACGAGCTGCTGCTCGATCCACGAATAGCCGAGCAGCACCTGGCTATTTTCCAACTTGAACTTGTGCACCCGGAGGTGGGCCAAGTCCCCCTGTTTTTGGACGCCGAGTGTCGGGTCATCGATGAGTTTTCCGATTTCCTCATCAACTCGGTCTTTTGCCTCTTCGCTCAGCCTTTTGAAGGCCTTTTCGAAGACCCGCGATTGATAGACCTCAATTTCCCTTTCTTCGGACATACCTGGTTACTTTTCCGGCCTTGACCTCGGCAGAGGCCATCAGTACATCGCGAATGAATTCGTAGGGCAGATCGGGATTGTCCTCGGCCATCCGACCGATAAGCGCCCAGTGTTCAATTTGTTTGGGAACCGAACGGTGATTCGCCTCTGCGTACACCTGGGCATCCTTAACGAACTCTTCATCGTGACGAACGCTTTTTGCGCCCATGTCTCATCTCCGACTGGCAACTCGGGTTGCGACAAATTGTCGCGATACGCTACCTATTATAGCCTTGGGGTCGGTCGGCGCAACTGAGTTCCCCCGTAAAGGAATAAACGGGGTCGCTTCCCGTTGACAGGGGGCACGAGCCTCTCTCTGGACGGTCCTGTTTGATGCCAAACCGGTTCGGCGGAAAAGCGGGTTCCAGTACAATGCAGCGTCTTGATTTTGATGGAGTCATTCGAATGACCCGCATCGGTACCCCACTTTCGCCTTCCGCCACTCGCGTCATGCTCCTGGGCAGCGGCGAACTCGGCAAGGAGGTGATCATCGCCCTGCAGCGCCTGGGTGTGGAGGTGATCGCCGTCGACCGCTATCCGAATGCGCCAGGGCATCAGGTGGCGCATCGTGTCCATGTCATCGACATGACCGACGAGGCCCAGTTGCGGAGGCTGGTGGAGGCAGGAGCGGCCGCATCTTGTCGTGCCGGAGATCGAGGCGATCGCCACCGATGAGCTGGCGCGAATCGAGGCGGATGGGCTGGCGGAGGTGATCCCCACCGCCCGCGCGACGCAGTTGACCATGAACCGGGAGGGCATCCGCCGCCTGGCGGCGGAAGACACTGGGGCTGCCCACCTCCGCGCTACGCCTTTGCCGAGATCGCTGGAGGAACTGGAGGCCGCGGTGGACGGGGCATCGGTTATCCCTGCATCGTCAAGCCGGTGATGTCCTCCTCCGGCAAAGGACAGTCCACGGTCGACGGGCCGGCGGAGCTGGCGGCGGCCTGGGATTATGCCAGGCGCGGCGGCCGGGTCGACCAGGGCCGGGTGATCGTCGAGGCGATGGTCGACTTCGATTACGAGATCACCCTGCTGACGGTGCGCGCGGTCGGCGAGTCGGGCGAAGTCGAAACCGCTTTCTGCGCGCCCATCGGTCACCGCCAGGAGCGAGGGCGATTATGTCGAAAGCTGGCAGCCGCAGCCGATGAGCGAGAGCGCGCTGGCCCGGGCCCGGGAGATTGCCGGCGCGATCACTGACGATCTGGGCGGGCGCGGCATCTTCGGTGTGGAGCTGTTTGTTAAGGGCGATGAGGTCTGGTTCAGCGAAGTCAGCCCTCGCCCCCACGACACCGGCATGGTGACCATGACCACGCAGTGGCAGAACGAATTCGAGCTGCACGCGCGCGCCATCCTGGGCCTGCCGGTTTCCACCGAGCTTCGCAACGCCGGGGCGAGTGCCGTGATTTACGGGCAGATGGAAGAGAGAGGGATTGCGTTCGAAGGTGTTGATGACGCTCTTGCGGTACCGCGGACGGATTTGCGCCTGTTCGGCAAACCCGAAGCCTTCCCGCGCCGGCGCATGGGCGTGGCGCTGGCCTATGGCGACGAGATTGAGGATTGCCGGGGTCGGGCGCGGCAGGCGGCGGGGCGGGTGAAGCCGGTCGAGTTCTCCTCTTCCTGACTTCGACCACTGCTCCCGGCACTGTTCCAACTCCTGCATCTGACCTGCGGGGAAGTAGGAAATGCAGAAGAATCTCCGGGAGCAAGCCTGCCATGCAGTCATCTCCCTCGAGGGAGTAAGGAATGGGGCAAGTGATCGCCGTCACCATCCCCGATCTTTTTCCTCTTTTGTTTCGTCGCCTCTCTTTAGATTCGGTTGCGCGTTTTTGCTATAGAGAAAAGAGATGTCATGCAACGCCAGGAGGCGGAATGCGGGCGCTGATGATTAGTGCTGACGGATTCGAGGATCCGGAACTGATTGAGCCGCTGAAGGGGCTGCGAGCCGACGGAATCGATGTGGAGCTGGCGACGCCCGAGGGCGCGGCCATCCACGGCAAGCGGGGCGCGACGGTGGAGGCGGACAGTTCGATCGATCAGGTGGATCCGTCGGCCTTTGATTTGCTGGTGCTGCCTGGCGGGAAAGCACCGTCGAAGTTACGAAAGGATCCCAAGGTGCTGGCGATCGCTCGGGAATTTTTCTCGGCGGATAAGCCGGTCGCGGCGATCTGCCACGGTCCGCAGATCCTGGTCTCGGCCGATCTGCTCCGCGGGAGAAAGGCGACCGCCTACAGTGCCGTGGCCCCCGAGCTGAAGGAGGCCGGCGCGGACTATCGCGATGAAGAGGTGGTCATTGACGGTAACCTGATCACCTCCCGCAAGCCGTCGGATATTCCGTCGTTCATGCGGGCGGTGCAGGAGAAACTGGGCAAACACTAAGACACGTCATCTTCACTGACGGAGCAACGCCCTGCCACTGTGCGGCTGGCGAATTCCGCCGCCCAAAGAGCCGACCAAGAGCCGCACCAACTTCGAGCAGGAGCGGGTGGCCAAGGTCGCAAGACCTGATCATCTCCATCGAGGTCGACCCAGCTACGGGGGGATACGGCGGTAAGGCCCCTCGGATCACCCCGACTGCCGCGAAAGGCGGGCTGTTTCCTTGCCGTTGCGCAGGAGAACGGCAATACCGTCCTCGCCGACCTCCAGGCGATAGTGTTCCTCGATGTCAGGATTGGAGGCCGGTTTGCAACTCATGGAAATCACCTGTCTCGTTTCGCCGCTCCAGAAGCAGTGCCTTCCCGCCTGTTTTTCGTCGGGCTTAAAGAGATTGGCCCGCCCCTCGAAGGTGACCTCCAGCCGATTGAATTCGGCGTCCGATTCGGCCCCGGCAACCCAGGTACCGGTTGCCGGGTGTGGCGAGCAGCCGGCCAAAAGAAGCGTCGTTGCGCTTATGAGGCTGAGGATCGTTCCCGCGCGATTCATAGTGCTTTCCAAAAATAGGGGCAAAGGGAAAAAGTACGCCGATTCCCGGGTGCGGGCAAACCGGGTTCGCTGTCATCCATCCAGGGCCTCACTGAAGAGAGCTACAGGTGTAGTATTGCCGGAAGCCGAACGGGAAACTGCGATGAAAAAATTGAAGCACGAGGCGGAACTGGTGAAGGAGGCAATCCTTGCCGGGATGAAATATGGAGAGGATCGGGGCGTGGTGGAGTTCGAAGCGACCGACTCCGCCAGCGAGAAGATTCAATACATTTATCGTCTGCTGGTTCATGACAAGAAGATTCAGCCCCTGCCCGAGGATCAGGTCTCGCAAAAGACCATGCGGCATAAGCTGGCGCTGTGGTATGCGAAGCAGTTGCCGAAAGGCCATCCCCTTTTGAAATAGACTGGGATCACGGAGGATTTCGGGGCACAGGGAAGGCCGGCAAAATAACTGGGGCAAGCAATGGTGCAGGGCAAATGACGGTACGGATGGGGTTGGTGGGTTTCATGGCGGCGCTGGTGCTGAGTGGCTGCGCGGTGGTGAAAGAGTATGTGAAGGAGCCGCAGGTGGAACTGCGCGATGTGCGGGTGGTGTCGATGTCGCTGGCCGATGCGCAGCTCGCCTTTGACCTCGATGTTCACAACCCCAATCCGCTCGGCCTTTCCATGCAGGGCCTAAGCTATCGGCTCGATCTGGAAGACAAGACCTTCTTCCGCGGCGCGCTCGATGAACAACTGCGGATCGGCGCCAATGATCGGTCGCGTGTCACCCTGCCTTTCACGCTGCGATACACGGATGTGCTCGGTTCGCTATCGGCATTGGGCCGTAACGATGCGCTGCGGTATCGAATCAGCGGCGAGGCGAAGTTCGGTCCCTTCGCGATCCCTTATGCCAAAGCGGGCAGCCTCCCGTTGCCCCGGTTACCGGACGTTTCGGTGCAGAGCCTGCGTGTCGATAGGCTCACCCTTTCAGGCGCGCAGTTGGCGCTGGGGCTTAAGGTGAAAAACGCCAACCGCTTTCCCATTCGCTTCAATGGTCTCGACTACCAGCTAAAGTTGGGCGAGGCCTCGGTGCTGAACGGCCGGAGCACCGAACCGCTGTCGGTTAAACCCGATCGGTCGGGGACGCTACGCCTGCGCCTCACACTGGACTACGGCCAAATAGCGAACGTGATGCAAGCCCTGCAGCAGGCCCGTTCACTGCCGGTGGCGTTCAGCGGCCACCTGAAGGTTCCCGGTGCCAGGGATGAGGTAACGCTGCCCTACCAGTGGCGCGGAGAGGTACCGCTGTTTCGATAAGCCGTTCACGCGCCACGCCGGAGCACCGACTCAGGCGATGTTAATCCGGTCTCGACCCTGGTTTTTCGATGCATAGAGTGCAACGTCTGCGCGCTTGACCAGCCCGGGCAGTCCCTCTCCGGGTTGGCGTTGCGCCACCCCGACACTCAGTGTCACCGGTATCTCTTTTTCTCCGAAGCGAAACGGATGTCGGCGCACGGCATCCCGGATCCGTTCGGCAGTGCGGATGGCGATATCGAGTTCACAGCCGCTCATGAGAACAAGGAATTCATCGCCGCCCCAGCGGCAGAACGTATCGGAATCCCGGATATGGTCGCGCACGATCGCGGCGAATTTCCTCAGGACTCTGTCGCCGCCTTCATGGCCGTACGTATCGTTAATGGCCTTGAAGTGATCGATATCGATGTTGACGAGTGAGACCGGGTCGCCCCGACGGCTGGCGGACTTGATATCGTGGGTGAAGATCATCTTCGAACACATGCGGGTTGGCCGCGCCGGTCAATTTGTCGGTCGTGGCCATCTCCTCCAACCTTCGCTGGTAGCCTCTCACCGAGAAGAAGGCGACAGTCAGAACCAGGGCGGTGATACTGAGCGCCACCCCGATATTGATTAGCAAGGCATTGAGAATGCGCGAATTGGCGGCGGACTCGGCCTGCTCGACGATCAGATACCAGTTGAATTCCGGGACCAACCGGCTGTTGAGGTAGACCTTTTCGCCATCGGGTTTCCTGTAGGTGATCGAGGAGCTCGGGTTGGTCAGGATACGTGTCGACATCTTTTCGAGTCCGGGGCGATCCTGGATTCGGTCGAACTCGGCCAAGCCGTTTCCTCGTACTGTGATTTTGCCTTCGCGGTCCACGAAGTAGATCTGGCGTCCATATCGGTTCTGATAGCTCTCGATGAGCTCGGCCACTGAATTCACCGATAACCCGATTCCCGTCACGCCGGCGAACTGGCCGCTGTAGTCGGAGACACGATAGTTGACGAAGATGCTTAACCGGCTTCGATCCGCGGTATCCCAGTCAACATTGATCTCGTAGGGTTCATTGATCTCCCGTACCCGGAAGTACCACGCGTCAGCGGGGTCGTCAGCCTTGACGGTCTTGATCACGCCCTTGGGGTGGTAATACTTGTGCGTGCGGTCGGAAATGAAGAATGAGGTCGTGGTCTCGTATTTGTCCTGGATCTGCTTGAGATAACGGATAATCCGTTCGGGCTCCTTTTCACCATCCAGGGTCCAGTCGCGGACAAAGGTATCGTGAGCCATCACGGACGAGATGAGAATCGAGCGCAGCAGATCCCGCTCGATCTCGGAATAGATATTGTCGCTGGTGAGGGGGAGCGCCTCTTCGGCGATGCGTTCGCTCAGGGAATTTTCGGTGACGAAATAGCTGACGATGCTGGTGGCGAGGAAACCGATGACTAACAGCGCAGTAAGGCCGGCCGCAAAATAGGTCTTTTTATACTGCACAGCGGGTTTCCATGATCACGGACCGATTCAGTGGTGGGAAGTCTCTGACCGGTGGCCCCGAGGCATCCATGAGGTTTTTACCGGTCCGGTGCGACACCCTGGCCTGGCCACCCGGCCGGGATCGTAACCCAAGCCCCTTTTCGCTGTCGACGCCGGACGGGGATTCCCTAGCAGGCTGTTGAAAAAGGTTTTTTGTCCCTTCTCCCTGAGGGAGAAGGTTAGGATGAGGGGGATAAAATCAGTAACTTACCTTTTATTGAGTCCCCTCACCCCAGCCCTCTCCCTCTGGAGAGGGTGTTTTTCAACAGCCTGCTAGCGACTATTCGCCTCCCTCGCCAATTGGCCAAAGCGGCGGGCGAGAAGAGGCGAATCGGGAGCCTCATGCTTGATGAAGACATAGGCTTCGCGCCAGGGCTGCGCCCGGAGCGTTTCGATACTGGTGGTGAGGTCGGCTTCTGTGTACTGCTCCCGGCGCAGGCGGAAATAGCCCCAATCCGCGCCAGGATGCGGCATGCCCATGAGGGCATCGTTAAAACACAGGGCATGCCCCTCTTTTCGGAGTAGCCGGTAGACCTCTTCGCAAAACCAGCTCTGATGGCGGAATTCGAACGCCACCCGCAGGCCCGGAGGCATTAGCCAAGCGAGGTTTTCCAGGCTCGCCACGTCCCGCTTCAGGTTGGGCGGGGTTTGAAAAAGCAGTGGTCCGAGCCGTGGGCCGAGGGTGGTCACCGTATCGACCAGATAGCCGACGTCATCATCCACATCGTGCAGTCGCTTGGTGTGGGTGATGCGTTGCGGGACCTTGATGGCGAAGCGAAACCCGTCGGGGACCTGGGCCCCCCAGGCCTTCAGTCCGGCGGAGGTCGGAAACCGATAGAAGGTGCTGTTGATCTCCACCGCGTTGAGCTGTTCGGCATACCACCCCAGCATCGCTTTCTCGGCGATAGCCTCCGGGTAGAAGCTGCCCTTCCACGCTTTATAGGCGAAGCCGCTTGTACCGACATAGAGATCCATGGTGTGACGCCGGGCTGGCCCTGTTCCCGGAAACTGTAGCCGCTGCTTCGGCACTACCCACCAGTTGGCTCGGGATCCCGAAAGTTCATTCGTGGGTACTTAGGCGCTCTCGATCTTCCCCGTGTGGTGGGCGGCTTCCAGCCGCGATGGGTGGCCGGGGTCGATCGCGGCAAGATGCCGCTTCCACAGGGGCTAAGCCCCAATTTTCCCTGTGCCGTGAGCGGCTTCCAGCCGCGAAAGCCCCGGTTGACACTGTATCGCGGCAGGATGCCGCTCCCACGGGCAGAGCTTGAGGTCCTGCGAGTGATCGAAAGTCACTCGCTCTCCTCGGGTTCATAATCACTCATATCGATGCCCAGCTCCTTACCGACCTGAACCCAGCGCTCTTCGGCCTCGCACGAACAGCAGTCGCACCAGATGGCGATACCCTCGTGCATGCTAA
Organism: uncultured Gammaproteobacteria bacterium; assembly: GCA_963783235.1. Taxonomy (GTDB): domain Bacteria; phylum Pseudomonadota; class Gammaproteobacteria; order Thiohalomonadales; family Thiohalomonadaceae; genus Thiohalomonas. Next base: position 1,365,986 of record CAWAMN010000002.1, on the reverse strand, counting down.
GGCCCCTTTTACGGCCCCCGGTCGGCTCGTCCCGGCGCCTGTCGTCTTCGCCGGCTCCGTTTGCGTTTGCCATGGTCGTTCTCCATTAAATCTGATGCGGTGTGTCTGGCATCGATGAACCGTCATTCGACTGCCGTTTTCCTTTGGACTTGGCGTGACCGGGTCGGTTCAGGGCTTTTTGAGCTCTCACCGACCGCCCGGGGGTGTGACTCCGTTTGCCTGTCGGAGTAGGCTTTTGGCCTTGGTCATTCCCGCTGCGGCGGGTGCCGAAGCGAAACCGGGAGAGAAGCGGCCATGCTGACATGTCGCGAGGTCATGCGTTCCACGATGACGCCGCTGTATGCGGACGACCCGGTGGCAAAGGCGATCGATTTCATTCTGGACAGGCATATGGGCCTGGTTCCGGTTGTGGATCGGGAGGAGCGTTTCGTGGGCCTTCTCTCGGGGGATCGGCTGATGCGAGGTCTTCTGCCCAAATATCTGACCATGGTCCGAGGGCTGGATCGCATGGGATACCTGCGCGAGTCACCCGAAGAGCTGCGGGAGCGTCTGGATGAGCTCGGCAAGCGGTCCATCGGTGAGGTGATGGATCCGCGAGCCGAGGTGGTTGGTCCCGACGCACCTTTGATTGAGGCTCAGAAGATCCTGGCGGGGACGCAGTTCGTGGTACCGGTGGTTGACCCGCAAAGCGGCAGGCTGATGGGGGCCATCTCTACCTTGACCGTCCTCGCACTGCTGCGCGGCGAAGAGCCCTGGAGTGAGGGGATCGGGCAACAACCGCCCGAAGGGGAGGGGGCGTAATGCACGGCGCCGGTACGGAAGGGGCCGCCTCGGCCATTCTGTTCGGGCTCGATCCCCTTTGGCTTGCCTCGGGGATTTTCACCGCCACCTACGCAATGCTGTTGACCGAAAAGGTCCATCGCACCGTAGCGGCTCTCCTGGGGGCCGGTGCCATGGTCGTGACCGGGATCATCAATCAGGAGCAGGCGATCGAGGGAATCGACTTCAATACCATCGCGCTGCTCTCCGGCATGATGATCATCATTGCCATTACCCGGCGAACCGGGATCTTCGAATACGTGGCGATTTGGGCGGCCAAACGGGCAAAGGCCGAGCCCATCGGCATCCTGGTCCTGCTGGCTATCGTAACCGCTCTTTTTTCCGCCCTTCTGGACAACCTCACCACCGTGCTGCTGGTGGTGCCGGTGGCGTTGCTGATCGTCGACAAGCTGAAGGTCTCGCCCTATCCCTTTCTCTTCAGCCAAATACTGGCCGCCAACGTCGGCGGCACCGCCACGCTGATCGGCGACCCACCCAACATCCTGATCGGGTCGGCCACCGGTTACAGCTTCAACGATTTCCTGCTGCAGTTGGGACCGGTTTCGCTGCTGATCCTTATCCTGATGCTCGCCCTCTCCTACGGACTCTGGGGGCGTTCGCTCAAGACCACGGTGGATCTGAAAGCGCGCGTAATGCGGTTCGACGAGCGCGGCAGCATCCAGGATGTCCGTCTGATGAAGCAGTCCCTGGCCGTGCTGGTCCTGGTGCTGTTGGGTTTTGTGCTGGGAGAGCGTTACCACATCCAGCCCGGTACCACCGCGCTCTCCGGCGCGGCCTTGCTGCTGCTTTTGACCGGCATGGATCAGGATCGCCGCGGCCAGGCGGAGCAGGTGCGTTCGGCACTGCAGGAGGTGGAATGGAACGCCCTGTTCTTCTTCATCGGTCTGTTCGTGGTGGTGCACGGCATCCAGGCAACGGGGCTGCTGGATCAACTCGCCGGGCAACTGATGGGAATGACCGGTGGGGACCCCATGGTGACCGCCTTCTCCACCCTGTGGCTTTCGGCCGGCGTATCGGCGGCCATCGATAACATCCCCTTCGTGGCCACTATGATTCCGTTGGTGGATGCCATGGAGCCCGGCCTGGGCGGGGTGGCGGCCGCAGAGCCGGTCTGGTGGTCGCTGGCGTTGGGGGCCTGCCTCGGAGGGAATGGATCGCTGATCGGTGCGGCGGCGAATGTCATGGTGGCGGGGCTTTCCGAACGGGCCGGGACACCGATCAGTTTCGCGCGTTTTCTGGCCATCGGGATGCCGGTGATGATCGGCAGCGTGGCGGTGGCAAACCTCTATATCTATTTGCGGCACTTTGTTTGATCCCCGTCAGGAACCGAAGCCATTCCCTCCCCGCTAAACTGAACTAGAATTCACCACCTAACTTCCCGTAAGGAATCGGCATGACTGAGATCCGCATTACCGCTCTTCGCCACTCGGCCTTTTATTCGCCGCTGTTGACGACCATCGCCGGTGGTTTTCTCGAAGAGCAGGGGTTGAAGCCTGTTTACGAGCCTTCTCCGCCGGATGCATCGGTGCCGGATGCGCTGCGGCAGGGGAAATTTCATCTTTCCCAGTCGGCGGTGGCCACGAACTTTGCGGATCTGGAGGCGGGAAAGCCTTGCGATATCGTCCACTTTGCCCAAATCAACGAGCGGGACGGATTCTTCATCGCGGGACGCCATCCGGAGCCCGACTTCAAATGGCGGGACCTTGCCGGCAAAAAGGTACTGGTGGACCACTTTTTCCAGCCGATGGCGATGCTCCGCTACGGATTGCACAAGCAGGGCGTGGACTTCGACGACCTGCAGGTGATCGATGCCGGTGATGTGAAGGCCATCGACAGGGCCTTCCGCGAAGGAGAGGGGGACTATGTGCATCAGCAGGGACCGGCACCGCAACAGCTGGAGCGCGAGGGCATCGGCTATCCGGTCGCGGCGGTCGGCGATGCCGTTGGCCCGGTCGCCTTCAGTAGTCTCTGTGCCACGCGGGAGTGGCTGGAAAGCGATATGGCGGCGGCGTTTATGCGTGCTTACAGGAAGGGCCGTGAGTTCGTGCTGCAGACCCCGGCCAACGAGATTGCCCGTATCGAGCAGCGCTTTTTCCCCGATATCGACCCGACCGTGCTGGCGGACACCATCGCCAGCTATCAGAAACTGGGCTGCTGGACGCCCGAGGTGGCTATTTCACGGGAGGCGTACGAAAACCTGCTGGAAGTTTTTCTCTACAGCGGTCTGATCCAGCAGCGGCATCCGTACGAGGCTTGCATCGTTTCGCCGCCGGGCTGAACTGACGAGACACTCTCCGCGGAACGGGGGAAGTACTTCAGGTGCATTGCACCCGATGGGCCACTCCAAGGGGAAACCGCCGATTCGGCTCTTTGTCCCGGATTGCGCCGGGAGAGCGCCAAAGGGCTTGGGCTATTTGCCCTTCCGGGCCGCGTAGGGAGAACCTGCGCTGATTCCACTGCGGGCGTTGAGGTCGCTGGCGACCTGCTCGGCGTGTTCGGTCACCGCCTTGAGGGTTCCGGGCTTTTGACCCGTGACCACGGAGGTGCCGCGCTCGATGATGTAGCAATGCCAGTTATTGCCTTCCATTCCCTCGGGTTTTTTGGTTTTTTTAACGCTAACCACCCGATATTGCTGGCGAACGGTGGACTTTTCTTCGACTGCAGACATGGCACTCGCTCCTTGTGACTGCCGTTTATGGAGGCGAAAACGCCGCGCTATAGGGGCGCCACGCCAGCCACTATAGCGAATTCGGCACAATATTGCTATTTAGACATACCCTTCCTGCTCCGCCACGGCCGATAGCAGTGCCCGTCCGCCATCGAGGTTATTCATGATGCCGTGGCGGTGGTCGATCCACCATTTGGCCTCCACCTGCTCCTCGAGGTAGGTGATCGCCCGGTTTATGCCCTGCGTAACCGTGTGCCAGTGGTCCGGGTCTTCCGCTTCGGCCGCGTCACTGACCTGATCGATCCACTTGAGCACCTTGTTAACCGCGCTGAAGGCGGTAATGCGGATGCTTTCGGCCCATTCCACCTGTTTTTCGGAGCCTTCCAGGGGCGGCAGTCCCTGTTCCCGGGCGGCGAGCCGGGCCTCATCGGCTTTCTGTTTGCGCTCCTTCGCCATCTCTTCGGCCTGGCAGAGCCGGCAGGGAATATCGGCCAGTTGCCGAACGCGTTCATCCCAGGTGAAGTCGTCATCGCCATAGAAGGGATAGAGGGAAATATGCCCACAGGCGTGGTTCACCACTTTAAGCTCGAAGAGTTCGCGACTCTCCCCGTTGCCCTGATTGGCGCCCACCAGCGTGCAGGGGATGTCCCGCTCCGTGCACCAGCGCACCACACCGAGTTGCTGAACCGATTCGTAGACGCGGCGGATGGTGGCACCGGCGAAGTGCTGCTCGATAACCGCCGCCTTGAACTTGCCGGCAGGGGTGAAATCGCCGGCGGGGCGCATGATCAGGGCGTCGTAGCCGATATGCCACTGGCGGAGCCAGGCCTCTGTTTGGCTCCGCACCACCGAACTGCGGCCGGTGACGAGCATCACCGGAACGCCTTCACCGCGTGCCTGATTGAGCCGGTCGATGAGAGGGAGATTGGGCATGTCGTCGATGCAGGCCTCGAGGAAGCGATCCCAGTCTTTTACCCCCTCTTCGTTGTAGAGGTGATGCAGGCGGTGTTCGAGCAGGGCGATCACCCCGTCGAGGCCGCAAATCACGATTTCCCTGGGTCCAGGCATGGTTCTCTGTGAGGAGGCTGTTCAGTGTCTTTCTATTTTGATGCAGCGTGCCCCCGGCAGTGGAGGGCGGTGGGTGGCCACTATAGCATTCCGCGGCGGGCCTTCGACCGGCGCACCTCAGCGTTCGATCGACGGCAGCGCCAATGGGCTGACAAGCGGCAGGCGATAGCCTAAATGCTTACTTATGTAGAACCGTTTGCGGAACATCATGCCTGCCCAAAGCCGCATCGGTAGTGTGGCCGTCGTCCAGGTCCGAGCGTGAAAAATGGCGCGACAGGACGCGCAAACACGGGAGCTATCACCAACGGCGGGTAACCGCTTCAGGAGGAGTGGCAATGGATAGGCCAACGATGTTCGAGCCCCGCGGCGCCGGCAGCGATACCGTCGTGCTGCCCGCCTATTTCCCGGTACCCGGCTTCGGCGTCCTGCCGGTCAATGCGTTTGTGCTTCGCGCCGCCGAGCCGGTACTGATCGACACGGGGCTGGATGCACTGCGCTCCGATTTTCTGGCCGGACTGCGGGAGGTGATCGATCCGTCCGCAATTCGCTGGATCTGGCTGACCCATATCGATCCCGATCACATCGGTAATCTGGCCGCGGTTCTCGAAGCGGCGCCACAGGCGCGCATCGTGACATCGTTCGTCGGTAGCGGAAAGTTGGCGATGCACGGATTCCCCGTGGAGCGCACCTATCTCCTGAATCCGGGACAGAAACTGGATGTGGGGGATCGGCAGTTGCAGGCCGAGAAACCGCCCATTTTTGATGCCCCCGAAACCACGGGTGCATTCGATACGAAGACCGGATCGCTGTTCAGTGCGGACTGCTGCGGCGCCCTGATGGCGGAACCGGCCGAGAGCGCCACGGACATCCCGACCGAGGCCCTGCGCGAAGGGATGTTGGGCTGGGCCACGGTCGATGCGCCGTGGCTGCAGGTGACCGACCCGAAGCGCTTCGATGAGCGGTTGACGACGATGCGCAATCTCCAGGCGACGACAGTCCTGAGCAGCCACCTCCCGCCGGCACCGGGAATGGCGGATGCGCTGGTGGCATACCTCTCGGCGGCTCCCGGTTCGCTCCCCTTCGTGGGTCCCGATCAGGCCGCCCTGAACCAAATGATGTCCCCATCGTAGCGGCGCTTTTGCTGATTTGTCGGTAACGGACTCTTGCCCGCTCAGGAACAGAGAGAGGTAGGGACGGGCCATGGAAAACGACGAGCTCTTCTGGAGTCAGGTCGAGAGGCGCTGGCTGGCCGAAAGCGATGATCTGGAGCGCGATGCCGTGCAAAGCGTGTTGATTCATCTGCGCCGGCGACTACCCCAGACGGAAGCCGAACATCTGTTCGGGCAACTGCCGACGCCCATCGGTTCGCTGTCGCTGGAGCCCGGAATCCTACAGCAGGAGATCGAGGGCGGACGGGCCGTCGATACTCTGGATGCGACGGAATTCATCCACGCCGTCGGCAGCGAGTTGGAGACCTCGGATGATGTGGCGGAGCAGGCCACCGAAGCGGTCTTCGGTGCTGTCAAACGGGTACTTCCCATTGATGAGACGAGGCATGTCGCCGGGCTGATGCCTTCCGGACTGAAAGAGGTTTGGCTGCGCGCCTGAACGGTTCGATCAGTTTCGTGGGGACCTTCATCGACCAAAGCGGGACAACTAGACTGACGGCAGGTTGTCAGGAAGCCGCCAATGCCCCGCATTCTGCATATCGATATGGACGCCTTTTTCGCCGCCGTGGAACTCTTGCGGCACCCCGAGCTTCGGGGCGAACCGGTGGTGGTGGGCGGCCGGGGCATCCCTTCCGAACGGGGCGTGGTATCGACGGCCTCCTATGAAGCCCGGCGCTATGGCGTCCATTCGGGGATGCCGTTGCGCACGGCCTTTCGGGTTTGTCCGCGCTGTCACTTTCTGCCGACGGACCACCCCACCTATCTGAAGACTTCCGAACGCATCAAAGCCATCCTTCAGGATTATTCGCCGACCGTGGAGGAAGGGGGGATCGATGAGGCGTTTCTCGATCTATCACAGACAGCCGATCCGTTGGCGACCGCCCGCACGCTCAAAGCACGGATTCGGGAAGAGACGGGACTGACTGCCTCCGTGGGTATCGGCCCCAATAAGCTGCTGGCGAAGATGGCCTCGGACCTGGAAAAACCGAATGGCCTGGTGGTGCTGACCGAAGAGGATATCGCACCGCGGATCTGGCCACTGCCCGTGAGACGCCTTTGGGGCGTGGGGCCGAAGAGCGAAACACAGTTGCAAAAAATGGGGATAAAAACCATCGGCGAGCTGGCGAAGATACCGGTAGCGGTTCTCGTCGAGCAGTTCAAACCCGCCCGCGGCCACTATCTGCATCGGGCCGCGCACGGCATCGACGAGAGCCCCTTAACAGCACACTGGGAGCCCAAGTCCTTCGGCCATCAGGCGACTTTCCAGCGGGACACCGATGACCCGAAAACCATCGAGTCCGAATTGATCGCCCTGACCGAGGGCCTGGTGGCGCGTCTGCACAACTCGGGTTCACTCGCCCGGAGCGTCAGCGTCAAACTCCGCTTCTCCGACTTTGAGAGCCACACCCACGCCGTTCATCTGCAGGAGCCGACGAATGAATTTGCGACCCTCTTCGAGGCGGCCAAAAGAGACCTGCACCGATTCGATTTGGCGGGCGCAAAAGTGCGCCTGGTGGGAGTGCGTTTGGGTGATCTGTCCCGAATCCATTGAGTGAGTTTGCTCTTCGCGGCGAAAGTCACTGATTTCGGGGACGCCCCCAGTATCAATGCTTTGCACCCCGCTCGGAATTCTATCCGTTCGGTGCTCTAGAGCCCTCGCAAGTGGTGAGGCCTCAGCGGGCGGCTGCCATTGACGGCCTCATCTATTTGACGCAGCAGCCGGTCGCGATCGGTCGGAAGGTTGCCGGCCAGCGCCAGGGCGTTTGAGGCATGGTTGGAGCGAAAAATGATCCGCTGCGGCGGATTGAGATCGGCGATCAGCCGTTCCTGCTCTCGCAGGATGGCCCGGTCATCCGGCATTTCGAAGGGCTCCCCAAAACGGTGCTCAAACTCTTCCCTGACGCGGGCGTCCAGGTAGAGCTGAAGCGTGGAGAGGTGGGTCAGCGGCGACTCGTTCAGCAACGCTATTGTGCCGTCGATGTGGGCCTGCCAATGGCGGGTGCCGCCGAGGCCGAGGATGACGGTCCCGGAGACCTTGAGCCCGGCCTGCGAGGCCTTGAGCATTGCTTCGGCGATCGTGCGCCGGGTAGCGCCTTTGGTGACCTTTTTCAGAATAAGGTCAGAACCCGATTCGATGCCCAGGTAGAGAAGCGTAAGACCGTGCGCACGCAGTCTTTGCAGTTCCGGGAGGCTCTTGCCCGAAATATTGGAGGGCGTGGCGTAACAGGTCACTCGCGTGAGCCGCGGCAGGGCCTCTCCGAGCGCCCGGAGCAGCGCGACCAGGTGAGCCGTGGGAAGGGCGAGGGCATCCCCATCGGCCAGGAACACGCGGCGGGCATCGGGATAAATCTCCGCGGCTTCGCGGATCTCCGCAACGACGCTCTCGAGCGGCCGCTCGAGGTAATCCTTGCCCCGGTACATCGCACAGAAGCTGCACCGATTGAAGCTGCAGCCGTAGGTGGCCTGAATGATCAGGTTGTCCGCTTCGGCAGGGGGGCGGAACAGCGGTTGGTCGTGGTGCAGGGGCATCGATCGGGTGCTTTGCCAAAACGGCGCATTATTGCGCAGACCCCGGGTGGTTGTAATGGGCGGAACCGGCCCATGCGGAGCACTCCAATGCGGCGTGCTTTGGGTTCGAAGGGTGTACCCCGATTTCCGGCTACCGTTTGCCAAGGGATGGTGCTAAGGTGAGTTCATCTGATTTATATCTGTTATATCAAAGGCTTATAAGCCTATAAGGAAAATCTCCGAGGTAACCCTATGCAGTCCGGCCCGCGACGAATCGTTACGCCCTTTCGCCCCATTCCCCTGGAAGTCCCCGAGGGCATGAAGCCCAACGAGTTCTTTAACAGCACCGAGAATCTCAACGATTTGGTGCACAACAACGGGCTCCTGAGCAATCCGGAGAACCTGCTGCTCTACCGCAAGGCCCTGGGGCACAGCAACGAGTTCGATTGCTCGATTATCTATAACACCTCCCAGTGCATCCTCAATCCGCTGGGCCGGCCGGTGCGCCGCACCCAGGTCCCGGAGTCGGTGAAGCATGTCTGGAACCGGATGAACCAGATCCTCATCAACTACATGCTGGAGGAGTACCCGGATCCGGAGGAGCACCTGATCCTCGCAGGTGAGGCGAGCCTGGATGCCACCTGGCCGCTCACCTCGCCCGGGGTGCCGAGTATCCGCATGCTGCACAACCACTTCATGGTGTTCGACAAGGCAACGCTGCGCGAGGCCGAGCCGGCCGACCTGAAGGATCCCAACCTGACCGACGGTGGCCAGCACAGCCTGTTCGAGAAGTACATGCACGATGTCTACCGGGAGTTTATCTGTGAGGCGCTCGACCTTTCCGTGCTCAAACCGGTCAGCGACGAGGCGGCCCGGCTGGAGTTGACCGGCTACCCGCAGGGGCTGCCCAGCTGGGAGATCCCCGGCGGCGGGGCCACCCTGGAGAACATCCGCTTCTGGCACGAGTACGACGAGGTGCTGAAGGGCTTTCTGGACTTCTACCGCACCTTCTTCAGCCAGGTCTCCACCCGCAACGCCCCGATGCCCCCGGACCTCTACTTCCCCGAGGCGGTCGAGCGGGTATTGATGTTCAACAACGATTTCCTCACCACGGCCAAGAAGGTGCGCGATCGCTGCATCACCGATCCGGCCTACGCCAACGCGGTGCGCTGGCAGCCCGCCTTCAAGCAGCTCATCTACCGCAACGATGAAGGCAAGCTCATCGTCACCATCAGCCAGAACTCCATCGGCAACGCCATCACCGAACTGCTGGGCGTGGTGGTCAAACGGGTGCCGGATGCCGAGGCCTACGAGAAGGCCGAGCCGAAGCTGATCGAGCGCCTGCTGGAGGCGCGCCGCCGTCTGATTGAGGCGGATTTGGGGGAGGGCATCGAGACCCCCTTCTGGCCCGCCGAGTAGACCGCTCGCCGCGAAGGACACCGAAAAGCACCGAAGCTCTTCCCGGTGTCCTTCGTGGTGTACCCTTTTCACCTCAGTTCCCAGCCCCGGAAACCCGATTGAACGACTCACAGCCATCGGATACTCGTCGCCTCGGGACCGGAATGGTCGCCCTGGCCTGGATTCTGGCGATAGGCCTGCTCTGGCTGCTGTTCGACGGTTATCTGGAGCGCCTCAATCACCCCAATCGGCAGCTCGAAGTCCGCGCCGGCGCCGAAAGGACGGAACTGGTGCTGCGCCGCAATCCGCTCGGACACTACGTGGCCCCCGGCACCGTCAACGGCCGGCCCGTCACCTTCCTGCTCGACACCGGCGCGACCCTGGTTTCCGTCCCCGAGCACCTGGGGGCGGCATTGGGCCTGGAGCCGGGCGCCCGCCACCAGGTCAGGACCGCCAACGGAACGGTCACCGCCCGCGCCACCCGCATCGAGGAACTGGGGCTCGGCCCGTTTCGCCTGCGTGGGGTGCGGGGTCACCTCAATCCCGGCATGGATGACGACCAGATCCTGCTCGGGATGAGCGCACTCAAACACCTTGAGTTCCTGCAGCGCAACGGCACGCTGATTCTGCGGCCGCCGACTACCGACTGAGACCGAAAGGGGTTTGAACGACCACGCCGCCGCGCGCTCTAATCCGTGTAGCTCGGAGAGGCAAAGGGGGTGGAATGACGGGACTTATGGTCCGTATCGGCGCCGATCGCAGCGCTGGCGGCGGCTATTGGAACGGGCCGGTCGATAGCAATACCGGTCGCTTCGTCTATGTCCCCATCCCCGAGCAGCAGGCACAGCATCCCGGCCTCAAGACGCTCTATGAAGCATTGGCCCCGGACCTCAAAGCCTTTGGACGCCCACTTCCCGAGTACCTGCGGTTACAACCCATGCATCTGGATCCCGACTTTGTCCACCTCACGTACGGAGACCGGGGTGGGAAGGCGAAACAGCTGGAAACGCACCTCACCGCGGGCGACTTCATCGCTTTCTATGCCGGGCTCGAGGATGTTCATGGCGCGAGGGAGCTGGTCTATGCGATCGTGGGATTTTTCGTCGTGGACGCCCTTGTGCCCGCCGCCTCGGTCTCCTCACGGGAGCGGCCGAACAATGCCCACACGCGCTGCGGCCTGCCGCCCCGGCCGAGCGATCGGATCATCATCGCCCGTCCCGGCGTTTCCGGTCGGCTGTCTCATTGCCTGCCCATAGGCCGCTATCGGGATCGGGCCTACCGAGTGCGCCCCGACCTGCTAAAGACCTGGGGTGGGCTGTCGATCAAGGATGGTTATCTGCAACGAAGTGCTCGGCTACCCCGGTTTTTGCATCCGGATTCCTTTCTCCGCTGGTTCGAACAGCAGCAGCCCCGGCTCTTACGGGTCAATAACCCCGTTAGTACGCACTAACCGGTTAGTGCGTGTTCACTCGCGCTCAGCAGCGCTCAAATCGTCGCGGCGTCCGTGATCGGCTTCGGTGGCAAGGCACCGGCCGGGCCGGCGGCGAAACTATTTCGCTGCCAATACTTGACAAAACCACTGGGTATATATTTAAATCCTTTCTAAATTGTGAGTGTAAACACAGCTGGTTAGACCAGCTGCATTCAGTAGAGCCAAACCCGAAGTTAGTTGGAGGAGTGACAATGGAGCTTCCTGAGCGCGACGGTGACGGATACCTCACCGACATGAATGCCTGGACCCCGGAAATCGGCGCAGCCATGGCTGAAGCGGATGGCGTCGAACTCGACGACAGCAAATGGGCCCACATCTTGAAAGCTCGCGAGTACTATGACGAGAACTCGGTGGTGCCCCCTATCCGCAAGTTCGCCAAGTTCGCGGGTGAGGATCAGAAAGAGATGTTCAAGCTCTGGCTGACCGGCCCGATGAAACCCATCACCAAGTACGGTGGTCTGCCGAAGCCGACCGGCTGCGTCTGATCCGCACGGGAACGGCAAAAAACGCCTCCGGGGTCGCCCGGGGGCGTTTTTTTATGGCCGGAGCAATCCCTCCGGCCGACCCTTCGGCAAGCGGCGACTGCGGAGCGGCTTTCCCGATCGCTCAGGCACAAAAAAACCCGCCGCTGTGGCGGGTTTCCTGCGGTTTGCAAGCCCCTCAGGCGGGAGCGTTGCAGACCAGCTCTTCCATGATCTTTCCGCTTTCCACTTCCTTGATGATTTTGTCGTATTCCGGGCTCAGCGGGCAGCCGCAGGCGTGCTCTTTGGTCGCGTGCAGGCGAGCCTGTTCCATGTGCCACTGGGCGACTTTCAGATGCTGATCAACATTCATGATGGACTCCTTATGCGTAAGTGACTAACAATAATTTAGACGGCGTCTAATATACTTGATTAAAGTAGTGAGATACAACCATTGCGACTATGGGATCTATGTCGGCGTGAGCTCTTGATGCTCTGAACGGAAAAAAGAGAGGTGATATGTATATCGCAATGAATCGCTTCCGGATTGCACCGGGGCGCGAGGCGGAATTCGAGGCCATTTGGCGTGATCGGGACAGCCAACTGGAGGATGTGCCCGGCTTCAGGGAGTTTCACCTGTTGCGCGGGGCGAGCGACGAATCCGCGACGCTCTATGCCTCCCACTCGGTTTGGGAGTCGCAAGAGGCGTTCGAAAAATGGACGCAGTCGGAGGCCTTTCGGAAGGCCCATGCCAGCGCCGCTTCGGCACGGGATATCTATTTGGGGCCGCCGCAGTTTGAAGGCTTCGACGTCGTACTCTGAATTCGGCTTCGAAGGGCCTCGGCCTCCCCGCTCGGGGCAAAGCACGGCTATCCTCTTGGAAACTTCATCGGTTCGGGAGATCGCCCGTGCGAGAGACGTATATGGCGCAGCTGCACTCGTCGGAAGCCAGGCAGGGACTGGCCGAGGTGGTGATGGCGCTGCTCCAGCGCTGGGGGCTTTCGCCGCAAAGGCAGGCCGAATTGCTGGCAGTGACCGACATCGGGCCGTTTCGCGACGGTGAGCCACTGCCGGATGATCCGGGTGTGCTGGAGCGTGCCGGGCATCTGTTGGCCATCGACCGTTCCCTGCAGCGGCTCTACGGCGAAGACCCGGTGACGCAGGATCATTGGGTGACGTTTCGAAACCCGGAACTGGGTGATCTCTCACCGTTGACGCTTATGCTCCGGGACTCCAAGGGCTTCGAAAAGGTAAGGGCGCTGTTGGACTCGAGGCGCAATCGGGCCTGAGTATGAAAAAGCCGGAATGCAAACCGCACTCCGGCTTTTGGGTACAGTGCGCCAGGAGCGACGCCTACGGCATCTGGATCCCGCCGCCGGGCTGACCGCCCATTCCGCCGCCCATGCCGCCTTGGCCCGGGGTGATGATGGAGGAGGCGGACTCCCGGCGCATCTCCTGAAGCTGTTCGAGGGTATCCTCGATACCCTTTTTGGCCGCTTCGGGGAATTGCTCCAGTGCCTCTTCCAGGGTCGCTACCTCCATCTCGAAGGAGACGGGCAGGGTGCCCATCTGGGTCATCAGCTGTGTTTGGCCCAGGAACAGGGTCGGGCGGCTGTCATCGGTGGTGCCGTCGGACTTCACCGGCGTCATGCGGCGCAAAATGCCGGCATGACGATCCGTGAAGGTGTCCTCTCGGTAGAGATTGGCGGCATCCAGTTTGATCTCGGGCAATTCGTCTTGGGTCATCTGTTCTCGTCCGGGGTTGTTATCTCGACACTGGGTGTAAGGATAACAAGTCGCGGCGGTTTCGTTGAAACCCGGAGCACCGGACGATTAAATTCCGAGCGGGTGCAAGTCATTGAGTGGGGCGTCGGGGGGCCCTCTCCCGCTGGAGAGGGAGTTTTTCAACAGCCTGCCAGGGGAACGTCCCCCTGGGGATGCCACCCGGAGTCCCGGTGCGATCAGTGCCAGGGCATGTCCGAACCGGGGAAGACCAGACGGATGCCGCAGAACTGCAGGCGCTCGTCGGGCGCCGCGTGATGGCGGTAGCTGGTGCGCCGCAACGCCAACTGGGTATGCAGGCAGCCTCCGCGCAGGGGGTAGTGGCCCGGGCCGAAGTCAGTGGCGGCTTCGGGGTACTGGGGTGCGCCATATCCGCTATAGGGTTCAAATGGATTGGCGCACCACTCCCAGACGCGCCCGCGGTCGGTAACGGCCCGGCTGCGCACGGCGACTTCCCACTGGTACTCGTGTTGGAGCACGGCGCCGGCCAGTTTCCCGCCCTGAGTCGCGACCCAGTTGGCATAGGCCTCGGCCTCGTAACGGCTGATGCCCATGAGCGGCTCGTCGGCGATCAGGTCGAACGGGCCATTCAAGCCAATGCCATACCAGTGACCGGCCTCATCCGGTCGCCAGTGCACCGGATGGTGAGAATGGGCCGAGCGCCAGCGGTTGCCCGCCTCGCTCCAGTACTCGGGTTTATCGTAGCCGCCGGACTCCATGAAGCTGAGAAGAGCGCCGTTGCACACCGGTGAGGTGTCGATGCGAAAGGCATCCAGCTCCACCACTTGTGTGGGCAGTTCATTGTCACGGGCCGCCGGATCCTCTTTCGCCCCCACCCGGAACATGCCCTTGTGGACGTCCACGTGCGCTTCGGAGGGCGGGCACGGCTCCATCGGCGTGCTCACGCGGTAGTCGGAGGGCTCCTGCAGGCGCCGGGCGGTCAGCTGGGCCAGCATCCTCTCATAGAGTCGGCCGTATTCCTGAAGAACGAGCAGTGGCACCCGGTTGTTCTCCAGGGCCGGATCGGCCGGTAGCAGGCGCTGCGGATTGGCCAGTCGCATGAGGTTCTCGTCCTGCAGCTGCAGGGCCCAGTTGAGCAGGTGTTCGCGGGGTGGGAGCTGCTCTGTAAGGTCCTGGTCGGGCTGTGCGCCGGCACCGAACAGGGGCCTTACACGGGCGGTCATGTCCTCGTCAGCCTCGATGACCTCCCGAAGCCAGTAGGTCTCCACGTAGACGCCGCGGCCGAACAGCCAGGCGAGCGGCGGGACTTCGGGGGAAAAGCGGCGGTAGGCGTCGGCCTCGGGTACCGATTCGAAAAGGTGCGCCATCATCTGGTGCATCTGGCTCAGCTGGCCGAGAATCTCGTGGGTTTTCATCCGTTTTCTCGTTGTGCGCGACCGGGGTCGCTCATCGTAGCGGATGCTGCCGGAGACCGAAATGGGCGGTTTCAGATGTGAGTCCCTCTTTTGGCTTTCGGTTCGCCTCGGCACCGTAACCGGTTGCCCGTGTCGGAACAGAATGTCTGTTCCAGCCGATGGCATGCACTCATGCGATACTAAGACCACGATTTCCTGATCGGGTAAGGACATGTTTGCGCTTTTCCGCAGCGAGCCGCTGCTCGACGAGGCCTCCGTTTGGTGGCTTTTCGATATCTACGCCTGGGCCCTGAAGAACTTCGGCAGCGATATCTTTTATGGGGAAACGATCCTGGTCGTCCCCTCCAATGAGCATTTCCCCGGCCGGGAGCAGTCGGTAAGCGGCATGGCAAGGCTTATCTTCGAGCAGGTCCGCCAACACGCCGGGCTGGACCATTGGCCGTGTCGGCTGGACGACCCGGAGCGGTTCGACCCTGAGGCCAGGCCCAGGCTGATACTCCAGGGCGCGATTCGCGGTGCAAAGGGCATCGCCCCGGAGGGTAGCGAAGGGCAAGGCCTGGCCTTCACCTACGACCCGAACCTGATCGGCAACCCCGAGGCGCTGATCGCCAGCTTTGCCCAGAGCTTTGCCCACTTCCTGGGATCGATGGCCGAGGAGCAGCCGCCCGGCGGACAGGAGAACTGGCCGCATGTGACCGAGGTGCTGGGGGTCTTCATGGGCTTTGGTCTGATGTTGGCCAACAGCGCCTTCAAGGCGCCGACCGGCGGCTGTGGGTCTTGCGCCGGTCCCGCTGCCGAGCGCACCAGCTTCCTTTCGCAATACGATGTGACCTATGCCCTGGCGCTCTTTGCGGTGTTGAAGGGTATTCCCAATAAAGACGTGCTGCGCCATTTGAAGAAGCCCTTGCGTCCCTTTTTCAAGCGGGCGGTGAAGGACATCAAGGATCGGGCCGATGCCCTGGAGGCGCTCCAGGGCATCGATCGCCCCTTGCCGGAGCTCGTGTAGATGGCCCTGACCGCTACGATTTACAAGGCCGAACTGGCTATCGCCGATATGGATCGCGGCTACTACGCCACCCACTCCCTGACCCTTGCGCGACATCCCTCGGAGACCGACGAACGCCTGATGGTTCGGCTACTGGCATTTGCCTTCCACGCGAACGAGCACCTCGAATTTACCCGGGGGATCTGCGTTGAAGACGAGCCGGCGCTGTGGGCCAGGAACCTCTCCGGGGAGATCGAAACCTGGATCGAGGTGGGCCAACCCGACGAAAAACGCATTCGAAAGGCCTGCAACCGGGCCGAACAGGTCGCGATCTATGCCTACGGCGGCCACGCGGCCGAGCTGTGGTGGGAACGGACCCGCAGTCGGGTGACCCGGTTCAGCAACCTGCAGGTATTTGACCTGACGCCGAACGCCACCGGCGGCTTGGCCGCGCTCGCCGAACGAAGCATGCGCCTGCAATGCACGATTCAGGACGGGCAAGCCTGGATGGGCAATTCACAAGCCACTGTGCCGATAGATCCCCATAGGTGGTATGGTTAACCGCAAATAACCAAAAGATGATGGTTTCGGCCATCGGCTGCTGAAAGGGACTTGATGGACAGTTCCGTCGTCAACCTGAAAAAACCCGTACTGCTGCCGTTTGTACTGGGAGGATTGGTTCTCTTCGCGGTGCTGTCATTCAGCATCTACAAAGACGAGTCTTCTCATATTCAGCAGGAGTTCGCCACCGCTCGCCAAAACATCTCCGAAGTTTACCGCTCACTACTCGATGATCACGCCGAAAAGCTCTCGGCGGTACTCGATTTGGTGGCACGAAATGAAGCCTTGGCACAGGCCTTTGCCGCACGCGACAAGGAGCGCTTGCTGGCCTTGTCGGAGCCGCTTTTCAAGCGCCTGCGAGACCGATACCGCATTACCCACTTCTACTTCCATGACCCCGACCGGGTGAACTTCCTGCGGGTCCACCAGCCCGAGCGTTTCGGTGATGTCATCGACCGCTTTACGGCGAAGGCCGCACAGCGGACCGGCGAACTGTCCCACGGCGTGGAACTGGGACCGTTGGGGACGTTCACTCTGCGGGCGGTTTTGCCCTGGCGGCTCGATGGCGAGTTGCTCGGTTACCTCGAACTGGGCGAAGAGGTGGAGGCACTGACGACCCGGCTGCACCCCATGTTCGGGCTGGAAATCGGGGTTCTGATCGAAAAAAATTACCTGTCGCGCGATGACTGGCAGAGCGGATTGCAGATGCTGGGGCGCGAATCACGGTGGGACCTCATCGACCACGAGGTGCTGGTCTCGGAAACCTCCACCCTGCTTTCATCCGCCGTCACCCAGCTCCCCCACTTCGCCGGAGGGCTGCGAAACCGGCCCGATACGGCCACGCGCCTCTCCCTGCGCGATCACGAGTACATCATTGGCACCGTGCCTTTGAAGGATGCCGGCGATCGACGGGTGGGTCGGCTGCTGTTGATGCGCGATATCTCCGCACGCGCGGCGAAGAGCCACGACGTGGTCGCCGATATGGCCGCAGCGTCACTCGTGGTCGGGCCGATGCTTTTGGGGTTTTTTTTCATCTCCCTCTCCCGTGCGGAACGGCAGTTGAAGGATTGGCGCCAACGCGTTAACGAAGAGAGCCGGGCGCGTATGCAATTGCAGGAGGATCACTTTCGAACCCTGGAACGCACCGCCCTGTCCGATGCGTTGACGGGACTCCCCAACCGAAAATCCCTTGACGAGCAACTGGCCAAAGCGGTCGAGGACGTCGCCCGAGACGGGCGGCGCTTTGTGCTGGCGCTGCTGAACATGCAGCGCGTCAACGAGATCAATATCACGCTCGGCCACGAGACGGGCGACCTCCTTCTGAAGCAGGTCGCCGATCGACTGACGCGGGGTCTTCAAGAGGCGGCAGTGGTGGCGCGGGCCGGTGGGGATGAGTTTGCAGTGGTGATGCCGGTTCCCGCCGGTATGGGTGCCGCCGAGTCGGTGGCGGCGATCCGACGCACCCTCTCGCCGACCTTTCACGTCAGTGGCATTTCGCTCGATATGCTGGCCAATATCGGCATCGCCATCTGCCCGGACCATGCCGAAGATGCAGTGACTCTCCTGCGCCGCGCCGACGTCGCCATGCGTCAGGCAAAACGCCATCGTGAAAACTTTGCCGTTTACGACAGCACGCTCGATCCCCACGGTACGCGGCGGCTGATGCTGCTCGGCGATCTGCGCCGGGCGATCGAGGCCAACGACCTCGAGCTGCATTACCAGCCACAGGTGGCGATGAAGGAAAACCGGGTGGTTGCCGTCGAGGCGTTGGTCCGCTGGACGCATCCCCAGCTGGGGCCGATATCACCTGCCGAATTCATCCCCATTGCGGAGCAGACCGGTGTTATCAAAGCCCTCACCCGTTGGGTACTGAAGGAGGCCCTTACTCAACAGGCGATCTGGTTTCAGCAGGGACTGGATCTCTCCATGTGCGTCAACCTGTCCGCTCAGGATCTCACCGACCATGAGTTGCCCGACCACGTTGCCGATTTGATCGACCAGACGACCAACGCTTCGGAGCGACTGACGCTCGAGCTGACCGAAAGCGCCGTCATGCACGATGCGGAGCAGGCACTGGAGGTCTTGAACCGTTTCGCCGCCATGGGGTGTCCGCTCTCCATCGATGACTTCGGAACCGGCTATTCGTCTCTCGCCTATTTGAAACGGCTGCCCGTTCGGGAGCTGAAAGTCGATCGTAGCTTCGTTGGCGATATGTGTGGGGAAGAGAACGACGCCCGCATCGTCGCCTCCACCATCGGCCTGGCGCATACCCTGGGTCTCGTGGTGGTTGCCGAGGGCGTGGAGGATGCCGATACCTGCGATGCCTTGGCCGAACTCGCCTGCGACCGGCTCCAGGGCTTTTTCATCAGCCGGCCGCTGCCCGCCGCCGCGCTGAGTGAATGGCTGGTGGGGGAGTTCAGTCTGCCAGCCCTGGCGGAAACCGAGCACTAGCAGGCTGTTGAAAAAGGTTTTCCCTTCTCCCTGAGGGAGAAGGTCAGGATGAGGGGCACAAAATCAGTAACTTACCTTTTATTGAGTATCCCCTCACCCCAGCCCTCTCCCTCTGGAGCCCTCTGGAGAGGGTGTTTTCAACAGCCTGCTAGCGAACGGCTGCTAAACTGGCTGTCGCTATGATTAAGATATCCCGACAGATTGCTATTCCCGACGCCGAGATCGAGCTGAGCGCGATCCGCTCCCGGGGAGCGGGCGGACAGAATGTCAACAAGGTGGCCACGGCGGTTCATCTTCGGTTCGATATCCAGGCCTCATCGCTGCCGGACCTCTATAAAGAACGCTTGCTGGCGTTGTCGGATCAGAGGATTAGTCAGGACGGCATTGTGGTGATCAAATCCCAAGAGCACCGCAGTCAGGAGAAAAACCGCGAAGCGGCGCTGGCCCGTCTGCAGGTGCTGATCCGGGAGGCCGTGGCTACCCGCAAAAAGCGTCGCCCGACCAAGCCGACCAAAGGCTCCCAGCGGCGGCGAATCGAAAGCAAAAAGAAGCACGGTCGGACCAAGGACTTGCGTAAAAACGTCCGCTTTTAGCTATGACTCCCTCGATACTCCTTTGCAGTGATCTGGACCGCACCCTTCTGCCCAACGGTGCGGCGCCGGAATCGCCGGAGGCGCGACCGCGGCTGCGCACAGTGGCTTCCCGGCCCGAAATGATGCTGGCCTATGTCAGTGGCCGCCACGAGGCGCTGTTGCGCCAGGCAATCACTGAGTACGCCCTGCCCGTGCCCGATTACGCCATTGGTGATGTGGGCACCACCATCTACGAAATTCACGGCGATGACTGGCACCCCTGGCCTGAATGGGCAGAGCACATCGCCCCCGACTGGGCCGGTGCCAGCCGCGATGATCTGGCCTTCCTGTTTGCCGACCTGGATCCGCTACGGCTCCAGGAAGCGGAAAAACAAAATACGTATAAGCTCAGTTATTACACGCCCGCCGACCTGTCGCGCGATGAGCTGTTGTCGGAAATGCAGAGCCGCCTGAAAAGGCAAACCGTACGCGCCAGCCTGATCTGGAGTATCGATGAAGAGGCCGATACCGGACTGCTGGATGTGTTGCCGGCCTGCGCGACCAAGCGGCACGCCATGGAGTTTCTGATGG
The DNA here is from genome assembly GCA_963783235.1 of uncultured Gammaproteobacteria bacterium. GTDB lineage: Bacteria > Pseudomonadota > Gammaproteobacteria > Thiohalomonadales > Thiohalomonadaceae > Thiohalomonas. Next base: position 1,346,064 of record CAWAMN010000002.1, on the reverse strand, counting down.
CCCGTCGAGGTTTCGATTCGACCCGAACCGTGTTTGCCGGCGACAGCGGCAATGATCTGCCGGTCGTCACCAGCGGACGGCTACAGGCCGTCCTGGTCAGAAATGCCCACCCCGATGTGGTTGAGGAGGCCTCCCGGTCCCTGCGGAAACTGGGGCTCGACCAACGCCTCTACGTGGCCCGCGGAGGCTTTCACAACATGAACGGCAACTATAGTGCCGGGGTGCTGGAGGGGCTTGCCCACTTCCTGCCCGAAACCGAAGCCTGGATCGACAGGATTTAACGCGCTGTTTGATGGGAGTGCCATTTGGCCGCGACGGGGCCGCCCCTCCGCCAGGCGCAGCAGCCGATTTTATCGGGATTCTGCCGTGGGCCAGGGGCAATTCCCCTGCCCACTAGGGTTTGGATTCCCTGCTTTACGGTGAGCCATTCGAGGGTGGGCCGCGGCCCGCCCGCAAAAACAGGAGATCTGCGGGCATGAGCCGCTGTCGCGTTGAGAAACGGGTTTGGCACGATCCGGATAAAGTGACGGATTACACCTGCCTCTATTACGAACTCGATGTGGTTGACGCTCCGGAGCGCGGTGCTGAACTGACCGACCGCCCCTGGTACTCCGGCCCGCTGACGCTGGTCGTCTGGAGCATGGACGATGAATCGTTCAAATGCCGGGTGGATGATGAAGTCCCCTGCACCGACCACACCTACGAATATTCCCATGAATTTCTGGTAGCCAATGCGCTTCAGCAGGGCTGGCGCATTTGCGAGCGATCCGAGTTGGAGGTCCTCCCCTAGCAGGCTGTTGAAAAACACCCTCTCCAGAGGGAGAGGGCTGGGGTGAGGGGACTCAATAAAAGGTAAGTTACTGATTTTATCCCCCTCATCCTAACCTTCTCCCTCAGGGAGAAGGGATAAAAACCTTTTTTCAACAGTCTGCTAGTGGTCCATGCGGAAGGCGGTCTATCGCAATCCGGGTTCGGCGGCAATGACCATGGTCATTGTGGCCCGGCAAGGGTGGGAGCAGCCTTTGGACTTCAGGGCGGCGAGTCGCCAAAGAGCCGATCACTGAAACGTCATAGCGAGTGGAGGGAGTGGATGGAGTTCATTGCCAGGGCGTCCACGCTCATGCGGGATGCCGATCTGCAGCGCTACGTGCGCATCGATAACCTGCCGGATTGGTGCGCATCGATCGAGAAAGTCATCGCCAACCAGGGGGAAAAGGGGGAAATCTTCAGCCTCTGGGGGCAGTTCCGCATCCACCGCGAGATGATCCGTGACGGGGTTCGTTTCACGCTGCCGACCTGCCCGAATGCCCTGCAGTGGACCGTTACCGCCGGCGCCAGTGGCAGCAAGGAGGCGGTGATCCACTGCACAATCAATCGCGAAGAGCACGACCCTGACTTCATCGAGTCGATCGAACAGTTCGTGGCCGATTGGAAGGAGGGCGTTGAGGCGGGCAGGGGCCGCCCGCAGCCTGCCCGCGCTTCGGGGCAATGCACGCCCTGGTACGGTTAGGAGATGAACCGCCCCTCTGTGCAGAGGGGCGGTAACGGTCGGTCTACAAGCGAGTACCGGCGGCCAGCTGCCAGGTCCCGTCAGCGGCACGGCAGGCGGTTCCACTCGTGTTCTGCACAGTGCCGCCGTTGTCCGCGCGGGTCTTGTAGTCGCGGCAGTAACGATCACCCTGCTGGAAAGCCCCGGAGGGGGTCACCTGGAAACGGACACCGGTATCGGGGTTGCGCCAGGTGATGGTTTGGCCGTTTTCGGCCCGCTCCAGCGCCTGCCCCGTACACTGCTGGTCGGTGCGGTCCATATTGCGGCCAATCTGCCGGCCCACGAGCACGCCGATGACGGTACCGGCGACAGTACCGAGGGCCTGGTTGTCGTTATGTCGTCCCACCTCCGATCCGATGACGCCGCCCACCACGCCACCGAGAATGCTGCCAACCGCCTCCCGATTGCAGGTGCCATCGGGAATGCCAATCTGATGAGAGACCGACACGTAGACATCGGAATCCTCGGCGTACGGTCCCTGGCCGCGCTTTGCCCGATAACCGTGGGCGGGTGCCCACGGGGGCGGTCCGCCCCGGCTCACTTTCTGGGAAATCTGGTGCTTGTTTTTGCCGTGACCCTGGCCTGAACCCTCTTTCCACGGTGGTGCCGCCTGGGTGATGAGCGGCAGTATCAGAACGGCCGCCCCGGCAAGCAGGAGATATTTTTTGATGCGCATGGCCTTGTCCCGAACTCGTTGTCGCAGTTACTAACTTACCCTAAATGTCATTATGCACCCCGCGCCGGGCCTTGAAACTGCGAACGGCATCACGCCGCTATCGGCTCCCGGCCAGCCAAAGCAGGGCAGGCTCTCCGTCGATATCTTCCCCCTTACGGGGCATGACCACGATGCCGCCTCCGGCCCGCCACTGGTACACGCCATTACCGGTTCGGGTTGAGACCATGGGCGCGCCCAGCATGCCGTCCAGCTGGCCGGTAATGGCATCGTGGTAGGCGCCTTGATAGCCAATTTTCATGGCCCTCAACCGATCGTCTGCGAAAAAGAACGTCAGATAACGCGAAGGGATGTTGTTGAAGGCCGCGATGTCTGTCGCACAAAGGCGCGAGCCGAAGGCGCTGGCCTGCTCCTGGCATTTGAAATCCACCTCCGGCCAGGCTTGGCTCAATTGGGCCTCGGTAATGGTCGGGTAGAGCTCATCGAAATTGATGCGCACCTCTTCACGGCCGATCAGCTTGAGAAGGAGCACGTCTCCGAAGCGTTGGCCCTCAGCGGTGAAGACCAGCCAAAAGGCGGGAAACAGGACAACTGCAGTCCAGAAAGCACGCTTGGCGAATTTTTTAAATTCCATCAGGATGTCTTCATTTGACTAGAGTGGGCGCCCGCATGGTAGAACGGCGGGCAACGCTTGTCATTGGAACGCCGATATTCCTGCGGATCTGTGATCGACTGCCGTTCCTCCCCGGCCTGTTTGCGGCATCGTTCGAGGGCCCTGCCGGAATGCCGATACCCTCCGCAATGCAGACCCCTCATTCGGCCGTTTGCTATCTGGTAGGATTGGCAAATCGCCTTAAACCCAAGAGAGCTGCTATGGATCCTGAGCTGAACCCCTTGGACGAGGCCGCGAGCCAAGTCGTAGAGCTTGGCAACCGGATGGCAGATGCGGACCGGGAAGCTGATCTGTGGGACATCGCTGACGGGCTGCTGGCCGGCGTTGTTCACTATTGGCTCCACTCGCGCCAGCCGTGTGGCGATCCTCATTGCGACGATTGTGCTCCCCTCAGCACCGCCGAGGACCGCATGAAGGAGCTTAAGCGTCTGATCGACCAGTATGCGCAGGAGAGCGACTACTACCACTCTCCTCACGATACGAACGTCGGTCGGGCCTGAGCCAGCGCCTCCAGGGTACCGTACCCTTTCGGCGGGAGCGGGGCTTCCTGCCGCGATGCTCGGCTGACGGGAAGACTCGGTCGTGGTCGATGTCGCTCTCACCGACGTCCTCCAGCCCCGGCAATCGTCGCCAGACCGCAATCAGGCTACCGCCGCCAGTATTCTCATGGGTCCCACCTCTCTAACCCGCTGCAACTGTGCTTCATCTCGCACGAACAGCGATCCGGCGAATCCCATCGCGTTGATGGAGATCGCCTCCCAGTGTTCGCGAGCGCGGGGCACCAGCATCATCCAGTCACGGGTCACCAGGAAATTGTAAGGTCCCGACTGGAACTCGCTGCCGCGCTTGGCAACGGGCGGTAGGTGGAGTTGTTCGAGCATTTCGCGATAGAGGCATTGCGTCACACGTGCCGCTCGGGCCGGCAATCTCCAAAGCCCCGGATCGATGCGCGCCACCCGATGACGAAACGGCAGTCGGGGAGCGACCGACGGGGCGTCTCCCACCGACCCCAGCAGCGGGTCGACCGGGAGTGCCGGACCCTCGCCGAACAGGGGAAGGGGAATCATCTGCAGGTGTTTGTGGCGTTGGCTGGCACCGGCCACGGTGCCGCCGTTGTAGAAGCCCAGCGCCGGGTACTCGCGCATGGCGGTCCACAGCGCCTCGAAATCCGCCGCCGTCAGGGTCTGCTCCTGCTCCTCGAAATCGCGGGTGACGATCAGCAGGTGATGCTCGACCACATTGAATTTGTTGAGAACGGCGCGGTGAGTGGTGGAGATATTCCCCACCGTCAGTTCCTGCTCGGGTGGCAGGAAGGGATCGACGGGCCTGCCGGTGTGCTGAGCTCTTTTCGCCTGCTCGACTCTGTCCGCGGCCTTGCGCCGAAGGTTCGCGGCGATACGGACGGAAAAGGCCATGCCGCCGTCATCGATGATCGTGCGTCGGGTCTCAATGGTATGCAGTGCACCGGCGGCGATGGCTGTTTCGGTCCTGTGAACGAGGCTTTCCCACAAGGTGCCGGTTCGGAAGACGGTGTCGGTCATGGTTCGGTGATCGTGCGTGGGTTTTCCTCATGTTAAAAGCCCTGCCGCTTTCCCGCGAACCCCGGCTGGGCGACAATCCCCGGCTCAGGGCAGGACCACAGAGAGCAAGAGAGATCCCGGTCGTTCTCCGGTTTCCTGACCGGAGCTTGTACCCCTTGGTGTCCTCTGTGGTGAAAGACTTGATTTTGCCTTCTCAAGGAGAACATGGACACGCCCGATACCGACGCCCTCACCGCCTTTGCCGCTCGCCTGCGGGCGGATGCCCAAGCCAGCGGCCACCGACGCGCTCTGGTGCTGGCCGGCGATCCGGACTGGAACCGCGCCCGGGCGGAAGCCGTTGTGACGGACATCGCCGTCCAAGAGGTCCTGTGGTTGGGTCACGGGGCCCCCGAAGGTATCGAGGCCGTGCCGCCGGAGAAGGCCGGAGCCGTACTGGGGCGTGAATTCGACAGCGTGGTCATCGATGCCTTCAGTGGTTTCGACGTGGATGCGTTTGGCGCCGTATCGGGTACGGTTCGCGGCGGCGGTCTGCTGGTCCTGCTGGCCCCGCCTCTGGAGCGGTGGCCGCAATTCCCGGATCCGGAACAGCGCCGAATCGCGGTGTACCCGTTCGTTCCGGAATCGGTGACCGGACGTTTTCTGTCACGCTTTATCGAGGTGATGCGCAGTGCGCCCGGCGTCGCCATGGTGGAGCAGGGGAGGTCATTGCCTCCGGCCCCTGCAGACGAAGTAAGTGATCACCCCGAGGCTTCGGCGGATGCGGTCTGCCGCACCGCCGATCAGGCCCGGGCGGTCGAGGCGGTGATTCGCGTCGTGACCGGGCATCGCCGACGGCCGGCGGTGCTGACTTCGGATCGGGGCCGGGGGAAATCGGCGGCACTGGGCATCGCCGCGGCGCGGTTGCTGGAGCGGGGCGTCCGGAACATCACTGTCACCGGCCCGCGACTGGAGGCCGTCGCGCCGGTATTCGAGCACGCCGGCCGGTTATTGGCCGGGGCCCATACCTCCCGCAGCCGAATCGAATGGAAGGGGAGGCAGATCGAGTTCGCCCCGCCCGACGAACTGGCCCTGACGCCGCGGGCCACCAATCTGCTGCTGGTGGATGAGGCCGCGGCCATCCCCGCTCCGGTCCTGGCGCAGTTGCTTGAGGTCTACTCGCGAATCGCCTTTGCCACCACCGTGCATGGCTACGAGGGCACCGGTCGCGGTTTTGCCGTGCGTTTCAATCGCGTGCTGGATGAGCGGACGCCCGATTGGAAAGCGCTGCGGCTCAGCCAACCCATTCGCTGGGCTGACAATGATCCGGTCGAGCGTTTCGTCTTTCGGGCCCTCTTGCTGGACGCAGCCGCCGCCCCGGATGAGCAAGCACAAAAGGCCGACCCGGGCACCTGCATCGTGGAGCCGGTGGCACGGGACGCCCTGCTGCGTGATGAGGCAAGCCTGTCGGAGCTGTTCGGACTACTGGTTATTGCCCACTACCGCACCCGCCCCCTCGATCTGCGCCACCTGCTGGATGGCCCCAACCTGACGGTGTGGGTAATGCGCCAGGACCGACACGTGGTGGCCACCGCTCTGGTTTCCGAAGAGGGGGGATTTGATGCCAAGACGGCCCGGGGCGTTTGGGAAGGGCGCATTCGCCCCCACGGTCACCTGTTGCCGGAGTCGCTGGCCGCCCACCTGGGTCTTGAGCAGGCGCCCCGACTCCGTAGTGCACGGATCATGCGTATCGCCGTTCATCCGTCAGTTCAGGGCCGGGGATTGGGGACGCGGCTGATCGAAGCGGTCCTGGAGCAGGCCCGGGTCGGGCGATACGACTTTGTGGGTTCCAGTTTTGGCGCCAACGATGAACTGCTGCGGTTTTGGGACCGCTGCGATTTCCGACCGGTACGAATCTCCCTGAAAAGGGGCGCGGCCAGCGGCGAACACTCCGCCCTGGTCCTGCACCCGTTGAGTGCGGAAGGCCGGGCACTCACGGAACTTGCCCGCGAACGGTTTCGCAGACTGTTACCGCACCTGCTCGCCGATCCGGTCCGCGACCTGGAGCCGGATCTGGCGGCGCGGCTACTCCGTGCCGACCGACCGCGGGCGCCGGAACTCGATCCCCAGGACTGGCGCGACCTGGTCTCCTTCGCCTTTGGGCGGGGGGTGTTCGAGGAATCCATCGCCCCGCTGCACTCGCTCTTGGTCGCCGTTTTGTCCGATCCGAAGGCGGCGGGCCTGATGGCGGAAACCGACCGTGATGCCCTTATCGCCAAGGTCCTGCAAAAACATCCCTTCCGGGAGGCTGCCCGCATCGCCCACCTGACGGGCCGGGCTCAGGTGGTCGAGGCGATGCGCCGGGGAGTGCGGCCGCTGATCCGCCACTATGGCGAGGCGTGGGTTCAGCAGGAGGCCGATGCGCTGGCCGCGGTTTGGGAGCCGCAGGGCAACGCAACCAAGTAGTACGAGGGCGTAACTAGTCGGCAGCCGGCTCTGGAGCCGGATCCTCCACACGGACCCTCGCTACCGGCCTTCCCTTCAGGTGCTTGCGTGGCCAGAGTGCATAGCGGCCCGGGGCGAGCGGTTCCCGCCGCCGCTGATTGATGACCTCGGCAGCGGCATCACCGATGGTATACACCGGCAGGCGTTTGCGCTGTGAATCGATAGCGACGGGCTGGCGGTCAACCGACTCGCGGATAATGGCCGGCGCATGTTTGCCGGGCAAGATGAAATGCCCGTAGTCCCAGGCGAAGAGCTGTTTCAGAACGGGATCGGTGTCGGCCCGTTGTTCGATAAGGGCGGCAACGGCCCGTAATACCCGATCCGGAGGGGGGCGGTTAACCAGATCCGGGGCCATGGCCAACAGGGCGTCGAACAGTTCGCTGACACGGCTATCGAACCGGGCGGGTACCCACCAACTGAGGGTGTGGCGCAGCAGGCCCGAATTCCAGAGCCGCTCGATGAGCTCCGCGTAGCGTTTGAAACGGTCGAACTCTTTCGCACTCAAACAGCGATGGCTACGCACCTCATAGGGCGGGTTCGGATCGAAGACATAATCATACTGCGGTGCCTGGCGGCGCAGGGCCGTGCCGGGCAGCAGCTTGAGGGTGCCCAGTTGCAGGTGATCGGCACCCAAGGTGAATACCTTGTCCATCGAGCTGAGGCAGCGCTTTGCGTCCTCATCCGGCAGACCGACGATCAAATCCAGGTGGACCGGGTGGCGGTTCATCGCCACCAGACGCTGGATGTTCTCCACCCCCTTGGGCACATCCATGCGCCGTTCGATCCGCTCGAGCACGTCATCATCCAGTGTCTGCAGGCCGATCTCGAACTGAAATTTCCCCGGCGGTGCCGCCTCGAACAGCGCCATCGCCTCGGGGGCGATCCGATCCGGGTTGAGTTCCAGATGGAAGCGCAGCGAATCGGCTGTGTCGAGGAATCGCCTCAGCAGGCTGAGCGTGCGCCTGGCCCCGAGATGGAAGCTGCGATCGAGCAATTTGACGGTCTTGTGCTCCAAACGGCCGAGCACTTCCAGTTCGGCATCGATGCGGCTGTCGGGCAGGGTGCGCAGGCGATCGCCGGCACTGGTGCAGAAGCTACAGCGAAAAGGACAGCCCCGGGAGGTTTCCCAATAAACGAGCGGCTTGCCCGGATCCAACAGCCCTTCGGTGTAGGGCGAGATCAGCGCTTTCGGGGGGACCGCCAGAATGGGATTGCGGCGCACCAGACCCCGGTCGCGCCATATCAGTCCGGAAACCGCCTCCAGCCGCCCTTCGTCCCGCAACAGAAACCGCGCCAGATCCCTGAAGGCGAGTTCCCCTTCGCCATCAACAACGAAGTCGACGACCGGCCGGGCTGAAATCAATTCCTCCCCGCGCGGACCCGCCTCCGGCCCGCCGAAGATGATGACGGTCTCCGGAGCGCGGGCCTTGAGCCCCGCGGCCACTTCGAGGCAGAGATCGATATTCCAGAGGTAGGTGGAAAACCCGGCCAGCCGGGGCGCTAAGGCGGCGATTTCGGTGATGACCTCGTTCAGGTCGGCCTTGATGGTCGGCTCGAAAAGCCGAATCGCCGGGTAAAACGGCTCATCCCGGCAGCACGCCGCAATCGAACGCAGGGCAAGCGAGGAGTGGTGAAACCCGGCATGGAGAGTGACCAGGGCAATGGGGGGCGCGGTATTCATCGGAGGGATTTTACCGATCCTTGTTGGCCTCGCCGAGCCTTCGGTCGTAAGCTGGTGTCGCTCCCGAAATTCTCAGGATCCGAGCATGGGTATTCAGGAGGTTCCAATGAAAAAACGCATCTCAATGCTTTTGGCCGTCGCACTCCTTGCGGGGTGCAGTTGGGTGTCACTGACCCCGGAAGCGAAAGACGTGCGGCTTCTCGCCTCGAAGGCCGAAGCCCGGGACTGCGAGCGGATTGGAAAAACAACGGTCTCGCTGGTCGACAAGATCGCGGGCCTTGAGCGCAATCCCGAAAAGGTCCGAAGCGAACTCGCCACCCTGGCCCGCAACAGCGCGGCGCAGGATCTGGAGGGCAACGCCGTCATGCCCATCAGTAAGGTTGAGCAGGGACGCCAGACTTTTGCGGTTTACCGCTGTTCCCGGTGATGGGTCTGCGGTAATCTGGAGTCGCGCCATTCGGAGGACGATGCCATGATCGAACTCAATCCCGATATCGTACGTGCGGTCATCGACCGGGCGAGGGAATTCCAGGCGAAGGAGTCAGTGGTCATCCCCGACGAACAGCTCGTCCCGCCAGATGACGCCGATTGGGCCATGCAGGTGGTATCGGGCCACGAGGGCGATACCATGCTCGAAGAGGGGCGCACGCTGGTGGACGATTTGGAGCCCGACCAGCAGATCACGCTGATGGCCCTCATGTGGATTGGCCGTGGTGATTTCGCTCCCGATGAATGGGAAGAGGCCCTGGAGCAGGGCCGCGATCTCTACGCCGATAATACGGCCGACATCCTCTTTGCCACCCCGATGGTATCTGACTACCTGGAAGAAGGGCTGGCTGCGTTCGGTTACCAGGAGCCGTGATCCGGCGCTGGTTTGGCGACGGATAAGCTAGCGGGCCATGCGGAAAATAGTGTGAGAGTCACACTATTTTCCGCATGGCCCACTAGCCGTCTTTGCGGACATTCGAGGAACCTTCGCCGGATCATCGGGTCTTTTGGAGTAACCGGCCACTAACCGTGGTCGGCCGAAGGAGCGGGCATTCGCAGCAGGTTATGTTTTCGGGTAAATGCAGTTTAAGGTCGATTTGAAAAGTCGCTTGAACCCGCCCTTGCGGGCAGCGAAAAAATTGGCAAGACGACTGGCGAACCAGACAAACTGGGCGTATGCTTAGCTTTGTGTGCAGTCTCCTTCCTGTAGTCGTATTCGGTAGTCACTCCTGAACTTTCAGTTGAAACTCCCGCATCGTTCTCCCAGGAGCGAGCCGCACGCAGCATAGTATTGTCAGTTTCAAGAGGTGGATTACCGTGATTACAGGAACGGTCAAGTGGTTCAATGAAAGTAAGGGCTTCGGTTTCATCACTCCGGAGGACGGCGGCAAGGATGTGTTCGTGCACTTCTCCGCTATCCAGGGAGCCGGTTTCCGGACCCTGAATGAAGGCCAGAGGGTCACCTTCGAGGTGCAGGACACCCCGAAAGGTCCGGCCGCGGCCAACGTGAACGCGGCCTGAGCCACGACACGGACCCGAAAAGGCCCCGCCTCGGCGGGGCCTTTTCTTTTTGGGGGCCCTGAATAGACAGGGCACCCGAATCCAGCCGCTTCAAGCCTGCATTTGCCGGGATGTCCATCCTCCCGGTGCCGAGCCGTTGCGGGTGTTGAGCTCTTCGGCGACCTGATGGGCGTGGGCGTGCACCTCTTCGCTGTTCCCGGTGCAAAATCCGGTGATCTCCGTGCATTCACTCACCAGCACATAGCGGTGCCAGGGCCGGTTGTTATCGCCGTCCGGCGCTTCCGTCTTCTCCACCCTGTCCACGCTGAACCGGTAGCGTTTAGGCATGAGCTGCCGGGGTTTTTGTTCAGCGTTCGTTTTTCCGTTCATTATCATCAATCCCTCCTTGACGTCCGGAAGCGGCCGCCACATTGTTCGATATATCCGCAGGCCCCGTTTGCATAATGCGCCGAATGGCGGATGGGGACCGTACGCGTTCACAGTGAGATTCGATGCGGTTGGAGTTGGGTCCTTCCGTTGCTCTCCGACGTTCGCCAGTCCATCCGACCGTCGGGAGATGTCTCACCATCCGATGCGCTTGGGGTAGTCCAATAAAGCTAGCACGCGCTCCGGTTTTTCGCCGGTAATGAGGCAGAATGGCTGTTGTTTGGCAAAAAACTGTGAACGGGTGCGACTATCAGGTGCGCACTGCAGGCAGTTCCGTGCGTTTATATACGGATGGGGTGTTCCACAGCCAGTACAATCCGCTCCGGCCCGTGGGAGGCGGGGTATGGGACCTGCTGATGCTGCCGGCCTTCTTCTATCGGGCAGGAGGGATTCGTCGCGTACTGGTGTTGGGCGTGGGTGGCGGGGCGGTTATCCGCCTCTTGAGCGAATTCGTGCGACCGGAGGCGATCGTGGGGGTAGAGCTCGATCCGGTTCACCTGACCGTGGCCCGGCGGTTCTTCGGGGTGGGCGGCGCGGGCGTGAGCCTGCACTGCGCCGATGCCTGCGAATGGGTGAAAAGATACCGCGGTCCCCCATTTGATTTGATCATCGAAGACCTGTTCGGTGAGTCCGAAGGCGAGCCGTCTCGGGCGGTTGTCCCTACGGCGCGCTGGTTCCAGGCGCTCCTTCGGCATCTGAGTCTCGGGGGGGCGCTGGTGATGAATTTCATTTCACGCGAGGAATTGGCCGGTGCGGCCTGGTTCAGCAGCCGAACGATTCGTCAGCGATTCCCTTCGGCGTTTCAACTGGAGTCACCGCGGGAGGAGAATGCCGTTGCCGCCTTTCTGCGAACCCCTGCCTCCAGCCGGGGTTTGCGCCGAAACCTGGCGAGGGAGCCGGGCCTTGACCCGCAGCCCAAAACCGCACGGCTGCGTTACCGGATCCGCCCTCTATCGGGGCGCTGAGGCCACCGGGCCTTTGCCTGATAGAATCCTGAACCCATGAAACAGCGCCTCTACGAAATCCTCGAGATGGCAGGGCCCGGGGATCGGGCCAGCCGTCGATTCGACTTCTTCCTGATTGGGCTGATCCTGCTCAACGTCATCGCCGTCATCCTGGAGACGGTCGGCAGCCTCTATGACAGTTACCGGCTCTGGTTCAATCTGATCGAGTGGTTCACGGTTGCCGTGTTTAGCGTCGAGTACGTTACCCGACTGTGGGTATGTACTGCCGACCCGCGCTACAGCCATCCGATCCTGGGGCGCCTTCGGTTTGCGCTGACCCCCTACGCATTGTTCGATCTGCTGGCAATCCTTCCCTTCTGGCTTGCGCTGGCCCAGGTGGACGCGCGGGTGGTGCGCCTGGTCCGCATTCTGCGGATTCTGCGAGTCGCCAAGCTCAGTCGCTACTCGGTCGCGCTTCAGACCCTCGGTCGGGTCTTCGTTGCCAAGCGCGAAGAGCTTCTGGTGACAATGGTCATGATGCTAGTGCTGCTCCTGATCGCCTCCACCTTCATGTTCTACGCCGAGCATCAGACCCAGCCGCAGGCCTTTTCGAGCATTCCGGCCGCCATGTGGTGGGCGGTAGCCACCCTGACTACCGTCGGTTACGGCGACATTTACCCGGTAACCACGCTCGGGCGGCTGCTGGGCGCCGTCATCGCCGTGCTCGGCATCGGCATGTTTGCGCTGCCCACCGGTGTGCTGGGTGCCGCTTTCATGGAGGAGCTCGAAAAGCAGAAAGAGAGCGAATACTGCCCCCACTGCGGCGGCGATTTGAATCGGTCCTCTCACTCCAAACCGACGGCCGACCAACGGAGCCCGGAAGCGGAGCGCCTGGATTAGGACCGATGCATCCCCACATTTTCCCGGCCCTGTGCGAAAATAGCGCGCCTCGAAGAACGACGAAATCAACATCGAATGGAACCCTCCGAATCTTTTGAAGAACTCCGTGCAAAGCTCAATTCCGAAACCGGAAAGATCGGCTGGAAAGAGCTGGAGCGGCACTTTGCCCGCGGCGTTGTCATCCGGGTCGACGCGGAACTCGACCTGATTGAGGTCGCGGCCCGCATGGCCAGGGATGATAAGCAGGCCCTGGAAAAATGGCTCACCAGCGGGCAGGTGGGGCGCGCCTCGGCGGAGGATGCCGAGGGTTGGCACGAGCGCAATGCCGAGTTCTGGGCGGTGGTCGCCGCACCCTGGGTCCTCGTCCAGGAGATTCGCGGCGAAGCCTGAGCGTAACGCCAGCCGGATCAAAGAGCGTTGCTTTACCCTGGAGGGCCGGAAGTGAAAAGTTGTTTGACCCCTCTCCCTATTCCCCACGGTGATCGATCGTAAGCCGACATGCCCGCAACGTTGTCCGTACGCATCCGTCCCATGCGCGAGCGCGATATTCCGGCGGTCTCCGCCATTGACCGGCAGATCTACCCGCGGGCCTGGCCCGCCTATCTCTTTCGCCGCCTGCTGCGCGCCGGTCTCACCTGCAGGGTGGCCGAATGGCACGGACGCATCGCCGGTTACGCGGTCATGGCCATTAACCCCCGCTGGGTACACGTGATGAATCTCGCCGTCGGCCGTCGCTATCGCCGCCGGGATATCGGCCGGCAATTGATGGTGGATCTCATTACCACTGCAAGGGCCGCCGGGCGTCGCGGGATGTGGCTGGAGGTGCGCCCCGGCAGCCGCGCGGCCATTCGCCTCTATCGCCGTCTGGGGTTTCGTCGGGTGGGGCGGAGGCGGCATTATTATCGTGAACCGCCGGCGACCATGGATGCCGTAATCATGACCCTTCGTCTGAAGCGATACTGACTAGGGCCTGTTGGCGTTTTCATCTTCGCCTCTGTTGAGGCTGAAAATTCGCCAATCGAGGCGAGAGGAGAGAAGTTTGGTTATTCCAAATGAACGACGAACAACGAAGAGTGGTGGATTTTCAGCCTCAACCCTTCGGGCTGGGGCCATTTTTCCGCCCAGCTTCGTTATCAGTCGATTATTTGGAATAACCAAACTGCGCTCCTTCTGCCTCGCTGGACGAAAAAATGGCCGCCAGCAGTGGTGAAGATGAAAACGCCAACAGGCCCTAGCTTATGAGCAATTCTGAAAAATGGCTTCGCCTGCTCTCCAACCGCCGTCTGGGGGATATCCGTGCCGGTGAACCCGGCCAAATCCGCACCGACTTCCAGATCGACCACGATCGCATCGTTTTTTCATCGGCTTTCCGGCGCTTGCAGGACAAGACGCAGGTGTTCCCGCTGGCGGACAGCGATTATGTCCGTACTCGATTGACCCACTCCATCGAGGTCTCCTGCATCGGCCGCAGCCTGGGTACACAGGTGGGTGAGGCGATTATCGCCCGATACGGGATCGACGGAATTCAGCCGGCCGATTTCGGGGCCATCGTGGCCGCCGCCTGTCTCGCCCACGACATCGGCAACCCGCCTTTCGGTCACTCCGGCGAAGATGCCATCCGCAACTGGTTCGAACATGAGTCGTTGGGCCGAAACCTGTTGGAACCCTTGAGTGACCAGCAGCGCGATGATTTCCTGCGCTTCGAGGGCAATGCCCAGGGTTTTCGGATCCTGACCCGCCTGCAAAGCCCGGATAATCCGGGCCTGCGGCTGACGCATGCGGTCCTGGCGGCCTTTACCAAGTATCCGCGCCGGTCCCGTCTGGATTCACAACCGGCGGGCATCAGCGGCAAAAAGCATGGCTTCTTCGCCGCCGAGGAGGCGTTCTTCGCCGAAGTGGCAGAAACGACCGGTTTGCGTGAACGCCGCCGCGGTGCCGCCTGGTACCGACATCCGCTGGCCTTCCTGGTCGAGGCCGCCGACGATATCAGCTACCACGTTATAGACTTCGAAGACGGCTTCCGGCAGGGCTGTATCGATTACGGGACCGCCGTCAGCCACCTTTCGGCCCTCATTGACCGGGATGTGACCGAACGCCTGAAGGGCATCGCCGAGGAGAAACGGCGCATCGAATACCTGCGTGCCGCTGGTATCGGCAGCCTCGTGAATGCCACCGCCAAGGCCTTCCTGGACAATGAAGAGGCGATCCTCAGCGGTGAGTTCGATCGCGAACTGGTGGGGGAGATCCCGCAAGCCGACGCCCTGGAGTCCATCAAGGGCTTCGCCGTCAGTCATATCTATACTGCCCGGCCTGTCGTTGAGATCGAGGCTGCGGGCTTCGAAGTGCTCGGCGGTTTGCTCGAGGTCTTCGCTGGCGCGGCGAATGAAGTTGCGACCCGGGAGAAGCCTTCCTCCCGTGCGCGCAAGCTGCTGGAGCTCGTTCCCGAGCAGTTCCTGGGCGAGGGCGGTCGACCCGCCGCGAATCCTTACGAGCGCCTGCTCGGCGTCACCGACTTTATCGCCGGCATGACCGACACCTATGCCGTGGCGACCTTCAAAAAGGTTCGGGGGATTTCGTTACCGCACGCCTGAGCATCATCGCCTGTAAAGCGCGCAGCAAAACAATCTGACCGTCGCCCTGTCCACGGGCAGTCGAATGGCCGCATGGTCCGTTGGCGGAAACGAAAAGGCCGCAGAAAAACAGAGCTTCGGCACTCTGCTCCTCTGCGGCCTGGAGGCTATTCCGTTCTTACGACGGGATAATCACGCCTCAGTGCTCGTGACCACCGGCGCCGTGAACATGACCGTGGCTCTGCTCTTCCTCGGTGGCATCGCGCACATCGACGACCTGCACATCGAAGTTCAGGCTGACGCCGGCCAGCGGGTGGTTGGCATCGATGGTGACCTGGTCGCCTTCCGCCTTGACGACGGTGACGGTGATCATCTGGTTATCCGGAGTCTGGGCATTGAACTGCATGCCCGGCTGCGGTTCGTGCTCGCCGAACATGTCACGCGGCACCTGCTGCTGCAGGCTGTCGTCGCGGTGGCCGTAACCCTCTTCCGGGCTGACCTGGACCTTGACGGCATCACCGGCGCCCTTTCCCTCCAGAGCCTTTTCCAGACCGGGGATGATGTTCTGGGCGCCGTGAAGGTAGGCGAACTGGCCGCCTTCGGATTTATCGATAACGGTGCCCTGGTCGTCGGTCAGGGTGTAGTCGATGGTGACGACCTTCTGCTCTGCAATCTGCATGAAACTTACCTTTCGGTCGGTGAATTGGGGCCGAATCGGCCGAATCTTCTGCGATCGTAACACAAGGGACCTCTACCAGCCCGGAGGGTTCCTCAGGGAAAAGTGGCTCGATATTTCTTGACTTGTCCGGTAGGTTTTATAGCTTTGGGGGTAAGGGCAGCGTCGACGGCGAGACCGCGGCGCCGCGACAGGGAAGTCGCAACCACCGGGAGGTGACCATGATGAATCCTTACCGGAAGACGCAGGGAAGCTTGTGGAGCGAGACCGTACGCACTGCATTAATGCTGTCCAGCGCAGCGCTCTTCAGCGCTACCGCGCTATCCATCGTCGGCTGGCACGGCGCACTGCTCAACTGGGCGTCGTCCGACACGGCGCACAGCGCGCTGCTGGCCCTGGCGGTGGTTGTTGATGCGGTGCTGATTCTCTCCCTGATCGGTCTCGCTGCCCACCGGACCGGTCCGCTGATGACCCGGGTTCCGGTGTCCCAGGGCGGCCGCAGCGCTCGCCCTCGTCGGCGCTGACCCGCGCCGGCACCCGCCGAGCAGGGTGCCGGCGCACCTTTTTCGTTCCCTCCCGGTTCGGGCACAATGGCAGCCTGAACCGGGGAGGGAGTGCATGCCATTTCGCCTTTTCCTTCTTCTCGGTGGGCTGCTGATGATGCGGTTCGCCGGCGCCGACTCCGTGCAGGTCTACAAGTGGGTGGACGAAAGCGGCACGATGCACTTTTCCAGCCAACCGCCCCCCGAAAACGCCTCCTCCGTGATCTTGCGCTACCGTGGCGATGCGCAGACCGGGTCGCCCCGGGTAAAGGTGGATACCTGTCTCGGTGTGAACTGCTGGTTCGTCCCGATGGCCGCCACCAACGCGTGCCCCTCTAGCAGGCTGTTGAAAAACACCCTCTCCAGAGGGAGAGGGCTGGGGTGAGGGGACTCAATAAAAGGTAAGTTACTGATTTTATCCCCCTCATCCTAACCTTCTCCCTCAGGGAGAAGGGACAAAAAACCTTTTTCAACAGCGTGCAGTCTCTGCCGTCCGGCGATGCAGCGATTCGCAGAGTCGCGGCGGGAGCGCCCCACCCCTAATCGCGGAATTCGGCAACCACCGGCGCATGGTCGGAGGGGCGTTCCAGGCGGCGCGGTTCGGTATCGACGCGGCAGGCGGTGCAGCGTTCGGCCAATGGGGAACTGGCGAGGATGTGATCGATGCGCAGGCCCCGGTTACGACGGAAGGCGCCCATCCGGTAGTCCCACCAGCTGAAGCTCGCTTCCTCCTGCTCGAACAGCCGAAAGGCATCGGCAAAGCCCAGCTCGATGAGCCCCCGAAAAGCGGCCCGTTCCGGTTCGGAGAACAGCACGCGACCCTCCCACAGCTCGGGGTCATGCACATCCCCTGGTTCCGGGGCGATGTTGAAATCGCCCACCACCACGACGTTTTCCCGGCGCTGCAGCTCGTCTTGCAGCCAGGCCGTGAGGTGCTCCAGCCACTCGAGTTTGTAGGCGTATTTGTCCGAATCGATACTCTGACCATTCGGCACATAGAGATTGATCAGCCGCAGGGCACCGTAATCGGCGGCAAGCACCCGTCGGGCCGGGTCGTGGAACCCGGGCAGGTCCCGGAGGGGTTCGCCTTCGGCCGGCTCACGGCTGAGGATGGCCACGCCGTTATAGGTCTTCTGCCCGGAGATGATGGTGTGGTACCCCGCCTGGCCGATCGCCTCGATGGGACACTGGTCATCGGCGACCTTGATCTCCTGGAGGGCGAGGAAGTCCGGCCGGTGCCGTTCCAGCCAATCGAGAACATGCGGCAGGCGTACACGAAGCGAGTTGACGTTCCAGGTGGCGATTTTCATGGGGTCTTGACCACTGAGGACACAGAGGCTTTTTGAGCGCAGATCCGTTCGGGAGAGTACGAGCCTTTATAAACGAAACCCGCCGTGGCGGTCGCGGTAGCGACGGTCGAGCCAGATGGCGCCGACCACGAAACCGAGCAGCACGCCGCCGCCACCGATGGCGCCGAGGGTCCAGAGGGGTAGTTTCTGGCGCAGCGGGTTTGCCGGTCGGCTGGCTCTTTTAAGAGCCACCAACTCCTTTTTGGCCCGATCATGCTCGTCGGCCAGGCGAAGCAGGACCGATTGCGCCGGCTCGCGATCCGAGAGCCAGCGGGCCTCGATCCAGCCCTCATCGCCGCCGGGGAGGCGGACCTTGGCGTAGCCTTCGGCTTTTCGCAATACCTCCAGACGGGTGCCGGTGGGCAGCCGACCGACGGGTTCGCGCGCATCGCGGCTCGCATAGAGGTTCGCCAGCACCTGGTCGGTGATGAAGAACGTCTCTCCTGCCAGCGCCGGGCCTGCGCTCAGGCAGGCAGCGAACAACATCCATCGGGCGACTTGTTTCATAAAGGTCAAGCGGCGATTCCACTGTGGCGAAGGAGCGCGTCAATTTCCGGTTTGCGTCCGCGGAATTCCACGAAAAGATCCATCGGGTCGCGGGCGCCTCCCTGCTCCAGAATGGACTCCAGAAAGGACGCTCCGGTTTCCCGGTTGAAGATCCCTTCCTCCTCGAAGCGCGAGAAGGCATCCGCCGATAGCACTTCGGCCCACTTGTAGCTGTAGTAACCGGCGGCATAACCGCCCGAAAAGATATGCGCAAAGCCGTGCTGAAAGCGATTGTATTCGGGTGGGTGGACGACTGCCACCTCCGCCCTGACATCATCGAGTACTTCCTGGACGCGACCACCTTCGGCCGGGTCGTATTCGAGGTGCAGGCGGAAGTCGAAAAGCCCGAACTCCAGCTGTCGAACCATGAACATCCCGACGTTGAAATTTCGAGCGGCTTTCAGTTTTTCGAACAGTGCCTCCGGTAGCGGCTCCCCGGTCTTATAGTGACCGGCGATAAGGTCGATGGCCTCGCGCTCCCAGCACCAGTTTTCCATGAACTGGCTGGGCAGTTCCACCGCATCCCAGGGTACGCCGTTGATCCCGGAGACATCGGCGTAGTCCACCCGTGTAAGCATGTGGTGCAGACCGTGGCCGAATTCATGGAAAAGGGTCGTCACCTCGTCGTGGGTGAGTAGGGCCGGATCCTCACCCACGGGCGGGGCGAAATTGCAGGTGAGATAGGCGACAGGATCTTGAATGGAACCGTCCTCCAGTCGGCGCCGGCTGATGCACTCATCCATCCAGGCACCGCCGCGCTTGTGGGGACGGGCGTAGAGGTCCAGATAGAAGCCGCCGCGCGGTTGACCCTCGTTGTCCTGAATCTCGTAGAAGCGCACATCTTCATGCCAGACCGGTACGCCCTCGAGCTCGCGGATATCGAGGCCGTAGAGGCGTTTCACCACCGAAAACATGCCCGATATGACCCGCTCGGCCGGGAAGTAGGGCTTTAGCTCCTCCTGCGAGAAATCGTAGCGCGCCTGTCGCAGCTTTTCGGCGTAATAGCCGATGTCCCAGGCCTGGAGGGACTCCAGGCCGTCCCGTTCGCGGGCGAAGGCGGTGAGCTCATCCAGTTCGTGGCGGGCAAGGGCAACGGAGCGGCTGGCCGGATCCCGGAGAAAATCCACGACCTGGCGGGGCGATTCGGCCATCTTGGTGGCCAGGGAGCGCTCGGCATAGTTGGCGAAGCCGAGCAGTTCCGCCTGCTCGTGACGCAGACGCAGAATGTCTTCCATCACATCGCTGTTATCCCATTTGCCGGCTTGCGGACCCCGGTCCGAGGCACGGGTGCTGAACGCCTCGTAGACCTCCTCGCGCAGGCTTCGGTCATCGGCGTGGGTCATGACCGCAAAGTAGGAGGGAAACTCGAGGGTAACGAGCCAGCCGTCCAGCTTTTCGCGCTCGGCATACTGGCGCAGCAGACCCTTGGCGGAATCGGGAAGCCCCGCCAGCCGGTTTTCGTCCGTTACCGACTTGTGCCAGCCATGGGTGGCGTCCAGCAGGTTTTCATCAAAATGGGCGGTCAGTCGTGACAGCTCCTGACTGATGGCCTTGAAACGCTCCTTTTTGTCCTCGGGCAGATCGATGCCGGTGAGCCGGAAATCCCGCAGGGCATCATCGATCACCTTTCGCTGAGCCGGCTCCAGCTGCGGGTAGTCCGGGCCCTCGGCCAGGGTCGTGAAGGCGAGGAACAGTGCTTCGTTCTGCCCGAGTTCGGTGTGATACGCACTGATTTTGCTACGGCAATTGTTATAGGCTTCCCGCAAGGGTTCGGCGTTCACTACCGCGTTCATGTGGCTGACGGGAGAGAAAACCCGCTCCAGGCGATCCTCCATCGCCTCCAGGGGGGCGACCAGGTTACCCCAACTGTAGGGTCCACCGGCCTTCAGCAGCGCATCGAGGGCGGCGCGGTTTTCGGCCAGAACCGCATCGACAGCGGGTTCGGCATGCTCGGGTCGAATGTCCTGAAACGGGGGCAGGCCGGTCATCGCCAGCAGCGGATTGGGCATTGGTACTCCTCGGTTCGCGGCAGATTCGAAGGGAAATGCGAAAGGATATCATTTAAAATTAGCATTTCGAGAGCACCTCCAATAGTCGAAGGTCGATTCGCTCGCGGTTTCTCGCGACCAGGGGTGCCCTAATCACTGATCCCAAAGGCGTGCTTTTGTCTCACCCCTACGATTCACTCACCCCGGAAGCCATTCTCGATGCCGTGGAGGGCGCCGGCTTTCTGCCGACGGGCGGGTTGCTGGCACTCAACAGCTACGAAAACCGCGTCTATCAGGTAGCCCTGGACGACGGCAGTTTCCTCGTGGCCAAGTTCTACCGTCCGGACCGCTGGTCCGATGCCGCGATCCTGGAAGAGCATGCCTTTTCCCGGGAACTGGCGGAGCGGGAGATTCCGGTGGTGGCACCGCTCGCCGGCGATAATGGGGAAACCCTGCATCGCCACGGGGGCTTCCGGTTTGCGCTGTTTCCCCGGCGCGGCGGCCGGGCCCCCGAGCTGGATGATGCCGAGGTGCGTTTTCGGATCGGTCGCTTGCTCGGTCGGATCCACGCCGTCGGGGCGACGCAGATCTTCCGGGCGCGACCGGGGATGGGTCCGGAGCTGGGACGTTCGGCCATGACCTATCTTCTGGAGAACGACTGGCTGCCGCCGGAACACCGCCGCCAATACGAACAGTTGGCCACCGAGCTCCTGGAGGGCATCGAGACGGCCTTCGCCTCCATTCCCCAGCTGCGCACGCAACGCCTCCACGGCGACTGCCATCCGGGCAATATTCTCTGGACCGATGCCGGCGCCCACTTTGTCGACCTGGACGATAGCCGTAACGGGCCGGCGGTACAGGACCTGTGGATGCTCGTCTCGGGCGAGGGCGCCGAGCTGCGCGAACAGATGTTCGATGTCCTTGCCGGCTATGAGGAATTTCACGATTTCGATTTCCGGGAACTGCGACTGATTGAACCCCTGCGGGCGCTGCGCATCCTGAACTATGCCGGCTGGCTGGCGCGCCGTTGGGACGATCCCGCGTTCCCCCGGGCCTTTCCCTGGTTTGAGGGCGGAACCTACTGGGATGAACACATCCTTACCTTGCGGGAACAACTGAATCGTCTGGAAGCCTCCGCCGATGAGGGGGCCTAAGAACAGAGGCAAGGGAGTGATCGCCCAAAAAAAAAGGAAGGCGGGGGAGCCTTCCTCAATAGGGGGTGTAACGTCAGGGGTCGATTAATTTCTGAGTTACACCCTCAGGATATAATCGCTTAGCGTTTTGGTCAAGTATTGGGTGGTGCGCGCGTCAGGGAGGGACGCCGATGGCCGTTTTATCCGGCGACTGCCACCAGATCGCGGCCCGATTCCTTGGCCTCGTAGAGGCCCTGGTCGACCCGGTTGAGCAGGGCTTCGGCGCTTTCCCCCGCTCGGCGCTCGGCTACGCCGGTACTGGTGGTGAAGTGAATGATGGCTTGGCTGTCGGGACTCGGCACCCTGACGCCGTGGCAGGCTTTTCGGACCGCTTCCGCCGCTTGTCGGGCCCCTTCGCGGTCCGCTCCCGGAAGGATGGCGAGAAACTCTTCCCCCCCGTAACGGCCCACCATGCTGCCTGGGGGCAGTACGGTCTGCAGGACCCGGGCAAAGGCCTGGAGTACCGCATCACCGGCCAAATGGCCGTAGGTGTCGTTGATCCGTTTGAACAGGTCGAGGTCGAACAGCAGCACCGAAACCTGCCCGTCCCCCGGGGCACGGTTGTTCACTTCCTGCCCGAGCCAGCTATGAAGCACGCGGCGATTCACCAATCCGGTGAGGGCATCGCGAGTCGCCTCCCGATAGAGCCGCATAAGCATGTGCAGCTGTGTCATTTCCACCCACAGTGCAATCAGGGCGAGCAGGGACAGCAGCCAGAGAGCACCGAGCGTGGGCAAGCTGAACAGGGTGCCGGCATCCCATTCGGCGCCGATGAAAAAGCTGGCGGAAAGGGTAATCAGGCAGATGCCCTCCAGCAGCGTTAGCGGAACCACCGCCAGCAGCGCGATCATCAGGAACGGGAGGAAGGAATACCCGATCAGCACGCCCCCGTCGTGCAAGCCGCCGAGTACTATCCGGGAACCGATATAGAAGAGGCCGGGAATGACCAGGAACACAGCCACTCGGGCCCGTGCGGCGATCAGCCGGTTGCACTGGCGTCCCCAACTGCCCAGCAGCAGGAGGAGGGCCGAGAAGGCGAGCCGTAGCCCGAGCATGGCTTCGAAATGCGTCGTCGGCAGGACGAATAAATCAATAGGGATCCATAGCAGCGCCAGCAATGCAAAGAGAATGGCCAGGATCCGCACCCGGACCGAGATGTACTCGGCCCTGGAGTTCCGGAAATCCCGGGAGTGATTGCTGGTTGAAATCAAATCCTGCGGACTGACCCGCCGGATCATTTCACGGACTTTCATACCCAGCCCTTCACCGCCGTTTGGCGGCCATCCCCCTTTCGAGTCCCCCACCCCTGACCTCGTGGAAATTGTGAAAACCGGTTTTTTTAATAGTTATTCATCCCCATCATAACAGGGGCGTTTGAAACCGTCGAAGAGGTATCAAAAAGCCCGAATTGCTACAATCCGCCTAACAAATGTGACCAGAAACCCAGGAATAAACAGGGAAAGCCATGCCCAAACACTACGACCTCATCGCCATCGGTGCCGGTTCCGGCGGGCTCTCCGCCGCCGAGCGGGCCGCCCTTCACGGCAAAAAGGCCGCCGTCGTCGAAAAGGCCAAACTCGGGGGAACCTGCGTCAACCTCGGTTGCGTCCCCAAGAAGGTCATGTGGAGCGCCGCCTCCATTTCCCACGCTCTCGAAGATGCCCGGGGCTACGGCTTCGATGTGGTGGTCAATGACTTCGACTGGACGCAGTTGGTCGAGTCCCGCGACGGCTTCATCCAGGGGATCAATGACTGGTACAAAACCTACCTCGCCGATTCCGATATCGATGCCATCACCGGCGAGGCCCGCTTCGTGGACGCCCACACCATCGAGGTTGACGGCGAACAGTACACCGCCGATCACATCGTCATTTCCCCCGGCGGTGAACCCATCGTCCCGCCGGTCCCGGGGGCCGAGCACGGCATAACATCCGATGGCTTCTTCGGCCTCAAGGAGCAGCCCAAGCGGGTGGCCGTGGTGGGTGCCGGCTATATCGGTGTGGAAGTGGCCGGGCTGCTGCGCGCGCTGGGCAGTGAAGTGGACCTGCTGGTGCGTTCCAACGAATTCCTGCTCGGTTTCGACGCGGTCGTGCGGGAGGGACTGATGGAGGAGATGGTCAATGCCGGCGTCAACATCCTCTCCAACACCCAGGTGGAATCCATCGAGAAGGGCGAGGATGGCAAGCTGACCGTCCACGGCCACGGCGGTCACCAACTGACCGAATTCGACGCCCTGATCTGGGCCGTGGGGCGCCGGCCCCTGACCGGCGGTCTCAACCTCGAGGCTGCAGGGATCGAACTGGACGACAGAGGCTTTATCCCCACGGATGAGTTTCAGAACACCAGGGTCCCGGGGGTCTACGCCGTCGGTGACGCCACCGGGCGTGCCCAGCTCACGCCGGTCGCCATTGCGGCATCACGCCGCCTGTGTGACCGGCTGTTCGACGGGCAAAGCGACCGTCACCTCGATTACGAAAACATCCCCAGTGTCGTTTTCAGCCACCCGCCCATCGGTACCGTGGGGCTGACCGAAACCCAGGCCCGGGAGATCCATGGGGATGCGGTCAAGTGCTACCAGACCCGCTTCACGCCCATGTACCACGCGCTGACCGAGCACAAGGTCCAGACCGCGATGAAGCTGGTCTGTGTGGGGGCACAGGAGAGGGTCGTTGGCTGCCACATGCTCGGCCATGGGGTTGACGAGATGCTGCAGGGCTTCGCCGTGGCCATCCGCATGGGCGCCACCAAGAAGGACTTCGATGACACGGTTGCCATTCATCCCACCAGCTCCGAAGAGTTGGTCACGATGCGCTAACACCATGATCCGATCGTTCCGCGATACGATGCCCACGATCGACGCCGCGGCCTATGTGGATGAGGCCGCGGTGCTGATCGGCGATGTCATTGTCGGGCCGGAGAGCTCCATCTGGCCGGGGGCCGTGTTGCGGGGCGATGTTAACGCCATCCGCGTCGGCGCCCGCACCAGTATTCAGGATGGAACGGTGCTGCACGTCACCCATGATCACGACCGCGCCCCGGGCGGCTTTCCCTGTCGGGTCGGGGACGAGGTGACGGTGGGTCATAACGTGACGCTGCATGGTTGCACAGTCGAGGATCGCTCTCTGATCGGCATGGGCGCCATTGTCCTCGACGGCGCCGTCGTGCGCTCCGGAGCACTGGTGGCCGCCGGCAGTCTGGTGCCGCCCGGACGGGAACTCGAAGGCGGTTACCTCTGGCTGGGCAATCCCGTGCGCCGGGGGAGGGCACTTTCCGAGGAGGAGCGCGAAAGCTTCGCTTACCAGGCCGCATCGTATGTCTCGCTGGCCGCAGCCTATCGCTGAGCCGAAGCCCGTTCTATGCTCAGGGTACGGCGGGTAACGGAAGTTCGGCCGTATGCACATTCATTTGAGTTTGAGATGCCGAAGGACGGCGTAGCGAGGGAGTGCAAGCATGGAGCTTTTCATCGGTAACCTCTCCCCTGAGGCGACGCCTGCCGAACTATGGGGGATTTTCCGGCGTACCGGTCTACTGCCCTGGCGCAGCAACTTCTCGGCGCGGGTTGTCCGCACTCTCGTTGGCCCCGAAGGGCGAATCCACCATTACGGGCGTGTAACCGTCCATTCCGAGCGTCACGCCAAACGCGCTGTTCGTCGTTTCAGTGGCCAGAGGTTGCATGGTCGGTGCCTGATCGTGCGGGAGTTCCGTTTTCGCGCCGCCGGCAATGAACGGCGGGCACTCAACTGGCGGTTGCGGGCCTGGCAGGGCCCCGAGCGCCGCTTCGGCGAACGGCGTCGCTATGCCGAAACCACCTTCTACGTCTGGGAGACAAGCCTTGAGGTGCCTGCCTCTTCTCCGGAGCTAAAGACAGGTTGAAGTGATGCAGATTTTCGTCGGCAACTTGCCTGATTCGGTCACCGGCGAAGACCTGCGCCGGTTCTTCACCGGCTATGGCCAGTGTTCGGGCTTTCTGATCATCAACAAGCTGGTCAGCGGCCGTATCAACCACTGCGCCTACGGGGTCATCGAGCCCGATGCGGAGGCTCGCCGCGCCATCCGGGAACTCAATCACCGCGAGCTCAAAGGCCGACCGGTAATGGTGATTGAGCATGTTGTCCCCGAACGCCGCCGGCCGCGCAGGACCCCCTGGCGGAGGGCCGATCGTCGCCGCCGCCGGCCCTGGTTGGCCGAACCGTTGATAGTGGATGACCGGCGCAAAATGGAGAGGCGTTCAGATGAGCGCCGGCAGAAGGAGCGCCGGGCAATCGATCGCCGTTCGCCAGCCCAGAAGACGCCCCCTTCCGGTAGCAACACGGAAATGCACTTTAGCGAACAGCGGGTGGCGCAGCGCCGGGTCGGGGAGCGGCGCCGGGGCGAACGGCGTCGAGAGGAGAGACGATCGGGCCCCTCCTGAACGGCCCTTGAGCGTGACGGTCAGGTCGCAGTCGAATCGAGACCGATTCACGCCTCCCCGGTATCGGAGAATCGAACGTTATTGCCCGGATAGTTCGCGGCGAAGGGTCTCGATGACCGGTCCGGTCTCGGGGCGAATGTGGCGCCAGATAAAGAAGGATTCGGCCGCCTGTCCGACCAGCATGCCCAGCCCATCGTGCGCCTGGGCGGCTTGGTGATCGCGGGCCCATTGGACGAATGCCGTCGGTTTGGCAGCGTACATCATGTCATAGCAGGCCGCCCCTTCGGCCAGGATATCTTCGGGAAGGGGAGGCACTTCGCCCTGCAGGCTGGCTGCGGTTCCGTTGATGACCACATCGAACCGGCGCCCGCTCAACTCATCGAACCCGCACCCCGTCACCGCACCCAAATCAGCGAACGCCGCCGCCAATTCCTCGGCCCTGGAAACCGTCCGATTGGCGATCACCAGCTCGGCGGGTCCTTCTCCGAGAACCGGCTCCAGCACACCACGGACGGCGCCCCCGGCCCCCAGGATCAAGACCCGGTGTCCCCCCAAAGGTATTCCCAGCCGCCGGAGGTCGCCAACCAGTCCCACGCCGTCGGTATTATCTCCCAATAGCCGACCGTCGCTGCCGATGGCGATGGTGTTGACCGCCCCGGCCCGTTCCGCCCGCCGACTGCGCTCATCCACCAGCCGCCAGGCATCCTGCTTGAACGGCACGGTGACGTTCAGCCCCTTGCCGCCGTTTGCATGGAAGTTGCCCACGGCCTGATCGAAACCGCCAGGCTCCACCAGCAGGGCTGTATAGGTCAGCCCCTGATCCGTTTGCTCCGCAAACAGGGTATGGATACGAGGCGACTTGCTGTGGGCGATAGGGTTGCCTATTACCGCGTAGGCGTCCGGTTCCTGGTCGAAATCGAGAAGGCCCATTCTCGCTCTTTGCGTTGCGAAAGGAGGCCCACGAGAGTAGCCCCTCGTCTCTCCACAGGCAAATCCGTAGGGATTGCCGATCCACTTACGATAGAATCACCCGAAATCGAAAAAAGGAGGGCGCATGGAACAACAAGCGGGACAAACACGACCGAGGGAGGCTGTTTATCTGCCGCCCCAGGATGATGAGATTTCGCTGGTCGACCTTTGGCTGGTCCTGATTCGGCACAAGTGGGTCGTCGTCGGCTTGGCGCTGCTTGGGCTGGCGGGGAGCGGTCTCTTTGCGGCATCACGGCAGCCGACCTATACGTACGCTACGGTAGCCGAGATCGGAGGCTGGTGGCAGGGTACGGGCTTTCCGAAAGACTACTCACCGGTCGCTTCGGCGGCGATGATCCGGGATGCAGCTGCCGAGGCTGTCGCGGCAGCGAGCGTCGATATCCAGACCGATATCTCCAAAGATGGTCGGACCGTGACATTGACCAGCAAGAGCTCTCCCGAGCAGGGCGAAGCCGTTGCCGGTGCGCATCAGGCGGCCCTGACTCGGCTTGGGGAAATCGACCGGTTGCTCGAGGATTCACGGCTACAGTTCGAGGCCGCGCTCAATCGCGCAGAGCAGCGACTCGCCAGTCTGGAGCGGGAAATCGATTTGCTCAACCAGTTGACCGGTGCCTTCGAGAAATCGGCCCTGCAATTGGTCGCATCCGATGCCCTGGCCCGAAACGACAGCCCTCTCCTCGGCCTTTCCGAGCGTCTGTTTCAGGCGCAGGAGCGACTGAAGCTCGCAGTGGAGGAGCAGAAAACGCTCACCAGTGAAGCGCAGGGCCTTCGGTTTGCTCTCGCGTCGATGGAGCCCACGCGCCGAGCTGGGGAGACGGTAAGGACCGGTCCCTCGGGACCGGCCGCAGGCGTGATCGTGGCGCTGGGGGCCGTGCTCGGTTTATTCGCTGGCCTGTTCGGGGCTTTTTTCGCCGAATTCCTGAAAAAGGTCCGCGAAGCGCAGGCGGTGAATTGATTGCCCGCTAACCGAAAATCCCCTTCAGGATATAAAAGAAGGTGATCGCCAGGATGGCCCCGGCCGGCAGCGTGATGATCCAGGACAGGAAAATCGTCCGGACCACATAGAGGTCGAGCGCCGCGATGCCGCGGGCCAATCCCACCCCGAGTACGGCGCCGACCAGCGTCTGGGTGGTGGAGACGGGAAGCCCTGTGCCGGAGGCGACCACCACGGTGGTCGCCGCGGCAAGTTCGCAGGCAAAGCCGCGGCTCGGCGTCAGCTCGGTGATTCCGCGCCCCACGGTGGCCATGACCCGGTGGCCGAAGGTGACCAGGCCGAAAACGATACCGACGCCGCCCAGCAGCAGGATCCATGCGGGCATCGCCATTTTCTGCGCAATCACCCCTCCGTTCATGACAATCCCCACCACGGCTGCCAGCGGCCCGACCGCATTGGCCACATCGTTGGAGCCGTGGGCAAAGGCCATGGCGCAGGCGGTGAACACCATTAAGATCGCAAAAACCTTCTCCACATTGGCGTAATGGAACTCACGATCCGCGGCCGGATCGAAGCGCAGGCGGCCGATCAACACCTTGCCAAGCGCCATGACCGCCAACCCGACCAATACCGCGATGCCGTAGGCCTCGCCGGTGGTGAAGTGCAGCCCCACATGCTTCAGACCCTTGAACAGGGTCACCAGCGTGAGGACGAAGCCGACCAGGAACATGTAGAGCGGCACGTAGCGCTTGGCGTTGGTGAAGGGGTCATCGGTGTCGAGGATGAAGCGCTGCACGCTGACAAACAGCCAATAGGAGATGATGCCCGCCACGGCCGGGGAGACGATCCAACTGGCGACAATGGTGCCGATCTTGCTCCAATGGACGGCCTCGACACCGATTCCCACGGCGGCGAAGCCGACGATTGCACCGACGATGGAGTGAGTGGTGGAGACCGGCCAACCCATTCGGGAAGCGATTAGCAGCCAGATACCGGCGGCCAGCAGAGCGGCCAGCATTCCGTAAACGAGCAGTTCGGGGGTCCCGGCCAGCAGCTCGGAGTCGATCATCCCCTTGCGGATGGTCTGCGTGACCTGCCCGCCCGCCAAATAGGCGCCCGCGAATTCGAAAAGGGCGGCGACAATGACCGCCTGCCGAACAGTGAGCGCTTTGGAGCCGACCGAAGTGCCCATGGCATTGGCGACATCGTTCGCCCCCACGCCCCAGGCCATGAAAAAACCAAAAATACAGGCCAGCGCAATGAAGATTGTTGCGTATTCCATCCTCGCCTCCGACGGTTCAGCGCGCCAGCATCAGTTCGAGGCGGCTGCCTACGCGCTGAGCCAGATCGGCGAGGTCGCCAATCCATTCAATGATGCGGTACATGAACATGACGTCCACCGGCGGCAAATCCTTCTCCTGCTTGAAAAGCAGAGCGCGGATTTCCACCTGCATGGCATCGGTGTCGGACTCGATCTTGTCCAGTTCGGTGATCATCGCCTGGACCAGCTCCACCTCATGGCCCCGAAAGCCCGTCTCCACCAGTTCATCGAGTTCGTCGATCACTGAGCGGGCCTGGCCACTGGCATCGACACAGCGGCGGACAAAGTCCAGGATCCGCGGCCCGATCGCGTCGGGGAAGCCCATCTGGCGGCCGAGTATCAGTCCGGCGA
This sequence comes from uncultured Gammaproteobacteria bacterium, assembly GCA_963783235.1. Classification (GTDB taxonomy): domain Bacteria; phylum Pseudomonadota; class Gammaproteobacteria; order Thiohalomonadales; family Thiohalomonadaceae; genus Thiohalomonas. The sequence continues at coordinate 1,316,816 of CAWAMN010000002.1, read as the reverse complement.
TATCCTTCGCCTTATTGGCGATGCGGTCCTGAACCGTGAGGACCTCCAGCAGATCCCGGCGGGACATGGCCATCAGCCAGCCGCTGGGAAGGTGCAGGCGCAAATCGTGCTTGAGGTCGTCGGCCGCGTCTTCCAGTTCCGCAATCCGCTGCTGTTCGGCGGCGGCACGCTCCCAGTCACCGGCGAGTACTGCTTCGAAAAAGGGAATCAGTTCCGAGATACACGCCTGCACTTCCGCCATATGCTTTTGCAGCGGAGCGACGGGCGAGGTTCCGAACAGGCTGGAGATATAGCTTCTGGGGGCCATGGGCTCACCGGTTTCCAACTAGGTGCGCGGATTATACCCGCGACGTGAGTGCTGTCACAAAATCCTCACGCCCCTCTCATGTGTTCCCGCTGCATGATCGTCAATCCCTCACGGTAATGGTCAAACATCACGGCCAGCCGCATGAAGACATCATCCAGCCCGAAGCCCCGCGCCAGTTGGTGCCGGGCGGCCCGGTCGAAGGAGGATTGTCCGAATTCGGCGTAATAGCCGGGTGAGACCGGGCGGCGCCCGAAACGGAAACGGTGTTCCAGCCACTGCATCTGCAAACCTGTCAGCCAAAGGGCATAGTTGCCGATATGGGCATAGGTGACAAAAGCGCGCCGGGGGTCGGCTTCCTCGGCCTCGGCAACGAGTTCGACGACATAGTGGTGAGGTTCCCGATCCTCCGGTTCGACCCGGAATACCCGGTCCGATCGGACAAACAGCGCCAGCAGATTGGCCAGATAGTTCAGAACCCGGCGGTCCAGCATCGTGCGCGGACGGCCCAGGGAGCGCCTTAATAGCACGCTGAAAAGCAGAAAAGGGGAGATGCCGAGTATCAGCTGTTGGCGATCGTTGATCAGCTGGTAGACATAGTCACTGGTCAACATGGATTCGATGGTCGAGGGGAGCGTCTCCAGTACCCGCGCGATGGCCTCATAGCTCTCGCCGGGCTGGGGCATGTTTTCGACCAGAAAGCGAAGATCGCCAGAGGTCAGGATATCGAGATCGGTGTGAGCAAAATCAGGCCGGCTCATTCGCAACCTCCAGTTGGCCGGTGCACACCTAAAGAATAAACGCCTTCCTGAATCCCGCGTCAAGGACCCAATACCCGTAATCCGGTGGTGGTTTTGGGGCCATTTCCTTGTTTAAATGCTGATTGGGCTCAGGTTTCGGCCGAGGCGGCCGATACTGTCCGAGAGCATTCTGCCCGGCCTAACGGGGAGTAGGGATGAAGAATTTGAGCTTGATTCGGAAGTTTTCGCTGACCGGAGTCGCTTTCGCCGCAATCCTGGTATTCCAGATGGTGGCGGTACTCATGGCGAACTCCGAGGTGGAGAACTCCAGCGAACTGCTGACGGAAAAGGAAATACCGCTTCTGAATGATGCGCACCGGCTGAAGCTTGCCGTGGTGCAGGTTCAGCAGTGGCTGACCGACATCAGCGCCACTCGGGGGCGTGACGGTCTGGATGACGGCTTCGCCGAGGCGCAGGCCAATGCCGAGCGATTTCGTTCCCTGATTGCCAATCTCCGCCGCATCGATCCCGGGAATTCCGAACGTTACGACGCGATGCTGCCTGCCTTTGAGGACTATTACCGGGTTGGGCGCCGAATGGCAGAAGCCTATGTGGCGCAGGGACCGGAGGGCGGCAATAGCCTGATGGGACAATTCGATACGGTCGCCGCCACACTCTCCGATCAGGTGGATCCGTTTCTTGAGGCGGTAGAGAAGCGATCTCACGAACTGCTGACCGCACAGAAAAGTCAGATCAGCCTTTCGCAATTGATTCTGATTGGTTCGTTCGCCGTGATGGTCGTGGTGATGATCGCTGCGGCCGTGGTGATGTCCCGGGCCATTCACCAGCTTCCCCTGATGTCACGGGAATTACGGCGCATTGCCGATGGCGACCTGACCGGCGAAGAGCTGGAGATCAAAAGCGGGGATGAAGTCGGTGAGCTGGCCGGTGGCCTCAACGACATGAAACGGAATCTGAAGACGATCATCGGGGCCCTGACCGAGTCTTCGGAGGAGTTGATTGGGGCTGTGGATAGCATGTCGCGGATCTCCAGCGAGACCAGTTCCGCCATCCAGCAGCAGCAACAGGATGTCAACCAGGTGGCTACGGCCATGCACGAGATGTCGGCAACCTCGCACGAGGTCGCAAGTCACGCTGCAAGCGGCGCCACGGCCGCGCAGGAGGCCGACAGCCAGGCGCGTCAGGGGCGCACCGTGGTGGGCGATGCGGTGGAAGCCATCAAGCAGTTGGCGCGACAGATCAGTCAGGCTGCAGGCACCATTCAGGAACTGGACAAGAGCAGCGAGAGCATCGGCGGCATCATCTCCGTGATTCGCGGTATTGCCGACCAGACCAATCTGCTGGCACTCAATGCCGCCATTGAGGCTGCCCGTGCCGGTGAACAGGGTCGCGGCTTCGCCGTGGTGGCGGATGAGGTGCGTACGTTGGCCCAGCGGACTCAGGACGCGACGGGAGAGATCGAAACGATGATCGATCAGCTTCAGACCGGTGCACGCAAAGCGGTGTCCGTTATGGAGGAGAGCCGTACCCAGGCGACCAACAGTGAACAAAAAGCCCATGATGCCGATGAGAGCCTGGCGGCGATCGACCGCTCGGTGTCCACCATCACCGACATGAATCACCAGATCGCCACAGCCGCCGAAGAGCAGAGCAGCGTGGCCGATGAGATGAACCGCAACATCGCCGGTATCAACGCCTCGACCGAACAGACCGTGGCCAGCACCCATGAAATCGACCTGGCCGGTCAGCAGTTACACAAGATGGCTGCCAATCTGGAGGCCATTGCCAACCGCTTCCGGGTGTAATGAGATCGAGCTGCTAAACCGGGTCGTGTCTTAGCAGGCTGTTTAGAAAAAGGTTTTTATTCCTTCTCCCTGAGGGAGAAGGTTAGGTGTCCCTCACCCCAGCCCTCTCCCTCTGGAGAGGGTGTATTTCAAAAGCCTGTTTGGCGAGGGCAAACGAAAAAAGGCCGTCCCCGAAGGGACGGCCTTTTCAATGTGGCGGAGCGGACGGGACTCGAACCCGCGACCCCCGGCGTGACAGGCCGGTATTCTAACCAGCTGAACTACCGCTCCAGAGCCGCGGCATTCTACTCGATTGGACGATTCCGTCAACTTCTTTTTTGGGAACCCAGGGCGAAGTGGAGGATTTCAGCCACCGCCACCTTTGCTAATCTGTATATTCCATAACAAAACAGTATGGAATAACCATGAGTGCACCCGACATCAAGACCGCGCTGCCCAAGCGGCGCTACCAGCTGGGCGAATTCATGATCTCGGTTCTCGGTGAGGTGGAGAGCGGAGATGGTGTGGACTACCGCTACGTCATGGCCGTCGCCCGGGAGACCGACCCTAAGCCCAACCTGTTCCTGTCGATTGAGCCCAACACCGGTGGTGTCGGGGAGGGCCGCTGGGCGTTGCGCGTCTCGATGCCCGATGGTTCGCAGGTGCTGGGCGCCTCCGACCAGTGGGGCGATCTGGATACCTTCACCCGGGAGGGACTGTCCATGGTCCAGAAGATGCTCACGCTGGAAGACGAAATGGCCTACCGCCTGGCCTAGTGTACTGTTGCATGCTTGGCGGTGCATTCAGCGAGCCGCTGGCCGGCCAGATGCAAGGCGCGTTTCGCAGGGAATGGCGCGCCCTTTCCAAGAAACGTAACGCTGCAGATGGCCGGCCAGCGGCTCGCCCGAAGGGAGCCCCCCAAAAACGCCATGACGGCGTTGCAGCGCTTGACAAGGGAATAACCATTGCCTGCGCGCTGCGCCTTGTCCTGACATTTTTGGGGGGCTTTGAAAGTATCGCCAAGCATGCAACAGTACACTAGCCGTTCCTGGCGGCCTACCCGGTCTCATCCAGGATCATGAACGCGATGAAGGTGGTACCGAGCGCCAACAGAGGCACGGCGGCGGGCGGTATCGCAATCATGAGCAGCCCGCTGAGGATCCACACGTTCTTGACGATGCGCCTTTTGCGCCGATAGCGACGGGTGAAGCGCCGCCAACTGGGGTGCTGCTCTTTTTCGGCGTCCGAAAGTCGTTCCGGGGGCTTAGGTATCCACATGGTCATCGCCGTTGGAAGTCCCGTTGCTGATGAGGCTAGTCTGTATTGATTCGTTGGAGAGTCCCAAGAATGCCACGAGGGATGCCCCCGGTCGTCATCGGCTTATTCCACCGCCAACGTGGCGCTCCTCTCGCCTCCGACGCCTTTTGACAAGGTCTGCCGCCGGTCTATTGTTTCGGCAAACCCCTTATCGCTGCCCCAGCGATCAAGCAGGAGGCGAGAGATGAATGTGACCGACGTCATGCAGCGCAGTGTGGAGATCTGCGGTGTTACGACCACCCTGGAGCGGGCCGGTCTGTTGATGTGGGACGGGGACTGCGGTGCCCTGCCGGTGGTGGATGATTCGGGCCGCATGGTCGGGATTATTACGGATCGGGACATTGCCATCACCGCTGCGCTCAATCATAAGCCTCTGTGGGAAATGAAATGCGGAGAACTCGTGGGGTCCCGGCCCCTTTACACCTGCTTCGCAGACGATGATGTGAAGCAGGCGATCAAGATCATGTGGGCGCAAAAGGTCAGGCGACTGCCGGTGATCGAGCACGACGGTGAACTGGTGGGGATCCTCTCCATGGATGACATCATCGCCAGCGCCGAACGTGGGACCCGTGGCCGCGTGACGCCGGACCTCTCCTACGACGATGCCATGAATGCCCTCAAGGCCGTCGCTCACCATCATTAAGGGGAAGAACGGGAATGCAATCCGCTGAACTGATCCAGGCCCGCGAGGCGGCTTCCGGGTTGCTCGATGACCTGGGGCTTTCGGAATTTCTCTTTGATGTGGAGCCCGATGGCGGGCGGTGGGCCGTTTACGTCGAGTGTGCTTCCGAACAGGGCTGGGCCGCCGTCACGCTGCCCGTACTGAAAGAGCGACTACTTGCCAGCCAATCCGACCGGACAATTCGACAACAGATTGCCGGTCAGTGGCGAGATCGACTCGGCGTCTGTCGCCTGAATCGGTAGTTCCGGTCAATCTTCCTCCTCGCCCCGATTCTTTTCGGCCCATTCATCTCCGCGGTATTCCTCGTCGGGTCCCCGGGTACGTTCGGGGGCCTCCTGATAGGGTTCGTCCCACTCCTCCGGCTCCATATCGGAATCCATGTAGACCAGGTCTCCCCGCGTCTCTTCATCCATCGGTCCGGTCCAGTTTTCGGGTGCTTCGATGGATTCCAGATCCATCTTGTACCAGTCGTCCAAATCCCACTCTTCGACATTCCCATCGAAGTGCTGGACCTCGATTGCACCGGCATCCTCATCGAGCGACACCACCTCGAAGCGCTGGCTCTTTTCGATTTTGTCCCGGTACCAGTTACCCACCATCGGATCCAAATCGCTCGCCATGGTGCACCTCCCTGTGACCCGCCTGAGTTTTTCCCAAGTTTAGCAGCATGCTTTTGCTGAATCGGCCAAACAAAAAACCACAGAGGCCACAGAGAGCACAGAGGTGAATGGGCATTCCCCACTACGCCCTCGCCTTTCCTGGGAATACAGGTAGTCTGCTCTGTGTACTCTGTGGCAAAAAGAAGTTAACTGGCGAAGTAGCGCTCCTCCCATTCATCGGACTCGCGCAGAGCGGATTGCAACAGCCGGCGGATCTGCGCCGTAGTGTTTTTCTTCACCTCCCGCAACGGAATCCCCGTGGCCGCCACCAGACTCTGGAGCCGGGGATCGGACGCGCGGGAGCGGAGTGAGAGGATCAAATCCGCCTGCTCGGGGCTGCGAACGGTACGGGCATCGAGATGCATATCGCGAATCACCCGCTCGACCGAATCGCGCGAAAGGGCATGGGCGTGAATCCGCAGCGGCCGATCATGCGCCTCGACTTCCCAGGGCTCCGGTCCAGCGAGCGGCTCCGGCGCTGCTTCGTTGGAGGCCTGGAGGCTACCGAAACGCACCCCATGAGCGGCCCGGCCGGCCAACAACTGATCGACCGCCGTGGCACTGTCGGGGTGAACGGTAAAGCATTCACGCTCGGTCAACTCGATTACCGTATCGAAGGTGGGCGAAGTCTTGCGCTCGTTCACCGACTTTCGGGTACCGCGAAAGCGCGCCTCCTCATCGCCCAGCGTCACCGTTTGCACACCGCCCACCAGGTCGGCCAGGGTCGGATTCATGATCAGGTTTTCGAGCGTGTTCCCGTGGCCGGTGGCTATCAGTTGCACACCGCGCTCCGCAATGGTGCGCGCGGCGAGGGTCTCCTCGGCGGTGCCGATCTCGTCGATGACGATCACCTCCGGCATGTGGTTTTCCACCGCCTCGATCATCACCGCATGCTGCCGGTTGGGATGGGGCACCTGCATACGCCGGGCCTGGCCGATCGCAGGGTGAGGAATATCCCCGTCACCGGCGATTTCGTTCGAGGTGTCCACCACCACTACGCGCCGGTCGAACTCATCCGCCAGAACCCGGGCGATCTCCCGAAGCTTGGTGGTCTTGCCTACCCCGGGGCGACCGAGAAGCAGCAGGCTTTTTCCGCTCTCCACGTACTCCCGGATCAGGTCGATGGTGCCTTCCATCGCGCGCCCCACGCGCAGGGTCAGACCGACGATATCGCCACGGCGGTTACGGAGTGCGGAAATTCGGTGCAATGTCCCTTCGATCCCGGCGCGGTTGTCGGCGCCGAAGTCACTCAGTGCCGAAACGACTTCGGTGAGTACTTCTCGGGAAACGGGATCACGCGAAAGCTCCGCTGTGCCTCGATTCAGTCGCGCCTGAGGAGGGCGACCGAGATCCAGAATGATCTCCAGCAGTTCATGGGCCGGCAGCGCCTCCACCGCTTTACGTAGCGGTGCGGGGAGCGTGGCGGTCAGGAGATGGAGGTCGTCAGTAAAGGTCTGTTTCATGGCCAGCAATCACTAACAAAACGGTACGTCTATTGGGTCTTTCAACGGGCCGCAAGTTCCCGGCGGGAAAATCGATTTCGCACCGCAGAGGCGCGGAGGGCGCAGAGGTTCACAGAGAAGCCAAAGGGGTGGGGAGATAGCCTCGATGGAGCTGGCCGCGGGCATGGTCGGCGCGGTTGCATTATCCAATCTCCGCGAACCTCCGCGTACTCTGCGGTGCAATTTTTTGTTTTCCGTTTGCGCCTTTGCGGTTAAACACCTGTCGCCTCCGGGCTACAATAGCGCGCCTGTTACGGAGCCCGATATGGATTACCCCCACTCTTTCGATGTCATTGTCGTCGGCGGCGGTCACGCCGGCACCGAGGCTGCGCTGGCCGCGGCGCGCATGGGTGCGCGCACCTTGCTTTTGACCCAGAACATCGAAACCCTCGGGCAGATGTCCTGCAACCCGGCCATCGGCGGCATCGGCAAGGGGCACCTGGTCAAAGAGGTGGATGCGCTGGGGGGGCTGATGGCCCGGGCGATCGATCGGGCGGGGATCCAGTTTCGGATCCTCAACGCCAGCAAGGGACCGGCGGTGCGGGCCACCCGTGCCCAGGCCGATCGTCAGCTCTACCGCCACGCGGTGCGCCACGCCTTGGAAAGCCAGCAGAACCTGACCCTCTTCCAGCAGGGGGTGGAAGATCTCATTGTCGAGGGCGACCGGGTCGCGGGCGTGGTGACCCAGATGGGATTGCGTTTCCAGGCCCGGTCCGTTGTGCTGACGGCAGGAACCTTTCTCGGCGGTGTCATCCATATCGGTCAGGTGAATTATCAGGGGGGGCGTGCCGGAGATCCGCCCGCCAATGCCCTCGCTCACCGGTTGCGGGAGATGCCGTTCCGAGTGGCTCGTTTGAAGACCGGGACACCGCCGCGTATCGATGGGCGCAGCATTGACTACACTCGACTCGAGCCGCAGCCGGGCGATGATCCGGCCCCCCTGTTCTCTTTCCTTGGGAAGGCCGAACAGCACCCCCGGCAGGTGCCCTGCCATATCACCCATACCAACACCCGCACCCACGACATCATTCGAAGCGGTCTGGATCGCTCGCCTATGTACGCCGGGGTGATCGAAGGGGTGGGCCCGCGCTATTGCCCCTCCATCGAGGACAAGGTGGTGCGCTTCGCACAACGGGATTCACATCAGATCTTCGTGGAGCCGGAGGGACTGGACACCCATGAGGTCTATCCGAACGGCATCTCCACCTCCTTGCCGTTCGATGTGCAGTTCGAGTTGGTGCGCTCCATGGTGGGTTTCGAAAACGCCCATATCACACGCCCGGGTTACGCCATCGAGTACGACTTCTTTGACCCGCGGGACCTGAAGCCGTCCCTGGAGACCCGCTTTGTCCCCGGGCTGTTCTTTGCGGGCCAGATCAACGGCACGACCGGTTACGAAGAGGCCGCGGCCCAGGGTTTGCTCGCCGCCGCAAATGCCGTGCGGCTGGTGCGCGAAGAGGAGCCCTGGTATCCGCGCCGTGACGAGGCCTACCTGGGTGTCCTGGCGGACGACTTAATCACCCGCGGCACCAGCGAGCCCTACCGAATGTTCACCAGCCGCGCCGAATACCGCTTGCTGTTGCGGGAGGATAACGCCGACCTGCGCCTGACGCCGGTGGGACGGGAACTGGGCCTGGTGGATGATGCGCGCTGGGCCGCCTTCGAGGCCAAACGCGAGGCCATCGAAAAAGAGCAGGCGCGGCTGGCATCGACCATTCTGCGGCCCGGCGGTATTCGGCCTGAAGATGCCGAGCGCGTCTTTGGCCGACCTTTGGGGCGCGAGTACCGGCTCTCTGAACTGCTGCGCCGGCCCGACGTCAGTTACGACTCACTGATGAGCCTCGGCGAAGCAGGGCCGGGGCTGGATATCCCCGCCGCCGCCGAACAGGTCGCCATCCAGGCGAAATACGCCGGCTATATCGACCGACAGCGCGAGGAGATTGCCCGTGCCCGCCGCCACGAGGACACCCCGTTGCCGGAGACAATGGATTTCACCCGGGTACGCGGGCTCTCCGCCGAAGTGCAGGAGAAGCTCAATCGCCACAGGCCGACTACCCTGGGCCAGGCTGCCCGCATACCCGGCGTCACCCCGGCCGCGGTCTCGCTTTTATTGGTGCACCTGAAGAGAAGGGACGCTCTGCCGCAGCGACGCCGAGACGCGGAGGTTTAGGAGGATGGCGATGGAAATCACTTGCGTGCGGAGTGGCATGCACGGCCGGAATCGCGGCACTGATCGCTTCGTCTTCGCGGCAGGTGTGAACCATGGATGAGGATCTGCGGCAGCGCCTGGATGCCGGTTTGGCAGCGATGGGACTGGAGCTGTCCGAGGCGCAGCGGGAGACGCTGATCGCATACGTGGGCTTGCTCTCGAAATGGAACCGGGCCTATAACCTCACTGCCGTTCGGGACCCGCGGGAGATGATGGTCCGCCATATTCTGGATTCGCTCGCAGTGGCGCCGTATGTAGGAGGCCACCCCGGGGCCGAACACGGAGGAGCCGCCAGCGGAGGTTCGGTCTCCTACAATGCATCGGGAACCACAGGGCCTCATGGGGACCCTTTGCGAATCATCGATGTGGGCACCGGGCCGGGATTGCCGGGAATACCGCTGGCCGTGTTCTGTCCGGAGTGTGAGTTCTTTCTGCTCGACACCAATGGCAAGAAGACCCGTTTTCTCATCCAGGCCAAGGCCGAATTGGGGCTTGGCAATGTGACTGTGGTACATTCCCGCGTGGAGGCTTACCGCCCCGATGTACCATTCGATGTGGTGATCGCCCGCGCATTCGCCTCGCTCTCCGAGATCGTCTCCGGATGCCGACACCTACTGGCGCCCCGGGGCCGTATATTGGCCATGAAGGGGACGCTGCCGGAAGCAGAGCTTGCGGCGATGCCGGCCGACGTATCGGCGCAGGCGGCCCGGCTCACGGTGCCGGGGCTCGAGCACGAGAAGCGGCATGTGATCGCTATCCGCGTCTTGGATAGCAACGAATAAGTCAGGCAGGGCAGACGGTTATGGGCAGGATTATCGCGGTGGCGAACCAGAAAGGCGGTGTCGCCAAGACCACCACCTGTATCAATTTGGGGGCCTCGTTTGCGGCCACCAAACGGCGCGTGCTGGTGGTCGATCTGGATCCGCAGGCGAACGCGACCGTGGGCAGCGGCGTGGATCGGGACGAACTCGAAAAGAGTTCCTACGACGTCCTTCTCGAGGGGACTGACCCCGCCAAGACCATCGTCCGTGCCGAAGAGGCGGGATATGATGTCCTGCCGACCACCTCGGACCTCACCGCGGCGGAAGTGGAATTGATGGACGCCGAGGGGCGGGAGCGCCGTCTTCGAAACGCCCTCCGTCCGATGGCCGCGAACTACGACTTCATCCTGATCGACTGCCCCCCTCCCTGAACATGCTCACCCTGAACGCGCTGGTGGCGGCCGATTCGGTCATGATCCCCATGCAGTGCGAGTATTACGCCCTGGAGGGACTGAGTGCCCTGCTCGATACGATCGAACAGATCCGCGGTTCGGTGAACCCCGATTTGGCGATTGAGGGCCTGCTGCGGACCATGTTTGATCCGCGCAACAACCTTGCAGTCGATGTCTCGCGCCAGCTCATCACCCATTTCGGGGACAAGGTCTACCGCACGGTGATCCCTCGCAACGTTCGTCTCGCCGAGGCGCCCAGCCATGGCGTGCCCGCGATGGTGTACGATCGCACGTCGCGCGGCTCCGTCTCCTATCTGGCGCTTGCCGGCGAAATCCTGCGCCGCTATGAGCAACAGGCGGCTGCGGTCGAGACCGTAAGCGCAGACTAACCGGACGAACTACCAACGAAACCATGGCAACCAGAAAGCGAAGGCTCGGTAAAGGACTGGACGCCCTGCTCGGCGCCAGCAACAGTGCGGCTGTAGGGGGAAGCGGCGACGGCGCCGAGGAACGGAGTGATGGCGAACTGCGCCACCTGCCTGTGGATGTGATCCAGCGCGGCAAGTACCAGCCGCGGCTCGACATGCACCCCGACACCCTGGAAGAGCTGGCCGATTCCATTCGCTCCCAGGGCGTGGTCCAGCCCATCGTGGTTCGTCCACTGGCGCAGAGAGGGCGCTACGAGATCATCGCCGGGGAACGTCGCTGGCGCGCCGCCCAAATCGCCGGGCTGCACGAAATACCGGCCGTGATTCGCGATGTGCCGGACGAGGCGGCCATCGCCATGGCGCTGATCGAAAACATTCAGCGCGAAGAGCTCAACCCCATGGAAGAGGCGCACGCCCTGCAGCGCCTCATCGACGAATTCGGTATGACCCACCAGCAGGCCGCGGACGCAGTGGGCCGCTCGCGCGCCGCCGTATCCAACCTGCTGCGCCTGCTGAGCCTTAGCCCTGAGGTCAAACGCATGGTGGAGAATGGCGATCTGGAGATGGGCCATGCCCGCGCCTTGCTGGCGCTGGGCGGCGACCTCCAGAGCCAGGCCGCCCGCCAGGTGGTTGGCAAGGGGCTGTCCGTACGCGAGACCGAAAAACTCGTTAAGCGGATGACCGAAGGTGCGTCGGAGCAAAAACCGGAGCCAAAGGTCGACCCCGATATCCGTCGTCTGGAGGAATCGCTCGGGGATCGGATCGGTGCCCGGGTCTCCATCCAGCACGGCGCCAAAGGTAAGGGCAAACTGGTTATCCAGTACAATACCCTGGATGAGCTGGACGGCATTCTCGACCATATCCAGTAGGGTCCGGCCGTTTCCCACTGCCTTTCGGCATCGAACGGAAGCGCCGGTGGCTCAAATCGCCCCCGAATCGATCATCTCATCCAAATCCTCAAGATGATCGCCCAACTCCCCCTGTAGAATAAGAATAAAACCATATTGGAACATTTGTTATTACTTATATAAGGCCTTTTTATTGGCGCATCATTGACCCTCGGGGCTTAGGTTTATATACTTTCGCGCCGCTGAAGCTCGGCTCGGCGATATTTCGGAAACCCGAGAACAGAGGGCGCGTTCGAGCCGCCCGGTTGTCTACTTAATGAGTTACGCGGTGAAGGTCCTGCTGGGTATGACCCGCAGGCTCCTGACGATTCAGGCAGTCCTGATCCTGCTGGTGGCCGGGATCTATTTTGCGCTGAGGGGCTGGGAACCGGCTTTGGCCGCGGTATTTGGGGGATCCATCGCCCTCTTCAATACCCTCGTCAGCGCACAGCGACTCGCGCGGGCCTCCGATTCGGCGACCCAGGACCTGAAACGCGGAATGATGGAACTGTTTATCGGCGCGGCCATCCGCTTTGTGGCTACGCCGGCCTTGATCGCCGTCGGCATTGTCTATCTGGATTTAGATCCGGTCGCCATTATCGTGGGCTTTGGCGTGGCGCAAGTTGGATATTTTTTCAACAGTGCGCACCCCCACCTGCAAAAACCGAATTCATAATTGTTCTGGAGTGAAACCGTGAGTAGCGCGACTGCACCTGCAACCGATAATCCGGTGACCTATATCCAGCACCACCTGGCCAATCTCAGTGCCGGTGAGGGTTTCTGGACGTGGCATCTGGACACCCTGTTTTTCGGAGGACTCCTGGCCGCCTTGATCATGTTTGTGAGCTGGAAGATCGGGCGTAGCCTCGACGCGGAAAAACCCAGTGGCATGCAGAATCTGCTCGAAGCGATCCTCGAATTCGTCGACAGTCAGGTCAAATCCATCTTCCACGGCCGCGACCGGCTGGTGGGGCCGCTGGGGCTGACCATCTTCGTCTGGGTATTCCTGATGAACGCGATGGATCTGCTTCCGGTCGATCTGTTGCCGAAGCTCGCCAGTTACGTGGGGATCCACTATCTGAAGGTGGTCCCGACCACCGATCTGGGTACCACGTTCGCGCTGGCCCTGTCGGTATTCGGCTTGATCATCATCTACAACATTCGCTCCAAGGGTGTGATCGGCTACATCAAGATGTTCCTTTTCCACCCCTTCGGAAAATGGCTGATCCCGGTCAATATCGTTATGACCACCATTGAAGAGATCGCCAAGCCGGTCAGTCTCGGGCTTCGTCTGTTCGGAAACATGTTCGCCGGCGAACTGATCTTCCTGCTCATCGCCCTGCTGCCCTGGTGGGTCCAGTGGCCCCTGGGCGGCGGCTGGGCCATTTTCCATATTCTGGTCATTACGCTGCAGGCCTTCATCTTCATGCTGCTGACGATCGTCTATCTCAGCATGGCTTCGCAGAACGACCACTAAGCGCAGAACCGTTTTTCTTACTTACTTTAACTTTTCCACAACTATACCGAGGAGAGCTCAAATGGATGCATCCATTCTCGCTAACGTCTACGCCTTCACCGCAGTTGGTGTCGGTATCATCCTTGCCGCGGCCGGTCTGGGTTCCGCCCTGGGTTGGGGCCTTATCTGCTCCAAATACATCGAAGGTATCGCTCGTCAGCCCGAGATGCGTCCGCAGCTGATGGGCCAGATGCTGTTTACCGGCGGCCTGATGGAAGCCTTCCCGATGATCGTGCTGGGTATGGCCATGTGGTTCGTATTCGCCAACCCGTTCGTGGGCGCACTGGCCGGCTAAACCGGATCGTTCTAGCCAGTTTCGCCAACCCACACGGGAGAGACAAGACGTGAATGTAACAGCAACCCTCATCGGGCAGATGCTGACCTTCTTCGTCCTGGTCTGGTTTGTCTGGAAGTTCCTTTGGGATCCGATGACCCAGATGATGGAGGACCGGAAAAAGCGTATTGCTGATGGTCTGGCGGCCGCCGAGCGTGGCAAGCACGAGCAGGAGCTTGCGGAGAAACGCGCCGCTGAGGTGATCCACGAGGCCAAAGAGAAGGCCGCGGGGATCATCGCCCAGGCCCAGAAGCGTAGCGCCGAGATCGTCGAAGAGGCCAAAGAGACTGCCCGTACCGAAGGAGAACGCATCAAGGCGTCCGCCGAGTCGGATATCGAGCAGGAAGTCAATCGTGCCAAAGAGAGTCTGCGTGGCAAGGTCGTCTCGCTGTCTGTGGCCGGCGCATCCAAAGTGCTCGCCCGGGAGATCGACGAGAAGTCGCAAGAGGACCTTCTCAAGGACCTCGTGGCGCAGATATAAGGGCTGTACCCAATGGCTGAACTGATAACCATCGCACGCCCGTACGCCCAGGCCATTTTCAGTCTCGCCCAAGATGAAGGCGACCTGAAAGGGTGGTCTGACATGCTGGCCTTTGCCGCTACTGTCGCGAGCGATCCCGACATGGCGGAGCTGATCGACAATCCGCGCGTCGATCGCCACCAGACGGCGGCGATCTTCCTCGAGGTCTGCGGCGAGCGTCTGACTGCCGGCGCCAAGAACACGATCCGCGTCCTGGCGGAAAACAACCGGCTCGAACTGCTGCCGGAGGTTGCCGCTCTGTACGAGGTCGAGCGCGCCGCCGCCGAAGGCACCCTGCAGGCGGAGGTCACCTCCGCACGCGCCTTATCGGACGCGCAGAAGAAGGCGATCGCGGCGGCCCTGACGAAGCGGCTCGGCCGCGACGTCACGCTCGACTGCAACGTCGACGAGAAGCTGCTAGGCGGGGCCATCATCCGTGCGGGAGACGTGGTCATCGATGGTTCGGTGGTCGGCAAGCTGGAAAAGCTAAGCCACCAGCTGCTGCGCTAAACCGGACCGATTAGAGGACAGATAATAATGCAACTGAATCCTTCAGAAATCAGTGAACTGATTAAGAAGCGCATCGCCGATTACGAGTCGGTCACCGAAGCGCGCACCGAAGGTACCGTGGTCAGTCTGACCGACGGTATCGCGCGTGTTCACGGCCTGGCCGACGTCATGTCCGGCGAAATGCTTGAGTTCCCCGGCAATACCTTCGGTATGGCCCTCAACCTCGAGCGTGACTCGGTCGGTGCCGTTATCCTCGGCCCCTACGAGCACATCTCCGAAGGCGACAAGGTCACCTGCACCGGGCGCATCATGGAAGTCCCGGTGGGCGAATCGCTGCTGGGCCGCGTGGTCGACTCCCTGGGCAACCCGATCGACGGTAAGGGTCCGGTTGACTTCAAGGAAACCTCCCCGATCGAGAAGATCGCCCCGGGCGTTATCAACCGTCAGTCGGTCGACCAGCCGCTGCAGACCGGTCTGAAATCGGTCGACGCCATGGTGCCGATCGGTCGCGGACAGCGTGAGCTGATCATCGGTGACCGCCAGACCGGTAAGACCGCCGTCGCCATCGATGCTATCATCAATCAGAAGGGCACCGGCGTTAAGTGCATCTACGTCGCGGTAGGGCAGAAGGCCTCCTCGATCGCCGGTGTGGTGCGCAAGCTCGAAGAGCACGGCGCCATGGAGCACACTATTGTCGTGGCCGCTCCCGCCTCCGATTCCGCTGCGCTGCAGTACATCGGTCCCTACGCCGGCTGCGCCATGGGCGAGTACTTCCGCGACCGCGGCGAAGACGCCCTGATTGTCTATGATGACCTCACCAAGCAGGCCTGGGCCTATCGCCAGGTGTCGCTGCTGCTGCGCCGCCCGCCCGGCCGCGAAGCCTACCCGGGTGATGTCTTCTATCTCCACTCTCGTCTGTTGGAGCGTGCATCGCGCATCAACGAAGCCGAGGTGGAGAAGCTGACCAACGGCCAGGTGAAAGGCAAGACCGGTTCTCTGACGGCACTGCCGATCATCGAAACCCAGGCGGGTGACGTCTCGGCCTTCGTACCGACCAACGTCATCTCCATCACCGACGGTCAGATCTTCCTCGAGACCGACCTGTTCAACTCGGGTATCCGTCCGGCCATCAACGCCGGCCTTTCGGTCTCCCGTGTCGGTGGCGCCGCTCAGACGAAGATCGTCAAGAAGCTCGGCGGTGGTGTGCGTCTCGACTTGGCCCAGTACCGTGAGTTGGCCGCTTTCGCCCAGTTCGCATCGGACCTGGACGAATCGACCCGCAAACAGATCGAGCGCGGTCAGCGCGTCACCGAGCTGATGAAGCAGATGCAGTATCAGCCGATGAGCGTTGCCCAGGTCGCCGTATCGCTGTTTGCCGCCAACCAGGGTTTCCTGGACGACGTTGACGTCAAAAAGGTCGTGGATTTCGAGCAGGCGCTTCAGGCCTACATGAAATCCCAGCAGTCGGACCTGATGGACAAGATCAACGCCTCGGGCGATTACAACGACGAGATCGAAAACGCGCTTCGTAAGGCCGTCGAAGACTTCAAAGCCAACCATACCTGGTAAGCGGGAGGCGCCTGATGGCCAGCGGAAAAGAGATACGCACCCAGATCGGCAGTGTCAAGAACACTCAGAAGATCACCCGCGCCATGGAGATGGTGGCCGCGTCCAAAATGCGCAAGGCGCAGGACCGGATGGTGGCATCCCGGCCGTACGCCGACAAAATGCGCAACGTGATCAGTCATCTGGCACATGCGCATGCGGAGTACAAGCATCCCTACCTCGTCGACCGTGAGGTCAAACGGGTCGGGATGATCATTGTCTCCTCCGACCGGGGACTTTGCGGCGGCTTGAACGCCAACGAGTTCAAGGCGGCGTTGCAGTCGATCAAGGATTGGCGCGACCAAAACGTTGAGGTGGATGCCTGCCTCATCGGTCAGAAGGCCTCCGGGTTTTTCAAGCGAACCGGGGTGAACATCGTCTCTCAGACGACGCACCTCGGGGATGCCCCCGGAGTCCAGGACCTGATCGGCGCGGTCAAGGTGATGCTGGATGCTTTTAACGAAGGGAAAATTGACCGGCTGTACGTCGTGTTCAACGAGTTCGTGAACACGATGACGCAGAAGCCGACTGTCGAGCAGCTCCTGCCGGTGCAAGCCGCAGAGCTGGACCCTGAGCTCAAGCATCACTGGGACTATCTGTACGAGCCGGAAGCGGAGCAGGTTTTGGATCAGCTGCTGATGCGCTATGTCGAGTCACTCGTCTATCAGGGCGTGGTCGAAAACATCGCCTGCGAGCAGGCCGCCCGAATGGTCGCCATGAAAGCGGCATCCGACAATGCCGGAAGTCTTATCGAGGAGCTGCAGTTGGCCTACAACAAGGCCCGACAGGCAGCAATCACCCAGGAGTTGTCGGAGATCGTCGCAGGCGCAGCGGCCGTATAAGGGTTGCGCAGCAAGGTTTCGAGTATTTTAAGGGGACTTACCATGAGTTCTGGAAAGATCGTTCAAATCATCGGCGCGGTAGTCGACGCCCAGTTTCCGCGCGATGCCATGCCCAAGGTCTACGACGCCCTGAACGTCGAAGAGCTGGGTCTGACCCTCGAGGTGCAGCAGCAGCTCGGCGATGGGGTCGTTCGTACCATCGCGATGGGCTCGTCCGACGGGCTCAAACGCGGCATGGACGTGGACAACAGCGGTGCGCCGATCTCGGTGCCCGTGGGTAAGGCCACGCTGGGTCGCATTATGGACGTCCTGGGTAACCCCGTGGACGAAGCCGGCGATGTCGGCGAAGAGGAGCGCTGGGCGATTCACCGCAAAGCGCCGGCCTACGAGGAGCTGGCCGCCAGCACCGAGCTGCTGGAGACGGGGATCAAGGTTATCGACCTGGTCTGCCCGTTCGCCAAGGGCGGTAAGGTTGGTCTGTTCGGCGGCGCCGGTGTCGGTAAGACCGTCAACATGATGGAGCTTATCCGTAACATCGCCATCGAGCACTCCGGTTACTCCGTATTCGCCGGTGTCGGTGAGCGTACCCGTGAGGGTAACGACTTCTACCACGAGATGAAGGAGTCGGACGTTCTCGACAAGGTGGCCCTGGTCTACGGCCAGATGAACGAGCCGCCGGGCAACCGCCTGCGTGTCGCCCTGACCGGTCTGACCATGGCGGAGTACTTCCGTGATGAAGGCCGCGACGTGCTGCTGTTCATCGATAACATCTACCGCTACACCCTGGCCGGCACCGAGGTCTCCGCACTGCTGGGCCGTATGCCCTCCGCAGTGGGTTACCAGCCGACCCTGGCCGAGGAGATGGGTCAGCTTCAGGAGCGCATCACCTCCACCAAGACCGGCTCCATCACCTCCATCCAGGCCGTGTACGTGCCCGCGGACGATTTGACTGACCCGTCCCCGGCCACCACGTTCGCTCACTTGGATGCCACGGTGGTGCTTTCCCGCCAGATCGCCGAGCTGGGTATCTACCCGGCCGTGGATCCGCTGGACTCCACCTCCCGCCAGCTCGACCCGCTGGTGGTCGGCAACGAGCACTACGACGTGGCTCGCGCCGTTCAGGGCACGCTGCAGCGCTACAAGGAGCTGCGTGACATCATCGCCATCCTGGGCATGGATGAGCTGTCCGAGGAAGACAAGCAGACGGTATCTCGCGCTCGCAAGATCCAGCGCTTCCTCTCCCAGCCGTTCTTCGTGGCCGAGGTCTTCACGGGAGCACCCGGGAAGTATGTCTCTCTCAAAGAGACGATTCGGGGCTTCAAGGGCATCGTCGATGGCGAATACGACCACCTGCCGGAACAGGCGTTCTACATGGTCGGCTCCATCGATGAGGCCGTGGAGAAGGCGAAGTCCTTGTAACCACCGCGGGGTCTAGGTTATGGCAATGACAATGCACGTGGACATCGTCAGCGCCGAGTCGGAGATTTATTCCGGCACGGCCGAGGCGCTGTTCGCACCAGCAGTGGACGGTGATGTGGGCGTCATGCCCCGCCACACCCCGCTGTTGACCCAGCTCAAACCCGGCGAGGTTCGCGTCATCAAGCAGGGCGGCGAAGAGGAGTTCTACTTCGTCTCCGGCGGGATGCTCGAGATTCAGCCGCACAGGGTGACCGTCCTGGCGGACACCGCAGTCCGTGCCAAGGGCCTCGATGAGGCGGCAGCCCAGCAGGCGAAGGAACGGGCCGAGCAGGCGATGGAGGACAAGGTGTCGGGCGAGGACTACGCCCGGGCCGAAGCCGAATTGGCACAGGCCGTAGCCCAACTGCAGACCATTGAGCGTCTGCGCCAGAGGCGCGGCCGGCGCTGATCGGCCTGTCGGGGTGAGAAGAAAGAGGGGCAGTGCTAAACTGCCCCTTTTTCGTTGGGAGGAGAGCACGCAATGGCGGAGCCCCGGGTAGGCGTCAACAAGGTCGTTTCGGTAACGTACAGCATTCTGGACGACAACAAGGAAGTGGTCGAACAGATCGAAGTCCCCGTATCATACCTTCACGGCCGGGATCGCGGGCTTTTCGAACCCATCGAGAAGGCTCTCGAGGGCAAGACCGTAGGCGATGAAGTCACGGTTGACCTCCCGCCGGAGCAGGGCTTCGGTGAAAGGGACCCCGCCAAATCCTTCTCCGACGCTATCGAAAACGTCCCGCCCGACTACCGCAAAGTGGGCGCCGAGGCCGAGTTCCAGAACGAACAGGGCGAAAAGCTCACGATGGTGGTCACTCATGTTGATGAGGGCACCGTTACCCTCGATGGGAACCACCCGTTCGCGGGCAAAAACCTGACCTTCCACGTTACCGTTGCCGATATCCGTGACGCCACGCCCGAAGAGGTGGCAACGGGTGACGTACAGGAGCGGACCGGCACGCTACACTGACATCAAAGCAACACCATACGTCTCCTGCAATGAGCAATCGTCTGGAAGTGATAATTCTGGCCGCGGGACAGGGTACGCGCATGCGTTCGGCCCTCCCAAAGGTCTTGCATCCCCTCGCGGGTAAGCCGCTGTTGGGCCATGTTCTCGATACGGCACAGCAGCTCGAACCCACGGGGGTTCATGTCGTCTATGGCCACGGTGGTAAACAGGTCATCGACGCCCTCGAGGATCAACCCGTGCACTGGGCCGAACAGGCCGAGCAGCTGGGCACCGGCCATGCCGTGGCCGCCGCCCTGCCCGAAGTCGCCGAGGAGGCGACGGCGCTCATTCTCTATGGTGATGTGCCGCTCATCGGGCGCGATACGCTCCGGCGACTTGTGGACGCCGTGGCCGGAGAGCACCTGGTACTGCTGACCGCGGTGCTGGATGACCCCCACGGCTACGGGCGGATCATTCGCGATCACGAGGGCCGAGTGCAGCGTATCGTGGAACAGAAGGATGCCTCCGCCGAGGAGCGCGCCGTACACGAAATCAACACGGGCATGATGGCCATGCCCGCCGCTCGCCTGAAGGACTGGCTCGGTCGCATCGACAACGACAACGCCCAGGGCGAATATTACCTCACGGATATCATCGCCATCGCCCGTTCCGATGGCGTCGCGGTGGAAGCCGTCGTTGATGATGACCTCGAAGAGATATTGGGTGTGAACGACCGGGCCCAGCTGGCCGCCCTCGAGCGCATTTATCAGCGGCGTCGGGCACAGGAGTTGATGCACGCGGGTACAACCCTGACCGATCCGGGCCGATTCGATCTGCGCGGGACATTGAGCGTCGGTCGGGACGTCAGTATCGACGTCAACGTCGTTATCGAAGGTGAAGTCTCTCTCGGCGACAACGTCACCATCGGTGCAAACTGTGTCTTGCGCGATGCGGTCATCGGCGAGGGTACGACCGTCGAGCCGATGACTCTCATTGAGCAGGCCCAAATCGGTCCACGATGCCAGATTGGCCCATTTGCCCGTATTCGTCCCGGCACGGAGATGGCTGAGAAGGCAAAAGTGGGCAATTTCGTGGAAGTGAAGAAAAGCCGCATCGGCGCCGGCTCCAAGGTCAATCATCTCAGCTACATCGGCGACACGACCATGGGTTCCGGCGTCAATATCGGTGCCGGCACCATCACCTGCAACTACGACGGCGCCAACAAGCATCAGACGGTCATCGGCGATGGCGTATTTATCGGTTCTGACACCCAGTTGGTAGCCCCCGTCGAGGTCGCCGATGGCGCAACCGTAGGTGCGGGTTCTACGATTACCAAAGATGCCCCGGCCGATGAACTTACCCTCAGCCGGAGCAAGCAACTGACCATCAAGGGCTGGAAGCGTCCTACCAGGAACCGTTCGTAACATAACCTGGAGAACACGGCGCCGAAGGGAACAACCGCTATCGCGGCCAACCTGCGGTGCCGACCTCAGCGTTCTCACTGCCAAGGTGTATTGAGCCCATGTGCGGAATAGTCGGAGCAGTAGCGGAAAGGGATGTCGTTCCGATTCTCATCGAAGGCCTGCGCCGCCTCGAGTACCGGGGGTACGATTCGGCCGGCGTGGCCATCATCGATGATGAAGGAAGTCTTCAGCGGGTACGCCTGCCGGGCAAGGTCGACGGCTTGGCGGATGCACTGAACGGAGAGGCGCTGGCGGGTAATATCGGTATCGCCCATACCCGATGGGCCACCCACGGCAAACCCAGCGGCAAAAATGCCCATCCCCACGTTTGCCGGAACACCGTTGCCGTGGTCCACAACGGCATTATCGAAAACTACGAAGAGCTACGGCGGCTCCAGCACGAGCGGGATCACCTCTTCACCTCTGAAACCGACACCGAGGTGGTCGTTCACCAGGTGCACGACTACCTGGCGGAAGGTTGCGACCTGCTGAAAGCCGTTCGCAACACCGCCTCCGATCTGGAAGGCGCGTTTGCCCTGGGCGTCGTTACCAAACAGGAACCGGGCCGTCTGGTGGCGGCTCGCCAGGGCAGTCCTCTGGTGATCGGCGTTGGCATCGGCGAACACTTCATCGCCTCCGATGTCGCCGCACTGCTGCCCGTTACGCGAAGCTTCATTTTCCTCGAAGAGGGCGATATAGCCGATATTACCCGCGAACGTGTCGTCATCTATGATGCCCAGGGTCACAAGGTCACCCGGGCGATTCGCGACTCGGAACTCTCGGCCGACTCGGTCGAGCGCGGCGAATTCCGCCACTACATGCTTAAGGAGATCCACGAGCAGCCGCGGGCCATCGCCGATACGCTGGAGGGCCGTATAAGCGGGGGTCGTCTTCTGGAAGCCAGCCTGGGGCACGAAGCCGCCGCGATTCTCGACCAGGTCCGTCGCGTCACCATCGTTGCCTGCGGCACCAGTTATCACGCCGGAATGGTGGCCCGCTACTGGTTCGAGGGCATCGCGGGCGTGCCCTGCAACGTGGAAGTCGCCAGCGAGTTTCGCTACCGGGAACCGATCCCCGAGGATGGCAACCTGCTGGTTCTGATCTCCCAGTCGGGTGAAACCGCCGATACGCTGGCCGCATTGCGTGAAGCCAAACGCACCGGATTTGCCGACCACACCCTGGCGATCTGCAATGTGCCCGAGAGCTCGTTGGTTCGGGAGACCGATCTGGTGCTTATGACTCGCGCCGGCCCCGAGATCGGCGTTGCCTCGACCAAGGCGTTTACGACGCAGTTGGTGTCGCTCTTACTGCTGGTGATTGCCGTGGGGCGCCGCCACCGTCTTGCGGGAAGCGCTCAAGAGGAGCAGGTGATCGAAGCACTTGAGCACCTCCCCCGTCAGGTTGAGAGTGCCGTCCGTCTCGACAGCCAGATCGAGGCCATGGCGGGCTACTTCGCCGAAAAGCGCCACGCCCTGTTTCTCGGTCGCGGTCCGCACTTCCCCGTGGCCATGGAGGGGGCGCTCAAGCTCAAGGAGATCTCCTACATCCACGCCGAGGCCTATCCGGCCGGCGAGCTCAAACACGGCCCCCTGGCACTGGTCGACAACGAAATGCCCATCATTACCGTGGCACCTAACGACGCCTTGCTGGAAAAGCTGAAATCCAACCTGCAGGAGGTCAGGGCCCGGGGCGGAGAACTATTCGTCTTTGCGGGCAAGGACATTCACATGGATGATGGCGACCACGTGCTTGAACTCGACACTGTCGATGACATCACCTCACCCATTCTTTATACCGTCCCCCTGCAACTGCTGGCTTACCACGTTGCCGTGCTCAAGGGCACGGACGTCGACCAACCGCGCAATCTCGCTAAGTCGGTTACCGTGGAATAGCGCGCTGTCAGGCTGGCGGTAGTTATTCCGAGCTATTAAAGTCGAAAACTCGACCTGGTCTGTAAAACGGTGCAAGCGTGAGGCTTGCACCGCCGCTGACGTCATTCCCCCAAAGTCATTGCAGACGGCAGAGCGCTGAGCTGCGGAAATTCTTTTGCTTTCGGCCGAAATCGACCCGAAGCCGTCATCTGCATTTTCGCCGCCAACGTCTGTTCAGCGAAATCAAGCGGCCATAGATACTATTTTTCCGACCATATCCGAAATACCGCGCCTCGCAGCAGTTGGCAATGACCTCGATCTGACCGCCATTGCTGCGCACCAACTTCCGAACCAGCGCCAAGCCAATCCCCGTATGCTAAAGGCCAGAAGGCCCTCCCTATTCTAGGGAGCAGTTCGATGATTTGGAACGAGAGGCCTGGCCAAGCGCCCGGCCGGGGCTGCGCGATCTACCCTTCGTAGGGCTTCGTTTCGATGTCGCACAGCCTCTCTGATGGGCGAAAGTCGAAAAAGAGCCCGGATTGATTGGCCTTGTGGACATAGAAGGTCCCTTTTTCAACCTTCAGGTTGCGTTCGACCTGAAGCGTCACTTCGCGCGAGAGCGGCTTCATTGTTTTTTCATGAACCCGCTGATACCGGCACTCGAACTGCAATGAACGTTCCCCAGGTTCGACGAGTGCCAGCGATGACAGTGAAAGCAGAGGCAGAGGTTTCCCGTCGACCGCCTCCAGTCTGATCTTCACCACATAGAGCAAGCCGCCGAGGTCTTCGTGACGATAACCGCTCGTGGAAATCATTGCCAGATCGCTTGTGGGCTGCTCGGGCCCGGGGTACATCTTTACGGTTCGAGAGCTCACGCACCCGCTCAGCAAAATCGCAAGGAAAAGGATGCCGACTATGGAAGTTTTCATTATTTTTCTCCTTATTGTGGTTAGCATGAGTCGGACTCGCTGAATATACCGAATCGGCCGATTCCGGAGACTGGATTCTTCGTAGCAATAGGGTTGAACTTGAAAGAGTCTCTGGCATTAGGTATCGATTTGCCGGGGCAAACCTGCGCAGCAGCGAAAACTCGTCTCGCGATATCCCGAACTTTAATGACAATGGAAACGCGGAAACGCCGCTGACTTCAACCGGGGTGCACATGGTGAGAATGGGAGCGATATTTCAGCCGTTTCCATGCCAAGTTCTTCCAAAGGGATAGCGCTATTATTACCACGATTACGGAGGGAATTGAATCTTGGAAAGAAGCAGGCAACAGGGACCGGCCACCCTGGGGGCCAATCGCAGATTAGCGGGGAATCTAATATCTCAAGTAGGCGTTACGGTAAGGAGGTATGGGGTGCCGACCGGGACACGAAAGGAAATAAAAGCTCTCATTTGTCCCAACGGCAGGTGTTCCGACGCAACCAGCCATTCACCGAAACACCCTTGAGCGGCGGCTCGTGGCCGATTTCGGTCCGTGAGCGGCTTCGGACAGTCGGACAGGAAGGAACCGACTGAGCGGGAATCGTTCTTTGCGAGCGACGGTTCAGTGGACGAAGCCGAAAGCGACCTTCGACCGTGAAGTTATTCCAACGGAGGCCCTTGGCTGTGCTCGTCTTTCAGCGATTTCTTTTAATGTTGCATGGCTACTTACGACTAGACACCCCGAGAAGAGTGCATCCCCATTCCTTTTTTCTTGTTAGTCAGAGTAGATTAAATGTCCGAACTTGAGTTATTCGCCGTTACCTCGGCTCATACATTCCGGCACCGACAATCCACTCTTCACCGTTGACGCGCACGCGTCGTACGTGAGCTACCTTGCGCACCGGCTCGGCGGAGCCGGGTTTGGGCCAGAAGTACTCCACCCAGGCGCTGCTCCCTTCCGCGGTTCGGGTGATCATCTCCTTCACAAGGCGATTGCCGGCGGCGTCTTCGTAGTTTATGAGATTGCGCCCCTCCAGGTTGGGGAATGCCGGGTTTACCAGTTCGGTCCCGTCGGTTTCCAGCACGAAGACATAGGTGTCCATGAAGATGAACTTGTCCGATGCGTCGCGCAACCGGGAGAACGCGGTCTGGCCCTGCTCTTCCAGGATCTTGGCCGCGTGGTCGACCAGTTCGACCAGGATAGCCCGTGTCATCGGCATGTCGTACTGTCCGGAGCCGACCAGGTAGCGTTCGCCGTCGGGAGCGACGGCCCGTTGGATATAGGTCGACTTCCATGAGGGAAAGAGCTCGTTTGGCTTCGGCCATTGGTAGTGGACCCATCCGTGACCGGGCTCTATAGCCGCCTGCTCCACAAACCAGACGCCGATCGGTTTGTCGTTGACGTCCTTTAGGCTGAGCATGTTCTTTCCCTCTCCGGAAGGGTCCGGTGGGTAGACGTACCTTGTGCCGTCCAGGCCCCACACGAAGATGTAGCGGTCCCCCTGAAACCATTTACCCCCTCGCTTTCGAAAATCGTCGAACGCCGCACTACCTTCCTGCTCCAGCTTGTGGGCGGCCCGTTTCACGAAAGCGGAGAGCTGCTCGTGACTGAGCGCCTTTTCGGCCCGTGCCGAACCGGCCGTGACGAGGGAAAACAGTGCAAGGGTTGCGATCAAAAGGGCGTGCCATGCGCCGCCTGGCGGGAGAAGGGACTTCCGTGCCATGAGAGAGTTCCTTTCTGATGTCATGTGGTATGCCAAAACCGTTTCAGGTCGGTTGCCCAGCGCATCCTCAATAGCGTCCGGTCGGTTTTGGCCCCATTGATCATAGTGCAGCGATGACCGCAGGCGTGGCCGCCTCAAACTCGATTCGCAGCTATACCTCCGATACGTCAGCCGAGGCGGCGAGCACAACCCCTCGCAGCGCCTGGTCCGGTAGAACGGTTGCGAGAAGCGGTGGAGCATCTGGCAACCACTGCCTTCAAAGTGCAGACCACGCGTTTCCGGGCGAAGCGGTGGCCTGCCATTTGTTCGACGCCTATTAGCTCGGAAATGAGCGTCCTTTTTCCTGTCCGGACATGGGGACGGACAGGTGCCACTGATCTATCAGCCAGTGGCCATCGCGTTTGTCCATGACAGCAGTCACCCGCCCGGGAAACGTTATCTCTTTGCCGTTCGTCTTTGCCCTCAGTGTGACATCACCTGCCGCCCAGGCCACCGGTCCCGCATTGGAAACAGAGACTCCGCCCCAGTCGATCGATGCCGATTCGCTTTGCGACCAGTCTCGGTGCAGTTGCTCTCCGATCTCGGACAGGCCCACTCGCTCTTCATCGCTGCCGGTGCCGAAGAATGTCACGTCGGGATCCGGGGCGAGCGTGGCTTTCAAGCTGTCCAGATCCCGCTTGGCAAAGGCGTCAGCGAATCGGCTGAGGGTATCTTTCACCTCTGACGTAGTCTGATTGTCCGCTTTCATGCTTGCCTCCGTCTTGATGGTTCCGTAAACGTTGTGCCGCTCCCTGCCGCGCGTTCGCCCGGGAAACTCAGCCGGCCCCGGGCTCCCCCGCTTCCGAAGTGGTCACCGTGTTGGCGGTTCCTTGCGCGCCCGTATAGAACGCCACCATTTCAACGGGATCAATGCCCGTGTTTCGCGCGTTGTGTAAGGAGTCCACCGCCTCGATGATTGCGTCTCCCTGGTGGTAGGTGATGACTTCGCCATTTTTCCTCTCCACCTCGAGCGTGCCTCGGATGATATATCCATCGACCGGGATTGGGTGGTAATGCCACCCCGTTTCCGCTCCCGGTGCTAGCTCTACGACGTTGGCCGTCACTTCCGGCTTGTCGGTACGCGGATAGTTGACGGGCTCGCCACCGGCAGTGACTGTGGTCTTTGCGATTTCCCGGAAGGTGATCTGCCCTCCGTATTCATCGCCTGACGCAGACACCGCCGACAACGAAGCGATGGCCCACTAGCAGGCTGTTGAAAAACACCTTCTCCAGAGGGAGAGGGCTGGGGTGAGGGGATTCAATAAAAGGTAAGTTACTGATTTTATCCCCCCCCCCTCATCCTAACCTTCTCCCTCAGGGAGAAGGGATAAAAACCTTTTTCAACAGCCTGCTAGAGCACCGAACAGATAAAATCCCGAGCGGGGTGCAAATCAGATTTTCAATCCGCGCCCGGCGATGCAGGACTTCTTTCTCTGCCCTCGGGAACGACCCCGAAAGCATGCCACCAACCGGTTACCGGTGATCGACGGAATAGCACCGTCCTTTCCCTGCCCCGGAAGCGGTAACTCACCATCCCCTGCTCTTTGGACAGCATCTCCTTTACGGCTCTAACCGGCTCTTCCTCAGCTGTTTTCCCCAGTTCAAGGAAGATCAGGCCGGGGTCCCATTCCAGGGAAAGTCGCCCGGTATGGTCGAACGCGTAGAAGATCACGCCGTCCTCCAAATCCATCTCCCGGCTCAAGCGTGCTGACAGCCGGTCCAGGTAGACCGACGCACCCAGGACACCAACCACCGCACCCGCCTCTCCATGAACGGGCACCGCCACAATGGCAGCCGGCTCGCCCGTACTCTTACTGACCACCAGCTCGCCGATGACCGTCTGCCCCGACAGGACCCCGGGGAAGTAGTCTCGCTGCGCGAGGTTTCCGGGTTCTTTGCCGTTCTGCACGCTCCAGTAGGAGCCATTGGGAAGGGCAAACCAATTCAGTGCGGCGACATTTCGTTTCGCCACTTCCGCCAAGGGCCCCTTGATCTGCGCCCAATCACCGGACTGCGCAGCACCACTGAGGGCGAGCACGTGGAAGGAGTCCGCCATCTTCCGAAAATGGGCGTCGCTTAGTGAAACCAGCGATGAAAGGCCGATATCGCCGTCGATACTGATCGCCGACTCCGTGGCCGGCCCATATGTGTCGCCGGCCTGTTCCACCCCGCCGGTACCTGCGCAGGCGAAGAGAGTGACCATCGTGATGATCAGTGCTAGCCGAAACGCTAGTGGGCCATGCGGAAAATAGTGTGACACTCAGAGCCCCGCCAAGGAGCCAAGGCAAGGCGCACTGCACAGGGAATGGCGAGCCCTTTTCAAGCAGTGCAACGCGGCATTGGCTCCTTGGCGGGGCTCCCTCCGGGCCGTTCCACAAAGCCCATAGTCGGCGTTGCACTCGCTTGAATTAGGCCCGCTAGTCCTGCGCTCATGCGCCTTGCCTATGGGCTTTGTGGAACGGCTGAGAGTTACACTATTTTCCGCATGGCCCACTAGACGCATTGGTCTTCACCTCTTCCGACCACCGTTAGCCGTCAGCATAGCCGGGCACCTGTGCCCCGATGCGACCCTCCGAGGTCGGTGACTATACTCACTACTGTCTGCGCACGGTGGTGGCGCAGATGCGTCGCCCAGTGGTCCGTGGGGAAAATAGTGCGACACTCAGCCGGTCTCACAAGCGCCCTCGGCAAGGCGCAGGAGCGCAGGACTGGCCGCAGCCAATTCAAGCGACCGCAACGCCGCCGAGGGTGCCGGCCGAAGGGAGCCCCGCCATTTCCCACATGGACCACAAGCTGAAGAGGCCCCACCGAGATGCTGCGTTCCCGGCGAAGATGGCTGATCACTGCGGCAGTCGCACTCCTCCTCCTGCTTGCTCTCATCCTCGCCGTTCAGTGGGTCGGGCGTCCCGATCTACCCGAAGGAATTGCCTCGGCCAATGGGCGTCTGGAGGCGACCCAGATCGATATCGCCACCAAATTTGCCGGACGCCTGAGCAAAGTACTGGTATCGGAGGGCGATAGCGTCCGAAAGGGCCAGGTGGTTGCCCGGATGGACGTGACCGGCCTGGAGGCGGACCTTCGCCAGGCTCAGGCCGAATTCCAGGAAGCCGTGCAGGCCATGTACGCCGCCAGAGCCAATGTTGCGCAGCAGGAGAGTGCTGTTGAATTTGCGGCCGCCGAGTTCAGCCGCAGTCAAAACCTGCTCGACCAGAAGCTCATTCCCCGGCAGCAGGCCGATTTGGCCCGTAGCCGGCTGCGAAGCGAAAGGGCTGCACTGGCTGCCGCCCGAGCCTCTGTAAGCCAAGCCGAAGCGTCCATCGCGGCGGCCCGGGCAAAAATCGACGCGATCCAGGCCGAACTGGACGACAGTATCCTCACGTCTCCCATCACGGCACGCGTGCTTTATCGCTTGGCCGAACCGGGTGAAGTCCTTCCCGCAGGTGGGAAGGTTTTGACGCTCATCGATCGGAGCGACATCTATATGACCGCCTTTTTCCCCACTCAACACGCCGGGCAGATAAGCGTTGGTTCAGAAGCGCGCATCGTGCTCGATGCGCGCCCCGAAGTACCGCTACCCGCCCGCCTGTCGTTTATCTCTCCGGAGGCCCAGTTCACACCGAAGGAGGTCGAAACCGAGAGCGAACGCGAAAAGCTGATGTTCCGGGTCAGGGCTCATGTGGACCCGAGTCTGCTCGAAGAGCGTCTGGGAAGCATAGCGACCGGGGTCCCCGGCACGCTCTATGTGCGTGTCGAACCCGGCAGCGAATGGCCGGAAGATCTGCAGCCACCTGCCGCTGAAGATTGATCATGGACGAGGCGGTCGGGGCCAGAAACTTGAGCCACCGCTACCGCGGTACCGCGGCGCTGGCGGATATCGAGTTGAGCATTCCGGCCGGGACCCTTATGGGTGTCATCGGCCCGGATGGTGTCGGAAAATCCACGCTCCTCTCCCTGATTGCGGGCGCGCGCAAGCTGCAAGAGGGAACCCTTCGGGTTCTCAATGGTGATATGCGCGACCACCGCCATCGCACCGCCATTCAGTCCCGCGTCGCCTATATGCCCCAGGGGCTTGGACGCAACCTCTACCTCAACCTCTCCATTTCCGAAAATATCGACTTCTTTGGTCGCCTGTTCGGCCAGGGCCGCGCCGAACGGCAATGGCGGATCGAAGAGCTCCTTGCCGCAACCGGCCTGAGCCCTTTTCGTGACCGGCCTGCCGGAAAGCTCTCCGGCGGCATGAAACAGAAGCTCGGGCTCTGTTGCGCCCTCATCCATGATCCCGACCTGCTGATCCTGGATGAACCCACCACCGGCTTCGATCCGCTCTCCCGCCGCCAATTCTGGGAACTCATCGCGGGCCTCCGGACCCGCCGCCGGGGCATGACCATTGTGGTGGCGACCGCCTCCCTGGAAGAGGCCAGGACCCTCGAACAGGTCATCGTCATGGACTCGGGACGCATCCTTGCAGAGGGCCGCCTGAACGACCTGATGGCGCAAACCGCCGCCGAGAGCCTGGATGAGCTATTCATCCGCCTGCTACCGGAGGAGCGCCGAACAACCCACAAGGTGCTCTCGATGCAGGACCATGTCTCCTTCAACATCGGGTGCGGCGAGATTTTCGGCTTTCTCGGCTCCAATGGCTGCGGCAAGACCACAACCATGAAGATGCTCACCGGACTGCTGCCGCTGACCGAAGGCAGGGCGTGGCTGTACGACAAACCGGTTGACGCCAGTGACATCGAGACCCGCCGGCGCATCGGCTACATGTCACAGGATTTTTCGCTCTATCACGAACTGACCGTGCGGCAGAATCTGACGATGCATGCGCGGCTGTTTCACCTGCCCACCGATCAGGTCGCGTCGCGTATCGCGCAACTGGTTGAGCGCTTCGAGCTCTCCCCCTATCTCGACAAGCTGGCCGGGTCGCTGCCGATGGGGATACGCCAACGCCTCTCCCTCGCGGTTGCGATCATCCACCGCCCGGAAATCCTCATCCTTGACGAGCCCACCTCCGGTGTCGACCCGGTGGCGAGAGACAGCTTTTGGGAGCTGCTGCTGGACCTCTCGCGAAACCAGGGGGTCACTATCTTCGTCTCCACTCACTTCATGGACGAGGCGGCCCGCTGCGACCGTATCTCCCTGATGCACGCCGGCCGGGTGCTCGCGATCGGCACCCCCGACGAATTGAAACAGGAGAAGAACGCGACAACGCTCGAAGCGGCCTTTGTCGGCTATCTCCAAGAGGCTGCGCCGGAGGCCGGTCTGCCACCGCAGAGCGAAGCAAAAGCGGCCACCGCCGCCGCCTCGATACCGCCAAAAACCGGCGCATCGGTGTTCGCCCGCCTGTTCGACATCAGGCGGACCTATGCCTACGGGCGTCGTGAATCCCTCGAACTGCTCCGCGATCCGGTCCGGCTGGTATTCGCCCTGTTCGGCACCGTCGTTCTGATGATTGCTTTCGGCTACGGCATCAGCCTCGATGTGGAGGATTTGCCGTTTGCGGTGTTGGACCAGGACCGAACGCCCGAGAGCCGCGCCTATATCGAGAATGTCGCCAGTTCGCGCTACTTCAA
The DNA here is from genome assembly GCA_963783235.1 of uncultured Gammaproteobacteria bacterium. Taxonomy (GTDB): domain Bacteria; phylum Pseudomonadota; class Gammaproteobacteria; order Thiohalomonadales; family Thiohalomonadaceae; genus Thiohalomonas. Next base: position 1,285,739 of record CAWAMN010000002.1, on the reverse strand, counting down.
TGAGCAGGCGTCGATCCGGAACAGCGAAGAACTCGACCGGCGCATGCGCAACGGCGAACTGGCATTGGCCATCGAAATCCCGGACGGTTTTGGCCGGGATTTGCGCCGGGGCACCGGCACGCAGGCGGCGGCGTGGGTCGACGGCACCAACCCCTTCCGGGCCGAAACGATTCGGGGCTATACGCAGGGGCTGCATACGCGCTTCCTGGAAGAGCTGGCGGCAGAGCGAGGCACGGTCGAGGCGCTGCCCGTCGATGTGGAGACCCGGTTTTTTTACAACGAGGACTTCAGGAGCGTCGCTGCCATGGTGCCCGGGATCATCGGCTTCCTCCTTATCGTCATTCCCGCCCTGCTCACGGCACTCGGCGTCGTTCGCGAGAAGGAGTTGGGTTCGATTACCAATCTGTACGTTACGCCGGTCACCCGCTTCGAATTCCTGCTTGGCAAACAGCTACCCTACATTTTGCTGGCGATGGTCAACTATGCCGTTCTGGTCCTAATGGCGGTCACGATTTTCGGAGTGCCCTTCAAAGGGAGCTTGGCCGCTCTGACGCTAGCCGCTCTGCTCTATGTCACCGCCGCTACCGGAATCGGCATCCTGGTCTCCTCCTTCACCACCTCCCAGATAGCGGCGCTATTTGCCGCCGGTATCCTCACGTTACTCCCGGCAACCAACTTCTCGGGGCTCATCGACCCCGTTCATTCGCTCCAGGGTCCGGCGCGATTTATCGGCAACCATTACCCGACCACCTACTTTATCGAGGCCAGTGTCGGTGCGTTCAGTAAGGGCCTGGGATTTGGCGGTCTGCTCCCCTTCATCCAGGTGCTGGCCGTTATGGCGCCGCTGTTCACGCTGCTTGGCCTGCTGTTTCTGAGAAAACAGGAGCGCTGATGATTCGGCGGCTGAGAAATATCTTTGATTTGGGCGTCAAGGAGATTCGCAGCCTTCGGCGCGATCCGGTGCTTCTGTTTCTGATCGTGTGGGCGTTTACCGTCGGTGTTATCACGCCCGGCCGGGGCGCAGGGGATGCCTCCGTGCACAATGCACGCATCGCCATCGTCGATGAGGATCGTTCCTCGTTGTCGGAGCGAATAGCCGACGCCTTTTATCCGCCGTACTTCAGGCCGCCACAAGATGTCGCCCTGTCTGCTGCCGAGCCACTGATGGACAGGGGTGAGATCACCTTCGTTCTGGTCATTCCGGAGGCGTTCGAGCGAGACCTGATAGCCGGCAGACCATCGGACGTTCAACTCCTTGTCGATGCCACACGAATGAAGCAGGCCGGCATCGGCGCCGGTTACATCGAGCGTATCGTCAGGGGAGAGGTGAAGGAGTTTCTGGAGAAGACCCGGCGGGAGGATTCGGTAACGGCGGAGCTGGTGGTCAGGACGAAGTTCAACCCCAACCTGGTGCCCGCCGGATTTCAAGGGCTGGTGGCCCTGATCAATAATACCACCCTGCTCACGGTCCTACTGACCGGTGCCGCCGTTATTCGCGAACGCGAGCATGGCACTATCGAGCACGCACTCGCGATGCCTGTCACTTCCGTGGAAATCATGTTGGGGAAGCTCTGGGCCACCGCCCTGGTAATGACGGCGGTCGTTATCACCTCCCTGATGCTCGTCGTGAGAGGGGTCCTGGACCAGGCCATCGCAGGCTCTCTGCCGCTGCTGTTCACCGGCGTTGTGATCTATCTCGTCGCCGCCACCTCCATCGGCATTTTCCTGGCCACGGTGGCCCGCACCATGCCTCAGCTGGGTTTGCTGGCCGTCATGGTGGTGATTCCGATGAATATGCTATCCGGCAACAACACCCCTCTCGAAGCACAGCCGGTAGTGCTGCAGTGGCTCATGCAGCTCTCGCCCTCAACCCATTTCGTCAGTGTTGCGCAGGCGGTGATCTTTCGCGGAGCCACACTGGCGGAGGTCTGGGTCGAGCTTTCGGTCACCGCTGGGATCGGAGTCGCCTTGTTCCTGTTGGCACTGCTGCGTTTCCGGCACAGCATGGCCGCCGCGCGCGGCTAAATTCTGTGCCGGAAAGCGGGGCTGCGGAAGTGACTACAATATGACCGACACGCTGGAATCATTGATTGAAGCGCCGCGCGCGGCAGAGTGGATCATCGCAACAAAGCCGAAAGGAGAATCGGATGAACAGCAGGACGCTGACATTACTTCTCTCACTGGTACTCATTCTTTTCTCTACCTATTCCCTTGCACAACAGCCGGAACCGGGAGGTGAAATGATGAAACCGTATGCGATCTTCTTTGGTTTCACTGCGAACGGCATGGAAAACATCAAGCAGAGCCCGGCGCGGGTGGAGGCGGCGAAGGAGATAGTCCGGAGTATGGGCGGTGAGATGAAGACCTTCTACGGAATCCTGGGCAGCGAATTCGACACGATCTTCATTCTCGAAGCTCCCAGCGATGAGGCGGTCGCCAAAATGGCCCTTGCCATCGCCTCGGGCGGCAACGTTCGCACCGAAACCCATCGGCTGTTTACGGAAGAGCAGTACGGGAACCTGATTTCGGAATTGCCCTGAGAACGGTTTGAGCGATGGACGCCAAGGATTGGCTCGCATTGCTGAAACCCGCTTATGAAGAGGCGCAGGCGGGCTTCGAGGAGGGCGGCGTGCCCGTCGGCGCCGCCATGTTCGACTCACAACCGAGGTTGCTGAGCCGCGGCCGTAATCGGCGGGTGCAGGATAATGATGCTTCAGCCCACGGTGAAACCGACGCGTTTCGCAAAGCGGGCCGGCAGACCTCCTACCGTGACAAGATTCTCGTCACCACACTGGCGCCGTGCTGGTACTGCTCAGGGCTGATCCGTCAGTTTCGCATCGGCACGGTGGTTGTCGGCGAGTCCAAAAACTTCGCCGGTCACCTGGACTGGCTCCGCGAAGCGGGCGTTCAGGTGATTGAGCTCAATGACCCTGAATGTACCGAGTTGATGCGGCGATTCATTCAGCAATCCCCCGACATCTGGAATGAAGACATTGGGCGAGAGTGAATAGAAGCGGGAGCGGCCGGGCCATAGACGCAGCGGCTTGTTACAAGAACAAGCTCCATATCTTCGTATTTCCCACGATAGAAACGATCTCTTCTCCGTCTTACTTTCAGGCCAAATGCGAACAGGCCGAATTCTCCGCCTTCCAGGAGGAGCAGTCGGGAAGCCAGGGGGGCGTCGAATCGCTCCGGCACCCAGTAAGCGGCCTGGAGTAAGCGGTTGAGTTCGCGATCGCTACACTGATAAAGCGTGCCTCCTGAGTGACTCGGCCGACGCCGCAGGGCGTCGGTTTTTTTCCCCTTCAACGGAACCCGCGCCGGACTCGCAATGATACGGATTGTGGCCGGTCACAGGCCGTTCTTAGACTTCGGGGTAACGTCACGTGGCAACTCCAGGGATCACGTCATGGGAAGCGAGTACCAGGCGACAGACGCAGCCGAGCCGCGGCAGTTGCGTGCCGGAGATTGGAAGGCGGTCGGCAAGCGCGTTAAGGGCGAGGTCAGGCGGGACAACTTGAGCATCGTATCAGCGGGGGTGGCATTCTATGCCTTTTTGGCCCTCTTCCCGGGGCTCGTCGCCCTGATCTCCGTCTACGGGTTGGTGGCCAACCCGTCGGACGTGGAACGCTTTGTCAGCACGCTTCAGGGTTTCATGCCTCAAGAGGCGGCCTCGATCATCTCCAGTCAGCTGCAAAAAGTCGCACAAAGCTCCGGCTCCCAGCTGGGCATTGGGGTCCTGATCGGTATCCTCGTGGCGCTCTGGAGTGCCACCAAAGGGACCAAATCCCTCATGACGGCGTTAAATATTGTTCATGAGGAAGAGGAGGAGCGTGGCTTTTTTCGCCTCAACGCCATGGCTCTGCTCCTGACGCTGGGTGCCATCGTCGCGGTCATCATCGCCTCGGTGCTGGTTATCGCCGCGCCCGCTCTACTCGGGACTTTGAACCTGCCCGGTATCGCCCAGACGCTTGTCAATTGGCTACGGTGGCCCGTCGTGGCCCTGCTGGCGGTTGTCGCGATTGGAATCCTGTATCGCTTGGGCCCAAGTCGCCGGCCGGCTCAGTGGCGCTGGCTGAGTTATGGGGCGTTATCTGCGACGCTGCTTTGGCTTATCGCCTCCGGACTCTTCTCTTGGTACGTCGCCAATTTCGGCTCTTACAATGCGACCTATGGTTCGATGGCCGCGGTGGTCATTCTCCTGATGTGGTTCTATATCTCCGCGTTCGTCATCCTTCTCGGTGCCGAGATGAACAGTGAAATGGAGCTACAGACCCGTGCCGACACGACCGCGGGCGAACCCCGCCCCCAGGGTCAGCGTGGGGCGACACCCGCGGACGAAGACCGCGACCGTTTCAGGGCGTAGCGCACCGTCGCGCCTACGCAGTCTTACGGATTTCTTTCTTGGCTATCTTTGCCACGCTCGGTAAACACGGGTATCGAAAACGCAAAGGCGGAAATGGAAAGAGAGTCACACACAACCGGTGAAGTCTCTCGTACGCCGCGGCAAACGCCGCTGACGCGCAGCGGAGAAGGGGCGGGTTTTCCCGGTTTGGCCAGCACTGGGTGCCGACAGTGCGGGCTTGAACGATTCTCCGGGCGCATCCCATCCGGCAAGCCAACATGACAGGAAAGGCTCCGGAACCCCTCCAGGGCGACGTACTCAGACAGCTGAGCTGGAGGCACAGGTTAGGGGCTGGTGGTCGAGTCTCAAACAGGAGGGATATTCGATGGTAAGGAAATTTGCAGCTCTTCTGATCATGGCAGCGATCGGTTTAGGTTTCTCGGGCTGTGCGGGGCTCGCCGGCGCAGGTGCGGCGGCAGGAGCCTACGAATACCAAAACAAGGAAGCCCTGAACAAGCTCGAAGAGCAGTACGAAGCTGGCGACCTATCACGGGAAGAATATTTGCAACGAAAAGAGGATATCGAGTCCGGCTCGATAGTGTACTGATACAGATGGTGAGCTGGCCCCCGATTTCGGGGGCCGTTTCGCTTCTGGAGGACTACCAAGAGCGAGCCCCGGCCGCCATCAGCGAAGCTCCGTAGACATAGCTGTTTGCAGCTAAAATCCGATTGGCTTCACTTGCCTTTAAGTGCCGGCCTTGCGGCATATGGACATGGGGTTACTATCCAGTGCGGCACAGGAAGTCTTTGCCTGTTCGCAAACCTGTACCGCATGTGGCGACGATTGTCTGGGAGAAGAGGATGCCATGGCTCTGCGGCGGTGCATTCGGACTTGCCTGGATTGCGCGGATATTTGTGAGACGACCGGGCGACTCTTTTCACGGCAAACCGAATCAAACCTGACAATGGTTAAAGGCCAAATTGATGCTTGCGCAACGGCGTGCGGCCTGTGTGCCGATGAGTGTGAACGGTGGGCTGGTCACCATGAGCACTGTCGAGTCTGTGCCGAGATATGCCGCCATTGCGAAAGCACGTGCAAGGATCTGCGTGAAAAGATGGCCGTCTGAGCCAAGGGATACCCCCGCCCGGAGTAGATGGTGGCGTGAGGCAACGGCTACGATGCCGTTGAAAAACGCCCTCTCCAGCGGGAGAGGGTCGGGGTGAGGGGGGTCAATGCCTGATAACGGCCTGATTTTTGATCCCCCCCTCATCCTGGCCTTCTCCTTAGTCCCCCTACCATTTCGGAACACGTGTTTGGAAGCGGCGGCAGGGTCCCCTCACGAAGGATTGGCATGATCGCCAGGGGGAGCAGGACGCTTCGGCTCTCTGGACAGAATTCCCAGAACCGCGAGCACCTCCTCGGGCTCCGACAGATCGCCAATAACCCGCTGCACCGGCTCAGGCTGGGCCTTCAGCAGAGTTGGGGTAACGAAGACGCGATCTTCGGCTGCTTGCTCCGGATCGGAGAGCACATCGATGAGCTCGATGCGACAGCACCCAGGGAAATGTTTCTCCACTACTTCCCGCAAATCATCGACAAACGCCTGCATTTGTTCAAGTCGGTCGGAGGTATAAAGCCGGAATACGTACTCTTGTCCTTTCTCTCCCATCGCCGTCTCCTTGGCAGGCGCACAAATGTAATGGTAGAACGCATTACTCGTGCCCACCCGAGCGTGGGCAACGCCGCCCGCCGGCGTCCCCAACGCCGACAACTTTTCGGCTTGAATGAACGTTTCCATCGGGCGGTGTCCCGATATTTGCAACGCAGATTTAGGCGTTTAAGGAAGCACGCCATAGTGGCGTTTCCAATGAAGACGACACTGCCTTTGCTCTGCGGCTGCATGAAGTTGAACAGACAGTCGCAGCACAATCCCGCCAGAAAGCTGACCCCCACTGCAGGACATTTCGCCTGTTCGCTCCCTGCCGGGCGCCGCCCTCGATAGCATCAGCGCCAATTTGGCGGAACAGGGCCGCTATCCGTAGAATACGGCGCACCTTCGAAGAGTGTGTGCGCGGAATGAAAGATCTGTTTCACGATGGCAAGGACGAGCCCAGTGCGCTGGAAGCTCAATATGAGGCCCAGCGCATCGCCTTTGCACCCGTCATTTTTCAGGCCACCCGGGCGCTTCGCGATCTCGGGGTGTTGAAAGCGCTGGAACAGAGCCGGGGCGGACTGGCGATCGCCGAACTTATGGAAGAGACGGGTCTTGCCGAGTACGGCCTGGAAACGTTGCTGGAAACCGGCATGAGCGCGGACGTGGTCTATTGGGAAAACGACCGTTGGTTTCTGACCAAAACAGGGTGGTTCATCCTCGCTGATGAGATGACGAACATCAATATGGATTACAACCACCACGTCAACTACAAGGCACTATTCCATCTCGATGAGTCGGTGGAGCGGGGGCAACCTGTCGGCCTGAAGGAGTTCGGCGACTGGCAGGTGATCTATCCGGGTCTTTCCAGCCTGCCGGAAAAAGTGCGGAACAGTTGGTTTCGATTCGACCATTACTACTCTGACTCTGCACTCAAGGCGGCCAAGGGAAAGGTGCTGGCCGAAAAACCCGGTCGGTTTCTTGAGGTCGGCGGAAACACCGGCAACTTCTCTATTGCTCTGGCCGAAAGCAGCGAAACGATGGCCATCACGCTCCTGGATCTGCCCGAACAAATCGCTCTGTTTGAGAGGAATCTGGCGGAAAAAAAGCTCCTTGGTCGCGTGACTACAATCGCTGCCAACATCCTGGATCCCGAGCCCCTGGAAGGCGAGTACGATCTGATCTGGATGAGCCAATTCCTCGATTGCTTCAGTAAGTCGGACATTGTTCGAATTTTGAAAAAGGCCAAAGCGGCACTCAGCGAGGATGGTCGAATCATGATCATGGAACCGCTTTGGGACCGACAGCGGTTCCAGACCTCGGCCTATTGCATCATCAATACCTCGCCCTATTTCACTTCCATGGCGAACGGCTGTAGCAAGATGTACAGCCTTGCCGATTTCAGGCGGTCTATCGATCAGGCCGGCCTCGCCATGATCGATATCGACGATGGAGTCGGTATTTGCCAGACGATCATGACCCTGGCCAGGGGACCCGGGCGGGCGTGACGCTTCAGCGTGAAAATGCGGCCTGATTGAAACGCGGTCGGTGCCATCTACCAAAATCCAGGGCGCCTCATTCGCTCGTCCCCGGCCTCTTGAAAGATTCCTGTCTGTTCGCGATTGTTGTCGGCGGTATTACCTAGCCGGTATCATCTTTGCGCGGTGGAAGAACCGCAGATCAGAAAAAAAACGGAAAAGGGAGTCATTTATGAAGCGTTCGTTCGGGAAGATTTTGCTGGTTGTCGCGGTCCTCGGATTGGCCGCGTGTCGCACCGCCCCGGTCTATAACGTCGAGGATGCAGCGATTGTTTCGACCTCTGAGAAGGCCATGAGCGCCGAGAAGGTCAAGAAAGCCATCATCCTCGCCGGCGCCAGCCTCGGTTGGCAGATTCGCCCGGTAAAGGATGGCGAGCTGCTGGGAACGCTCCATCTGCGCGACCATGTTGCGCAGGTAGATATCAAGTATTCGCCGAAATCCTACAGCATCCTGTACAAGGACAGCACGAACCTGAAGTATGACGGCACCAATATCCACAGTAACTACAACGGGTGGGTGCAGCGCCTGCAGCAGACCATCAATGCGCAATTGGTGACTCTGTAAGTGCCACGGGCGGGGTTCGTTGCAACCCCGTCCGCTTCCCTCTTCTTTTTATTCCCTCTTCAGTACCGCCCTGACCAGACCCTGGGGATATAACCCCCGACTGATCAGCTTCCAGGCGACCATCCGTACGATACGCGCTATGTCCCGGACCGGTCGAAAATGGCTCGGCCGCGCGTCTTCGGGATAGCAGGAGGCGATGGGTACGGTCGTAAAGCGGAACCCGCGCCGGGCCAGCTCGATCAGGATCTCGCTTTCGAAAACGAAGCCACCATTGACCGTCCGGGGGATCGCCCGAGCGGCCGCCGCCGGGTAGAGGCGAAAACCCGACTGGGAGTCGCGGATGGGGCGCCCCGCCGCCCAGGAGACCCAGAAATCAGCGAAGCGATTTGCGAAAAGACGCGCCTTCGGCGCATTTTCGGTGTTGCGGATACGGGCGCCGACGATCACGCGCCCGGGGTTCCGGCCCGCCGCCTCGAGCAGGCGACGGATATCTTCCGGTGCGTGCTGGCCGTCGGCATCCAGGGTCACCACCGCTTCGGCACCATCGGCAAGGGCGCGCTCCATACCGCGCCGAAGACTGGCACCCTTGCCGCTATTGACCTCGTTGCGAAGCAGAGTGACATCCAGGCCGTTTAATTGTTCAACCGTGCCATCGTCGGAGCCATCATCCACGACGATAACAGCGACGCCCTGGACCAGCACGCGGCTCACCAGGCTTCGGATTGTCTTCACCTCGTTGAACGCGGGGATTACTGCCGCAGCACGCATCAGGCCATGGCTCCATTGATACCGATACACTGCCCGGAGATGTAACCGGCGATATCGGAGGCGAGAAAGCTGACCAGGCCGGCGACTTCTTCGGGGGTGCCGGCCCGCTGTGCAGGGACAATCTGTCTAATGCTCGCGCTATCGAAGAGCGCTTCCGTCATGCGGCCGGCAATCACGCCCGGTGCCACGGTGTTGACCGTGATCCCGCGCGAGGCGACCTCCAGCGCCAGGGATTTGCCGGCCGCATGGAGCCCCGCCTTGGCAGCGGCGTAGTTGGCCTGGCCGCGATTGCCGAGTACCCCGGCCACCGACGACATGTTGATGATGCGGCCCCAGCGCGTGCGCATCATCTCCATCAGCAAAGGATGGGTGACGTTATAGAAGCCGTTGAGCGAGACATTGACCACCTCGTGCCACTGATCGGGACCCATGCCGGCCAGGGGGGCGTCATTATGGATTCCCGCATTGTTGACCAACACCTGGATCGGGCCTCTCTCCAGAACCGACCTCAGTGCGTCCGCGCAGGCAGCCGTCTGGCCCACATCGAAGCTCACCGCCTCGGCGCTGCCTCCCGCCGCGGTGATTGCTTCGGCGACCGCTTGTGCCTGTTCCAGGCGTCGACCGGCATGGACGATGACGTGAAAGCCGTCGGCGCCGAGCCGGCGGCCGATGGCACCGCCGATGTCGCCGCTGCCGCCGGTAATCAGGGCGCGTTTCATGCCTTCTCCTTGACGGTCTGGCCGATGACCGTGGCGCGGGCCTCCGCGACCGCGGTTTCCCCGGCTCTGACCGTAAACTGGTAAATCAGGTTGCCGCCCTCCGCGATCAGCCGTTCAGCATGAACCGTCAGAGGCGAAGCAATATCGTCCAGTTGCGCGACGTGCAACGAGACGTTGCGCAGCGCCGCCAGGTAACCGCCGCCGATAGCGTCGCCGCGTTTGCGGGCGAGCAGTCCGCCGTGCACCGCCATCGCCTGGGCGCCGTACTCCAAGGCGTGCACTGCGGCCAGGCGCCCGCCGCTGCGCAGTGGGTTATCCGCAGCGCGATGGGTTTCGGTGATGCAGGTCAACGCGTTTTCATCCCAGGAGAGAACGCCGTCAAGCAGGCACATATCGCCCCTGTGCGGTACCAGCCGCTCCAGTTCGTCGCGACCGATCAGCAGCTTTCGCATCGGACCTCCACCGCGGTTTCATCCAGGTACGGCAGTTTCACCGATGTCGCTTCGTTGCCGGCGAGCGCGGCGAGCAATGGCAGCGCCCGCGCCGCCGGATTGCCCAAACGCAGCGCTTCGAGTTCACCCGAAAGGCGCATCTCATCACCCCGCCCCAACTGAACCCGCAGCCGTGCCATGGGGGTCTCTGGCCGATCCGGTCTCAGGACCAGAGCGACGGCGAACGGGGCTGACATCGGACGAATGCGATCCAGTGGCGCCGGGGCTGGATGGTCGTAGGCCACCAGCAGCGTCGGCCTGGCTTCGGCAACGCTCATTGTGGCCGCCTCCAGCAGCCCGGCGGCGAAGCTGCCGTGCCAGGCGGACAGGCTCGTGGACGGGGCCGTAACCCCGCTGCCGATCGACCAGTAGCCCGCCGGTGCATTGTGCACCGAGTTATGAAAGTGCGTGGGCGAAACCGGCCGTCCCGCCAGCGCCAGGGCGCTGCAGAGACGGTCGACGATATCGAGATCGCCATCAGAGGAGCTGAATATCGCCGCCGGTGATCTGACCGGTTCAGCGCTCGTCGCCTCGGCGGCAGCCTGCAAGGCCAGTTTGATCGTGGCGGTGGTGCGCCGCCGCTCATTGGCCGGCAGCATCGTCGGGGCGTAACGAGGCAACGGCGCAGGCTGATAGGGGTCATCACCGCCCAGGACCGGTCGGGCCTGCTCCCAACCGACCAGACCCGGTGCGACGATACCGACGGAGCACAGATAGAGTTCCATCAGTCTGCCCTCCCGAAAATGAGGCTGCAGTTGCTGCCGCCAAAGCCAAATGAATTGCTCATGGCGTATCGCAACGAGGTCTCGCGCGGTGCCTGCAGAACGTTCAAAGTGAGTTCCGGGTCGCGCCGGCGGCAGTTGAGGGTCGGCGGCAGGAAGCCGTGCTCCAGTGCCAGAAAACTGAAGATGGCCTCACTGACGCCGGCCGCACCGAGCGTGTGGCCGGTCCAGCCCTTGGTTGAGCTGCACGGGACTTGTGTACCGAACAGCCGGTTGACGGCGTGGTCCTCTGCGCGATCGTTGGACGGCGTGGCCGTACCGTGCAGGTTGATGTACCCGATGGCCGCCGGCTCCAGCCCGGCACGCTCCAGGGCGGCACCCATTGCGGCATAGGCGCCGTCGCCTTGCGGGTGCGGTGTGGAGATGTGGTAAGCGTCGCTGCTCTCGCCGTAGCCAACCAGGCGCACCGGGCTGTCGCCCTCTCGCTCGAGCAGCGCGAACCCGCCGGCTTCGCCCAAACTGATGCCGTTGCGTCCGGCATCCCAGGGCCGACACGGATCGCTGGAAACCAGTTCCAGGGCATTGAAGCCGTACAGGGTGCTGTAACAGAGCGAATCGACTCCACCGACGACAGCGGCATCACACAAGCCGGCGGCTATGAAACGGGCGGCAGTGGCGAAGGCCTTTGCACTGGAGGAGCAGGCCGTGGCGATGGCCTGGGCCGGGCCGGTCAGGGAGAGCGCACGGCGGGTATAGTCGGCCACCGAGAAGACGTTGTGGGTTTCCCGGTAGTGGTAATCCGGAAGGGCCCCGCCCTGTTTCGATCGATAGGCCAGTTCGGTGGTCAAAATACCCGAGGTGCTGGTGCCGATGAACACACCGATGCGCTCGGCGCCCCACCGCCGCCGCGCCTCGGCGATACGCGTGTAAAACCCGTCGCTGTGCAGGGCCAGGCTGGCCAGGCGGTTGTTGCGACAGTCATAGGGCGACAGTTCACCATCGATCGCCGCCTCTTCGAGGCCATCCACCAGACCGTACCACGTGTCGAGCGGGTCGCTCTCGCTTTGCCAGGGGCGGAGGCCGCTGCGACCGCTGCGCAAGGCTTCCAGGGAAGCGCCCGACCCGTGCCCGAGGGCATTGACCAGGGTGTAGGCGGAGACGAAAAGTGGTTGCACGACGTCAATGGGTCCGTTTGTCGGGGCGGTCCGTCAGGGCCAGAGTGAGCAGCAATGCGACCGCCACGCCGAGCGCAGCGGTGCCGCCGATAGCCTTTAATATCGGGATCTCGGAGGAGCCAAGGATACCAAATACCGCGACGGTTGAGACAGCCGACAGCAGCACCGCATGGGCCGTAGCCCCTGCCTCGCGGTCGCCGTGGCGCAGGAAAAACAGGGCGTAATCGATGGCGATACCCGCAACCAGCACCAGCGTGATCAGGTGAAACAGCGTCAGCGCTTGTCCCAGCAGGGCGAAGGCCCCGAGGACACTCGCCAGCGCCAAACCGACCGGGAGCAGTACCCGCAGGGCGTCGCGCAAAGACCCAAGGCCGACCACCAGCACTGCGGCGATCACCGCCAGGCCGATGAATAGCGCATCCAGGGCTGCGGTGCGAAACGTCTCTGTGCTGTTCTGCGCCGCCTGGCGCAAATCGACCCACTCGACGCCTTCAATCTGTGCCACCGTCCGCTGCAGGAGATCGCGGTCCCGGACACCGATAAGCGGTACCTGCGCCGACCACCGGCCCTGGTGGCGCAGCAAAGTGGCCCCGGTGCTCAAAAAAGGGTGGCCCTCGACATCGGGCGGTTCGAGTGGCGGCAGTTTTCGCGCCGCCGCGACCGATTCCAGAAACGGTTCGAAAAGGTCGGCCCTGAAAGGCAGTCCTGCGGTCGCCTCGCGCAGGATTTCCCGCATCGCTTGTGCCGAAGGCAGCCGGGCCTGCCGGGCCCGCTGCGTCCGCGCACTCGGAAGCGAATCGCTGAGTAAGCGGTAGCCGGTGAGTTGCCCGTCGGCTACCAGTTGCTCCAGTGTGGGCCGCAGCGCTTCGCTGCGCTCGAGGACCACTTGGCGGTTCGCACCGTGGACAAACAACACGCTGCCCGGCTCGGGCGCGCCAAGCTCCTTTCGCAGCGAGCGCTCCATGGCCAGCAGGCGCTGCGGCACCGGTGACAGTGCGGCCGGATCGTCCTGCCACCCGCTCGGTGCGAACAGGGGCACCCCGGCGAGTATCACGGCAGCGGCGATCACCGCGGTGCGAACGAAACCAGGCAGGCGCAAGGGTCGGGACGGTAGCCGCGGTTCGGCATTCCAGCCCGACGGAATCAGGGTCGGCAAGACGAGGCGAGTGGTCACGGCGGCTGCCGCCAGGCCGGCGGCAGCAAACGTTCCGAGTTGGGCGAGCCCGGCGAGGCCGGCCAGGGTCAGGCTGAGGTAACCCAGAACGGTGGTCAACGCGCCCAGTCCGAGGGTACGTCCAATGCGCCGTGCCGTCTGCGCCAGTGGTCGAGCATCGCGCTGGTGACTGAACAGGTGCACCGGATAATCCAGGCTGACACCGATGAGGGTGACGCCGAACGCTACCGTAATGCCGTGCACGGCACCAAACAGGAGCGCCGTGGCTGCCGCACCGGCGGCCACGGCGGTCGCCACCGGCAGCGCCGCTGCCCACATCGGGGTCCAGCTGCGGTAGCCGAGCCGTAGCAGCACGGCCACCAGCAGGCTGGCGACCAAGGTCAAATACTTTGTCTCACCGCGGATGACGCGCCGCGCCTCCACAGCGAAGGCGCCCGGTCCCACCGCTTGCCAGGTGAGCTCGGCGCCGGTTCGGGCTACGGCGGTCCCGATGGCCTCCAGCGCCGACTGCTGTGCATCGAGGTCGAGGGCGCCGGCGCGGGTGCGCGTAAGCAGAAGGGCGCGCCCATCCTTTGTGGCCCAGCGGCCCGCCACGCTGTCCGGTGCGTCCGGCCGCTCCAGTTGCCCGAGCAGCCGACGGTATTCGCCACTGGGGTCCTCCACCAGCCGCTTTTTTCCCACGATGCCGAAGGGGCTGGCGAGTTCCGCCAGGCGCCGTTCGAATTCGCGCCGCAGGCCGGCCGCCTGCAAGTGTTGCGGGTCGTCCAGCGCCGGACTCAGCAGATAACGATAACGGAACAGTAGCGGGTCATCGGGCGGCAGGCCGCCGCCGTTTACCGCCGACTCGAAGCGGCTGTCATTCAATAGCTCGGAGGCTACCCGATCGCTGGCGTTTGCGAGCTTCTCGGGGCCGGCGCCATCCAGAAGCACGATCAATGTGCGTGAAGCGGGACCGCCCCGCACGTGCGCCAACAACCGGGCATCGAAGCCGGAGGGCGGCAGGAATTCGGCCATATCGGTCACCAGCGGGGCTCGCAGGAACCCGATCCACGCCGCCGCGGCCGTCAGCAGCAGCCAGAGCGGAACTAGGGCCTGTTGACGTTTCATCTTCACCACTGCTGGCGGCCATTTTTTCGTCCAGCGAGGCAGAAGGAGCGTAGTTTGGTTATTCCAAATAAGCGACTGATAACGAAGCTGGGCGGAAAAATGGCCCCAGCCCGAAGGGTTGAGGCTGAAAATCCACCACTCTTCGTTGTTCGTCGTTCATTTGGAATAACCAAACTTCTCTCCTCTCGCCTCGATTGGTGAATTTTCAGCCTCAACAGAGGCGAAGATGAAACGTCATCAGGCCCTAACAGTCGGCGTCGCGACACTGTGGCTCCAGCCGCGTGGTTGTGCGGTCACCGCCTCGCTCCTGAACCACGAAGCTCTGCAACTCGGCCCGGTTGCCGGTAACGACAATGTGTTCGATAGAGCGGGTCAGCAGGGGGGCTTCGGGGGACAGGCGCAGGGTCCAGTGGTCGCGGTCGCCTTCGAGGGCGAGGCGGTAGAGGCGGCTCAGGCTGTCGAAATCCCCCGCCAGGACCGCCCGCAAACTCTCGGTAAAGGCGTTCAGTTGCGGCGCCGAGGCGAGGTCAACAACGTGCCGCTCACCCGCCTGCACGATGGTGAGACGGTTAACGTCCACCGTAAAACTGCTCGGCTGCGGTGCCGTTACCGTTTTTTTGAGAAAATCCGGTGCCCTGTAGCTCAGGGTGCCGCTGCTGACCAGAGGCACGTCGAGCACCGCCAGGAGATACTCTTCATCAAAATGCGCTTCGGCGCGCTGTACCGAGGCAAGCAGTGACTGCAGCTCAGACAGCGAAAAGGCGAGGGCCGGCAAAGGCGTCAACAGCAGGAGCAGCAGTGCGGCCAGACGTCGTTCAATCATGGCTCGCCTCATCCTCCCAGAAATCATAGAAATTGAACCAGTTGTAGGGAGCCTGGCGGGCGTGGTGTTCCAGCCGTTCCACATAGCGGCAGGTCCATTGTGCCAGGGATTGCCGGCGCCGGTCCGAATCGATTTGGGCCGGGTCGCCGAGCAGCTCGAAATGCACGTCATAGTGGTTGCCGCCGCGGTAGAGGGCAAAGAACAGCACGACCGGGGCATTGAGTGTTGCCGCCATCAGCATCGGACCGGCGGGAAAACCGACCGGTTCTCCGAAAAACGGGCACTCCACCACTTTGCGGCTCTCCGCCACGCGGTCGCCCAGCATCGCGACCGGCGTGCCGGCCTCCAGTTCCGCTTGTACCCGGAACAGCGTATCGATACCCCCGAGGGGAATCACGGTTTCGCCAATGCGGGGATTGAGCTCCTCCAGCAGCCTCGTGATGAATGCGTTGTGCTGCGGATACATCAAGACCTTCAGCCCCACGTCCCCGTGCTCCACCGCCAGGGCCCGCAGCGCATCGAAACTGCCCAGATGTGAGCCGACCAGCAGGCAGCCACGACCGTCGTCGAGTATCGGTTTGATCTGATCGATGCCGTGGAAGCGCACATTGAATACTCCGGTCCGTCCCGAGAGGAAGAACACGCGGTCGAGGATCACGGCGGCGAAGGTGTGGATGTGGGCGAACACTTCCACCCATCGGGCGTCGCGGCCAAGTACTCGGCGCAGATAGCGGCCCGAGGCGCGACGTGCCCGGGTCCCCGTGAGCAGGAAGTAGAAGGTGATCGGATAGAGCAGCAGGCGAGCCGGACCGCGGCCGAAGCCCAGGGCGATGCGGAGCATCAGCCGGACCAGCAGCGGCGAGCCGCGCTCGCGCTGGCCGCGCCAAGCCTCGCTCACCCCGCCTCCCACACCAGCTGACCTTCAGCCACCGGCCTGTTGCAACTGCTGCAGAAGAAGCGATAGCGTCCCGGACGGATGACCTCCGCGCGTATGGTTAGTACCTCTCCGGGGCGTAGCGGGCCGATGAACTTGAGCCCCGGCAGTTGCCCGATGCGCCCGCCGCCGAGGGCATCGGCCAGGGTCTGCTCGACATGGTCCAGGATTACCACACCCGGAATCAGCGGGTCACCGGGGAAGTGGCCGGGGAGCGCCGGGTGATCACTATCGATGCGAATAGTGGATTCGATCTTCATAGCTCTTCTCCGGGCTCGCTCAGCAGCGCGAGGAGTTGCGCGCGCGGGAGCTTGCCGGTGGCGCTTCGCGGGAGATGCGCAACGCGATGCAGGCGGCGCGGCAGAAAGACAGGGTCAACCTGGTCCCCAAGGGCTTTCAAGAGGGTCGCCTCCTCGGCTTCGGGCGCCACCACCAGTGCCGCCAAACGGGCGACCCCGGGCCGGTTTTCATCCAATTGCACAAAGGCGCCGTCGACAACGCCGGGCAGGGCGAGCAATCGCTGGTTGAGGTCCTCCAGGGAGGCGCGCTTTCCGGCGATCTTGATCATGTCGTGGTGACGTCCGCGGAAGGCGAAGCGGCCGGTACCGAGCAACTCCAGGTTGTCGCCCAGGCCGACCGGGGCGGCGAGGTGATCGGCATGGACTTCAATACCTCCCTGATCCTCTTTCAGGCGGATTCCGTCCAGGGCGCGCCACGGGTCGCCCTCGACGCTGCGCCGGGTGGCGATAGCACCGGTTTCCGTACTGCCGAAGATCTTGAGAAGGGGTGCAGCCAGTATCCTTTCGGCCCGCTCCGCCAGATCGGGCGGCATCGGGGCCGTCGCCGAAACGACGAAGCCGAGTTCGGGCCACTGGCTCTCCTCCGCAACCAGGGCGCGAAGATGCACTGGTGTGGTCACCAGCAGGCGCTGCGGCGGCAGCCGCTTCAGGGTGTCGGCGATATCGGCCGGGAAAAAGGGGCGCTCGGCGCTGGTCGCCAGCGCGCCGACCAGGGGCAGCATGATTGAGGTCTCAAGCCCGAACATATGCTGTGCCGGAATCGTCGCCACCACAGTGGCGCCGGTCTCCGGCGCCAGACGCTCCAACGTAAGCTCGGCACCGGCGAACAGTTCGCCCCAACGCTTGGGGTTGGGGCGCGGCTTTCCGGTGCTGCCGGAGGTGAAGGGCACGACGGCGGTGTGGTTTGCGGCGATGTACGGCACTTCGGTGCAGGCCGTCGCGGACGGCACCTCGATGGTGAACTGGGGCCGCGGCAGGTCGCTACGTAACCTGTCGGTGGCGATGTAGGCTCCGGGATACTCCGCCAGCACTTGAGTCACCGCACCCCGACTGCCGTTGGGCGGCAGCAATGCACTCTGGCCGCGAATCATGGCGGCGCAGAAAAGGAGCAGGAAGTGGTAGCGATCGTCGCTCAACACAATCACCTGCTCGGCGTTCGGGAGGTTCTCGGCCATTGCCCTGGCCTCACCCAGAAACCGACCGCGCTCCACCGCGCGGTTGCCGACGTAAACGACCGCCTCGCCCTCCTCATGGGTCAGCAGCGGCAGGCTCATCGTCACGGCTTGGCCGCCTCTGACAGGCGAATTGCCGATAACCGGCGCATGAAGGTGATGAAGCCGGGTTGCTGCCGGTGAGGCAGATAGCGCCGGCGCAGCCGGTATTCGCCTGCAAAAAAGAGCAGCAGCAGGACGTAGTTGATGAAATTGGCGAACAGGGACCAGACCTCGGGTGAGGCGGCCAGGGCAAGAACCCAGAGCTCCAGATTCATGGCTGCGAGAAACAGGGCCCAGGCGATGGTCACTCCCCGGGTGTAGCGGAACACTTCCGGCGGCAAATCACCTTCCAGCAGTTGCGCCATGCGGGTCACCAGCGGGATGCGACCGGGCTGCAGACTGCCGGCGAACAGCACCAGAATGGACAGTGTGATCGCCAACGGCGGCAAATAGAGCGCGAGGTCGCCGCGGCCGCTGAACGCCAGCAGGGCGAGGCCGGCTCCCGCCGCTGTGAGCAACAGCGTGTGCCCGCGAGCCTTGTGCCGATAGGCGCGTATGCCGGCAGCGGCAAGCAGCAAAGCTAAAAAGAGGAGCGCCGGCCACGGTTTACCGTAGGCCAACCCCAGGTGGGCGGCGATGGCGTAGGCGGCTAGGCCGAAGGCAAGCACGGCGCGCCCCCGCGGCGCTACTGGGTTTTGTGTTCGGCCACGTACGCACTGAGCGCACGCAACGAGGAGAAAATACGGGCGTTGTCGCTGTCATCAGAGCGCAACTGGAAGCCGTACTGACGGGATATCGCCATCGCCAATTCCAGGGCGTCGATGGAGTCGAGGCCGAGCCCCTCCCGGAAGAGGGGGGCTTCCGGGTCGATATCGACAGCAGCGATATCGTCGAAACCGAGGGTATCGACGATAAGTTGAGCGACTTCGTTTTCGAGCGTAGAGAGTTCAGACATGAAAGCGATTGATCCCGGACATTCTTGGAAGCGCGAACGCCAATACCGACTGAAAATCGATTATCGGGTGCGCGGCAGGAATTCTAACACAGGGCGTAGACAGGAGAACCTCGGGCCGGGGGCAACTCCTCCAATCGGCATCGGGCCCTCGCTGGCGAGTTCTCTGGCACCGAAACGGCCGGAGCAGAGGGCACTGCCCTACCGCTGACCAAATAGCTGTTCCGAAATGGTGTTCACTACTCCCCCTCATCCTGACCTTCTCCCTGAGAGGGAGAAGGGATCAAGTGGTGACCCTTTCGGGACAGCTATTTAGCTAATCCGCTCGAGGCTCCTGCGGTTTCGCGTCAGCCGGGACCAATTCTTGCCCACCCAGTACCAGTGCAGGTAAAACGCTTCGCCGGCCAGGCGAAGGGTAAGTCCCGCAGACCAGTTCAGGCGCTCCTCGGCCGCGCAAAGTCGATGCGCGAGACCGAATCCGTTGGCCAGGGTGGAGCAACGGGCCAGGTGGTAGCGGTTGGTCACCAGCAGCAGTGAACGGGTGGGGGCGGCCAGGAGGGCGCGGGCGTGGGCCAGGTTCTCCAGAGTGTGACGCGAACGGTCCTCCTGATGCAGTAAGTGCAGCGGCACGCCCTTCCGATGGAGATAATCGGCGCCCGCGGCCGCTTCGCTGAGTCGGGCCCCTCCGGTGAAGCCCCCGAGCAGCAGTATGCTTTCGGCATGGCCGCTGCGGTAGAGGGCGCAGGCGCGCTCCAGCCGCTCACAAAACTCCTTGTCGGGCTGCTCATTGCGCAGGCGTTTGCCGAATACCGCCACGGCCATTGGTTCGCAGCCGGCACTCGGCGTCAGCCGGGCGGTGCGGATGACACGGTAGAGCGGCACCAGGAGCGAGACTCCCCCGCTGGCAAGCAGGAGCAGCCCCGACAGCAGCAAGGTGCCGATACCGTCGGCGCCGAGAGAGCGGAGTCTTTCGTGGTCGTTTGGCATACCTGGATTGTCCGGTGGGCATTCTTGGTGCCGGTTTGGGGAATGGTCTAACATCACCCGCCCCATGAAAAGACTCATTTTCGGCCTTCTCGCCGTCCTCATCACCCATCCGGTCGCGGCCGAATCGGGACGCAAACCCCTCTGGGAGGCGGGTGCCGGTGTGGCCACGATCAGTTTCCCCGATTACCGCGGTTCCGACCAGCGCCAGACCTATGCGCTCCCGTTTCCGTATATCGTCTATCGGGGCGATCGGTTGAAGGTCGACCGCGAAGGGCTGCGGGGTCTGCTTTATGGCAGCAAGCGGGTCAGTGTCGATGTCAGTCTCGACGGCGCGGTACCGGTGGACAGCGACCAGAACGGACGACGTGAGGGCATGCCCGACCTGGAGCCGGTTCTGGAAATGGGGCCCTCGCTCAAGATTGACCTGTGGCGGGGTGACGGGCAACGGCTACGCTTCGATGGCGCCCTGCGGGGCGCGTTCGCGATTGGCGGCGGCGAGGTGAAACATCGGGGCTGGGTGCTGCATCCACGGCTGGAGTACACCCGCTTCGGCGAAACCGCCATCGGGCTGTCGGCGGGGCCGCTTTTCGCCAGCCGCTCCTTTCACAGCTACTACTACGATGTGGAGGGCCGCTACGCCACGGCGCAGCGGCCCGAGTACCGTGCCGATGGCGGCTATAGCGGTTTTCGCATAAAGCTGACGGTCAGCCGCCGGTTTGGTGGCTGGTACACCGGTGCCTTCCTGCGCTACGACGATCTCTCCGGGGCCGCATTCGAGGACTCGCCCCTGGTCGCCGAGCGGCATGCACTGGTGGCCGGCATTTCCGTCGCGCGGGTCGTCGGGCAGTCACAGCGCCTGGTGACCGTCTCCGCCTCCGATCCGGCGCGATAGCCCGGCTGTTGCGACAGCCAGGCGAGGATGCGTTGTGCACTCACTTCGGCGGCGCGGCCGCGCAGCAGCAGGTGGTAGCCGTCGTGGCCGAAGGTGCGAACCGGGCCGCGTATGGCGCCGGCGAGCCGCTCAACGACCTGCGGCGAAATCAACGGGTCCCGTTTGCCGTAGAGCAGCAGGACCGGCAGGTAGAGCTGATGTGCTCTTCGTGCGGCGACATCCATCAGCGACAAGACCCCCGCCACGACCTCGAGCCGCGTCGGACCGATCAACCAGGGGTCCCGGGCGAGCTGATGCTCCACCTCCGCATCGTCGGTCAACGCGAAGCCCGCCGGGCGCGTCACCCTCAGGTTGGGAAAAAGGCTTGCCGCCGCCTGTACCAGCCCGCTTCGAATCGGCCCGATCTCGTTCCTCGCCAACACCGCCGGGGCGCTCAGGATAATGCCATCGGGCCCCAGGGGATAATCGCTGAAGGCCACCAATGCCACCGCCGCACCCATACTTTCCCCGAGCACAAAAAGGGGGACGCCGGGGTGGCGCCAGCGCATTTCGTACGTGCGCCGCCGCAGATCGTCGGCCAGGGGGCCTATGCCGGGCCACTGCCCCCGCTGCGGGGTAGCGCCGAAGCCGTGCTGATCGTAGCTGTATACCGCCACCCCCGCCGGGACGAGGTGTTCGGCCAGCGTACGGAAGGCGCCACGGTGGTCGTTGAGGCCGTGAACCGCCAGCAGCACCGCGGCCGGTCGGCCCTGCGGGAGCCAGCAACCGGGCTCGCGCCGATCGTCCGCCACGGTGTAGGGGGACGTGGTCGCACAGCCAGTGAGGAGCACCAGTAGTGCCGCCAGGAAATGCCGTTTAGCCGTAAGCCGCTCTCCTTGCGTTCATCTCATCAAGCGTATAGAAGCGGCCCTCGCCGAAATCAAATGGGCCTGTGGTAAGCTGCGGCGGTGCTTAGACTCTGTTTTTTGTTAGCGCTGCTCATCCCTCTTCCAGGAGGCGCCGCCGAACTGGAACGCGAGTGCATCGATGAGCCGATCTTCGGCGGTTCGGTTTGTGTCTATCAGGCCAACCCCAACGTCCGATACAGTGTGCTTCTCGTCCACGGCATTGACGGCAGCGCCCGCTACGACTGGGAATTCCAGATCCCCGCACTCGCCGAAAGCTATCACGTGGTCGCCATCGACCTGCCGGGTTTCGGTGCATCCTCCAAAGGCCGCAAAGCCTACACTCCCGATCACTACGCCCAACTGCTCGCTTTCATCGCCGGTCGCTACATCGAAGGTCCCCACGCGGTTATCGGTCACTCAATGGGCGCTGTCGTCGCCTTGCGTTATGCGGCTCGCTATGCAAACTCGGACCTCGGCTCCCTGACACTCATCGACCCAGCCGGCATTCTCCACGGCATCGCCCTCACCAAGGCGTTGGCCGGATCCTATGCATCACGGTTCGGCGACAGCGGCTTTGCCGCCTTCATCGCGCGCATGACCGGCAAGCTGCTGGGGGGCTTGGAGGATTCTCCGCTGTCACCGGACGCTATGCTGGCAAAGCATCCCAATGCCTGGATGAGCGATGATCCCGGCAAAACAGCGGCCTTCGGAGTCGCCGCAGCCGACATGAGTCATGACATCGAAGCGGTCGATCAGCCCACGCTGATCCTCTGCGGTCAAAACGACGAAGTGACTCCGCTGCGTACCGGCCAGGTTCTGGAGGCGCGTATGAGCAACGCTCGTTTAGTCGTGGTGCCGGATGCCGGCCATGTGGCGATGCGTGATCAGCCGCTGCAGGTCCAAGCGCTTATAAAGACGCACCTGGTTCATGGTATCGGTGGCAAGCGCCACGCCACAGGTGTGCAAGGTGCGCCGACAACGGGTGAGCCCGGGCGCATCGGCCGTTGCCGCAACCAGCGCGGGGTTTCGTTCAGCGGTCATTACGATCGAATCGAAGTGCAACACTGCGATCGCGTCCTGATTCGCAACGCCCGTGTGGGCGCGATCTACGCTTTGGAATCGCGGCTGAACATTCTTGATAGCGAAATCGTGGGTACGGGTACGGCACTGGAGATTGTGGGAAGCGAAGTGGAAGCGACCGCCTCCCGGATCGCGGGCGAGACGGGTATCGTCTCGTCACGCAGTCGGCTCGACCTCGCCGGCGTAGAGATCGTCGGTCGTAAGGCGGGCGTCATTTCCCGCTCGACGACGGACATTGTTTTCTCCGTCTCGAACATCGTAAGCCCCCACAACAGCGGTTATCTGCATGGGTTCCGGGAGCTCAACGACGACGAGCGGCTTTGAACGAAGTCGACGAGCAGTGAACGATCAACTCGGCCGCCCTTTTAACAAGAGGCAGTACCGCCTCGTTGCGTTTCGCATGACGGCCCTCACCTCAGTCAGTATCTTCCCGCACTGTAATCACTCTATCGCGGCTCGAAGGGTAGCGTCATACGGATGCCGCTCTCCCCTTTAGTACCCCGTCGGCAATGGCAGTGATTTGATCCACCGTAAGGGGCTTATCGGCGACCTGGAAGCGCAGGCCCTCGCCGGCAGCCTGACGAAGGGGTTCCATAAAGTCTTTGTGAAAGGCGGTCACGATGTAGATCGGTAGTGCGGGAGAGTCGGCGTGCAAATGGCGAAGGACCTCAACGCCGTTCATGCCGGGCATTCGCAGATCGAGAAACACCAGGTCGGGCGGGCTCGCCTGCGCTCGTTGCAATCCCTCTTCACCGTTGGCAGCGGTCTCCACCGTATACCCGCTGAATGTGAGCGCTTTGGAGAAGACCTCCCGAACCGCCGCCTCATCATCGATGACCAGAATCCGTTTAGCCATGCAGCTCTTTGGCACCCCTTTGCTTGCTTGCATCGCCCGACCGCGGCAGAGCCACCGCGAAGGTGGCGCCCTCGCCCGGCTGACTTTCGCAGGTGAGCGTTCCGCCCAGGTCGTTCACGATGTTGCGCGATACGGATAAGCCTAGCCCAGTGCCCTGGCCCGGTGGCTTGGTGGTAAAGAAGGGGTCGAAGATACGCCCCTGAAGATCGGGCGCGATTCCCGGCCCGGTATCGCGCACCGACACCGCAATGTGGTCGTCCAGGGTAGACGCCTTTATAACGATGTGCTTTACGGGAGAGCCTTTTAGGGCGTCGCGGGCATTCATGAACAGGTTGACGAACACCTGCTGCAGATGCCCCTCCTTGGCCCACACTGGAGGTAGCGCCTCCGGCAGTTCAGTAGACACCGAGATGCCTTCGGCCCTGAATTCGGCTCGCATGAGCGCAAGCGCCCGCTCCACCAGCCGCCGGGAGACTGACGACTGAGGCCGACTCCGCCACGGGCCGGGAAAAGCCGAGCATATTCTTCAACAGGTCGCGCATGCGCTCCAGTTCGTGACTGGCCTTCACCAGCATCTCTTTGACTTCCGGATCCCGGGACTGGCGTTGGGAGAGGTCGACATAACCCATAATGCCCATCAAGGGATTGTTCAATTCGTGCGCCACTCCGGCGGCCAGCGTACCCAGGGCGGAGAGCTTTTCCGACTGCACCAGTTGCCGCTGGGCGGTCTCGAGGTTGTGCGCCATCGCGTTGAGCGCCTTCGCCAGTTCACCATGCTCATCTTGCGAGAGGGGCGTGGCCCGATAATCGAGGTTGCCGGCGGCGATGGTCTCTGCATCCCGGTGCAGCCGCCGCAAAGAGGCACGGATGGTGGTGCCCATACGCCAGGCGAACAGGGCGGCCAAACCGCCCACCAGCGTCAAGAGTGTGAAGGTCGCGAAAAGGAAAAAGCGCTGCTCCTGGTCGATGCGTTGTTCAGCCGATTCGCGCAGTTTCATGGCATCGGTAAAAGTCGCCTGGGTCCGCAGCAGCAGCCTCGCCACCAGCCAGGATTCACGCTCCTGCCAGACGGGGTTCCGGGAATCCCCGTACAGCGCGTAGTGTTCCGCCAGCCGGTTAAAGGCGATCGCCAGCTCCGCGTGATCCCGCCGCATTTGCGCCAGCGCATACGGCGGCACGGGAAACGCTTCGGCCTCGTCCAGTGCGTGCCCGAGTGCCTCGTGGTTTTGCCACCACTGGATGCGGGCCCGCTCTTCATGTCCGTGCAGGTAGTCGTAAGTGAGGGTATTCAAGGCGAATACCCGTGTCTCCAGGATCCCGGCCACCCGATGCATCTCACGCGCATCCTCAATGGACTCGTAGGTGGTGAGGGCGACCATGCCGATTGCCAGTAGCAGGGCGAGCGGCAGGAGACCGAGCAGCGTGAGTTTTTGCGCGATCTTCATCAGTGCAGCACGGTCACGGCCCCTGGGGCGACCTGCTCCAGGCCCTCGAGATAGAGCAGGTCGAGATAGTTGGGAACAACCTTCTCCGGCCCGACCAGCCCGCTGCGAAGCGCCCAGCGGGCCTCCTCCTCCAGGGACAGCAGGTAGCTCTGATTGATGGAGAGTGCCAGCTCGCCGGTCCAGTTGGCCGCCACCTCATCCCGGCTCTCGTCGACGAGCCGCGCGAGGGATGCCATGGCCCGCCTTGGCTCGGCACTGGCGAGCACCTGCGCACGCAACACGCCCCGCAGCAGCGGAGGAATCACTTGGGGCCGCTGCTGAACAAGGCGCTCCGTCGCGACCAGATTGGCGGTATTGATCACCAGCCCGGGGGCTTCGAATACCTGCGCGGTGCTGCCCAAGGCGCTTTGTACTCGCCCGACATGGGGCTCCCATAGCGCGAGGGCATCGATGGTCCCTTCGGCCAGGGCTCGCCTGAGTGCCGGTATGCCGTTGCCAAAAACCACGCTCACGTCTTGGGTGGTCAACCCCTGCTCCAGAAGGAAACGATAGAGAAAAAAGTGGGCCGCCGTCGCGCGCAACACCCCGATGCGCTTGCCCTTGAAATCGGCCGGCTCGGCAATCCCATGATCCCGGCGCGCCACAATCTTGTTGTGAATGCCCAAGACCCGCGTCGCGGTGATGATGCGAAAATCCCGCCGCTCGAAGCTCTTCAGCACAATGGGGGTCTCCGCCACCGTGGCCAGATCACAGCGCCCGGCGAGCATGGCCTCCAGCGCATCCCTGCCGCTCGAATAGGGCTTCAGATTTACCGTCACGCCCTCATCGGCGAAATAGTCCTCGGCCCTGGCCACCCCGGGCAGCAGCCCGATGGTCCAGGAGAAGCACAAGCTGACCGGTTCCCGGAAACGGGGGGCCGCCGGCTCGCGGGTGAGTTTGCCCCAGAAGACGGTGGCGAGGGCAACCAGCAGGATCACAACGGCGGCCGCGACCACGGAAGTCCGGTTGCCGGTGAAGCGGTGGGACATGTCGGTTCCTCTCTTATGGTGCTCGCTCGAAGCGCTGCCGGCATTTGAAGATTTGGACAACCCAAGCCGTGTAAAGTCAGGCGCTGCTAAAACAACTAGTCCCGGTTACGCCCGAGCGCATCGCCAGTCCCACTTCCCGGAGGCAAAAGGAAGGAGACGAGGGATGCCAAACACCCGGAAAAACCCGCAGGCTCGAATCGCACCTCGCGAAGCGCGGAGGTGGTTGAGTCACCTGCGTGCCGACAATATGCGTTTGCGCATATATATGCTTTGGGGTATATTTGGCAATATGCATATCTCGCCCGATACCCTGTTTCGCGCCATGGCGGACTCCACCCGCTTGCGCAGCCTGTTTCTGCTCCAGTCCGAATCCGAGCTGTGCGTGTGCGAGCTGACCTACGCCCTGGGTGAGTCGCAGCCGAAGGTCTCGCGGCACCTGGCCCAGTTGCGTGAGGTCGGCATAGTCGCGGACCGGCGCAGCGGCCTCTGGGTCTACTACCGGCTCCATCCGGAGTTGCCCGACTGGGCGAGAGCGGTGATTGAGGCAGCTGTTAAGGGAACGGCCGACGAGTCTCCCTTTGCGGGGGACCGGGCACGCCTTGGCGCCATGCCCGATCGCCCGGAAAAGAGCTGTTGCGCCTGAAACAGAGGAATCCCTTTCCATGAGCAGGATCCATTTACTTTTCCTCTGCACCGGAAACCACTGAGAGGAGCGACGGATATGGGTGTGGAATGCGAGGTGAGCGCCAAGAGGGCGGCGGGTGAGCCGATGGGGTTCTTCGAGCGTTATCTCACGCTCTGGGTATTCCTCTGCATCCTCGCCGGCATCGGTCTCGGCCAGCTGTTCAATGCGCCGTTCCGTTTCCTCGGCAGCCTGGAGGTGGCCCAGGTCAATCTGCCGGTGGCGATCCTCATTTGGCTGATGGTCATCCCGATGCTGATCAAGGTGGATTTCGGCGCCCTGCACCACCTGCGGGCGGCTCCCCTTGATGATTGTGAACGTATTCGGACCTCCTCCCACGCACCCTCTATCGAGGTGTTCGAGTGCACAAGCGAAGTGAGTGATTTCGATGTTTGATCGATTTGCCAACGGGCTGGTTTATGGCCTGCTGGGGCTGACGCAGGGCGGGCGCACGGCTGAGGCGCTCCACTTTTTTATCATGGACACGGCGAAGATCTTCGTGCTGCTGGTGGCGATCATCTATGTCATGGGACTTCTTCGCGCCCTGCTCTCGCCGGAGCGGGTGCGAGACTACGTGCGCGGCAAGCCGAAGTGGCTGGCCCGCAGCCTCGCCATCACCCTCGGTGCGATCACCCCATTTTGCTCCTGCTCCTCGGTGCCGCTTTTCATCGGCTTCGTGGAGGCGGGCATTCCGCTCGGTGTCACCTTCTCCTTTCTGATCGCCAGCCCGATGATCAACGAGGTGGCCGCGGTGCTGCTGGTGGGCATTCTCGGCTGGGAACTGGCCGCTCTTTATGTCGCCGCCGGCCTGGTGGTGGCCTACGTCGGCGGCGCGGTGATGGAGCGCTTCCGGCCGGAGCGCTGGGTCGAGGATTACGTATGGAAGATCCACATGGGACAGGCCGGGCTGCCGCAGGTGGACCGTTCTCTGGCCGGTCGGCATCGCTACGCCCTGGCCGAGGTAAGGGAGATCGTGGGCCGGATCTGGAAGTGGGTGGTCGCGGGTATCGCCGTCGGTGCCCTGTTTCACGGCTATGTGCCCGAGGCCTGGGTCACCGATCACCTCGGAGGCGATGCCTGGTACTCGGTGCCGGCTGCGGTGCTGTTGGGGATTCCCCTCTACTCCAATGCCACGGGCGTGATTCCGGTCGCCGAGGCGATGCTCGGCAAAGGGGTCGCCATCGGCACCACGCTGGCGCTGATGATGAGCATCGCCGCCCTCTCTCTGCCGGAGATGCTCATTCTGCGAAAGGTCATCCGTTGGCCGGCGCTGGCGCTCTATGCGGGGGTGCTGGCGATCGCCTTCATGCTGGTGGGTTGGGGCTTCAACCTGCTCGGCTGAAAACACAACGAACCGGCGAAAGTGCCGGGATCTCTGACGGGAAGGATGGAGGAAGGATCATGTCCGACCAAAAAAACGAACGACTCCGCGCCCATGTGCGCGATACCTACGCCCATATTGCCGACGAGGGCGACGGCTGCGCGAGCAGTTGCTGCCCCAGTACCCCGCCGGCGATCACCGGCGAACGACTGGGCTACTCCGCCGGGGAATTGGCCGCCGCCCCCGAGGGGGCCAACCTCGGGCTCGGCTGCGGCAACCCGCAGGCCATCGCCGCTCTGGCCACCGGGGAGACCGTACTGGATCTCGGCTCGGGCGCCGGCTTCGACTGTTTCCTGGCCGCCCGCGCGGTCGGCGATGGGGGCCGGGTGATCGGCGTCGACATGACCCCGCCGATGCTGGAGAAGGCGCGCGCCAATGCCGAAAAAGCAGGTATGTCCAATGTGGAGTTTCGCCTCGGTGAGATCGAGGCGCTGCCGGTGGCGGACGCCAGCGTGGATGTCATCATCTCCAACTGCGTGATCAATCTCGCTATCGACAAAAGACGCGTATTTCGCGAGGCCTTCCGCGTGCTTCGCCCGGGCGGTCGCCTGGCCATCTCCGACGTGGTGGCTATGGCCGAACTGCCGGAAGAGGCCCGCGCCGATCTGGCTCTTTACAGCGGCTGCATGGCCGGAGCATCCCTCATTGGCGAACTGGAGGCGGCGCTCCAAAGCGCCGGCTTCAGGGAGGTGAGCATCACACCAAAAGACGAAAGCCGCGAATTCATCCGCGACTGGGCGCCGGGGCGCGGTGTGGAAGACTTCGTGGTGTCGGCCAACATCGAGGCGGTCAAGCCTGGCGGTCCCACGGTGCAGGAGAGCGATGATCAGCCGCCGCTTCACGGCGCTGTCGTTTCCATGGTCTCCCTCGCCGCCGGCATCGCCGCCAAACACCCGGACATGGGTCTTTGCCAGCTCGACCGGCTGCGCCAGATGAAGGTCCCGCCGCATCAAACCGATGCGGTGGTCGAGATCGCCCGGCACATCCGGGACGAAGCGGCCCGGAAACTCGACGCCGCCTTCGACGAAAAGGCCGCGCCGCAGCCCGGGGGCAAGCCGCTTACCATCAAGGTGAGCGAAGCCGGCGATGCCTGTTGCTCCCCGACAGCGGGCGGCCAATCCTGTTGTTAACCCCCACCTTTAGGAGATTTCCTCATGAAGAACATCAAGGTCCTCGGCAGCGGCTGCCGCAACTGTGAGACCACCGCCGATCTCATCAAGCAGGTGGCCGATGAGAAAGGGACCGCCATCGAGCTGGAGAAGGTGACCGACATCGGCCGGATCATGGGCTACGGCGTGATGTCCACGCCGGGGGTCGTGATTGACGGCAGTGTGGTGCACGCCGGCGGGGTGCCCGACCGCAAGACCATCGAGGGCTGGTTGGCCTGAACCGACCGTGCCCGAGTGAGCACATTAAAGCCTCCCAAGCGACGCCTCAGCCGGTGGGGCGACTTCCCGAGAGCGGTCACCGGATTAGGCGTCAGGGATCATCCCTGCCTGTTCCTGGCTCGGGCCGCTTACTCTCTGCTCGCCTGACGGGGTTGCCGTTGCGATCATTGCGCTTCACGCCGCAGAAGTACCGGCCCTTTTTCTCCAGCGCCTTCTCCTTCGTTACGATCATTCCGCAGGAGAAGCATTGCACTTGATGTTCCGGCAGCGCATGAGCGGCCTCCTCCTTCTCCTTCGTCGCTCTCTTGAGCGCCCTGTTGTGGCGCGTAAGGAATGCGACGGCCAGGAGCCCCGCGCCGATTGTCACCCAGAGAATAACTTCCATAATGCGTGGACTTCTCGCTGTATTGAGGGTCAGGGAATGCGCTTCTTTCCATCATAAACCAGGCAGCTTGAGCAGGTGAAGAGAGACGGTCGGCTCCAGCGACTATCCGGAAAGACCTTTCACGACGATTCTAGCGGGCGGCATGTATTTATCCTTCGGCTATCCTCTTCTTGAACAAACCAGCATGGAATGACGCTCGCCGTAATGGGTACCGCTCCAGACTATCGCACGGAATTTCTGTTTGCAGAGGCCCGCCCGTACCTGAGTACGCGTAGAGCCGCGACACTTGAAAAGGTTTTCGATGTCGACGCAGTCGCCGACCACTGGCAAGCCCTGGAACCGCATTCGCGGCCATCGGCTTTCCAGTCGTGGCATTGGATGGGGCCATGGCTGAGGAGAGCCATCGAATCCGAGGACATATGGCTGTGTCGTGTGTTCACTGGCAATGAGCTTGCCGGATTAGCCATTTTTTCGCGGCGGACCCAAACCAAACGACGCCTTCTTCCTGTCCGCAGGTTGTATCTCAACGAAAGTGGCCCCGAAGGCCTCGACTTCTGCATCGAGTACAACGGATTCCTGGCGCGGGTCGGTGCCGAGGCGCAAGTCTGGGAAACCGTCCTTCGGGAACTCGCCTCATGGTCCCGCCCGTGGGAAGAGCTGGTTATTCGAAGAATCGGCCACAGCTCTTCCGTCGAGATATCGAAGCACACCTTGCAGGAGCTGGGGCTTGAGCAGCTTACGGTCGATTCGATCAGTGCGCCATTCGCGGACCTGGAAGCTATTCGCCACGCCCGGCGAAGCTTTATTCAGACACTTAGCCGAAACCGTCGTGCGCAAATACGCCGTGGTCTGCGGCAATTTCAAGCGTATGGAGCACCCGCCGTCAGGCCCGCCTCGTCGGAACGACAGGCGCAGCAGTTTTTTCAGAACCTGATGAAGCTACACCAGGACTATTGGAACAAAAAAGGCCAACCGGGAGCCTTTGCTGAACAGGATGCGCGGGACTTTCACCGCGAACTCATCGAGAGCGGGTTTGATCGCGGCCGCGTACAAATCCTGGAGATAGCGGCCGGAGACCTGCTTTTGGGCTACATCTACAGTCTCGTCAGAGACGGGTGGGTCTATATGATTCAATCCGGTTTCAACTACCGGGACAATCGAACGCGTCCCGGGGAGATCAGTCACTTTCTTGCCATTGAATGGAATCTTAACCAGGGCGCCAGGGCTTATGACTTTCTCGGCGGCGCTTCCCAGTATAAGAGTTCATTGTCCAACTCACTCAATACACTGGACACGGTGATCTTTCGCAGACGTAACCTGAAACTTCTAACCGAGGATCGCGTTCGGCAGCTTTATCGGTTTTTGAAAAGCTGTGCTCAGGCTCGAAGAAGCCGAAAACCAGGAACAACCGATTCCGAACATTAATAGCTGTCCCGAAATGGCGTTCATTACTCCCCTCATCCTACCCTTTTCCCTGAGAGGGAGAAGGAATCAAGGGTGACCTTTCGAAACAGCTCTGAGGCGACCGTCGATCAGCATCGCCCCTCCCGTTGGCGTTTTCGGAAGAAAGGAGCATCCCTGGTTGGCACAACCGTCGCTCGGTTCGAGCAAGCCGCCGGTATGCTCATCATCATCCACCGCCTTTTAGCAACAGATTGGCGTTCAGCGTGGGCTCGAATGCTCCACCTTTTCAAAAACCGAAGGTGCCCCCGGCGAATCCTCTCTACCCCTCCTATACTGAAGTGGGTAGCGACTAAGGATGGGGTTAATCACCAATGCATGAAAAAGCCATTCAAAGGCTCGAAAATCAACTTCGCGACTGGGAACATCGGATCGATGAACTGGAAGTGGAGCTGGAGCGATCGGGAGCATTGACCTGCGGGCGGTGTTTTCGCGACGTCCAGGAATTGAAGGAGAGACGGGATGCCGCCCAAAACCGCTTGCTCCGGCTTCGGCGGAGGCAGGTTCAGTCGTGGGAGGAAGAGGATCTGCAGGCGGGCATCGTGCGGGTGTTGGACGACATCGGGTGTCGCCTTAACCGTCTGCTAGCTCAGTTCCATGGGTCCACACAGACCGCCTCTTAATACCGTGAAGAAAAGCAGACATCCTGTCGGACATGGAGCCGGTATCGCAAGCCGCCGCAACTGTAGAGCGATGCGAAAGCTAAAAACAAAGAGCACGTGTGAGCGGGCCGAAATCGGCCCGCTCACCACGGTCACACTCGGTTCATTACACCGAAACTTTTGACGAACGGTCCCGCCATGCGGGGATCCTTTAGCATGGCCTTGTAGTCGCCGGTTGTGAATTTCAATTTGCCGGTGGTGTAGGCCATTCCCAAGCCGGCCATACCGATCCCCTTGTCAATCCACTTCTTCCAGTTGTCCGCATTGGCGCGCAAGTCCCAGTTGAGAGGCTCTCCCTCATACCGTCCGGCGGCAACCGCCCTGCCATTCTCAACCTTCAGAATGCCAACTGGCTCCTCATCACCCGTAAACCCATAACCGATTACCGAGGAAAAACCGATCTTTTCCAATTCGGCCGAAAGATCCGGCTCCTCATTCCATGCGTTTTGAAACGCCTTCATCCACTCTTCGGAAAAAAGTTGGCTCATGTTGCAATTCCCTTTTCTGATTTTCTGCCAAAAAACCTGCCCCCGGTTGCAAAGGGGCCTAACGAATTGTGGTCGATGATCCGCCATGATCAAGTTGCTCGATGGATCTTGTCGTGACTTGCGCCATCGAAAGCTTTTGGCGCACGGACCTACCCGCACCCGTGCTGCTGTGTTTGGCACCGCTCAGGCACCCAAGCCACGAAACGACCTGGTGGCCACGCCATCGCGATCAAAAGCGCAAGGTCAATGACAGGGATTGGACACTTTGCTGCAAGATTCGAAAAGGCGGGGCAGTGGTGCGGAGGCCTTTTGCCGGGCGGGCATAAGCCGAATCCCGGTTTTTGCGGCCCAAGCTCAGAGTCAGGTTAGACGATGATCCTTTCAGCGCCAGAAGGATTTTGCGTATCGAAGGGACTTTGTTGCGCATTCACGGGTGAACACTTTGTCAACCGGTTCGGGGAGTCGTCGTGTGCTCAGTGAGCAAAGGGCCGGTAGATTCCGGCCCTGAAGGTATCAAGAGCGTGCCGTGGTTGGATCAACTCGCCTCGGAGGTCTTGTCGAGGCGCTTCAGGAATACGCCCATTTCCCTGGCCGCCTGAACATCCCCCTTCGCTTCGGCCACCCTGATGCCCTGAGTGAAGCTTCGCGTCGCTTCTTCGGTGCGATCCGATTGCATATAGGCGCGGCCGAGGAGTTTCCAGGCGGCTGAATACTCGGGGTCCAGTTGAACCGCCTTCTCCAGGTGTTCGGCGGCGCTATCGAACTCTTTGCCGGTCAGGTAGGCCTTACCGAGGCCAAACCGAAGCATCGGACTCTCCTGACCGTTTGCGAGCATGCGTTCGAGGTTCTCGATAACCAATGACATTGTGATCGTCCTCTCGATTGCTTATGTAAACCGAGATCCTAGCATCCGTCGCGGGGCGGCTTCAGGGCGACCAGCATGGCCTCGTCACGAAAGCCCCGGTCCAGATGCCCCAGGCGGCCCTCTTCCCGATAGGCGACCACTCGAAGATCCGCGAACAGTCTCAGCAATTCGTTGGGTGCCAGTCGAAAGGCGTCCCGGCCCGGGCCGGCATCGCTCACCCGTTCCCGTGTGAAAGTCTGATAAAACAGCAGACCGCCGGGCTTCAGGGCCGCTATCAGGCGCGGCGCCAACGAGCGCTCCAGATAGCGGCTGACCACGATGACGTCGAAGCGCTCCGCCGGAGGCGGTTCGTTCACTACATCCCGGATTTCCGCATGGAGGTGGGGATCGGTCGTACTCGCCTGCAAGCGCTCGATCGCGACGGACGAGAGGTCCCAGGCGCAGACGCGGAGACCGTTTTGGGCGAGAAATCGTGCGTTTCCACCCAACCCGCACGCCAGATCCAGGGCTTCTCCCTTCGCCGGCAGCAGGTAGGCGAAATCGCCCAACACACGGGCGGGGCCGGCGGTGGTCGCCTCGGCATCCCGATAGCGGGCATTCCATTTGGCGCGGGGGTCTTCGGACATGATGATCTGAATTACTGAGACACAATGGTGTGTATGGGGAAAGCCGGGGACTTTTGCAAGGGGCGACAAAAGGCCGC
This sequence comes from uncultured Gammaproteobacteria bacterium, assembly GCA_963783235.1. GTDB lineage: Bacteria > Pseudomonadota > Gammaproteobacteria > Thiohalomonadales > Thiohalomonadaceae > Thiohalomonas. The sequence goes on along the minus strand of CAWAMN010000002.1, from coordinate 1,252,071 downwards.
GCTTGTCGGGGAGGCACTCCGCAGCACTACTGCCGCGATGTGACCACGCCCCTTTGGTGTTCCGATCATTTTCGCCAGAAGGCGGGTGTAAGCAGTACAAGCAGGGTAAAGATTTCCAGCCGTCCCAGGAGCATGGCGAAGCAAAGCAGCCACTTGGCGAAGTCGCTGACGGCGCCATAGTGGGCGGCGACATCGCCGAGGCCGGGGCCCAGATTGTTCATGCTGGCGGCCACGGCGGAAAAGGCGGTGATTTGATCCATTCCCGTTGCCATCAGCAGCAGCAGCAGGATGGTGAAAATGGCCACATAGGTGGCGAAGAAACCCCAGACGGAATCCACCACCCGATTGGGCAGGGGTTTGCCGCCGATCTTGATGGTAATCACGGCGTTGGGGTGGATGAGGCGAAGGATTTCGCGCAGGCCCTGCTTGATCAGCAAAAGGAAACGAATCACCTTCATGCCACCACCGGTCGAGCCGGCGCAGCCCCCTACGAAGCTGGCGAACAGCAGCGCTACTGGTAAGAAGCCGGGCCAGTCATGGTAGGCGGCGGAGGTAAAGCCGGTTGTCGTGCCGATGGAGACGGCCTGGAAGATGCCGTGCAGCACCGCCTCGGAAGCCCGCGGAAATACCGCCTCCAAATAGAGGTAGGCGGAGGTGATCAGGGCCAGGGTGGCGAGTACGACGACATAGGTCCGAAACTCCGCGTCCTGGAAATAGGGGCGCAGGTTCAGTGAGCGCCAGGCAAGGAAGTGCAGGGCGAAGTTCACCCCGGAAGCCAGCATGAAGATGATGGCGACAACCTCGATGAGCGGTTTCTCCTGGAAGAATCCCATGCTGGCATCGTGGGTGGAGAAGCCGCCGATCGCCACGGTTGAGAAGGCGTGGCCGACAGCATCGAAAAGCCCCATGCCCGCCACCCAGTAGGAGAGAACACAGGCTACGGTCAGCCCCAGGTAGATGTACCAGAGGGCCTTGGCGGTTTCGGTGATGCGCGGCGTGAGTTTATTGTCCTTCATGGGGCCCGGTGTTTCGGCCCGGTAGAGCTGCATGCCGCCGACGCCGAGCATCGGCAGGATCGCCACGGCCAGCACGATGATGCCCATGCCGCCGAGCCACTGCAGCTGTTGGCGGTAATAGAGAAGGGACGGGGGCAGGCCGTCGATTCCGGTAATCACTGTGGCCCCGGTGGTGGTGAGCCCGGAGATGGATTCGAACACCGCGTCGGTCACCGAAAGGTTGGGTTCTGCACCCACCGCAAACGGGAGGGCGCCGAATACACCCAGAACGCTCCAGAACAGTACGACCACCAGGAAGCCGTCACGCAACCGCAGATCACGCCGGATCCTGCGGACCGGCAGCCACAGCACAACGCCCGTGGTCAGGGTGAGAGCGAAGGCGAAAAGGAAGGAGTCGTAAAATCCGTCGCCAAAAAGCAGCGAAACCCCCACCGGCGGCAGCATGGTGGTGGAGAAGAGGGCCAGCAGAAGACCCAGGATGCGCTGTACGACGGTGAATTGCATGACAATCAGATACGAGCTGCGAGATACGGGATCCCAGTGTTCGGGTATGGCATCTCCGTTCCGGGTGCCCGAAAGCAACCCTCGAATCTCGTCTGTTTTATTCCGTATCTCATAGGAATGTTATTCCCACCTGGAACATCTGCTCCACCTCGGGAATGCGCCGTTTGTCCACCACGAAAAGAATGACATGATCTTCCGATTCGATGACGGTGTCATGGTGGGCGACCACCACTTCGTCGCCCCGTACGACAGCGCCGATGGTGGTACCGTGCGGCAGCCGGATCTCTTCGATGGCCCGGCCCACGACCTTTGAGGAATGCCTGTCGCCGTGGGCAACGGCCTCGATGGCCTCGGCGGCACCACGGCGAAGGGAGTGCACCATCGCCACATCGCCCCGGCGTACGTGGGCGAGCAGGGAACCGATGGTCGCCTGCTGAGGGGAGATGGCGATGTCGATATCGCCGCTCTCCACCAGATCGACATAGGCGGCGCGGTTGATCAGGGCCATGACCTTGCGCGCGCCGAGGCGCTTGGCGAGCATCGCTGCGAGGATATTCGCCTCGTCATCGTTGGTCATGGCGCAGAAGACGTCCGTCTCCTCGATGTTTTCTTCGAGGAGCAGTTCTTCATCGGCCGCGTCGCCGTAAAGCACGATGCTCTTGTCGAGGGTCTCGGAGATCTCCCGTGTGCGGGCCAGATTGTGGTCAATCAGTTTGACCTGATATTTGTTTTCCAGGGCCATGGCGAGGCGTTTGCCGATGTTGCCGCCACCGGCAATCATGATGCGTTTGACCGGCTTCTCCAGTCGGCGCAATTCGCTCATCACCGCGCGAATGTCCTTGCTGGCGGCGATGAAGAAGACCTCGTCGTCCGCTTCGATCACGGTCGAGCCTTCGGGGATGATGGCCCGGTCACGGCGATAAATGGCGGCAACCCGGGTCTGCACCCCCGGCATGTGGTCGCGAAGGGTGCGCAGCTCATGACCCACCAGTGGTCCGCCATAGTAGGCCTTGACGCCCACGAGCTGTACCTTGTTCTCGGCGAAGCCGAGCACCTGCAATGCACCGGGATGCGCAATCAGCTGAGCCACATAGTTGGTGACGAGCTGCTCGGGACTGATCAGCACATCGACCGGAATGGCCTCGGGCGTGAATAATTCCGGGTTCTGAAGGTACTGCTGGGAGCGGACACGGGCGATCTTGGTGGGGGTATGAAACAGGGTGTAGGCCACCTGGCACGCCACCATGTTCGTCTCATCGGAGTTGGTGACCGCGATGATCATGTCCGCATCCTCGGCCCCGGCGCGCCGCAGCACTTCGGGGTGCGAGCCCCGGCCCGCAACGGTGCGCAGGTCGAGGCGATCCTGCAGGCCCTGCAGGCGCTTGCCGTCGACGTCGATGACGGTGATATCGTTGGCCTCGCTGGCCAGGTTGTTCGCCAGTGACGAACCCACCTGCCCGGCGCCCAGGATTATGATTTTCATGCTTCGCGTTTGCCGCGTTCGGGGAGGCGCATTGTAGCGCGCCACTGGGTGAGTGGCGAGTTGCGAGTGGCTAGTTGCTAGTTGCTAGTTGCTAGTTGCTAGTTGTCAGGGGTCTGGGGGTGTGGTTGACTTTTGGAGACTCGCCACTCGCCACTCGCCACTCGCCACTCGCCACTCGCCACTCGCCACTCGCCACTCGCCACTCGCCACTCGCCACTCGCCACTCGCCACTCGCCACTCGCCACTCGCCCTACTCGACCTGCTTCGGATCGATTTGCAACGCCCGCAGTTTGCGATAGAGGTGTGTGCGTTCGACGCCGGCGTGTTGGGCTGTCTGGTTCACGTTGCCGCCATGTTCGCGAAGCAGATGCTCGAAATAGGTGCGTTCGAACTGCTCGCGCGCCTGGCGAAGGGGCAGGTCGAAGGCGATCCCCACCGCTGGTGAGGTGCTGCGCTGGGTGTTCCAAAGGGCGGCATCGACCTCTTCGGCATCCACCTGACTGTGGTTGCCGACGATGAGCAGGCGCTGCACGAGGTTCTTCAGTTCCCGTACATTTCCGGGCCAGGCGTAGTGGCGAAGCCGGTTCTGCGCCGCCACCGAGAAATCCCGGTAGGGCAGATTGTCCTGGCTGACGAAGTAGTCCACATAGAAGTTCAACAGCTCGGGAATATCCTCGGCGTGTTCACGCAGGGGCGCCACCGTCAGCGGCACCACATTGAGCTGGTAGAAGAGATCGTTGCGAAAGCGTCCCTCGGCGATGCGCTGTTCGAGGTCGTAGCGGGTGGCGGCGACGATACGCACGTCCGTCTTGACCGCCTCGCTACCGCCGATGCGATGATAGCGGCCGGTTTCCAGGGCGCCCAGCAGCCGGGCCTGAGTGGCCACATCCATATCACCGATGTCGTCCAGGAACAGCGTGCCGCCGCTGGCCTGCTCGATGAGGCCATACTGGACATGCCCCTCCTCTTCGGCGCCGAAGAGTTCGACCGCCGGATTATCCCCCAGCAGCGAGGCGACCCCCACATCGACAAACGGGCCGCGGCGGCGGGGACTGGAGTCATGGAGGTAGTGGGCGAACAGGCTTTTGCCGGAACCCGGCTCGCCGTTGATGAGCACCGCCGTGTTGTGCTGGGCGATGCGGCGCACCTGCTCGATGAGCCGGCGCATGGCTTCGCTTTTGCCCACCGGTTCGGTCACCGGCTGTGCCTGGCGCTTGAGGCCGGCATTTTCGCGATACAGATTGTAGGCTTCGAGCGCCCGCTGCACGGTCACCAGCAGTTTGGCCAGCGACAGCGGCTTTTCGATGAAGTCGTACGCTCCCAGGCGAGTCGCCTCGACGGCGGTCTCCACGGTGCCGTGCCCCGACATCATGATGACCGGCGTGCTGCCGTCCTCTTCCTCCTCTTTCCACTCCTTGAGCAGGGAGATGCCGTCGATTCCCGGCATCCAGATATCGAGAAGGACCAAATCGGGGCGACGGATGCGTCGCAGGCGGCGCGCCTCTTCGCCGGAGTCGGCGGCAGCCACCTCGTAGCCCTCGTCTTCGAGGATCTCCTGTAGCAGAGTACGAATGTCGGGTTCGTCATCGACGACCAGGATATATGCCGAAGCCATTACCTTCCTTGTCAGTTTTGTAGCTTGAATTCAGTTGTAGTTGACCGCGATGGCGACGCGAGAGCGTCCGACTGCCGAGCGGGCAGGCGAATGATCACGCTGGCGCCTTTCGGTGGCGTGTTCTCCACGCTCAACATACCACCGTGCTCCTCAATGATCTTTTTGACGATGGCCAGCCCCAGCCCGGAACCTTTGGGTTTGGTGGTGACGTAGGGCTCGAAAAGCCGTCCCAGCAGTTCCTCGGGGATCCCCGGGCCGTTGTCGGTCAGGCTTAGCTGGACGAACCGGCAGGTGTCATCGCAAGGACAGGAGGTTGTCACCGTGACCTTCACCGGGTGCTCCTCGCTGCCGGCCTCGATGGCGTTTTTGATCAGATTGTGCAGCACCTGACGCAGACGCCCGGCGTCGGCTTCCACCGGAGAGAGCTCCCGGTCCAGCTCCAGTTCGATGGTCGCGTCCCGGTTGCCCCGGTAGAGCTCCACGACTTCGCCCACCACGGCGTTGAGATCGAGGGGCCGCAGATCCATTTGTGGCGTATGGGCGTACTCGGAAAAGGAGCGAACCATCGTCTTCATCGCCTCCACCTGCTGGACGATGGTATGGGTCGCCCGATCCAGTAGATCCGCCTCCTCGGGCGACATCTCCTTGAGATACTTGCGCCGCAGACGCTCCGCCGAGAGCTGGATAGGCGTGAGGGGATTTTTGATTTCGTGGGCCAGTCGCCGCGCCACCTCGGCCCAGGCGGCGTTTCGCTGGGCCTGGATAAGGGCAGTGACATCATCGAAGACGATGACGTGCCCGCCCTGGATCTCACCCACGCCCGGCAGTGCCGATCCCCGGCAGATCAGTACCTGTCGGCCGCCGCTGCCGAACAGTACGACTTCGCTGTGCCAGTCGCCCGCCGGCTCGTTCAGCCGCGGCAAAAGGGAGTCCACCAGCGATTCCAGTGCCGGGTGGCGCTCGCGCAGTTCGGTGAACGGACGTCCGAGCAGCGGGGCCAGCTCGACACCCAGGATGTGTCCGGCCGTGGCATTGGTGGTGCGAAGCACCAGATTGGTATCGACGGTGAGCACCCCCGAGGAGAGATGGCCGAGGACGGTCTCCAGGTAGCTGCGCTGCTCCTCGGCGTGCTGCTGACTTTTGTGCGCCTCATCCCGCGCCAGCGCTATCTTTCGCGTCATCTCGTTGAAAGAGCGCACCAGAAAACCGAGTTCATCCCGCCCGGGCAGCGGCAGTTTCTTGTCGTAGTCGCCCGCGGCCACCGCCCGGGTGCCTTCCACCAGGTCGGAAATGGGGGCCACCAGCCGCCGCGCCGCAAAGAACGCCGCCCATACGGCGGTGAGCAATGAGAGCAGCAGGACCAGCGAGAGGGTCAGCATGAAACTGTATTTGAGCGGTTGGCGCAAAAAGGCCAGCTCGCGGTAATCGGCGAATGCCGACTGGACCGAGTCGGCCAGTTGGCTGAGCCGCCCAGGGACCGAAAACAGCGCGTGCAGTGCCCGCTCTTCGCCGGTGGGGTGGCTCTTGGGGACCGGCACCGCGACCCGTACCTGGAGTCCGCCGCCCTCATTCACCGGCTCCAGGGCCGCAAAATCATTTCCCTGGCGCAGCTGCAGCAGCACCGCGGAATTGGGAATGGCGGGAACCAGTTCCGCCGGTTCCGCGCTGCTGCTGGAGATGACCTTGCCGTCGAGTGTCAGCAGGGTCAGTTCGAGGGCCTCGCTCCGCGAGCGGAGATCGTTCAGGCGCAGCGTTGTCGACGGAGAGGGCAGTGTGGAGAGCTCCTCGGCCATTTGACGACTTTCGCGCAGCAGCTTGCGCACCCGGCCGTCGAGGGCGGTGCGCCCCATGTCCAGGGCATCGTTCAGGGCCTGCTCGACACGGACATCGAACCAGCTGTCGATGCCCCGGTCCAGGAACTGGAGGGCGAAATAGTAGACCACCGAAACCGGGGCAACGGCGAGAATCACGAACATCACCACCAGTCGGGCGGTCAGGCGGGAACCCGGTGATCGCTGGCGGTACTGGACCACCAGCCGCCACAGGTGGCGGAGAATCAGCCCGACCAGCAGTACCAGTGCAATGATGTTCACCGCCAGCAGCAGCGAATAGAGCTGGTCGAACGTGGCTGAATTTTGGGTGGCGCCGCTCATCAGGTAGAGCGAGGTAAGCAGCAGCCCAAACAGCAGCGCTACCGGCCGCGCCCCCGAGAAGAGACGCTTCAGGGGGTCAATGCGCATGCGTACCAGTCACTCGAGAGGCGCCACCCCGGTGTTACATAGGCGAGGGGGCGCAGCGGCGAAGGTAGGGCCTCGATATCGAGGCGCAGTCTCAGTTGCACCTCGTAAGTGGCATTCGGCTCGATCAGGTTGGCATCGAGTAACGGCAGGCTGCGGATACGCCCGAGCGCGTCCCCGATCGAGGAGAGCGTCGGATAGGCATAGAGCGCGCCGCTGTTGATGTTGCTGAGCAGGTACTGGTCGGAGAGGGCGTGGTACTGGATCTCGAAGCGCTGTTCCAGCGTGGCCACCTCGATGTCATACCACCACCAGGGGCGGGTTTGCTCCACTTCGATGTCCAGGACCAGGACCAGGGGAACGCCGCTGTCCAGCGCCTCCAGCGCCTCATCGGAGAAGCGGTAGTCGACCTCCGCGTCGAGCAGGTAGACGCCGCCCTCAAGGCGGGTTTCCGCATCCTCGACAGCAAATTCGGCATCCGCCAGTACCGGGGAGAGCGGCAGCAGGGCGAATACCAATGTGGAGAGCCAGCGCTTCAACATGTTCCTATCTTTTGCGAAGGCGCGCGTAATAGAAGCCGTCCATTCCGTTCTCGCCCGGGAGTATTTGTCGGCCCACCGCTTCTGAACGGCCCCATGATGCAACAATCGGCTCTTCCACCGCATCATCGCGGGACGCCAGAAAAGCGGCAAGTTGGCGATCGTTTTCATCGCGCAGGACCGAGCAGGTGGAATAGACAAGCATACCGCCTGGCCTCAACAAGGGCCACAGTGCCTCAAGCAGCCGCTTCTGCTCCTGCACCAGGGCAGCGATATCGTCGGCGCGACGGAGCAGTTTGATGTCGGGATGGCGGCGAATCACGCCGGTTCCCGAACAGGGCGCATCGAGGAGAATGCGATCGAAGGGTTCTCCATCCCACCAGCCGCCGGGCTCCCCCGCATCGCCCACCGCGATCTCGGCGCACAGGCCGAGGCGGGTGAGGTTTTCCCGAACCCGCTGCAGCCGCCCGGCATCGCTATCAAGGGCGAGCACACGGGCTTGGGGGGCGCTCTCAAGAAGATGCCCGGTCTTGCCGCCGGGGGCGGCACAGGCATCAAGGATGCGTTCGCCGGCTTCGGGTGCAACGAGGCCGGCGGCGAGCTGGGCGGCCTCATCCTGCACCGAGGCGCTGCCCCCCTCGAAGCCCGGCAGCCGCTCTACCCCCACCGGGTTTTCGAGGCGAACGCCACTCGGCGTGAATTCGCTGGCCCTGGCGCCGATACCGGCCGTTTGCAGCGCTTCGAGGTACGCCTCGCGCGTCGAGTGCCGGGCATTCACCCGCAGGGTCATGGGGGGACGGGCATTGTTCGCCTCCACCACCGCCTGCCAGCGCTGCGGCCAATCGGTCCGGAGCCGTTGGACGAGCCAGGCCGGATGGGCGCTGGTTGCGCTCTCATCACCGCTAATGGACTCAAGCAGCGCCTGGCCTTCACGTCCGGCGCGGCGCAGTACCGCATTGATAAGGCCCCGTGCCCACTCTTTCTTCAGCGGCCGAACCGCGGCCACCGTCTCCCCCACGGCGGCGTGGGGAGGTATATCGAGAAACAGGAGTTGGTAGAGCCCCACCAGCAGAAGGGCTTCCACCTCCCGCTCCTTGGCCTTGAGCGGCTTGGAGAGCAACTGCTTCAGAACGGCGGCGAGCCGCGGCTGCCAGCGAACAGTCCCGTAGGCCAGCTCCTGGGCGAGGGCCCGGTCCCTGGGCGCCAGTCCGTCCAGGCCGCGCAAAGCAAGTTCACTGAGCGAACGGCCGCCCAGTACGCCCGCGACCATCCGTGCGGCACTGACCCGTGGCGACGCGCCTTTAGCCATCCCCGAGCCGCTCCCCTTCGATGCGGTAGGCATTGATGAAATCCGCAACATCCATGGGGCGTTTGCCGGGCAGCTGTATCCGCTTCAGGCGCAGAACGCCGGCGCCCGTGGCCACATCGATGCCGTCCCGGGTCCCGGCCACCACTGTCCCCGGCGGGGCCTTTTCGTTGGCAATGTCGGTGGGTTCCGCCTCCCAGACCCGAAGGGTGTCGCCCTGCCAGCTCGTTTGTGCCACCGGCCAGGGATTGAAAGCCCGCACCTGACGGTCCAGCACCTCGGCCGGGAGTCCCCAGTCGAGAAGGGACTCGGATTTGCTGAGTTTGGCGGCATAGTTGGCCTGTGTATCGTCCTGCGGTTCCGGTTCCAGCTCCCCGGCCTCCAGTTTATCGAGGGCCTTCAGCAGGGCCTCGCCACCCAACACCGCCAGCCGATCATGGAGAGTTTGTGAGGTGTCGTCCGGGTGGATCGGGGTTCTGCGCTTGTGGAGCATGGCACCGGTATCCAGACCCACATCCATCTGCATGATGGTGATGCCGGTCTCTTCGTCACCGGTCAAAATGGCGCGATGAATGGGGGCGGCACCCCGCCAGCGCGGCAGCAGGGAGGCATGCACATTGAGGCAGCCGTGGCGCGGGATCTCCAGTACGGTTTTCGGCAGGATTAAACCGTAGGCGGCGACCACCATCACATCCGGAGCCAGGGCGGCGAGCCTCTCCTGTTCTTCGGGCGCCTTGAGGCTGACGGGCTGGTAGACGGGCAATTCATGCTCTTGCGCCAGCAGCTTCACCGGACTGGCCTTCAGCTTGCGGCCGCGACCGGCCGGTCGGTCGGGCTGCGTATACACCGCCGTCACACGGTGGCGGGAATCGAGCAGGGCCTGTAGCGATGCGGCGGCAAACTCGGGTGTGCCGGCGAAGACGATATTCAGTGGTTCGGGCATCGGAATTATTGTTCTCGTTGGGGCGGCCCGGGGGCCTACATGGCCTGTCGGCGCTGCTTTTCCAGTTTCTTCTGAATACGTTGGCGCTTGAGACTGGAGAGATAGTCGACGAACAGTTTGCCTTCGAGGTGGTCGAGCTCGTGCTGAATGCAGACGGCCAGCAGGCCCTCCGCCTCCATCTCGAAAGCCTCGCCGTCCCGGTCGAGGGCACGGACTCTAACCCGGTCGGCACGCTGTACCTTTTCGAAGAATCCCGGCACCGAGAGGCAACCCTCCTCCATCTCTTCCATACCGTCCTTCTCCAGGATTTCGGCATTAATCAGAACCAGCGGATCATTGCGCTCTTCGGAGATGTCGATGACGACCAGCTGCCTGGCCACATTGACCTGAGTCGCGGCCAACCCGATGCCGGGCGCGTCGTACATGGTCTCGAGCATGTCGTCGACCAGCTGCCGAATTCCATCATCGACCGATTCCACCGGTTCGGCCCTGTTTCGCAGCCGCGGATCGGGAAAATGTAAAATGTTCAGAATCGCCATAGAGTGTTTCCGGTCCGTTGGGAGTTGCTTGCATTCATCGGCGAGGAGTCTGTCGAATTATGGCATTATCGCCTTCCGGAAAAGCGCTTGCCCGTGAACAGCACAGTGGCAGAATGACCCACAATCCGGCAGAGTCCGTGTCCCTGATCATACTGAATTCGTCATTGTGACGCCCACACTGTCGACGCTGTTCGTTTTCCGATAAACTCGGCCCAGGTTGCCTAACCGAAGGGATGTCCATGGATAAGCCCACATTTCGCTCCTTGCTGACAGCGGCTGTGGCCGCACTGCTTTACGGCTGTGCCAGCACACCGCCGGAAACTCCGGCAGAAGCGATCACCGAACCCGAGCCTGTCGTGGAACCGGCCGCTCCCGCCGTGAAGCCGGAGCCCATAGTCCTCAAACCCGACTACCCCGAGCGGTACGTGGTTAAAAAGGGCGATACATTGTGGGATATCGCCGGTCGCTTCCTTCGGGATCCCTGGCGCTGGCCCGAACTGTGGCAGCAGAACTCCTATATCGAGAATCCGCACCTGATCTACCCGGGTGACATTCTCGCACTGATATATATAGATGGACGCCCGACGCTCAAAGTTCAGCGCGCCGAGGAGCGGCCGACCGTGCGACTGTCGCCCAAGGTCCGGGTTGAAGAGCTGGATCGGGCCATTCCGACCATTCCTCTGGATGCGATCCGTCCCTTCCTGCAGCGGCCACGCGTGGTGGATGAGGAGGAGCTGGAAGCGGCACCCTACATCATCGCCACCGCCGACGAACACCTCATCGCCGCGACCGGTAATACTATCTACGTACGCGGCATCGATGAGCCGAGCGTGGCCGAATACGTGGTCGTGCGAAAGGGGCAGGCGTACCGAAATCCGGACGATCCCGACGAGGTGCTCGGCTACGAAGCGATTCACGTCGCCGATGCCAAGGTACGGCAGTTCGGCGATCCAGCCACCATGGAATTGGCCGAGTCCCAGCGGGAGGCCCTGAACGGCGATCGATTGCTTCCGGGGACCCAGGAGCGAATCACCACCAATTTTGTTCCGCAGGCACCGAAACAAGAGGTGGAAGGGCGAATCGTGGCGGTCGTCGACGGCGTGTCGCAGATCGGCCAGTATCAGGTGGTGGCGGTCAATCTCGGGCTGCGCGAGGGGATGGAAGCGGGCCATGTGCTCTCGGTCTATCAGCAGGGACGAAGCGTGCGCGACCCGGTGACCGGCGATACCGTCGTCCTGCCTGATCAGCTTGCAGGCCTGATGATGATTTTCCGCCCGTTCGAGAAAATGAGCTACGCGCTGATTATGGATGCGACCCGCCCCATGCACGTGCTGGATCGGGTCACCAATCCCTAATCCTTCGCAGAGGTATCCGAGAGGCGAGGGGAGCGACGAATCTGCAGACGGATGCCGAACGAGCGACATCCGGGGGTTCGAAGTCTCCGCGCCCCTCCTCGCCTCTGATCCGTGCAGAGTACCCGGACTTCGAAGGAACGCCGTCTATTGCAAGCCATCAATGACAGGGAGGAGTTGCGTTATCGACTAGCGCTTCTCCACGTGCCGGGCGTGGGCCCCGTGGCCTTTGCCGAACTCATGGAACGCTACGGCGGTGCCGCTGCTCTTTTTCGGGAAGGCGGCGAAAGAGGGGCTCTCGGGGACTACCTGAAACGTCCGGATTGGGAGGCGGTCAAACGCGATCTCGCCTGGGCCGAAGAGCCCGATTGCCGAATTCTCACCCTGAATGGGGCCGATTACCCGCCCCAGCTCTCGACCACTGCCGATCCCCCTCCGCTCCTCTTCGTCCGCGGCGATGCCGTGCTGCTCACCGGGCCCCAACTGGCCATGGTCGGCAGCCGCAATCCGACCCCCCTGGGGGCCGAGACGGCCCGGGAATTCGCCCGGCATCTGGCGGGCGTAGGATTGACCGTGACCAGCGGACTCGCCCTCGGCATCGATGCGGCCGCACACCGCGGTGCGTTGTCTATTGACGGTGGTACCATCGCGGTTTTCGGTACCGGTCTCGACCGGGTCTATCCGGCCCGCCATCGGGAACTCGCGCACGCCATCGTCGAGGCCGGCGGCGCGCTGGTCTCGGAGTTCCCGCCGGGTACGGCGCCGCTACCGAGCCACTTCCCCCGTCGTAACCGCATCATCAGCGGCCTGTCGCTGGGCACACTGGTGGTGGAGGCGGCCCCACGCTCAGGTTCGCTGATCACCGCACGCCAAGCCAACGAACAGGGCAGGGAGGTCTTTGCGGTTCCCGGCTCCATTCACAACCCGTTGGCCCGGGGTTGCCACCGTCTCATCCGTGAGGGTGCCAAGCTGGTGGAGACGGCACAGGACATTCTTGAGGAGCTGGCGCCGCAGCTCGAAGCGATACTGAAAGAGCCGTTGCAGGGGCCCGAAAACGAGCCGGGGGAATCGGCTCCGGGGCTGGACGAGGAGCACCGAAGTTTGCTGCTGTGCCTGGATCACAGTCCTACCACCGTGGACAGGCTGGTCGACCGCAGCGGATTGACGGCCGATGCGGTTTCCTCCATGCTGTTGCTCTTAGAACTGCAGGGGTACGTGGCCTCCGTCGCTGGCGGCTACGCCCGTACCGGTAAGAGAGAGTGAGATGAAACAAGACGTTTTCGAGATCCTGCTGTATCTCTTCGAAAACTATGTCTACGACGATGACGGCGATCTGGAAGCAGATCGCGAAACCCTTCGCAAGGAACTGACCGAGGCCGGTTTTCGACAAAGCGAAATCGGCAAGGCCTTCGACTGGCTCGAAGGTCTGGCGACGATGCAGGACAGCCCGGACTCCTACCCGCTGGCCAACCAGCAGTCGGTACGCATTTACTCCGACGAAGAGTGTGAGCGGCTGGACAGCGAATGCCGGGGTTTTCTATTGTTCCTCGAGCAGATGGGTGTCCTCGACCACGGCACGCGCGAAATGGTTATCGACCGGGTCATGGCCCTGGACAGTGATGACAACGACCTCGATCAGCTCAAGTGGGTCGTATTGATGGTGCTGTTCAACCAGCCCGGCCAGGAAGCGGCTGTGGCCTGGATGGAAGACCTGGTGCTGGATGAAATGGCGGGATTGCTGCACTAGTGTACTAGTACACTATAATCCGTCCCGGTATTGGGACATGAGCGCCACCAATGCCCGCAGATGCGGGCATTGCTGTTTTGGGGCCCAACCCTTTGGCTCGGGTCGGACCGCTGACTGCGCTTTCAGCTTTGGCCCTATCGAGTGGCTACACTTCGCTCGCTACTGTCCGGCCAGCGACCCCGATGGCGGCGGGCGAAGATGCGTTGGATTATGAGAAGTGCCCTTTAGAGCGGCAAATCGTCGAACTTCCCGGCCGCATTGGATCACTAAGGCGAAGAACAGCCTCGGCCCGGCGGGAGCGCCGGGCTCTGTAAACGAGCAAACCGTATGAGCAAGAACCTGGTAATCGTTGAATCGCCGGCCAAGGCGAAGACCATCAAGAAATACCTGGGCAAGGACTTCGAGGTCCTTGCCTCCTATGGGCACGTGCGCGACCTGCTGCCCAAAGAGGGCGCGGTGGACCCCGATCACGACTTCGCCATGCGCTATCAGGTCATCGACCGCAACGCGAAGCATGTCGATGCCATCGCGAAGGCACTCAAGAAGGCCGACGCACTCTATCTCGCCACTGACCCGGACCGCGAGGGCGAGGCCATTTCCTGGCATCTGTATGAGTTACTGAAAGACCGTAAGCTGCTTAAGGACAAGGAAGTCGGCCGGGTTGTTTTCAACGAGATCACCAAGGGCGCGGTCCGCGACGCGGTCGATAACCCGCGGGAGCTCTCCTCGGATCTGGTCAATGCCCAGCAGGCGCGCCGTGCGCTCGATTACCTGGTGGGTTTCAATCTCTCGCCGCTGCTCTGGAAGAAAATTCGTCGCGGTCTCTCCGCAGGCCGGGTGCAGAGTCCGGCGCTACGAATGATCGTCGAGCGTGAAGAGGAGATCGAACGCTTCACGTCGCGGGAATACTGGAGCCTGGAGGCCGATGTCTCCAGCAAGGGCCAGAACTTCGCTGCCAAGCTGACCTATTATGCGGGCGACAAGCTCGAACAGTTCAGCGTGGAGGATGGCGACACCGCCCACGATTGGGAAAAGAGCCTGCTGAAGGCCGCCGATGGTCGGCTGACCGTCGATAAGGTCGAGAAGAAGCAGCGCCGGCGCAATCCCGCCGCGCCCTTTACCACCTCCACGCTCCAGCAGGAGGCCTCGCGCAAGCTCGGCTTTACCGCGCAGCGCACCATGCGCACGGCCCAGCAACTCTACGAGGGCATCGACCTCGGCGGCGAGACGGTGGGCCTGATCACCTATATGCGTACCGACTCGGTCAATCTGGCCCAGGAGGCGGTGACCGAGATCCGCGACTTCATCAGCCAGCGCTACGGTTCGGACAATGTCCCCAAGGAGCCGCGGCTCTTCAAGACCAAGGCAAAAAATGCCCAGGAGGCGCACGAGGCGGTGCGCCCTACCGGTATTTCGCACGTCCCCGAGTCCATCAAGGGCTATCTCACCAAAGATCAGGCCAAGCTCTATGAGCTGATCTGGAAACGCACCGTGGCCTGCCAGATGGTCCATGCGACCATCGACACCGTCGGCGTCAACCTCATCTGCGGCGAGGGCAATACCTTCCGGGCCAATGGCTCGACCGTGGTCAACCCCGGCTTCATGGCCGTCTACCAGGAGAGTGTGGACGACAAGAAGGACAAAGAGGAAGAGGGCAAACTGCTGCCTCCGCTGCTTGAGGGAGAGAAGGTCGATCTGCTCGGCATCCGTCCCGAACAGCACTTTACCGAGCCACCCCCGCGCTACACCGAGGCGAGCCTCGTGAAGACCCTGGAGGAGCACGGCATCGGTCGCCCCTCCACCTACGCCTCCATTATCTCCACGTTGCAGCAGCGCGAGTACGTGGAGATGGACAAAAAGCGATTTATCCCCACCGATGTGGGCCGGGTGGTCAACAAGTTCCTCACCCAGCACTTTACCAACTACGTGGACTACGATTTCACCGCGAAGTTGGAGGATGAGCTGGACGCCATTTCGCGCGGTGAGGCGGAATGGGTTCCGATCATGCGCCGCTTCTGGAAACCCTTCCACGAATTGGTGGAGGACAAGGAGAAGTCGGTCCAGCGCAAGGACGTGACCCAGGAAGAGCTCGATGAGAAATGCCCCAAATGCGACAAACCGCTCTCCATTCGCCTGGGGCGTCGCGGGCGCTTCATAGGCTGCACCGGTTATCCCGAGTGCGACTACACCCGCAATCTCGGTGAGAGCGCCGATCAGGCGGCGGCGGAGCCCGAGAAGGTGGAGGGACGGACCTGCCCCAAGTGCGACTCGGAGCTGATCATCCGCTCCGGACGTTATGGCAAGTTCATCGGCTGTTCGGCCTACCCCAAGTGCCGCTATATCGAGCCGTTGGAGAAGCCGAAGGATACCGGTGTCGAGTGTCCGGAATGCCACAAGGGCTCGTTGCTGGAGCGGCGCTCGCGCAGCGGCAAGACCTTCTTCTCCTGCTCACGTTATCCCGATTGCAGCTACGCCGTATGGAACCCGCCGGTGGCGGAACCGTGTCCGAAATGCCACTGGCCGGTACTCACCATCAAGACGACCAAGCGGCGCGGTACCGAAAAGGTCTGCCCGCGCAAGGAGTGCGACTTCGCCGAGCCGGCCGAGGAGCTGGACGAGCCCTCAGAGAGCGAGGAGCAGCGCAAGGCGGCCAACTGATCCCAAGCACCGGACGAGAAACGAAGCACGTAGGGGGGATTAGCGAGAGCGTAATCCACCGAAAGCCCTGGAGAATGTAGGTGACCCCACCCAGCACACATCGATTACGGCTGGCGCGCCGCGTCGTGCGGGCCGGCGGTGTCGTCGCCTACCCCACCGAAGCGGTGTGGGGGCTCGGCTGCGACCCCGCCGATCGGGTGGCGGTGGAAACCATCTTTGATCTGAAGGGCCGTAGCGCTGCCAAGGGCTTGATCCTGGTGGCCGCCGACCTCGACCAGCTGGAGCCCTGGCTGCAGCCGCTGCAGGGCGAGGCCCGCTCGCGCGTGCTCGCCACTTGGCCGGGGCCGGTGACGTGGCTGCTGCCGGCGCGGCCCGGGGTGCCCGGTTGGCTACGCGGCGGCTATCCCACCCTGGCGGTGCGCGTCTCCGCTCACCCGGTCGTCCAGGCCTTGTGCCGGATCGTGGGCGGGCCGCTGGTCTCGACCAGCGCCAACCGCAGCGGCAGCCGGCCGGCCCGTAGCGCGTTGGACGTGCGGCGCATTTTCGGCACGGGCGTCGATTTGGTGATCCCCGGCGAACTGGGCGGGCGCGAGCGGCCCAGCGAGATCCGCGACCTCTCCGGCCGGGTCCTGCGCCCGGGCTGATCCCCGGTCCCGTCGGAGCTCGCCCGGCTGTCGGCTCCATCTCCCCCCTGGGAGTGGACTAACGGCATCGATGCGCCTTGATGCCCCTCTTCGTTAGAGCGCCGCGGAGGTTTTGACGGTATTGCCGTACAACGCATGCGGCGGAATACGCTGTCGCTATTCCACCCCACGAGGGTGCAGTCTATGGATCCTTATGAAGAGGGGGCCTTATGAACCACAGTGACTTCGTCACGGTGGCAGCCCGCTTCGCCGCCATCCAGGACCGCATCACCGATGCCCTTGAGGCACTCGATGGCGGTCGGTTCCGTCGCGACCCCTGGCAGGAAGCGCCGGGACGCGGTGAGGCCCGACTACTCGAAGACGGCGAGCTGTTCGAGAAGGCCGGGGTGAACTTCTCCGAGGTGGGCGGCGATGAGATGCCGGCGGCGGCGACCCGCGCGCGACCGGAGCTGGCCGGGCGCCGCTATCGCGCCGCGGGCGTTTCGCTCGTCATCCACCCCCTCAACCCCTACGTGCCGACCGCCCACGCGAACGTGCGCTACTTTCTCGCTGAAGCCGAGGGAGCGGAGCCGGTCTGGTGGTTTGGCGGCGGCTTCGACCTGACGCCGTACTATCCGTTTGGCGAGGATGTGGTGCATTGGCACCGTACCGCACGGGACGCCGTGGCCCCCTTTGGTGAAGCGCTCTACCCGCGCTTCAAGGCGGCTTGTGATGATTACTTCTATCTGCCGCATCGGGGTGAGGCGCGAGGGGTGGGAGGGATTTTCTTCGATGATTTCAGCGAGGGCGGCTTCGAAAATGGACTCGCCCTGGTCACATCGGTAGCCCAGGGGTTTATCGATGGCTACCTCCCGATCGTCGAAAGCCGTCGCGATCACCCCTTTGGTGAGCGGGAGCGGCAGTTTCAGCTCTACCGTCGCGGCCGCTACGTTGAGTTCAACCTGGTCTGGGACCGCGGAACTTTGTTCGGTCTCCAGAGCGGGGGGCGCACGGAGTCGATACTGATGTCGCTGCCGCCCTTGGCCGCCTGGCGTTATAACTGGACGCCGGACGATGCAAGCGATGAAGCGCGGCTGTCGGAATTTCTGCGTCCCCGGAGCTGGCTTGAATGAGCGGACAAAAATTGTACCGACCGCTTTTCACCCCCGTTGACCGCCTCTGATACCATCCGCCCCATGGACGTTTCCGATCTCATTGACCCCCTGAACGAGGCCCAGCGCGAGGCAGTCTGTGCTCCGGCCGGTAATTTGCTGGTCCTCGCCGGTGCCGGCAGCGGTAAGACCCGGGTGCTTACGCACCGCATCGCCTGGCTGATTCGGACCGAAGGCGTCTCGCCCTTCGGCATTCTCGCGGTGACCTTTACCAACAAGGCCGCACGGGAGATGCGCGGGCGTATCGAATCCCTGCTGCAGATGCCCGCCGGCGGCATGTGGGTGGGCACCTTCCACGGCATCGCCCACCGCCTGTTGCGCCAGCACTGGCACGAGGCCGGTCTGCCCCAGAGCTTTCAGATCCTCGACTCCGACGATCAGTACCGAATGGTGCGCCGTGTGCTGCGCGAGCTGCAGCTCGATGAAACCAACTGGCCGCCGAAGCAGGCGCAGTGGTTCATCAACGCCCGCAAGGACGAAGGGCTGCGCCCCGAACATGTCGACGCTCAGGGCAATCCGGTGCAGGCACAGCTGGTGCGCATCTATCAGGCCTATGAGGAGGCGTGTGGGCGCGGCGGCGTGGTGGACTTTGCCGAACTGCTGCTGCGTGCCCACGAACTATGGCGCGACCATCCCGATCTGCTGGCCCATTACCGGCAGCGCTTCCGCCACGTCCTGGTGGACGAGTTTCAGGATACCAATGCCATTCAGTACGCCTGGGTGCGGCTGCTGGCCGGCGATTCCGGCCAGGTCTTCGTGGTGGGCGATGATGACCAATCGATCTACGGCTGGCGCGGCGCCCGGGTGGAGAATATCCATCAGTTCCGCCGGGATTTCCCGAACGTGCAACTCATTCGTCTGGAACAGAATTACCGCTCCACCGCCACGATCCTCGCCGCCGCCAACGGGCTGATCGCCCACAATAGCCGATCGGCTCGGCAAAGAGCTGTGGACAGAAGGCGAGAAGGGCGAACCGATGCGCATCTACGGCGCCTTCAACGAGCTCGAAGAGGCGCGCTTTGTCGTGGATCGCATCCGCACCTGGAACCGGGAGGGCGGTGCGCGCTCCGAGGTGGCGATCCTCTACCGCTCCAACGCCCAGTCGCGCGTGTTGGAAGAGGCCCTGATGCAGGCGGCGGTCCCCTATCGGGTCTATGGCGGTTTGCGCTTTTTCGAGCGTGCCGAGATCAAGGATGCGCTGGCCTACCTTCGCCTGATCGCCAACCGCGGCGACGACCCCTCGTTCGAACGGGTGGTCAACACCCCCACCCGCGGGATCGGCGATCGCACCGTGCAGGCCATCCGTGAACGCGCCGCCGCTCATCAGCAGCCACTCTGGATGGCGGCGATGGAGGTGGCCGGGGGGAGCGAGCTCCCGGCGCGGGCGCGCAATGCGGTGCAGGCCTTTCTGCAACTTATCGAACGCCTCGCCGAGGAGACCGAGGCGTTCGAACTGCACGATACGGTCCAGCATGCGATTACCGAAAGCGGCCTCATCGAACACTGCAAGAAGGAGAAAGGCGAGCGCGGCCAGGCGCGCATTGAAAACCTCGAGGAGCTGGTCAACGCCGCGCGCCAGTTCGAGTACGACGAGGAGCAGCACGAAGGGATGAATGCCCTCTCGGCGTTCCTCGCCCATGCCGCCCTCGAGGCCGGCGAAGGCCAGGCGGACGAGTGGGAGGATTCGGTACAGCTGATGACCCTGCACTCCGCCAAGGGACTGGAGTTCCCGCTGGTCTTCGTCTGCGGCATGGAGGAGGGGCTGTTCCCCCACCGGATGTCGGTGGAGGAACCCGGCCGGCTGGAGGAGGAGCGCCGCCTCTGTTATGTGGGCATGACCCGCGCCATGCGCCAGCTCTATCTCACCCACGCCGAGGTGCGTCGTCTTTACGGTAAGGAGAACTACACCCGCCCCTCGCGTTTTCTGCACGAGCTGCCGCCGCAGTTCGTCGAGGAGGTCCGCCTGCGCGGGATGGGCGCGACGATCCCGGTCGCCTCCCGCCGCAGCGCCCCCGCCCAAACCCCCGATGGCCTCGGGTTGGGTCAACGGGTCATCCACCCCAAATTCGGTGAGGGCGTGATCCTCGCTCTGGAGGGCCAGGGCGCTCAGGCCCGGGTCCAGGTCGCATTCGATGAGGTCGGCAGCAAGTGGCTGGTGCTGAGCTACGCCAATCTTGAAGCTGTGTGAATCTAACCACGGGGAGCACGGGGCACACGGGGCTTAAAAAGAAAACCACAGAGGACACCGAGTAAACCCTTTTTGTATTTCGGCGCTTTCGGTGATTTTTCCTCTGTGCCCTCTGTGGTTTTAAAGCAGTTCCCCCCCGTGTTCCCCGTGCACCCCGTGGTCAATCCCTTTGCGCTCTTCGCTTGTTTGCGGTTACATACGCCGTTAACGCTGCGCGTCTGTGGTGAATTGACTACGAAAGGGAGAAACCATGAAACGTCGTGACTTTATCAAAGGGGTCGGGGCCGGTTCGGTGCTGGCCGGGGGAACACTGGCGGCGCCGGCGGTGCATGCGAAGACGAAGCATCGCTGGAAGATGGTCACCACCTGGCCGAAGAATTTTCCGGGCCTGGGCACCGGCGCCAACAACCTCGCCAAGCTGATCACCGAGATGTCCGGCGGGCGCATCGAGGTCAAGGTCTACGGCGCCAAGGAGTTGGTGCCGGCGTTTGAGATCTTCGACGCCGTCTCCCGCGGCACGGCCGAGATGGGCCACGGCGCCTCCTACTACTGGAAGGGCAAGAGCGAGGCGGCGCAGTTCTTCACCGCGGTGCCCTTCGGCCTGACCGCCCAGGAGATGAACGCCTGGCTCTACCACGGCGGCGGCATGGAGTTGTGGCAGGAGGTCTATGCGCCGTTCGGGCTGGTGCCCACGGCGGCGGTCAACACCGGCGTGCAGATGGGCGGCTGGTTCAACAAGGAGATCAATTCCCTGGAGGATCTCAAGGGCCTGAAGATGCGCATCCCCGGGCTGGGCGGCGAGGTCCTGAAGCGCGCTCGGCGGCACCCCGGTGAACCTCCCCGGTGGCGAGATCTTCACCTCCCTGCAGTCCGGCGCCATCGATGCCACCGAGTGGGTCGGCCCCTACAACGACCTGGCCTTCGGCCTCTACAAGGCCGCCAAGTACTACTACTACCCCGGCTGGCACGAGCCCGGCACCGTGCTGGAGTCCTTCATCAACAAGGAGGCGTTCGAGGCGCTGCCGGCCGATCTGCAGGCCATCGTCACCAACGCCTGCCAGGCCGCCAACATCGATGGCTCTCGGAGTTCACCGCCCGCAACAACCAGGCGCTGGATACCCTGGTCAACCGCCACAATGTCCAGCTGCGCCGCTTCCCGGACAGCGTTCTCAAGGAGCTGAAGGGGATCTCCGATCAGGTGGTGGCCGAAGTCGCGGCCAAGGACCCCATGTCCAAGAAGGTCTACGACTCCTTCCGGGCCTTCCGTGACCAAGTGGTGGCTTGGCACGACGTCTCCGAGCGTGCTTATCTGAATGCCCGTGCCCTTTGAAGGCCAACCACGGGGCGCACGGGGAACACGGGGTAAAAAAAAGAAAACCACAGAGGACACCGAGTAAACCCTTTATGGACTTTGGTGCTTTCGGTGGTTTTTTCCTCTGTGTCCTCTGTGGTTAAAAAGCAGTTCCCCGTGCTCCCCGTGTCCCCGTGGTTCAAGCCTTTCCGTCGTAGCTCACCGCTACGATCCAGTAGGTCGCCTCGCCCTCGGGGAGCCGGACCGTCACTTCATCGTCGAGGGCCTTGCCCAACAGGGCCCGGGCGACCGGGGCGTTGACGCTCACGTAGCGGGGATCGGCGTCGAACTCGTCGGGGCCGACGATGCGGTAGGTGTGCTCCTCGCCCGCTTCGTCCTCGACGGTGACCCAGGCGCCGAAGAAGACCCGCTCGCGGTCGGAGGGCGTACTGTCGACCACCTGCAGGTTGGGCAGGCGCTTCTGAAGGTAACGGATGCGCCCGTCGATCCCCCGCAGCTCTTTTTTGCGGTAGATGTACTCGGCATTTTCCGAGCGATCGCCCTCGGCTGCCGCCGCCGAGAGCGCCTTGACCACATCGTGGCGGCGCGCCCACAGCGCCTTTAGCTCCGCCTCCAGGGCGGCGTAGCCCTCCGGGGTGATGTACTTCGAACCGGGCTTCCGGGGTGGTCGCCAGCGTCCCATCGAACCTCCTTTGCTTGAACCACGGGGTGCACGGGAACACGGGGCACCCCCTTTGTAACCACAGAGGGCACGGAGAACACGGAGAAACCCGTTCATATTCCTCGAAAAAAGAGCGCCAGGGAAAAGAAATAAATTTTACCGCAGAGGCGCAGAGTACGCGGAGGTTCGCAGAGAGTAATCAACGCTAAAAGCCCTGTGAACCCTCTGTGCTCTCTGCGGTGCATCCAGACCGGCCGTTAGGGTTTTTGCGCCGCACCTCCGTTCAGAAGCTCCAAATGCCGCAATTTATTTCCGCAACACTCTGTGTCCTCTGTGGTTACATCCGATCTATTCGCCGTAGACGACCCCCGGCAGCCAGGTGGCGAGTTCGGGCCACCAGGCCAGGGCGGCGAGGGCGGCGACCTGAATGAGGATGAAGGGGGCAACGCCGCGGTAGATCTGAACCGTAGTCACTTCCGTCGGTGCCACTCCGCGCAGGTAGAACAGGGCGAAGCCGAACGGCGGGGTGAGGAACGAGGTCTGCAGGTTGATGGCGATCATCACGCCCAGCCAGACCGGGTCGAGCCCCATGGCCAGAAGGATCGGCGCCACCACCGGCACCACCACGAAGGTGATCTCGATGAAGTCGAGGATGAAGCCGAGCAGAAACATCACCAGCATCACCACGAACATGGCCGTCGAAGACGCCCCCCGGCAGGTCGGTCAGCACGCCCTCGACCAGCTCATCGCCGCCGTAACCCGCGGAACACCAGGGAGAACAGCGAGGCGCCGATCAGGATCAGGAACACCATGGCGGTGACCTGGGTGGTGCATGCGCACCACCTCGGCGCAGCCGACCCAGCGAGAACTGCCCCTGGGTCACGGCGAGGATGATCGCACCGACCGCACCGACCGAGGCCGCCTCCGTCGGCGTGGCGGCGCCGGCCATGATCGACCCGAGCACCGCGAGGATCAGCACCAGCGGCGGCAGCAGCACCTTGCCGGCGCGAATCGCCAGGGCCAGCCCCGGTCGGTGCGCTCCGCCGCGGGGATCGCCGGGGCGGCCGAGGGTTGAAACAGGGCGACGCCGGAGACGTAGAGGATGTAGAAACCGACGAGCAACAGACCCGGGCAGCAGGGCGCCCACGAACAGGTCGCCGACTGAAACCGTATCGGGCGACCAGATCGCCCATATCGAGCTGCGCCTGCTGATAGGCCGAGGAGAGCACATCGCCGAGCAGCACCAGGATGATCGAGGGCGGGATGATCTGCCCCAGGGTGCCCGAGGCGCAGATGGTGCCGGTGGCCAGGGCCGGGCTGTAGCCGCGCTTGAGCATGGTCGGCAGCGACAGCAGTCCCATGGTGACCACCGTGGCGCCGACGATGCCGGTGCTGGCGGCCAGCAGCATGCCGACGATGGTCACGGAGATCCCCAGACCGCCGCGCAGCGGCCCGAACAGGGCGGCCATGGTATCGAGCAGGTTTTCCGCCACCTTCGAGCGCTCGAGCATCACCCCCATAAAGACGAACAGCGGGACGGCGATGAGCGTCTGGTTGGTCATGATGCCGTACAGGCGGTTCGGCAGTGCATCCAGAAATGCGGGGTCGAAGCTACCGGCCATCTCCCCGAAAAGGGCAAAGGCCAGCGCCGTGCCGCCGAGGGAGAAGGCGACCGGGTAACCCGCCAGCAGCACCAGGCAGACCGCCAGGAACATCCACAGGGGCAGCGAACTCGGCCATCAGATCTCCCGCGCCGCGTCGTGCTCGGCAACCGCTTCCGGGTGGCCGCCGATGATCAGCAGGCTGCGCAGCGCCAGTGCCAGCCCCTGCAGCAGCATCAGAATGGCCATCGCCGGGATGGCGCTCTTGAGCAGGTAAACCCAGGGCAGTCCGCCCGCCTCGCGGGAGCTCTCCTGCAGCGCCCAGGAGCTGGTGACGTAGTCCCAGCTGGCCCAGAGCGATGAATCCGGACACCGGCAGCAGCAGAAACAGCGTCCGAGCAGGTCGACCCACGCCTTGCCGCGCGGCCGAGAGGCGACCGATAGAGGATATCCACCCGGACATGGCCGTCGTGTTTGAGGGTGTAGGCCGCCCCCAGCATGAAGACGGCGGCGTGCATGTCGGTGATCGACTCCTGCATGGCGATCCAGCCCACATTGAAGGCGTAGCGCAGCACCACCACGGCAAAGGTCACCAGCACCATGCCCAGCGTCAGCCAGGCAACGGCGCGTCCGGTGGTCTCGTTAACGGCGTCCAGATAGTGGATCAGGCGCTGAAGGGTCTGCATAAGTATGTTTGCCGCTGTGCAGGGAAGCCTATTTTACGATGGGCGTAGAGGAATTGAACCATGCTCCTCGAAGGGTAGAACTTCAAGGTTCACCTAACAGGCTGTTGAAAAAGGTTTTTATCCCTTCTCCCTGAGGGAGAAGGTTAGGATGAGGGGGATAAAATCAGTCACTTACCTTTTATTGAATCCCCTCACCCCAGCCCTCTCCCTCTGGAGAGGGTGTTTTTCAACAGCCTGCTAAAGGGCACTTCAGGCGTCGTGTTCGAGGAAGGCAAGCCACTGTTCGGCATCGCGGCGGGTGGAGGCGTGGCGCTTGGCGGTGGCGAAGGCGCTCTTGGCCGCCTCCGGTTTGTCCTGCTCATAGCGGGTGATGCCGAGCAGCAGGGAGGCCTTGGCGGCTTGCTTCTCCTGCAGTCGTTTCCCATCCAGCAGGCGTTTCAGGCTCTGTTCGGCTTCGGCCCAGTGCTGGGCGGAGATATAGAGTTGCGCCAGCCGCAGGCCCAGTTCGGGATCCTTGTCGATGGCGGCCGCCCGCTCCAGCGCGGCGATGGCCCTCTTATGCTCCTTGGCCTGATACCAGGCGTTGGCGGCCTGCTCCAGGTTCTTTCGGGTCGGTTTTATCCGCCCCTTTTCGATTCCCTGTTCGATGATCTCGGCGGCCCGGAAGGGCGCTTCGCAGTGGGTATAGAGCTGGGCAAGGTTGCGCAGGTCCCGCTCGGTTTCCAGATGGCCGCGCAGGTAGGCCAGCTCCATCACCGCGAGCGCCTCGGGGTAGCGCTCGCGCATCATCTCCAACCCCGCCAACTGCCGCCAGTAGGCGGGCCGGTCCGGGAATAGCTTCAGCATGGTATGCAGCAGGCTCACGCAGTTGGCGTAGTCCTCACTCTCGTTGTAGGCGCTCAGCAGGGTTTGATACCAACTCTCCTTCGGCTCATCGGCCAGTTCGATGGCTCGGCGCATGGGAGGGATGGCCTGCTGAAAGTGCTCGAGCTGGTAGTGTGCGCTGCCCAGTATCACGTAGGCCTCCGGGCGCGGTTTTTCGGCCTTTTCTAACCATCGGTTCATGATGTCGATGGCCGCCGGGAAATCCTCTGTGGCCATGTAGAGCTGCGCCAGGTTGAGGCGGATATTCTGCTGCGCCTCCTGCGGCAACACACCCAGGGCGAGGCTGCGCTTGAGGTTGGGAATGGCCGCGTCGTAGTTCTCCCCGGTGAGCTGGGCATGGGCGAGGGTCTGCAGCGCCACCGCGTGATCGTAGGGCTGCTCGCCGGTCTCCTTCACCAGCGCCTTTAGCCGCTGTACCGCCTTGGCAGTCGCCCCGGCATCGAGCCACTCCTGGGTGGTCTTGAGCACCCGGTAGGTCGACTTCGAGAGCATCGGCCCGTCGGCGGCCTGCGCCGTCGCCGCAGCTATCAGCAGCGCCAGAACGAGCCCTTTGAGTCGTCGGATCCCGATCACCGCCCGCGCCCCCTGAGGCGGAAATTCACCACCTGCTCCACCCGGACCGCGACCGGTTTGCCGTTTTGAACCCGGGGTTTGAACTTCCACTTCAGCACCGCCCGAACGGCCGCCTGATCGAAGATCTGCTCGGGCCGGGAGTCCACGACAACGGCATCCTGCACATCGCCCTGCTCGGTGACCAGGAAGGAGACCTTGACCCAACCCTCGACACCCCTGCGCTCGGCGCGATAGGGGTAGCGCGGCGGCACGCGGGAGACCGCCATGACATCGCGGTCGGGCGGGCCGGTCCGCACCGGGCCGATGTAGGGGCCGTTCATGGCCATGGAAAGGTCGGGCGCCTTGAAATCGATGTCGGGGGCGGCCGTAGGCTGGGCAACATCCATCTCCAGTTGCGGGATATCCGGCGGCGTCTCCTCCTCGGGCGGCTCCGGCTCCTGCAGCTCCCGCTCCTTGGTGCGCACCTGCGTGTCGCGCTTGAGGCGCACGAACTCCATCACCGGGCGTTTTCGTTCCGCCTCGCTCAGCACGGCTTCACTCGCCAGCATCTGCTGCATCACCCAAAACAGGGAGGTGGCCACGGCCAGGCCCCCCAGCAGCGAAAACAGAATGCGCACGAAGACATACATCGATGCGCCTATTCACCCTGATCCGCGGCGATGGCGACATTGGTGATCCCGGCCAGGCGCACCTGGTCCATCACTTTCACCAACAGTCCGATCTGCGCCTCCCGGTCCCCCTGCACGACCACCTGTCCTTCGGGAAACTCCGCGCGCAGGCGCTCCACATTGGCGCGCACCGCCCGCACATCCACCGCCCGGCCGTCGATCCAGATCTCGCCGTTGGGGCGGATGGCGATGAGGATGTTGGCCTGATCCTGCTGCTGGGCCGTGTCGGCCCGCGGCTGGTTGACCTCCACGCCCGACTCCTTGATGAAGGAGGTGGTCACCACGAAGAAGATGAGCATGATGAACACCACGTCCAGCATGGGCGTGAGGTCGATATCCGCTTCGGCGCTGTCGTTGTTCGTGTGACGTTTGCGACGCATGGATGGGCTCTCAGGCTAGGGTCAGGCGGTCGGAAAGATACTCCACCCGCCGGCTCATCTCCCGCTGCAGTCGGGAGCGGAAATAGAGGCCGGGGATCGCCACCATCATGCCGGCCATGGTCGGGATGGTGGCGCGCGAGATCCCGGAGGCCATGGCCCGGACGTTCCCGGTACCGAGCACGGCGATGACGTCGAAGACACCCATCATGCCGGTGACGGTACCCAGCAGCCCGAGCAGGGGGCAGAGTGCGATCAAAGTCTTAATCATGGGCAGTGTGTGGTTGAGTCGGGCGCCGGCGTCGGCAATGAGCGCATCGCGAAGACGTAGCGCATACCAGGAGTGGCGATCCCGGCGCTCGACCCACCGACGCACCTCTTTCGCCATGTAGCGCGGGAAGTCGCGGCGAAAATACCAGTAGCGCTCGATGATCAGCGTTGCCAGCAGCACCGCCGTCCACCCGATGACCCAGAGGACCGGCCCGCCGGCCTCCAGGAATCGCTGGATGCCCTCCAGCACGGCCTCCATCAGCGCGTTTCCCGCCCCAGCGCGATGAGCCCGGCCGACTGCTCGTCCAGGATGTGGATGAGCGCCCGGCTGCGGCTGGACACCAGGGAGTGCATGAACAGCAGTGGAATGGCGACGATCAGGCCGAGCGCGGTGGTCACCAGGGCCTGGGAGATGCCGTTGGCCATCAGCTTGGGGTCGCCGGTCCCGAACATGCTGATCGCCTGGAAGGTCACGATCATGCCCACCACGGTGCCCAGCAGACCGAGCAGCGGCGCGACCCCGGCCAGCAGTTTCACCAGGCCCTCTCCGCGGGTGAGCCGCGGGGTCTCCCGCAGCACCGCCTCATCGATCTGCAACTCCAGATTGGCCGGGTCCGCATTGAGGTTTTGCGCCGCCACTGTCAGCACCCGGCCCAGGGGGTTGTCGGCGGCGGCGTTGGCGAGGTCATTCAGTTGGCGCCGCACCCGCTGGTCGACCCACGCCAGATAGCCGAGGCGCACCACCGCCACCAGTAGGCCGAAGAGCCCCAGGGCGATGATCACGTAGCCGACAATGCCGCCTTGGTGCAGCCGCTCGATCATGTCCGGCGCCTCCACCAGCATGCCGAGCAGCATGCCGCGGGTGGGGTCCAGGGCCAGTTCCGCATGGCCGGCGATCCCTTCGCTGCCGCCGTTAACGTAGGTTTTGGCGCTGTCGCGCACCGAACCCGAGGGCTGGCGCGGCAGGACCACCAGCCGCCCCGTCTCCGGCTGATACTTGAGGTAGCGGCCCTGCCCGTCCAGGGCATTGAAGACGCCGATCCGGATCACCGGTTGCTCTCCGGCCACCCCCTCGGTGTTCACCACCGTGGCGGGCAGGCGCACCACCCGGCCGGACTGGACGATCTCCTCCTGTATCAGTTGCCAGAGCCGTTCCAGTTCCACGCTGTCCGGCAGGGCCTTGCTCTCCCCCAGGCGGCGCAGCCACTCCACCCGCTCCCGGTCCTGCAGCGACACCAGGGATTCGCGGATGTACTGGGTCAGATCCTTGGAGGTCTGGCGCACGGTGCCGAACACCTCGCCCATATCGCCGGTGCGCTGCTTCAGTTCAGCTTCGAGCTCCGCCAGGTGCTGCTCGTTGGCCTCGAAGCTGTCCTTGAGCCGTTCGCTCCTTTTTCGTTCGGCGTCGAGGCGCCGGCGCATCTCTTCGAGCAGCTTCTGCTGCTCGGTGTTCTCGGCGAGGAAGGTCCGCACGCGCTGCTGACGGACTGAGGCCTCGTGCCTTTCGGCCGCCTTGATCTGATGCAGCAGTTCCTCGAGGTGAGTGGCGCCCTCGGCCTGGACAAGCGCGGGCCAGAGGATGGCCATCAACAGAATGGCGAACAGGCGTTTCATGGACGGCCCTCCTGGGGCAGCGCCACCGGCAGGTGCAGAAGCTCCGGCGAGGCCTGCTTGCGGGCGATCCTCAGCCCCTTGTGGATGGGCCGGTTGTAGTCATCCGGGAGGGTGATCCAGCGCCCCTGTTTTATGTCCCAGTGACCTACTTCGCTGCGGTCCAGGGTTTGATAGAACAGTCCCACCCGGCCGACGCGCAGGAAGTCCACCGTTCGGGTCTCACCACCGCTTTGCAGTTCGCCGCGATAGGATTCGATGGTGCGGCTGTAGGCCATTTCGATTTGGTACGCCTCCAGCACCCGGCGGAATTTCTCTCCGACGCTGACATCGGCGCGGTCCATCAGGTCGTTCAACTGGCGCAGGCGCATCCGCCGCTCCTCTTGAAGGAAGGGCCGGTCGGCGGCGAGCAGCGTCTCCAACCACCCCACCATGCGCAGCATCAGCGGAACGACCTCGCGTTTGGTCTGCTCGAGGCTGACCATCTGCTCTTTGACCGAGGCCTTCTCCTGCTCCTGGGAGGCCACCAGGCGCTCCAACTGGTCGTTGTAGACCGTGAGAACTTCCAGCTCCCGGCTGAGGCGCTGGTATTCGTCCACCATTGTCTGGGTCTCATCGTCGAGCTGGTCGATCCGTTTCTGGCCCCGTGCCTCCTGGCGGTTTTTGTCCAGGCTGACGGTGATCGACTGCGACAGCGGGTCCCCTTCTGCCGTGGCGAAACCGCAGCCCAACAGAAGAATCGATGTCAGCACCCCGGCCAGGGGCCGGGCACGCAACGGGCGGGTGACGGGCGTCGGTTGTCTCATAATGCGTCCGTTTTGATTTTTACGGCTTTGACTTCGCAGCGGTGCGGCGCAGCCACTGCTTGAGTGTGTTCGGGGTCAGGGCGCCGCTGGTGCCGACGCGCTGGTGTTCGGCATCGTAGCGGTAGCTGCGCGGCAGCTCACCATACCAGTTGGGGTCGATCTGATAGCGCAGGCGTTCGGGAAATGCATCGGCGAAGATCCAGTTCTCGAACCCGGTCAGTTCGAACTTCGTGAGGATCTTCTCAACCTCCGCGCGATGGCCCAGGCCGTCGGTGGAGACCAGAACCAGGGCATCGCGGTCGAAACGCTCTTTAAGGGTTTGCAGGTGGTGCATCTCTTTCATGCAGGGCGGGCAGTCCACCGACCAGAGCACGAGTAAGAAGGGCTGCCCCGGGCGCGTATCGAGGATCTGCCCGAGGCTGCCCTGGGAAAACGGTTGGAGTTCGGTCGCCACCGCCGGGGGCGTTGTAAGTAAAAGAGAGAAAAGAAGCAGAAGGCCGGTACGCATCGACCACACCTACTGCGGTTGGCCGACGGGGATCAGGCGGTAGCCCTCCGCCAGTGTCTGCCAGGAGAGAAAGACCTTCCGGCCATGTGCGATGAGTTGGGGGTGATCGGAGCCGCTTGCGGTCGTCGCCACCACGCGCGGCTCGGACCAGCTTTCACCCCGGTCCAAGGAGTCCATCACGCGAAGTTCGCTCGCCTCGCCGTTGAAGGATTTCCAGGCGGCGACAACGTGGTTTCCCAGACTCAAGACCTGCGGTCGGGAGGCCCGCCCCTCGATGGGCATCTGAAAATCGAGCCGCCGGCTGGCGAGGTCGTACCGTCCGTAGGTCACGCCGCTGTTCTTGCTCCCCTGGCTGAACCAGACCATGTGCGCCTTTTGGCGATCGTCGACGGAAAGGTTGGGGCCGTGGTGGGGGCAGCCTTCCACCACCCAGCCGTCATCGGTGGCGCGGGGCGGCAGCCCGTCAATGGGCGGCGCATCCGGGTTCAGGCGGGCGATGGCGTGATCCCGGAGATTAACCGGATAGACGTGGCGCCAAAGGGCGACCACCCCCTTGTCATCCACATCCGTGGTCACCCGGCAGCATTCGCAGCTGTGGTCGGCAAGCTTGCGGTTGAAGGCGAAACTCGCGCCCCGATCGTCGGACATGGCGTAGTAGATGGCGGCCCCGGCGTAGGCCTCGCCGGCCTCCTTGGCCGCCTGCAGGTCGCGTTTGTCGATCCAGGCGATGAACACCCGGCCCTTGTCGTCCACCGCCATGGAGTCGAAGCGATGGCTGATGGGCGACCGGTCGTCGTTTACCGTGACCGGTTCGTTGAAGCTCTTTCCGCCGTCCAGGGAGCGGGAGAAGCGGATGTCCCCGGCATAGCGGCCCTCGATCTTTTGGGTCCAGCTGAGATAGAGGGTTCCTTTGGGGCCAACGGCGAGTTTGGGGCGGTTCTCCCCGTCGCTGTAGATCGTCTCCGGCACCGGATTGACCACCCGCGGAGGAGCGAAGCTGCTTCCGAGATCGTCCGAATGCGTGACGTAGACGTGGCTGTTCTTCACGAAGGCGATCCAGAGCCGGCCCTCGCTGTCGAAGGCGGGCGTGGGCGCCCGGCCGCAATCGGGGGAGGGCAGGGCGGAAGCTCCCTGGCACTCGGGAAGCAGGCTCTCTCCCGAACCGTGGTTATGGCTGGTGGCCGATTGGCCGACCGACAGCGCCAGGAGAAATCCCAGTGCCGTCAGTCGGCCGCTCAGCTTTGGCACACTACAGTTCACGTTAGGCATCCATTGGAGGGTGAGGCGATTTCTATCAGAAGTCGACGCTGCCCTGCAAATAGAAGGTCCGCTGCGGCCACGGATGCGCGACGAAGGCCACCTCGTCGGTCACGTTGTCCACGCCGATCGCGACCTTCGCGTTCGGCGTGATTTGGTAGTTGGCCTTCAGGTCCACGAACAGGTAGCTGTCCTGGGCGCCGTACACCTCGTCCGTATTGTCCTCATTGTCCAGATTGCCGTAGCTGTCCGAGGCATAACGCAGGCCGGCCGAAGTATCCCACTTTGCGTTCACGTGATAGGTCGCCAGCAGGTTGGCGCGCCACTTGGGCATGCGCGGGAACACATTGCCCTCGACACTGGGGTCGGGATCGTTCTCGGTGATCTCGCTGTCCGTGTAGGTGGTGTTGAAGCGTACGTCCACATTCGAGTTCATCACCCGATTCTGCTGAAGCACGAACTCGACGCCGCTGGTGGTCACTTCGGTGACCGGCAGGAAGGTGCTGACCTCAGGGGTCGCCGTCACATCGGTCTGGCTCCAGATCACATCCTCCACCACCTCGTGGAACAGGCTGGCCCTCAGGAAGCCGCCGCGGATCTGCCGCTCCGCCGAGAGGTTGTGGTGAATTCCCACTTCAGGCTCGAGATCCGCATCGGCGATCGAAGTCCCATGCGTGGAGCTTTGGTTCTTGAACAACTCCTCGACGATCGGGAAGCGATACGCCTTGGCCAGCGAGTAGCGGAACTGCCAGGGACTCTGGGGATGGAAGCCGAGGGAGAATTTGGGTGAGAAGCCCGTCTCCTTGCGGTCGTCGAAGTCCAGCACCTCGCCGCCCCAGCCAAAATCGTGAGAGAAGCCGTCGATGGACTCCCACTCCTCATAGCGACCGCCGAGGGCGACATCCCAGCGGGGGGCAAAGTCCCATCCCCACTGGGCGAAGAGGGCGTTGGTCCGGGTCTCGCCGCCGGAGGATGCGTCGAGTTCGGTCTTCTCACCCGAGACATAGTCATCGGAGTCGTACTCGTTGATCTCCAGGGTGTAGTGGTCGTAGTGGTAGCCGGCCACCATGTTCATGTCGCTGCGGTCGAGGAACCGGTCGGTGCGCACCTTCAGGTCCAGGGTGGTCCAGCCGGTGTCGTCGTACTCATCCACCGAACCGTCCCGCGTGTAGGCGGGGTCGTCGGGGTTACGGTCGGAGGTGCGCGTCTCGTCCTTGATGATGTCGAAATCGCTGACATTGGCCTCCATGGTCCAGCCACCGCCGATCGGCCCCTCCAGGCCGACGCCGACCAGGAGGCTTTCACGCTCCTGCTCGCTCACCGCGAAGGGGTTGCCGCTCCAGCCGCCGATGCCGAATGCATCGCCGTTGAATACGGCGTCGCCGCTCCACACCGAACTGCCGCCGGCATCGACCAGATAGGTGTTCGGGTCACTCTCCTTGTCGACCTGCTCGTAGCCCAGGGTCAGGTGGGTAAACCAGCTACCCACATCGTAGCCGAGCTTGAATTTGGTCAGGTCCGTGGTGACCTCGTCGGAACCGCTGTCGCCGTAGTAAACAGACGGTTCGCCCACCGAGTTGTCCTCCTTGAAGGCACCCCGGACTACGGTCTCGCCGCCGGTCGGGATGGCAGCCTGATCGGAGAGAAACTTCTGGGGCTGACTCTCGTTCTCCAGGTGCTTGTGGAAGATATAGAGGCTCGCCTTGTCGAACTTGTCGCCGTAGGAGACGAACTCGCGGTGGCCGGTATAGGTGTCGTCCGCCCCCAAGTGTTCATAGCTCTGGCTGAAGATGCCGGCCTCCAGATGGAACTGGCGCTCGGTGGGGAAGCGGGTTTCAAGGTTGACGACACCGCCCATGGCGTTGCCGCTGTATTCGGCAGAGAACGGGCCGTAGATCACCTCGGCCGCCTGGGTCTCGTCCGCCGCCACCAGGCCCCAGCGGGGGGCGCCGTTCCAGCGGGTCTCCAGCAGGTAGTGCAGCGGCATGCCATCGGCGTAGACCAGGGTACGACCGGTCTGGAACATGTTGGTACCGCGGATCGCCACGACGCCGTTGGTGTCGCCGACGTAGCGGCGGCGTACGACCATGCTGGGCTCGTATTTGACGAAATCCTCGACCGTGGTGGCGTTGATGCTCTCCACCTCAACGTCGGTAATGCGCGTGGTGGGACTCACCAGATCGGCACTCAGCGGCGGCTTGGACTCGCCGACCACTTCCAGTTCATCCAGCTGGGTGGTGGATTCTTGGGCTGCGGCATACGGTGCGGCGAGCGCGGCCAGTACCGCCGTGCAAAGCGGCAGGTGTTTGTGGTTATGCATGGTTTTTCCCCTAATACCCCAAAAATTTTTCGTTCTTCGTTCTTCGTTCTTCGTTCTTCGTTCTTCGTTATCGCGGCATCTGATCGAGCGAACCGGCTTTCGCACTGAAGATGCATAATTTATACCAGTTATAACTTATTGATAAGCAGATGTTATTGGAATCTTCTGCTTGGAAGGTGTGGGATTTGGCTCAGATGAGGTGGGGGATATGGCCCGTTTTGGGTGGAGAGGCTCACGCAAATGGATGAACGTCGATAGCACTACCGTAGATAGTGGCCCCAAGTCGAAGGGTGAATGTCTTGCCGAAACTTGCCCCTACGCGAGGCCTATTTGCACCACAACCGACCGGCGATCGTCGAGTCGAACCAAAAAGGATGGTGCAGATGTCCCCGGCTCGACAACGTTTCGGGTTATACCGCCAGCGTTACCACTCGAACAACCGCCACTGCACCACCGGCGGGTTCTCGAGGTCATTGCGGAAGGTCTCCAGCTGGCCGTCGCCATCGGTATCGATGAGGTAGTAGGGAGGGCCGGCGGCCGGGGTGATCTTCACCATGTACACCTGATTGTTGACGCTGTACTGCTCGATCACATCCTCGCCCCGGCGCAGGATCCGCACCTCGGGTTCCAAGCCCTCGGGTGCCGGGACATTGTCGGGTATCGGCGGCGGAGGGAGAACTTCACCGCCGGGTGGTTCCTGGGCCGCGGCGGGCATCGCCACTGCGAGGGCGAACAGGATGGCCGGTGTACGCATGCTCTTTTTCCTTTTCTCAGAGATCCAGAAGGATCTCCTGTTCTTCGGCGGAGGGCTCGAAGCCCCGTGTTTCGTAGTGGCTGAAGATGGCCTCCACCACCTCCTGCGGCGTATCGATCACCTGGAAGAGGTCCATGTCCTCGGCGGCAATGGTCTTTTCCGCCACCAGGCTCTCCCGCAGCCAATCCACCAGGCCATTCCAGAACGGGCTGTGGACCAGAATGATGGGGATGCGGCGGGTCTTCCCCGTCTGGACCAGGGTCAGGATTTCGGCCAGTTCGTCCAGGGTACCGAATCCACCCGGCAGAACGACATAGGCCGAGGCATATTTGACAAACATCACCTTGCGCGCGAAGAAGTGCCTGAAAGTCAGGGAGATATCCTGATAATCATTCCCCGTCTGCTCATGCGGCAACTGGATGTTCAGTCCGATAGAAGGCGACTTGCCGGCATAGGCTCCCTTGTTGGCGGCCTCCATGATCCCCGGTCCGCCGCCGCTGACCACGGAGAAGCCGGCGTCGGACAGAGCCCGGGCGATCTCCTCGGTCAGCTGGTAGTAGGGGTGGTCCGGTGGGGTACGGGCCGAGCCGAAGATGCTCACAGAGGGGCGGATGCGGGCGAGCTTCTCAAAGCCCTCCACGAACTCGGCCATGATCTGAAAGATCTTCCAGGACTCCCGGGTGAGCATCGCGTCGTCGATCGGTGTCATACCGGGATGAGACTTATTGTTTTCGTCCATAGGCGAATTTGATCCTCTGTCTTAACTGCGAAGCGAACCACGGGGGGCACGGGGAACACGGGAAACCGCTGAAAAGCTCATTCCAGGGCTCGTCCTCATACCGAGAGGAGGTGATCCTTTGGCAAGTTGCGGATACAGAACGGGCCGCAGGCAGCACTCCTACTCGATCTAAAACCGGAATACTCTGTGCTCTCTGTGGTTTTCCCTTTTATAACCCCGTGCTCCCCGTGTCCCCCGTGGTTTTGCTGGTTGTTTGTGCCCCGGCTTGCCCGTAGTGTACCGCGCCGCAGTAAACTACTGCCCGATTGTGTAGATTCCGAGAGACCCGATGACAGATTGCAGTGACAAGCCGCTGGTGCTCGTGGATGGCTCATCTTACCTGTACCGCGCCTTCCATGCCCTGCCGGCGCTGACCAACTCCCGCGGTGAACCCACGGGCGCCGTCTACGGCGTCGCCAACATGCTCCGGCGACTCCTGAAGGACTACGAACCGGAGTGCATGGCGGTGGTCTTCGATGCCAAGGGCAAGACGTTCCGCGACGAGCTTTACGACAAGTATAAGGCCCACCGTCCGCCCATGCCCGATGAGCTTCGCAGCCAAATCGAACCACTGCACGAGGTGGTGCGCGCCATGGGCCTGCCGCTGCTCATCATCGAGGGGGTCGAGGCGGATGATGTCATCGGCACCCTGGCGCGCCAGGGTGAGGCGGCCGGCATGGAGGTGGTGATCTCCACCGGTGATAAGGATATGGCACAGTTGGTAAGTGATCACATCGCCCTGGTCAATACCATGACCGGCACGGTGACCGACGCCGATCATGTGGAGGAGAAGTTCGGCGTGCCGGTGGAGAACATCGTCGGTTGGCTCGCCTTGGTGGGTGATGCCGTCGACAACGTGCCGGGCGTTCCCAAGTGCGGACCCAAAACGGCGGCCAAGTGGCTGAAGCAGTACGGTTCGCTGGAGGGCGTGGTGGAGCACGCCGAAGCGATCAAGGGCAAGGTGGGCGAATACCTGCGGGATAGCCTTGAGCAGTTGCCGCTCTCGAAGGAGCTGGTGACCATCCGCTGTGATGTTCCCCTGGAGCAGCGGCCGGCGGAACTGCGCCGCGGTGATCCGGATCCGGAGGCCTTGCGCGAACTTTACACGCGACTGGAGTTTCGCACCTGGCTCTCCGAACTGCTCGGTGAGGCGGAGCCCGAGGAGCAGATCCCCGAGGGTACCGAGTACGAACTGGTCCTCGATGAGGGGGCGCTCGAGGCCTGGATCCGGCGCCTGGAAGGGGCGGAGCTGTTCGCCTTCGACACCGAAACCACCAATCTCGACTATATGCTCGCGGAGGTCGTCGGCGTCTCCCTGGCCGTGGAACCGGGGCACGCGGCCTACATCCCCATCGGTCATAACTATCCCGGCGCACCGGATCAGCTCGACAAGGAGACCGTTTTCAGCCGCCTGGGGCCGCTTCTGCGCGACCCGAACAAGGTGACGCTGGCCCAGAATCTCAAGTACGACATGAGTGTTCTGGCGGCGGCCGGCATCCACCTGGAGGGGCCGGTGCATGACACCATGCTGGAGTCCTACGTGCTCAACAGCACGGCGGCGCGCCACGACATGGATTCGCTGTCGCTGAAGTACCTGGGCCGCAAGACGGTTACCTATGAAGAGGTGGCCGGCAAGGGCGCCAAACAGCTGGGCTTCAATGAGGTGGACCTGGAGCAGGCGGCCCCCTACGCGGCGGAGGACGCGGATGTGACCCTGCAGCTGCACCGCAAGCTCTGGCCGCAACTGGAGGCCATTCCCTCCCTGGCAGCGCTCTACAAAGATATCGAGCTACCGCTGGTGGCGGTGCTCTCCCGCCTGGAGCGAAACGGCGTGCTGGTGGATGTGGACAAGCTGCGCCGGCAGAGCACGGAGCTGGCCAAGCGCATGGGCGAGATCGAGGCCCTCGCCCACCAGGAGGCGGGCGGCCCCTTTAACCTGGGCTCTCCCAAGCAACTGCAGGTTATCCTCTTCGAGCAAAAGGGCCTTCCGGTGGTGAAGAAGACCCCCAAGGGCCAGCCCTCCACCGCCGAGGAGGTGCTGCAGGAGCTGGCGCTGGACTACGAGCTGCCGCGGCTCATCCTCGAGTACCGGAGCCTCTCCAAACTCAAGTCCACCTATACCGACAAACTGCCGGGGCAGGTCAGTCACGATGGGCGCGTGCACACCTCCTACCATCAGGCGGTGGCCGCCACCGGGCGGCTCTCCTCCTCGGATCCGAATCTTCAGAATATCCCCATTCGCACCCCGGAGGGGCGGCGTATCCGCCAGGCGTTCGTGGCGCCGGAGGGCTACAAGCTGCTGGCGGCGGATTACTCCCAGATCGAGCTGCGGATCATGGCCCACCTCTCCCAGGACGAAGGGTTGCTGCGGGCCTTCGCCGAGGGCCAGGATATCCACAGCGCCACCGCCGCCGAGGTCTTCGGCCTGCCCCTGGAGGAGGTTACGGTCGAACAGCGCCGCTCCGCCAAGGCGATCAACTTCGGGCTCATCTACGGCATGTCCGCCTTCGGGCTGGCCCGCCAGCTCGGCATCGACCGTGGCGCCGCCCAGACCTATGTGGATCTCTATTTCAGCCGCTACCCCGGTGTGAAGGCGTACATGGACGCCTCACGCCAGAAGGCCAAGGACGACGGCTTCGTGGAGACCGTATTCGGGCGCCGGCTCTATATTCCGGATATCAGGGCCAGCAACGCCCAGCGCCGCCAGTACGCCGAGCGCACCGCCATCAACGCCCCCATGCAGGGCACCGCCGCGGATATCATCAAGCGGGCCATGATCGCCGTGGACGGCTGGCTGCTGGAGGGAAGCGTCGATGCCCGCATGATCATGCAGGTTCACGACGAGTTGGTGTTGGAAGTGGCCGAAGAGGACCTGGAGGGCGTTCGCGAAAAGGTGAGCCAGTGCATGTCCGGCGCCGCCGATCTCTCCGTCCCCCTGGAGGTCGAGTCGGGCGTGGGGGACAACTGGGATGAGGCGCACTAGCCTTTTAGAGCCCCTGAGCGGGCAAGGCGCCGCTTCGCCCCAAGGCAACGAGCGGCGATTTGCGAAATTTTTTTTTCGATCATGGTGAAACTTCGCCGAAGAGGAGGGGTCTATGGGTGTAAGCGCAGGATGTTGCGCTCCTTTCCCGCTCTCTCTCTCCCTGGCGGGAAGCAGACGAACCCGGCTTTCCCCAGCCGGGACAATCTAGGCCCCGGGCGCATTTTCTCCCCCTTTTAGCGCACCGGGGTTTTTTTTGTCCGCCCGCTCTCCCCGGCGTTAACCCCGGGTCTCTGCATCGTCACTCCGCCCTTCGAGTCCCATCCACCGATCCAGTACGTCGCGCACTTCATCGA
Source organism: uncultured Gammaproteobacteria bacterium (assembly GCA_963783235.1). Classification (GTDB taxonomy): domain Bacteria; phylum Pseudomonadota; class Gammaproteobacteria; order Thiohalomonadales; family Thiohalomonadaceae; genus Thiohalomonas. The sequence continues at coordinate 1,213,746 of CAWAMN010000002.1, read as the reverse complement.
CGCCCTGCCGTTTCAGGGCCGAAAACAGCTGGACGGTGGCGCCCGGGTACTCAGCTTCCAGCGTACGGCGAACCTGCTGGAGGGTACTGGAGGCGGGCCCGCGCTTGAGCTTGTCCGCCTTGGTGAGCAGGACGTGTGCCGGCATGTCCGAAGCGACGCACCAGGCCAGCATCTGGCGATCAAACTCCTTCAGCGGGTGACGGATGTCCACCAACAGGATGAGGCCGGTCAGGCACTGCCTTTCCCGAAGGTATCGCTCGAGGAACTGCTGCCAGTGCCGCTTGACCGCCTCGGGGACCTTGGCGTAACCGTAACCGGGCAGATCCACCAACCTTCTCTCTTCGTCGATCCCGAACAGGTTGATAAGCTGCGTCCGGCCCGGCGTTTTGCTGATCCGGGCCAACCCCTTCTGGTCGGTGATGACGTTCAGGGCGCTCGATTTGCCGGCATTGGAGCGGCCGGCAAAGGCCACCTCGTACCCTTCGTCAGGGGGCAAATGTTTGGGGGCGTTGGCACTGGTCAGGAACTGCGCCCGCCGGTAGGGGTTCTCACGTCGCCGCTGCATCGGAATTGCGCCTTTGTCGGTTGACCGGATATAAGCCGATTGTTATATAGTTCCCCTCTCCGGGTGGAATACCTCGGAAGGGTACCCCCCCTGCAGTCGAATCGGGGCCGCATGGGTTGTGGCGAAGTCGAACTTTTTCCCCACACCTTTCGGCCCGAAGATGCTGAGCCCAGGGGGTTTCCAGTCGGTTCCGGATAATGGGGGAAGCTTCTCGTTAGACCGTTTTGCTTCCGCGCCGGGGGCGCTAATGGTAACATGCGCGCTTTCCGGGCGGTTACCGGTCTCCCTGATAGCCCTTTCCGGATTCATCCTCTTGCGGGGGGAGTTGGGCCCGATGAGAACAATTTTTAGGAGCACCCATGAAGAAGACGCTCGTAGCAGCATCTGGCGCCATAGCATCTGGCGCGATTGTGATGTTTTCGGGTTCGGCCATGGCCGCGGATGGTCAGGCCGTATACAACAAGGCCTGTATAGCCTGCCACGCCTCCGGCGCCGCCGGTGCACCGAAGATGGGCGATAAGGCCGCATGGGCGCCCCGTATCGCCAAAGGTATGGACGCGCTGTACAGCAGCTCGCTGAACGGCGTGCCGGGTACTGCCATGATGCCGAAAGGCACCTGTGCGGATTGCTCCGAAGCCGATCTCCAGGCCGCCGTGGACTTCATGGTGGGAAACAGCAAGTAATCAACGGTTGGACAGTTTCATGATGAAGGTAGCAATTGTAGCCGCAATGATCCTGGGCCTTGCCGGTGCCGCCCAAGCAGAGGGCACCGCTTCCGCCGGCAAGACCAAATCCGCGACCTGTGCCGCGTGCCACGGGGCCGACGGCAACAGCGCCAATCCCCTCTGGCCCAAACTGGCCGGCCAGCACGCCAGTTATATTACCAAGCAGCTTTCGGACTTCCAGGCGGGGGCCCGCCGGGATCCGACCATGGACAACATGGCCGCTCCGCTCTCCGAACAGGACATTCTGGATCTGGCGGCGTACTTCTCCGCACAGACCGTGGCCATCGGCAGCGCGGATCCGGCGAAAGCCGCCGCGGGCAAGAAGCTGTTCCAGGGCGGCGATGCGGCGCGTGGCATTTCCGCCTGTATGGCCTGCCACGGCCCTACCGGCGCGGGTAACCCGGGCGCGAAATTCCCCTCGCTGTCCGGCCAGCATCCGGATTACGTTGCCAAGGCCCTGAAGGACTTCCGTTCCGGCACCCGGAGCAACGACATGAACGGCATGATGGCGGATGTGGCCGCCAAAATGACCGATGCCGACATCGAGGCCGTCGCCGCCTACATCAACGGCCTGCACTGATCGTCGGGAAGTCTGCTTGAAGACAGAGGGTGGTTTCGACCACCCTTTGTCGTCCTCGCTCTTCCGGTTCGTGGTCCGGCTCGGGCACTTTCCCCGCCTGGGGGACTCGAATGTTGAGGCTATCGCCTCTCAAATCTCACAGGTGACGATTCCTTGAACGGCACTTCGCGCGCAAGCCAAGGTCCGGCCGCTGTCCTGCTCCGCTTCCTGGGTTCCATGAACCTTGCCATCACCCTGTTGGTGGCGGTTTCCATTGCGTCGATCATCGGTACGGTTCTCCAGCAGAACCAACCCTATAACGATTACATCATCAAATTCGGACCGTTCTGGTTCGAAGTCTTCAAGGCCCTGGGTCTCTACGACGTTTACGGCACGCCGTGGTTCCTGGTGCTGCTCGGTTTCCTGCTGATCTCCACCGGCGTCTGCGTCTTTCGCAATACGCCCGCCATCATTAGGGACATGCGCCACTTTCGGCTGGAGGTGCAGGCGAAGTCCCTGCGCAGCTTCCGTCATCGCGCCGAATGGACGGCAGAGGGTTCACCGAACGCATTGGCCGACCGTCTGGGCGAGCAGTTGAAGAGAAACGGTTACCGCATCCGGCACGGCGACCATGGCGGCAACTACCGGATTGTCGGTGCCATGAAAGGCTCGATGGGGCGTCTCGGTTACTTGCTCTCCCACGCGGCGATCGTGGTCATCTGCGTTGGCGGTCTCATGGACGGCAATCTGCCCCTGAAGTTTGCGGAATCCTCCGGCAAGATCCAGGCCGAAACCCGTGATCTGCCGGTGTCAGAAGTGCCGGCAAAAAGTGTTCTCTCGGCCGATTCCGGCTCTTTCCGGGGGACCGTGAACATCCCGGAGGGCTCCAGCGCCGACTTTGTCTTCCTCGGGCTTCGTGACGGCTATCTGGTGCAGAAGCTGCCCTTCAAGGTGGCTCTCAACGATTTTCGAATCGAACACTATCCCACCGGCCAGCCCAAGTCCTTCGAAAGTGACATCGCCATCTACGATGAGGAGCTGGACGAGCCGATCCGCAAGACCATCGCCGTGAACCATCCGTTGATCTACAAGGGCTACGCCATCTACCAGTCGAGTTTCTCCGATGGCGGCTCGCTTATGAAGCTCAAGGCCCATTCCCTGGACAGTCCGCAGACGGAGCCGCTGCTCCTCGAAGGCCGCATCGGACAGCGTTTCTCCATCACTACCCCGCGCGGTAAACGCACGGTCGAGCTCATTGACTTCAAGCCCTTCAATATCTTCCCGATCGAAAACGAGGACGGCAGCGAAGGGCAGCGGAATTTCGGCCCCAGCGTGATCTTCAAGGTGCGTGATCCCAGCGGCGAGGCCTTGGAGTACGTCAACTATATGGCACCGGTGCCTCGGGGTGAGAGTCTGTTCTTCCTGAGCGGTATGCGTGCCAGTCCGTCCGAGCCGTTTCAGTACCTGCATGTGCCGCTGGATGAAAAGGGCAGTCTGGAGCGCTTTTTACGGCTGCGGGCCAGGGCCCTGAAGACGGAGCTCGTGCAGACCGCAGTCGCCGAACAACTGGCCTCGATTTCCGGCCAGGACGATCCCGAATTTCCCCAGCGGGTGGCCGACTCCATCGTTGATTTGGTCCGTCTTTTTGTGACCCGGGGCATTGAGGCAATCGTGACCCGGGCCGAAGCCAGCGCCCCGGAAGCCGAGCGTGAAGCGGCCCTCGGCTCCTACATCAACGTCATCCAGAATACCCTCGGCGCCCTCTATGTGGATATGCTCGCGGAGGAGGAGGGCAAAGACCTGAGCGAGGGCATTTCGGCAGCGGATCAACGCTTTTTCGAGGACGCCATGAACGCTCTCTCGCTGGTTGGCTCCTACGGTTCACCCTTTATCGCGCGGCTGACCGATTTCAAACAGGTGCAGGCCTCGGGGCTGCAAGTTACGAAGTCGCCCGGCAAGGACATCGTCTATCTCGGCTGCGTGATGTTGATGGCCGGTGTATTCTTCATGTTCTATTTGCACCATCGCCGACTCTGGATTCGCATCGAAGAGGATGGCAATCAGAGCCGGATTCTGTTTGCCGGCACGGGCCATCGGGAACGCACCGATTTTGGCACCGAATTCGAGCGTCTGCAGCAGCGGCTGAAGGCCGCCAGCCACATCTAAACGGAGGGGAAGTCACTCTATGTCCGTATCCCGCGAATATATGGAGGAGTCGCTCGAGCGGCCGGGGCTGTTCAAGCGTTTGGGTCTGTTTGACTGGCTCTGGGCCGTCCTGTTGCTCGTGGGTTCTGTTTACACCTATGTCCGTTTCGGCTCCCTGATGGATCGCTTCGAGGTCATCATTCTGGTCGGGACCGCGCCGGCATTGATTCTGTTCGGCTGGGGCTGGAAGCCCATTCGCCCGTTGGGGCTGGTGGTGACGGCGCTGAGTCTGTTCGCGGTCTGGCTCTATGGCGATACTCTGGCGGCGGCGGAGAGTAACTTTTTCCTCAAATACCTGATTTCCAGCCAGTCGGCCATCATGTGGATGAGCGCGCTGTTCGTGATGGCGACGGCCGCCTACTACCTTGCCCTGGCGATCGGCTCGACATTCAGCGGCCGGGTGGGGACCGCACTGACCTGGTGCGCCAGTGCCATGGGGCTGGTCGGACTGATGGTGCGCTGGCGTGAGTCTTATCTCATCAGCGCTGATGTCGGGCACATTCCGGTCGCCAATCTCTATGAGGTGTTCATACTCTTCGCGGTGATCACCGGACTGCTCTACCTCTTCTACGAGCGGCGTTATGACAACCGGGCGATGGGGGCCTTCGTGCTTACCGTGATCAGCGCATCGGTGGGCTTCCTGCTGTGGTACACCTTCGAGAAGGGCGCCCACGAAATCCAACCGCTGGTCCCGGCCCTGCAGAGCTACTGGATGAAGATCCACGTGCCCACCAACTTCATCGGCTACGGCGCGTTCGCCATGGCGGCGATGCTGGGTGTGGCGTATCTACTGGTCGACTGGCGCGCGTCGAAAAACCCGCAGTCCGCCCTGGTGCGCCGCCTTCCCAGCCTCGAGCAGCTGGATGACATCATGTACAAGGCCATCGCCCTGGGGTTTGCCTTCTTTACCGTGGCGACGGTGCTGGGGGCGATGTGGGCGGCCGAGGCCTGGGGCGGTTACTGGTCCTGGGATCCGAAGGAGACCTGGGCGCTGATCGTCTGGCTGAATTACGCCGGTTGGCTGCACCTGCGTTTAGCCAAGGGCTGGCGCGGCAAACCGCTGGCCTGGTGGGCCGTTATCGGCCTGTTCGTCACCCTGTTCGCCTTCCTGGGCGTCAATATGTTTCTGTCCGGGCTGCACTCGTACGGGGAGTTGTAGGGGCGTTTGCGAGTGGTGAGTTGCCAGGAAGGCCGGCCGCGCGGTAGGTACCAACCCCGCCTCGCTACTCGTAACGGCCCACGTTACCTGCTGCTCTTTTTAATCGCCGTGACGTAGCGGGAGAAGGTGGCCATATCCTTGCTAACGCGGCGGAACAGGTGATCGAGGCTGACAATGGCCTGTTCGAGGAGGTTTACGGCGATGAACGGGTGTTCCACCCGCAGGCGCTGGTACATCGTGCGGGATAGGCGCAGGAGCCGGGTGTCGGGGCTTTTCGCCACAAGACGCACCGAGCGCGGCTCCCGATCGAAGAAAGACATTTCCCCTACCAGTTCCCCTTTTTTCGCGTGCGCCATTTCCGTTGTCTTGCCGTCTGCTTCGAAGGCAAGGGCCGCCTCCCCGGCGATGACAAAATACAGGGCTTCCCCCACCTCGCCAATATCGGCGATGATGGCGTGCTTCTTGAACACCACCTCGTCTGTGAACTCGAGCAGGGTCTGCACCTCACGAATCGTGAGAGATTCGCAAAGGTACTGCTGGCTAAGAAACTCGGTAATATCGAAATCTGCGCTCATCACCATCTCCGGCGCCACTTTGGGCCATAGCATAGAGCAGTGGTCCGGTGACGCAAAGGCGCCCCAAACCACCAATACCTCGGCCGGCGGCCGTGCAGTATAGTGTGGAGAACAAGAACTCAAAAGGCCCTGCGGGCCCTGTTTTAAAGGAGGAACGATGAATACTCGTATTTTCGGGCTGTTGTTGGCCCTGGTTGTGTTGCCATTTACCCCGGCCAGTGCCGAGGAGGACTATGCTGCCGGTATCGACTACGAGCGGATCGTCCCGCCGATGACCGCTCAGGAGCCCGGCAAAGTCGAGGTCTACGAATTTTTCTGGTACGGATGCCCCCACTGCTTTCAGTTCGAGCCGTATCTTGCGAAGTGGCTGGAGAACAAGCCGGACAATGTCGAATTCATCCGTGTGCCGGCCATCTTCAATAATCCGCATTGGGAGAGTCAGGCGCGCGCCTACTATACGGCGGAAACCCTGGGGGTCTTGGATCGCATCCACAGCCCCCTGTTCAACGCTATCCATGAAGGGCACCAGCGTATCTACACCCGTGAGGCGCTCCGGGATTTCTTCGCCGAGCACGGCGTCGAACCGGAAACCTTCGACAAGACCTACGACTCCTTTGCGGTTGAATCCAAGGTAAGGCGGGCTCGCGATCTGACCGCCCGTTCGGGGATCAGCGGCGTCCCTGCGACGGTCGTCAATGGTGAATACAGGGTCGGCGCTTCTCAGGCGGCCAGCTACAAGCGGCTCATCCGTATTACCGATCAGCTGGCCAAGCGGGTGAGCGCCGGGGACATGCAGTAAAAAGAGGGTCGGAATCGGATGAAGACGGCAGAGTTATTCGCCAAGTGTCTCGAGAACGAGGGGATCGAGTACATCTTCGGTATCCCGGGCGAGGAAAACCTCGACCTGATGGATGCCCTGCTCGATTCGCGCATCCGCTTCGTCACCGTCCGCCATGAGCAGGGAGCCGCCTTCATGGCCGACGTTTACGGGCGACTAACCGGCCGTGCCGGTGTTTGCCTTTCGACACTCGGACCGGGAGCGACCAACCTGATAACCGGGGTCGCCGATGCCAATATGGACCATGCCCCGGTGGTGGCCATTGCCGGCCAGGCCGACACGACCCGGTTGCACAAGGAGTCCCATCAGGTCCTCGACCTGGAGGCCATGTTCGCACCCTTCACCAAGTATGCGACCCGGCTGGTTTCACCGGAAATCACCTCCGAAGTGGTGCGAAAGGCCTTCAAGCTTGCCCAGACCGACAAGACCGGCGCGACCTTCATCGAATTCCCCGAGAACATCGCCCAAATGGAGGTCGATGACGATCGGCCGCTGATGGTGAAAAACCCTTCGTTACCCGAGCCGGCGGCGGACCGCATCGAACGGGCGGTCCAGCTTATCTCCGATGCCAAGCAGCCCATCATCCTGGCCGGCAACGGCGTGGTTCGGGCCAAGGCCTGGAAGCAACTGACGGATCTTTCAGAGCGCCTGAACATTCCGGTCGCCAACACCTTCATGGCCAAGGGGGTGGTTCCGTTCGCCCGTAACCCGCTTGCACTGGGCAGCGTTGGCCTGCAATCGCGGGACTACGTCTCCTGTGGATTCGACCAGGCGGACGTGATCATCTGCGTCGGCTACGACCTGGTCGAGTACCATCCGCACCTCTGGCATCCGAGCCGGGATCGCACCATCATCCATGTCGATACAACGCCAGCCGAAGTGGATGCTCACTATCCGGTCGAAGTGGGCGTTGTCGGCGATATCAAGCATTCGCTGCTGCGTATCGCCGCGCTCGCCACTCCCCACCAGGGCCGCAGCCTGCGCCCATTGCGCGACGCGCTCGTCGACGAAATGGATGCCTGCAAGCAGGACGATGAATTTCCGATCAAGCCCCAGAAAATCATCTGGGATCTGCGCACCGCGATGGACCTGAAGGATATTGCGGTATGCGATGTCGGGGCTCACAAGATGTGGATGGCGCGGATGTTCCGCTGTGAAGTGCCCAACACCTGTCTCATTTCCAACGGCTTTGCGGCCATGGGCATCGCCCTGCCGGGCGCAATTGCGGCCAAACTCGCCCATCCCAACCGCAAGGTGGTGGCGGTAACCGGCGATGCCGGGATTCTGATGAACATCCAGGAATTGGAGACCGCTGTTCGGCTGAAACTGCCCCTGGTCATTTTGATATGGAACGATGATGGCTACGGGCTTATCAAATGGAAACAGATGAACCAGTTCGGGCGACCGTCCCATGTGGACTTCACCAACCCCGACTTTATCAAACTGGCGGAATCTTTCGGCGCCAAGGGCTACCGAATCGAGCGCGTCTCGGACCTTCTGCCTACGCTGGAAAAGGCTCTGGCAGACGATGCCGTGACCATAATCAACTGTCCGGTTGATTATCGGGAGAACATGAAATTAACTCAGAAGCTCGGTGAAATGGTTTGCCCCGCCTAAACAGGCTGTTGCAAAAGGGTTTTGTCCCTTCTCCCTCAGGGAGAAGGCCAGGATGAGGGGTTGAAAAATCAGGCAGTTACCATGCATTGAACCCCTCACCCCGCCCCTCTCCCGGTGCAAGGGGGAGTTTTTTCTAAACAGCCTGCCAAGGGAAAAAGATTGATGAACAGGACCGAACCGACCTTTTCCAGGCTTGCATGACATGGAGAGCGTCGAACTTTCCAAACCGTCGGGTGTAAAAGCGACCCGCAAGCTGCGCCTGCTGAGCTACAACATCCAGGTCGGCATCGCGAGTATTCGTCCCCATCACTATGTGACCCGCAGCTGGCGGCATGTGCTGCCCGCCGCCACCCGCTTCGACACGCTCGATCGTATCGCCCACTTTCTTCGCGATTACGACATCGTCGCCCTGCAGGAGCTCGATGCCGGGTCGCACCGCACCGGGTTCATCGACCTGACTGAGTACCTGGCTGAGCGGGCTGGGTTCCCCTTCTGGTATCACCAGCTCAATCGCGACCTCGGGCCGCTGGCCCAGCACGGCAACGGGTTGCTCACGCGCTATCGGCCCGCCGAAGTGGTCGAACACAAACTGCCCGGTGTCATTCCCGGGCGCGGCGGGCTCGTGGCCCGTTTTGGGACGGCCGACAATCCGCTGGTGGTCATGCTCATTCACCTGGCGTTGGGCCGGCGCGCCCGCGACCGCCAGTTGGAGTACATTTGCGACCTGGTGAACGACCACGAGCATGTCATCGTTATGGGGGATATGAACACGGCGCCGAACAGCCCGGAAATGAACAAGCTGTTTTGCACTACCGAGCTGCGAGAGCCAGAAGAGATCCTGCACACGTTCCCCAGCTGGCGTCCCAACCGAAGTCTCGACCACATCCTGGTGACTCCGGGCATTGAAGTGAACCACTGCCATGTCTTGCACCACGCCTTTTCGGATCACCTGCCCATCGCCATGGAGGTCAACCTGCCCGAGGCGGTCGCGCTACCGGTCTGAATGGGGCCGTCGCCGGTGGTACACTACCCGGGTTGAGGGGGGCTTGGGATGGATGCCGAATACGACAGCGAAACCGACGTCTGGAAGCAGAAGTACTACGATCTTGCCGAGCGTATGGAGCGGCAAGACACCGAGTGGGCGGCCATCGAGAGGCTTTTACGCCAGGGGATTTCGCGCCTGACGCTTCTGACCGATAGCCGTGACCCTGCTCTCTCCCGGGCGGTCGACGGAATTCGTCAGGCGATTCGACGCGGAGATGACAGCCAAGCCCTCTCTCCTCTGCTGGAAGACCTTTCCGAAATCATCCTCCACTGCGAAGAGGGAAAGCCGTCGGAGAAACCCTCGCGGGGCGGCTTGCTCGGGCGTTGGCTGCCGGGGAAGTCCGTCGATTCGGCCCCTCAGCCGGAGCCGATGGAGCTTGCCCTTGGTGTGCTGACGCGCCTGGCTGAACAGCTGTTCGGCGACGTTTCCGAACAGGCCCGGAGCTTCCGGGAGAGCGCGGAGAGCGCGCAGCATGCCGGAGAACTCAAGCGACTCGCTGACAATCTGGCGGCACTGATCGATTCCTCCTCGCAACCCGACTCGCTGCCCATCCATGAAGTCCTGCTGAGACTGATCGAGCGGCTGGAAATCCCCCAGGCGCTGGAGTCCCGGGCCGAAGCCATTAAGGCGAGTCTGGTACCGGAACTCCCGCCTGCCGAGGTGGAGCGCAACCTCGCGGCGATCGCCGATCTGATCACCGAAATGCGCAGCCAGGTGCAGGACGAGAAGCGGGACCTTGAGAGCTTCCTCCAGCAACTGACGGCGGGGCTTCAGGAACTGGATCGGGCATTCCAGTCCAATGCGGCAGTTCAGCGCGAATCCTTCGAGGGTGGACAGCATCTGGATGCCGCTGTGAGCGATCAGGTCACCGGAATCGCGCATAGCGTGCGCGATGCAACGGACCTCCATGCCCTGCAGGCGACGGTACGCCAGCACCTCGATACCATCAACTCGCATATGTATCGCTTCCGCGAAGCCGAGGCCCGCCGTGCACGGGATGCGGAGGCCCAGGTGGAGCAGCTGACCGAGCGTCTGCGCAGCGTCGAAGGCGAAGTGGCACAGCTCCATGAGCGCATCTATGAGGAGCGCCGGCAGGCCACGGTGGATCCCTTGACCGGCATCCCCAACCGTCTCGCCTACAACGAAAGAATCACGCAGGAATATGCCCGTTGGCGGCGCTACGGCAACCCCCTCTGTCTTGCTGTATGGGACGTGGATCGCTTCAAGCGCATAAACGATGTCTATGGCCACCAGGCCGGCGATCAGGTGCTGCGAGTCATTGCCAAACTGCTGGCGGGGAACACACGAGCCAGCAACCTGGTGGTGCGCTATGGTGGTGAGGAATTCGCGACCCTGCTGCCGGAGACGGTGCTTTCGGATGCCGCGCGGGTGGCGGACAAGCTGCGCGAGACGATTGCCCGGTGTGACTTCCACCACGGCGGCAAACCCGTTTCGGTGACCATATCCTGCGGCGTGGCCCAATTTCGACCGGGGGACGACCCGGATACCGTTTTCCGGCGCGCGGATAGCGCCCTGTACAGAGCCAAAGCGGACGGCCGTAATCGCTGCCTTAGCGAGGAGGACTTGTCATGAACCAGGCCGTTGCGGATCACCAGCGTTTCAGAGGTGTGGGCCGATGGTTGGTTACCGGACTTTTAGTGGCGGCGGGACTGGGCGTCGCCGCACTCGTTTACCATTATGCGCCGCTGCTAAGCCCCGCTGCCCAAGTCCGTGTTCCCCTTGACCCTGCCTGCGACTTGAAAAAGGCGGCCTGTACCTCACAAATCCCGGGCGGGGGCAAAGTCACACTCTCGATAACGCCTCGGCCCATCCCGGTGATGGAGAAGATCCAGATCGCCGTTCAAACCGAGGATCTCAAGGCCCGCGCGGTGGAAGTGGATTTCGCGGGTGTCGATATGAACATGGGATTCAACCGCTACAAACTCACCGCCGCCGGTGGCGGTCGTTTCGGTGGGATCGGTGTCCTGCCGGTTTGTATCCGCGACCGCATGGCCTGGGAGGCCACGGTGATGATCCACACCCTTGACGGGCTGATTGCCGCACCGTTCCGGTTCGATACCCTGCGTCGGCACTAATTTGCCAGGCGCGTCAGGCGAAGGAATATTTGTCTTGACCCATTGTCGTAAGCATAGAGCGCAAGGTTAATCGATAATCCTCGGCGGGTGCGGTTTGGGAGAAATGGCCACCCCGGGTGACCCGTACCCGCACCGGGGTTCTTTTTCTCCACAGGTAGCGAGAGACAGCGATGCAAGAGGATCACGGAGCACCCCGCCGGCCGGTTGTGCTGGTGATATTGGACGGATTCGGAGTCAATCCCAGCAAACTCAATAATGCCGTCGCGGAAGCGAACACACCGAAACTCAACGCCTACTTCTCACGCTATCCGCACAGCGCCATCCAGGCCTCGGGATATGCGGTCGGACTTCCGGACGGGCAGATGGGCAATTCCGAAGTCGGGCATACCACCCTGGGCAGCGGCACTATTGTCCGCCAGGACCTGGTGCTGATTAACGACGCTATCAGTGACGGCAGCTTCTTCGAAAAGACCGCTCTTATCGAGGCCGCCGACGCTGCCGCGGCGTCGGGCAGACCGTTGCACCTGTTTGGACTGGTATCAGCCGGTGGCGTCCACAGCCATGTCCGCCACCTATTGGCACTGATCGAACTGTGCAAACGCCGCGGCGCGCGGCCGTTACTGCACATGTTTACCGACGGGCGTGATACGCCGCCCAAAGCGGCCCGCAACTGTGTGAACGACGTCGAGGCGGCACTCGCCAAAGCAGGCGGCGCCATCGCCACCGTCATCGGCCGTTACTGGGCCATGGACCGGGACAAAAACTGGGAACGCATCGAGCGGGCGTGGCGGGCGATGGTGCACAACGAAGGCGCCACAGCAAACTCCGCGCGTGAGGCGATCGAACAGGCCTACGCCGAGGGACAGACGGACGAGTTCATTCCACCGACGGTGCTGCCGGCGGCCGTGCCTCTCGAAGCCGACGATCAAGCCATCAGTTTCAATTTCCGCAAGGACCGACCGCGGCAGATCGTCTCCTCGCTGGCGATGGTTAATTTCGACGGCTTCGATCGGGGTGATTTCCGTCCGATCCCGGTTGCCTGCATGATGGAATACGACAAGCGCTTCGGATTGCCATTTGCGTTTTTTCCGGAACGGCCCGAGACCACCCTGAGCAAGGTGATCAGCGAAGCCGGCCTCAAGCAGTTGCACTGCGCGGAAACCGAGAAGGCTGCCCACGTCACCTACTTCTTCAACGGGGGTCGATCCGAACCCGTCTCCGGCGAGGAGCACAAAATCATCCCCTCTCCCAAGGTGGCCACCTACGACCTGAAGCCGGAGATGAGCGCGGCGGAAGTGGCCGACTGCGTCGTGGAGGCCCTGCGCAGCGACCGCTACGCCTTTATCGTGGTTAACTTCGCCAATGGCGACATGGTCGGCCATACCGCCGTTCGCGACGCGGTGATCCGTGCCGTCGAGGTTCTCGATGAGCAGGTGGGGCGTGTGCTCGATACGGCCGTTGCCTGCAACTATTCGGTCATACTCACCGCCGACCACGGTAACTGCAACCAGATGGTGGACCCGGGCACCGATGCTCCCCACACCCAGCACACCGAATACCCGGTACCGGTTCTTGTGGTCGACAGCTCCGACTGGCGTCTCTCCACGTCTGGCGGGCTGGGGAATATTGCCCCTTCGGTGTTGCACCTGATGGGGCTGCCGAAACCGCCGCAGATGAAAGAGGATTCCCTGCTGCTGCATCCGCTGCGATAGCGCCCCCTTGGTAGCTATGCTGCGCCTTTCGGATGGCAGTATGACTGGATCCTCGATTAGCGCTGGGCCGAAACGGTGTTCGGGAGCGTGCACAAAAACAATAACAACGGGATGATCTCATGAGGAAGTTACGGCCCATTCTGCTCGTGGAGGACAACCCGGATGATGTCCTCCTGACCCAAACCGCCTTCGACGAAAGCCACATCTCCAACCAGATTGTGGTTGCCCGTGATGAGGAGGAGGCGCTGGATTATCTCTTTTGCCGCGGAGCCTACGTCGATCGCGATCCGGCCATCGAGCCCCAGGTCGTCCTGCTCGATCTCAAGCTGCCGAAAGTCGATGGGCTCGAAGTCCTCGAAGCCATCCGCAAGGACGAGAGAACCGCAACCATACCGGTCGTGGTGCTGACCTCCTCCGACGAAGAGAGCGATATCGTGCGCGGCTACAGGCTGGGGGCCAACAGTTATGTTCGCAAACCGGTGGATTTCGGAGAATTCCTCGAGGCCGCCAAGCAGTTGGGACTGTACTGGCTCGTCTTGAACAGACCGCCGCTCAAGGTGTTGATCGTCGAGGATAGCGAAGACGACGCCATCCTCATCACGGAGGAGTTGCGGGAGCGTTATCGGCCCGAGTTGGAGCGTGTCGAAAACCGCGAGGCCATGGCCCAGTCACTGGAAAGGGGTCAATGGGATGTGATCATCTCCGATCACAACCTGCCCGCCTTTTCCGCCATGGAGGCCCTGGAACTGAAGAATAACGCCGAACTGACCCACCACGGCATCAAGCACGCGCTCGTCGACTGAATGGCCCACAAGATCTCCGCGGCGCCAGGAGTAGCGCCGCTGCGTCTGTCCGATATCTGCGGTCCTGAACCGGGCTACGCACCACGCCCCCTGAATACGCCGGTCTTGGTGTAGGATCGGGACCCTATCCCAACGATCCGGAATCGCCGATATGCCGTTCGATCTCAATCCGGTGGAAGTGCGTGTCCTCGGCGCACTCGTGGAGAAGGAACTGACCACGCCCGATAATTATCCGTTGTCGCTCAACGCCCTTGTTTCTGCCTGCAATCAAAAGTCCAACCGCGATCCGGTGATGGCGCTCAGCGAGAGCGAAGCGGTCGAGGCCCTGGATGCCTTGATGCGTCGCTATCTGGTACGCGAGACCGGCGGCGCCGGCAGCCGGGTCGCCAAGTACGCTCACCAACTGTCGGGTTCGCTGTTCGACGAGCGCCAGCTCGGCAGGCGCGACCTGGCGCTGCTCAATGTCCTCATGCTGCGCGGTCCGCAGACGGTCGGCGAACTGCGTACCCGTACCGTGCGGATGGCCGATTTCGACAGCCTGGAGGCGGTCGAGAGTCAGCTGCGGGAGCTGGCCGACCGTAGCGATGGGCCGTTCGTCCGGGAGTTGCCGCCCCGGGCAGGCCAGCGGGAGCGGCGCTATGCCCACCTGTTCGGTGCGACGGTTGAAACCGGGCAGCCGCCGCCAACCCCGCCCGCGCAGGGGAGTGAGCACGAGCGTATCGCCGCCCTGGAGCAGGAAATGGCCGAACTCCGGGGGGAGCTGGCCGAGTTGCAGGCGGCGGTTCAGGCCCTCAGGGGCGAGTGAGCCTCCCGATTCCGGTATCATGGCGGCTAGCCAGGCATCCGCAAATCCGACCATCCTGCATGTTTTTCACCGACGAGCGCAGACACTTCTTCCGGCCCCTGATCGGCAAATACCGTGAACAGGTAATCGAATGCCTGCGCGCCTTCTACGCACGCCTCTACAGCTCTCTGGCGGATTACAGCCGAACCTTCAACCGCGAGCAGGTGATAGCCATCTTCCAGGAGGCCATCACCCGCGCCCCGGTGCTGGACGAGGAGGCGGATGATGAGTACGCCGCGCCGGTTCGCAGCGAACGTGAGCAGGCCAACTGGGCGCTGAACCAGTTACTGGAATACGGCTGGCTGGAGCGGCAGATGGACGAGGCCACCCTGCAGAGCAGCTACGCCTTCACCCGTCACGGCCGGCTCTTTACCCAGCCGATGGTGGAGACCGCCGGTGGTCGCTTTCGCACCCGGCATCGCAATACCCGAAATACCCGCAACGCCCTGGAGTCGTTCCTCGATAAGGGTGAGGTTTACGATCTGCTGGATGCCTTCGAGTATTCCGAGCGGATCATCGCCGACTTCTCCGATGTCATTGCCGAGTTGGACGAGCGCAAACGCCAGCTGGTCAGGGCGGTGGAGGCGCAGCAGGTGGTTCAGCGCGCCTCCGATGAATTTTTCGACTTTATGGAGAAGCGCTTCATGCCCGATTTGGCCGTGCGCCTGTCGGCCGACTCGGTGGAAAAATATCGCGATCAGATCAGCGAGCTAATCTCCCGGGCACGGCGTAAGCGTAAGACGTTCAAGGCGCAGGCGGAGCGGGAGCTGCGCAAGGCGGCTCCCGAACTGTTGGAGGAGCCGCGGCGTTCGCTCTATCTGACCATCCTCGATGGCATCGAGGCGCGCATGCAGAATGCCTCGTCGATCATGTTGCCGGCCCTGCGCCAGGCACTGAACAGTTTCACCCGGCGCGCCGACATCATCATGCGTCAACTGAGCTACGCCGGTGCCGGTCAGCGGAACCGCCTGCACGCGATCTGCCGCGAGCTGAAGGCGCTGCCCGAGACGGCGCGAAGCGACGCATTCGGTGCCGCAGGACGGTCAATGGCCTCCCTGCATGTTGCCCTGCCCGATCCCGACTCGCTACGCCTGAACGCGGCTCGTCGGCAGCGGGTGGTTAACACGCGGGTCGAGGAGAACAGCGGTGGTGATCGGAATTCGCGTCGCCAGATGTTCATTCAGACTGCAGTGGATCTGGCCTTCACCTTCGACAGCCAGGGCCAACGCCGCTATGTGATCGACGCGCTGAGCGAAGGGCACCGGATCCACAGTCAGAACCTGCCGGTGGGAAATGCACGGGAGCTGCTGATGAGTGCCCACGCCATCGAGATCGGCGCCCGCGGTTCCAGCGAATTCGCCTTCAAGGTGACGCCGACGCATCAGCGGGTGCGCACCGATTATTTCGACGCCACTGACGAGTTCACCATCGAACTGGTGGAGCGGGAAAATCCCCGAGAGGAGCTTCGATCGCGGCAGGATGCCGCTCCCAGAGGAGAGCCCCTCGGGGGGCCTGTAGGAGCGGCTTCCAGCCGCGAAAAATTGTGAACGCCAATCCGTGAAACCGATGCTGACCGAACACTTGCGCGAGGCGCTCGACACCGAGGGCGTCTCCCTCAACGAATTCAGTGAACTCTGTATCCGCCTGCTCAATTATGGCGTGCTTTGCCGTGCCGAGAGCCAGACCGAGCTGCAGCTCTATGATCGCTACCTGCGCATCGAGTCGCTCGTCGAGGAATACCTGGCCCTCATCGGTATCCGCCTTCTGCATGATCGCCGTTTCGCCTACCTGCGTCTCTATCCCCCCGGCGCCCAGGTGCCCGGCATGGACGATGCGGAGGAGAGTGCGTTTTCCGGCGGGCTGCGCGCCCGTTTGCGCCAGGACGAGGTCGCGTTGCTGCTGGTGTTGCGCCTGCAGTACGACAAGGCCCTTCGGGAGGGACAGGTGGATGAGGAGGGCTTCGTTACCGAATCCATGGAGTCCCTCGGCATCGCCATGAAAAACCTGCTGGGCCGTTCCCTGCCGGACAAACTGGGCGAGCGCAAACGTGTATTCCAGCGTCTGCGTCAGCTGCGTCTGATCGACTACCGCCAGGACACCGATATCGAGGCGGTCGAATCGTGGCTGAAGATCCACCCGATGATCGTCGGTTTCGTCGGGGATGATGCACTCGCCACCCTTGAGCAGGCCCTGCCCCCGAAGGAAGAAGAGGCCGAGGATGTTTCTTAAGCAGTTTGTCTACATCAACTGGGGCAATATCCCCAGCATCGAATTCGATTTCGGCCCGGTCAATCTGTTTTCGGGTGGCAATGGCTCCGGTAAGACCACCGCCGCTGATGCCATTCAGACGGTGATGACCGCCGCGCACGAAAACCTGTTTCAGTTCAATCCGGGACAGGATGAGACCACCCAGCGCGGCCGTGGCGGCAAACGGGTACGTACGCTCGCCTCTTACGTGCTGGGTTGTGATGATGGCAGCTATGCGCGCCTCGACCCCACGGATGGCTATCTGGCTGCGGTCTTCCATCCCACCGAAGGCGAACGGGGCGAGCCGTTTACCGCCATCATCGCCGTGCGCGCCTGGCTCGATGCCGCCAACAACAGCGTCGCCCGACAGGATGATGCGCAGTTTTTTATCCTTCCCGGAGAAGAGCTCTCTTACGGCCATTTCGTGCGCGAGGACGCGGGCGGTAAGTATGTGGTGCCGCTGACGGATCTGCAGACCCTGCTTATACAGGAGTTCGGCAAGCGCCGCGTTGAGAAATACGAGACCAAAAAGGCGTATTTGCGCCGCCTCTATGGTGCACTGCGGGGAAGGGCGGATGCCGTCCCCGAACAGGAGGCGGTGGCCGCCGCCCGGGCCTTCTCCCGCTTCATGGCCTACAAGCCCGTGCAGGGCATCAATCGCTTTGTGGCCGATGAGATCCTCGAACCGAAGGACCTGGGCGAGGCCATCCGCGACATCTCCAGCCAGCTGAAGACCATACACGGGATGGAGCGCGACGCCGCCCGGCTGGTCGAGTCCATCGAAACCCTGGAGGGTGCGCGCCATCATGCCCAGCGCTACATCGAACAGTGGATCGAGCTGAACGTGCTCGACTACACCCTGGCACAGGCCGAATACCAGGCGCGCCAGCGGGATTACCTGCGCGGCAAGCAGCTTCAGGAGGAGCAGCGCCGGGCACTGGCGCAGAGCGAGAGCGCCATCGCGGAAGTCCAAGCCCGCTCCGAACAGCTGCATGACGAACGCGTCAGCCTGGAGGCACAGCGCCAGGGCATCGATGCCCTGCGCCAAAAGGATGAACTGGAGAAAGAGCGCACGCACGCGGACCAGCGACTGGTGGAGCAGGCCAGGGCGATGCTGGGTGAGAGCGGCAAGCTCGAGGCCAATGTCCAGGCGAGCCGGACCATCGCCTCGGCCCTGACCGATCCTGAACTGGCGACGGAGGCACCGCGGATCGCCGACCTCGAGTTGGGGGCCGTTGCACGGGAAGTTGCCGACAGCGGAAAGGGCAGCATCGACGTGCATGAGCTGGTCCAGCGGGACCTGTCCAATGATCTCTCCGCGCTGGAGACCAAGCTCGATGGCGCTCGTGACATTCAGCGCATTCACAGCGGCTGGTTCAGCCGCTGGCACGAAAGCGGCGAAGGCGAGGCGCTTCGCGACCAACTCGCGGGCTGGGTTCATGGCCGGCGCTCCCGCTACGAACACCTGGCGAACCAGCGCCGGCAGAAGCTTCAGGAGATCGAGCGCCTCACGGCGCATCAGGTCACCTATCCGCCCCACGTCGAGCGGGCCCTGGCGGCGATTCGCCAGCAGTGCCCCGCTGCGGACCCGAGAGTACTCTGCGACCATGTGGAGGTGAAGGACCCGCAGTGGCAGGCGGCCATCGAGGGCTACATTGGCGGCGCGCGCTTCTCGATCCTTGTCGAGCCCCGCTACGAAGCGGACGCGATCCGCATCGTCCGCGCCCTGCCCGGCCGTGACAACCGCGCGCGGGTGATTCAGGGGGATAAGGCGGTGCGCGATGCCGAGCGCATGCGTCTGGAGCCGGACTCCATCCTTCACGTGCTGGAGTTCAGTCACGCCGTGGCCCGCGCCTATCTCGCCGCCAGCTACGGGACGGTGGTGCGTGTGGAATCTGCCGAGGAGTTGCGCCACACCCGCCGGGGCATCACCCCCGATGGCATGGGCTCGGGCAGCTACTCCATGTTCCGCTGCGACCTGCCCGACACCGAACTGGTGTTCGGCGCCGCCGCCCGGGAGAGGGCATTGGCGGCCAAGCGGAACGAGCTGGCGTCGATAGAGATGGAGTGGAACGGGGCGAACGATCGGCTGCAGCAGTTGACCTCACTCCTGCGGGCCGTCGACGCCTTGAAGCCGCTGGAGTACGCGGATCAGCTGGCCGTCGTTCTGTCGACCCATCGCCAAATCCGCAAACTCAAGAACCTGCTGGAGCAGCTCGACCTTTCCGAGCACAAGGATCTGGAGCAGCGGCTGAGAAAGCTGAAGGAGGAACAGACGGAACTGAATCGGCGCGAGACGGAACTCAACCAGCGCATCGGCCAGATCCAGAAAGAGTTGGCGCACCTGGAGAAGCAGGCGAGGGCGCTTTCCGGCCTTCAGGAGCAGAACCGGGAGCGGGTCGAGCAGCGCGAGGAGGCACTGCACGCCATCACCCCCATCTGGCCCGACTTCGACGTGGACGCCACGCTCGACAGGGCGGACGACGAGGCGCGCGACCTCAACGTGGAGCACGCCGGGAATTATCGGGAAGAGGTGGAAAAGGACCTGCACGCCTCGGAGCGAAAGACGGCAGAGGCAGTCCAGGCCCACAATCAGCACTGTCGCCCCGCCGACGCCATCCCTTATGCCAGTTTCGACGGCGAGTACGACGCGGCGCTGTTCAAGGCGATCTGCGACCTGCAGCGGGATGTCGATCGCGTCTACAACGTACTCAAGAACAATATTCTGGTGGAAAGGCATCAGCAACTGGGTGAACTGAAAGAGGCCTTCAACAACGCCTTCGTCACCCATCTCTGCCATGCCATCTACCAGGCGATCAACGATGGAAAGCGGCAGATCGAACTGCTCAACCGCGAGCTTCAGCACCACCGTTTCGGCGCCGACCGTGAAACCTTCCGTTTCGCCTCGGACTGGATCCCCGAGTACCGGGACTATGCCCGCTTCTTCGAGGAGGTGGTCAGGAACCCCACCCTCGGTGATGACTTGACGCTCTTCGAGGCGGAGTTGTCGGCGAAGTCAAAGCGGGTGCTGGAGGAGCTGATGAGCATGCTCCTGGATGATGATCCGCAGCGCGCCCTGCGCGATCTGGAACGCATCGCCGATTACCGCAACTACCGCCGCTACGAAATCTACAAGGAGGTGGAGGGCAAGCCGCCTATTCCGCTTTCCGAATACGGGACCGGCTCCGGCGGCCAGCTGGAGACGCCCGCCTACATCATCCGAGCCGCCGCGATCACCTCCGCATTCCGTTTCGCCGAGGGCGATACCCACCTGCGAATGGTGCTCGTCGATGAGGCCTTCTCCAAAATGGACGAGACCCGATCCCGCGAAGTGATTCACTACCTGACCGAGAGCCTGGGCCTGCAGTTGCTGTTCATCATGCCCACCAGCAAATGCGGACCCTTCATGGATCTGATCAGCAACGAATTCGTCTTCGCCAAGGTCCCCAGCGACCGACCGCGCGGCCAGCTCGATACCCGCGTTCTGGTAGACCGCAAGCAGTGCAACCGCGAACGCATCCAACAGCTGTGGGCCAACCATCGTCGTACCGTCTACCAGCAGGCGGAGCTGGATTTCATGGAGGAGTTTGCCGAGCCTTAAGCATCGAGTTTTCTAGCCGCTCGGGACAAAGACTCCGATTTGTCTGGAGCCCTCCCAAACGGTGGGAAAGGTGTGCTGAATCCCACCTACACCGATTGCGCCCATGTGAACATTTTGCTTGCTAACAGGCTGTTGAAAAAGGGTTTTGTCCCTTCTCCCTCAGGGAGAAGGCTAGGATGAGGGGGTTAAAAAACCAGGTAGTTACCTGCATTGAACCCCCTCACCCCGGCCCTCTCCCGGGGGGAGAGGGAGTTTTTCAACAGCCTGCTGAGGCAATCCCGTGGAAAATCACCCGATGAGCTCAAAGCCGCCCTGGTTAGATGACGAGCCCGACATCAGGGCTGCCCTCAATACCTTTCTCGACCGCCTCGACAGCAAGTCATCGGAGCAGCGTAGCCTGCCGGTTCAGCTTCCGGTCAACGCAAAGACCTTTCCCGCGCTTTTTCGCCACGATGAAGCCGCCGATCGCCTCTGGGCCTTGCTGAAGTCGCTGGAAGGTCGGGTAATCGAAATTGTTCCGGATCGCAAACGCGACCGTTTGGCCGCCGAGTTCGAAGGCGCGCGGCTGCGTCTGATCCCTAAGGCGGAAGCTCTCCTTCGGACCTGGTTCGAACGTCCGCTTCGAGTGCCGTATCGGGAGTCCTGGGGAGCGGCAGTCACGCACTATGCGGGCCGGTTCGCCGGTGGCGGTGCCGCTTTGCTGGAGCGCACGATGGAGCTTCCCGGCAAAAGCGCAGAAGAGGTCGTCGCGGCTTTTGCATCCATTGATGAAGTGCGGAAAGAGGGGCTTACCCTTCGCCAACTCGCCGCCCGCTGTTTCTGGGGGCATTCCAAATGCCTCGATAGCCGTGAAGATCTGGTGCATCGGCTATTTCCCGAATTGGTGCTCCGAACACGTCCGGTACTGGTTCATGTCCACCTGCCGTCCGGATTTCAAAACGTGCTGTTTGTGGAGAACCAGGACACCTATCTTCAACTCGTGGCCGACGCATTTTCCTGGCCATCTACCGCCTTGGTCTATGTAGCCGGATACCGTGGTAGTGCCGGCCGGATACGGGAAGCTGAAGCCGCCAGCCTGCATTTCCACCAAAACTCGGATCACGCCGCACAATCCACCTTTGTCCGTTGGTGGAGCGGCGACTATGATGCGGCCTTGCCGGTTGGGTTCTGGGGCGATCTCGATTACGCCGGCTTCGGGATCCTCAAAGCACTGCGTCGGCGCTTCGGTGAGGTGCGCGCCTGGCAGCCGGGCTATGAGCCCATGCTTCGGTTGCTTGAAAAGGGAGAGGGGCATGCGGGCGAACTGGCCGCCAAGGAGGAGCAGGTGGATCCCGGCGCCACGGGTTGCCCCTACGCCGACTCGGTCCTTCTCCCCGCTATCCGCAGGCATCGAACCTTCATCGATCAGGAGGCCGTCCAGGCCATTTCCGAAAAGCCGGGGAAGTCAAAACAGGCTTCCAGCTTATGATATTGTCCCCCACTTGGTCCGAGTCGGAATATTCTGTGAACCTGCAAACTACGAGTTCCCTCCCCGCCAACCCGGTCGAACACCGGGTGGTCATTCTCGGCGCGAGCCCCAAGGCGGATCGCTATTCGAACCGCGCCCAGCGCCTGTTGATGGAAGGCGGCTATTCTGTGGTTCCGGTGCACCCGAAGATCGAGGAGATCGAAGGAATCGCCGTTATGCACGACCTGCGGGACATCAAGGGCCCGGTCCATACGTTGGCGCTTTATGTCGGCCCCCGGCGTACCGCCCCAATGATTGAGGATATTGCCGCGCTCGCCCCGAAACGGGTGATCTTCAATCCGGGAACCGAATCCGATGTGCTGGAGGAGCGCCTTGCCCGGGAAGGCGCGGAGTGCATCCGGGGCTGTACGCTGGTGATGCTGCGTACGCGTCAATTCTGATTAACCGCGAGGGCTCAAATGCGAATCCATTATCTGCAGCACGTACCCTACGAAGGGTTGGGAAGTACCGCCGAGTGGGCCGGCGCGCGCGGCCATTCGGTCGCCGGTACACGACTTTTCGAGGGCGAGGCCCTGCCCGCGCCCGACAGCTTCGACTGGCTTGTCGTCATGGGCGGGCCGATGAACATCTACGAGGAGCAGGCGTATCCCTGGTTTCCGGAAGAAAAGCGCTTCATCGGGGAGGTCATCAAAGCCGAACGCACCGTTATCGGTATCTGCCTCGGCGCTCAACTGATCAGCGATGTGCTGGGCGGGCCGGTGGTGAGCAACGGGTGCCAGGAGATCGGTTGGTTTCCTCTGGAGCGTACCGCCGCACCCGCTCCGCTTGAAAAGTTGCTGCCCGATACTGAAAACGAGGCCTTTCACTGGCATGGCGACCGTTTCGAACTACCGCCGGGCGTAACGCCTTTCGCTGAAAGTGCCGGCTGCAAAAACCAGGGCTTTGTCCACGAGGGACGGGTCTGGGCCTTCCAGTTTCACCCGGAGATCACACCCGGTGCGGCTGGCGTGTTCGCTGACCACGACGCACCGCTTCCGGCAGGCGAGTTCGTGCAGTCCCGCGAGGCGATGCTTTCCCGGCCCGAGCGGTTCGAGCGCTTGCGCGGGAAATGGTTCGCCTTCCTGGATGCCCTGGCGAGCTAGGGTCTGTTGATCTTTTGGGAGAGAAGGAAGGTATGGTGGCGAGGTACAACTGGTTTTCGCCAAAAAATCAAATGACCTGAAACCACCGCCGAGAACTTAAGCATTGGCTCCGAACGCCAACGCTCAAATGCCCCATTCGCGACGACTTTCAGGAATAAAAACTGAGGAAAATCAGGGAATTGGCGCGCCCGAGAGGATTCGAACCTCTGACTTCCCCTCCGGAGTGTGGTCCCCTACATAGTACTACACCTGCCTAATTGCACTTAACTCGTTGTAAATAGGGGAAAATTTAGCATTTGACGTTTGATGGGAAGCCCCATTATTTACTAGTTAGAACGCACAACGTGGGCACAACTGAGATCTTCGCGCAGGCAGATTTCGCAGATGATTTTGACCGCTAGCCGAATTGCCCACACTCCGTTCATATCGGAAAACAAGAATATACTAATAAAGTTAATTTCAATTGCGAGGCAGTGAAACTGATTCCTGACTCAAAGGTATCTCATTGAGATCGGTTCAAAGCCAATTCGGCCTCCCGCCGGTAGCAAACATCAAAACATTTCGGGCCGCGTTGATAACGGTCATGCTCTGCCCCGCACTTGGGCACTCCCAGCTGCGGACCGATAGCGGCAGTTTCTCCAGCACATGCCCGCAGCAGCCTTCAACCCCGTTGCTGCCCCGAACAGGGCTCAATCTCACTGGCAATGCGCGGCAAGCTGTCGCGCCTGGCCACGCGCAGTTCATAGTCCTTCTGGAGATTCAGCCAAAACTCCGCCGTGCTGCCGAAGTAGCGCGACAGGCGTAGCGCTGTATCCGCCGTGATTCCCCGCTGTTCGTTCACGATGGCCGTGATACGGTTGGTGGGCACATGCAGTGCCTTCGCAAGTGCATTGGCACTCAGCCCCAGCGGCTTCATGAACTCTTCGCGCAGGATCTCGCCCGGATGGACAGGAGGCAACTTGCCGCCGGCCTCCACCAGGTCGGAAAAATCCAGGCTGTTGATCTCTTCACGGCGTACCGTCATGGCGTTGCTCCTCAGTGATAATCGACTACCTCGACATCCCAGGCGTGACCGTCTTCGAAACGAAAGCAGATTCGCCACTGGGCATTGACGCGAATGCTCCATTGCCCCTGCCGGTCTCCGGCGAGCGGCTCTAATCGGTTTCCGGGCGGTACCCGCAACTCTTCTACACGCGAGACCTGATCCAGTTGCACCAGCTTGCGCCGGGCCACTTGCCTGATCGCGGGCGGTATGCGTCGCACCCGCTCATCGGCAAACAGGGCTGCCGTTTCCCTACCGCGGAACGTCTTAATCATGGGTGGAGCCTATTACGCTTTCCGTAACGCGTCAAGGAGGGTAAGGAAGCCAGGTTTAAAGGGGTCGGGGTAAAAGGGTTAGTTCCCTTTAGCGTCCTGTCCGAGGACCCCCTTTCAGAATCCGCCCCCGCTGGAAAAGCTAATTGGCGATCTGGCCGGCACCCGCGAAGGATCAACATCTAATAGGGCATCAGCATATATCGCAGCGCATATCATCAGGTACCGAAAAGCCGGCGAACTCATAGCTTTGCCCGCCTCTGGAGACGGAAACAAGGGACGTATTCCCAGCCATGTGATCGCCGCCTCGCTATCGACATTGGTCGGGGCGTTCCTGTTGATGTCTTTGGTCCACTCTCTGCCAAGAGCCCGCCGCCATTTGGCCACTACCGGCGAGCGTTTCCGCTGATCCCGTACCGTCAGTTCTATGGAATCACGAGCCAGCCCGAGCCGCTGTAGAAATGCCAAGTATTGAAGGGCCATCGCTGGGCTGTCTGGATTACGGAAATACAGGTGGTTGTCAGTCCGCCATCCGTTTTCTACGTAGTAATCCAGGAGCGGACGCAAGCTATTAAGGTTGTTATGCAGCTCATGGATAAGAGGTTCGCCAATTAGGCCAGTCACACGACGCAGTTCAGCAGCTCCCGGTCGTATCGGCACGGGAAGCAACGTCTTTTCTTCAGGACGGGATAGATCAAGTACATGTCTTACTGAGCGATGCCTCAATGTGCAGTGGCGACCACCATCAGAAAGACGGCTGATCTCTAATGCCTTTGACTCCATCGCTTGAATTTGGCTGACGCTGAATCCATAACGAGCGGAGAGGTTTTCGTATTCAAATCCTCGAGCGGTTCGCAGGTACATGCAGTTCCAAACTCTTTCAAAGGTGAAGGAGTCATCCTCAACGGGCAGTTTTTCCTTGGGCCGGTATACGGCGTTGTCTGGTTTTAGCAGGAGTTTATGCTTTATCGCGATTTGCCGTCGCCGTTTCACTAATTCCTTGAGACCTCCCTCCTTCCACCACCGCTGGGCCGTACTCACAGCAACGCCTGAGGCGCCGATAAAGGCGGTTTTGCTGATGTCCTGAGCAAACTTCCGCGTGAATTCCGCGAGCAATACATCGCACCAGTGAATGTAGTGTTCCAGACTAATATCCGGCGCCGAGTGGCCGAGTAGCGATGCTACAGAGAAAAAATGCTTGCGGGTGGGGTGGTCGGTTCCGTAAAGCCTCTTTCTAAATTCCACCGAACTATCAAGAAATTCCCGCGTTTTGGGCAGCGTACGGAACAACTCATGTTCGGGCAAATGATCGCCAACCACAAGACGCAACACGGTCCAGCTTGCGAAGCTGTGCCGCAGACTGTGAAAGCGGATCGTTGGATCGCCCGTTACCTCCCGCATTGCACGATGAATCACCGGGAAAAGCGTGTCCTGGGGAATGCACGCATGGCCCCGAGCAGGAATGCTGAAGAGGAAGGGGTGACCACCTCGATGTTCGATCTGTCGAGCCCGATGGCTATGCCAGTCCACCAGCTCGTCCATTTCTTGAGGCTCTAACAGCACCTCTAACGGCAGCTTGCGAACCGAACTCGTGCTCTTCAAGAAACGGTGGAAATACGGGCGAATGAGCAGTTCGCTAGGTTTAGCGAGATGTAGGTCCGGCAGCTCAAGATGTGATGCCTCTCGGCGCCGGAGACCGCACCGAAATCCAAGCATGAAAACAAGGCGTAACCGGTAATTCTTCCCCGTACTTCTCTCGCGCATTCTGAGGGGCAACACTGTGCACCGGCAGTCAAGCAAACCGGAGCACAGCATGGACACCACGGAAATCTCACTCACCGACAAGCAGCGCGTCTGGCTTGATCACATCCGGGCCTGCGAGCAGTCCGGACAGTCGATGCGCCAGTACGCCAAGGCGCATGAGTTGAACGTAACGGCCTTCTATAACTGGAAGTCCACGCTCCGGCGCAAAGGCGTCCTCGGCGATAATCCCGCGCGGCCTCGCCTGTTTCAAAAAGCCCGTGTCGTTGACGGTCGCGGACTGGGCCGCTGCCGCGTTGTCTTGCCGACGGGCGTGGCGCTGGAGTTCGATAACAGCACCGAGCCGGCCTGGGTGGCGGAGTTGGTAAGGGCCTTGGCCGGATGATGCGCCCGAGTAACGACCTGCCTGAGGTGTATGTTTGCCTCAAGCCGGTGGACTTTCGAAAGGGCATCAATGGCTTGGCGGTGCTGGTCGAAGCCGAGCTGGAACTCGACCCGTTCTCCGAGCGGCTGTTCGTCTTCGTCAACCGGCGCCGCGACAAGGTCAAGATGCTCTACTGGGAAGGCTCCGGCTTTTGCCTGTGGATGAAGCGTCTGGAGAAGGAGCGCTTCAAGTGGCCGGTCTTTCTCGGCGGCGAACTGGCTACGCTCACCGGCCAGCAGCTCAACTGGCTGCTCGACGGGATTGATTTGCGCTATGTGCGGCCGCATCAGGCGCTGCACTACAAGTCAGCTTTATAGGCCGATCGAAAAGTTCGATCACGACCATCGCTTTGGCTCGGTACAATGGGGCCATGGTCGCTGTTACGAACAATTTGCCGGACGACATCGAGGCGCTGAAAGCGCTGGTTGCCAAGCAGCAGACGCAGCTGCAGCGAAAAGACGCGCAGATTGTCGCGCTTCAGGAAAAGCTGAATATCCTGGTGGCCAAGCGCTTCGGCCGCTCTTCGGAAAAGGCCGACAAACACCAGCTCGGCCTTTTCAATGAGGCCGAGGCCCCGGAGCAGGCCGAGGGCACAGTCGATGAAGCCGAAGAAGCCTCGGTCACTGTCCCGGCCCACCAGCGCCAAAAGCCCGGTCGCAAGCCGCTGCCGGATTACATCGAGCGGGTCGAGGTCCTGCATGACCTGCCCGAAGCCGAGAAGGTCTGCCCGCATGACGGCAGCGCCCTGGAGCGCATTGGCGAGGAGATCTCCGAGCAGCTGGATGTGATCCCGGCCAAAGTCCAGGTGTTGCGTCACATCCGGCCCAAGTACGCCTGCCCCTGCTGCCGTCAGGGGGTGAAGACGGCGAAGCTCCCGCCCCAGCCGATTCCGAAGAGCTTTGCCAGCCCCGGCCTTCTGGCCCACGTGTGTACCGCCAAGTACGTCGATGCCCTGCCGCTGTACCGACAGGAAAGCATTCTGAGGCGGGCCGGCGTCGAGATCCCCCGGGCCACCCTGGCCGGCTGGATGCTCAAGCTCGGGGATTTGGTCCTGCCACTGGTTAACCTGCTGCGCGATACGCTGCTCGGTTACGACATCGTGCAGATGGACGAGACTACGGTGCAGGTGTTGAAGGAGGACGGCAAAAAGGCATCCTCCAAGTCCTATATGTGGGTCCAGCGCGGCGGTCCGCCCGACAAGCCGGTCATCCTCTTCGATTACGACCCCTCAAGGGGCCAGTCCGTACCGCTTCGTCTGCTTGAAGGCTTTAGCGGCACTGTGCAGTGCGATGGCTATGACGGCTATAACGCCGTGGCCGAGCAGCAGGATGTGCGCCTGCTTGGCTGCATGGCCCATGCCCGGCGCAAATTCGACGAGGCGCTCAAGGCGCAGGGCAAGAAGGCCAAGGGCAAACCGACCGGCCGCGCTGGCAAGGGCCTCGACTTCATTGGCAAGCTCTACCGTATCGAAAAGCAGGCCAAAGACCTCAGCCCCGAGGAGCGCTACCGACTGCGCCAGGAGAAGGCCCGGCCGGTGCTGAAGGACATGCGAAAGTGGCTGGAGCAGTCGCTGCCCGAGGTACCGCCCCAAAGTGCCATCGGCAGGGCCTTGGGCTATCTGGCCGGTGAATGGTCCAAGCTGGCCCGTTACGTCGAAGACGGCCGCCTCAGCATCGACAACAATGCCGCCGAGCGCGCCATCCGCCCCTTTGTCATCGGTCGCAACAACTGGCTCTTTGCCGATACCCCCAAGGGCGCGCACACCTCGGCACGGCTATACAGTCTCATCGCCACCGCCAAGGCCAGCGGCCATGAGCCCTACCGCTACCTGCGCCACGTTTTTAAAGAACTACCCGGCGCCGAATCGGTCGAGGATTTCGAGGCGCTGCTGCCTTTCAATCTCGACGCCGACAGCTTGGATTAGGCCGGAACCCCGCGCAATACGGGTTTCGCTAATCGCTTACAACAAGGCGAGCGATTTTTGTGAGATCCGGGTGGACTATCTCGAGCTGCATACTATTGAGATGAGCAAGAACAGCCGAGTACTCGTCTACCGAGATAAGGTTTGCATCGACGCCAATGAGTCCCCTACCGATGCCGAGAACTTCGCCCTCATCAATAGGGTCCGCGTGATATTCGGCTACGAGAAAGCGATGAAATTCACGCACACCACGAGCGAGATTCCTCCGATGATTGGCGCTTCGTGCATCACCGATAACCTCCGCATAAATTTCCTCGAGCGCATCGGCGGAAAGCGTGCTCAGGTCGAGGTGCCCGAGCTGGCCGAGAATGCGGCCACCGACAGGGCCAAAGTAACCGCGTATCGTCGTGAGCTTTAGAGGATTGCCCGCCGCGGAGCCGACGTTCAGCATGAATATCGCCCAGCGAGTAAACAGGTGGGCTGGATCATAGGGATCCGGAAACTCACTATTTAGCCGTTCGAGATTTCGGCGCACGGTACCTTTGTCCGAGTCACGCAGGGCAACGCGGGCGCGATCGAACCAGTCGATGGAGTAACCATCCGAGAGACCATCCGCAGCGTCACTCTCAGGAAGCTGCGTCACCACGGCTGTTTGCAATGCCGAAGCATTTGGCGGCTCAAGGCCCAAAAGACGATACCAACTGGTCGACTCGAGCGAATGTGATGGTCGGGTGCGTGCTGCGTAGTCAATCAGCCCTAGCGGCAGTTTGTTTTGCCACCAGGATTTCGCGACCGACAACAGGTCAGAGAGGGTTTTCGGGCAGTCACCCCTGTTGAGTCCGGTGCTCTTGAAAAACGCACGTACCGCCGTATCGGCGGGCCGCTTACCCCAATCTTCAGGTTCACTACCGACGCGCCCCTGCAATCGGTACAAGAGCAGTTCGGTAAGTGGATCAGCTGTCCAGCGCCGGAATTCTTGATTCTCCTCTTTCCCCCAGGGAAGTGAGAGTTCATAGGACACCCTCTCGTCAGTCAAGACCGGAGGGGTATCTATGTGGCGTAAAAGAGACTCAAGTATGCGTTGCTCTAACAAACACCCTTGGAGAACCGCCGAGGTTAATGCGCGTCCGACCTCGATCTTTAATTCCAGAGAAGTGTTTTCGCAGGCATTTTGCTGCAGGACCTCCCGCCACTGACGATAGCGCCCCAAATTCGCAATCGTATTTTCATCGAAGGGACTCGGGTGCCGTTTGGTGAGCGTTGGGATCCGAGGGGGGCATACTTCGAACAGACCGGCCTTAAAGCCTCGCTCGATCACGACCTGCAGCGCCCGAAGGTAATCCACCGCTTCACGGCGCTGTCCAATTTTGTGGAGGATGAACGCTTCGAGTTGCCGCATCTCGTCCTTTGAACCCGTGCGTCCGCCGTGTCCCAGCAGAACGTCTCCTATCGGGCTGGAATGGCTCTGCAGCAGCTTGCGGAGTGAGGCGCCCGACTGCCGCAAACGCTTGGGATTGACATCAGTGAAATCCCAGATAGTCCCGAAATTATCCATTGATACCTACCTCACTCTGAACGAGACGCCATCCTAGTCCTTCCAGCAACGGGAGTAGGTATTGTTGAAGAGACGCCACATACTGCTCAACGCAAAACGATGAATACGGGCCCCAAGGCTCCTCTCCACGCGACCAGTGCCCCATCCAGGCATCGATGACCTCAGGGGGACAGCCCCGCTCGGCTAACTCGGTGCGCATAAACCGCCGGTGCGTATTAGCTTGCACGGGCAAGAATTCTGAAAGGTAAACCTCGACGGTTTTGGGGCGTACCTCCCTCGCCACAAACCGACGCTCGTCGATGAAAAGTACATCGCTATTAGGTCCTAGTGGTGCATCCACACTTTCGAAAATAGCGCGGACGTGTCTTTCGTATGCGAGGATTTGCTCGATGACAGCCGGAGGTAACCAAATCAGACGAGTTTTCGAGTTTTCCTGGTCGTCTTTATCGGAGAGGGTTGCAAGACCGCTCTCCCGATCGATTTGGCTTGAAGGAATAAACGGGGATACCACTGCGCGATAGCCACTCGCATACCCAATCATCTGAATGGTATAGAGCGTATATAGGTTATGGTAGCGGGCGAACGAGACGCGACAGTTGTAGCTGCCGAGTGCCGCTATCCGTTTCTGCATCCGGGCTACTGCAGTTTTTACCGCCGCATAGCTAGGACAGAGACGACTCCCCACTGAAAGATCATGGATGGGCTTCGGCGCCAGATAGGGTGCTGGTTTTGGTTTGTCGATCGCTGAGTAGACCTGGGTCGCTAGTTTATCCACGGCGCTGATGTAATAGCGACGAAGTGTTTCTATTCTCGGGGTCGAATAGAACATCCGAACGTTAGCTAGCGGGTGCGGGCGGCCGGTCAGTGCTACCGCATAAACGATGTGTCCAGAGGATTCCTGTATTCTGTTGAACACCAAACGAGTAATTTTGTGTTCAGTGATTCGTCGTCCATTCGGAACCGACTTAAGCAGTGCCTTCAAGCTCCGACGGTACACGTCGAGTTCGCGTCGAAACAGTCGATTGCCTTTGCGGTTGCGCTCGCGCTCTTTCAACGGCACGAGATAGCGAGAGACCCCGAGTATGTCGGGCAGGTAAACAAATCGGCCCCTCGGCCGCAGGAGCAATTTGTCCTCGTCTGATAGCGATATGTGTGTCGCGTATTCCGGGAAATGACTGCGCACTCGCCATTCGCATATTCGGTGCTCGTTAAGCTTTGCCTCCGGCGCATACAAGGCCAGTTCGGCATCCGGGTTCGGTGATGTGATGATCTGTAGATCCACAGCACGCTCCAGCGAACTCCCGGTCCACAGCGCGGTCTGTACAAGAGCGATGGTCTCGGCCTCCAGTGCCTCATCCTGTGTCCAGACGTTTTGGGAGATGAGTTTCCGGAACCGCTCGTTGCAGACGGAAACAAGGTTAGCGATTTCCTCGACCGTGAGATTACCGTATTTCCAGGGGAGCATTTGATTCGCCATCTCGATATGGCGAGCTTGGCCTTTTGCCGCTAACGCGACTTTCGCAGCCTCGAGAGCGGGATCACAGCCGTAGTCAGATAGGCCAAGTTCCTCCTGCTGGCCAAACTCATCCGGTGGAGTTCCGTGCGGATGAGCTAACACTATTGGGCCGCCGACCGCCTGATAGTGGCCGCTGTTGTCGTAGGGGTCATCGGGATCACCGTGGTACCCAAAAGACTCTTCAGCGTCGATGAGCTGATCGGTAAACGAACGGTGCATTCGGCGATTAGATCCCCTAGAGCCGGTGCCCGCCTTTCGAGTTCGCCAGGGTGCAAGACCTGCCACCCTAGCAAGATAGTGGATTAGCTGCTCTGAGCTTTCGATGCAGCCGAAAACGCTTTTCCTGATTATTATCGGATAGATTCCCGAGAGTAAATTTGGCCGATCGGATGAATTCATTATGATTTAAGAAGGGCTTGATCGACATAAGAAGTGGTTTTGAATCTGGATCACTCATGGCCCTCAGCCCCAGCGCAGCGTGATAAGTCGAGCGTGGCGGCCCGATAATTTCACCATCAACGGCGTGCGATTCGTACTGACTGAGGGGCACGAATTCGGTGAACAGTGAAACGTGCGCCACGACAAAATGACCGGCCAAGAGATGAAAGAGGCCCTGACTATCTTTGTCGGCAGGACAATCGCATAGGGCCGTGTAGAGAGGGTGCCGGACAGCCCCGTAGCCAAGGAGCGGATGGCCGGTCTTGGCCGATTCACTACCGCGACTGAATGATTCACCGATCCGCTCACTTAAATGGTGTTGATGTTCCTGCGTCCAGGCGATGATCTCGGGCCAATCCCGTATATTCATCGCTTGCATGTCGGCGATCGCATACTCCTCAACGCGCCCCAAAATTAGGCCAAGACTCCGGCAAACCAGCGGGAATGCTAGAAGATCATCGTGAGCATTAATTAGCCATAGGAACCGGCGAATTCGTTTGGGAGAAAACCCAGCGTTTTTCGCCTCCTCCAGCAAAACTTGGTGAGCGGTGCTCTGTGACGGCGCAACATGGCTCATTTCAGTGACCTCATCTTTCCGGGACTCAATCGAAACAACCGACCAAAATCGGCCTTTGTGGAAAGCCCCATATTGGCGAACTCATCGGAGGTCTGCAGGTGCTTGGCGAGTCGAAATAAACGCACGATATCGGCGGTGTGCAGCCCGACCAATGCCGGCATTAGCAGCAATTCAGTGAGGTGCTCGTCATGGAGGTCCCGTAGGGGGCGTTGCCGGTCGACTAGGACCGGTACAATGGCGTGTTCGGGTATCGCGGCACGAAGCGCGTTATAGAGGCGGACGTTCCCCGTACAGACGTAATCAGTCCGCCGTTGGGTAACCCGGATGGGCGTGATGCGTGCGAGGTGTCGTAGTGAACGGGTATCGACAGCCGTCGCGCAAACCGAGCCAAGCGGCGGGATTGATAGCCGGGCTCTGAGAGCCGTTAGGGAGGGGTGGAGCCCATTTATCGATGAGAGTGGAAGCTCGCTTAGTCGCCGCATTTTTACCTCAGTGGTTGCCGTTTAAGTCGTCCTCTATTCTTAAGACCTCGGCAAAAGAGACTTTATGGAGTTTTTGCACGCAAAGAAGTCAGCAAGTATCTGAAATAAAAAGCGAAAAAAATTTTCCTTTCTGCCTAGTTGGGCGCCAAAGGTCCCCCCACGGAGGCACGATCAAAACCCGGCTGAACTTCCCCCGATTTAGCGGAAACCGAAGTTAAGCGACGAAAGAGGTGTCCAATGCCAAAGAGCAATCAGCCCTGTAAAACGTGGCGCTACTCGGAGGAGTTCAAGGCCAAGGCAGTTCGACTGAACCTAATGGATGGCCTACAGGCCTAGGAGCTGGCGCGAACCCTGGATATACACCCGTTCATGCTGTCACGGTGGCGCAAGGAATATCGAGAAGGAAGGCTCGTGGCCGACAAGCGGAAGAAGGTCGTCGCGTGGAGTCGGCCAGCGGAATCGGAGCGGAGCAAGACCGCTCTGTTCTTCCTCTGTTCCTGCTCGGCTTCTGTCGAGAGCACCTCTTTGACCTTTTTCTCCAGTAGGCGAACGGATCATTCTTTCTCGGCGCAGAGCTTGGCCAATTGGCCTTGCATCGGCTCCGGCACACTCACCAGAACGCGAGCATGTCCGTTTGCCAGCCGCTCGGCTCCCAGGAGCTCTCGAGCGCGGGTCCCTAGTTTAAGCAGGCGGAGATAGTTGGTAACGACCGGCCGCGAGATCGCTAAGTAGTCCGCGACTTCCTAGTGTTTGAAGTCGAATTCATCGATCAGTCGTCGGATGTATTCCGCATTCTCCAGAGGCGTCAGATCTTCTCGATGCGTGTTTTCGATGTGCGCAGCTCGGGCCGCCTGCAGATCATCGTAATCGCGAACGATGGAGGGGAGCCCTGGGAGCTATGCAATCTGGACGGACCAAGATAGGTTACTGAACCCCATTCCGCGTAGGAATCGGCCAGCTCTTCGAGTTTTTCCTGAGAGAAGTGTTGCCTCGGTTGGAAACGACCGCGGCGGATGAGATCAAGCGGTATTTCTTTGTATTCGCCTAGCATCTACCAAGTCTTACTCACTGCTTTTTCCGGCTAAAAAGAGTATTTTTTCGCAAAAAACGACATCGTTTTTCTTTTATTTTCGGCTACTTATGTCCACTTTACTTTACCTGCCAACCGTTGGCGGGATTGACTAAACCGTGTGGCGAATAGCAGCTCGGATGATGGCTGATTTGACGCCTTCCATCCGAGGGTCTGCCCGACGAACTTTCGTTATAGCGTCGTCCAATCTTTGCTGGGTAGCGCTAGGGACATCCCAGCTCAGCTGATGGGTCAATTCTTCGCCCAGAGACTCCCCGACTCCCACAGTTTCAAGATTCGGGTCATCCAGTAGTAGGTGATAGAAGGCTTCCATGATTCACTGTGACCTGCCGTGCGGCTACCGTGTTTACTCCGCCTAAGTAAAACTTCACCCTGGCTGGCAGTTCGCAGCTGAGTTAATCGCACCGCTCTTGCGGTACTCGAATCGATTGTTACGATGGATTGAAAACACCAAAAGGCAAACTTCCTATGGCTCAGCTCGAATCCACTAAGCCCGATCGTGAAAAACAACAGGCCCTTGCGAGCATGATCACGCAACTGTTGGAGCATTGGCAGCTGTCGGATGCCCAACAACTATCTGTTTTGGGGCTAGGGTCGGATCAGGAAGCCACTCTACGCAGATACCGCCGGGGCGAGCCAATGGGCTTGAGCCGAGATCTGCAGGATCGTGTCGGGTACCTCCTAGGCATCCATAAAAGTCTAAGATTGCTATTTCCCCACCAAAAAGAACGTAACCGGTAATTCTTCCCCGTACTTCTCTCGCGCATTCTGAGGGGCAACACTGTGCACCGGCAGTCAAGCAAACCGGAGCACAGCATGGACACCACGGAAATCTCACTCACCGACAAGCAGCGCGTCTGGCTTGATCACATCCGGGCCTGCGAGCAGTCCGGACAGTCGATGCGCCAGTACGCCAAGGCGCATGAGTTGAACGTAACGGCCTTCTATAACTGGAAGTCCACGCTCCGGCGCAAAGGCGTCCTCGGCGATAATCCCGCGCGGCCTCGCCTGTTTCAAAAAGCCCGTGTCGTTGACGGTCGCGGACTGGGCCGCTGCCGCGTTGTCTTGCCGACGGGCGTGGCGCTGGAGTTCGATAACAGCACCGAGCCGGCCTGGGTGGCGGAGTTGGTAAGGGCCTTGGCCGGATGATGCGCCCGAGTAACGACCTGCCTGAGGTGTATGTTTGCCTCAAGCCGGTGGACTTTCGAAAGGGCATCAATGGCTTGGCGGTGCTGGTCGAAGCCGAGCTGGAACTCGACCCGTTCTCCGAGCGGCTGTTCGTCTTCGTCAACCGGCGCCGCGACAAGGTCAAGATGCTCTACTGGGAAGGCTCCGGCTTTTGCCTGTGGATGAAGCGTCTGGAGAAGGAGCGCTTCAAGTGGCCGGTCTTTCTCGGCGGCGAACTGGCTACGCTCACCGGCCAGCAGCTCAACTGGCTGCTCGACGGGATTGATTTGCGCTATGTGCGGCCGCATCAGGCGCTGCACTACAAGTCAGCTTTATAGGCCGATCGAAAAGTTCGATCACGACCATCGCTTTGGCTCGGTACAATGGGGCCATGGTCGCTGTTACGAACAATTTGCCGGACGACATCGAGGCGCTGAAAGCGCTGGTTGCCAAGCAGCAGACGCAGCTGCAGCGAAAAGACGCGCAGATTGTCGCGCTTCAGGAAAAGCTGAATATCCTGGTGGCCAAGCGCTTCGGCCGCTCTTCGGAAAAGGCCGACAAACACCAGCTCGGCCTTTTCAATGAGGCCGAGGCCCCGGAGCAGGCCGAGGGCACAGTCGATGAAGCCGAAGAAGCCTCGGTCACTGTCCCGGCCCACCAGCGCCAAAAGCCCGGTCGCAAGCCGCTGCCGGATTACATCGAGCGGGTCGAGGTCCTGCATGACCTGCCCGAAGCCGAGAAGGTCTGCCCGCATGACGGCAGCGCCCTGGAGCGCATTGGCGAGGAGATCTCCGAGCAGCTGGATGTGATCCCGGCCAAAGTCCAGGTGTTGCGTCACATCCGGCCCAAGTACGCCTGCCCCTGCTGCCGTCAGGGGGTGAAGACGGCGAAGCTCCCGCCCCAGCCGATTCCGAAGAGCTTTGCCAGCCCCGGCCTTCTGGCCCACGTGTGTACCGCCAAGTACGTCGATGCCCTGCCGCTGTACCGACAGGAAAGCATTCTGAGGCGGGCCGGCGTCGAGATCCCCCGGGCCACCCTGGCCGGCTGGATGCTCAAGCTCGGGGATTTGGTCCTGCCACTGGTTAACCTGCTGCGCGATACGCTGCTCGGTTACGACATCGTGCAGATGGACGAGACTACGGTGCAGGTGTTGAAGGAGGACGGCAAAAAGGCATCCTCCAAGTCCTATATGTGGGTCCAGCGCGGCGGTCCGCCCGACAAGCCGGTCATCCTCTTCGATTACGACCCCTCAAGGGGCCAGTCCGTACCGCTTCGTCTGCTTGAAGGCTTTAGCGGCACTGTGCAGTGCGATGGCTATGACGGCTATAACGCCGTGGCCGAGCAGCAGGATGTGCGCCTGCTTGGCTGCATGGCCCATGCCCGGCGCAAATTCGACGAGGCGCTCAAGGCGCAGGGCAAGAAGGCCAAGGGCAAACCGACCGGCCGCGCTGGCAAGGGCCTCGACTTCATTGGCAAGCTCTACCGTATCGAAAAGCAGGCCAAAGACCTCAGCCCCGAGGAGCGCTACCGACTGCGCCAGGAGAAGGCCCGGCCGGTGCTGAAGGACATGCGAAAGTGGCTGGAGCAGTCGCTGCCCGAGGTACCGCCCCAAAGTGCCATCGGCAGGGCCTTGGGCTATCTGGCCGGTGAATGGTCCAAGCTGGCCCGTTACGTCGAAGACGGCCGCCTCAGCATCGACAACAATGCCGCCGAGCGCGCCATCCGCCCCTTTGTCATCGGTCGCAACAACTGGCTCTTTGCCGATACCCCCAAGGGCGCGCACACCTCGGCACGGCTATACAGTCTCATCGCCACCGCCAAGGCCAGCGGCCATGAGCCCTACCGCTACCTGCGCCACGTTTTTAAAGAACTACCCGGCGCCGAATCGGTCGAGGATTTCGAGGCGCTGCTGCCTTTTAATCTCGACGCCGACAGCTTGGATTAGGCCGGAACCCCGCGCAATACGGGTTTCGCTAATCGCTTACAAAAGAACGCCAATACTCTTGGATGACCTTGCGCAACCGTGCGTTCGGGCAGCGTTCACCCCTAGAATACATTGATGAATTTGGTTTTCCTGGTCTGATGGAAGTTCGAGCTTATCTAGAGCGGGAATGCGGTTGGGGCGGCTATCTTGGAACAAATGAGGCTCGGGCTGTCGATACCCCTACAAACGACATGACTTCTGATGGACCGACTCGGCGCGAAGAGCTACAGGAGATCATGAGGAAAAACATTAGGAAGACACATGAGGCTATAGGAAAGCCGTGTAAAAGCCGTGTATACCGCCATGGCGCGGCGATTATGGTCACAATGCCGTGGTCCAAAGGGCGCAAAGACGCGGATTGAAAATGCAGACCACCATTCACTGGCCCAGGCGCGCACAAAGCGCGGGCGCGATTGGCTATCCATGAGCCTATCCTCTTAGGCGCCCCAGGCGACGGTCAGAGGCGCATTCCACAATGCCGCCCTGGATACCACTGATATGCTACGGCTGCGCTGGGATTCAGTGAACTGGAAACAGGCCGGGCATCCAACGACCAACCAGTTTCACCGGAAAGGCCAGGCGCAGGGTGCATGGGAGCTTTGGGGCCCGGGCCCCTTCTTCAAGGAGGGTAAAGGCGGACGCGATCGCTTGGCGGTCGCTGGCGCCGACAATATCGGCAAGATCGCCTCGGGCGAGCTCGCCCCGATAAAGGACTGCCTCCATGATGGTTACTGCGTTTTCGGCAACTCATCGGTCTGAGCCGCCTCATGCACCCAGCCGAGAATGCGCTTTCGTAGCTGTTTCGGCTGCATGAGTTCCTCTATGAACCGGACTTGGTCAGGTAAACGTCCCAGGAAGTGCTGTAAATCGAAGTAAGAGGTCATCGCATGCCTTCGTTAAGTTGTAGTCGCCAAACACACAGCCAAACGAAGGAGTACCACGATGACCGACAACAGCAGCACTGCAGGCACTGCTTGAGAAGACTGGGGCGAGTCCGGATTTTTGCGCGAGATGATGATCTTCATGTTGCAGCAGCTAAGGGAGTACGAGGCGACGGGCCTGTGCGGGGCCCGGCCCGGTGCGGCGAGTTCCTGGCCGTTGCACATCCAGAGATCGGCGCCGGCGGCTACAAAACAGGATTAGAGGCTGTTCGCATCCAAGGTGGCGAAGGGCACCGAGGCGAGGGTACGTTCAGAATGATGCAGAAGCGAGGCCTTTCGGGCTTTGAGATTAGGTGCGCTTCTTGCGCTCTTTCTCGATTTTATCGAGTCCCGGGCGCCTAATGCGATAAACGGGGATCCATCGGCCTTCGTGAACATCGTTCGCGAGCTTTAGCGTTCTCTGGATCTGCTCTTCTGCGGACAGGTATTCGTTTCCCGGGACGACCGAGCCACGCGGGAGCTTGTCTCTTTTGATAACAAACCGTTTATAGCTCATGAAGATGGACCTCCCTCTCTCCGTCTGATTATGTGTGGCTGTTCAGGGGCTTTCAACTCTTCCGACCCCAAGAACGATCAAGTCGGGGTATCCAGTAACAACAGTGGACTCATGCGAGCGGCTTGGGTCCGTAACCCCGTCGGGAATACGGGTGTTAACCCTTGCGCAAGGGCGCCGGGTACGCGCGAGCGCGTTCGGAGGTCGGTGGGCACCCATTGACAGCTATATAACCTCGATCGTCCGGGATCCTGGTGGCTGGGCCACGAGTGGAGTATGGTACGCTTGCCGCGGCCGAATGGAGTATATATGATTCAAATCTAGATGGAATGGCTGAAATATTAACCATTGGTGATTCGAGGTGGCTGGGAAGAGGAAACGGGCCTATTCGCGTTACGCGCTGGACGGGCTTGCCCTGCTGGGCAAGCTGATCCGGCTCGGGCGGATGCAGCGCAGGCTCACCGCGCACGAGCTGGCGGAACGGATGGGCGTGTCGCGCAGTACGCTCCAGCGGATCGAGAAGGGCGATCCCAAGGTCGAAATCGGGCTGATGTTCGAGGCCGCCGCCATCGTCGGCGTGAAGCTTTTCGATGCCGATGAAAAGGGGGTCAAGGCGCTTTCAGAGCGCACGGACGATCGCATCGCGCTGCTACCAAAGCACGTTTACAAAGCCGGCAAGCGGGTCGTCGATGAGTTCTGAGATCCCCAAGTACGATGAGGCCTATGTATGGGCATGGCTGCCAGGAGCGACCGAGCCTGTCGTCGCCGGCCGGCTTCATGCCCATGACGGGATTGTCACCTTCAACTATGGCCGGAGCTATCTCGAGCGGCCCGGTGCGATTCCGCTGTATCTGCCGGAACTGCCGCTGGAGTCGGGCGAGCTGCCGCCCCGGGCCGGCCTGACCATGCCGGGCTGCATTCGCGATGCTGCGCCAGACGCCTGGGGGCGGCGCGTGATCCTCAATCGCCAGTTCGGTCTAAAAGGGAATGAAGCTGCGCAGCAAGAGATTTCTGAACTGACTTTCCTCCTGGAGTCCGGTTCAGATCGAATCGGCGCGCTCGATTTCCAACGCTCGCCAACGGTCTATGAACCGCGCGCCCCCCAAAACGCCACCCTCGAAGAGCTACTCCAATCCGCCGAGCGGGTCGAGCAGGGGATCCCACTCTCGCCCGAACTTGATCAGGCGCTGTTTCACGGCAGTTCGATCGGCGGGGCGCGGCCAAAGGCACTGGTTGAGGATGAGGGGGACAAGCATGTCGCCAAGTTTTCCTCGTCATCCGATCTCTACAGCGTCGTCAAGGGCGAGTATATCGCCATGCGCCTTGCCGCACTGTGCGGCATTGATGCCGCGCCGGTGTCCCTGGTCCGCGCCGCAGAAAAGGACGTGTTGCTGGTCGAGCGGTTCGACCGTGTGCGGGCCGCTGATGGCTGGCAGCGTCGATCGATGGTCTCCGCGCTAACCCTGCTCGGCCTCGACGAAATGATGGCGCGCTACGCCAGCTATCAGGATCTGGCGGAGATCATCCGCCACCGCTTCACCGAGCCGTCCAGGACGCTTCGAGAGCTGTTCGGTCGCATCGTGTTCAATATCCTGTGCGGCAACAACGACGACCATGCCCGCAACCATGCGGCGTTCTGGGACGGGGAGATGCTCACCCTGACACCCGCCTACGACATTTGCCCGCAAGGAAGGAGCGGGCAGGAGGCGACTCAAGCGATGCTCATCAGCGGCAACAACCGCATGAGCCGGGTCGCATCCTGTCTTGAAGCCGCGCATCACTTCCTGCTCTCCGAACAAGAGGCGATTGCGGTTGCCGAGGCGCAGCTGCGCTGCATCGGAGAGCACTGGAACCGTGTGTGCGAGGAAGCGATGCTCAGCGAGGCCGATCGCAACCTCTTCTGGGGCCGGCAGTTCCTCAACCCCTACGCCTTCACGGTACTCGAAGGCGAGGCCACTGCGCTAAAGGCGCTTGCGGACGAGATACGCGGAGGCGAAGCCATCTGAACCGGCG
This sequence comes from uncultured Gammaproteobacteria bacterium, assembly GCA_963783235.1. GTDB lineage: Bacteria > Pseudomonadota > Gammaproteobacteria > Thiohalomonadales > Thiohalomonadaceae > Thiohalomonas. The sequence goes on along the minus strand of CAWAMN010000002.1, from coordinate 1,172,869 downwards.
GCTTCGCCGTGCGCCTCAGCCGTTCCAAGCGCGGAGAGGTGGTCTAGCAGCGTCTCATTGCGTTTAAGATCCAAGGTGGGCGTTGTTACTATTGCCAAAGCCCGTTGTGGCTCGATGACTTAGAAGAGTTTGCCGAGGAACACGGCTTAGCGCTCTCGCAAGCAGGCCGGCTTCGGTGCACCGGTGAACATCTTGCCGCGCGTCGTGATGGAGGTTCAGATAACCGAAACAATATAGTTGCTGCGTGCCTCTTCCGTAATATCACGCACCACCGCCGCAAGAACCCGCTTGATTCTCGCAAATACCAGAAATATGTAAGGAGGCGACTCAAACAAGAAAAGTGGCATCCGAAGCAAATTCACCGTCTTCTGACGGGCCACTAGAGAAAACCTCAATGAGTCTTCACCCGACGGGGTCGCTTTCGGTGCCGCAGTTCATAATAGAGGCCCACAGCCGTTTATAGTGGAATGGCTGCCCCCGGCCACGAGCCGCCGCTCAAGGGTGTTTCGGTGAATGGCTGGTTGCGTCGGAACACCTGCCGTTGGGACAAATGAGAGCTTTTATTTCCTTTCGTGTCCCGGTCGGCACCCCATACCTCCTTACCGTAACGCCTACTTGAGATATTAGATTCCCCGCTAATCTGCGATTGGCCCCCAGGGTGGCCGGTCCCTGTTGCCTGCTTCTTTCCAAGATTCAATTCCCTCCGTAATCGTGGTAATAATAGCGCTATCCCTTTGGAAGAACTTGGCATGGAAACGGCTGAAATATCGCTCCCATTCTCACCATGTGCACCCCGGTTGAAGTCAGCGGCGTTTCCGCGTTTCCATTGTCATTAAAGTTCGGGATATCGCGAGACGAGTTTTCGCTGCTGCGCAGGTTTGCCCCGGCAAATCGATACCTAATGCCAGAGACTCTTTCAAGTTCAACCCTATTGCTACGAAGAATCCAGTCTCCGGAATCGGCCGATTCGGTATATTCAGCGAGTCCGACTCATGCTAACCACAATAAGGAGAAAAATAATGAAAACTTCCATAGTCGGCATCCTTTTCCTTGCGATTTTGCTGAGCGGGTGCGTGAGCTCTCGAACCGTAAAGATGTACCCCGGGCCCGAGCAGCCCACAAGCGATCTGGCAATGATTTCCACGAGCGGTTATCGTCACGAAGACCTCGGCGGCTTGCTCTATGTGGTGAAGATCAGACTGGAGGCGGTCGACGGGAAACCTCTGCCTCTGCTTTCACTGTCATCGCTGGCACTCGTCGAACCTGGGGAACGTTCATTGCAGTTCGAGTGCCGGTATCAGCGGGTTCATGAAAAAACAATGAAGCCGCTCTCGCGCGAAGTGACGCTTCAGGTCGAACGCAACCTGAAGGTTGAAAAAGGGACCTTCTATGTCCACAAGGCCAATCAATCCGGGCTCTTTTTCGACTTTCGCCCATCAGAGAGGCTGTGCGACATCGAAACGAAGCCCTACGAAGGGTAGATCGCGCAGCCCCGGCCGGGCGCTTGGCCAGGCCTCTCGTTCCAAATCATCGAACTGCTCCCTAGAATAGGGAGGGCCTTCTGGCCTTTAGCATACGGGGATTGGCTTGGCGCTGGTTCGGAAGTTGGTGCGCAGCAATGGCGGTCAGATCGAGGTCATTGCCAACTGCTGCGAGGCGCGGTATTTCGGATATGGTCGGAAAAATAGTATCTATGGCCGCTTGATTTCGCTGAGCAGACGTTGGCGGCGAAAATGCAGATGACGGCTTCGGGTCGCGAGCTGCCGGTTGGAGGTAGCAAAAAGAAGACGGACAGCGAATTGTTCTGGGGTGCGAATGTTCTGTAGAAATTTGGCTTAAACTAAACCGTTCCAGACTCTGCCAGCCAACCAGCTACGCAGCGCACTGGCTCCCTTGGCAATCGCAAAATCCATGGGGGTTTTTCCGTCAAATACTAGATTGCTATTGCTTCGAAGTGGCCATGCATCCGCACGCGGTGAATCGGAAAAAATGGTGTGTAGGTAGGAGTAGCACATCATGATTTCCCCTGGCTCCTCAAGCAGTATTACGCGATAAGGGTCCCCCTCCGTGCAATCGGGTGGCACGGGACATCTGCGTATACGCCGAATCCAACCAATCACATTGGCGTCGCGTCGGGTCTTTTGGGTTCAGCTGTTCACGCGTCACCTCGCGCAGGTAATACCGTGTCTTACTGCCTCCCGATGTGGAAGGGTGACAGAACGCCCCCAGCACCTGGTCCTGGTCAAGATGCCCGTTCTGTACACACCAGGAAAGAGCGCCACTCGGGCAGGGCCCCAGTCCGAGATAAAGCGCATCAGAGGGCAGTTCGGTGAGAGATGAAACAAAACAGTCTTCAAAGCACGCTCGCACCACCGGGGAGGTCAAGACCTCATCAAAGCTTCCCGCAAACATCTTCCCCTTTTTGAAAGCCGCATGGGGAAGGACGGACGTGGAGTGCAGTAGCTGCGCGTTTCTGCCCCAGAGTGATTCCACGTTATCAATGGACAAGATGTGCTCAAAATGAAAGTGACGCAGCATTTTCAAAAGGTTCGGGCGCATCGATGAGCCGCCGAAGCCTCCCGCTTTTTTGACCTCTCTCAGTATCTCCTCGGTATGCTCGCCTTTTAGTAACAGGCGCTGCGCGGCAGCATACGCCAGCTTAAGCTGGGTTGTTCCGGGAGTAATCCCAACGATCACCAGCCGGGCAGATCTATTGTAACCGGTAATTCTTCCCCGTACTTCTCTCGCGCATTCTGAGGGGCAACACTGTGCACCGGCAGTCAAGCAAACCGGAGCACAGCATGGACACCACGGAAATCTCACTCACCGACAAGCAGCGCGTCTGGCTTGATCACATCCGGGCCTGCGAGCAGTCCGGACAGTCGATGCGCCAGTACGCCAAGGCGCATGAGTTGAACGTAACGGCCTTCTATAACTGGAAGTCCACGCTCCGGCGCAAAGGCGTCCTCGGCGATAATCCCGCGCGGCCTCGCCTGTTTCAAAAAGCCCGTGTCGTTGACGGTCGCGGACTGGGCCGCTGCCGCGTTGTCTTGCCGACGGGCGTGGCGCTGGAGTTCGATAACAGCACCGAGCCGGCCTGGGTGGCGGAGTTGGTAAGGGCCTTGGCCGGATGATGCGCCCGAGTAACGACCTGCCTGAGGTGTATGTTTGCCTCAAGCCGGTGGACTTTCGAAAGGGCATCAATGGCTTGGCGGTGCTGGTCGAAGCCGAGCTGGAACTCGACCCGTTCTCCGAGCGGCTGTTCGTCTTCGTCAACCGGCGCCGCGACAAGGTCAAGATGCTCTACTGGGAAGGCTCCGGCTTTTGCCTGTGGATGAAGCGTCTGGAGAAGGAGCGCTTCAAGTGGCCGGTCTTTCTCGGCGGCGAACTGGCTACGCTCACCGGCCAGCAGCTCAACTGGCTGCTCGACGGGATTGATTTGCGCTATGTGCGGCCGCATCAGGCGCTGCACTACAAGTCAGCTTTATAGGCCGATCGAAAAGTTCGATCACGACCATCGCTTTGGCTCGGTACAATGGGGCCATGGTCGCTGTTACGAACAATTTGCCGGACGACATCGAGGCGCTGAAAGCGCTGGTTGCCAAGCAGCAGACGCAGCTGCAGCGAAAAGACGCGCAGATTGTCGCGCTTCAGGAAAAGCTGAATATCCTGGTGGCCAAGCGCTTCGGCCGCTCTTCGGAAAAGGCCGACAAACACCAGCTCGGCCTTTTCAATGAGGCCGAGGCCCCGGAGCAGGCCGAGGGCACAGTCGATGAAGCCGAAGAAGCCTCGGTCACTGTCCCGGCCCACCAGCGCCAAAAGCCCGGTCGCAAGCCGCTGCCGGATTACATCGAGCGGGTCGAGGTCCTGCATGACCTGCCCGAAGCCGAGAAGGTCTGCCCGCATGACGGCAGCGCCCTGGAGCGCATTGGCGAGGAGATCTCCGAGCAGCTGGATGTGATCCCGGCCAAAGTCCAGGTGTTGCGTCACATCCGGCCCAAGTACGCCTGCCCCTGCTGCCGTCAGGGGGTGAAGACGGCGAAGCTCCCGCCCCAGCCGATTCCGAAGAGCTTTGCCAGCCCCGGCCTTCTGGCCCACGTGTGTACCGCCAAGTACGTCGATGCCCTGCCGCTGTACCGACAGGAAAGCATTCTGAGGCGGGCCGGCGTCGAGATCCCCCGGGCCACCCTGGCCGGCTGGATGCTCAAGCTCGGGGATTTGGTCCTGCCACTGGTTAACCTGCTGCGCGATACGCTGCTCGGTTACGACATCGTGCAGATGGACGAGACTACGGTGCAGGTGTTGAAGGAGGACGGCAAAAAGGCATCCTCCAAGTCCTATATGTGGGTCCAGCGCGGCGGTCCGCCCGACAAGCCGGTCATCCTCTTCGATTACGACCCCTCAAGGGGCCAGTCCGTACCGCTTCGTCTGCTTGAAGGCTTTAGCGGCACTGTGCAGTGCGATGGCTATGACGGCTATAACGCCGTGGCCGAGCAGCAGGATGTGCGCCTGCTTGGCTGCATGGCCCATGCCCGGCGCAAATTCGACGAGGCGCTCAAGGCGCAGGGCAAGAAGGCCAAGGGCAAACCGACCGGCCGCGCTGGCAAGGGCCTCGACTTCATTGGCAAGCTCTACCGTATCGAAAAGCAGGCCAAAGACCTCAGCCCCGAGGAGCGCTACCGACTGCGCCAGGAGAAGGCCCGGCCGGTGCTGAAGGACATGCGAAAGTGGCTGGAGCAGTCGCTGCCCGAGGTACCGCCCCAAAGTGCCATCGGCAGGGCCTTGGGCTATCTGGCCGGTGAATGGTCCAAGCTGGCCCGTTACGTCGAAGACGGCCGCCTCAGCATCGACAACAATGCCGCCGAGCGCGCCATCCGCCCCTTTGTCATCGGTCGCAACAACTGGCTCTTTGCCGATACCCCCAAGGGCGCGCACACCTCGGCACGGCTATACAGTCTCATCGCCACCGCCAAGGCCAGCGGCCATGAGCCCTACCGCTACCTGCGCCACGTTTTTAAAGAACTACCCGGCGCCGAATCGGTCGAGGATTTCGAGGCGCTGCTGCCTTTCAATCTCGACGCCGACAGCTTGGATTAGGCCGGAACCCCGCGCAATACGGGTTTCGCTAATCGCTTACGATCTATTCACATATTCAAAGGGAATATACTGAAGCCGGTAGACACCGTCGTCGGCGAGATTCAGACGATCGCTCTCCGCGACGGCCGGACCGTGCCGCAGCAGGAGATCGGAAAAAATAGGAAATTGGTAGTTTTTCACAGTGTTCCTTTTCTATCAGGTTGGGGCCGCATCTCGTTAGCGAGCTCTCGCGCACAGCGGCAGGCGGTTACCCGGGATAGCCGTCGTGCGCTTCATTGCGCCGGAGTTCTTTAAGTGCATTTTTCAGCTCTTGGGTTGACAGGCTTCGAAGCTGGGAACGGAGACGTTTTCGTTCTTCCCTTTTGTCCAGTTTGTAGGTCCGTTCCTAGCGAGCGCGCTCCTGAATGGTGCTAGAGACCTCGAAGTGCTCAAGAATAATGGATAACATCTCAAACTGATTGAGCCCGAATTCTTTGGTCATCGCTTTCAGGCGATTATGGCCCGTAGTTGTAAGGGAAAAGGTGCTTCGTGAATTGAGTTCCATTTTTATCCTTGTCAAATCTATTCGTCTCATGCCAAGCGAGGAACGAGGGTGCTGATCCGTTGAAATTGCAGGCGACAGGTTCGGCCCTCGTGTGACGTAAGCTTTTATTCAGAAAGACGTTCCAGCCGAATGCGCCGTTTCTCTAGCCAGGTTATTCTGATCTTGTCACCTGCTTTGAGGCCTTGCTTTTGGTAGAAACGCCCAATGGCGGCACGGTCGCGTAAAATATTTTTGCGTCCGTCAATATCCGTTATGCACATGGATTCATCGGAGAACTCCACCGTTAACATCGCCGGCGCTAGATCACGCTTGCTGGAGCCGCCGATAACGTCGAGAGGAAAGCGGTCGATTATGGGGGTTAGACGTAGGCTCTTAGAGCGGATGTTATTTTCACTGAGAGTTACTTCCGCACTTGGAGGACACGGGTCTGATTGATCGGCCTTTTCGTTAGGGACTGCGCGGAGTCGAATCACTTCAGCTTTCTCCGGCTTGGGGAAATTCCACGACTGAAAGTGGTCGGAGATATTCGCGTGCTTTGCGTACACCTCCTGCTCCGGAAGCCGATAGAACTCGGTGGGACGAAAACCCGACTGAAGCGCCAGCCAGCGTGCGGCCTCTTCCGGTTCGACGATCCGTTTTCCGTCGATCACGACCGTATGGAGTTTGCGTCCGTCGGTACGGAGCGTGGCATTACGCACGGTCTTTTCCTCTACCTCGGCCAGATAAGCGAGATCGGAAAACGTCAGATTCCCCTCCTCTGTCCAGATAGTCTGCATCCAGCCCGATCGCAGGTGATCCAGTTTCCCGCGTGCCTTGGCGCGCTCAATCACGGCCAGACAGCGGCGGGGGGCGCCGTACTCACCGGAAATCTCATCGGCGGCCTGCGCCATTTCCACGAAGGTGATCGCATGACCGAGAACGTCGTCCAGGTGGACACCGTCCGCCCAGCGACTGTGTACGATGTAGTCGTACAGAGCGCGCATCGTGAAGGTTGCAGGATACCGGTGCACGTCAATGTCGGACGGTTCAACACGGGCCGGGAGAACCTGGTGAACTCTGTAAAGGAGGTTCATGGCATCTGGAATCGACCGATGTGCCAGTTCAACGTTGTCCCGCCAAAGCCTGTCATCAGCACCGCCCATACCTAGCGCGGGACGTAAGGTGCCATGGCCGAAAACACAAGCCTCAGCGCTCGAGAGGATGGCGGATAGCATGTCTTGCACTTCCTGGAGCAAGGCGTGTTCAGTGAATGGCCACTGGTTTACGTGTTGGTATTCCATTTCTCTTCTCTATCGGTCAGTGATGCTTGATTCGGGAGTAACGGTGGCCGAGCGTGATGATCGAGCCCTCCTGGGAGACCACTAGGTACGCATCGGACCACTTGCCGTTCCGGCCCAATAGCCCACCGGTATATTCATCGGCTTTGCGCCGCGCACGCCGGTCGAAATGGCGAACGATTGCGCCACCGCGGTAGGTCCATATACCGAACTTCAGGAGCAGGTCGATGACAATCGGCGGCAGGCCCCGCTGTTGCATCCGATCGCGTGCGTGTTTCGTCGAATTCATTTTACACCTCGCGTTCCACAGTATTCCGATTACGGAGAATAATATGGAACAGCGGATCTGCAGTCAACCACTATGGGCAGCAAAATTTGCTATTTGTGGTACACGGGACAGGTGTCCTCACTCCGACAGACGCTGAATGGTCGCGGGCGCGACTAGGCGAAAGGTGGGCCCGCCGAACCGCGGACACCCGGAGGTCGCCGCGAATGGTAGCCGCGGGTTGTGGCCTTGGTTGGGGTCCAGCGGGGTGGGGCAGCGTAGGGGTGAGGGAAAGCGGGGAATGCCCGTCGCGCTCATTGGCCTCAATCGGGCCCGTGCGGGAGCCTGTGCCCGTTCCGCCGATGCGCCCCTTTCGAGGCCCTGAAGGATAGTATTGGCGATCGATAAACCACGGTCAAATCAATTCATAATGGCGTTTTTTGCAATTATTCGGCGGCGCCCCGTCGGGCGGATGCACGTAGGAGTGCGTTTGAAACGAGGCGAGTACTACCGACTGTTCGATGCGCCCGATCCCACTAATTTGCGCCAGACCTGAGACGCAGGTAGCGCTAAGCGTGCGAGTGCACGGGACCCATGGAGCCTGTCGGTGAGGAAGCTGGCGGCTAAAGTAGCGGGACTTCCTCGAACGGATTTCGTTCGACGATCTGGGTCGGTCGCGGGTACGGCGCAATTTTTACGGCATGGATTTTACCGAGCAGATCATTTGTGAAGAGCGTTACAATTCGATTCCCGACCTTGAAGCATTCGTGGAAAATAGGCGATCGCAGAAGCGGATCGGTCCACCAACTCATGTCATCCCTGCGACCAAAATAGCGCACCCCCGCGCCCCCATTCGGCATCGGCTCCACTTCGGCTGCCAAGGTGCCGCGCGCTGTTTCCGTAGTCTGTTCAACACATGCTTACGCCCCACTGCTGTCCATGTCAGATCTGGTTGGCAGAAGGCGTCAGCCAGTCTGGTAAGCATCAACCGCTGGACAACAGCGAGCCTTGAACTGCTCCAGCAGCTAAGTTGCATCGGCAGTATCGACGTGGTGAACGATCCGGGCCTCGCTACTATTTGATCTGTCGGGCCTTCCGGTGAACAACGCATGGGTTTACACAGCTAGCGCGAGTCCGGCGAACCGGGAATCAATGCCGCGGTCCTAGTTTTCGACTGTTTGCTTGACGGAGCGCTTAGCAGCTAATTCACTTACGTTGCCAACGCCAAGTTTATTCAAGCACTCTCGGCAATAACCATTTTTCGCAGGCCTAACCGCATTATCGTATGTGCTAGTTACCGGTTTATGTTTTGGCTCATGACATTTGAATCTCAACTTAACGCCACTTGTGGAAATGCCGTCAAGGTCCGAGCCCTTTCGATCGAGAAAATAAACCTCCGCCGAACCAAGAAGCTGAAATCCGATTTTCAGTTGGCCAAGGACGAACGCAGCATTTCGCTTCCAACGCCACCGGGCTAAACTTAGAAGCTTAGTTGTCGAAGGAACTGTGGGCCCAATTGAAATCGCACAAGCTGGACAGAAAATCTCTCGTTTCCGCGCTTTGCGAGCTGCGGTGCTCCGATCTACCAAAAACGGCGGGTGCGATAGCATGTAGTCACCGAATATCTCCGACTCACCACATGTAAACAGGCGAATTCGGATTCGGCCGCAGCGAAGACTGGGGGGCAGACGCAGTCCGCACGTTACCCAAGACGGTATTGTCATGTGGCTGCCGCATGAGTACTTCCAAACCGACCTCGGAACACAGACCGTTGGCGATTTATAGCTGGTTTCTGATCTCTGCCACGTACTGTGCCTTACTGATTCGAAGCTGGCGTAGGAGCTGATGGAATATGCCAATGCTCAAGGGGTCCTTCCGGGGAAGGATGAACGAAAGTCCGTCGGCCCCCGTCCATTTTTCATGCGATCCTTTTCCTGCGGAGGTCCTAGGTTTGTAGTCAAAGTGTTTCAGAAGCTTTTTAGCCTCGCGTCGTGAAGGGCTAAAGGTCCCAGGGCATCGCTCAAGATGACTCGCGATGGTGCCTTTTCCAACGACGCGGGTCGGGACATCGACCTCAAGCAAGTCGAAGGGCAACTCGCCGCGAACTGCCGATTCGATGGGCAAACCGATCGGTCGAGGCCCAAGCTTTGGATTACCTGAAGCTAGCTGTGTGGCCAAGGTTCGCCAAGCTTCGCGGTTACGGCCTATTCGCCATTCGCGATAGCCCGGTGGCGACAGGTCCAGAAAGTCCTCGACAAGCGAGGCCAAGCCAGGGTGATTCGAGCCACGATTCGACAAACTCAACTGGACACGCTCAGATCGAAACCAAAGCCAAGCCCACCAGTTCGCAAGCGCCTCCTCCAGCCAGTCGGACGTCCCACTCAGTACCTTGTAGACCCGGTCTTGGTAGCGATTGTAGTGCGAGCGGACCCCGAGGAGTTCCTGCCAGGTGGCTACAGCTTCAACCCGTGCGTGAAACAATTCGTGCTGGTAAACGAGGTTGACTGCTAGGTATGCAGCGGTCGTGTGAGAAAGCCAAATCTGCGCCTGTCGTGCGCCGTCAAGCAAACTGCACGCGAGCGCGTCGAGCATCGGGGCATCCAGATAGAATCCCCCAGGAGGCCTCTGTCCATGCGTGAAAGGGCTGGTACCATCCGATGGCCTCAAGACTCCGTTCCTTCAGAGCTTTACGTGCGTCCGCGCCTCCATTGGCATCGTCTAAATTGATCTCACGTGTTCCTAGCGCTTCCCGAGATTCCGAGGCGGTTATGTCGATTTCGCCACCGCCGAATACCGGGCGATCCGGCTCGTGATGGCGGGGCCGGCGTAGTGCTGCTGCTAGGCGGCGGCTCAAGGCCCACCGGATCTCCGGATACGGTGGCAACCCGGTGTGCGGCTTCCATGAAATGAGTGCGCCGGAAGTCCTCTTCGGATACCCGAAAAGGATACCGTCGTAGATGCCGTCGCGGGATGGCTCCAGGCCGGACGCCGCTACGACCGCCATTGCTTCGCGTTGGAGAGTCTTCGGCGTCTCCGATGAGGGAGTAAAAGTCGCCGCGGTTGGCATCAGGGCCAGCAATTGTTCGTCTACGACCAAACGGGGGATGTCGGTTTCACGCATTCTACCAAATTTGTTCTCGACATCGGCTAGGTCGGAGTACCGCGGATTTCGCCTCAACGTTTCTTTTTCGCGCTGTAAGCGGGCTTGCTGCTCCGCCTGGCGATGGGCATTGTCGCGTTCGGCGGCCGCCAGGAGTTCCTTGGCCTTTGCGACTATTTCGCTTTTTAACCAGTTCCACTGATTAGTGGGTGGCTGCCAGCTGAATACGACGGCGATCGAATCGTCCTTGGGAAGTACGAATACGCCACAGCAGTGCGCAATCGGACACGCATCGGTGGGGGCGGCACGGTACAGTTGACGCATGAGGGAGCCGGGATCGCCAACTATCCTGGATAGGACATCGTTTCCTCGCCACCCCTCGATCGTCGTCTGCCCCGTTGCAAGAAAGGCGACAAGTGAGTTGTCGTCCCTGGGGACAACGGCGCAGTCCAGCGCTGGCATACCGGCCCAGGATACGGAAGGAGGAATCCAACTAAAGAGACGTTCAGATGATTTCAAGAGGCCTACCCTGGCAAATGAAGGTCAAACTGCAAAATGCCGGTTCAGAGCAATCCCGCCTCCAGTGTAGTAAAGAATTCGGACGAGCAACCGGGCCAGGGCCTGCGGGCCGCTTACGGCGTCACCCGCGCTAACTCGGGTGCTCGCGCCGGCCCATTCCCCAGCGCCGTGTCGCGATGGCGGCGCCGCGCCGGGTACCTACCCATCCTCCCCTTCCGCCGGCCTTTTAGCGCGGTGCTTCTGTAGCATCGCCCGGAAGCTCTGCGGGTGGTGCAGACGAATCATCTGTTCGATAAGGTGGCTTTGTTGTTGAAAGGCAGTTTGGAGTTGCACCATCGTTTTGCGAAGGTCATCTAACTCCCTGCCTATATCCGAGTCGCCCTTTTCTATGGCCGAAAGCACCTCATTCGTTCGCAGGTAGCGCCGGTTGTTGGCGGCCTTGCGATATTGGACAAGCCCCTTGGCCATATACCGGTAGAGCGTCTTCGTGCTGCAGCCTGCGAGAGCTGCTGCCTCCTGGACAGTAATCCACTGGGTGTCTCGGTCTGTCATGGTTTGTCTTATCTCAACGTCGGACCCTTGTCGGACACTCTGGGACAGCCTGTCCGACAGGGTGGGACAATGTCCGGCCCCCCTGGTCTTGACTGCTGACAATGTGACTCACGCGGGGCGGAGTCGTTGTCTCACTCTGTCCTGAGACAAGGTGGGGCAGTGTCCAAACCCGGGAGTCCCGAACTGTCCTAGGACATAGTCGGACAGTCCGGGACAGCGATGTCACACCCGTTCGAGCTCCCACTCTTGGAGCCAGCGACCAAGCCGGTCCGTGAGCTTGGGCAGGTGGTGGATGGCAGCTTCAGCCTGGAGGGTCTCCAGCTCGTTCCGGACCCAGGTGAATAGGGCCTCCCGGTTGTCCCTCTCGGTACCGTCCCCGAGCACGGTGACCAAGCCGTCGTTGCGCTGGATGCGGTAGGTTGCCTCGAGCGCCGACACGAGCCGCCAAATCGTCCGAGCAGTCTCCTTCCGTTCAACGGCTTGGGCATAGGCTGCATCGGGATAAGTAGTCCGCGCGGCAGGTTCTGCATCAGGCGGCTCCGGGGAAGCCTCATGTGCCTCTACCAGGTCCAGCAACTCCGCAACCACGCTGGGCAACTGTGGCACGGTCTCATCGGTAAGCCGGGCGATGCCACGGCCGGTCAGCCAACGGGCCAGGGCTTCGATGTCCGACACCGACTCGGCACTGCTCCCAAGCAAAGCCTGCGCGAGAAGCACTTCGCCTCGATCATCATCACTGCCAGCAGGGCTTCAGCGAGGTGCAGGACGTGGGTGGAAGCATGGGGCTGATTAGTCATTAGGCTCCTCCTCGTCGTTCTTGGGGGTCGAGTCAATGAAATGCGTAGTTACCAACCGCTCGAAGGCTGAACCATCCTGCCGGGTGAGGTTGGGGACGAACCGGGAATAGACGCGGAAGAGCATCTCCGTCGTAGTGTGGCCCATCTGCCGGGCAATCCACTCGGGGCTCTCGCCGGCAGCCAGCCACAGGGTCGCCGCCGTGTGACGGGTCTGATACGGCCGCCGCTTCCGAAGCTCCAGGTGACGAAGCAGGGGGTACCAGACCCGCTGGGTCACGTTGTTGTGACTGAGCGGCGAGCCGTTCCGGGTACAGAAGACGAACTCCTGGTTCCCGGTGGCCTTTTTCTGCTCCTGGAGGGCGTCGTAGACGATTTGCGACATGTCGATGGTCCGGAACGAGCCATCGTTCTTGGTGTAGCTCATCTTGCCCTTGACCAGGGCCTCCCGCACCAGGAGCTGCCGCCGCTCGAAATCGACGTACTGCCACTGCAGACCATCGACTTCGCCGGTACGCATCCCGGTGAAGAAACGGATCGTGTAGTACTGCTTGAAATCCGGCCGGACGTTGTCGAGGATAAGCTTCACCTCTTCCAGCGTGAAGGGCTCCACGTCCGTCCGGGGCACCTTGAGGGATTTAATCCCGTGGTAGGGGGAGCTAAAATCGTACCGGTTGGCTGCCTCATTAAGGATCATGCGCAAAGGCGTCATGATGTGGTTAATGCGAGTTGCTGACAGGCCTTTTCCCTTCCGGTTCGTGACTTTGGCGAGCGTGGACCGGAAGTCGAGAATGTCTGCCTTGGTGATGCGGCCAACCTCCTTCTCCCCGAAGGAGGGCTTGAGGTACTTATTTAGGGTGAGGCGGACATTTTCGATATGCGTCTCGCGCCACTGAATCTTCATCTCCTCGAACCAGTTCTCCGCGAAGTTATTGAAGAGCGGGGTCTCCGTCCGGGCGTTCCCCAGCCGCTCCTCAGCGGCGAACTTCTCCGCGTAGGTGCTGTTCGGGAAGTAGCGGGCGTACTCGAAGGTATCGAGGGTGATTTCAGCCTCGATGCGCTCCAGCACCTGCTTGGCCTTCTTCCGGTTGGGCGGGGTGTCGTCCAGCGCCGTCTGCTCCCGACAGCGCTGGCCCCGGTACCGGAAGTCGAAGAAGAGCTTCCCCGTCTGGGGGCGGACGCGCACGCTACCCATTGCACATCCCCCCGTTGGCCATCGGCAGTGCCAGGCCATGGTTCTGGGAGTGCTTGAACATGTCGCGCTCAATGGCCTCCCAGAGATAGAGGATCTTCCGGCCCCCGAACGGGCGGATGTAGTGGACCCCCTCCAGCAGTACGGAATCCTTCAGGCGCTCCCGGATGGTGCGGGCATCGTATTTGATGCGGATGGCGAGCTCTTCGGTGGTAAGGTAGGTCTCTGTATTCATAAATGTCTCCTTGCGATTACGAATGTAGTCATATTGCTACATATGTATCTTTATAGCAACGAACGGCGTAGCGCGCAAGTGTTTTTTGCAGCTATTTGGTAAAATTTGTTTTCGTCTGGATACGTATGTAGCCGATATGCTTCGCTTCAAAATAAAAGAGCTAATCGCCAAAAAGGAGTTCGAGGAGGGGCGAAGAGTCACGATTGCCGAAGTGGCTGAGGGGGCGGGGATCCATCGCGTCACGTTGTCGAAGATGATCAATCGGCGCGGGTTCAGCACAAGCACCGAACACTTGGACAAGCTTTGCGCTTACTTCGGTTGCCAAATTGAGGAACTGGTCGAGTTCGTACCTAATGATCAGATCTCTGTAAAGGACGAGACCAACTGACGCGTTCTTTTTCGCATGTGAGCACTGAGAAGAGCGATCCCCATTCGTCCGTGTTTCCGACAAGCACAAGCGTTATCAGGTACTAAATCACCGTGGCTTTGAAAAAATCCCAGCTCTATACCTCCCTCTGGCAGTCCTGCGATGAGCTTCGCGGTGGCATGGATGCCTCCCAGTACAAGGATTATGTGCTCACCCTGCTATTCGTGAAGTACGTCTCCGACAAGGCCGCGAGCGACCGCAACTCCCTTATCGCCGTGCCCAAGGGCGCGAGCTTTGCCGACATGGTCAAGCTCAAGGGTGATAAGGAGATCGGCGACAAGATCAACACCCAGATCATCGGCAAGATTGCCGAGGCCAACGATCTGAAAGGCGTCATCGACCAGGCGGACTTCAACGATGACACCAAGCTGGGCACCGGCAAGGAGATGCAGGACCGGCTCTCGCGACTGGTCGCCATCTTCGAGAAGTTGGACTTTCGCGCCAATCGGGCCGAGGGCGACGACCTGCTGGGCGACGCCTACGAATACCTGATGCGCCACTTCGCCACCGAGTCGGGCAAGAGCAAGGGACAGTTCTACACCCCGGCGGAGGTCTCCCGCATCATGGCGCAGGTGATTGGGATCGAAAATGCCGGTGAGCTGGACGAGCCCACGGTCTACGACCCCACTTGCGGTTCCGGCTCGCTGCTTATCAAGGCTGCTGACGAAGCCAACACTGGCAGTATTGCGATTTACGGCCAGGAGATGGACAACGCCACTTGGGCGCTGGCCCGGATGAACATGATCCTCCACAATCACACTACCGCCGAAATCTGGAAGGGCAACACCCTCTCGTCCCCCTACCGCTGGGATGTCAAACAGGGCCTGAAAACCTTCGACTTTGCCGTGGCCAATCCGCCGTTCTCCGCCAAGTCCTGGACCAGCGGCCTGAATCCGGAACACGACGAATTCGAGCGCTTCGAATACGGCATTCCGCCGGTCAAGAACGGTGACTTCGCCTTTCTGCTGCACCTGATCAAATCCCTCAAGAGCAACGGCAAGGGCGCCATCATCCTCCCCCACGGCGTCCTCTTCCGCGGTCACAAGGAGGCGGACATCCGCCGGGAACTCATCCGGCGCGGGCTCATCAAGGGCATCATCGGTCTGCCGGCCAACCTCTTCTACGGCACCGGTATCCCCGCCTGTATCATAGTCATCGACAAGGAGCACGCCGCCAGTCGCAAAGGCATCTTCATGATCGACGCCAGCCGCGACTTCGTGAAGGACGGCAACAAGAACCGGCTGCGCTCCCGCGACATCCACAAGATCGTCGACGTCTTCACCCGCCAGGCCGTGGTGCCGCGCTACTCGCGCATGGTGCCGCTCGCCGAGATCGCCAGCGAGGCTAACGACTACAACCTCAACATCCCGCGCTACATCGATGCCTCGGAACCGGAGGACCTTCACGACCTCCGCGCCCACATGACCGGCGGTATCCCCAAGCGGGACATCGACGCCCTGGAGGCCTACTGGACCGTCTTCCCCTCGCTGCGCGATGTGCTCTTCCAAAACAGCGCCACCTCGGACTACTGCGAGCCGAAGGTGGAAAGCCATGAGGTAAAGGCCGCGATCCTGAAACACCCCGAATTCACCGCCTACGCCGACAGCGTCCGCCAAAGGACCCGGCACTGGCAGCAGGCCCATATCGAGCGGCTGAAAGGCCTCGAGGTCGACGATATCCCGAAAAAGGTCATCCACGCCCTATCGGAAGACCTGCTGGAGCGATTCGCCGACATCCCCCTCCTGGACCGCTACGCCGTCTACCAGCGCCTCATGGACTACTGGCACGATTCCATGCAGGACGACGTCTACCTCATCGCCGCCGACGGCTGGCTCGAAGCCGCCGCGCCCCGTGCGGTGATCGAGGACAAGACCCGCAACATCAAGGAGATCCCGGACCTCACCATCAGCCGCAAGAAATACAAGATGGACCTCATCCCGCCCGCCCTCATCGTCGCGCGCTATTTCGCCGAGGAGCAGGCAGCGATAGAAGAGCTCCAGGCCAGGCAGGAGACGGCGGACCGCGAATTGGAGGAGTACATCGAAGAGCACACCGGCGAGGAGGGCCTGCTCGCCGACGCCACCAACGACAAAGGCAAGGTCACCAAGGGCGGCATCAAGGAACGCCTCAAGGAGCTGAAAAAAGACCCCGAGGGCGACGAAGAGCGCGAAGCGCTGACCCGCTGCCTGGAACTCATGGAGGCCGAAGTGAAGGCGGCCAAGGCGGTTAAGGAGGCACGGACCGCGCTGGACAAGAAGGTGCTCGCACAGTACCCGAAGCTGGACGAGGACGAGATCAAGACGGTCGCCGTGGAGGAGAAGTGGTTCGCGGCGATAGAGGCGGCCATCAACGGCGAGGTTCAGGGACTGACGCAACGGTTGGCGAGCCGCGTAAAGGAGCTGGAGGAGCGCTACGTTGTGCCCCTCCCGGAGCTAGAGAAGGAGCTGGCCGCCTTCAGCGAGAAGGTGGAGGCCCACCTGAGGGACATGGGGGTGGCGTGGTCATGAGCGGGGAGGGGATGGCGGTCCGGGATGCGTCGGTGGGGTATGACGTTGGTGCCAGAGAGCAAGATGTTCCGCAGGGATACAAACGCACTGACGTTGGGGTAATCCCAAAAGACTGGGAGTCTACAGCAATCGCTACTATTGCCCGTTTGGAAAGCGGTCACACTCCAAGCAAGAGAATTCCTTCTTACTGGGCTGGCGATGTGCCGTGGGTCTCCTTGCACGATACCGAATCGCTTGATGGAAAAACAATCACGAAGACTTCCCAGACAATATCCGAAGAGGGGTTGAATAACTCTTCGGCACGGCTGTTGCCTGAGGGCACCGTCGTATTTTCACGGACTGCAACCGTCGGTAAAGCCACGATTCTTAGTCGTTCAATGGCAACCAGCCAGGATTTCGCGAACTACGTTTGTGGTCCCGAGCTTCACAACCGGTTTCTTGTTTATCTACTTAGAAGTATGCGTCGCACGTGGCAGCGACTCATGGCCGGGAGTATCCACAACACTATCTACATGCCTGTCTTTAAGGCCTTGAAGATTCCAGTGCCTCCCGTTGAAGAGCAACACGCCATTGCCGAAGCGCTGTCGGATGTGGACGGGCTGCTCGGGTTGCTGGACAAGCTGGTCGCCAAAAAAAGGGCTATCAAACAGGCCGCCATGCAGCAACTGCTTACCGGTAAAACCCGCCTACCGGGGTTCAGGGGTGAGTGGGAGACCAAACGGCTGGGCGATTTAGGTTCGACCTTTGGCGGTCTCACCGGAAAAACCAAGACTCACTTCGGCCACGGCGAGGCTCGATACATAACTTTCTTAAACGTCATGACGAACACGGAAATCGACACTAAAGCGTTTGATTCCGTCGTGGTGAGTGAAAGTGAAGCCCAGAATCGCGTTCAACAGGGTGACCTGTTTTTTAACGGCTCTTCGGAAACTCCGGAAGAGGTTGGAATGTGCGCGATTTTGCTCGAAGACGTTCGGGACACCTATTTAAACAGTTTTTGCTTCGGGTTTAGGCCGCGCGAGGGTGGCACCGTAAGTGGCTTGTACTTGGCTTACTACTTCAGAAGTCAGGAAGGACGTGAACTTCTGAAATCGCTTGCTCAAGGGGCAACCCGATATAATTTGTCGAAAAGGGCCCTATTGGCAGTCTCGTTTCCGCTGCCGAGTGAAGCCGAACAAACGGCCATCGCGACCGTTCTCTCCGACATCGACGCCGAAATCATCGCCCTCGAACAGCGCCGCGAAAAGACCCGCGCCCTCAAACAGGGCATGATGCAGCAACTCCTCACGGGTAGGGTTCGCTTGGTTGAACGCGCAAAACGGGATGTGGTCTCGCCATGCTGAACCGCCTCGCCAAGTTCCTTCTCGTCGGAACCTCTCTATCGCCGATCCTCGGGGCGGTGGCGGTCAACAAGATCTCCCACGGAGAGAGTTGGACGGCGTGGCTCCCATGGCTCGTGGTAGCCCTCTTGCTCGTGCTGATCTGCTGGGGCCTGCTGGCCTATGCGGCGCGGAATGCACAGAAGCATACGTTCCGAATCACCCAGTTCGAAGGAACCGACAAGGAGGTTCTTGCCTTTCTGCTCGCCTACCTGCTGCCTTTCGTCGCTTCCGAGAAGATGACGTTCGCCGGTGACTGGCTCACCGGAACGTACATCCTTACCATCATCTTCCTCGTCGTGGTCCATTCCGGCACACTGCACTTCAACCCGGTCATGGGCCTGCTCGGGTACCATTTTTACAACGTCAAGAACGGCGAAGGGGTGCCGCAACTGCTTATCAGCCGGGCCGAGCTGCATCGGCCCGGTGAGGTCGAGACCGTTCGGCTTGCGCACAACATCTATCTGCATATTGAGGAGTAGGGATGCTTGGCAACTTCCAGCTTGGGGCAATCGTAAAATCATCGGCTGAATTCGAGTTGTACCGAATACCGCTGCACCAGGCGCTTCAGGCCACGCTGGCGCAGAGTTGGGACGAGCAGCTCCAGGCGTTTACCGGCGACATCGACGAGGTGCCGTTCGACGCGGGTTACAACCCCGAGGCCCATGAACGGTTCCGGCTGGACAACTACGACCTGCCCGAAGGGCTCGCAGGGGAAGACAGCCAAAGCGCGGTCGACCTCGATTCCATCGGCGAGCACGAGGATGCACTCGAATCGGTGAAGGGGCTTGCCGCTTTCTGTCGGGATGAGGAGGGGCGGGAACTGGTGTTGTTCCAGAACTTCAGCCGCTCCCACGTGATCAAGCCCGGGCGCTTCCTGTTCATGCCCGGCGACACGTACGAGACCGCTGAGCGCCCAGGGCTGACTCTTGATGTCAAACTGAGTGCAGTCTATCGCCCCGCCGAC
This sequence comes from uncultured Gammaproteobacteria bacterium, assembly GCA_963783235.1. Taxonomy (GTDB): domain Bacteria; phylum Pseudomonadota; class Gammaproteobacteria; order Thiohalomonadales; family Thiohalomonadaceae; genus Thiohalomonas. The sequence goes on along the minus strand of CAWAMN010000002.1, from coordinate 1,154,014 downwards.
CGAACCCTTTTGTTCCACAAGTTCAGAACCACCAACACCTTCCTGCCGCTGGCCGAGTTCTATGAGGAGGCCTCGGAACAGGATATCCGGGAGGTACTCGACCACGACCTGCTCGCCCCGGAAGACCCGGATGCGCTGGCGGTCCGTGCCAATCAGTGGTTCCGCAAGCGCTTCGCCATGCTTCGGGACTCCGGGATCCTCGATACCTACACCGCACAACAGATCGCCGACCACTCCCAAGGCTATGAAGTCGAAATCGTTGTTGAAGAGAACCAGATCGTTTTCCCCGCAGACAAAGCGGAGGCCAAACGGTTGCTGCAATACCTGAACGAGGAGATATTCCGTGGGGCCATCACGGACACCCTCTATGAGACCAATTCGAAGCGTGAGGCGGATTAACGGCAAACACGTGGCCGGGAAGGCTTGGCTACATCGTTTTGTTCGACATTAGGAACGGAGAAATGCGGAGGAATGGATGACCACGTTCGATAGTACGAAGGCCTCCCTGAGCGATATCTTGAGAGAGATTCAGGAAGGCAAAATTTAGCTTCCCGACTTTCAGCGCGGGTGGGTCTGGGATGACGACCACATTCGGGACCTGCTGGTGAGTATCGCGCGCTCGTTCCCGGTCGGGGCGGTGATGCTGCTGGAGACCGGGGGGGAGGTCCGTTTTCAGACCCGGCCGGTAGAGGGGCTTGAGGAAAAGCTGGCTCGGGATGTGGAGCCGGAGAAGCTCATCCTGGACGGCCAGCAGCGACTGACCACGCTCACCCAGGCGCTCTCCCTGACAGACCCAGTGCGCACGCGCACGGCCAAGGGCAAGCGGATTCAACGGCACTACTACTTCGATATCCGCCAAGCGGTGGAGGCACCTCACGATCTGGAAAGCGCCGTAATCGCCGTGGACGAGAATCGGCAACTGCGCAGCAATTTCGGCCGGGATGTGAAGCTGGACCTGTCCACGCGTGAGCTGGAGTGCGAGCAGCTCCACTTTCCGTGCGATCAGGTGATGAGTTCGGACGAGTGGGAAAGCACCCTCTATGAAGTCACGCCCGACAGTTTCAAACTGTATATGGCTTTTCGCAACGAGATCCTCACTCCGTTCCGCACGTACCAGCTGCCTGTTATCCAGCTGAAAAAGGAGACCACCAAGGAGGCGGTCTGCCTGGTGTTCGAGAAGGTCAACACCGGGGGCGTGCAGTTGTCCGTGTTTGAGTTGATAACGGCAAGCTACGCGGCGGACGGGTACAACCTGCGGGACGACTGGTATGGTTCGCGGGTCCGCAATGTGGAGTCACGGCAGCAGCGGCTGGGGGAGGATTCGCTGCTGAAAGGGACCGAAGCGCCCGAGTTTCTGCAGGCAGTTACATTGCTCCATACTCACGAGGAGAAGCTGGCCGATATCGATGGGGGAAAAACGGGGAAGCAGGTGCGGCCCGTCAGCGCCAAGCGCGCCGATGTACTGCGGCTGCCGCTGAGCGCATGGCAGAAGTGGGCGGATGAAGTCGAGCAGGGATTCCGTCTTGCCGGGCGCTTTCTCAAAAAAGAGTGCTTCTACAGCCGCCGCGAGCTGCCTTACAGCACCCAGCTGGTGCCCTTGGCGGCTGTGCTCGCCCGTCTGGGTGATCGCTGGCTGGAGCCGAAGATCCACGACAAACTAGCCCGCTGGTTCTGGTCCGGGGTACTGGGGGAACTCTACGGCGGCGCAGTGGAGACCCGCATGGCCAATGACTATGAGGAGCTGCTGCGCTGGTTCGAGGATGACGAGGCGCTGCCGCGTACCGTGCGCGACGCCACCTTCCAGCCGGACCGCTTCGATACCCTGCGCTCCCGCCTCAGTGCCGCCTACAAGGCGATCAATGTTTTGGTGCTTCGTGAAGGGGCCAAGGATTGGTTCTGGAAGGCTTCCATCCAGGAACTGGACGCCGACGAGGTCGCGCTGGATATCCACCACATCTTCCCCCGTGACTGGTGTGAAAAAGAGGGAATCCCGAGGGAGCATTATGACAGCATTCTGAACAAGACACCGATCTCGTACAAAGCCAACCGGAAGATCGGCGGGAATGCCCCTTCCTGCTACTTGCCGAGAATCCAGAACGAGAAACAGGTGGGATTGAGCGACGAGGAAATGGATGAGCTGTTGCTCAGCCATGCCGTGTCGCCGCAGTTGCTGCGCGCCGACCGGTTCAATGATTTCATTGAGGATCGCCGTCGACGCTTGAGCGGCCTGATCGAAAGGGCCATGGGCAAGCCGGTGAGCCAAGTCATGGAAGGCGGGGAGTATGAGCAGGCAAGCTAAAGGTAGTCTGAGGCGCTTTTCGCGTTGGTGACGGAGAGGAATAAGGATGTCCAGGGTCGGTGAGAGAGAAAAGGTAACCCAGCGGGAAGTCGTCTGCTTCTTCCGTGATGCACTCGATTACGCCTATCTGGGCCGTTGGCAGGAGCGGGAGGAAAACAGCCATATCGAGCAGAGCCTTCTGACTGATTGGCTGCGCCGCCGGGGTGTAGAGGAGAAGCTCATCACCCGGGCCCTGCACCGGCTGGACAAGGCGGCAGCCCTGGGCGGGAGCAAGAGCCTGTACGACGCCAACCGGGAGGTTTACGGCCTGTTGCGCTACGGGTTGAAGGTTAAGCCTTCCGTTGGGGAACAGACCGAAACGGTCTGGCTGATTGACTGGAAGAACCCGGAGAACAACGATTTCGCCCTCGCCGAGGAGGTGACGGTACGCGGTGTCCACACCAAACGACCCGACGTGGTACTCTACGTCAACGGCATCGCCCTCGGGGTACTGGAGCTGAAGCGCTCGACCGTTTCCGTCACTCGAGGGCATCCGCCAGAATCTGGACAGCCAAAAGAAGGAATATATCGAGCCGTTCTTTACCACCGTGCAGCTAGTGATGGCCGGCAACGACACCGAGGGCCTGCGCTACGGGGTTATCCAGACGCCAGAGAAGTATTGGCTGCAGTGGAGGGAGGAGGCCAGCGACGTTGGGCAATCCAGCGGTTCGCTAGGCGATGATCCGCTGCTGCGGGAGCTGGGTCAGGTATGCAGCAAGAAGCGCCTGCTGGAGGTCATCCACGATTTCGTCGTCTTCGACGCGGGGACCAAGAAAACCTGCCGGCACAACCAGTACTTCGGCGTGCGGGCCGCGCAGGAGCACGTGTGCCGGCGCGAGGGCGGCATCATTTGGCACACGCAAGGCAGCGGCAAGTGCCTTGACCATGGTCTGGCTGGCCAAATGGATCCGGGAGAACGTTGAAAGACGCGCGGGTACTATGATCACCGACCGCACGGAACTGGATGAGCAGATCGAGAAGGTATTCAACGGCGTCAACGAGGATATCTACCGTCACGAGAGCGGCGCCGACCTGGTCGCTGTGCTGAATGCGATTCCGAACATTGGCTGATCTGCTCGCTGATCCACAAATTCGGTCGCACCGAGCACGCGAGCGATCAGGACGTGGAAAGCTACGTCGACGAGATCAAAAAGAGCCTGCCCCCGGGTTTCAGGGCCAAGGGCGAGCTTTTCGTCTTTGTGGATGAGTGCCACCGCACCCAGTCGGGCAAGCTGCACGAGGCGATGAAGGCGCTACTGCCCGACGCGATGTTCATCGGCTTCACCGGCACGCCGCTGCTCAAGAAGCGACAAGCGCAAGAGCATCGAGATTTTCGGGCCCTACATCCACACCTACAAATTCGACGAGGCGGTGCGCGATGGGGTGGTGCTCGATCTGCGCTACGAGGCGCGGGACATCGACCAGCAGCTCACCTCCGCAGGCGAAGATCGACCAGTGGTTCGAGGTGAAGACCCAGGGACTCACCGATCTCGCCAAGGCCCAACTCAAGCAGCGCTGGGGCACGATGCAGAAGGTGCTGAGCACCGCGCGACCGCCTGGAGAAGATCGTCGCCGACATCCTGATGGATATGGCAACTGCGCGACCGGCTGCAAGAGCGGGCACGGCAACGCCATGCTGGTCTCGGCAGCATCTACGCGGCCTGCAGGTTCTTCGAGTTGTTCCAGCAGACCGACCTGGCGGGCAAGTGCGCCATCGTGACCTCCTACGTGCCGCACGCTGCGGACATCAAGGGCGAGGATTCCGGCGAGGGCCTGACCGAGAAGCTGCGCCAGTACGACATCTACCGGAAGATGCTGGCGGCCCATTTCGACGAGCCGGAAGACACCGCCATGACAAGGTCGAGAGAGTTCGAGCAGGAGGTGAAGAAGCGCTTCATCGAAGAGCCGGGCCAGATGAAGCTACTGATCGTGGTGGACAAGCTGCTCACCGGCTTCGACGCACCGCCGGCCACCTATCTGTATATCGACAAGCAGATGCGCGACCACGGCCTGTTTCAGGCCATCTGCCGGGTCAACCGTTTGGACGGCTGAGGACAAGGAATACGGCTACATCATCGACTACAAGGACCTGTTCCAGCTCGCTGGAGGCCGTCCATTAAGGATTACACCGGGGAGGCGTTCGACGGCTTACGACAAGGAGGACGTGGAAGGCCTGCTGAAAGATCGCCTGGAGCAGGGCCGGGAGCGGCTGGAGGAGGCGCGCGAGGCAGATCAAGGCGCTGTGCGAGCCGGTGGCGCCTCCCCGTGGACAGCGACGGCCTACCTGCGCTACTTCTTCGTCAGGAGCCGAGCGATGACCCGGACGCAGCTAAAGGACAACGAGCCGAAGCGCCTGGCGCTCTACAAGCTGTCGGCTTCGTATCTGCGGGCCTATGCCAATCTGGCCAACGAGATGGCGCGAGGCGGGCTACAGTGAAGCGCAGTCCGAGGCGATCAAGGCGGAGGTGGCACATTTCGAAAAGGTCCGCGAGGAGGTGAAGCTGGCCAGCGGCGACTACATCGACCTGAAGATGCTACGAGCCGGCCATGCGGCACCTGCTCGACGACCTACATCCGCGCCGAGGAGAGCGAGAAAGCTCTCCGCCTTTGACGATATGACGCTGGTGCAGTTGATCGTGGAGCGCGGCGAGCGCGTCGACGAAGCTCTGCCCGACGGCATCCGCAGCAACCCGGAGGCGATGGCCGAGACCATCGAGAACAACGTGCGCAAGCTCATCTCGACGAGATGCCGGTCAACCCCAAGTACTACGAGAAGATGTCGGAGCTGCTGGACGCCCTTATCGAACAGCGCCGGCAGCAGGCTTTGGGGTACAAAGAGTACCTGGAAAAGATCGTAGAGCTGACCCGCCAGACCAAGAACCCCAAGGGTTCACCAGATTACCCACCGAGCATTAACAACGGGGCACGCCGGGCGCTCTATGACCATCTGAAGGACGTTGAGATTCTGGAAGAACGAATTTCACCGGCACAGGGGGTACAGGATTGCGCCGATCCTGCCGAGGCAGCGGCACTGGCGGTGGATGACGAAATTCGCCGGGTCAAAAAAGCGGGCTGGCGTGGGAACCGCTTCAAAGAGCGGGAAGTGTGGAACGCCATCAAGTCGGCGGTCGGCGATGACGAAGCATTGGCCGAGGAGCTGTTTGAACTCGCTAAGAATCAGCGCGAATACTGACGTGACGACCGGCCGCCACCATATCGAAGTCAGTGGTATCCACGTAGAGATTGTCCGCAAGGACATTAAGAATCTTCACTTGGGCGTTTACCCCCCTTACGGCCGAGTCAGAGTGGCGGTTCCTCATCGCCTGGACGACGAAGCGGTGCGGCTGGCCGTGATCTCGAAACTTGGATGGATTCGCCGGAGGCAAAAGGAATTCGGTGCCCAGCCTCGTCAGTCAGAGCGCGAGCTGCTTACGGGCGAAAGCCACTACTATAAGGGGCACCGGTATCTTCTCGACGTCATCGGGCAGGATGCTCCGCCGGCCATTCGGTTGAGGAACAATAGAACCTTGGAACTGCGGCTTCGGCCGGGAAGCAGTCGGGACAAGCGCAATGAAGTACTTCAGAGCTGGTATAGAGAAAGGTTACGCGAACAAATACCAGTACTTCTCGCCCGTTGGGAGCCCCGCGTTGGCGTGAAGGTTGCGGAGGCTCGCATCAAAAAGATGAAGACCCGCTGGGGGAGCTGCAACATTCAAGCCCGCCGCATTTGGCTCAACATTGAGCTTGTTAAAAAGCCGCCTGAGTGTCTGGAATACATCCTGGTACATGAAATGGTGCATTTATTGGAGCGCCGCCATAACGACAGATTCAGGGAACTCATGGATTCGGCGATGCCTGCGTGGCGTTTCTACCGTGACCAGCTAAACCAAAGCCCGCTAGCACACGAAGAGTGGGGGTATTAGACCGCTCTGAACTGTCTGCCCTTGGTCGTGGGGCACACGGGCTAACGCTCGCGGGTTAAACGGCAGGCAGCCGGCGGAAAAATGGTAGGGCACCGGATGGGCGCAATCTGGGCACACGGCAAATAGCGAGGTTGGGCGCCGTCAGAAGCTAACGCTCACAAGCATTAACTAGCCTGAACTTGACGGTTGAGTATTGGCGTCGAACGCTTACACTCAAACGGGCAATTTGCGAGGGCTTTCAGGAAGAAAAGTTGATGAAAATCAGTAAAATGGCGCGCCCGAGAGGATTCGAACCTCTGACTTCCACCTCCGGAGGGTGGCGCTCTATCCAGCTGAGCTACGGGCGCGTAATGCGGATCGTACCAAATTCTGACTGCTAGCTTCTGTGCCCTTTTTGCCCCCGAGCGTTAGCTCCGGAGGGTGGCGCTCTATCCAGCTGAGCTACGGGCGCTTACGAGCCGGTAAGGATACATGGACGCGGCAATAACGTCCAATTCAAAAGAGAGGCAATCCACTTGAAAAGGTATGGGTGTCTCGGCTCTTGTTATTCTTCACCGGGTCCATTGCTGTAAGTGATCTGACGGCTGAGTCAGTCGTACGGGATCGGGGCTGGCAGCTACTCCCCGGCAGCTGGGCTACCCGCTCGTCTTCGTGAAGATCGTTGCCTTCTAACGAGGTAGCTCCCAACTATAATGCCCCGAAACTGGCCGTGAATGCCGGTGTCGTCGGCCACCGAAGGCCGTTCGGGTCCTGCAGGTGATTTCATGAATTCCGCACTACCTGTTTTTGTGCTTGTTGCCAGCGCCGCCCTTTGGGGGGTGACCTGGTGGCCGCTGCAGTATTTCCACGCCAGTGGTGTCGAGGGGATTCCGCTGATTCTGGTCGGTTACGGAGCCGTCGCGGTTGCGCTTCTGCCGTCGCTGGTTCGCGAGCGCGATGCCTGGCGTGGTGAGAGCCGGTTTCTGTGGCTGATGTTTTTCCTCGGCGGGTGGGCCAATCTGTCGTTCGCCTCGGCCATGATCTATGGCGAGGTGGTGAGGGCGATGATGCTGTTTTACCTGGCGCCGGTCTGGGGCGTGCTGGGGGGCCGGCTTTTCCTCGGGGAAAACATCGATCGTGCCCGCTGGAGTGGTGTCGCACTGGCGCTGATCGGTGCGTTTCTGGTGTTGGGCGGGCCGGCCGTGTTCGAAACCGTTCCCTCCTGGCTCGACCTCCTGGCGATCAGTGCCGGTCTCGCCTTTGCCCTCAACAACGTCACCTGCCGGGCGGCCGCTCACGTGCCGCTGATGAGCAAGACCGCCGCCATGTTTATCGGTTGCGGTTTGATGGCCATCTGCGCGCTGCCGCTGGGCGCTGCCGAGGTCCCGGATGTCCCCGGCATTACCTGGTTTTGGCTCGTCGTATTTGGGCTCTTGTGGCTGCTGGCCGCCACGCTGGGCACCCAATGGGCGGTAACGCACATGGAGGCGGGCCGCGCCTCGGTCTTGCTCATCACTGAACTGCTCGCCGCCGTAGTCTCCGTCGTGGTGATCGGTGGAGAAGCCCTATCCGGTGGAGAACTTGCCGGCGGGGCGTTGATTCTCGCCGCGACCTTCATCGAAGGGATACGTGCCCCGGATGAACCGGTGCTGGATGTGCCGGCGCCCTACTGAAACCGGCAGGGACAACCGGGGGAGCCGGATTTTGGTCCGGGGGCATCGATCTTGATGCGAGCGAAACCCGCTTTTGTCATACTCGGTCCTCCCGTACCAACCGACCGGGTGTTTGATGAAGACGATATGTTCCATTTTGCTGGTGTTTATATCGGCACTCCCATTCTCGCCGCCTGTCGCTGCCCAGTCGGAAGCCGGCGAACAGGCGATCCGCGACCTGGGAGCTCTCAACGGCATGGCGCTGGAATGCGGCTATATCGATCAGGTCCGTCGCATGAAAAAGGCCATCGTCGCCTACGCACCGAAAACCCGTTATTACGGAAGCGTGTTCGAAGAGTCGACCAACAAGGGTTTCATGGCTTTCATTGAGGCGAAACGTCCCTGTCCCACGGAGGTGACCCTCGAGGCGAAGGTTGAAGAGGCGGTGAGTACGCTGCAAAAGGCTTTTCCCTAGACGGAAAAACAGCCTCTTCGCTTGATCTTGATCATGCCCGCAGTTGCCGGCAGGGGATTATCCTTGCTGCGGCACAACGACGTCCCCACACCGTCGACTCACTGTCGAGACTTTAATCATGCGTTTTGCGCTTCACAGCTCCTCCGCTCTGTCCGGGGTTCCCTTGCGTGTCGTCCGTTTGCTGCTGCTATCCCTCCTGCTTTCGGTCGGTGGGGTGACCTCGGCAGCAGAGCCCCCCGACATCGTCGTCAGTATCAAACCGATCCATTCACTCGTGGCGAGTTTGATGAAAGGCATTTCCGAACCGAAGCTGTTGGTCGGCGGTACGGATACGCCCTTCGGCTATCGGCTCTCGACGGAACAGAAAAAGACGATCGCTCAGGCCGATTTGATCGTTTGGGTCGGTGAGGAACTGGAACCGTTCCTGGCGGAGCCGCTTGCCGCGGTGGACGACAAGCGGGTCATGGAGTTGCTTGCCAGTGATGATCTCAAGATCCTGCCGACGGTTTATGATGAGCAACGCCGCGACCCGTTTTTCTGGTTGGATACCCGCAACGCCCTTATCCTCCTTGATGAAGTCGCCCGCAAGTTGATCGCTATCGACCCGGAGCGGGCCGATCGCTACAAGCTAAACCACGCGCGGGCGACGGAGGTGATCTCCAGGATCGACCGGCAACTCAAGTATCAGTACCGCGATGTCAGTGCCGCCCCGATTGCTCTCTACCACGGGACACAGCAGTATTTTGAGCAGGCTTATGCAGCCTCGAGTGTGGCTACCGTCTCCCCCGACCCGGGATCCCCCCATCCACGGCCGACCTGTTGACGGCGAGAAACCGTATGCTGGACCGGGGGGCAGTATGCCTTCTGACCGAGGCCGGCCTGGCTTCCCGGTTTCTTGGTGTGTTGACCGAGGACAGCGCCATTCAGGTAGCGGAACTGGACTCCTTCGGGCTCCACCTCGACCCCGGGCCCGAACTCTATCCGAAACTGATGAAAAACAATTTCGCGACGATCCGTGACTGCATCGGCGCAAACGGTGAACTGGCCGAGATCCAACCCTCGGGTCATCGCGATCTGCCACCCGTTGACGTGGTGCCGGGTGAGCTGTCCGGGCGCTTCATGCTGGTGGACCACCATGGTCGTGTCACGACCAACGCCGACTTCCTCGGGAAATATCAACTGATTGCGTTCGGTTACACCTCATGCCCCGATGTCTGTCCGACCTCGCTGGCGCTGTTGGCCGCTGCGATGAAACGGCTCGGCGATCAGGCCGATCAAATCCAGCCCCTCTTCATTTCGGTCGACCCCGAGCACGATACCCCTGAGGTGCTTGCCAAGTACGTCGCCTTCTTCGACCCGCGGATCATCGGCCTGACCGGCCCCAAAAAGATGATCGACAGTACGGTCCGGGACTTCGGCGCCCGTTACGAAAAGGTCCCGTCCGGGGATGGTGACTATACGATCAATCACACGGCCGGCTACTACCTCTTCAGTCCCGAAGGCCTCTTTCTGAAAAAGCTGGCCCACGGGCTTTCCGCTCAAGAGCTGACGAAAAAGCTCAAGAATTATCTGCGCTGATCCGCACGTGGACCGGTTCTGGGAGCCGCGACTACCTCTTTGGGCCAAATGACACGGGTGACCTTTTCTGCGAGGCTGCCGTCGTTCTCAAACGCTGGCCGGGTCGGCGCTGAGAATTGACATCGAGCAAATTTCGGGTCTTTGGTTCTCGCCGAATCGATGGAATTGTGGCAAATGACACAATTGGTTGATCTGGATCAAGGATAGTTGAGCGGCACATTACGCATTGTGTCCACTCGGAGTTTATCCCGCTTTAACCTACCGCTCTACGGGAGATGGGTATCATGAAAACAACAGCCAACAAGGCACTGTCCCTGCTCGCAGGGGCGAGCATTGGCCTTGCGGCAGCGACCAGCGCCTGGTCTGCTTCGAGCCTCGAAGAGGTGATGAAGGCTCGCGGTTTGACGCAGAAAGATCTGCTCGCCGCCGCCAAGACGTACACGCCCACAGGCGGGCGTGACGAATACATCGTATTTGCCTCGGGGGGCCAGAGCGGTCAGGTGATCGTTTATGGCATTCCCTCCATGCGTATTCTGAAGTACATCGGCGTCTTCACGCCGGAGCCCTGGCAGGGGTACGGCTTCGATGAGGAGTCGAAGGCGGTCCTCGCGCAGGGCAAGATCGACGGCAAACAGATCAACTTCGGCGATACCCATCACCCGGCGATGTCCGAGACGGATGGTGACTACGACGGCGAGGTCCTGTTCATCAACGACAAGGCCAACCCGCGTATCGCGGTGATCGATCTGCATGATTTCGAGACCAAGCAGATCGTCGTCAATCCGGTATTCAAATCCTCCCATGGCGGCGCCTTCGCCACCCCGAATACCGAATACGTGATCGAGGCCGCGCAGTACCCGGCACCGTTCGAGAGGAAATATGTACCGCTCGAGCAGTTCAACAGCAAATACCGTGGCGGTATCACCTACTGGAAGTTCGACCGCAAAAAGAAACGCCTCGACCCGAAGAACTCCTTCACCCTGATGGCGCCTCCCTACAGCCAGGACCTCTCCGACGCCGGCAAGAAGGTGAGTGACGGCTGGTCCTTCACCAACTCGTTCTGCACCGAGCGTTACGTCGGCGGTATCGAGAAAGGGCGTCCGCCATTCGAGGCCGGCTGCTCCGCCAAGGACACCGACTTCCTGCATGTGGTGAATTGGAAAAAGGCCGAGAAGGTCTTCAAGGCTGGCAAGACCACCAAGATCAACGGCCATGATGTCATCACCATGGACACCGCGATCAAAGAGGGTCTGCTGTACCTGATTCCGGAGCCGAAGAGCCCGCACGGTGTCGATGTCTCTCCCGATGGTAAGTACATCATCGTTTCGGGCAAGCTCGACAGCCACACCACGGTCTACAGCTTCGACAAGATCCAGAAGGCCATCAAGGCCAAGAACTTTGAAGGCAAGGACCCGTACGGCATTCCGATCATTCCTCTGAAGGATACCGTGCACACCCAGGTCCAGGTCGGCCTCGGTCCGCTGCACAGCCAGTACGACTCCAAAGAGTGCGTGGTCTACACCTCCGTCTATGTGGATTCCAAGATCACCAAATGGAACTACTGCGAGGGTAAGGTGCTGGATCAGGTGGACATCCACTACAACGTCGGCCACCTGATGACCATGGAAGGCGACACCGTAGCCCCGGATGGCAAATACCTCGTGTCGCTCAACAAGCTGTCTATCGATCGCTTCAACCCGGTCGGCCCGCTGCACCCGCAGAACCACCAGCTGATCGACATCAGCGGCGATAAAATGCAGCTGCTGTATGACATGCCGCTGCCGCTGGGCGAGCCGCACTACACCGTGGGCATCAAGGCCGACAAGCTGAAACCGGCCATCCGTTACCGTTCCGGCTGGAATACGCGCACCGACAGTCGCCATCCCGATAAGGCCCGTGCCGGTCGCGAGAAGACGGAGCGTACCTGTGACGCCCAGGGCAACTGCAAGGTCGAGGTCTGGGGCACGGCGATCCGTTCGCACCTGAACCCGGAGATTATCGAGGCCGAAGTGGGTGACGAGGTCGTCATTCACCTGACCAACCTCGAGCGTGCACAGGACGAAACCCACGGTTTCGCGATGTACGGCCAGAACGTGCAGTTCTCGCTGGAGCCGGGCAAGACCTCCACCGCCCGCTTCATTGCTGAAAATGAAGGTGTGTTCCCGTACTACTGCACCGAGTTCTGCTCGGCCCTGCATCTGGAGATGGAAGGCTATCTCCTGGTCAAGCCGAAGGGTTACAAGGCTGTGAAGGCCAAAATGGAGGAGGGTACCTCCTACACCGAGGCTGACTACAACAAGCAGGTGAAAACCAATCTGGAAACCCAGGCGGTTATCGACGGCGTCGTGGGCTTCATCACCAGCCATAACTACAAGGACTTCCCTCCGGTTGTGGCCCTGGTGGAAGATGCGACTGACCAGCTCGGTTTCGCCAAAGAGGCTCGCGCCAAGTCCGAGGCCGCCGCGGCCAAGAAGGACTGGCAGAATGCGATGCTCTGGGCCAACCAGTGGTGGCAGTACCAGGTGAAGACCGCAGACCTTGGTCTGCGCGCCAAGACCTACCTGGAAGAGCATGGTGCCAAGAAGGTCAACTAATCCGCACGATTAGAAGACCGTTACAGTGAAAGGGGGGGAAGTGTAATGCTTCCCCCCTTTTTTCGAATAAAGTAAGACTCCAAAAAAACGAGGACTACCACGATGTTCGGAATTAAAAAGGCTTTGTTCGTAGGGTTGGTTGCCTGCGGTCTCGCTGCAGGTGGTACGGCGGTGGCAGCCGAACTGGACGGCGCCGCGCTCTACAAAAACCCGGCCAAGGGCGGCTGTTCAGCCTGTCACGGCAAGGATGCAAAAAGTCCGATTCTCCCCACCTATCCGAAGCTGGCGGGGCAGAACGCAGCCTATATGCTGCAGCAGATGAAGGACATCAAGAGCGGAGCACGCAACAACGGTCAGACAGCGGCCATGAAGGGCATTCTGCACATGCTCAACGAAGAGGAAATGGCGGCGATCACCCAGTGGATCTCGACGCTCGACTGACACCGCATCGTCGATGTAAAACCCGCCGGTGCTTCGTTTTCGTCTATCGAGGTTTAGCTTGATCGATATCAATGTTTTCTTATGAAGGTGACGGCATAGTGCCTTATAAGGAACAGTGACCCCGCAGGGCGGGGAAGGTCGGCGGCAACCGCCGCCGGCCAACGCTGGAACAAACTGTAGTAGTAGCAAGAGTGGGGCTGACCAGCCCCACACACTGACGAACACCGGTAATTTTCGGAGGCGATTTTTTATGAATTACAAACCGCTGCTTAAAGCCGTGGCACTCACCACCGGGCTCGCAATGGCGGGTGGTGCGTGGGCCTGGAATGAAGGAGGCGGCGAACAGGCCGAGGCACTGCACGATGTCGGCGACCCCGAAAATGGCCTCGATGTCTTTGAGGTCTGCTCGGCCTGCCATATGCCGGAAGGCTGGGGCACGGAGGACGGCACCTTTCCGCAGTTGGCCGGACAGCATGCCCAGGTCCTGATCAAGCAGTTGTCCGACATCCGGGCCAAGAACCGCGACAACCCGACCATGTACCCGTTCGCGCTGCCGGAGTCCATCGGCGACGCGCAGGCTTTGGCCGACGTGGTGGCCTACATCGAAAAGCTGCCGATGAATCCGGAAAACGGCAAGGGCGAGTGGGACAAGGGTACGCCCGAGTTCGAGCAGGGCAAACAGCTGTTCGCCGACAACTGCGTCAAGTGCCACGGTGAGACCGGTCTCGGCAAACCGGAAAAGTTCTATCCGCGCATCAATGGCCAGCACTACAAATACATGCTGCGCCAGTTCGAGTGGATTCGCGACGGCAAGCGTCGTAACGCCAATCCGGACATGGTGAAGCAGATCCAGGGCTTTTCCGACAAGGACATGAAGATGGTCATCAACTACGTGTCCCGGATCCCGGTGCCCAAGGATGACCTCGCACCGTCGGCCGACTGGCTGAATCCCGACTTCGACTAAAGCAGTACCGCGGCCACCGGATACCCGGTGGCCGCAACCGCTTCGCCGCAAGCGTCAGCTCTCCCCCCGTATCTATTATTCCAGGAATACGTCATGAACGCGGAAGCGAACAACAGAGGTAAATCCTTACTGATAGGACTATTTTCCGGCATCGCCGTTTTGGTGCTGGTCCTACTCGTTGCGAACCCCTTTTCCTCGGCACCACCCAACTCCATCCCCGGCTGGTGGGTGTCCCTAACGGCTCCGCAGTATCCGGAATCCGCCTTCCCGGATGGCATTCGCATCCAATTCCACGTTGATGGCGTTTTCAACGGCTGTCACAAGGTCGAGTCCGAGGAGACGTATGAGGAGGAATCCCTCAACTGCAAGCACGAAATGGACGCTATCGACCACTATGTGGGGATGTACCCGATCGCGGCCGGTGCTCCGGTTGAACGCATTTTTGCACCCTTCGTATTCACGCTGCTCGGGCTGATGATCGTTGTCTTCGCACTTCCCGGGCAGAAATCCCGTGTCGCCGTATTGGCGATCGGATCGCTCGGAATCGCCATCTGGATGTCGGCGGCAATCTATACCGAGGGCGGGGTGAACCTGCTGACCGAGAGTTATATCTACGACATGAGTTCCACCATGGACCTCGACCCGGTGGACTATGAAAACTGGACCGCGGTAGAGGCGATGCAGGAGAGTTACAGCGAGGCACTCGGTCGCTACTTCCGCAATCTCGAAGTGATCAAGCACCGCACCGAACTGATGACTACGGCAACCTATGCCGTCTATGGTTTCCTCCTTGCCGCCATGGCGGTTCTTGTCATCGGCGTGTGGAAGACCCGGTTCTTCTACTGGCTGCTCGTGGCCATACCCATACTCCTGCCGGTCTTCTTCGTTATCGATTACGCCGGCTGGCTATGGTGGTTTGGCCATAATCTAAACTCTATGGGCGCTTTCACTGTCAAACCTTTCATGCCTACGGTATTCGGGCAGGGCAAGGTGGCGCAGTTCTTTACCCACTCCTATCCCGATTTGGGCTTTGGGCTGATGGTCCTGCAGTCGTTCCTGCTGGCCATTGCCGCCCTGCTGCGACGCAAACAGATGAAGGAGACCGGCGCCGTCGTCTGAACCTCGGTCCGGTACGGAATACGGCGGCAGCCGCCGCCAGCTGATTGGGTGTAATCGTGCTCCCGAGATCCTTCCTATTGGTGGTTATGATGGCGGTCGCCTCTGTGGCGACCGCCGCCGAGCGTATACCGCTGCAGCCGCTGATTGATGCGGCCGAACCTAACGATGTGCTGCTGCTCGAACCGGGTATCTACGCCGGTCCGGTGGTGGTCGACCTACCGCTCACCATCGACGGGCAGGGGCACGCCACGATTGATGCCGGTGGCGAAGGTACGGTCGTGCTCCTGGACACCGATGGTGCCCAATTGCGCAATCTGCATCTGACCAACTCGGGGACTTCCCACAACGACATCGATTCCGGCGTCCAGGTGCGCGGTAACTTCAATATCATCAAGGACAACGTCATCGATGATGCGCTGTTCGGTATCGATCTACAGCAGTCGAACAACAACATTGTCCGGCGTAACGTTATTCGTTCGAAAGAGCGGGATTTGGGCCTGCGCGGCGATGCCATTCGTTTGTGGTACAGCTTCAACAACAAGATCACCGATAACAAGGTCAGTAATTCCCGTGACATGGTCGTCTGGTACTCGGCCGATAACACGATTTCCGGCAATGAAGCTACGGGCGGCCGTTATTCCCTGCATTTCATGTACTCTCGCCGAAACCTGGTGGAGGGGAATCGTTTTTACAACAATTCGGTCGGCATTTTCCTGATGTACAGCGATGGTGTCGTGATAAAGAACAACTTTATCGCCCATGCCATCGGCGCGACAGGAACCGGTATCGGTTTCAAAGAGACTTCCAACGTCACGATCGAAAACAACCGCATTCTCTACTGTGCCACCGGCCTATACCTCGATATCTCACCGTATGAGCCCGACACAACCAACCGCATGACTGACAACCTGATCGGTTACAACGGGATCGGCGTTCGCTTTCTCAACGACTGGAAGGGCAACATTTTCAAACGTAATCGGATGAAAGGGAACATCACTCAGGTGGCGGTAAACGGAAACGGCGGTGCCAACCGAAACACCTGGGAAGGCAACTACTGGGAGGATTACGAAGGTTTTGATCGCGACGGTGATGATGTGGGCGATGCGCCTTACGAGTTATACGCCTATGCGGATCGCTTGTGGATGGACATGCCCGCAGCCCAGTTTTTCATGGGCTCCCCGACACTGGAGATGCTGGACTTTCTGGAACGGCTGGCGCCCTTCAGCAAACCGGATCTGATACTGCGCGATAAGCGTCCGTTAATGACGGCGGAAAGAGCAGAAGATGAGCGAAAAGAAAGCGAAACCGAAAAGTGATTCGGGTAATCCCCGCAAGTCGAAAATGAACCCGCGCCAGCAGAAGGCGCGCCGCCGATTCCTGCGCAGCGTGGGACTGGCCGCCGGTGTGGCCGGCATCTCACTGCTCGGGTTCGTGCCGGTACTGCAGAGTGAGCGCAAGCGAATGCGGCTGCGCCCGCCTGGCGCTTTGGAGGAAAGCAAATTCCTGGCCTCCTGCATCAAGTGCGGGCAGTGCGTCCAGGTCTGCCCGGTCGAGGCCATTAAACTGTCCGATTTCCTCGACGGCTTCGGTAACGGTACGCCCTATATCGATGCAAGGGCGCAGGCCTGTGACTTCTCCTGCGACGGTTTGCAGTGCGTGCTTGCCTGCCCGACCGGCTCGCTGACGCACGAGATCTCCTACCCGGCGCAAACCCGCATGGGCTTCGCTCGCCTCGAGAAACCGACGCGCTGCCTGGCTCGCCAAGGCCTGGGCTTCCAGGGCAAGGTGCGTACCCCCGACTTCAAGGGTCTCTTCCGTTACACGGAAATCGACCGCTGGAACCCGCTCCCGGTCCGGGATCGTGAGTTTGACCTCGAGATCTGCGACCTGTGCGTCAGGCACTGTCCCATCGAGATCCGCCGCCAGCAGTGCGCCGATGGCAAACCGCCGTCGGGGGACCCGAACCAGTGTCCGCCACTGCCGGCCATCTCGCTGGAGCCGATTGCCTCTGACGACGGCAAGGTCCGAATGACCCCGGTGATCCACAAGGGCTGTGTCGGATGCGGTGCCTGTGAAATGGTCTGTCCCACCGAACCGACCTCCATTGTGATTGATATCCACAAGACGGCAGATATCGTATGAACCTGCTATTCGAAGCTTTCAGCCAACTCCTCGGCCGCGCTCCCCGCAAACCGACGAAGGAAGACATCAAACCGGCAGCGCAGAAGATCCACTTCTACAAGCGTGGCGAGAAGATCGATCCGAACGAGGCCCGCGCTCTCCATGCCGCCCACAAATCCAACAAGTGGCGTAACCGCCGCTGGGCCACGCTGATCGCGGTGAATCTCCTTTTCGTCCTCTCCTATTATCTGGACATCCAGCTGCTCGAGGGTGCGCTGACCGCATCCCGCTTCCTCGGCTTCCATATGGCCGACCTCAATTCGTCGCTCCAGGTGATGCTCGCCTTCAAGGAGATCTTGCTCAACCTGGTGATCGGTACGGTCACGATTTTCCTGCTGTGGCTTCTGCTGGGAGGCCGTACGTTCTGTTCCTGGGTCTGTCCCTATCACTTCGTGGCGGAACTGGCCGAGAAAATTCACGTCAAACTCGTCGACAAGAAGATCATCAAGGGCTACGAGTTCCACCGTGGCGTGAGGACGTTCTTCTATGTGCTGTTCGCGCTGCTTGCCCTGATAACCGGCTATACCGTCTTCGAGTTCTTCTCCCCGACCGGTATACTGAGTCGAGCGCTCATCTACGGACCGGGGCTTGCCCTCATTTGGGTGGGCGCGCTGCTGCTGTTCGAGATCTTCATCTCGCGTCGTGCCTGGTGCCGTTACGTCTGTCCCATCGGTATGACCTACGGCCTGGTCGGTCTCTTTTCGCCGCTTCGGGTCGTGTACAATCTCGACAGTTGTCAGCATGAGGGCGAATGCCGCAAGGTATGCGAAGTGCCGCATGTCCTCGAACCGGTCATCAAGGGCCGGGCCACGGACTCCAGCGTGCCCATTGGAGCCGACTGCACCCGCTGCGGCCTGTGTATTGATACCTGTCCGACCGGTTCATTGCGCTTCGAGGTGAAGGGGTTGTCGAAGTTGCTCTGATGGGCTGCCTATCACACAGAAAGGGGATAAACCGCGCATGACTTCGCTGCCGTCGACGCCGCAGCGCGCCGTCTCAAGGAGTGTCGTTGTGGTCCGGTTCGGGGAGTTCGGATGATTCGTTTTGACAATGTCTCCAAAAGTTTTCGGCGCCACCAGGTACTGAAGGAGGTCGATCTCTCCATCGCGCGCGGCAACCGCATAGCCCTGGTGGGCTCCAACGGTGCGGGCAAGACCACACTCATTCGCTGTCTGCTGGGTGAATACACCTGTACCGGTCGCGTCGAAGTCGAGGGGATGAATCCCCGCAAGTTCCGGCGCGAGGTTCTGGCACGGGTGGGATTCGTCCCACAGTTGCCACCCCCTCTCAGGATGCCGGTGGGTCAGTTGATTCGGTTTGCCGCAGGGGTATGTGATGCCGATCCCGAGCGCATGGAAGCGGTTGCAGAACGCCTCGGGCTCGACCCGGCGGCCATCCGCCGCCAACCGTTCGTCAAGCTCTCCGGTGGACAGAAGCAGAAGCTGCTGATCAGCATTGCCCTGGGTCGAAACAGCGATATCCTGATCCTCGACGAACCGGCGGCCAACCTCGACCCCGAGGCCCGGCACATCTTTTTCCAGCTCCTGGCGGAAAAGCAGGATCAGTCCGTGATGCTCATCTCCAGTCACCGTCTCGATGAGGTCGCCTCGCTGGTCAATCGCGTGGTGGAAATGGACCAGGGCTGTGTCGTGCTCGATGACCATGTCGAGGAGGATGTCGACCTGACCAGCCGGTTGGCTACCCGGCTGACCCTGCGCCGCCCCCAGGAGGCCTTCGCCAAGGCCATCACCGATTGGGGCTTCCAGTCGGAAGATGACGGCCGGGTGTGGAGCGGCGATGTCGCGGGGCCGGATCGGCTGCGTTTTCTCGGGGTCCTCTCCCGCTATGCCGGACTGTTCACGAATGTGGAAATGATCGAGTCGGAGCGTACGGTTCATGGCTAAGGCGCTGGTCTTGTTAGGCCTGCTGTTACTGCTGGTCGGCTGCTCCGGCGACCCGGGTACGGGCCCGACCGAGGTCCGGTGGGATCGCGATGCCTGCGAGCGCTGTCGCATGGTGCTGAGCGATCGGATGCATTCGGCGCAAGTTCGCGGCGGGCCTAAAGAGGGTAAGAGCCGCGTCTACACGTTCGACGACATCGGCTGCGCCGTGATTTGGCTCGACGCGCAGCCGTGGAAGGACAATCCCGCCGTCGAGATCTGGGTCAATGACCACCGCGACGGGAAGTGGATCGATGCCCGAAAGGCCTGGTACGTGACGGGCAATAACACCCCGATGGCCTATGGGCTCGGTGCCCAGGATGAGCCCGCAGACGGTGCGCTCACGTTTTCCGAAGCAAGGAAACATATTTACGATGTCGAAGACCGCTACAACACCCATAGCGACCATCTTTATGAGCCGCTGGGGCAATAGCGCCGCGCAGGGGTACTGCGGACCGGCTATGCCGGTACAACCATCAATTGCAATGAATCGAAGCGCATGAAACATCTCTGGCTGACCGCCTATACCGATATTCTCGAATCGCTGCGTGCGCGCTGGTTCCTTGTCTACGCGCTGGTGTTTGGCGGGATTGTCGTTGTCCTGTTCGCCTTCGGGTTGACCGAATCGCGCGTCATGGGCTTCTCCGGCCTGTCGCGGCTTCTCATCACCTATATCCAGTTGACCATGGCCATTCTGCCGGTCTTTGTTTTGATTACGACCGTGCGTTCGGTGGCCGGAGACCGTGAGGCCGGCGTCTTCGAGTATCTGTTGTCGCTACCGGTGACCCTCGCCGCCTGGTTCTGGGGAAAGATGATCGGCCGTTTCCTGGTCGTTTTCCTCCCGGTACTGGTGGCGATGTTCGGCGCCATTGCCTGGGCTGTCCTGGTCAAGGGGGCGGGGGTGCCTTGGGCCACGGTCGCCTATTACACGGGACTTCTGGTCGCGCTGTCCTGGTGTTTTCTCGGCATCGGCATGCTCATATCCACCTTGGCCCGCAGCGCCGATGTGGCCCAGGGGGCGGCGTTCGTGGTCTGGCTGACACTGTTGCTGTTCCTCGACCTTATCCTGTTGGGCGCCATGATCCGGGAGCATTTGCCGCCGGAGACGGCAGTGGCCATTTCGCTGATCAATCCAATGCAGGTATTTCGTACTGCGACCATGTTGCTGTTCGACCCGCAGTTGGTGCTGCTCGGACCCGCCGCCTACATCATCCTGGATAACTTCGGCGATGCCGGGTATATCGCCTATGCAACGCTCTACCCCATCTTCTTGGGGACGCTCTGCGCGGCGGCGGGTTTCCTTCTTTTTCGCCGCAGCGACCTGCCTTAAGCGCCACAATGAAGGGCAGGAAGATCCCGGTCTGGACAGCGGCGACGGTCATGGCTGGTGCGCTTGTCGCCGTTGCGCTCTTCGGCCCGTCCCTGCTTGAGCCGACGCCCGCCCTTCAGCTGCCGGGCAATCCCGCCTGCGATATGCAGCAGGGACCATGCTCTGTCAGCCTCCCGGAGGGCGGCCGCATGATCGTCGAGGTGCAACCACGGCCGATCCCGGTGATGCGGCCGATCGGCGTCGACGTGCGATTCGAGTCCGTTGAGGCAGAGTCGGTCTCGGTCGATTTCAACGGGGTCGACATGAACATGGGGATCAACCACTACCGTCTCGAAGCCGATGGCCGCGGACGCTTCGCCGGCGAGGGGGTTCTTCCCGTCTGTATCCGGGATCGCATGCAATGGGAGGCTCTGGTCTCCGCCGACACCGCACAGGGTCGGTTCGCGGTGCCCTTTCGCTTCGAGAGTGTGAAATAGAATGCCCGAACGTCTCGAACAGACCTTCGGCAAGGAGCGTGTCGCGCCTCAGGAGCGGGAGCGGCGCATTCGTGACGTATTTCGCCTGGTGGCACCCCGTTATGATCTCATGAACGATTTCATGAGCATGGGTATCCATCGGCTCTGGAAGCGCTCTCTGGCCCGGCGGGTCGGGGCACAGGCAGGTGAAGTTCTACTCGACCTGGCGGGCGGAACCGGCGACGTTGCCCGCGAACTCACCGGGGCGGGGCGGGACGTGATCATCGTCGATCCGAGTACAGAGATGATGAACCAGGGCCGCCGCAAGGGACTGCCGGGCGGTATTCGTTGCGTGGCTGGAAAAGGTGAGGCGATCCCCCTGGAAGACGCCTCGGTGGATGTGGTGACGATCGCCTTTGGCATCCGCAATACCACCAGCATGGAGCGGACCCTGGCGGAGATCCTGCGCGTGCTGAAGCCCGGCGGGCGCTTCTACTGTCTCGAATTTTCCCGACCCTGGGCTCCCCTTCGACCGTTCTATGACCTCTACTCCTTCCTGGTGATCCCGCGCCTCGGTGCCCTGGTGGCCGGCGAGCCCGCGGCGTATGCCTATCTGGTCGAATCCATTCGGCGTTTCCCGCCGCAGGAAACGATGAAAGCCCTATTGGAAGAGGCCGGCTTTGAAGAGGTCGCCTACCGCAATCTGTCTCTGGGAATCGCCTGCCTGCACTGGGGCCGACGCGCGACCGCCTGATCCACATGTCACCGCCTAGTCGCAAAGGAGACCTCGACCCGGCGGCCTGGTTGGGCCGGGCCGCTGCGCTTTGGCCCGATGCCATCGCACTGTCGGTCGCCTCCGGCGAAAGCCTGACCTATCGGGAACTGGATACCACCGCCAGGCATCTGGCGGGCGGGCTGCGTGCGGCCGGCATCGACCCGGGCCGACCCCTGGTGCTCGACCGTCTGCCGGCTTTGCCTACGGTCATTGCGCTTCACGCGGGACTCCTGGCCGGGATACCCCTCCTGCCCATCGATTCGCGCCTTCCCCGGTCACATCGGCTCCAGTTGCTCGGCGCGAGCGGGGCAAGAGCGGCGTTGACTGCGGGCGCACCGGCAGGAGACGGTCTCGAGACGCTCACGTACGGGGAGATCGAAAAGGGGCCGTTTTGGAAGACGACTCCGGCGTCTTCGCCTGATGCCGCGCAGCTTATCATCGGCACCAGCGGCAGTAGCGGTCCCCCGAAGGGGGTGATGCTCTCCAAGGCCAATCTGGCGGCCGCGGTAGCGGCCTCCCGCAGTCGGCTCCCCGTAGCGGCGGGGGATTGCTGGCTGGCCTGTCTGCCCTTGACCCATGTTGGCGGCCTTTCCGTGCTGCTGCGCTGCGTCGAAGCGGGGGCAACGGTTCGGCTGCACGATTGCTTCTGCGCCGAGAGCGTCTGGTCTGAGCTGTCTGAGGGCACGGCCACCTATATCTCCCTGGTGCCGGCGATGTTGGCACAGCTACTGGACTCAGGTGGGGGCGGTCGGCCGCACCTGAGGGCGGCCCTGGTCGGCGGCGGGGCCTTGGCCGAATCGCTGCGACGGCGGGCGCTCGCCGCTGACTGGCCGCTCTATGTCAGTTACGGGATGACCGAGACCTGCTCGCAGATAGCGACGCGACCGGCGGCGGAGAGTGACGATGCGTCCTTTGGCGCGCCGCTGCCGGGTTTTGATGTGCGGACTGTAAATGCCCGCCTCGCTGTCCGCGGCCCGGCGGTGATGATTGGCTATGTCAATCCGACCCTCACCCCGGGCGACGGTTTGGCGGATGACCAATGGTATGTCACCCGCGATTTGGCAAGGTTGGAGGGCGGTCGGTTGACCATTTTGGGGCGCGCCGACGATATTGTGGTGAGCGGTGGTGAAAAGGTGCATCCGGCCGAAATCGAACGGCTGCTCGGGGCCTGTCCGGCGATCGGCGAAGTGGCGGTGAGTGCCGCTTTCGACGCCGTCTGGGGCGAACGCCTGGTGGCGTTCTTCACCGGCAAGGCGCCCCGGGCCGCCGTCGCGGCCTGGTCCCGCGCCCACCTTCAGGGCGCCTGGCGCCCGCGCCGGTTCCGACGCGTCAGGGCCTTGCCGCGCAATCGCGTGGGCAAGCTCGATCGAGAGCGGCTACGCCGTCTGGCCGAGGACACCGCTCGCGCCTGCACCGTTTAGGGGCTCCGGCCGATCAATCACCGGTCAGTTGCACCAGGCGGTCACGATCGGTGATGCGAACGGGTTGGTTCGGCGGCGCTTCGATCACCCCATCGCGCCGTAACGCCGAAAGTGTGCGGCTGACCGTCTCGACCGTCATCCCCAACATTTCAGCGAGCAGCGTCCGTGATAGTGGCACGTGCCCGTCCTCCTGCGCGGTGCCAAGGAGAAAAGAGCTGATCCGCTCTTGAGCCGTTTTCAGGCCCAGATCGCGGACCAGCGCCATCGACTCGCAGAGGTCGCGCTTGAGCAGTGCCATCACCCGCAAGGCGATGTTCGGATCGCGATCGAGCGCCCGGAGCAGGGCCTGATGAGGGATTCGCAGGACGTAGGTGTCGGTCACGGCATGGCCCGAGCACCGGTAGACCGCATCGCCCAGCACCTCAGCACCCAACAGTGTCCAAGGGGCCGCGAGACGCAACCCCTGGGTGCGCCCGTCTGGCAGCGAGGCGGTGAGTTTGACGTAGCCGACGCTCAAGGCAAAGAGATACTTGGCGGTCATGCCCTGCTGGAAAAGTTGCGCCTTGGGGCGGAATACCTCCGCCGCGAAGGCGTTGGTCGGCACCGACGCGTTGCCCGACTGAGCTTTCACCGCCCGACACAGATCTTCCAGTAGAGGCCGCAAACTGTGGCGGTCGGAGGGCATGTCGCTACCTCGGGCAGTTCCCATTCAGTGAGGCAACGGCGGAAAAAAAGGGAGAGGGGGATGCAGCGGCAGCCGCGGAGGACGATAACCTCTAAACCAGGGTACTGGTCGGTCCATGGCGTCTCCTTCTTCTCTTTTTTTGGAAACTCCAGTTTGTACCCGGTCTAAATGCTGGTGCAAGAGCTGATTGCCAAAACGCGACGCCACGTGTGGCGTGCGTCTCAGTCGGTACGCCTTGCCAGGGCCTCCGCCAGTGCCGGGGGAAGCGGGGTGCCGTGCCCCGTCGCCGGATCGACGTGAACATGTACGGTGGCCGCCTCGGCCCGAATGTGCCCGAGGGCATCGACAAAGCGGTAGCCAAGGGCAAAGGAGCTGCGCCCCAGCTCCGTCACCTCGATCTCGACCGTAATCGCATCGCCATGTCGCAGAGGGCGCAGGTAATCGGCCTCCGCATGGGTCAGGGGCAGGCGCACGCCTTCGTCGATAAGGGCGGGCAGCGGGAAGCCCAGTGCCTCCATCAAGCGTTCGTAGGCATCATGCGCGTGGCGAAAGAGGTGGCTGAAAAACAGGACCCCCGCACTGTCGACGTCATGCAGTGATACGGTGAAACGGTGCAGCGGCATCCTATAGCCCCTCGTTTCAGGCGCAGCTCAGCGGAACGGGCTTGCTGGGCGTGTCACCGCTCAATTCCATGAGCCTCTCGGGGTCGAGGATCTGCACCGAACGCCGATTGCTCGGCGCATCGACCAAGCCGTGCTGGCGCAGCCGCGATAGAACGCGACTGACGGTTTCCATTGTAAGGCCGAGGATTTCGGCAATGTCGCTGCGGGAAACGGGTGGGCAGGTATTGTCGACGGCGGTGGACAGCAGGAACCAGGCCACCCGCTCGGAAGCGTTGAGCACACCGATATTGCGGATCTGGGCCATCGCCTGCCGCAGCTCGGCACTGAGCATGGTCACCAGCTTTAGCGACATCTCCGGGTTGCTCTCCAGTGCCTTGAGCATGTCGCGATGCCGGAAGGTGCAGACCTGGACATCGGTGAGCGCCTCGGCACTGAACGGGTGACTGTCCATGCCCAGCGCCTCGATACCGAGGACCGACCAGGGACGTGCCAGTCTCAGCCCCTGGCAGCGCCCGTCCGGGAGTGATGAGGTCAGCTTGACGTGTCCGTGCTTGAGGATGAACAGATCGTGCGTCGGCATTCCCTGTTGAAAGAGTCTTTCTCCGGGGCGATAGACGTCTTTGGAGATTGTGCCCTCCACCTCGCAGAACTGCTGTCTGGTGAAGGCATCTTGCGCTGCGAGGAGGGCCTCGCAGAGGATGCACTGCCCCTGTTGGCAGGCACAGCTATTCGCCATTTCGGAACTCCTGTGACGGCGGCATATCGGCCCCCTCCCCTCCAACCGAACCACCGAATGAAAAACGCGCGATTATAATCCGAGAAAAGCTTTCAACACCTCAATATACGCCTTCCGGGGTAGCGAAGCCTACCCCCTTTGGGTGATGGCGGACCCCCAGGCCGGGCTCTTCCGGCCGGCTAATCATGCCGTTTTCGACCACGGGAAAGAGCGCCGGGTCGCTGTCGAACCATCCGCCAGTTGCCACCCCGTGCGCGAGTTCGGGGCTGCCGCCGGCAAACGCCAATTGTAGAGCGGCCCAGGTGCCGACCGGTCCCTCCAGGGTGGTTGTCACAACGCAACCGATTCCCCGTGGGCGCAGGCGCCGGGCAATAGCGGCAGCGTTGCCGAGGCCGCCGCAGGCCGCCGGCTTGAGTACGACGCGCTGCACCGGCATCGGCTCTGCGCCACCGAGGCCGACAGACACGAGGTGCTCGTCCAGTGCCAGCGGGCAGGGGGCCAATGCCTGGAGGCGCGCCAGGGCCTCGCGGCGAGGTGTCGCCAGCGGCTCCTCGACCATCTCCACCGGGAGGCCGTCGAGGGCGGTCAGGAAGGCTGCGGCCTCGGCTTCGTTCCAGGCGGCATTCGCATCCAGGCGGAGTTTCAAATCCACTGGCAGCTTGCTGCAGACCTCGCCAAGTCGCCTTATCTCCGCCTCGGGGCGGTCAAGCCCTATTTTGACCTTGGCGATTCGAAATCCGTTCCCTGCGGCCTCGGCCAGGCGGGTCGCTATTCCGGCATCCAAAGGCCCAACCGTAGCGTTGCAGGCCATCGTCGGCGCCGCGCCGTGGCTCAGGAGCCGCCACAGCGGCACGCCCCGGGATTGTGCCTCAAGGTCGAGCAGGGCCGTTTCCACGGCGAAGCGGGCGGCCGGCGGTGCCTCAAGCTCCAGGGTTGCCAGCGCCCTGGACTGCAAAGTGCCCCTGAGTTGAGGCAGACGGCGGCGAAGCCAGAGCGCTGCCGTTTCGTCGGTTTCGGTG
The DNA here is from genome assembly GCA_963783235.1 of uncultured Gammaproteobacteria bacterium. Lineage (GTDB taxonomy): Bacteria > Pseudomonadota > Gammaproteobacteria > Thiohalomonadales > Thiohalomonadaceae > Thiohalomonas. The sequence continues at coordinate 1,127,786 of CAWAMN010000002.1, read as the reverse complement.
CCGGCGGCGGCGAGCGGGGCGCAGTCGCCATAGCCGATCCTGCCATCCCCGGTGGTGAGCGTTACCAACCAGCCGCGGCGCACGTTCAGACGGGAGCGGGCACTCTGCCAGGGGGCCTTTAAGGGGAGGCTGTAAGGGGCGAGGTGCGCCGCCTCAATCACCCTGGCAGCAGCAGACATAGGCTTAGCACCAAGCCGAAGAGAAACTGCAGCCGGGCGGTGTCGGCGAGGATGGGATTGAAAACCGGGCCGGGCGGTTCCCGCCCGAAGCGTCGGACCAGGTTCCAGGCCAACGGGGCCGTTAGTCCGACACCCCAAATCCAGGGCGTTGCCGCGATGGCCAGGACGGCGGGGAAGGGAAGCGCCAGCATCCAGGCGTACAGCCGCTTCGTGGCCGGACGGCCGATCGTCACCGCCAGTGTCTGCTTGCCGGCGCGTTGGTCGGTTTCGAGGTCCCGGTAGTTGTTGACCACCAGCACCGCCGCCGCGAGCAATCCCAGTGCCATGCCGGCCACCAGGCTGGTGATACTGACATGGCCCGTCTGCAGGTAATAACTGCCTGCCACCGCCGCCAGGCCGAAAAACAGAAATACAAACAGCTCGCCCAGCGCACTGTAGGCAATCGGCCGTGCGCCGCCGGTGTAAGCGAAGCCGGCGAGAAGAGAGGCGATGCCCACGGCCACAATGGGCCAGCCGCCGACCCGGGCAAGATAGACTCCGATCAGCAGGGCGGCACCAAAACAGACGTACGCGCCGGTGGTGACCTGCTCGAGCGTGAGCCACCCCTCGGCGGTGGCCCGGCGCGGACCGAGCCGGTCCGGGGTATCGGCGCCGCGGGCAAAGTCCCCGGCGTCGTTGTGCAGATTGGTGCCCGCCTGGATCAGAATGGCCGCGACCAGCGCCGCCAGCAGTGGCCCGGGCAGAAAGGCAGCGGTCTCATGCCAGGCGAGGCTGGTGCCAACCAACACAGGCGTGACGGCCAGGGGCAGGGTCTTGGGCCGGATGGCCAGCCACCAGATCTGCCAGGGTGAACAGGGCGCGAGCTGCGGTGCGTTCATGGCCGGCGCGGGAAGCGGCTGAAATCGGGGCTGCGTTTTTCCAGAAAGGCATTGCGCCCCTCCTGCCCCTCGTCGGTCATATAGAAGAGGGCCGTGGCGTTACCCGCCAGCTCCTGGATCCCGGCCATGCCGTCGGTATCGGCGTTAAAGGCCGCTTTTAAAACGCGCAATGCAGTCGGTGAAAGGGCCAACATCTGACGGCACCAGTCGACCGTCTCCTCCTCGAGGCGATCGAGCGGCACCACGGTGTTGACCAGACCCATCGCCAGGGCCTCATCGGCATCGTACTGGCGGCAGAGAAACCAGATTTCCTTGGCTTTTTTCAGGCCGACGGCGCGCGCCAGCAGACCGGCGCCGAGACCGGCGTCGAAGCTCCCCACCCGCGGTCCGGTCTGGCCGAAACGGGCGTTATCAGCGGCGATGGTCAGATCGCAGACCAGATGCAGGACATGGCCGCCGCCGATGGCGTAGCCGGCAACCATCGCCACCACCGGTTTCGGAAGTGTTCGGATCTGACGCTGCAGATCGAGGACATTGAGGTGCTGTACGCCGCTGCTGTCCTTGTACCCGCCGGTGTCCCCGCGCACTTTTTGGTCGCCACCCGAGCAGAAGGCCCTATCGCCAGCGCCGGTGAGGATAATGGCCCCGACATCCGGGTCCATGTGGGCGTGATGAAAGGCACGGCTCAGCTCGGTGACGGTCTCCGGCCGGAAGGCGTTGCGCACCTCCGGGCGGTTGATGGTGATCTTGGCGATGCCATCCAGCTGCTGATAAAGGATGTCTTCGAACTCGAGGCCCTCGACGGCGTGCCACTCCATCCTGAGATACTCCTGCTTGGGTTGGGTAGATATCAGCGAGCCGCCGCGGCCCAATAGCGTCGGTGGGCCTCCAGGCTCGCGCTCCTGTCTATGATAACGTCGATCACCCGCGGTCCGGGATGCTCCAGTGCGGCGGCCAGCGCAGGGCCGAAATCCCCGACGTCATCGATCCGGTCATAGGGGATGGCATAAAGGCGGGCCGCCTGCTCCGGGTCGAGACCGGTCGGGGTCAGCCAATCCTTTTCGAAGCCATCGAGATCCGCCTGCGGCAGGTAGCCGAAAATGGCGCCGCCGCCGTTGTTGAGCACGATGAGGGTGAGATCCCGTTCGCGGACGGCGAGCAGCCCGTTCATGTCGTGATAGAGGGCGAGGTCGCCGATAAGCCCGACGCTTCGTCCCGGGTGCGCCGCGGCAAGTCCGGCGAGCGTCGAGACGTTGCCGTCGATCCCGCTGACCCCCCGGTTCGCCAGGATGCGCAGCGGTTTTGCCGCCGTGCCGGACCAGCCATCTATCTCCCGAATGGACATCGAGTTGCCGCTAAAGAGCAGAGTGTCGGGGGGTAACCGCTTGATCAGTTCCCGCACGACCTGCGCCTCCGGCGGTATGACGTCGGTGGCGGCGGCCCGCTGCTCCGCCTCCAGGAAGCCGTCCAGCCATCCCCGCGGCGCCGGTGCGGGCCTCAGGGCGGTCAGTGCCACACAGAGCGGGGCCGCATCGCAGGCCAGCAGGGCGGTGGACCGCCGGAAAGGGTCGAGGCGGCGCCCGGCGGCCTCGACCAGGACGAAATCCGTCGCTTCACACCCCTGTAGGTACTGCCCCAGCGACTTGGAGATGGGCATTGCCCCGAAACGCAGCACCCATTCGGGCTGGTATCGGGCCACAAAGGTATCACCGCGCAAGAAGGCGTCGTAACGGCTGATCACCGTCCCGCGGGAATGGTCGCCGAACCGGACACCCGAGAGGGGGTCGGCCAGGATTGGACAGCCGAGCCGTTCGGCCAGTTCACCGACGGCCCCGGCGAAGCCGCTCTCATTGTTGCCCCAACCGCAAACGATGAGACCGCGGCGGCCCGCTACCACGCGGGCCAGGCGGGCGACGTCGTCCGGACGCGGTTCCCGCTGGGCGCGCGGCGCCAGAGGACGGCCTGCGCTCGGTGGTGCGGTCTGCAACGAGCGCGGGACCAACGGTTCTCGAAACGGCACGTTGAGGTGCACAGGGCCGGGCCGCAGAGCGGTACACTCCGACCAGGCGCTTTCGGCCGAGACCCGGGCGACAGCCGTATCCGCCTCATCGGCCGGCGGCAGGTCGTGAAAGGCGCGCACGTGCACGCCGAAAAGCTGCCTCTGATCGATGGTCTGGTTGGCGCCGCAGTCGTGCAGTTCGGGCGGGCGGTCGGCCGAAAGCAGAAGCAGCGGTATGCCGCTTTCGCTCGCCTCGATAACGGCCGGATACCAGTGGGCCGGGGCGGTCCCGGACGTGCAGATTAGTATCGCCGGCAGGCCACTCGCCCGGGCCAGGCCGAGGGCGAAGAAACCGGCACAGCGCTCGTCCACCTGGATCCAGGTACGCAGCGCCGGGTGCAGCTCGCAGGCGAGCGCCAACGGGGTGGAACGGGAGCCGGGCGAGATCACCGCCTCGCGGACGCCCGCGGCGGCCCACGTATCGACCAGCGTCCAGGCCCATTGCAGATTGCTTGCCGCGATATCGGTCATGGTGTGATTGTGCCGGCCCCCCGCGAAGGGGACAACAAGACCGGCGTTTGATGCCCCGGGCTCAGGCGTTCTCCAGCGCTTCGAGAATGGAGGCGAATTTAAGCTCGGTCTCCTCCAGTTCGGCCTGCGGGTCGGAGTCGGCGACGATCCCCGCGCCGGCGAACAGATCAGCGCATTCATCCTGTAACAGCGCGCAGCGCAGAGTGACCGCCAATTTGCCTTCGCCGCTCGGCGTCATCCAGCCCAGGGTTCCGGTGTACCAGCCTCGTTCGGTCGGGTTGTGGCGAATGAGCCAGCGCAGGGCGTCGGCCCTTGGCGCGCCGCCGACGGCGGGAGTCGGATGCAGGCGTTCGGCCACATCGAGCAGGGTGAAGCCGGGGCGGAGATCACCGCCAATCGGTGTGCGCAGGTGTTGCAAATTGCGCAGCTTGATGAGTTCGGGAACGGCCCGCATGGTGAAGCGGTGACAAAGGGGGGCAATCGCCTCGCGGACGGCGTCGGCCACCAGGGCATGCTCATGCCGGGTCTTGGCGCTGGTCAGCAGTGCCTCCCCGAGTTCGCGGTCGTGGCGATCGTTGGCGGCTCGCCGTTCCGTACCCGCCACCGCCTCGCTGGTCAGTCGGGTGCCCTGGATGCCCACCAGCCGTTCCGGTGTGGCCCCGATGAGACAGCGTCCGCCCAGGTGGACGGCGAAAACGGTGCAAGAAGGATAGAGATGGCCCAGGGTGAGGGCCAAGCGCGGGGCGTCGAGACGACGTTCGGCACAGACTCGCAGTCGGCGGGCGGGCACCACCTTCGCCAATTGGCCCGAATGGATCGTTTCCACGGCGTGGGCGACCAACTGCCGCCATCGCCCCGCCTCGGGGGTCACCGCCACCGGTGTTAGGCGTGTCCGGCTGCCGGCGGGAGGAACGGCAAGGCCAATCGCATCCACCAGTCGGCGGGTGAATCGGGCCCATTCGGCCGCTATCGTCTGCCGGGACTGATCGGCACGGGTGGTATAGGTGAGGACGGTGTCGTCCCCGTGCTGTCGCATCGCAACGGTCGGTACCAGGAGACCGGCATTTGGAAAACCGGCCCAAATGCCCTTCATCGGGTCGTCGGGATCGAAGGCGCAGCCCAAAAATGCCATTGGATCGCCCCCTGTTTCGTCCGGATCGAGGTTTTCCCAGGGCAGTCCGCGCCAGGCATGGGCCAGGTTTCCGAGGCGGTGCGGCCCCGCGGCTTCCTTCTGATAGGCGAGCCCCACGCCCAGCATTAAATCGCCCTTGTCCGGGCAGCTCCAGAACAGGTAGGGCGGTTCGAGGGGTGGAAGACCGCGCAGTGACAGGCCGGATGCGGGCACCGAGACGCTGATCAGGCCTGCCCCGCCATCGGCGGTGCTGTCCAGGACCTCAAGCGCACGGTGAACGAGCGATTCGGCCAGGTGAACCGGTCTTAACATGGGCGTTTCCGGTGCATTGAGGGGATCAGTCGTCGGCCACCGACAGCCAGGCGAATATGTCCTGAATCTCCTTGTCGGTAAACAGGCTCAGCAATCTGAATTCCGGGTCCTCAGGGTCGTGGATCCGGATTCCTTCGCGATACTTCTCGACTTGGCGCCACAGGTAATTGGTGTACTGGCCGCGGAGCATCGGGACGTTATCCTCGGCATCCCCTTCGCCCATGTCGCCGTGACAGGAATCGCACTCTTTGTCATAGATCTCCCGGCCCGCCGCTTTGTCGCCTTCGGCCCGGGGGATGTTGATGGTCTTTTTCGCCAGCAACAGCCGTTTGAGCGGATCATAAGAGGCTTTGTCGATGGGGGGCAGCGTGGTCGGTAGCGAGATCGCGGCCATGAACGCCGAGACGTCCTTGATATCGGTGTCGGGCATCTGGCGCTCATCGACATACTCCAGCATGGGCATGTTGGGCCGTTTCCGCTCGCGGAACAGCAGCAGCTGGCGCTCGATGTAACCGGCCGGTTGCCCGGCCAGTCGCGGGTATTCGCCATCCTTGCTGCCCTGGGCAAACTCGCCATGGCAGCCGGCGCACAACTCATTGATTTCTTCGCCGATTTGCAGATCCGGCTCGTAGCTATCGCCATCCTCGGCGTGGGCGCCAAGTGCGAGTAGCAGGACGGCAGCCGCCAGTCCGAACTGTCGAAAAGAGGAGGTCATGGTCGTGAATGGTTGCCGGTTCGGGCGAAGACTTTAGTGCTCTCTCTCGACGGGGACCATGATTCATATCAAGCGTTCCGTCCTTCGTGGTGCCCGGATGCCTGCAATCCCGCCGGTTCTTGTTGCTGATGACCACCGATCCGGGGCGCGTCAGCGCCATGACTTCTAAGCACATCCTGTTTCAGGATATACTGATGTAATCGCTTTCGAGGTTGGCCTTTGGCTTATGGGACGTGCCGCACAGTACGGCGCGGTCCGAGAGTGAAGATAACAGCAGCCTGATTACAGCACGTCCAGAACGTCGGAGAGAGGGGATTACGTAGTGAGCCGGACAAACACGCATTTCGGTTTCAGCATTATGCTTTTGGTAGTGGTCGGTGTCTTGGTCCTCCTGGTGGCCAAAGGCATGGGCCCGGTACTCAATCCGCACAACGCGGACATGAGCGATAAGGCCATCGCCAGCCGCATCGAGCCGGTGGCCAAGCTCAATACGGGCGACCCGATCCAGCCTCCGGCCCCGAAAAAGGCCGCGGCCAGTGCCGGCGGCGGCGAGACGCGTGGCGGCGAAGCGGTCTTCAACAGTGCCTGTACCGCCTGTCACACCGCGGGTATAGCCGGTGCACCGAAGGTAGGCGACCCGGCCGCTTGGGGCCCTCGCATCGAGAAAGGCCTGGATACGCTGGTCAAACACGCGATTAACGGCTTCAACGGTGAAACCGGCGTCATGCCGCCGCGTGGAACCTGCGGCACCTGTTCGGACGCGGAGCTGAAGAACGCCGTGGAGTACATGGTCTCCAAGTCGAAGTAATCGCGTTTCTCCCGCGATTGAAAAGGGGGCGCCTTCGGGCGCCCCTTTTTTGTTGGCGGAGCCGCTCACTTGTCAGCGCCGCAGCCTTGCCTAATCTTGTCAATATCCCTCAATCCCGGCAGGAGGTCGTCCATGCCCCGCCCGGCAATTCATCATGTTTCGCCCTTTTCCTTGCCCTCCATCAACCCCATCGGAACCGGTGCTCCCGTTCTGTGGCTGCGCGCCGGTTGGAGTGATCTGAAACGGAACCCGGTTGCCAGCATCGGCTACGGATTGGCGGTGGTTGCCCTCTATGCGGTGATCATTGCCTTTGCCCTGAGCACCGAGTGGTATCACATAGGGCTCCAGCTCACCGCCGGTTTCACGCTGCTCGCACCGGTCTTTGCGGTGGGATTCTATCGTCTGAGCCAGCGCCTGGAGCAGGGCCGACCCACCGGTTTTATCGATGCCTTCAGGGCCTGGAACACGAACCCGGGCGGCTTTCTGGGCATTGGCGTGGTTTTGCTGCTGGTCCTGCTCTCCTGGTTCATGGTGGGCATGTGGAGCACGGCTTTTTCTGGCGGAGAGCAAAGCCGAGTTGGGAATGGCTTTTGGTCAGGGCGGCATCGGTGACTACATCACCGCCCTTTCGGTGCCCCTCGTCATCGCATTCTTCCTGACGGGGTTGGTGGCCGGACTCGTCGCCTTCTTCTTCTCGGCCGTCTCTATCCCGCTGCTGATGGAAGAGCCGGACCTGGATTTCATCTCGGCACTGGTGACGAGCTGGAATGCCGTGGTCCGAAACACCGGTCCGATGCTCTGGTGGGCACTGTTGATCGGCGTTATCTTCGCCGCCGGTCTGTTACTTGGCTATATCGGCCTGGCGGTTGCCTTGCCCTGGCTGGGGCACGCCACTTGGCACGCCTACAGAGATATCGTCAGTCAAGATGCCAACGGCCCGGAATTGCACCGGGCCTAGGGCCTGTTGAAAAACTCCCTCTCCAGCGGGAGAGGGTCGGGGTGAGGGGGGGCAATGCATGATAACTGCCTGATTTTTGATCCCCTCATCCTAGCCTTCTCCCTGAGGGAGAAGGGACAAAACCCTTTTTCAACAGCCGGCTGGAAAGTGACCGTTACGGTGGCGACGGCGCTTCGGGAGAGAGGGCGTCCCGTCGCGATTCTCCATTGGTCCAACCCCCCAGGGCGGACCTTGTACTGTCCCCCCGGCCGGTGAAAAAGGCTTGTCGGGGTGAAGCGGATCAGCCCTCCGTGCCCAGCATGCCCCGAAGTGCGGCGAGGTGAGCCTTGCCGCGCTCCTGCTTCTCTTCGGCCGGTGCCTCGATTCCGGCCCCTTCCCACTTCAAATCCTCTTGGGGCAACTCGGCAATGAAACGACTGGGTTCGCAGCGAACCACCTCGCCGCCGCGCCGGCGACGGTTGGCCAGGGTGAGGGTCAGGACGCGCTGGGCACGGGTGATACCCACGTAAGCCAAACGCCGCTCCTCCTCAATGGAGTCCTCCTCGATGCTGGTGCGATGAGGAAGCAATTCCTCCTCCATGCCCACCAGGAAGACGTTGGGAAACTCGAGCCCCTTGGCGGCATGCAGGGTCATGAGTCTTACGCGGTCGCGGGCGTCCTCCTCTTCGTTGCGCTCGAGGATGTCCATGAGTGTGAGTTTGGCGACCAGTTCCCCGAGGTCGGGTTCGCCCTCCTCCTTTTCGGCCATGCGCCCGATCCAGCCGATCAACTCCTCGACGTTCTTCATTTTGCGCTCGGCCTGTTTCAGGCTCGGGCAGGTATCCCGTAGCCAGCTCTCGTAGCCAATTTCGCGCACCAGGTCGCGGGTGGCCGCCAACGCATCGCCGCGCCGGGACCGGTCGCCGATATCGACCATCCAGTCGGTGAAGGCCCGCAGGCGATCCAGCTGGCGCTGCTTGAGGACCTGCGTCAGGCCCAGCTCGAAACTGGCCGAGAACAGGCCGATACCCCTTTGTGAGGCGTAGCCGCCCAGCTTTTCCAGGGTGGTGGGGCCGATCTCGCGTCGGGGTGTATTAACCACCCGCAAAAAGGCGGTATCGTCATCCGGATTGATCAGAAGTCGCAGATAGGCGAGCACATCCTTCACCTCGCTGTACGAAAAGAAGGAAGTCCCGCCGGAGAGCTGATAGGGGATGCGCTGCTCGCGCAGGGCCTTTTCGAATAGTCGGGACTGGTGGTTGCCCCGGTAGAGAATGGCGTAATCACCGAAATCGGTGCGGTTCTGGAAGCGGTGATGCATCAGGGAGGAGACCACCTTCACCGCCTCGTCCTCTTCATCACGCGCTCTCACGACGCGGATGGGTTCCCCGTAACCCATTTCGCTCCAAAGCCGTTTCTCCAAAACGTGTGGATTGTTGGCGATGAGTCGGTTGGCCGCCTTCAGGATGCATCCCATGGAGCGATAGTTCTGCTCCAGCTTGATGACCTTCAGTCCCGGGAAATCCTTTCCGAGCTCGACCAGGTTCTCGGGGCGGGCGCCGCGCCAGGCGTAGATGGACTGGTCATCATCGCCCACCACCGTCAGCGCCCCGCGCAGACCCACCAGCAGCTGCACCAGCCGGTATTGGGTGATGTTGGTGTCCTGGTATTCATCCACCAGCAGGTAGCGGATGCGGTTCTGCCAGCTCTCCAGTACCTCCGGCTCCGCCTCGAACAGCAGCACCGGCAGCATAATGAGGTCGTCAAAGTCGACGGCGTTGTAGGCCTTCAGGTGACGGTTGTATTCCGCATAGATCCGGCAGGCGGCAAAGGAGGCGGTGTCGTCGGCGCGGCTGACGGCCTGCTCCGGCGTGATGAAGGCGTTTTTCCAGTCGGAAATGCGCCGCTGGATCTCCTGCTCCAGGCCGTCGGTTCCGCCCTCGCGTCGCAGCAGTTCGCGGATCAGCCCTGCGCTGTCCTGGGCGTCGAAAATGGAAAAACCCGGCTTGTAATCCAGGTGTTTCAGCTCGCGGCGGATGATATCCAGCCCCAGGGTATGGAAGGTGGAGACCCGAAGGCCGTGATTTTCGCGGCCGACCAGTAACTGTCCCACGCGCTCCTTCATTTCACGCGCGGCCTTGTTGGTGAAGGTCACCGCCGCGATGTGGCGCGGCGACAGGCCGCACTCCTTTATGAGATAGGCGATCTTCCGGGTAATGACCCGGGTTTTGCCGCTGCCCGCGCCGGCCAGAACCAACAAAGGCCCCTCGATGTAGCGTACGGCTTCGCTTTGGCTCGGGTTAAGGTTAGGCACGACACGACAAAGACTGGAAGGAAGGTCTCATTCTAACAGGCCGTGCACTCGTGTTGTTTGACCTGTCACTTATTTTGCGTAATCCTGAATCCCTTACTCAGAGTAGTTGCAACCGCATGCTTGAAGACCTGAACAAGGCTGAGGACCGTTGGCGGAACAGACGCCTGTTCCGCCCGGAGCGCCGACGCTGGGGACGGTTACTCGTGATTCTCCTGATCCTGCTTTTAGTCGGGCTGGTTCTCAAGGAAGTCGGCGGTATTGAACGAATCGGCGAATGGCTGCGGGTGACCGTCGGTTGACTTGCGGGGAGGAACTCGGGATTCTTGACTCTCCGATTAAAGGTAACCGCCGGACAATGGCGGCGCGCTTTTGGGGCCGCTTTCGGACACTATGGGACGAACCGACGTGAAATCCTCCCGGGATGGAGCTTCCGTTTCCCGTTCTGAAGAGGCGCGGGCAACGGAGCCTGAGTTCGGTCTCATCGCTTCGGCGAGCACCCTCCTTCCCCTTTTCTCTGCCCTGCTGGCGGGCATTCTCCTTTCTCTGATTGCGTTCTTCGCCTTCAGCACCTGGGAACAACAGGGGGCGCTGGAGAAGAATCAGGTCGCCTTCAAAAACGCCCTTCAGGAGCGGGAAACGGCCATTCGCCGAGAGTTGCAGCAGGGGATCGATGCCTTGCGGGACGTGGCCGCCTTCGTTGCGGTCACCCCGGACAGCCGACCGTTGCGCAGCTATTCGGAACGTATCCTGGCGCAGCATCCCGTGGTTCAGACCCTTGCCTGGGTACCTCGCGTGAAGGCCGGTCGTCCCAGCGATGAAATCGGGCCGCTCGGAACTTCGCTGATTGCGAGCGAGCGCAACGCGAAGGGACACCTGGTCCCGGCGGCCACTGATCGCGACCGCTTCCCCCTGATTTATCTCGCCTCATACAGCCGCCATATGCCCGACGCCGGCTTCGACATCGGTTCCGAGTCGGCCTATGGGGCGGCGATGGAACAGACGCTGCGGACGGGCAGCTTCGCCTTCACCGGGAAATTGCCCCAATGGGGGCCGGAGTGGCCCGGTTATCACGTAGCCGCCCTCGTACCCATTTTCGAGTTCGGCGGAGTGCCTCCCACGTCCGTGGAGCGCAGGGAAAGGCTGAGAGGTTTCATCCTGGCCGGTTTCCGGCTGGATAAGCTTATGGCCCGCGCCCTCTCCGGTACCGTGACGGAATCCATCGACTTGTGGCTGGTCGATGCGGCCTCTGCCGGGAGTCTCTACAGGCCCTACTCAGCCCAGCCCGGGGCTGCCCCGCCCGATGACAGCAACCCGCAGGTCTTGAGCCGCACGGTGAGTGTCGGCGGCAGGAATTGGGCCCTGATTGCATCACCCCGGAAAACGGACAGCGCGCCGCCGAACACCACCGGTCGCTGGCTGGTACTGGGCGCGGGAATCAGCCTGACTCTATTGCTGGTGTGGTACATGGCGGCCCTGCGCCGCCAGGCCGGCGACCTGGTGGCCAGCAACGAGGCGCTGAATCTCGAGATTGACCAACACCGCCAGACCGAGAATGCGCTGCGGGCCAGTGAATCGCGTTTTCGGAAGATCCTGGAGACCGCTGCCGATGCCATTTTGATTGTCGATGACGCGGGTCGCATTGTGGTCGCCAACCAGCGAGCCGCCGAGCTCTTTGGCTATCGTACAAGCGAATTCGTCGGCATGATCGTCCATGAGCTGGTGCCGAGCGAGCGCCAGGGGATCCACCACCAGTATGCGCGGGAGTTCGTCGACCACCCTGAGCGTCATGCCATGGGTCCGGGGCGGGAGCTGATCGCCCGGCGTAAAGACGGCGGTACCGTCCCGGTTGAAATCAACCTGAGCCCCCACCGATCGCCGGAGGGGCTCTTTATTACCGCGATCATTCGGGATGTGACCGAGCGCAAGCAGGTGCAGGATAAGCTGCAATGGCTGGCCCGGTTCCCGGCGGAGAATCCCAATCCGGTCCTGCGGGTCAGTCGAGAGGGCCGGATCGAATACGCCAACGAGGCGAGTGGAGCGTTGTTGCAGGCCTGGGGGCGCCAGAAGGGCGATGTATTGACCGAACCCTGGCTGTCCTGTGTGTTGCAGGCCCTGGAGAGCGGCAGGACGGTCGAACGCGAATTCACTTCGGAAGTCTCCGCGTTCCTCTTGACCTTCTCTCCCGGCGACGGCCACGTGAACCTGTACGGGATGGACGTCACCAAAAGGAAGGAGGCGGAAAAGACGCGCGAACGCCTCTCGGCCATGCTCGAAGCCACCACCGACTTTGCCGCCATGGCCGATGCACGGACCCGGCGGCTGGTTTACATCAATGCGGCAGGGCGGAAGATCATCGGCCTGGATTCGGCAGCGGATGTCACCGAAACGAGCATGGAGCAGTACCTCACCGCCGAAAGCTGGGAGCAAGTGCAACAGGAGGTGCTGCCGGCCGCCGCGGAGCAGGGTGTCTGGAGCGGCGAGCTGATGCTGGCCTCCACCGACGGGGTTGCCATACCCGTGTCGATCGTCGTACTCGCTCACGGCGGCGGGGACGGTCAACCCGAGCACTTCTCGGCCATTGCCCGGGATATCTCCGAGAGCAAACGCACGGAAGCCTACCTGCGTCGTCTCAATCGCACCCATGCGGTCCTCAGTGAATGCAATCAGGCGCTGGTAAGGGCCGTCAGCGAAGAGGAATTGTTGAGGACCTTTTGCAACAATCTGGTGGAGGTCGGTGGCTACCGTTTCGCGTGGGTGGGTTTTGTCTCCGATGACGGTCCCGAGATCCTGCCCGTCTGCGAAGCGGGCTTGTCGGCGGGCTACCTGGACGAAATCACCGTCACCTGCGATGACACCCCTCACGGAAAAGGTCCCGTGGGGAGGGCGGTACGCACCGGTATGCCCTCCATCATCCGCGATATCGGCTCGGATGGTGACTTCAAGCCGTGGGCACAATCCGCTCACAAGCGGGGATTCCGATCCGTAATCAGTCTTCCGCTGGAAACCGGTGAAGGCCCGGTCGGTGCGCTGAGTATCTATGCTGCGGAGAGGGACAGCTTCGACGAAGGGGAGGTGCTCCTTCTGAGCGAGCTGGCGGCGGATTTGGCCTTTGGTCTTCGAACGCTGCGCTCCGGTGAGGCGCTCCACGCCGCGGAGGCCGGTCTTCTCATCCGCAACCGCGCCCTCGATGTCAGCAGTAACGGCATCTTCATCGCGGACGCCACGCGGGAAGGTTTCCCACTGATTTATGTCAATCCGGCTTTCGAGCAGATCACCGGTTTCTCAAAGCGTGAAGCCCTGGGACAAAACGCCGTTTTCCTCAGGACCGATAACCGCGACCGGCCTGAACTGCAGAAGATCGCCGACGCCCTGGAGAATCATCGCGAAGGCCACGCCATCCTGAGGAATTACCGGAAGGATGGATCCCTGTTCTGGAACGAGCTTCATGTTTCCCCGGCTCATGACAGCACCGGTAACACGACCCACTGTGTCGGTGTCCTGAACGACATCACCGAACACAAGCGTTACGAGGAGGAACTGGAGTATCAATCGCAGCACGACGAGCTCACCGGTCTACCCAACCGTAACCTGCTGCAGGATCGCATCGACCAGGCGCTCGTCTACGCGACACGCCACCATGGCACGATCGCCGTGCTGTTCCTCGACCTCGATCAATTCAAAGTTATCAACGATACCCTCGGACATCGAGTCGGTGATGAGTTACTCAAGGTGGTGGCGCGGCGCCTGGACGACTGTAGTCGCGAAGGCGATACCGTGGCCCGCTACGGGGGGGACGAATTCGTCTTTTTGCTACCGGATTTGAACCGCCTCGAGGACGTCAACATCGTCGCCGAACGAATACTCGGTGCCGTCTCCGAAGCGATGGAAATCGAGGGGAACCAGCTGGAAACCACGATCAGCATTGGCGCCACGCTGTTTCCCCGCGATGGCGGTGACAGCGTCACGCTCCTCAAGAACGCCGACGCAGCGATGTACCGGGCCAAAGAGCTGGGTGGCGACAGCATCCATTTCTATACCGAGGATTTGAACACCCGGCTGTTGGAGCGTCTCACTCTGGAGCGGCAACTCCGGCGGGCTATCGACCAGGGTGAGTTGTTACTCCATTACCAGCCGCAGGTCGATCTGTCGACGGGCCGGGTTACCGGGGTGGAAGCCCTGGTGCGGTGGCAGCACCCGGAACTCGGCCTGGTCTCTCCCGGCCGCTTTATCCCCCTGGCCGAGGAGAGCGGGCTGATCGTACCGCTGGGTGATTGGGTGCTGCGACAGGCCTGTGAACAGAACAAGGCCTGGCAGGCTGCGGGGCTGGCGCCGATCTCGATGGCCGTCAATCTGTCGGCCCGCCAACTGGCCCGGGGTGAACTGTTCCGGCTCCTGCGCCGCATACTGGAAAAGACCGGGCTGGACTCCGGTTATCTCGAACTGGAACTGACCGAAAGTTCGGTGATGGACGATCCGGTCGAAATGCTCTCAAAGCTGCGACGTCTGAAGGAGCTCGGGGTAACGCTGTCCATCGACGATTTCGGAACCGGTTATTCGAGTTTGAGCCAACTCAAACGATTCCCCTTCGACAAGCTGAAGATCGACCAATCGTTTGTTCGGGATGTGACCTCCGATCCGGACGATGCGGCCATCGCCCTCACCATCATCGGCATGGCGCAGAGTCTGAACCTGCAGGTGATTGCCGAGGGGGTTGAGACCGAAGGGCAACTCAGATACCTGATGCGCCACGGCTGCAACGAGGTGCAGGGTTACCTGTTCAGCCGGCCGCGACCGGCCGAGACGATCGAAACGATGCTCCGGCAGGAGACGCCGTTCGAACTCCCGGAACAGATCGGTGCACCATCGGTATTGGTGTGTATGGACCGGAACGGTTCGAAGTGGGTAAAACAGCTTGCCGCGGGTGAGACTCCGTGCCGCCCCCTGTTCGTTGAGAGCACCGAGGAGGCCTTCGAGCTTTTGGCGCGCCGGGATATTCAGGTGGTCATCACCGGGCAGCATCTGCCCGGCATGGCGGTCACCGAATTCCTTCGCCGGGTGGGACAGCTCTATCCCGAGGTCGGTCGCCTTCTCATCGCCGAACGCCAGCCGGAATTTGCCGTTCGCGGCCTTGTCGAACGGGTTCTCGTCGCCCCTGAGGGGACTGAGCTGGGAGAAACGGTGCGGGCCTTGTGTCTTTCGCACCGGCAGACCGGAAATGGTTGAGTCGTATCACCGGGCCTGATCCCCGGCGTCCGGAACTCCCGGTCAGTTCACCGGATGGGGTGTCATCCGATCCAGCTTGCGGTAGCCGATCGCTTCACTGATGTGCGGCGCCTCGATGGATTCACTCTGCCCCAGATCGGCGATGGTGCGCGCTACGCGAAGCACCCGGTGATAGGCCCGCGCCGATAACCCCAACCGCTCCACGGCCTGCTCCAACAGCGCCGCTTCCCGATCGGACAGTCGGCAAAAGGACTCGGTTTCGCGCGCATCGAGAAGGGCATTGGGTTTGCCGGCACGTCGCACTTGTCGCTCCCGGGTTTGATTCACCCGCTCCTGTACAGCTGCGCTCGGTTCTCCACGGGAATCGCCTCGCAGGAGTTCGCGGGGCAGTGGTGGAATTTCCAGCTGCAGATCGATCCGATCCAGAAGTGGTCCGGATATCCGGGCGCGATAGCGTTGAACCTGTTCGGCCGTGCAGTGGCAGCGGCCATTCGGATGGGTGAGATAGCCACAGGGGCAGGGATTCATGGCGGCGAGCAGTTGGAAACGCGCCGGAAATCGTGACTGGCGGGCAGCCCGGGAAATGGTGATCGTGCCCGACTCCAGCGGCTCGCGAAGGACTTCGAGCACGCGGCGATCGAATTCGGGCAACTCATCGAGAAACAGAACGCCGCCATGGGCGAGGCTCACCTCTCCCGGACGCGGTTGACTCCCGCCACCGACCAGTGCCGCGCCCGAGGCGGTATGGTGCGGTGAGCGAAAAGGCCGGATCCCCCAGTGTTCGGAGGTGAAGCCCCGGTCGCTGATCGAGGCCAGAGCGGCGCTCTCTACCGCCTCCTCCTCGGACATGGGGGGCAGTATGCCCGGCAAGCGTTCCGCGAGCATGGTTTTGCCGGTCCCCGGGGGGCCGGTCATCAACAACGAATGTCCCCCGGCGGCGGCGATCTCCAGCACGCGCTTGGCCTGGTGCTGTCCCCGAACGTCGGCCAGATCCGGGAGGTTGAGTGGGGCGCTCCTGATTTCCGCCTCCGCCATGGGCAGAGGACTCTGGCCGTGCAGGTGCGCGCAGACCTCCAGCAAATGGGGCGCGCCGATGATGCGGGCATCGTTGACCAGGGCCGCCTCGCCGGCATTCTCCTCAGGCAGAATCAACGAGCGTCCGGAACGGCGCGCCTGCAGGGCGGCGGGCAACGCGCCGCGAATAGGCCGTAGCGCACCGGAGAGGGCCAGTTCGCCGAGAAATTCATATCCCTTGAGTGCTTCGGTCGGAATCTGGCCGGAGGCGGCGAGAATGCCGATGGCGATGGGCAGGTCGAACCGCCCGCCCTCCTTGGGCAGATCGGCGGGGGCGAGGTTCACGGTGATCCGACGGGCGGGGAATTCGAAGCCGGCGGTGGCGAGCGCACCGCGGACGCGGTCCTTGCTCTCCTTGACCGCCGCTTCCGGCAGGCCGACGGTGGAGAGCGATGGCAGCCCTCCACCCAGATGGACTTCCACAATGACTTCCGGGGCGTCGATCCCGACGCCGGCCCGGCTGTAGACGACAGCGAGCGACATGGCCTTGGATTCCCTGGCTAGGCTTTGTGCCGTCGGAGCCTAACAGACTTTGCCGCTTCTGTTGAGGGCTAGCCCCCCTACGGACGCCCGTCGCTGTTTAGTCCACTCAGAAAGTCGCGGCGCGTCCTGGGGCCGAAGGTCTGGAAGCTCGGATTGCCATGAGCCGCATACTGCCGTTTAAGCTGCGCCAGGGCGTCCGTGCGGGTGGCCAGCCGCGTTTCGGAAACATCGACTCCATACGGCTGCGCCGCGTTGATGCCGAAGATCCGGCGCTTGGCCTCCGGGGTGAGCGGCGGATAACCGTAGCGCTCCTGGAATTCCTCCGAGATCTGGAAACAGCGAAACGCCTGGATCTGATCCTGCGGGCTCCCATACCAGAGGGCATCGGTGCCCCAGCAGATGCGTTCCTCGCCGAAATACTTGAGCAGTTTGCCCATGAAGTGGGCCGCCTGGTCGGGCTTGCTCATCAGCACGCGCCAGACGGTCCCCAGTTCGGCGTAGAGGTTGCCCTGGTTGCGTGAGAATCCATTTTCCTGATGGGCACTGATCAGGCGATCGACGCCGTATTCGGCGTTCGGATTGTAGGGGCCTTCGGTGATGCCCGGCTCATAGCCGGAGTGGTAGCAAATGAAGGTGACATCCGAAAAGCGGGCGGCGACCCGGGCGATGTCGGCGGGATCGGAATATTCGAAGGCGAAGCCCGCGAGGGAGAGGCCACGGTGGGCGCAGATAAGCTTAACGTCAAGTTCACGGGCCCTTTCAATAAACGGTATCCCCACATCAGGGTCGTCCATGAAGTAGCCCACGCCATCGGGGCCCCACTGCGGGTAGACTTTCCACGCGGAGACGCCGTATTCGCGGGCCTGGACCTCCATGAACGCCAGTGCGCCGGGTTCGTTGGGCATCACGCCGCCATGGATGAGGCACCGCTGGCGGTTGCCCGCGGTATTGATCAGGGCACGGGCTTCGGCGGCGTAGTCGATGGGTGTCGGGTTGGTGCCCTGACCGCCCCACAGCGCCGAGACCACGGCGACGTCGGTGTCGCTGTCGAGAAACACCTCCTTGACCAGCTGTTCGGCCGAATAGCAGTCCCAGGAATCCCCTTCGCACTTTCTCCGCTGCGAAAAAAGCTGGTTGAGGACATAGCGCCATTTTTCGCCGCTCTCGCCCTTGGCCCAATTACCGGAAGGGTCGACACAGTGCGTCTGGATATCGAAGATGAACTCATCGCCGCCGATGGCCGCTTCGGCCTGTGCCGCGTCGTAGGGAGCGTCGCGGGGAATATCGAAGAAACCGCCGGTAAGGCCGGAGCGGGCGAACACCTCATTGAAGGCGAATAGGGTGGCGGCGGAGCCCGCCAGTGTTTTCAGAAAGGCACGCCGCCCGAGACCGACGGCCTTGGCGGTATCCCCGACAAAGCACTGGGCATGCGCGTTGGCGGCGCGCTCCACCCGATTCAGCGCCCTTGGCGTGAACTCGCCATTTGACGTCGAATCGACCTTTATGGGAAGGCGACGCCCCTCGGGATCGAAATCCTTTTCCATCTGGCTCTCCGTGTCCAAAGCGGTTTAGCAGGCTATTGAAACAACCTTTCCTTCCGGCAGAGGGCCGGTGTGAGGGGAATCAATTCCTCACCGCTGATTCACGCTCAACCGACCCGGTCCGGTTAATATCAAGGTGATGGCTGTGAACAGGTACATGCCCTGCAGTTCGAGTGCCCAGCCGCCGGAATCGGTCCTGTCCAACAGCTCGCCACTGTGTACCAGAGCGAAGGCGAAGAGCATATTCAGGGCGATGAGTCCGGCCCCGACCCGCGCATACCAGCCGATCAAAAGAAGAACCGGCCCGAGCACTTCACCCAGATAGGCGCCGTAGGCCACGAAACCGGGAAGCCCAGCGCCCTCCACCATCTGTTCGATGGATTCAACACCGCCGGTGATTTTGGCGATCCCGTGGAGCAGAATCAGAACGCCAAGCGTCAGCCGCAGAACCAGCTTGCCGACCTCGTCGGCCATTCCCCCCCGCATGGTTGCCTCCGTTGCCGCCGAAACCTATCAACAAGGGTAGCCGGATTCGGTCGGATGGCCGGTGGAAGCTGCCCCAATTGGAGCGGTTTCCCGCCGCGACTACCCAGGGTCCCCTGTCAAGGCAGGATGCCGAACGGGGGCGGGTTCGCCTTTCTACGGGGTGGACTGGTCGGAGTCGCCGGACTCTCCCGAGGTCGGGTTTTCCATCTCCGCTACGCGTTTCTCGAGTGCCTCCAGCTTGCTGCGGGTCTTTGCGAGTACCTGTGCCTGTACCTCGAACTCCTCGCGGGTCACCAGATCCAGCCGGGCGAAGCTGGACTGCAGTACCGCGCGGAAATTCTTTTCCAGGTCGTTCTGCAGATCGCGGACACCCTGAGGCAGGGCTCCCGTCAGCCGTTTGGCCAGATCGTCGATAAATCGGGTATCCATTGCTCGTTCTCCCCTGTGGTTTTTAGCCAAGTGTAAGGCATTCGTTTCCCGCCCGTCTCCTCCGCACCGTTTCAGTGCGCCAGGCGTTCCCCCGAATTCAGTTTTGGTGCGCGTGCTTACGTTTCGCAAGCGAGCTCGTGAGGTAACTGCCGGTATTACAACGCATTTATCGATGTGGCACAGCTGATGCAGACATCGGGGTGAGGGCAAATAAAACAACTCCTTCAGTACCCGAACAAACCTAGGAGAGCAGAAATAATGAATACGTTCGCAAAGACCCTGGTCGCCGCTTCCATCGCCGCCGCCACTTTGGGCAGCAGCGCTGCCATCGCTGAGGTGACCGCCAACATCGGGGCCACCAGCAACTACATCTGGCGCGGCGTCACCCAGAGTGACGATGGCACGGCCGTTTCCGGCGGTGTCGACTACGCCCACGACTCCGGATTCTATGCCGGTACCTGGGTGTTGACCGTCGATTTCGGTGACACCAGCGACAACAACGAATACGAGCAGGACCTCTACCTGGGCTTCGGCGGTGAAGTGGGTGACTTCGGTTACGACCTGGGCGTCACCAACTACATGTACCCGCTGACCGACGATGCGGACTTCACCGAACTCTACCTGAGCGGCAGCATCGCCAACTTTTCGGCCGGACTCGCCTACACCGTCGCCAGCGACATCGATGATGAGTCCGGCACTCCGGAAACCTTCATCGAGGGTGACCTCTACTACTACGCCGATGCCGCTTTTGAGCTTCCTCAGGACTTCGGTCTCGGCCTGACCGTCGGCCATTACGCCTTCGATGATGACGGAGAGGCTGACGCCGACCTCGACTACAGCCATTACCAAATTGCCCTGTCCAAATCCGCCGGCGACATGGGTGAGTTCACCCTCGCCCTCGATAAGAACGACATCGATGGCACCAGCGCATCCGGTAAGGAGTTCGATGACCCGCGCGTCAGCGTCTCCTGGACCAAAACGTTCTGATCTTAACGAACACGTAACCGCGACCGCCCCCTTTCGGGGCGGCCGCCCCGAAGGAGGGTAGAACCCATGAAACTGGTAACTGCAATCATCAAGCCCTTTAAGCTCGATGACGTGCGTGAGGCCCTGTCGGATATCGGCGTGCAGGGGATCACCGTCACCGAAGTCAAAGGTTTCGGACGGCAGAAGGGCCACACCGAACTCTATCGAGGCGCGGAGTACGTGGTCGACTTTCTGCCCAAGGTAAAAGTTGAAGCGGCGGTGGGCGCCGAGCTGGTCGACCAGGTCATCGAGGCCATCAGCAGCGCCGCCAACACCGGCAAGATCGGCGACGGCAAGATCTTCGTCTTCGATCTCCAACAGGCCGTCCGCATCCGCACCGGCGAGACCGGTCCGGAAGCCCTGTGAGGAGGATTGCATAATGGATGCTGTAAAAGAACTCGCTTACGCGCTCGACACGTTTTACTTCCTGATGTCGGGTGTCCTGGTCATGTGGATGGCGGCCGGTTTTTCCATGCTCGAGGCCGGACTCGTCCGGGCCAAGAACACCGCCGAGATACTCACCAAGAACGTCGCCCTGTATGCCATCGCCTGCATCATGTACATGCTGGTGGGTTACAACATCATGTACGGCGACAGTATCAACTCCGTGATCCCGGGCCTGAGCTTCCTGCTCGGCGGCGATAACGCCACCGAAGCGGTACTCGCCGGCGGTGAGGGTGCGCCCTACTACTCGAATATGTCCGACTTCTTCTTCCAGGTCGTGTTCGTGGCCACCGCGATGTCGATCGTCTCCGGCGCCGTGGCCGAGCGCATGAAACTGTGGACCTTTCTCGCCTTTGCCGTGGTGATGACCGGTTTCATCTACCCGGTACAGGGTTTCTGGAAATGGGGCGGGGGTTTCCTCGACGGCCTCGGCTTCCAGGATTTCGCCGGCTCCGGTGTGGTGCACCTGACGGGTGCCGCCGCGGCCCTGGCCGGTGTCCTGTTGCTGGGCGCACGAAAAGGCAAGTACGGCAAGAACGGAGAGGTGAATGCGATCCCCGGTGCCAACCTGCCGCTGGCCACGCTGGGTACCTTCATCCTGTGGATGGGCTGGTTCGGCTTCAATGGCGGCTCCGAGTTGATGGTCTCCAACGTCGCCGAAGCCAATGCCGTGTCGATGATCTTCGTTAACACCAACATGGCCGCTGCCGGCGGTGTGGTGGCCGCGCTCATCGCCGCCCGTCTGCTGTTCGGCAAGGCCGACCTGACCATGGCCCTGAACGGTGCCCTGGCCGGCCTGGTGGCTATCACCGCCGAGCCGCTGACCCCGAGCGCCCTGGCCGCGACCTTCATCGGCGGCATCGGCGGCGTGCTGGTGGTGTTCTCCATCGTCACTCTCGACAAGCTGAAGATCGACGACCCCGTCGGCGCCATCTCCGTCCACGGCGTGGTCGGGATCTGGGGCCTCATCGCGGTACCGCTGACCAACACCGATGCCACCCTCGGCGCCCAGCTCATCGGCACCGGCACTATCTTCGCCTGGGTCTTCGGTGCCAGCTTCGCGGTCTGGCTGATCCTCAAGGCCATCATCGGCATGCGGGTCAGCGAAGACGAAGAGTACGAGGGTGTGGATCTCTCCGAGTGCGGCCTGGAGGCCTACCCGGAGTTCACCCCCGGAAAATAAAGGGACAGGAAACCCTGGGAGCCTCTTCCACGAGGGGCAGCTTGCGGGCACCATCGGTGCCCGCTTTTTTTTCGGTTAAACCACGGGGTGCACGGGGTGGGAAAAGTTTATTACCACAGAGGGCACGGAGGGCACAGAGGAACACTTTTGATGCGGGATTTTCCCTGCCGCGTCGCGCTAGAGCAAAGGCTTGCCTCTGTGCCCTCTGTGGCTAACACTTTTTTCGTTCACCCCGTGTCCCCCGTGCTCCCCGTGGTTAAAGATCCTTGTGCGAACCGTCGCAGAAGGGCTGGTTGCCACTGGCCCGGCAGCCGCAAAGGCCCGCCTTGCGGTCCGCTTCGACCGTGAACTTCCTGGGAGCGAAACCGGTGCCCTTGTGGGAACCGTCGCAGAACGGCTGGCTGGCACTTCGGCCGCAGGTGCAGTAGAAGTAATCACCGGCTTTCAAATCGACAACGTAGGGCCCCTTCTTCGCGGCCACGGGTTCGGACATCTCATCTTCTCCTGGTTAGCGGAATACGGCAATACCATAGTGTAGCACTCAGGAATCTGCCAGGGGAGAGGTTTTCCGCAGGAGCCCACCCGGTGGGCGAAAAAGCCTGGATCGATTCGCCCAGAGGGCTGGGCTCCTACAAAAAGGGAGAGGTCGGCCCTCCTACATCAAGGCGTCGCTATCCGCTAGGATCGCTTCGAATTCAAACCGGAGATTTCCCCTGACTCGTCTCGAACTCAAACAGTTGAAGGCCCGCGGCACCAGTGGCATTGACCTGACGGTGATTGCCGGGGAGTGCGTCTGTCTCTCCGGGCCCTCCGGTGCGGGTAAAACGGTCTTGCTGCGTGCCATTGCCGACCTGGACCCGCATGAGGGGACGGCCCTGCTCGATGGCAAGCCTGCGGAAGCCTTCGAACCGGCCGAATGGCGCGGGCGGGTGGGCCTGCTGCCGGCCGAAAGCCAATGGTGGCATGATCGGGTGGGGGAGCATTTTCGTCGCATCGACGCGGAGCGCTGGCACCGGCTGGGTTTCGAGACAGAGACCGCCGGCTGGTCGGTAGCCCGCCTCTCCACGGGAGAGCGACAGCGGCTGGCGCTTTTGCGCCTGCTGGCCAATGCGCCGGCCGCTTTGCTGTTGGATGAACCGACCGCCAGTCTGGATCCGGAAAACGTGGTTCGGGCCGAGGCCCTGATAGGGGAGTACCGTCGCGAGCGACAGATACCGGTGCTGTGGGTCAGTCACGACCCGGACCAGATCCGGCGGGTCGCTGATCGCCATTTCCGCATCGAAGGCGGGCGCCTGAGCGAGGTTCCCGTGTGATTATTTCCCTCTCGCCTCCGGACCTCTCTCTGGCCGCGCTGCTGATTCTGGCGCTCGCCTTTTTGAGCTGGCGCATGCACCTGGGGATCGGCTCGCAGCTCTTGATCGCCGGAGCGCGCACGGTTGTCCAACTACTGCTCATCGGCTTGGTGCTGGAGGCCCTGTTCCGCAACGTCGATCTCGGCTGGATTGCGCTGCTCAGTCTGGTCATGCTATCCGTCGCCGGCCGCGAGGTCATGGCCCGCCAGCAACGGCGTTTCTCCGGCTGGTGGGGCTACGGCGTGGGCACCCTGTCGATGTTCGTCTCCTCCTTCTCCGTCACGGTGCTGGCCCTGGTGGTGGTGATCGGGACCGACCCCTGGTACCAGCCGCAATATGCCATTCCCCTGCTCGGGATGCTGCTCGGCAACACCATGAATGGCATTGCTCTGGGACTGGATCGACTCACCTCCAGTGCCTGGACCCAGTTCCGCGTGATCGAGTCGCGCCTGATGCTGGGCCATTCCAGTGCCCGGGCCATCGAGGGTATTCGGCGCGAGAGTATCCGGACCGGGCTCATCAATATCATCAATGCCATGGCGGCGGCGGGCATCGTCAGCCTCCCGGGGATGATGACGGGGCAGATCCTGTCGGGTACGCCGCCGATCGAGGCGGTCAAATACCAGATCCTGATTATGTTTCTGATCGCCGGGGGAACCGGTTTTGGTACCCTGGTGGCGGTTTGGCTCGGGGCGCGGCGCCTGTTCGATGAACGGCAGCGGCTGCGTCTCGACCGCCTGAAGGGCGGTTGATCGGCAAGGCAACCACGGGGTACACGGAGAGCACGGGGAAAGGGAATCGGGTGTTTCTGATTATTGTGTCCCCGTGCGCCCTGTGGTCCCCGTGGCTTCGTTTTTTTGATGGGTTCTTCCCGAGTTCGGAATCAGCCCCGGTCGCGAATGCGGTCGAAGGCCTCCTGCATGAAAGGCGGCAGGGCGAAGGCGGCCCTGTGGACGTCGGCGCTGTAGTAAGCCGTCGAAAAACACCTTGGTGCGGGCATCCACTTCCCGGAACTGATCCAGTACCGCGCCCTTGCCGGCGAGGGTCGCGCTCCACCAACCGCTGGGGTAGACCGGTTGCGGGAACTGGAGCGTGCGCACATCGGGGAAACCGACGCCTCGCATGGCCCCGTGCATCTCTTTCAGCAGCCGCATGTGGTAGAGCGGCGACTCGCTCTGCTGCACAAGGATTCCGTCGTCGCCCAGGGCTCGATGGCAATCGCGGTAGAACGCCTCGTTGAACAGACCCTCGGCCGGGCCGACCGGGTCGGTGCTATCGACAATGATGATATCCACACTGCCCGCCTCCGCCTCCTTGACCCAGCGGATGCCGTCCGCAAAGTGCAGCTCGGCCCTCGGGTCGTCATTGGATTCGCACAGCTCCGGGAAGTATTTCTCCGCGGCGCGGGTGACGCCCTCGTCGATGTCCACCTGCTGCGCCCGTTCGACTTCGGGATGGCGCAGAACTTCACGAAGCGTTCCGCAGTCACCCCCACCGATGATGAGTACCCGTTTAGGCGCCGGATGGGTGTAGAGCGCGGGGTGGCTCATCATCTCGTGGTAGAGAAAGTTGTCCCGCGTGGTGAGCATCACGAAGCCGTCGATGACCATGAGGTTGCCGAACTTTTCGGTCTCGTAGATCTCGATCTTTTGAAACGCTGTCTGCTCCTCATGGAGCTTGCTTTTGACCTTCAGCGAAAAGGCACTTCCGCACTCATTGCAAGCCTCGCTCCACCATGTGCCGTCCAGTACGTTGTTCATTTCGATCCTCCAGGGACAATGCGCACGGAAGATAGCGTATCCGGGGCGCTGAGTGCCACACTATTTCCCGCACGGACCACTAGTCCCTTACCCCCAGACCCATTAGGATCAGCCCCACACGCCCAACTGGCAACCCGAATGAACTGGACCATCCGACAGGCCCGTACCGGCTATAACATCTCCCATTGGGGCGATGGCTACTTCGACATCAATGACAAGGGGCATATCGCCGTTTATCCCGAACGCGATCCGAGTCGGGGGATCGATTTCCATGAGCTGGCGAAAAGAGTGGCGGAGGCGGATCTCGCACTACCGGTGCTGGTACGTTTCTCCGGTATTCTTCACGATCGGGTGAAGACCCTGGTCACCGCCTTCAGCACCGCTATGGAGGAGGACGGTTTCCAGGGCGGTTACACCGCGGTCTATCCCATCAAGGTCAATCAGCAGCGGACAGTCATTGAGGAGATCCTGCACGCGGGGGACGGTCAGGTCGGACTGGAGGCGGGCAGCAAACCGGAGCTGATGGCGGTGCTGGCCATGGCGCCCGAAGGTGAAACGATCATCTGCAACGGCTACAAGGATCGCGAGTACATCCGGCTGGCGCTGATCGGCAAGGCCCTCGGGCATCGGCTGCACATCGTCATTGAAAAACTTTCCGAACTGCGGCTGATCATCGAGGAGTCGCAGGCGCTGGGGATCGAACCGCTGCTCGGCGTTCGTGTGCGGCTGGCCTCCATCGGCAAGGGCAACTGGCAGAATACCGGCGGGGAGAAGGCCAAGTTCGGCCTCTCGGCGCTCCAGGTTCTGGAAGTCATTGCGCGGCTTCGCGAGGCGGACCTGCTCAGCTCACTCAAGCTGATGCACGTGCACCTCGGTTCGCAAATCGCCAACATTCGGGATATCCACCGGGGCATGCGCGAGGTGGCCCGCTTCTATGCGGAGCTGCGCCGTTACGGGGCACCGCTGGAAAGCGTCGATGTCGGCGGCGGGCTCGGCGTCGATTACGAGGGCACCCGCTCACGCAGTTTCTACTCGATGAACTACAGCATCGGTGAATACGCGCGGGCCATCGTGCACACCCTCTGGGAGGTCTGTACCGAACAGGGTTTGCCCCATCCGGCAATCATCACCGAGTCGGGCCGCGCCATGACGGCGCACCATGCGGTGCTGGTCACCGACGTCATCGACGTTGAACAGGCCCCCGATGGGCCGCTGGGACCGGCGCCGGCCGAGGATGCACCGCTGATCCTGCACGATTTATGGAATGGTCTCTCCGGGCTCGACTCGCGTTCGGCGCTGGAGGTCTATCACGATGCGGTGCACTGGCTGAGTGAGGCTCAATCGATGTTCACCCACGGTCTGTTGAGCCTGGAGCAGCGGGGGCGGGTCGAACACCTTTACTTTGCGACCTGCCGCCGGATTTTGGCGCTGCTCAATCCCGAACGGCGCGCTCATCGTGAGGTGATCGACGAGCTTCACGAGAAACTGGCGGACAAGTATTTTTGCAACTTCAGCCTCTTCCAGTCGCTCCCGGATGTGTGGGGTATCGGCCAGGTATTTCCTATCATGCCGCTGCATCGGCATGACCGGGAGCCGACCCGCCGCGGTATTCTCCAGGATTTGACCTGTGACTCGGACGGCCGGATCGACGCTTACGTCGATCGCGAAGGCATCGAAGCCAGCCTGCCGCTGCACGAAGTGAAACCCGGCGAGCCCTACCTGCTCGGTTTCTTCCTCGTCGGCGCCTATCAGGAGATACTGGGTGACATGCACAATCTGTTTGGGGATACTGATTCGGTCAACGTGGAGCGAGACCCGGACGGGGAGTATCGCCTGGTCGGTGCCACCCGGGGCGACAGTGTCGACGAACTGCTGCGCTATGTAGCGTTCGACCCCGAGGCCTTGATGCAGGCGTATCGCCGGAAGATTGCCGGCGCGGACATCAATGAAGAGAGTCGCAGCCGTTTTCTCGATGCGCTGGCTGCGGGCCTGCAGGGTTACACCTATCTAGAAGAGTAGGTGGCGCATCACCGGAGCCATGACCCGGAGCACGTACGATGAGTGAAGAAGTTTCAGTCTTCCAGGCCCGCGATGCGATCGCCTACCTCGATCTGTATCGTCGCCTTAAAGTGGAAAGTGCCGATTACGTCACCAAGGAGCGGGATAAACTCGTCGACAAGTTCTGGAACATGAAGGAGGCGCCGACGCGCTACTTTGCCGAATTGCGCGCCCATGAGCATGCTCTTGACTGGATTCTGCACCGCAAGGATCCGGGTTTGGTCGTTTTGGGTGAGATCGACGAACAGGGAGAGCTCAAGGAATCCAAGGAGAACCGCGAGCTAAAAGAAGAACTCGACAAATGCCGGCAGGACAGCGCCCTGCTGGCCCGCCAGATCAAGCAGTTCCAGGCGGCCGAAGAGGAGTGGCAGGCCAAGTTCATCGAGCGAAAACAGCAGATGAAGCGGCTTGAGAGGAAGCTGAACCAGACGCACTCCACCTTCATGGTGGTCGGTATCACGCTGCTGGTCGTTATTGTGATCCAGTTCGGCCTGCTGCTGACCCGCCCCTGAATATCCGTTCCGAAATGGTATCGGCTTGAGTCCCTTCTTCCTGAGGGAGAAGGTCAGGATGAGCGGCTTCCAGCCGCGAAAAAGCCGATCATCAAACCCGGGCGCCGTCCCCACCAGAGAAGGCACGTCGGGAAAGCTTCCCTACCGCCTCAACACCCGCCACCACCGCCAGACGTTCAACAGGCCCGCCAGCGAGGCGGCCACATAGGTCAATGCCGCCGCACGCAGCACCCGACGGACTGCCCGGCGATCGCGGTCGCGTAGGTAATTGCCCCGTTCGAGGATCGGCATGGCCTTGCCGAAGCTCGCATCCCACTCCAGGGGCAGCGTCACCAGATGCACCACCGCGGCACTGCCCAGGCTCAGCATGGCAAGGCCGAGCAGCAGAAAACCGCTCGCCGGGACTCGGGTCAGCGCTGCGACGAACGGGACGACCACAATGGCCGCAGCACCGCCGCGCTGCGCCGTTTGTGCAAGCTGGACCAGACGGTTTCGGGAATCGAAAAGGGTTTCCCGCCGATAGTGCTGTATGGCGTGGCCGACCTCGTGGGCGGCCACCGCCACGGCGGTCAGACTGCGCCCGTCGTGGATGGCCGGGGTCAGACGAATCGTGCGGGTTTCGGGATCGTAGTGATCGCCCTGTTCGGTCATCCCCAGACGGATGCCGATGAGGGCAAAGCGGTCTATCAGGTGTTGCGCCAGTTCCCCGCCGGTGCCGGGGATATCCGCGCGCTCTTTACTGTATCGCTTGAAGACGTAACGCACCCACAGCTGTGGGCCGAATAGAAGCCCAAGCAGGAGCAGGCCGAACAGTGCAATGTGCATCGAGGTTTTCCACGCGGAGCAAAGGGAAGGATGCCGAGCCGTCGTCGCCTGGGTTAGACCCCATCAAATCCCTTTTGTCAGTTTTTTGCCCTAAGCAATAAGAACTCGATACCGCTGCTCTGCAGCAGTTTCCGGGACTCATCCAGTTTCTTCAGGTCTTCGTAGGGACCCAGCTGCACCCGGTGCCAGGTGTCCTTGCCATCGACGGTCACTTTCTGGATCTTGGACACCAGTCCCAGCAGGGCCAACTGTGCCCGGCGCGTGTCGGCGTCCCGGGCCGTGCTGAACGAGCCGGCCTGAATCAGGTACTTACCCGGCGGCGCCTCTTTCAATTCCGGCTTCTGCAGATCCTCTTCCGGGATCACCACCTCGTATTCGGGCAGGATCTTGTAGAAGTCGAAGCGGACTTTCTCGTCCTTCTTCACCGGGGCGGGCTCCGGCGGCTTCCGCGGCACGGGTGCCGGACGCGGCTTCGGCGCCGGGGCGGCGGGTGCCTTGGCCTCGCGCCCCGTCGCCGGGAGATCGAAGTGATTGATGTACACCAGAAATGCCACGAACAGCCCAATCAGCAGGCCGGTGACCATCCACAGCCAAGGCGGCAGGACTGGCTTTGATTTCGGCTTCGAGCGGGTCTTTGCGTAATCGCGCGTCATGGTCGCTCGTTACATACTTTCCGGCGCCGAGACGCCGAGCAGTGACAGGCCATTGCCCAGCACCTGTTTCGCGGACAGGATCAGCGCCAGCCGGGCATCCCGCAGTGTGCTGTCCTCCACCAGGAACTGATGGGCGTTGTAATAGGTGTGGAAATCGTTGGCCAGCTCGCGCAGATAGTGTGCGACCTGATGCGGCTCGTGCGACAGGGCCGCCGCCTCGACCACCTCCGGATAGCGGGAGATCGTCTGCAGCATGGCCTGCTCGTGGTCCTCCTTGAGCATGGGCAGGTGACGCAGACCGGCCTGGCGGTCGAAGAAGAGCTCCTTCTCCTCCAACTGGCGCATCACCGAGCAGATCCGCGCGTGGGCATACTGGATGTAGTAGACCGGGTTGTCATTGGACTGGGACTTGGCCAGATCCAGATCGAAATCCAGGTGCTGCTCGCACTTTCGCATCACATAGAAGAAGCGCGCGGCATCGTTGCCAACCTCTTCGCGCAACTCCCGCAGGGTGACGAATTCGCCGGAGCGGGTGGACATCTGCGCCTTCTCGCCGCCGCGGTAGAGGATGGCAAACTGCACCAGCAGGACATCGAGCAGTGAGGCGTCGTCGCCGATCGCCTCCATCGCCGCCTTTACCCGCGGCACGTAGCCGTGGTGGTCGGCGCCCCAGACATCGATGACCCGCTCGAAGCCACGCTCGAGCTTGTCCATGTGATAGGCGATATCCGAGGCGAAGTAGGTCTTCACACCGTTATCGCGCACCACCACCCGGTCCTTCTCATCGCCATAGTCAGTGGAGCGGAACCACAGCGCGCCCTCTTTCTCGTAGAGGTGTCCGGACCCCTTCAGCCGCTCGATGGCGGCGTCCACCTTGCCCGACTCGACCAGTGAGCGCTCGGAGAACCACTTCTCGTAGGCGACGCCGAACTCCTCCAGATCGCGGCGGATGTCATCAAGGATGGCATTGAGGCCTGCATCGAACACCGTGCGGTAGTTCTCCTCTCCCAACAGGGCCCTGGCCTTTGCCACCAGCCCGTCCATATGGGCTTCCTTATCGCCCCCGGCCGGCTCATCCGCCGCTACGCCCTCGAACACGCTGGCCGCCGGATGGCTGAAGGCCTCGCCGTTGTCCCGGTGGAGCGAGGCGGCGATATCCCAGACGTAATCGCCCTTGTAGCCGTTGGAGGGGAAGGCGATCTCTTCGCCGCAGAGGTCCAGATAGCGCAGCCAGACGCTGGCGGCGAGGATATCCATCTGCCGGCCCGCGTCATTGACGTAATACTCGCGATGCACCTGGAACCCCGCGGTGGCGAGGAGATCCGCCACGGTGGCGCCGTAAGCGGCGCCGCGGCCGTGGCCCACGTGCAGGGGGCCGGTGGGGTTCGCGGAAACGAACTCCACCTGGACGCGCTTGCCGTTGCCGATGGTGGAGCGGCCGTAGGCCTCGCCGGCCTCGAACACCTGACCGACCACCGCCTGGAAGGCGGCCTGTGTCATATAGAAATTCATGAACCCGGGGCCCGCGACCTCGACATTGGCCACCTGAGCCGAGGCGGGCAGACGGGCGATGATCAGCTCGGCAATGTCGCGCGGCTTGCGCCGTGCCGGCTTGGCCAGCAGCATCGCCGCATTGCAGGCGAAGTCGCCGAATTTCTTGTCGCGGGTGCGCTCAATGTTGAAGTTGGGCGGTTCGCACTCCAGCTCGCCGTCGCGGCGCAAGCTCTCCAGTGCGGTACGAACCAGGTCCTCGAGATGGTGTTTCATCAGGCTAAATAAATACCGGTATAAAGTGCAGGATTAGGAAATTAGCAGCCGAGACGGCGCCCGTCGCGCGGAAACCACCTATTATCTTGCATCTTGCACTGTGTATCCACCGCCGGCCGCAATCCATTTTCAGGGGCACCTCCGCGGCGATTTTGTTTTCGGGAGTTCGCGCCGAGGGCGGCCCCCCTACCTGAAACCGCGACACCCCTCCCGTCAGGAGGCGCGCAGCCTCAGAACATCTCGCCGGGATCCACGTCGAGCGACCAGCGCACGCGACGTCCCGTTTTGAGGCTCTCCAGCTGCGGCGTCCAGGCGGCGAGCAGGCGATGCAGGGCCGAGCGCTGCTCCGACTGGAGCAGGAGTTGGGCCCGGACCCGTCCGGCGCGCTTCTCCATGGGCGCCGGTACCGGTTCCCAAATCTCCACGCCGGGCAGGCCAAAGCCCACGGCCAGATTGCGGGCCTCTTCCAGGAAGGCCACCGGCCCGTCGCGGTCGACCGCTTCGGCCCGCAGCAGGGCCAGGTGTGAAAACGGTGGCCAGCCGGTCTCCCGGCGCTCATCGAGCAGGGATCGGGCCAGATGCCCGTAGTCGTGTTCGACCAGGCCGGACAATAGCGGATGCTCGGGAAACTCGGTCTGGATCAGCACTTCGCCGGGACGTTCGGCCCGTCCGGCGCGGCCCGCGACCTGAATGATGAGCTGGGCCATGCGCTCGGCAGCGCGGAAGTCGGCACTGAAAAGCCCCTGATCGGCACCGACGATACCCACCAGTGTCACCTCGGGGAAGTGGTGGCCCTTGGCCAGCATCTGCGTGCCCACCAGAATCCGTGCGCGACCGTCCCTCACCTCACTGAGCAGATCGCCCATGGCGCCCTTGCGGCGGGTGCTGTCCCGATCGATGCGCACCAATCCCACGTCTCGGAAGCGACTGCGAAGGGCCTCTTCCACCCGTTCGGTGCCCTGGCCCACCGGTGCCAGGTCCCGGCTGCCGCACTCCGGGCACTGAGGTGGAAGCGGTCGGTCGGCCCCGCAGTGATGACAACGCAGCCGCCGCGCGGCCGCATAGTAGACCATGCGGGCATCGCAGCGTGCGCAGCTGCTCTGCCAGCGGCACTCGCGGCAAAACACGGTGGGTGAGTAACCGCGCCGGTTCAGGAAAACGAGCACTTGACCGTCGGCTGCGATATGGCGCTCGATCGCTTTGATGAGCGGCTCGGAGAGACCGTCGGTGAGCGGCCTGGTGCGCACATCAATCAGGTGCAAATCCGGATGCAGGGCAGAGCCGGCCCTCTCGGGCAGCACCAGCGGGCGATAGCGCCCCTGCCGGGCATTGTGGAGGGTTTCCACCGACGGCGTGGCCGAGCCGAGTACCACCGGAATGTCGGTGAGCCCGGCACGCATGACAGCCACATCCCGTCCCGAGTAGCGAAAGCCGTCCTGCTGCTTGAACGAGGGATCATGCTCCTCATCGACCACGATGACCCCCAGGTCGGCCATGGGGGTGAAGACCGCCGAACGGGTACCGATGACGACGGGGGCGCTGCCGTCCCGGGCCGCCAGCCACGCGCAGAGGCGTTCGCTATCGGAGAGCCCCGAATGCAGGACGGCAATGGGCACCGGAAAGCGTCTCCGGAAACGGTCGATGAGCTGGGGCGTCAGCCCGATCTCCGGTACCAGTACCAACGCCTGTCGACCGGCGGCGAGGACCCGCTCGATGATGCCGAGATAGACCTCGGTTTTTCCGCTTCCCGTCACTCCATCCACCAAAAAGGCACCGAACCCTTCACCGTTCTCGGCCACCGCGCCGATGGCCGCCTCCTGGGCGGGATTCAGAGTCGGACGGATCCCTGCGGGCTCGGCCTCCGGGGCGGGGAGGCAGGGCCCCTCCCGGGTTTCCGCCCAGCCCCGCTCCTCGAGCCGGGCCAGTGCCGGGCGCCAGTTGTCCAACCGGGTTGTCAGTGCCTCGGCGGTAAGGCCTTCGGGGGCATTGCGCAGAAAATCGAGCAGTGCCGCCTGCTTGGGAGCCCGCCGGGGTTCCCCCGGGGATTGGGCGAGCCCCTCGGCGCTGGCGCGGTAGCGGCGCATGCCGGTCGCGTGCGCCGCACGCCCCCGACGCAGCAGCACCGGAAGAGCGGTTTGGTACACCTCTCCCGGCGGGTGGTGATAATAATCCACCGCCCAGGCCAGCAGGCGCCTTTCGGTGGCATTCCAGAGCGGGGTCTCATCCAGGCAGGCGGTGGCCCGTTTCAGGCGCTCGGCGGGGACATCGGTCTGGTCGGCTATTTCAACCAGAACGCCGACGATCTGCCGCTGCCCGAAAGGCACCTGAAACCGCTGTCCCGGCGTGATCGCCTCGCCAACGGCACTCTTCGGCGGCAGGTAGTCGAAAAGTCGTCGCAAGGGGGAGGGAACGGCGATACGGAGCACGGGTTCGGACATGGGAGGAGTCTAACATCCGGTATTGACAGGGGCCGCTTTGCGGAAATTTTCTGAGAATTTTTCTTCAGAAAATGCCCTAACTGGTTGTCTTTCCTTGTGTAGGACAGATATCCACAAATCCTGTGGATAACTTTGTGGATAGATTGGGAAAATCGTCCTCTAGACCGCATCATTGTTAAAGGTCTGTTAAATTGCGCACAAATTGACCAATATAAAAAGACCTTATTTTACAGTTGCTTGCGGTTTCTTTAGCGATCTCTAATGGAGTGTGCCAAAGATCCGTCGCGGTTCGATTGGAGGCGGATCCGGTTGTGCATAAAGTCGCGGGAAGTGGTTGTTATCGGTCAAGACTTTATGTTAGTCGGCCATGCTCAGCGGCTCCGCCGGGCGGCGATCAGGCTCAGGCCCATATTCGCCTGCTTGGTAAAGTGCTTGAAGCTTTCAAAGCTCTCTCCATCCAGAGCGCGTCCGGAGAGGCCTCGGTCGGCATAGAAGACGCCGATGGGCAGGTCATTGATGACGATGGGGCAAGCAAAAAAAGGGACGCGGCCGATCACCCCGGTCACAGAGCCGGTCACCAGCCTTTCGAGCTCCGCCGTACGTTTTTGCTCGTACCAGAAGCAGCGCGGCGCGGCCATGGACTCGAAAAAGATGTTATTCCCCTCTGCCCGGTTGAAATGAAAGCGTTGAGTTAACTCATCGCCCTGCTCGCCGAGCGCGTACTTGGCCCGCAGGCTGCGCTTGTCCCGTGAAACCAGTGCGAAAAGTGTGCGGTCGATGCCGACGCCCCGATAGATGCCCTCCAGGGTGAGCTCCATTACCAGATTGAAGTCGCCACCCCTCTCGAGCAGCATCGAGAGCTCCCGCAGGATCTTGAGCTGCAGCATGCCGTCGGGCTCCGGATAGCGGGGCAGTTCCTCCTCTTCTCCGTCTGCCTCGTCGGCCTCGCTGGCGTACTGGCTGGGAATGGGAATCGCCTTTGCCGCGGCGGTTGCGCCGAATACCGCGGCGATGTGCGCCGCCTCCCGTGCATTCTGATGGAGCAGGGAGCGCATCTGGTGATCTTTTTTTCCACTCAGCTTGGCGATCCTCTGACCGGCCTCGGCTGTCTCGGGGGCCGACCAGCCATACTTCTCCGCGTTTTCGGCCAGTTCGTGGCTGAGAAGAATGGTGCGTCCCCGGTTTCCGGCGCTTTTCGGATCGGCGAGGGTCTCGCGCAGCAGATCGTGAAGCCGCCATTCGCGGGCCAGGCTTAGCGTCAGGTTTCGTAAGCGAAAACCCAGTACCTCATCCTGCGCCTGCTCCGGCGTATAGCCGGGCTGGCGCATGACGGCATCGAGCTCGTCACCCACCTCGCCGCTAAAACACCAGAAAGCAAGCTCGCCCAAGTGAAGCAGGAGTGTGGCGATGAACACCTCTTCCGGTGAATCGTCACCCTGTTCGATGGCGACGGTGCGAGCCTGCACGGCGGCGTGAATCGAGCGGGCCAGTTGGCGGGTGAGCCGATCCCGGGCGCTGCCGTGGACGAAGCTGTCGACCAGGGCGATGGACAAACACATGTTGTGGACGGTGGTGAAGCCCAATACCACCACGGCCCGGCTGACGGTGCTGATGCCCTGCTCACGCGGGTTGTAATAGATCGTATTGGCCAGCTTGAGGACACGCGTGGTCATCGAGGCGTCCTGAAGGATGACGTGGGCCAGATCGGCGGCAGGGGCCTCGTCGTCCTCGGCGACGGTCACGATTTGCTGGACGGTATGGCCGAAAATGGGCATCTCTTCATCGCGAATGCGACGAACCCAGCTATCGAGCGCTTTTTGACTGCCGGCCTTACTCAATGCGATCTCTCGGAATGGGGCAAACGGCCATTATAGAGACGTTTCGGCCACGACCCCAAAAGCCTTTAACCCCGCCAGGCGCCGGAAGCCCAAGGAGCAGGAGAGCGGCAAAGCCCGTTGGGGTGTTGGGCGCCCGAGAGCTCAGTCCTTTCGAGCCATCCGGGGGGCGGGGAGGCCATCGATGCTAACGGCGTTTTTGCGAGCGTGATAATCGCTGATTCCTTCGGGGCCTTTCTTGTCGGTCCAGGCCATCAATTCTTCCCGTTGGCCCTTGTACTCCATGAGCGGGACGCCGAAGCCGCAGGAGCTCTGGATACGGCGTACATCGACGCGGATGATCTGTCGCTCCCCCCTGAGGCTGGCGGGAAACAGGCAGCGCAGGGAATCCCATTCCGGCTCCCCCGGTGCCACCACCATGCCCTGACCATAGAGGCGCAGAATTTTCGGCTTGCCGGAAAAAGCGCAAAACATGAGGGTAATGCGGCCGTTCTCCGCCAAATGAGCGGCAGTTTCGTTTCCGCTACCGGTCAGATCGAGGTAGGCGACCTCGCGCGGACCGAGCACGCGTAACGTATCCAGCCCGCGAGGGGAGAGGTTGATGTGACCATCTTCTGACAGCGGGGCCGTGGCATTGAAGAACATGGGCTGCGCCTCAATCCAGGCTTCCATTTCGGCATCGATCTCGGAGTAGAGCTTGGCCATGGGATCCTCGTGAATACAAACCGGCCGAAAACAGTCAAGGGTATACGTAAATCTCAGGAAAACAACCGGATAGGTCTTTATAGCGCC
Source organism: uncultured Gammaproteobacteria bacterium (assembly GCA_963783235.1). GTDB lineage: Bacteria > Pseudomonadota > Gammaproteobacteria > Thiohalomonadales > Thiohalomonadaceae > Thiohalomonas. The sequence goes on along the minus strand of CAWAMN010000002.1, from coordinate 1,092,100 downwards.
ATAAGCCCCGGCAGTGAGTGCCCACTGACCGTCCCTGTGCAGGTCAGCAGGATTTTGGCCGGTCGTGTACGCCCACGTCCGACTCTTTTCGGCCTTCTAAGATCCAGTAGAATCGCAACTCGTTCGGGACAAGGAGATGCACATGACGATGTGGGACATCATTGCAAACCAGATCGGAGAGGCCTCGGGGACACCGTTCACGGTCGATTCGACCCGGAATATAGGCGGGGGTTGCATCAATAGCGCCTACCGGGTGAGTGATGGCGAACGCACCTATTTCGTGAAGACCAACGATGCTTCGCTTTCGGAAATGTTCGAGGCCGAAGCCGAGGGTCTTAACGAAATGGCGGCGACGGAAACCATCCGGGTTCCGCGTCCGATTTGCTGGGGCACCGCCGCCGGGCAGGCCTATTTGGTACTGGAAAATCTGGAGATGGGCGGCAGCGCCCCGCCCGATCGCTTCGGCCGGGCACTGGCGGCGATGCATCGGTCAACGGCCGAACGTTTCGGTTGGCATCGGGATAATGTCATCGGTGCCACGCCGCAGCCCAATGGGTGGGACAGCGATTGGGTGAGCTTCTGGCGCGAGAAGCGCCTGGGCTTTCAGCTGGAGCTGGCCGCCCGCAACGGAGCCACGCGATCGCTGCTAAACGGGGGCGAGGAGCTGAAGGAGCGCTTCCCCGCACTTCTCGACGGCTATACGCCGGTCCCCTCGCTGCTTCACGGCGACCTGTGGGGCGGCAACTGGGCGGCGACGAGCGCGGGTGAGCCGGTTATCTTCGATCCCGCCACCTATTACGGTGATCGCGAGGCGGATCTGGCTATGACCGAATTGTTCGGAGGGCCCGGCGCCCGCTTCTATGATGCGTATAATGATGCCTGGCCGGTGGCTCCGGGGTATGGGGTGCGCAAGACCCTTTACAACCTCTACCACATCCTCAACCACTTCAACCTGTTCGGTGGCGGCTACGCTTCACAGGCGGATCGCATGATCGGACGGTTGCTGAGCGAACTTCGATAAAAGAGAAAATTCACCACTGAGCTCACACCGGCGAGGCTGTTCCCCGCTCCATGTGCTCTGTGGTCCAAACTTGAACACCGATACGTGAACGAAAAGAAACCGGGAGCGCAGCTCCCGACATCTCCCTATCCCCCGCCCTTCTCCCGCCGCTTTCTCGCGCCCCGCTATTGGGCGCTGTGGATCGGCCTCGGTTTCCTCTGGCTGCTATCGCATCTGCCCGGTGGCCTGCGCCGGCGCCTCGGTACCTGGCTGGGGGATCAGGCCCTGCGGCGCAATCCCAAGCGCCGCTCCATCGTCGAGACCAATCTGGCCTGGTGCTTCCCCGAGAAGAGCGAAGCGGAGCGGTCGGCGTTGGCGGTCGGCTTCTTCCGTAACATAAGCCGCTGCATGTTCGACTACGGCATCCTCTGGTGGGGCAGTCGCCGGCGGCTCGAAAGCGCGCTGGACCTGGAGGGGGAAGAGCACGTGCGTCCCCACCTGGAAGCGGGTCGGCCCGTGATTCTGCTGACCTGCCACCACGTGGCCTTGGATGCGGCGGGTATCGCCTACAACCTGGAGCACCCGGTGGTGAGCATCTTCAAGGAGGGTCGCAACGACCTGCTGGACTGGTTCATTGCCCGTGGCCGGGCCAGGCTCGGGGCGCTCATCTACGAGCGGGAAGACAGCATGCGCCCGGTGGTGAAGGCCACCCGCGCCGGCTACGCCCTCTACTATCTGCCCGACGAGGATCTGGGGCCCGACCGTTCCGTTTTCGCCCCGTTCTTCGGCATCCCCGCGGCGACCATCCCGGCGCTGTCGCGGCTCTCCAAACTCTGTCGGGCCACCGTCGTTCCCTACATGGCCTATTACCACCCGGAGACCGGCCGCTACACCGCACGCCTGTTTCCCGCCCTGGAGGGTTACCCCAGCGGCGACGAGGTGGCCGATGCCGCCCACATGAACCGCGCCCTCGAGGAGATGATCCGTGTCGCCCCGGAGCAGTACATGTGGTCCCTGCGCATCTTCCAGACGCGGCCCGATGGCTCCCCGCCCCCCTACAAAATGAAAAACAAACCCGGCTCGGGATTTCGTGAGGCGCCCTGACGGGGGCCGGGAAGTTTTCGCGGCTGGAAGCCGCTCCAACGGCGCTTCGTTCAGACGCGGCGCGATGGCTCCCCGCCCCCCTACAAATGAAAAACAAACCCGGTTCGGGATTTCGCGAGGCGCCCTGACAGGGGCCGGGAAGCTTTCGCGGCTGGAAGCCGCTCCAACCGCCCGCCGGGTATCAATAAAGCCCCGGCTCGCCCCTGGGACGGCGGCGAAAGCGCTTATAGCTCCACTGGTACTGTTCGGGACGGCGGCGGATCGCCTTTTCCACCGCTTGGTTGAGGGCGGCGGCGGATGCGCTTAAGTCGGGATCGTAGATGGCATCCTCCACCGGAATGAGATGGATGTGGTAGCCACCCTGCGGCAGGCGTTCGGCAAAGCCGACGACGACCAGGGCGCGGCTCTTGACGGCGAGCTTGGAGAGCAGGGTCATCGTGACCGCCGGCACACCGAAAAAGGGTGCGAAGACGCCCGCTTTGTAGCCCGGGTCCTGGTCGGGCAGAATCCCCACCATCTCCCCTCTGGCCAGGCGTTTGAACAGGCTCCGCACCCCCTTGGCATCAGTTGGCACCAGGCTCGCACCGGTGCGTTCGCGTCCGGCCGTCATCAGCTTTTCAAGAGCGGGGCTTTGCGGCGGACGATAGAGGCTGGTGATCGGGTAATGGGCACCCAGGTAGAGCCCGATCATTTCCCAGGCCCCGAGGTGCGGTCCGGCGACGATCACGCCGCGGCCCTCTGAAAGCGCCTGCTTCACCGCGGTCTCTCCGCTGACGCCTTTGACCCAAGTCAGGATCTCTTCGGGTTCGCTGCACCACGTCCTGGGTGTCTCGGCCAGGGTTTTGCCCGTCTCGACCAGGCTGCGCCGCGCCAGCCGATGACGTTCATCCGGCGACAGTTCCGGCAGGCAGAGCTCAATGTTCCGGCGGGTGACCTCTCGGGTGCGGTTCGGGAAGAGATCGATCATTCGACCCAGGGCGGTGCCGATGGCGTGGGCTGCCGGCAGGGGAACGGCCGCAAAGGCCCGCATCGAACGGCCCAGCCAGCCGGTTTTCGGCGCACAACCGGCCATCACATCCCGTCCGATTCGGTTTCCGCGGCCGCTTGCGGCGTCTCGGTGGGGGTATCCTCGGTCATCAGCGGTCGCATGGCGGTGAGCAGATTCTTGAACAGGTGCTTGTAACGCTGCTCTTCGCCAAGTAGTAGCTGCTTCATGTGTTCGCGCTCGGTCGGCATCGAGAAGCAGGCGGGACAGTTATCCGGAATGACCGGCAGCTCTGCGTTTTCCGCAAAGGCCGCGGTCTGCCGCTCCCGCGCGTAGACGAGCGGCCTGATGATGCGCAGGTCCCCGGCATCGTTGACGTAGTGCGCCTTCATGGTGCGCAACTGGCCGCGATGAAAGGCGGACATCAGGAAGCTCTCGGCCAGGTCGTCCAGATGCTGGGCGAGGGCGATGACGTTGTAGCCCTCCCGGCGCGCGGTGCTGTAGATGGTGCCCCGCTTCATTCGCGCGCAATAGGCGCAGAAAGAGAAGCTCTTCTCGTTTTGGTACTTCTCTGCCTCTTTGGCGATGGGCTGACTGTTATAGAAAAAGGGAACACCCAGCTGGTCGAGATAGGGCTTCAGGGGCGAGGGATCAAAGCCCGGTATTTGCGGGTCGACGGTGATCACCCCCACTTCGAAGCGGATCGGGGCATGTCGCTGCAGATGCAGAAGAACTTGCAGCAACGAAAGGGAGTCCTTCCCGCCGGAAAGGCCCAGCAGGACCCGGTCTCCATCCTGGATCATTTCGAAATCGGCGATGGCGCGGCCAATCGGGCGCAACAGCCCCTTGGGTGGTTTCAGCGGTTTATCCATGAACGCGATTCTACATCAGCCCTGCCCGGTCGGGCAGAGAGTGCAATGCCTGGAGTTTGGTTTGCCGGTGGACCGGTGACGTGTATCCCGGATCCGGCATCGCCCCGGCCATAACCTCGCCTAATGCAGACATTGTCTGCGTTTATACGTTAGCATGGCACAGAAGATAATAAGGAGTCGTAAGTTGCCATGTCCCGACCTGTACTGAAGCACCTGACACCCACCGAGGCACATGAACTGCTGGCGAGCAACCCGCGCGCGATCCTGATCGACGTTCGTTCCAATATGGAATTTCTGTTCGTCGGCCATCCCCAAGGTGCGGTCCACATTCCCTGGATAGATGAGCCGGACTGGGACGTGAATCCCAACTTCGTCAGGCAGATCCGCGAGTTGATGTTGGGGGGCATCATTTGCGACAGCGAAGTCGGAGGGTGCGCCCCGGTAGTGCTGATTTGTCGTAGCGGCAAGCGCTCGGTTGAGGCGGGCAAGGCCCTGATTGAGGGCGGATTCCAGGACGTCTACAACGTGCTCGACGGTTTTGAAGGTGATTTGGATGACGACCACCATCGCAGCACCCTCGCCGGCTGGCGCTATGAGGGACTCCCCTGGGAGCAGTGCTAGAGAAAAGCGGCACATGTTTTTGTGTGCGGCATCCTGCCGCGATGGGTTTCGTGAGGGGGATTCGCGGCTGGAAGCCGCTACCGGTAGGGTCCGCAGGGGGTGATTTTGTAGGAGCGGCATCCTGCCGCGATGGGTTCCGTGAGGGGGAATTCGCGGCTGGAAGCCGCCCACCGGTCGGGTCCGCAGGGCGTGATTTTGTAGGAGCGGCATCCTGCCGCGAAGGGTTCCGTGAGGGGAATTCGCGGCTGGAAGCCGCCCACCGGTCGGGTCCGCAGGGCGTGATTTTGTAGGAGCGGCATCCTGCCGCGATCGGCGTTCAGGGGAATTCGCGGCTGGAAGCCGCTCCTACCGGTCGGGTCCGCGGGGCGTGATTTTGTAGGAGCGGCATCCTGCCGCGATGGGTTCCGAGGGTATTCGCGGCTGGAAGCCGCCCACCGGTCGGGTCCGCAGGGCGTGATTTTGTAGGAGCGGCATCCTGCCGCGAAGGGTTCCGTGAGGGGGACTCGCGGCTGGAAGCCGCCCACCGGTCGGGTCCGCGGGGCGTGATTTTGTAGGAGCGGCATCCTGCCGCGATGGGTTCCGAGGGTATTCGCGGCTGGAAGCCGCCCACCGGTCGGGTCCGCAGGGCGTGATTTTGTAGGAGCGGCATCCTGCCGCGAAGGGTTCCGTGAGGGGGACTCGCGGCTGGAAGCCGCCCACCGGTCGGGTCCGCGGGGCGTGATTTTGTAGGAGCGGCATCCTGCCGCGAAGGGTTCCGTGAGGGGGATTCGCGGCTGGAAGCCGCTCCTACCGCTAGGGTCCGCAGGGGGTGATTTTGTAGGAGCGGCATCCTGCCGCGAAGGGTTCCGTAGAGGGAATTCGCGGCTGGAAGCCGCCCGCCGGTCGGGTCCGCGGGGCGTTTTTTGTAGGAGCGGCATCCTGCCGCGAAGGGTTCCGTAGAGGGCATTCGCGGCTGGAACCCGCTTCCTACGGTCGCCTCCCCCGACTATGAGCCGTCAAACTGCGCTTTCAACGCTTCGATGAAGGAATCGAATTGCTGAACGGGCAGGTCGTTGATCCCCGCAGCCGCTTTTCGGCCGCCACCGGTGGGGAACCGGCGGCAGAGTTCATCGGCTCCTTCCGGATTGGCGACGGGGGCGCGAACGCTGACCCGGTAACCGCCGTCGGGCATCATCGAGAGCAGGGCATGGGCCCGTGCGGGGAAGCGCCGGGCGAGGGCGTTCCCGTAGACCCCGCCGACCCGGCGGCTCCACTTTGCATCCGGGAGGACATAGACGGCGTAGTTTTCCGTCTCCAGTTCGGCGGTGAGGGACTCGGCACGGGCCATATCCGAATAGAAGCCGTCGCGGAGTTTCTCGTAGGCCGGGTCTTCGGCCATGAACGCGAAGGGATCCGTGTAGGGGCGCAGCCGACGGTAGAGATCATCCGGCGCAAAGAACAGATCGTCGAGTTTGGCCCCGTAGCCGTTGTAATTGAGGCAAATCCCCAGCTCTTTGAGCGCCTCGAGCTTCGCCTCGCCCAGACCGAGCGGCTTCGCCTCCCGCAGGGCCGAATCGGTCAGGTTATCGCCGAACGCGGCGGTTACGGCCCACGGGCGAAAACGCCCCTCCAACCGGGTATTGACCAGCAGCGCGGTGCACACGTCCGAGGCCGTATCGATAGTGGCCTCAAGCCTCGGGTGTTCGGGGATTTCCCCCGCGTAGTGGTGGTCGAAATAGCGAATGGCGGCGCCGGCATCCAGGAGGCGATTGACGTCGTCCCGGTTCTTGTCGAATGACACATCCAGCACCGTCACCTGGTCGCCTTCGCCGGCCTCGACCCGGCCGAGCAGTGCAATATCCCGCTTCACGCCGGTGACCAGAACCGCTTCATCGGCGGGTTCGTGAAGGCGAAGCTGGTGAAGTGCGCAGATGCCGTCGGCATCGCCATTGAAAACGTCGTAATAGGTCATCGAGGTCGTGTTCCCGGTTAATCCCGTTCATAAGGCTATCAGCTAAATGCGGATATCGCCGTAATCCGCCCGGAACCCGATGAAGGAGCCGGTGACAGCCGATCATCATCGGGCGTGCATGCCTGCGGTGCACGCCGTAGGATAACCGGTTGTTCGACCCGCTCGGGGAAAGGAAGGGGTCCGGCGACTTTGTGGGAACCTTTTCCCGTTTCGCCCGTTACCGGGGAATGCTCAACCCCGAATAACAAAACGCAGGGATGCCTGTGACTCATAAACAGAACAATCCGACCAGAACTCAAAATTGAAAACCGGAGACGCTGCGATGCAGAGAAGTTGGAAAATCCTTGCCTTTGCCCTGATGACAAGTGGAGCGGTCGCGGCACTGGCTGCTTCGGGTGCCACGGAGCCGGCGAAGGAAGACCCCGATCGTCGCCTCGTGCTCAAGCTGCCCCCCGACGAACGGGACATGGTCCTGGCGGAGATGCGCAGGTTCGTCATCTCCATGCAACAGATCACCGCAGGCCTGGCTCAGGAGGACTATGAAAATGTTGCGGCGGCGGCCCGCCGCATGGGCAGCGCGGCGGCCAATGAGATTCCGCCGCGCGTTGTAAACAAACTGCCCGAGGAATTCAAGCAACTGGCGGGCAAAGTACACAGGACGTTCGATGTCATCGCACTCGATGCCGAAGCCATGGGAGATACCCAACTGGCGTTGGAACAGGTCGGTACGCTGATGCAGCACTGTGTGGCCTGTCACGCGATTTATCAGATCGAGAAGGTTCCTTTCCCGAAGCAGTAGTGGATCCCCGTTCGTGGGCTTTTGTTCGTTAGGTTAACGCTGATTAGAAGGGGCAGTATTCGTTTTTGTGACCGGTCTCACAAAACCACACTCTTTACTCGGATAACCACATCTATAATCGAACCTATGAAAATTTCAGCTGGAGGCAGTGACGCGGGTTTTTACGCTCTCTGCCGGTCTTTTGGTCCCCGGGAAGGGCAGTCTGTCTCATGGAAGAGCGTGAAAACCTATTCGAGCCGCGCAGCGACCTGTTAGCCGTCGCCTCCGCCGACGGGCGACTGGTCAGCGTTAACCGCCGCTGGCAGGAACTGCTGGGCTGGCATAAGGAAGAGCTCGCTCGTACCCCGTTCTTTGAATTCATCCCGGCAAAGGATGACGAGGCCGCCCGAGCCTTGCATCAAGCGTTGGAAGATGGTCATGAGGTTACCGGCGTTGCTGCACGCTTCCGCTGCCGCGACGGCTCCCATCGCTGGCTGGAGTGGAATGCCCGTCCCGGACCGAGGCGCCGCCTTTACTGCGTTGCCCGGGAGGTCACGGAGCGCAAGGGAGATGGAGACCGCCGGCGGTTATGGAAGCTCGCCCTTGAGTCGGCCCGTAACGGCATCCTGATCACCGATCCCCACCGCGCCGGCAATCCTATTATCTACGCCAACCCGGCCTTTGAAGCCATGACCGGTTATACGGCAGAGGAACTCAATGCCGGAGGCTGGGAGCTTTTGCAGCGCGGCCTGCCCGAGGAGGAAGAGCTACGGGCCTTGCGCCGGGCGATTGAGCAGGGTGAAGAGTGCCGTGTCACGGTGCGCAACAGGGCCAAGGAGGGTCGCGAGTTTCTCAACCAACTCACCATCGCTCCGCTCCGCGACGGTAACGGAAATGCGCCCCGTCACTACGTTGGTATCGCCGAGGACATCACCGAACGGGTTCGCCTGGAGGAGCAGTTGCGGGCGCTCTCCTATCAGGATGGCCTGACCGGCGTCCCCAACCGCCGCTATTTCGACGAGCAGGCCGAGGCGGAAGTTCGGCGCGCCATGCGCCACTCACAGCCGCTCTCCCTGCTGATGCTCGATATCGACGACTTCAAAGCCTACAACGACGAACTTGGCCATCTCGCCGGAGACGATGTCCTCAGACAGATCGGGACTGCGCTGCAGGTCAACGTCGGGCGGGCCGGGGAGTTCGTGGCCCGCTACGGCGGTGAGGAGTTCGCCGTGGTACTGCCGGCCAGCACGGCCGAACAAGCCAAAGCGTTGGGAGAGAAACTGTGTCGCGCCGTGCGTGAGCTTGGACTGCGCCATCCCCGACCCTCGGCGGGCGAGGTGGTGACCATCAGTGTGGGAATCGCCACGCTCGCCGTCGATCTCGACGATGATTTGAACCGGCTGGTGGCCCGCGCCGATGCGGCACTCTATCTGGCCAAGGAGCGAGGGCGTGACCGCTGGATGACCTACCCGCAAACGGCCTGAGTCCGTCGCGGCCCCGAGAGGAGCCGGGCCGGAAGAATCTCAGTCAAGGGTTATCACATCCTTTCGCCTGGCGTAGGCCGTGAACCCTCCATTCAAATCGTGACAACTACCGAAAAGCCGGCGCAAATAGCCCGTAAAGCTACCCATTGCCTGTTGATGGTGCTGTGCTAATCCTCTGGGAGACTCACCCTCGGAGGTCAGATGCACGGGCCGAACTATGGCGAGATTGTCTACCGCCTCGACCAGGACGACCGCATTGTGCGCGTCAATGAAGGATGGAACTGCTTTGCCACCGCCAACGAAGGGCCCGAGTTGCGGGAACCCGGGATCCTCGGTCGGCGGGTCTGGGATTTCATCGCCGGAGACGAAGTGATTCACCTCCATCAGGCGCTCCTTTTGCGGGTTCGGGCCGGGCGCCACATGCTCGACCTGCCGTTCCGTTGTGACGCGCCCTCCGTTCGCCGTTTCATGCTGATGGATCTCTGGCCTCTGCCCAACGGCGAGGTCGAGTACCGGTGTCGCGTGCAGCACCGCGAATTGCGGGTGCCGATCCCCCTGATCGATCCCCGCGGGCCGAAAGAGGGTAAGTGGCTGCGCATGTGCAGCTGGTGTCGGCGGGTCGATGTCGATAATGGATCGTGGGTGGAGGTGGAAGATGCCATCTCCCTTCTCGGCCTCTTCTTGCAGGAAAATCCGCCGCCCATAACCCACACGGTCTGCCCAAGGGACAAACACCTGTTGGGGCTCTGATCCGAAACGCAATCGGCGCCCGGCTGTCAACCCTTATTCACACCCTTTTGGGTTAGCTGATCGCTTTTTTGCCAAGGTGTCGTCGTTAGGCAAAACCAGTAACAATCAGCGAGTAACCCATTGAAATTACGGCCATAAATTGAACGATTAAAAAGTGGCCAATCTGCACGCAGGCGCGAAGTACTGCGGGTTGGCCGGAGATTTCCGCAAACTGTTCACAAAGTTATCCACAGGTTTTGTGGAAAAGCCGGAAAATCCCATAGACCCAAGCACTTAGCTTTTCATGCCAGGAATTCGGAGCAAAAGCCGCTAAATCCGGCAGGGAAAAACGCTCCGTTTGGAACGTCTATAAAGTGGCTTGTCAACCCCTTATTCACACCCGAATCACCATCCAAACCCCTTCACGGCCGGATCCTTTTTAATCCAGCGCTTTATGTAGAGGCATTTTGTAAGTTTATGAAATCCATAGAAATATCGAGCCGATTAAAAAATGACCAATCTGACGGAAGGCCCGTGGCAGTGCTGGCTGGCGCGCTCTGTCCGCAAACAATCCACAAAGTTATCCACAGGTTTTGTGGAAAAGCGGAAAATTTGTGTAAACGCAAGCACTTAGCAGGCTGTTGAAAAACACCCTCTCCAGAGGGAGAGGGCTGGGGTGAGGGGACTCAATAAAAGGTTAGTTACTGATTTTATTCCCCTCATCCTAACCTTCTCCCTCAGGGAGAAGGGACAAAAAACCTTTTTCAACAGCCTGTTAGCGCGTCAAACCACGTTTTCGAGTCAGCGGGTCCGAGTTGTGAAGCGCTTAATTGTTTTTGGTTAGGTGTTCTTCGACAATCAGTGCGGAATTTTTCCAACCTTGAAGGGGATTACCCATGCGCTCTTTTCTGCTTTTCGTGGTTGCAGCCACCTTTTCCCTGAGTGTGGCGGCTAAGCCTTCGCCCGAAACGGCGCGCGAGGTTATTGATTACTACTTCAACGGCCAGGAGCAGGGGATTGTGCTGGCTGATATCAAGCTCTGTGAGGACGTATATGGCGAAGGTGAGTCAAAAAACGAGTGCAAAAACGAACTGAAGCCGAATGCCCTCGAGAAAAACAAGCCGTTCATGGTCTGGATGATGTTCATGGTCCCCTCCGGGATGGATCCGCAGGAGGTCATGGTCCAGCTCAATCACGGCGGAATGACCATGGACGTGGAGACCGCCCGTGTCGCCAGTTCCGTCAGGTACCGGATTTGGAGAAAGGTCAGCCTCGACCGAACCGGCAAATGGACCATCAAGATCGCGCACGATGATGGTCAGAACATCAATGTTCTCGACGAGTTCAACGTCGAAGTAAAGGAAGCCCCGGCGGAGTAGCCATCCGTCAGCCCTCCGTCCCGGTAGGAGGGACGCCCTCGCCTCGCCCCGGGGGCGGGCCTCCTGCCGGATTAGGCCCCCGCTGGCCTTAACTCTTCAAGGAGGCCAGCCCCTGGCCGAACCGGCCCGCAGGGCCATCAGATCCAGCCTGCCGCTCGCACCCTGTGCGTCCTTGCATTCGCCCGGTTTTGCCGTTATAAGTAAATAAACGTTTATTTACTTATAACCACCATGACCGGAAAACGCATGCCTGCGGCGGAACGCCGCGCCTCCATCCTTGCCGTCGCCAAGGTCCTGTTCGCCGACCAGGGCTATAACGGGGTGACCGTGGACCAGATCGCCAAACGGGTGGGGGTGACTCCGGCGCTGCTGTATCAGCACTTCCCCTCCAAGGAGGCCCTGTACAGCGCGGTTCTGGACAGCCTGGCCGCGCCGCGGGAGACCTACGTCGAGGCCGCGCTCGACGGCCCGGACGATTTCCCGAGTGTGCTGCGCCGCATCACCGCCGTTTTCGTGCAGCGCATGGCCGAGGACCCCGACTACCTCCGCATGGAACTGCACGCCTCCCTGGAGGACCCCGACGCCGCCCGGCGCTTCTTTGAAAGCCGCTGGCAATCCATCGCCGAATTCATCGAATACTCGCTGCGCGAACTGCGCGGGGAGGGGCGGGTGCGGCTGCTGAATGAGCGGGTTGCATCACTGATGTTCTTCGGGATGGTGAAAGAGGCCATCTACAACAAGTGTCTGCTGGAGTCGGAGCGCTACCGCGACATCCCGCTCGACGAACTCGTCAGGCAGCTAATCGACTTGTTCATCGAGGCCATCGGCTATCGGGCCTCGGCGTAAACGTGTTCCAAACAGTATCCAGTTATGCCCCATCTCCGAATCCCGACTACTGGGTAGGAGCCCCGCGCCGGGGCGATTGCCGATCCTATCGCGGCGACGCGCCGCTCCTACCCGGGTCGACGAATGGAACACGTATTCAGTCAGCCAAAGGAGAAAACCAATGGAACCAACACGCAGCATCACTGACGCCCTGCGCGCCCGCCGAAGTGCAGGAAATGGTCGTCGGCAACCTCGAAGCCTACTTCTCCCAACCCGGCTTCGAGCGGGACGAGGGGATGCGCTCCTGCGGCATGGTCGCCATGAGCCTGATGCTCACCGCCAGGGAGATGGGTTACGACAGCTGCCCGATGACCGGATTCGATTTTCAGGCCATGGCCGACCTCATCGGTCTGCCGGCCGAACACGGGATCGCCATGCTGCTTGCCATCGGCAATCGCGCGGCGGATCCGTGGCCCCGTCCGGGCCAGTTGCCCCTCGACGAGGTGCTGGTCACGGACGGTTTCTGACCCCCAACCACGAAGGAGAAGCGCCATGAGTGCATATGACGAAGAACTGGACGCCAAGGGCCTCAATTGCCCCCTGCCCATCCTGCGCGCGAAGAAGGCCATCGCCGGGATGAACGACGGACAGACCCTGCGGGTTGTCGCCACCGACCCCGGTTCGGTGAAGGATTTCGAATCCTTCTGCAAACAGACCGGTAACGAGCTGGTGTCGTCCGGCGAATCCGACGGTGCCTTCGAGTTCCTGATCCGCAAAGCGGGATAGGTATGGCAAAAGGCCCGCGCTCGGGCCCGTGTCCCGGCAACCACCATCCGGGACACGCTAATGACGGCTCCTCCGCTTTCGGCCAGGGGGTGGCCTCCAACCGGAGTAGGGCCCGCCGGCTCTACTCTTGCAGGAGGCCAGCCCCCTGGCCGAACATGGCCCGCAGGGCCATCGGATCCAACCTGCCGACCCGGGGGATCGGACTCCAGCCGCGAAAGGTCCGTTCCATCAACGCTATTCGCGGAAAGGATGTCGCTTCCACCAATTCAGGACTCCCCACCGATGGACAAACCCGCGCCCCCACAGGAGTTTGTCCCACCTCCGTGCTAGAATTCCCGCCCAATTTCCTCAAAAAGAATCCCAAGCACCAGCATGTCCAGATACAGCACCGAACGCGCCCGTTTTCTCGAACAGCTCCTGGCCGAACGCATCCTCATCCTCGATGGGGCCACCGGCACCATGATCCAGCGCCACAAGCTGGACGAGGCGGGCTTCCGCGGCGAGCGCTTTGCGGACTGGCCGAGCGATGTTCGCGGCAACTCCGACCTGCTGGTGCTCTCCCGGCCCGATATCGTCCACGAGATCCACGACGCCTATCTGGCAGTGGGCGCCGACATCATCGAGACCAACACCTTCGGCGCCACCCGCGTCGCCCAGGCCGACTACGGCATGGAAGAGCTGGTCTATGAGATGAATGTCGAGGGCGCGCGCCTCGCGCGCGAGAAGGCGGACGAGTGGACCGCCAAGACGCCGGACGACGTACAAGGAAGTACTAGTGCCGCGGGAGACAGGATGTCGGGAGCGGCCAAGCCGCGCTTTGTAGCAGGCGTACTCGGCCCGACCAACCGCACCGCCTCCATCTCCCCGGACGTCAATGACCCGGGCAAGCGCAACATCGATTTCGACACCCTGGTGGAGGCCTACAAGGAGGCCATCCGCGGCCTGGTGGACGGCGGCTCGGACCTGTTCCTCATCGAGACCATCTTCGACACCCTCAATGCCAAGGCGGCGGTCTTCGCCCTGGAAAGCTATTTCGAGGAGACCGGCACCCGTCTGCCGGTGATGATCTCCGGCACCATCACCGACGCCTCCGGCCGCACCCTCTCGGGGCAGACCGCCGAGGCCTTCTACAACTCCCTGCGCCACGCCCGGCCCATCTCCTTCGGCCTCAATTGCGCCCTGGGCCCGGCCGAACTGCGCCAGCACATCGATGAGCTCTCGGGTCTGGCCGAGTGCGCCGTCTCCGCCCATCCCAATGCGGGCCTGCCCAATGCCTTCGGTGGCTATGATCTCACCCCGGAGGACATGGCGGCGCACATCCGCGAGTGGGCCGATGCGGGCTTTCTCAATATCGTCGGCGGCTGCTGCGGCACCGGCCCGGACCACATCCAGGCCATCGCCGAAGCGGTCAGTGAGTGTTCACCCCGCAGGCTCCCCGAGCGTCCCGTGGAGTGCCGCCTGGCCGGCCTGGAGCCGCTCAATGTCGGCCCCGAGTCGCTGTTCGTGAACGTCGGCGAGCGCGCCAACGTCACCGGCTCGGCCAAGTTCAAGCGCCTCATCCTGGAGGAGAAGTTTGACGAGGCCCTGGACGTCTGCCGCGAACAGGTGGAAAACGGCGCGCAGATGATCGACGTCAACATGGACGAGGCGATGCTCGACGGCGTCGCCGCCATGCGCACCTTCCTGAACCTGGTCGCCTCCGAGCCCGACATCTCCAAGGTCCCGGTGATGATCGACTCCTCCAAGTGGGAGATCATCGAAACCGGTCTGAAGTGCATCCAGGGCAAGGGGGTGGTCAACTCCATCTCCATGAAGGAGGGCGAAGAGGCCTTCATTCACCACGCCCGCCTGCTGCGCAAATACGGCGCCGCCGCCATCGTCATGGCGTTCGACGAGAAGGGCCAGGCCGACAGCTACGAGCGCAAGACCGCGATCTGCAAGCGCTCCTACGACGTGCTGGTCAACCAAGTCGGCTTCCCGGCCGAAGACATCATTTTTGATCCCAACATCTTCGCCGTCGCCACCGGCATCGAGGAGCACAACAACTACGCCGTCGACTTCATCGAGGCGACCGGCTGGATCAAGCAGAACCTGCCTCACGCCCTGATCTCCGGCGGGCTCTCCAACGTTTCGTTCTCGTTCCGCGGCAACAACCCCGTGCGCGAGGCGATCCACGCCGTCTTCCTTTACCACGCCATCCGCGCCGGCATGGACATGGGCATCGTCAACGCCGGCCAGCTCGCCGTCTACGACGAACTCCCCGAGGAGCTGCGCGAGCGGGTGGAGGATGTCATCCTCAACCGCCGCGACGACGCCACCGACCGCCTGCTGGAGATTGCCCCCGACTACGCCGTAGGAGCGGCTTCCTGCCGCGATAAAGAGGCCGAAGAGTGGCGCTCCTGGCCGGTGGAAAAACGCCTGGAGCACGCCCTCATCAAGGGCATCGACCTATTCGTGGTCGAAGACACCGAAGCGGCCCGCCAAAACGCCAAGGCCCCCATCGACGTCATCGAAGGCCCGCTCATGGACGGCATGAATCACGTCGGCGACCTGTTCGGCGACGGCAAGATGTTCCTGCCCCAGGTGGTGAAGTCCGCCCGGGTGATGAAAAAGGCCGTGGCCCATCTCATCCCCTACATCGAGGCGGAAAAGAGCGAAGGCTCGCGCCCCAACGGCAAGATCCTCATGGCCACGGTGAAAGGCGATGTCCACGACATCGGCAAGAACATCGTCGGCGTCGTCCTGCAGTGCAACAACTTCGAGGTGATCGACCTCGGCGTCATGGTCCCCGCCCAGCAGATCCTGGACGAGGCCAAAAAGCACGACGTCGACATCATCGGCCTCTCCGGCCTCATCACCCCCTCGCTGGAGGAGATGGCCCACCTCGCCTCCGAGATGCAGCGTCAGGGGTTCACCATCCCGCTGCTCATCGGTGGCGCCACCACCAGCAAGGCCCACACTGCCGTCAAGATCGACCCGGGCTACGATGGCCCCGTGGTCTGGGTCAAAGACGCCAGCCGCGCCGTCGGCGTCGCCCAAAACCTGATCTCCGAAAGCGAAGGCACCAAAGACAACTACGTCGCCGAGATCAACGCCGAACACCAAGCCGTCCGCGAACGCCACGCCAAAAAACGCACCGAGACCAAACTCGTCTCCCTCGAACGGGCAAGAGAAAACCGCCTGCAAATCGACTGGCCCAACTACGAACCCCCGACTCCCAAGCTCCTCGACCTCCTGGCCGGTGCCACCGCCCCCGTAGGAGCGGCATCCCTGCCGCGAAAAGACCGGGAAAAGGCGGAAGCCCCCGTAGGAGCGGCATCCCTGCCGCGAAAAGACCGGGAAAAGGCGGAAGCCCCCGTAGGAGCGGCATCCCTGCCGCGAAAAGACCGGGAAAAGGCAGAAGCCCCCGTAGGAGCGGCATCCCTGCCGCGATTAAACCTAAACGAAGCCGAAACCGGCCCAGTGTCGATCACCGCCGAAGGCGACACCGCCCTCATCAAATTCGCCGACATCCCCCTGGCCACCCTGGTCCCCTACATCGACTGGACCTTCTTCTTCCACGCCTGGGAACTCAAAGGCGTCTTCCCCCGCATCCTGGAAGACAAGGAAAAAGGCGAAGAAGCCAAAAAACTCTACGCCGACGCCCGGGCCATGCTGGAGCAAATCCTCTCCGAAAAATGGCTTCGCGCCGCCGCCCTCGTGGGTATTTACCCTGCCAACAGCACCGGACACGACGACGTGGAGCTCTTCAAGGACGAAGCCCGCGAGGAAGTTGTCACCACCTTCCACTTCCTCCGCCAGCAGAGCGAAAAACGCCCCGGCCAGCCCAACAAATCCCTGGCCGACTTCGTCGCCCCCAAAGAGAGCGGCAAAAAGGACTACCTCGGCGGCTTCGCCTGCACCGCCGGCCTCGGCGTCGACGACAAAGTCGCTGAATTCGAGGCGGCCCATGACGACTACAACGCCATTATGCTCAAGGCCCTCGCCGACCGCCTCGCCGAGGCCTGCGCCGAATGGCTGCATGAACAGGTGCGCAAAACCATTTGGGGTTATTCAGAAGACGAAGACCTCGACAACGAGGGTCTCATCAAAGAGCAATACCAGGGCATCCGCCCCGCCCTCGGCTACCCGGCGTGCCCGGACCACACCGAAAAGGACATCCTCTGGTCACTGCTGGAGCCCGCCGAAGCGATCGGCCTCTCCCTGACCGAGTCCAAAGCCATGGTCCCTACCGCCGCCGTATCCGGCCTCTACTTCGCTGCCCCGGACAGCAGCTACTTCGCCGTCGGCAAGCTGGACCGTGAGCAGGTGGCCGAGTACGCCGAACGCAAAGGCATGACGCAGGCAGAAGCCGAACGCTGGTTAGCCCCCAACCTTGGCTACGACACGTAGCCCGGTAGGAGCCGCGCCCCCGTGGCGATTCCCTTGCGAGCTTTCGAGAGGACATCGGCACCACACTTCCAATCGGTTCTTGGATCAGGAACGGTTGGAGTAGCAAACGCAGAGCGTTAATCTCGGAGACTGAGCGAAAAGGAAAGCCAAACACCGGATTCCAGAATGGGGTACGGCATTGCCGTAGGCAAAGGATTATGCTATTTATCGAGACATCAATTTTCACCCGGCTGATTTCCAACTATCTGTCGGATGATGAGTACGCAGGCTTGCAAGGATATTTGGTTGAGCACCCGGGAGTCGGAGCGGTGATTCCGGGCTCAAGAGGCGTGAGAAAAGTCCGCTGGCGCCGCGAGGGAGAGGGGAAGCGCGGAGGTCTCAGAATTATTTATTACCTCAAGCGGTCCAACAGCGAAATTTGGATGCTCACGGTATATGCAAAGAACGAACGCGAGACCATACCCGCACATACGCTGCGGCAGATTGCGGAGGAGATCGAGTATGACTGAACGCGACATTGGCAAGGAAATTCTCGACGGTATCCGCGAAATCAAAGCCCATAAAGCGGGAAAAGTCGCTCTTAAGACCCACCAGTTGCGCGAGCCTGCACCCCCTAAGGCCATTCGCAGCAAGCTCGGTCTTTCCCAGACGGCATTTGCCGGCTTGATGGGGGTAAGCGCCAGAACCGTGCAGGACTGGGAGCAGGGTAGGCGTAAGCCCCAAGGGCCGGCGAAGGCTCTGTTGCGGGTAGCAGAACGGCATCCTGAAGTATTTTTAGAGGATGGAAGATAGAGCCGTTTTCGCCACAATCGCTCATCCAACTGAATTCAGGAAGATCTGTCCTCCGCCGCTCGATCAAAGATGCACTGGGACGTCGTAGAAGTTGAACCGGTACAGCACCTAAGCTTGAGAGTGCGCTTTCGAGACGGCCTGACCGGAAAGGTACGCTTCACGCCTGAGCATCTCACCGGTGTTTTCGAAGCCCTAAAAGAGCCTGCCTTCTTCGAGAAGGCTTTCGTGGACCGTGGCGCGCTCGCATGGCCGAACGACATCGACCTTGCCCCCGATGCGATGTATGAGGCGATTAGGGTGCGGGGGGAATGGATTCTCCAGTAAGTCGCACCAGACCTTTTCAGACTCCCTGAACAGCCCGGCCAATCGCAAAAGCCCTAGCGTCCAACTCCATCCAGGCTCACCCGACTTTCCCATAGTCGTACCAGACGGCCTCGACGTTGTGGCCGTCAGGGTCATAGACGAACGCGGCATAGTAGCCCGGCCAATAGTCACGATAGCCCGGGCCGCCGTTATCGGTTGCACCGGCATCCAGTGCCGCCCTGTAGAATGCCTCAACCTCCTTTCGGCTCTTTACCTCGAAAGCGAGGTGAGTCGGTACAACGGTCTCCTCGTGCTCAATCCAGAAGTCGGTGTTCTTTCCGTCATTGAAACCCGCGGCCTCTCCGAATTCCATATTATTCCTGTAACCGAGCGGCGCGAGAGCCCGCACGTAGAACGCCTTCGATGTGGCGTAGTCGCTCACGTGTAACGTGGTATGCGCGATCATGGTCGGTCTACCCCCGGGTTGGAGCTTGGATTGCTCAGATTCTGTCCCCCCCAAGTCTAGGTTGGGAAGGTGGACCGCGTACCACTTCCCAAATCACTGACCCTCATCATGCCTGCAACCGCAGTCCCTTCAACTGCAACAAAGTCCGATTGCTTGCAACCGAAAATTGGGCGTATCCTAAGCGGAAGACTATGATCTGCCGATAATTGGAATGGATGCTAAAGGACTGGAGACTTTGCTGGACCTGGATGGTCAAATTTTCGGCCAGGACGGTGGATACTGGACCAAGGTCGAAGCTAAACGAGTAGCCGCTACGCTCAACCGACCACACGGAGTCAGCTATAGCCTAACCCTGCATGCCATTGACGGCCGTCGGGTCTTGGGGTTTGACAATGCCCATGCCGTTCGGGTGCGTGGCAATCGCTTTTCCGGTCGGTGCCTTGAGTACGACCACCGGCACCGAACGGATGAGGACGAGGGAATCCCGTATGAATTTGAAACGCCCGAGCAACTGTTGGCGGACTTCTTCCAGGCTGTGGACCGCTACTTGAAAGATCAAGGTGTTCTAAAGCGATGAACAAACGCAAAATCCGCATCGGCGTCATGCCCCAGGAACAAATCCGGGCCCGCGCCCTCGCTATTGCCCGCGGCGAGTACCACCCGAAGCCGACCGATCCCAAGGTCTGGTTCCCTTCCATGCGTTCGCTTGCCGAGGTGCTCAGCGATAAAAATCGAGCGCTCTTACGGCATATTGCCGAAACGCATCCTGGGTCGTTGGAGGAGCTCGCCCAAAGCACCGGCCGAAAAGCCAGCAATCTCTCCCGAACGCTTCGAACACTCTCCAACTACGGACTGGTGGAGCTAAAGCGCGACCGCCGCTGCCTCCGGCCGATCGCAAAAGTTACGGAGTTCGAAATCCGGGCCTGACGCGACAACTTAGTTGGAAGCTATTCACATGGCCGACAAACTCCCAAACATCCATCCCGGTGAGATCTTGCTGGAAGAGTTTCTGGTCCCGCTTGGGATCAGTCAGAACCGGCTCGCCCGGGATATCAACATTCCCCCGCGCCGTATCAACGAAATCGTGCTCGGCAAGCGCGCCGTCACGACGGACACGGCCGTGCGTCTGGCTCGCTACTTCGGTACCACCGAACAATTTTGGATGGGGCTTCAGGACGACTACGAACTCGAAGAGGCACACGCCGCACTCGGCGATCGCGTGGGTACAGAGGTAAAGCGGTTGCGAGCCTGAGTAGTTGTCCCGAAGGGGACTGCGACGGCTTGGTACCAGTTAGCTTCCGTCGGATGCGGCAGGGACCCGAAGGAATGCACGGAAGTGACAAATGCCGTTCCCAGGCCGCCAGTTAGGGAACCGGGTCTTGAGAGGTCTATTCAGGCTAGCGCCTTCGGTTTATTTGGCTCTGACCCTGTTATTCAAAAGAGCCTGCCTTCTTCGAGAAGGCTTTCGTGGACCGTGGCGCGGTCGCATGGCCGAACGACATCGACCTTGCCCCCGATGCGATGTATGAGGCGATTAGGGTGCGGGGGGAATGGATTCTCCAGTAAGTCGCACCAGACCTTTTCAGACTCCCTGAACAGCCCGGCCAATCGCAAAAGCCCTAGCGTCCAACTCCATCCAGGCTCACCCGACTTTCCCATAGTCGTACCAGACGGCCTCGACGTTGTGGCCGTCAGGGTCATAGACGAACGCGGCATAGTAGCCCGGCCAATAGTCACGATAGCCCGGGCCGCCGTTATCGGTTGCACCGGCATCCAGCGCCGCCCTGTAGAATGCCTCAACCTCCTTTCGGCTCTTCACCTCGAAAGCGAGGTGAGTCGGTACAACAGTCTCCTCGTGCTCAATCCAGAAGTCGGTATTCTTTCCGTCATTGAAACCCGCGGACTCGCCGAATTCCATATTATTCCTATAACCGAGCGGCGCGAGAGCCCGCACGTAGAACGCCTTCGATGTGGCGTAGTCGCTCACGTGTAACGTGGTATGTGCGATCATGTCGGACCTTCCCCCGGGTTGGAGCTTGGATTGCTCAGACGCTGTCCCCCAAGTCTAGGTTGGGAAGGCGGACCGCGTTACCACTTCCAGAATCAAAAGGGGATGAGACAGACGTTTCTGATTTGTCACTGACCTCTTTGCGTGGTGAGAAGCCAAACACCGACAATTCGCTCGAAAAGGCCGTGAGAGCTTTTTCTCGGTTATGACGCTCGGCGTTATAGTCTTGGCATAATCAAGGACTTCAACTGCCGCGAAACCGAGGGGATTTGGCGGGGCAACCGATCACGAAGACTACCGGGAAACATACAGGCGCTAGCACGCCGCAAGCGGCGGAAACCTTTATTTAGATAATTTCCCACACGACATTCATAGGCCCGCTTCCCTGATGGCTCTGGTAGCGCGCCTGCCCGAAATAGCGGAAAGGGGCAGCCTTACCGCCGATTAGTTTTTGCTCACGAATGAACAGGTGGACCTCGATGCCGCGCCGTTCGTGCTCGATGATTTCCCTTCCCCATGCGCTTTCCGGCGTGGTGCGGTTCTGGCTCTGCCAGTGGAAGGTATGTTCGTCGATGAAATAGTCGTGGTAACGGTGCTCGGCGCTCTTGCCTTGTTTGTTAAGGGTCACCAGTAGGATGTGTCGGCGCGGGTTATTCAGGACGACGTGGCCGGCGTGCCAGTTGCCCGGGTTGAAGCTCTCGCCGAAGAGTTCCGGGATCTCTTCGCGCATGAAGCTTTGGCCGACTGCTAGTTCCAACGGGTCGAGCACGGCTCTGAACCGTGCCAGGGTGCGCATGGTGTCTTCCGCCGTGTAGTCCGGGTAGTCGGGGTTGGCCGCCTTGAGGATGTACTGCCCATCCGGTGTCTTGGTGACCTTACGCAGGAGATATTGGTCGTCGCCCGTGGCGTCCTGGCGTTCGATGACCACGATGCTGCCGGTGATGGTGCCCGCGTTGGCGGCATCCATGCGTTCGAGGAGCAGGTAGTCGCCGTCGTGGATTGGGTGTTTGCCGCCATTCATGGAGTCGCCGATGGCGCGGGCGATGAAGTTACGGGCCGGGTCGAGGCGACCGTGGCCCGGGCCAAGGGTGCGGTACTCCTCGGCGTCGGCGCTCCCGGTGCGGAAGTAGCCGCAGGCGATGCGGAGGTTGGGGAAGTAGGGCAGCTCGGTCCCCTCGGTTGACTGTGGGAATGGCACCACATCGGCTGAGGGGATTGCGGACGCTTCGTCAGTTGCGGGGCGGCGGGCCTGGTAGTCCGCCAGGCGATAGTCCACCAGCTCTTGGAGCATCGATTCAAACGGTTCGATCTCGCTTGAATCGACGGGGAAACGGGGGCGAAAGAGATCATCGACCACCTCGAACCAAATTCGACCGCCTTGGCGATTACCGCCGGTCCAGGCATTGATGGGGTTGCCGCTCCAGTAGCGGTGCCACCGGACTGGATCGATCTGCTCGATATCCCGTAACTCTGAAACGATATCCGGAATGAGGTGGCGCCGGCGATGGAACACCGCGAACGCTTGGGCCGATAGGGTTCCAACCTGGGGTGGCTTCAGAAAGCCATCGTTTTCGAGCAGCGATTCCAACAGGACCATTTTGAAGCTCTTGGTCATCGCGGTCGTCTCCACCTCGCGGAAGAAGTCGCGATGCCGCTCAAGACAGGCCTCCTCCTCGGCGCTCAGGTCCCCCTGGTCCTGAACTAATGCCCACCAGTGGCCATACTGCTTGCGCAGTTGTGGCATGCTGACGCCGGCCCGATAGAGCTCTGCCAGTGTCGGGCGGCGTCCCAGAGTATCTTTGAGGGCTTGGTAGTCCTGCTGAATCCCCTTGCTGTCCAGTCGCTTGAGGAAGTCGATAATCGCCAGGTCGTAGTTGACGTAACAGCCTTCCGGCAGCCGGAGCTTACCCTGTTCCGCTTTGCGGGCGAAGGCGGCCAGGGCACGGTAGGTAGCGCTGACATTGAACAGTGCTTGCGGCTTGTTGAGGAAGCCTCGGTGGTTGCCGATGAAATCGAGCACCACCAAACGTTCCTTCTCCTCATGCCGACGCAGCCCGCGCCCGAGCTGCTGGATGAAGAGGATTTTGGATTCGGTCGGGCGGAGCATCATCACGGTGTCGATGGCCGGAAGGTCGACGCCCTCGTTGAACAGGTCTACCGAGAAGATCACTTCAAGCTGACCTTCACGCAGGGCGTCCAGGGCCTCGCCCCGTCCCAGCGCGGAACCCGCGTAGACCGCGGCAGCCTTGACGCCCTCTTTAAGGAAGTGGTCGGCCATAAAATCTGCGTGCCGCTGCGATACGCAAAAGGCGAGGGTTCGCCGCTGCCGTTTCTCCTGCCACTCCCGCCAGGCGTGGCGCGCCCGGGCGAGCGTCGCCAGTTTGTTGCTCAGGGCGTCCGGTTCGAAGCGGCCGTTGCGCCATGGGATTGCGTCGTACTCCACCGATTCGTCGTGGATGCCGTAATAGGTGAAGGGGCAGAGCAGTTTTTCGTTCACCCCCTGAAACAGGTCACAGGTGTAGACCAGGTTGTCGTCGCAGAGGGAGAGGATGTCGGACTGGTCGGTGCGTTCCGGAGTGGCGGTGAGCCCCAGGAGGAATCGAGGTTGAAAGTGGTTCAGTAAGCGGCGATAGGTGTTGGCCGCCGCGTGGTGAAATTCGTCCACCACGATGTAGTCGAACTGGCCTGGAACAAACCGCTCGAGGTGATGGGCTTGGCCCAGGGTCTGGACCGAGGCGAATAGTAGATCGACCTGATCATCCTTACGGGTTCCGGTATAGCGACCCACGCGCGCCCGGGGGCGGATGCGCTGAAAGGTCTGCTCCGCCTGCAGCAGAATCTCCTCGCGGTGGGCAACAAACAGAACACGGCCGGCGTTCATCTGCTGGCTGTCGAAAGCGGCGAGGTAGGTCTTGCCTAGCCCCGTCGCCATCACTACCAGACCGCGGGCGTAGTGCTGTCGGCGCGTCTCCGATAGTGCCGTGAGCGCCTCCTGCTGTACCAGGGTTGGTTTGGGCGGCGGCAGTTCGGGATCATCGCTGCCCGGTGCGACCGGTAGAGGGTGTGATTGGCGGCGCTGTTCGTAGGCCTCGATCCAGGCGTGGTCCAGAGGGCGTGCGTTCGAGTTGTTGAACAGGCGCACGAACGCGTTACGGATCTCGTTGAAGCGTTCCGGCTCAGGGTGATCGGTTTCGGGCAGGCCGATCCGGTAGTTCCATTCCACGCCATCCTGCAGAGCGGTCGCGCTGATGTTGCTGGAGCCCACGAAGGCGGTGCCGTAGACGGTCTCCTCGCCATCGGTTCGCACGCAGATGTAGGCTTTCAAGTGGAAGCTGCTCGATCCTGCCCCATACACCCGAACCTCGGCACCCTCGTCGCCCAGCAGCATGAGCATACGCAGTGCTTGCGGATCGGTCACGTCGAGGTAATCACTGGTCAGCACCCGCAGTCGCGCTTTGCGGACGGTGACCGCCTCGCTCAATGCATCGTAGAGCAGCTCGAGACCGCTGGCCTTGATGAAGGCGACAGCAAAGTCGATCTCATTGGCTTGGCGAATAGCCTCGAGCAGGCGCGGCAGAAAGGGGTCGTTAGGTCCGCCGGTGGTCAGATAGGGAGGCATGGTGCCTCCGGCTTCCGTAGCAGTGCGTTGAGCCAGCGCTCGTCCCGGTGGTCGGGACGCTGGTCGCTGGTTTGCCACATCTCGATCAGTATCAGGCCACCGGTTTCGGGCAAGAGTTGGCGCAGGCCGGTCTCGTCGAGATCGGTGAAGCAGCGTCCACCCGCTTTGCGTTCTCCCGTGCCGTATTTGAATGAGCAGTAGAGAAACCCGCCCGGCTTGAGCGCATTGGCCAGGCGCTGGAACACGTTCGGCAGCTCACGCCGGAGAACGTGCAGCAGGCTGGCACAGGCCCAGATGCCGTCGAACTTAGCGTGCCAAGAGAGCTCCTCGAAGCGCAGCACCTGCACCGTCTGACCAAGGTGTTCTGTCGCCAGCGCGGCGAGGGTCGGCGCCGCATCGAAGGCGGTGACCCGGTAGCCCAGTTCCAGAAAGGTGCGGGCATCGCGCCCGGAGCCGCAGCCGGCGTCCAGAATGTGCCCGTTGGCGGGGAGGCGCCGCAGGAACGTTTCATGGAGGGGCGCCATCTCGACCGCGACGGTGTCACGGAAGAAGGTGGTAGCGTGCTGCTCGTAGTAGTCGCTATCGTCCAGGGCCATGCTCGAAAGGTGTTGAGGAATGCAGGTATTGTTACCAGGTCTGGCGGGGCTGCGGCAAGTGTGGGTGTTCCACGACGGCAACGCCCATGTTCTGGATTATGAGGATTATCACTGATGACCCTGCACCATCCGCCCCATCCGGGTGAGTTTATTCGTGCCGTCTACCTCGAGCCGTTCGGCCTCAGTGCGCGCCAGCTTGCGGCGAAGCTCAAGGTCTCCCCTTCGACCGTTGCGCGTGTCCTTCAGGAGCGCAGCGCCATTAGCCCGGAGATGGCCCTTCGCCTGTCCAGGGTGCTGGGACGCTCGCCGGAAAGCTGGCTGGCGATGCAGGATCAGCACGACCTTTGGTACGCGCGGCAGAAGGTGAACCTGGATGGGGTCGAGGCGCTGCGGTTCGAGGAGCCCGACAACGGGGAGCCGCTCACGCACTGAGGCTCGGCCTGTCCGCTGACGCATTCGGTATCTTGGCGATCGCGGTGACCGGTCTCCTTCATAGATAACAGGGTCAGAGTAACTAACCCGGTGCAGTTGCAGGTCCATGGACTGTTGCTGTACCCAATCGTGGCTATATGTCATTCAACCCAATTCTCAATGCGCAGACCCGGTACCCGCGCAAACTCCTTTACATTGATCGTCAGAGTATCAGGCCATGGGATCTGGCATGGCCCGCAATCATCATGTCGTAAGGGCCAATCGGTCTTCCTTCAGCCGCTAACTCAGCACGCAGTTGGCCGAAGTGGGCGGCATCGTCGATTCCGAACGGCATGACTTCCAGCCGGGGCGCGAAGGCTTCAATCACTTCCATGTTTTTTGCGGGCTAGGCCGAGCGTTCAACCCGTAGTACAACTCACACAGCGTGATCGTTGAGATGCATATCTGCCCGTCGTGGCGCTTGAATGCTTCTCGTACCTGCTCCGGACGGTTCTTAATCGTGCAGGTCACGATCTTTGTGGCAGCATGTACTTGACCATTCAGAGCGTCTCCCGCTTTTGGCCGGTAGGCTGTTCCCGGTCGGCCATGAAGTCGTCGGTGACGGTCGGCCCGTCAAACCAGCTGTCCCAGGATTCACCGGCGGGGGTAATCAGCCGCCGGTTTTGAATGGCGATAATAGCGACTTCCTTGACGGACTCGGGCAGCGCCACGCTCTTGGGTAGGCCGGACGGCTTGGCTGCGGTTGCTGGTGAATACCTTGGTGCGTGCGGTGGCCACGGCGGCATCTCCGTATATTCCATTTGGATACACAATGTAAGCAGCCGAGAGATATATCAAGCGGATATCCCGAGGCCGTCCATGGCCTCTTCTAGCCTACCGTTTCCCGCTCTTGCGCTTTATATCCATCACGTTGCGGACCATCTTGCCGAACACGCGTTCCCGGCGTCGGCGTTCATGATCGGCGACGTTGTGGCGCTCCTCGGCCTTTAGCTTTAGGTAGTGGTCCCATTCGTCCGGGTCGATTTCGCCCCGGTCCGCGGCCTGTCGCACCGCACAGCCCGGCTCTTGCGCGTGGCTGCAATCGGCGAACCGGCAGTGCTCGGCTAGTTCTCCGATAGTCCGAAACTGTCGGGCAACGGCGCCGTCCACCGGGGCCAAGCCCACTTCACGCATTCCCGGTACATCAATGATGCAGGCTCCGCCGGGTAGCCGGATCAGCGAGCGGGAGGTGGTTGTGTGTCGGCCCTTGGCATCCTTGCGGACGTCCCGGGTGGCCTGGAGCGAAACACCGGCCAGGTTGTTGACCACGGTTGACTTGCCGACGCCGGAGGAGCCGACCACCACCATTGTGGTTCCGGGTGCCAGGAGGTGAGCGAAACGCTCGGACAGCGGGTCGGACAGGGCATTCACCGCCAGCACTTCGCCACCTTCCACGCGGCTTTGGACCATTGCGACGAAGGATTCCGGGTTGTTGACGCAGTCGGCCTTGGTCAGGAGCACCAGCGGTGTGACCTCTGCCTGGGCGGCGATCACCAGGTAGCGCTCGATCCGATGCAGATTGAACTCGCCGTCCAGCCCGCTGACGATCACCATTAGATCGATGTTGGCCGCGATGGGTTGGCTTTCGGTTCCTCCCGCCATCTTTCGCGCGATCAGGCTCTGGCGCTGGAGCCGCTCCACGATCAGCGGCGACTCCGCATCCAGCAGGACCCAGTCACCGACCGTCGGCAAATTCTCGGGTGCGGTGTGCGAGTGGCGGAAGCGGCCGGCGAGCGTCGCCGCAAAGGGTCCGGAGCCGGCATCGACAAGATAGCGGCCCCGCTCCACGCCGGTCACCCGCGCGGCACGGCAACGCTCCATTTGTTCCAGCGAGAGCTGAGTGGAAAAGGCGTTGCTCCAACCCAGCGGCTGAAGCGCAGTGAAATCGATAGACATGGTCGGTCATCCTCTCAACAGGATTCGGAACGGCGCGCGAACACGCCGCCAAAATGACGGTGCTTTGTTGAGATGGGCCGCCTGCAGCCCGACCGCGAAATGCGGTCTAGCGCTGATGCAGGCCGGCGCTGATGACAATGTCCATCGAGCCTCCGGCAGAGCAGAAAAGGAAAGAATCGGAAAATATTTAGCCGAACCGTTTGGCCGAGCGTAGTGTAACAAAACGGGACGGAGGGATTAAGTTGTGAGCAACTGTTGAGCCGCTGCTGGTCAGCATCAGCGTATAGCCGCAGGCACTTATCCATTATCGGAAAACCGGGGCGCTTCAGTGAGACCCCGTTTCCGCGAGCACTATGGAGCCTGCGTGGTAAACGTGTGGTACAGAATCTTGCCGTTGCGGACCACCAGCGTATCCGCGCAGAACGGATACCAGGGTTTCGCGTCCCAGAGGAGAAACGCGAGCTCACCCTGAGCTTCCTGACGTCGCATGACAACGGCGTCCTCGAACCCTTCTGGAAGATTCTCGATCATTGTCTTGAAGAACCCCCGAATTTGGTCGAGACCACGATATGTATCATCGTTTGTAACGAGAACCGATTCGTCTGTGAAGTCTTCCATCACCGGGTCAAGACCCTCGCTGAAAGCCCGAATAGGGTGCTCAACGACCGATTGAGTTGACTCTGGCATATCCGAATCCTTTCATCGTTTGCGAAGCGTTCTTTCCCCTCCGGCGTGAACACGACTTCGCGAGTGCACAAATTCAGTCACGCGCTCGATATATTTTAGCCGCTGGAAGTTTTACGTGTGGTTTTATCCCCTGTTTTCAGACGCCTGTGGTCTTCTCTGTCTGGGCCTTTGGGCCGCACTAATACGGTGGCGAAGACGAGCACAGCACCTGCAAGGTTTTCCTCCTTCCGCCCGCGCCCGGAAAGGAGATGGAGGAGCTTGTTATTGGAGTAAAATGGACCTTGGGCCGCTGGTCAGCCCTTATTGGGACAATAGAGGATTGGACGGAGTGCGACGTCTGTTTGTTCTCTCGCTTTTGCTTGTGGTGGCCGGTTGGCGCCCACCCATGAAAAGGCGCCGGATAATCCCCTGGTGGGTTTCAGCCGTTCAAAAATTGCTCTTTCGAAAGCAACGGATGGCTCGCTGATCATGCGAATGTCGGACTCCGCGACGGGGCTCGCTTTTCTGATTATCCCCGCCCACGTCGCGACCGATGACTGGTACCGCTTCGCACCGGTCCGGGGCGATCGACGCCCGCGCTAAGTCCCGCTTTTCCTGTCTTCTAATTAACAGGGGCGGAGTCAAATAAAATCTTTAGTCGCTTCTGACTCGAATCGTTTCTATGAGGTCCACTTTCACAGGATAGGTCAACGTGCCGGTCCTTGAACGCATCTTTCGGCTCCTTGGTTATGTAGTTGTACCGAATATCACGATATTACTATCCAATAATATTCGTTTGTTATTCGTTAGGCCCGCTTATAAGGTTTTCGGTGAATCGACCGCGCCGACGGCTCAAGGCCGATGCAATGCCGCCGGCCCGCAGCCCGGGTACCGAAACCAATATACGGGGGGAAGAGCGATCCATGTCGAGCGATGAAAATCTGTCCTATAAATTGGCTGGTGAATTTCCACACAATCCCTCTTCCGACGCGCCCGAGGTGTTGGGGCGGCTGGCTACGAAGGCGGGCGTGCAGTTTAACGGCAGTGCGCCGTGGGACGTCCAGGTGCATGACCCGGAGGTCTACCGCCGCATCCTGACCCAGGGCTCGCTGGGGTTCGGCGAGGCCTACATGGACGGCCTGTGGGACGCCCATGAACTCGACGAGCTGTTCAACCGCCTTCTGCGCGCCGACATCGAAAGCAGGCTGACCGGCTGGGCGCGGCTGCGGCTGCTCGGCGAAGCGCTTCGCCAGCGTCTGTTCAATCTGCAGTCCAGCCGCCGCGCCTTCGAAGTCGGCGAGTGCCACTACGACCTCGGCAATGACGTATTCAGCGCCATGCTCGACCCCACCATGAGCTATTCCTGCGGTTACTGGCGCTATGCCGACAACCTCGCGCAGGCGCAGCACGACAAGAACGACATGATCTGCCGCAAGCTGGAGCTGCGTCCGGGCGAGCGCCTGCTTGAGATCGGCTGCGGCTGGGGTGGGCTGGCGCGCCATGCGGCGAAGTTCTTCAAGGTCGAAGTCACCGGCATCACCATCTCTAGGGAGCAGCAGCAGTACGCGCAGGAGCGCTGCGACGGCCTGCCGGTGCGGATCGAGCTGATGGATTACCGCGATCTGCACGGCCAGTACGACAAGGTGGTGTCCGTCGGCATGTTCGAACACGTCGGTCCGAAGAACTACGCGACCTACTTCGATACGGCGCTGCGCCTGATGAAAGACGACGGTCTGTTTCTGCTGCACACCATCGGCATCCACGCAGCCTCGCGCACGGTGGACCCGTGGATTGATCGCCACATCTTCCCGAACGGTAAGCTGCCCTCGGCACAGGAGCTCTCCGCCGTTTTGAATGGTCGCTTCGTCATCGAGGACTGGCACAATTTCGGTCCCGACTACGATCGCACCCTCATGGCCTGGTGGCACAACTTCGACGCCGCCTGGCCACGGCTCGAATCCCGCTACGGAAAGCGCTTCTACCGCATGTGGAAGTACTATCTGCTCAGTTGTGCGGGCTTCTTCCGTTCGCGGCAGGGTCAGCTGTGGCAGCTGGTACTGAGCAAGCGCGGACGCGACGCGGTGTATCGGTCGCTGCGCTGACGTTGTGGCGCGCGCCCCGGCGCGGCACGCTGCGTTCGGTCGTACACTGTTGCGCCCCGAGATATATGTCGGTGAGTTTTCGCCGAGCGGACAACAAGCAGGAGGGGCAGATGGGGAATACGGTACGGCAGCGGCTCATCGCTTTGGGCGTGGAGGCGGTGGCGGACGCATTGCTGGGTTTGGCTGAACGGAGTGAGGCGGCCGACGCTGTCGTCCAGCGACTGGTCGCGACGCCCGAGGAGAATGTTCAGCGGTTCAAGGCGAAGTTGGCCGGGCTGAAACGGGGCCGCCGGTTTATACCCTGGGGTGAGGCCGAGGGCCTTGCCCGGCAGTTGGAGGATATGCTTCACGATTTGGCCTCCAACGTCGATGACCCGTGCCAAGGCGCGGAACTGGTGATGTCGTTCTATACGACCGATAACGGGACATTGGGGCGGTGCGACGATTCGAGCGGGTTTGTCGGCGATGTCTACCGGCTCGAAGCCGCGGATCTCTTTGTCGGTTACGCGAGCCGCTGTGAGAAGAAGGAGCGGCTGGCCAAGCGCGCATTGAAGCTGGTTGCGGACGACGGCTACGGTGTCCGCGATGCGATTCTGCACCGGGCGGTCGAATACCTGCCAGAGAACATCATCCGCAAGCACCTTATCGCTCCGCTGGAGGAGCAGGCCGAATCGGTGCAGGATGAGTTCGAGGGCAGGGCCTGTTTCCATCTGATCGAGTCGCTGGCTTTGCAGCTCAAGGATGCCCCTCTTTTCGAGAAGACCCGGATTGCGAGTTGGGGCGAGCCCAACGGTCCGGCCTGTCTGTCGATTGCCCGGGCGTATTTGGATAGCGGCGATGCACGAACGGCGCTCACCTGGGTCGAGCGCTTTCCCTCGGAGGAGCGGTTCCGGGCCTACGAGCGGGACCAACTACTGCTCGAAATCCATGGGCGCTTGGGCAACCGGGCACAGCAGGAAGAGGCCGCATGGCGGCTCTTCAGACGCCATCGCAGCACCGAGACGCTAAACGATCTACTGAGCGTTATCGGTGAGGAGCGGCGGGCCGACATCGTTGCCGATGAGGTGACGGCGATCCTCGATGTGCCGAACCTGTCGGAGAGCGATGCCTGGTTCCTCATCGAGAATAATCACATGGAGGAGGCGGACACTTATCTGATCGAGCGGGCCGAGCAACTCGACGGCGCCAACTATTGGCTGCTACTGGAGTTGGTCGAGCCTTTCGAGGCCACGGGGCGCCAACTCGCGGTCACCGCGATTTACCGGGCGCTGCTCGATTCGGTTCTGGAGCGGGGATATACCAAGGCGTATTCACACGCTGCCCGCTATTTGAAGGCTTTGGACCGGATCGCCGAAACGGTCGAAGAGTGGCGTGGCCTGGTCGCCCATGACACCTACGCGGCGCAGCTTCGCGAAAGGCATGGTTGAAAACGAAGTTTCTGGAGCCGATACGAGGGGGGCTGAGCGGATCTTTGGTAGTTTTTGCCAGTTTGGTTACGGCCTCGCCTAACCGCCGCTGTATGCAGCAGTGAGAAATTTCGTCATTCCCGGGGGTCACTCATCCGCGGTTGGCTTTTCGGTCACCTGCCGGAATCTGACAGCTACCTCATCCTCGTTTCTAATCGCCTGTTCCAGTTCTTCGGGGAGGAACAGGTCCTTGGTGATGTAGAGGTTGGTTCGATACAAGTGGCAGCGGCCGGGTTCGTTGGGGGAGCGGTCGATGAATTCGGAGATCTCCTTTCCCTCGGCGACGAAGTCGTGGGAGATCTTGTTCTGGATGTTCTTGTGAACGATGAAGGCCTGGTCGAGGCCGATCAGCTTGAGCTTGGTAAGGCCGTTTTTCTTGAGTTCCTGTAGCTCTCTGAGTTCTTCCGGTGTCATCGGCTTTGCCTTTTCAACTGAGAATCGGTCGGATTCATGAACGACCAGTAGCGCTTTTGGCGTCAGCTCGTCGATTGCAGCCCGCAATCGGTCTGGGTCGCTTGATTTTGAGAGAAACGCATCCATCCCCGCGTCGAGGCACGGGCTCCGCATGGCGTCGTCACTCGAATAGCCGAGAATAGGGAAGTAATCAAATTCCCTTCGGATGATCCTTGTCGCTTCCAGGCCATCTATCCGCGGCATGCGAACATCCATGATGCAGAGGTCGTACTCACGGCCGAAGCGCCGGGCATAATCGATGGCTTCGGCGCCGTCGGTGGCCAGGTCGAATTCATAACCCCACTTGGTCATGAGTAGCCCGTGCAACGCCTGCAAAAAATCGGTGTCCTCGGCAATCAATAGCTTCATTGCTCGGTCCCTGTGCTCGATGCCCACCGAATGGCGGGGATTGTCTCATCGGTTGCTGCTAACGGAAAGCAGCGCCCAAAGATGCTCCTGAGGATGCTGCTATGCGACACCATCCATGTCGGCCTGCTGGAAGCTGAATGCGTGAATGTGCACGGACAGAGCAGTGCCCGCTGCATCACATTCCGAGGCGCTTCTTTCGGCAGTAATTACCTTAAGGGGAACTTAATGAAAATGTTTTACCCCAAAGGTGATGCGTGCATTCTCGCCAACAATCACCCTTCACGTCAAATCCAGGCATTATTTTTCTCAAGAGGTAATCATGGGCCGCAGAGCACTCGATCCGATCGATGCTGCCGTCGGCAAGCGGCTTCGGACTCTCAGAAATCGGTGTGGTCTGAGCCTGGAGAAGGTGGGGGAGCTGCTGGAGGTCAGCCCTCAACAAATCTTCCGGTTCGAACACGGCCAACACCGCCTAAGCGTTTCTCAGCTCTACCGGCTGGCGCGGGGCTTTGGTGTCCCGGTTGGATGGTTTTTCGGCGGGTATCGGGAAGCTGATTTTCGAAGAGTTGCAGCGTGTAGGCCTCGTTGTGGGCGAGGAGAGAGGGGAGTGGCGCCCCGAGTCGGAAGATGAGCGAGAGACTGTCCTGGTGCAGGCTTGGCGGGGTTTGGGAACCGACGAACAGCGGGATGCCGTGCTCAGGCTGCTCGAAACCCTATCTCCTGTTAAGGGAGGCAAAAGAGGGAAATAAAAAGTGAGCATGCAACAGTCCACCAGCCTTCGCTCCTCCCGTCCGTAACTCTCCTGACCATCGAGCCACTTCCTTCGGTGGCATTGGTGCGCGGCAGCTTCCCCTCTTAATCGCACGTCAGTTCGGTAATCGACACGATTTCTTCCACAACCGGTTGATGCTTGACTCATGGCGAGACGGCAAAAAGACCTGTTCAAGGAGCGTGTGAAA
Organism: uncultured Gammaproteobacteria bacterium; assembly: GCA_963783235.1. Taxonomy (GTDB): domain Bacteria; phylum Pseudomonadota; class Gammaproteobacteria; order Thiohalomonadales; family Thiohalomonadaceae; genus Thiohalomonas. The sequence goes on along the minus strand of CAWAMN010000002.1, from coordinate 1,059,028 downwards.
TGGACGTGGTCGACAGGGAAGGTGTTCACGGACGCGTGGTGGCGAACGGGCCGCCGGCGGATGGCGAAGAGCAGTGGCTCGTCGAGGTGGATGACAGGTGCTTGCTAGTGCCCGTGCATGCCCTGGAGCGCCGCCGTGATGAGTATTTCCTGCCGGTGCGCTTTGCAGACCTCGAACCGGCTCGGGAGAGCGATACGATCACCGTGCCTGTGATGGAGGAGCGGTTGCGGGTGGAAAAGCGCCCGACCGAGGAGCGGGTGACGGTGGAGAAGCGGGTGGAATCCCGTGATGAGTGGGTCGAGGTGCCGGCCGAATCCGAAGAGATTGAGATTGAGCGCGTGGCGGTGAACCGGGAGGTGGATTCGCCGGTCGACGCGCACTATGACGGGGAAACGCTGGTTATCCCCCTTTTCGAGGAGGTGGTGGTGACCGAGAAGCGACTGGTGCTCCGGGAGGAGGTGCGGATCACCAAGCACCGGAGTCAACGCAGCAGGCCGGAGAAGGTCACGTTGCGCAGAGAGGAGGTTGCGGTGAAACGGGATAAACACTCACCGCATTGACCGGGTGGCGGGCGATGCCCGCCCAGATTCACGGAGGAAATGTCATGGCGATTAAAACGCTTTTAGGCCTTTTCGAATCGAAGGCGAAAGCCGATAGCGCAGCTAAGGACCTCATGCATGAGGGTTTCTCCTCCCGCGATATCGAGGTGCGGGACTACCGTGGATTCACCGAGGAGCCAAAACCCGGAGAGAGCGGCCTGCACGCGTTCCTGCGGGAAATCGGGCTGATCGGCGGTGACGGTGAACACGCCTACCAGGAAGGGGATTACCTGGTGAAGATTGACGCTGATGATAGCCAGGTCGATCGGGCCGCCGATATCCTCAACCGTCACGGTGCCCTGGATGTCGACAAGCGCGCCGCCGCTCACAAAGCGACCGGGAAGGAGGCGCCCGAGAAACTCGAAGGCATCGAGGAAGAGCTCAAGGTCGGTAAGAAGGAAATCTCCCGGGGCGGGGTCCGTATCTATACCCGTCCCACCGAGCGCAAAGTGGAGGAGCCGGTCTCCCTGCGCGAGGAGGAGATCCACGTAGAGCGTCATCCGACCGACCGTCCTGCCAGTGAAAAGGACAAGGGGGCCTTCAAGGAGCAATCCTATGAAGTCCGCGCCAAGGGTGAAGAGCCTGTGGTGGGCAAAGAGGCCCGTGTCAAAGAGGAGGTCGAGATCTCAAAGGAGGCCAAAGAGCGGAAGGAGGTCGTCCACGAAACGCTCCGTGGGACCAAGGTGGAAGTTGAGAAGCTGAGTCCCGAAGAGGAGGCATCGTTCCGGGGTGTCGAACCGGAATTCCGCGACGACTACAACAAGGAGTATTCCGGTAAGGGCGCCGACTTTGACGATGTGCTGCTGGCCTACCGTTACGGCTATCGCGTCGGTCACGATCCCTACTACCGCGATGGTGACTGGAGAAACGTCGAGCCGAAGGTGAGGAAAGACTGGGAAGACCACAACTACACCGGTTGGGATTTCTACAAGCAGGCGGTACATCGCGGTTGGGAAAGCGCCATTCGCCATTAGGGCCAGTCGCTGGGACCGGGGCAACGCCCCGGCCTCGAGCCGCAAAACGAAATTACTTCGAGCACGCCGGTACATCGGGGAGGGGCGAACCCGTTCACCGTTGCCGGTGCTTTATACTCGCGAAAGGTATCTGCTGTCCCGGAGCCACGTTCGCCCGTGACGAAGGGCGCCAAGCCGCTCCTGACCGGAGCGGCTTGGTTTGTACGCAAAAAACGTCGGATTAGTTCTTCGCGCTGCCTAGAACCTGCCCGTCGACCTCTTCACTGTAGCGGCACTGATGGCCGTGGAAGGTCTCGTGGGTTTCCGCCTGGTTACCCTCAAAGCGTGGGTCCTGCGGACGATCGTGGCTGTTGATGTAGTAAGCCACGTCCCACGCACGTAAAGGGGACGGAGGAGTTTCGGTCCGGTAGAGGAGTAACACTTAATGGAGCCGGGCAGGTGCAAGGACCCGAAAAGCAGTAAACTTTCAAGATATCAGTCTCTGTGGAGAAGGTGCCATGAAAACAGAAGATTTGCTGCGTGAAATCGAATCACTCCCTGTGGAGGAGCGCGCGCGGGTCGCTGACTCGGTGCTCAAGAGCCTGAATCCACCGGAGTCGGAAATAGACAAGAAGTGGGCGGAAGTGGCTAAGCGACGGTTGGATGAGATCCAATCAGGTACGGTCAAGCCAGTATCAGGGGAAGAAGTCTTTGAAGAGGTCTGGAAACGGTTCTCGTGATGAGGTACTCGTTCCATCCAGAGGCTCGAGAGGAGTTTCGACTCGCAATCGATTATTACGAGGAGCGAGAGACGACACTAGGGTACCAATTCGCGGCCGAAGTGTATGCGGCAATAGAGCGAACCTCAGCGCATCCCGAGATGTGGCCCTTTATTGAAGAAGGCATTCGCCGGTCCCTTGTCCGTCGGTTCCCGGGGGACATGAACGGGGACGGAGGAGTTTTACGCGTACAGGAAGCCGCCATTTTTGACGGGGACGAGCGACTGCGGTAGAAATGTCCGGAATAATGGGGTCATGGGGTCGCGAGAGCCCGGAGCGATCATTGCCAAGCCGCTGCTGGTCCCCAATCCATGCATTAGCCGTTCGTCATGGAGAGCAGTTCAGTGAGTAGTGCGTCTGAGATGAGGCGAGTTGCAGTTTTTGGCAACGCTGGCGGCGGCAAATCAACGCTAGCTCGGCAACTGGCCAGCATTACCCGTTTGCCACTGCACTCACTCGACACCATTAAATACAAGCCTGGTGGCGGTGAGATGCCTCACAACGAGTACCTTCAGGTTCATTCCGAACTCATAGGCGGAGAGGAGTGGATCATTGATGGGTTCGGCTGCGTGTCGTCGGCTTGGGAACGCTTTTCGGCTGCTGATACGTTGATATACGTAGACCTACCGCTTTTCACACATTACGTGTGGGTTACGAAGCGCCTCGTAAAGGGCTTCGTCGTAACGCCCGAGGGGTGGCCAGAGAACAGTCCAATTTGGAGCGGCACCGTTAACAGCTATCGAGTTATCCGTCTCTGTCATGAAAAGCTGACACCGAGATACCGGCAGCTTGTCGCAGAGCAGGCCGCTCACAAGCGAGTGCATCACTTGAGATCGCCAAAGGCCATTAGGGCTTTTGTCGGCTCTGTTACCGATGAGTATTCCGGTGTCTGGTGAAATGACATCTGAATTCAACCATCAACTGCAATGGGTCTCGAGCCCGAGTCGCGCGCCAGGGCTTACCGCGAGTTGTTCCGGGACCAACTCGGTGAAGAGGACCAACACCTCGTGAGAAAGGCTGCTCATTACTGCCAACCAGTCGGCGATGAGCGCTTTCGGAAGCAAATCGAGGAACGATACGGGATTCAGCTAGGCCAGATGCGGCGAGGGAGGCCCAGGAACCCGAAGGTTAAAGTCTCGGAACCTTAATTCCTCCGTCCCCTTTTTCGTTTGCCTGTATTGGCGCAAGCCTCGCGGGGTTATAGCAGCGTTTCCGACTAACCGTACCGGCCATCCACCCGCCGCAGGACCTGCATTGGCGCATAGACGACGGCAAACAGGCCGAAGGCGGCGATCCAGAGCCCTTGTGAGATGACGATCAGCCCGGTGTAGTAGCTGGCGGGGAGAAGCAAGGGCATGAGCACCCGAACCACGGTGCCGAGCGCCAGCAGCCCGAACATCCAGCCCACGGCCTTCGGCGGGGCGAAGACGTTTCGGCCGGTGTGGCCGAGGGAGACCCGCGCCATCATGCCGAGGGTGATGAGCCCGATACCGCCGTAGGTGATGGCGTGCAGCCCGAGGAAGGGGTTGGTCCACCAGAAGCCGGCCATCGCGCGCATCATGAGGCCCAGTACGATAAAGGCATAACCGGCCCAGAGCACCCACAGCAGCGGTTTGCGCCAGATCCCCGGGGTGTGCCAGAGGTACAGGCGCACGCCGTGGGCCATGGCGGCGAACCAGGCGAGCAGGGCGGTCCAGGGTGAGATCGGCGCGGTGAATTCGGCAGCCGCATAGAGCAAGTAAGTGGCGATGCAGGCAATATCGAGCGCGGGCGGATTTTTGATTTCGACCTCCTCGTTGACGCCGCGTTCGATGAAGAAGGGGATCACCCGGCGACCCATAATGAAGATCAGCAGGACCACCAGGAACAGGCCGGCGTAGATTCCGGTGCGCGGTGCCGGGGCGAGGACGACCCCGAGCTGGGCGACGAGCAGCAGTGCCGGTATGGCGATCACCGGCAACTGGTTCCACTGTCGGGAGAGCGCAACGGGCCGGATGATAGCGGCCGTTAGGCCGAGGATGAAGAGGGCGTTGATGAGTGCGGCGGCGCTGAGCGCATCCGGCCCGCCCAGTGCGAACACGGCACGGGCGATGCCCCAGACTGCAAACAGTACCGCCAGTTTGATGCCGTTCGAGGTCTGAAGCTGAGTCCAGTTCTTCGCCGCAGTGAGCAGGAATCCCGCGATGACCGCCAGTGCGTAGCCGAACACCATCTCGTGCGCATGCCACAGGGTCGGCGACAGCCCGGCCAGCGGCAGGCGCCACCCCAGGGCATAGACGCCCAGCCACAACACCACGCTGATCACCGCCCACAGTGCCGCACCCAGGAAAAAGGGGCGAAAGCCGAGGTAGAACAGCGCGAAGCGTCCGACCTTTTCGGGTTGTTCGAGGTTCAAAAGCGCCATCACTCGGGCCTCTTTGCGTTTTGCAGGAGGGTAGAGGGTGGCGGGCGGGGAGTCCTTGACCTCGGTTAATGCGATTGGGGGGAGTAACCCCCTCTCAAGGAAAGAGAAGAGACGAAAGTGCGGTCCACGCCCGCTTCCAAAGCAAGCCGCTCCTGGGACAACTTGCGCTTGAGACGCCTCTCACGCAAGACCTGTCCGAAAGCACTTTCGAGTGTCTCTCCCATACGTGCGATACAACGATCTGCCTGAGTGGGTTGGCGGCGTGTGTGCTCCTATTCGCCAATCCAGGCACAAAGCAAATTGTCTATTCCACAACGCTCAACCGGTGGTAGCGCTCAGCCGGGATTTCGATGACGACCACATGCTCCAGATTCACGAAACGCGAGCGATAGTAACCCTCTTGTGTCAGCTCCACGAACGCGTTGCGTGGTACATGGGCGTGTCCGAGCTCGAGGGCGAAGAGGTCCGGAACGACCTCCTCATCGAGGTAGCTCCACTCGTCTTCTCCGTTGTCGTAGGTCACCCGCAAGTCGGTGGCCAGTCGTAGCGCCCGGTCTTCGCCGAGTGCTGCAATCAGCCTCTCGCAGGCTTTGCGGACTTTGCCGGTGATCGCTTCGTGGTCCCAGTCATCCAGTGCCCGATAGACTTCGGGGTGCTCAAACTCGGGCATCGCTTCGACATCATCACCGATTAGTTCTATGTTCCTGATGAAGGCGGGATTGAGCAGCAGGATTTTGTTATCCAGCGTCCAGGCGTAGAGCCAAACGTTCGGACCGTCGTCCGCGCCCAGGGGTTTGCGCGGGCCGAGTTGTTCCATGAGCGATTCCCGCGCCCGTTCGTCGATGGGAAATTCGCGGTGTCCGACGGTGGTTTCCAGGGCGAGGGTTCCGTAAGGGGTGCCGGTATCGGTGACGGCGAACGGCGTCTCCGCCCATTCCTCGGGGTCGATCTCCCAGCCGAGCAGCTCTTCCACCGTACACTGCAGCACCATGCACAGGTCTTTTGCCTGGCGGACGCTCAACAGGGCGTCGCCGCTCTCCCAGCGGGCGACCTTTTCCGGTTCTGTGCCGAGGCGCTCTGCCAATTCTTCCTGGGTCATCCCCTGCTGCTTGCGAAGATCCCTGAGTCGCATCAGTGTGGCTCCTTTTTACCCGTTGCCAAATATGTGGGCTCCGTTACCTCGGTGTCAATCCGTATCCCAACAGGCCCGGACGTACCAATCCATCACATTCCCTAACAAGTGTTGAAAGCCGTTCTCGGCTATAGGCTCTTGGCCCTATGAAAACTGGCGCGGAGGCCCGGAAGGACAATTTTCCCGGTTTGGCGGATTGGGAGAACAGATGGCGAACACGCGGCGCAACGGTTGACTGAGCGGGCGGTGGAAGCTCTGGCTGACGCAATGGTGGAATTGCCGAGCGAAGTGAGACGGTGGACGACGTCGTCCAGCGGCTAGCCGCGACGCCCGAAGAGAACGTTTAGCGGTTCCAGGCGAAATTGACCGGCTGAAGCGCTCGCGCAAGTTCATTTTATGGAGCGAATCGGTGCAGGATGATGAGGACCAAGGTTCGGTGAAAAACGTTTCTCATTTCATCGACTCCTTTTTCTTCTCTAATCCGACGCCTTTTCCAGGCGAAGGAAGCGTACCGCGTTGTTGTAGAGAATATCCCTCTTCTGCTCCTCAGAGAGGAAGGGCGCCTGCTTGATCGCTTCTCCGATCTTCTCCGGCCAGCGCATTTGATCTGAGCCGAACATCAGGCGCTTCCCGAGTCCGGCCCGAACCAGCGCCTCCAGATAGTCGTAAAAGACCACTCGCGGAATGACCCAGGTGATGGTCGACACATCAGCGTAAAGCTGCGGGTACTGGTACATCATTGCACATGAGGTTCTCCTCTCAATGTCCAAGCTGCGCTCTGGGTCCTGGTTCGGTGTCTTTGAGCTCCCCTAAGGATAGAGATAAATGGGAAAATGCGACGGAGGGACTAAACCGTTCCGTCTGTGGGAGCGCTTCCAGCCGCGATAGCGTGGCGGATTCGATCGCGGCAAGATGCCGCTCCCACAGGAGCAAAGCCCCAAAGGCCTACGAGTGATTGGTGTCTCATTCGTCGGTGCTTGAGCGCTCTCGGTCCCCCCCCTGTGCCTGTGCGGCTTCCAGCCGCGAAAGCCTCCGGTTCACACTGCATCGCGGCAGGATGCCGCTCCCACCCCGGATGGAAAGGGCAGGTCCCGTGGGAGCGGCTTTCAGCCGCGAAGGGCCCCAGGTCGAAGCTTCAATCGCGGCAGGATGCCGCTCCCACCCCGGATGGAAAGAGTAGCTCCCGTGGGAGCGGCTTCCAGCCGCGATAGTGTGGCGGATTCCATCGCGGCAGGATGCCGCTCCCCCAAGGCAAAGCCCAAAAAATCTTTTGGTGAAACTATAGGGGGGGATCGAATGGTTAGGGATTTGGTTCACAAGGGACAAATTGGCAGCGTTCGTCACCGATCCTTTTGTTCGATCACAGTCGAGGCAGTGCGCCGGCCGGAGATTTGATTACCGTGTGGTCAGTTTCTCCGGCTCGTTTCCTTCGCGGAGCCACGCTTTGATGCCACCGGCGACATCGTAGACGTGCTCATAGCCCATTTTAGTGTCGAGAAAGCGGCCGATCTGTCCGGTGCGGTTGCCGGAACGGCAAATCAGGATCACCGGTTGGTCGGGTGAGGCGACTTTGGAGAATTCGGCCATCCATTTCTCGACATCGTAACGGCCGCGCTCGTCGAAAAAGGTGATCAGATGGCTGCCTTTTACCACGCCGGTCTGGTGCCATTCCGGGGCGGTGCGCACGTCGACGAGCGGTACGCCCCGAGCCAGCATCGCCTGCAGTTCCGCGGGCGGGAGGTTGATGAATTCGGCGCGCAGTGGCAGGGCAAGGGTAAGCAGAAGGGCAGCGATGGAGATGCGCAGCATGATGCAGGACCTCGGGCTTTAATTTAACAGTTGGTTAAATACTAATACTTGCGCCCGGGTGGAGCAATTGCTGCCGGCGAGAGGAGTTTCCCGTGCTGGGGAGCTAATGCGGCCTGCCCTTGGATCATGGATTCCGGTAAAGCGGTTGCTATGGATTACTTGGAACTGTTCAGAGACGGAAATCAACGGGGAGAATCCTCGTCCGTGCGAACGTTCCTACTGTTCTCCGGCTGGTCGGCAACGCAAACGGGCCGTTCCTCGTCTCTCATCCTGCGGGGCGACTGGGCGCTCTTGAGCTCGACCCGCATATGCCCCAGCGGGGCGTCGATGATAAAGCGCAGCGGGATGCGGGTGGCATCATCACGCAGCCACAGGTCTATGTAGCCCTTGTCACGGTACTCCTCGGACTCAGGCACTACCTTGACCTTCAGCGCCCGGACCTCCTCGCCGTTCTGGCGAATCATCTCTCGTCCCTTGAGCACGGCACGGAAGGGCAGCGCCTCATCATCCGCCGCGACATTCATCAATTTGGGGCCTTTGCTGAAATCGTGGCGGCGCAGGGCATAGATCATGGTGAGGGGGTCGATCACCTTCCGGCTCTCCGGTTGCCGGTAGCTGCGCTTGTGAATCAGCGGTTCGAGTCCACCCTTGAGTAGGGGGTAGTGCTGCAGAAAGGCGGGCAGGGGTTTCTTGCCGTCCTTTTCCCAGTGCTCCTCGGCCGGGGTGGGGTCGAAGAGGTTGTGTTGTTCACGCTCCTTCTCCCGACGCCGGTACCGTTCAACGGCAGCGTTGGCCCAGTCGAACCAGTAGACGTCGTGCTTGTTGTCGCGTCCTTCGTCGATCTCCTCAATCAGGTAGAGAGTCTGCAAATCGCGGCTCACCGTCCCCTGCCAGCGGTAGCGCACCGGCTGGAGCAGTTCGGCAAAGGCGTATTTCTCCGTCGTGAGGGTGAAGGTGTGGCGGCAGCTGTCCATGCCCTGAAATTCGAGGGCCCCGGGGGCGGTGGAGAAGGTGACGTCGGCCAGCCTTTTCCAGATGAAGGAGGTGAGAAGGCCGCGATAGGCGAGGCGGTAGTGCAACTGTTCGGACGGCAGGGAGGGCTCGGCATGGCCGGGATACGGGCCGAACGCCAGCAAGGAGAGCAGAAGGAAGAGGTGACGCAGCGCTGCCATATGTGCCGGGCTTTGGCGGATGAAGAGTGTGTTGGGGGCAGTATACCTATTTCCCTAATCCCTTTAATCCGCTTTCCGCGCAGAGTGCTTTGCGGGGCGGGTGGAACGCGCCGTTGGCTGTCGAACTGTGACAGCAAACACAGACACCTCTGGCTATCGCCCGGTAATGTCTTTATTGTCGACTATTGGTTTGCTAGGCAGAAGGGCCAAAAAGAAGGGGCAAGATCTGTGATGTATGAGGAGAGTCGTCCCCGTGGCGATGCCCCCGCTTCCCGAAAGCGCTATTGTCCGCCGTTCGACCCCTCGTTCCTCGGGTGGCGTTATTGGCCGACCTGGATTGGGCTTGCCTTCCTTTGGCTGATGAGTGTGGCGCCGAAAGGGCTACGCGTTGGTTTCGCGCGCCGGCTGGGTGCGTTGGTAATGCGCCGCCACGCCAAACGGCGCGAAATCGTCCTTACCAATCTGGCCTGGTGCTTTCCCGAATACAGTGATGCCGAGCGAGAGCGGATGGCGAGCGAATACTTTCGCTATTTCGCGCAGGCGATCCTTGATACCGGTCTCTTTTGGTGGGGGAGCGAACAACGCTTTCGGCGCAACATTGTGATCGACGGACAGGAGGCATTGGCCGAAACGTTGGCGGCCGGAAGGCGGGTCGTGATTGTCACCTGCCATACACTGGCACTGGACCGTGGAGGGGTCGCACTCTCGGCGGACTTTCCGTGTGCGACCTTCGTCAAAGAGGCCCGAAACCCGGTGCTCGAATGGATGTCGGCCCGCAGACGGGGGCGCTTCAACGGGCTGGTATTCCCACGCACGGGTGGCCTGCGCCCCGTCATACGCGCCTTGCGCCAAGGGCATGCCCTTTACATCCTCACCGATGAGGACCTGGGGCCCGAGAGCTCCGTTTTTGCCCCCTTCTTCGGCATACCTCGTGCCACGCTGACGACGCCCTCGCGCATTACGAAAATGACCGGCGCCGATCTCTTCACCTCGCTGACCTATTATGACGATGATGCGGGTCGTTACGTGGTCAAGATATTCCCGCAACAGAAGGATTTCCCCAGCGGCTGTGAACAGGACGATGCGCGCTGCCTGAACCGCGCGTTGGAGAAAATGATTCGTGAACGGCCCGAGCAGTACATGTGGTCGCTGCGCCTGTTCCAGACGCTGCCCGACGGAGCCCCGCCGCCCTACACCATGAAGGGCAAGCCGGGGTCCGGGCCGCGTCCAAGGCCGCAATGGGCGACTTGATCCGGGGGGCGGGATCACGAACTCGAAAAGGTCGTTTCTTGTTGGTTCCCAACGCCCGCTCTGTTTTTGAATTCGCCTATCCAGGTCGGCTGTTGGTTCGTGTGACGCCCGGCACGCTTTGAAACTCCCGTGCCGCCGTTCACCAGTGACCTGTGACACCAAACACAGATATCTCCCGCTGTCAGCCACTACCGTTTCCCAAAGCGACTATTTATTGCTAGGGAGAAGGCCATGACGTTATCTCAGGTGTTTTTGATCGTACCCAACTCGCCGGTGGCGTCAGGGCTGATCTGGTTACTGCTGGGAAGCAGCCTGCTCTACGTGGCCCGGAATTCGGCCCACCATGCCATCCGCGCTCTGTCACGGGTGCTGCACCATGCCTGCAAAGTCGGATCGCACTCCGTTCTACTTGCCGAGCGGCGTCTGAAAAAACGCAATGACGAAGTGTTGCTGGCGGCCGGCCAGGAGGCGGCTGCACGACTCATCGAGCGGGAATTCGAGCGCATCGATGCCGCCGTGCGCCGGGACCTGGCTGAGTATCCCACCATTCAGCGCGAGCTCAGCGAGGCCATCACCCGTCTTGAAGCGGAATACCAGGCCAGCGCTGAGGTGCCGCCCGCGCCGCCGGCCTGGACCGGGGTGGTGGAGTCCATCGCTCAGATCGCACCCAAGGACCCCGCCGTCGCAGAGATCCTGGGTGAAATCCGCGATGCGCTCACCCGTGCCCAGAAGCGAGCATTGGAGCTTTACCGGGTCGATACCGGCAAGCGTCACCGCATCCTGAACAAAATGGTGCCGAGGTGGCGGGATATTCAGCGTCGGCTCGGGGAGATGGACAAACGCATGGTCCATCTGCTGGAACGCTCCACCGATATCGACCAACACATGGCCCACTATGAGGAGGTTGTCGAGGGCACCGACCGCGCCAAGCGGATGCTCTCCTCCTCATCGCTCACGCAGTTCTTCGTCGCCGGCTTTGTGCTGGCCATCGCGATCGGCGGTGCCATGATCAATTTCCATCTGATCGCCCGCCCGATGCAGGAGATGGTGGGCGGCAGCAGCTATATCATGGGCTATCAGGTCGCGAACATCGCGGCACTGGTGATTATCCTGGTGGAGATCGCCATGGGATTGTTTCTCATGGAGTCGCTGCGCATCACCCGACTCTTCCCGGTCATTGCGGCGCTGGACGATCGCATGCGGGTGAGGATGGTGTGGGTCAGCTTTACCCTTTTGCTGCTGCTGGCCAGCATCGAGGCGGGGCTCGCCTTCATGCGCGAACAGCTTTCGCAGGATGATGCGCAGCTCGTGGCTTCGCTTATTGGCGAGCAGCCCGAAACGGGCGTGGCCTCCACCCTGTGGATCACGACCGCGGCGCAGATGGGAATGGGCTTTATCCTGCCCTTTGCGCTCACCTTTGTTGCCATTCCGCTGGAGTCGTTCATCTCCGCTTCGCGTACGCTGCTCGGCACGGTGCTGCAGGCTGCGCTGCGGATCCTCGCCTTTGTGCTGCGGCTCGCCGGCAACGTGGCCCGTTACGGCGGCAGTATGCTGATCCGCCTCTACGACCTCTTCATTTTCCTGCCACTGTGGATAGAGGAGTGGATGCAACGCCACCGCCGCTCGCCCGGGGGTGAAAAGGAGGAGGCGGAGAGCGGGCTGCTGACGGGAGGTCAGGGATGAGACGGTTAACGCTTTTTCTCACCGCCTGTGCGCTGCTGTTATCCGCTTGCAGCGACAATGTCTCGCATACGCGCGGCGTCTACCTGCTGCTCGACACCTCGGGTACCTATACCCGCGAGCTCGACAAGGCACAGCACATCATCAACTACGTGCTGGCGAAGCTCGACCCGGGCGACTCCTTTGCGGTGGCCCGCATCGACACCGGCAGCTTCAGTGAGAAGGACATCGTCGCCCGCGCCTCGTTCGATGGCCAGCCGAGTCGGGCCAACCTGCAGAAGCGCCAGTTCCGGGAGACGATCGATACATTCGTCGGAGAGGTCCAGTCGAGTCCCTACACGGATATCACCGGCGGACTGCTCCAGGCCGCCGAGTACCTTGAGGAGGCCGGTGCCGGGCGAAAGACCGTGCTGATCTTCTCCGACATGAAGGAGGAGTTGGGCAAGGGTTATGTACGGGAGGAAATCCCGTTGCAGCTTCAAAGCTACGATGTGGTCGCACTCAATGTCACCAAACTGCGCAGCGACAATATCGATCCCCGCGAGTATATGGACCGCCTGAAATACTGGCAGAAACGGGTCGAGGCGGGCGGCGGCCATTGGCGCGTCATTAACGATCTGGAACGCCTCGATGCGCTGTTCAACGGCCTCGATTAGAAAGACGGGAGGCTGCGCGTTCAGCGCACGCATTTTAGAAGATGCCTAAATAGTTCTGGATTCCAAGACTGCTTGCACGGTTTTAGCATGACACCTAGGTTTTATTAGGCGTGAAGAAAAACCAGGGAGAATGCCATGAAGAAGGAGTTCTTGACTGCCGTGATTGCAGGCTCGCTTTCGGCTCTGTCTGTTTCGTCGGCTGTTGCTGAAGGGAACCGGTACGACCTTGATCGTCTTTACCACTCCGACGTCAGTGCGGCTGAGGCTTACGTGCTCACTCAGCACTCGAGAGGCAACCGTTCGGGGAGCGAATTTTCCAATGCCGTGATCATCGATGTACGCACGGTCGAGGAATACGCTGCCGGCCACCCGGAGAATGCTTACAACATTCCTTTCCCGCACATTCAAGCCAGACCGGGAGACGCCGATTATCTTGCTCAGGATCCGGCTCAGTTTGTCGCCGATGTCTCGGCCGCGATTCCGGACAAGTCCACCCCGATCATGACCCTTTGCCGAACCGGTCACCGCAGCGTTCTTGCGGCAAACCTGTTGGCCGATGCAGGTTATGAGCAAGTCCGGAACATCTGGCAGGGTTTCGTGGGGCGGACAAAGACCGACACGGCCGGGAACACGCTGGACCTGAACAATAATGGAGAACTCGGCGATCTGGGCGACAAGGATGGTTGGTCGGGCTATCAGAACCTGCCCTATTCCACTGCGCTAACACCCAACCGAATGTATCTGCCTTACGCTAGCCTCTACTACGACTAACCTTTCCGGGTGGGGGCGCTCTACGGCCTCCACCCGCCCTTCCGGGACCCCCCTTCGGGCACCCCTGTTCTCCCCGGGGCCGCATTCGCTACTCTCAGGAGCTGTCGGAAACAGCAGTTCGGTGCAATTTTCCGGCGCGGTCGTCGCACGCTTGCGGTACACTTGCCGCCTTTTGCTCCCAATACGAAGAATCCCGATGACCTACGACCTCACCGAATCCGAATTCAACACTGTCTCGCTGCTCTCTCCTGACAGCCGCTACGACTACTTTGTGGAAAAGATCGTCGCCGGCGGCGAGGTTTGGAGCCTTGCCGGTGAGGATGGTTGGGTGGTGATGACGTCGGATGACGGCGAGGAGTGCCTGCCGGTTTGGCCCCACGAGGATTTCGCGGCCGAATGGGCCACCGGTGAGTGGGCAGACTGCAAACCCACTGCCGTTGCGCTCAACGAATGGGTCGGGCGGTGGACGCCGGGGATGGAAAAGGACGGCACGCTGCTCGCCATTTTCCCGGATGAGGAGAGCGAAGGGACTATCGTCGCCCCCAACGAGTTGCTGCTGTCTATCGAGGCACAGCGAAAATCCCGCTGAACGAAATCCGAGCTTGGTTCGTTACGGCTTCGAGACCGAAGCGATCTTTTGATGGGGTTCGCTTCACCCACACGGCATCCATGCCGGTGTCGTCACAGATTCGGCCGAGCGGACTCACCTTGTTAATTCCTATCTACGCCTTAAGCGCTTGTGCCGCAGCAGGACGCTCGAGCGTTTCCAGCCGTTCAATGGTGCTGGTCGCCAGGTCGTAGTACCAGCCGTGCAGACTGAGTGTGCCGTTGGCGAGCCGCTCGGCAATCCATGGGAAGGTCTGAAGGTTTTTGAGGGAAAGTCGTACGGCCGACTGCTCCGCCGCTTTCATCGAGGGGACTTCGCCCTTGCCGTTGTCTGTCAGCTCATCCAGGCAGGGGTGAGCCATTGAGACCCATCGATTGATGAAGGTGTGCGGCTCGCTCTGACCGCCTTTATGGTTCTCGACCATCGCCCGGACGCCGCCGCACTGGGCATGGCCGAGGACGACGATGTGCTCCACGCCCAGTCCTGTGACGGCGAATTCGAGAGCGGCGCTGGTGCCGTGGTATTGGCCTTCGCTCTCGGAGGGGGGGACGAGGCTGGCGACGTTTCGGATGACGAAGAGGTCACCGGGTTGGGTATCGAACACGACAGCCGGGTCAACGCGCGAGTCGCAGCACGAGACCACGGCGATCCGCGGCGACTGGCCGGCGGCGAGGGCTTCGAGTTCTTCCCGGTGCTCCTGGTAATAGCCGTCCCTGAAGCGGCGGTATCCTTCAATAAGTGATTCAGGCATTGGCAGTCTCTTCTGAAGTCGATGAATAACTGGCGGCGGTCCGCCGGGCCCCGGTAAGGCGGTAATCCGTAGTGATGCGGTCGGCGGCGTTCGGCCGGAACCAGGTGTCGGCGTAAGCGGTGTGCAGGGGGTGTTGGCGGTAGCTGTCGATCACCGCCGGATGGGCGAAGCGTACCAGCCAGGCGTAGCGGTAGCGTGCGTCCTCGCGCGCTACCGCCTCGCCGGTCTCCACGGCGCGCACACCGGGGATCTTCGAGAGCACCTTGCGGCCCTCGGCCATCAATTGGTCGACGGTTTCCCGATCGATACCCTCCAGGTTGTAGGTGATCACGTGCTCAACCGGCTCCCAGGCGCTGCAGCGCGAAAGGAGTTCGGCTGCACGGCCGGCGCCGCCCCAGAGTCGTATGCAGCGTTCGGTCTCTCTGGAGACCGCCTCCGAAATGCGACGAAACAGGTGGGCGTATTGGCCATCTTCGGCAAGGCCCGTCTGTGCGGCCTGACTCGCCGCATCAACCAGAGCGGTATAGTAGTTGATTTTGGTGACGCCCCGCTCGATGAGGCTGCGGAACTGCTCCTCATCCAGGCCGGTGCCCCCGTGGATCACCAGCGGCATCTGCAGTTTGGCGTCGATCTGTTTCAGGCGTTCGAGGTCGAGTTGCGGGGTGCCCTTGAAGCGGCCATGGACGGTGCCGATGGAGACGGCGAGGAAGTCGACGTCAGTCTCCTTTACGTACTGCTCGGCGCTGTCGGCATCGGTATAGGCGATTTCACCCGGATGGAGCTCTGCGCTCTCGCCCTCCTCACCGGGTACATAGCCGAGCTCGCCCTCGACCGGAACACCGCAGCTATGGGCCATTTCCACCAGTTCCCGCGTGCGGCTCTGGTTTATCTCCAGGGGTTCCTCGGAGGCGTCCACCATTACCCCGTTGCAGCCGAGACGAATGGCCTCCACGGCCGATTCCAGCCCGGAGCCGTGATCCAGATGAATGGCGACCGGTACGGAGGCGCACCGGGCGGCGGTCTCGATGGCCGGCATCAGGGTTTCCAGATCGAAGTGCTTAAAGTGGGATTCGGCGACCGACAGAATGACCGGGGCCTGACAGCGTTCGGCCGCGTTCATCACGCCATCAAGGAAGCTGAGGTCGATGACATCGAAGCCTCCGATCGCGTAACCATTTTCATAGGCGTGCCGCAGCATCGCCTTCATATCCACTAAGGCCATGTTGAACTCCTCGACGGATTCACTGCTACGCCCGATGTCAATGCGTAATGGTGAGCCGGCGCGCCCCCGGCTGCGTCGATTATGGGAAAACGCTAGCAAGGGTGTGCCGGGGTGCGCCCCGACTGGCGATGAATTATGGGGGACGTTAGCGTTTTATTCGAGTTAAAATCATGGAACTAAAGGTTTAAGGATTCTTTAATCATGCCGATCCGCCATGCGACGCTGCATCAGTTGCGCGTTTTCGATGCTCTCGCACGGCATCAGAGCGTGACCCTTGCGGCCAAGGAACTCCATTTGAGTCCACCGGCCATTTCGATCCAGTGCCGACAGCTCGCAGGGGCCATCGGAGAGCCGCTCTATGAGCAGGTGGGCAAGCGCCTCCACCTCACCGCGGCGGGGGAGATAGTGAGCCGGACCTGCCGAGATATATTGGACCGTCTGGAGCAGACGGCCCTTGAGTTGGCATCCATGCAGGGACTGGAGTCCGGCAGTCTTCGGCTTGCCATCCTGACCACGGCCAAATACTTCGGGCCGCGTCTTCTCGGAATGTTCAGCCGCGAGCACCCCGATATCGAAGTGGCGCTATTCGTCGGCAACCGCGAACAGCTGCTCGAGCGGCTGGCCGACAATCGGGATGACCTCTATTTGCTGGGACGGCCGCCGGAAAAGCTGCGGGTGGTGGCCGAACCCTTTGCCGAGAATCGTCTGGTGCTGGTCGCTTCGGCTGATCACCCCCTGGCCGGCAAGGCGAATATCGCCCCCGCCGAGTTGAATGGACTGCCTTTCATTCTCCGGGAGGAGGGTTCGGGAACGCGCCGCGCCGCCGAGCGCTTTTTTGACGAATACGGGATCACGCCCCGAACCCGCATGGAACTCGGAAGCAACGAGGCGATCAAGCAGACGGTGGCCAGTGGTCTCGGGGTGACCGTCCTCTCGGAAACCACCCTGCAGGCGGATCTGACCTCGGGAGAGCTTGTGCTCCTGGACGTCCAGGGGTTTCCGCTACGCCGCCACTGGTATATGGCGCACCCGAAAGGCAAACAGCTCAATCCGGCGGCAGCGGCTTTTCGGGACTTCCTCTTTTCGATGGCAGGCAAGCTGGACTTGGCCTCGGGGCAGCTGGGCTAGCTGCAACGAATGAGGCACGACTCACTCGTAGGGTTTTTCGGGGCTTTGTCTCCAGGTTTTGGGCTTTGCCCCGTGTGCGGCTTCCAGCCGCGAATCCCCCTCACGGAACCCATCGCGGCAGGATGCCGCTCCCACGGCACGGGGAAGGCGCTGGCTATTCCGGGTCGCTCATCCTCCTGTTGGCACGAACCGTCGATAACGGTTCGGATTACGCCAGGGGTGTACCTCTGTCGCCGATGCCGTGGCCGGCGCCCGCTCCCTAACAAGAGCAAGGCGGGAATCGCCCGCCTTGCGCTGTTTTTTACATCAGGCGCTGCCGGTGACGCCGCCCATCACCGGCAACACGGCGCCTGTAATGAAGCTGGAGCAGGAGGGAGCGGCCAGGAAAACGTAGGACGGGGAGACCTCCTCCGGCTGGGCGGGGCGCTTCATGTCGGTACTGGTACCGAACTTCGAGAGCGTAGCCGGGGGCCGGTCGGCGGGATTCAGCGGCGTCCACACCGGACCGGGCGCGACGGCGTTGACCCTGATGCCCTTGTCGATGAGATTGGTGGCAAGCGCCTTGGTAAAGGCGTGGATTCCGCCCTTGGTCAGTGAATAATCGAGAAGCAGCGGTTGGCCGAAAAGGCCGGTTTCGGACCCGGTGTTGATAATCGAACCACCCGACTCGATGTGCGGCGTTGCCGCCTTGGCCATATGGAAGTAGCCGTAAAGATTGGTGCGTAACGTCTCATCGAAGTGCTCTTCGCTAATCTCCTCCAAGGACTCGGCATGTTCCTGGAAAGCCGCATTGTTGACCAGAATATCCAAATGCCCATACTCCTCGACGGTGCGCTCGACCGCCCACCGGCAGAAATCCGGATCCTTTACGTCCCCGGCGATCTCCAGGCATTTTGCGCCTTCATTTTTCACCGCTTCTTTCGTCTCCTTGGCATCCTTATGTTCATTGAGGTAGACGATTGCCACGTCAGCCCCTTCACGGGCGTAAAGCACGGCGACCGCGCGTCCGATCCCCGAGTCGCCGCCGGTGATCAATGCCTTCATGCCCTGGAGCTTGCCGCTTCCCCTGTACTCGGGGGCCTGGTATTCCGGCGGCGGACTCAACTCCGATTCGATACCCGGTTTCTCCAGGTGCTGTTCCGGAAGAGGCGGCTCCGGATGGCGATGTGAGCCGGCCTGGATCGCTGCTTCGCTTTTTGCACCGCCTTCGGGTGTCCTGTCGTAATCATCCACCTGATGCTGAATGTTTCTCTGGCGCTTGGCCGTCTTCTCTGCCGCTTGCCGGTAATGCTCCTCCCGTTCCTGGTTCATATGCGCCTCCTCGGTGGGTGATATCACCAGAGCATTGATGGTTTCTCTGAGTCCCTCAAGTGCAAGCCGGACCCGAGTATTGCCCTGAAATTAGATCGCCAGGCGGGGCTGTCCAGCGGTGCCGGGACGGGAAAAAGGCGAATCGGCGACAGGGGCGGCAAGGCCCGCATTGGGCTACGGGGATCTTGCCCCGATGCTCCCCGCAATCGGCCCCAAACCGTGATCGGTGTCTCGTCTCGGTCGGGAAGGGGCCAACGGATCCTTCACATCCGCGGTATGTCGTCTATAAGTAGTTAACTATATTTATAATTACTCAATAAACGCCTCTTTCCCGAAAGGGTATTCGGGAAAATGGATCGGGTTTGCGCGCAATGTATGAAACCGGCTTTATCGGCGGCCAGAGAGAGTTGCTGTTTTTCTTCTATGGACTCATCTTCTTCTCTCTCGGCATCAGCATTCTGATCCAGCCTCGCCGCGAAAAGCCGGGCAATACAGCCCCGGATTTCCGGCTTCTCGGCGCCTTCGCCATCCTTCACGGTGCCTCGGAGTGGCTGGTGCTTCTGCACGTCCATGGTCCGGAAGCCCACTGGGGAAATCTGAAGCTCGCGGTCACCACATCGTCGTTTCTTTGTCTGTTCGAGTTCGGGCGGCGGTTGGTTGCCGACGCTGCGACCTACGGCCACTCACCGGCGGCTGCGACCTTTACCCGACCCCACAACGCCTATGTGTTGCCTGCAGTCGGTGGCGCGATACTCGCGTTAAACGAACCGGGACTGGCCGAATACGAGGCCTGCGTGCGCTACACGCTGGCCTTGCCCGGCGCCGTCCTGTCGGGGGCGGGTTTTCTGCATTACGCCAAGGTGTGCCCGGTTGCGGTCAATTACCGAGCCGCCCGCCGCGGTCTGCAGATGGCGGCGACAGCATTCTTCGCGTACGCCTTCGCCGCCGGGCTGGTGGTCGGCCCCTCTGACATACCGATCGCGCAGCTCCTCAACTCATCCATATTCCTGCACGCGGTCGGTGTCCCCATCGAATTGCTGCGGACTCTGATTGGCGGCTTTCTGCTGGTGGGCATGGCGCGGTTGATTCAAACCTTCAATACCGTTGCCTTCAACCGTTTACTCGAGGCCCGGGGAGAGGCCAGCTCGCTGCGACAGCGAAGCGAGATGATTCTGGATCTGGTTGATGATGGCGTATGCGGTATCGATGAGTTCGGCAACATCGCCTTCGCCAATGCCGCCGCCAAGCGCATGCTCGGCTACAGCAACGATGATGCCTTGCTCGGGCTGCCGTCTTCCGCTCTGCGGTGTTGTGATGACGCCGAAACCCGCCGCGACGACGGCAGCGATCCCTTTGGTTGTCCGGCTTTCCCACATCCCGAACACTATCGCTCCGAGCGCGAATACCTTTTGCGATACGACGGCAGCCGCTTTCCGGTGGAATACACCAGCGCCCCCAAGTACGAGGGGAATCGTCTGCGGGGGGCGGTTATTGCGTTTCGGGACATCTCCGAACGTCGCCAACAAGAGGTGGCGGAGCGTTGGGAGCACGAAGAACGGTTTGGTGCCTTGTTCGAACAGGCGGCCGTGGGCATCGCGGTTGTGGCCCTTGATGGCCGGTGCCTGCAGGTCAATGCCCGCCTCTCGGACATGCTCGGCTACTCACGCGCGACCATGGTCCAATCGAACTTCTCGGAGTTCATCCATCCCGACGAGCGCGAGACATGCATTCTCATGAAGTCGCAGCTCGTCGAGGGTAACGGGCAAGCTTCGCCCCCCATCGAGGGCCGCTGTATCCGTCATGACGGTTCCAGCGTTTGGGTGCAGTTCAGTTTCGCCATCGTCAGGGATCGTGACGAAAATCCGATGTACTGCTTCCTCGCGGTGGAAGACATTACGGAACGCAAACAGGCGGAGCGGCTCCGCGAGCACTACCGGGCCAGACTGGAGCAGCGAGTGGAAGAGCGCACCCGTGCCTTGGCCCGCTCGAACCACGACCTGGAATCCGCAAACCGGGAACTGGAGGCGTTCAGTTACTCGGTCTCGCACGATTTGCGCTCGCCCCTGCGGGCGATTAACGGCTTCACCTACGCCCTTGCGGAGGATTATGGCCATGTGCTTGATGCGGCAGGACTGGAGTACATCGATCGGACCCGTAAAGCCTCTGTCCGGATGAGCGAGTTGATTGACGGTCTGCTGAACCTGTCTCACGTATTTCGAAGCGAACTGTCCGTCACCCGGGTCGACTTGAGCCGGATAGCCGGGGAACTCGCGGAACAGCTCCGGCAGAATTACCCCGACAGGCAGGTTACTGTCCACATCGAACCGGGACTCGAAGCTGCGGGCGACGCCGCACTCTTGCGTCTTCTGCTACAGAATCTTTTGGCCAATGCCTGGAAGTTTACCGACTGCCGCGAACAGGCCTCGGTTACGTTCGGCTGCATGGTCGGCGAAGGCCGGGAGGTCTATTTTGTCGGTGACAACGGGATTGGCTTTGAGAGCGAGTACGCGCACAAGCTCTTCCAGCCATTCGAGCGGCTGCACGGCGATGCCGAATACGAGGGTATGGGGATCGGATTGGCCACCGTACGTCGGATCGTCCAGCGCCACAACGGAACAGCCTGGGCGGAAGGAGCGGTTAATCAGGGAGCCACCTTCTACTTCACCCTGGGCTCCAGGACACTGTCGCGCTCCGCCCGTCCGAGGATCACGGCCGTGGGGGCCTGAGTCGGGTTCTCCCGGGATGGCTGGCTACGAAGAGGATTCGATCATCCGCTGCAGAAAACGGCGCAGCGTACCTTTCGCATCCCCGATGACCGGTCTGCCATGGGCAAAAAGCAGGTGATCGAAAGTGCGCCGGAGATGCCCCTGAAAGACCGTGATCAACCCTCTCTTGACGGCCTCGGGATTATCCCCCATCAGAAAATCGGGAACGAAAGCGAGTCGACCGCGTGAATCCCGGACGATGGCATCGCCCAAAGCCATGATGCCACCGCAAACAGGGAGGCGGAGTGCGGTTTCCTCGGGGCAAAGTTCGCCTACCCGCAGTGCCTTCACTTTTCCCGGCAGTTCCTCACCGTGGTCGAAGCCTTTAACCTCTTGGCTTCCGGTGAATTCGTGAAGACCGGCCTTGTGACACCAGATCGTGCAGCCGAAAGCCTCTTTGAACCGATCGCTGTGGCGATAATGGTGCCGATTGGTCAGGTAAATATGCGTGGGCACTCTGTGACGCTCGAACCAGTGAAGCCCCTCTGATGGAACGCGCGGGTCGATCAGAACGGCTGGCGAGGTGGCCTCCAGGTAGTAGGAGTGGACGTACTGCTGTATCCCCTCATGAAACGTCTTCCAATGAAACACGCCGGGAAGGATTGCTTTCATGGCACGCCTCGCAAGAGGTCTGAAACCCTCCGAAAAGTCTAATCCATTGCTTCTCCTCCGATCTCACAGCCGGTTCCCGCCATTGTCCATACTGGGAGGAACAGGGTTTGCCACCGAGGAGGTCGGAGATGAAAAGCCGTCGACCCACCATTGCCGAACTGGCGCTTCCGGGACTGATCGCCGGCGCACTGTTTTCCCTGGCCGCCGCCCGGCTCGGCCGACGGGACAGCGACAGCGCCGCGGCGGCCCTCAATGCCCCCAGCCACGTCATCTGGGGTGACTCGGCTTTTGCCGAGCGCCGGTTCGCGGCCCGATACACCCTTCCCGGCATCGTGATTAACACGGGCGCCGGCCTCTTCTGGGCGGCGGTGATGCGGATGCTCTTCCGCGGGAGTGCACGTCGAAGCCTCCCGTCTCTCCTGGTTGGCGGTACCGCTACCTCGTCACTGGCCTGGTTGATTGACTATGGCCTCATCCCCCGACGTCTAAGCCCTGGCATCCAGGAGCTGGTTTCCCGGCGGTCGCTGTTGACCATCCACGGATTGTTCGCCCTGGGACTCGCCCTGGGGACACGGCTGGTCGGCCCGCCCGAAAAGCGCTAGCAGGCTGTTGAAAAGCACCCTCTCCAGAGGGAGAGGGCCGGGGTGAGGGGACTCGATAAAAGGTAAGTTACTGATTTTATCCCCCTCATCCTAACCTTCTCCCTCAGGGAGCAGGGACAAAACCCTTTTTCAACAGCCTGCTAGCGGTATTTGTAGGGTGATTCGCGTAAGCTAAGCGCTCTTCGCGAACTGCCGGAAAGCGACGATGTGTATCGCCATTTACCTTGCCCTCATCGGGCTGTTTCTGTTCTATAGCGATTACGTGCTGGAGCAGTACATGCTTGCAGTTCCCTCCGGGGAGCAGGGAAAGATGGTGGTGGCTGTCGGCTGGGAGATGGTTCCGCTGCTGTGGCCGATATGGGTCGCCTCGATGCTGTTGGCCAGTGCCTTATCGGTGTGGATTACCCGACGCTATCGCCCGTGACCAAGGGGGCGCGCTGCGCCTGAGCGCTAATCCGACTCTGGCCTCTCAAAATCCAACCTTCCAATCAATGCGGTAGACGTATGAAACTATTGATTCGCAATCTTGCCCGAACCACCACCGAGGCCGAACTCCGGGAACTGTTTGAGGCCTACGGGCGGGTGCAGTCCTGCTCCCTGGTGGCGGACAAGCAGAGCGGAGCCTCAAAGGGCTTCGGCTTCGTGACGATGCCCAAGCCAGGCGAGGCGAAAGCGGCCATGAAAAACCTCAACGGGATGATGCTGGCCGGTCATGTCATTCGGGTAAAAAAGGCCGAAACGAAGCCGGACGAGGGCGACAAGCATGCCGGTGGCAAGCATGAATGAGTCACGGGGAAAGGACCCGCTGCATGGTGTAACGCTGGAGAGCATGGTGGTCCGGCTCGTCGAGAAGTACGGCTGGGAAGAGCTGGGGCATCGCATCAAAATCAAATGCTTTACCAACGATCCGAGTATCGCATCCAGCCTGAAATTTCTGCGCCGAACCCCTTGGGCGAGACAAAAGGTCGAAACGCTCTATATTCGCTCGCGATTCTAAAAAGAGTTGGTGATGTGGCGGTGTCATTCGCCGCGCTGGTTTTGGGTTTGTCCCTTCTCCCGGTGGGAGAGGGAGTTTTTCAACAGCCTTCTATAGCGCCGCTAGTCGCCTAACCCGAGGGCTCCAGGCGAATCAGCTGTCCGGGGTCGTGATCGGTCACGATCCAGAGATAACCGTTCGGGCCTTGCGCCACGTCTCTGATTCTCATCTCTTCATTTTCCAGAAGCCGCTCTTCCCCTGTGATGTCGTCTCCCGTCACTTGCAGGCGGACCAGTGCGCGTTCGGCGAGCGCTCCGAGGAAGAGATCCCCTTGCCAATTCGGGAATCGGTCGCCCGTGTAGAAGGTCATGCCGGAGGGTGCAATCGATGTCGGCGCCCAGAAATGGAGCGGCTGCTCCATCCCCTCCTGGTGGGTCGGACCGATGGGGGTGCCATCGTAATTGGTGCCGTGGGTGATCTCGGGCCAGCCGTAATTGCGTCCCGCCCGGATGACGTTGACTTCATCGCCACCTCGAGGTCCATGCTCATGACTCCAGATTTCACCACTGACCGGATTCAGGGTGAGCCCCTGGGGATTGCGGTGGCCGATGCTGAAAATCTCGGAGCGGGCATCCGGGGAAGTGGCGAAAGGGTTATCGGCGGGTATCCGCCCATCATCATGGATGCGAATGATGGAGCCCACGTGGTCCAGCGGATCCTGTGCTTGTGCACGGTCGCCCCGTTCTCCGAGGCTGATGTAGAGGAAGCCCTGGCGGTCAAAGGCGAGGCGTGAGCCGAAATGTCGGTCGCTGTTCCGAGAAGGTTGCGCATCGAAAACCGTCACCACCTCCGACAATGCACCGTCCTGGTAACGGGCCCGCGTGACCCGGAGGAACTGTTCGTCCGTCGTTCCCGCGCTATGGGATAAATAGATAAGCCGGTTGGTCGCAAACTCGGGGTGCAACTCGATATCAAGCAGTCCCCCCTGGCCTCCCACCCAAATTTCCGGCAGCCCCGAAACCGGCTCTGCCACCAGGTTGCCGTTCTGAACAAGTCGTAATCGGCCCGCGCGCTCCGTCACCAGAATATCGCCACCGGGTAAAAAAGCGAGTGCCCAAGGGTGGACAAGCCCGTCGGTGACGGAGGTCACCGCAAGCGAGTGAGTACCTTCACTTGCAGAGGTATCAGTGTCGGCCGCTTCAGCGCTTCCGCCACTCGCACCGGAACCCCCACCGCAGCCGATGGAGGTGCCAAGAAAGAGAAGCGCAAGAATAACCGGGACGGGATTTCGAGCTTCCATGCCCACTCCTAGATGCCTTTTCATCTTTCATCCTAGCTGAATTAATGTCAGCCAGACACACCGATGTCCGGTTCGGTTTTTGTTTCGTGCTTATTAGGGGACCGAATCATCGAACCGGGTTTCGTCGCAGTCGCTCGGTTCGGGTGATTCGAGAGCTCTCTGTGCAACGCGATTCATGCGCGTACAGTTGCGCGCCAGTAGTAGCCGAAGGGGAGGGGGATGACCCGCCCCGGACTTTTCTGCAAATGATGGGTTCCGTCCCGGCACCCTGTTTGGCCTACGCTCTTAAAAAGTCCGACCGCGAAGACGAGGCATGGGAGCGATTCTCCACATACTGGGCCTGGCGCTGGCCGTTGCCGCCATTTTACCTTGGATAAGACAGGGCGACTGGTGGATTCGCACGTTCGATTTCCCGCGCCTGCAGTTTGTTGTGCTCGGGGTGGTTGTATTGCTCGGCTACCGTCTGGTTGACGCCTCGGCGATCGGCTATATCGTTCAGCTTCTGGTTGTTTGGTCGGTTCTCTACCAGCTCTACCGAATCCGCCCGTTCACCCCTTTCGGCCCACTGCAGGTGCAGTGGCTCCAGAGCGGGGACAAGGAAACGATGCGGCTAAAAATCCTGATCGCCAATGTCTACATGCCAAACCGGCAAGCCGGTCCCCTGCTGTCCCTGGTCCAACGGTATGAGCCGGACCTGTTCCTGGCGGTGGAAACCGACGAGTGGTGGCAATCTCAACTGGACACGGTTGAAGACCGCTATCCTTACGCGGTGCGCTGTCCGCTACCCAACACCTACGGTATGCTGCTCTATTCGCGCTACCCGCTGAGCCGACCCGAGGTGAGATTTCTCATCGAGGATGATATTCCGTCCATCGAAACCGCCGTTGAGTTGCCCACCGGGCCGGACGTCCACTTCTATGCACTCCATCCCCGACCGCCCAGACCGTCCAAGCAGCAGGACTCGACCAACCGTGACGCCGAACTGGTGGTTGTCGGAAGACACGTCGATAACCGCCCCGACCCGGTGATCGTCGCCGGCGATCTGAATGATGTAGCCTGGTCCTACACGACCGATCTCTTTCAGCGCATCAGCGGCCTGCTCGACCCGAGGCGCGGCCGCGGCATGTACAACAGCTTCCACGCCGGCATGCCGTTCCTGCGCTTTCCACTGGATCACATCTTCCATTCGGAGCACTTTCGATTGGTACGACTGGAACGACTGCAAAAATTCGGCTCCGATCATTTCCCGCTATTCATCGAGCTGAGTTATCAGCCCGATGCCATCGACAGCCACGAGGCGCCGCAGGCTGATCACGACGACCGGATCCTCGCCCGGAACCTGCGCGAGCGAGCCCGATGACTCTCCGCGGAGGGCCATAGCCACTTCCTTCTTCGGTTTGAGGGCAGTTGGTCCGCGGAGTGTGTGACGAGCTCAGCCGCTAGTGAAAGTAAATCCTCCTCTGGCTCGGCCGAGACATCGTCCCGCGGCGCCGGGATTTCGGAGAAAAAAGTTCTGGCATAAACTCAAAAATCCGCCTATAGTTCTGCCTGCTACAGATATTGTTAATGGTAAATTCAGCAGTGCCTCGCAGATACTCCTCGAATCACCTCTTCATTACCTGTATGCACAACCCTCTCTATTTATTTGATTTTCAAAGGTAAAGAATTATGTCTACAGGTACCGTGAAGTGGTTTAACGAATCCAAGGGCTTTGGTTTCATCTCTCAGGATGATGGCGGCGCAGACGTGTTCGTTCACTTCAGCGCAATCCAGGGCTCCGGCTTTAAAACCCTCGCCGAAGGTCAACCCGTCAGCTTCACCCTGGAAAATGGCCCGAAGGGTCCCCAGGCAAGCAACGTGGTTCCCCAATAAGCGTTGTATGATGGACCTGTAAGGCGCCAGCAGGCGGTTACAGGTCGATTAGGAAACTCGGGCCGGCGCCTCCCTCTCCATTCGTGGAGGGATGAGGCCCGGTCCGTTTTTCTTTCTGCCCTCGAACAGAGAGTCGCCCGGGCAGAATGCTTCAGCTCTCACTGGTCGAGGATCTCCACGGCATCGCCGACCGAAAGCCTCCCGCCTTCAAGCACGCGAACACAGACTCCGCTGTTGCGGCCCAGCGCTCGACATAGTCCTCTTCCCTCGATCTTATCCAGATAACCGCAAGGAGGGCGCGGCTTGTGATAGGCGAAGAGGGCCTCGCCAATCCGAAACCGTTTGCCTTCGAGTTCTTTGACCTTCAATCCGCTGATTACGAGATTGCGCCGGTGCTGCCCGCGATTCAGCCTGGCTTGAATATCCGCGGCTTGGCCCCGTTTCGCACGGTTCAGGTCACCCTCTGTTATCAGCGTGACTTGGCAGGCGTCGGTGGACTTCCAAAAGCCGGCGTGCGCTTCGTAGCGATCAGTTCGAAGGCCGGATCCGGCGACGGCTTCAATCGCGTTCACCGACTGCATGGGCTCGCCGGCAGAGGGGGCAAGAAAGATAGCCGTAAGGCTCGGGGTTCGCCGACTTTCTCGTTTAACGAAGGGCCAGACGTTCATCATCCCCACAGGTTATCCGGTTCTCACCCTCTTGACACAGGAGACTCCATAATTGGACAGGCCCGGCTATCGCGACGCATTCTTCGATTCTTTCCGTCGGGAGCTGTAATCTCGGGCACAGTGGGCCATGCGGAAAATAGTGTGACACTCAGAGCCCCGCCAAGGAGCCAAGGCAAGGCGCACTGCGCAGGGAATGGCGAGCCCTTTTCAAGCAGTGCAACGCGGCATTGGCTCCTTGGCGGGGCTCCCTCCGGGCCGCTCCACAAAGCCCATAGTCGGCGTTGCACTCGCTTGAATTAGGCCCGCTAGTCCTGCGCTCGTGCGCCTTGCCTATGGGCTTTGAGGAGCGGCTGAGAGTTACACTATTTTCCGCATGGCCCACTAGACGGGCAAGAGGGGTCCTGCCCCTGGGACAAACTTGGGAGAGGAAAGGATGGGTGAAATCGAGCGTGAACGCTTGGAGAGTGCGCTGCGGGAGGTCATCGATCCGGAGGTGGGCGTCAACGTCTACGATCTGGGCCTCATCTATGACGTGCTGGCGAGCGAGGAGGGCAATCTGCAGGTCCGTATGACGATGACCACCCCTGCCTGCCCTGTCGGTTCGTTGCTGGCGGACCAGGTGCGCGATGCCCTTCAATCGCTGGAGCAGGTCCGGGAAGTCGAGGTGGAACTGGTCTGGGACCCGCCCTGGTCACCGGAGCGGATGAGCGAGGCGGCGCGGCGGCAACTGGGATGGTGAGTTCAGTGAAGGCGCGCGATTTGCCGCCTCCGGCGCGGCTCCCGCTGCTGGTGCTCGGGTTCCTGTCGCTGCTGGCGGGTGTCCTCGCCGGGCTCGTGCGTCTGGGTTGGGCGCTGCCGCTGCCCTCTCCCGAACTGCTGGGGCTGCACGGACCTTTGATGGTAACCGGATTTTTCGGGACGGTGATCGGACTGGAACGGGCCGTGGCGCTTGCCTCGCGCTGGGCCTACACCGGCCCGGCCCTCACCGGTGCCGGCGGTCTTGTTCTGATTGCCGGTGGCCCCATTCTCGTCGCGTCTACTCTGCTGACGGCCGGCAGTCTTGTTCTGGTCGCCGCCTCCGGGGTGGTGGTCCAGCGGCAGAGGGCCCTGTTTACCCTGACGCTCGGGGCGGGTGCTGTGGCGTGGTCCATCGGGAATCTGATTTGGCTCACCGGTGGAGCACTTGCGGACGTGATCCCCTGGTGGGTCGGGTTTCTGGTCCTGACCATCGCCGGCGAACGCCTCGAACTAAGCCGCTATCGGCCCGCGCCGGCACCGGCTAAATTCGCCTTCGGTGCCGTTGTGCTGTTGCTGTTGGCGGGAATCGCCGCGTCACCCTTCGGTGAGGCCGGGCGAATGGTGCTGGCCGCATCACTCCTTCTACTTGCCCTTTGGCTCGGCCGCTATGACGTGGCGCTCTTTACCGTTCGCGGAAAGGGCCTGCCACGATTCACCGCCGTCTGTCTCCTCTCCGGTTATGCCTGGCTGGCATTGGGTGCCGTTGTCGGGCTGGCGACCGGCGGCATGTTCTTCGGCGCGGGTTACGACACCACTCTGCATACTATCTTTCTCGGTTTCGTGTTCGCCATGGTCTTCGGCCACGCGCCGATTATTTTTCCTGCCGTCACGCGGTTCAATATCCCCTATCACCCGGTCTTTTACCTGCACCTGATCCTTCTGCACGTCTCCCTGGCATTGCGAGTGGCCGGTGATCTCGGCGGGTGGCTGGAATTGCGTCGGGTGGGGGCGCTTGCCAATGCCCTGGTGTTGCTGCTGTTTATTCTCAACACGGTGGCGGCTGTGATCCGCGGACAGCGGGCGGTGCGGAAGGAGGGAGGAGCCGTTTACTGAAGTGCCCCCGGCCCGACTCGGCAGCCGGCCGCGCCGCGTTCTAAAGTCTCGGTATCAGCCCAGTAACGGACTCAGGAGGGCAGATCGTGGCCGAGGACTCCACCAAAATCGTTGTTGTCGGGGGCGTTGCCGCAGGAATGTCCGCGGCGGCGCGCGCCCGCCGCCTCGACGAAAATGCACGCATCGTTGTCTTCGAGAAGGACCGTTACGTCTCGTTTGCCAATTGCGGGCTGCCGTACCACATCAGCGGCGATATCCGTGAACGCGACAACCTGTTGGTGGTCACGCCGGATGATCTCGCCCGTCGTCTGGACCTCGAGGTGCATACCGAGCACGAGGTCACCCGCATCGACCGTACGGCCAAAACCGTAACCGTACGGGATCTGCCCGGCGACCGGGTCTACAAGGAGCCGTATGACAAACTGATCCTGGCTACCGGCGCCTCGCCTCTTCGTCCCCCTCTGCCCGGAGTCGACCATCCCTACATCTTTACGCTGCGCAACATCCCGGACATGGACGCCATAAAAAAGACGGTGGATGCGGGGGTTTTCAGTGCTCTGGTCGTGGGGGGAGGCTATATCGGCGTGGAGATGGCAGAGGCACTGCGGCGTCGCGGCCTACGGGTGGATCTGGTGGAGCAGTCGGATCAAATCATGGCCTCTCTCGACCCGGAGATGTCGCGCGACCTGGCCTACCACATGGAGAGCTACGGCGTGAACGTTACCCTTGGCAAGGGGGTACGGGAGTTTCGTGGTGAAAACGGCCGTGTGGAGGTGCGCCTGGACGAGGATGAGGTGCGTTTCGCCGATCTGGTGATCCTGGCCGCCGGTGTGCGTCCGGAATCGAAGCTGGCCAGGGAGGCCGGCCTGGCGGTCGGTCAGCGTGGTGGTATCCGCGTTGATGAACATATGCGCACCTCCGACCCGGCCATTTACGCCGCCGGTGATGCTGTCGAGGTGCGCGATGCGATCACCGGCGAATGGACTCTTATACCTCTTGCCGGCCCAGCCAACCGTCAGGGCCGCATCGCAGCCGATCACATCTTCGGCCGCGATAGCCGCTATCGAGGCAGCCAGGGGAGCGCCGTCATCAAGGTCTTCGACATGACCGGCGGCGGTACCGGGGCCTCGGAAAAGAGCCTGCGCCGGAGCGGCATCCACTACCGCAAGATCTATGTACATCCCAATGGACACGCCGCCTACTATCCGGGGACTCACCCGATGCATTTAAAGGTGCTCTTTACCGAAGACAGCGGGCATCTGCTCGGGGCCCAGGCGGTCGGTTTCGACGGCGTGGACAAGCGCATCGACGTGCTTGCCACCGCGATTCACGCCGGAATGACGGTCTACGACCTGGAGGAGCTGGAGCTCGCCTACGCACCGCCCTACGGTTCGGCCAAGGACCCGGTGAATATCGCCGGTTTTGTCGCCTCCAACCTGCTTCGCGGGGATGTGAAGCCGTGGTATGCCGAGGAGTGGCCGGCGTTGGCGGAGCAGGGCGGCGTCCTGGTGGACCTGCGCACGCCAAAGGAATTCGCCGCCTGGCATATACCCGAGGCGGTCAATATTCCCATAGGCGAACTCCGCGGCCGCATTGATGAACTCGAAGCGTACCGCGACCGCAGTCTCTATCTCTACTGCCTGTCGGGATTTCGCAGCTATCTCGGTGTCCGGCAACTCAGCCAGCAGGGTTTCGAGCACGTCTACAACCTGAGTGGCGGCGTCAAAACGTTTATGGCTTACCACCGCAACCCGCTCGCATCGGGACGCCCGGGCGGACCCTGGATCTCCTATGCCGAGGATCGGGCCGGCGGGCCGGGCATTTCCCCGACCTGAAAGGCCTGACGAGGCCGAAGCCCCTAACAGGCTGTTGAAAAAGGTTTGTGTCCCTTCTCCCTGAGGGAGAAGGTTAGGATGAGGGGGATAAAATCAGTAACTTACCTGTATTGAGTCCCCTCACCCCAGCCCTCTCCCTCTGGAGAGGGTGTTTTTCAACAGCCTGCTAGGAGGAGACGCCCGCGGTTACCGGAGTCGGGTCTTCAGAACCGCTCGCCAGGCTGATATTGCTGCAGCGGGTTTCGGTAACACGCAGGGCGGCAACTATGGCGATAGCCGCGAAACCGGCGGAGGCGGCAAGGCCGTAGCGATAGCTTTGCAGGTCGTAGACCCGGACGCCTTCCACCAGCGTGCCGTCCCAGCCCGCATCGACCAGCGCACCGAACAGCGGCTGCATGATTGCCGCCCCCAGGAACAGACCGGTATTGACCACGGCGATGGCCATGCCGGCGTTGGCGGGCCGGACCACCTCCTTGGCCGCGGCATAGGTGACCACGAAGCCCCCAGCGGAGAGGCCAAGGAGGCCATACAGCAAATATCCGGAGAGCCCCGGTCCCCACGGCAGCAGCATGAGCCCCAACCAGACGGCGCAGGAGAGTGCGCCGGCGCCGAGGATCACCGGGCGGCGGCGGCCGATCCGATCGGAGAGTCCGCCCATCAGGAATGATCCCGCGGCGAAGCCGGCCAGGGCGGCAGTGGTGTAGAGCGAGGCATCGCCCCGGGAGAGGCCGTAGACATCACGCATCAGGGGTACGCCCCAGAGGCCGGCGAAGGCGAACAGGCTGCCGGTGATCCCGAAGTTGACCCAAAAGCCCGGCCACACCGCCCGATTGCCCAGTACCGCCCGGAGTTCGTGATACCAGTGCCGCTCTCGCGGCGGATCCTCCTCTTCGCCCGCCATTGCCCGTATCGAGGGAAAACCGGCATCCTGGGGACGGTTACGAACAATCCACCAGGTGAGCAGAGCCAGACCCAGGGAGAGGGCGCCCGCGCCGATGAAAACATCGCGCCAGGAGAAGTCGAGCAAAAGCGCAGCGAGCGGCCCCGCGGCCAGAATCGACCCCACGTTACCGAGCAGCAGGGTGAGGCCGCTAATCAGGCCGTAGCGCTTCTCACTGAACCAGACCGTATTCCACTTCATCAGGCCCACAAAGACCACCGACACGCCCAGCCCGACCAGAAAGCGACCGACGGAGGCGGTGGCGAAATCGGGGGCCAGGCCGAACAGCAGGGAGCCACCGCCGGCAATCAGCGCACCGATGGTGACGCTCAGGCGCGGTCCGAGGGTGTCGGCCAAAACCCCCGAGGGTACCTGCATGGCGGTGTAGATGTAGTAATACATGGCAGCCAGAGAGCCGAGTGCCGCGCCGCTGGTGCCGAAGGTCTGCATCAAATCGGCGGCAACCACACCGGGTGCCATGCGGTGGAAGTAGACCATCATGTAGGAGACCACCAGCAGGCCGAAGATGGTCCAGCGAATACGTTTGAAGCGGCGGTGTGACTCCGGAATCATGGCGGGAGAAGCGGTTTGGTCGGCCGCAAACGATAACCCGTTTTTGTGCGGAAAAAAACGGCTACGATACTTCAGCCGTCCTTGTCTGCACTGGTGAGGTACCAGTGTTCGCTCTGTGGGGCTTCCTTCTCGGTGCGATCGACCCAGTAAGCCAGGACATGGCCAGCCCCCGGCCTCAGCCGAAAGCCGGTTTTGCGCAACACGCTTTTGCAATTTTCGCCGGCAAGGACGTTCAATTCGATGAAGTCCGGTTTGTCGCGGTACATCCTGCGGATGAAGGCGACCAGTGTCGCCTGCCAGTGGGGCAAGTCGGTCCCGAAGATGTCATTGATTTGTAGTCCGCAATTCAGCCTCGAGTAAACGACGTAGCCGGCCGCAGAACCTTTCTTGTCGGTCAGTGTGAATATCGAGAACTTCTCATCATGGAAGCGCCATTTGAGATAACTGGAAGTTCGCTCGCCCACGACGGAAAAGGTGTTCTGATGATTCCTGGCGACCGTTTCCAGTCGTTCGTGGCGCGCAGAGGATGTCGCCGCCTTCAGCGTCGAGGCCAGGCGGTTGGGCCAACGCCATCCGAGTGAAAAGAAGAGATCGATCGGGATGCACAGAAGCCGTCTCACCATTCGGCTTTGAACGCGTTTTTCGAGTTTGTAACCGCAGTGGATGGGGAGAACCCACCGTTCGAAGCCGCCAACATCCGAGAAACCCAATCGACGCTGTATAACCCGGGCACCGGGCAGGGGGAATCCGTAGATCACAGAGGCTCCAAGCTTTTCGCATTCATTGATAATCCGCTTTTGCAACTGAAGGGCGGCTCCCCCGAACCGAAACGGCTTGTCAATGGCAAAATCAACGGCCTGAACACCTAATTGGCTGCGCCCTTCAATCTGAAGGATCCGGAAAGTGACCGCCGCCGCACCCACAATCCGACCGGCTGCCGACTCCAGCACGAAGCACCGCGAACCGTGAGGATTATCGAGATAGAGCCAGTCGTAGCGCTCTTCAGCGTAATCCCCGAAGGTCTCACGCCAAAGCTGCAGCAACTGTTTTTTGTCGGCCAACAGATCGGCCTCGCGAACTTGGAGCCGAGCGCTACGGCTTTCGCTTCTGACCACGCTGGAAGAAGTGGATGTCCCCTGTTTGGTTAGCGACATCGGTCCATCACCACGTTTTTTCGCGGAACCTCTGCCGCTGAAGAATCCCCACGAATTACAGAGCCAACTGATTGACTAACAAGGAAATAGGGGTGGACATGCATCTCTGGGCATGATCTTCTTGCGGTTGCGAAACGAAAGAAGCCAGCCGTAAGGAGATAGAGATGCACGCCACCGACCTGATTGAGGCAAATTTTGGAGCCGAGTGTCAAGCAATGCACAAGGTTCGGTTCTCGGCTGTGCAAGCCGGAATCGAGGCGGCACTTGTCGGCAAGTGCGTCTCGGTCACAGGTCTGGGGCGACGTTCACCCCGGCCTGTGACAGAGAAGGCATCGATAAAGCAGATGGACAGGCTGATCGGCAACCCGCATTTGGGGCGCGAGGCGCCAATGCTTTATCGGGCCATGGCGCACTGGAGCATCGGCCAGGCAGAGCGTCCTTTAGTGTTAATCGATTGGTCTCCGGTATCGCACGACGAGAAATTCCACGTTTTGCGCGCCTCCATTCCAGCGGGAGGACGAGGCAAGACGCTTTACCAGGAGGTCCATCCGCAATCGCAGTGTGGGAATCGGGATGTCCAATCAAATTTCCTCAGAACGCTGGCGCAAGTGGTACCCGAGCATTGCCGTCCCATTTTTGTCACCGATGCCGGTTTCAAGAACCCCTGGTTCCGAGCGGTCGAGGCGATGGGGTGGGACTGGATTGGGCGCATTCGCGGGACTGTCCAAGTCGCTCGTTCCGAAGAAGATAAGTGGTTGAGTGCCAAGCTCCTTGGGTATTTGCTTGAGAGCGACGAGCGCACATTTATGGGCGAATTTTCCTTGGCCAAGAGTTCACCGCTGAGCTGCGCGATTTATGGACTTCGTAAGCCGCCCAAGGGCCGCGTCGACAGGAATAAAAAGGGTCGCCGTTCTCAGGCTGGAAAGAGTCGTGAGAATGCCGCCCGAGAGCGCGAGCCCTGGGTCATTGCAACATCCCTCTCCGGCAGCTCGGCAATCACCGATGAGGTCATTGCTGCCTATGCCAAGCGCATGCAAATCGAAGAGGCATTCCGCGATACCAAGGACGAATACTACGGCCTGGGCCTGAACCGCTCGCGCTCTCGTTCAGCCGAACGTTTTGACGTGCTGCTGCTCATCAACGCACTGGCACTGTTCGTTGCATGGCTGTTCGGAAAGGTAGCGGAGCAGCACGAAGTCCACTTCCACTATCAAGCCAACACGATCCGTACCCGCCGGGTTTTGTCATTCGTCTTTTTGGGCCTGCGCGTACTGGATCGCAGACCACTAGCGTTCGGAGAGGCCGATGTTGCTCAGGCCCGTAGGGATTTGGCCTCGGAGATCCAGCCGAGCACTCCGCTATGAAATTCGTGGGGATCCTTCAGCCTCTGCCGCTATTCGGATATTCGCTTCTTCTGTACTCATATAAAGGGTCAAATCGCTCGTCTGCAACGCCGTTCATCTTTTTAGATGCGTTGAAACAAGTTAGCCCCAAATCCCCGAGACTGCCGTTTTTCAGGTCGTTCGGGAGTATGGGGCAGGAGGGGGCCTTTCAGGGATTCGCCCCAATACCCTTCCTATTCCCGCCACCACCCGGTCGGGGCGATCTTCCTGCAGGTAGTGGCCGGCGTCAGGGAGTCTCTCCACGGGCGCATCGGGGAAATGCCGGTACCAGTGCCTGATGAATCGCTCATGCCGGAAGGCCGGGTCCTTCATGGCCCAGACCATCTCCACCGGTCTGCCGGCCAACTCCGGCAGCCGTGTTTCAATACCTCCGAGCCATTCGCTCGAGTGGACGATCTCGCGGGGAAAGACCCAGGTGCCTTGGCGGGTCGCGGGCGTCGGAAACGGCGCCCGATAGGCCTGAAGGATGTCCGCTCTCTTTCGCTCCTTGCGGGTGATGCCGAGCGGCAGGAGAAAGCGGGCGAAGAGGTTGTATTGGAGGTGAAGATATCGGGCGGGACCTCCCCCCACGATTCGGGAGAAGAGGCGCATGGAGCGATCCGGCTTCCAGCACCAGGTATTTAACAGCACGATCCCGGCCACCTGTTCGGGTCGATGAAGCGCTGCGGCAAGCCCTATGGGGCCGCCCCAATCCTGAACCACCAGCACGTAACGTTCGAGTTCCAGCTCATCGATGAGGGCCGCGATCCATTCGCTGTGCTCCCGCGGGGTATAGCCGTAATCCGGCGGATGTTCGGAGAAACCGAAGCCGGGATAGTCCGGTGCGATACAGCGGCAGCTGTCGCGCAGTGCCGTGATGACCTCCCGGTAAAGGAACGACCAGGTGGGATTGCCATGGAGCATCAGGACCGGGAAGCCATCGCCCTCATCCAGATAGTGCATGGCGGCGCTGCCCCGTTCGAACCAGTGAGCGCGGAACGGGTATTGCTCCCCGCTGATGAAGAACGGGGGTTTATGCGGGTATGCAGTCGGCAGGGTTCACCTTCCTGGTGCGATTTGGCCGCGAGACAGCCGATTGAGAATTTAGCCGTACTCGCGGCAATTTGCCCACGCCGCCGCGCACCAGGAGCACTCGGTCCGGAATGATTCGGCTAGCCGGTACTCCAGGCACGTGGTCGTTTCATGCCCGCAATCTTGCAAGCCTGTTTCACGTATCCGTAGGGAAAAAGCTCGAAGAGGCGCTTTTGCGCTTTCCGACCGTAGCCCAGCTCATTGGCCAGATATTTCACGACGAAGCGGGCGTCGGCGGCGATCCGGTGCTCTTCGTAAAAGCGGCGCATGAATTCGATGATCTTCCAGTGCTCATTGCCCAGTTCGAGTTGCTCACTCCTGGACAGGTGTTCGGCAATCGTCGGGCTCCATTCCTCCGGTTCGATCAGGTAACCCTCTTCGTCGGTTGCCACCTGCATTTCGGTCTCCTCGACAGCCATTTCGTTGCACCTCCGATTTTTCTGTCCCTGTACCGAACATAGGGGCGCGCCAACTATTGGACAAACGAAAATTTTTGAACCTAAATATCGGGAGGTTCGATTTTTCGGCACTCCATGGAAATTGAATTTGCCCGCACATTTCTTGCGGTAACGGCCGCCGGCAACTTTATCGGTGCCGCCGAACGGCTGCACATCACCCAGTCGACCGTCAGCGCAAGGATTCAGGCGCTGGAGACGCAGCTGGGGGCCCGGCTGTTTCGCCGGGGTCGCGGCGGCGCGCAACTGACACCCGCCGGCAGTCGTTTTCTGCGGCACGCCAAGGCGATGGTCCGTACGTTCGAGCAGGCCCGTCATGATGTGGGTTTGCCGGAGGGCTTTCGCGGGAGTCTGACCTTGAGTGGCCGCATAGCCCTGTGGGAAGGCTTTTTGCCGCGCTGGGCACAGTGGATGCGTTGTACGGTGCCCGACGTCTCGTTACGAATGGAGATCGGCTTCGAAGAGGGCATTATGCAAGGGCTCGTGGCGGGCACCGTGGATATCGGTGTGATGTATACGCCGGAGAGCCGCCCGGGATTGGGAGGTCCAGGCGTTGGCGGGCTCGTGTCCGCATGCGATGATAATGCTTCGGCCCCCATCGATTCGCCTTCTCATGCGCTGGATACTCCTCCTGTTTGGACTCGTACTGACTGGCTGTGCCACGACACCGCCCAGTAACATGGATGACAGCTGCGAAATCTTTCGGGAGAAGGATGACTGGTTCGAGGTGACTCAGGATGTCTATGAGCGCTGGGGCGTCCCTCCCCACGTGCAATTGGCGATCATGCACCAAGAGTCGCGCTTTCAGTACGACGCCAAACCGCCCCGGGACACTATCCTTTGGGTAATTCCCTGGTTCCGTAAATCCTCGGCCTACGGCTTCGCCCAGGTGAAGGACTCGACCTGGGAGTGGTACCAGGAGAAGACGGGCAACACCTGGGCCGACCGGGACGATTTCGAAGACGCCGCCGATTTCATCGGTTGGTACGGTTACATGACCTACAAAACACTGGGCATCTCCAAGTGGGATGCTTACAAGCAGTATCTGGCCTATCACGAAGGCCACGGCGGTTACCGTCGCGGTACCTACCGCAGCAAGCCCTGGCTGATGAAAGTTGCACGGAAGGTCGACTCGCGCGCCAGCCGTTATCACACGCAACTCAGCCGCTGTAAGGACGAACTGGAATCGTGGGATCTGTGGCCGTTCTAAATACGTGTTCCAAATTCGTATCCACCCGGGTAGGAGCGGCGCGTCGCCGCGATAGGGTCGGCAATCGCCCCGGCGCGGGGCTCCTACCAGAAGCCAGGATTCGGATATGGACGTGACTGGATACCATTTCGGAGCATCTATTTAGAAGACGATTGGCTGGACGGCTGCCCGCCCTCGGTGCTCTGAACGGGAGCCGATCCGGTCTCAAGCAGCCGGGAGGGGAGCGGCGCGTCCCCCTGAAGAGGGGGAGCGCCTTCGCGTGCTATCAGGCTCCCAACTGGTAACGCTCGTTGCTGTGATCGCCCCGGATGCGCTTGCTGGTGCCCCGTGCGCCGATGGCACCGCCCCAGATCCCAAGGACCAGTGACACGGCCAGGGTCACGAAGAGCCACCAGGAGGCTGCTGTGGCGGCGGATACGGCCGGTTGGGCAATCTGCTCCACTTGCTGTCCCGGTTGCTGGAACAGCGGCATGACCTGGTCCACGACCTGTTCCGCTCTCTGCTGCGAAAAGCCCATCTGATTGGTCATCACTTGAATAGCGCCGGAACGGTCCTGGGCGGCCAGCCGGTCCTGTAGAGCGCCCATCGATTGCAGGGTGATGTTTCCACCGCCGGGTGTCCCGGTGATGATCCGCTGCAACTGGTCCGTCGCACCGGTTGCCCCCGCGACCTGACCGGCGGTCTGAAGTGTCTGGCCGAAAATATTCATGGTGCCACCGACGATTCCTGCCACGGCCGTGGTCGCCAGGTACCCGGCAAACAGGGTGGTCAGGCCCCAGGCCACCAGACCGTGAAGCATGCCGTCCAGCCTGCGCCGAAGCCCGGACATCCGGCCGGCAATCCAGCCCCCGATAAAGGCGGCAACGAGCATGCTGATGAAACTCCAGATACCTGTCCACAAAGGCACGGCGCCGACCGGCTGTGCCGCCTGTGGTTCTACGGCCGTTAAGCCGATTGCTACACCGAAAAGGGCGAGAAGCAGGTAGATAGCGATGCCGGCGACCGTCCCGGCAAACACTGCTCCCCAGCGAACCGCGCTGATGGCGGGGCGGCGGGCTGCCATCCGCTCAACATCGTAGGCTTGTGTGACCATGATTGCCTCCTTGCAAATGTCTGACCCGACAAGCTTTTCAGTATGTCGAACCCACGTTTCCGATAGGGTAAGCGTTGCCGAAATTCCGGAGATTGCCAGTCGTTTCGCCCTTCGGAGGACAAAAAGACAGGAATAGGGGGTATCGGCGAAAAAACCTGACAGACAATGCCGACCCGGCGGGACTTCTCGATACCGGTGCGGCCAAGACTGTAAAGAGAGTTTCCGCTCAGTTTTCCCGTGATCCCACCGTCTCCGGGACATAGCGGTGTATGGCCCAGGCCGCAGTCAGCAGAAGGATGGCGGCCACGATGAACGGCAAACGAAAAGAGAAGACGGCCAGGCCGCCGGCAATGAGTGGGCCGGTGGCGATACCCAGCCCGAAACCCATCGTGGTCAGAGCCATTTGTCGACCGGCGTTTCCAGCAGTGGCCATATCTGCAGCGAGGGCGAAAGCCGGGGCGGCGATGCCGGCCGAGCCGATTCCCTGTACTGCCCGCAGCCCGAGCAGCTGAAGCGTCGTATGGACCTCGCCCATCAGTCCCGTGGCCGGCGCCATGATAACCAGTCCCGACACGATCACGGCTTTTCGACCGAACCGGTCGGAGAGTCGGCCGAAAGGGACCTGGAGCAGTAGCCGACTCAGAATCAGTACACTGAAGGCGGCGCCGAATGCGAACGCCCCCTGTTGCAGGCGCTCGTTGAATTCGCTCTCCAGCGGGGTCATCATCGAGAAGGCACTGGCCATGGCAAACACCGCCAGTCCCGCCCCCAGGATCCCGGGGGACATCAGCGTGCGATCGAACAGACGGAAGCTCCTGCGGCTTTTTATGGTATCGCGGGCGGGGGTATCCTTGATCCAGAGCTGTACCAGAACGGTCGCAATAGCGATGCAGGCAGCGGCGGTGTAGAACGCGGCGTTAAAACCCAAGGTGTCGTGGAGCGCACCTCCGATCAGGGGACCGAGTCCAAACCCGATCAGGCGTGCCGTGGTATAGACGCCCATCGAGCCGCCGCGGGTCTTCTTCTCCGTATTCGCTGCCAGCAGGGCCATGCCGGCCGGTATCGTCAGCGCCAGGCCGACTCCCTGAAGGATTCGCAGGAACAGCAGATCGGCAAACTGTTCGGCCAGCACAAAGCTGAGGATGGCGATGCCAGCCAGGCTCAGTCCGCCCAGAATGAAAGGTTTGCGGCGGTCGGACCAGTCGACCCAGGCGCCCGCCAGGGGCTGGACCCCGGTTGTAACCAGCCCGTAGACGGAGATGAGGATGCCGGCTTGCACGGTTTCCGGAAAGGGCAGCCAGGGGGCGGGCAGGCTTGCCACGTAAAGCGGGATGACAACGAACAGGATACTGTTGCCCAGGGCATCGCCGAGTCGCGCGGCCGCCAGTGCCAGGACGGTGTGATTCGCGCCGATAGTGTCGGTCAGCCGCATCCTATCCTCATTGATTTGGGGGCCACGGGGGGCTGGCGTCGTTAGGCCGGGAGAGTGGTAGCAAGCCGGTGCTTGAGGGATGGGTTTCAACCCGCCGCTTCGGCCCGCACCGTTTCATGGGCACGGTGCAGGTCCACCCGGATTAGTGCTGCCGTAAACTTCGGAAATTCGTTCCTTGCAACCAAATCGGCGAGCTCCTCGGGGTGTTCCGGCAGTCCGAGTTTGCCGGCGGAGTTTAGCACCTTCATATCGGCATAGGGATAGACCTCATCCCAGACCGCCTGGACCTCTCGCAGGAAGATATCGGCACCCACATCGCCAATCCCCTTGAACTGTTTGAGCAATCTCTTCTCCTGGCCGACATCGTTTTCAGCGGCTTCGCGCAGTCGGCGAAGGTCACCCCGATAGGCATCGAGCAGCCGTTGAGCGGTATCGCCCAGCATGGTCGACGTACGCTCATCGTAGCGCTTGTAGCCGTGCCAGGTAATCACATCGACGCGCTCCTGCCAGGATGCTTTCGCCATTTTTTGCGGTGTGGTCAGTCCCGCCTTGCGCAAGGCGATGGTCGCCTCCATCGCGTTACCGGCGGCTATGCGTGCGCTCAAAAGAAGTGCCATGTAGAGAAGCTGGAAGAGGGCCGAGGGGGTGTTGTTCTCTATCCGCACTCCAGCCTCCTCGGCGTAGGTTCGTCCGTAACGGCGCAACAGCGTCCTTACCAGCGCCCTTTGCGTTGCATCGGCCATCGTAGACCGGCCCCTGTGTCCGTTTTCACGAACAAAGTCTAGTGGGCCATGCGGAAAATAGTGTGACACTCAGAGCCCCGCCAAGGAGCCAAGGCAAGGCGCACTGCGCAGGGAATGGCGAGCCCTTTTCAAGGAGTGCAACGCGGCATTGGCTCCTTGGCGGGGCTCCCTCCGGGCCGCTCCACAAAGCCCATAGTCGGCGTTGCACTCGCTTGAATTAGGCCCGCTAGTCCTGCGCTCGTGCGCCTTGCCTATGGGCTTTGTGGAGCGGCTGAGAGTTACACTATTTTCCGCATGGCCCACTAGCGCTACCTCACAGAGTTACCTCCGCTCCTGGCATCCACTAGAATGTTAGAAAAACGAACCCCGCAGCGGGACCCCATGTACCTGAATCATTTCGACCTCGACGAAAAGCCGTTCTCCATTACCCCCGAACCGCGGTTTCTCTATCTGAGTGAACGCTACCGGGAGGCCCTCGCGCATCTCCTTTACGGCGCGGGCGAGGCGGGTGGCTTTTTGCAACTGACCGGGGAGGTGGGAACGGGCAAGACCATGATCTGCCGCGCCTTCCTTGCGCAGTTGCCGGAGGCCGTGGATGCCGCTCTGGTGCTCAATCCGAAGCTCACGGCACCGGAATTGCTGTGCAATATTCTTGAGGAACTGCGGATCCCTCTTCCCGATGAGCGCGACTCCACCAAGGCATTCATCGACAGGCTCAACGCCCATCTTCTCGAGGCGCACAGCCGGGGGCGGCGAACCGTTCTGTTGATTGACGAGGCGCAGAATCTGGGTCCCGATGTGCTGGAGCAGATTCGCCTGCTGACCAATCTGGAGACCGATCGGCACAAACTGCTGCAGATCTTTCTCATTGGCCAACCGGAATTGCGCCACCTCCTGGAGCAGCCGGAGCTTCGACAGGTGGCGCAGCGCATCACCGCCCGTTGCCATTTAACGCCGTTGAGTCTCGATGAGACCCGTGCCTACATTCATCACCGTCTGCACGTGGCCGGTGCAAGGACTGCCCTCTTTACCCCGGGGGCTCTGAGGGAGGTCCACGCGTTTTCGGGCGGTGTGCCCCGTCTTATCAATACGGTTTGTGACAGGGCCCTGTTAGGGGCCTATGCCACCGACCGCGCACGGGTGGGGCGCAAAATCGTGCGCCGCGCCGCGGCCGAACTCAAGGGGGGGCGGGAGCGACCTCGTCCATTGTCCGTTCGCGTCGCCCTACTGGGAATCCTGGCGCTGACGGCAGGGGGGGCGGGATTTCTGCCGGACACCCGTTCGACGGTCGCTTTGGCATTCGAGCGCATCGCACCGCGGTCCGAGGCCGTTGCGCTCACCGCTTCAGAGGGACCGCCGCCGCTCTCCCGGCAGCAGGCGCTGCCGGCGCACATCCGTATTCAGCAGCTGATTCGGAAGATGCCGGCCAGCCGCAATTTGGCGATCGCGCACGCACTCCTTTTCGCGCGCTGGGGGATGCCCGGCAGCGAGCCGGAACCCGATTTCTGTAACTCCGCACGTAATCACGGTTTGCGCTGCCTGCCGGGAAGGGGAGGCTGGGACGAGCTGCGCCACCTGAACCGACCGGCCATTCTGAGCTTTGTGGATGGCGATGATCTTCGGCATGTGCTGCTGACGGGGCTGAGCGAGCAGCACGCCAATTTCCAGGTGGCCGAAAAGCAGTGGTCGCTGCCTCTCACGGAGGAGGACGAGTTCTGGCGTGGCAGATACCTGATACTCTGGCGCCCGCCCGAACCTGAAGCATCGCTGATCGGCCGGCGGTCATCTCCTTGGGCGGTGCGCTGGCTATGGGAACGCCTGGAGGGCGGCGGGCCCGTCCCCCAGGCGTATACCGATACCCTGCGGGAGGCCGTGC
This sequence comes from uncultured Gammaproteobacteria bacterium, assembly GCA_963783235.1. Classification (GTDB taxonomy): domain Bacteria; phylum Pseudomonadota; class Gammaproteobacteria; order Thiohalomonadales; family Thiohalomonadaceae; genus Thiohalomonas. The sequence goes on along the minus strand of CAWAMN010000002.1, from coordinate 1,016,372 downwards.
TCCGGTTTCAGAAACAGCATGCCCTGGAGGCGGACGGCATCGCCGGCCCGCGAACCCTTATCCAACTCAATTCGGTTGCGGATGACCCGATGATCCCGCGGCTGGATGCCCGACAACCCAAGGAGTGATGGGTGTCTTACATCCTCGAGGCACTGAATAAGTCCCAGCGCGAGTATGCGCGCGGCAGGGTCCCCACACTTCAGGGACAGGCGCCCTCGCCTCGTCCCTCCGCGCGCCGGATCGGGCCGCTACTGGCTTCGCTTCTGCTGGGCGCCTTCCTGACCCTTTTCATTGCCGGTTACCTGTTCCGTTCGCAGGCTTCCGGCCCGGAAACGAGCGCGCAGCCGATAGCCTCGGCGGGCAGGGGTCAGTTGGGTGCCTCCCAGCCCCGATCGGCCAAGCTGCCGGTTAAAAGCACCGAATCCGCCCAAAACTTGCCTCGCCGCCAGGAGATTCAGCTCGACCCCGATGTCTCGCCTGAAGTGAAAGCCGCACGGAGCGGAACGGTTCAGCCCGAAACAGCGCCCCGGACCAACAGCCCGGGGATTCCGGCCAAGGCCTGGGGTGAACTCCCGGCCGATGTCCGAGCTGCCATCGGCAACCTGGTGCTCAATATCCACGTTTACAGTGAACGTCCGGAAAATCGCTTCGTCTTCATCAATGAGCGTGAATACGGGGAAGGTGACGTACTGACTGAAGGGCCGACCCTGGAGGCCATCAACCCGACGGGGCTGGTGCTTGCTTTTCGGGGGGAGCGTTTTCGGCTGGACATGTGATCCGTTACAGGGGGGAGTGGCTGGACTAGTTTTTCACGCTAAGCGGGAAAGCGCGGAGAATGGGTATGCTCCTTCGGGCCTGGACGGGTGTGTTGCTCATGCTGTTGATCAGCGGATGCGCGGGTCTGCGTTCGACAGCGGAATTCGAAGCCCCTCAGGTGAGCCTCTCGGACATTCGCCTGAAGGAGGTCGGGCTGCTCGAGCAGCGCTTCGTACTCGATTTGCGGATCGGAAATCCCAACCCCGTACCGCTGCCGATCGGCGGAATGGAGTACCGCTTTTCCGTGAACGAAGAGGAATACGCCCGCGGCGTCAGCAATCAGGTTTTGACCGTGGCGCCCTACAGTGAAGAGCGACTCTCGGTGGAATTGACGAGCAACACCGCCCTGCTCCTTGGTCAGCTGCGCCGCTTTTCCGATCGGCAAGCCGATTTGCGTTACGAACTGCGCGGCAGCATCTATGTCCCGAAACTGGATTCGGAGTTGCCCTTTACCGCCAAGGGGCGTTTCGATGATGGGACAGAACATCTCCCTCCCGGTGACGAACCGCTGCTATAAAGAGAGTGCCGCTCTCATGTCTGCCCGGCGCGGCGACGATTGACGTAATCCTTCTCCCGCTATACAACGAAGATTCGCCCGAAAGGGATGGGGGAAGTGTCAGTGAACGAAGGTAAGGAGCGCATCGGCTGCCCGAATTGCGGTGCCCAATACGCGGTGCCCGTGGAGTGGCAGGGGCGACGCGTCGCCTGCCGCCGATGCGGTGAACGCTTCGTGCTTGTCGCTGATGCGCTTGCGGAGAGCGGCCCGAGCGCTTCAGAGACGACTCTCTCCTTCGATGATGCGGGCGACTCGCTGGGTCGGCTTGCGGTTCGCTTCAAGATGTTGAGCTCCGATCAGCTGCGCCGTGCTCTTGATCTTCAGAGCCGGCAAGCCCCGGAGGAGCGGGAGCGGCTTGGCGATATCCTGGTCTCATCCGGGATGCTGAGCCCTCGCCAATTGAATTTCCTCACCTCCATTCAGCAGCTCAAGGAGAAGCGCATGGCCGATCGCCGCTTCGGTGATCTGGCCATAGCGCAGGGAATCGCCTCTGCTGAAGAGGTGGAAGCTGTCATGGATGAACAGAAGCGCCGCTTTCTCGATCAGGGGGAGAAAACCTTGATCGGCGACCTTCTCGTGCGGCAGGGGGTGATCACGGCGGAGCAGCGCAAAGCGCTCTTGGAGGCACAGCAGCGGGATACAAGCGCCTCCCGGCCGCTATTCTCGATCAGGGTTTCGGATGATCGACTGTCGGCCGATGCCGTTCTCAATAGTGGCGAACCACCCGGACAGGAGAGGGTGGCGGCGGAACTGGAGCGCCAGGGCATCGTATTCGGCATCGACGGTGAGGCCCTCGCCGCCTTGTGCCAGGGCGATTTGTCTCCCGGGGAGTGGATTACGATTGCGCGCGGCAAGGCGCCCGAGCCGCCGATGGATGCTCATATCGACTACCTGTTTGAGACCCACCCTCTGAATGCCGGCCGGCAGGAAGCAAACGGAGTAATCGATTTTCGCGACCGGGGTGAAATCCCTCAGGTCGCCCCGGGCGAGGTCGTGGCGCGCAAAAACCCCTCACACCCGGGCGAGCCCGGTACCGATGTCTTCGGCCATATCCTGAATCCTCCGGAGCCCCGGGACGCCCTGCTAAGCGCCGATTCGGGCACTGAGCTGTCGGATGATGGATCCACCGTTACCGCGACAGAGGAGGGGCGACCGTCCGTTTCGGCCGTCGGGGCGGTCTCGGTCTACCCGGAATACCGTGTCGAGGGCGATATCGGTCTGGATACCGGTCATGTGAATTTCCATGGCCGGGTGGTGGTCCCGGGAGCGGTTGAGAGCGGGTTCCGTGTGCGCTGCGGTGAACTGGTGGCTGGCGAGGTCCGGGAGGCCGACATCGAGGCGACCGGCAACGTATCGGTGGCGGGGGGGGTGATTGGTGGCCATATTCATGCCGGTGGCACCGTCCGGGTACTCTACCTGCAAAAGGCCTCGCTCGAAGTGTCCGGAGACGTCATCGTCGACAAGGAGGCCGTGGAGTCCACGGTGGAATGCGGAGGGGCGTTTCTGAGTCCCCGTTGCACCGTGCTCGGTTCCGAAGTCACCGCCCGTAAGGGGATCTTCGTCGCGGCAGTGGGTTCTGAAACCGCGGCGGCGACCCGGCTCGTCGTCGGCGTCGAGGAGCCCGGAGCGAAAGAACTGGCACGCCTGAACGCCGCCATTGCCGAGCGAAAGGATGCGATGGCCGGGCTGGAAGGTGAAAAGGAGCGACTTCACGAGCGCCTCGAAGAGCTGGAGCAACTCGTTGGTGATGAGGCGCAGTTCCAGGATCGCGCCATGGTGCGCCAGCGTGAACTCAGGCAGTCGGTGGAGGCGATGGAAAATGCCGATCTGTCGGAGAAGGCCGAAAGCTTCCGACAGGAGTTGGAGGATTTGGAGCCGCGGGTCGCCGCGGCGGAGCGGCATCTGGCCGAATTCTTCGATGAACAGGAACGGATCACCGAACGGCTAAACCGGTTTCCCGAACAGATGCAGCAGTCCGAGGATGAGGTGGGCGAGCTTCAGGGGAAGCGGGATCATTTCAGGCAATGGTTTGAGCAGGAGCCCGGCGTCGCCGTGGTCCAGGTGGACGGCACGCTGGATCAGCATACGGTGGTTAAAACCCCGCATTTGGATGAGGTTCACCTCAAAACCGATCACCGTCACGTTCGCCTCGAAGAGCGAATGAGCCGTGACGAGCAGGGCCGACTGCGATGGCGGGTAGGCACGGCCGCCTGGAAAAAGCCGAACGGCTGAGCGGTGAAGGGTCGCGGCGTTTATCCTTATCCGTACGAAAGTGCCGGATAGCCCCATGCACGACTACGACATCACTCGCAGCGTTTGTTACAGCCCTGAACGCATGTTCGATCTGGTGGCGGATATCGAGAGCTACCCCCGGTTCGTGCCGGGATATCGGGCCGTGCGAATTCTCAGCCGTAAAGAGGGCCTGCTGGTTGAGCAGTCCGTCGGTTTCGGCGCGTTTAGCTTCGACTTCCGTTCCCGTGCCGAACTGGAAAGGCCCGAGAGCATCCGGGTGCATACTGAAGAGGGGCCGTTTCCCGTGGCCCTGATCGAATGGTCGTTCATGGCGGCCGATGCGGGATGTCGGGTCCATTTCGGCATGGACTACACCCATCATCGGGTATCGGGCCTTCTGAAGGCCGGCATCGGGCCTGTCACCGGGCCGCGGATGGTTCAGGCCTTTTTGGATGAAGCGAAGCGCCGTTACGGAGGTGGGGCGTGATACCGACGACCGTTCGGCAGGCCCTTAACCGACGTGATGCGGTGGATATCGAACGCCTTTTGGAGGATGTCCGGGCCACTGATGAGGCCGGCGAAGGGCAGCGACTGGTCTGCGCCACCTGCGGGCAGATGGTCACCGAACCCGCCCAGGCCATTGAAGTCGGCGGTCTTCATGAGCATCGACTGACCAATCCGGTGGGACTGACCTTCCGCGTGGGCTGTTTCCGAGGGGCTCCCGGTTGTGCTGTGTTCGGCGATCCCACGGATGCCCATAGCTGGTTTCCCGGCTGTTTCTGGCGCTACGCCCTGTGCCGGGGCTGTGGCGATCACCTGGGCTGGGCCTACTCGGGAGCGGACCGATTCTTCGGCCTGATCGTCAATCGTCTGCGCAGTGCGGGGCCGGACCGGGAGGGATGATGGGAGAGGGGCGAGACCATCAACGCTGGGAGCGCACGGTCAGGAGTTTCAGTCGCTTCGTTGTGTCGTTGATGTGGGGATTGCTGCTGGCGGTTATCCTGGTGGTGGCCTACCTGTTTTCGCAATTCTATGGGGCCAGCGGATAGACCGGAGGCCATGGAGCTGGCCTCCGGTCCCAGGTGGGCGGGTGTCTCAGGTTTTCGCCATCATTTGCAGCAGCCGCGCCTTCCCGGTGGCCTTCTTGGCGACGAACTGCACAAATTCATCGACATTCTCGTAGCCCATTTTCGAGGCCAGCTCGGCTATCTGATCGACCACTTCCCGAGTTTCGGCGATCTCATCATGGCTGCGGTTGCAACCTTCGCAATGCGATCCCTTTTCGGTGCAGTCTCCGGTGCAGGGGGAAAATTTCATGGGACCTCCACGTTTTGAAATCAGCGGGTTCAGATTTTGGGTGTAATATCTTACGAATCCCGTCAAGTTAAAAAAACAACTTGAAACGCAGGGAAAAGCGTCCGCTGACGTCCGGCAGTCACCCTGGGCTGTCATGGTAGGCTAGTGGGCCATGCGGAAAATAGTGTGACACTCAGAGCCCCGCTAATCAGTCAGGGCAACGCTGGACGGTAAGCAGGCAAACAGAGGCGAATCGGTGAAACTGGCGGTTATCTCCGATATACACGGCAATCTTCCCGCGCTGGAGGCGGTGCTGGAGGATATCGAGCGCTGGCGACCGGATGAAGTCATCGTCAATGGCGATCTCATCAACCGGGGCACTTATAGCCGCGCCTGCCTGCGACGTATCGGCGCCTATCAGCCGCGCGCGCACTTCCTAAAAGGCAATCACGAGACCTTTGTTCTCGCCTGTGCGGAACGTTTGCGGGAGCCGGGAAATCCGCAGTTTGAATTGAGGCGCTTCGCCCATTGGACCGTCGATCAGTTGGGAGCGGCCCTCAGCGAGGTGAGGGACTGGCCCGATCAGCTCGATCTGGAGGACCGGGACGGCGGTTCGGTTCACGTGACCCACGGTACGCGTCTGGGAAACCGCGACGGTATCCGCCCCGAAACCGAAGCCCATGAGCTGGCGGAAAAGCTGGGAGATGCGCGCGACCTGTTTATCACCTCCCACACGCACCATCCGCTGGTCCGGCGGCATGAGGGTGTGCTGGTGGTCAATACGGGCTCTGTCGGCTCTCCCTTCGATCGCGACCCGCGAGCCGCCTATGGACGTTTCCATTTCACTCGGGGCCGTTGGGACGCGGAAATCGTGCGGGTCGACTACGATCGGGAGCGTGCGGAGCGGGATTTCGAGGAAAGCGGCTTTCTGCAACTCGGCGGTCCGCTGGCGCGGGTGATGCTGCGGGAACTGCAGCTTTCACGCGGGCTGATGGGCCCCTGGATGCGTCGCTACCACGACGCGGTCAAGGCCGGGCAGATGATGGTTGAGGCCGCGGTCGAGACCTTCCTCGAGGATTACGACTGAGATTGGCCGCGTCGGGAGAGTCGACCGGGGCTTTGTGGAACGGCTGAGAGTTACACTATTTTCCGCATGGCGCACTAGTCGTCACCCCCGTCTTTCGACGGCCTCCATCCGATCGGCCAGACGGTTCCAGTCGAGTTCCTGCAGAACCCTTGCCAGGGCGTGAACCGTCCCCTTTTTGATAGCCTGGCGTCGCTCGGCTTTTGACTTCACGCCGTGAAATGGCAGCAGGTGGAAGAAGGCTTCGTCCTGGTAGCGACGAATCGGGGTGAGCACGTCAGCGCGCCGCGTGTGGTAGGCGTCTTCGCCCTCCGCACAGGGTCGCCCGAACACGTTGAAGTGGCGGCAGGCCATGGGCCGCATGGGATGAACCGCACAGCGTTGGTCCAGCAAAAAGGGGCAGGGGGCGCCCGTTTCGAAGGCGCGGAGGGAGTCGCGCAAGCGGTCCCGGAGTTCGCCTTCAATCTGCTCGGCGGCATACCAGTACAGCCCAATCAGCTCCAAAGGGTAGACCGGGATGGTGGTGTGGGTCTCGCAACAGCTGCCGCAGCCCTTGTTACAGGCCAGGGTGCGCCCCTGGCGCTGCTGCCGGCGGATGCCTTCGTGTACGCCCTGATCGGTTGCGTAGAAGGCGTCCAGCAGGGGCGCCAACCAGTCGTGTCGCTCTTCGGCTTCGGGAAACCTCAGTCGTTCGGGGCTGGGACAGGAGTCGTCGGACATCGTGCTATCGGCTCGGAAACGGATCCGGATGGTAGCATGCGGGCTGGTTGACGGCCGATGATCCTGCTGAAATACTATATTAGTATAAGCTAATATGTGTATTGCCGAAGAACAGGGGAACTGCATGTACGACGTATTTACGCCTGAGAAGCCGGTCGGCCTGATGGATTTCGTGATGGCGGCCAAATCCTGCATCGAAGAGGTATCGGCCGAAGAGCTGAAGCAGATGCAGAGTGAGCGAGACAATCTGCTTATCGTCGATGTTCGGGAATCCTCCGAACATGAACAGGGCCACATCGATGGCGCACTGCTTGTGCCGCGGGGCATTATCGAAGCCGCGGCCGACCCGGGTTATCCCCTGCACGTGGAGGAACTCACCTCCGGTCGGGAGCGCCCGGTGGTGCTTTATTGCGCCACCGGAGGTCGATCCGCCATGGCCGCTGCGGTCATGCAGATGATGGGGTTCTCGGAAGTTTACAGTCTCGCCGGCGGTTTCAGCGGCTGGGAAGAGGCTGCCCTGCCGATCAAGCGTGAGGCGCGCTACGTTTGAGCGCCGGCTGAACCCGGGCAGCGAAGGGGCCTTTCGGCCCCTTTTTTTGATCGTTTGTTTTCCCGTGGCGATGTCGACCGATGCGGCGCTAAGCATCAGCGCCAGGCGTCAGCATATCCCACCCGAGGAGCTGTCCCGCGCATAACGGGGAATCGAGCTGGCCGGCCGACCATTAAACCGTGCACAGCTGAATGGCCGCCGGCCCCGGTTGCTGCAGACCGCTGATGACCTGGCGCGGCTCATGGTGGCGAGTGGACTGCTGTCGCGCGCCCCGAAAACGGATCATTTACTGGTTCCGGGAGGCGTTTTTCGATGAGTCGCCGCACGCTCTATTCGCTGCCCCTGCGCATCGTTCTGCCCACGGCGGTAATGGCGACTCTCACGTTGCTGGTGGTCGTGACGGTCCTTTACGAGTATCGGCAGGTGGCGATGATACTCGGTGGCACCGCAGTGGCGGACACCCGCAATGAAATGGCACGGCTCCAGCGATCGGTGGCCACGGCCCTGTCGAGGGGGGGACTCCGGTGCTGTCGAACGTGAAATCACCGGGCAGGGCGTACGGCGCGATCTTGTCGCATTGTCGCTGCTGGATGCCGGGAGCGGGTTCTCTACGCCACCCGTTTCGCCTGGAAGGCCCGCGAGGCAAAGCGGGTACTGCCCGGTTTCGACAGCGCTCTTGCGGCAAAGGCGCGCCGCACGGGGGAACCCCTTTACTGGCATCCCGATGGTGGAAATCGCCTCTCCGCCTACGTCGGTCGGGGGGAGCTGGCGGAACTGGCCCACGCCTTCAACGACGCCAGTCGCCGGGTGCGGCGCTCAATGGACGACCTTCGCGATAGGGAGGAGAAGTATCGGATCATCGTCGATAACGCCGGCCAGGGGATCCTTCTCATCAACCGCGACACGATCGTTTTGGAGCATAACCGGATGATCGCCGAGTGGTTTCCGGAGATCGAAAGAGGTGCCCGCATGCTCCCGGCCATCGAGGGCGCCGGACGCCATCTGGCCGGCGAGAGTATGGCCGATGGCGTGACTCGCGAGTCTGGCCTACGGGATCGCTTCGTTGCGAAGCCGCAGTGCACTGCATCTCAGTGAAGCCCGGCTGCAGCATCTGAATGTGGAACTCGAGGATCGGATCGCCGCGCGTACCGCCGAATTACAGGAGGCCAATAGGGAGCTGGAGGCCTTTAGCTATTCGGTCTCCCATGATCTGCGAGCGCCTTTGCGAAGCATCGATGGTTTCGGCCAGTTGCTGCTGCGCCGTTACAGGGAACAGCTCGATGAGCGGGGACGGGATTATCTCGACCGGATGTGTCGCGCCACCTGCCGCATGGGCCAACTTATCGATGACCTGCTGGGACTCTCCCGGATCAACCGCCACCGAATGCAGCTCGAGACGGTGGACCTCAGCAAAGTAGCCGCTCGCACCCTCCGGGAGTTACGCGCTGCCGAACCCGAACGGCGTTCGGAAGTGATCATCGTTCTCCCCAGAGTGACCTGAATAGTCCCACCCCTCACAGGCGCACGACGGTCAGGACGTCGGTGGTATAAGCTCCGGTGTCGATAAAGTGGACATTGCCGAGAATGAGCGGGACATCGACGATGGTGTGGCCGCAGTAGACCGTGGCGATGCCGGAGACGCCTGTATTGTTTCGACTGTAGACACGGCGCCGGCTCCAGAGAGCGGTACCGATGGCTTGCCTGTCGCCCCGTTCCACCCGTTGCAGGAAATCACTCCAGCGCATCCCGGGAGGCACATCGGCGTGGACGATCCCGATATTCGCTCGCGGTGCCTCTATGACGATGACGACAGGCAGGGTGTCCAGCAGGGACAGCAGTCTCTGGCGGGTTGGCGGCGGGGCGTCATTCCACCATTCGCCGCCATTCAGCATCCAGGTGAAACGAGCATCGTTGTCGGACTGGGCCTCCAGTGCCATGTGCTCATGGTTGCCGCGCACGCAGTGAAACCAGGGGAACTCCAGCCACTGCACAGCCGCCCCGGAGTCCCGGCCGCGGTCGATGATGTCCCCGACACAGAACAGCCGATCCCGGCGGCTGTCGAAGGCGAGGCGGGCAAGCTGCCGTTCCAGCAGGTGAAACTGACCATGGATATCGCCGACCACGAAATCCCGGCCGATGTCATTGGCGGAAAACCGTTCGATGCGTCCCATGGGTCAGGGTGAGGTCGGTGCGCGGAGCTTTCGGGCCTCGAGATGGACGATCCCGACGGTTTCCCGTTCAGTGTTCCCGAGAATAACGTCCATGATAGGGGTAGAGCGGCAGGGGTTTCACCAAGTCTAGGCAACGGCCATTGGGCTGCCACCCTGTTTACGATCACAGCGGGTTGAGAGCGGACCGTTTGCTCCCGATGGCGGCCCGCCCCATGGAACCGCAGCCTGTCGCTGCGGGGAAATTCCCGCTTCATCAGCCCCCTTGCCTATCGTGCAGAGACCTGTCGGTAGCGACCGTCAGCCCACGGGTGGCTGAGTCATCAACGGGGAGGGCACCATCCAGATGATCAAACCCATCAACACCAGGGTAACCAGCGTAAACAGCGCCAGTTCTCCCCAGGCTCGCCAGCCGCGTCCACCCGGAGGCTCGGGCACCTCGGTCGACAGTGGCCAGCTATCATCCGGCGCTTCGACCCAGGGGGGCTGCCACCCCTCTTTCAAAACCCGCGCCTCGAAATAGAAGTTCACCACAAAAAACAGGCCGGCGAACATAAAGGCGAGCGTCAACAGGGTTACCCCGAGTGTGATGAGCAATCCCAACAGGGGCATCCCTGCCGATGAACCGCCCTTCAGCAGCAGCATGGGGGCGGAGGCAAGCAGGGTGCCCCCCAGAACCACCAGCATCAGCAGCAGGCTGTTTCCGAAAAGACGCAGGCGCAAACCCTGCATTAGACGCCAGGCGCGGCGGATCGCAGGAACCGGGGCCAGCCTTTCCAGAGCGACCACCGGTGCGACCAGCGCCAGCGACAGGGAGATCCAGGCCAGCCCCACCACTACCGAAACCTGAACAGCCGTATTGAGCATACTGCCGGAAAGCAGGTAACCGGAAGCACCGGCAATCACCTGAAGCGGCAGCGGCACCAACGCCGCAATCCCGATGGCGGTAATGAAGTCGGGCGTACGGGCGAGTCCGCTTTTAAGGACCTCCCCCACTCTGGCCCGATCCCCATTGGCCATCGAGAAGGCCGGCACCTGGATGATGGCGGTATAGAGAGAGAATACGGCAAGGATGAAGAGCAGCATCCCCCCGAAGGTACCCAGCAGAGCCAAGGGAGAGCCCGCCAGGGCCATGAGCGGCAGTCCCGCAGCGGCTCCGGAGAACAGGGTGGCGACCTGGAGCCCGAAACCGAGCATCATTGCGGCGGGAACAATAAGCCCTGAAAGCAGGACCAGCCCCGTGAGGGCCAGAAGTGTCACGAGGTTTCGCCTGACGATGCCGAAGGCCCAGCCGAGCCGTCGTCGGAAATTCAACGGACGGGGCTCCGGACCGCCGCTCTCACCGGCGAGGCTCCGGGGGACGCCGGGTGGCGGCGGCGCTTCAGCCGTTTCCGTTTCCGTTTCGAAGCGCAGCTTCGCCCCATACGGCGCCAGATAGCGGCGCAAACGTTCTGCCGCCGCGGTGTCCGCACTGTCTGCGAGCCGAACCGGCCCCGACTGCAGGAGCCGTTTCAGCGTCTCGGTGTCGGTGCGTGATGCCCGGCTGAGCGTGTTGATCAGCTCTTGTTCTGTTTCGCTAGCATACCCATCGAGGTACACGGCCATCCTGTCTGCCATGCGGTTCCTCCTTTTCTGAAGCCATTATTCAACCACAGCGCAGGCGAAAAGAAACCCTATTTGCCGGAAGTCAGGCGTTCCGCCCCCCTGCGCGAACCTCTTTGGCCCAATCGCACTAGCCTGTGAGTGAATAAGGAGGAGTGCATGCAACCCATTCTCGGGCACATCGCCATCGGTTCGTTCGAAGAGGGGTTGGCACCGCCCCCGGCCATCGAAGCGCTGCTGTGTGTTGCCGAAGAGAAGGATATTGCCGCCCCCGAACGACTCTACGCCAAAGTGCCACTCCGGGATATGACCCCGATCCCGGCCGAGGGCATGGTCAAGGCGGTTACCTGGCTGCGTGACCATCGTGATCGGCGGGTGCTGGTGTTCTGTAATGCCGGTGTGGGCCGCTCGCCATCGGTGGTGGTGGGATATCTTTACTGCGTTCTCGGCTTCGGCTATGGGGAGGCGGTGGAGTTCGTGGCGAGGCGCAAACCCTATATGTCGACACTCCCGTGTCTCATCGAAACCGTCGAGCAGGCCCGGAATTTAATGGCCTAGTCTTATCCGCAAAGGCCACCGCAAAAGGAGTGCAGCCATGGCCGGATACCGACATATCGTTTTTGCCACCGACCTGACCGAAGCCGCGGAGACCGCGGCCAAGCGTGTATTGAGCCAGGCCAGCTGCTCTGGCGGGCGCGTGACGCTGCTGCATGTTGTCGAGCACTTCCCCGAAGAGTTGGCCGGGCTCTCGGAGGAGCGGGCCGACCCCGAATCCGATATTCGGAAGAAGGCCGAGAAACGGCTCGCCGACTGGGCCTCACGGGTGCAGATGAGTGATGCGGAGCCCCAAGTGGTGCTCGCCCGCCACTCGGCGCGGCAGGCCATTCTCGAGTACCTCAACGAACAGCAGGCCGATGTCGTGGTCCTCGGTGCGTTGGGCAATCCCGGACGACTGGGGACCACGGTGGATCACGTCGCCGCAAGTGCCCCGTGTGACGTTCTGATCGTCCAGGGCAGGGGCTGGGCGGCCGGCTAAATAGTTGTTCACAACTTTGCTACACAACCGGCGGTAAAGATGGGCTCTCCGGGACACGCAATGAATACATCCTTGTAGGCTCGCAGGCCGCATCCCTGCCGCCAACGGTCCCGAAGAGCCCATCTTCACCGCCTCCGGAGAGGTGTTCCGAGGTTTGGAACACTTGCGGCACTGGGCCGTCGGCCGATGCCTTGTCGCGGCGCCAACTCTGCCCTAAGGTGGTCTGACCTTTTTTTGGCCAGGGCCAATGAAACGCTGGTTTTGGATGCTCCCCGCGGCCATCGCCTTGGCGGCGACCGGGGTGGTGCTGATTGCGAAGAGCCAAACCGAAACGCCCTTCGTGGAGCCGGGATACCGGCTTACACACGTGCTGCCGAGGCCGTCACCGGCAGAGTTGGACGAGCTTGTCGATCAACACGGGCGGCGCTTCGGGATGGATTCGCTTTACCGCCATTGGTCGTTCGTTTACCGACTCCCGGTTAAATGCGGCGCGCGCTGCCGCCGCCAACTGAAAATCCTGTCGGTTACGCTCGATCATTGGGTGGAAGACGAAGGCTTCACCAACACTCAGCTTATCCTTCTGCCGGACAGGTCCGAGGGAAAAGAGCGCCTGCGCCGGTTGGCCCTGGACACCGATAGTCGTTTTCTCGGTATCTTCGGAACCCGGGCGCAGCTGGCCTCATGGCGTGCCCGACTCTTCGGCGCGGAGTGGTCCCGGAGTCGTCTCGCCCTGATTGACCCCCTTGGCCGGCTATTGGCGTATGTTCAGCCCCCCTTCGAACTCGGCGCGCTGGCCGGCGATTACAGGCGCATTCGCGAACGCTACGGCGCGGAATGCTGCATCAGTGGTGCGCAGCCGCTGGAGGTGATTCGCATACAGGGGAGGGAGGCCGGCCCCGGTCAGCCGCCCGATGTGGTCAAGGTGAAATAAAACGTCGCGCCCCGTTCGGGTTCCGCCTCTGCCCATATGCGTCCACCGTGCCGCTGGACGATGCGGGAGACGGTCGCCAGACCGATGCCGTGGCCCGCAAACTCGCGCTGTTCGTGAAGTCGCTCGAACGCACCGAAGAGGCGGCTGGCATGGGCCATCTTGAAACCCGCCCCGTTGTCGCGGACGTAGAAGGCCGAGCCGCCCTCGACCTCCGTCGCTCCGAAGTGGATACGTGCCGGCGTCCGTCCGGAGGTAAACTTCCAGGCATTGCCGAGCAGGTTTTCCATGGCGACCTGCATAAGATTGGCATCGACCGCTGCCGTGAGCCCCTCCTCGACAATGAACTCCACGCTTCTCTCCGGGTGCCTCTGCTGCAGCAGTGCCCCTGTTTCCCGGGCCATTGCGGATAGGTTGACCTCTCCGACCTGCAGTTCGGACCTGCTGACCCGCGAAAGCTTCAAAAGACCGTCCATCAAACCGTTCATATGTGCGACCGCCGTGCGAATGCGCTGCAGATCGCTCTTTGCGGTCTCGTTCAGCTCCCCTGCATGTTCGTCGAGGATCATGTGACTGAAGCCGTCGATGGTCCGCAGGGGGCCCCTGAGGTCGTGGGAGACGGAGTAACTGAACGCTTCCAGATCCCGGTTGACGCGGATGAGCTCATCCACGTGCTCCCCCAGACGACGATTCAAGGTGTTGATGGCGGCTTCGGCCCGCTTGCCGTCGGTTATGTCAGTGCCGTAGAGATAGACGAAGTCGGAATCTTCAACTCGCGCCACGAAGAATTTATAGTCCCGCTCGGCAGCGCTGATTTCGAAGGTACCGCTACCGCTCCTGTGCATGGCCCGTTGCAGCGGGTCCCAAAGCGAACCTGAAAGCTCCTCATCGATGCCGATACCCCACTCGGCAAGCAGCGGTTCGCTCGCCCGATTCGCATATCGCAGGCGGCCTCGGCCGTCGACTCGCAGTACCGGGTTGGGGCTTTCTGCCGGCATGAAGGCGAACAGCCGGCGCTCCCGGTCGACTTGCACCTCCTGGGTGATGTCTCTGACCAGCAGTGTCCGCTCGCCCTCGTCGGCCGGACGCCGTATGCGAAACACCCGCTCGCCGCCGCCGGTGTCCTCCAGGTGAATCACCACGCTATCGGAGTGGGTATCGACGATAAAGGCTTCTATTCCCCCGCACTCCTGGATGAAACGCCCCATGGTGGCATTGGCCGGCGTCGGACCGGTCTTCTCTTCGGCTATGACCCCGACCTGCATGGCGTCGGTAACCGCCTGCAGATGCCGGGCGTGCCTGGCCCGCTCTTCCGCCTCCACTGCCGTGCGCTCCAGCTGCAGCTTGGTTCGGACCTCTTCCTGCAAGGCATGGCGGGCTGCCGTCAGTTCGGTGGAATAGGCGTGAAAGCGGGTCATCAGTCCCGACAATTCGTCACCGCGCAGTCTTGGAAAGGCATTTCGGCCCAGAGTCGTCACAGCCATCTCGTCCACCTTCAGGGCGAGACGGCGGATTTGCCGGGCGATGGCATAGGTCAGAGCGATAAACGGCAGGAGCAGGGCGGCAGTCAGCCAGATGCGCTTGTGCTGCTCTTTGCTCAGTATCGACGACATCCGCTGCTCGACGACCGAGCGGGGTACCAGCGAGGTGAACCGGGCATCGATATCGGCAGCGCCATAATCGAAAAACGAATTACCCGTGATCAAGAACTCGCGTCGCAATTGACCCATCTCCATTCCGGGTGAAACGAGGCGGGGCTCATTGCTGGAGATAACCCGGCGGGGGTGTCCGGCCAGGAGCGCCAGGCAGGTATCGGGGCCGGCACCCTCGGCGACGCCTCGGAGGAACTCCCCGTCGATGGGCGAGGCGAGCAGTAGCGTACCCACGGCGCCGCCAACGTCGAAGGGTTCGGCAGCAAGTGCGTAGGGCATGCCCTCGATCTCGGTCAGGTAGCTCTGGTTATGACTGAGCTTCTGCAACAGCGTCGAAGGGGATAAAAGCGTCCGAGGCAGTGGAGTGGGCAGGAGTCTGAAGGTTTCACGGGCATCGCCCTCGGCATCGAGCAACACGGCGAAACGGGCGTTGTAGAACGAGCGCAATACCGATGAATCAGGCATCCAGGGAGGCGGTTCCCGGTGAGTCACCGGCGGCGCGGGTTTTTGGATCCACTTCACTTCCGCCACATACTCCTTGAAGCGTGTCTGCGAGGCGATCAGCCGTGCAGCACGATGGTGACGCTGCAGGTGGCGATCGAAGGCGTGACGGTCGCGGACGGCCTGTCGATCCAAGTCGTTTTTTACGGTCTCGAGGAAGACCGCCTCCAGATCGCGCGTCACCAGGTAATCGATACCTAGCCAGACCGCGGTACCGAGCAGGAGGGCGAGTGCGACCACCTTGCGGGTGAGGCTCAATTCCCGCATCCAGTGGGAAATGGCGCTCACCGCCGTTTTCATTGCGGGCCACCCACCAGCTCGTCGCCTTTGAAGCTCCAGCCCGCCGCACGTAATTCCCCGGCAGGAATGAGGCCATATTTGCGATCCAGGGTCTTCACCGCCTGCCGCAAGTACCGGGCAAGCCGTTGCGCCTGCGGCTTGGCGGCTTCAGCTTCCCAGATGGCCACATGGAAAGCGCGGTAAAGCGGGTAGTCACCGGCAGCCAAACGCTGCCGGTCGTGGGGGGAGATACCGTTGACCGAGAGGGGCTTGATGCGGTCCCGGGCCCGGGCCTTTTCGATCATCCACAGCACTTCATATCCAATGGCGTTACTGTCGCCGCTGACGGTACCGAGCATGTCGGTGATGGTGTTCACTTCGATCAGGCGCGGGCCGAACAGGTTTTCATTATCCAGTAGCAGACGCCAGTGCCCCGGACGGCGTTTGCAATGCAGGCGCCCGACGGGGCGCACAAATCCGGGCAGCGCGCCCGAAGCATCGTCCAGTTCATCCCAGCGATAGATCTGGCCGCGGAAGAGGCTGCGCGCCTGCGCCAGGGACAGGTTTTCGATAGGGTTTTCGCGGTTGACGATAAGGGCGAGGGCGCCGATCCCCAGCGTGATGTAGCGCAGTCCCGGCAACCGATCCTCAAGCCCCGGTGCACAGCAGAAGCCCCCCATGTCCACCACGCGATCCTTGAGTTTGCCGGCGGAGATGCCGCAAGTCCCTTCCCGTACGGCGATATCGAGCCGCTCGCGTTTTGCGAATGCGGTGAGCGCCGGCAGCAATGCCTGATACAAGTGCTGGTCAAGCGTGACTGCGAGATCAGCCCCTTCGGCCCATTGCTCATAGCGGATCGGCTGCTCGCCCCAGCTTGCAGGGACGGCAGCCCGGTGCTCGGGGTCGGTAAAGGCCTCGCCGGCCAACTCCATGGCGGTTGCGGGGGCACATACCAGCAAAGCCATGCCCACCGCCCAGGGGCGACGGCAGCGTTTCCTCCTCTCCATTTTCCCTCCGATGGATATCCCAATGGGTCCGCAGGGAGTGCGGGATTTCTAGTTATGATCGCTCCAGCATACCGCCGACCGGAGCGGACGTCTGTCCGAAATGCACCTACCCGCGTAGGACAAACGCTGACACTGTGCAGCTAAATTCCGATAACTGCACTGAGAAATCAAGCGCGGGACACCGGATTGCCTGACACGCCCGAACGCCATGCTTTACAATTCTTCGGGTTTTTTCGCTGGAGCGTCCGCCGTGAAGCTGAGTGCCGAGCAATTTCGAAACTGGGAAACCAAGCGCATTACCCTGCTCGGGATGTCCGGGGTGGGTAAAACCCGCCTCTCCAACATCCTGCGCCAGGGCAATTGGTTCCACTATTCAGCCGATTACCGTATCGGCACCCGGTATCTGGATGAACCGATCCTGGATAACATCAAGCAGCAGGCAATGCAGGTGCCGTTTCTACGCGACCTGCTGCGGTCCGATTCCATTTATATCCGCAACAATATTACGGTTGACCACCTGAAGCCAGTCTCCAGCTTCATGGGCAAGATTGGCAACCCCGAGAAGGGCGGTCTGTCGCTGCAGGAGTTCAAGCGCCGCCAGGGGCTGCACCATCATGCCGAAGTGGCGGCGCTCAAGGATGTGCCGGCGTTCATAGAGAAGGCCCAGAGCATTTACGGCTACCGCCATTTCATCAACGATGCCGGCGGAAGCGTCTGCGAGTTGGATGATCCGGAGGTGACGGAGGTTCTCGAAAGGGAAACGCTGCTGCTCTACATCCAGGCCACCGAAAAAGATGAACAGGCACTGATCCGGCGGGCCGCATCGGATCCGAAGCCGCTTTACTATCGGGAAGCCTTTCTGGACGATCAACTCGCAACCTACATGAGCGAGCGTCAGTTGGAATATGTGGCGCAAATCGACCCGGATGATTTCGTTCGTTGGGTCTTCCCGCGCCTTTTTTACTCCCGTATTCCCCGTTATCAGAAGATGGCCGACAGTTATGGTTACACTGTCACCACGGACGAGTTGTCGCAGGTCAAGAGCGAGGCGGATTTCATGGAGCTGATCGAGATCGCCATCGCCCGTCAGTCGTAACCGTTTTCCCGAGGTAACCGAACCGATGCCGCTGGTCGCCAACACCGAACTTCCCGCTTTCAGCCGCCTGCGCCAGGAGGGACAGAATGTCCTGGAGCGCGATGTGGCCGTGCATCAGGACATTCGCGAACTGCATGTGGGGCTCCTGAACATGATGCCCGACGCGGCCCTGGCCGCGACGGAGCGCCAGTTCTTCCGCCTGGTCGGTGAGGCGAACCAGATCGCCCAGTTCTATATGCACCCGTTCACCCTGAAGGAGTTGGAGCGGGGCCGCGACGCGGCCGAGCACATCGAGCGCTACTACGAGCGTTTTGAGGACCTGATGGACAAGGGGCTCGATGCCCTGATCATTACCGGGGCCAACGTTCAGGGCCCGGAGCTCTCGAAACAGCCATTCTGGGAGCCGCTCATCGAGGTCATCGACTGGGCCTACGGCAATGTCACCTCGACCCTCTGCTCTTGCCTGACCACCCACGCCGTCATGGAATTTCGCTACGGCCAGAAACGTCGGGCACTGGGGTTCAAGCGTTGGGGCGTCTACTCGCATCGGGTATTCGGCCGCCATCCGCTGGTTGCGGGCGTCAATACCCGCTTCGATGTGCCCCACTCCCGCTTCAACGCCATTGAGCGGGAGCAGTTCGAGTCGGTGGGCTGCCGGGTACTGGCTGAGAGCGAAGAGGCCGGGGTGCATTTGGCGACCAGTGAGGATCTGTTCCGGCTGGTCTTCTTTCAGGGCCACCCGGAGTATGACGTCATCAGCCTGTTGAAGGAGTACAAACGGGAGGTGACGCTATTTGGCGCCGGCAAGCGCGATGATTACCCGCCCTTTGTCGATAACTACTTTTCGCCCCAGGCCGAGGCCATTCTCGATGAGCATCGCCTGCGGGTCTCCCGTGCCCGCAACCGGGGCGAGCCGATCCCCGAGTTTCCCGAAAAACTGATTGCCGGCTATCTGGATAACACGTGGCACGATACGGCCGAGGCCATCATCAACAACTGGATCGGCAGGGTCTATCAGCTGACTCACCACGACCGCAAGCAGCCGTTCAAGGAGGGCATCGACCCGGACGACCCGCTCGGGCTGCGCGGCTGAGCCGCACAGACGAACCACGGGGCAGCGGGAACGCCGGGGAGAGGAAAGAGCGGTTTTTGCCCCCGTGCTCCCCGCGTCCCCGTGGTTACCCGCCATTCGCCGTCCGGAGAACCCGTGCCGAACGGCAGGCAATAAAAAACCCGGCCTGAGCCGGGTTTTTCAACACGTTATACCGGTAAGCGTCGATTATTTAATCTTTGCTTCCTTGTACATCACGTGCTGGCGAATCACCGGATCAAACTTCTTGATTTCCATTTTCTCCGGCATGTTGCGTTTGTTCTTGTCGGTCGTATAGAAGTGACCGGTTCCGGCGCTGGAAACCAACCGGATCTTTTCGCGTGCACCCTTAGCCATGACCGAGCCTCCTTACACCTTTTCGCCGCGGGCACGAATGTCCGCGAGAACGGTGTCGATACCCTTCTTATCGATAATACGCATGCCTTTGCTGCTGACCCGCAGCTTGACCCAGCGCTTCTCGCCCTCCACCCAGAACCGGTGGGAATGAAGGTTCGGCAGGAAACGGCGCTTGGTCTTGTTGTTGGCGTGCGAAACGTTGTTACCGGTGATCGGACGCTTGCCCGTTACCTGGCATACCCTAGACATGATTCCGCCTCCAAGTTCCAAAATCTGTCCGCCCGTAGGCAGCAAGCCGGACTTTATAGCAAAACTCGCCCCGCGCCACAAGCGAAAATTACGCTTCAAAGACTAACCAACCCCTCCCCTGGTTGCAAAACAAGACAGCAATTCAGTCGCTTAGAGGCGGGAGGCGCCTGAGATCGGGATCGGTGACGGTTCAGGCATCGAGGTCTTTACCTCCGCTGTTCACCTCGATGCGGCGTCAAGGCCCTGCGGATCATAGCAGTCCACGCTCGGCAAGGGAGGTGATTTCGCCGTCGCCGATGATCAGGTGATCGAGCACCCGGACATCGATCAGCGCCATGGCCTCCTTGAGGCGGCCGGTGATGTGTTCATCCGCCCGGCTGGGTTCGGCAATCCCCGAGGGGTGGTTGTGGGCGAGTATCAGGGCGGCGGCGTTGTGACTCAGGGTGCGTTTGACCACCTCGCGAGGATGAACGGTTGCGCCATCGACCGTCCCGAAGAAGAGCTCTTCATAGGCCAGAACCCGGTGGCGATTGTCGAGGAACAGGCAGGCAAAGATTTCCCGACCTTCGCTCCGCAGTCGCGCCGCCAGGTAGCGGCGGGTGGCATCGGGACTGGTAAGGGCCTCTCCCCGTTGCAGTGTGGTCATCAGGTGACGACGGCTGATCTCGAGTGTCGCCTGAAGCTGCACGAACTTCGCTTCACCCAACCCCCGGGCTTGGCAGAAGCCGTCGCGATCGGCCTCCAGCAGGGGACGCAGGCCGCCGAAGCGGCTCAACAAGTCGCGGGCCAGGTCCACGGCGGTTTTGCCCGGAACGCCCGTTCGCAGGAAGATGGCCAGCAGCTCGGCATCGGACAAACTACCGGCGCCTCGCTCCAAGAGCTTTTCGCGTGGCCGCTCGGTGGCCGGCCAGTCCGTGATCGCCATTTGAAAAACCTCCATGTCGAAATCCGACATGGAGTTTATCCCGGCGGCACCGCACGGACTAGTAGTCAGTTGCTAGTTGCTAGTTGCTAGTTGCTAGTTGCTAGTTGCTAGTTGCTAGAGCGGCCCCTCACCCCTCGCTACTCGCCCCTCGCTACTCGCCACTCGCCCCTCGCCCCTCGCCCCTCGCCCCTCGCCCCTCGCCCCTCGCCCCTCGCCCCTCGCCCCTCGCCCCTCGCCCCTCGCCCCTCGCCCCTCGCCCCTCGCTACTCGCTACTCGCTACTCGCCACTCGCCCCTCGCCCCTCGCCCCTCGCCCCTCGCCCCTCGCCCCTCGCCCCTCGCCCCTCGCCCCTCGCCCCTCGCCCCTCGCCACTCGCCCCTCGCCACTCGCCACTCGCCACTCGCCACTCGCTACTCGCTACTCGCTACTGATGATAAACTCCGGCGGATATGCAAGCGCTTACCAACAAGCGGGTTCTGCTCGGCGTGACCGGCGGCATCGCCGCCTACAAGAGTGCCGAACTGGTCCGGGGGCTACGCCGTGCTGGAGCCGATGTGCGGGTGGTGATGACCCCCGCCGCACGCCAATTCATCGCTCCCATGACCCTGCAGGCGCTTTCGGGTCACCCGGTTCGAAGTGAGCTTTTCGACCCCGCCCATGAAGCGGCCATGGGGCACATCGAGCTGGCGCGATGGGCCGATCTGATCCTTGCGGCACCCGCCAGCGCCGATTTTCTCGCCCGGCTGGCCGCGGGAATGGCCGATGACCTGCTGACCACGCTCTGCCTGGCCGCCGAAGCCCCGCTGGTGGTGGCCCCGGCAATGAACCGACAGATGTGGGTGGCGGCCGCGACGGGAGACAATTTGGCCCGACTGGTCTCCCGTGGCATTCAGTGCCTGGGACCCGCAGAGGGTGAACAGGCCTGTGGTGATACCGGACCGGGCCGAATGCTCGAACCGGAGCAGTTGGTCGAGGAGCTCACGCGGCTTCTGCGCCCCAGAGATTTCCGGGACATGGCGGTGACGATCACCGCCGGGCCCACCCGGGAACCCCTGGATCCGGTGCGGTTCCTCTCCAACCACAGTTCGGGGAAGATGGGGTTCGCCCTGGCCGCTGCCGCGGCTGCGCGTGGCGCCCGGGTACGGTTGGTGACGGGGCCGGTGGCACTGTCCACGCCCGCGGGGGTGGAGCGCATCGACGTGGAGACGGCCGAGGAGATGCAGGAGGCGGTCCTGGCCGCACCCGGTGACCTTTTCATCGGTTGCGCGGCGGTTGCCGACTATCGGCCCAAACGAGCCGCCAGCGACAAAATCAAGAAACACCAGGCGAGCGTCACGCTGGAGCTGGAGCGTAATCCCGACATTCTTGCCACGGTCGCGGGGCTCACCGAAAGGCCCTTCACGGTGGGGTTCGCTGCGGAGACGGAAAACCTCTCGGATAACGCCCGCAGCAAGCTGAGGAACAAGCGCCTGGACCTGATTGCCGCTAACTGGGTGGGCGCACGAGCAAAGGGAGGCGGTTTCAACAGCGACCGCAACGCCCTGCACCTGTTTTGGGAGGGCGGCGACGAAGCGCTCCCTCAAATGCATAAATCGGAACTGGCGCACAGGTTGCTGGACCGGGTGAAGGCACAAATCAAGGGGGAAGGGGATGAGAAACATTGAGCTTAAAATCCTGGACGAGCGCTTGGGGGATGCCATCCCCCTGCCCGATTATGCGACCGGGGGTTCGGCAGGGCTGGATCTGCGCGCCTGTCTGGAGGAGCCGCTGACCCTGGCGCCCGGTGAGACGCAGCTGATTCCGACGGGGCTGGCGATTCACATCGGGGACCCGGCGCTCGCCGCGGTTTTGCTGCCGCGTTCGGGTCTCGGTCACAAGCACGGCGTCGTCCTGGGGAATCTGGTCGGACTTATCGATTCCGACTACCAGGGGCAGGTCTATGTCTCGTGTTGGAACCGCGGAAATGAATCCTTTACGATCCAAATCGGCGAACGGATCGCTCAGATGGTCTTTGTCCCCGTCGCTCAGGTGCAGTTCTCGGTGGTCGACGAATTCCACGAAAGCATACGGGGTGCCGGCGGTTTCGGGCACACCGGCTCCCATTAGGGCGTTCCCCTCGCAAAAAGGGAACGGTGCTTTCCCAGTCCTTCATGCCCAGGAACACCGGCCGTGTTCGAGAAACTGCTGTCGAAGTCTAAAAAGGACGAAACCGCTTCCGAAGATGCGCCCGAGAAAAAGGTGCGGACCGGTGGGCTAAGCGTCCCTCGGGTGGGCCTGTTCATCTTCACCCTGGCCCTGGCGGTCTTGGGGGGCGCGGTCTTCGCCGCCTATCTCCGATTTTCGGCGGAAGTACAAGAGCACGCCAGGGCATCCGTTCGGGCGCAAGCCGCCGTCGTGGGGGAGCACCTCGTCGGCCGGGTTGCTTCACTGACCGAGGTGGTTGCGCATTTCGCCTCGAATCCGGCCCTGGCTGATGCGGTGGCCGGGGGCGATCCGAGCGCCGGGTCCGAGTGGGTCGGCGCGGTTGGTTCGGCACTGCCCGGCGTCGTTCGTGCCACAGTTGTCACCCCTGCCGCTCAGGAGCCCGAAGGCGATACGGTGCCTGCTCTGGGATACGCCTGCCTGGATTTGGTTCGCCAGGCGGAAGCGGGGAAGTCGCCGGCGATCGAGCTGCACTTCGCCGGCTCCCCCGACGAACATCTGGATATCGTGCGACCGATTCGCTCTGGCGGCCGGGTCATCGGCTCGCTCCTGGTCAGTCTGGATCCTGCGCAAAGCGCTGCCTGGCTGAGGGAGGCCGTTGGAACCAAGGGCTATGCGGAACTCAACCAGAGCGTCGGTAAAAACACCTTGATACTGTCCCGGGCGGGACGAGCGGCCCTGAAGGGGCGCGGTGGAGACCCCGTCGAGGTCGCCTTGCCGGGAACGGCGTGGTCGTTGAGCTACTGGACTCCCGAGGCGGCGGTCGTCTCCGATGTTCAGCGCTTCGGTTTTCTGTCGGTGTTTGTTGCCGCGGCAGCCATACTGGCAATCGTGCTCCTGGGCGGGATTATGGTACTTGGTAAACTGCTGCGCTCCGATCTCGGACAACTGATTGATCATTTCGTGGGGGTCTTCAATGGCCAGCGCACCCACTCGGTCTCCATGAAACTGATCGAGGTGCAAAAGGCGGTACGGACCATGGACGAAACCCTGCCCGGGGGAGGCGCGTCGCAGCGACGGTTCACACCTCGTGCGGCGGAGCCGGAGGATAGCGGATACTCGGTTACCGAAGAGGCGGCGCAGGCTGAGCCTGCGGCATCGGACCTGATGTTCATGGACCGGGATTCAGTCTCGGTGGATGAGTTGCCGGGCCTGGAATTCTCTGAACCGGAGAAGGGGATGGGGAAGGGCGAAGAATGAGGCTCGCGCTGCCGGAGACGATCTTTCGAACCTACGACATCCGCGGGGTGGTTGGTGAGGGTTTCGATGTGCCGGAGGTCGAGGCGATCGGCCGGGCCCTGGGTAGCGAGGCCCGCGAGCGTGGCGCCTCGTCCATGGCCCTCGGACGCGACGGTCGTCTGTCGGGGCCGAGACTGGCGGAGGCCATGGCTGGCGGACTGCAGGCGGTCGGCCTCGAAGTGCTGGACCTCGGCTGCGTGCCGACACCTGCGCTCTATTTCGCCGCCCATACCCGGACCGGCGGAAACGGCGTGATGGTCACCGGCAGCCACAACCCGCCCGGGTATAACGGGCTTAAGATGACGGTCGGGGGGGAGACCCTTTCGGGTGATGCAATCGCCGGCTTGCGCCGGCGCTTCATGGAGAACCGCCTCGCCAGCGGACGGGGCGGGCGCCGCTTTGTCGAAATCGCCGAGGCCTATCTGCAACGGATCGTTCGCGACATCAGCCTCCAGCGGCCCCTGAAAGTGGTGGTCGACTGCGGCAATGGGGCCGCTGGGGTGGTGGCTCCGGAGTTGCTGAGACGGGTCGGCTGCGAGGTGGTGGAGTTGTACTGTGAGGTGGATGGCCGCTTCCCCCATCACCACCCCGATCCCAGTCAGCCGGAGAACCTTGCGGACCTCGCCCGTAAGGTGGCCGAGTCCGACGCCGATGTGGGGTTCGCCTTCGATGGCGATGGCGACCGTCTGGGAGTGGTGACGCCGGAGGGCAGACCGGTGTGGCCGGACCGGTTGATGATCCTCTTTGCCCGCGATGTGCTCTCGCGCCGTCCGGGTTCGAAGATTATCTATGACGTCAAATGCAGCGCCCGATTGGCCGCCGAGATCGCGGCCGCCGGCGGGGAGCCCGAGATGTGGCTGACCGGACACTCGCTGCTGAAGGCCCGCCTGAAAGCGACCGCCGCACCCCTGGCGGGAGAGATGAGCGGACACTTCTTTTTCGCCGAACGCTGGTACGGTTTTGATGACGGTCTCTATGCCGCCGTCAGGCTTGCCGAGATCCTCACGGCCGACGCCCGCTCGCCTTCGGAGGTGTTTGCCGCCCTTCCCGACGCCGTCAACACACCGGAATTGCGGGTGGAGATGGCGGAGGGCGAGCCTGGCCCCTTCATGGAGGCCTTCTCCGAACGGGTCGGAGCGTTCGATGATGCACAGCTGACCACCATAGACGGCGTTCGGGCCGACTTCAGTGACGGGTGGGGGCTGGTTCGCCGCTCCAATACCACTCCGAGTCTGGTCTTGCGCTTTGAAGCCGATGACGCTTCGGGGCTGCAACGCATCCAGGCACAATTCGGGCAGGTGATGCGGGAGGTTCAGCCCGACATCAAGCTGCCTTTTTAATGAACAAAACGATAGCTCTAAGCCATGAATCAAGATCGTGACGCAGCCCTGAACAGCGCCAAGGTACTAAGCGAGGCGCTGCCCTATATTCGCCGTTTCTCCGGCAAGACCCTGGTGATCAAATACGGCGGCAACGCCATGGTGGATGATGACCTGAAAAGCGGGTTCGCCCGCGATGTGGTGCTGATGAAGCTGGTGGGCATGAATCCCGTGGTTGTCCATGGTGGTGGGCCGCAGATAGGCGAGTTGCTGGACCGAATCGGAAAAGAGAGCCGATTCGTTGACGGTATGCGCGTGACCGACTCCGAGACCATGGACGTGGTGCAGATGGTCCTGGGGGGGCTGGTCAACAAGGAGATTGTCTCGCTCATTAACCGCAACGGCGGACGCGCCGTCGGACTGACCGGTAAGGATGGGGACCTCATCCATGCGCGAAAAATGACCTTCACGCGCAGTGCACCGGAGATGAAAGCTCCGGAGATCATCGATATCGGCCATGTCGGTGAGGTGGAGCACATCAATGCCGAAGTGGTCGACATGTTGATCCGTGGCGATTTCATCCCCGTGGTGGCACCCATCGGCGTGGGCAGCGATGGGCAGTCCTATAACATCAACGCCGATGTCGTCGCCGGCAAGCTGGCCGAGGGGTTGAACGCCGAAAAGCTGATCCTGCTGACCAATACCGCCGGCCTGCTGGACAAGGAGGGGGAGGTGCTGACGGGCCTCTCTTCCACTCGCGTCGATGAACTGATTGCGGACAGCACGATTCACGGCGGTATGCTGCCCAAGATCCGCTGTGCACTGGAAGCGGTCCAGTCCGGTGTGCGCACAGCCCATATCATCGATGGGCGCGTACCTCACGCCCTTCTTCTGGAGATATTCACGGATGCCGGCGTCGGTACGTTGATTGAGAATGGTTAAGGGGGAGTGGGCGTTATGAGCAGTGATAACAATAAGCCGTCACGGCGGCAGCAGATCCTCGAGGCCCTTGCCCGGGAGCTGGAAACCAGCCCCGGGGCGCGTATTACGACGGCGGCACTCGCCCGCGCCGTGGGGGTCTCTGAGGCGGCCCTGTACAGGCATTTTCCCAGCAAGGCCAAGATCTACGAGGGGTTGATTGAATTTATCGAAGAGTCGGTATTCGGTCTGATCAACCGCATCGTGGCGGATGAACGGCTGACGGCGAATCGCTGTGAAAAGATTCTGGCCGTGCTATTGGGCTTCTCCGATCGCAATCCCGGCATCACGCGCATTCTCATGGGCGATGCGCTGACCGGTGAGACGGATCGGCTGCGGACCCGTATCGGCCAGTTCTTCGACCGGGTCGAGACGCAGTTCAAACAGGTGCTGCGCGAAGGCCAGGCGGCCGGGGAGACCCCTGCCGACCTGCCCGTTTCGGCGGTTGCCAACCTGCTGCTCGCCGCAGCCGAGGGGCGCATGAATCAGTTCGTGCGTTCCGGCTTCTCCCGTTCGCCTCTGGAGCACTGGGAGGAGCAGTGGGCGCTGCTACGCGCGGGCTTGCTCGAACCGGCCACAGTTGAGCCCTAGCTCATGCGCCTTGCCTATGGGCTTTGTGGAACGGCTGAGAGTTACACTATTTTCCGCATGACCCACTAGCACCTATCAGATTACGTGTGGCGTGGTGCAAGCCATTGATTTTTAGGGACGCCGTGAAGACATCCCCGTAGGCTCGACGGCCGCATCCCTGCGGTCGACGCCCCGGTATCAATGACTGGCACCCCCGCCCGGGATTTTATCTGTTCGGTGCTCCAGGACGCCCCCGGCAAGCTTCCACGCGCCGGGTGAGACGTCTCCCGGCCCTTCCCTGCCGGCTCAGCGCCTCCGGCTTTTGAGATAGCGAAAGCGCTCCAGATCGGCCTGGCTCTGCTGCTGGAGAGCGGACTTCTCCCGTCTTTTGTTTTCGATGTAGGCCTGCTTGTCGGCAATCTGTCCCTTGAGACTGGCGATGTCGTTTTTCAGCTCGTCCGGAATCGGTCGACCGCTGCGTTCGAGGTTGGCGGCCCGGCCCTGAATCTTTTTCAGCGACTCCTGCACGTTGCCCACAGAGAGCTGTGTCACCTCGATGGTGGCATCGATGGCAGCAATCTTGCGATCCCGCGAGGCAAGCAGCTCCTGCTCCGTGGTGAAGGTCGACAGAAGCACGCGATCATAGGTCGCCTGTTCTTTTCGGCGTTGCTCCTCCGCCGCGCGCCGACGCTCCTCTTCGGCCTGCAGGCGCCGTGCTTCGGCCAACTCTTCTTTGGTCTTGGCGCGCTCCTTCACCTCCACGGTCAAGCCGCGCTCGTTAATAGTCCTTATTTGCTTCTGGGCGTATTCCGGCGGGACCACATCGCCGCACTCACGGACGCCGTCGCTATTGGTCCAGCACTGAAATGCGGCTGCCGGCTGAAGGGGTACCCAGATCAATCCGGCGGTGAGGATGGCTACGGTTTTCGGGCTCACAGATATACTCCTTTCCTGTCGGTTAGAGCAGGTCCGGTCCATTATACTGCCGCAACCGCCCAACGTCTTTCAG
The DNA here is from genome assembly GCA_963783235.1 of uncultured Gammaproteobacteria bacterium. Classification (GTDB taxonomy): domain Bacteria; phylum Pseudomonadota; class Gammaproteobacteria; order Thiohalomonadales; family Thiohalomonadaceae; genus Thiohalomonas. The sequence continues at coordinate 988,911 of CAWAMN010000002.1, read as the reverse complement.
TGACCCATTCGTGGACTTCAGCGAACATGTAGTGCTTTTCGTGATTGCCGTTCTCGCCAACGGCTTCTCTGCGTTTGCCGGCGGCGGGGCGGGACTGTTGCAACTGCCGGTGCTGATCTTTCTGGGTCTGCCGTTTGCCGTGGCCTTGGCGACCCACAAGGTAGCCAGCGTCGCCCTGGGGATAGGAGCCACGGCCCGTCACCTGCGGGAGCGAAGCCTGGAGGGTCTGTTTCCACTCTTCATTCTCGCCACCGGCCTGCCGGGGGTGGTGGTGGGTGCCAGTTGGATCTTAATGGTCCCCGACCGGGTCGCGGAGCTGGCGCTTGGAATTCTGACCATGGGGCTCGGGGTCTACTCCCGCTTCAAGGCCGGCTTGGGTGAAGTGCTGGCGCCGCGTCACCGTGACCCGTGGGGAATGGCCCTGGGGGGCGCCGTGCTTTTTGCCATTGGTGTGTTGAACGGTTCACTCACATCGGGGACCGGACTGTTCGTCACCCTGTGGCTGGTGCGCTGGTTCGGGCTGGATTATCGCCGCGCGGTGGCCCATACGCTGATCCTCGTGGGGCTTTTCTGGAATGGCGCCGGTGCACTGACTTTGGGAGTGCTCGGTGACATCCGCTGGGAGTGGTTGCCGGCGCTGCTGGCCGGCTCTCTGATCGGCGGCTACGCCGGGGCCCACCTGGCGATCGCCCGGGGTAACCGGGCGATCAAGATCGCCTTCGAGGTGATTACTGTCTTGGTGGGGCTGAAGTTGATTCTGGGCTAGTGGGCCGGTATCAGGCCACCCCGTACTGGTCCCGATAGGCTCGGATTTTCCCCAGGTGCGGCTTGAATTCGTCGCTGTTCTCGAGGAACTCAATCAGATCATCGAGGGTGATGATGCTGACGACCGGCATGCCGTAATTGGCTTCCACCTCCTGGATGGCTGAACGTTCCCCTTTACCGCGCTCCTGACGATCCAGAGCGATTACCACCCCGGCCGCCTTGGCTCCTGCCGCTTTGATCAGCGCCATGGATTCGCCGATGGCGGTGCCGGCGGTGATCACGTCATCGACGATCAGCACGCCGCCGGCAAGCGGGGCCCCGACGATGTTTCCGCCTTCACCATGGTCCTTGGCCTCTTTGCGATTGAAGCTGTACGGCACATCACGATCATGATGGTCCGCTAACGCGATCGCGGCAGTCCCGGCCAGCGGGATCCCCTTGTAAGCCGGACCGAACAGGACGTCAAAATCGATGCCTGCGTCCTGGATCGCCGCGGCGTAGAAGCGCCCCAGCTGGGCCAGTTTGGCGCCACTGTTGAAAAGCCCGGCATTGAAGAAGTAAGGACTCAGACGACCGGACTTCAGGGTGAATTCGCCAAAGCGGAGCACCTCGCTCGCCAGGGCGAATTTGATGAATTCGCGCTTGTAATCCTGCATGACCCACCTTCGTGCAAAACGGTGGCCTATTGTAACAGGGCCGCGCTGGCTTGTTGGCTCAGGGGCGCTTGGCTACGCTCATCGGGAGCCTGCGGGCATCATCTGAAGGGAGACAGCCCTGGAAAACTCCGTGCCTTCTCTTCTGCTACTCGTCAACCGCCGAAGTCGCTACGGGATCGCTGACGTGGATGCCATCGTAGAGCGGCTGGCGTCCGGTGGTTTTAAAGTGCGGCAACTGGTTTCCGACACTCCTGCCGAGGCCGTACTGCTTCTTCGCCGACACTGCGAAATGGCCGATGTGGTGGTGGTGGGCGGCGGTGACGGGACTTTCAACCAACTCGGCGCGGCACTGGCGCGCTGCCGGCGTCCGGTCGGGCTCCTGCCCTTGGGGACGGCGAACGATTTGGCCCACTCGCTCAACATCCCCAACGACCCGCTCAGAGCCGTCGCCGTGATCCAGGCGGGAGTGACAAAGCGAATCGATTTCGGCGAGGCCAACGGCGTCACGTTCTTCAACGCCGCTAACATCGGGCTGGGTACTTCGGTGGATCTTGAGTTGACCGTGGAGGAGAAGCGCCGCTGGGGTATGGTCGGTTACCTGCGGGCGTTGCGCCGGGCATGGCGACAAAATCGCCCCTTCCGAGCTGAAATCGTCTGTGACGGCCGTCGGCGGCAGGAGTCGCTCATTCATTTGGTGGTCGGTAACGGAAGACGGCACGGTGGCGGCATCGTGATCCACGAGGAGGCCGACCTAGCCGATGGTCTCTTTCATCTCTACGGCTTTCGCCCGCAGCCCTGGTGGGAGCTCCTGCTGACCGCGGTGAGGCTGCGGCGGGGTACTCCGCCCGGTTCTTCGGCTTTCAGGGAGAGTGGTCGGGAGGTGCTAATCACGACGTTGCCGCCGCTGCCGGTGGCCGCCGACGGGGAACTGATCACCCATACGCCGACGAAGTTTCGGGTGGTGACGGGGGCCATTGAAGTCTTTGTGCCGGAGGACCATGCATGAATCTGATCCGGGATGAACGCATCGCGGAGCTGAATGAACTGCTGGTGCGTTGCAAGGATGCCAGCCTGCACTATTTTGACGCGGCTGAATGGGCTCAGGAAGCCGGGCTCGCCGCTATCCTGAAGGAACTGGCCGAGCAGCGACAAAGCGACGGGCGGAAGCTGAGTCGCCACATCCGTGATCTGGGGGATCTTCCCGATGCCGTCGATGCGGATCGGGAGTCCCTTAGCCGGATGGGCGCCATGGTCAAGGCGGCCCTCTCCCACGATCCCCATGCCCTTTCCGAGGCGTTGGCCGAGAACGCTGTGCGTCTGGAGCAAGGAATTGCCGAACAGGCGGAACGCGCGCTCTCGACGGCCATCTCCGGAGGGGTTCGCACCAGCGTGCAGCTCGTTCGGGACTCGGCACTGGCGGCTTTGCGCCAGCTGGAACGCTGAGTTCAGCGTTCCAGCTGCAGGGGATGTCGCAGGAGCAGGGCGGGGCGACCGTCGCGCTGACGCACCCAGCCCCGAACCACCAGGCGGCTCCCCGGGAGTGTCGCCAGTTCCTCTGCGGTGAAGGGATGAGCCGATTCGGTGACAAACGCCCGCAAATGGTTGCCGAAGATGAGCACCGGGCGCCCTTGCTCTTTGCGAATGGCGGTAACCCGCCCCCGCAGACGTCGAAAGCTGTTGCGGTATTCCGCCGCCCGGGCCACCGGTTGCGGAGCGTAGCGGGTGCGCGACCACAGGCCTTTGCGCTCGGCCCTTGCCTGGCTTTCGGTGGCGAAGTAGCGCTCGACGCGAGCGAGATTGGGGGGACGCGGTGTCACGTAAGCGTGGCCGTTGGCCACCAGCCTTTCGTTCAGATCGGTGCCATCGGGCAGATGCACGTAGGCGAGAAAACGATCATATCGATCGCGCTTTTCGGGCCCGTAGGCGAGAGTGATCCGGCTGCCGCTGGCCTGCTCCTTCAGAAAGGAGCTGGCCTCGAGACCACCCGGTTCGCCCGGTGCTCCGCGGTGCGGCACTTCGGGCGCGTTGATGCCCAGGAGGCGAATCCTCTGTCCCGTCGTAAGAAGCAGGGTGTCGCCATCGATGACCCGCTCCACCCTCCCGTTTCGGGGGGCAGTGGCCGAAGAGCTGAGGTGCAGGCGGGTGGCTCCGGCGCGAGGTTCATCGGTGAAATGCACCACGTCGTTGGCATCTCGCCAGCGATAGATGTCCAGGGCCGACGCTTCGCCGCAAACCACCAAGCCGAGGCCCAGCAGCCACAGCATCGAGCGATGATACTCCTTCACCATTACATGGCCTTCCTGGCGGAGAAGACGGGACCTGGCGGTCCCGTCGAAAATCAGATTTCGAAAACGCGTTCGATGGCGTCGAGGCCTTCCTGAACGGTCTGTTCCAGCTCTTCGGGATTGTCGTCCTCTTCACATGCGGCCTGGCTATAGACGGCCAGGGACTTCAGAGCGCAAGCGATTTTGGCGACATCCTCCACGTTGGGTTGCCCGTCTTTCAGCTTCCAGTGTTCACCAGCCATGCCGATTTCCCTCGTTTTTGTAGAGATTCCATCCTAACGCTTCGCCGGACGGATGCAATACCTGATAGCCGGGAGGGAAAAGGCGTGTCAGGTAAGTCACAATCTCGTACCCGGACATGGTATGAGGACGAAGGTAGGGGTAGCATGCGGAAGAACTTCCGGACCTGCCGCTGCCCTTTCCCGTGATGGAATTTACCCGAAAAAACGCATGAGCAACATCGTCACCGGACTACGCGAAGGCTTTCGGCTCTACCGCCATCCGCGGGTGGTAACGATGCTGTTCCTTGGGTTCTCGTCCGGACTGCCCCTGCTGCTCGTGTTCGGCACGCTTTCGTACTGGTTGGGGGAGGCGGGGGTTGAGCGCGGCACCATTGGTTTTGTCAGCTGGGTAGCCCTCGCCTACGGCTTCAAATGGGCCTGGGCGCCGCTGGTCGACCGGCTTCCGCTGCCGCTGCTGAGCCGCACGCTGGGGCGCCGGCGGGCCTGGCTGTTGCTATCGCAGCTGACCGTGGCCGGGGCGCTGCTGGGCATGGGCCTCTCGGATCCGGTCCGCAACCTCGAGCAGTTGGTGCTCCTGGCGCTGTTGACCGCCTTCGCCTCGGCGACGCAGGACATCGCCGTCGATGCCTTTCGGATCGAGAGCGCTCCGCAGCATGTGCAGGCGGCGATGGCGTCGACCTACATGATTGGTTACCGGTTGGCGATGATCACCGGCTCGGCCGGGGTTCTCTGGGTGGCGGCCTGGTTCGATGCCGATGAAGCGAGCTATCAACACCTCCCCTGGTTATACGCCTACGCCACCATGGCAGGGCTGATGGGAATAGGTATTTTCACCACGCTTTTCGTCCGCGAGCCCGACGTGCCCACCCCGACCGAGCAGGAGGCAGGCGCACTGGCGCTGCGCGACCTGCGCTCGCTGCCGGGCGCTCTGGAGCGGGCCCTGGAGTGGCTGTGGCGGGCGGTCCTGAGCCCTTTCGCCGACTTTCTGCGCCGTTATCGCTGGCAGGCGGTACTGCTGCTCGCCCTGATCGCCACGTACCGGATCTCCGACATCGTCCTTGGGGTGATCGCCAACGTCTTCTATTTCGATATGGGTTTCACCAAAGCCGAAGTCGCCAATGTCACGAAGGTCTTTGGCGTGATAATGACGCTGCTGGGCGCGGTGCTCGGCGGCACCCTGGTGGGGCGCTTCGGGGTGATGCGCATCCTCTTTCTCGGCGGACTGCTGGCTGCTGCGACCAATCTGTTGTTCGCCCTGCTCGCCACTCTGGGACACGATCTGCCCATGCTGATGGTGGTCGTGGGCATGGACAACCTCAGCGGCGGTCTCGCTACGGCCGCTTTCGTTGCCTACCTGTCGGGGCTGACCAATATTTCCTATTCGGCGACCCAATATGCGCTGTTCAGTTCACTGATGCTGCTGCTGCCCAAATTCATCGGAGGCTTCTCCGGCATGGCGGTGGAGGCTTACGGCTACCCGCAGTTTTTCACCGCCACGGCGGCCATGGGCCTGCCGGTGCTGATCTTCGTCTGGCTTGCCTGGCGCTATGTGCCGGCGGAGGAGGGTGCCGATGGGCGTTGAGTTCAGTCTGGCCGCGGCATTTCTTGCCGGTCTGCTCGGCGGGGTGCACTGCGTCGGCATGTGCGGGGGCATCGTCGGCGCGCTCGGCCTGGGTCTTCCCGCCGGGGTGCAAAAACAGAGGGCCGGTTTCCTGCCTTACCTGCTCGGGTATAACGCCGGACGACTGGTGAGTTACACGCTGGCCGGAGCATTGCTGGGGGGCGTTGGGGCCCTGGCTACCAATTTGATGGCCGTCAATCAGGCGCAACAGGCCCTGCAGTTTGTGGCCGGCCTGTTCATGGTGGCATTGGGCCTCTATCTCGGCGGTTGGTGGTTCGGGCTCACCCGTCTGGAACGGGCGGGCGCCAGCGTATGGCGGCGTTTAGAGCCGGCGGGCCGAAAGCTGCTCCCGGTACGCACCGTTCCCCAAGCCCTGGCGCTGGGGCTGGTCTGGGGCTGGTTGCCGTGCGGTCTGGTCTATAGCGTCCTGATTTGGGCGGTCGCGGCAGGCAGCGCCGCAGAGGGCGCTCTGCTGCTGTTCGCCTTCGGGCTCGGCACCCTGCCCAATCTGCTTGCAATGGGACTTTTCGCTGCCCGGCTGGCCGCCTGGAGTCGGGGGGCCTGGGTGCGCCGGATGGCCGGTGCCCTGGTGGCGGTTTTCGGCGTGATCGCGTTGGTTCGCGCCGTCACTCCTTTTCTGACGTGAAGAACTGCTGCCGGAATCGAAGATCGTAGTTCTGATCGCTGCCTTCGGGCTGCACGTCCACCCGGAAGTTCAGTACCTCGCGATGGCTCACCGGGAATTCCCCGATGTAATAGATGGCGTCGCCCTCTTCGATTCGCTGCATGGCGATCTGCCGGGTCTGGTCGGCCAGATTCGTGGCCTCGACTTGCAGGTTAGCGTCGGCGGCGGGGTAGGTCAGTGCATCACCCTCCTTGCGTTGCACGGTGATATTCAGGATCCCACGATAGTGGCTGCGGTTGAGGCCGTAGGCCCGGGCAATTTCAGGGGCGATAATGGTCGAGTTGAAGGCGCTGTAGTGCACCCGGTAGTTGTCGAAGTCGCGATATTTGCCCGCCTGAGCAAATGCCGGCAGGAGTAGGGCAGTAGCGGCAATGGTTGCCGTCAACGTGCGCAGGATCGCCATCTCAAACCTCCCGTACGGTGTTTACCTGTAACTATAGCCCGCCGTTCGGGCGGGCTCGGGGCGGCTGAGATGAGCGCGCGTCAGCCGGTCGCTTCCGCTGCCTCGGGCTCCGGCTCGGCGCAGTCGACCGGAATGGCATCCATCGGCTGATCGATGACCTTGAGAATGGCTTCCACCTCGGCGAACTGGGCCTTGAGCTGTTCGGTGTTCTTTTCCAGCTCCTGGATGCGGGACTCCAGCGTATCGCGGGAGTCGTTGATCTTCCGCAGGTTCTCAAGCCGCTTTTCCATCTGCGCCTTATGTTCCTTTATCTGGCGCACCAGCGGTGTCATGACCGCCTTGTTCCACTTCTCCGCATCACGATGGGCCTTGTAGAACACGTTACGGGCATGGCTGACCAGGGTGATGAAGAACTTCTTCACCACAAACGACTGCTCGGTCATGGTGGTAACGGGGCTCTTGCGGAAGTCGTCGGCATCGGCGTGCAGCCGTTCGAGATCCTTCACGTATTCCGCGGTCGTGTAGAGCACAGGCTCCACGTTTTCGATGCCGTGCTCTTTCTGGAACTTCCGGTAGACGGTGAGTACCAGGCGGTTGAGTTGCTTGGAGTATTCATCGACCTCCTGCAGCATGCCCTGAGCGGAATTGAAAAAGCTCTTCATGCCGTCCTTGAGGCCGTGCGTGGTCCAGCTGCCGGTCATCTGTTCCCGGGTCTTATTCACCAGGTTATCGAGCCGCTTCAGGTCCAGGAGCTTTTTTAGCTCTTCACTGCGTTCGGAGAGGATGCGTTTGTTGGCCTGGAAACTTTCCACGTTCTGATGATAGGCGACCTGCTCTTCGCGGGTCTTTTTCATCAGGTGGGTGATGACGTCGTTGTTCTTGCCCGAAAGGCCCCTCAACTCGTCGAGCTGCGATCGGGTGGAGCTCAGACGCTGGGACAGGAGCTCGCGCGTATCCTCGATCATGCCGCCGACTTCGGCGGTCACATGTTCGCGCACCAGGCGCTGTTTGTAAGGCAGAACCTCCTCGGCAAGGATCGCTTCCAGCGCCAGGACACTGCTGCGCTCCAACAGCTCCTGGTCGTGGCGGATCTTGGCCAGGAGCCCCTTTTGGGCCGAGACCGGAAAAACGCTATCGCTCTCGATGCCGAGCGTCTGGGCGGCTTTTCGCCGCTGCTCATTGATGGTGTGGGTGATCGCGGAGTCGCCCTTGAGTTCGTCCCAGAGCGTATCCACCTTGTTCAGCACCACAATCAGCCCCTTGCCCTTTTCCTTTCGCAGGGGCATGACGTTGTGCTTCCACATGTCGAGGTCGGACTTGGTTACCCCGGTGTTGGCGGCGAGGATGAACATAACCGCCTGCGCGCTGGGGAGCATGCTGACCGTCAGTTCCGGCTCCGAACCGAGTGCATTCAGTCCCGGCGTATCGAGAATGACCAACCCTTTTTTGAGCAGCGGGTGCGGAAAGCTGATGAGCGCATGGCGCCACATCGGGATCTCGATTTCGTCCGGAAAACTGCCGTCATGTAACTTGAAATAGTCGTCATGCTCACTGAACAGACCCAGCTTTGCAGCCTCTTCCCGAGGGACGTTTTTGGTCCGCACCACTTCCTGGAAAGCCTCGGCCATGCTCTCGGGGCTGGAGAGGTCCAACTCGATGTTGGTCCAGTGGATCGGTTCCGCTTTATAGTCGGTGAGACTGGTATCGTTCAGGCGTGTCTCGATGGGCAGAAGGCGTACGTAGGCCTGTTCCGCATCGTTATCGTAGAAGAGTTCGGTCGGGCACATGGTCGTGCGACCCGCCTCGGAAGGCAGCAGACGCCGATCATATTCCGAAAAGAAGATGGCGTTGATGAGCTCGGTCTTGCCGCGCGCAAACTCCGCAACAAAAGCGATCGTCAGCCGGTCGGAGCGTAGGGACTGCAGGATCTCGTAGATCCGCAATTCCTCCTCGGCGTCCCCCACCCCGGTCTTGTCCAGCCAGCGCTGATAGTTTTCGATACCGGCAACGACCTCGTGCTTCCAGTGGTCGAATGCCTGGATTTGTTCGTTGAACCGCTTGTGTTCCATCGCTCGCCTCTTGTCCGGTCCGTGGCAGCAACGGACCAACGAAGTCCTACTATAGGGAAATCGCCACGTTTAACAAGTGAACCAGTTCCTATCTTTCTGGCTCGCTTTGAATATCGGCACTCTCCGGCAGCCGCTTGGGCGACCTGATCCGAACCCGTTTATCGCGACCGGTCTGGCCGCTGATCAGCTCGACCTGAGCCCGGGTGACGCCAAATGCCTTGGCCAGATACCTGATCAGATGAGCATTGGCTTTGCCATCGACCGGAGGTGCCGTAATTCGCACTTTCAGTGCGGCACCATGCGGACCGGTGATCTCGTCCCGGCTCGACCGTGGCTGAATTCGCAGGGACAGAAAAAGCTCTTCATCCCGCCATTCGTACCAATCCGGCACCGGTCAGCCGCCCAGGGCCAGATAGCGTATCGGCGGCAGGAGCAGCATCTTCAGGACCTGAAGACCGATAATCGCCACCAGCGGCGACAGGTCCAGCCCGGATAGCGGCGGCAGGAACCGGCGTATCGGTCGCAGTACCGGTTCGGTCAAGCTGTAGAGAACGGATGATACCGGATTATAGGCCCCGGGATTCACCCAACTCAAAATGGCCTGGATGAGGACCGAGAAGATAAAGATGTTGAAGGCCAAATCCACCAGTTCGACGACGGTCAGGCCCAGGAGCGTGCCGACGGGCTGAATGGCGCCGGTAGCAATGAGCCCCGGCAGGTAGCCCGCCCCCACACGCGTGCCCACCAGCGCGACCGCAACCAGTTGGATGGCGAACATCAGCACGAGCGAGGCGACATCGATGCCCCCCACACCGGGGATCAACCGCCGCAACGGTCGTAGCGGCGGGTTCGTGATTTTGACGAGGAACTGCGATACCGGATTGTAGAAGTCCGCCCGTACCTGCTGCAGCAAAAAGCGCAGCATTACCGCGAGGGTGTAGAGCGAGAACAGTGTGCCAATCAGAAACTGCAGTGGCGAGGTCAGGTAGCCGTTCATGGTTATTCGGCCTCCAGCTTGTCCGCCAGTTCGATTGAGCGATCCCGTGCCCCGGTGACCGCCTTCTCGAAGAGCTCACGCAGCCCGCCCTCTTCAAACAAGGCCAAGGCCCGTTCGGTGGTGCCGCCGGGTGATGTGACCCGGGCACGCAGAGTGGCGCTATCTTCGGGACTCTCCAACGCCAGCTTGGAGGCGCCGAACGCCGTCTGCAACGAAAGGAGCCGAGCGGTTTCCTTTGGCAGCCCCAGTTTCGTGCCGGTCTTTTCCAGGAGTTCCATTATCAGGAAGAAGTAGGCCGGACCACTGCCGGAGATCGCCGTCACTGCGTCCATCTGCGGCTCATCATCGAGCCATAACGTGAGCCCGACCGCTCTCAGGATCGCCTCTGCCAACTCCCGTTGCGCCGGCTTCACCCGGGCGTTCGCCAGCAGCGCCGTCGCCCCACTGCCGACCAGTGAGGGTGTGTTGGGCATGGTGCGCACGACAGCTGATGGCCCACCGAGCCAGCGCTCGATGGCATCGATACGGACTCCCGCCGCGATCGAGACCACCAGCCGCTCTTTCTGACGGACGCCATCCCCGATCCCTTGGCAGGCCTCTCGCATGATCTGGGGCTTGACCGCCATAACCACCACTTCGGCCCTTTCGGTCAATTCGCGATTGTCGGCCGTGGTGTGGATGCCAAAACGTTGGGCCAGTGATTCGCGCCGCTCCGCATCGGGATCGGCCACCCACAACTGTGGGGCCGGAAAGCCGTCGGCGATAAGGCCGCCAATGAGGCTGGAAGCCATGTTGCCCCCGCCAATGAAACCGATGGTCTTGTTTTCCATAGACTCCCTGCTGTGGTTATTCTGCTTAACGATACGTTCTCGGTCCGAAAACGGCTGTCCCGATGCGCACCAGGGTCGCCCCTTCGGCCACTGCCGCCTCCAGATCGCGGGACATGCCCATTGATAGTGTATCCAGGTCCAATCCGTCACTCGTCAGGACGGTCCGAGCCTCCCGCAGTTTACGAAAGGGCTCCCGCTGCTGCTCCAAATCATCCGCCGGCGCCGGGATACACATCAGGCCGCGCAGGCGAATGTTCGGCATTACCGAGACCTCGTGAGCCAGGCGGTTTAAATCCTGAAGGACGGCCCCGGATTTGCTTGTCTCGCCGCTGACGTTCACCTGCAGGCAGATATTGAGCGGCGGCAGCGTCTTCGGGCGCTGCTCACTCAAGCGGCGGGCGATCTTGAGGCGGTCAGCGCTGTGCACCCAATCGAAGCGCTCGGCAATCGAGCGCGTCTTGTTGGATTGAATGGGGCCGATGAAGTGCCACTCCAAGTTCAACTCCGACAGGGCTTCGACTTTATCCGTCGCCTCCTGCAGATAGCTTTCGCCAAAGAGGCGCTGGCCGGCCTCGGCGCACGCTCGTACATTCTCGGCGGGGCGGGTCTTGCTGACCGCCACCAAGGCCACGGAACCCGCTTCGCGGCCGAAACGCTGTTCGGCCTTGCGAATGCGATCACGGACGGCCTCGAGCCGGCTCTTTAGGGTGTCGTTGTTGTGCGTCATGCGGGTACGTTATAAGGTATCGGCTCGCATCCGTGCCCGGGTTAGTCGCGGGCTCAAGTACCAGACTCCTCAGGGGAATTGTAATGGATATCACGGAACTGCTTGCCTTTGGCGTCAAGAACGGCGCTTCCGACTTGCACCTTTCCGCTGGGCTTCCGCCGATGATCCGCGTCGATGGCGATATCCGCCGCATCAATGTGCCGCCGATGGACCACAAGGCCGTGCACGGGCTCGTGTACGATATCATGAACGACAAGCAGCGCAAGGATTTCGAGGAGTATCTGGAGACGGACTTCTCTTTTGAAATCAAGGGCCTGGCTCGCTTTCGTGTCAATGCCTTCAACCAGAATCGCGGCGCCGGTGCGGTCTTTCGTACCATCCCCTCCAAGATTCTGACGTTGGAGGAGTTGAATTGTCCTCTCATCTTCAAGGACATTACCGATACCCCCCGCGGCATGGTTCTGGTTACCGGCCCTACCGGTTCGGGTAAGTCGACGACGCTCGCGGCGATGATCGACTACAAGAACAACAATGATTACGGGCACATTCTCACCGTCGAAGACCCCATCGAGTTTGTGCACGAATCGAAAAAGTGTCTCATCAATCAGCGTGAGGTGCATCGTGACACCCTGGGCTTCAATGAGGCCCTGCGCTCGGCACTGCGTGAAGACCCTGACACCATCCTCGTCGGTGAGATGCGTGACCTGGAGACCATCCGTCTGGCCCTCACCGCGGCCGAGACCGGCCACCTGGTGTTTGGTACCCTGCATACCAGTTCCGCGGCCAAAACCATCGACCGTATCATCGACGTGTTCCCGGCGGCGGAAAAGGACATGGTCCGCGCCATGCTTTCCGAATCCCTGCGGGCCGTCATCTCCCAGACCCTGCTGAAGAAGGTGGGCGGTGGTCGTGTGGCGGCGCATGAAATCATGATCGGCACCCCCGCTATCCGAAACCTGATCCGCGAGGGCAAGGTCGCGCAGATGTATTCCGCTATCCAGACGGGGCAGCAGATGGGCATGCAGACCCTGGATCAGAACCTCACCGAACTCTTGAACAAAGGCATCATCAACAAGCAGGACGCCCGCGCCAAGGCCTCCAACAAGGACGCCTTCAAATAAGACCGGCCACCACCACCCGCTTTTTCAGCCACTAGCCACGAAAAACTATGGACTTCGACTCGCTCCTAAAACTGATGGTGCACAAGAACGCTTCGGACCTCTTCATTACGGCCGGTATTCCACCGAGCATGAAGATCGCGGGCAAGATTGGGCCGGTTTCCAAGGGGAGCCTGACCCCGGACCAAGCCAGACAGATTTGCTACGGCATCATGAATGCCGATCAGAGGTCGGAGTTCGAAGCCAAGCGTGAGAGTAATTTCGCCCTGAGCCGTTCCGGCATCGGCCGCTTCCGTGTCAATGTCTTCCAGCAGCGCAATCAGGTCGGCATGGTGCTGCGCAAAATCGAGACGAAGATCCCGACGTTTGAGGACCTGGACCTGCCCGATGTATTGCGTGAACTGACCATGACCAAGCGCGGCATAGTCCTGTTCGTGGGTGGTACCGGCTCCGGTAAGTCCACATCGCTCGCAGCCATGGTGGACTACCGCAACACCAACAGCTCCGGGCACATCATTACTATCGAGGACCCCATCGAGTACGTGCACCATCACAAAGGCTGCATCGTGACTCAGCGCGAGGTGGGCATCGATACCGACACGTTCGAAGATGCGCTGGTCAATACCCTGCGCCAAGCACCCGACGTTATTCTCATCGGCGAGATCCGTCACCGTGAAACCATGGAGCATGCGATCGCCTTCGCCGAGACCGGCCACCTGTGTCTGGCGACCCTTCACGCCAATAACGCCAACCAGGCGATGGATCGCATCATCAACTTCTTCCCCGAGGATCGCCGCCCTCAGCTGTTGATGGACCTCTCTCTCAACATGAAATCGGTCATTGCCCAGCGCCTGATACCGAAAAAGGATGGCAACGGTCGCCGGGTCGCCGTCGAGGTGATGATCAACTCGCCGCTGATGGCCGATCTCATCCACAAGGGTGAGGTTCACCAGATGAAAGAGCTGATGAAAAAATCGGGCGAGCAGGGTATGAAGACCTTCGACCAGGCCCTTTACGAGCTCTACAAGGCGGGCGATATCAGCTTCGAAGAGGCCACGCGCAACGCCGATTCGCCCAATGAGGTGCGGATCATGGCGAAGCTGGGCGAATCGGAATCGGCGGCCGATCTGACCAAGGGACTCGAGGGGCTGACGCTCGAGGATACGGGGGAGGACGACGGTCCGGGCGGAATGATTCGCTAATCAATCCCGGGCGCTTTTGCGCCTTGCCAACATTGCCGGAGGCGAACCGCGCCAAGACGACCTGGCACCGCTCAGGCTGCATCGGGTTCGAAAAAAAGCTGCACGTCAGGGCCGCCTCTGCGAGGCCCTGCCACTCTACGGTAAAATCGTCTTCGGAGGTTTCCGGGCGTTCTTCTCGTCAGCGCGGTTAAAACACCGCTTCGCCATCGAACACCGGCCCATCGACGCAGACGCGCTTCATGGCCGGGCCCGCGTCGGTCTCGATCTCGATGGTGCAGCCTGCACATCCGCCGACGCCACACGCCATGAATTCCTCCATCGAGACCTGGCACGGCAGATCGAACTCCTTTGCCACGCCGGCGACCGCCTCCAGCATCGGGTGTGGACCGCAGGCGTAAACGGCCACCTGCTCTCGCTGCTCCGCATCCATCACGTCCAGCCAGTGGCGTGCCAGATCGGTGACGAAGCCTTCATGACACCCGGCATAGCCCTGAAGGCTGCAGAGTCGACTGGCGATCGCCCAATCCTCCAACAGCGGCATGGCGGCGGTCACCCCGGCCGGCATTCCCGGCACGAGAATCTGTGAGGGACGTTCGCGGAAAGGAAAAGGCACTTCCGAGCCCATCAGCACGAGGGGCTGGTAACCGCCAAGCCGTCGTAACTCGTCGGCAAGGAACACCATGGGCGGAATTCCGACGCCACCGCCGATAAGCAGAGGCCGCTTACGTTCGCTCTCGACATGGAAGCCGTTGCCGATCGGACCGAGGGTGCTGATTGTCTCCCCCTTCTGTCGTCGGGCAAGCAGGTGCGTGCCTTCGCCAAAGGCCTTGTAGAGCAGCTGAATCTCGCCACGCTCCCGGTCCGTCCGCATGATGGAAATGGGGCGGCGCAGAGGGCGGCTGGCATCGCAGGTCAGATGCACAAAGCTGCCGGCCGTGGCCCTGGCGGCGATTCTGGGTGCCGCCAGGCGCAAGATGTGCTGGTCACCTTCGTAATGCTCGTGGGCCAGGATTTCGGCCTCTTCGAGAAAAATGGTATCGCGATGCGGTTTAGTCATGATTCCGTTTTCAGATTGATCGCGAAGGTGCGGCCTTGGCGTTCAGAAGCCGGGCCCATCCGTCGCTGTGCGCCTCTACGGCGATGCTCTTATTTGCCGCGCTCGAAGACAATGCGGCCTTCAAGCAGTGTCTGGGAAACTCGGCCCTTCAGTTCCCAGCCGATAAGCGGTGTGTTCTTGCCACGGCTGACCAGCGTCTCTTCCCCCACTTGCCACCAATCTTCCGGGTCGAAAATGCACACATCGGCGCTGTGGCCCGCCTGCAGCGTGCCGAGGCCGGTGCCGAGTACGCTGGCCGGGCCGCTGGTTAGTCGGGCCAGTGCTTCGCCAAGCGGTAAGACTCTCTCTTCGGCCAGACGCAGGACGAGGGGCAGCAGGGTATCAAGGGCGGAGATCCCGGGCTCCGTTTCGGCGAAAGGTGCCAGTTTGGCGTCGGGGTCGTGGGGCTGATGGTCGGAGCAGACGGCCGTGATAACGCCGTCGGCAAGGGCAGCACGCAGGCCGTCGCGATCCCGGAACGTGCGCAGCGGCGGGCGCACGTGGCAGAGACTGTCGAATACCCCTACGTCCATCTCGGTCAGAAAGAGTTGGTGGGCGGTGACATCACAGGTTACCGGCAGGCCCCGTGCCCGGGCCTCTGCCACCATTTCGACCGCGCGCGCCGTGGACAGACGGTTGAAATGGGCGCGTACGCCGGTCTTTTCGATCAGGATCAGGTCGCGGGAGACCCCAATGACCTCGGCGCACTCGGGGATGCCGGGCAGCCCCAGGCGGGTACTGACCTGCCCCTCATGAAGACACCCGCTGCCCCCGAGCCAGGGATCCTCGCTACTGATGAAAACCGTGAGTCCGAGGGTGGCGGCGTATTCCAGAGCCCGGCGCAGTACCAGGGTGTTGGCAACAGGCCGTGAAGCGTTGGTGACGGCAATGCAGCCGCTCTCTTTCAGGGCCAGCATTTCCGCCAGATGCTCCCCGGCGAGTTGCGCCGTGAGCGCGCCAAGGGGCAGAACCCGACTCAGACCGGCCTTCCCGGCCCGATAGCGGATCTGTTCGGCAATGGCCGGGTTGTCGATAACCGGATCGGTGTCGGGAGGACAGCAGAGGGTGGTGATCCCGCCGGCGGCCGCGGCCGCGGTTTCACTGGCAATGGTTCCCTTGTGCTCCTGGCCGGGTTCGCGCAACCGGGCCTGCAGATCGACCAGGCCGGGGCAGACGATCCGGCCCTTGGCATCGAGGGTACGCTCTGCCTCGAAACCCGGCGGCGCTTCACCGATGCCGGCAATGCGACCGTCGCGAATAAACAGGTCCGTCACGCTGTCCAGGCCCTGCGAGGGGTCGATGATACGCCCGCCGCGGATGAGGGTTGCCTGACTCATATGATCTCTCCGCCCGCTTCCGCGCCGGGCTGTCGGCCTAGGGCCATCGCCATCACCGCCATGCGCACGGCAATGCCGTTGCTGACCTGTTCCAGAATCACCGAGCGCGGGCCATCGGCCACTTCGGAGCTGATCTCGACACCGCGGTTGATGGGACCCGGGTGCATGACGATGGCATCCGGCTTGGCCAGCCTCAGTTTTTCGGCGGTGAGGCCATAACGCTGGAAAAATTCGTGCTCACTCGGAAGCAGGGCACCCTCCATGCGTTCGCGCTGCAGGCGCAGCATGATAACGACGTCGACACCCTCCAGACCCGACTCCATATCATGGAAGACGTGCACGCCCAGGCTGCGGTGGTCCGTGGGCAGCAGGGTTTTGGGCCCGATCACCCGGACCTCGGCGGCGCCGAGGGTTGTCAGCGCATGGATCTGCGAACGGGCCACCCGCGAGTGGAGAATATCCCCGACGATCGCCACCCTCAGGTTGCCGAAATCCCCTTTGTGGCGGCGGATAGTGAACGTATCGAGCATCGCCTGGGTCGGGTGGGCATGCTGACCGTCACCGGCGTTGATAACGGAGATGTGCGGGGCCACGTTTTTCGCGATGAAATGGGCCGCACCGCTGTCGGCGTGGCGAACCACGAACATATCGCAGTGCATCGCCTCCAGGTTGTGGAGCATATCCAGCAGGCTTTCGCCTTTGGACGTGGCGGAGGTGGAAATGTTGATATTGAGCACGTCTGCGGAGAGGCGCTTGGCGGCCAATTCGAATGTGGTGCGGGTGCGCGTGCTGTTCTCGAAGAAGAGATTGACCACCGTCTTGCCACGCAGTAGCGGCACCTTTTTCACCGCCTGGGCTTTGACGTTGGCGAAAGATTCGGCAAGGTCGAGGATGTCGACCAGGGTCTGGCGCTTCAGACCTTCGATGGTGAGGAAGTGGCGCAGGTTGCCATTGGCGTCCAACTGCAGGTTCTTCAGCGTGTTCATTTCACCTGTTTCAGGCTGAGGGTCAGGTCATCCGGTCCGCTGAGTTTGACCTGTTCGCTCGGGCTCAGGTCCATGGAAAGACCGGCGACATCGGCGCAGACAGGCAGTTCGCGGCCGCTGCGTTCAACCAGGATCGTGAGCAGCACCGAAGCGGGGCGCCCGTAATCGAATATTTCGTTCATGGCGGCGCGGATCGTACGACCGGTCTGAAGTACATCGTCGACCAGGAGGATGTGGCGGTCGTCGACCTCGAACGGCAGGTTCGAGGGTTTGACCTGCGGATGGACCCCAATGCGCTCGAAATCATCGCGATAGAAACTGATGTCCAGCGTCCCCAGCGGCTCCTCGATACCCAGCAAACGGTGCAGGCGCTGCGCAACCCACACCCCTCCGGTGTGAATGCCGATCATCAGCGGTGCGGTAATCTGGCGCTCCTCCAGCTCCGCGCGCAAACGGGCCGCCATGCCGGCCAGCACCCGGTCCAGATCATGTTGCAGCGGTGTCGTCATTGGGTATGTCGGTCCAGCCAGGCCTGCAGGATGATTCGGGCGGCAAGCCGATCCACATCCTCTTTCCGGTAGCGGCTGCCGTGCTCCTCCATAAGGAGCCCCGACGCCTCCAGGGACGTGAAGCGCTCGTCCTCCATATACACCGGCAGATTGTACCTGCCCCGTAATTGATTACCAAAGCGGCGGGCGCGATGGGTCAACTCCTGTTCTCCGCCCTCCCGGTCGAGCGGCAGGCCGACCACCAGGGCAACCGGGCGCCACTCCTCGATGAGGCGCGAAATGCCTTCCCAGTCGGGCCTTTGGTCACGGCTTCTCAGGGTGATCAGCTCTCGGGCACCGGCGGTCAGTGTCTGACCCACGGCCACGCCAATGAACCTCAATCCGTAATCGAAGCCGAGTACGGTGCCGCTTTGGGAGCGATCGGCCGTGGGGGTCACGCGTGCCCGATCTGGCTGGAGAGCAGATTGACGTCCACGCCAAGCAGGGCCGCCGCTGCGGTCCAACGCTGCTCAGGGCCGGTTTCGAACAGAATGGCCGGGTCGGCCGGCCCGCTCAACCAGGCATTGTTGGCGATTTCGTCCTCCAACTGGCCGGCACCCCAGCCGGCATAACCGAGAGCAAACAGGTGCCGTTTGGGCCCCTCCCCATGAGCGATGGCGGAGAGCACGTCGCGGGAGGTGGTAACGGCGATGTCATCGGTGACCTTGAGGCTGGAGTCCCACGCCCCCACCGGCGCATGGACAACAAACCCGTGCTCGGGCTGGACCGGGCCGCCCTCATAGATTGAGGCGCTCAGATCCACGCGGGGGCTGGGATCGATTCCGATATGCTCAAGCACTTCGCCGAGTGTCAGTTCCGATGGCCGGTTGATCACGATCCCCATGGCGCCCTCTTTCGTGTGCTCGCAGATATAGGCCACCGCGTGCGAGAAGTTCGGGTCTGCCAGGCCGGGCATCGCAATCAGGAAGTGATTAACGAGATAGGAGTTTTCGATCATGTCCATAGTATCGGGAAGCGCCGGTTCTGTGTCGAGGTATACGGATCGTCGGTCTTGGAGAGAGATGCGGTTAACGCCGGGTACCGAACTGGTTTCCTGATTCGAACTGCCAGACGCGGATGATGTGCAGCACATCCATTTCGCGGCGCATGGCCTCGCTGAAAGGCGCGAACGGCGCCGCCAGTTTGACGATGCGAACGGCCGCATCATCCAGTGTTTTCTTGCCTGACGAGTGCACGACCTCGACGGTGTAGAGGCTGCCGTCGGGACGGATGCCGACGTCCAGCATCAGACTGCCGGTCAGCCCGTTTCGCTTGGCCTCCTCCGGGTAATTGAGATTACCGATGCGTTCCACCTTGAGCCGCCAGGCGTCTTCGTACGCCGCGTGCTCGTATTTCTTGGTACTTGCCGATATGTACTTGTGCCTCGGCATCTGCGCGTAGGCCTGCTGGCGGCGACGAATATCCGCGGATATTCGCGCGATCTCCCGGCTTCGAGTCAGCAGGTCCGCCGCCGTCGGTTTATCGGGCCGGGCCTTGGGCGGGACCTTTTCGGCGGATTGCATTTGAATGCGGCTTTCAGGGGCCGTCATTACCCGGGAGCGCTCCGGCTGGGGCGGCGGTGAGCTGGGTGCGCGGGTATCACGGGCATCCCCTTTCTCCGGTGCGGGTCGGCGATTGGGAAAAGGGCTGGCGGGTCTGACCTTTTCCTTGATGTTGCCCCCGCCCTCCTGATCCACCTGTGCCAGGTAATCGGCCTTCTCGGGGGCTTTGTCGCTTTTGCTGTGGACCAGGGTGATGTCCAGCGAAAGCGGCCGGGGTTCCGGCTTGACCAGATCCTGAAGATCGAAGGTCACGCCCAGGATCAGCAGGGCGTGGAACGCCACTGCAAAAAAAAGGGCCAGCCCGAAGCGGTCCGCGTCACCGGCTTCGAAGTGGGATGGCGGGGGAAGAGTCTCGGCCATAGGGCGATTATACAGGGGAGCGGGTCTCGGGTCGTGCGGTGGTGTCGGAATTTTTGGTGCGGAGAAGATGATGACCCCTAGTCTCCAGCCGCCCGCTCCGCCAGCGTCCGGTCGATGGCCTCCATCAACTCGCCACCGATATCCAGGCCGTAGGCGGCATCCAGTTCGCGGATGCAGGTGGGGCTGGTGACATTGATTTCGGTCAGATAGTCGCCGATGACATCGAGTCCGACAAAAAGAAGCCCCATCTTCCGAAGCTTCGGCGCCACCTGCTCGCAGATCCAGCGATCGCGGGCATTCAGCGGCACGGCTTCGCCGCGACCACCCGCCGCGAGATTGCCGCGAATATCGCCTTCGGCGGGGATGCGTGCCAGGGCGTACGGCACCGGTTCGCCGTCGATTAGCAGAATGCGCTTGTCTCCGGCACCGATCTCCGGGAGGAACCGCTGCGCCATGATGAACTGCGACCCGTTCCCGGTCAGGGTCTCGATGATGACATTGAGGTTGGTATCGCTCCCCTCCACCTTGAAGATGGAAGCGCCGCCCATGGCCCCCAGTGGTTTAAAAACCGTTGCACCCTGTTCGGCATGGAAGGCGCGCAGTTCGTCAGCATTACGGCTGACCAGGGTCGGCGGGGTGCATTGGGGGAACCAGCCGGTAAAGAGCTTTTCGTTGGCATCGCGCAGGGAAGCGGCCCGATTCACCACCAGCGCGCCCGCCTCCTCGGCCTTTTCGAGCAGGTAGGTGGTGTAGACAAACTCCATATCAAACGGCGGATCCTTGCGCATCAGGATCACATCCAGCGATCCCGGGGCGCGTCGTTCCGGTTCGCCCAGGTCATACCAGTGGTTCGGATCGGGGTAAACTGTAAGTGGACGCATGCGCGCCGAGGCGTCGCCGTCCCTCAGCGAAAGATCCCGCTGCTCCATGTAACGCAGTTGCCAGCCCCGGCTCTGGGCCGCCAGCAGCATGGCCAGCGTGCTGTCCTTTTTGTAGGTAATAGCCCCGATGGGGTCCATCACCACCCCGACAGTGACCGTCATTGATCTTCCTCTCCCATATGCTCCGCGAGTTCGCGGGCGGCGGCGAGCAGGGCAAGCCGGGCAATGACACCGTAGGCGTAGAAGCGGTTTTTGCCGGCATCGGGATCCTCGCGGGAGTCGGGGTTGTTGCAGACCTCGGCAAACGCCAGCGGTTCGAAGTGCATGCCGGGCGCATTGAGATTTTCATTGCGACCGCGGCCGGTGTGGACACGGTAAAACCCGCCCACCACGAAATGGTCAATCATGTAGACCACCGGTTCGGCCACGGCCTCGGGATCGCCCCAAGTCTCGAACGTATAGACCCCTTCCTGGACGATGACGCGGGAGACGGACTGCCCCTCCTTGGTCTTGGACATGCGGGTGCGCTGTTTGCGGTTGAGCTCATGCACCTCTTCGGGGGAGTGAAGGGTGGTGATCCCCATTCCGTAGGTCCCCGATTCGGCCTTCACGACCACGTAGGGCTTCTGGTCGATCCCGTATTCGTCGTACTTCTTCTGTATGGCATTGAGCAGGGCCCCGGCGTTTCGGGCCACGCAATCCTCGCCTTCGCGTTTCATGAAATCGATCTCGCCGCAGTTGCGGAACAGCGGGTCGATCAGCCAGGGGTCGATGTCCACCAGTTCGGCGAACTCATCGGCCACCTTGCGGTAGTGGCCGAAATGCTCCGACTTCATTCGATTGGACCAGCCAAGTTCCAGGGGCGGAATCAGCGGCTGCTCAAGATCTTCCAGAATGGGCGGGCGTCCCCCGGAGAGGTCGTTGTTGAGCAGCACCACACAGGGGAAAAAGTTCTCGACGCCGACCTTGTCGCCCTCCCGGCGTAGCGGCTCCAGATACACCTTGCGACCCGACGGGAGTTCGATGGTCTGAGGTTCTTCAAGATTCGGGGAGCAGCGAGCCGAGCCGTACCTCGAAACCGGCCTTGCCAATGAGGTCCTGCAGGGTCGCCAGGCTCTCCAGGTAGTAGAGATTTCGGGTATGGCTTTCGGGAATCAGCAACATCCGTGTCGCGGAGGGGTAAATCCGCTCCATCGCCGACTGGATGGCCTGGATGCACAGCCCCTCGAAGGCCGAACTAAGGTTGTTGAAGCCGGCCGGGAAGAGGTTGGTATCCACCGGAGCCAGTTTGAAGCCCGCATTGCGCAGGTCCACGGAGGCATAGAAAGGGACCGGCGTACTCAGGAATTGACTGCGAAACCAGGATTCGATCCGCGGCTGATTCTCCAAAAGGTGCGACTCGAGCAGAAGAAGCGGACCGGTCGGGGCGGTTGTCAGGTGCGGAACGGCTTCCAATTGATTTACAATCATTCTTTGTAAATGGGCTCTTAAGTAATTGAATGAATTGGTCGGATTTTAGCAGCAAAGGGCCTGCAGGGGGTAATTAGCGGGTACGAGGCGGTACCTCGCAAGTATGAATTATGTCGGCGTGAAGTGGATCATGCCAAGTACGACCGGCGTGTTTTTCGAATCTGTTCAAGGTGGGCCTGTTCCGATAGGATGAAGTCCGCCGCAACGATATAGTGGTTGACCTGGGGGGAACCGTGTCAGGGGAAGCAGCAGCTCAGAGTGGGACAGCGTGCCAAATCAAGGTTATGGTCATTGACGACAGCAAGACCATTCGGCGCACGGCTGAAAGTCTTCTCAAAAAAGAGGGCTGCACCGTTTTTACGGCGAACGACGGCTTTGAAGCCTTGGCCAAGATAGCCGATCATCAGCCCGATATTATCTTTGTGGATATAATGATGCCGCGCCTCGATGGTTACCAGACCTGCGCGCTCATCAAGCACAACCAGAAGTTCAAGAAGACCCCGGTGATCATGCTCTCCAGTAAGGATGGGCTGTTCGATCGGGCCCGGGGACGAATCGTGGGGTCGGAAAAATACCTGACCAAGCCCTTCACCAAGGAAGAACTCCTTGGTGCCATTAAAGAGCACGTGCCCAACCTGGACTGATGATGGTTCGGGTGTTAAAAGGCGGCATCCGCCAAATCGCCTAACAAAAAAAGGGGAGAACAGTTATGGCGCAGATCCTCATTGTCGATGATTCGCCGACGGAAATTCACGTCGCGCGTTCCGTTCTGGAGAAGCTCGGGCATATTATCGAAACTGCCGGCGATGGCGAGGAGGGCATCAGCAAGGCCAAGGAGCTGAAGCCGGACCTCATCCTTATGGACGTTGTCATGCCGGGGATGAATGGTTTCCAGGCGACCCGCAAGATTAGTAAGGATCCGGAACTTGCAGAAATCCCCATCATCATGGTGACCAGCAAGGACCAGGAGACGGATCGGGTCTGGGGTCTGCGTCAGGGTGCCAGGGATTATCTGACCAAGCCGGTTGCCGAAGAGGAACTGGTGGAGAAGGTGAACGCCGCTCTTGGCGCCTGATAGCGATATGTCTGCGGACACCGGAACCATCTTTGAGCTGCTCAGGGACATCGAGCGACGCAGCCGGGCCAACGCCCAGGGCCTGCCCGAGCAGCTCGAGATTCAGACCACCTGGGCAGGTATCGGCTTTCGCGTCGGTGATGCGCGGCTGGTGGCGCCCCTGGGGGTCATTCGGGAGATCCTGACCTCTCCCGTACTGACCCGGGTTCCGGGGGCCAAAACATGGATGAAAGGGATTGCCAATGTCCGCGGCAATCTGTTGCCCGTGACCGATCTGAAGGGCCTGCTCTTGGGCGAATCGACGCCCATACGGCAGAATGCACGGGTGCTGGCAGTCGACAACGGTACCGTGAGCGCCGGGCTGCTGGTGGATGAGGTTTTCGGCCTGCGCCACTTTCTCGATGAAGACTTCAGCGATGACGCCGGAGCCGTTCCGGCGTTCATTCGCCCTTTCATCAACGGCGTTTATCGTCAAAACCATGAAATATGGGGCAGCGCGGACCTGCATGCCCTGATACAGAGCGACGAATTCATGCACGTCGCCGCCTGACGGGACTTGTCCGAGCCCGGAGGACACGCGCTTTTTCGTTTTCAGGAATTTCTTTAGGAGCCGGAGCAATGAGTTTGAAGGGTAGAGATAAGGGCCCGAATGCCACTGGGGGAAAGGGCCTTGCCGTCCTTATCATCCTGCTGCTCGTTTTCGTGGGGCTGATGGGCTTGGTCTCCTGGCGCGTTGGTATCCAGGACACCAACGACAAGGAGTACATCGGCCTGCTCGGTCAACAGCGGGTTCTTTCACAGCAGATCACGAAATTTGCCGGCCAGGCGACACGGGGGGAGGCGGAAACATACTCCCAACTGAAGGCCTATCGTGATCGGTTCGCGACAGCGCTTCAGCTCCTGCAGGCCGGTGACCCCGAGACCGGCATGCCCCCTTCGCCGAATGATGTCAGTGAAGAGCTCGGACGGGTCTCTCACCTTTGGGAGCGCTTCGACACCAATATCAATACCATCGTCAAGAGCGGTTCGGTGGTCACGGAGCTGCGCGGCATCGTGCAGAACATCAACGACAACGCTTCCAATCTGCTCGCGCTCACCGATGAAGTCGCGACGCTGATGACCGATAAGAACGCCCCCCGAGCGCAAATCTACCTGGCCAGCCGCCAGCTGATGCTCAGTCAGCGCATCATCAATAACATCAACCGTATTCTGGAGGGCGATGCCGGCGCCGTAACAGCCGCCGACCGCTTCGGTCGTGACGCCAATCTGTTCGGCAGCGTCGTCAACGGCATGCTCGAAGGTAATGGGGAACTGGGGATCGAGCGGGTTCAGGACGCCGAGGTGCGAAGCAAACTGGAAGAGGTTGCGAGTCTGTTCTCCCAGTTTGGAGAGCAGGTGAGCGCCATTCTCGAATCCAGTCCCGAGATGTTCGAGGTTTCCGAGGCGGCTCAAACCGTGCTGACTACCAGTGAACCTCTCCTGCAGGCACTGACGAAACTCGAAGACGCCTACCTGACCCACATCGACAACCGGCCCGTCAATTCGATGGTCGGTAACATCTTTGGTGTAATCGCACTGCTGCTCTTGCTCATGCTGGGGTACAAGCTCAAGCGTGAGGGCGAGGTGCGACTGGCACACACGGAAGCCGAGCGGCGTACCACCGAAGAGCATAATCAGCGCAACCAGCAGGCGATCATGCGACTGCTTGACGAAATGGGCGACCTTGCCGACGGTGACTTGACGGTCAACGCCACGGTGACCGAAGACATCACCGGGGCCATCGCCGACTCCGTCAACTACGCCATCGAAGCACTCCGCACCCTGGTTGCGGCCATCAATGACACCGCCACGCAGGTCAGTCAGGCGGCCGATCAGTCGCGCGCGACGGCCAACCACCTGACCGAGGCATCGGAGCGACAGGCTCACGAGATCTCCTCGGCCTCCTCGAAAATCAAGGAAATGGCCGTTTCCATCGAAGGCGTATCGACCAACGCGGATCAGCTGGCCGAAGAGTCCCAGCGGTCGGTGGCGATCGCCAAAAAGGGATCCTCTGCGGTACAGAACACCATCGATGGTATGGACTCCATCCGTGAACAGATCCAGGAAACCTCCAAACGTATCAAGCGCCTGGGTGAAAGTTCGCAGGAGATCGGCGATACCGTGGGGCTGATCAACGATATCGCAGAGCAAACCAACATCCTGGCTCTGAATGCCGCAATCCAGGCGGCTATGGCCGGCGAAGCCGGGCGCGGTTTTGCGGTGGTCGCGGACGAGGTGCAGCGCCTGGCGGAACGTTCGGCGGATGCCACCAAGCAGATCGAAGCGTTGGTAAAAACGATCCAGACCGATACCAACGAGGCGGTCATCTCCATGGAGCAGAGTACCTCGGGCGTGGTCGCCGGCGCCAAACTGGCCGAGGACGCCGGTTCGGCTCTGGGCGAAATCGAGCACGTATCGACCCGTCTGGCCGATCTCATCCACAACATCACCGATGCCACCAGAGAGCAGGCGGGTTCGGCGGTCAATATTACCGACACCATGAACGTCATCCAGGAGATCACGACCCAGACATCAGAAGGCACCAACCAGACCGCAGCCTCTATCGGCAATTTGGCGGAACTGGCGGACGACCTGAAGAAATCGGTCTCCGGCT
Source organism: uncultured Gammaproteobacteria bacterium (assembly GCA_963783235.1). GTDB lineage: Bacteria > Pseudomonadota > Gammaproteobacteria > Thiohalomonadales > Thiohalomonadaceae > Thiohalomonas. Next base: position 963,343 of record CAWAMN010000002.1, on the reverse strand, counting down.
TCAAGTTGCCGGTCTGAACGGTTGGTGACGAACTAGGCGAACGCGGGATACGACCGCCCCATGCAGACAGCTGAAACATTCGACGTCAGCACCCTCGCCTGGATCAAGGGTGAGCTCGACGAGACATTAAAGGGTGCCCGCCAGGCACTGGAGGCTTTCTCCGAAGCGCCTGAGGATGCCGCCCAGCTGGACGGGTGTGTCGATGCCCTGCATCAGGTGCACCGCATCCTGCAGATGGTCGAGCTCTCTGCCGCCACGCAGTTTTTGGCGGAAGCCGAAGCCCTGGCGCTGGCGCTAAGGCGTGGCGAACTTGGCGAGGTCGATCACGAAAAGGTCGAGGAGGCGCTGATGCGCGCCATCTTGCAGCTGCCTGACTATCTCGATGCACTGCAAAGCGGGCGCCCGGACACCCTCCTGCCCCTCTTGCCGCTGGTGAACGATATGCGCCGGTTGCGTGGGGAAACCGAATGGTCCGAATTATCGGTTTTCCACCCCGACCTCAGCGTTCAGCCTCCGAGTCGGGAATCGGCGGGTGATCTTCAGGCCGTCGCCCACAAGGCCCGTCCCTACTACCAAACCGCACTTGCAAACCTGCTCCGCGACCGAGAAGCCGCGGCCAGCCTGCAAACGCTCCATAAGGTCCTCGACGCACTCTTCAAGATTGCCGCCGACGCCTCTGTTCGGCAGGCTCTCTGGGCCGCCTCGGCGCTTGTCGATGCCTTGCGTGAAGGTGGCCTGGACGCCTCCCGGGAGGTCAAGCACCTGCTCGGCAAGGTGGAACAGCTGGTCAAGTACCTGGCCCAGAAAGGGGAGACGGAGGTCAGCCCCGAAAACGTCCAGGCGCTGACGCGTGTGCTTCTGTTTCACGTCGGTCGCGCAACGGCAGGTAGTGCGCTGGTGGCGGGTGTCAAAGAGGCCTTTGGGCTCGATGGCTTTTTCCAGGGCGACGGTCTATCGGCGGGATTGACCGCGGAGCTCAAGAAGACGGTCGCCGCCGATGTCATGGAAGAGCTGTCACATGTCAAAGATATGCTCGACGTCTTCGTGCGCGGTCAGAGGGATGATCTGGAAGGCCTCGCGCCCATCGGTGATGGATTGCGGCGCCTGGCCGATACGCTCGATCTTCTACGGCAGGTGCAGTTGCAGCGGGCTCTGGAAGAGCAGGTGGAGGTACTTGGGCGCATTCGCCAGGGTGAGTTGACGCCCGATGATGAGGTATTGATGGGGGTGGCAGGCTCCCTGCTGCTGGTGGAATCCACCCTCCAGGACTGGGGCTCGAGCGGCCCGATCGAAAAGGCGGACGATGCCGGGGAGCATGCGGGCGACGAATCCCCGGAAGCCGAACACCTGCGCGGCGTTCGGCAGGTAATGAAAGAGGCATTGGGCGATCTGATCCGGGTGCGCGAGTTGCTCTCGGATTATCTGGAGTCACCCGCCGATACCGCACTACTGAGTTCGCTTCCCGATGATTTCCATCGTCTGGTGGGAAGCCTGAACCTCCTTTCATATTCCCGCGTCGCCAGAATCCTTCAAGCCTCCGCCGCCTACGTGCGCGATGAGATCCTGAATGGGGGCGCTGTTCCCGAAACGGATCGGCTTGATCGTCTGGCCGATGCGGTGATGAGTGTCGAGTACTATCTGGAGGCATTCATCCAGAGCCGCGTGCATCCTGCTTCCGTTCTGGATGTCGCTGAAAACGCCCTGGCCGCGCTGGGCTATCCGACCGACGAGCTCCCGGAGGAGATGGTTGCCGGTGAGGCCGTTGGAGTGGCGGCGGGTGATTCGACCGGTTCCGTCACTGAAGAGGCGGTTGCGGACGACGGCCATCCGCAGACCGGGGGGGCCGCCGAGCCGACCATGGCGACGGTTGCCGAGGAGGATGATGAGCTCGACGACGAGATCACAGCGGTGTTTCTGGAGGAGGCCGGGGAGGAGCTGGAAAAAATCACCAACCTGCTCCCTCGGTGGGAAGCCAACCCCTCGGACCACGCCGTCCTCGCCGACTATCGACGCTCTTACCACACCCTGAAAGGCAGTGGCCGACTGGTCGGTGCGACCGAACTGGGCGAGTTCGCCTGGTCTGTCGAAGACATGCTCAACAGGGTCATCGACGGGGTGGTCGAGCCCGGTCCTGTCATGTTCGACTTTTTGCATCGCGCCGAGCGGATCATTCCTCAGCTTGTGGAGCAATTCCGAACCGGTTCCACTCCCGATACCGATGTGCAGTCGCTGGCAGACGCCGCTGGTGCGCTCGCCGGGGGCGACATCCCCGCGCTTCCCGATGAAGTGGAACGGCCGGCAGAGCCGGCAGGGGACGCGCCTGCGGCGCCGCAATTGAGCATTCATGCGGATCTCGAAGCTGCTGGAGATCTATGCAAAGGAAGCGGCTGAGCACCTCGCTGCCATTGACCGGTTCCTGGAGGAGTACCGCTCCGAAGGCGTGCGCTATGCCAACGAACCGCTGATCCGTGCGCTGCATACGCTAAAGGGCAGCTCCCGGATCGCCGGCGTGGTCGATGCGGCCGGTATCGCCGACGCGTTGGAAAAATACGCCAAGGCACTTCAGACTGCCCATCAGCCCCTGAGCGAGGAAGGCATTCTCGTCATCGAAGAGAGCCGCGATCTCATCGCCGGCGTTCTTGCACAGCTGCATGACCCTTCATCTCCATTGCCCTCGGCCGGGGAGCTGCAATCTCGAGCCGAAGCCCTTTACGCCTCGGTCCGCCACCTGGAGAAGCAGGGCCATCCGGACGCAGGGCTGGCGGCACTGGCTGAGGAGGATGATGCCGACAGCCCGCACGTTTCGCCACCGGGTCTCGAACTCGAGTCGGGATCCGATGAGATTGGTAGAGCCCTCGACGACGGAACGTTTGCCGCCCCAACCTCGACAACCAGCGGGGATGACGCCCCGGGCACGGGCATCGGAACCGCAGAGCCCTCAAGTCCGAGCCATGGGGAAGGGGAAGACTCCCCAATCGCAACCACCGAGCAAACCCCGGCACCGGGCGATACGGTCTCCGAGGCCGAAAGCACGGTGGATGAATGGCTCAGTAGTTTACCGGACGAGTGGATTGCACCGGCGAGCGAAGACACGGGCCCGGAGGCCGAGCAGCCTGAGTCCACCCCGGCAGAGATCACCGATCACGAGGATGAAGAAGCGGAGCTGGTCGACCTCTTCCTGGAAGAGGGAGGGGAAATTCTCGATTCGAGCGAGCAGACACTTCAGAACTGGACCCGGCGCCCCGACGATCGGTCAGCTGTCCAGGAGCTGCAACGCCAGTTGCATACCCTCAAAGGGAGTGCACGTTTGGCTGGAATCGTTGCAGTGGGTGATCTGGCTCACCAGCTGGAATCCGTTTTCGAGGCGGTCGCTGAAGGGCGATTGTCACCCGGTGAGCCCTGCTGGGCGAACTTCAACTTGGCCACGACAGACTCGTGGCGATGCTCGAACAGGTTCGTGGCGGGCGCCCGGCCGAGGCCGACGATGACCTCGTCGCACGCATCGAGGCGGCGGCAAAAGGCGAAACGCCGGCGCAAACTAAACGGGACGTTCCGGAGCCGGCGGCCCCGATACCGGAAGATGCCGGCCACGATGAGCAGGATAACCGCGACCCCGAACTCCTTGACCTCTTCCTGGAAGAGGGACGCGAGATCCTCGACAGTAGTGAACAGACACTGCAGGCGTGGCTCGAAACCCCCGGCGATCACTCACTGGTCCAGTCGCTCCAGCGCGAGTTGCACACCCTGAAAGGCAGTGCCCGCATGGCGGGCGTGGGCGCTATCGGCGATCTGGGTCACGCCCTCGAATCCGCATTCGAAGCGCTGGTTGAGAATCGTGTCCGGGTGGCCCCTGAACTGCTGGAAGCGATCCAGTCGGCTCACGACAGGCTGTCGAACATGCTGGAGCAGGTTTGGGAGCACCGTCCCGTGACTCCGGCTGAGGACCTGACCCGGCGAATCAGCGAATTGCTTCGCCCTTCGGAAGCGCGTGCCGAGACAGAGGCCCCAACGCTGGAGGCTTCATTCGAGGAGCCCACAGCGGAGGACGCCGGTTCGGAAAAAGGGAAGACCGGCCCGACGGAAGTCGAACGCGATACCGGCTTCGACTCGGAAGCGATGCAACTGGCTGAACAGTTCGGTGCCGAGCTGAAAAGCTGGCAGGGCGCCCCGGGCGACCTTAAACGGCATGAAGCCTTGGCGGGCACCGGTAACCGTCTGGAACAGTTGGCCCGCGATGCCGAGGTTAAGAACCTGGCCGATATCGCTGCCGTATCCGGGATTCTGCTCTCCGAAGTGCGTGACGGACATGTTCCGGTATCCGATGAACTTTTCGGGTTGATGCACTTGGTTCATGAACGCCTCCTGGTGCTCGTGGAGCAGCAGCAGCGTGATCTGCCGCTCAGGGGTGTCCAGGACCTCATCGACAGCCTGAAAGAGCTAATCGCCCGTCACGTCGGAAACCGGGAAAAGGATGATGCGGACGAGGGCGACAACCGCCGACGAGCGGCGCGTATCCAGCACGAGATGGTGCGTGTCCGGCGCGATCTTATGGATAATCTCGTCAACTATGCCGGCGAAGTCAGTATCTATCGTTCGCGCGTCGAGCAGCGGCTGAATTCATTCGGCTCCAGTATCGGCGAGCTGGACGAAACCATAGACCGACTTCGCAACCAGCTGCGCCAGTTTGATATCGAAACCGAGGCGCAGATCTCAGCCCGTTATCAGGAAACCGGCGAGAAGTACGAGGACTTCGATCCTCTGGAATTCGACCGCTTCACGAACATGCAGCAGCTCTCCCGGGCCATGATGGAGAGCTTGAGCGACATACGCTCGATCGAAGAGATGATGACCGAGATCGGGCGCGAATCGGAAACGCTGCTCCTGCAGCAGGCTCGGGTGACGACCGAACTGCAGGAGAACCTGTTGCAGACGCGGATGGTGCCGCTGGTCGAAAACGCACCGCGGCTGCGTCGCATCGTGCGCCAGACCGGTTCGGAAATCGGCCGCAAAGCCAATCTCAAGTTCCAGGGCGCCGAGGTGGAAATGGACCGGCGCGTGGTTGAAAGGTTGATGGCCCCCCTGGAACATATGCTTCGCAACGCTGTTGCCCACGGCATCGAGTCGCCCGAGCAGCGTCGGGCAGCCGGCAAGGATGAGACCGGTTCAATCACGATTGCCTTGGCTCGGGAGGGCGCGGAGGTCGTGGTGCGGGTCTTTGACGATGGACGGGGAATCGATGTCGAAGCCGTGCGCAAGAAGGCCGTTGAGCGAGGTCTGATGGAGGCCGATGCGGACCTCGACGATCATGAAGTCATGCAGTTTATTCTGGAGTCCGGTTTCTCGACCGCCGCCACCCTGACCCAGGTCTCGGGGCGCGGCGTCGGTATGGATGTCGTCAGTAGCGAGATCCGTCAATTGAGCGGTTCGATGGACATCGACTCCGCGAACGGGCAAGGGACGCAATTTACCATCCGGTTGCCGCTCTCCCTTTCGGTAAGTCGGGCGCTGATTGTGCATGTCGGTGAAGAGACGTTCGCTATACCACTGCTGTCCGTGCAGGGTATCGAGCGTGCCGACCCGGCTGAGCTCGAAGCGCTTTTGCGCCAAAAGGAGCCGGCTTATTCCTGGCTCGGCGAGGCCTATGACCTGATGAACCTACGTCAGGCGATAGGCATCAACGAACCGGCGGCCCCCTCCGAGATGAGCAAGCAACCCCTTCTCCTGGCCCAAAGCGGTGAACATCGCATCGCTCTGATCGTCGACCGGATCGAGGGCAGTCGTGAAGTGGTGGTCAAATCTCTCGGCCCACAGCTGAGTACCCTCCAGTCGCTTTCGGGGGCGACCATCCTGGCCGACGGCAGTGTCGCCCTCGTGCTCGAGCTGCCAGCCCTGATCCGCAGGGGCTTTGCACACCGACATACGGCCGAGCAGCTGCCGGAACCGAGTGCCGCGCCGAGTTCGCGACTGCCGACCGTGATGATCGTGGACGACTCAATCACGGTTCGGGCCGTGACCAAGCGTTTGCTTAAACGCCACGGCATGCAAGCGGTAGCCGCAAAGGATGGCGTCGATGCCTTGGCGGTGCTCGAAGAAACCATCCCGGACATCATGCTGCTGGACATCGAAATGCCGCGAATGGACGGCTTCGAACTCGCCACGCACATCCGAAATTCGGAAACGTTGAAAGGTGTCCCGATCATCATGATCACCTCGCGAACCGGAGAAAAGCACCGCCAGAGAGCCTTGGATATCGGCGTCGATCGTTATATGGGAAAACCCTACTCGGAAGGCGAGCTCATAGAGAATATCGAGTCGCTGATTGGTAACACGGAGTGAGGGGATGGCGCAGATGACTGCAATCGACACCGCAGGCGAACTGACCGAGCAGCAGAGTGCGGATGCCATCCGTTGTCTCTCCATTCCCCTCAACGGCAGCACCCTGCTTTTGCCCAATACCGCGGTGGCGGAAGTGACGGAGTTCGGTGAACCGACACCGCTGACCAATGGGCCGGGTTGGCTCTTGGGACTATTGCGTTGGCGGGGGATAAGTATTCCGGTGCTGGCTATGGAGAGCCTGGTCGCTACTGCCAACATCCCGTCGTCCGGCACGCCCGCGAAGGTAGTGGTCTGCAACACGCTGAACGGAAACTCAAAGCTGCCGTTTATAGCGATGGCCGCTTCCGGTATACCTCGCCTTACCTGGGTAAGGGAGGAGGCGTTGGATGAAGGGGAAAAGCGGGAAACCGGCGATCACTCAGCCGTTCTCCGCAACGTGAAAATGCCGGACGGCGAAGGTATCATCCCGGACCTCGACTTATTGGAGCAGATGCTGCTGCGGCTAGGCATCTAATGAATCAGATCTCGAAGAAACAAGGTTTAGGAAAAACACCCCATGCCCAAACCGAAGCACTTATTGATTACCATGGGCTTAGCGGCGGGCCTTCTCGTCGGCGCATCAGCGAAAGCCCAGGACGAAGCTCATTTAAAGGAGCGGCAACGGCTGCTGTCGCTCATCGAGAAGGTAAACGGAGACGCGCAAAAGCGTGAGGCGGCAATTGCCAAAGGCCATAAACGCATCAGCTTCTGCAGCCATTGCCATGGCGATGACGGCAATAGCAAGCGACCGGAAATTCCCAATCTGGCGGGGCAGAACCCGGCCTATCTGCTGGAGCAGTTCGACATGTTCGCGGATGGGAGACGGAAGAATTTTGTCATGCAGACCCTGGCAAAAGACTTCACGATGGAGGATAAAATCAATATCTCCATTTACTTCTCGAACCAAAAGGTGACTCGGGACCAGGAGGTCGATCCCCTCAAAGCGCGTCAGGGACAGGAGATATTCAAAAACGTCTGCCAGTACTGCCACGGGCTGGATGGCAAAGGTGAGGCGGGATATGCGCGCGTTGCCGGTCAGCAGGAGCTTTTTGTAATGACCACGTTGAAACGCTATCGCAACAACGCCACTGCGAAGCGCGACCCCAACGAAATCAAACGTACCAACGCACGCATGGAACAGGTGGCGCAACACCTGACCGATGAAGATATCGAGGCGCTGGCCAACTACATCGCATCGATGGAGTGAACGGCACCAGAGCACCGAACAGGTTACGTGGGGGTGGCTGCAACTCATTGATTTTGCTGACGCCGTAAACACATCCCTGTAGGCTCGACGGCCGCATCCCTGCGGCCGACGCCCCAATATCAATGATTTACACCCTCCAGGTTTTTATCTGTTCGGTGCTCTAGCCGAGGTCGCCCCACCGGTTCTGGATGAGGGTGAGGGCGACCACCGAGGCTGTTTCGGTGCGCAGGACCCTGGGACCCAGCCGTAGCCCCCGGTAGCCTTTGGAGAGGGCAAGCTCCCGTTCATCCTCGGTCAGCCCGCCTTCGGGCCCGATCAGCAACACTGCATTGGTGATCTCCGTTTCCGGCTCAAGAGTGGACTCGGCACGGTGATCCAGTATCCAGCACTTCCCGTCGATCGGCCGCGCCAGCCAATCGTTCAGTTTCAGGATGGGCTCTACCACGGGAATACGGTCACGGCCGCACTGCTCACAGGCTCCGATGACCTGGGCCTGCCAGCGATCTCGGCGTTTTTCACGACGGTTCCCCTGCAGGTCGACAACGGTCCTTGTGGTCACCACGGGAACGATACGCGTGACGCCGAGTTCCACTGCCTTCTGAATGGTGTAGTCCATGCGGTCGCCGCGGGAGATCCCCTGCACCAGTGTGATGGCGAGCGGCGACTCGGTTTGCGGCTTCCTGGAGGTCGTCACCTCCACGACCGCGCGTCGGCGTTCGGCTTCAAGCAGTACGGCATCAAACTCGCCGCCTTCACCATTGAACAGGACAAGCGGTGCGCCGGGTTTGAGCCGCAGGACGCGCACGGTGTGGTTTACACCGTTCGCGTCCAGTTCCAGGTGCTGGCCGGGGCTGAGGGGGACCGGCTGGTAGATGCGGGGAATGCGCATCGTTCGTTCAGGGGTTACTCACCGGAGAGCTTGAGGGCGTTCCAGATCGCCATCGTCGGGCCCGCCTGGTTCATGGTGTAGAAGTGCAGGCCTGGTGCACCGGCTTCCAGCAGGCGGCGGCACAGTTCGGTATTGACCTCCTGCCCGTAGGCCCGGATGGCGTCCTTGTCGTCGCCCAACTCCTCCAGTCGCCATCGCAGCCAGCGCGGTATCTCCGCGCCGCAGGCATCGGAGAAGCGGGCCAACTGCTTGTAATTGATGATGGGCATTATGCCCGGGACGATCGGCAGCTTCAGTCCCCTTTTATCGCAGTCATCGATGAACCGCAGGTAGGCGTCAACGTTGTAGAAATACTGCGTTATCGCCGCATTGGCACCGGCCTCGCACTTGCGCTTGAAATTCATGAGGTCGTCCCGGGCACTTCGCGCCTGCGGGTGAAACTCCGGATAGGCCGCCACTTCCAGGTGAAAGCGATCGCCGGTCTCCTCGCGAATGAATTCGACCAGTTCACTGGCATAGAGGAAATCACCGGGTTCCCGCATGCCCGAGGGCATATCCCCCCGTAGGGCAACAATGCGCTTGACCCCGATGTCGGCGTAGTTCTGCAGCAGATCGCGGATGCTCTCCCGCGTCGCTCCGATGCAGGACAGGTGCGGCGCGGCGTCCAAGCCACGCTCCATTAACTCGCGTACCGTTTCGATTGTCCCCTGCTGCGTACTGCCGCCGGCGCCAAAAGTTACTGATACGTAGCGCGGTCCGAGCGCTTTCAGCTTATCGACGGCCTCGGACAGCTTCGCCTTGCCCTGGTCGGTCTTGGGTGGGAAAAATTCGAACGAGAACTGCTTCGGATGCTTTTTCTGGGATTCCATGGGTAGAGTCTCGAGTCACAAGTAAGCCGCTAATCACGAGAAAAGGAGGGAGCGGGTTTCCGCCCGATCGCTCGGCACCCAATCGCGGCAGATGCCGCTCCCTTCCTTCTCTTGTGATCGGCTAGCTGACACCTGCCACTTTAATAGCGGTAGTGATCCGGTTTGAACGGACCCTCTGCCGGCACGCCGATGTAGTCCGCCTGTTCCTGACTGAGTTGGGTCAGGTGGGCCCCGATCTTGTTCAGGTGCAGGCGTGCCACCTTTTCATCCAGTATCTTCGGCAGGACGTAGACCTTCTTCTCGTAATGGTCGCCGCGGCCAAACAGCTCCATCTGGGCCAGCACCTGATTGGTGAAGGAGGCGGACATGACGAAGCTGGGGTGGCCTGTGGCACAGCCGAGGTTCACCAGGCGTCCCTCGGCCAGAATGGTGACCTTTTTGCCGTCGGGCCACTCCCCGGAAGGGGGAAAGACAATGTGATCCACCTGCGGCTTGATGTTTTCCCACTCATATTTGCGCACGCCGGCGATATCGATTTCGGAGTCGAAGTGGCCGATGTTGCAGACGATGGCCTCGTTCTTCATCGCGGCCATGTGATCGTGGGTGATCACCGCCTCGTTGCCGGTGGCGGTGACGAAGATATCGCCTTGGGCCGCCGCCTCGTCCATGGTGACCACCCGGAAACCTTCCATTGCCGCCTGCAGTGCACAAATCGGATCAATCTCCGTCACCCAGACAGTGGCCCCGAGTCCGCGGAAGGCTTGCGCACAGCCTTTGCCGACATCGCCGTAGCCGAGCACGACGCAGATCTTGCCCGCCACCATCACGTTGGTGGCGCGTTTGATGCCGTCCATCACCGATTCGCGGCAGCCGTAGAGGTTGTCGAACTTGGACTTGGTCACCGAATCGTTGACGTTCATGGCCGGGAAGAGCAGGCTGCCGTCCTTCTCCATGTGGTACAGACGGTGTACCCCGGTGGTGGTCTCTTCCGTAACGCCCCGAATCCCTGCGGCCATTTCGGTCCACTTACTGGTGTTCTTGGCGAAATTGCGCTTGAGGAGGCCCAGCACGGCTGTATATTCCTCGTTATCGCCTGCCTGGGGCTCGGGAACAGCGCCGGCCTTTTCGAACTCGACGCCCTTGTGAAGCAGCAGCGTGGCATCGCCGCCGTCGTCGAGGATCATGTTGGGACCTTTGCCGTCCGGCCAGGCGAGTGCCTGTTCGGTGCACCACCAGTATTCCTCGATCGTCTCGCCTTTCCAGGCGTAGACCGGGATGCCCTCGGCGGCGATGGCAGCGGCGGCGTGATCCTGCGTCGAGAAGATATTGCACGAGGCCCAGCGGACCTCGGCGCCCAGCTCCACCAGTGTTTCGATGAGGACTGCGGTTTGGATGGTCATGTGCAGCGAGCCGGTGACTCGCGCACCCTTAAGCGGCTTGGCACTGCCGTACTCTTCGCGCAAGGCCATCAGGCCGGGCATTTCCGTCTCGGCAATGGCAATCTCCTTTCGGCCCCAGTCGGCCAGGGAGACATCGGCAACTTTAAAATCAGAGAAGTCGGAAGGAACAGCGTTCATGAAGCAAGCTCCATCGATTCGCTGAGCGCCGTTGTACCAGGAAAACCGTGAACCTCTGAGCCTGACGGACAACCGCTGCAGCGCTCCTCAGAGTCACGGTAAGGGAAAGATTTTAACCACGGGGGACACGGGGCTTTTGAAAACGGGTTTTCCCCGTGCGCCCCGTGGTTAGCTAGAATCCGGCCGCCTCGCGGAGGGCGTCGGCCTTGTCGGTCTGCTCCCAGGTGAACTCCGCATCTTCGCGACCGAAGTGGCCGTAGGCGGCCGTTTTGGCGTAGATGGGGCGAACCAGATCGAGCATCGCCACCATGCCGCGCGGGCGCAAATCGAAGAATTCGCGCACCAGGCTGACCAAGCGGTCATGGGTGATTTTCCCGGTGCCGAACGTCTCAACGGAAATGGAGGTGGGTTCAGCCACTCCAATAGCGTAGGAGACCTGCACTTCGCACCGATCGGCCAGGCCGGCGGCTACGATGTTCTTGGCCACATAGCGACAGGCGTAAGCCGCCGAACGGTCCACCTTGGACGGGTCCTTGCCCGAGAAGGCTCCGCCGCCGTGACGGGCCATGCCGCCGTAGGTGTCCACGATGATCTTGCGCCCGGTGAGCCCGCAATCGCCCATGGGTCCGCCGATAACGAAGCGGCCGGTGGGATTGATGAAGAAGCGCGTAGCCTTGTCGATCCACTCCTTGGGGAGGGTCGGGAGGATGATTTCGTCCATAACCGCATCATGGACGGTCTTCTCGGCGATATCGGCGCTGTGCTGGGTCGAAAGGACCACCGCGTCGATCCCGATCGGCTTGCCGTCTTCGTACCGGAAGGTGACCTGGCTTTTGGCATCGGGGCGCAGCCAGGGCAGCGTGCCGTTTTTGCGGATCTCCGACTGGCGCTTGACCAGGCGGTGGGAAAAGGTAATGGGCGCCGGCATCAGGACATCGGTTTCGTTGGTCGCGTAACCGAACATCAGCCCCTGGTCGCCTGCGCCCTGCTCGTGAGCCTCGGTCTCGTCCACGCCCATGGCGATGTCCGGGGACTGTTTGCCCACCGCGTTGAGGACGGCACAGGATTCCCAATCGAAACCCATATCGGAGCTGTTGTAGCCCACTTCCCGCACGGTGTTGCGCGCCACCTGTTCGAAATCCACCACCGCGCTGGTGGTGATTTCGCCGGCGACCAGTACCATGCCGGTCTTCACCAACGTTTCGCAGGCGACGCGGGCCTGACGATCCTGAGCCAGGATGGCATCAAGGACGGCGTCGGAAATTTGGTCGGCGATTTTGTCCGGATGTCCCTCGGATACCGACTCGGAGGTAAACAGATGCCTGTTCGACATGGGCTTTCCTCGAATACTCCAGCTTAAGATGGGTTTAGATGAAACCGCCAATCTTACACCAGCACGGGCGCAATTGCCTGTACGAGGTTTTGGCAGGGCCTCGCTACTTGGAAAATCAATAACCCCAAGTGTCCTTGAGGAGTTGGGCCTGTCCCTGGTAAACCGCGTTGTCGGCGGGTTCGAAGGCGTCGATATTCAGCGCCTCCAGTGCGGCACGACCCTCTTCGCTGTCGGTTGCGTGGAGCAGGGCCTCACGAAGTGCCTCAACTATGCCGTCCGCCACATGCGGTGCGGCCGACATGGCCGGTGAGGGCACTTGGGCGGTTGTGGCGACCGTGGTCAGCGAAGGGAAACGGGCCACCATGGGTGCCGGAATGATTGCACCCGTGGTCTTTCCCCCGATGGCCATCCGCGCGGCCGTTACCGAGTCTTCCGCCTCGATGATGCGGGGTTGGCGCAGCGGATTGGGAAAGATTTGTGAAAGCCGCAGCGCCCCCAGCGCCGGCGAGGGGGTCGAGGCTATGCGTTTGCCCACCAACTCGCCCGGATCGAGGATGAACGCGTCCTGGTTGGCCACCAGCGTATAGCTCACGACGGCCGGAAATTTGGCCAGTACCCGGTAATCCAGCTTTTGAATGCGATAATCGGTGAAATGCGGCCCGTCGAGGATAAGGTCGTATTCCCCGCGTCGAATCATTTGCCAGTGGGAGAGGAAGTTGGTGTGAATCACCAGCTCCAACTCGTGCCCGGTGGTCCTTTGGAGGTAACTGACCAACGGTTCGTAAATAGCTTCGGTTCGTTCGGGTGGCATGACCGGATGCACCGCGAAGGCCAGTTTCGCGGCACTCGTCGGCAGGCTGAAAGTGACCAGAAGCAGAAACGCCAGTAATCGGAAGCCCGAGCCGGGACTGGCCGAGCTGGCGGTCGAAGAGTATCCCATCCTTCCTTTCCCACCCTTATTTATTATGTGCCCGAAGCAGCTGGCAACAAGGACTGCACCGGAGCTGTTTTTTCAAAACGGCTATCTGATTGAGTGTATTTGCGGGTCCTTGATCTATCAAGAAAGGACTTTCCATTTGCCGTTCAGCGGCTATTCTTGGGTGACGTTGGTGGGCCTCCTAACTAGTGTACTGTTGCATGCTTGGCGGTGCTTTCAGCGAGCCCGAAGGGAGCCCCCCAAAAACGCCATGACGGCGTTGCAGCGCTTGACAAGGGAATAACCATTGCCTGCGCGCTGCGCCTTGTCCTGACATTTTTGGGGGGCTCTGAAAGTATCGCCAAGCATGCAACAGTACACGTGAACAACACGCGGCGTTTTGCTATCAAAATCCTTTGTGGGCATATAAGCGACTGATTTGAAAGCAATGTCGCGAGCTTTTCTCGTCGCGCCTATTGCCCCGGGGTGGCGAATCGGGGAGAATCACCGGTCCGGTTTATACCCTTGCGCGGCCCGCGCGAATCTGGTTGACTGCCCATCCCCGTCCGGGTGCAGCCCATGAGCGGGCGCTGGAAAAGAACAATCGCAGGGAGGCCGGCGAGGACATAAGGGAGGTCGAGTGACCTCGGGAATAGGGGCAGTTGCGGGAGACATTCACCTTCGTATTGCTTAGTGCCCTTATAGAGCAGCCCCTTCCGCGGGCGGGAAATACCGCCGAACCGAACAAGAACACCGTGGTGCGCCGGGCGTGCCGCGATTATTTCAGTTTCGCAATACGTTTTAGGAGTACGCACATGCCAAGCCGCAAAGACTTAGCGAACGCTATCCGTGCATTGAGTATGGATGCCGTACAGAAGGCCAAGTCGGGTCATCCGGGCGCCCCCATGGGGATGGCGGATATCGCTGAGGTCCTCTGGAACGACCATCTCAAGCACAACCCGGCCAATCCCGATTGGCACGACCGTGACCGTTTCATCCTCTCCAATGGCCACGGTTCCATGCTGACCTATTCGCTCCTCCACCTGACCGGCTACGACCTGTCGATGGCTGATCTGAAAAACTTCCGTCAGCTGCACTCGAAGACCCCGGGTCACCCGGAATATGGTTATGCCCCGGGCGTTGAGACCACCACCGGTCCGCTGGGGCAGGGCATCACCAACGCGGTAGGCATGGCACTGGCCGAGCGTACCCTGGGTGCCCAGTTCAACCGCGGCACCCACAAGATCGTCGATCACTACACCTATGTGTTCATGGGCGACGGCTGCATGATGGAGGGGATCTCCCATGAATCATGCGCCCTGGCCGGCACGCTGGGGTCTCGGCAAGCTCATCGCCTTCTGGGACGACAACGGCATCTCCATCGACGGTCACGTCGAGAACTGGTTCACCGACGATACGCCGAAGCGCTTCGAGGCTTACGGCTGGCACGTAATTCGTGACGTCGACGGTCATGATGCTGATGCCATCAACAAGGCCATTCATGAAGCCAAGTCGGTCAACGACAAGCCCACGATGATCTGCTGCAAGACCGTCATCGGCTATGGCGCACCGAACCTGTGCGGCAGCCATGACTGCCATGGCGCCCCGCTGGGCGAGGACGAGATTCAGGCTACTCGCGAAAACCTCGGCTGGAATCACGGCCCGTTCGAGATTCCGGACGATGTCTACGCCGGCTGGGACGCGAAGGAGAAGGGCAACTCCGCCGAAGTTCACTGGCAGGAGAAGTTCGAAGCCTACAAGAAGGAGTTCCCCGAACTGGCGTCCGAATTCGAGCGCCGCATGAACGGCGAACTGCCGGCGAACTGGAAAGAGAGCGTCAACGGCTGGATTCAGGCTGCCAACGAAAAGGGCGAGAAGGTCGCTACCCGCAAGGCCTCGGGCAACACCATTGCCGCCTTCGCCAAGGCGCTGCCGGAATTCCTCGGCGGCTCCGCCGACCTGACGCCGTCGAACAACACCTCCTGGCCGGAGGCCACTGCCATCACCCGCACGGTGGCCGATGGCAACTACATCTCGTACGGTGTGCGTGAGTTCGGCATGTCCGCCATCATGAACGGCGTTGCTCTGCACGGCGGTTTCGTACCGTTCGGCGGCACCTTCCTGATGTTCTCCGAGTACGCCCGCAACGCCCTGCGCATGGCGGCGCTGATGAAGCAGCGTTCCATCTTCGTCTACACCCACGACTCCATCGGTCTGGGCGAAGACGGCCCGACCCATCAGCCGGTCGAGCAGATCGCCACCCTGCGTTACATCCCCAATATGGCGCTTTGGCGCCCCTGCGACCAGGTCGAGACCGCCATCGCCTGGCAGTCCGCTGTGGAGCGCATGGACGGACCTTCCTGCCTGATCTTCTCGCGCCAGGGCCTCCCGCACATGGAGCGCTCCAACGAGCAGATCGCCGATATCGCCAAGGGCGGCTACGTCCTTCGCGATTGCGAGGGCACCCCGGAGGCCATCCTCATCGCCACCGGTTCCGAGGTGGAACTCGCGGTCCACGCCTATGATGAGCTGTCCGGCAAGGGCAAAAAGGTGCGCGTGGTTTCCATGCCTTCCACGAACGTTTTCGATTCCCAGGACGCCGCCTACCGCGAGTCCGTGCTGCCTGCGGCCGTCACGGCCCGCGTGGCCGTCGAGGCCGGCGTCACCGACTTCTGGCGCAAATATGTGGGTCTGAACGGCGATGTGATCGGCGTGGATCGCTTCGGCGAGTCCGCTCCGGCTGACCAGCTGTTCAAGGAGTTCGGCATTACCGCTGACAACGTGGTCAAGGCCGTCGAAAACGTACTCTGATGCTGTTTCGGTGCGGGGAGGTCGGCCTCCCCGCGGCCCATTTGCTTTCAAACGTACTTAGGGAGAATAACAATGGCTGTTAAAGTCGGTATCAATGGTTTTGGCCGTATCGGCCGCATGGTCTTCCGCGCTATCGCGCAGGATTTCAGTGATGACCTCGAAATCGTTGGCATCAATGATCTGCTCGAGCCGGAGTACCTCGCCTACATGCTGAAGTACGACTCCGTACACGGCCGTTTCAAGGGCGACGTCTCCGTCGACGGCAATAACCTGGTCGTCAACGGCAAGACCATCCGCCTGACGGCAGAGAAGGACCCGGCCAACCTGAAGTGGGGCGAGGTTGGCGCGGAGCTGGTGATCGAGTCCACCGGCCTGTTCCTGACCGAAGAGACCTGCCAGAAGCACATCCAGGCCGGCGCCAAGAAGGTGGTTCAGAGTGCCCCCTCCAAAGACGCTACGCCGATGTTCGTGTACGGGGTTAACCACACGGACTACGCCGGCCAGACGATCGTCTCAGCCGCCTCCTGCACCACCAACTGTCTCGCTCCGGTTGCCAAGGTCCTGAACGACAAGTGGGGCATCAAGCGTGGCCTGATGACCACCGTCCATGCCGCCACCGCCACTCAGAAGACCGTCGATGGTCCCTCCATGAAGGACTGGCGCGGCGGCCGTGGCATTCTGGAGAACATCATTCCGTCCTCCACCGGTGCTGCCAAGGCCGTGGGCAAGGTGCTGCCGGAGCTGAACGGCAAGCTGACCGGCATGGCCTTCCGCGTGCCGACCTCCGATGTGTCGGTCGTCGACCTGACCGTGGAGCTGAACAGCGACGCCGCCTACGATGACATCTGCGCTGCCATGAAGGCCGCCTCCGAGGGTGAGATGAAGGGCGTGCTGGGTTACACCGACGAGAAGGTCGTCTCCACCGACTTCCGCGGTATGAGCGCCCCGTCCGTTTTCGATTCCGGCGCCGGCATCGCCCTCGACGGCACCTTCGTCAAGGTCGTTTCCTGGTACGACAACGAGTACGGCTATACCTGCAACATGCTGCGCTTTGTCAAGCACGTTGCGGCGAACTGAGTGGCTGGTAGCCAGTAGCCAGTAGCGAGGATGTGCCGGCGGCATCGCCGCCGGCGCTCTTCCTTGGCAACTCGCCACTCGCAACTAGCAACTGAACAGAGAGCCATCCGCCAAGGCGTTCCCTTCGCCGATGACTTTTTCAGCAATATCTTAGGGAGCACTACCAATGTCTTTTATCAAGCTGACCGACCTGGATCTGGCCGGCAAGCGGGTGCTGATTCGCGCGGACCTGAATGTCCCTGTGAAGGACGGCAAAGTCACCTCCGATGCCCGTATCACCGCCTCCATGCCGACCATCGAGCACTGCGCCAAAGCCGGTGCCAAGGTAATGGTAATGTCGCACCGCGGCCGCCCGGAAGAGGGTGTGGTGGACGAGGAAAATTCCATGCAGCCCATCGCCGAGGACATGTCCGCGAAGCTCGGCAAGCCGGTGGCACTGGTCAAGGACTACCTCGAGAAGATGCCTGAAGTCGCCGACGGCGCTGTCGTGCTGTTGGAGAATGTACGTTTCAACAAGGGCGAGAAAAAAGACGACGAAGCGCTGGCCAAAAAGTACGCCGCTCTGTGCGATGTCTATGTGATGGACGCCTTCGGCACCGCTCACCGTGCCCAGGCCTCCACGCACGGGGCCGGAAAGTTCGCGCCGACCGCATGCGCCGGTCTGCTCCTGAGCAAGGAGTTGGAAGCGCTCGGTAAGGCCCTGAAGGAACCGAAGCGGCCCATGTCGGCCATCGTCGGCGGCTCAAAGGTCTCCACCAAGCTGACCGTGCTCGAATCGCTCTCAACGGTCGTTGACCAGCTCATCGTCGGCGGCGGTATCGCCAACACCTTTATCGCTGCCGCCGGCCATAACGTCGGTAAGTCGCTTTACGAAGCGAACCTGGTCGCCGAAGCCAAGCGACTGATGGAAGCGGCCAAGGCAAAAGGGGGCGAGATCCCGGTTCCCGTCGATGTCGTGGTCGGAAAAGAGTTCTCCGAGAGCGCCGAAGCGATCACCAAGAAGGTCGATGAGGTGGCCGACGACGATATGATCTTCGACATCGGCCCGGAGACCGCGAAGCAGTATGCCGAGATGATGAAAAAGGCGGGTACGGTGGTCTGGAATGGCCCCGTCGGCGTTTTCGAATTCGATCAATTCGGCGAGGGCACCCGGACGCTGGGTATGGCCATTGCCGAATCCGACGCCTTCTCCATCGCAGGCGGCGGTGACACCATCGCGGCCATCCAGAAGTACGGCATTTATGACCAGGTGTCCTATATCTCGACCGCCGGTGGCGCTTTCCTCGAATACCTCGAAGGCAAGACCCTTCCGGCCGTGGCCATGCTGGAGGCGCGGGCCGCCGAGTAAAGTCGGACGCAACAAGATGGGGCGCGGGACCGGACGTGCCCGCCCCCCATCGAGTACACTAGTGCACTGTTTCACTCTTGGCTCTGAATGCGCCGCCAAGAGCGAAACAGTGCACCAAGCGGCCGAAAGAGCCGCGGCGGGTAGCGCCCGTCACGACAAGCGCCTTCGGGCGCAACGTCAAGGACAGGAATGGAAAAGTTGGCGAACAGTGGCGGTGGTGCCCTGACCAGGCCAGGGAGGCAGGCGTAGGAGACTCCGTAGCGAAAGCATCGGGTCCAGGCGCGCCCGGACCAGGAACAGTGCCGCCCGAAGATAAAAAATTTATGCAAAGACGTACCAAGATCGTTGCGACGCTGGGTCCGGCGACGGACGACCCCAAGATCCTCGACAAAATTATCGAGGCTGGCGTCGACGTGGTCCGAATCAATTTCTCACACGGTACCCCGGAAGATCACCTCGAACGCGCCGAGCGGCTCCGTAACCGCGCCCGAGCCCACGGTCGGCAGGTTGGCGTTCTGGCCGATCTGCAGGGACCGAAGATCCGCATTGACCAGTTCAAGGACAGTCAGGTCACCCTCGCCGAGGGGGATACCTTTATTCTTGATGCCAACTGCGATCCGCAGGACGGCGACCAGGAGCGGGTTGGAATCACCTACAAGCAGTTGCCTGAAGATGTCAGCCGGGGCGATACGCTGCTGCTGGATGACGGGCGGCTGGTACTCTGGGTCGACCAGGTCGATGGCGCGCAGATCATCTGCCGGGTCGTTGTGGGCGGTGACCTGAAGGACCGAAAAGGTATTAACCGCCAGGGCGGGGGCCTCTCCGCACCGGCGCTCACCGATAAAGATCGGCACGACATTAAGCTCGCGGCCCGTATGCAAGCGGATTATCTGGCGGTCTCGTTTCCGCGCACCGCTGACGATATGAACGAAGCTCGAGAGCTGCTGCATGCCGCCGGTGGTCGCGGTGGGCTGGTGGCCAAGATCGAGCGCGCCGAGGCGCTGGATGTGGTGGATGAAATCATCGCCGCCTCCGATGCCATCATGATTGCCCGTGGTGATTTGGGCGTCGAGATCGGGGATGCAGCACTGCCCCCGGTACAGAAAAGGCTCATCTCCCGGGCACGGGACATGAACCGCGTGGTGATCACCGCGACTCAGATGATGGAGTCCATGATCGAGAACCAAATCCCCACACGGGCCGAGGTTTTTGATGTGGCCAACTCGGTTCTCGACGGCACCGATGCCGTCATGCTTTCTGCGGAGACCGCTGCGGGCAAGTATCCGGACAAGGCCATCGCGGCCATGGACCGCATTTGCCGGGAGGCGGAAAAGCAGCGCGAGGCCACCACCTCCGGCCACCGCATTCACAGTGAGTTCACACACATCGATGAGGCTATCGCCATGGCCTCGATGTACACGGCAAATCACCTGAATGTGAAGGCCATCGCCTCTCTCACCGAATCGGGTTCCACGCCTCTGTGGATGTCGCGGATCAGCTCCGGCATTCCCATCTATGCGATGACGCGGCATGTGGACACGCGCCGCAAGGTGACCCTGTTCCGCGGCGTCTACCCGGTGAGCTTCGATGTGACAACCTCCGACCACGTTCAGGTCAACCGCGAGGCCATTGACGAGTTGCTGCGCCGTGGCGCCGTGCGCGATGGCGATTTGGTGATTATCACCAAGGGTGATCTGATGGGTGTTCATGGCGGAACCAACGCCATGAAAATCGTCAAGGTCGGTGAACTGGTCTGATTAGTTTCTAGTGGCGGGGTACCCGGAACCGGGGGATTGACTACTATAGATGAGATCCCATCGGTGCCCCGAAGATCGTTTTTTTATTTAAAACCCCAAGAACTTCAAGGAGCTTGAAAATGGCCCTGACTTCTATGCGTCAACTTCTGGATCATGCCGCCGAGCACGGCTACGGTCTGCCTGCCTTCAACGTCAACAACATGGAGCAGGTGAAGGCCATCATGGAGGCCGCCGACGAGACCGACAGCCCGGTTATCCTGCAGGGCTCCGCCGGTGCCCGCAAGTACGCCGGCGAGGCGTTCCTGCGTCACCTGATCGAGGCAGCCGCCGAAGCCTATCCGCACATTCCCATCGCCATGCACCAGGACCACGGCGCCAGCCCGGCTGTGTGTGCCCGCGCTATCCAGTCCGGCTTCACCTCGGTGATGATGGATGGTTCCCTGCACGAAGACGGCAAAACGCCGGCCTCTTACGACTACAACGCCGACGTGACCCGTAAGGTCGTGGAAATCGCCCACGCCTGCGGTGTTTCCGTCGAGGGCGAGCTAGGCTGCCTCGGTTCCCTGGAAACCGGCGAAGCGGGCGAAGAGGATGGTGTTGGTGCAGAAGGCAAGCTGACCGAAGATCAGCTGCTGACCCATCCGGATGAGGCGGCCGACTTCGTCAAGGCAACCGGCCTGGACGCCCTGGCTATCGCCATCGGCACCTCCCATGGCGCCTACAAGTTCACCCAGGCCCCCACCGGAAAGATCCTGCGGATCGACCGCGTCAAGGAGATCCACGAGCGCATCCCGACTGTACACCTGGTCATGCACGGCTCCTCCTCCGTGCCGCAGGACTGGCTCGAGATCATCAACAACTACGGCGGCGACATGGGTCAGACCTACGGCGTGCCGGTTGATGAAATCGTGCAGGGCATCAAGCACGGTGTTCGCAAGGTCAACATCGACACCGACCTGCGTATGGCCTCCACGGGTGCTACCCGCAAGCACTTGAGCGAAAACACCGCCAACTTCGACCCGCGCAAGTACTACAAGGCGGCCCAGGATGCCATGAAGCAGATCTGCAAGGACCGCTACGAAGCCTTCGGTGCAGCCGGCCAGGCCTCCAAGATCAAGACGATCTCCCTGGAGGACATGTTCGCGCGCTATGCCGCGGGCGAGCTGGCTCCGAAAGTCAACTAAGTCGACGTTCGGGACCCGGGAAAAGGGCGGCTTCGGCCGCCCTTTTTCGTTCTGGAGGGCTAACCACGGGGGACACGGGGAGCACGGGGATTGGGTTTGTAACCACAGAGGTCACCGAGGACACAGAGGTGAATACGGGATCGCGCCTGCGAGTGTATACCTTTGCTGATGGATGGCCAGCGTTGCTTTGTGCCCGAGGTCTAGCTGCGATTCGCTAACCTCCGGTGGTCGCCACGACCAGCCTTTCTCCGTGAACTCCGTGCTTTCTGTGGTTATGAGACCCCTTGCTCCCCGTGTCCCCCGTGGTAGTCCTCAGGCGCGGCGGCGGACGCGGGACTGTCTGACGGCTTCCGGAGGGAATCTGATGTCGCTGCGGCGGCGCCCGAGCAGGTCCGCCGCCTCGGTTAGCAGGAATTCCTTGAACGATTCCGATACCGAAGAAAGCCGCTTACCGCGGCGGTAGACCACGTACCAGTGACGCAGAATCGGGAATTCCTGGACATCCAGGATCACCAGCCGGCCGAGCTCCAACTCCATTTCGATGGTATCCCGCGATAATAGACCGAGTCCAAGCCCGGCCTGCACGCTTTGCTTGATGGCCTCGTTGCTGCCGACTTCCATGCCGGTGGTGATTCGGACCTTGTGTTCATTAAAAAAGCGTTCCATGGCAATCCGAGTACCCGAGCCGGGCTCACGAACCAGGAACGTCTCCTTTTCAAGCCGCGCTAGCGGGAGCCGCTGCTGTCCGGCCAGCGGATGATCCGGGGGGGCGACAATCACCAGAGGATTTTCCATGATCGCAGTCGCCTCGAGGTCCATCTCTGTTGGCGGCTGGCCCATGATTACCATATCGACATCATTGTCAGCGAGTTGGGTCAGCAGTTCCTCCCGGTTGGTCACGTCCAGACTCACGGTGACATCCGGAAACCGTCGGCAGAACGTCCCCAACAGGGTAGGCACGAAATAATTCGCAGTACTGGCCACGGCTATGCGCAGGCGTCCGTGACCCACGCCCTTGAGGTTCTGCAGGACCGTCTGCAGCTCATCGAGCTGCTGAGTAATCAGGCGACTATACTGGTAGACCTCCTGGCCCGCTTCGGTCAGATAAATCTTCTTGCCGAGCTGCTCGAAGAGTGCCACTTCGAGCTGCGTTTCGAGTTGCTTGACCTGCATCGAGACCGCCGGCTGCGTCAGGCACAGCTCTTCGGCCGCTCGGGTGAAGCTGAGATTCCGGGCGACGGCGGCAAACACCTTAAGCTGGCGGAGCGTGATATTCATACGAATATAAGTGGGGCCTGATTGTTCATATACCAAATTATATGGAAATATAATCCTATTCCCAGGACATTATCGGTAATTGACGCAGTTGTCAGCCGGAAACCGAACGGCTATTGGTTACCGTATCCAACGTGACTCTCTTGCGGACGAAGGGAATCGTCAGAACTTCCAAAGGACGGGGGCCTGGCTATGCGCTCGAAACTGCCCGACGTACCAGTCCTGAAATCGATGCCGGCGCGAATCATCGCCCCGCACTACAACCGTGTACAGGTTGCCATGAGAAAACTGGGGCATCCGCTCCAGCTCATGTTGCCCGGCATGCGGGGGTTCCAAGTGTATGTTGAAGATGATGCGTGGATTTGTGCGGATCGAAACCTGAACAATCTTCCCATCCTCGCCTGGACCGAGTTCCGTCCGGGCGCCCGCAACGGCCTGGATGACCCGGTGCCGTGTCGGCTGCTCTATTACCACCCCTACGCCAATGTGGTGATTCGAACGGTGCTGGATGATGCGGTCAAAATCCTGAACGCCCGCATGCGCCGCGCCCGTAGAGGTGTCAAGGGACGCATCGTCGCCTTCCCCGGCGTCCATCGCCAGTAGCTTAAGCCCCCCCACCGAAAGCCCGGCCACGGCCGGGTTTTTTTTCTGCATAAATAAAAGCTTATGGTTAAGAAAAAAAAGATAAATCCTTATGGTTTTTATTAAAATTATTGAGTGGCATTTATGTGTGTGCCGGCTAGAGTATCTAACCAAGGAGCAAGCGCCGCTCTTTCTGAAACCTAAAAATCGATATCCCATTGAGGAGGCAAGAACATGGCCAAGAGCTACAGTGCGGGCGTAAAAGAGTACCGCGAAACCTACTGGATGCCCGAATATACACCGAAGGACACCGATTTTCTGGCCTGTTTCAAAGTGGTGCCTCAGGCGGGTGTTCCTCGTGAAGAGGCTGCTGCAGCGGTTGCCGCCGAGTCCTCTACCGGTACCTGGACCACCGTCTGGACTGACCTGCTGACCGACCTGGACTACTATAAGGGCCGCGCCTACGCCATCGAAGACGTGCCCGGCGACGACGAGGCTTTCTACGCCTTCATCGCCTATCCGCTGGACCTTTTCGAAGAGGGTTCCGTGGTTAACGTTCTGACCTCCCTGGTGGGTAACGTATTCGGCTTCAAGGCCGTTCGCTCGCTGCGCCTGGAAGATGTTCGCGTGCCGGTTGCCTTCGTTGTCACCTGCGGTGGCCCGCCCCACGGCATCCAGGTTGAACGCGACAAGATGAACAAGTACGGTCGTCCGCTGCTCGGCTGCACCATCAAGCCGAAGCTTGGCCTCTCCGCCAAGAACTACGGTCGCGCCTGCTACGAAGGCCTGCGCGGCGGCCTCGACTTCACGAAAGACGACGAGAACGTCAACTCCCAGCCCTTCATGCGCTGGCGTCAGCGTTTCGAGTTCGTCGCCGAGGCGATCCACAAGGCCGAAGCGGAGACTGGTGAGCGCAAGGGTCACTACCTGAACGTCACCGCACCAACCCCGGAAGAGATGTACAAGCGCGCCGAGTTCGCCAAGGAACTGGGCATGCCGATCATCATGCACGACTATCTGACCGGCGGCTTCACCGCGAATACCGGTCTGGCCAACTGGTGCCGCGACAACGGCATTCTGCTGCACATCCACCGCGCCATGCACGCGGTGCTCGACCGCAACCCGCGTCACGGTATCCACTTCCGTGTGTTGACCAAGATGCTGCGTCTGTCCGGCGGTGACCACCTGCACTCCGGTACTGTGGTCGGCAAGCTTGAAGGCGACCGCGACGCCACCCTGGGCTGGATCGACCTGATGCGCGACTCCTACATCAAAGAGGACCGCAGCCGCGGTATCTTCTTCGACCAGGATTGGGCGCACATGCCCGGTGTCATTCCGGTCGCTTCCGGCGGTATCCACGTCTGGCACATGCCGGCGCTGGTCTCGATCTTCGGCGACGACTCCGTCCTGCAGTTCGGTGGCGGCACCCTGGGCCACCCGTGGGGCAACGCCGCTGGCGCCGCTGCCAACCGCGTCGCAGTCGAGGCCTGCGTGCAGGCTCGCAACGAAGGTCGCGAACTCGAGAAAGAGGGCAAGGAGATCCTCACCGCTGCCTCCCAGCACAGCCCCGAGCTGAAGATGGCAATGGAGACCTGGAAGGAGATCAAATTCGAGTTCGACACCGTCGACAAGATCGACGCAGCGCATCGGTAATCCACTGAATTGAAACCACGGGGTGCACGGGGCACACGGGGGGAAGGACTAGTGCATGTAAAGCTCAGATTGTGGAAATGTCTCGAGCGCACCCAGTCCTCATTACGAGGGATTCATATTTGAGTTCCCCGTGATCCCCGTGCCCCCCGTGGTTAAAACCCAAACAACGTGAGGTAAAAGACAATGAGCGAAATGCAAGACTACACCTCGAGCCTGAGCGACCCGTCGAGCCGGAAGTTCGAAACCTTTTCGTACCTGCCGGAAATGACGCCGGAACAGATCCGCCAGCAGGTGGAATACATCGTCAGCAAAGGCTGGAACCCGGCCGTCGAGCATACCGAGCCGGAGAACGCCTTCGACCACTACTGGTACATGTGGAAACTGCCGCTGTTCGGCGAAACCGACGTCGATACCATTCTGGCCGAGGCCGAGGCATGCCATAAGGCGCACCCGAACAACCACGTGCGTCTCGTCGGTTTCGACAATTTCGCCCAGTCCAAAGGGGCGGAAATGGTCGTGTTCCGCGGCGCTGCCGTTTAAGGTTGAGAGGCCCCGGTTCCTCCGGGGCCTTCTCCAAGCCGGATTGGCACCGCAGAGACGCAGAGTGCACAGAGAAAACCGATTCTTAGGTTCATCTTGAAAGGCAAAGAAAAGGACGAGTCTGGAAATGCTCAATCTCCAGCAAGATTCGATCTCTGTGTCCTCTGCGCCTCTGCGGTGAATCATTCAGGTCAAAACATACACCCTGGTGACTCCCATGACCGATATGAGCAACGAACAGTACAAGATTACTCAGGAGCCGTACTATCGGGCGGTCGGCAAAGAGGTCGATCTCTACGATGCGGCCTATGCACGCCGAATGCCGATGATGCTCAAGGGCCCGACCGGGTGCGGCAAATCGCGATTTGTCGAATACATGGCATGGAAACTGGGCCGCCCCCTGATTACGGTCGCCTGTAACGAGGATATGACTGCCTCCGATCTCGTGGGCCGTTTCCTCCTCGACAAGGACGGCACCAAGTGGCAGGACGGACCGCTCACGACGGCCGCTCGGATGGGCGCTATTTGCTACCTCGATGAGGTGGTGGAGGCGCGCCAGGACACCACGGTGGTGATCCACCCGCTGACCGACCACCGCCGCACGCTGCCCCTTGATAAAAAAGGCGAACTGGTCCACGCGCACCCCGACTTCCAGTTGGTGATCTCATACAACCCCGGTTACCAGAGCCTGATGAAGGATCTGAAACCGTCGACCAAACAGCGTTTCGGCGCACTGAATTTCGACTATCCCGACGCGGAGCTCGAAAGCGAGATCGTGGCTAAAGAGGCCGGCGTCGACAACGAAACCGCCTCCAAGCTGGTTCAGATTGCCCACCGGGCCCGCAACCTCAAGGGGCACGGTCTGGACGAAGGCATCTCCACCCGCTTGTTGGTGTACGCGGGACAAATGATCAACGAAGGCGTCGATCCGGCCTACGCGTGCCAGATGACGATGGTCACGCCGTTGACCGACGATCCCGATATGCGCGAGACGCTGGAGGCTGCCGTAGAAACCTTCTTCGTCAGTGAATGACAAGCCGGGTAGGGCCCCGCTTCGGGGCGATCGGTAAGGCAGCTGTTCGCGGCGATGCGCCGCTCCTACCTGCTTTGCGGCGACAATTGAAAAGGCCTGAGCGATGAGCATCGATCTCGAAGAATATACCCACTGCCTGAGTAACGCGTCGCCCGAGGTGCGTGAAACCATTGAAGGCACGTTCCATGAGGCCTCCCGGGTGATGTCACCGACCGGCCTGCAGGCGTACCTGGAAGGCGGCAAGGGCCTCTGTGAGCTCGGACGCGGTACGGATCTGGTGGTGACCTATCTCCAGGAGATGCCGCTGGTGGTCAAGGAGTGCGGTGAAGACGTTATTCCCGACTGTGTCACGGCGGCTCTGAAGCTCTCCTCCATGACCTCCGGCGAAGTAATTACGCTGCTGTTCGCCAGTCTGCCCACCGCGGCACGCCGACTGGGCGATCCCGAGCTGTTGCGGGGCTATTTGCAGCTGATTCATCAGCTCTCGGCGAGGGCCTCACGCGGGCTGCGGCCGATGCTGCGCCACATCGACGAGTTGCTCTCGAAGCTGACGCTCTCCGGCCTCAAGCGCTGGGCCAACTTCGGGGCCGAGGCCTACCGGCGCGATTTCGACAATCTGGTCAAGTATTTCTCGCTGGAGAGTCCGGACAGCCAGAAGGTCCTGCAGAAGGAGCGCCGCGGAACGCTATTCGTCGATACCCAGCGAAAGCTGAATTTCTACCTTCGTGCCCTGTGGGGACGGGACTTTTTCCTGCGCCCGGCCGCCGCCGACTACGAAGGCTTCAAACCCTACGTCGAGCATCATGTGCTTCACCTGCCTGACGCCGTGGATGCCATCGGCGAAGTGAGCGGCGTGGAGCTTTACCGGGCTCAGGCTGCGCATTTGGCGGCCCATGTGAGCTATACCTCTTCGGCGATTTCCGCCGAACAGCTTTCGCCTGCCCAGATGTTTTTCATCGGTCTGGCCGAGGATGCCCGCGTCGAATACAAGGCGATGCACGCCTTTCCGGGCCTGCGCAAGCTTTGGCGTACGCTGATGTCCCTTGATTACTCCGGGAGGGTTGAACATCCGACCGTCGAGAAGCTCGAGCACTTTGCGCTGATGCTGCTGGACCCCAAAGAGCGCAGCGACGAAACGCCGCTGAACGAACTGGCGGCGAAGTTCCACAGCAACATCGAGGCGAACCAGGACGACAACGTCTTCTCGTGGCATTTCGGGATGGAGCTGTTCAATTGGTTTGCGTCCCGGCGCGAGGTCCCGAGCCTGCGAATCCTCGAGTCCATCCGCATTCCCTACCGGGACGATAACCGGTTTGTCTGGGAATTCGAGGAATTCGATTGGGAACTGCACGGTGCCGAATACATTCCGGCGAGCCAGCGCCAGGTGCGCAAGCACGTCAGCGCCATTGAAATGGCCAACGAAACCGACTGTGAACTCGCCGGGGATGATGCCCAGGAGATCTGGATCTGCGATACCGAGTTCTTCCCCTATGAAGATGCCGGTGAGGCGAAGATCAGCTACAACGAAATGTGGGGAAAGGAGCCGGTCTCCGAACCCTTCCATTACAAGGAATGGGACTATCAGGTCCAGCTCTTCCGTCCCGACTGGGCGACGGTTTACGAGCGCCGCCAGTCCAAGGGCGATCCCGAATTGGTTGATGAAATCCTCAAGGAATACAAACCCGTTGCCTACCGCATCAAGCGGATCATCGACATGCTGGCGCCCGAAGGGGTGCAGCGGGTGCGCAACATGGAGGACGGGGACGAGGTCGATATCAATGCCGCCGTCGATGCGATGGTTTCCATCCGAATGGGTGAACAGCCGAACCCGCGCATTACCATGCGCAATGTCATCAAGAACCGGGATGTCGCTGTCACGGTTCTGCTCGATCTTTCCGAGTCGACCAACGATCCGGTGGAAGGGGCCGACAAAACGGTGCTGGAGCTGACCCGCGAAGCCGCGACCCTGCTGGCCACGGCCATCCATGGCATCGGGGATCCCTTTGCGATTCACGGGTTCGCCTCCGACGGGCGTCACGATGTGCAGTACTACCGGTTCAAAGATTTCAATCAGCCGTTCGACGACAGTGTGAAGGCGCGGCTGGCCGGCATGAAAGGGGGCCTCTCCACCCGTATGGGCGCGGCCATGCGTCACGCCGGTCGCCACTTGCTGCGTCAGCCGGAGCAGCGCAAACTGCTGTTGTTGGTGACCGACGGTGAGCCCTCGGATGTGGACGAAAGGGATCCGCAGCACCTGCGGTGGGATACCCGCAAAGCGGTCGAGGAGTTGGCGAGTCACGGTGTGCTCAGCTACTGCCTGACGCTGGATCCCAATGCAGATAGCTACGTCAAACGGATCTTCGGTGCCACCAACTATACTGTCGTGGACCATGTGCAGCGGCTGCCAGAGAAACTTCCGACACTCTTTGCCAGCCTGACGCGCTAGATTCATAGGCCGACAGGTCATTCAGACCCACCGTGAGAGGGGTATCGAGTATGCGAAGGGCCGATAAGCGCTACGTCGGGGTCCACAACGACATCAACGGTGGTATGACCGACACCGGTAAAATCATTCGGGATGCCTGGGTCTTCGGCCTGATCCCCGAAACGGAGACCTGCGAGGGCTGGAATGCACAAGGCCTGGAGACCTTGTGGGAAAAGGTCGATGCGGAATGGGAAAAATATGGCTTCCGCGTCGGTAATCTGCCCCCGGACCTCCGGGAACGCTTCATGCAAATCCAGCAGGAGGCCTTCGACCGGGCCAAAATCGCCGGCTGGGATGCCGAGCGGGAGGTATCGGACGACTAGCGCGATGTACACCCGTCACGAGGAGGTACCGGTCCTTACCAGTCGCACAGGGAAGGTGGATGCGGCGGATTACAACCTCATACATCGGGCGCTGACCCGTGACGGCCCGAGCATTCGCCTCTCTCTGTCGGGCCTGAAGACACTCAGGATGATTTTGCAGCACGACGCCTGGGTTGTTGTGGATACCGCCTATAACGACCTCCCCGTTCTGGCCTGGACCGATTTTGAGGTCCGGAGACGCAACACATTGCATGAGCCTGTCCCCTGCCGGATCAGGCTTTATCACGGACACGCCTCCATGGTGCTGAAACGCGCCCTGCAGGCCGTCCGAAGCGAATTGACCGAACGTTACGGTCCTTCGCGAGATGAACCCGCGGTGCTTCCGTTCAAGAAACGGAACTGAAGCTCCACTCGATAGCTGGCGAAAGCGGCAAACCTCAACGTAGTCAGGCCCTCGCGGTCAACCATTGAGCCCGAAAGCCCTTTTCGCCGGCATGCGTCCAAAAACTTGACTATAATACTGCGATATAGTGAGCAGAAGAGGAGGGAAGCGGGAATGCCGATGCGACCGAGCCTGCCACCGGAACCGGCCACTCAGGATCTTGCTGTGACCATCGAGCCGGAGGTCTATCAGCCGATCCGTCTGGCGCTTTTGCGTTTCGAAACGCCCCTGAAGGTGGTGCTTGGCGGGCGCGGGGTAGAAGTGCACCTGTCCGAAGATGCCTGGCTCTGCTTCGACTTGCGGCTCGGCTACAAGCCGGCGCTGGCCTGGACTGATTTCGAAACGACACGCAGCGATCTGACTGCGCCAGTCAAGGCGCGCGCGCTTCTCTATAACTCTAACGCCAGCCTTTTTGTCAATTCCGTGCTTCCGGAACTTGCGGACCGCCTTCAGAGACAAACGAAAGAGGCATTCCCACCCGGGGCTCGAATCATCGCTTTTCCAAGGAGCCCCTGAAAAACCGTGATTTAGTAAGCCCTTTATAACTAGCATAAGTTAAACCTTATCCAATAAATTTTTGGGTAGGGGCTTCTGTTATGGTCTGGACTGGTGTATTGTCCTTGCATCGCGAGATGGCGGGCTGCCTCGCCGTGCGCGTTTATAAAATTAAACAGCAAGGGTGTTTTCATCAATGGACCAGTCCAATCGTTATGCACGTCTCGAACTGAACGAAGACGATCTGATTAAAGGTGGCCGCCACATCCTGTGCGCCTACCTGATGAAGCCGAAGGCCGGCTACTATGATTACTTGGGGACGGCTGCGCATTTCGCCGCCGAGTCCTCCACCGGCACCAACGTAGAGGTTTCCACCACTGACGACTTCACCAAGGGTGTTGACGCCTTGGTGTATGAAATCGACGAAGAAAAAGAGCTCATGAAGATCGCGTACCCGATCGAGCTCTTCGACCGCAACATGATCGATGGCCGTGCCATGATCGCCTCGTTCCTCACCCTGACCATCGGTAACAACCAGGGTATGGGCGATGTCGAGTACGCCAAGATGCTCGACTTCTATGTTCCGCCGGCGTACCTGCGTCTGTTCGATGGCCCCGCCATGAACATCCAGGACATGTGGCGCGTGCTGGGCCGCGACATCAACAACGGCGGCATGGTCGTTGGCACCATCATCAAGCCGAAGCTGGGCCTGCGCCCGCAGCCCTTCGCCGACGCCTGCTACCAGTTCTGGCTTGGCGGTGATTTCATCAAGAATGACGAGCCGCAGGGCAACCAGACCTTCGCCCCGCTGACGCAGACCATTCCCCTGGTGGCAGACGCCCTGCGGCGTGCCCAGGACGAGACCGGTGAGGCCAAGCTGTTCTCCGCCAATATCACCGCGGACGACCCGGCCGAAATGATTCGCCGTGGCGAATACATTCTTGAGACCTTCGGCGCCGACGCGGACCACGTGGCCTTCCTGGTGGACGGTTTTGTGGCCGGCCCGACCGCCGTCACCACCTGCCGCCGCAACTTCGCGGCGCAGTTCCTGCACTACCATCGCGCCGGTCACGGCATGGTCACCAGTCCGCAGACCCAGCGCGGCTACAACGCCCTGGTGCACATGAAGATGTCCCGCCTGCAGGGTGCCTCCGGTATTCACACCGGCACCATGGGCTTCGGCAAGATGGAAGGCGACCCCACCGACAAACTGCTGGCCTACATGCTGGAGAACGAAGAGGCCGAAGGCCTGTACTTCAAGCAGAAGTGGTACGGCATGAAGTCCACCACCCCGATCATCTCGGGCGGCATGAACGCTCTGCGTCTGCCGGGCTTCTTCGATAACCTGGGCCACTCCAACGTCATCCAGACCTCCGGCGGCGGCGCCTTCGGTCACAAGGACGGCGGTACCGCCGGTGCCAAGTCCCTGCAGCAGGCGCGCGACGCCTGGATGAACGGCGTCGACCTGGTCGAGTACGCGAAGGAGCACCCGGAACTGAAGGGCGCCTTCGAAACCTTCCACTGGGATGCCGACAAGCTGTATCCCGGCTGGCGCGAAAACCTGGGCGTCTCCGCGGCCGCTCACAAGTAAGTTAGCGTCAAGCCGTAGGCAATTTGTTTGCCGAACCGAAGAGGCCCCTGTCGTTCGCGGCAGGGGCCTTTTTGTTAAACGGCCCAACCCTCGCCGGGCAGGAGTGGCCAGCGGCTCGCCCGGAGGGAGCCCCCCAAAAACGCCATGACGGCGTTGCAGCGCTTGACAAGGGAATAACCATTGCCTGCGCGCTGCGCCTTGTCCTGACATTTTGGGGGGGCTCTGAATGTATCGCCAAGCATGCAACAGTACACTAGTCGACGTACTGATGAGTACGGCGAAAAGGGTCTGTATCCTCCATCTCTGCCAACTACCGGCGGAGATCACCGGTTATTTTGATTTTTACCTATACAACTCCTATCGGCAGGGCTTTATCATCGAAGTCATCCGAAGCGGGAATCGAATGAAGAGGCGAGCACCATGAGTATCGATCGCGACCAGTATCTCATCCAGGACGAGCCGTTCTACCGCGCATCCGGCAGCGAAGTGGAGCTGTTCGAGGCGGCCTACGCGGCGCGCCTGCCAGTGATGATCAAGGGGCCGACCGGTTGCGGCAAATCCCGCTTCGTGGAGTACATGGCCTGGAAGCTGGGCAAGCCGGTGGTGACGGTCGCCTGTAATGAGGATATGACCGCCGCCGATCTCGTCGGCCGCTATCTGCTGGATGCCGAGGGCACCCGCTGGCAGGATGGCCCGCTCACCATCGCCGCCCGCATGGGGGCCATCTGCTATTTGGACGAGGTCGTCGAGGCCCGCCAGGACACGACCGTGGTCATTCACCCCCTGACCGATTATCGCCGCGCCCTTCCTCTCGATAAAAAGGGTGAGGTGGTCCAGGCCCACAAGGACTTTCAGCTGGTGATCTCGTACAACCCCGGTTACCAGAGCCTGATGAAGGACCTCAAGCAGTCCACCAAGCAGCGTTTTACCGCCCTGGAATTCGATTACCCCGAGGCGGAGACGGAGACCGATATCGTTGGCAAGGAGACCGGTATCGAAGGGGCGATGGCTCGTAAGCTGGTGGATATCGGTCGACGCGGCCGCAATCTCAAGGGGCACGGCCTGGATGAGGGCATCTCCACCCGCCTGCTGGTCTATGCCGCGCACCTGATTCAACAGGGCGTCGACCCGCGCCAGGCGTGTCGCATGGCGCTGATACAGCCGATCACTGATGATGCCGACATCCGCGATAACCTGGAAAGTGCATTTGATCTGATTTTTTAAAAAGCTCTCACCGCAGAGATGCAGAGTGCGCGGAGGGGCGCAGAAGATTGATGCAAGGAGCAGGCGCAGGATGGGCAAAGTCGCGAAGCAACGTGTCCATCATTTGCGCGTTTGATGGGCACGCTGCGCTTTGCCCATCCTGCAGTGCTGGTTTTGCGGAAGCCTTTTTCCCTCTATTTTCCTCCGCAGAATCTCTGCGCCCTTGGCGCCTCTGCGGTGCAAAGGGCAAATCTTTGCGCTCTTTACGTCTTAGCGGTTAATCACCCCTTCTAAGGGCACCCGAACATGGTTGATTCCGAACTTCAAAATGCCCGCGCCCGGTTGCGCTGCCCTGTCGAGGCAATCGACGATATCTTTCCCGATTGCTATGCCGATGCGAAGGCGAGCATGTCGTCGGAGGTGCTGGATGCCTACCTGACCGGCGCCTTCAATTTCTGCGTCCGGGGTCCTCGCGGCCAGGACCGGATCCTGACCTATCTCGAAACGCTGCCGCGCATCGCACGTCTGGTGAGTGAAGAGGTGGTGGTCTCGGCTATCGAGACCGGCATCAAACTTCAGCGCGAAGTTCATGCCGCCCAGGTGGGACCGTTCTTCGCCATGCTTCCCACGGTGGCGCGCCGGCTGCCCGAAGCGTCGCTGTTCGAACACTGGCTGGCGCTGGTGGAAATGGTGGCCACCGAGGGTCGTTACGGCCTGAAGCCGCTGATCGAGAACACGCCCGACCTGCTTTCGCAGGTGGACGTCGGGGGGCTGATTCGCTGGGCCGAAGCGGGATTTCTGGCTCACGCCAGTCAGCCCAATAAGCTGGCCGACTGGTTCGCGTTGGCGGGCGCCGATGCCAAGGCCGCCCTGCAGCGGGAGCGTCAGGGAACACTCTACGTGGACCACGAGCGGCGTATCGATACCTTCGTGCGCGCCCTCTGGGGTGATGAGATACCGTTTCACCCTTACTCCGAGCGCTTCCACGAGCTGCGTAAGCCGGTGCCCTATCTCGACAGCCTCGGGTTCCACGTCCCGGATGTCTATACGGACGATCACAGTATCAGCGGTCTGGACCGCTACCGCGCGCTCGTTGCCCACTTGATGGGTCATCGGCTCTACTCCGAGCCGTTCATCGCCGACAACTTCAATCGCTATCAGCATATCTTTATCGAAGTGTTCGAGGATGCCCGCATCGAGTACCTGCTGATGCGGCAGTTCCCGGGACTGCGGCGCCTGTGGAAGGCCCTCCACCCGGTCCCCGGCCTGGACGACTGCCCGGAGGGCTGGTCCTGTGTCCGTCATCTGGCGACCATGCTCTCGCGTGCCCTGCTGGACCCGGAGGACCATCCCTATGAAGACCCGACGCTGCTCGATTTCGTGCAGCGGTTCCTGGAACGGGTGAAGGCCGACCCCTACGACCGCAAGATCCCCACGGATCTGGGCGTGCAGTATTTGGTGAAGGTCCATACGGTCGACTTCCGCTCTCCGAAGGTCTACTTCGATAACACCCTGATCAGCTACCGGGACGATAATCGCTATATCTGGATGTTTCTCGAGGACACGGACGATGAGGATGAATTCCACTCCGATCACCAGGCGGCCAATCCCCGTGACCGGGGAGAGGATGAAGAGATCCAGTTCGCCCGCCATCACCGTGAGTGGGACTATCGACAGGGCCGCTACCAATCGGATTGGGCGACCGTTTACGAATCGATCCATCCGGCCGGCGACGGCACCGTTATCGATGCGTTGCTGGAGGAGCATCGTCCGCTTGCCAAGAAGATCAAGCGCATGGTGGAGTTCCTGAAGCCGCAGCAGCATGTGCGCGTTCGCTACCAGGAGGAGGGCGACGAGCTGGACCTGGATGTGGCCGTGCGGGCCATGATCGATTACCGCTCCGGCAGTACGCCGGACTCTCGTATTCACCAGTTCTACAAACATGACGGCCGCGATATTGCGGTGCTGCTGCTGGTCGACCTCTCCAATTCTCTCAACGAGACCCCGGAAGGGGCCGACCGCTCGATCCTGCGACTCTCCCAGGAGGCCGTCTCCCTGCTCGGTACCGCGGTCGAGGCGCTGGGTGACAAGTTCGCCATCGCAGGCTTCGCCTCCAATACCCGCCACGAAGTCCGTTACCTGCACTTCAAGGGGTTCAGTGACGCCTGGGACGATCAGGTGAAGAGCCGACTGGGCGCGATGGAAGGCGCCCTGTCGACCCGCATGGGCGCTGTTCTGCGCCACGGCGGTCAATACCTGTCCAGACAGAAGGCGGAAAAACGCCTGTTGTTGCTGCTCTCTGACGGAGAGCCCCACGATGTCGATGAAGAGGATCCGCTCTATCTCATCGAGGACACCAAAAAGGCGGTCGAGGAACTGGGCACCAAGGGGGTCGATACCTACTGCGTCACGCTCGACCCCCATGCGGACGAGTATGTCGATCACATCTTCGGACATCGCTACACGGTGGTGGACCGCGTCCAACGCCTGCCAGAGCGTCTGCCACAACTGTTCATGGCCCTGACCCGGTGAGGCAGTGGATCCGGCTCGGTCGGGGAGCCCGACCTGGCGGCTCGCTGAAAGCAGCGCCAAGCATGCACCAGTACACTGGAAAGCGACCGCTCGATCTCTGGGGCGAAATCGCCCGCAAGCATCTATAGCCGTGGCTTGAATTCGGGTCAATTTTCTGACCGAGGTACCGCTTCAATTCGATCCGAAGCGTCTAGACTCCAATCAGCGGACGACTGTTTTTGCGGTCGCATCCCGACGTTCATGGAAACCAGGGAGGATTGCCCATGGACATGCAATGGAATGCCTGCGGTAGCTATTTCGAAACCTGTAGCTGCGATGCCGCCTGCCCCTGCGCCTTTCTCAGCGCTCCGACCAAGGGCGACTGCACGATGTTCGCCGGTTGGCATATCGACGAGGGGCATTACGGCGACATCTCCCTCGACGGCCTGAATGTCGCCCTGGCGGTCTATTCGCCGGGACACATGATGGAGGTGCAGTGGAAGGCGGCGCTGTACGTCGATGAACGCGCCAGCCAAACGCAACGGGAGGCCCTGGCGACCATCTTCAGCGGCGAGGCCGGTGGTCAACCCGCGCGCCTCTTTTCCCATGTCGGTGATTTTCTCGGTGTCAAAACCGTGCCTATTGAATACGAAAGCAACGCCAAGCACCGCAGCCTGAAGATCCCCCAGATCGCCGATGCCGCGATTGTGGATCTCGGTGCGGAAGGTGAAGAGGAGATCACCATCACCAGTCGGCCTTGGTCGATAGCCCCGGGATACCCGTCAGTGGTGGCGAAATCGGAGAAAATGGAATTCAACGATTACGATCTCCACTGGCAGATCTCCGGTGAAAGCGGCTATCACTCGCCTTTCGAATACCGGGTCTGACGAAACGCTGTGGATGCACAGAGTGTCTATCGGCGGGACCGGGTCATCGTGCTTGCCTCCCTTGCGGGGGTGACGCTATTGGCCTGGTTCTACATGTACGCCATGGCCGCCCCTCGAGGGGCGGCCATGGCGGGACATTGGGTTCCCCAGGCCCAAAGTTGGGGGCTGACTGAGGTGCTGACGGCCTTCGCGATGTGGAACGTCATGATGGTCGGGATGATGATCCCCACGGCATCGCCCATGATCCTGATGTTCGCCACCACCAACCGGCGCTATCAAGGTCAAAGAGGGAACTACGTTCCCACGCTGTTTTTCGTCGTTGGGTATGTGATTACCTGGGCAATCTTCAGCGCCGCCGCAACAGCCGCGCAGTGGGGACTGCAAGCGGCCGCTCTTTTTTCGCCGGAAATCCTTCAGGTAACGCCGCAACTCGGCGGTGCGCTGTTGGTGGGCGCCGGGTTATTTCAGTTCACCTCGCTCAAGTACAACTGTCTGACGCATTGCCGTACGCCCATGTCGTTTCTGGCCAGTGAGTGGCGCGAAGGGGTGGGCGGCGCGATAGGGATGGGCCTCAAGCACGGCAGCTACTGCGTGGGCTGCTGCTGGGCCATTATGTTGCTGATGTTTGTGGCAGGGCTTATGAATCTGCTTTGGACCGCCTTTTTGGCTGCCTTCATGCTGCTGGAAAAGGTCGCCCCGGCTGGCGACAAACTGGGGCGGATTGCCGGCGTTATCTCAGTCGTTGCGGGGGCCTGGCTGTTGACCGGGGCCGGCTGAGGGGGCAGGGCGGTCCGCCAAGCATTCACCAGGATCTCCGCTACGGCGGGGAAGGTCTCGGTGTGCGTGAGCAATGTCCGGGAAAATCGAAAGGCCAGCACGGGGCCGTCTGATGCGGCCCCGTGCTGCTTGGGAAGGATCAATGGGGAGGGCGGTAACAGCGCGGCGGTGAATATCAAAATAGTCACCACAGCGCCCGGCAGCCCGGACTTTTACTCGCCGCCTTCCACCTCGGGAAAGAGCATTTCTTCCGGTTCCGGGATGACGGTGGTCAGCCCGAGGAGATGCCACATCTGCATGCCACCCCGGTAGTATTTCATTTTCTCTGCCGGGTAACCGAGTTTGGAGAGTGCGCGAATCGCGTGGGGTGATTGGCCGCACCAGGGGCCGTTACACCAGACGACGATCTCCTTCGCTTTTGAAAAGTCCCACTTCGGTTCCGATTTCTCCTTATCGCCGAACACATTGCCGACCAGTCGGGCGATGGTGCCATCCTCGCTCTTGGCTGTAGCGCCCAGAAGGGTCAGGGCTTTGACCAGTTTCGGGTGATTCGGCTCACGTTGAAAGACCGTAAACGGAATATTGATGGAGCCCGGTATCGTACCCCGCAGGTGCCAGTCCGGCAGCCGGGCATCGATGAGGAAACCCTTTTGTTTATTGACTTTCTGCTCCATGAAATCGAACACGTCCATTTCGGTATAGAGTTCGACCCCTTTAACCGGAATTGTCGGCTGAATGCAAAAAGGCGGGCAGTGGCGTGAGGTTTTGGCCCACATGGCATCCACCAGGTGCGCCCCATCCTGATCGCGCTGGAGTTCGATGATTTTGTTGTGGTGGTTGACCTCGATTGAGGCTTTCTCTTCGGTCAGTTTGACATCCAGCGCTTTGGCTTCCGCAGCCAGGAACAAACTGCCGAACAGAACGAAAATGCCGACAAGCCGGCCTGTGAACGGCTGATGCATAGTAATCCCCCTTTGGCAGTTACTGCTTGAGTAACTCGTTGATCTTTTCTCGTATCTTGGTGATTTCCGCCCCGGAACGGTAGACCCGGTAAACGGCTTTACGCTTGGTTTCACTCAGTCGCTGATAAAACATGTAGCTGCCGACGTAGTTTGTCTTCAGCCATTCCTCCATCTGTGGCTGATCGTCGGTACGCGCTGGAGGACGTCCATCGTCGTCCGTACCTGCCGCGGTCCCTGCGGTCGGAGCATCACTTGTAGCCTCCGCTTTCAGCGCATCCAAGTATCCGCCAGCGGCCCATGTTACCGGTGCCAACGTGAGTAACGCCAAGATCATCAAGGAATTCAAAACCGGCCCTTGTCTCGGGAGAGAATTGACTTTCTCGCCCATACCCAATCCCCCCTACATTTATTATGTGCATTTCGAAGTTTATCATCAGTTCTTATAAGGACAACACTTATAAGTATATTTAGATTTTATCAAATAGTTAGGATTTGATAGGCGACGGGTTTCACGCTTTGGGGTGTGGCGGTGCCACTCCTGCCGTCCCATGCTGTTGTGAAGTGAGCGCAGTCCATTACATGAGGTGTTTTTAAGGCGCTATTTCGCTTCTCTGGCCGAGGTGGGTTACGCCCACTCGCCGTTCGAATTGGAGGCTCGAGCAAAAGGGGGCGTTACAGAGCCGGAAGCGCCGACTGACGGGGAACCGTGATGAGACGGATCTTGATTGTCCAGGGTCACCCGGATCCGGGTGGTAACCGGTACGGGCATGCCCTCGCCGCTGCCTATGCCCGTGGCGCGAAAGCCGCGGGCCACGAGGTGCGTGAACTGCAAATTGCCTCCCTCAACTTCCCCTTGCTGAGAACCCGGGCGGAGTGGCAGCACGGGGCTTTGCCTGCCGCGATTATGGAGGCCCAGGAGATGATCACTTGGGCCGATCACCTGTTGCTCTGCTACCCGCTCTGGCTGGGCACCATGCCGGCCCTTTTAAAGGGTTTTCTGGAGCAGGCGCTTCGGCCGGGCTTTGCAATCGGCGAGGACAAGACCGGCAGTGGCGGCAAAAAGCTGCTGAAGGGGAAGAGCGCCCGGATCGTCATAACCATGGGAATGCCTGTCCTCTTCTATCGCTGGTACTTTCGTGCGCACAGTCTCAAGAGTCTGGAGCGCAATATCCTGCGCTTCTGCGGAATCGGTCCGATCCGGGAGAGCCTGTTCGGCTTGGTCGAGGCCGTTGCTCCTGCGAAACGCGAGAAGTGGTTGAGGGGCATGGAGAAGCGGGGCCGGGAGGGGTATTAGAAGGGCTTGCGGCTCAGTCAGGTTGGGTCGCAGGCACACCGTGCGTGTAAACTAGTGTACTGTTGCATGCTTGGCGGTGCATTCAGCGAGCCGCTGGCCGGCCAGACCGCTTCTGCGCATCCCTGCGCCCGCGGCATTTGTGCATCCATGCACATCATGCAAGGCGCGTTTCGCAGGGAATGGCGCGCCCTTTCCAAGAAACGCAACGCCGCAGATGGCCGGCCAGCGGCTCGCCCGGAGGGAGCCCCCCAAAAACGCCATGACGGCGTTGCAGCGCTTGACAAGGGAATAACCATTGCCTGCGCGCTGCGCCTTGTCCTGACATTTTTGGGGGGCTCTGAAAGTATCGCCAAGCATGCAACAGTACACTCCTGCGAAACCCGGCCATTTACCATTTATGATTACCAAGCTGCTCTTCACCGCCCTCATCGTGGCGGGTGTTATCTTCTACACGCGCCATCGGGGGGAAGCCCGGCAGCGGCGGCCGAAAAGGCCCGAGCCGCGCGCGGAGCGCTCTTCCCGGTACTGGCGTCTGGCCCCGGCGGCCGCCCTGGTGGCGGTCATGGGGGTGAGCGCGTTCGTCTTCTGGCTCGAGTGGGAGGATGAGCATCGGATCTTCACGGTGCGCGTCGTCGATACCCGCAGCGGTGAAGTTCGCCAGTATGCGGTTTACCGCGATGGGGTGAATGGTCGCAGTTTCCGGACGATCGATGGCCGGCGGGTGACCCTGGCCGACGTGGAGCGCATGGAACTGGTGGAAGGCGCCCCATCTGCAAGCCGAGCGGTGATACCGGCCGACAAGCACTGAGTTCTCAGATCAGGCCGTAGCGGCGAGCCAGGGCGACAGCCTTCAGAGCACTCAGGTCCTTGTCCCGCAATTCCAGCATCACATCGCAGTCGAATCCCGTTATCCGGGTCAAAAAGCGCCGGAAGTGTCGTTCGTCGAGACGATCGGCGTGGGTGCCCGGACGGCGTTCGGGGTGCTGGCTACTGTAATCGACCATCGGAGGTCCATCCTCCACCGACCAGCTTTGCGCCGCCGCCGCCAAGCCCTCTCGAACCGATTCGCCGTGGTTGAAGCATTGATGGTGGAAGGTGTCGAAAATGATCGGAACGCCCACTTGCCGACGGATTGAGAGGCAATCCCGCAGGGAGAAGCTCCGTTCGTCGTTTTCTATGGCCAGACGTTTGCGGAGAGCCGGTTCCAGGTCCCCGTATTCTCGGCAAAACCGGTCCATCGCTTGCGTCTTGTCGGCGTACACTCCGCCCACATGCAGTTGGATGCGAGCCGTCTGGTCCAGGCCCAGTGCATCCAGCAGAGCTCCGTGATAGCGCAATTCGTCGATGCTGCGGGCCCGAATCGCTGCATCCGGGGCATTCAGTACCGTGTACTGGCCCGGGTGCATGGAAATCCTGAGGTTTTGCCGGCGAATGTAGGCGCCGATGGCGGTGAAACGTTCCGCAAAGCGGCCAACCCAGTCGGCGCGACGGATCGGGTGAGAGGCGAACGGCACGGTATCGGAGCTGATCCGGAAGAAACCGATTCCGTGCTGTACCGCGAACCGCAGGATCGCCTCCAGGCAGTCGAGGTTGGCCGCAACCGTTTCGAAAAGCCGTGCCTCGGAGAAGGAGGCGAGCCGAAACCGGTGATTGGCTTTGCACTCCAGCGAGTTGGCATTGGCGACGAAACCGAACCGCACGTCCCGCTCCTTGGATGTCGCTGTGGTGGTATGGGCAGACTCACGGGGTTTTAAGGCGTCTCAGGCGTGCTAAAACCAAAGTGAAGTCCCACCAAAGTATTGCCATTCAGGGAGGAATTGCCATGAATATCCGGGAACTTGAAGGGGAAGTGGCGGTGGTGACCGGTTCCGATTCGGGGATCGGCCAAGCGACGGCGGTCTGATGCGGAACCAGGGGCAGGGCGCCTGATCGGGAAGGGTTGGGATCAGGGGCGCTCGATCTCCTTGATCTCCCGCAACTGCCCCTCTTCGAAAGTGAGAAGGCGCAGAAACCTCTGCGATCCCAGGTCGTAGGTCCACTGCTCGATGACTTGGCAAGGGAAGTAAACTCCCTCGTAGAAGCGGTCGCGAAACAGCGGCTCGCCACACTTGAGCAGGACCTGAGCCTTGTAGTCACCCTCTTGCACCAGCGCGTTTCCGCAGCGCATTTGCGCTCCGGCGCCGGGGGCCGCAGCGAAAAGCAGCACGGTGACGAGGAGGTGCACCAGGCGAAAAGCGGGAGCGTCAGGCACGGCAAAGATAAAGGAGCGGTTCATAGGATTTCCTGGTCGCCTCGGGATTCCTGCTCCGGCGCATCGAGCAAAGCCTTCCTGGGATGCTCATGCCACATTGGGCTCAATACCGATAGGCCAAGTGAAGGAGATGGTAGTTGAGGCCCGGGTTGGGTTCATCGATGCCGGCATTGGACAGGTGCATGATGCGGTAGCCGAGCTCGAAACGACCCCTTTCACCCAGTCGCATACCGACTCCCGCGAGATCCTGGAACTGGAAACGGGTGGAGACATCCACACCATCAAGGCGGCTGTCGGAGAGGTAGTGGGGGCCGGCACCGAGCTCGAAATAGGGACCGCCTGTTTGCTTGCGGTAGCGCGCCAGACGGAAAACCCCGGTTATGCCACCCTCCACCACTTCGGTCACGCGGGCATTACCGTTGTCGTCTTCGGCCAGCGTCCCGACGGTGACTTCCCACTGCCCGGACAGCGTCCAGTTGCCCTCTTCGAACCAGCGCCAGGGCCAGTCCCAAAAGACGCCGAACCGCGTCGCGGTTCCCTTGTTACCGGGGCTGATCCCGGCCGCGCCTTTGCCGCCGTCCAGTAATAAACCATCAACCGCGGCTGCGGGACCCATTCCCAAAGACAGCAAGGCGGCAATAACGAGCCTTCGGTACCCTTTCATCCCTGAACTCCAACTTTTGCCCTTGGGAAAGTTTAGAAGAGGTTATCCCGAGCGTTCTTTAAAAGAGCGTGAGGCCGTCGGGATCCGATGCGGCAAGCCCGAGGGGGTTCAGTTGAAAACCCCACCCGATGCGAGTGATTCTAACTGCGCCTCTTGCCACGGAGCAGAAGGTGAGGGCGCTCCCAATTGGCGAGAGCGCGATCCGCGCGGCTTTTTCCCGGCACCGCCGCTGAATGGTTCGGGACACGCCTGGCATCACCCGCGCCGCATGCTTGAACATGTCATCACGAACGGCAGTCCCGGAGGCGGGCGAATGCCGGCTTGGCAAGGGCGCCTGAGTGAGGACGAGATTGGTGCGATTATCGACTGGTTCCAGTCGCTGGCCCGATGAAGTCTACTCGGCGTGGAAGGGGATGGAGCTGCGTTCGAGACAGGCCTCGCGCTGAAAAACGTGGGTGGATGGGGGCACGCCCGGTCGTGCCCCCATCCGCATATTTAGCGGACCTTCCACCGCAAAGCTATGCTTTTCGGGAAACGAGACTAACCAGGAGGAAACGATGTACGGATTTACGGTAAAGGTTCAGGGTGGCTTCGATGAGGTCGTTGAGCAAACCACAGAAGCCCTGAAGGAAGAGGGATTCGGTGTTTTGACCGAGATCGACGTGCAGGGCACTCTCAAGAAGAAGCTCGATGTCGATCGCGCCCCTTACAAAATCCTTGGCGCATGCAATCCGCAGCTGGCCAATCAGGCCATCGAGCGGGAAGCGGACATCGGGCTGTTGCTACCGTGTAACGTCATTGTTCGCGAGGAGGACGATGGTATGGTGGTCGGCTTCATGGATCCGATGACGGTTCTCGGCCTGGTGCAGAAACCCGAACTCGAAGAGTTGGGCCGCGAAGTGCGCTCTCGTCTGGAACGGGTGCGGGACAGCCTCTCGGCTTGAGGACCAAACGGAAGAGGTATTTTATGAAAAGACAGGATCTATGGGCCCTGGCCTTGTCGGGAATAATGGGACTAACTGCGGCAAGCACTACATCGGCGCAGCCACAGCAACCGCCACAGCCACAGCAACCGCAGCCATACGGTCCCGGAATGATGGGCGCCCCCGGCATGGGCCCCGGTGCGATGGCGGCTCCGGGCATGATGGGTCCGGGCACGATGGGTCCGGGCACGATGGGTCCGGGCACGATGGGTCCGGGCACGATGGGTCCGGGCACGATGGGGCCGGGCATGATGGGGCCGGGCATGATGGGTCCGGGCACGATGGGTCCGGGCACGATGGGTCCGGGCACGATGGGTCCGGGCATGATGGGTCCGGGCACGATGGGTCCGGGCACGATGGGTCCGGGCACGATGGGTCCGGGCACGATGGGTCCGGGCACGATGGGTCCGGGCATGATGGGGCCGGGCATGATGGGCGGGCACAGCTTGCGGGGGCTCTGGTCGCTGGACCTGACCCAGGAGCAGCGCCAGCAGTTCGGCGAGATCATGGCTCAACAACGAGAGCAGCAGTGGGAAAGGCGCGCCCGGATGCAGGAGGCCATGGCCCAGCTGACTCGGTTGTACGCCGATGAAACCCCCGACCCGACCAAGGTCGGTGAGGCCTATGCCAAAATAAGTCAGGCCAAGCGTGAAATGATCGAATCACGTGTGCGTGCTCATAACCGGATGTGGGAACTTCTGACCGAACAGCAGCGCCAACAGCTGCGTGGCTACTGTTGGGGAGGGCAGCCCTGAAGCCGGAGTTACGCGAGGGGCCGGTTCGCCGGCCCCGCCCCATCCAAAACCGCAATCCAAAATCGGTTATCCCGCCTTTCTCCTCTTGCGGAGAAAACGAGCATTCTGGCCGTTGAGTCGGCTGGGTTTCAGAGTGCCCCCCACATTGGTGTAAATTAGGGCGTGGTCCGCAGGTTGCAGCTAC
This sequence comes from uncultured Gammaproteobacteria bacterium, assembly GCA_963783235.1. Classification (GTDB taxonomy): domain Bacteria; phylum Pseudomonadota; class Gammaproteobacteria; order Thiohalomonadales; family Thiohalomonadaceae; genus Thiohalomonas. The sequence continues at coordinate 919,110 of CAWAMN010000002.1, read as the reverse complement.
GCTGTCCTGCGGCTGTCCAATATCTCGCGGCAGGTGACTCGATTCGCCCTTTGCCAAAACGTTTGGCGCCTTCGGTGTGCTGATCGAGGCCCATCGAAGAGTGCAGCCTGCCGACCCCTTGGCCCGGGTGCTCGACTCACGTCGGGGCTTTTGCGGGAGAATTCAGGAGAGAACATGTCCGATCTCGTCAGGTCCGTCGCAACCTCCCCCTTTCTGCTCGGGAACGAGTCGGCCTATCAGCGTTGGCGTGAAGCCAAGCTCGCCGATTATCCGCAAAGCGCAGCCAACATAGTGGTCGAGGTCCGCGACCCGCGCCGCCTTAGCCGTGCCGAGCACGACGAACTCTCGCGCCGGATTGGGAAGACCAATATGGCTGTGTACACCAGTTGCGTGGCAGGCGAAGCTGACAAGGGTATTGCCCGGGCTCTGGGTTCTGCGTTCGGGCTTAATCGCCTCGATGCCAACTGGCTGGCCGATGATGACGGGATCACCTCGTTGACCGTCAATCCATCCGGCCCGCGACCGCAATATATTCCCTACACCAATCGGCCCATCAGCTGGCACACGGACGGCTACTACAATCCGCCGGAACGGCAAATCCATGGATTGCTGCTGCACTGTGTCGAGCCCGCGGCAACCGGAGGGGATAACGCGCTTTTGGATCCGGAGATTGCCTACTTGCTGTTGCGCGACGAAAGCCCCGATTTCATTCGTGCGCTCATGCAGGCCGATGCCATGACCATCCCCCCCGGCACGAGCTCCGAGGGGGGATATCGCGGCGCCGCTGTAGGTCCGGTCTTCTCTGTCCGTCCGGGCGGTCACCTTCATATGCGTTATACAGCACGCAAGCGCAATATCGAATGGAAGGATGAACCGGCAGTCCGTGAAGCCGTATCGCGTCTGAAAGCTATTTGCCACAGTGATTCGCCCTGTATTTTTCGCGCTCGACTGGAAGCCGGAATGGGGCTCATCTGCAACAACGTCCTGCATGATCGCAGCGGCTTCGACGACCCGCCGGGTGCCACGGGGCGCCTGATCTATCGCGCCCGCTATTACGACCGCATCAGCCTGAACTGAAGGGTATTTCTGAAAATTCACCGCGGATTCTGTTGGCGCCAACCCTCCGCGCTCGGGCCGTTTTGCCCGCCGGACGGTGTTGCAGCTCGCTCATGTGGAACACCAGCGAACAAAACGGCCGCGAGCAGAGCCGTGTTGGATTTTCCGAAGTACCCTGATAAACCCCAGCCTTTCGGAAAGTTGCACCAAATCGGGGCAATCCGCCTGGCGGACTTGTCTGCTTTTGCTGTCGATGCAACCGGCGCCGTTGACCGAAGTCAAGGCACCTTCATTACGTTTCGCTAAAGTGTTTTGCAACTCCGAACTCCAGGCATGCAGAGGTGAAGCCATGAGCAGTTTTTCCGAATATATGGGAAGTGACCACGATACCTGCGATGCACTCTACGCCGAGGCCGAAAAGGTGGTCGCCAGTGGCGATTGGGCGGCTGCCGGCGAGGCCAACGACCATTTTCTGAATGCGATGGAACGCCACTTCAACATGGAGGAGGAGGTACTATTTGCCGCCTTCGAAGAGGCCCAGGGGTCGACCATGGGACCGACGCAGGTCATGCGGCACGAACACACACAGATGCGGCAGCTGTTCCAGGAAATGCGAGACGCCGTGGCTGCGCAAGATGCGGATGGTTACCTGGGCGCAGGCGAAACGCTACTGATCCTCATGCAGCAGCATAATGCCAAAGAGGAGCAGATCCTCTATCCCATGACCGACCAGGTCCTGGCCGCCCAGCGCGCAGACCTGTTCAAACGGATGGAGGCCGTGACCGTCGCTTGATGGCTGAAGCCGTGGTACTCGACGTCAGTGAACTGGAGCCGCCGGAACCGCTCGTTCTGACGCTCGGGGAAGCTGCCCGTTTGAGGCCGGGGGGGTACCTGCGGATGCGCCACCGGCGTTTACCCTGCCTGCTGTTCGATAGTCTCGAAAAGCAGGGCTTCCGACACCTTGTCCGGGGCGGGCGGGACGTGGCTTGTGAGGTCCTGATTTGGCGGGAAGATGATCTTGAGGCCAGCCGAGCCGTCGAAGCGGTCGCAAAGGAGCTTCCTGAATGGCGGGAATGAACGCCTCTGCATTATCACTGGAGCAGACACCACCACTTTCGGTCCCATTGCGGTTCTTTCTGAGCGCCCCGGTCTTCGGCGCGGCGGCGGCCTTGGTATTGGTGGTCGTCGGCGGTGACGCCGTGACGGTGCGCTGGGCCCCCATCACCCTGGGTTTGACGCACCTGCTGACCCTCGGTTTTCTGGCAATGGTGATGGTCGGAGCCGTGCAGCAGCTGTTGCCGGTTCTGGTGGGATCGCCCGTCCCCCACGCGAGATCAGTGAGCCGGGTTCTGCATGGGCTGCTGACGCTGGGCACCGCAATGCTGGTTCTGGGGCTGGCTGGCGGCGGTACCGGTCTGATGCACGGCGCCGCCGGCTTGCTTGGGAGCGGTTTTCTGCTTTTTGCGGCGGTTACCGCCTATTGCCTGCTGCGCGCCCGCTCGGGCCATTTCACGGTAGCCGCAATGGCCCTGTCCATCGCCGCGCTGGTGGTGACGGTCGGGTTCGGCCTCTATCTGGCCATCGGTTATACCGGCGCGGTGCCTCTGGCCCGGCAGTTCACCAACCTGCATCTGGGCTGGGGTCTGCTGGGTTGGGTGGCCCTGCTGATTGCGGGGGTGGCCTATCAGGTGGTTCCGATGTTTCAGATTACCCCCGACTACCCCCGCGCGCTGATGCGTTTTCTGGCGCCGGCCCTCTTTTTGCTGCTCGGTTTATGGTCTCTGGGCCGGGGGACGCAAGTGCTGCCCGGTACCGTTGCCTCGGCCGCCGGAGGGCTGGTGGGCGCCGGGGTCATCGTTTTCGCCGTGGCGACGCTCAATCTTCAGTTTCGCCGCAAGCGCCGACTGCCCGATGTGACCCTGGATTTCTGGCGATTGGCGATGACCAGTCTACTGGTAGCGGTAGCCGGTTGGGCCGCAGGCCAGCTGTTCGGCAGGGTGCCGGAATTGCTGTTGGGTGTGCTGTTTATCGTCGGCTTTGCGATGTCGGCCGTGAACGGCATGCTCTATAAAATCGTCCCTTTTTTGATTTGGTTGCATCTGAACAATCAGCGCCAGAGCGCCGGCCTGTCTCTGGTGGGCGTTCCGAACATGCGCAAGATCATCCCGGAATCGGCCATGCGCTGGCAGTTTCGTGTGCAAACGGGGACTTTGGTGTTACTGGCAGGGGCGACCGTCTGGCCCTGGCTCGCGCGACCGGCAGGGCTGTTCTTGCTGGTATCGATGCTCTGGCTGGGCTGGAATCTCTTGAGTGCACAACGACTCTATCGGCGGACCCTGCAGGCCGGTTAATCGAGTCGCCGGAGCCCCAACAGGCTGTTGAAAAAGGACTTTGTCACTTCTCCCTCAGGGAGAAGGCTAGGATGAGGGGGATCAAAAATCAGGTAGTTATCATGACATTGAGCCCCCTCACCCCGACCCTCTCCCGCTGGAGGCCCGCTGGAGGCCCGCTGGAGGCCCGCTGGTGAGGGAGTTTTTCAAGCCCGCCAAAGGGGGCCATGGCAGGATTTCAGAGGTTCCCGGGCTGGGCTAAGCCGGAACGCGCGGATCGTTGCCGGTCAGCAGGAAGGTGAGCAGGTCGTGCACCGAACGCACCTGATCGCCAAACGGCAGCGGCTCGGAACCCCGGAAGAAGAGCCCCTTATCCACATTGCCCTGAACCGCGGCCTGCAACTGGGTGTCGATACAGAACTGGCCGGAACTTCCGTCCCCATCCTTCAGGCCGCAATGGGTCAGGCACTCGAACCAGACGGCACAGGTCCCCTTTTCGGGGGTCGCGCGGGCGCGCACCCTCTCCTCACGTCCCAGATATTTCTTGAGCCAGGGCGTGAGTACCGCGCGGGCAGGAAACCGGCGGTGCTCATGAAGGTGACGATATCTTCCGGCTTGGCCTCGAGCAGGATTTTTTTGAAGTTGTCGTGGGCATCGCCCTCTTCGGTGACCGCGAACGGGGTGCCGATTTGCACGCCGCTGGCGCCAAAGCTGAGCAGCTCCTTGATCTTGTGGAACGAGTTGACGCCTCCGGCCGGCAGCAGTGGAATGGCGTCGAGCTTGAGCTGCTCGAAGACTTTCGGGATCTCGCCAAGCACCCGTTTGAAGTCGAAACGCGGGTCTTTGATGTTCTCGGGCTTGGGAGCACCGAGATGGCCGCCGGCAAAAGCCGGGTGCTCGAGCACGATGGCATCGGGCAAGATGCCCTTGCGCAGCCAGCGCTTGAGTACAGCGCGCACACCGCGCTCTTCGGAGAGGATGGGAATGAGGGCCACTTGATCCTCGTAGCCCTTGATCATATCCGGCAGGTCGAACGGCAGACCCGCGCCCATGATAATGGCGTCGGCGCCGCTTGCGCAGGACTGGCGGACCAGGTCCCGGTGACTATCCACCGCCTTCATGACGTTGACGGCGATAAAACCGTCGGGACCGGCGATTTCCCGGGCCCCGCGGATTTCGCGGTCGAGGGCCTCGAGATTGGCCTCGTCAATGAGGTTGCGGTCGCGTACCCGGTGAGTCCGCTCCATGAGGTCGGGATGGTGGACACGCAGGTCGATACTGGCAATTGTGCCCATTGCTCCTTCGCGGGCGACGGAACCCGCCAGGCGATGGGCTGAGATGCCCACGCCCATTCCCCCCTGGATTACGGGCAGAAGCTCCCTGTCACGTATCTTCAGGAGCGGAAAGGGAATGTCAAACATGGAACACCTACTTCAGACCTTGGAAAGATGGGAAACGGTATATGATACAGGACGGGCCGGAATTGATCTGCATCATTCGAGATTTTGAGTCGATTCGCCTACACTAATCCACCTTGTTTTTCCTGGGAATCCGGCAATGCAGGCTGCTCCGCAGTATAAAGAAGAGTCGCGCGACATTGTAGCGTATGAGCTTCACGGCAACGGCTACCTGAATATCACCAGCCGCTGCACGCTTCGTTGCGCCTTTTGCCCCAAACACCAGAAGACCTGGGAAGTGCAGGAGTATGATCTGCGTCTGCACCGCGAGCCTTCGGTGCCGGAGGTGCTCGAGGCGCTGGGTGACCCGGCGAACTACAAGAGCATTGTCTTTTGCGGGCTGGGTGAGCCGACACAGCGGCTTGATGCCCTGCTGGAGATCGCCCGCACCCTGAAACGTCAGGGTGCCCAGATACGCGTGAACACAGACGGGCTGGCCAACCTGATAAACGGCCGTGATGTCACCCCGGAAATGGCCGAAGCGGTCGATGCCGTCTCCATTTCCATGAATGCCCAGGACGCCGAGCTCTACGAGCGGCACTGCCGGCCCAAGCGCCAGGGCTCCTTCAACGCCATGCTGGAATTCGCCCGTCGCGCCCGGGAGAGCGGCATCGATGTCACCATGACCGCCATCGACGGGCTGCCGGGGGTCGATGTCGGGGCCTGTGAGCGTATCGCCCGTCAATCGGGGGTCAAGTTCCGCCGCCGGGTCCTCGACGTAGTCGGGTAAGGATGGCGCTGTCCGATTACGTCAACACGTTCGGTCAGTGGCTGATTGCCCGCCACGGGGAGCGTGTCCACAAGGTCTCTGTGGACGCGGCCTTTACCTGCCCCAACCGTGATGGCTCCAAGGGCATTGGCGGCTGCACCTTTTGTAACAACACCTCATTCAGTCCCAATAGTCGCCCCGAATCCGTACCGGTCCCCGAGCAGCTGGCCGCAGGCCGGGCCGTTATCGGGCGGCGGACCCGCGCCAGAAAATTCCTCGCCTATTTTCAGGCCTATACCAATACCTATGCCGAGGCCGACTACCTTAAAGCTCTCTATGATGAGGCTCTGGGTCAGCCCGGCATCATTGGCCTGTCCATAGGCACCCGGCCCGACTGCGTGCCGGAGGATGTGCTGGACTTGCTTGCCGGCTACCAGGCGCAAGGCAAGGAGATCTGGTTGGAACTGGGGCTTCAGTCCGCCTTCGACAGCAGCCTGGAACGCGTCAATCGCGGCCACGGTTTTGCCGAGTACCGCGAGACCCTGCAGGCAGCCCGTGCCCGCGGTCTGCCGGTCTGCACGCACCTGATCCTCGGCCTGCCGGGCGAGACGGCCTGGCACAGCCGGGTGACCCTGGAACGGGTCCTGGAGGAGGGTGTGGACGGCCTCAAGCTCCACCCCCTGCATGTCGTCAAGGGCACCGCGCTGGCGAACGAATGGCGACGTGGCGAATACCGGCCCTGGGGCTTCGAACAGTACATCGAGGCCGCCTCGGATCTCATCGAAATGACGCCGCCCGAGGTGGTGTACCATCGTGTCACCGGCACCGCATCTAAAAACATCCTGATTGCGCCCGAGTGGTGCAACTGGAAGTGGCGGGTGCTCAATGGAGTTGAAAACGAACTGGTGCGCAGGGGGACGCGTCAGGGCCAGGGCCGGCCGAACAAAACCGCGGGGGCGGAGCAAGCTTAAAAGCTGGAAACCACAGAGAACTCGGAGTTCACAATCCGGAGAGTCAGGGGTAGTGCACGCCAATCGCGTGCTGCTGACGCGCAGGTGGGCTTCTGCCGTGCCGTTTGGGTTCTCCTGAGCGCCGTGGTTCACAACAAGGTGGCTTAAAATGAATAGAAAAGTCGAACTGGTCTGCCCGGCGGGCAGTTTCCCTGCCCTGCGCGCGGCGGTCGACAACGGCGCCGATGCGGTTTACATGGGATTCCGCGACGGGACGAACGCCCGTAACTTTCCCGGACTCAACTTCGATGAGCGCACGGCCCGTCGGGGTATCGACTATGCGCGCGGGAAGGGCGCCAAAGTGCTGCTGGCGCTCAATACCTATCCCCAGCCGCAAACCTGGAGTACCTGGACAAGCGCCGTCGATATGGCTGCAGAGCTGGGGGTGGACGCGCTCATTCTGGCCGACACCGGACTGATGCGTTATGCGGCCAAGACTCATCCGAACCTGCGCCTGCACCTCTCCGTGCAGGGCTCCGCAACCAGTTACGAGGCGATCGAGTTCTACCGGGAGTGCTTCAACATCCAGCGCGTGGTATTGCCCCGCGTGCTTTCGATGCCCCAGGTGCGGCGCGTTCTGCAAAACACGACCGCGGAGATAGAGGTCTTCGCCTTCGGTTCGCTCTGCGTCATGGTGGAAGGGCGCTGCTATCTCTCCTCCTATGCTACCGGTGAATCCCCCAACACGTGCGGCGCCTGTTCACCGGCGAAATCCGTCGAGTGGGCCGAAACGTCGCGAGGACGGGAAGTGCGCCTCGGCGGCGTCCTCATCGATACCTATAAAGCCGACGAAAGTGCCGGCTACCCGGTGCTCTGCAAGGGCCGCTTCCTGGTAAATGGCGATCTGCGCTACGCCATGGAAGAGCCCACCTCCCTTTCGGTACTCGACATCCTGCCGGAACTGGTGCGAATGGGCGTCTCTGCGGTGAAGATCGAAGGCCGCCAGCGCAGCCCCGCCTACGTGGCGCAAGTCACAAAGGTGATGCGCCAGGCGCTCGATGCCTGTCAGGCGAATCCCGACGCTTTCACCCCCCGCAGTGACTGGGTTGCCGCCCTCGACAAAATGGCCGAAGGCCGCACGCATACGCTGGGTGCTCTCGAACGCGAGTGGCAGTGAGCGACAGATACCGCAACGCCAGGGCGCCCGGCATCGTGTGCCTTTGCGTCTCTGCGTTTAAGAGGACATGACAATGAAGCTTTCCCTGGGTCCCCTGCTGTACTTCTGGCCTCTGGAGGATGTGCGGGCCTTTTACAGGCAAGCCGCAGACTGGCCGGTGGATACGGTCTACCTCGGTGAGGTGGTCTGTTCCAAGCGCAGGCCGCCGAAACTGGATGATTGGCTGACGATCGGCGACGAATTGGCCGCGGCGGGAAAGGAGGTGGTGCTCTCGACACTGGCGCTTATCGAGGCGGAGTCGGAACTGCTCACCCTGCGCAAGATCGTGGACAACGGACGCTTCAGCGTGGAGGCCAACGACTGGGGGGCGGTACACCTGTGCGCCAGGCATGAGGTGCCCTTCATCGCCGGGCCGCACCTGAACGTCTACAACCAGGAGACACTGGCGCTTCTCGCCGATATGGGCGCCCGGCGCTGGGTCATGCCGGTGGAGTTATCGCGCGCGACCCTGGCAGCGATGCAGGCTGGTCGCCCTGAAAACATGGAAACCGAAGTCTTCGCTTTCGGCCGTATGCCACTCGCTTTCTCCGCCCGCTGCTTCACGGCCCGGGCTCATCATCTCCCCAAGGATGATTGCCAACTGCGGTGCGGCGATTACGAAAACGGGCTGGTTATGCGCTCCCAGGATGAGCAACCATTCCTCACCATAAACGGCATACAGACCCAATCCGACACCACGGCCGATCTCATTGCCGAAATTCCCGACATGCAGTCACTGGACATCGATGTGGTGCGCCTCTCGCCACAGGCGCGGCACATGGCTGAGATCGCCAAGGTGTTCCAGGCGACAGCTGCCGGCGAAATGTCCCCCGAAGAGGCCGTGGCGAAGACCGCTAAACTCGCTGCCGGCACGCCCTGCAATGGCTACTGGCACGGTCAGGCCGGAATGGACTGGACGGCGCCGGACCTTGAGGGCGTGAAAGGATAAAGAACATGGCACCGCACAGGAGCGGCATTTTGCCTCCTGCGGGTTGGTAGGAGCGGCGCATCGCCGCGATTGTGTTCGAAGCCAGTAGCGAATCACCCGGCGCGGGGCTCCTGCATGCACCGCAGAGGTTTCGGTCCCTCCGCGTGCTTCGCCCTCTACAGTGAGAAGTGGCTTTCTAAAACTGCGGCTGTCCGGTCAGGCGACGGATACGCCGGTCGATGCCGGTACTCTGGAGCAGGCGCTGAAGTCTCGGCGCGAGGCGCGGGCCCAGTACCGCCTGCAGGTGGGCGTCCCAGTCGAAGTCCAGGCCGTCGAGCATGTTCTTGATGTAGAGCCCGGTTTCGGTTTCCCCCTCAATGGAGAGGCGGCGGCCGAAGAAGAGGGTATCGGGGTCCTCGGCGCGCGTGGCCAGCAGCCAGAAATCGGCCAGATTACCGCTGATGCGTACGTCGCAGTTATCGTCGACGGCGGGTCCCGGTTGGCGGCGGAAACGCTGGTCCTGGATTCGGAACTGGAGCCGGGTACCGGTGTCGGTAATCGCGATGCAAACCCGCTTTCCCTGCAAGTCGTTGAGTTGCTCGGTCATCCACTGCCCCTTGAGCAGGTGATTGAACAGGCGACCCAGGATCTCGCTGTGTAGCGCATCCGGGACGCTCTTGAGGAAAAGGCTGAGCGGCAGCATCGGCGGTTTCACCATTATTCTCCCCGGGGGTCGCGGCCTTGAACGCGGCGGCCAGGCCCATGGTCTATGGATTATGGAGTTTAGGGAAGTGTACCGCGAATTTCCCCAAAAAATGTCTGGAAAGAATCTAAATCGAAGACTGCAACCCGGAACAATGCGGCGAGAGCGCAGAGTCGCCGTGCTCCGGTTTGCAGGGGCTTTGTGCTCGTTGCGTCTCCGCGTACGCTGCACGATCTCGAAAAGTTTTATTTTCTGCAACTCTGTGGTTTTCTGAAGTGAACTGGGAGCATCTGTGAGCGAAATCCAGGTACACCGCCTCTCGGTGGGAGGCATGAGCTGCGCCGGGTGCGTGGCCTCGGTCGAGAAGGCCCTGAAGGCGATCCCGGGCGTTGCGGACGCCACGGTCAGTTTTGCCGAGCATACCGCCCAGGTGAGTGGCACGGTTGATGCCGACACCCTGGTCAAGGCGGTGGTCGATGCCGGTTACGAGGCCGCCGAGATCAAGGATCTGGATCGCGAACAGGAGGAGCGCGAGGCGGCCGAGCGCGAGGCCTTTCGCAGCCGGTTCCGAAAGGCCGGGGTGGCGGCGCTTATCGGTGTGCCGTTGATGGTCGGGGAAATGGCCGGAGCCTTCCCCTCCATTGCCGAGGCCACCGCGTTCTGGCTGCTGGTGGCGGCAGTGACCGCGGCGACCATGTATTACGCGGGACGGCACTTCTTCATCGGTGCCTGGAAGCAGTTTCGCCACCACAACGCCAATATGGACACGCTGATCGCCATGGGGACCGGCGCGGCGTGGCTTTACTCCGTGGCGATCACCCTGTTCCCGGACAGCGTCCCCTCCATCGCGCAGCACGCCTACTACGAGGCGGCGGTGTTCATCATCGCCTTCATCAACTTCGGGCAGGCCCTGGAGATGCGGGCGCGAAGCCGCACCTCCGAGGCCATCAAGCGGCTCATCGGACTACAGCCGAAAACGGCGCGCGTGGTACGCGAGGGCAAGGAGCAGGACGTGCCCATCGTCGAGGTGGGGGTGGATGAGACCGTTCGGGTGCGCCCCGGTGAGCGTATTCCCGTGGACGGTGTGGTGATCGACGGCCAGTCCAGCGTGGATGAGGCGATGCTCACCGGCGAGCCGCTGCCGGTGGAAAAGGGCGTCGGCGACGAGGTGGTGGGCGGCACCATCAACAAGAGCGGCAGCTTCCTCTATCAGGCCAAGCGCATCGGCAAGGACACAGTGCTGGCGCGCATTATCGACATGGTGCGCGAGGCACAGGCCAGCAAGCCCGCCATCGGGCGTCTGGTGGACCGGGTGGCCGGGGTGTTCGTGCCCTCGGTGATGATCGCCGCGGTGATTACCTTTCTGATCTGGATGAACTGGGGCCCGGACCCGCGGGTTTCGTTTGCGATCGTCGCCACCGTGACGGTACTGATTATCGCCTGTCCCTGCGCCCTGGGTCTGGCTACCCCGATATCCATCATGATCGGGGTCGGCAAGGCCGCCCAGTATGGCGTCTTGATCCGCAACGGTGAGGCGCTGCAGCAGGCGGGGAAACTCACCACCGTCGTTCTCGACAAGACCGGAACGGTCACCGAGGGGCGGCCCACGGTGACCTCGGTGGTGCCGGCAGAGGGCTGGGAGGAAAACGAGTTGTTGCGGGCGGCCGCCTCCGTGGAGGCCGGTTCCGAGCATCCGCTGGCCCAGGCCATCGTTGAGGCGGTAAGGGAGCGCGGCCTTGAGACGGAGTCGGTGGAGCGGTTCGAGGCCCTCTCCGGCCGGGGTGTACGCGCCGGCTGGCGAGGTCAAACGCTGCTGCTGGGGAACCTGCGCCTGATGGGCGAGCAGGGCGTCGAGCTGGCCGGCCTGGAGAGCCGTTTCGGGGAACTGGCGGCCGAGGCGCAGACCCCGCTGCTGCTTGCCGTGGAGGGTCGGGTTGCGGGTATCATCACGGTGGCCGATCCAATCAAGGCGGATTCGCTTGAGGCGGTGACCCGCCTCAAAAAGGAGGGTCTCAAGGTCGTGATGATCACCGGCGACCACCGGGCGGCGGCCGATGCGGTGGGACGCCGGGTGGGGATCGACGAGGTGATCGCCGAGGTGCTGCCGGAGCACAAGGCTGACGCGGTGGCGAAGCTTCAGGCCAAGGGCGAGGTGGTCGGCATGGTGGGCGATGGCATCAACGATGCCCCCGCCCTGGCCCGTGCCGATGTGGGTTTTGCCATCGACTCCGGCACCGATGTGGCGATCGAAAGTGCCGACGTTACCCTGATGCGCGGCTCGTTGCATGGGGTGGCCGATGCCATTGCGATTTCCCAGGCCACCGTGCGCAATATCAAGCAGAACCTGTTCGGCGCCTTCATCTACAACACGCTCGGCATCCCCGTGGCGGCCGGTATTCTCTACCCGTTTATCGGTCTGCTGCTCAATCCCATGATCGCCGGCGCCGCCATGGCGGCCTCCTCGGTCACCGTGGTCACCAATGCCAACCGGCTGCGCTTTTTCCGCGCCGAGGAGCTCTCCAAATGATGTGGCTCAACCTCACGGGTCTAGTCTTGATCGGACTGATTGTCTGGTGGTTCTGGGTGAACGACTGACGGTAATAACCACGGAGGCACGGGGGACATGGGGAGAAAAAGTCCTGCAGGCCCCGTGCTCCCCGTGTCCCCCGTGGTTCGGCTTGAAAATAGGAGGTCTGGATGATCTTTCGGCAGTTGTTCGAAGCGGATTCTTCGACGTTTACCTATCTGCTCTCCTGTGAGAAGACGGGGGAGACGGCACTGATTGACCCTGTACTGGATACGGTGGACCGGGACCTGAAGGTTCTGGAGGCGATGGGCCTGAAACTCACCTATACCATCGATACCCATTTCCATGCCGATCACCTCACCGGCTCCGGGCGCCTGCGGCAGCTGACCGGCTGCAAGGTGGCGAACCCGGCAGTGGAGATGCCCGAGTGCGCAGATATCGGCCTGAAGGAGGGCGAGGTCTTCCACATCGGCACCATCGAACTGCACCCGATCTTCACGCCCGGCCATACCTCCCATCACCATGCCTATCGGGTGAATGACGGCACGCACTCGATGGTTTTCACGGGCGATGCGCTGCTCATCGACAGCTGCGGGCGCACCGATTTTCAGTCGGGCGACAGCGCCACGCTCTACCGCTCCATCACCGGGAAGCTGTTTACGCTGCCCGAGGAGACCCTGATCTACCCGGCCCACGACTACAACGGCCGTCGGGTCTCCTCGGTCGGTCAGGAAAAGGCGCGCAACGCCCAAATCGGAGGCGGGAAGAGCGAACGGGAGTTTATCGAAATCATGGCCGGTCTCGATCTCCCGTATCCCCGCAAGATCGACTTCGCCGTGCCCGGCAATGAGCAGTGCGGCCGCTGTCCCGACAATGTGCCGGAGCCGTACCGTCAACCCTGCGATCACCACTGGCCGTCCAGACTCTTATGACTCCGGCGGTTACGGCAGCGAAACGGGCGGGGATTCAATTCGAACTCCATGAATACGCACACAATCCCGATACCGTTTCCTATGGTGAAGAGGCCGCCGAGAAGCTCGGCCTCGAACCGGAGCGAGTGTTCAAGACACTGGTTGCGAAACTGGACGGCGGAGAACTCGTAGTCGGGCTCGTGCCGGTGACCGGGACGCTGGACCTCAAGGCGCTCGCCGCGGCGGCTGGTATCAAAAAGGGGGTCATGGCAGAGGTGGCCGAAGCCGAAAGGGCTACCGGCTACCTCGCTGGCGGCATCAGCCCGTTGGGCCAGAAGAAGAGACTCCGAACCTTCATCGATGACAGCGCCGGCCGATTCGAAACCATTTTCGTCAGCGCCGGACGACGGGGCTTGGAAATCGAGCTGGCACCGAAAGTTCTCAGGGACCTCTGCGGCGCCGCCATGGCCTCAATCGGACGGGCTTGAGTCGAGGGGGCCGGTCCTAAACCCGTTTTCGGTACCACCCCGTCAGGCTCATGCGTTCGCGTCTGGCGGGGAGGACTTCGTGGAGAAAGGAGCCGGAGAGGAAACTGACCAGCGTTCCCGCCTCCGGTGGTACATCGATATAGGGGCTCTGCTCGCCGGGTTCCAGGTAGAGACGCAGCTGGCCTCCGTCCTCTTCCCTCCAGTCCTCGTTGAGATAGAGGATGGTGGTGATGGTACGCAGACCGATTCCCTTGAACTGATCAAAGTGACGCTTGTAGAAACTGCCCGGCGGGTAGACGGCAAAGTGTCCCTCGAACTCGAAGAGTCCGAGATAGAGGCTGCGGTTGATGGCGAGCCGCAGGTTTTCCAGATGGTCATACCAGCGGCGCTGGGCAGGCGTGGCCAACTCGGGATCCAGCCACATCACCCGGTCGGTACGGAGCCCGGCATCGATGTGAAAGGTGTCTCCCTGCCCGACCCCGGCATGTCGAAAGCCTCCGGCATCCCGGAAGGTCCGACACTCCCGTGTCAGCTCGCGGACCTCTTCGCGCTCCAGAAAGCCCGGGAAAATCCCCCACCCCGGACCGGCCAGGGCATCCACTACCGCTGTGTAGGGTTTCATCAGGCCCCAATCGTCGGCCAACCGTTCGCTCATCGCGCTCTCCATAAGGATGGCTGATATATACCCGGTTTCGACCCGGCTGTAACCCGGAAAATCACCGGTTGGCACCTCGCGCTGTTTTCGGCCGCGCGCTACCATGGGCGGGTTACGATCCGAACGGCGGAGGCTTCGATGAGTTGGTGGGGCAAGGTGCTCGGCAGTGCCTTTGGTTTTGCGCTGGGCGGGCCTTTGGGCGCGCTGTTGGGCACCGTGGTCGGGCACCAGTTCGATAAGGGGCTGAAGCTTGCCACGGGGCAGACGCTGGATCGGGAACAGATCCAGACGGCGTTTTTTACGGCCACCTTTTCGGTGATGGGGCGGTTGGCCAAGGCCAACGGTCGGGTCAGCGAGCATGAGATCAGTTTTGCCCGGGCCGTGATGCAGCAGATGTCCCTGCAGCCCGAACAGAAACGGGTGGCCATCGACCTGTTTCGACAGGGCAAGGAGGATGACTTCGATCTGGAGGGCGTCCTGGAGCAATTCCGGTCGATGGTCGGGCGTCGCTCGACGCTGATGCGCATGTTTTTGGAGATCCAACTCCAGGCAGCCTACGCCGACGGTGAACTGCACGCGGCCGAACGGGAGTTGCTGATCGAAGTCTTCCGGCGGCTGGGCTTCTCCCGCGCAGAGTTTGCCCATCTGGACGCCATGATCCGGGCCGCCCGTGACTTCACCGGACAGGGGCCCGGCGCTCGAAGACAGGCGCCTCCAAGCCGAGATCTGGTGAATGAAGCTTATGAGGTACTCGGGGTCGAATCCGGTGCCTCCGATGCTGAGGTCAAACGCGCCTATCGCCGGTTGATGAGTCAGCACCATCCGGACAAACTGGTCTCCCGAGGCCTGCCCGAAGAGATGATGAAAATCGCTACGGAAAAGACCCAGGAGATCAAAAACGCCTATGAAATGATCAAAGAGGCGCGGAATAGGCCCTGAGGGAAAACCTGCAGAGGGCATCCAAAATGGCCCATCGGCAGAGTTGTCTAGCGGCATCCCAACGCACAGGCAAATGCGACTGTTTGCGGCGGTTTCTGCTAGTCGAACGCAACGGCCTCTTTGGGGTGGCGAGCGAAATACTCCGCCGTGGCGGCCTTCACCCGGGGCGCCAGCAGCAGCGCCGAGGTCATGGTGGGGATCGCCATCAGCCCGTACATGCCATCGATGAGACTAATCACCAGATCGAGCGAACCCACCGCTCCCAGCAGCACCAGCCCCGTGTAGATCCAGATGTAGTGGCGCTGCCGTTCGGCGCCTGCCAAAAAGCCGAGGCATTTACTGCCGTAATACCAGAAGCTGAATACGGTCGAAAGCGAAAGAAACAGCACCATTGCGGTCAGTAGATACGCGCCCACCCCCGGAAGGGCGTACTCGAAGGCGCTCGCCGTGAGGGTTACGCCATCCGCCTCGCTGCCCCGCCAGACGCCGGTGGTCAGAATGGCCAGTGCGGTGCCGGTGCAGACGATCAGGGTATCGATAACCGGCCCCATCATGGCCACCAGTCCTTCGCGGATCGGTTCATCGGTCTTCGCAGCGCCATGCGCCATCGATTCGGTGCCGATACCCGCCTCGTTGGAAAAGGCCCCACGCCGGACTCCCATCAAAATAACCGTCCCGACCGCGCCGCCGGCCACCGATTGGCCGGAAAAGGCGTCCTCCAGAATCAGTGCAAAGGCGCCGGGGATCGCGCCGGCATTATCAACGAGCACCCAGGCGACCAGCGCCAGATAGAAAACGACCATCCCCGGCACCAGCCGCGAGGTAACCTTTCCCACCCGTTGGATGTTGCCCAGAGCCACCGATAGCACCACCGCGGCGATGAGCATCCCGAAGATCAGGTCAAAGGTGAAATGATCCGCTGCCGAGGTCCAGCCGTTCGGGACCGCCACGACATCGCGCACGATCTGCACCAGCTGGTTGACCTGGAAGACGGGCAGTGTGCCAAAGAGACCGGCGACCGCAAACAGACCGGCCAAGGGCATCCAGCGCCGGCCGAGGCCCTCGCGGACCACATACATGGGCCCGCCCTGGAGATGGCCGAGACTGTCGCGACCGCGGTACATGATGGCCAGTGATGCGGTAAAGAACTTGGTCGCAATACCGACCACCGCCGTGATCCACATCCAGAAGATCGCACCGGGTCCGCCCAAGGTGATCGCTACGGCGACACCGGCGATATTGCCGAGACCCAGCGTACCGGAAAGCGCGGTGGTCAGTGCCTGGAAGTGAACGATATGACCCGGGTCGTTCGGATCATCGTAACGGCCGCGCAGGATATCGATGGCGTGTCGAAAATGACGGTAGGGCAGAAGGCGCGAATAAACCAGAAAGAATGTCCCGCCGCCCACCAATAGCACGACTAACGGCATGCCCCAAATAAAACCGGCAAAGGTGACCAGGGCGTTTTCCAGTAATTCCATCGGTGAAAAGAAGCGTTTTGGGGTCCGGATTACCTTAGCACAGCGGCCACCGCCCACGACTTATCCCTATATGACCCAACCGGGACCCACGACGGAAATTGCCCATTCGTTGCGTCCTTGTCGTGAATATTCCAACCTACAAGGACAAACCCATCGGAGGAAAAACATGGTCACGGCAATCGTACTGGTGAAGGCGGAGCGCACAAGGGTGAACAGTGTGGCGGCCGAGCTTGCGGAATTGGAGGGGATCAGCGAAGTGTACTCTGTTGGCGGTCGCTATGATTTGGTGGTGATGATCCGCGTTTCAAGCAACGAAGCCATGGCCGACGTGGTCACCAACCACATGCTCAAGGTCGACGGGATCGTTGAGACTGAAACCATGCCCGCTTTTCGCACGCAGTCCCGCCATGACCTGGAGACCATGTTCTCGATCGGTATGGGCGACTAACCGCTTCCCTGCGTGCGCTCTTTGAGCGAGATCGCTCGGGGCGAGGTGGTTGGCTTCCCGCCCTGGCGGGGCCATCCATTAGCAGGCTGTTGAAAAAGGTTTTTATCCCTTTTCCCTGAGGGAGAAGGTTAGGATGAGGGGGATAAAATCAGCCTGCCCGGTGGTGCCGAAGCCGGTGCCGCGACCTCAAGCCGCTACGGGCATCCGCCAGGGAGGACACGGAGGTTCAAGCCGCTCTGTGTTCTCCGTGGTCAGAACCGTTAAAAGAAGCGTCCGCCGCTGGCCACCGCGGCGGTGATCAATCCCAGTACGAGGTTGATGCCGACGATGGTGCGAATGCGATCCAGATAACGTTTGCCATCCGGCCAGCGGGCCTCGGCAACTGCCTGTTTGAAACCCCGGTAGGGGACGAAAAACAGGAATACGAAAAGGGCGATCATCACCAGGCCGATGCCGTTCATGATGTGAACATGCAGTCCCACGTTCGCCATCCCTCCGTAGACGGCAAAGATGAACCAGTAGCCGGTGACCGGAATCAGGAGGACAGCCGCCCAGACCCAGGCGAAGAAGCGCTGGAAAACGCCGTTCCAGATCGTCTGCCGGTCGGGCGGCTCAAGTCCCGCTGCGGCGACGGGACGTAGCACCTGATGGGCGAAAAACATCCCGCCGACCCAAAGGATTGCGGCCAGGACATGCAATGCGAGCGCAACGCTCATGGTGTCTCCTTCTGTTATCGATTGATGCGAGAGCCGGTGACGTGGTGCTTTAGCCAGCCACGCACCCGGCGCACCAGGGCGGTTTGCCGCCCGGTGAAATAATGATCAGCGCCGACGATCGCCAACTGCCGGTAAGCGACTCGGCCCGACTTGCGCCGCGCGGACTCCGAGCGACCCCGATTGTCGGGGCGACGCTCGGCAACGGCCTTGCGCACTGCTTCGGCACGATGCTTCGCCAATTCGGTCACCGCAGGCAAATCACGGCTCCCGTAAATATCCAGGATGGGCTGACGGACTTGCTTCAGGACCGCGGGGGCATCGAGTCGTTGATTAGTGGTTGAATAATCCACCAGGCTGACCGCTATCAGCCCCCGGATGGCTGAGCCTTTATAGTCACCAAGATAATCCGCCGCCATGAATGCGCCGAGGCCGTGGCCGATGAGCACGATGGTTCGGATGCCTCGGCCGGCCAAAAGCGTCAGCGCCGCATCGAGCCGTGGCCGCGCCGCATCCAGCAGCGCAATGCGCTCGTCGGGGGTCGTTGCCGGACCGAGCGGCATTTGGACCGAAAGGGTGGTCCAGCCCGTATCGGGTAGCGTTTCGCGCAAGGGCCGAATCACATCCGGCCAATCGGGATTGGCCCCCGTGTCGTGAATCAGAATCGCTCCACCCTGAAGGTCCCCCTGCGTCTCCTCGGTGAGTAGGGCCATTACCGATTCTTCACCGACGGTCAGCTCGATGGGCTCACCCACCTCCACTTTGCCCGCGATTTGCTCGCCCAATGCCGCCTCATCAATGGCGCCGGTGACGGTCGACCAGGCCAGGAGCAGTACCCGGAGGGTCGTGAGCAGGGGTCTTCTGAAGGGAGCGGTCATAGGCATTCGGTATGTGGGCGTGAAACGTAAAATCAAGAGGTTAGGCAGATTTTGCCCTCTTCTCGCCCCTATCGAGTCGCATTAGGCGGGGACAGCAGGTAAAATTACCGGTTCTTTTTTCGGGCGCTTCGCCATAGCGGGCGCAAACGGATACAACCAGAGGCGAAGAACCATGGCGGATTACCTGATTGCCCCCTCGATCCTGTCGGCGGATTTTGCCCGGCTTGGCGACGAGGTCAAGAACGTCCTCGATTCCGGTGCCGACATCGTGCACTTCGACGTAATGGACAACCACTACGTCCCCAACCTGACCATCGGCCCGCTGGTGTGCCAGGCGCTGCGCGATTACGGTATCACCGCGCCCGTCGACGTGCACCTGATGGTCAAGCCGGTGGACCGCATTATCCCCGATTTTGCGGCGGCCGGCGCCACCTACATCACCTTCCACCCGGAGGCCTCCGATCACATCGATCGCACCCTGCAGCTCATCCACGACGAAGGCTGCAAGGCGGGCCTGGTATTCAACCCGGCCACTCCGCTCTCCTATCTGGATTACGTGATGGACAAGGTGGACATGATCCTTCTGATGTCCGTGAATCCCGGTTTCGGCGGCCAGAGCTTCATCCCCGCCACGCTCGACAAGCTCCGTGAAGCGCGCAAGCGCATCGACGAGAGCGGTCGCGACATCCGTCTGGAGATCGACGGTGGCGTAAAGGCCGACAACATCCGCGAGATCGCCGAAGCGGGCGCCGACACCTTCGTCGCCGGCTCGGGCATCTTCGGCAAGGCTGAAGCCGCGGATCCCAACAAGTACGACTCTATCCTCGAGACCTTCCGCGCCGAGCTGGCCAAGGCCGGAAAATAGGGTTGAACCACGGGGATCACGGGGCTTTAACTGTCGATATCCCCATGCTCCCCGTGGCCCCCGTGGTTAATAGAAGACCGAGGCCTGGAGAATAATGAAACTACCCCGGATGGTCTTGATTGACCTGGACGGCACCATGGTCGACAGCGTGCCGGACCTCGCCTTTTGCGGCGATGAGATGAACAAGGTGCTGGGCCTGCCTGTGCGCGGCGAGGCGCGTGCGCGCAACTGGGTGGGTAACGGCGTCGAGCGCTTCGTCAAACGGGCCCTGACCGATTCGCTTCATGAGGAGCCGGACCCGGAGCTGTTTGAGAAGGCGCTGCCCATCTTCATGGAACTGTATGCCGAGAACACCAGTGCCCGCAGCAAGCTTTTCCCCGGCGTGCGCGAGGGGCTCGACTACCTTAAAGCAAAGGGCATCGCCCTTGGCTGCGTGACCAACAAGGCGGCCCGTTTTACCGAACCGCTTCTGCAGAACCTGGGTGTCTACGACGATTTCGGCATCGTGGTCAGCGGCGATACCCTGCCGCAGAAGAAGCCGGATCCGGCTCCCTTGCGGCATGCTGCTGATTTCTTTAAAGTTCCGGCAGAGGCGTCGTTGATGATTGGCGATTCCATGCACGACGTGGAAGCCGCCCGTAATGCCCACTTCGCGGTCGTCGCCGTGACCTACGGCTACAACCACGGCCACGACATCCGCGAAGCCAAGCCCGACGCGGTGGTCGACTCCCTGGCGGAGCTGCCGCAGGTGCTGGAAGACTGAATTTTTTGTGAACCACGGGGAACACGGGGCGCACCGGGAAAACCTTTATCCAAACCAAACCCCGTGTCCCCCGTGCTCCCCGTGGTTAAAAACCAAGACGGAAACCAAACAATGGCAACAACCCCAAAGATGACGAAGGCACTGCCGGGAAAGCGATGGCGCAGCTAGACCGCCATCTTAAGCCGATCGCCTTTTTCATCTGACAGGGGAATGCCATGACACCCGAGTACTTCGCCCGGCTCGCCGCCGAGGGCTACAACCGAATTCCTGTGATGCGCGAGGTCCTCGCCGACCTCGACACACCGCTATCCACCTATCTCAAACTGGCCGATGCGCCCTACTCCTACCTGTTCGAATCGGTCCAAGGGGGGGAGAAGTGGGGCCGCTACTCCATTTTGGGTCTGCCGTGCCGCACCATTCTGAAGGTCTACGGCCACGACATCGTGGTGGAGGAAGGCGGCCGCGTGGTGGAGCAGGCCACAGCCGAAGATCCGCTGGCCTGGATCGAGGACTTCCAGGGCCGCTATCACATGGCCGAAGTGCCCGGGCTGCCGCGCTTCACGGGCGGTCTGGTGGGCTACTTTGGTTATGACACGGTCCGCTATGTGGAGCCGCGCCTCGGCGATAGCCCCAACCCGGACCCGCTCGGCAACCCCGATATCCTGCTGATGGTCTCCGACGAGGTGGTCGTCTTCGATAATCTCTCGGGCAAACTCTATGTCATCGTTCACGCCGACCCCACTGCGGGTGGCGCTTTGGAGCGCGCTCAGCAGCGACTCGACCGGCTGGTGGAGCGCATGCGGGCGATCACCCCCGTGCAGCGGCCCAGTACCTCCACCGAAGTGACGGAGAAGGACTTCGTCTCCGGTTTCACCCAGACCGGTTTCGAAGACGCGGTCAGCCGGGCCAAGGAGTACATCAGCGACGGCGACATCATGCAGGTGGTGCTCTCGCAGCGGCTTTCGATCCCCTACCGTGCCCGTCCGCTGGATCTCTACCGTGCCCTTCGCAGCCTCAATCCCTCACCCTACATGTATTACCTGGATCTCGAGGACTTCCACGTCGTCGGCTCCTCGCCGGAGATCCTGGTACGTGCCGAAGATGGAAAGGTCACCGTGCGGCCCATCGCCGGCACCCGTCCGCGCGGCAAGAGTGAAGAGGAGGACAGGGCGCTCGAGCAGGATCTCCTGGGCGATCCCAAGGAGTTGGCCGAGCATCTTATGCTCATCGATCTGGGCCGAAACGATGTGGGCCGCATCGCCGAGACCGGTTCCGTGCAGCTGACCGACAAGATGGTGATCGAGCGTTACTCCCACGTGATGCACATCGTCTCGAACGTCACGGGGGATCTGCGCAAAGGCCTGACTGCCATGGACTCCCTGCGCGCCACCTTCCCCGCCGGCACCGTATCCGGTGCGCCGAAGATCCGCGCCATGGAGATTATCGACGAACTCGAACCGGTGAAACGCGGCGTCTACTCCGGCGCTGTCGGCTATCTCGGCTGGAATGGCAACATGGATACTGCCATTGCCATTCGAACCGCCGTCATCAAAAACGAAACCCTGCACATCCAGGCCGGCGCCGGTATCGTTTATGACTCCGTGCCCACCAAAGAGTGGGAAGAGACAATGAATAAAGGCCGTGCCATCTTCCGCGCCGTCGCCATGGCAGAGGCGGGTTTAACCTGACAGGACGGACACCGACCTGTATCGGACAAGGACGTCCGGACACCAACGTTCCTCTGAAACCTCGATGGCCCCGAGCGAAACTGGTTCGCCATGCATCCCTTGCGACTATCATGACGGCCTTATCTTTTGCGTATCGCCCGACTAAGGTGTCAACCGGGGTCCGCTGATATAGAAAGAATCAGCCCATAGCGGCTAATCAAAACCTCGCCTCCTATACCTGACACCAGGACTTCCCTCCTCGAAAGATCACAGGTTTTCTTTACTAGCTAATCCCAGCCTTAGTAACTACTCTTGATCAGCAGATCGGTTGTTCGCAAATCCAGGGATTGGAGGTAGGTTAGTGCGTACGCCCCCCGAGGAATATGGGATTGATGATTACCTGGCGGTGCTCCGACGCCGCAAATGGCACATCTTACTGCCGGTCGGCATTATCCTTATGGCGGGAATTTTGATCCTGCAGTTCCTGCAGCCTGTCTATCGAGCCACTGCCTCCATCACCATCGACAAGCCCGACATCCCCTCGAACCTGATCGAGCCGACGGTCGTTGCGGGCTATGTTGAAGAACGCCTTGCCGAGATATCCCGCAAGGTTCTAACCTCCCAAACGTTACTGGCGTTAGCGAAGCGCTACGAGCTTTACCCTGAATATGCCACAGAAAGCGAAACCGGACGGATTGTTCAATCCATGCGGGATGCGGTACATCGGGAAACCGTTAATATCGAGGTGACTAGCCCCCGCGGCAAAACGACCGTTTCTGCCATTGCGATAAACCTTTCCTTCGATTCCAAAATTCCTGAAGCGGCGCAAAAAGTCGCCAACGAACTGGCGCATCGTTATGTGACCGAGAGTGAACGGCAGGCCACCGAAAAGGCCAAGAAAATAGCGGACTTTATTCAGGATGAGGCAGGCCGTGTTGGGCAAGTTGTAAATGGTCTTGAAACCAAGCTTGCAGAGTTCAAGCGGCGCCATGCTGATGAGCTACCCGAAGCTGCCGACCGAAATCGAGACAGACTGGAACGGATCCGCGAGCAGCTGGACCAGAGTCAACAGCGTCTCCAGGCTCTCGGGGAGCAAAAAATCAGTCTGGAGGGTGCCATGGCAAGTACCCCTAAGACCATCCGGTTACCCGGTTCTGAGAACGAGCAGTTCCTGCGGCCCGAGCAGCGGATTGCAAACCTCAGTGCCAGGTATCTGCAAATGTCGACGCGCTACGCGTCCGAGTATCCTGATCTTCTGCAACTCCGGAGTGAAATCGAGACGCTCAGTTCACAAGTTCCTGGCGGTCGGCAGGTCGTAAAATCAATTTCCGAATTTGAACGCCTGCGAAACCAACTCTCATCATTGCGCGAGAGTGGATCGGGAGCGGCTCAGGAGATTGAACGACTCACCTCCAGCATCGAACAAGTGAGAGCAGAAATCGCGTCAGGCAGCGCCATTTCGTCGGGCTCCGCCGGTGCGATTTCCAATAATCCCAACTATCTGCAGCTGAAGACGAGGCTGGATAGCGTCCGGGCGGAAATCAATGCCGTTCAATCGAGTCAGCTACGGCTTCAAAAGCGTTTAGGCACCTATCGTGAACTCATTGCTCGTACGCCTGACGTTGAAAAAGAGTTCCGATCCCTTCGACGTGATTACGAGAACACCCTTAAGAAATACCGGGAGCTGCAAGAAAAGGTGGCCGAGGCGCGGCTCGCACAGCAACTTGAGAATGAACGGAAAGGTGAACGGTTGTCGCTGGCGAATACAGCATCGCTTCCCTCCAGACCGGTGTCGCCCAATCAGCTTGGAATATTGGCGCTGTCGATCTTATTCGGATTTGTCGGCGGTCTGGGTAATGCGGCACTGGCCGAATACCGAAGCGATGCCATCTACGGAGCTAAAGACCTCGTCCGCACTCTGGGCCTTCACCCTCTGGCAAGCATCCCGATAATAGAACCGAAGGAACGCCCAAAGGCTTCGAAAACCAGAATCGGTTTTTTGGTGGGCGTACTGATAATTGGTGGCTTCGCATCCCTCTACCTCTACGATCAGGGCAGTGAAAGATTGACGTTGGAATGGATTCAGGACATCAGCCGTTCGTTCTTTTCGTTCCCTGGCTAATTGAAGCGGAGCGAACGCAAAGGCTAATTCCCGTCCAGTGTACGGTTGAAAAGAACGGCGGCTCTGTCGTATAGCGTCTGGGCTGCCTATACCATCGCTGGCTTCGGGTTTCTTCAGAAAGCGCCAAGGAAAGGTGAATTCCTTGCCGGCGGGGCAAAGGAATCAGGATCCTTGTCAAGCAACAGGAGGTACTGATGAAAGTGGCTATCCTTGCCGGTGGCCTCGGCACCCGCTTAGCGGAGGAAACCGAGGTCAAACCGAAGCCAATGGTGGAGATCGGCAACCAGCCGATTCTTTGGCACATCATGATGCAGTATGCCCACTATAACTTCGACGAATTCGTAATCGCTCTTGGCTACAAGGGCGAGGTCATCAAGCGATGGATGAGCGAGTACGCTTCATTCCAGAGCAACATGACAGTGAGGACGGGTACCGGCAACATTATCCTGCACGACCGAACGCACCCCGATTGGCAAGTGGATCTGATTGATACCGGATTCGGCACCGCAACTGGAGGACGTATCAAACGGTTGGAGCCATGGCTTGGCAACAGCACCTTCATGCTCACTTGGGGAGATGGTCTCTCTGACGTCAATCTGGAGGCATTACTCCGTTTTCACCGTTCCCACGGGAAACTCGCTACGATGACGGCCGTTCGTCCACCCGCACGCTTCGGTCACCTGGATTTCGACGGCGATAAAGTCTCTCAGTTTACGGAGAAGCCGCAGACGAGCGAAGGTTGGATCAACGGCGCCTTCTTTGTCCTCGAGCCAGGTATCTTCGACTACATTGATGGTGACGATAGCCAATGGGAAAAAGAGCCGCTCGAACGCCTCGCGGCGGACGGCCAGTTGATGGCCTACCGCCACACCTCCTTCTGGCAGTGCATGGATACGCTGCGGGACAAGAAGGCGATACAGAAAATGTGGGAAGAGGGTAATCCACCATGGAAGGTATGGAGGTAAAACAATGCGTGTGTTGGTAACTGGGCACCAGGGCTATATCGGGGCGGTTCTCATGCCCATGCTGATGGAGAGGGGGCATCAGGCGGTCGGATTGGATACCGACTGGTTCGAGCGCTGCACCTTTGGAGATCATCCTCAATCGGTCGCTGGTAGTCGCAAGGATACCCGCGATCTGACAGCGGACGATGTGTCGGGTTTCGATGCTGTTATTCATCTGGCGGGGCTTTCAAATGATCCTTTGGGGGATTATCAGCCTGAGCTGACCCGCGACATCAATACCCGCGCTTCGGTGCGGCTGGCTCAGTTGGCCAAGCAAACGGGAGTCGAGCGTTTCCTGTTTGCATCATCATGCAGTAATTATGGTGCCGCCGGTGCGGACTTCCTGGATGAACAGGCAACCTTTAACCCCGTCACCCCTTACGGCGTCTCCAAGGTGGAGGTTGAACAGGTGCTGGGGGACATGGCGTCCGACGACTTCAGCCCCACCTATCTGCGTGCTTCAACCGCTTACGGAATGTCACCCCGAATCCGGTTCGATCTGGTTTTAAACAACCTGACAGCATGGGCGATGACGACCGGTCGGGTTTATCTGAAAAGCGACGGCACGCCCTGGAGGCCGGTGGTGCATGTGGAAGACATCTCTCGCGCCTACATCGCAGCGTTGGAGGCTCCGCGGGAAACGGTCTACAACGAGGCCTTCAATGTTGGAAGTACCGCCGAAAACTATCAGATGCGCGATCTCGCCGAGATCGTCAAAGAAGTGGTTCCGGGATGTGACATCGACTATGCGCCCGACGCCGGTCCCGACAAGCGCTGCTACCGGGTCGACTGCAACAAGATCGCCCGCGTCCTGCCCGGTTTCAAACCACAGTGGACCGTGCGCCGGGGCGTTGAGGAGCTCTATGACAATTACCAGCGTGTAGGTCTCGACCTCGAGGAGTTTGAAGGTGTGCGCTATATGCGCATCGGTCATATCAAGCTTCTCGTGAACGACGGTCTTCTGGACGAGAACTTGCGTTGGACCGACAAACCGACCGCTGCGGCGGTCGGCGTTTGATCACTTCGAAAAACAATCAGTCACTATTTGTCAGGGAAGATAAAGATGGCCGAAATCACAGCCTGTCGTTCATGCGGAGGTGATGTCCTGGAGCCCGTGCTGGATCTGGGGCATACACCTCTCGCCGATCGCCTGCTCAAGCGCGAGCAGCTGAGCCAGCCCGAACCGGTGTTTCCTCTCCAAGTGGCTTTCTGCCCCTCGTGCAGTTTGATGCAGATCCTCGAGACCGTTCCGCCGGAGGCACTCTTCTGCGATGAGTATCCCTATTATTCGTCATTCTCCCCGAAACTCCTGGAGCACTCGCGGGAGAACGTCAGCAACCTGATCAAGGGGCGAAATCTGACCGGCGACAGTCTGGTGGTGGAGATCGCCAGCAACGATGGTTACCTGCTGAAGAACTATGTGGAAGCGGGTATCCCCGTGCTCGGTATCGATCCGGCCGATGGGCCCGCCAAAGCTGCGGAGGCGATCGCGGTTCCAACCCTGAACGAGTTTTTCACGGCAGAGCTTGCCGAAAAGCTGCAAGACCAAAGCAAGCTCGCTGACGTCATCCATGCCAACAACGTCCTCGCACATGTTGCCGACACCAATGGCATCGTGAAAGGCATCGCCACACTGTTGAAGGAGACCGGTACGGCCGTTATAGAGGCTCCTTACGTCAGGGACCTCATCGACAAATGTGAGTTCGATACCATCTACCATGAACACCTTTGTTATTTCTCCGTAACCGCCGTGGACCATCTGTTCCGGCGCCACGGCCTCTATCTCAATCGGGTCGAACGGATCGCTATCCATGGTGGTTCGTTACGGTTGTTCGCCGGTAAGCAGGAGGCGGTGGAGGAATCGGTCAAGGTTATCCTCGCCGAAGAGCGCGAGCTCGGAATGGACCGTATCGACTACTACAGAGATTTCTCACGGCGCGTAGAGGCGGTGAAGGAGGAACTGTCCAGTATGCTCGCCGATCTCAAAGCCCGGGGATCGCGAATTGCCGCATACGGGGCGGCAGCCAAGGGCAGCACATTGATCAATTACGTCGATATCGGCACTGACACGGTTGATTTCGTAGTGGACCGTAACGTGCACAAACAGGGCCGCTATATGCCCGGTAAGCATTTGCCGGTGCTCGAGCCCGAAGCGATTCAGAAAGAAATGCCGGACTACGTCCTGTTACTGCCCTGGAACTTCGCAGACGAAATCTTCCGCCAGCAGAATGCCTATCAACAGGCGGGTGGAAAATTCATCGTACCTATCCCAAGTCCGCGAGTCGTCTGAGATACAGGAGAGCACTATGAGCAACCTCGACTGTCCTAACTGTGGGCTTGGTGAGATGCGGATATTTCATGAAGCCAGTAATGTCCCGGGAAACAGCTGTATTCTCCTCGGTACGCCGGATGAGGCGAAAGCCTATCCGCGGGGGGACATCGCCTTGGGATACTGTGATGCTTGTGGCTTCGTCTCCAACACGGCATTCGACGGGCGGCTCACCGAATATTCGGGTCGTTACGAGGAGACACAGGGATTCTCCTCCACATTCAATGCGTTCCATGAACGCTTGGCACGCCAGCTGGTGGAACGCCACGACCTGCATGGCAAGCGCATAATCGAGATCGGCTGTGGCAAAGGTGAGTTTCTTTCTCTGCTTTGCGAACTTGGGAACAACGAAGGCATCGGTTTCGATCCCGGCTTCGTTGAGGAAAGGCTGCGTCCGCCACGTCAAGGGAAAGTGCAGTTCACCCAGGATTTCTATTCCGAAAAGTATGCCGAATGCCAAGCGGACTTCATCGCCTGCAAGATGACGCTGGAGCACATCCATCCCACTGCCGATTTCGTGGGAATGGTGCGCCGCTCCATCGGCGAAAGGGAAGGAGTGGTCGTGTTCTTCCAGATTCCGGAGGCCACCCGTATTCTGCGCGACTGCGCGTTCGAAGACATCTACTATGAGCACTGCTCCTATTTCACGGCACCCTCACTACGGTACCTGTTCGAGCAGAACGGCTTCGAAGTGCTGTCAATAGCAACGGATTACGGTGAACAGTACCTCACTATTGAGGCACGCTCCACGAAACGGCCCGGCCCGAACTCAGCGGCAGCCCCCGGGGCGGAAGAGTCGGCGCACTTGGTCTCCCAGTTTCCTCTCAAGTTTCGAAAAAAACGGGACTTCTGGCGGCTGCGCCTGGACAGGGCCAACAAAAACGGTGAGTCCGTGGCTGTATGGGGATCGGGATCCAAAGGTGTCTCATTTTTGACCACGCTCGGTATCGATACCGAGGTCAATTCCGTTGTTGACATCAATCCGTACCGCGCCGGCTATTACATGTCAGGAACCGGTCACCCCATCGTGGACCCGGAACAGTTGACCCATATCCGCCCGGATACAGTTATTTTAATGAATCCAATTTATACCAAGGAAGTGCGAGCCCGGATGGACGAGCTGGGCATCCATCCCGAACTGGTGACGCTCTGATGGTCACAGATACCTCAAATCTGCGCAGTGAGTGTCCGGTCTGCGGCGAGGGGCAACGACTGGAACTTCTGGCCGGTCAGACGATTCCGGCGGTCTGCAACGTGCTGTATGACACCAAAGAGCAAGCCGTTGCCGCGCCTATCGCGCGAATGGATCTGGCGTTTTGCGATAGCTGCGGACACCTCTTTAACGACTCATTCAAGGCCGAAGATGTCGAGTACGGGGCATCGTACGAAAATTCTCTTCACTTCTCCAATCAATTCCAACGCTATGCCGAAGGTCTCGCAGATCGATTGGTTTCCAAGCATGGCATCTACGGCAAAAAGGTTGTGGAGATCGGTTGCGGAAAAGGCGAATTTTTGAGCCTGCTATGCAGCAGAGGGAACAACCAAGGAATCGGCTTCGATCCGAGCTATCAGCCCGGACGGGATGGTGTGGACTCTTCCGCGGTGGAAGTAGTTCAGGAATATTATTCGGAAAAGTACGCGCACCTCTCAGCGGATCTGGTCGTGTGCCGTCATGTCCTGGAGCACATCGCCGATCCCGTGGAATTCCTCACTGCGGTACACCGAACGGTTGCAGATCGCCCGGATGCATTGATCTATTTCGAAGTGCCCGATGGACTCTACATGCTCAGGGAAATGGCGGTCTGGGATCTCATCTACGAACACTTCAGCTATTTTACGCCCACCTCTTTGACGTGGGTTTTCCAGCGAGCCGGCTTCGAGGTCATCGAGCAGCGAAGCGGCTTTGGGGGCCAATTCCTGCAACTGCTGGCACGACCACAGATCAATGCCGAAGGAAATGCTGTGGTGCCCGAAACCGATGCCGATCTAAAAAGGTTGGCAACCGCTTTCGGAAAACGTTTGGAAGGAAAGGTGACCGGGTGGCAGGAGCGCCTCAGCACGCTCCGTGAAGCGGGCCGAAGCGTGGCCGTCTGGGGTGCGGGGGCCAAGGGAGTGAGCTTCGCCAATATGGCGGAACCGGACGCCATCGACTGCCTTGTGGATATCAATCCGCACAAAAAAGGCAGATACATTCCAACGACCGGACATCAAATCGTTTCACCCGAGACGTTGGCGGAACGCCGGACCGAAACGATCTTGCTGATGAACGGCAACTATGCCGATGAAGTCTCCGAGTCGCTGAATAAACTCGGCTTGCGTGCCGAGCTCCTTATCGAACGAGAATGGTATTGCTGACATGTCGGCAGCGGAACTGCCTGAGAAAACCGACTTCCTGGTGATCGGCGCCGGTGTTATCGGTGTCAGTGTGGCACTGGAGATCAAACGCCGTTATGGCGATTGCTCGGTCACGGTGATTGAAAAAGAGCCGAGGTGGGGCCTTCACGCAAGCGGGCGAAACAGTGGTGTTCTTCACGCAGGATTCTATTACCACGCCGATTCTCTAAAGGCGCGACTTACCCGAGAGGGAAATCAGCGGATGAGAGAATACTGCGAGGAACGTCAGCTACCGGTCAACCCGTGTGGAAAACTGGTAGTAGCCAATGATGAACAAGAATATGCCGGCCTGAATACGTTATGGCAGCGGGGTAGAGCCAATGATGTGCCCCTGCAGTGGCTTACACCTGAGCAGGCCACGGACATTGAGCCCCGGGTTAAGGCCGAATGGGGTGGGTTGTTTTCACCCACAACCGTAACGGTGGATCCGGGTCAGGTAATGGACGCGATGGCGGGCGATCTTCAGGAGTGCGGAGCCACTGTCGTGACCGACTGTGCCTATAGAGGACGTACCCGCACTCGGGTACGAACCAGTCGTGGTGACATCACCGCCGGCTATGTTGTGAACAGTGCCGGGCTCTACGCCGACCGAATCGCTCATGATTATGGTTTTGGTCGCGACTATCGGTTGCTAGCTTTCAAGGGGCTCTATCTCTACGCCAAAACCCATAGTGATGCACCCAGGCTCCGCACGAACATATATCCTGTGCCCGATTTGGCCAACCCGTTCCTTGGGGTCCATTTTACCGTTGACGTCGAGGGCCGTTCGAAGATCGGTCCGACCGCCGTCCCCTGTCTTTGGCGCGAGCAATACGGTGGTTTCGCTAACTTTCGTCGCGACGAAGCGCTCGAAAGTGTGGTCTTGGGCGGGCGCCTCTGGGGAAGCAACCGTACGGGTTTTCGGAATTTGGCGCGGCGGGAGATCATGAAATATTTCCGCCCCAGCCTTGTCGCGCAGGCCGGTCGGTTGCTGCACGGAGTGCGCCTCCAGGACTATCCACAGTGGGGGAGGCCCGGCATTCGGGCGCAGCTCGTTCATTTACCGAGCATGGAGCTGGAGATGGACTTCCTCCACGAGGGGGACAGTCGATCGATGCACATCCTGAATGTCGTTTCACCAGCGTTCACCTGTGCACTGTCTCTCGCAGAATTTATCGCAGACCGGATGGAACGCTTTTTGGCCGGCAGCACGGCTCAGACAGCTCCAGCAACCGAGAAAATAAGGAACAGCCATGGATACGGCGATAACGAAGCTGAGAAGGACGCGCGAAATGACTTGGCGTCGATTCGCCAAGGAAGTCAGGGCGACAGAACCACAACTGCTAAAAAGACTGCCGGATTTTGACGATGCCGTGCTGGTCAGTGGGTGTCAGCGCTCAGGTACAACCCTGCTTTGCGAAATTATTAATCGCCACCCTCGCTTTCGTGACTATGGTATGGGATATCGCAACCGGGAACTGGCTGCGGCGATGATCCTGGCCGGGCGCCTCGGCGATGTGGACCCCGCAGGACGTTATTGCTTTCAGACCACCTACCTAAATGAGAATTACCATGAATATTTTCTTGCTAATTGTAACTTTCGTCTAATCTGGATAGTGCGCAACCCGTTCTCGGTGGTCTATTCGATGATGTACAACTGGCGGACATTCGCCTTGAATGAACTCTTTCTCGGGTGCGGAACGGAGGCTTTGTCCTGCAAAGAAAAAAGCAGGGTTGAAACATTGGGCGCGTGGTCTCTGCCTAAGCTCCGTCGCGCATGTCACGCCTATAACGCCAAAGCGGAGCAGGCTGAAGAGGTGGCTGCCCATTTAGGGAGCCGCACGCTCTTCGTGGACTACGACAGTTTGATAGAAGCTCCCGAAACCGTACTGCCAATAATCTTTGAATTCGCTGGAGAACCCTACGGTAGTGAACTTGGCCGGATGGTTCACAGAAAGAGCGCCAAAAAGGCGGAGCGCTTGACTGCCCAAGAGCGGGCAATGGTGGATGACATGTGCACCGCCCATTATGAGCGGATCAGGGCTCTAACAGGCTGTTGAAAAACACCCTCTCCAGAGGGAGAGGGCTGGGGTGAGGGGACTCAATAAAAGGTAAGTTACTGATTTTGTCCCCCTCATCCTAACTTTCTCCCTCAGGGAGAAGGGATAAAAACCTTTTTCAACAGCCTGCTAACCGTCTGCCCGGTGGTGTAAGGGAGGAAGTTAAAGATCAGCAGGAACAGCGAATGTACCGTTACGCTTACATCAAAAACGGAGACGTTATCAGACAGCTGGAGCGAATCCATAACGCCGGTGATGACTCACTGACATCAGGTCCTGACGGGTTTTTGAACAGCTTCCTGCAGACGCACCGCCGCGACGATATTCTTCTCGTCGGGACATCCACGCTGCATCAGCGCCTCCAGACTGGACGGATTGAGGCCGTGAACTATAGGGAAGGACTGGGCCCGTTTCGGCATCTGGCCCGTTCAAAGGCTGCCATAAAGCTTCTGCAGCATCTTCTGTCCATAAGGCCTGACCGGATCGTGTGTGGCAAAGTGGGGCCTATGCTATGGGCCTGCACTATCGCTGCTATTCTTCTTCGCACTCCGTTGGTGTTCTCCTGCCATAACCGCCTTTTTGCGCCAGGCCGCCCGTCCGTGCAGCGCTGGCGCAGTATGCTCGATGGCGTATGTATTCGGCGGGTTACTGCTGCGGTTTGTCACGGCCCATTCCTTAGACGACAACTGGAGGAAATGGGGTTACACCGGGAAAGAATGGTCGAATTTGATGTGGATTTCTCAGACGTGTTGACGGCTCGGGATCCAGTGCTACTCGACGAGCGGCGTAATACGATTCTCTTTGTAGGACGCATCGAACGGGCGAAAGGGATTTTCGACCTTCTGTATGCCTTTAAAGCAATTTCTGAAAAAACAGATCGATGGCACCTTCTTTTCGCCGGCGGCGGCCGTGACGAGGGCGAATTGACAGACGTAATCGCCGAAAGCGGACTGGAAAACTGCGTGAAATGGCTGGGAGAACAGGCCCATGCCGACGTAATTGGATTGATAAAGTCGGCGGCAGTGGTCGTCACTCCAACTCGTCCGGAGTTTCCCGAAGGGCGCTGTATGGCTGCGATGGAAGCCCTGGTTCTGGGAACTCCTGTCCTTGCCCCGGATTTTGGTCCATTTAAATATCTTGTGGCGAACGGAGAAAACGGAGCGCTGTTTCGGCCAGGTGATGCAATGGACCTTCGCAGAAAGCTCGTATGGATGTTGGACGAAAAAGTTTCCTCAAGCTTAATGGCTGGCGCCACATTATCCGGCACGGCGTTGACGAAGACCCTGAGCTTTGGACCGGCACTGCGAACTGCCTTCGGAGACGCGACGTGAAGGCCGCAGAGATGAACATCTGGAGGAGGCGGCTAAACCGCTTCCACCGAAGTGCTGCGATTGCCCTTATGAATAACCGCCATGCGTGGTCGTGGCAGGTACTTGGAGGCAAGCGGTTCTATGGCCGCTATCTGCACGAGATTGCGGCTTCACACCCCTGGTGTTTTATAGTGGGTTGTAACAACTCGGGAACGACACTGCTCCACGATCTATTAGCGAAAGCACCGGATGTCAGTGCGCTTAGGCACGAGGGGCAGGTTTATACCCGGGCCATACCGAGGGCGGAACGTCGCGGTCATGAACGGGTGTGGAGTGAATTTCTCGACGAGCTGAGGCTAGACGCCAGCGACTCATTTGCGGCTGCCCCAAGACTGATTCACGACTGGATGCGAGCGTATCATCCGAGGCCGAAAAACTGGCTTCTGGAAAAGACGACGGCCAATGCAGTCCGGATGCCTTGGCTCCAGGAAATCTTTCCCACCGCACATTTCATCGCGGTCGTACGAAACGGCTACGCCGTCTCCGAAGGCATAAAGCGCAAGGGACATAAGGAAGTGGGCAGGGCAGCGAAACACTGGGCAGCAGTTAACCAAATCGTCTTGCGTGATGCGGCGGTTCTAGGAAGGTTTCTACTGGTTCGCTACGAGGACATCACACGGAAACCCGACCAAACGCTGCAGAGAATATGTCAGTTTTTAGGGTGGAGCGATTATTGTATTGATTTTTCTCGTTCCATGCGAGATCAAAATCCAAGAAGTTTCGCCAGACTCACGTCGTCCGAGGTGGAAACGATTCGGCGGGAGGCAGAAGTACTGCTGGATGAGTTTGGCTATTCGATACCCAAAACCGGAAACACCGATAAGCCGGACAAAAACCCAATGACCAGCCGGCTCAACCCGGATAACCAAAGCTAGCTGGGCGGAAAAGAGAACCGCCCAAACTGTTGAGGCAGGCGTCTGGCCGCGCTATCAGAACCGCTATGTAGCGGTGGCAGACACAGATGTGACCAATGTTGCAGGGAGAGCTCCAAATGGGGGAACGTCGACACATCCTGGTGATATCGACCGGCGAGTTTTCGGGAACTAAGAACAGCGTGGTGCGGGCCCTCAAAGAGAAAGACTGCTATGTGTCATATGTCCGGATAAGCTTACATAGACTTAGATTGTGGCCGCTTTATCGTTTTTTGATGTACGCGCATGCACTTGGCCTCTACGGATTCTCCGCAAAAAAATACGTGCACCGGACGCCAACTGCGGCTTGGGTTCTCTCAAAGGCGTGTCAAGCGATAATTGACGCACATTCGGATATCGATGCCGTGATGCTTTTGCAAGGGCTCTACCCAAATTTTTCTCCGGCGAAGTCCGCCGATGTCAAATATTGCGTCTATACGGACCACGTTAATATTTTGTCGAAAAAAAGCCCAAGCTATGGCTTTCCAGCGCCGGAGAAAAACGTTCACTCCTCCTGGAATAATATCGAGCAATTTACGCTAACAAATCAGGACTACATATTCGTGATGGGCGAACACGTGCGGGACTGTATCGTAGAGGAATACGGCATAGCACATGAAAAAGTGTTCGCTGTAGGCGGTGGCCCCAATCTTGATGTGGATGTCGAGCGGGACCGGCTGCGCAAAGACTTCTCGGGACGGAACATTGTTTTCGTCGGGTTGGACGCGGAGCGCAAGGGGCTCTCTACCCTCAAGAAAGCATTTGAAATTGTGCGTGCGGAATTTCCGGAAGCGCGATTGCATGTTGTTGGGGTCGATGGAGAGAGCGCCGATGGAACTCTGTACTACGGGCGCCTCGCAGGCGAACCATTGAAAGACCTGTTGTATAAGAGTCAGATATTTGCGATGCCAACTCATCGGGAACCGTTTGGTATCGCCTTTCTGGAGGCTATGTGGGCAAAATTGGCCTGCGTGGGAAGCAGCGTAGGCGCACTGCCGGAGATAATCGAAGAGAGCCGAACTGGTTTTCTGGTCAGACCCGGCGACCACATAGCGCTGGCTGAGCGAATCTCGGAACTGTTTCGAGATTCTCACAAGCTTAAAGCTATGTGCGAGGCAGGGTACATAAGGGCAGCAGGCAAGTATTCATGGGCCTACAGTGCAGAGCAGATGACCAAGGCGATGGGCTATGACAGCACGGCGCCCGAAAGAAACGAGATACAGCAGGTAGCTCACCCACTACGCTAGCCACAGCATTGCGTGGGCTGGGCTCGACTAAGTAAAAAGGAAAGATGACAAAATGGGAAAGGAAGCCGAAATAATCTCTATCGCTAAGCTAAGGCCGATCTTTGTCGTCGGAATGAACGGGTCAGGCACGACCATGCTCGTGGATTGTCTGAGTCGTCACCCCGAGGTCTATGGGCATCGGCTAGAGACGAGATTGATACCTTACTTCATAAAAAGACTTCCCCGGTATGGAGACCTGAGCAAAGATGCGAATTTTTTGCGTTTATGGAAAGACGTAACGGGTATTCCGGCGTTCGTCCGAGCGAATAGAGGAAATAGGCCGGATATTCCCGAAAACTGGCAGGAATTCCCCCGCACTCTCGCATCACCTATTGACTGCGTGATGAGAGGATTCGCACGGTCTCAAGGAAAAAGGCGATGGTGCGAAAAAACGCCCCAGAATGTGCAACATATTGAATCACTATTTCGTCTGTTTCCCAACGCGCAGTTCATCCACATCATCCGCGACGGTCGAGCCTGCGCCGCTTCGTTTCACCGCCGGTGGGGGCGTACGCCCGAGTACACGATTTATCGTTGGCGAAAGACTGTCAGTACGGGGCGCAAACAGGGCGCGGCAATGCCAGATGCACACTATCTTGAGATCCGCTATGAGGAGCTAACGACCGATCCGGAGAGGTGGCTGAAGGCATGTTGTCGATTTTTGGACATTGACTTTGAAAAAGGAGCAAGTTCCGAAGAAAGGAAAACGTCATTTCTGGAATCGATTCAACAAATTCGTCCACGCCCAAACCGCTTTTCAAATCATTTCGACGGTAAACGCCTCGCTCGGCTGGAATCTATTGCGGGTAATCTACTGCAAGAGCTTGGGTATGTATCCTGTTTTCAAAAGAAAGTAACGAAAAGCGAGCCTTGGACTCTTTTAAGAATGTATTGGCAGATAAAAGATCTCACCGCCGCAAGCTTGTCTATTACCCAAAGGTTTGGCCGGGCCAGGCTGAGGGGCCGCAGAGTCAGCTTAATCGAAAAATTGCGGGTCGCAGTGGGCCAGATGGTCGCGAACAAATACTAGTGCTGAAAACAGGAATACGGGCCTGTGGTGAAGTTGCGAAAGAAAGTTTTTAGTGGCATACGTTGGCTTGTATTGAAGACTGCTGGCGTAAGGCTCGTCTCGTTCGTAGTGTTGCTAGTGCTCGTACGTCTGCTCGAACCTGCAGCTTTCGGCTTGCTTGCTTTAGCAGCGTTAACGGTCGAGTTTCTGCAGATGTTTGTGGTCGGCGGTCTGACCTCCGCCATCGTGCAGCGGAAAGTCATCGAAGATCAGCATCTCGATACCGCTTTTTGGGCTAACATCGTAGTAGCCGCTCTGGCCGTGACGGGCCTTTGGTTACTTGCCGATTCCATTGCGAGTCTTTTTGGAGAGCCCGAGCTCGGACCGGTTATTAAGGCCCTTTCGTTTCTCCTGGTGATCTCTGGTCTCACTCAGGTTCAGGTCGCAATCCTCCAGCGAAAGCTGGCCTTCCGCTTCCTGGCGGTCCGCGACCTTGTTGCCGTCCCCATCGGTGGCGTGGTTGGAGTTTCAATGGCATTCGCCGGCTTCGGGGTGTGGAGTTTAGTGGGTCGCTCGCTCTCGAAATCTTTAACCAAGCTCATCCTTCTATGGGCAGCGACCCGTTGGTTCCCTGGCCTTGCCGTTACTCGGCGCCATTTCAGTGAGCTGTTTAGCTTTGGAGCGAGTATGCTCGGTTATAACATGCTTACATTTGTTTCGCGGCGTTCCGCTGATCTCGTTATCGGTTACTTCCTCGGTGCCACCGCACTCGGATATTTTAATGTTGGAAGTCGGTTTGCCCGTATGCTCACTAAAGCGATGGCCGGAACCCTGGGCGCCGTGGCTTGGCCGGCCTTCTCGCGGCTTCAAGACGACATCACCCGGTTACGTAAAGTGTTCGACACGGCCGGCAGATCGCTGGCCTTGGTCGTCTGGCCATGTTTTGTTGGCTTATCGCTATTATCGGCCGATCTGGTACCCATCGTATTCGGAACCAAATGGTTGCCGAGCGTACCGGTAATGCAGGTCGTGGCGTTCTTTGGATTGCTGCGGTCGATCACTCTGATGAACGACAACGTGATGGTCGCTCTAGGAAAACCTAATTGGCGCCTCTATTTGCAGACTGCTACGACTATTACAGTCATATCCGGGTTAGTCGTTGTCGCCGATTCGGGTATCGTCAACGTCGCTGTATGGTATGTGACCGCAAACTTTCTTTTTCTTCCGATCTCCGTATGGATGACATACAGACTGATTGGCGACCGCCCAATGACCTATTTACAAGTACACGCGGTACCCGTGGCAGGTAGCATAGTGATGGCGATCCTAGTCGGACTGGCGAAGGTGGCACTGCCAGACATGGGAAGCAGCATCAACCTAGTTGTGCTGACCACACTGGGTGCCTTGGTCTATGTGGGAATGGTATGGCTTACGGCACCCGAAGCATTTGCCAGCGTTATGCGCATTTTCCGTGAGCTGGCACACGTCCGACGCATGCCAAGGGGCCGCACACCATGACTTATAGCCGAAAGATCGTCTGCATAGTTATGGGTTCGCATTTTGCGGACAGAATGGGTGGTGCGCAGTTTCAAGCAAAGTGCTTGGTCGAGGAACTCAGGAAGGCCGACCGGCACGACATCATTTATTTGGCGCGCGGGGTTAAAGAGGACTATCGCCCCGAAGACTACGAGATCAAGAAGATATCGACGCCCGGCCGCTTGGCGAAACACAGCTTTACATTTGATGCACCGCACCTGTTTCGCATGCTCAACAGCATCAAGCCGGACATGATTTATCAACGTGGATTAAAACCGTATACCGGAATAGTGGCGCACTATGCCCGTGCGAGCGGGTGCAGAATGATATTTCATATTGCACACGACTACGATGTACTTCCGAACAAATGGAATGGAGGTGCCCACTTATATCCTCTGCGTTGGCTAGATAAAAAGATCGGAGAATATGGCCTTAGGCGATCGGATTGCGTGATTGCACAGACCCGTTACCAAGCCGAGCTGCTTTGGCGGAACTACGGGCGGACTGCCGATGTCATTTTGCCGAACTTTCATCCGATAGCCAACAATCCCACCGATAAGGCCGTTTCGCCTATTCAGGTGATTTGGGTGGCCAATTTCAAACCATCTAAGCGTCCAGAGATCTTCGTACAGTTGGCTGAGGATCTGGCGGGCCGCCATGACATTCACTTCAAAATGATCGGCCGCCCGGGTGAGAAAGGCTCTTATGACGCCCTACATAAGCGAATCGACGCCGCAAACAATATCTCATACCTTGGCGAACTCCCGATTACCGAAGTCAACAGGCACTTGGATTGTGCGCACATATTTGTCAATACCAGCTGCGCTGAAGGATTTCCGAACACGTTTATTCAAGCGTGGATGCGCCGGGTTCCTACAGTGAGCCTGTCAGTGGACCCCGATGGTGTCCTGTCCTCAAGAGCGATAGGCTGTTACGCCGGAAGCTACGAAAAACTCAGGCAGAGCGTCTGCGAACTGGCAGACGAAAAGAATAAACGAGAGCGCATGGGCAACAGGGCAAGGCAGTATGCGATACATGCGCATTCGCCCCGTGCCGCAGCAGCACTGGTGGACTTATTCAACGTGTGACATTGCTTGTTATGAATGACGTCGTTTTCCATATCGGGCTACATAAAACTGCAACAGGCACCCTGCAGAGGCAGTTTTTCCCGGCCTGTTCCGACCTTAACTTGCTCACCACGCGGGTTTCCTCGGCCAAACGCTTCATCGAATATATGACCCGTACCGACCCGGTGTATTGTGATAGGCAGCACGCGAAGGAACTTATCAAACCGGTGCTGGATGAAGAAAAGCCCAATATGATATCCAATGAATCGTTATCGGGCCCACCCTATGCAGGTATCATCGAAAATGGCTTACATCATCGGTCCCCGATTCTCCAGAACATGAAAAAGGTTTATCCGCAGGCTAAAATTATACTTGTATTGCGGCGTCAGGACGGTTTGGCCCGTTCCTTTTACCGGCAGTACCTGAAATCAGGAGGCACCAGAACAATGGACCGCTTCTATGGCTTAACTGATGGCGGCTCCCCGCCTCTGTTCGCGAAGGACCGCTTCAGGTTTAAACCATATGTCGATGCGATTCACGAACTGTTTTCTTCCGGTGTACTGGTATTGACGTATGAAGAGTTTGTGAGGAAACCGGACCAGTTCCTGGAGACCTTGGCCCGTTTTGGCGGGTTCACCAAGCCGGACCTTAAAATGAGAAGAGAAAACGCGACAGCCCTTGGCCCGGTCGGTCAGGAGGTTACGCGTTATCTCAATCACTTGTTCCGTAGTCGCTTGAATCCGGGTGGGGTGATTCCTGGTTTTTTGGTCGACGACGGCGGACCGCGGCGGCGTGTGAGTCCGGTCCAGCTATTGCATGACCATTGGCCTGGGAGGCGACGTACTGTCGGCAGGCAAGCCGCCTCTGCGGCTGCGACAATCCTGGATTCGGTTCGTGAGGATAATCGAGAACTGGACCGAAAATATAACTTGGATTTATCGGAATACGGCTACTACTAAGTTCAGGTGTGCGATTTACTTTACTAAAGTTAGGCGAGCCTTTATCAGGATGAAATAATTACGCACAGAGATACAGTTGAGGTCTCGTCGAACGCCTTGCGGAGGCCAAGGAATGGCTAAGCTCGTACTTATTCTAGTCTTTTCAATTTTCACACTGGACTCTTTAAGCGGCTACGGACTCATTCCCCGTCATCTGACCTGGACACCGGAGGTGATATCCCTCGTCGCTTTTTTGGCGGTCATATTCTACGCAGCGCGACAAAAGTCGATCACCCTAAATTTCACCTATATGGCGGTGCTGACCCTTCTCTTTTTACACATCGCACTCGGTGCCGCACTGAATTCGCTATCTTCAGGTGTGATTTTCGCTGGTCTGAGGACCTACTTCAAATATTTGCCTTTCTTCTTTCTGCCCCTCGTCTTTCGATTCGCAAAAAATGACTTGACCTCGCAGTTGCGGTTCGTTCTTTTCCTCGGTCTTGCCCAATTACCGATTGCCGCCTATCAGCGCTTCATCGAATCTGCGGGCTCTCAATCGGGCGATCTCGTGGGAGGGAGCGTGGGAACATCGGGTCACCTATCGATTTTCCTACTTTGTGCCGCAGCGGTTTGGATGGCATTCCAATTCCGTAAGCAAATAGGAAAACGGTGGGTATTCCTAATTGTACTGGCGATTTTGCTGATACCAACTATGTTGAACGAGACCAAGGGAACCGTCGTGCTCGCTCCCTTGGCACTGATCTTGCCCGCGTTATTCGATAGCCACGCGCAAAACCGGGTGGGACGAATACTCGTCGGTCTGCTTCTGGTCGTCGGGTTTATGTCGGTGTTCATCCCGGTATATGACCACTTTCGGGGTGACCGGGATATCGTGTCCTTCTATACGGACGAGAACAAAGTCGAAGATTATCTGATTAGATCGGATTCGGCGGACGCGAATAAGGCCGGACGGCTGGGTGGAATCCTAATCGTGGGAAAGGAACTCGCGATCGAGCCTTCGAAATTCATCTTTGGGTTGGGAATTGGGAATACCTCGCGCTCTTTTTTCGGGGAGCAGTTCTCTGGCGAGTACTCGAACCGGTATAGCGGTCTTGGCGGCGCCACGGTCGCCCACTTGGCTTGGGAAATTGGTTGGGGTGGAATGGTGCTGTTGGCAGCACTGGCCTGGCTGATCTTCAGGGATGCGATGCTGGTGCGCACCGCAACC
Organism: uncultured Gammaproteobacteria bacterium; assembly: GCA_963783235.1. Lineage (GTDB taxonomy): Bacteria > Pseudomonadota > Gammaproteobacteria > Thiohalomonadales > Thiohalomonadaceae > Thiohalomonas. The sequence continues at coordinate 878,193 of CAWAMN010000002.1, read as the reverse complement.
GGTACGATGGGCGCATTAGGACTCGCGTGGTCCGCCGTTGTAATACTCATTTTGGTTTCGGCGGTTTATAAAGACATGGTGCACAACAACGTCCTAGGTTTTCTGTTTTGTTACTTTTCAGGGATCATTGTGTCAGCCGCAGCCAGGATGCGCGCCTGCCCGGCCATTTCGGACGGCGCAAGAGATACCGGCAGTTTCGGCCTTCAAGGGTGTATTCCCACGGAAAGAGTGCAAAGGAGTGCTCTATGACTTTCGGAACGAAGGCGTTGCGCTTGGCCTATAGGTCTTGGGATTTAAAGGAGACAGGGTCGCGCACTGGATATACGATCCTTCTCCCAGTCCCCCACGACCTACCTGTTTTTCTGCAAGTGGCCTTGCTAAACATCGCCGCGCAAGATCCCTCGCATCTTAATGAAATCTTGGTGATTCCGGACTATCCGTCGAAGTCGTTTAGGAATCTTTACAGGGATATGGCCGCTAAGTATGAATCTCTGCCCCTTTCACTCGTTGAAATGGGGGTTGCTGATCGATTTATTGGCAAGCTGGGAAATTCACCAGGCGGAAACCATTTTCTGCAACTGATTAACGGGATAGAAGCAGCAAGTTCGACTTACCTGCTATTCCATGATGCCGACCTGTTTTTGGCTCCGGGGCAATTTCTCAAAAACCGGTACACCGAATGTGTCGACTTAGAATTAAGCGCCCTAGGCGTAGAGCTCCCCCCCCACAAGAACCATAATGTGGTTAAAAATCACATGGTGGCCACATGGGAGTTGATGGTTAAGAGGGCGTGGCTACTACGATTCCAGCCTTGGGAGCACAAGTCGCAGTATCGTCGACTAGCAGGAACACGGTCGAGGTTCGATACGACGCTCTGGCCACAGTTCCGGACCGAAGCGTTCGAGTTTGGGCGGAGAGCTATGGATAGCTTTGTCCATTTCGGAAATGTCATAAGCACTTACCGCCGGTTTCTCAAAGCGAGGAAGCCGTACGAGGACAGCCGTTTCAAAATCTTTTTGATTCGGCTTCTTTCCGATGCAATGTCCGCGGACAGGAGCATTCAGAATGGACAGATACCGACTTTTTCCGACTGTGTCGCCGGCCTCCGCAACAAGGGCACGGTTTCCTATTTAAGTGATGCTGCAAAAGTGAACTACCTTGACTTCAGACATGATATGGAAAGCCTCTTGAACCTCGGTGTGCTTCCAGAACAGGGTATACAAAAACTCAGCGAGCAACTGAAGGTTTTTGACGAAGCGTTCCATTAGAAGACGCCAACGGGCACAGGAACCAGTCGGGGTGTCAATCTGAAAATCGACAAGCAATAACCTGACGGCAATAAGGAAATTAAATGTTACCGAACTTCTTGCTTATCGGTCCCGGTAGGACGGGCACCACGTGGTCGACAAAATGCCTAATGTTGCATCCGGACATCTATATGCCACGATGCAAGTCCACGAAATTCTTTTCGGACAACTATGACAGAGGGCGTGAATGGTACGAGTCGCTCTTCCAGGGGTGGTCGGGAGAGAGAGCGGTTGGCGAGGCCTCGGTTGGCTACTTGCCACGAGCCGAAGCCCCCGCCCGGATTCACGAACTGATTCCTGACGTCAAATTGATAGCCACGGTTCGTCATCCGGTTGACAGGGCCTATTCGAGCTATGGGCGTCTCGCCGCCTTTGCAAAGAAGGGTGACCCCAACTACGGCATCTCTTTTGAGCAGAAAATTGAAAATACACCCAGACTCATCAATGAAGGTTATTATGCAGAGCACCTGAAGCGTTACCTGCAGTATTTTCCTAAAGAACAAATCTTGGTGCTGTTTCACGATGACATGCAAAGTGACCCCAAAGGCTTCTTGCGGGAAATCTATCAATTTCTGGGCGTCGATACGGAGTTCGAGGCACCGGTTCTGGATCAGAAAATAAATGCCACTTCGACGTTAAGAGCCCGCTCTAGAGTTCTCTATGGGACTTATCGGGCCATGATGCGATTGGGTCTGTTTAACTGGACAAAGCGCATTGATTCGCTCAACGGCCGGGAGCCACCGAAGCTATCGCCCGGTGTGCGCGATAAGCTTATAGAGCGCTACTACGAGAATGATATTTTGGAGTTGGAACGACTCACTAAGAGGGATTTGTCAGAATGGAAGCAGGCGACGAACCGTTGCGTAGCGGCGAAAGGGAGTATCGCAAGCAGCTAGGTGTTTTGCATGCTCCAAGATTATTGTCGGACTAGTCTCAACCGGGAGGGTTTCGGACTCTCCCTCTCGGAGGGAGAGTCCAGGAGCCTAGCGACTACTGCACTGTAAGCTTCAGGTTATAAGGAGCTGAGGGCATCGTGATGAGTTTTGTCCCACCCGGCGCGACGAGATCATAGCCATCTTTTCCTGTGGCGACACGAACTTCATCATAATAGACGCTGCGAAACTGAGGGAGGTTGTTGCTGTAAATCCCTATGTGAACCCCGTTATGCATCCGTTTGTCTTTTGGAATCGGATTCCCGCAACTGTCGATATGGTTCACGTTGGTTAGCCCGCTCTTTGAATAAATGAGCTTCCCATCCTTCCAGACTTCGTAGAATCCCTCGCCTTTAGTAGAGAGCCGAAAATGTGCCACAAAGTCGTGCCACACATTACTTTTAAGCGGCTCTCGCCATACCTTGACGTTATTGCTGAAAGCGCCTTTTCCGGGGGTTTTGCCCCCCCTTTCGATGACGCTGATGGCTATGTCGGTCTCTATGTTATCCGCCCCTCCGTCCGGTAATATTGTGAAGGTGTTGCCGGCATAGTCACAGGGATTGTCTCTTCCTTCATTTGGCGCGTGGATCTGGACGAATGTGTGGGCCTGTGCCTCCCAGTTATCTGGCATTAGGCTGAATCCGAGCCAATACTCAGGCCCGTCCCAGTAGAAAAGTTGTTTCGGACTGCTTACGAGCTCAGCGCGTTCCTTACCGTTCACAACGTTCTGATTCCCCAGAACCGTCAACTTTCCCGCCGAGTTGCCTGCTCTGACGGGTGCGTGGACGATACGCTTGGTCGTGTACTCACCTTCACCGTACAGCTTGAAACGGTACTGAGAGAAGTCGCTCGTCTCGAAATCTCCTACCCATTCCAAATTGGCGGCCGCAGCCGGCGTCGTCCATGCGGCGAAGGAAAGGCTCACAGCTGTCGTTAGTGCGGCCAGTTTAGCGGCTCGAAATAGCCCCCGGTTCGGTTGCATCGTGGTCTCCATCGCGTAGCACTCGGAAGTGACAATACATTGCAGGAATCGACTGAACTAAGCTGTGAGAAAGCTCAAGATCGTGAAAAAAATAGTCGGCAATTCTTATGCGCTATGAAGCGAAAGATAAAACTAGGACAAGATGCATTCATGCACGCTGCGATTTCCCTGCATTCGGTCAAAATCAGTCCTATGCACGTGTAAGTATCGGCCCGAGCACAGCAGTACGCGATCTCCTATGCTAGAAGATACGATTGCGGCCGAATCAAAGGATATTCACCAAGGCCAAAAACGAACGGAACTTGGGACCCGGATGCGCCTTTTATTTATCACTCGCGAACCCTGTCCGACATTCAGGGCCGATATTGCAGTCCTCTTTGGGAAATATCTGCCCCGAGTCGGAGTGTTGAGTGATCTAGTGAGTTATCGGGAACCGAATTTCAAGGGGCCGATCGATTGGGGGGGGGGGGAAGGCGCTGCTATTCAATGCCCGGTCGGGAAAAGCCGGAATGCATATTGGTATGTTTTGGCATGCGCTCTTACAGGTAACTTTGGCAGACCATCGCCGATATGACGCCGTTCAGGTACGCGATTTGCCTATTTTGGCAGCCTTCGTTCTTTTTGCGTGCCGTATCAAGGGACTGAGACTGTTCTACTGGATGTCCTATCCGGCGCCGGAAGGACAAATTGAGCTCGCTTGGGCACGAAACTGGAGAATGGGGATGGGCTTTCTGTTTCCGTGGCTCCGCGGGCATGTAGGGAAATGGCTTGCTCGCCGTATAGTCCTTCCCAAAGCTGACCATGTCTTTGTGCAGAGCACGCAAATGCGCGAGGATTTGGTCAGCTTAGGCTTTCCAGCGCAGAAGTTTACGCCTGTGCCGATGGGTGTCGATTTAGAGGTCGCTCGGCCGGAAGCCATTCGTCCTTCGGACGACCCCCGTTTAAGAGGAAAACGAGTAGCGGTTTATCTCGGGACGCTCGACCGCCCGAGAAAAATCGAGATGCTGTTTGAGATGATGTCCATCGTAAAGCGTGAAACGGCCAACACCATATTGGTGATTGCTGGTGGCACCAAGGACACGTCCTATTTTGGTGAACTGAAGCGGCGCGCTACGGAACTTAACGTCGACGATGTTGTGATCTTTACCGGCTGGCTTTCGGGGTTAGATGCATGGAGCTATGTCCGGGCGGCAGACGTTGGGCTTTCGCCATTTCCCCGCAGCCCTCTTCTGGATAGCTGCTCGCCTACCAAAGCGATCGAGTACATGGCTATGCGTTTACCGGTGATCGTCAATGACCAGCCCGACCAGGCCAGAGCGGTCGAGGAAAGCGGAGCTGGCGTTTGCGTGCCTTGGAACCCGCAAGCGTTCGCCAATGCGCTCTTGGAACTGTTGGGGGACCCGGAGGGTTGCCGGCGAATGGGGGAACTGGGTCGTACTTATGTCTGGCGTGTCAGAGGATACAAGGGGCTTAGCACGATGGTCGCGGAAACGTATCGGTCATTGGTGGCATAAGGGATGAGCGTGAGAAGCCAATTTGCTGGTCCGATATTCCTCGTCGGGATGCCACGGTCTGGAACCAAGCTGTTGCGTGATCTGCTGAATCGTCATCCAGGTATCGGGATTCCAGAGGTCGAGACCGAATTCCTGCCCTATCTGGCCGCGAATATTCACAGATTTGGTGACCTGAGGAGCCGAAGCTCCTTTAAGGATTTCTACCGCCATATTACGCGCTTTCCCTATTTCATATACCGGCACGACAGCGGAGGCATGATCGGGGAAGATGAGTGGTACGAAAACTGCGAGCGTTTTGATGCTGCCGGCCTGTTCGAAGGCCTGATTCGGGCAGAAACGGGCATAACCCGAAGTTGCGATCGTTTATGGGGTGACAAGTCGCCCTCTTATCTCAATCATTTGGAACTGATCACGTCGTTATTCCCAACGGCCCGAATCATTCACATTGTCCGGGATGCGCGCGATTACTGTGTCTCAATGAAGCGAGCTTGGAACAAGGCCCCATTTCGCGCGGCGGAACGCTGGGAGCACGGGGTTTTGGCGGCACGAAAGTTCGCTGACCGTGTCGGCCCCCGTGTTTGTCTTGAGATTCGCTACGAGGACATGACCGAGCAGCCGGAGACAACATTGAGGGAGGTTTGCTCGTTCCTGGGGATCAAGTTCATAGACGATATGATTCGGTTAGAACGTCCGGTCGAAAATATAGGTAACACAAGAGGGAGGAACACCATCGTTGCCGGAAATCAAGGTCACTGGAAACATCTCATGGAGCCGCGCGAAATCGCTCGGATTGAGGGACTTGCGTGGCACGGAATGAATGCTTTTGGTTATGCTCGCACTCGCGATATTCAACCTGCAAAGCTGTCCCACTCTGAAAGGCTCATTCTACAGGTAAAAGACGCCAGCGAACTAATTCGCTTCGAGGCTAAAAAGCGCGGGTTTATCGGTGCTATCAAATTTCGCCTCGGCTATTTCGTAGTGACTCGTTTCGTCTAAAGGCTTATGACTAAACATATCCTGATGCTTGGAACCCGGTTCGACACGATGGGAGGGATTGCGTCAGTGGTCAACGTCTACCGAGAAGCCGGGCTATTCGACAGGTGGCCGATTAGTTATCTTTCAACCCACTGTGACGGCAATGCTGTAGCTAAAATGAAGATATTTGTTTGGGCATGGCTGCGCTATCTGGCGTTGCTTTTCACCGGTAGCGCCGGACTTATTCACGTGCATGTTTCGTCGCGAACCAGCTTTTGGCGAAAATCGCTTTTTATCCTCCCCGGATCTGCCTTGCGCGTTCCAACACTACTGCATCTGCATGGGTCTGAATTTGCGATTTTCTATGATGATGAATCCAATTGGCTAACACGCCGCATGATTCGATATGTGTTTGACAATGCAAGCAGTGTCATCGTTTTGTCGGACGCTTGGAGGCTATGGGTCAGCAGGATGAGTCATAATCCAGACATAAGGGTAATTTATAATCCCGTTTCGGTTCCGAAATCGGAAACGTCATGGGAGAAGCGACGGCCTGCGGCAGGCCTGTCTCTCGGCAGGTTGGGGCTGAGAAAGGGTACCTACGACCTCTTGGCCGCAACTGCTCAGGTCCAGGAAGACCTACCTGAACTCCGCCTTCTTCTCGGAGGAGATGGGGAGAGGGCGCCCGTATTGGAGAAAATACGCATTCTCAACCTGGAAGACCGCATTGAACTTTTGGGGTGGGTGACCGGTGACGAAAAACGGCGCCAATTAGAAACGGCTTTTTTCTATGTTCTCCCATCCTATAACGAAGGCTTGCCGATGAGCGTGCTGGAGGCGATGGCACACGGACTTCCCATCATTTCCACGCCGATAGGAGGCATTCCCGAAGCCGTAACCGATGGTTTAGAGGGCTTCCTGGTAGAACCCGGCGATATCGGAGCTTTGTCGGACAGGATTACGCAACTTGTCTCTAAAGCGGATTTGGCCGCGAAAATGGGAAAAGCGGCGCGGGGGAAAATTCAGCGGGTTTTTTCCGCAGAAGTGCTACTCCCTAAAGTAGAAAACTTGTATTTAGAATTGGGCATGGCTCCTCATCAAAGGCCGGCCAAATAAATCCGGTACTGTGAATTAGCTTGCCTTGCAAGATACCGTTGTTAATCAAACTCCGTTACGATTGGATCATATCGAAGAAACAAGAACGGGGGCATCAAGCCCCCGTTCTTGTTGCGAGTTTCCGACGTTAAAAGCTCTGGCAGACAATAGGTGAGGACTCCGACTCGCCGACATCATCGTAGGCGGTCACCCCAAAACAAGCCGTATCTCCCGCCTGAAGACCCAAATCGCTATACGACTGGTAGCTGATAGACTGGTTCGTGAGAGTACTAAGGGCTTGGTTGACGGCGTCTGCAGATGAACCGTAATAGACGGTATAGCCGAATACGTCGTCCGGACTAGCGTGAGACCAACTGAGATTGATCGTAGAGTCATTGGTACAGTTGGTGCAGACTACTTCAACATTCACACTGGCTAGTGCCATGTCGCCATCGACGTCCGTTACCTTGTAGCTAAATCTGTTACTGCCGATGGTCCCTGACGGGGTATATATTACCTTATTTTCGCTAACCATGGCGCTTCCGAGGCTCGGCATATCGACGAGGGTCACGGTTACCGGGCTGTCTTCCAGTCCTGTGTCGTTGGCGAGCACATCAACGGTTACGGATTTGTTTACCTCCACCGTCTCGCTATCATTTGTCGCCACCGGCTGATGGTCTTTGCTCCCGTCCACAGTCCCTGTATCGCCGACATCTCCGGTAGAGCCACTGGAATCGATGATTTCCACCAACTCGAAGCCCGAAAGTTTCGGGTTTTCGACCTTGTGCAAAAACTCAATATCAACACGGCCGTCGTTGATGGTGACCGGTATTTCCTTGATCAGCGCCCTATTTCCACCCACCTCCTTATAGATGTCGAAATCGGTGAGAACCCTGTTTCCCTCGACAGCAACATCGAAAACGCGGGAGCCCGGGCTGAATGCTTTGAAATAGACTTCAGCGAAGTGGAGCCGTAGCAGGTAGTCCCCGTTCGGCACCTCGACCCCATATCGAAGTTCGGGATCGGCACCTTTGTCCCAGCGCTCCGATTGATAGAGAAGATCATCGTCAGTGCCATCGATTGCTGCTCCGCTACTGGAAACCTGTCCCGTGTTGAAGCCGCTATCTTCCATCCACACAAGTCCTGAGGCGTCGGTGTATTCAGGGCCGCCAGCATTGACCCGAACAACGAAAGGTTCGCGTCTTTCGACCAATTCGATCGCTGACACTTTCGGATTTTCCACTTGATGTATAAAATCGATGTTCAGCTGGCCATCTCGAACAGAGACCGGGATTTCCTTGATGAGTGTGGTGTTGGCACCGACCTCTTTGTAAATATCGAGCGACGGTAATGCCATGTCGCCCTCGACCAATACGTTGAAAACACGAGCGCCGACGTCGGATGTACCGGAGTAAATTTCGGCAAAGTGAAGCCTGAGAAGGTATTCGCCATTGGGCACTTCCAAGCTATATCCCAACTCAGGCAAATGAGCCCGGTCCCACCGTTCGCTCTGGTAAAGCGGATCGTTGTCAGTGCCACCGATCTCGTCGGAAGTATCGCTCACGAGACCGGTGTTATAGCCGTAATCAGCGAGCCACAATTTACCCTCGTTATCGACATAGTCGGGGCCGCCGACATTGATGCGAAGTGCTTGGGCTTCTCTGGTAACAGGGGCGATTTCAATCGCGGCGACCTTTGGATTTTCCACTCCATGCAAAAATCCAATATCGACGCTTCCGTCAGCAACGGATATCGGTATTTCTTTGATCAGTGCGGTGTTAGCCCCGACCTCGCTGTAGATATCCAAGCTAGGCAGTACTACATCGTTCTCCATGAGAACATCGAAAACGCGGGCGCCGGTGTTAAATGCTTTTGAATAGATCTCCGCGAAGTGGAGTGTTACCACATAGTCCCCATTTGGAACATCTACGCTATAAGCGAGTTCAGGACTTGCTTCCCTATCCCATCGTTCGGTTTGGTAGAGCACGTCATCGTCTGTTCCGGATATCGCTTCACCGGTAGTGCCGGTACGTCCTGTGTTGAACGCGACATCCGCGCTCCAGGAATTACCCAAACTGTCGAGATAGGCATTTCCACCGGCGTTAATGCGGATCACTCCGTCGTCGGAAGGTGCGACGCTGACGGCAGCGGACAAGCCGGGCAGTCCGAAAGCGGCCGCCACGGAGGCAGTCAAAATGGACTTTTTCAGTTTTCGAGCAGACACAGTAAGCACCTCTTCAGGGGGACCCGTGTGGTTGTTCGTTCAGACGCATACCGCCGGACGATACGTGTCGATAGACAGGCGGGCGTGGAACTCAGTCACAAGCAGCCGATTAGCAGCTAGGAGAACGCGGATACGTGAGCGTCTTCGCGCGGGATACGTGATAGGCGCACGCTTTCGGAAACGGGTGGAAACACATGCGGTTATTATGCTGACGTACTAAGTCAGCGTGGAGGGGCTTCGGAATATTTAGGCTCCTCTTTTAAGTGGATTTGACAAGGAGCTGAATCGGTGCGCCGATGAGGAGCCTGTTAGAACTTGATGATGCGGCTATCTCGAACTATTTTCAGGTCGCATATGCTGTATTTGCCGCCTGTGACCGTTGACAGCTCTTTCAGGGAAGAATTCGAACCACACGGAGTCGAACGTGACAATTGTCTGCCATCAGCACCGGTTCATCTTTATCAAAACACGCAAAACCGCCGGCACCAGCGTCGAGATCGGCCTTTCGCGTGCATGCAGTGACGGCGACATTGTCACCCCGCTTAGCGATCAATTCGGCGACAATGACATCCGCCGCGAGGAGGGCGGCTTCGGCCCGGCCGGCTGGGAAAAGCCCATCCGTGAGCATCGCGGCCTTCGCGAGTGGCGCAACCTGCTTCTAAAGGGCCAACGCGCCGCCCGCATCGGAGAACATGCCAGGGCCGCCCAGCTGAAGCAGCTTCTGCCCGAGGAAGTGTGGTCCAACTACCACAAGGTCACTATCGAACGGAACCCCTGGGACCGCGCGGTATCTCGCTACTACTGGCACAAATCCCGCTGGGAAAACCGCAAGCGACCGCGCTCCGAATTCCCCGACCTGACCGATTACATCCGCTGGTTGGGCCGCGAAAAACCGCACTGGATATCCGACTGGAGCCTCTACGCCATTGACGATGACATCCTCGCCGACCGGGTACTCAAGTTTGAGAGTCTCGCCGACGACATCGATTCATTCCGTTCCGACCTGATAATCGAGGCTGATATCTCGTTGCCGAAGAAAAAGGCCAAAGGTGGGCTTCGCAAGGACCGGCGACACTACTCCGAGCTACTGGGAAAAAGGGAAAAATCGCTCATCGAATCGCTGTGCGCCCGGGAAATCGAGGCGTTTGGTTATCGGTTTTAGGGCTCCTCGTCGTTTCAAGTGGATATGACAGGCAGCTGAATCGGTGCGCCGGTGAGGTAAACCATGGCGAAAAACGTCCGGTTGGTGCTGTCGCCTCGGGCCCGGGCACATGCTGCCTGGAAAAGCGAGTTAAAGCCTTCCATGGCGTGGGTATGAGTCTGCGGGGGAAGCGGATGAACCGTGTCAATCGGTTGCGTACAGCCTGCCTCGTTTTCGCCTCTCTGACGCGGAGCTTTTCCTTCATGAGCCAAGCGGCTGCGAGGGGCGCTAGTGACAAACCGACATGCTGCTTTAGGAAGGAGGCTCGTACCAGTTGGTGGCCAAGTCGGACATTAGCTGTCTTCGCAGGCGCAGGGATTTTCTGAGAACCGATAAGTAGCAGCGGATCTTCTCCGAAATGACTATCTCGCTGGCGGACACAGCGGACATATGCTCTTTCAAAAGACGCCAATGCGGGAAGGATTTGGCGCCGGTCTTCGTCGGATCGAACCACAACAACCGTCGATGTCCGTCTGGGAAATAGCGCCCTGTCGACTGTTTTTCATGCTTGCGATAGAAAAAGAGGTTCTGGTCGAGCCCTTTGGCAGGGCCAAGTAGCATGAGTTCGCTCACCAAGACCTTGTCGGAGGAAGAGAAAGCGCCAATCCGCCGTGTTTTCCTTAATGTGGAAGTCCGAATGAGACCGAACACGATATTTTGCGGTTGGTACCGCCAGCCTGTGGCGAAGCGGGTTGAGGCCCTCGGCGAACTCAATCCGGGATGGACCGGAATCGAGCGAATTGGCGTACCGCTCGAATCGATTTGCTCGCAGCTCGAGTAGCAGAGGATGCTGTCCGGGTGGTTATCAAGTGCCTCGACGGCGTATTCCAGAAAGTGAGGCGCCCACAAATCATCATGTGAAGCCCACATGAAGAACTCGCCTCGGGCCAGGTCCACCAAGCGATTGAAGTTCCAAGCAGCTCCACGGTTTCGCTTCTCACGGTAGTAGCGAATACGGGAATCGTTCTGGGCATATCTCTCGCAGATCATCCGCGTTGTGTCCGTAGAGCCGTTATCAGAAATGATTAGCTCAAATTCGAAATAGGTTTGTCCCAATAACGAATCCAGAGCCGCTGACAAGTAGCTGCTGCCATTGAATACCGGCAGCCCTACACTCACCCGTGGTGTTGCACGCTCAATCAAACCTGGTTCCTCTGTCAATGCCAAGCTGACCTCTTTCATGCCTTTAAAGTCGTCATTTTTTTGTGTAATCGAAAAAGTTTCAGCCTTTTGGAAAAAGATTGTGCTCGCTTCCAACGGTCCAACGCTCCATAAAGCTTGCAATCTCGGAATCGCTATAGAAATATCGGACACACTGATGACTATACAATTTATTAAGATAGGACTCAGGAAGTTTCATGCGGTTCAAAAAGGACTTGTAGACATCTGAATACCATTTGTCGGTGGCTAGGTTAGCCGAGTCGTGTGTCGTAATTGGTATGCCGAGGAATTCGCTTAATGCTAAATTGAACACGTCGTTGAGGTTCTCCAAACGCAATACCAGCACGTCCACGTAGGGTCCTGAGAGGATTTGATATCCCCTCTCATGCGGGAACCCGTTCTTAGCTAACGGAGCCAAAGAAAGGAGTTCATAATCGAACCATTTTACCGGGAGGTTGTGCGGATAGTTATTCATGAATACGTGTCGAAGGGGCTCAGCAATAGCGGGCGCACCGGAATGACAGGCGTCTAAGAGATGCTTTGGCCACCAAAAGTGGTTTTGGAAGAAACCCGAAAGATTGGTGGCCACTGGGTCTCGGACAACCGTGACCACTTTCAAGCGGCTTGAACTCAGGTGGTGCGCAAAGGCGTGGCTTAGAGCCTCATTGCCCGCGATCATCCGTTTTGCCTTATTAGGGAGGCGGTGGCGGCCGCCATAGCCCGCCTCGATAACGCTGCGGAAAAATTGATTACCCCGAGGGGTCAGAAAATGACCCCGAAATATCACATAGCCGTCTTGTAAATTGGCGGCGTTTAGCCGGCGCCATACCGTGGATGAACCCACCTTGCCCATGGTAAGGAGTACGACAGGTTGTTTTTTTTTGAGTGTTTTTCGGGCAAGGCAACGTCTTGCGCCGACTCGGAAATAGAGATTCTCAAGAGACTGGCGGATATTGTCAGACAAAGGGACGAAATCGAGTAGACGTGTCTTTAGCGTCGAGTCCATGAGAGCTCGTTACCTTTAGCTAGTTAATAAAAGTTGTGCCAATGTGAATTCGGTTCCGCGCTCGATGAATATTGGGTAACCATTAAGATGATTGATGACTTCGATAGCCCCGAATTTGGGGTTCTCCACCTTGTGCAGGAACTCGATATTAAATGTCCCATCGGAGACCCCTAAGTTCCTTGTTGATGCTCTTTCTGCGAAAAAATCACATCCTCACCGTCACTGGGTCAGACTAGCCGTATACAAGCTAAAGTAATCGAAGTACCCCGAATGTGCAGGAGGGCTACTTCCGGCGTTACCTGCAAAGAGGCCTGCGGCGGCAACATTTAATGCGTAAATGAAGTCGGGGGCAGCCGTCCAGGCCTGACCGTCGCTTGAGTAGAAGACCTCCCAAAGGTCGCCGGTGCGATTTACCTGCAGATAGAGCGGTATTGATGACGCAATGGGTATATTGAACACCTTTGCTGGATTGCCGTTCAGGAAGGTCGCGGCAAACAGGTATGTTGTAGTGCCGTCGCTATAGATATCGATACGTATGAAATTGGTTGCGTCCTGTTCTATGAGCACCCCCTGCATCTGATGTCCGCTCTGTACGTAAGAGTCCAGTTTTGTCTCAATCTGAAAATCGAAGTTCTCAGCAGGACGCATCAGCCGTGGCGCAAAATTGCCAGAACGCCAGACATTGTGCTCGGCCCCCGCAGTAACATCGATGCGTAGTTGTGTTCCGGTCAGGGTAAACGATGCGTCGCCCAGGGGGTCAACGGCCTGCCATGACGGATCCAGTGAGGTCTCAGAAAAATCGTCCCTCCATGTGCTTCCGGTGCTGGTGGTGGTGAAGGTCAAGTTACCGGAATGACCTATCTCGCCATCGGCATCTACGCTGGTAAGGCTGTAGTGGTAGGTGGTGCCGCGCTCGAGGCCGGTAATCGTAAACTCGTGTGATGTGAGTCGGGTCGTATCGCTGAGTTCGCTGTCGTGGCTGGAGGTAAGGCCCCACTCGATACGACTTCCCGCAGGTTCGTCCGTAAGCCAAGTTACGGTCGCCGATGTGTCACTAACGTCCACACTGATAGAAGAAAGTGCCGGGGGTGAGAGCGGTTCGACAGTCATATTCCCGAAGGTGACGTCTGCATGATGAGCCACAAGGGAAATCGCGCCCTGGCCGAGGCTCGTGATCGGCTCTTCATGTGTGAACATCCAGTCCAGCGGCTCCGGTTGGGTCGACGGCCAGACCTTGAATCTATAGGCGTGGTACTCGCCAGGCACGGTCTGGGCCAGCATCTTGACCATATAGGTCTCGCCGAACGAAACCGCCTGGTTTCGTGCGGTAGCTACTCGCGTGCTGTCGCTACCCCAAAGTTGAAAACGGGCGTCCATGGTCGAGATGTCCCAGTTTATCCATCCGAATGCCCCGATTGGCCACCAACCGGTTCGGGGTTGCGAACCATCCCAGTCGTAGTGACCTTGCCACCGTACGATGACGCCTACACCAGGCTTTCCCGGACAACCGCCGTCGAGACACAAGGGATCCAAAGAGTGTATGGTCACGGGCACAGTGACAACATAATCGTTCCATCCAATATCACCCAAGGCGAGGATTCGGTCATAACCCAAGACCGTCGACCTTATTCCCGACCTACTGGTTTCCCACTGCCCATCGACCACCTGCATGACGTCCTGTACGTCGTGGACGGTACTCCAGTCAATGGCAAAAGGAAGACCGGGATCGTTAAAGTTGGCCGTGAGAGTGAGCGTTTGAGTTGTCGTGTTTCCAAGGGAGTCCGTAGCGTTCAACGTCACGCTGTTCTGTCCGGGTAACAACTCTCGATAATCGAGTTCAGCATTGAAGTCCCCACGAGCAATCAAGCGGTTGCCATTGGCACCGATCGTCAACGGCTGAAACGCTTGACCGTTCAGGGAATAGCTTAGAGAAGAGACACCGTCGGGGTCTGTAACCCGGCCCAAAATGTTTGTCCAGTTCTGGGACTGGCCGGATCCGCTGAACGTCTGGGTATCGCCCTGCCACGCGTCTATCAAGGGACCACCATCATTCAGACTATTGGTGGTGAACGTCAGGTCCATTGAGCTGGAGGTGTTTCCCGAAAAATCTGCACTATTCACTCTGTAGTGATAGCTGGAGTCGGCGGACAGTCCGGAAAGTGTCACGCTGTGAGAAATACCGGACGTTGCCTCGCCGATACTGCCGCTCTCGTAAGCATTCGTTGAGCCATAATCGACGCTACCATTCGATGTCTCATTGGTCCGCCATGCGATGGTGGCATCGTAGTCGGTAACGTTTACCTGGATATTGTCGATTGCCGGCGGTCTCGTGTCGCCCACTTCGGAAACCGTTCGCCCAACTTGGAAGTAGTCGATCACCGCAGTATGCGCAGGTGTTGGGTTGCCGGCGTTTCCGGCGTAGACACCAACCGCTGTTGCCGTCATCGCATGGGTGAAACTGCCGGCTTGAACCCAATTCGTGCCGTCATAGGAGAACTCCAGGCTCCACTGGTCGGCGCTACGGGTTAGACGTAGGTAGAGGGGATTGCTGGCCAACCCGTCCAGCTGCTGTCGAACCGTCGCAGTCCAGTTCTCGAAAGTGGCGGCAAAAAGTTGGGCACTGCCACTGTCCCCTACGGCATCGAAGCGAAGCAGGTTTCCGTCGCTCTGCTCCACCAAAATGCCGTGGAATTGATGTTGTTCGCTAACTATCGAGTCGAATTTCACCTCGATGGAGAAATCAACGTCGTCAGTCGGCTGCATAATTCGAAGAACATCATTTGAGCCCTTCCACAGGTTATGTGCCGAATCGGAAGGAACCGACAGCGAAAGCTGTCCATTGCTGACCGCAAATGTGCCGTCGCCCAGTGGATCGAGTACGGTCCACAGGCGGGTATCCAGTGAGCTGCCGTCGAACGCATCGGACACCGGACCAGACGATGAAACGGTAGCTGTCGTGAACGTCAGATCCACGGAGCTGCTGGTATTCCCCGCTGCGTCGGTGCTGTTGACGCGGTAACGATAGGTCGAATCGGCTGTGAGTCCGGTAAGGCTCAGGCTGTGGGCCGCGACCAGGGTGGCATCGCTTACGGTGCCGTCTTCGTAGGCGTTGGTCGATCCGTAGTCGACGCTGCGGGTCGCCGCCTCGTCCGTGCTCCAGGTAATGGTGGCCGAGGTGTCGGTGACGCTCGCCTGGATACCGCTGATCACCGGCGCGGTGGTGTCCGTGCCGGCCGGCTCGGTGGTGAAGGTGAGGTCGGTGGAGCTGGCGGTGTTGCCTGCGGCGTCGGTGCTGTTGACCTGATAGTGATAGGTGGATTCGGCGCTGAGGCCGGAGAGCGTGACGCTGTGCGTCGTTCCGCTGCTGCCCTCGGACACCGTGCCGTTTTCATAGGTGCTGGTGGGGCCGTAATCGAGGCTGCCCTCGGCGGTTTCATCGGTGGTCCAGGTGACCGTGGCTTCAGTGTCCGTGGCGCTCACCTGGATATCGCTGATGTGCGGTGCGGTGCTATCGGAGAATGATGCACTTCCGACCTGGAAATAATCAACGAGCGTGGTATGGGCGGGCGCCGTGCTGCCGGCGTTTCCGGCATAGAGGCCGACCGAGTTGACCGTCATCGCACAAGTGAAACTGCCCGCATCCTGCCAATTGACCCCGTCGTAGGCGTACTCGAGACTCCATAGATCGCCGCTGCGCGTCAGGCGCAGGTAAAGGGGCAGGCTCGACAGTCCGTGCAGGTCTTGGCGAACCGTGGCCGTCCAGTTCTCGAACGTGGCGGAAAACAGGCGGGTGCTGCTTCGATCTCCGACCATGTCGAAGCGCAGGAGATTGCCATCACTCTGCTCGACCAGGATCCCCTGGTATTCATACTGATCGGTTACCGCCGAGTTCGAACTTCGCCTCCAGGACGAAATCGGTGTCGTTGGCCGGCTGCATCACCCGCAGGACATCGTTCGTTCCCTTCCAGAGGTTATGCCTGGTACCCTTGGGGATGGACAGGGCGAGTTGCCCGTTACCGACCTCCACGGTGCCGTCCCCGAGCGGATCTAAAACCGTCCAAAGGCTGGTATCCAGGGTACTGCCGTCGAAAGTGTCGGTAGCCGGTGCCGAACCGGAAGAACCGGTCCAGGTCGTGAAGGTAAGGTCAGACGAACTGCCGGTATTGCCACTGACATCGGTACTGTCGACCCGGTAGTGAAAGGTGGAGTCGGCAGTGAGACCGGAAAGTATTATGCTGTGATTGGTGCCGCTATCACCCTCTGTAACCGTACCGTACTCATGGGCACTGGTGGGGCCGTAATCGACGCTGCCGCTGGCGACCTCGTCGGTGCTCCAGGTGATGGTGGCCGAGGTATCGGTCACGCTCGCCTGGATATCGCTGACCACCGGCGGGGTGGTGTCGGTGCCGGCCGGCTCGGTGGTGAAGGTGAGGTCGGCGGAGCTGGCGGTGTTGCCGGCGGCGTCGGTGCTGTTGACCCGGTAGTGATAGGTGGAGTCGGCGTTGAGGCCGGACAGCGTGACGCTGTGGGCTGTTCCGCTGCTGCCCTCGGACACCGTGCCGTTTTCATAGGCACTGGTGGGGCCGTAGTCGAGGCTGCCCTCGGCGGTTTCATCGGTGGTCCAGGTGATAGTGGCATCGGCATCGGTGACGATCACCTGAATGTCGCTGATAACCGGTGCGGTGGTATCGGAGGATGATGGACTTCCGACCTGAAAATAATCAACGAGTGCGGTATGGCCGGGCACCGAATTGCCGGCGTTTCCTGCGTAGAGTCCGACCGAATTGACGGTCATGGCATGGGTGAAGCTGCCGGCGTTCTGCCAGTTGAAGCCGTCGTAGGCGTATTCGAGGCTCCATAGGTCACCGCTGCGCGTCAGGCGCAGGTAGAGGGGTAGGCTGGGTAACCCTCGCAAATCCTGGCGGATATTGGCCGTCCAGTTCTCCAGGGTGGCGGAAAACAGGCGGGTGCTGCTCCGATCTCCGACCATGTCAAAGCGCAGCAGGTTGCCATCACTCTGCTCGACCAGGATTCCCTGGTATTCATACCGGTCGGTAACCGCCGAGTTGAACTTCGCCTCCAGAACGAAATCGGTGTCGTTGGCCGATTGCATCACCCGCACAACATCATCCTTTCCATTCCATAGATCGTGCGCCGTGCCAGCGGGTACGGACAGTGCAAGCCGTCCGTTGCCGGCCCCCGCCGTACCATCACCGAGTGGATCCTTATCGTCCAAACGCCCGTATCCAGGGTCGTTGCGTCAAACCCATCAGATGACACCCCGGATGGGTTGTCAGTACTGGCGGTAGTAAAAGTCCGGTCCGCCGAGGTCTCCGTGTTTCCGTAGACGTCGGTGGACCTGAGTCGATAGTGGTAGAGCGTGGCGGGCATCAGACCCGTCAGGGTGATAGTGTGATTCGTACCCGTCGAACCGCCTTCCGACACGACTCCGTTTTCGTAGGACGTCGTTGGGCCGTAATCGAGCTTGCCGTTGGCGCTTTCGTCGGTATTCCAGGTGATAGTCGCGGTGGTGTCAGTCACATCCACCTGAATGCCGCTGATGTAAGGGTAGGGGGGACCCGCATGTACCAGCACGATCATGGGGCCCGGTTCTTCTATAAACTCGCCGAACCCCGAGCCCTCATAGCGATATTCAATGACATTCGGCCCGGGAAGTAGACTCGCAACCGGAATGGCTCGAAGGGACAGTTCCCAACTATCTTCATCGCTGTGGAATGCAGGAAACGGCGTACTTCCGTTCAGAGCTATATACGGGTTTCGCCAGTAGGCACCGATTAGGTACGCTGCAGTAACATCCGATAAATCGGCCGGCAGGTCGACAGTGCGGGTCACTGTGTCGGGATAGGCCCCGTCATGATGCAACACAGCATCCTTGAAGCCAGCGATATGATAGGTTCCGACATGCTGCTGTGTCCTGCTCAATAGAAAGGTGCCGGACACGCCACCGGCAGCCTCGCGGACGTTACCGGAACTGTCTACGAGGCGCACCTTAAAACGAACATCTGGTTGTTGCGCGATATGCGGTAGCTGCCACGTTACCTGAAAGGGTGAAGATCTGGCTGTACCGATATGGTCGATGGTCCCTCGTCCGCCGGGGTTTCGACCATTGCGCTTGATGTTATGCCAGTCCCGAAAAGCGCCGTCGTTATCCTCGTCGTAACCTTCGTAGTAGCCGTGGAATTCGACATAGGCTGCCCCGCTGGCATCGGCGTTCAAGGTTAGCTGGTTGCTATCGATCACCAGGGAACCGCCGTCTGCGGGGGTGAATATCCCGTTATCGGCGGTTATGGATGTGAGTCCCCCTGTGGGTGGCGTCACATCGCTCGATGGGCCGGCAATGAGAGGGTGGGTTGCATCATGGTAGATCCGGAACGCGACATCATGGATATGGTACTGTGCGCCCGCACTGGCGAAGGTAATTGTATTGGTGCCCTGTACAAGCTCGCTGGTCGGAATCTCACTGACGAATGGTGTTCGACTCCAGTCAGCCCCAACATCGGCAGCGTACACCGTCGGATTTCCGTTGAGCTGAAAGCGCGCGTCATGGGATTCTCCGGCTCGCCAGAGGTCGATATAGATCTCTACCTTGAGTGCCTGGGAAAAATCATCGGGAATGTTGAACGACAGGGTTTTTGAGCAATCACCAGGTTCCAGGTACCAGCTTCCAGGACTTGTCTCATGCGTGCCGCACCCGCCGGTGAACTCGTCATGGCTTATCCAGTATTCTTTGTATGTTACTTCGCTATCGGCGTCATGGACTCCGGCCGAAGCAGGACCGGTCACCATAAGAGCAATAAGCCAAATAGCCTGTAGAAGCCCAATCCTTGGCCATAACGTCGGTAGCATGGGAGTCCTTTCCGGATGTTATCGATTTTGTTAACCGAGAATAGTTGCGAAAGGGGGTGAATGCAGGTGGGAGTAACCAGTAACTTTACGTAGGCATTTGCCTACCCTCTAGATAGCAAGTTTTCATTCAGCTATTCCTTAAGAGGAATTCGAATCACCTTTATATTTCCGCCAGAGTTCCAGGAACAATGAGTAAACCCGTGGGCCGGATCTCGCCCCAGATCGGTGCAAAGACGATGGTTTTGGCAGAAGTGGTCCGTACTCGGGCTAAAACGCATCAATATGGCTTCTTTTTACATGCGTGCCAAGGCCCAAGAAGCGAACCGAACACGTTGCATTTCGCTCCGCTAGAGCTATTGTCGTCGATAAGCCTCTAGCAGGCTGTTGAAAAACTCCCTCTCCCCCCGGGAGAGGGCCGGGGGGAGGGGGTCAATGCAGGGTAACTGCCTGATTTTTAACCCCCTCATCCTAGCCTTCTCCCTGAGGGAGAAGGGACAAAACCCTTTTTCAACAGCCTGCTAGAGGTGAGCATGGAGCAGGTAACTCAAGGAGGAGTGATATGAGCAGTGAGGAGAAGGTGGACGAAAAGCAGCAAGTGGAGCGTCGCCGGGATTTTCTGCGAAAGAGCGCCTTTGCTCTTTATACGACCCCCCTGATTTCATCGATGCTTGTAGAAAAGGCCAATGCCGCGAAATCGTGGAACTCCGGAAAAGGGGAGATAACCGGTACGGCGACACCTAAACCGCCGAACGGCGGGACGGTAGGCCCGGATCCCGGAAGGGGCGTTGACAATAAGCCCTTCCCTTAGCGGGAACGCGTCTGGAGGAGCGGCCGCTCTGGTTTTTTTTGAGCGGCTGATCCATCAGGGCATAAGGCGATGAGCAGGCGTATTTCGCACTAATCGGCTAAAAAAATCCCCGAATGAATTCAGTCAGTGACGGCCCTTACACGGCGGTCTCCCCCGCAGTGCACTTTTTTCCGTTTGCGGACGGGGGCGTCCTCTTTCGCAAAGGTTCGCGACAGCTGCTGGTGCTTAATGCCACCTCAGCGCTCATCTGGTGTCTGTTTGCAGAGTTGGGAAATGAGCGGGAAGTGGCATCGGCGGTTTCCGAACGCTACAGTGTTGGAAAAGCTTCGGCATTGCGGGATGTCGAGGCGGCGCTGAACCGTTTTCGGGAAGCGCACATGTTACGTGGGCCTGCGGCCAATATGAACGAATTTGCCGAGGACGGTTTTTGGCCACCGGAGAGTGGAGCGCAGTCACAAAGCCTAAATCTTCGGCACAGTATGGCCCCGTCTCAGGTCATGGTCGATACCTCCTGGGCTGTCCGGCAGCGGTTCGATCTCCAAGGATATATCATCGAGTTTCGTGCTTCGGACCCGGAAGCGGGCAGACAATTCCTGGAGTTCATGGCGCCGTTTATCTCCAAATCCGAATCGGAGCTCGGGCTGTCTCTGACACTGCGCGCCAATAATGAAAAGGACGGGACGTACGACATCCTACTGAACTCCGCTATCTACGCAGTAGGAAAACCCTGGCATGAAGCGCTTCCCTTGCTGTTTACTCTCGTTTTCATCCATACCTGCACCGCTCTCAGTGAACACCTCCTTTTCCATGCTGCGGCAATTGTGCAGAACGGGCGGGCTGTAGTGTTTCCTGCCGAAACCGGTTCCGGAAAAACCACCTTGGCCGGAGCTTTGGCCGCAAGCGGCCTTGAGTTCTTCTCCGACGAGATTACGGCACTGGACACCGGCACCCTTCGCATACGTCCCTTGCCGTTACCGATGAGCGTTAAACCCGGGTCTGTGGAAGTGCTTGAACCATTCTATCCCGGACTCGGCGCGGAATGTGTGTACCTGCGTGCGGATGGCAAACGGGTTCGCTATGTTTCGCCTCCAGCGTCGAGTCAGCCGAAAAAGGGAGAGTCGGCTTTGGTGGAAGGGGTCGTCTTTCCGCGTTATCAGCCGGGTGGAAAGACCGAGATGAGGCCGCTAGGGAAGACGGACGCATTACGGCGGCTTGCCACCAGCGGATCATCCGGAAGGGAGCTTCGCGATGAAGACATCCAGGCGATGATTGATCTGGTCGAACGAAGCGAATGCTATGAACTGGTTTTCTCCGATCTACAACGCTCTCTCGAGATGCTGGGTGAACATTTCTGGAAATCCCAGGGCATTGGTGTACCGCGCCAGAGTCAGGCATGACGAAGCGAAGTGACCGCGTGGTGGATGGCGCCGTTTCGGCGGGCCAAAAGCTCCCGGCCGTCGAAGACCACTTTGGCTGGCTCGCGGCCTTTCTGTCGCCATTCAAGAGTGACGCAAGCTTAAACGAGCTTTCTGCTGCGATTGGCAACGGCGACATGCAGTGGGGCCCTATCCTGCGTCAGGCTAATCTGCACTTCTGTACTCCGCTCTGGTTTGGAAGTCTTCAGCGGGACGGGATAATCCATCTGATTCCTGATGAGCTGCAGGACTATTTGAGCCTGATGCATCAGGCCAACACGGAGCGCAACGAGCAGTTTCGCCAGGTGCTCGAGGCGATTCTTATCGAATTCGAGCGCTACGGAATATCGAATGTCCTTCTTAAAGGCGCAGCGACTTTCTGCGATCACCTTTACCCGGCGCCCGGCGACCGCATGATGGGCGACCTCGACATCCTGGTCGAGCCGAGACTGGCCGGCGAGGCATGGGCTCTACTGCGTGATTTGGGCTTTCGTGAAGAGACCAGGGTCACCCGATCATCGCGTTCCCGCTTCAGAGGGAACGGTCTCCATCACCTCCCTCGTGTCAACTTGCCGGGGACTCCTGTTGATGTGGAACTCCATACCAGCGTCGGCGGCCTCCAGTCCGATAGGGTGCTCCCGGTTGAGGAAGCTTGGCGCCACACCTTGCCGGTTCGATTAGGGAACGCAAGGACCTTGATTCTGGAGCCAACCTATCGGCTGATACATAACACGACCCATGCGTTAGTTCCTCATCAAGAGTTCATCGGCTCAAATGTTGCATTACGACAACTAACAGAATTCGCTTTTTTGGCAAAGCGTTATAACACCAGCGTTGTTTGGGGACAGTGGCACGCCGCAGGCTCGAAGGAGAGGCTCGGTTTCGAGTTTTTGTGCTATTTGCAGCTTACGCAGCATCTGATGGGAATGCGGATGCCGCCGGATATTGCGTGGTCGCGGCGCGCTTCCCTTCACGTTTGGAGAATTCGCGTAGCTGCGAGACATGGTAAGAACGCCGAACTCCCTTCGTCGCTACAAGGATGGATTCGGGCGCTTTTTTATTCGTTATATGGTCGCAGCCTATAGGCGTCTGATGAGACCGGTTTGGCTATGGCGGAACACGTTTTACACGCGAAAGCCGGGTGATCTCCCGGAACGTCTGGGAAAGGTCGCCATGGTTTCGCTGGGCTCTAAGAACAAGTAAAGACCGGTGAGATGTGGATGCGCTCGCATTAATTGCGAGGTTGGGCTTCTCGACGATCTGATCGTCGTGTCTTGCAGAAGGTGAAAACCTGCACTTAACTTACGGCGATATGCGCGCTTGCGAAATCGAGATTGGGGCTATGGAATAGGCCCCGTAATCAAAATAGGGAGTGTAGTCGGATGCGTCTGTGGAGAATGCTAGGTTTTGCCGGTTTGGTTTCTCTTGACGCTGCTGCAGAGCCAACATCGATTAGCCCATGCAATGGTTGTGAACTGTCACTTGAGCTATCGTCGGCGTCGTCTCTGGAGCAACTGTTGGTGCCGGTATTGATTGCGTTCGTGGCTTTGGTTTTTGTCGCAAGGCGCCGTTGGGGAATCAATCATGAAGCCAGAAGTCTCAACTCAAGTCGACAACCGATATCTGTTGGGAAAAACCGGCGGACAAGTGGTATACAGTCCGATGCGGGTACGCACTAACCGACCAGCATCGAGTCAAAGTGATTTCGTTAAGATCCTGGGAAAGACCGGCGCGGAAGCGCAACTATTTCACAAGCGGAGTTGAGTGTAGCCGATGGATCGAATAGCTAAGGCGTTGGAAATTGCCAGTCGGAACCAGGAAGGCTTCGACGTACGAAAAAAAAGCAATCACCGCTTCGAGCCTTTTACCTACACCAACACGAAAAGCGTTCCGGTAGACGAACAGATCCTGGAGCGCAACCGCGTACTCAACTCACATTCCGACACTATAGTGGTCGATGCCTACCGACTACTGAGGACTCGAGTGCTTCAGCGAATGCGGGAAAACGGATGGAGAACGCTGGGTATCACCAGTACGATGCCCAAGGAAGGTAAGACTTTGACTGCCGTCAATCTCGGTATCAGCATCGCCAGGGAGTTGACGCAAACGGCTCTATTAGTCGATGCAGACTTTAGAAGTCCGAGCGTTCATGAGCTATTCGCACTGAAGCCGCGAGCGGGCATTGGTGATCACCTGCTGTCGGGAACTGCGATAGAAACGATCTTGGTCAATCCGGGAGTTGATCGATTTGTGTTACTTCCGGGTCGACCCGGATCGAATGTTTCATCGGAGCATCTGTCATCTCCGGGAATGGCGGCATTGATCGACGAACTGAAACGACGCTATCCGGATAGAACAGTGATATTTGACTTGCCTCCAGTTCTGATTGGTGATGATGTCGTGTCGCTGGCGCCGCTTCTCGATGCGATTCTTGTGGTTACAGCTGACGCTGAAACAGCGAAAGGCCAGTGTCAAAAGGCCTTTGAGTTGCTCGAAGGAACTGCCGTTGTGGGTACTGTTTTGAATAAAACCGATGATGCCGCACAGCGGTATCAAGACTATTACTGAAAGGACGCAAGACCGGTAGGTGCAACGGGGCGCACAAGCCTGGTGGCGCTGGATCGTTCCTGGCTTTAAATTTCCTAAGCATCGGGTGATCTCGGAAAAGGATGCATCGCCTTGAGCCCTCGTTTAGCAAAGGGAGTCGCTTATGTACGAGGCCTTTTACGGGTTTCAAGACAAACCTTTCGGTTTGGCGCCCGACCCGGCCTATCTGTTTCTAAGCAAGAAGCACCGGCGCGCCTTGGTCATGCTTCAGTATGGGTTGATCAATCAGGTTGGATTTTCGGTCGTTACCGGGGAAATAGGCTCGGGGAAGACAACTCTGGTCCGTAAGCTTATCCATAGGACCGACACCAATACGTCCGTCGGACTGGTATCAAATACGCAGTGCGATTCCTTCGAAGAACTGCTCCAGTGGATTCTTCTGTCTTTCGAGCTGGAGTATCGCGACAAATCAAAAGTCGACCTCTATCACACGTTGACAGATTTTCTGGTAGAACAGCATAAGGGAAGACGCCGCTCGGTCTTGATAATTGACGAAGCGCAAAACCTGACAATGGAGTCGCTTGAACAATTGCGCATGCTTTCCAATGTCAATGCCGACCATTATCAGCTTTTGCAACTGGTTTTGGTCGGCCAACCCGAACTGTTGGAGGTGCTGCGTCGACCCGAATTGGTGCAGTTTGCACAGAGGATTGGTGCTGACTATCACCTTGGGCCATTGGACCTACATGAAACGGGCGCCTACATTGTTCATCGGCTGCGCATAGCCGGCGGCAGCACCGACACATTTGCT
The DNA here is from genome assembly GCA_963783235.1 of uncultured Gammaproteobacteria bacterium. Lineage (GTDB taxonomy): Bacteria > Pseudomonadota > Gammaproteobacteria > Thiohalomonadales > Thiohalomonadaceae > Thiohalomonas. Next base: position 853,348 of record CAWAMN010000002.1, on the reverse strand, counting down.
CCTGAGACGTATGAGCCTATCTGGCGTGCGACTCGCGGCGTTCCTCGATTGATAAACCTCATCTCTGATATGGCGCTGGTGTACGGCTATGCGGAGCAACGCAAGCCGATCGATGCCGGCCTGATCAAAGAGGTCATTCGAGACAAGCGTGGAGGGATCTCCCCTATCGGTTCGCCCGATGAACCGTCGGGAGGGGGAGCCTTGAGGCAGGCGAATCGCAATGGTTGAAAGGCAAAGACAATGACTTCTGTCGTTGTCGTTGTCGTTGTCTTTGCTGAACTCAACGCTTCGAGCCCCTGAATCACGATCGGAGATGGATCCTTGCAAAGCGTCCTCTGGTACAAGAACAGGCTCTTAAGAATGTCCATGCAGGAGGTGGGTTTTCGGATCCGCCGGTCCTTGGCAGAGTCGATGCGCCGTGGTTTGGGTCCCTTGCATCGGCCGGTTCCGCCCATTGACCTCAAGCTTGTCCGGACGGAGCCGGAAGTCGGCTGTCTTGGCGAAGACAATCCGGTGTCAACGGATGACATGCTGGCAGCTGCCGAAAGGATTCTGGACGGAAAAAGAGACATTTTCCGCTTGCGGGGCCTGCGTGTAGGCAGCACCCCGGAATGGAATCGTGACCCGTCGACCGGGATTTTAGCCCCGCTCCACTACGGGCCGACTATGGATTACCGCGACACCGCATTGGTGGGCGACATCAAATATACCTGGGAGCTCAATCGTCATCTCGAGCTCGCCACTTTGGCTCAGGCTTATCGGACAACCGGGAACGAACGTTATGGCGGTGCCATCGCGCGGTTTCTCGGAAGTTGGTTTGAGCAATGCCCTTATGCGCGTGGAGTTAATTGGTGTAGTTCACTGGAACTGGGAATACGGATCATCAATTGGGCGGTTACCTGGCAGCTGGTTGGAGGCTGGTCGAGCCCCTTGTTCCGAGGGCCCGCCGGACAGGAATTCCGTAAACGATGGCTGGAAAGCGTTTACCGGCATTTGGCGTTCATAAAGGCCAGACCGTCGCGCTTTTCATCGGCCAATAATCACCTGATTGGAGAGCTCGCTGGCTTGTTTGTCGGTTCGTGCTGTTGGCCGTTTTGGCGGGATGTCAGGAAGTGGGGGGAGAATGCCGGCCGTCTCCTGCAGCATGAGGCAGATGCGCAAAATACAGACGATGGCGTCAATCGGGAGCAGGCTATTGGTTATCAGCAGTTCGTTCTCGACTTTCTGCTCATCTCGGGACTGGTTGCCGAGCGGTCGGGTAGGGCATTCGATGCACCGTACTGGCAAAAGATAGAAAAGATGATGGAATTCATGGCCGCCATAATGGATGCGGCCGGGAATGTACCCATGATAGGTGACGCCGATGACGGGCGGGTGGTCATGCTTTCCCATGAACCGGCGTTTTCACCGTTTCGTTCGCTGCTCGCCACCGGAGCGGTGTTGTTCGATCGTAGCGATTTCGCCGGTAAGGCAGGCGAATGTGACCAAAAGACCTGCTGGCTTCTTGGGGCAGAGAGGGCTTCCGGAATGTACGCGCTTTTAGCGCGTGACGGTTCTGAAAACCGAGTTCCCCGTGCCTTCACTGAAGGGGGTTACTACATTCTTGGCAGTGATTTGAACGAGCCGCGGGAGATTCGGGTGATTGCAGATGTAGGGCCGCTGGGCTACTTGAGTATCGCAGCCCATGGCCACGCCGATGCATTGCACTTCACGCTAAACGTGGACGGCCGGGAGATTCTTGTCGATCCGGGCACCTACGCCTACCACACTCAACGACATTGGCGCGATTACTTCCGGGGAACTTCGGCCCACAATACGGTGGTGGTGGATGGGCTCGATCAGTCGGTCTCGGGCGGTCCTTTCATGTGGTCGGAGCATGCCACCAGCCGGTGCGAAGAATGGGAATGCGGACCGCGGACGGAAACATTGGTGGGCAGCCATGACGGTTATTGCCGCCTGCCCGATCCAGTGAGGCACCGGCGGCGGCTGACCCTCGATAAGCCTACGCGGCGTTTGATTATAGAAGACCACTTAGAGTGCTTTGGAGTCCATGAAGTAGAGCGCTGGTGGCACTTCGCCGAGCACTGCAAAGTTGAAATAATTCCGAGTGGTTTGGTGATCAGAAACGGTGAAACGGTTGTAGTCATGAGGGTCACGGAGCAGGCAGATATCACCACATACTGCGGCGACGAGGCGCGGCCGGCGGGCTGGATTTCCCGGGGCTATGATCTGAAAACGCCCATAACATCGGTCCGCTGCAGAAGTTCGATTTCGGGAGCCACGCATCTAAAAACGGAGATAGAATGCGGGGCTCTGAAAGAAGCTCGACCGGCCGGCACAGATGGTGTTCAGGATACGCTAGTCATGCCGCGAGTCTAATACTCCGCGGTAATCAGGGATGAGGAGACGAAGATGGATATCAGTATATTCGGCTTGGGGTACGTGGGGGCTGTCTCAGCGGCATGTCTGGCAAGGGACGGCAATCGCGTTATTGGGGTGGACCCCAATCCCACCAAAGTCGATCTGATCAATGCCGGCAAGTCGCCGATCGTCGAGGAGGGAGTCAGTGATCTGATCGGCGGAGCCGTCCAGGGAGCAATGCTGTCGGCGACTGCCGATTCCGCCACTGCAGTTGCCGACAGCGAAGTGAGCCTTATCTGCGTGGGGACTCCCAGCAACGGGAACGGCAGCTTGGACCTCCGCTATGTCCGGCAGGTATGTCAGGAGATTGGACAGGCCCTGCGTGAGAAGGATGCATTTCACGTCGTTGCTGTCCGAAGCACCATGCTCCCGGGTTCAATGAACGATGTGGTCATCCCGGCGCTGGAGGAAGCTTCGGGGAAAACGGCGGGTCACGCGTTCGGCGTGTGCAACAACCCGGAATTCCTGCGGGAGGGAACTGCGGTCAGAGACTACGATTCGCCGCCGAAAATCGTCGTCGGTGAGAGCGATTGGGGTTCCGGCGACCGAATCGTTGAAATGTACGCACATATCGATGCCCCTTTGGTGCGCACCGATATCGAAACCGCAGAGATGGTGAAATACGTCGATAACGTGTGGCATGCGCTCAAGGTCGGTTTTGCCAACGAGGTGGGTAATATCTGTAAATCTCTCAACCTCGACGGACACGAGGTCATGGATATTTTTTGCCGTGACACGAAGCTCAACCTTTCTCCCTATTATCTGAGGCCCGGCTTTGCGTTTGGCGGATCGTGCTTGCCGAAGGATGTGAGGGCACTGACCTACAAGGGGAAAACGCTCGATATCGATTTGCCCATCCTGAACGCAATTATCCCCAGCAACATGCGACAGGTGGAAAAGGGCATCGCTATGGTTGCAGCGGCAGACAGCCGCAAAGTGGGCGTGCTGGGGATGAGCTTTAAGGCCGGCACGGATGACCTGCGTGAAAGCCCGATCGTCACGCTGATAGAGACCCTGATCGGCAAGGGATACGAACTGAAAATCTATGATCGCAATGTTCAGCTTGGCCGCCTCACTGGCACAAACCGGGATTACCTGCTGAATCACATCCCCCATATCGCCCGCCTGATGGTCGATTCGCCTGATGACGTATTGATGCATGCCGATACGGTGGTAATAGGGAACGGAGATAAAGAGTTTACTGAGATTTTCGATTCGAACACTGGCGTACAAACGGTTGTTGACCTTGTGCGGCTGGAAGGCACGGAGCGGCTGGGAAAACATTATGAAGGGATCTGCTGGTAAAGCCGGACGTCGAATTCTCATTATTGTGGAGAACCTGCCGGTACCGTTTGACCGGCGGGTTTGGCAGGAAGCCACCACACTCCATGAGGCGGGATATGAGGTATCCATAATATGTCCCAAGATGAAAGGATATACCCGACCAAAAGAAGTCGTTGACGGAATCGCTATTTATCGCCATCCCCTGCCGATCGAAGGCAATGGCGTTGGAGGCTATTTGGCCGAATACGGGGCGGCATTGTTTTGGCAATCACTGTTGGCTTGGCGGATCCTGTTTACCCGGGGGTTTGACGCGATACACGCCTGCAATCCCCCCGACACCATCTTTTTCGTGGCCGCGCCGTTCAAGTTACTTGGGCGGCGGTTTCTGTTCGACCACCATGATGTCTGTCCGGAGCTTTATGAAGCCAAGTTTGGTACGCGCCGGTCGTTCCTCTATCGGATCATGCGGGGCCTGGAGCGGTGGACGTTCCGGTTCGCCGACATCTCCATTGCTACGAACAACTCATATCGGGATATAGCCGTCCAGCGTGGCGGAATGCCTCAGGAGCGGGTTTTTGTTGTACGAAGCGGACCGAATCTTGAACGTCTTCAGCCGGTCGCCCCTAATGGGAAATGGAAGCACGGGCGCCGATTCCTCGTAGGATATGTCGGCGTGATGGGCCGGCAGGAGGGCATCGACCTCCTTCTCGAGGCAGTACGTTATGTCGTTTACGAACGAGGCAGAACGGATATCCAGTTTGTTCTGGTCGGAGGGGGAACCGAGTGCGGCGCAATGGAGGATTACGCCAGAGAAATTGGCGTGCACCCGTATGTGACATTCACCGGCCGCATCCCGGACGACGAACTCATCGAAGCCCTTAGCACGGCCGACGTTTGCGTTAACCCGGATCGGGTGAACGCAATGAATGACCTCTCGACCATGAACAAAATCATGGAATATATGGCCTTGGGGAAACCGATGGTGCAGTTCGATCTGAAGGAAGGCCGTCACTCCGCCGCGGAAGCCTCGCTGTATGCCGCACCCAATGACCCCCGGGATTTGGCAGACAAGCTGGTCCAGCTGTTAGACAGTCCGGAGCAGCGCATGCGGATGGGAGAGTTCGGGAGGAAACGAGTGATTGAAAAGCTTTCCTGGGAGCATGAGGCTCCGAACTTGTTAAGGGCCTATGATGCCCTTTTTCACGGTGATTCGGCGAAAGCTCACGCCACTGCCCAAGACTGAGCAAGGCGCCCTTTGACTGCCGGCTAAATAGCTGTTCGTAACTTTGCGACACAACCGGCGGTGGAGATGGGCTTCCCGGGACGCGCAGTGAATACATCCTTGTAGGCTCGCTGGCGGCATCCCTGCCGCCAACGGTCCCGAAGAGCCCATCTTTACCGCCTCAGGAGAGGTGCTCCGAGGTTTGGAACACCTATTTAGCCGCTCACCCCCCCCCCTGGCAGGCTGTTGAAAAAGGGTTATCGCTTCTCCCTCAGGGAAAAGGCACAGATGAGGGGGATGAAAAAATCAGGCAGTTACTGTGCATTGAACCCCTGCACCCCGCTCGGAATTCTATCTGTTCGGTGCTCTGGAAGATCCTTGAAGAATCCGCAGAGAGTTATTTGCCTATAGGAGCGAGCCGGTCCCCACGATCACCCCAGCCCCGGCGCAGAGCAGCAATTGAAATGAGGCACTGCGACCGCGCTGCTCAACCAGAAGCAGTTCGGCACCGTAGAGAAGGAGGACCAATTTGACGACGAACTCTAAGAATGGGTACGTCGCAAATTGGAAGCCAGCCAGTCCCAAGCCGACGATTGCTGTGACGGACGAAAGCACGAGAAAATCGGCCGTAGTGAGTTGGAATTCAAAGCGACGCTGCCTCGGTGAGGATAGCGTGGCTGCAATCACCGAGACGCCGATCAGTGTGAGTAGAAACACGTCGGTAATGTCGGAGAACCCGCCCGACGATTCCAACACTGAAGCATAGACGATCAACGTTACTACCATATACATCAAGGCGCGGGACAGGATAGAGCGGGCGCTTCCGCCATTTAGAAGTGGTTCAGCGGGTAACAGGATTGCCACCGCAAGACAGAGCAGCGCGATCTCATATCGCGGAAGTGTTGAAGTCACCGCCAGGCCTATCAAATAGGTGGGAACCGTGACCGCAACCAATCGACGCGAAGTGGAGGCAAGCCAAACGGGCCCGGAACGGCTGTGCGGCTGCGACTGTGTTGGGGTTTTCCGGCGCTCCGCTATACATAGCCCGCCGAAAAGCAGTGCACAGAAGGTCAGGTAAACGGAGACAACCACACTGTCAGGTTGCTTCCGAAGCAGAATGCCGGTCGCGACCATAGTCGCTTGCACAGCGTAGATGGTGAGGACGGCCGAATGCTGACTTAGGCCCAGGTCCAATAAGCGATGATGGATGTGGTTGCGGGTCGCGCGAAACCAATTCATTCCGCCGCGAATACGCAAGTAGAAGACCGCAAGAATGTCGGCGATGGGCAGGCCCAGTAAAAGGAGTACGACGGCGGGACTGAGGCTACTGTCCGCCCGCTGGGTTAGCAGTATTGCGAGGACACCCAGCGTGAAACCCAAAAATTGGCTTCCGCTGTCTCCCATGAACAAGGTGGCAGGGTGGTTGTTGTGGCGTAGAAAACCGGCAAGAGCACCGGTAGCGGCCACCGCCATCAAAGGAATCGCACCGTCGCCGGCGTGCAGCGCCAACAGACCGATCCCTACCAAACTCAGGACCGTTTCACCGCCGGCGAGGCCATCGAGACCATCCGAGTGGTTGGTAGCATTGATCATGCCTATCAGAGCGAAAGCGGTGAAGGGAATGCCGAGCACCGGAGGGAGTGGTGAGTCAAGAAATGGGAAATGGGTAATATAGAGCCCACCCCAAGTGACGATGGGAACGATCGCCAGCATTTGCCCTAAAAACTTGGAATAGTGACCAAGGGCGCTACGGTCATCCCATGCCCCGAAGGTGGCCAGTATGGCGGCGCCAATCAGATATGAGGTAACAAGCTCATTAAGAGGGAGAAGGAGCGCGATTCCACTAATCGTACCGGTCACGATGCCGATTCCGCCGACGCGCGGCACCGGCCTTGCGTGTACCTTTCGGGAGTCGGGTTTGTCGATGAGCCCCCAGCGTGGAGCCAACGCTACGGCGATAGGGATAACCGCGAGACTGACCGCAGAGGCCACGGCGAGTACGACCAAATATTCCATATGATCTATTGATTCCAAGAACCCACGGAAATGAGCGGTTGAGTCAATCTCCGCTCTGCCGGGCCGGTCCATGGCCGGGTACAACAAGGCTAGAAATGGACCATCAGGGTGTAAGTGGGGGAAACCCCGCAAAACGCCTACGGAAAACCCCCATAACCTCACTACAGGATCACGCGAAATTCGCGGTGTTTCGCTGGTGAGTCCGAGAGGTGGGATTTGCGGCGGTTGCTGCGATTCGGCACCAAGGCCAATGAGGGGCCTCCCGAAAGGACTTGGAAAACGGTATCATCACACCCGAGTTGCCGCCCCCGGATTTTCGCGCGATCCATTCCGCAAAGGTTTGGCAGACTGCGCACCGAGAACCTACGGTTTGGGGTACTTTTTTGCGGTCGCGGGAATAAAAAGCAATCGATGGGACGAAATCCAATGCTCCTGATGATCGACAATTACGACTCCTTCACCTACAACCTCGTGCAGTATTTCGGGGAGTTGGGGGCGGAGGTGGAGGTCCATCGCAATGATCAGATCACGATCGAGGCAATCGAGCGACTGGCACCGGACCATTTGGTGATTTCGCCGGGCCCCTGTACGCCTTCGGAGGCGGGGATCTCGGTGGAGGCGATCAGGCACTTTGCCGGGAAGCTGCCTATTCTCGGTGTATGCTTGGGGCATCAGTCCATCGGTCAGGCCTTCGGCGGAGAAGTTGTCCGTGCCGGGGAAATCATGCACGGCAAGACGTCAATGGTGTACCACAAGGACATCGGCGTGTTTGCCGGGCTGGATAATCCTTTCGAGGCGACCCGCTACCATTCACTGGTAATCGAAAAGGCCTCCCTGCCGGAGGTGCTGGAAGTGACCGCCTGGACCGATGATGCCGACGGTAACCTGGAAGAGATCATGGGGGTGCGCCACGCCGAGTACAATCTTGAAGGCGTTCAGTTCCATCCCGAATCGATACTCACCCGCCACGGCCACGACCTGCTCGCCAACTTCCTGAAACAGTCTGGTGGTGTTCGCTGACTACCGAGTTCTATCGCCGGCTGATGCATCGCTCCCGGGCTCCAGGAATAAAGTGCGCTTTCCCGACTTTCGGAAGGTGTGCCCCTGGTACGATTCACAAATAGTCGGTTATTAGCGCCTTCGCGCGTCCGCTTGCGATAAAAATGCCTTTCGTCGACGATTCTGAAAAACGCGCTCTTGCGCGGCGGCTCGCGCTGGTCGTGGCGGCCTTGTCGATGGTGGCGCCGTTTTCGATCGACACCTACCTGCCTTCGTTCCCGGACATTCAGGGGGATTTCGGTGTCAGTACCGCCGCGATGCAGCAGACGCTGAGCTTCTATCTGCTTGCTTTTGCCGCAGGAACGCTCCTTCACGGGCCTTTGTCCGATCGATTTGGCCGCCGTCCGGTGATTTTGGGAGGGTTGGGTCTGTATGTTGCCTGTTCACTGGCCAGTGCGCTGGCCGTTGATTTCTCCACGTTGCTGCTTCTGCGCATCGGCCAGGGATTGACTGCGAGCGCGGGATTGGTGGTGGGGCGCGCGGTGGTGCGCGATGCGTTTGGCGGTGCTGAAGCGCAGCGGGTGATGTCCCGGGTGATGCTTATTTTCGCCTTGGCCCCGGCCGTGGCGCCGATTGTCGGCGGTGTCCTCCACGAGATAGGCGGCTGGCGTTCCGTTTTCTGGTTTTTGGCGGGGATGGGGACGTTGGTCTGGTTTCTGGCCTGGCGTAGCCTGCCGGAGACACTCTGTACGGAGGCACGCCAGTCCATTCATCCGGCAAAACTGACCCGCGCCTACGGTCGTGCTTTCTCGCGCCCGGGCTTCATGGCCGTGGTGCTCTGCTTCACGTTCGCCTTCGTGGGGATGTTTCTCTACGTGGTTGGGGCGCCCCGGCTGGTGTTTGAGCACCTGGGACTTGGCGCCGCGGACTTCGCATATGTCTTTTTGCCGATGGTAAGCGGTGTGATGCTGGGTTCCTGGCTGTCCGGTCGGCTCGCCGGGCGGCTGGGGGCGGTCCGAACCGTGAATGCGGGTTTTATCGTCATGGTCGGTGCCGCACTGCTCAACGCCGGCTACCTCCAGGCGTGGTCGCCAACGGTCGTCGGCGTCGTGGCCCCTGTGGCGCTTTACGCTTTGGGCATGGCTCTGGCGCTGCCCGCGCTGCTGGTCCTGGCACTGGACTACTTCCCCCGCAACCGCGGGATGGCCGCCGCCGTCCAGGGATTTGTGCAGACCACGGGCAATGCGCTGATCGCCGGCCTGGGCGTGCCGTTGCTGGGTGGGACCGCCTTGGGCATGGCTTCCGGGCAACTGGCCTTTGCCCTGATCGGGTTGGCTGTCTGGTGGGGGTGGCGGCGGTTCGCCGCAGTTCCCGCGCCTTGACCGGCCCACACATCGACGCGACAATCCGAGCGGTTCACCCACCGAAGCGATAAAAAGGCTTTTTCCATCATGGATATGCAAGCGGCCATCCGCGCAATGACCGAAAGGCGGGACCTCTCCGAGGCCGAGATGCACGAAGTGATGCGCATCATAATGACCGGCGATGCGACACCCGCTCAGATCGGCGGTTTTCTTGTCGGACTGCGGATGAAGGGCGAGACCATCGACGAAATTGCCGCCGCTGCAGCCGTCATGCGTGAGCTGGCCACCGGTGTAAAGGTGGGCGGTCCTCATCTGGTGGATACCTGCGGTACCGGCGGCGATGCCATCGGTACGTTTAATATATCCACCACTTCCGCCTTCGTGGTGGCTGCGGCGGGCGGCCGCGTGGCCAAGCATGGCAATCGTTCGATTTCCGGCAAATCGGGGAGCGCCGATGTGCTGGAAGCGGCCGGGGTCAACCTCGAACTTACCCCCGCCCAGGTCGCGCAATGCGTCGAAGAGGTGGGCGTCGGCTTTATGTTTGCGCCTCGACACCACAGCGCAATGAAGCATGCGATTGCGCCCCGGCGCGAAATGGGCGTGCGCACCATCTTCAATGTGCTTGGGCCGCTTACCAACCCCGCCGAAGCACCCCATCAGGTGATTGGGGTCTTCTCCGATAACTGGGTGAAGCCATTGGCCGAGGTTCTGGCCAAGCTGGGCAGCCGCCATGTTCTCGTGGTGCATGCTGAGGATGGAATGGATGAGATCAGCATCGGGGCGCCGACGCTGGTCGCCGAACTGAAAAACGGGCGTGTAGATACCTACCACATCACGCCTGAGGAGTTCGGGATCGCCCAGTGTGATATCAGCGCTCTTGCTATCGACGGCCCGGACCAGTCGGTGGGGATCATGCAGTCCGTGCTGGACGGAGAGCGGGGACCGGCGCGGGATATCGTCTGTCTGAACGCCGGGGCTGCGATCTATGCGGCTGACCTGGTGGACAGCCTCAAGGCGGGTGTCGAGAAAGCGAGCGAGGTCATCGCCTCCGGCGCCGCGCGTGAAAAGCTCAATGCACTGGTGACCTTCACCCGCGGCCTGGCGCAGTAGGGGGCAGGGCAGATTGAAGAGCGTTTTTCCCGGCGGCGACGACGAATAACATTCGGAAACCATTGAAATGTCTGAAGTCCCCGATATTCTGAAAAAAATCATTGCGCGAAAGGCCGAAGAGGTAGCCGAGCGGGTCAGGAAAGTGCCGCTGGACCTTCTGAGAGAACAGAACGCCACGACACCTCCGATTCGACGGGATTTCGTGGCGGCAATCGAGGACAGGCTCGCGGCAGAAAAGGCCGCGGTTATCGCCGAGGTGAAAAAGGCCTCCCCGAGCAAGGGGGTTATCCGCGCGGATTTCCGCCCTGAGGCCATCGCCGCTTCCTATGAGAAGGGCGGTGCTGCCTGCCTTTCCGTGTTGACCGACATCGATTTCTTTCAGGGGGCCGACGACTACCTGCGCCAGGCGAAAGCCGCGTGCTCGTTGCCGGTGCTGCGGAAGGATTTCATTATCGAACCCTATCAGGTGCACGAGGCCGGGCGCATCGGCGCCGACTGTATCCTGCTGATCGCTGCTGCCCTGAGTGAGGGTCAGATGACCGATCTGGCGGGGCTCGCCAGGGAGTTGGAGATGGATGTGCTGGTGGAGGTGCATGATGCCGAGGAACTGGCGCGTACCCTGCCGCTGAACCTGCCGCTGGTGGGGATCAATAATCGCGACCTTCGCTCCTTTGAGACCCGCCTGGAAATCACTCTGGAGCTACTGAAGGCTATCCCGGACGATCGCATCGTCGTGACCGAAAGCGGGATCCACACCCGCGATGATGTTCGGCTGATGCGCAGTCACGGCGTGAACACCTTTCTGGTCGGCGAAGCCTTCATGCGCGCCGACGAACCCGGCGAGAAATTGGCGGAGCTTTTCAGGTGAAGAGAAGAAGCCGCCGTCCAAAAGAACTGCGGCGACGGCGATTCAAGCAGGAAAGCGAAAAACAGATAGGCGACATTCAATGCGAATGGGCGCAAATAGCGTGATTTGTCTGCTGTTCGCGCGTTTTCGGCAGAATCGCTATCGGGCGCCGTAGACGACGATGGTTTTGCCTTTTACCCAGATAAGACCCTGTTCCTCCAGGTTTTTAAGCACGCGCCCCGCCATTTCGCGGGAGCAGCCGACGATGCGGCCCAGCTCCTGACGGGTGACGCGGATCTGCATCCCGTCCGGGTGCGTCATGGCATCCGGCTGTTTGGTCAGGTCCAGCAGGGTGCGGGCGATACGTCCGGTGACATCCAGGAACGCCAGATCGCCTACCTTGCGACTGGTGGCTCGCAGGCGGGTGGCCATCTGAGCGGCCAGGGCGAAGAGGATTTCGGCATCTTCAGCGGCCAGTTGCCGGTACCGGGCATAACTGATTTCGGCCAATTCGCACTCTGCCCGGGCCCGAACCCAGGCGCTGCGGTTCTCCTGCTCATCGAACAGCCCCATTTCGCCAAAGAATTCCCCTTTGTTGAGGTAGGCCAACACGATTTCGCGGCCCTCGTCATCTTCGATGAGCACCGAGACTGAGCCCTCGAGGATGTAATAGAGCACGTCCGGCTTGTCGCCAGCACAAATAATCGTGCTTTTCGTCGGATACCGGCGGCGATGGCAATGCTGGAGGAATCGATCGAGCGAGGGGTTGCCCGTCCCTTTGGTGGGGGTCACCTTCATGACTTTCCTTTACTTTTTTGCAGGGTTTTCCCATTACGTATACCAGCCCACCTATGGCCAGGCAAGCGCATGGGGTAATATTGACCGGATTTACAAGTGCATAGACCGTAGAATCTTGGAGCAGTTCAATGAAGGCGCGCATCAAATGGGTTGAGCAGGCAACGTTTCTGGGCGAGGCGGATAGCGGTCACGCCGTAGTCATGGATGGCCCTCCCGAACACGGCGGTCGCAATCTCGGCGTACGCCCCATGGAGATGCTGCTTCTCGGTATGGGCGGATGCACGGCCTTTGATGTGGTTCACATTTTAAAGAAGAGTCGTCAGCCGATCTGTGACTGCGTCGCCGAAATCGAAGCCGAGCGGGCCGACAGCGATCCGAAGGTTTTCACGCGCATTCACGTTCACTTCGTGGTCTCCGGGCAGGATCTGGACCCGAAACGGGTCGAGCGTGCCGTCGACCTGTCGGCGGACAAGTACTGTTCCGCCTCCATCATGCTCGGCAAAGTGGCCGAGATCACCCACGACTTCGAGATCGTCGAAGGCCAGTAAGGGTAACCGGCAGGCAGGGGCCCTTTTTCCGGTCTGAATCGAGTCTTCCCTTCCCGCGTTTGCCGCCTCTGCTACGCTAATGGGTTCAGCCGCCGGTCAGGCTGAACCGAAAGTCGCTCTCAAGGTCGATATCCCACGATGGAGAAACCCCGCCCGACAACCGGTATGCGCCACATCGCCCTGTTTGTGGCCGATCTGGCCGCGTGTGAGCGCTTTTACGTCGAACTGATGGGCATGGAGGTCGAGTGGCGGCCTGATGAGAAAAGCGTTTATCTCACCTCCGGAAGCGACAATCTGGCGCTTCATCGGTTGAACAAAGCCTTTGATGGCCCACAGCGGCTGGATCATCTGGGTTTCATTCTTGAACGCCCGGACGATGTCGATGCCTGGTTTGCCTGGCTTCAGGGGCACGGTGTACCCATGAAGACGGAGCCGCGGACTCACCGGGATGGTGCGCGGAGCTTCTACTGCCTCGATCCCGCCGGCAGTACGGTACAAATGATTTACCATCCCCCTCTGGCTGGAAATCTGGGATAATCGCCCGCCGCCGCCTCCCGGCCAGCGCTGTGGGCGGTTTACATTTTTCCAGAAGTGCCTTTAAGTGGTGGAGTCGTCGATGAAGCGCATCAAGCTGCACGGGTTCAACAATCTGACCAAAACCCTGAGCTTTAATATTTACGATGTCTGCTTTGCGCAGAACGAAGCGCAGCGCAAAGAATACATTGAGTACATCGACGAGGAGTACAACGCCGAACGGCTCACCAATATCCTCACCGATGTCTCCAACATCATCGGCGCCAATATCCTCAATATTGCCCACCAGGACTATGAGCCCCAGGGGGCCAGCGTCACCATCCTCATCTCCGAGGAGCCGGTGATGTCCGAAGAGTTGATGAACAACGAGGGGCCCGGTCCGCTGCCGGATGCCGTGGTGGCCCACCTCGACAAGAGCCATATCACGGTGCACACCTATCCGGAGAGCCATCCGGAGAATGGAATCAGCACCTTCCGGGCCGATATCGATGTCTCTACCTGCGGTCGCATCTCACCGCTGAAGGCCCTCAACTACCTGATCCACAGCTTCGAGTCCGATATCGTCACCATGGATTACCGGGTGCGCGGCTTCACCCGCGATGTGCGTGGCAAGAAGCACTTTATCGACCATAAAATCAGCTCGATTCAGAATTATCTCTCCAAAGACACCATTGACCGTTACCAGATGATCGATGTGAACGTCTATCAGGAGAACATCTTTCACACCAAGATGATGCTCAGGGAGTTTGAGCTGAACAACTACCTGTTCGGCGTTGATGAGGGCGATTTGGCACCACAGGAGGGCAAAAAAATTCGGCGCCGTCTGCAGCGGGAAATGCTCGAGATCTTCTACGGGCGGAACATCGCCAAGATGCCGGGCGGGTTCTGATCAAACCACGGGGGACACGGGGAGCACAGGGGGAAACTCTTGCGGCGCCCTCGGTTGACGGGTGGGAGCGCCGCCCCCGGCGCGATTTTTCTTCACGGCGATACCGCCGCCAGAGGGCTATGCCCCACATGCTAGGACGGTGCAGAAGAGAATTTAAATCCCCGTTTCCCCGTGCTCCCCGTGGTTTAAATCCAATAAGCCGTGCGGGTCATCATCCTCGAGGTGAGCTGCATGAGCTTCTTGACCGGAAAAGGCAGTTCGGCACCGCCGGCGCGCTGGGCCACTCCGGCGTGTTTGGCCTCGTCGTCCTTCATCTGTTCGAGAACGGCACGGCTTTTCTGATCGTGGTGGGGAAGCTGCTTCAGGTGTCCCTCCAAATGGCGCACCACCTGCCGTTCGGTCTCGACAACGAAGCCCAGGCTCCATTTATCGCCAGCGGCACCGGCAATCGCCCCGATAGTCACTGAACCGGCGTACCACAGCGGATTCAGATAGCTGACGTGGGTCCCCATTTCCCGGGCGCGGCGTTCGCACCACTCCAGGTGATCGTTTTCCTCCAGCGCCGCCCGCTCCATCTCTTTCCGGACTTTCGGCAAACGCGCGGTCAGTGATTGCCCCTGATAGAGGCCCTGGGCCGAAACCTCACCCGCGTGGTTGATGCGCATCAGACGCCCCGCCAATTCGCGATCGGCTTCGCTCAACTCCCCTTCCGATTCGGACTCGGAGGGGTCTGGGCGCTCGGTGATGATCGGCTTGCCGAACAGGGTCCGTACACCGATATCCACGTTCATGAGGATACGATCAAGGGGGCTGTAGTTGCGCATAGTCGTCGCTCTGTCGGGACTGGTTATTAGGAGTGTGGGCCGATGCCGATAGGATAAGCCACCGACGGTAGTAAGCCCACTGTAGGAGCCCACCCCGACGGACGAATACCGGCCGCTCCTGTAGGAGCCCACCCCGTGGGCGAATCTCGCCGGTGTCCCAGGAGCGCACACTGGGCGAATCCCTGCCGGTGCCGTAGGAACCACCCCGACGGACGAATACCGGCCGCTCCTGTAGGAGCCCACCCCGTGGGCGAATCTCGCCGGTGTCCCAGGAGCCCACACTGGGCGAATCCCTGCCGGTGCCGTAGGAGCCCACCCCGACGGACGAATACCGGCCGTTCCTGTAGGAGCCCACCCCGTGGGCGAATGTCTGTCGAGCCGTGAGAGCCCACCTGTCGGGCGAATGCCCGTTCTTACCGCAGGCAGCCTGGCGAGGTTACGAACAGCTACCTGGCCTACCGTTCTCCGCGCTCGGCTTTCGCCAGAAGGCGTTCGGCGAGTACTACCGGGTGCAAGACCTCGGTCTTCAGACCCGCCTCACGGGCACCGGCACCGATATGCAAGGCGCAGCCCACATTGGCGCTGACCAGATAGCGCACTCCCAGCTCTTCCAGGGCCTGCACCTTGGGGCTTCGCAGCGCATCGGCGGTTTCCGGGTGTGTGAGCATGTATTCACCGGCGGCGCCGCAGCACTGGTCATTGCCCGGCAAGGGGGGCGATGAGATTCCCAGGCGCTCAAGGAAGCGCCCGGTATCGCCCGCCCCATGCAGCACGTTTCTCTGACTGCAAGGTTCGTGGACCGCCACTGGCCCCTCGGGGGTAGCCGCCCGCAGCCCCTGGAACAGCTCAGCGGCGAGAAACGCGGTGATCTCGTGCACACGCCCCCGAAGCCGCTCCGCCTCGGGGCCGATCCAGTTCTCGAACTCGGCAAGTACGCCGGTGCAGCCGCTGGCTATCCCGATGACCGCATCGGCATCATATTTCGCCAGCAATCCCGCCGTGCGCCGCATTGCCCCTTCCGCTCCGCCCGTATCTCCGGCATGGAGATCAAGCGCCCCGCAGCACATCGACGCCTTGGGCACATGCACGTCATAGCCGACACGGTTCAACAGATGCACGGCGGCCTCGAGCGTCTCGGGCTCCAGTACCTTTCCGGTGCAGCCGGCGAACAGCACCACTTGGCCCCGCGGCTGCCCTCTTGCCGGGCTGAAGTCGGGGAGCGGGCCACTGCGCCCGGCATCCGGCACCAGTCGGTTGAGCCGGCCGAAAGAGCTGTCGCCGAGTATGCGGGAGGCGACCGGCTTCAGGCCGCTGGCCCGGTAGGCCCGCATCGCCCCGCGAAGCGCACGGCCGGCCAGATTGTCTTTGCCCAGCAGGGAAGGGGTTTGCGGGCGCTTGCTAACCGGGCGCTCCGTGCGCAGGAGGGCGCGCCCGGCCACGATAAGGCGGCCGTAGCGCACTTCCGAAGGGCACATGGCTTCACAGGCCCGACAGGCCAGGCAACTGTTCAGGTGGCTCGCCAAAGCCGCGTCGGCTTGCAGTTCACCCCGGGCGAGGGCGAGGATCAGCGAGATCCGCCCGCGCGGCGACTCGGCCTCGCTGTGGCTGGCCCGGTAGGTGGGGCAGTGCGGCAGACAGAGGCCGCACAGCACGCAGCGGTCGGCAAGTTTTTCGATTGTGGGTTTCGGGTCCAAACTATCCGTGAACGGTTGCAGCCGGGGCGGGATGCCAATCGGCGTGTGGTAGAATCGCGGGATTTTAGCGGATTCGCCGCTTCCCGTGCAGTGCGAAGCCGAATACAGCGCCCGCTCACCCCGAATTCATGCGCTTGCCTATCGCAGAGGCCGGAAATGTCCTATTACAAACATCACGTCTTCTTCTGCACGAATCGCCGTGAAGCGGGCGGTTGCTGTGCCGAATTCGGCGCACAAAAGCTGCGCGACCATGCCAAACAGCGGGTGAAGGCGTTGGGACTGGCGGGAAAGGGCGGTATTCGCATCAATAATGCCGGTTGTCTGGACCGCTGCAATCAGGGACCGGTGATCGTCGTCTACCCCGAAGGCGTCTGGTACACCTATGTGGATCGGGAGGATATCGACGCGATCATCGATGAACATCTGATCGGCGGCCAGCCGGTCCAACGACTGCGGATCTGAAATCCACAGAGGTAAAAGAGGCGAAAACGCCCGATACCTTCCCGGCCCGCAGCATTTACACACCCTCGAATGAACGATAATCCAATAATCAGGAGCGACGCCGAATCATCGGCGCGGAGACTATGGCGGACGACTTTTATTTTTCGGAACTCCAGGAGCGGCATCTTTACGACGGCCTGGAAGAGGATGTCTGTTCCGGCGAAGAGCTACTCATCGACGGCCCGGCCGGACCTGTCGAGGTACTGACCTCCTGTCCCGACTGTTACGAGGATTCCCGGCCCATCGCCATAATCTGCCACCCCCATCCACTTTACGGGGGCAGCATGAAGAACAAGGTGGTGCATATTCTGGCGGAAACCTTCAACGACATGGGCCTGCTCAGTGTCACCTTCAACTTCCGTGGCGTGGGCAAAAGTGCCGGTCGTTTTGATCACGGACGCGGGGAGACCGAGGACCTGCTGGCCGTCGTCCGTTATTTCCGCGAACGCTATCCTCAGGCACCGCTGTGGCTGGCGGGTTTCTCTTTCGGAGCTTATGTGGCCGTCCGCGGTCACCGCGAGGCGGGCGCCGAGCGTCTGCTGCTGGTGGCTCCTCCCGTCAGCATGTTCGACTTCTCGGAAGTCCCCTCGGTGGAGGTGCCCTGGATGGTGGTGCAGGGGGGGCGTGACGACATTATCGAGCCGCAGCAGGTCTCGAAGTGGGTGCATGAGCAACCGAAGCGCCCGGAGTACCGTTGGATGGCCGATGCCGATCACTTCTTCCACGGGCGACTCAACCGCCTGCGGGAGGCGGTCATGAATCGCTGGTGCGAGGCGGTGACCGCCTCCTGAGGCGAACGGATGTTCGCGGCGGAAACGGTCCTTTTGTCTGCCCCCGCTCTTGGGCGAGTCAACCGCGGGCTAATTGACCCGGACTGCCCGGTATCCGGAAAAGCGAAGCGTTTCCGTCCCCTCGTCGACCGTGAGCACTTCGCGGGAGCGCCCGACCCCCAGCGTGATCGCGTGGTTTTCATCGATGGGTGCAACGGGCCGGAGGATCAGCTGTTTGGAAACCGCCGGGAGCCGGTATTGGAGGTAGAGCGTGGCCTCGCGCTGGCTTAAGGCCAACTCCTCCACGGGAAACTTTGCATCGGCATTGGCGACGCGGTAGTTGCCAAGGCGGGTCTGCCAGGCTCTATCCTCGTCCTTCAGTGCCGGAACGCGTTCACCGAAAAGTTGGATTCTATTGCCCACATACGCGAGCAGGAATTGGCGCTCATTCTTCCGGCGTACCGTAAGCCGGATTTTGGCCAGGGCACGGAGCCGTGGATCCCGGGCTCGGACCAGCGCCCTGGGATCCGCCCCAAAGCTACCGTCAGCGTAACTGACCAGGGGGAAAGAGCGCTTTAGCGTCTCGGTATGGATACGCTTGGCAATCGGCTCGATTCGCAGGATCCCGAACTCGGAGGCGTAGCGCCCTGCAGCCTCTTTCGGGATCGGGTGTTGGTCAACGGCCGGCGGCTTTGCCGCAGGTGGCGGTTGCAGCCCCTTTTTTGCCTTAAGGGCGATACCGAGCGCCCGTTCCGCGAGCAACCGGATTACCCCTTCGGCATTGCCTGAGTTGGCCAGAACAGCCACACCCAGGCGGTGGTCCGGAAGGACCGCAATCTCGGCGGTGAAACGGGGCGTATGGCCTCCGTGGCGGGCGACACGGCCGGCATAGCCCAGCCGCCCTTCGTCCAGAAGCCAGGCCAGCCCCACGCGGGAATCAAAGTCGAGGGCGATATCCTCGTTCTGCGGTGTCCACATCGCCTCGCGGGCGGTGCGGGAAAGGACGGTGTCCTCATCACTCAGAAGCCAATTGAGATAGCGGCCCAGGTCGGAGGCGGTGGTATAAAGACCCATGGCCGGGGTATCGCGAATCGGGAGGAGTTCCCCGGGCTTTCCGTGACGATAGCCTCGGGCGACCCCTTCGGGCGCATCGGTGGCATAGCCGGTCGAGCCCATATCCAAAGGTTTGAGCACTTCGCGCTCGAGGTAACGGTCGAAAGCCTCGCCCGTCACGTTTTGAACCACATCGCCCAGCACGCTGTAGCCGACGTTGGAATAGGACGTGACGTATCCGGGCGGATAGGGCGCCACTTCGGCCCTTAATCGCTCAACCACTTTCTGGAACGGCGTTCGGCTCCACATCCCCTGGTCGATATCACACGGCAATCCCGATTGGTGACTCAACAGGTCACGCGCGGTGATCGGCCGGCCCTGTGCCAAGCGCTCGGGGATGGCGAACGCCGGAAGGTATCGGTTGACCGAATTATCAATGTCGAGGCGCCCCCGTTCCGACAATTGCATGATCGCCGTTGCCGTAAAAAGTTTGGCGAGAGAACCCGCCCGGTAGACCGTGTGCTCCGTTGCCGATATTTTCTCCGCGGGATCGGCATCCCCGAAACCGGCGGCACCGATGACGCCACTCTCATCCACGAGCACGAGGCTTAGCCCCTTGACGGGAGTTTTGGACACTAGGCGCCGAGCCAGGCTCGAGACCTCCCGGAATACAGGCGATCCGTTTGCAGGCTCTTCGCTGCGAGGCGGGGTTGTCGTGCAACCCTGGAGCAAAAGGGACAGGAAGATCAGGGAGAGAGGTAAAGTGCGCATGCCCGCATTTTGCGGGTTCCTGACTGCCCCGGACCATTAGGCCGGTCACAAAAAAGGGCGACCCGGAGGCCGCCCCGTCGTTATTATCGTGCTGCCTGCTACTGGCCGATGCCGGTAACTACTGCTCCCCTTCGAGGAAATTGTAGGGATCGGTTCCGGTTTCCCAAATGATGCTTCCGTAGGTATCGCCGGAATAGAAGTCGCCGTAACCCTCGGGCAGTTCACCCTGCACGAAGTCACGCTCCCCTTCGCCAAAGTTGAAGGGATCCGTACCGACGTCAATCAATACGCTCCCGTACAGATCACCCCAATACGGCTCAACGGGAGAACTGGATTCGACCGGCAGCGGCTGCTCCTCGGCGATTTCCACCCTCCGCTGCAGTTGAAGGTCTGCGATTACGGACCCGTAAAGGGAATGGTTGTCTTCGGCGAGCGGTACCATCCCGTTCGATGCATAAGCCCCTGCCGTCATTCCCAACATCGCGGTTAGTGCTATCAGGCGTTTCATAGTGCACCTCCTGGTTTAGGAGCGATTCCTCCCGCGGCGTCCTTTTCCGCCGCAAGCCTGAGCGAATTACTCAAGTTTCCCTTATCCAAAGTCTTATCCATCGCCACCGCTTTGCAAGTGGCTGGAACCCCATATTTCACTCCCAACCTTAGCCCCCGGTTTGGGGATTTCTTTCCGAAAAATCACGGAGTTGACATTCGTGAGAATATTGCTATATTAGCGATAACTGATTGGCCCGATGGTCAATCGCAAGACTCCTCCATCCTCCTTTGGTGGAATCTTCGGCGCGGCATAATCCCCCTTTAGCCGCGCCTTTTTTATTTTTGGGCCACGCAGCCCTTGATGCGCGGCCCTCGTTCATGTAGGATTCCGCTTCTTTTTTCGGGACCCGTCTCTATTTTTCTGGAGCATTTGGGATGAAGACGTTTAGTGCGAAGCCGCAGACCGTCGAGCGCGATTGGTATGTGGTCGATGCCGCCGGCAAAACGCTGGGTCGGCTCGCGACCGAAATCGCGAAGCGCCTGCGTGGCAAGCATAAGCCGGTATATACACCTCACGTGGATACGGGCGACTACATTGTTGTCGTCAACGCCGAAAAGGTGCGCGTGACCGGTCGCAAGGCTGCAGACAAGATGTATCACCACCACACCGGATTTCCGGGTGGCATCAAGTCGATCAACTTTGAAAAGCTGATCGTGAAGGCTCCCGAGCGGGTCATTCAGCACGCAGTCAAGGGCATGCTGCCGAAGAATCCACTCGGCCGCGCCATGTTCCGCAAGCTGAAGGTCTACGCCGGGCCGGAGCACAAGCACACCGCCCAGCAGCCGAAGGCGCTGGAACTCTAAAGAGTACGGAAAGAAGTCAGAGCCATGGCAGAGAAACAGAATCAAATCAGCACCGGGCGTCGCAAAACCTCCAATGCTCGCGCCTTCCTGGTGCCGGGCAGCGGCAACATCACGGTCAACCGTCGGGGACTCGACGAATACTTCGGTCGCGAGACCGCTCGCATGATCGTGCGCCAGCCGCTTGAAGAGGTCGAACTGATCGGGAAGTTCGACGTCAACGTCACCGTCCGCGGCGGCGGCGGCAGCGGCCAGGCCGGTGCCATTCGCCACGCCATCGCCCGTGCGCTGGTGAAATACGACGAATCCCTGCGCGGTTCGCTTCGCAAGCGCGGCTTCCTGACCCGCGACGCCCGCGAGGTCGAGCGCAAGAAAGTCGGCCTGCACAAAGCCCGCAAGC
The DNA here is from genome assembly GCA_963783235.1 of uncultured Gammaproteobacteria bacterium. Classification (GTDB taxonomy): domain Bacteria; phylum Pseudomonadota; class Gammaproteobacteria; order Thiohalomonadales; family Thiohalomonadaceae; genus Thiohalomonas. The sequence goes on along the minus strand of CAWAMN010000002.1, from coordinate 831,953 downwards.
GTCCGCAGTACTCGAAACGCTAGCGCGTTTCTCGTCAGGTTCGGGATTCAAGGGACGAGATACGAGGAGAAGGCATGGAGGCCTTCGAAAACCTGGACGTCTGGAAGAGAAGTTGCCGACTTTCGGTCCGCTTGTATAAAGCCTTGCGCCCAAGTCGTGACTGGGGGTTTCGTGACCAGATTACGCGGGCTGCTTTGTCCATTCCGTCCAACATAGCTGAAGGCTACGAACGGGGCTCATTGAAGGAATACATACAGTTCCTTCGAATTGCCAAAGGCTCCTGCGGAGAAGTGCGTACTCAGCTTTTCGTGGGGATCGAAGCGGATTTGATAGACAAACGCTTCGGACTCGCGTCAGTTGAGGAAACGAAGCAACTGAGCCGCATGCTCGGTAGCCTAATCGCAAAACTGCGCGCAAAGATCGAAGCTTGAAACCAAACACCGTATCTCGTATCTTTGCCCTCGCGCCTCAATTGGGGGATCGTCTAACGGCAGGACAGCGGACTCTGACTCCGTCAATCAAGGTTCGAATCCTTGTCCCCCAGCCAACACCAAGAAACCCGCCTGCAAGGCGGGTTTTTTATTGGCATCAGAAATTCCCCCGCAAGTGGCCAATATCAGGACCCGGGCCCTTTGGACGAATTCCCCGAAACACCGAAACCGCCGATCTACCGTATTCGGGCCGTGTGATAAGCTTTCCATGTCACCTCGCGCTTGGCTCCGGCTTGGGACAAAAGGACTCTGATCTCTTTTAGACTTTTCGGGAATTGCCTTCATGCCTTCCATCATCGACCAAATCCGGAGCGTACTTGGCCGGCATCCCGGAATCCACCAGGCGGTACTGTTCGGTTCCGTTGCCGAGGGGCGCGCACGCCCGGATAGTGATCTGGATTTGGCGGTATCAGCCGAAGGCCCCCTGGAAGCGGCGGAAAAACAGCGCCTCATTGCCGAATTGGCGGAAACTGTTGGGCGGCCCATCGATCTCATTGATTTCGCAACCGCAGGCGAGCCTCTACTCGGACAAATCCTAGCCCATGGCAAACGGGTGATTGGCGATGATGAGGCATATGCCAATCTTCTGCTGCGTCATCTCTCTGCGGAGGCCGATTTCGTACCCTATCGCAATCGCATTTTGAGAGAGAGGAGAGAAAAATGGATCGGCACCTGATAGAGACCAAGCTCGAATCTCTGCGTCGGTGCCTGAAGCGTAATAGCCCGAACATTTCATGAAATCCACGCGCCCTCGCTTGTCTCTTGACCGCACAAGGGATTTCCTTCCGTCGACCGTATTCCCTGATACGGCACTCCGTCAGAAAAATCCCTTGTGCGGCCAATATCCTGCGCGATCATCACGCGGATTCATAAAACATTCGGGCTGGTGAAAAATGCCCCGAAACCGTGGCTGTGTTGGAAACCGACCCCGACATTCAGGACATTGTCACACTGAACTTGTCTCGCGCCGTGCAGGTTTGCGTCGATATAGGCGCACACTTGATTGCCGGCCTCGATACCTTGCCCCCTCAAACAATGGGACAGACCTTTGACCGACTCGCCAGCGAAGGCTTGATCGAGCCGGCATTGGCGGTTCGCATGAAAAAGGCCGTCGGCTTTCGCAACATCGCCGTTCACAACTACGAGGCCATCGATTGGGCCATTGTCTACTCGATTTGCCGCCATCACCTCGACGATTTTGCCGGCTTCGCGCGAAGCATCGCCGCCAGACTGTAGGAAGGGCGCACAACAGCGAAGCCGCCTGCTGCGGGCTCGTTCCTTTTCCTTGTCGCCAAATCATTCGGGCTATCCCCCGCTGCGAGGCACAACTTATTCGCCCGGCGCCTCCCGGTCCCACAAAACGCCGTCGCTGGTCAGCGACGTGAGCCTTTTTATAGGAAAGTTGCACGCTGCCCCTTTTGGCAGCCGTCAAACTGGCCTGATTCCTTTTTCGTCGGCTGATGCCTCATGCGCACATAGAATTCAGTGATTTACGCCCCATTTTGCTAACTCCTTCTAGATAGCGCCCCCAACCCTCTGACCTATCCCCGGTTTTCCGCTATGTTGCTAAAACACAACGCATGAGGTTTTTTTCGCAAAAAGGTGTTGCATTCAGGTTCCAGCGTGGTCTATCGTTATCGCGGCTTCGGAGTAAGCCTCGATTAATTAATCGAACAACCAACAACCACTGGAGATGATTTACATGAATAAGAAGCTCCTCGCTCTGGCCGTGGCCGGTATTATGGCGGCTCCGATGGCCGCTCAGGCTGAAGCCACCATCTATGGCAAAATGCACCTGTCCGTGGACAGCTTCGACAACGACAACAGCAATGTCGACGAAGACAGCGGTCTGGGCGTTTCTTCCAACTCCTCCCGCATCGGTTTCAAAGGCGCCGAGGACCTGGGCGGTGGCATGAAGGCCATCTGGCAGATCGAATCCGGCGTTGATATCGCTGGCAATGGCGGCACCTTGGGCTCTCGTAACAGCTTCGTAGGTCTGGCTGGTGGTTTCGGAACCGTGATCGGTGGCAAGCACGACACCCCGTACAAATCCGTTGGCCGTAAAGTCGACCTCTTCGGCGACACTGTCGGTGACTCCCGTACCGTGCTCAATCTTTCCGGTCAGGACGCCCGCACCCAGAACACCCTGGCCTACATCACTCCGTCCATGAACGGCTTTAGCGCTGTCTTGGCCTATGTGACTGATTACCGCTCCACCGCCGCTAGCACGGTTGAAAGTCGCCTGGCCGACGTCGGTATCGACGATGTAGACCTGGGCGATACTTCTGACGCCAACGACAACAACGATTGGTCAGCAATCAGTGCTGCTGTGAACTACGCTAACGGTCCGCTCTACGTTGGCGTGGCCCACCAGCAGTTGAGTGCCGAGGCTGACACGCTGGCCGCTACCGTCGGTGGAACGGCTGTGACTCTGGATCTCGATGACTCCACCGCCACCCGCGTCGCTGCTTCGTATGAAATGGGTGCACTGAAGTTCACCGCCCTGTGGCAGCAGGAATCGAATGTCGGCCTGGTCGAAGATGCCGATCGTGACGCTTGGGGCCTTGGTGCCGCCTACAAGATGGGTGCTAACACCCTGAAGGCTCAGTACTACTTCTCTGACGAGTTCGCCGATATCGACGACAGTGAGTACAGCAAGTGGGCTCTCGGCATCGACCACTCCATGTCCAAGCAGACCAGCGTCTATGCTGCCTACGCTTCGGTTAGCAACGAAGACAACATGGGTGTCAACGTTGTCGCGTATGACGGCCACGGCGACACCGGTCCGGCAGGCAGCACCGAGGCTGGCGGTGACCCGTCTGCCCTTTCTGTTGGCCTGATCCACAAGTTCTAAGATTCGCTCTTAGCAGCTTGTACGAGAACGGGCGCCTTCCGGCGCCCGTTTTCTTTTTGGGGTCCGGAAAAGGGGTATGGAAAAGAGGGGAAAAGGGGTCAGAACCCTTTGACTGCTGTAGGTATTTCTCTCTCCCGAGAGGGCCGTTGCTCAGTTCGTGTTAATCTGACCGTCGGTTACGCATGGAATCGGAACCGATGCCAAGGAAGCGGAGATTTCACCAGGGGAAAAGGGGTCACCCATTAGCCGCCTCCGGAGAGCGGAAAAGGGGTCAGAACCCTTTGACTGCTTTGACTGCTGTAGGCAGTTCTCTCTCCCGAGAGGGCTGTTGCTCAATTCCTGTTAATCTGACCGTCGGTTACGCATGGAATCGGAACCGATGCCAAGGAAGCGGAGATTTCACCTGCCGGGCGTTCCGGCCCACATCGTACAGCGCGGGAATAATTAAGCGGAAAAGGGGTCAGCGCCCTTTGACTGCTTTGACTGCTGTAGGCAGTTCTCTCTCCCAAGAGGGCTGTTGCTCAATTCGTGTTAATCTGACCGTCGGTTACGCATGGAATCGGAACCGATGCCAAGGAAGCGGAGATTTCACCTGCCGGGCGTTCCGGCCCACATCGTACAGCGCGGGAATAATCGCCAAGCCGTCTTTTTCGGCGAGTCGGACTATTGTGCCTATCTCGACTGGCTGAACGCGGGCGCACGGCGGCACGGCTGTGTCGTACACGCCTACGTTTTGATGACGAATCATGTCCACCTGCTGGTGACTCCCTACGCCCGCGACTCGATCAGCCGAATGATGCAGCATTTGGGGCGAACCTATGTCCGTTACGTGAACCGCCGCTATCGTCGCAGCGGTACGTTGTGGGAAGGGCGCTTCAAGTCGAGTCTGGTAGAGGAAGAATCCTATTTGCTGGCCTGCTATCGCTACATCGAACTCAATCCGGTGCGGGCGGGCATGGTGGAAAGGCCAGGGGAATACGTGTGGTCCAGTTTCGCTGCGAACGCTTTAAACAAGCCGGATGCAGTGATCGTTCCCCACGAACGCTATCTGGCTCTGGCTCGGACGGAAGAAGAGCGCTGTTCAGTCTACCGTGAGCTGTTCGCCTCGGAGGTTGACCCGGGCCACGTAACGGCAATACGCCGGGCTTGGCAAACAGGAACACCGCTTGGAAACGATCGCTTCAGGAATCAGATAGAAAGTACGCTGGGCTGCCCGGTTGGTTATTCGGCCAGGGGAAGGCCGCCTAAGCAAGAAGGATGAGAGCTGTCCCGGGTCGGATGGTCGAATTTCAATCGGGCTGCTGTTTCAGGGCCTTGAATAAAGCATCCAACTCTGGAACATAGGAAGGAAGACGGCTGTAAAGCTGAATGGCCAGTTCTCGCGCCCTAACGACTCTGAAGGGGGCTTATCCGGCGATTCCGCTCGGCAAAGGGTTCTGACCCCTTAAGGAACCCGGTAAAGCTGAATGGCCAGTTCTCGCGCCCTAACGACTCTGAGGGGGCTTATCCGGCGATTCCGCTCGGCAAAGGGTTCTGACCCCTTAAGGAGGGGGCGCCTTTCCCCCGCTACCCAGGCACCGCCCCGTTCGTGGCTGCCGGCCCTACCCCAGAACCTTACTGAGCGCCGGGACAATAATTGCCCGGGTCTGTGTTAAAATTTCCGCCCTCCCTTTTATACATGCCCAGGTTTCGATGACTGACGCCGGCACTGCGCGCATCCGCGAAATCCCTTATAACTACACCTCCTTTTCCGACCGCGAGATCGTGATCCGTTTTCTCGGCGAGTCGATGTGGGAGGTGCTGAACCGTCTCCGTGCCGAACGCGTAACGGGCCGTTCCGCGCGGATGCTGTTCGAGGTGCTGGGGGATATGTGGGTGATCACCCGCAATCCTTTCATCCAGGACGATTTGATGGATAACCCCAAGCGGTGGGGTTCTCTGGCGCACGCACTCCATCACCGCCTCGATCAGATCATCGAACGGGCCGAGGGAAATGAGCAGGCGCTGCAGCTGGCCGAGGCGGCTCGTGCGGCGGTACAGGATTTCGAAGCGTGGCTGCCGCGTCAAAAAGATCTGCGCCAACGGGCGCAGAAACGCCTCGCGCGTGTGACCCGAAAGGACAATATCGATTTCGGCGGGCTCGCCCGGGTCTCCCACGCCACCGATGCCACCGACTGGCGGGTTGAGTTCCCGTTTGTGGTCGTCTCGCCCGATAGCGAGGCGGAGATGGCCAGGGTGATTCGCACCTGCGTGGAACTGGGGCTGACCATCGTGCCGCGCGGGGGTGGCACGGGTTATACCGGCGGGGCGGTGCCACTGCACGCCGAATGCGCCGTTATCAATACCGAGAAGCTGGATTGGGTGGGCGAGGTCGAGACCGCTGAACTGCCGGGGGTGGCCGAGCCGGTTGCCACCGTGCATGTCGGTGCCGGTGCCGTGACCAAGCGGGTCTCCGAGCGGGCCGAGGCGGCGGGTCATGTGTTTGCCGTGGACCCCACCTCGCAGGACGCCTCCTGTATCGGCGGCAATATCGCCATGAATGCCGGCGGCAAAAAGGCGGTCATGTGGGGCACGACCCTGGACAACCTCGCCTCCTGGCGGATGGTAACGCCGGATGCCAATTGGCTGGAGGTGGAGCGGGTCGGCCACAACCTGGGCAAAATCCACGAGGTCGATTTCGCCGAGTTTCGGGTCACCCGCTACGGCCCGGACGGCAAAAAGGTCCTGGGCGAACCGGAGACCCTGAAGATACCGGGGCCGGAGCTTCGCAAGAGCGGCCTCGGCAAGGACGTCACCAATAAGTTCCTCGGGGGCCTGCCCGGCGTCCAGAAAGAGGGCTGTGACGGGCTCATCACCTCCGCGCGGTTCGTGGTCTATCGCATGCCGGCCCATACCCGAACGGTCTGCATGGAGTTCTTCGGCTCCGATCTGCGCAACGCCGTGCCCGCCATCCTGGAGACGAAGGAGTACCTGGATGGGATGGACGGCGTGATGCTGGCCGGCCTGGAGCACCTGGACGAGCGCTATGTGAAGGCGGTGAATTACAGCACCAAGGCGCCGCGCCCCGACCTGCCGAAGATGGTGCTGATCGCCGATATCGTCGGCGAGGAGGAGGATCGCGTCGCCGAGGCCGCCTCGGCGGTGGTCCGTATGGCCAACGCGCGCGACGCTGAAGGCTTCATCGCGACCAGCCCCGAGGCGCGCCACCGCTTCTGGCAGGACCGTGCCCGCACCGCGGCCATCGCCGCCCACACCAACGCCTTCAAGATCAATGAAGACGTGGTCATTCCCCTGGGCAAGCTGGCCGAATACAGCGAGGGCATCGAGCGCATCAATATCGAGCAGTCGACGACCAACAAGCTCAAGATGATCGACGCCGTGCTCGAGTACGTGCAGGGGCCGCTGCCCGAACGGCGCCGCGACCCCGATTATGAGGACAGTGATGAGAGCGTGGCGATCCTCGCCGGCAAGACCGAAGCGGCCCGCATTCACTTGGAGGCGGTTCGGGAGCGCTGGAGCGCGCTGCTCGAGGCCCTCGACGCCCCGGTGCCGGAGCAGCGGGAGCTGGTCGGCGAGGAGGCCTTTCACGACAGTCGTCAGGGCGATAGCGTCTTTTCGTTAATCCAGCGCCGCGTACTTCGGATCTCCTATCGGAACGAGGTGGAGAGGCCGCTCAAGGAGATCTACTCCGGCCGCGATCTGGAGGGGGTGCGCGAGAAGCTGGACGCCATTCATGCCGGCATTCGTTCCAGCCGGGTGTTCGTGGCCACCCACATGCACGCCGGTGACGGTAATGTGCATACGAATATCCCGGTCCACTCCAACGACTACGCGATGCTCCACGAAGCCGAACGGGTGGTGGATCGGATCATGGCATTGGCCGAATCCCTGGGTGGGGTTATCTCGGGTGAACACGGAATCGGTCTGACCAAATTCCAGTATCTGGCCCCGGAAGTGGTCGACGCCTTCGCCGATTACAAGCAGCGCATCGACCCGGAGAACCGCTTCAACCGCGGCAAGCTGCTGCCGGGCTCCGGACTGGCCAATGCCTGGACCCCCTCGCTGAGACTCGTTCAGCAGGAGGCCCTCATCCTGGAGGCCAGCGAGCTTGGCGAACTCAACGACAGGGTCAAGGACTGCCTGCGCTGCGGGAAGTGCAAGCCGGTCTGCACCACCCACGTGCCGCGGGCCAATTTGCTCTACTCCCCGCGCAACAAGATCCTGGCCACCGGCCTTATCATCGAGGCTTTCCTCTACGAGGAGCAGACCCGGCGCGGTATCTCGCTTCGCCACTTCGATGAAATGAACGATGTGGCCGATCACTGCACGGTCTGCCACCGCTGCGAAAAGCCCTGTCCGGTGAACATCGATTTCGGCGATGTCTCGGTGCGCATGCGCAATATCCTCCGCAGCCAGGGGAAGAAGCGCCGCAACGCCGGGACATGGCTCTCCATGGCCTTCCTCAACGTGACCGACCCGGGCACCGTGCGCGCCATGCGCAAGGGTATCGTCCTGTGGGGCTATGCCGCCCAGCGCCTGGGCTACCGCGCCGCCAAGGGTCTGGGATTGGTTCGGGACGAAAAGCAGCCGCGGGCCACCACCGGCAAGATGGCGGTGACCGAGCAGGTGATCAATTTCGTCAAACGGCCCCTGCCGACGCAGATGCCGACCCAGACGACCCGGGCCCTCCTTGGTGTGGAAGATGACAAGGTCGTGCCCATCCTGCGCGATCCGGCCAGGGCGAGCGAGGAATCCGATGCCGTGTTCTATTTCCCGGGGTGCGGCTCCGAGCGATTGTTTTCCCAGGTGGGGCTGGCAACGCTCGCCATGCTCTATGACAGCGGCGCGCAGACCGTGCTGCCCCCGGGCTATCTCTGTTGCGGTTATCCGCAGAGCGCGTCGGGGGATGATGCGCGCGGGCATCGGATATCGGTGGACAATCAGGTGCTGTTCCACCGGGTGGCGAACACGCTCAACTACATGGATATCAAGACGGTCGTGGTCTCCTGCGGCACCTGCATGGACCAGCTCATGAAATACCAGTTCGAGGCGATCTTCCCCGGCTGTCGCCTGCTGGATATCCACGAATACCTGATGGAGAAGGGCGTTAAACTGGAGGGCGTCGAGGGCAAGCAGTACCTCTACCATGACCCGTGCCATACGCCCATGAAGCAGTACAACCCGCTCAAGGTCACCGCCAAACTCCTGGGGCAGGACGTGGCCCTCTCCGACCGGTGTTGCGGGGAGTCGGGCACCTTCGCGGTGTCCCGCCCCGACATCGCCACCCAGGTGCGTTTTCGCAAGGAAGAGGAGCTCCACCGGGACATTCGTGGTCTGACCGGCCGTGAAAAAAGCCAGGGCGATGTAAAGATCCTCACCGCCTGCCCCTCGTGCCAGCAGGGGCTGTCCCGCTACACCGATGTGACCGGTCTGGACAGTGACTACATCGTGGTGGAGATGGCCAACCGGTTGCTCGGTAATGACTGGCAGCAGCAGTTTGTGGAGCGTGCGCGTGCCGGCGGTATCGAGCGGGTGCTGCTATAGAGAAAAATCGCCCGGGGGCGGGCCTCCCGCCCCCACCCGACCGCCCCGTGCCGGGAAGGAGGGGCGCCCCCCGCCGCGAACACCTCCTTGCCTCTCCGATCCTCCAACTGCAACATAACCGCACGAGCAGAGCCGGCCGCCGGCTTCTCGCACGTTTATGTACTATAAAAACAGTTAGGTTGATCGAGGAGAGAAAACAACATATGCATAAATACCACAAACGACTCAAACCGCTGGTCGCCTTCTTCGCCTTGGCGTGCCTGCCGGCGGTCCAGGCCGATGAACAGCCCCTGATGGTGGATATCAAGCGCCTCTCCATGGAGAGTGCCCTGACGATTGCGCAGGCCTCCATCGACCAGTGTCGAAAGGAGGGGGTGCAGGTGGCCGTTACGGTGGTCGATCGCGGCGGTCATCCCCAGGTCGTCCTCCGTGACGTGCTGGCGGGCGACTTGACCCTGACCATCAGCCGCCAGAAGGCCTATACCGCCCTTTCGTTCAATACGCCGACCTCTGGCATGGAGGGCCGTTTCACCTCGCCCTTTTCGGTGGGCAAGGTGGAGGGACTGGTCATGAGCGCCGGCGGCCTGCCCATTACAGCGGGAGGCACCATCATTGGTGGTGTGGGCGTAAGCGGCGCCCCTTCGGGCGAAACCGACGAAAAGTGCGCCCAGGCCGGCATCGATGCCATATCCGATGATCTGGAAATGGCGGTCTTCTGAGACCTCTCTCGGCGCAAGCCGCAAGGCGGCGGATCGGCTAGGTTAACGGTAGGAAGCCCTTTCTGGGCTCGAGCAAAAGTCCGTAATTACACGCGGGCTTTGCTCGTGCAACATAATGAGGAAAGGAGACGGTATGTACCTCAAGAACAAGTCCAATGGTGATTTGGTCGAAATCCTCGATATCCGTTCCATGGTCGATCCGCTACGGGAGAGCATTGCGGGCCGTTATCACTCCGGTGAAGAGATGCAGGACCCCGCCAACTTCGCCAAGATCGACCTGATTTTTCCCTCCGGTGAGAGCCTGCCGCGCTGCTGGACAGACCCGCATTACAAGGACTGAACGGGGTTGGAGTCCTCTCGGATGGGCTTCCGGGGATGTTGTCTCCGCACTCGGCGGGAGAGACCCCTGGCAGGCTGTTGAAAAACACCCTCTGCAGCGGGATAGGGTCGGGGTGAGGGGGGCCAATGCACGGTAACTGCCTGATTTTTGATCCCCCTGTCCCGGCCTTCTCCCTGCGGGAGAAGGGAGGGAGGTATTCACGCGCCCCCAAAATGAAGGGCTTGCACCTCGCTACACGTAATCTGATCGGTGCTCTAGCAGGCCACCACGACGCGGTCACGGCCGTCCGACTTGGCCCCGTAAAGGGCCCGGTCGGCCTCATCCACCAGCTCTTCGGCCATCTGCACGGGCAGGGCGGGGTAGGCTGTCACCCCCATGCTGATGGTCAGCGGGATCTCCACTCGGCCGTCTCGAAACGGCCTCATGTTGATCCGCTTCCTGAGTCGCTCCGCAAAGGCCTCGCAATCAGCGGGTGCTGCCCCCGGGAGCACTAACAGGAATTCTTCCCCGCCAAAGCGCACCAGCAGGTCACCTTCCCGGGTCTGCTCTTTGAGGCGCCGGGCCACCGCAATCAGGACCCGGTCCCCCACCAGGTGACCGTACTGGTCGTTAATGTCCTTGAAGTGATCCAGGTCGACCATGATCACGCCGACAGTGCCTTGATCGCGGCGGGCGCGGTTGAATTCCTCTTCCAGCCGCGCCATACCGAAGCGCCGGTTATAGACGCCGGTAAGCGGGTCCAGTGCAGCAGTCCGCTGAAGCTGATCGTGGACCAGGGCATTGTTGAGGGCCAGGCCGAAGGCGTGGCGGAAGAGTTCCAGTAGCCACTCGGTCTCCGGAGAGAAGCGGGTTGGGGTGGCAAGGACCACCATGCCGAGCGCCTTGCCATCGAAAAGTGCCGGCACCATGACCATTTCCCGGGGACGGAAATTGACCATGAGCGCCTCGATGCGGACATCTTCGGGAAGCGAAATCTTTTCGCAACGGCCGGTCGCAAACGCCCTCTGAAGATGAGGGCTTTTCGCTACCTTTTCGGCAGCGTAGAGACCTCGATGGGCCACCACCGCCATATCGTCCGAACGACCCGCAAGCACTGCACCCGCCACGGCGCCGGTGTGTTCGATAAACAGGTTGAGGGCCTTGTCGCAGAGACTGTCGAGTTCCAGTTCCGAGGAAAGCGTGGTCGAGAACTCGCTGGCGGCACTGGCGGTGCTGTGGCTTCGAAACAGCGCACCGACGAGATCATTGAACGCCCGTGCGGCGTTACCGACGGCATCCTTCGAATCCTCGGGGACATGGCACCGTTCCGGTGTGCAGTCGGACCAGTCTCCGCTGTAGGTGGCGGTGTTGATCGCGCGCTCGACGTAATTCATGCGTTCGGCAAGCAGGCACAGTCGTGGCCCCACCACTCGGCGGGCCAGCAAAAAGCTCACCAGCCCCGCCAGCAGACCCGCTGTCAGCGACGCGCCCCAGAAAATGGGAGCAAAGGTTTGGCGTGCCGGAAACCCCAGGCCGTTGACGAACAGAGGAAAGGTGGCGCCGATCAGAAGGCCGAATGCCGCCATGCGCAGGCCCAGGGCCGTGAATAGGTTACGTGATAGGCGGGGCATTGGCAGTCGCATTCTGTCCTTGAATCCGCCCTGGCAGCGGAAAAAATCGGCCTGCAGCTTCGTTAAGGGTGTCCGGGGAGCGCCCGTGGGCGTGCCGGACAACCTTCTAAAGGTAGCACAACCTCGGGCGTTGTCTTCTTTGGGTTAGGCTCAGGGCCGGTGACGACTCTCTCCCGTCGCGATTCCGCCGGCGATCAGGTGTGCCGTTCGAAGCGGCTCCGGCAATCGGCTGTGGACGGAAAGGCGTTGGATCAGCCTTTCGGTGGCCGCCAGCCCGATACCGGCACGCTGGACAAAGACCCCGGAAGCGGGTTCCATGGGCCCGGCCTTCTCGATCAGCCGCCATTTTCGCGGACCGCCGGGAACCCGCTCCAGCAGCGCCCGGCGGATAGCCTCGAGGTCGGGTTGTCGGCGGGCCACCACTACCACCGGGATGCCGAGGTGTCGGGAGAGGGCGGTCACATCCACGACGTTAAACCCGGCAAAGGCGATTCCCTGGAGCAGAACCGCCTGGAGGTGGTCCGAAAAGCGTGACTCGCCAGCCAGCGAGGCAATCGTGCGCGTACTGTTGGCGCCATCCCGGCGTACCCGGCCGCTGAGGACCCCATCCAGGCGCAGGCCGCAATAGACGGTACCCACCAGCATGACATCGCCCCGATGATGGCGGGAAAAGGGGGCGTCATCGAACCCCATGACGTGGCTGATCGGTTTGCTCACGGCTGTGGCCTGTCGTTCCTGCTGTTATACACTGGCACGCTTCGAGTCTAACTGACGAACGCGCGATGCGGTTTTTCCTCTATTTGCTGGTGCTGTGTTCGACGTGGGACGCTGCCGCTGACCTTGCGGAGCCGTTGCTTTTGGATACCGGTGCGGAGATTCCCGTCGAACGCTATTCCGGAAAGGGCAATACCCGCGTGCTCTGGTTGCCGCCCGAGGACGGTCTGCACCCGCGGGAATTGGCCCTCGCGCGCGAACTCGCCGCAACCGGCCCCTCGGTGTGGGCGGCGGACCTCCACACCGCCTATTTCCTGCCGCCCGGGCGAACCAGTCTGGAGCGGGTGCCGGTGGAGGACGTGGTGGCTCTTATCGAGGCGGCGGCCGATGACGTGCAGCGCCTCATCCTCTTTGCCTCCAGTCGCGGCGCCGCCCTGGCACTGGAGGCGGCACGCGCCTGGCAGCTGGCCCACCCCGGTTCCGAGCGCCTGGCCGGGGTTATTCTGGCCTATCCCAATCTCCAGAGCGGGCTGCCCGAGCCCGGCAAGCCGCCCCGTTACCGGCCCGTCACAGCGGCGACCAACCTGCCCCTCTATATTTTCCAGCCGGCGCTGTCCGCCAAGCGCTGGCATTTGCCGGCCCTGGCCGAACGGCTCACCTCCGGCGGAAGTGATGTCTTTCAACACGTTCTGCCCACCGTCAGCGACGGCTTTATCGACCGGCAGCAACCGAACGACGCTGAGCTCGCCATGAATCGGCGAATGCCGGCGTTCATTGCCCGCGCCTCCAAACTGCTCGAGCCCTACGCCGGAGCGCGCCGTCCTCCCGCGCTGTCCGCCAGGGACGAAAGTGGTTCGCATGCCGGGCCGTCAGCCGCTCTGCGCCCCTACACCGGCGATCCCTCTCCACCCCCGTTGGCACTTCCGGGCCTGCAGGGGGAACCCTTCGAGTTGGCGAGTTACCGCGGAAAGGTCGTGCTGGTGAATTTCTGGGCAACCTGGTGTCCCCCATGCGTCCACGAGATCCCCTCGCTGGGACGGTTGCAGGGACGACTGGAGAAGCGCGGCTTTACCGTCCTCGCGGTCAATGTGGGAGAGGCCAGCGCGACCGTGCGCCGTTTCCTCGAAAAGCGGCCGGCCGCTTTTCCGGTGCTCCTCGATAGGGAAGGCGAGGCCTTCAGCGCCTGGAACGTCAGCGCCTTTCCGACCAACTTCCTCATCGATGCGCGAGGACGGATCCGTTACAGCTACTACGGCGCGCTGGAGTGGGATGCCCCCGACGTTGTCGCGATTGTGGAGCAGCTTTTGGAGGAGATGCCATCAGCGTCCACCACGCGATGAGGCAAGCAGGACGTCTTCGGGGTTCAAGCTGATTTCGAGGCGTTGCAGTTCATTTCCCGCGTAGAGCGCCGAGATGGGCACCATTCCCACCTCTGTCGCCGCCCGCTGTCCTGTCTGGCTGTAGATGAAGCGCACCAGTTCGCGTTGCAGTGCATCGAGAGCAACCCCGGGGCGATGGTTGATGTAGAGAAAGAGATGTCCGGGCGAGAGGGGATAGCGCCCCTCGACCAGATTATCGGCGGTCGGGAAGTGGTGGCGTTTGCCCTTTCCATCGGCAATCGGTACGGCCGATACCTTACCGGCAAAGGCACTCAGTGAGGCATAGCCAATGCCATCGGGGTTTTTCTTTACCTCGGCGACAACCGTTTCCGAATTTGGCACCTGCAGCATGTCAGGACGGTATTCGCCCTGACGGAGGACCCGTTGCCGAAACGAGCGGTACAGCGGGCTCCCACTGTCCTGACCATACGGACTGATGTCCCGGCTCGCCCACTCCTCCCCGAGGCCCAGTGCATCCCACTTTCGAATCGGGCGGTTACCGTCTCGGGGGTGGAGGGAAAAGATGGCTTCCAGCTCTCCCAGCGAAAGGCCACGGCGGACCAGCGGGTTGCCTTTCGGGACGACAATCACCGTCGGGTCCATGGCCACGATCATTCGCTGCGGCGGGTACCCCCATTCGGTTTCGAAGGCTGCCTGCTCTTCGGGCTTCATCTCCTCTTTCAGCAGGGCGACGCTGGGGGTTGGTCCGACATTCCACCACGCCTTCGGGACGTCGGAACGCCTGTCGCGGGTCTGAACCCGGAGGCTGGGTTGACCTTTGCTCAGAATGGAAGCCCAGAGCTGCGCCAGTCGTTGCGTTGCCGGCTCGGCGACAATTTGCAGTTTTCCCAGCCGTGGCGTCTTCGAGGGCTCGAAGCGGGGCAGGCGGGGATCGATAGGGGTCGGAACCGGTGTCGCCGGTGAACCTTCGATTGGAATGTTGATCGTGATCTCGGGCTCGACAGGCTCCTCGCAGCCGAACAGCAGAAGCAGCGGGGCGAACAGAATTCCGGTTTTCCAGCCATTGCGATGAGTGTGCATGCCACCCTTCCTTCCGTGGACGGGCCATTATGGTCAAGGCTAGCCCGGTTTTCCGACCACGATGCTGCGATTCATAGGGTAGAATCTCCCCCTTTCAAAGGTGGAGAAGCCAAAAGGTGAGTGCTCAGGGTCTGAGGGGACGGGTGGCTGCCCGGGTCGAATCGCCGTTCGTGCAGCGCAGCATCATGACGCTCATAGCCATAAACGCCGTCACGCTGGGGCTGGAGACCTCGCCGCAGGTGATGGCCATGTTTGGCGATGCGTTGCGAATGGTCGATCACATCGTGCTGGCCGTCTTCGTGGCCGAGATCGCCGCCAAGTTGTTTGCCTACGGTGTGCGCTTCTTTCGCGACCCGTGGAACGTCTTCGATTTCACCGTCGTGGCCATCGCCCTGGTACCGGCCAGCGGTCCGCTGGCGGTCCTGCGCAGTCTGCGTGTGCTTCGGGTTCTGCGGCTGGTGTCGGCAATGCCCCGGTTGCGGTTCGTGGTCGAGGCACTGTTGCGTGCCGTTCCCGGGATCTCCGCCATTGGTGGCTTGATGCTGCTCCTGTTCTATGTGGCGGCGGTAATGGCGACCGGGCTGTTCGGTGCCGACTACCCCGAGTGGTTTGGCGGCGTGGGGCGTTCGATGTATTCGCTCTTTCAGATTATGACCCTGGAGAGCTGGTCCATGGGCATTGTCCGGCCGGTGATGGAGCAGTATCCCTATGCCTGGGCCTTTTTTTTGCCTTTCATACTGATCGCCACCTTCACCATGCTGAACCTGTTCATCGCCATCATCGTCGATACCATGCAGACCATGCACGAAAGGGAGATGGCGGAGGAGCACGCCATTATCGGTGATGTGGTCCATGGCGAATCGGCGTCGCTCGAAGCGGAATTACGCGCCATGCGCGAAGAGCTGCATGCACTGCGACGGCAGATGTCGTCGGAGCGGCAAGCGCCCTGAGGCACCGGCAAGGGTACCGAGGCAAGGCGCTCCGTCCCGGGCGGCGCGTAGATTCGTATTAGCGCACCCTGGCCGGCTTCTCACAGCCGGGCCGAACACCCCGGGCCCGGGCCTGACGGTAAATATCCATCGCCTTCGGGATGCGATCCCGAAGCTCGCTGATACGACTCGTCCCCGAGGGGTGGGTGGAAAGGAATTCCGGTGGTGATCCGTTCGCCTTCTCCTGCATGCGTTGCCAGAACTCGAGGCTTTCGCGTGGATCGAAGCCGGCTCGCGCCATCAAATCCAGGCCGTAAAGGTCGGCTTCCTGCTCCTGACGGCGCGAAAAGGGAAGAATCACTCCGACCTGGGCTCCCATCCCAAGCAGGGCAAAGAGCTGCTGGCGCTCTCCGCCGCCGCCGCCGCCGCTGATCGCTTCCAGCAGATCCAGGCCCGTCTGGGTGGCGTATTGGGTGGAGACCCGCTCATTGGGATGATCGGCAACCACGTGAGCCACTTCATGGGCCACCACCGTCGCCAGTTGGGACGGATTCTGCGAGAGTTCCACGATCCCGCTGTTGACCCCCAACTTGCCGCCAGGCAAGGCAAAGGCATTGGGCTCCTCGTCCCGGAACACCGAAAGCTGCCACTGTTGTGGTGCCGAAGACGGGAGTTGGCGCGTGATCGCCTCGGCCACGCACTGGACATAATTCAGAGTCGGGCCGGGACCCAAAGTGGGCTTCTCTTTTTGGATTTCCCGGAAGGCCGTGGCGCCCATCTCGGTCATTTGGGCCTCGGGCAACAGGATGAGCTGTTTTCGGCCGAGTGGTGAGGTGGCACAGGCGGCGATGAGCAGTGTCAGCAGCAGGACAGCAGTTATACGCACGGGATTTCTCCAGAAATTCGCTATGGATTCCTTCGCTTTGTTCAGGCCGGCGAAGGCGCCCTCCGGAAGGCCGGCATCAGCCCCGGCGCGCACGCTATCTCCCGCGCGATCCGTGCCCGCCGTGCCGATGTGCCCATACATCGAAAATAGCCGCACTCCCCGACGGTTTCAAAGCAGCCATGGGCGGGTTCTCTATACTCGGGTTAACAACGGTCGCATTGTGGAAAGGAAGCCACAGCGCGCGTCCTCGCCGCGCGCCTTTCCCGACTCCGGCCACCCGTCTCCCAAACGGCGGCAGGACTGTATGAGCGAACAGAACCGGGATACCCCCCCCGTCTCTCTCGAAACGCGCATTCGAACCGTGTCGCGACAGCTTGCGGATGCCGAGGGCCACTTTATCGGAGAGCCTGAAGGGATTGACTCCCGAGACCTCGTACCGATCCTGGCGACTGCCCGCAAAACGCTGCGAGACTCCGAGGACCGCTACCAGCGTCTGGTCACTCGCGCCGGGGCCATTGTCTGTGAAATACGGCCGGATGGCATGCTGCTGTCACTGAACGAGGCCGTCGCCAAGGCGACCGGATTCCGTCCCACCGAACTGATCGATCAGCCCTGGTGGGAAAAACTCTTTCCCGGAGAATACCGACGCGGCCTCTGGCGGCTCTATCGACGGCTCCGAAAAGGCGATGTGGCCGGTTGGGAAATTCAGGTTCAGAGTAAACATCGCACGCCCGTCACCATCGAGTTGAGTACCGCGAACACCTACCGGGGATCCCGCCTGGAGCTGATTACTCTCTTTGGCATCGACGTGACCGGGGAGCGCATCGCCCAGCGGGAACTCGAACGCACCCGAGAGGAGTTGCAAGAGAAGATCTGGGAACGCACCGATGCGCTGGAACGTATCAATGCCGAACTGCAGATCGAAATCATCGAGCGGGAGCAGTTCGAGCGCGCCCTGCGTACCAGTGAGGAGCGCTTTCGCCGGGCCGTCGATAATCTGCCGGCGTTGGTCGCCCTTTACGATCCGGAACGCCGTATCCGTTTCGTCAATGCACGTGCCCTGGAGATGTGGGAGCTTTCCGAGCGCGAAGTGATCGGCAGTACCGACGGCGAACTGTTTTCCGCTTCGGTCACCGAGAATTATCTTCCGACGCTGCAGCGCGCGCTACGAACCCGGCGTCCGCAACTAGTGGAAGCGCACATTGATATCCGGGGCCGGCCGTTCACATTTGTTTTCAACTATGTCCCTCTGCTCGATCGCGAAGGCGAGGTTGAGGAGGTGCTCGGCATCGGCTACGACGTCACCGAGCGCCGTCGGATCGAGGAAGATCTGCGTATCCGGCATCGGGAACTGCAAACGCTTAACCGCATCTCGGAAATCGCTTTAACGCGGCGCTCCCTGGCGGCGGCCTATGACGATATTGGAACCGCACTCCAGCAGGCGACCGAGTTCCCGGCCGTTCTGCTCGAGACCTATGATGCCGAACGTGACCGGCTGGTTGTCCAGGCGGCCAGGGGCACCGACGACATGCCCAGCGAACGAAAACCGGACGATACGGCACGCCATGTGCTGCGTTCCCGAAAGCCGCTGGTGGAACACCGGCTGGAAGGGGCCAGTGCGCTGGGGGCCGGGCTTCGGACACTGTTGTCCGTCCCGATGGTGGTCCGCGACACGGTCATTGGCCTGATCTCCATTGCCAGTCCCGACGAGGCGGAAGTCCAGGAGCGCCAGGTTCAGCTCTTGGCAGCGACCGCCAACTACATCGCGGTAATGACGGATCGCCAGCGGGCCGAGGAGGCGCTTCGCGAAAGTGAGGCCCAGCGGCAGCGTGCGGAGCAGTTTTCGCTGATCATGGTCGTTCGGACCGGACTCGACGGTCGTTGGCTGCGTACCACGCCACGCCTCTCGGAGTGGCTCGGCTTCAGCGAATCGGAGTTGCAGTCGATGCGGGTTCAGGATGTGACTCATCCGGAGGACCGCCACCGAACCGAGGAGGCCTTTCGGGGCCTGCGCGACGGAGAGATCCGCTCGGTGGATTTGGAAAAGCGATACCTCACCAAGGATGGCCGCCCGGTGTGGGGCTCGGTCAATACCTCAGTCATTCCGGATGCCCAGGGGAAGCCGCTGCATTTCCTCTCCTACATCCGCGACATCACCGAGCAGAAACGCGCCGAGGAGGAATTGAAACTCGCGGCCCGGGTTTTCGAAAGCAGTGCCGAGGCCATCATGATCCTGGATGCCAAACGAAACATCGTAAACGTCAACAGCGCCTTTTCCGGGATTACCGGTTACCGCCACGATGAGGTCGTGAGCCGTTCACCTCGGTTGCTCGACTCGGGACGTCACTCCGAGGAATTTTTCCGTCACATGTGGGAGCGGATCGAGCATCAGGGACAGTGGCAGGGAGAGCTTTGGGGGCGCCGCCGAAACGGGCAGGTATTTCCGGCTCTGCTCAACATGGGGGGGGTGCTTGACGACCGGGGACACGCCATAAACTATGTGGGAATATTCCGGGATATTACCGAAATCAAACAGAGCCAGGAGCAACTGGAACGGTTGGCGAACTATGACAGCCTCACCGGGTTGCCCAATCGAAACCTCTTCTACGACCGCTTGAAGCATGGCATCGATCGGGCCCGTCGCGTGAAAAAACGCCTCGCCCTGCTGTTTGTCGACCTCGACAACTTCAAGGTGATCAATGACACGCTGGGGCACGATGCCGGCGATGAACTGCTGAAACGCGTCGCCTCCCGGTTGGGGGGCAGTATCCGAACGGAAGACACGGTGGCACGGGTGGGCGGTGATGAATTCATCGTGCTGCTCGAAGAGGTCGAGGATATTGCCGCCGTTGCCGAAACGGCTCGGCGCATCAACCACTCACTGTTTATTCCCATGAATCTGAATGGCGAGTGCATCGATATCACCGGCAGCATCGGTATCAGTGTTTATCCCGACGACGGTGAGGAGATCGGGGTTCTCCTCAAGAACGCCGATACCGCGATGTACGTGGCAAAGGAGGAGGGACGAAACAAGTACCGTTTTTTTACCGGCGGCATGAATCAAAAAGCGATTGAACGCCTGAGCATGGAAAGCGCGCTGCGCAGAGCACTGGAGCGGGATGAATTTTTTTTGGTTTATCAACCGCAGATCGCGGTCGGCAGCGGTGCCGAGATCGGGCTGGAGGCGGCGATACGCTGGGATCATCCCGAGCAGGGGGTACTCCGCCCCGACCGGTTCATCCCGATCGCCGAAGCCACCGGTCAAATCGATGCCATTGGCGAATGGGTGTTGCGTAAGGTCTGCCAGCAGATCCGAACCTGGGACGAGACGGGCGGGGTCCGGCATCGGGTCGCGATCAATCTCTCCGCCCGTCAGTTTCGCCAACCCGGCATTGCCGAGAACATCATCGCGGCACTCCGGGAATATCATGTCCAGCCGGACGATCTGGAAGTGGAACTGACCGAGACCGCTGTCATGCAGGACCCGGAAGAGACGCGCCAGATCCTGAACAAGCTCAAAGAGGCGGGGATCCACATCACCATCGACGATTTCGGGACCGGCTATTCATCGCTGTCCTATTTGAAACGGTTTCCCATCGACAGACTCAAGATCGACATGTCATTTGTGCATGACGTGGTTACCGACCCGGACGATGCGGCCATCTCCAATGCCATCATCGTCATGGCCCACACCCTCAACGTCGGCGTCATTGCCGAGGGCGTGGAGACTCAGGAGCAGCTGGATTTCTTCGCCAGTCACGGATGCGATGGGATACAGGGGTTTTTATTCAGCCACCCGCTGTCCATCGAACAGTTGGCGGAGCGGAGCGTCTCTCATTAAGGGGCCCGTCAGGGCTCGGGTTGCCGACAGGGACAGTACCAGGCGTGGCGACCGCTGGCGGAGATCCGTTTGGGCGGACCGCCGCAAAAGGGGCATTTGACGCCGCGTCGGCCGCGCAACGGCGTGAGGAAATCGCTCGGCATGCGTGTCGGTTCCGCCTCGGCCTCCACGGCCAGTTTCATAACCTTCTGCATGGCGCGATAGAGGGCCTGACCCCGGCGCTTGTCGAGTGTCTCCAGCCGTGTTTTGGGATGAATGCCGGCCTGAAAGAGTACCTCATCGGAGTAGACGTTGCCGAGCCCGGCAAGCACCGCCTGGTTCATGAGAAACCCCTTGGCGGTGCCGCCGTGATCGTTCAGCAGCGCCAAGAACTCGTTTTCAGAAAGGGAACTCGCGTCAGGGCCGAGTCGTTTTTCACGGATAAAGTGCTTGAGGTTGTCGGTGAGGGCGATGGCTCCCAATTTGCGTCGGCAGTTGAAGGCCAGATGGCCGCCCCTTTTAAAAGAAAGCACGAGCACATCGTGCCGGGGATCCTCTTCTTCCCTCTCGCCGTGGACCAGATAGCCGGTCATGCCAAAATGCAACACCAGCCAGCCGTTTTCGCCGATGCGGCCGAACAGATACTTCCCATGCCGAACCGTGCCGGTCAGTGAATGGCCCTCCAGGCGCCTGCGGAGTTCGTCGGCATCGGTGTCGCCCAGCATGCGGTCGGCTCCGCGCAGCTCGACGCGCTCGATAACCTTCCCCAGTCCATGCGCTTCCAGATAGTGCTTGTAAACTTCGACGTCGGGCAGTTCCGGCACGCTTGAGTTCCCTTCGAGACGTTTTCCCAAGCATAGTCTCCGCCGCTGCCATGCCTGTGGTGTTCTATCTTGGAGGAAGACCTGCGAAGCAAAAGGAATTTCTCGTGACGACTTCGAGTTCCAGGGATGCCGCCAACCGGTTCGCAATCCGACTGACGATGGGGCTCCTGCTGGGTATCTCCCTGACGGCGCTCGCCCTCAGTGCCGGGAACGGGGCCGTACCTCACGACGATCCGACGATTACCCGTGCGGTGAAGGAGCGCCTGGAGGCCAGTCCGGCCGTGTCCGGTACTTCGGTCACTGTCACCACCGCTGATGGCGTCGTGACCCTGACCGGATCCGTCGGTGATCGATCGGAAAAGCGCTCAAGCACCGAGCTCGCCCGGCACAGCGGAGCTGTTCGTGTCATCAACCGGCTGGAGATTGAACGCCGGGAGTCGAGACCTACCGAAGGGGCGACAACGCCAGCGGGCGGGGGCTGATTCCCGATGGGCGAAGTACTCCGGTTCAGAGCATGCTGAAACGCCGTGCCGGGCCGTTCCCCTCTTATGAAGCGGCCTTTGTCGGACCTGTTCCCCGTCTATAGTTAGAAACGAACAACAATATAAAAAAACCACATCAAAGGAACGAGAAAAGGAGAGAACAATCATGCTGAAGTCCGTGACACGCTTTACACTGATCGCCCTCGCCGTGTTCGGTTTGGCCGGCATGGGACTGGCAACGGCCGGCGGAGAAGGCAAGCAGAAGGTTGTCTATCACATCAATGACATCGAGAAAGCCAATGGCGCCCTGCGTAACGTAAAAAACCATCTCAACGCCGCTGGCGACGACAAGGTTGATATCGTCGTTGTCACTCACAGCGCAGGTGGCATGACGTTAGTGGAGGGAAGTACCGACTCGCGCGGCAATAGCTTCGGTTCCGATATCCAGGCCCTGGCCAATCGCGGGGTGAGATTCCAGATCTGCAACAACACCATCGAGGGAAAGAATATCGATCGCAACAAGATCGACCTGAATGCGGAAGTGGTGCCCTCGGGCGTGGCCCAGTTGGCCAACCTGCAGCAGCAGGGCTACGTCTACATCAAGCCGTAAACCGAGCGCGACGGACGGGCCTGATGGCCCGTCCCCGCCCTGCATTTTCCGATACGCCGATTCAGTAGCTTCCTCCCGCACCGGCAATCGCGAGTAGACGGATAAGCTCCCTGTCGCGCACGGCGAGCCAGGAAGGCGTCGCCATTTCCTGCTTCTCCAGCCGGGCGAGTCGTTCCGGCTCGGGGTCACGGTGGGGCTGGGGACGGATAGGGTCGTTGGTTTTTGCCATGACTTTCATCTCCCCGGGTTTCGGGCCTTGTCGATGGTATCGGCAGGCGGCGGAAAACCTTGAGCACAGTTGTGGTTATTTTTTCGAACCCGTGCCCACTAACGTTCTCCAATACTCAGGCGCATCCTTCGGAAATCCACGGCCAGGCGACGGCCGCGTACCGCCTCGTAGCCAATCATGCCGCCGACACGGAACCCGAAGCGGTGCTCCAGTCCGAACCGCGGCATGCAGACCGCCGGCGGGCCATCCGTTTTGCTGCCCGCCACCTGCAATGAATCAATCCGGGTCGGCAGCACGGTGACACTGCCGCCGCCCCCCTCTCCGGAAAGCGGCAGGTCGGAGATGGGAAGACCGGCGGAACGGGCTGCATCGATGGAAAGGGCGGCAGCGAAGCCCTGTTGGCCAGTGTCCAGGAGCATCGGCAGTGTGGTTCGCCGGTTAATCGTCGCCTTGACCAGCGGCAAAAAGGCGTCGGCCAACCAGAATCGGCTACCTTCCTGCTGCGCTTTTTCCGGCCGCGAAAGCCGCAGTTCGCCCGCAGCGAAATCCGCCTCCGTGAAGAAGTGAGAAAGCAGGGAAGTCCCCAGGATGCCCTGAACCTGCACATCGTCGAACATGCGATCGAATGTCGAACGCAGCGGCTGTACCTGGACCGGCAGGTTGCGAAAAGTGGCCTCGCCCAGTTTCAGCCGGTCGACCCGGCCGTAACGCAGCGCCGCGCTACGCCCGCCCGCGTAGAGTGCGCTCTGGGGGGCGGACTGCCAAAGCTCGAGCTGCGCTGCGACCTCCTCATCGAGGACCACCTCCTGTGACCCCGTATCCAGCAAGAACAGCATCTCGCGCCCGTGGACGTTGACGGGCAGCAACGGCAACGGCGTGAGATGGCTGAAGCGGCAGCTAACGACGTCCGGTGCATCGATGCTCAGGGGAGCCTCCGAGAGCCGACGTAGCGCATGGGACATCAGGTCGCTTCCAAGCGCACGGACGCAGGCGGCGGCCGTCGCCAGTTGGCCGCTCCTCCGATAGAGTGCGGCCGAGATTTTGAGGCTTTCCGGTTCGTGGGGAAGCTGGCGCAGTTGCCGTTCTGTGGATTTGTGATTGCCGGACATCAGAGCCACATAGGCCAGCCGGCGGCGGGCACTGCTACCGACCAGGCTGTCGTGACGCAAAGGGCGAAATCGGCAGACGGCCTCGGTGAATCGGCCGCTCATGAAAAGCGTTTCGGCTTCCTGCAAACGCTTGATGGGATGCTCATCGTCGAACAGTGCGGACATGGCTCCTCCCGGAAATTGGAATACCGCTCAGGAGCCTGTCCCCGGCGACTCGGCCGGTACCTCCATCGCGGCTCCTATCCGGTAAGTGTAGTCATGACCTCAGATCCAGAAGGGGTGTTCACGGCTCAGAAATTCGTCGACGGTCAGGTAATGGGAGCCGTCACAGGAGAAGGTGAGGCCGATGATCCCGTTCATGACGTTGAGCGAACCGGAGCGCAGGTAGATATTCTCGTCGGCCTCCCGGAGGGTGCGGAACTGTTCCAGTACCGGGTGGATCTGAGCCGGGGCGACCCGTGCGTCCACCGGGTAGCGCTGCGGGGGATAGGCCAGCCAGATCTCGGGGTCGAGGATCTCTTCCACCCCGTGAAAGCGATATCGGTATGGGTCGTCATAGACCCAGAAAATGGCCCGTGAACTGGAGAAGTGGAGGATGAAGTGATAAACGCCGTGTTCGCGCATCAGGGTGTCGATGGTATCGATCACCGTCTCCATCCGGCTGTCCAGCAGGCTCATCATTCGCTTCTGTTCGAAGACGTGACCACGAATGGCGGGATCACCCTTGTACTGGGTCCATGCCGTGTCGCTGCCGACTTCCACGTCAGGCAGCGGAACGTCCTCGAGGTTGAAGTCGGCTGAGACGAATCCGACCAGCGCCTCATCACGAGTCACGGCATGCACGGCAGTAATGCAGCGTTTGCGACTGTAACGACTGATGTAAACCGAGGAGAGGGTAAGCCCGCGAAAAGGCAGGCTGCCGGTGTGGAACGGTCGTTCGCCGAGGGGTTGCCCGCGACAATCGCGCTGAACGCCTTCGGCGGTTACGTTGGAGCTGACCTGAATCCCTTCCGTATTGAGGGAATAGAGCAGATGGCAATGGGGAATCTGGCCGATACCGGCCCCCAGCCTTGCGTCCACTTCGTCGGGGTCATCCCAGACTTCCGTGCAAGCCTCGGCCAATGCCGCCATGGGGCCTTCCACCAGTTCGGTGAGAGCCGCTTTCTTATAGACGATTGCCTGCTTCAGCCACATGGCCGGTACTTTAACACGCCCCCGCCGGGGCGCGGCCCCGGGTTTTTTCGGGGGTGTGAAAGGCGAATCACCGTTCCCGTGCGAGGCCCGGTTGGCGCCCGGGCGCGGAAGGTCGTCAACCCTCCGGGAAGGGACAACTCCGGGGAAGCGGGTGGAGCGTCGCAGCCGCGAAAGCGGCCGTGACTATCCCTGCGCCTGGTCGGTGTTCCAGACCCGACGGATCAGGCCGCCGGCGGCCTGCTCCCGATCCCCCATCGCCTGCGGGGGCGGCACGTCGATACACTGCCCTGCCCGGTCCGCCGGTGCCGCCAGGATGTTCGCGACCGAATCCCGGCTCATTCCGAGGAGATCGGATATCTCCTCCGGGCGCCGATGCTCCTCTTCCTGGAGCACCACGACTTCCGATGAGGCGAGCAGTTCCGGCAGCCAGCCCAGTCGGCGCTCCTGTACGAGCCGGCGCAGACCGCCAGCCTCGCGGACCGCTCTGGTGAAGAGTTCCAGCGCGCGCGCATCGGCGTTTTTCGCCTGTATGCCCATCGGTCACCTCCCTGAGCGGGTCAGTTTCGAAAAATCCTTCCCGATAAGCTTAGCCGATTCACACTTCGCATCGGTTTGTTTTGTACACTGATGCCCCGGTGAAACCGCAAAGGCTTGCCGGTGAATGCCATCGATCGTTCAACCACGGGATACGTCCAAATGGGAAGTGAACCGCTCAACAAGAGCCAAGCCGTTCTGGATCTGGCTGATCTGCCGCCGCTGCCGATGGACGAAGAGGCGCTCGGTACGGGGTTCCTGCACTACTTCAGCCATTTTCTGGGGCGAGACAAATACAGTGCGTCGGACCATTACACCTTCGCGGCCCTGGCGCTTACGCTCCGCGACCGGCTGATGGAGCGCTGGCGGCGCACGCGGTATGCCTACGAGCGGTCCGACTGTAAACGGACCTACTATCTTTCCCTGGAATTTCTGATCGGCCGCAGCCTCGGCAATGCGCTCTTGAACCTGGGCGTCGAGGAGCCGATCCGTAAGGCCCTGCACGAACTGGGCCTGCATCTGGAAGAGATCCTGGACGCCGAGCACGATGCCGGACTCGGCAACGGCGGTTTGGGTCGCCTGGCCGCCTGTTTCATGGACAGCTGCGCCAGCCTGCAACTGCCGGTGCGGGGCTACGGGCTGCGCTATGAGTACGGCATGTTCCGTCAGCAACTGGAGAACGGCTACCAGCTGGAGGAGCCCGATCACTGGCTGCGCGACGGCAACCCCTGGGAGCTGGAACGGCCCGAATACACCCAGCGGGTGCAGTTTCGCGGCCATAGCGAAGCCTACCGGGACGGAAGTGGCCGGATGCGCTGGCGCTGGGTGGCCACGAAGGACGTTCTTGCGGTGCCCTATGACATCCCGGTGCCCGGTTATCAGAACGATACCGTCAATACGCTGCGCCTCTGGAGCGCGGCCGCCACCGATGAGTTCGACCTCGGCGAATTCAATGCCGGCAGTTACCCCGAATCGGTGGAACAGAAGAATGCCGCCGAAAACATCACCATGGTGCTCTACCCCAACGATGCCAGCGAATGCGGCAAGGAGTTGCGGCTAAAGCAGCAGTTCTTCCTCGCTTCGGCCAGTCTGAAGGATGTCCTGCGCTGGTGGGTGCACCAATACGGTGACGACTTCTCCCGTTTCGCCGAGAAGAACTGCTTCCAGCTGAATGATACCCATCCCAGCGTATCGGTAGCGGAGCTGATGCGCCTGCTGATGGACGACCACGGACTGGGTTGGGTGGAGGCCTGGAGGATCACCCAGCGCACCATGGCTTACACCAATCATACCCTGCTGCCCGAGGCACTCGAGCGCTGGCCTGTGAGCCTCTTCGGGAGTCTTCTTCCGCGGCATTTGGAGATCATCTACGAGATCAACGCCCGTTTTCTCGACGAAGTCTCACGCCACTGGCCTGGCGATAACGATCGCCTGCGCCGCATGTCGATCATCGAGGAGGGGCATGAACCGCAGATCCGCATGGCCTATCTCGCCATTGTCGGCAGTTACTCGATTAACGGCGTCGCCGAACTGCACTCGCGTCTGCTGCAGGAGGGACTGTTCCACGACTTCTACGAATTATGGCCGGAGAAATTCAACAACAAGACCAACGGCGTCACGCAGCGCCGCTGGCTGGCCTGGTGTAACCCGGGGCTTTCGCGCCTGATCACGGAGAATATCGGTGACGGGTGGATTGCCGACCTGGAGCAGCTGCACCGACTGCAGCCCCTTGCCGATGATGCGGCCTTCCGGGAGCGTTGGCGCGATGTGAATCGGGCCAACAAAGTGCGCCTGGCCGAGCTGGTGAATGAGGAGTGTGGCGTGCTCTTCGACCCGGATGCGATGTTCGACGTGCAGGTCAAGCGCATCCATGAATACAAGCGCCAGCTCTTGAACATCCTCCATATCATCCACCTTTATGATCGGATCAAAAGCGGTGATACGGCCGAGTGGACGCCCCGCTGCGTGCTGATAGGCGGCAAGGCGGCACCGGGCTATTTCATTGCCAAGCTGACCATTAAACTCATCAACAACGTGGCCAACGTCATCAACAACGACCCCGCGGTGGGCAATCGGTTGAAGGTGGCGTTTGTGCCCAATTACCGGGTCTCCGCCATGGAGGTCATCTGTCCCGGAACCGACCTTTCCGAACAGATCTCCACGGCGGGAAAGGAGGCTTCCGGGACCGGCAACATGAAGTTCATGATGAACGGGGCGGTGACCATTGGCACCCTCGATGGCGCCAACATCGAAATCCGCGAGCAGGTTGGCGATGACAACTTTTTCCTGTTCGGGTTGACCGCGCAGGAGGTCCGGAAGGCCCGGGAAAACTACGATCCGAACGGCATTATCGCCGGCAACCGGGATCTCTCACGGGTCATGCAGTTGCTGGAATCGGGTCACTTTAACCGCTTCGAGCCGGGGATCTTCGATCCCATTATCGACTCCATCCGCACGCCTCACGACCCATGGCTGGTGGCGGCCGACTTCACCAGTTTCGTCACCGCGCAGGAGGAGGCCGCCGCGGCTTACCGCGATAGTGAACGCTGGACCCGTATGAGTATCCTTAACACGGCCGGCAGCGGACGTTTCTCCACGGACCGGACCATGCTCGACTACAACCGTGATATCTGGAAGCTCCAGCAGGTCAAGCCCCTGAACGGGGAGTGAGCGCTGTCCGCCGACCGCGGATTACGCCGTTTCGGCGTCGTCCGCGGTCGAGCCCCGGAAGGGCGAGTTGGGTTGGCCGCGGTCCCACAGGTATTTGGCATACTTCCAGTAACCGCGGACATTGTTCAGGCGCGCATCGGTGCCGGCATCGATCGGCTGAAGGCGCCCGTGCACCAGCGGCTCCAGGTGGGGCGCGAGTACCGCCCCGCCGCCGCCGGAAATCACGATTTCATCGATATCCCAATCATCGGCCCAGAGCCGATTCACCTCGTTGGCCACATCCGTGGCCAATCGCCCGAATACCTGCTCGGTCAGCCGCTTCAGGTCATAGCTTTTGCCGTGAATCCGGACGGAGCCTTTGCTGACCCCCTCATAGAGTCGGTAGAGCTCCACATCGACCCCGCTGCGCTCCTGCAGTTTGGAGGCGATGGTATCGAATGCCTGTGAAATGCCGGAATCGGTGGTGCGGCTGCCCCGGGCCAAATAGTTGGTGCGGTTTGCGATGGTATAATCGGCGGTGCGAAAACCGATGTCGATGACGCCGACCTTCTCGTTCATCAGACGTCGCTCGGCGGTCTCGCCCTTGTCATCGAGCATGGTGTTGAAGAGCGAACCGAACGGCTGCGGGATCACGCGCACCTTCTGCACGCTGACGACCGTCTCCCGGCGCTCACCTTCGCGATCGATGACCGTTACCGGGTGTCGTCCCTGAAGAACGCGAATCAGTTCATCGCGATGCTCCTTGAAGTAACCCACCGGGAGGCCCGTGACCAGATTGACCGGGACATTGCGCGGTGCCAGCTGGGCCAGGGCCGCCAAGGCCAGGGTTTTGACGAACTTGGTGACGAACTGATGCTGGTCGAGGGTGAAAAAGCGCACGCCGCTCTGGCGTTCGGCCAGTTCACCCACGAAAAAGGCGCCGCCTTCGGTTTCGATATGGATATAGTCGTCCTGCCCCCCGGATAGACTTTCGCGAAATGGAATTTCAGCGGCTTCGCCGAAAACGGACTTGAACACCACCGTTCGACGGCCGTTGGTCGCCTTGGTGAAGCCGAAACCGATGTCGATACCGACGACTTCCACGCTGCTCTCCTGCCTGCTGGCGAAATACGGCTTTTTAGCACGCCGTCCATAACCGGTCAAAGTGCATCGGGCCGGACTGATCCCCGCCGTCACCGTCCTCGCAACGGCTATGCTTGGAAGAGACGTGATCCCGTCGAATCGAGAGGTATGAACGAGCAAACCGGGAAAATCATTATCAAGGGAGTGACGCGCGATGGCCGCAAATTCCGTCCCAGTGATTGGGCGCAGCGCCTGACCACCGCTGTGGCTCGCTCCGGACCCAAAGGCCGCGTGCGATTCCACCCCAAGGTCGCGATGGCGACCATGGACGGGATCAACTGCGTCGTCGTTGATAGGAGCCTGGAGATGGAGGACCCGATGCTGTTCGAGTTTCTGACCAACTTCGCTCGCTTCAACAATCTTGAGATCGAAGAAATCTAGCAGGCTGTTGAAACGGGTCCCGTTCCGAAAGGGTCTCCACCTTGAGTCCCTTCGCCCCGAGGGAGACGGTCAGGATGAGGGGGATAAAATCAGTAACTTACCTTTTATTGAGTCCCCTCACCCCAGCCCTCTCCCTCTGGAGAGGGTGTTTTTCAACAGCCTGCTAGAGCACCGATCAGGTAAAGACGAGGGGATCGACAGCGGGATCGGGGCATGATCAAATTGCGGCATCTGAATCAAGAGAGTCCGCTGCGATGCCTGCTAGCCGTGTCTACCACTGGGATGTGCCCGAACTGCTGAGTAAGGAAGAAGAAGCAATCTGCAAGCGCCTGAAGCGAACGGGAAAGTTGTTCGCCTTCCTGCGCCGGCAACGGCATCGGTTGTTTGACGCGAGTTTCGAGGAAAGATTGTCCGCGGTGTACTCGGACTTGCCACGGGGAACAGCCCCAGTAGCCCCGGCGTTGTTGGCGATGGTGACGCTACTGCAGGCCTACGAGCAGAAATCAGATGCTGGGGCGGTGGAGGAGGCGGTATTCGACAAGCGCTGGCAGATGGTTCTGGGTTGCCTCGGCGATTCCAAACCCCCGTTTTCCCAAGGCGTACTGGTGGATTTTCGCCGTCGGTTGCAGGAGGCCGACCTGGATCAAGCACTGCTGGAGCGCACGGTGCAGTTGGCGAAGGAAACGGGCGAGTTTGGTTACAAGCAGCTAAAGGTGGCGCTGGACTCGGCGCCCCTTTGGGGCGCGGGCCGGGTGGAAGATTCTTTCAATCTGCTAGGGCATGCGTTGGAAATTCTGCTGCGCTGTGTGGTGAAGGTTAGCAATAAACCAAGGGAACAGATTGTTCGGGAGGCCCAACTAAGCGTGGTCGAAGGCAGCAGCGTCAAGGCGCAACTGGACATCGATTGGGACGACCCGATTGCCCAGCAACAAGCCCTCACAAAAATGGTCACAGAGGTCCAGAGTTTGCGCAGTTGGGTTACCGAGCACCTTCCGAATGACGAGAAGCGACCTCCGCTCAGTGAAGCGATAGTACTTCTCGAACAGCTGCTGGAGCAGGATTTGGAGCCAGATCCCACCGGCGGCGGCTACCGGCTCAAGCGCGGCACCGCGCGCGAGAGGCGGATATCGGTGACCGATGGCGATATGCGCCATGGGCGCAAGAGCAGTAGCCGGGTTATCAACGGCTACAAGCGCCATATTGCCCGCGATTTGGAGCAAGGACTTATCTTGGCTGCAACCGTTCGTCCGGCCAACGAGCCGGAACACGCCGCAGCAGCGCTCTTGCGGCCCCAAGTCGAACGCTACGGACCGGTATCGGCGTTATTTATCGACCGGGGCTATCTTGCAGCGCAATGGACTGCCGACCTGTACGAGCAGGGCGAACGGATTGTCGCCAAGCCATGGTCATCAAGTCCAAAAGAGGGCTGCTTTGGGAAAGAGCGCTTTCAGATCGACTTGTCGCTTCAGAAGGTGGTTTGCCCGGCCGGTCAGGAGGCTCCGATTCGCAGCCGTCGAGCCGAATTCGCCCCTTCGGTCTGTGCCACCTGTTCCTTGCGTGCCCAATGCACGACGGCCGCACAGGGGCGAGGCCGTACGGTAGTTATCCACGCCCAAGAGGCGATGCTTCTGGACTTGCGACGTCGTCAACAAACCCCGCAAGGCCGGGCGGAATTGCGTGAGCGCGTCGCGGTTGAGCATGGACTCGCCCGCGTCTGTCGCATACAGGGGCCACGCGCCCGCTATCTCGGTGTTCGCAAGAACGAGTTCGACCTACGGCGGACCGCTTGTATCGTCAATTTACACGCTGCCGCCCGGCCCGATGCGGCAGCCTAAATTTACCTGTTCGGTGCTCTAGGGCCGGCCGGTTCAGGGCTACTCGTTTTCGCGTCAGGCACTCTCTTCGGGCCAATTCTTGATGTAGTGCTTCAGTAACCGGTTCTCGAAGCGGGTTTCGGTCAGGAGCGCCTCGATGATGTCACCGATGGAGATCACCGCGACCAGCTGGCCCTCCGACATTACCGGCAAGTGGCGGATGCGGTTGCCCGTGGGGTTGTGCAGCAGCGTATCCATCGCCTCGTCAACGGGCATGTCCGCCGTACAGGTTACCGGATCCGACGTCATGACATCCTTGACCAGGACATCTTGAAAGCGATCGAGATATTCGTCCGTCGCCCGCATCACATCGCGTTCGCTGATGATGCCCACCAGCCGGTCATCCTCCAGGACCACCAGGGAGCCGATCCGATGCTGCATCATCAGGTGCACGGCATCGGTCAGCGGCTGTTCGGGGCTGATGCCGTAATGGCCGGAATTCCCCTTTTTTCGAAGTAAGTAATTGACGTCCATGATGAATTCCGCCGAGACGAATATGGGTTGACCCTCATAAAAAGGTATCATACGCAGCCCCCGCGGCAAGATGAGATGACAGCGACATGACCCTGAAGTTTTCCACCCGTCCCGGCCCCCGGGAGAGGCACTTGGCCCGAAAGTGGAACAACCCGCTCTTCGGACGGTGTGATCGGCCGTTCGTCCAGTCGGAGATCGATGAAGCGGCTCGGCTCGATCGGGAGGACCTGGCCGCCTTTATGGAGCGTTTTCAGGGGCTCGTCCGAGAGGCGGCAGGGTTGCGCCCCAATGAGGAGAGTGAAACGGTGCTCGATCTGAAGGCGCGCCTGGACCGTGCCTATACGGAGGGGGCCGCCCTTCCCGGTAATCAGCAGCCGGTCATGGAGGCGCTGAAAAAACTCATCGAGGTGGTTATGCGCGCCGTGCGAGCCGGTGCCGAAGATGACCCGGTGGCCCGCCAAGAACTGGAAGACGAGGAGCAGGCACGGCAGGTGCACTATCGCCTGCTCGACCATCCGCTGGTCGCGGACCTGATGCGCCCCGATTCATCCATCGAGCGGGAGGAGCTTGTGGCGACGCTCCTCAGTGAAGAGCCCGAAGCGGTGGAGGCGGCGCTCTGGCTGTTTGGCCCCGACGAGTTGGGCAAGATGCAGGAGGAGGGGCGCGAACGTCTTGAGCAGCTTCGCCGCGAAGGCCACGAGGCCCCCGCGGCCTGGCAGAACCTCGCTCTCCTGGATCGCGCCGCCGGAGGTTAGTTCCCCCCTTTCAAGGAAACCT
Source organism: uncultured Gammaproteobacteria bacterium (assembly GCA_963783235.1). Lineage (GTDB taxonomy): Bacteria > Pseudomonadota > Gammaproteobacteria > Thiohalomonadales > Thiohalomonadaceae > Thiohalomonas. Next base: position 799,346 of record CAWAMN010000002.1, on the reverse strand, counting down.
TATAGCGCCCCTCTGAACTGGTTAGGATTCGGGGTATTACACTGAACGGTAACAGCCCTTTCGCAAAAGGCCGCCGAGGAGAGAAGATGCTCAGTCAACTCCGTGAATTTTTTGAACGCAACCTGAACCCGCCGCAGAAATCGGATCGCTCCGATGAGCATGCCTTGCGGCTGGCGACCGCCGCCTTGCTGTTTGAAATGGCGCGTCAGGACGAAAAGGTCCGCCCGGAGGAAGTGGGCGCGATCGCCAATGCGGTGCAGCGCAAATTCGGGCTCTCCCAGACCGAGACCGATGAGCTGATGGCCCTCGCGGAGGAGGAGGTCCGTGATTCCACCGATTACTATCAGTTCACCTCGTTAATCAATGAGCGGTTCAACCCCGAGCAGAAGGTGCGGGTCGTCGAGCATCTTTGGGAAGTGGCGAGGGCGGACGGCGAGGTGGACCGCTACGAGGAACACATGGTGCGAAAGATCGCGGAATTGCTCTATGTGCCTCACAAGGACTTCATCGCTGCCAAGCTCCGTACCGCTGACAACCGCTAGGGGCAAACGGCGGGAGAACTTTCGGCAGTTGCGGATGAGCGCCGAACAGCTGTCGCTCAGGGCGGGTTCTACACCGCCGGGCGAAATCCTGGCCCACGTACCGCCGTTCCGCTGAGGGCCGAAGCCCACTTCCTCCAGATGAGCCCCCCGGCCCCTGGAGGATAATTTCGAAACCATTCGTTTGTCCGGCAAACCGAAGCGACTACAATGCACTGGATTGGGATGGCCGTCCGTTTGGACGGTGGCCTTGGATTTCGCAATCGTGAGGAGGATGCGACGGATGGCCGAAGACGCAACCGGAAAGAAAGCGGCAAAGAAGAGTACGGGCAAGACCGTTTCCGCCAAAGGTACGGCGAAAAAGAGCGCCAGCCGAAAGGCCGCTCCCAAGAAGGTAGCGACCAAGAAAGCGACCGCCAAGAAGAGCACCGCAAAAAAGCCCACTGCCCGCAAGGTGGCTCCGAAGAAAAGCACGGCGGGATCGAAGGCCAGGTCGGCGGCGGGTTCCAGGAAAACCGCGAAGCGTGTCGTCAGCGCTGAAGAGCGCGCCGGTATGATCGCCGAATCCGCTTACTACCGGGCTGAAAAGCGCGGCTTCTCCGGGGGGGATCCGCACGCCGACTGGATATCCGCCGAAGCGGAAATCGATGCGGCACTGGAGAGGGACAATATTTCCGTCCGCTGGTAGTTCTTGTGGTCCGTTGACTGCCTTTCCGGGAGTCACAGGGGAGATGATGAATTTATGGCAATGAACGTAATGGTGGTGGACGCCGAGCACCTCGCTGGTGAAGCGGACTTTCCGCCCCTGGAGGCGGATCGGTTCGGGTGGTCGCAGTATGGCGAGACGTCGGTGGAGGAGATCCCGGAGCGTTGCTGGCGAAGTCACATCGTGGTTACCGCGGCGACCGAGTTGGACGCCGGAGCGCTGGATGCGTTGCCCAAACTGCAATTGGTGGTGGTGGCCGGCGGTGAATGCGGACACATCGATATCGAGGCGGCGAAGAGCCGGGGAGTGGCGGTCTGCAATGTGCCGGAAACCGACCCCGGCAGGGCGGCCGATGCGGAGCGGATCTGTCGGGAGACCGTAGCCAACATCGATGCCTTCCTCCGCGGCGAGAGTCGCAACCGGATCTGTTAGCCCGAATATCTGAGTGCGGGCAGGATGCCTGAACGAATTGTGCCGCCCGAGGGCGGCACAATTTGGCAAAGCGGCGGGACCTTCGAACGTCAGTCCGTTTTCTGCCGCTCCTGGTCGTTGCGACGCTCCTTCCCTTCATTGACCCGCAACTTGCGGCCCAGAAACTCCTGACCATCCAGGGCCGGGATGGCCTTGCGGGCTCCTTTCTCATCCATTTCCACAAAACCGAAGCCGCGCGGCCGACGGGTGGCGCGGTCGGTCATTATGCGCACGGAATGGACCCTGCCGTAATGCGCAAAGAGTTCCCGCAGCTCCTCGGGCTTGGCCTTGAAGTTGAGATTCCCTACGAATACCGAATAAGGTTCGCCGCTACCATTTTCGGCAGCCCGCGTCTCGCCGATACCCGCCAGCCAAGCCCCGACCAAGGCGCCCGTGAAAGTGCCGATGGTCATTGCGAGTGTCCCGTCGAACCCGCCGGGCAATGCCAGTGAGATGAAAAAGCCGAGACTGCCCAGAAGAACCGCAATAAGCGCAGCCTTGATGAGAAATCTAACCGGAGGCGAAGTAAATTGCATGGAGTCTCCCCAATTGCGAAAGGTGTGAATGAAAGGCAACAGGAGGCAGGGGCACCACACCGTCACCCCGGCCCCTTTCTCCGCCCGTCTGGTTATGTTTGGATTCCCGGACGGAGTCGAAAAGGCTCGCTCTGCCCTTTCCCCGATAAGTGACCCACAGGTTACAGAGCCGGGCCATTGTATCGCGGTGCGAGTTCGGGCGAAATGCTGGTTCAAAAGTCGCAAGCCTGTTTAGAATGAGGCTTCGGGTCTCTTCCCGTCCCGCCCGCAACCAGTGAGTTTCCAATGGCGTTGGATTTCAGTCGCATTACGGTTCTCATCGTCGATGATTTTCAGAACATGCGCAGCACGCTGAGAAAGATGCTGCAGAGCATCGGTGTGTCAGAGATCGACACGGCCGGCAAAGGCAATTAGGCGATCGACCGCATGCGCCGCCGCGCCTATGACGTGGTGCTCTGTGACTACAACCTGGGTGAGGGGATGGATGGGCAGCAGGTCCTCGAAGAGGCCAAGCACCGTCGTCTGGTGGGCTACGCCACCGTGTTCGTGATGATCACGGCCGAGAACACCATGGAAATGGTGATGGGTGCCATGGAGTACAAGCCGGACGACTACCTCACCAAGCCCTTCAACAAGGAGTTGCTGAAAAGCCGACTGGAAAAACTGGTGGCGCGCAAACGGGATCTGGTGCCTGTCCAAACGGGTCAACGACAACCTTGTGCAGCTGCTGACGCTGTACCGAATGGAAAATGATTATTACACAGCCACCGTCGATGAGGTGGATGTTGCCGATTTCCTCGACGAGTCTTACCTTCTCAACAAGCCGTTGCTGGACTTCAACGGCGTCGAGGTTGAGGTTGAATGCGATACCGATGAGATCGGTTACTTCGACCGCGATCTGATGGCCGGCGTCATCAACAACATCGTCACCAAATGCCGTTCGCTACACAAAGGATCGGATCCGGTTAGCGGCCGACCATGAGGATGGATTCCTGGTGATTTCGGTGGAGGACAACGGTCCCGGTTTTCCCCCTTCGATGCTCGAGAGCGAGACGGGCAGCGAGCAGGACATCAATATCGTTTCAGGGCGTACCAAACTCGGGCTTGTATTCTGTCGGATGGTTGCCGCTCTGCATCGCAACGGCGGTCGGGAGGGCTACATTCGCCTCGAAAATGGCGGCAAGCTGGGCGGCGGTCGCTTCTCCGTCCTTCTGCCGTAACCACCTGTCCGGGCCCCGGCCCGATGGTCTCGCAAAACCTTTCGAAGCGGCGGCTGATTTTGCCTGGGCCTGTGAGCGCCTCAGCTGTTCATGGCTCTCGGTTCCACTACGCTTGGTGAATGTCCCGATCGATCGTCCCGGTACGTAGCGAATGGGCGAAGGTGACCCATGAGTGAAGCCGGCCATTCGATTCTTCAGCAGATCCTGATTCTTTTGGCGGCCTCCGTGATCATGGTGGCCCTTTTTCAGCGTCTGCGCATGCCGCCCATGCTGGCCTACCTGGCCGTGGGAACGCTGACCGGCCCCCACCTGCTCGGCTGGATCCCCGATAATGGGGATACGCCCCTGCTGGCGGAGCTGGGGGTGGTGTTTCTCATGTTCACGGTGGGGCTCAAGTTCTCTCTGGCGCAGTTCGTCGCACTGCGCCGGGAAGTGTTGGGGCTTGGGGGAGGGCAGGTCGTGATCACCATCGCGGCGGTGGCTCTGGTCGCTGTCGCATTGGGGCTGGATACCCCGAGCGCTCTGGTCACGGGCGCCGTGCTGGCGATGTCCTCAACGGCGATGGTGGTCAAGCTACTGTCCGAGCAGGTCGAGTTGCAGACGCGCCATGGCCGCACTGCCGTCGGCATTCTCCTTTTCCAGGACGTGGCCATTTTACCCTTTTTGATCCTCGTTCCGCTGCTCGCCGGAGAGGAGGGATCGGCCGGCTACGCCCTGTTCTCGGCCCTCGGCAAGGGCGTTCTGGTCATTCTGCTGATGCTGGCGACCGGTCGCTGGCTGCTGGGACCCATTCTCCACGAGGTCGCCGCCGCCCGATCGCCTGAGCTTTTTGCCCTCATGGCCCTGCTGTTTGCACTGACCGCCGCCGGTGCCACCAGTGCCGCCGGTCTGTCGATGACCTTGGGGGCGTTTCTGGCGGGGATGATGCTCGGGGAGACCGAATTCAGGTACCAGATCGAAGCCGATATCCGCCCCTTCCAGGATGTACTTCTGGGTGTTTTCTTTATCAGTATCGGCATGCGGCTGGACCTGCTCGGGTTGCCGCCTGTCCTGCCCGTGGTGGTTGTGCTCGCGTTGGCGCTTATGGCATTCAAGGTGCTGCTCATCGCCGGCCTGGCACGGGTTTCGGGAATGGGCGATGAAACGGGCCTGCGCACCGGGGTGATCCTGGCCCAGGGCGGTGAGTTCGGGTTGGTGCTACTGTCAATGGTTGCGGATGTCAGACTGCTGGCGCCGGAGCTGACGCAAATTTTGCTCTCGACGGTGTTGCTGTCGATGGTCGCCACGCCGCTGCTGGTCAGGTACAACGCCGCTGTCGCCCGGCATCTCTGGCCGGGGAAGTTTCGGAATGAGACCCGGGCGTCTCTCCATGAAGTGGCGGCGGAAGGCCGGGACCTGGAAGGGCATGTCGTGATCTGCGGTTACGGCCGTACGGGACAGAGTCTGGCGCGCTTTCTGGAGGAGGAGAATCTGGACCTGGTAGCGCTGGATCTCGACCCGGTGCGGGTGAGTGAGGCCCGCGAGGCGGGCGAACGGGTGGTCTATGGGGATGCGACCCGGCCGGAGATCCTGGAGGCGGCCGGCGTACCCCGCGCGCGTGCCGTGGTCATCAGTTTTGATGACACCGAAATGTCGGAACGGGTCCTGGCGCGGCTGAAAGGAGGAGGGCATGATATGCCCGTCCTGGTAAGGACACGCGACGGGTCGGCCCTGGAACGGCTTCAGCAGGCGGGTGCCACCGAGGTCATTCCCGAAGTGCTGGAGGCAGGCATCATGCTGGTCTCACGCCTGCTTTTGCAGTTGGGTGTGCCTTCATCGGAGATCGCCCATCGGATCCAGGAGGTGCGACGCAGCCAGTACGGGATGTTGCGCGGCTTCTTCATCGGCGAGGAGCCGGTCCCCCTGGACCAGGCGACGGTCTATCGCGAACGGCTGCACACGGTAAGGCTGCCCGAGCACGCCTTTGCCGTGGGGAAACCCTTGAGAGTGATCGGGCTTCGTGATGAGGGCATTGTGGTGACGGCGGTGCGCCGGGGCGGGATCCGAGGCCAGCAGCCGCAGCCCGAAATGCTCCTGAGGGTCGGCAACGCCCTGGTGTTATATGGAACACCCGAAGAGCTCATGCGTGCCGAAACCCTGCTGCTTCGTGGCCGCTAACAGGCTGTTGAAAAACACCCTCTCCAGAGGGAGAGGGCTGGGGTGAGGGGACTCAATAAAAGGTAAGTTACTGATTTTATCCCCCTCATCCTAACCTTCTCCCTCAGGGAGAAGGGACAAAAACCTTTTTCAACAGCCTGCTAAGGGCACTGCATCCTCAGGAGCCGAACGGTACCGGTGACTGCCCACTAGGGATCTGCTTGCGCCGTGCTCCGCACGGAGCACTTGGGCCGGTGGCCGGGTTTGGGTATGCTGATGGTAAATCCAAGTAAAGGAGTGAGGCATTGCAACTGCAAGTGATCGTCGAAGATGAAGTCAAGCCGGTGGAGATCCCGGAATACGTTTTCAAAGAGGGTGAGGAATTCTTTGCCAAAATGGATGCCGATATGGACGGCGGCTGGCAGATGAGCCGCAATTGGGTGGAGAAACCCAATCGGGTGCAGCGGTGCCAGATCGCGGCCGATCGGCTGATGGCGGCCCTGGGGGCCGGTGACGAACCGATGATTGTACTCATGGCCGGTTATATCGTTAACCGACTGCCGGGGGTCTCCGCGGTACGGGTCGATACCGATGGCGATATGATGGGGACGGAATTCGTCGAGGCCGGAAACAACGCATGAGCCGGGCCCTGGTTTCGGTGGTCGAGTTGGGGGGCTATCCCGATTTCGGGCCCCTCTATCGACGGCTCGGCTTCGAACCGGAGACCGTCACCTCCGGCCGACGCGCCCTGAGCACGGTGAAAAAGCTGCAGCCGGAGGCGGTTGTCGCTGAATTCAACTTTCAGAGCGATTTCCGGGATCGGACCAGCGCCCTGGAATCGCTGCTGGCTCTGGCGCAGGCCATGCCCGATACGCGGATCGTCGTCATTTACGAGCCCCGCGATGAGGCCGACCTGGACCGGTTGCGTAAGCGCTTCCCCGCCTTTACCGCCATCCCCAGGCCGGTGAACGAAGCCGACCTGGAGCGGGCCCTTCAGGACTGAAGTGCCCGACTCGCCGGTCGCGCATCGGCCGGCGACCAAGTCCCGCATACCCCATTGGAGGCCCGCCCTCGGGGCGAGTGTTCGAGCGCAACGCCCCGAGGGCGTCCAGTGTCCACATTGCGGGCTAGCCCGATGAAGGAGATGCGGACTCCTGAGGAGGGGCCCCTCCGAAGGTAAGTCAGTTTCCCTTCAGCCGCCCTTTAGCTGCTGGAGCATCTCCGGGGCCATCTCCAGGCCGGTTTCGCTGCCGGGATTGAGCGTGATCCCCACACCGCTGCCGATGCGCTCGGCAATCCATGTGAACTCGGTCAGCAGACCCCCCTTGAATTTGGGGTAGTCCTCCAGAAACGGCTTGGCCCGTTCCGGGCTGGTGAACAGCACAACCACCTGCATCCCGGACTCGTCCTCCAGCACCAGCGGCTGGGCCTTGTCGGATGACTGCAGACCGGCGATCTCGTACTTTTCCTCCACCGGCATGAATACCTGCGCACCGAGCAACTCCTGGAGGAACTCTTCGCCGGGGATGCGGCCCTCCTGAGCGGCCAGCAGTTTCTCTTCGAGGTCGTTCTTGGGGTCGAAATTGTCAGACATCGGTTCAACTTTCCACAATGATGAGCGGTACGGCCATTTCCGCCTCCGATAAGCCGCCGTGCACACCAATCTGTGAAAACGGCTTTTCGGTCAGGAGGCGGTCGCGAATGACCCAATTGTCGCGCATTAACAGGGTGTAATCACCCACACGCATCGAGAGCCGGGGATCCGCCCGGCCGTGCCCGAACCAGCCTGCTTCGATAAGTTCACGGCTTTGCCGTAACTCTACCGCATGGCCCAGTTCGCCCTGGATATAGGCCTCGAACTCGGCGGCCCGGCCCGATCGAATATAACTGAACGCCGCGCGAGGTTCACCGCACAGCGGCAGCGCCAGGGTCTTTGCCAGATGTGGATGCTCCTCCAGGCGAATGACCCGCTCGGGCGTCGTGTCGATGAGCCCGTGGTCGGCGGTGACCAGGATAATGGCGTCCGTGCCGGCGATGGCCTCGAGGAAATCGCCGAAAGCCTGATCGAAGGCCGCGAAGTGATGGTTCACTTCGTCGCTATGAAAACCGTGGTGGTGGGCGTGGGCGTCCATTTCCGTCCAGTAGGCGTAGGTATAACCGGGTCCGCTTTTTACCAGCCCTTTCAATTGCTCGAAAAAGTCCGACAGCCCTCTGTGCCCGTGGCGTTCCGAAGGACCGGCCGTAAAGCGGCTGTAAGCCGAATCGGCTATATAGGCCGGGGTCAGTACCCGGCTGCACCCCGCCAGCCGCTCCGAGAAGGGACGGGCGCCCACCAGCTGGCCCGGTTCGACGCCCAATTCACTGTAGGCAGTCCCGCCGCCGCGCGGGGTGAACGGCAGTACCGCACTGACGCTCCCCAGTTCGCGAAACCAGGTAAACCAGCCCGTTATGGCATGCTGCTGCGGAGCCACGGCGGTGGCGAAACTGGTGATGGCGGCAGCGGTGGTACTGGGGAACACCGAGGTGAGTTGTCCGACCAGGTATCGGGCCAGGTGGCTGTTCGGATGACGCTCCAGCAATTCGTAACCGAGTCCGTCGGCCACCAAGAGCACTACCGGCCGATCGGTGAGCCGTTCGGCGGGCAGTTGCGGGAGCGGCGCGTAGCCGCTCTCCCCGGCACCGCCCGCCTGGGCCACCGACGCGACCAGATTGACGATGCTGTTGTCGTAGTCGGGAAGGAACATCATAGCCGCTCAGTGTAGCCGTTGCGGCCGTTTCCAACGATATACCCGAAAAAATCCGCGGTTTTCGGCACGCCGTGAAGGATTCCTGTGCAGGTAGCGTGCGCCAAGCGTGTATAATGGCCCGTTTTCCTCCGCCCGGTAATAGTTTTGTGATCGAGAAGCTCCGTAACATCGCCATCATCGCCCACGTCGACCACGGCAAGACCACCCTGGTCGACCAGCTCCTGAAGCAGTCCGACACCCTTGACGAGCGTACCCAGCTTGAGGAGCGTGCCATGGACTCCAACGACCTGGAGCGTGAGCGCGGCATCACCATCCTGGCCAAAAATACCGCCATCAAATGGGGCGAGTACCGCATCAATATCGTTGACACTCCCGGGCACGCCGATTTCGGGGGCGAAGTGGAGCGGGTGCTTTCGATGGTGGATTCGGTGCTGCTGCTGGTGGATGCAGTGGAAGGGCCCATGCCGCAGACCCGGTTTGTCACGGAGAAAGCGCTGGCCCGCGGGCTCAAGCCGATTGTGGTGGTGAACAAGATCGACCGGCCCGGCAGCCGTCCGGATTGGGTTGTCGATCAGACCTTCGATCTATTCGACCGCCTGGGAGCCACCGACGAGCAGCTGGACTTCCCGATCGTCTACGCCTCCGCGATCAACGGCTTCGCCAATCTCGAGGCCGAAAGCACCGGCGGCGACATGAATCCGCTGTTTGAAACGGTCGTCGAGTACGTGCATCCGCCCGACGTGGAGCCGGAGGATCCGTTTCAGCTTCAGGTCTCCCAGCTCGATTTCAACAGCTATGTGGGCGTTATCGGCATCGGCCGTATCAGCCGTGGCCGGGTAAAGAGCAACTCGCAGGTCACCATCGTCGACCGCGAAGGCAAACGCCGCAACGGTCGTATCCTCCAGATTTTCGGTTTCCTGGGACTGCAGCGGGTCGAGGCGCCGGAGGCGCAGGCGGGCGACATCATCGCATTTACCGGCATCGAGGACCTGAGTATCTCCGATACGCTATGCGATCCCAATGCGGTGGAGGCCCTGGCGCCGCTGACCGTCGACGAACCCACCGTGAGCATGACCTTTCAGGTCAACACCTCGCCCTTCGCGGGCAAGGACGGCAAGTTCGTCACCTCCCGGCAGATCCGTGAACGCCTGCAGCGCGAGCTCGTGCACAACGTTGCCCTGCGGGTTGAGGATACCGAGGACCCCGACCGCTTCCGGGTCTCCGGCCGCGGCGAACTGCACCTGTCGGTGTTGATCGAGAACATGCGCCGCGAGGGTTATGAGCTGGGCGTCTCCCGTCCCGAAGTCATCCTTCGTGAGGTGGATGGTGAGAAACACGAGCCTTACGAGCAGCTCACGGTCGACGTGCCCGAGGAGCATCAGGGCGGCGTCATGGAAAAACTCGGCACCCGCGGTGGCGAGCTTAAGAATATGGCCCCGGACGGCAAGGGGCGCGTGCGGCTCGACTACATCATTCCCGCGCGCGGGCTGATCGGTTTTCGCACCGAGTTCATGACCGCCACCCAGGGGGCGGGGCTGCTTTACTCCGTCTTCGATCACTACGGACCGCAGAAAAAGGGCGAGTTCGGCGCGCGCATCAATGGCGTGATGATGGCCAACGGTGCCGGCAAGGCGCTCGGCTACGCCCTGTTCAACCTCCAGGAGCGCGGCCGCATGCTCATCGGTCACGGCGAGGAGGTCTATGAGGGCATGATCATCGGTATCCATTCGCGGGACAATGACCTGGTGGTCAACCCGATGAAGGCCAAGCAACTGACCAACATCCGCGCTGCCGGAACCGACGAGAACATCCAGCTCACCCCGCCCATCCGCATGACGCTGGAACAGGCCCTGGAGTTTATCGATGACGATGAGCTGGTGGAGGTGACACCCAATCACATCCGCCTGCGCAAAAAGCTCCTGAAGGAGCACGAGCGCAAACGCGCCGGACGCGGCTAACCTCAAGCTGCAAGGCGAGGGCGGCTCCCCCGGCGCGATTGCCGCGGGGGCGCGTGCCCCCGTCGCCGTGCTTGACTGAGCGGATTGCCAACCTAGGTTGATGGTAATCCGTTCAGTTGTTCATGGAGGAACCGATGAAATGGACTTTGCCCTTTGTGCTGCTGATCCCGCTGCTCTCTGCCTGCGCTACCCGTCCGGCGATTGAGGCGGAGTTCGCGGCCCTCGATGAGGACGACAGCGGTTCGCTTGAGGTCGATGAAGTCGAAGACGAGAAGCCCGATCTGGTCGAGAACTGGAACAGCTTCGACCTCGACGACAACGGCGTCCTGAACGAGTCGGAGTTCAGCGCCTTCGAGGAGATTCCCTGAAAAGCCGAGCAGCAAGGTCTGCACCCTGCCGTCTCTCCCGATGGCCTGGAAATCACCTTATCCGAGCCCTTGTTTGCGCCACCGCCGAGCTACGGGGGAGCGGCCTCGGTTCGTGTTGGAATATCTACGCAAAGACGCAAAGCGATATCAAGAAGCGGCGTCCTCAATTAATTGGCTCGCTGGCAACGGCAGCCCACGGCAACTATGATGGCTACCCCACCCGAACCGAATGGCCGTGATGCGAACGCTTTACCCGGCAATTCAGCCCTACGTATCCCACAGCGTCGAGGTCGAACCGCCCCATGTTTTGCACGTGGAGGAGTGCGGCAACCCCAACGGGATCCCGGTGGTTTTTCTTCACGGCGGACCGGGAATGGGCTGCGAGGATTACCATCGGCGCTTTTTCGATGCGGAACGCTATCGCATCGTGCTGTTCGATCAGCGGGGGGCAGGGCGCTCAAAGCCCCATGCCTCGCTGGAGAACAATACAACGCAGGCGTTGGTGGCGGATATGGAAGTCGTCCGGGAACATCTCGGGATCGATCAATGGATCGTGTTCGGCGGCTCGTGGGGATCCACCCTGGGGCTGGTCTACGCTGAAACCCACCCTGAGCGGGTTCTGGGCATGGTGCTGCGGGGCATTTTCCTCTGCCGTCCCCGGGAGATCCGGTGGTTCTACCAGGAGGGCGCGAGCCGGCTTTTCCCCGATGAATGGGAGCACTACCTGGCCCCCATCCCGGACGAAGAACGCGACGATCTGCTCTCGGCTTACCGGCGCCGTCTCACCAACGATGATGAAGTGCACCGGATGGCCGCCGCCAAGGCCTGGTCACTCTGGGAGGGGCGCACGTCGACCCTGCGCGGCTCCCGAGCCGTTGAGGAGCATTTTGGTGATCCCTATACGGCGCTGTCCTTGGCCCGTATCGAAAACCACTACTTCGTGCACGACAGCTTCCTGGATGAGAATCAGATTCTGCGGGATGCCCACCGCCTCAAGGACATCCCCGGTGTCATCGTCCATGGACGTTACGATGTCGTTTGTCCCCTGGAGAGCGCCTGGCAACTCCACCAGGTCTGGCCCGAAGCGGAGCTTAGGATCATTCCTGAGGCCGGCCACTCGGCACTGGAGCCGGGTATTCTTGACGCCCTGGTGCGGGCGACCGACACCTTTGCGGATCGTCTGGCATGATCGGGCTTTTGCAGCGCGTCTCCGAGGCCTCCGTGCGAGTGAATGGCGAGGTCATCGGGGCCATCGACCGGGGGCTGATGGTTCTGGTCGGTGTAGAGCGGGGCGATAACCAGACCACGGCCGACCGGTTGCTGCAACGGCTGTTGGGCTACCGGGTATTCCCCGACGATGAAGACAAAATGAACCTGTCCGTGACGGACATCGAGGGCGGACTGCTGCTCGTGCCCCAGTTCACCCTGGCGGCCGATACCCGCAAGGGTATGCGGCCCAGCTTCACACCTGCCGCCGAACCCGCCGAAGGCGAGCGTCTGTTCGATTACCTCCTGGGGCAGGCTCGGGCCAGCCACGCCAGCACTGAGAGTGGCCGTTTCGGTGCCGACATGAAGGTGTCGCTCACCAACGACGGCCCGGTCACGTTCTGGCTCCGGGTGCCTCCGTTGAAAAAATGAAAGAAGAACCACGGGGCGCACGGGGAACACGGGGTTTTGTAGGTCGAACGGCAAACGTCCCTCGTCGTGAGGGTAAGAAACAGGCCCTTTTAAACCCGACCCCATTGGCTTTCCCCGTGCTCCCCGTATTCCCCGTGGTTAATCCCTTCATATGGATTTTGCCCCCGTGACCTGATAATTTAGACCGGTTCCGGGGGCCGGTCGGCCATGGTACGGGAGGGGGAAATGCGTTACGAGGTCTCCGACGAGGACGTCGTTAAAGCCAAGCACCCGCATGAGGTGTTTCTGATCAATCTGATCTTCAACCACATCCTGCTGTTCGTGGCCTTTCTAAGTGCCAGCTCGTTGCAGGAGTTCCTCATCGTGGTGCCGGTCATTTCTGCCGCCGTGCTGTTCTACACCCTCTGGAGGGCCCGCAAGTCGCGGTTTGTCGATCCTTGGTTCGTCAAATGCCACTGGCAACTCGCCGCCAAGCGCAGCCGGATCTTTGTCTTCATGCTGGCGCTGATGGCATTGGTGATCACCGGCGTCTGGATCGCTTCGGGTGGTGATCTCCGTCCGCAGCATTATGCCATTGGAGGGACCGGTATCTTCCCGACCATGGTGACGGTACTGGCCCTGATCGTCATGGAGTCGGAGGCGGTAGCCCAGGCACGATCGGGCATTCTTCCCAAGTGGCTCGAAGAGCGGTATCCCAACCCCGAAGCCAAGCTTGCGGAGGGCTAAGCGACCCTGTTATGGAACGCCACATGTTCATCTCCGTCCTCCTGGGTACCCTGGTCCTGATTGTGCTCGGCGTCTTTGTGCTGCCCGGCCATGAGCCTGAAGGGCCGGGCCGAATGCCCTGGCAGATCGAGCCGGTCAACGGCAGCATTCGGGTCTTTGACCTGACCCTGGGTGAGAGCACACTGGCGGATGCCGAGTCGCTCATCGGGGAAGAGGCGGAGGTAAGCCTTTTCCGATCACCCGAAGGGGAGATCGACATCGAAGCCTATTTCGATCAGGCGACGATGGGCGGACTGAAGTCAAAAGTCGTGCTGGCCATGCGGCTTTCGGAAGAGGAGCGGGAAGGGATCTATAACCGGGGGATCCGCATTGCCACCATGGGCAGCGGAACCCGAAAAGTGACACTCGCCCCGGACGATCTGCGCCACGTCCGCCGCTCGCCCGTGGCGAGCCTCACCTATCTGCCGCGCATCGATCTGGAGCCGGAATTACTGCTCAAACGCTTCGGTGAACCCGCCCGCCGCATCGAGGAGCCGGAAGAGACCGCAGTGCACTGGCTCTATCCCAAGCTCGGCCTGGACATTGCCGTGGACGAGAAGGGACAAGAGGTGTTTCAGTACGTACCGCCGGTGGATTTCGACCGAGTGGTGAGACCTTTGGCCGGCGGCGCAACCTAAGAAGGCTCTAACAGGCTGTTGAAAAAGGTTTTTGTCCCTTCTCCCTGAGGGAGATAAAATCAGTAACTTACCTTTTATTGAGTCCCCTCACCCCAGCCCTCTCCCTCTGGAGAGGATGTTTTTCAACAGCCTGCTAAGGCACGGGAAACGCCGTGTCGCCCTTGCAGCACAGGCTTGCGCTTTCTTCCCCCCCTCCGAAGAACCGGCCCCCCCGGCTTGTCATCCCCTGGCCTAACCGATCTGGAAATGCTGTCCGTGTATCAAAGTGAACAGCTACCGCTCGCGCGATTTGCGAAGTTCAGTCGGCGGGTAGAGCGGGCTCTTCAGCGTTGGCCCGTCCAAGTCGCCGCGCAGACGACTTCCAGACGCAAGCGACGCGCTTTACCTATTTCCGTGCTGAACGGCAAAGGGGGCTTAGGCGAAGAGCGGGTTAAGGTTCCAGCAGAAGGGAGTGCGATGCCTGGGGGCTCTTGGCACACTCAAAGAATCATCTCTCCGAGCACTTTCCAGTCGATTTGCCCTTTGGAAACCCGGTACTCCAGCAGCAATTTTCCCGCACGATGGCCATCATCGAAGCCGGCCAGCACCCAGCGGTCGGAAAGAATGTGGATTTGGTCCGGGTCATGAAAGCCCATGCGACCGCCCAGCACGCCTTTGCTTGAGATCAAATCGGGCCGGCTCATCAGCGAGGCACGCAAATCGATCTCCGGCTCGCCGAGTCCTGCCCGGCGGAGCTGGCGCCGTTCAGGAGGGGTCAGAAGTGGAGCCTTGTCGACCTTCGCTTCCTCAGGCGGGGGCGTAATTGACCGATTGGCCAATTGCTGTTCGATCTCGGCGAGATGCTCTGCACCCTGTTCGAGCGCCCCGGTCAGGCGCATGTTCTGCCAAAGCAGTGCCCCGATCACGATGGCCGCCAAGAGCAATGCCGCGATGGATGGTTTCTGCATCGTGGCCAAAGCCGTTTGCCCCGCCTTCAATCCGCGTCCGGGCCGTTCAAATCCGGGCGGGTCTTTTTCCTTTTTCCCGGTTTGTTCTTCCCCGGAATCAGCGGATCGTCATCGTCCATAAGAATGCGGTTCGCGTCTCCCTCCAGATCGTCATACTGACCGCGCTTAATAGCCCAGATCAGCACGCCGACCATAATCAGGCCGATGATGAGCATTCCCGGGAGCAGTGTGTAGATGACTTCCATAGCGATATGGTAACGCGAAACGGCCGCTGAATGGCAGCTGCACCCGCTGCGCTCAGCCAGGAGCGCCCGGAGACCCTTGGCGAATCACGACCTTGGGTCGGTTGGCAGATAAAAGCGCGCCCAGTCCCTGGGCTCGTGATTTCCGGTGGAGGGGGCGGGCAGTGAACGGGTACGGCCCGCCGGGGTTTTACTCGTCTTCTTTCCGGTCGCGGCTCTCATTCGCATCCGAAGCGCCCGAAGCCCGCTCTTCTTCATTTAGCGCCTCTTCGTCATAGGCGTAGCGGTCGAGGGCGGCCTCCATCGCCTCCTCACTGTCGAGATCGTCGGCTTCCTCATCGCTCTCGTCGGCCGAATCGCCCGGGGCAAAACGGGCCGCGAAGAAAACGCCCACTTCAAAAAGCAGCCACATCGGTACCGCCAGGAGCGTTTGCGAGATCAGATCCGGCGGCGTGAGAAGCATCCCGACGACGAAGGCCCCCAGGATGATATAGGGCCTTTTTTCCCGGAGGCTTTCGGGCGTGGTGAATCCCGCCCACACCAAAAGGATGGTCGCGATCGGGACCTCGAAGGCAATTCCAAAGGCAAAAAAGATTTTCAGGACGAAGTCGAGGTATTCGTTGACGTCCGTGGCCACCTCGACCCCTTCGGGGGCGACCGATACGAAGAAGCCGAACATCAGCGGGAAGACGACGTAGTACGCGAACACCATGCCCAGGTAGAAGAGCACTGTGCTCGAGGCGAGCAGCGGGACCGCCAGCCGCTTTTCATGCCGGTATAGCCCGGGTGCGATAAAGGCCCAGATCTGATACAGGATGAAGGGCATGCCCACGTAAACGGCGATGATCAGAGCCAGCTTCATCTGCGACCAGAAGGTTCCGTGCGGCTTCACGGAAATCATTCGGGAGCCTTCCGGCAGCTGTTCGAGCAGCGGGCGGGCGGTCATGGTGTAGAGCTCGGGGGCGAAATAGAAGAGGCCGAGAAACACCACCAACACGACCACCACTACGCGTATCAGCCGGTCTCGCAATTCCAGAAGATGCGAGACGAACGGCTGCTCAACATTGACGGTGGTGTCGTCGGTTCGGTTATCGGTCATTGCTGCCGCGGGAGTCGCTGTCGGAGGAGTCCGGTGTTTCGTCTTGGGGGGAGGTTTCGCTCTCCGGGGGGGAGCCTCCTTCCACTTCGTTGCGGGTGGCGTCCAGCTCTTCGCGCGTCTCCTTTACGCTCGAGCGGGTTTCCTCGACAATCTCGTGGAGTCCGCTGCTTTCCGCCTGTTCCTTCATTACCCGCTTGAGCTCATCGGCACGGATTTCCCGCTCGACGTCCGCCTTCACGCTGCTGACGAAACGGCGTCCCTTGCCGAGCCAAATCCCGGCCGTGCGGGCGAGCCCGGGCAGGCGTTCGGGGCCTATAACCAGTAAGGCGACGACCCCGATAAGGGCCATCTCCCAGAATCCGATGTCGAACATGGCGGGTAGTCAGTCAGCGGCCAATCAGGCCTTGTCCTTCTCGCGGGTGGCCTCGCCTTCGATGACGTCGCCCTGCTCGTTTTTCTCCAGCTGGGCTTCGCTCGGTCTTTGGGACTCGTCTCCCTTCTCGCCATCTTTCATGGCCTTTTTGAAGCTCTTGAGCGCTCCGCCCAGGTCGCCGCCGACGTTGCGCAGCTTTTTGGTGCCAAAAAGCAGGATGACAATCGCCAGAACGATCAGAAGTTGCCAGATGCTAATACCACCGAAACCCATTGTCTTTGCTCCACATCAGTTGTTTGAAAGCCGTGCCGCCACCGCTTTCCAATCAGAAACCCGGTAGATCCTCGCCCCCGAGAAGGTGTACGTGCAGGTGGAAAACCTCCTGTCCACCCCCTCTGCCGGTATTGATGATGGTCCGGAAACCGTCCTTCAGTCCCTCCTGCCGGGCCAAGCTCGGCAGAAGACGAAGCATGTGTCCCATAAGACCATCGTGTTCCGGCCCGAGTTCTTCGAGACTGGCAATATGCTCTCGCGGTACGGCCAGCAGGTGAACCCGGGCTTTTGGATTGACGTCCCGGAATACTACCACCTGATCGTCCTCGTGGACCCTGTCCGAAGGTATTTCTCCAGCGATAATTTTGCAAAAGATGCAATCGGTCATCACTCCCCCCGGTTTCGTTTCTCTTCCAGTCCCGAAAGTCCGAATCGCCGCTTCAGTTCCATGAGCACCTCTTCCGGTTCGAGCCCAAGATGCTTGAGCATCACCAGGCTGTGGAACCACAGATCGGCGGTTTCGTAGATGATCTCTTCCTTTTTGCCGCCTTTGGCCGCAATTACCGTCTCGGTGGCTTCTTCTCCCACCTTTTTGAGAATGGTGTCAAGGCCCTTGGCATAGAGTTTGGCTACATAGGACTTGTCCGGATCAGCGCCCTTACGCTCCTCCAGGACTTGGGATAATTGTTCCAGTACGTCGCTCATGGTTAACCGTAGATGGCTTTGGGGTCTTTGAGAACAGGCTCCACCGCAGCCCATTCACCGTCGCGAAGCTCCCGGTAGAAACAGCTTTCGCGGCCGGTATGACAGGCGATGCCCCCGATCTGTTCTATGGCGAGCAGTACGACATCGGCGTCGCAGTCGGTGCGGAGGCTCTTCACCTGTTGAACGTGGCCGGACTCCTCGCCCTTGGGCCACAGTTTCTTGCGGGAGCGGGACCAGTAGACGGCGCGTCCTTCGGCCGCCGTCCGCTCCAGCGCCTCGCGGTTCATCCAGGCGACCATCATCACCCGCCCCGTCTCATGGTCCTGGGCGATCGCGGGCACCAGCCCGTCCTCGTTCCACTTGATTTCATCCAACCAATTCATAGGCCTTAAATCCGGAGGCTTCGACTCACCAGGTACGAGAGGCGAGATTCGAGATTCTAGGGCAAGCGCTCGCTACGCTCGGTCCATTCGATCAGCTGTGCGCACAGCGCACTCCACCCCTCGCACCTCGCTCCTAGTCCCTCGTATCTGCTCTTAGAGTCGCACTTCGATGCCGGCCGCGGCCATGTGGCGTTTGGCCTCTTCGATAGTGTATTCGCCGAAGTGGAAGATGCTGGCCGCCAGCACCGCTTCGGCATGGCCTTCGCCGACGCCCTCGGTCAGGTGCTGCAACTTGCCCACGCCACCGGAGGCGATGACCGGCACGTGAACCGCGTCGGATACGGCCCGGGTCAGTTCCAGGTCGAAGCCGCTTTTCGTACCGTCACGGTCCATGCTGGTCAGCAGGATTTCGCCCGCCCCGAAATCGACCATTTTGCGGGCCCATTCCACGGCGTCGATCCCGGTGGGTTTGCGACCGCCATGGGTGAAGATTTCCCATTTGGACGGCTCACCTTCGGCGCTGACCCGCTTGGCGTCGATAGCGACCACAATGCACTGGGAACCGAAACGCTCGGCCGCCTCCTTGACGAATTCCGGGTTAAACACCGCCGCCGTATTGATGGCGACCTTATCCGCCCCGGCGTTCAGCATCCGACGGATATCCTCGCTCTTGCGGATACCGCCGCCGACGGTCAGCGGGATGAAGACCTGCCCGGCGACCTCCTCGACGACATGCACCATGGTCTCCCGCTCGTCCGACGAGGCGGTGATGTCCAGGAATGTGATTTCGTCCGCGCCCTGTTCGTCGTAGCGGCGCGCCACCTCCACCGGGTCGCCGGCGTCGCGGATGTCGACGAACTGCACGCCCTTGACCACTCGGCCGGCGTCCACATCGAGACAGGGAATAATTCGTTTCGCTAGAGCCATAAATTCAAACACCCATTAAACCACGGGGAGCACGGGGGACACGGGGTTTAAAAAGGGTTTTCCCCGTGCGCCCCGTGTCCCCCCGTGGTTCAATCTTTTTCTGTCAGTTCGTCTGCCAGCTTCTGGCCTTCGGCGAAGTCGAGGCTGCCTTCGTAGATGGCGCGGCCTGTGATGGCGCCGGTGATACCCTCGCCGGTCACCTGGCACAGGGACCGCACGTCGTCCAGGTTAGTGATGCCGCCCGAGGCGATCACCGGTATGGAAATCGATCGGGCCAGTTTCACCGTGGCATCCACATTGACGCCGGTCATCATGCCGTCGCGGCCGATGTCGGTATAAATGATGGCCTCGACCCCGTCATCTTCGAACTTCTTGGCCAGGTCGACCACGTCGTGTTTGGAGAGCTTCGACCAGCCATCGATAGCGACCTTGCCCTCTTTGGCATCGAGGCCGACGATGACGTGCCCTGGGTATTCCATGCAGAGGTCGTTGATGAAGTGCGGCGCGCTGACCGCTTTGGTGCCGATAATGACGTACTGCACCCCGGCATCCAGATAGCCTTCGACCGTCTCTTCGTCCCGGATCCCGCCGCCCACCTGAATGGGTACGTCGGGATAGGCCTCGGCAATGGCGCGGATGACATCGCCGTTTACCGGCTTGCCGTCGAAGGCGCCGTTCAGATCCACCAGATGCAGCCGGCGCGCGCCCGCCTTCACCCAGCGTCCGGCCATGGCCACCGGGTCATCGGAAAATACCGTCGAGTCTTCCATACGGCCCTGCCGCAGACGGACACACTTGCCATCTTTCAGATCGATGGCGGGGATCAGCAACATCTTTTCCTTTCCTCTACATCAGTAAAGAAGTGCGATAGTAATGGGCACGCTGCGATTTGCCCATCCAACCTGACGCCGCAGAACGGGCAGGGGGGGTAGCGACATGCCCTTCCAACCGGGATACGGCAATGTTCGACGGGCCGCTAAGTTTCGCCACTCCATCTCAGGAAGTTCGCATAGAGCTGCAGGCCGGCGTGCTGGCTCTTCTCGGGGTGGAACTGGACGGCAAACACGTTATCGCGGCCGACGGCAGCCGTGAAAGTACGGCCGTGGGTCGTGGTGGCCATGGTCAGCTCCGGGACAGCCGGTTCAACATAGTAGCTGTGAACGAAGTAAAAGCGCTCGTCCTGATCGATGCCTTCCCACAAAGGGTGCGAGCACTCCTGACGAACCTGGTTCCAGCCCATGTGAGGTACCTTGAGGCGGGCGCCGGTTTTTGCATCGGTCAGTTCATCGCCAAACCACTCGACACGCCCGGGGAACACCCCCAGACAGGGAGTCCCGCCGTTCTCGGCACTTTCGTCCATCAAGGCCTGCATCCCTACGCAGACCCCGAGCAGCGGCTTGGTGCGGATCACCTCGCGCACGACCTCATCGATGCCGAGACGGCGGATCTCGGCCATGCAGTCACGAATGGCTCCGACTCCGGGCAGGACCACGCGATCGGCCTTCAGAATGGCTTCGGCATCAGGCGTTACCACGATGCGGTCGGCGGCTCCGGTATGTTCCAGGGCCTTGGCGACCGAATGCAGGTTACCCATGCCGTAATCGATAACAGCAACAGTGTTCATCAGTTCGGTCCGGTTACAGGCTGCCCTTGGTCGAC
The DNA here is from genome assembly GCA_963783235.1 of uncultured Gammaproteobacteria bacterium. Taxonomy (GTDB): domain Bacteria; phylum Pseudomonadota; class Gammaproteobacteria; order Thiohalomonadales; family Thiohalomonadaceae; genus Thiohalomonas. Next base: position 779,016 of record CAWAMN010000002.1, on the reverse strand, counting down.
GGCATAACGCCCGCCATGCGCGGATCCGGCTCGATCGCCATACGCAGGGCCCGACCGAAAGCCTTGAACACGGTTTCGGCTATGTGGTGGGCGTTGTCGCCGCGCAGGCAGTCGATGTGCAGCGTCACTTTCGCGTTGTTTACGAAGCCGCGGAAGAATTCGCCGAACAGTTCGGTATCGAAATCGCCGATGCGCTCCCGGGGGAAATCGACATGCAGCTCCAGCCCGGGACGGCCGGAGAAGTCGATGACTACGCGGGAGAGGGCTTCGTCCAGCGGGACATAGGCGTGTCCGTAGCGGCGGATCCCCTTTTTGTCACCCACCGCTTCGGCGAACGCCTGACCCAGGCTGATGCCGATGTCTTCGACCGTGTGGTGGGCATCGATGTGCAGATCGCCCCGGGCGTTGACGGTCAAGTCGATAAGACCGTGACGTGCCACCTGGTCCAGCATGTGCTCGAGAAAAGGCACGCCCGTCTCGAAACGGCCATCTCCGCGGCCGTCCAAGTTGACGTTTACCTCGATCTGGGTCTCCAGCGTCTCTCGACGGACACCGGCCCGACGCTCGGCCATGCGAAATCCTCCAGCCCCTGGCGAGAAAAGGCATAGCATACCCGTAACCCCGCCTGGATAAAACTAAAGGGGACTTGTGGTGCAAACAACACCCGAAGGCCACCGCGTATCGGCTTTTGCCGTGCCCTGGGGATGTCCTACTGCATCGCGCTGTTGAAAGCTGGTGATGGTTGTTACAGGATTCGCCTTCGTCCAACTGACTGATGGGGAACCGATGGAACCGGGTTCCACCCAAGTGTCCGATTTTGCCGATAAGCGTGTGGCCTGCAAAGACTGCTCCCTGGCGCAGCTTTGCCTGCCGACCGGCATCGACGGCGAAAACCTCGAGGCGCTGGACAGCATCATGAGGCGCCGCCGACCACTCAAGCGGGGGGAACACCTCTTTTATATAGGGAGTCCGTTTCAGTCCATCTTTGCGGTCCGTTCCGGGTCTATCAAGAGCTATTCGCCAACCGAAGATGGTCAGGAGCAGGTGACCGGGTTTCATCTGCCGGGTGAACTCGTTGGTCTGGACATGATCAATCGGGAGACCCTCCCGGTGGCGGCCAAGGTCCTCGAGACGACCACCCTGTGCGAGATCCCGTATTCGCAACTCGATGAGTTGTGCTCCCGTCTGCCCGGCCTTCAGCACCAGTTGGTGACGATCCTCACCAAGGAGCTCGAGCATCACCGCGAACTCTTTCTGATCCTGGGAAAAAAGAGCGCCGAAGAGCGGCTGGCCGGTTTTCTGGCCAACCTGGCCGAGCGCTACAGCCAGCGCGGACTCTCTACCAGCGATTTTCACCTGAGCATGTCTCGAAGCGATATCGCCAACTATCTCGGTCTGGCGGTCGAGACCGTCAGTCGACTTTTTTCCCGTTTTCAGGAAGACAACATCCTTTCGGTCCAGCGCAAGCATGTCCGGGTCCTGGATATGGCACGCCTCTACCGGTTGGCACGCAAGCCCGGCGATCGGGTCGGCCCGCCCGGTTCGCGGGAGCGGAAGGAGATGGAGAAGCCCGAACGCCGGGGCACCGGCCCCTAACCGGGGTGGTCAAAAGGAATTGTGTTAAATGACCCGATATTTGACAAATATCAATGTTCTGGTATCTTCACATCGACTAATATTCGGCCACTGTTCATGGGATTCGGGGGTTTTCCATGAACCGTGGCAGGTGCTGACAAAGCTATAAAATCAAAGCATTTCCCGGGTCTTTCGATTGCTGAAAGTCCTAACAATCGAGCTCAGACTCACCAAGTTTTCCCTCCAGCAGCCTGTACTGCCGGCATTGGCGCAACCTCTAACCCCCAACTATAGTCCATCCGAATCGCGGTTCGGGCGTGGGTTCAGGCAATGCGGTAGTGCGAGAGAGGAGGGCGACACCATTTTTTCGGAGTATCCAAGTACCCCAGGGCCTACGAGCCTCGCGCAACCCCAAAACTACAGGTTCCCCGACGGCGGAAGCCCGGGACGCCTGAAGAACGTTTCGGTGATAACTAAAGGAGACTACTCGTGGAAGCACAAGTAGAACAGAAATATAACTTCGAGGTCGTCAGATGGTTCACCATCATGTCGGTCGTCTACTTGGTCGTAGGCACTCTGATCGGTGTTTACGTGGCGTCGGAACTGGCCTGGCCGTTCCTTAATCTCGATATGGCCGAGCTTTCATTTGGTCGCCTTCGCCCGCTGCACACTAACGCCGTTATCTTCGCTTTCGGCGGCTGCGCACTGATGGCCACCGGGTTTTACAGCGTCCAGCGCACCGGCGGCACCCCGCTGTTCAGCAATGCCCTGGCCTGGTTCACCTTCTGGGGCTGGAACCTGATCATCGTCCTTGCCGTCGTCACCCTGCCGCTGGGTATGACCCAGGGTAAGGAGTACGCCGAGCTGGAATGGCCGGTCGATATCCTGATCGCGGTGGTCTGGCTGGCCTTCGGCCTGAACTTCTTCATGACCGTGGCCAAGCGCAAGACCAGCCACATCTACGTGTCGAACTGGTTCTTCATGGGCATGATCGTCATGATCACCTACCTGCACGTGGTCAACTCCCTGGCCATTCCCGTGAGCATGACCCAGTCCTACTCGGTCTTCTCCGGTGTGCAGGACGCCATGATTCAGTGGTGGTGGGGTCATAACGCGGTTGGTTTCTACCTGACTGCCGGCTTCCTGGGCATCATGTACTATTTCGTGCCCAAGCAGGCGGGACGTCCGGTCTTCTCCTACCGCCTCTCCGTGCTCCACTTCTGGGCGCTGATGTTCGGTTATGTCTGGCTGGGTGCTCACCACCTCCAGTACACCGCCCTGCCTGACTGGACCGGTTCCCTGGGTGCCGCCGTTTCCCTGGCCATGATCATCCCGTCCTGGGGTGGTGCCATTAACGGCATGATGACCCTCTCCGGTGCCTGGGATAAGCTGCGCAACGACTACATCCTGCGCTTCCTGATCATGTCCCTGGCCTTCTACGCCATGTCCACCTTCGAAGGCCCGGTCATGTCGGCCAAGACCGTTAACGCCCTTTCCCACTACACCGACTGGACCATCGGTCACGTGCATTCCGGTGCGCTGGGTTGGGTAGCCATGGTTGCCGCGGGCGCTCTCTACCACATGATCGAGAAGCTGTGGAACACCCGCATGTACTCCCCTGCGCTGGTGAACCTGCACTTCTGGCTGGCCACCATCGGCGCCGTGGTTTACATCACCGCGATGTGGGTCTCCGGCATCATGCAGGGCCTGATGTGGCGCGACTATGATGAATTCGGCACCTTGACCTACACCTTCGCCGAGTCCGTTGCCGCCATGCACCCGTACTACGCCATGCGCGCTATCGGCGGCATTATCTACTGGGCCGGTGGTGCCGTGATGCTTTACAACACGGTGATGACCATCCGCCAGGCTACCGCCGAGCGGTCCACCAGCGCCGCTGCTGCCACCGCCTAAGCGAGAGGAGTACATCAACAATGGCTGATCAAATCTACTCGACAAAACTGCAAGACAAGATCGAGCGGAACGTCTTTATGATGTTCATCTTCCTCATCGTGCTGCTCTCGGTGGGTGGTCTTGTCGAAATCGTTCCGCTGTTCTTCCTGAAGGACACCATGGAACACAACAACCACCCGGAGATCGTCTGGCAGCGTGAAGCCGGTCAGACGTTGGCCGACTGGCAGCCGGGCGATGGCGTGCGTCCCTACAAGCCGCTGGAACTGGCCGGCCGCGACGTCTATAAGCGCGAAGGCTGCTACACCTGCCATTCGCAGATGATTCGCCCGTTCCGTGACGAGAAGGAGCGTTACGGCCACTATTCGCTGGCTTCCGAGTCCATGTACGACCACCCGTTCCAGTGGGGTTCCAAGCGCACCGGTCCGGACCTGGCCCGCGTGGGTGGCAAGTACTCCGACGACTGGCATTATCAGCACCTGCGTGCACCGCGCTCCGTGGTGCCGGAATCGGTGATGCCGAACTACCCGTGGCTCGAATCGACCAAGGTGGACGGTGCTCATGTGACCAAGGTAATGCGCGCTATGCAGACTGTCGGCGTGCCCTATACCGAAGATGACATCGCCGGCGCCGCTGCGAACGTGCAAGGCAGGAACGAACTGGAAGCGGTTGTTGCTTACCTGCAGTCGCTCGGCACCCACGTGAAGTTCGAAGAGGGCGTGGATTACCGTGAGTAAACTCGAGGAACACTTCCACACGGAGTGGGCGGCGATGTCCGTCCACGACTGGATAGGCCTGATTATCACCGTCGCCGTGTTTCTTTTGATGGTGGGGCTTTACGTGTGGGTATTTCACCCGAAGAACAAGGGAAAATTCGAGTCTCAACGGCATATCCCGCTCGATAACGATTTCGATTCGGAGGATAAGAAATGACCGATCAAAGCAATCCGTACGGTGCCGGCACCACCGGACACGTGTGGGATGAGAACCTGGCGGAGCTGACGAACCCACCGCCCAAGTGGTGGATGATTGGGATGCACGCATCCTGGATCCTGGTGGTGCTCTACACCATCGTTTACCCGTCCTGGCCCTGGTTCGGCGGCGCCTACCAGGGGCTGATGGGTTGGACTTCCATTGGCGAGTACAAGCAGGACCTCGCGGCCATCAATGAGGTCCGTGCCAAGTACGAAAACCAGCTGCCCGGCAAGTCGGCGGCGGCGATCCTGGCCGACGATGACCTGAAGGAGTACGTGGAGCGTTCCGCCAAGGTGCTGTTCGGCGACAACTGCGCGGCCTGCCATGGCTCCGGCGGTGCCGGCAATCCCGGTTATCCCGTACTGGCCGACGATGAATGGCTCTACGGCGGTAAGGTCGGCACCATCGTTCAGTCGATCACCAACGGTCGTCAGGGCATGATGCCGGCCAAGGGCGGTGCGCCGCTGACCGAAGCCGAAGTTGATGAACTGGCGCAGGCGGTTGCTAGCGGCAACCCGACCTCTTCGCCGCTGTTCATGGGCAAGGGTACCTGCTTCGCCTGCCACGGTCCTCAGGGCAAAGGTAACCCGGCGCTGGGTGCTCCGAACCTGACGGATCAGATCTGGCGCTTTGGTAACGGCAGTGTCGCGGATGTGAAATACACCGTTTCGCACGGCGTGAACTTCCCGGGTGATCCGAAAAGCCGTCAAGCGGTCATGCCCTCCTGGCAGGACCGTCTGACTGAAACCGAAATCAAGAAGCTGGCGGTCTATGTCCACCAGTTTGGTGGCGGTCAGTAAACAGCATTCTTGAGTGTAAAAATGGTCGCGCGGGCGTTCACGCCCGCGGGCCTCACTTAAGCAAGGGGGTGTAGTATGGACGCAGTGGTAATCGGTTCCATTCTCACGGTAGTGGTATCCGTGGTGATTCTGGCTGTAATCGGTATCCGGGTCGGCAGGCTGATCAATACCTCGCACTCGGACGATAAAGAGCAGCACCAATAAGCGCGCAGAGCCTGCTCAAACAGTTAAAAACAATGAGAGGGGGCTCGTTGCGGGCTCCCTTTTTTTTATCACCATATGCTAATATGCGGCGGCATCCGGGGGGATGGTGAGTGGTCTATTCAGCGGCAGTCGAATGCTGAAAAACAGATTCGTAAACGCACGACACTCGGCTGTTTCGGAGCGACTCCAGCCATGCTGATCGCGGCCTAAGGGCGATCGGTAGCGGAGGCATATCGCCCACCGTACCCGTGCGTAGACGACCGTTTTTTTTCAGCATTCGATTGCGAGTTCAATCTTTTGCGACCGCACCTCGTACTCCCGGGCAGAACCGCCGTGTTCGAGTACAAGCGGCCAGCGCAAACGGGAGGGTATCGTGAGCGAAAAGGCAGCCGAACAGAATGTGAGCGTCGAGGACCTCTACGACGACATTGAAAAATGGCACGTCAACACCGGCGGTGAGACCATTCATGCCAAGCGCATGGCCGGCCGCTTCCGAAAGCTGAAATGGATGACAGCTTCTGTGTGGCTGCTTTTCTTCCTCGGTCCGTATCTACGTTATCAGGACCGGCAGGCCATCCTGTTCGATATCCCCAACCGCAAGTTCTACATCTTTGATATCACCATCATGCCTCAGGACATCTGGATGCTGTCCCTGACGCTGCTGTTCTTTGCCATTCTGCTGGCGGTGGTGACATCAATCGCAGGGCGGGTGTTTTGCGGCTACTTCTGCTTCCAGACCGTTTGGACCGATGTTTTCACCTGGATAGAGGAGAAAGTCGAGGGAGCCCCCCACAAGCGGCGTAAGCTGGACAAAGCCCCGATGGGCTTTGACAAGCTCAAGGTCAAAGTCCCCAAGCACGCGGCATGGTTGGCGATCGCCGTTCTCACCGGCATCTCTTTCGCCGCCTGGTTCACTGATGCCTACGAGCTCTGGATGGACTATGCCACCCTGAGCGCGTCGAAAACGGCCTGGATCGTACTGGCACTATTCACCGGCGGCACTTACCTGCTAGCCGGTTTCATGCGGGAACAGGTCTGCTTCTGGCTCTGCCCCTATGCGCGCATCCAGGGCGTCATGTACGACACCGAAACGATTCTGCCCGCCTACGATTTCAATCGCGGCGAGCCGCGCGCGAAGCTCAAGCGGGGCCAGTCGGCGGAAGGTCAGGGAGACTGCATCGACTGCAATCAGTGCGTCGCGGTTTGCCCCACAGGAATCGATATCCGTGAAGGGCAGCACGAGGGCTGCATCACCTGCGCGTTATGCGTCGATGCCTGTGATACGGTGATGGAGAAGATCAGCAAGCCCAAGGGGTTGATCCGCTACGCCTCGTGGGACGAGTTGGAAGGCAAGCCGACCCAGAAACTGTTTCGTCGCCCCCGCGTGCTGGTGTACCTCACCATCATCACGGCAGCGGCAGTGGGCATCGCCTACGGGCTGACGCACCTGGGCACCCTGGCTTTGTCCGTGGTGCACGAGCGCTCGCCGCTTTTTGTGCTGCAGAGCGACGGCTCCATTCAGAACAAATACGATGTTAAGGTTCTCAACAAGTCCGACGTCGACCACCGGGTCCGAGTGACCGCAACGGGGCCCGAAGGGTTGATTCTGGAAACCAGCGAGCAGCCGCTCACGGCCGAATCGGGTCGGGTTACCAACTTCACCGTTTTCGTGCGGGTACCGCGTCGCCAGTTGGATACCGATGTACAACCGGTCATCTTCGAGGTCGAGTCGATCGACCAGGAGGGGGTGAACGCCGCTTACGAAAGTATGTTCGTTGGCCCGCGCCAATAGGGGGACTATCTGAATGACCGCGGAAACCGAAGCGAAGCGTTTCTTATCACAATCGAACAAGCAGGGACTGCGTAACCCCTGGGTTATCGGCTGGGTCGCGCTGGTTATCATCGTATTGGGTGTCAACGCAGGGATGATCACCCTGGCCTTCGTCACCAATCCCGGCTTGGTCGACAAGGACTATTATGAAAGCGGCCAAGCCCTGGAAAAGGGATACCTGCAGCGCCAAGCGGCGCGGAATGCCCTCGGCTGGCAGCTCGCTCTCGAACTGCCGAAGAAGAACATAGCGGGCATGCCCGCTATGTATCGGCTGCACCTCAGGGACAAACAGGGACAGCCCATCCGCGATGCCGATGTCCGCCTGACCGCCTATCGCCCCTCCGATGCTGGCGCCGACTTCGAAGTCGCATTGAAAGAGGCCGCGGCCGGGCAGTACGATGGCTATCTGGCATTGCCCCTGAAGGGCATCTGGGACCTCAAGATACACGTCAGTCGTGGCAGCGAAAGCTGGGATCTGACCCGACGTGTCTCGGCTCAGCCCTCCTAACCGGACACCGGGAGCTTCCGGCTGACGGCCTTCGGCCTCAGCCGGAAACCAAAAACCATGTCCGCACCCGAAACCTCCACCACAACCTGCTTCCACTGCGGTTTGCCGATCCCCCCGGGCGAAGATCATCACGCCGATATCGAGGGGGATCGCCGCCGCTTCTGCTGCGTCGGTTGCAAGGCGGTATGCGAGGCCATTTATGAGGCCGGGCTGCAAGGGTTTTACCAACGTACCCCCGACGGGAGCCTGCTGGCCCCACCGCCGGAGCCTCCCAGGGACGCTGCCATGTACGACCTGGACGATGTTCAGGCCGAATACGTCAGCGACTTGGGTGAGGAGCGGGAAATCAACCTCCTGGTGGAGGGGATCCATTGTGCTGCCTGCATTTGGCTCATTGAACGCACGCTGGCCCGGACCGAGGGCGTGCTGGCCGCAAGCGCCAACCTCTCGGGTAAGCGCCTGCTGGTGCGTTGGGACAACGCCCGCATCCAGCTCTCCGAGATCATTGGTCGCCTCGCCCGGATCGGTTATGCGGCGGTTCCTTTCGACCCGGAGGTTGCCGAAGGCGCACTGAAAAAGCAGAACCGCGGCATGCTCTTCCGCCTGGCCTTCGCCGGTTTCACCATGATGAACCTGCTGTGGGTCTCCATCGCCCTTTATTCGGGAGCGGACCAGGGCGAATTTCGCGGCCTCTTTCACTGGATCGGGTTCGGCCTGGCTACACCGACGCTCTTCTACTCGGGCTGGCCGTTTCTCAGAGGGGCCTGGACCGGCCTCCGCAACCTTCACCTCACCATGGACCTCCCTATCGCCATAGGGGCGTCCGCCACCTGGGCCTACTCCGTCTACGTCACCCTGTCGGGGACTACCACCGGAGAGGTCTATTTCGATACGGTGGTGAATTTTATTTTCGTCATTCTTATCGGCCGCTATCTGGAGGCCATGTCCAAACGCCACGCCATTGCCGCCACTCAGCGGTTGATGGACCTGCAGCCCCGTGTGGCCACTGTGCTGATTGATGGGGATGAACAGATTGTGCCCATCCGGGCCGTAAAGGCGGACGATACCGTTCTGGTGAGGGCCGGCAACAAGGTTCCTGTGGATGGCCGCGTCATCGAGGGCCGCAGCCAAGTCGATGAGTCGATGCTCTCCGGCGAGGCGGAGCCGGTTAACAAGGCAGCGGGAGATGCGGTTGCGGCCGGAACGGTCAATGTCCACAGCGCGCTGACTGTGCGGGTCGAGGGCACCCTAACCAATACCGCCCTGGGGCGAATCATCGCATTGGTCGAGCAGGCGCAGGCGTCCCGTGCGCCGATACAGCGCTTGGCGGACCGTATCGTTCCGTGGTTCGTTCTGGCGACGCTGCTCTTGGCTTCCATCACCTTTGCGTACTGGATGGGCGAAGATTTCGAGGTCGCCCTTACGGCGGCCACCGCGGTCCTCATCATTACCTGTCCATGCGCACTCGGGCTGGCCACTCCCATGGCTATCGCTGTGGCCTCGGGACAGGGGGCACGCAACGGCATACTGGTCAAAAACGGTGAAGTGCTGGAGACCCTTTCCCGTGTTTCACACGTGGTGTTCGATAAGACCGGAACCCTTACCGAGGGCAAGATGCAGGTCCAGCAAGTGGTTATCCGGGGAATCGATGAGGAAGAACTGCTCGCTGTTTCAGCTGCGGCGGAACGCTATTCGGAGCACAGCATCGCCCGCGCCATCATCGAAGAGGCCGAAAATCGCCATATCGACTGGCGCGCCCTGGACGTGAGCGGTTTCGAGAGTGAACCGGGCTTTGGCATCGGCGCCCGGGTGGCGGGGCGGACCGTCCTCATCGGCACCCGAACCTGGCTCAGCCGCTACGACGTTGCCGGGGACGATGATCTCGATGAATGTGTCCGAGAACTGGAAGAGGCGGCAATCACCTGCGTACGCGTCGCGGTCGATGGGCACGAGGCCGGCATCATTGCGGTCGCGGACCGGTTGCGCTCCGATGCCGCTAGCTTGGTCGCCAATCTGCGCGCGGCCGGTATTCGCATGACGCTACTTTCCGGGGATCGACGCCGCGTGGCCGAGGCGACTGCTGCGCAACTGGGCGGTATGGAGGTTATCGCCGAGGTACTGCCGCGGGACAAGGATCGGGTCATTGGCGAACTCCAGGAGAAGAACGAATGCGTCGCCATGGTGGGGGACGGGGTTAACGACGCGCCGGCGCTGATCCGTGCAGATGTCGGTATCGCCGTGGGCTCCGGCACCGACGTCTCCATCGAGTGCGCCGATATCGTCCTGATGAGCAATGAGCTGGACAAGGTAAGGCTGGCGACGATGCTCTCGCGCCGCACCCTGCGAACCATTCGTCAGAACGTTGGCATCTCCTTCACCTATAACCTCATCATGGTGCCGCTGGCGATGGCCGCGTTCGTGACCCCATTGGTCGCGGCCATCTCCATGCCGATCAGTTCCCTACTGGTCATCGGCAATGCGGCACGCATCCGTACCTTGTTTGAGGGCGGACCCGGCGCGGAGAAAAGTGCGGAGGCCGGGGTTTGGGCGGGAGCGGCTTCCGGGCGCAAACGATCTGAAGGGTAAAGGCACTTGCGTCCGCGGCAGGCTGTTCTCAAGCCTGCTTTCTCTCAGTAGGTTCGGGGGCTAGCGTCCCCTGCGATGGCGCAGTTCGGCCGATTGCAGTTCCAGTGTGTGACGTACCAGGGCATCACGGGCCGCCTCGGAAATGGCCGTGAACTCTACGCCCACTTTGAATGGCTTTTCCGGGTCTGCGTCGTCCCGTTCACAGTGAATGACCTCACCGTAGGCCTGTATGCAAAGGTGGCTCGGGAAGAAAACCATCCGCACAAGCAGCGGCGTTTTTGGCGAGACCTCCTGAGTTGCGGAGTAGGCCAGTCCGCCGGCGCTAAGGTTTACCCGGGCATTGGGTGCCAGCTCTTTGTCCATCTGCTTGCCGACGGCGGCCTGTGCCACCAGGTCGATCTTCTTGTCCTGAAGCGCCAGATAGTGCGCAATCTCCGGCTGCGTCTTTCGAATCCCCGACAGGATAATGCCCGCCTGGCTGGTCAGCGCCCGTAACTGCAGAATGAGATCACACACCTCCTCCGACTCCTGAAGCGGCTGGTTGCGCACTTTCTCATACTGCGCTTGCGGGATGATCCGGACTTCGAGGTAGAGATGATCATCGATCCGGAAATACCGGCGTCTTTCATTCGCTTCATCTCTCACGGCATTTCGTCCCCTGCTGTTTAACTGAACCGGACGCCCTCCCCGCGCTTACCAGTGGCCCTATCGGCGGAAAAACCAGAGTAGCAGTGAGAGGACAACACTGATGATAATCGACGTGGTCACGGGGAAATAGAAGCGAAAGTTATCACGTTCGATGACGATATCGCCGGGAAGTCGCCCCAACCCGAATTTTTGCAGCCACGGCAGGGCCAGGCCGATGAGGACCAGGGCGATACCGAGGATGATCAGAAATCGGGACACAGTTGGCTTACCACGGGGGACACGGGACGCACGGGGAACATCAAAGGGTAATTTTCACCAGTGCGGACATGCACGAATTCCGGGCAGACTCGGTAGAGAGACCACATCCGGAGTCGGAATGCCCATTTTTAAGTCCCCGTGTTCCCCGTGCACCCCGTGGTCAATAGCGTCAATAGTCGAGTTTCTTGACGCCGTCGGGCGTGCCCATCAGCACCACGTCGGCCGGTTCACGGGCGAACAGGCCGTTCGTGACCACGCCGACGATGTTGTTCAGTTCCGCCTCGAACTTGGCCGGCTCCATGATCTGCAGGCCATGCACATCGAGAATGATATTGCCGTTGTCGGTGACGAACCCTTCACGGTAGACCGGTTCACCCCCCATCTTGACCAGCTGGCGCGCCACCAGGCTGCGGGCCATCGGGATGACTTCCACCGGCAAAGGGAATTTGCCGAGGATATCCACCACCTTGCTCTCGTCCACGATGCAGACGAACTGTCTCGATGCCGCGGCGACGATCTTCTCGCGGGTGAGCGCACCGCCCCCGCCCTTGACCAGCTGCCCGTAGTGGTTGGTTTCATCGGCGCCATCCACGTAGACCGCAATCTCATCGACCATGTTGAGGTCCATGACCTCAATACCATGGCTCTTCAGGCGGTCTGCACTTGCCTTGGAACTGGCGACGGTGCCGTTGATCTTGTTCTTGATCTCGGCCAGATAATCGATGAAGTAGTTGGCCGTGGAACCGGTACCGATGCCAACGATGGTATCGGGCTTCACATACTCGATTGCGGCCTTGGCTACCGCTTTTTTCATTTCGTCCTGATTCATAGGAAACCTTTCCTCTGCGTTCTTCGCCTTGTTTTTAGAATTGTGATAGAGAGGGCGGAAAATGCCTAAACGTACAGGATATCAAAGATTGAAGGCCGGAGACCCCGTCTTCCGCTTTATCTCCTTACGCCGCTTAGGTATCTTGTCTCTCTGTCCCCAGCGCCGACGCACCCATGCCGATCGACTACCTCAAACGGATCCTCACCGCACGCGTCTATGACGTCGCCATCGAAACGCCCCTCGAGCACGCCCCGACTCTGTCCCGTCGCTTCGACAATAGAGTATGGCTGAAGCGCGAGGACCTGCAGCCGGTGTTTTCCTTCAAGCTGCGCGGCGCCTACAACAAGATGGTGAACCTCACTGCCGAACAGCGTGCCCGCGGCGTGGTCGCCGCCTCGGCCGGAAACCATGCTCAGGGAGTGGCGCTATCGGCCCGGCGGCTGGACATCGAGGCGCTTATCGTCATGCCGGAGACCACCCCCGATATCAAGGTGGCGGCGGTGAAGAACCTGGGGGCCCGAATCGAACTGCACGGTAACGCCTACAACGAGGCGGCGGAGTTTGCCCAGAAGATGGTCGAGGAGCGGGGGATGACTTTCGTTCACCCCTACGATGATCCGGAGGTGATCGCCGGCCAGGGCACTATTGCCATGGAAATCCTGCGCCAGCACTCCACTGATATTCACGCCATCTTCGTTCCGGTTGGGGGCGGCGGACTCATCTCCGGCATTGCCACCTACGTCAAGGCACTGAAACCCGAGATCAAGGTCATCGGCGTCGAGCCGAATGATGCCCCTTGCATGTACGAAGCATTGAAGGCGAACGAACGCGTCATCCTGGATCAGGTGGGTATCTTCGCCGACGGTGTCGCGGTGCGCCAGGCCGGTGAGGAGCCGTTTCGGATCGCCCGGGAGTTCGTGGACGAAGTTATCCTGGTCTCCAGCGACGAGATCTGCGCGGCCATCAAGGACATTTTCGAGGACACCCGCTCCATCGCCGAACCCGCCGGCGCCCTCGGCGTGGCCGGTCTCAAGAAATACGTCAATCGCGAAAAGATCCGCGGAGCCAACCTGGTGGCGATCGACAGCGGAGCGAATATCAATTTCGACCGCCTGCGCCACGTGGCGGAGCGCGCCGAAATCGGTGAGCGGCGCGAGGCCCTGTTTGCGGCAACCATCGACGAACGTCCCGGGAGCTTCCGGAAGTTCTGCGAATTGCTCGGAAAGCGTCAGATCACCGAGTTCAACTACCGCTATGCCGACGCCTCTGAAGCGCATGTCTTTGCCGGTGTGCAAACCTCCGGTGACGATGCGGATCGCGATGCGTTGCTGGGTCTGCTCCGCGAGCACGATATCCCGGTGCTCGACATGTCGGACAACGAAATGGCCAAGATGCACATGCGTTACATGGTCGGCGGCCGCTCCGATGCCCCCAATGAACGGTTACTGCGGTTTGAGTTTCCGGAACGCCCGGGAGCACTCATGCGCTTCCTGAACAGCATGGGCCAGCACTGGAATATCAGTCTGTTCCACTACCGCAATCATGGTTCGGCCTACGGCCGGGTACTGGCGGGGATCCAGGTGCCGCCCGAAGACGACGAGGACTTCGTCGAATTCCTCGATCAGCTAGGCTACCGCTGGTGGGAAGAGACCGACGATCCGGTCTATGAACTGTTCCTGAGGTGAAGGCCTCCCCGTGCTGCAGCCTCGGTTTTGCTCGTTGATCTCGCAGTACAGTCCCATTTTATTCCAGCCCGAGAATATACTCCCACTGCTGTTCGGTGACCGGCATGATCGACAGCCGGTTGCCGCGGCGCAGGAGCGGGAACTCCTCGAGCGCATCGGCATGCTCCTTCAGCTCGTAAAGCGAAATGGTGCGCTTTAGCTTGCGCACGAACTTCACCTCCACCATGTACCAGCGCGGCTTATCCGGATCGCTTTTGGGGTCGTAGTACTTCCCCTCAGGGTCGAGCGCGGTATGGTCGGGATAGCCTTCGCGGACCACCTCGGCAATGCCGACAATCCCGGGAACCTTCGTATTGGAGTGATAGAAGAACACCTGATCGCCGATCTGCATCTGGTCGCGCATCATGTTGCGGGCTTGATAATTGCGGACCCCATCCCAGTGGTCGGTGCCATTCGGGCAGGCGGCGAGGTGATCGATGCCGAAGGTGTCGGGTTCGGATTTCATCAGCCAGTACTGCATGCGGGTTTCCTTTTTCGTGATCCAGTCGGTGGTACAAGAACTAGTGGTCGTTATGATTAACCATAATCCCAGAGGGGTCTTGCAATCCCTAACTGATTGGGATATATAGGGATTTGTTTAGCCTACCACTGCTTGTGGTTATTATCGGAGGCCTTCATGAGAAGCCGAAAGCCCGACCTTCTGGTCGTTCTCGCCATACTGGTTGGTATGGGGGTGCTGGCCACCAGCGTCGCCCAGGGAATGATCGGTGACTCCCGCCCGCAAATCGAAGCGCGGCGTTGAGTGATAAAATTCTCCAGCGCACGATCCGCCGCCTTGGCGGAGCCTCCCCCTTTACTCTTCAGCTCTCCTCTCCAACGCCATAAAAGCGCGTTTCGGTGACGATGCCGTTCATCGGCACATCCCAGGATTCGCACGGCAGCGCAGCGATGCGCTGGAACTCGAAAGCGGTGCCCAGAATGTGTGGTTTACGCCAGCGCCGGCGTCGATTGAGATAGGCGAAGGTGCGGTCGTAGAATCCGCCGCCCATGCCCAGCCGGTTGCCCCTCGCATCGAAGGCGACTAGCGGCGCCAGCACCAGATCCAGAGTCCAGGCCCTGCGCATGGCCGGATAGGTCAGTTCCGGTTCGGGGATACCGAACCGGTTCAAGGCCAACGTGGTATCCGGCCGGTAGGGAGCAAACCAGAGGCGATTGTGAAACAGCGGGCTCAGCACAGGTAAATAGCAACGTTTACCCATCCGATGTGCACGTGTGGCCAGGGCGTGCAGGTCCACCTCACCATCATTACTGAAGTAGAGCGCGATATGGCGGCTGCGCCGAAAAAGGGGTGTGCGCACCAGGCGCATCACCAACTCATCGGAGCGCCTCAGTCGTTCCCGCTCGGATAGTGCGCGCCTTTGTCGGCGCAGGGTCCGGCGGATCTGGTTGCGTTCGGATGTGTTCACGATGACGGGTTAGCCCGGATTTCGTAAGCCAGCGCGAGCGCTGTGATTGATGAACATTCGGGCCTGTTAGGAGGAGGGTACCACCCGAAGTGCCGCCGGTGCCGTTACCTTGAACCCTTTGGTTCAAGTGGGTCCAGCAACCAGCGCATTAGGCTTTCCGGCGCACGGACATGCACACAGCACTGGTATATAAGGTCCCGGGTACTGCTTATCGGCTCAAGAATATCCCGACACGCAGAGCGCACACCCCAGGCGATACCCAAAGCAAACTGTCTTCTACAGCTCCATCTGCCGGTCCTCTCTCTCAAGGACCGTTTCGATCTTGTCCTGCATCGCGCGCAGGCGCTCGCCCAAATCCCGGCTGTAACCGCTCCCGCGGCTGCGCTCCTCAATCAGCTCATGCGCAATGTTCAAGGCAGCCATCACCGCGATGCGTTCACTGCCGATGACCTTGCCACTATCCTTGATCTCCCGCATTTTGCGGTCAAGCAGGCGCGCCGAATCGTGGAGCGCCTCTTTTTCCTCGGGCGGACATCCCACGATGAATTCCTTGCCGAGGATCATAACCTTCTGTTCGATCGGGTCGGGCATATCAGTGCTCCGCACTATTCCTGCTCCATCGACTTGAGCCGGGTGATCATCGCCTCGACGCGGCCACGGGCCTCTTCTGTCTTCTCGATGAGGCGCGCCCGCTCGGTATTGAGCGCCGCCTGGCTCTCACGAAGCGATCGATTCTCATCCCTGAGACGCTCGACACAGTGGATGAGTTCATCCACACGCCGCTCAAGGGCTCTCAATTCCGTATCATCCGCACTCATCCACGGCAAGCTCTTGATTTCAGGGATAACGCGGCGTCGACCTGCCGTCCGAAAAGAAAAACTCACTATAGAATGGCAGAAAAGAGTGGTCAATCTCGGTGTTTGTTGGGGGGACCCCGGGACGATGCTAGGATCCCGTTTATCCGATAAAAACATACGGCCACATTGCCGATGGCTACGGGGGCCGCCTGACCGAGGTGCTGATGAGTGACAATGACCTAGCCATAGAGCGGCTGAGCCGCGCGCTCGATACCGTCAACCGCGAAACCGGGGCCGTGGAGTGCCACGGAATACTGACCGGTCTGCTGTGCGCCAAGCCCGCTCTGGAAGAGCGGGAATGGGTCGATTTCATTGCCGCCGGCGAGAGTCCGGAGGAGGGTGCGGCCATCTTTGCAGCACTCTATAGCGAAACGGTACGCCAGCTGGAGAATTCGGTGCTCGATTTCCACCCCTTGCTGCCGGACGAAGATGATTCCCTGGAAGAGCGTGTCGCCGCCCTCGCCGAGTGGGTGCAGGGTTTTCTGCTGGGACTGTCCGAGGGCAGTCTCCCCGATCTGGACCAACTGCCCGAGGACAGTGCCGAAATTGTCCGTGATTTTGCGGAGATTGGCGGCGCAGAGAGCTACGAGTTTGGAGAGGGCGAGGAGGACGAAAGCGCTTACACCGAGTTGCTCGAGTACGTGAGGACCGGCGTGTTGTTGGTTAACGAGGAACTCAACCCGACCAAGGCCCCGCCGCGGGGCGATATCACCCTGCACTAAAGTTATCGCGATAACCCACGGAGAACACAGAGAGTACAGAGGGAAATGCACTAACCCCAGAGCCGCTGAGGGGAACGGCTGCATGCGATGTACACTCTGCATACCCACACCAACGGGTTACCCCTCTGTGATCTCTGTGCCCTCTGTGGTCAATGACTGTTATAGATATGGAAAAGAAAGAATTTGAACGCCGTCGCCGTCGCCTGATGAAAGAGATGGGCGACAACAGCATCGCCATTCTGCCGGCGGCCCCTGAGCGCCAGCGCAATCGCGATGTGGATCACCCGTATCGGCCCGATTCGGATTTCTACTACCTCACCGGCTTCGCCGAGCCTGAAGCCGTGGTGGTGCTGGTACCCGGACGCCGTCATGGTTCCTACATTCTTTTCTGCCGTGAACGCCACCCTGAAATGGAGACCTGGAATGGTCGCCGGGCCGGGCTGGAGGGCGCGGTGGAGACGTTTGGCGCCGATGACGCCTTTCCCATCACCGATATCGATGACATTCTCCCCGGTCTGATGGAGAACCGGGACCGCGTCTACTACGCCATGGGCTGTAACCCCGATTTCGACACCCAAGTCATGGACTGGGTCAATCGGCTGCGCAAGAAGGCCCGTGCGGGTGTCCATACACCCGGTGAATTCGTCGACCTCGATCACCTGTTGCACGATATGCGTCTCTACAAGTCGGCTGCGGAACAGCGGGTGATGCGACGCGCGGCTCGCGTCAGTTCAACGGCCCACTGCCGGGCGATGGCGGCGTGCCGTCCGGGAATGTGGGAATACCAGATCGAAGCCGAGCTGCTGCATGAATTCATGCACCACGGGGCGCGTTCAGCGGCCTATCCCTCCATCGTCGGCGGCGGAGAGAACGGCTGCATTCTGCACTACACGGAAAATGCCGGACGTCTGAACGATGGCGACTTGCTGCTTATCGACGCCGGTTGCGAGCAGGAGTGCTACGCCTCTGATATCACCCGTACCTTCCCGGTGAACGGCCGATTCAGCAAGGAGCAGCGCGCCCTTTACGAACTGGTGCTGGAGGCCAACCGTGCCGCCATCGAGCAGGTGAAACCGGGCCATCACTGGAACCGGCCCCACGAGGCGGCGGTAAAGGTACTGACTCGGGGCCTGGTGAAACTGGGCCTGCTGAAAGGGCAGCCCGCAAGCCTGATCAAGAAGGAAACCTACCGGCGCTTCTTTATGCACCGCACCGGACACTGGCTGGGCATGGACGTGCACGATGTGGGCGACTATAAGGTGGGCGATCAGTGGCGGGTTCTCGAGCCGGGCATGACCCTCACCATCGAACCGGGCCTCTACATCCCGGCCGGGAGCAAAGGCGTCGCCAAAAAGTGGTGGAATATCGGGATCCGCATCGAAGACGACGTGCTGGTGACAAAGGACGGTTGCGAGGTGCTCTCCGAGGGCGCGCCCAAGGACCCGAACGAGATCGAGGCCTTGGTCGGTACAGCTTAGAGACCACGGGGAACACGGGGTGCACCGGGAGTAACTACGAATCCATCAAAGGCCATCTCGGCACTTCGGGTACTATGCACTCCCTGGCCTAAAACCATACTGACGATGCAGGGTTTATTTGGATTTCCCCGTGAACCCGGTGCCCCCCGTGGTTATATTGTTTGTTGTCGGAGACTAAAAATAGGCCTGAAGAGATGGACTACGATGTTCTGATCATCGGCGGCGGTATGGTGGGGGCGAGCCTGGCCCACGCGCTGAAAGAGGTGCCGTTGCGTATCGGCCTGGTTGAGGCGGTGCCGTTCGCCGCTAGCGAACAACCCAGCTTCGATACGCGCGCCATTGCCCTGGCCCAGGGCTCCAAACGGATCCTGGAGGGCATCGGCGTCTGGGAGTCCATGGAGAGGTTTGGCGTCTCGGCCATTCGGAACATCCATGTTTCGGACAAGGGGCATTTCGGCACCACGCGCCTGTCGGCGGCCGACGAGGGCGTTGAAGCCCTCGGCTACGTAGCCGAAGCGGGTGTCATCGGCCGCGGCCTGATGGAATCCTTCGATAGCCTGCAGCATGCCGAACTCATCTGCCCGGCCACCCTCACCAACCTGGAGTTCGACGACGACCATGCCCGGGTCGAAGTGGAGGAGGAGGGTGAGCGGCGCACCCTGACCTGCAAGCTGGTAGTGGCCGCCGATGGCGGACGCTCCGAGATCCGCGAGCGCATGGGCGCCCGCCTTCTGAGGCTGGGCTACGGGCAGACCGCCATTATCGCCAATGTCGTTACCGACCGGCCCCATGGCGGCACGGCTTACGAGCGCTTTACCGAAACCGGCCCCATGGCCCTGTTGCCCAACACCGCACCCCAAGGGATGGCAGGATGCGAATACGGCGACCGGCGCTGGTCCCTCGTCTGGACGGTCAAGGACGCTCAGGTGGAAGAGGTGATGCAGTTCGATGACACCACTTTCCTGAGTCGCCTTCAGGCACGTTTCGGACGCCGCGCCGGCGAATTCCGGGAGACCACTTCGCGCTGCGCCTATCCCCTTGGCCTGCAGTACGTGCGCGACCATGTCCGCCACCGCCTCGCCTTTATCGGTAACGCGGCCCACGTGATTCACCCCGTGGCCGGGCAGGGCTTCAACCTCGGGCTTCGCGATGTGGCCGTGCTGGCCGAAGTGCTCTCCGATGCCGTCCACCGTGGCAGCGACCCCGGCACGATGAAAAACCTTCGCGGCTACGCTCGCTGGCGCCGACCGGACTACCTGCGGGTGATGGCCATGACCGACGGGCTCGCACGCACCTTCTCCACCAATTTCCTGCCGGCCGTGGTCGCCCGCAATCTGGGCCTGGTCGCCATGGAGCTACTGCCCCCGGCTCGCCATCTGCTGGCGCGTCAGGCCATGGGCCTCACCGGCCGTCTCCCGCGCCTGGCGCGTGGCGTGCCCGTGGTGTAAAGAGAAAATAAAACGACTGAGAACACAGAGGTTAAACCGGATTTTTGCCTCAAACCCGGTAGGGGCCCCGCCCCGGCGATGAATACAATAGCTGTTCCGAAATGGTCACCATTTGACCCCTTCTCCCTCAGGGAGAAGGTTAGGATGAGGGGGAGTAGTGAACACCATTTCGGAACAGCTATTATCCGCGACCGAGATTTGCCAAAGAAACACGGGCGCACCAAAATCCTCCGTGTCCTCTGTGGTTTAACCCTCCAATTACAGGAAACCAGCAATGGATTTTGACGTAGTCATCGTCGGAGGCGGAATGGTAGGGGCGACCCTGGCATGTGCGCTGGGCGGCAGCCCCCTGAAGGTCGCCGTGCTCGAACGCGCCGACCCCGACATGGCGTGGCCGCGCGAAGAGTACGATATCCGCGTCAGTGCCCTGACCCACGCCAGCATGCGCATCTTCGAGGCCGTCGGCGCCTGGGAGGGCATGAAGGCGCGGCGGGTCGCCCCCTATCAGGCGATGCATGTCTGGGACTCCACCGGCTCCGGCGCCATCCACTTCGATGCCGACGACCTGGGCGAACCCAACCTCGGCCATATCGTCGAGAACAGCGTCGTGCTGGGCGCTCTACGCCAGCGTATGGCGCAGTTCGAGAACGTTGAATTGATCTCCCCTGCGGAGCTGACCGCCCTCGAGCGGGACACCGACAAGGCGCGACTGACCCTCGCCGGTGGACGGACCCTGGAGACTGCCCTGGTGGTGGGTGCCGACGGCCTCGGCTCCCGGGTGCGCGAAGCGGCGGGCATCACCACCACCGGCTGGGCCTACGATCAGCACGCCCTGACCGCCACCGTGCGCACCTCCAAGACACACGAGGAGGCCTGCTGGCAGCGCTTCGCCCCGGACGGTCCCTTGGCCTTCCTGCCGCTGCCCGAACCGAATCTCAGCTCAATCGTCTGGTCCACCTCACCAGAGCACGCCCGCGCCCTGTTGGAGATGGAGCCCTCCGCCTTTCTCGATGAGCTGCAAACCGCCTTTGGCGATCGCCTGGGGCGCATGGAGGCTGTCGGTCCGCGCGGGGTCTACCCGCTGGCCCTCCAGCACGCCGACGCCTACTGCACGGACCGTGTGGTGCTGGTCGGCAATGCCGCCCATGCCATTCATCCTCTGGCGGGGCAGGGGCTGAATTTGGGCACTCTGGATGCCGCCGCCCTCGCTGAAGTGCTCCTCAATGCCGACCGGGGCCACCGCGACATCGGCAGCCTTTCGGTCCTGCGCCGGTACGAGCGCTGGCGCAAGGGCGACAACGTCGCGGTTACTGCAGCGATGGACGGCTTCAAACGCCTCTTCGGCAGCGAACTGACCCCCGTTCGCTGGGCCCGTAACTTCGGCCTCAAGCTGACCGACTCCGCCGGCCCGGTGAAAAACACCCTGGTCCGCCGTGCCATGGGGCTCAGTGGCGATCTCCCCCGAATAGCCCGACTTTGATGGGCCGGGCGGAAGCCCCGCCCCGGGAACGATGCAACCAAAGAATCGTGGCGAGGGCGCCGCTCCCACCGCCGTTCCCGACAGCAAACGAAGGCGGTAGGGGCCCCGCCCCCGGGGCGATCAGATCCATCAGAGACGTCATTCAGACCGGTGTTCTTCCGACCAGCGAACTGCCGGCGTCGAACCGCTACTGTTTTCCTCTACCTACTCTCCAAACCCGTGACTCGGTAGTACCCCGTTGAGCGCTTCGTAAAAGCCTTCCGCTACCGCGCTGAAGTTCGGCCTTGACACTGTTTGAGGAACTCGCCCGTGAGGTCCAGTGCATTCTGAAGGTGGGACAGCGGCTACAACCTCTACCATCGCCCGGCGAGCCGCTTCGTGGCGGACTTCATCGGCCAGGGGGAACTGATCTCGGGGCGGGTGACTGAAGGTGGTGCCGTCGAGACCGAACTGGGGTTGATCGGCGGGGCGGACTTTCTCTATCGACTTTCGCTCCCTTCCGGAGCGCAAATCCTCTGTCTCACCCACAGCCACAATCGCTACGAGGTGGGCGAGCGTATCCATGTTCGGCCCCGGGTCGATCAGGTCGTGGCTTTCCCCCTCGAAACGCCCGGGAGTTCGTGACCCGCGACACGGATTGGCGGACAGGAGGCGGTTAGCCTCCGACCATGCGCTGGAAACAGATGTTTCTCCACGACTGGGCCGGACCGCCCCTGCAGGTGGCCCTCTCGATCGTGATTACCACCCTCGGCGGGATACTCGCCGGTCACTGGCTTTTCGAAGCGGCACTGTCATCACGGCTGTTCGCGGGGGCTTTGGCGGTTCCCCTGGTTTTCGTGATCATTGCCAGTCTTTGGAAGTCACTCGACGATTGATGTCGGCGACTCGCCGGTTGACTCTGCGCCACAACCGTTCGGTGCGGGTCTCCCGGAGCAGGCCGGCCCGCGCCGCCCTACCGAGGCAGGGGGCCGGATCGTAGGCAACCCGACGGAATTCGATGCTGTTGTGGCCATCGTCATAAATGAGATAGGCGGCAAAAACGGCGGCCACCGCATCGCTATTCGCGTGAATATCCGATATTACGGCCGTGCGCATGGGGCTTTGCTCCCGCCAACAGTTTTCGAACAGCCCTCCAACTCAGTCGAGAGCTGCTGATTAGCGCCGGCAGCGGGTCCCGCCAGGAAAAGATCGCATAGACTTTCGGGCGCATCAGCGATCGCAGCCAGGAGAGGACGGTAAGCTTGCCCTCAGGCAGATACCATTTGATAACCGAGCGCAGATCGCTTTCGAAGGAGATCCAGGCGACACCGGTCCGGTAAGCGGTGGGAACGGGTGAACGTCCACCGCAGAGATGACGGTGGGCGATTTGTAGCAGGTTGACCCCGCAGGCGGTTCCCAACTGATTCCATAGCGTAAAACATAGATTGAGCTCGAGCAGGAAAAGCTCTCCGCTGACGGCGTCGCGTTTGAAATCGATCTTGACCGGCCCTTGAAGTTGCAGTTGCCTGATCAGCCGGCAGCCGGCCTCGGCGACTGCGGTATCCCTGACCAGTTCGATACAGGTACTAAACCCTGCCGAGGCGGGATTGGTGCGGATCTTTCGTCCGACGTAGAAGCCCAGCACCGCGCCGTTTTCGTCCACATAGGCGTGATACGAATAGATGGCGTCCTCTTCCCCCTCGATGTACTCCTGTGCAAGGAACTCTTCGCCATCCAAATCCAGTTCGGCGAGCCACCATTGCAATGCCTCGCGGTCCCTGATGACCACGCCTTTTATGGAGTAGCCTGTGATCGCCTCAAGCCGCTTTTTGCCCGTGCTGAGCAGGGGCTTCACAATCAACGGTAGCCGAAGGGCTATCTCCTTGCCCCAGAGTTCGAAAAGCCTGCCCGAGGGCACATGAAACGCCCCTGGATGTTGGAGCGAATCTCGCAAAACCTCCAATGCGATCCCGGCCTCGGCAAGCGCCTACATGCCGGGATCGTCCGATTCGAAAGAGTGAACCGCGGTGAGTCGTGTTTACCGGGGCAGGGACTGCCCCGCGCCGATGCGGAAGGTATCCCAACCCTTGCCAGCGAACAGGCTCACTTTGGTACCGGGGGACTGATGAACGACAGTCCGTTCACCTGCGCCGGGTTGGAAGATGTCCCAGCCCTTGCCGGGGCTGCCGCCGCTCAGCTGAGTCGACTGATGAGCGGCAATGGGCTCACCCCCACCCATGTTAAAGGTGTCCCACCCTTTGCCGGGTTGATCCGCAAAGGCGGGAAGAGCGACAAGAAAGGTAGCCGCGCTCAATGCACCGGTCAGTTTTTTCAACGTGTTTTTCATGGAAATATCCTCGTTTAGTTAGCCTGTATGTCCGGGCAAGGCCCGCTTCTCCTGAACCCGGATGCTCACCGTCGATGGGTTGACCGCTTGCGCCCGGTTGCACCCTCTTTTTTAAAGATGCATATCAAATGTATCTTCTAATTGATGTATTTGCAATGAATCTTTTGAGGCGTCGAAGTACGGCCTACCCAAATCCGGTCACGCAGCGCCACTTTCGGCATCCTGTCCTCCTTGACCCCGGCCGTTTTGGCCGCCGGGTCACCCTGGACGGGTGCGGAATGGGTGGTGCGTTTCCAATGTCTGGTCCGCCAAAAACGGCTTGCTCAGACGAGGCGACACCTATCTCGATGCAGAGGGTCTACGCTTACCTGTACTACATGTTTGAAAGGCTGGATTAAAACCTTCTTCCGCGTTCGTGGTGGAGTCGTACGAACAGGATTTCTGTGAATAAACCCTTGCGCAACGCGTGGATTGGATAAACAGAGGGATTGCAAAAACATGCTGACCACCAACCCGTTCTCTGAGCTGTCCACCTTAATCCCCCCGCTGGCCATACAGCTTTACGTGTTTGTCATGATCGTGCTCGTCGCGGCGGGCACGGTGATCGACGTCATGCACAAGAAGAGCGCCAAGTACTTCTTCAGGGCCGGCGTGAAGTCCAGGGAGGCGAGGACCCGTGAGGTCGATAGCGGTGAAAAGGTGTCCATCGCGGTCAAAACCGCCGCGCACGACGTCCTGGCTTCGGGCGAGTTCTGCAACCGGAACCGTCGAATCGCCCACCTGCTGACCATGTACGGCTTTGTGCTGTTTGTGATCGCCACGGCCGTCATGGTGTTCGGCTATGCGGGGGTCGATGCGGAAACTCCCGGTATTTGGCCCTTTATCTGGTATCTGGGCGCCCTGATGGTCGCTGTCGGCGGCTACTGGTTCTGGTTCAAGATCCGCGTGGATGTGGCCGCCGAGGGCAATCCCTGGTACCGCATCGGGCGGGCGGACCTGTTCGTCCTCTCCCTTTTGGCCTCGACGACCTTCGCCATCCTTTGGGGTGCGGTGCAGGCGGCCGTCGGCGTCGGGTTCTGGTCGATGCTGTTCTTCGTGCTCTTCATCGTTGCGAGCACGATCCTGTTCGGCGGTGTGCCCTGGTCGAAATTCGCACATATGTTCTTCAAACCGGCGGCCGCCTATCAGCGCCGTCTCAGCGAGGCCGACGGCTCCCGGCAGAACCTGCCGCCGCCCGCGGACAAGCCGGAACAGTTCGGTCTTGGCATCAAGCGCGAACTGCCGCGCCACTATTGAGACTACCGAGAGCTGCATAAAAACCGCAGAGGCGCAGAGTGCACGGAGGAAACCAGCGATTATGGTCGCGTGGGACAAGGGCGCGGATGAACCCGTAACCAGCCTCTAGGAAATTCATTCCTCTGCGTCCTCTGCGCCTCTGCGGTAAACAGTTTTTGGTTCAGGAAGAACTTAGAAACTTTAGAGGATCTCGACATGCCGACATTCGTTTACATGACCCGCTGCGATGGCTGCGGACACTGTGTCGATATCTGTCCTTCGGACATCATGCATATCGACAAGACTTACCGGCGGGCCTACAACATCGAGCCCAATTTCTGCTGGGAGTGTTATTCGTGCGTGAAGGCCTGTCCGCAGAACGCCATCGACGTCAGGGGTTACGCCGATTTCGCGCCACTGGGCCACAGCGTCCGCGTCCTTCGCGAGGAGGAAAAGGGCACCATCTCCTGGCGTATCAAGTTCCGCGACGGTCGCATCAAAGACTTCGTTTCACCCATCACCACCCAACCCTGGGGCGAGAAATCCCGAAGCTCGCCGAGTACGCGGTTCCCGATGAGAAGGAGCTCGACTCC
This sequence comes from uncultured Gammaproteobacteria bacterium, assembly GCA_963783235.1. Taxonomy (GTDB): domain Bacteria; phylum Pseudomonadota; class Gammaproteobacteria; order Thiohalomonadales; family Thiohalomonadaceae; genus Thiohalomonas. The sequence continues at coordinate 753,561 of CAWAMN010000002.1, read as the reverse complement.
CCGCTGCTCTGCCATGAACCCGAAGGGCTCAAGGTCGAGGGGGGGCTGCCCACCATCGATAAATCCAAATTCAAACAAGGGGTGTATTACTGATGGGTTTCAAAACGGTTTTTGAAGAGTGTGACATCCTGGTGGTCGGCGGCGGCATGGGCGGCACCGGCGCCGCCTATGAGGCCCGCTATTGGGGGCGCGACCTGAAGATTGTGGTGGCCGAAAAGGCCAACATCGACCGCAGCGGCGCGGTCGCCCAGGGCCTCTACGCCATCAACTGCTACATGGGCATGCGCTGGGGCGAGAATCAGCCCGAGGATCACGTGCGCTACGCCCGCAACGACCTGATGGGCATGGTGCGTGAAGACCTCGCCTACGACATGGCCCGCCACGTGGACTCCGCCGTGCACCAGTTCGAGGAGTGGGGCCTGCCCATCATGCGCGACCCCGAAACCGGCCGTTACCAGCGCGAGGGCAAGTGGCAGATCATGATCCACGGCGAGAGCTACAAGCCCATCGTCGCCGAAGCCGCGCGCAAGTCCGCCGACAAGATCGACAACCGCATCATGGTGACGCACCTGTTGATGGACGAGAACCGGCCGAACACGGTCGGCGGCGCCATCGGTTTCAACGTGCGCACGGGTGATCTGCATGTCTACAAGGCCAAGGCGGTCATCATCGGTGCCGGTGGTGCCTCCCACATCTTCAAGCCCCGCTCCGTCGGCGAGGGCATGGGGCGGACCTGGTACGCGCCCTGGAGTAGCGCTTCGGCCTACGCGCTTCCGATTCAGACCGGCGCCAAGATGACCCAGATGGAGAACCGCATCGTCCTGGCCCGTTTCAAGGACGGTTACGGTCCGGTGGGTGCCTACTTCCTGCACCTGAAGACCCATACCCAGAACGCCTACGGCGAAGAGTACGAGTCGAAGTGGTACGACGAACTCAAGTCGATGGTGGGTCCCTACATCGACCACCACCCGACGCCCACCTGCCTGCGCAATCACGCCTTCGTGCGGGAAGTGGCGGCCGGCCGCGGTCCCATCCACATGGTGACCAAGGAGGCCTTCCAGGACCCGCACAAGGAAACCGTGGGCTGGGAAAACTTCCTCGGCATGACCGTGGGTCAGGCGGTCGTGTGGGCCTCCCAGGACATCGATCCGAAATACGTCAATCCCGAGCTGACCACCTCGGAGCCCTACGTGATGGGCTCCCACGCCACCTGTTCCGGGGCCTGGGCCAGCGGACCGGAGGATATCTCTCCCGACGAGTACTTCTGGGGTTACAACCGGATGATGACCGTGGAGGGGCTGTTCGGTGCCGGCGACGCCCTGGGCGGCACGGCGCATGCGTTCTCCTCGGGATCCTTCACCGAGGGCCGGCTCGCTGCCAAGGCGGCGGTCAAATATATCCGGGATCACGCGAACGACAAGCTCAAGGTCTCCGACCAGCAGATCGAGGCGCTCCGCGAGCAGATCTACAAGCCGCTGGAGAACTATGAGATCGGGCGTAACGAGATCGTCGCCGGTACGGTTTCGCCCAGCTACATCCTGCCGCTCCACGGTCTGCAGCGCCTCGAGAAGATCATGGACGAGTACGCCGGTGGCATCACCGTCAACTACATGACCAACGAGCCCCTGCTCAAACGCGGACTGGAGCATCTGCGGATTCTGCACGAGGACCTGGAGCATATCGGGGCCGAGGATCTCCACCAGTTGCAGCGGGCCTGGGAGCTCAAGCACCGGGCCATTGCCTCGGAGTGTGTCGTGCAACACACGCTGTTTCGCCGCGAGACCCGTTGGCCCGGTTACTACTACCGCGGCGACCACCCGCAGCTGGACGACGATAACTGGCATGCCCTTACCGTCTCGCGGCGTGACCCGGAATCCGGCGAGTGGACGATGGAAAAAGCCCCGGTCTATCACATCGTGGACTAAATAGGTGTTCGCAATGGGTACCCCCCGCGTAGGAGCGGCGCGTCGCCGCGATATTGTTCGGGAATCGCCCCGACGCGGGGCTCCTACCCGGAGGCCAAAAGTCGGAGGTGGAAGTGATGGATACCATTTCAGAACATCTATTTAGTTAACACCACAGAGGACACGGAGTGCACTGAGGAGTCATTCGCATTCCCGGTGCTCCCCGTGTCCCCCGTGGTTCTATTGTTTCCTCCGTGTTCTCCGTGGTTTTAAATAATGGTAGGCACCATGCTCAATGATAACGTTTCCAGGACGCCCGCCGGCTCGACGGAGAATTACCCCGAGGTCGAAGCCCTTGCGAAGGAGCAGGGGCTCGATCAATTCGAGCTGGCTTCGCTAATGGCTTGCGCCCGCGCCAGTGGCGCAACACGTCAGAAACTGCCCGGTGTCCTTCGACAGGCCTGTCACCGACTCGACAACGTGCGATCCCACGCTTTTCGCGATCTGGCGGCCGAACTCCCGACGGGTGAAATCGCCGCTGCGGTCGCGCGTGCACGGGAGGCGCTGCAGGCCGGGCCGGCCTTCTCGCTGGAAACAGCCGAGCGGTCATTCGGTGAAGCCCTCGCGCGCTGTCTGCAGGACAGCGCCACAATGCCCGAAAGGGTCGCCTCAATCGCCGCGGGGCAGGCCGAAGTGGCCGCGGCGGCGCAGCTCCACCGCCAGTCCGCTGAGCTGTACGCACGAGTGGCGGAGACACCGGGTCTCGATGAGGCGACACAGTGGCAATTCCAATACGGGCGTGCCGCCGTGCTGGATGAGTTGGGCCGGGAATACGGGGACGACGAGGCGCTGCGGGAGGCGGTCGAGCTCTATGAGGACAGCGTGTTACCGCTGGCGCCCCGCGCCGAACGGCCGGCCGATTGGTCGGCCACGCAACACGCTCTCGGCAATGCCCTCGGTATCCTCGGTCAGCGCGGGCGGGGTACCCATCTGTTGATGCGCTCGGTGGAGGCGTTCGAGTGCGCGTTGGGTGAGCGCAGTCGTGAACAGACGCCCACGGAGTGGGCTGCGAGCCGGCACGGTCTCGCCAATGCACTCGGCATCCTTGCCCAACGCCAACAGGACCTGGACATGCTGGAGCGCGCGGTCTCGGAATTCGAGCGTGCGCTTCAGGCGCGCGACCGGGAACAGGCACCCCGGGACTGGGCAATGACCCAGTACCATCTGGGCACGGCGCTATTGACCCTTGGCCAGCTCCAGCGCGACAGCGACGTCGTGGCGCGCGCCGTCGCCGCCTACCGGCAGGCGCTGGAGGAGTGGACCCGGGAGCGGGCGCCCCTCGATTGGGCCAGGACGCAGAACAGCCTGGGCTCAGCGCTGCGGGTGCGTGGCGAGCAGAACGGCGACCCGCGGGAGCTGGAGCGAGCGGTCTCCGCCTATCGCGGCGCGCTGACGCAGTTGACCCGCGCACAGTGGCCGGCGGAGTGGGCACTGATTCAGAACAACCTGGGCGCCGCACTCCACAAACTCGGGGAACGCGAGAACGACACCCTCTCCCTGGGCGAGGCCGTTACCGCCTACGAAAATGCGCTGCAGGAGTTGCCCCGCGAGGACAAGCCCTTCGCCTGGGCCATGACCCGTGCCAACCTGGGCGATGCGCGCCGGGGCCTGGCCGAACGGACGCGGGATATCGGGATATCCCGCCAGGCGGTTTCCGATTTTGAGGCCGTTGCGGAGGTGTTCCGTGACGCCAGCCATCCCCGCTACTACCACTTGGCCAAGGAACAGCTGGCCAATGCCCGCAAGCTGATGGCCGAACTGGCCGAGTAGTCGCGCGCAAATCCCGGTGCGTGAAGCAATGCGCAGTCGGGTCCCGGTGCGCCAGGAACTGTTCGCGTGAGGCGCTTGGCGAACGGCATTGCCGGACAATCCATTATCGGGGGCGTCCGCTTTGGGTGAGCGCGGCCGACCCTGGAATCGGCCAGCCACGGACGTTGTCTGTAGGGCCGGGACAAGCGGAACGATCGGCAAGTCGCCGCGGCAAAGAAAGGTTACCGCGACCCTTTTTCAAACCTGTCCATCCCTCGGGCGAACATCTCGCCCGGTAACTACCCGTTTAAACTCGCTGAAACCCAGAGCCGAACGACTGCTTCCGGTCATTCTTCCAATCGGAGCACTTCTCAGAGATCCCCTGTCAATGGTTCTCAGTGAGAATCTTCGCTACCCTGAAGGACATGGTTAAGCGAGGCGCGTTCGCAAATCGTAAATGCCGCACTTCAGAGGCTAAGCGGATATCTTTCAGGATATGAAGCATATCGCACATGGGGTCAAGGTCTTCAGCCTCAGAGCTTCTCGCGTGGCTAAACGCTCTGGAAGCTGAAATGTCACAGGAGCATCAAGCCGGGTTGGCGGGAGCCTACCCGTAGTGTCTGGCGCATGAGTTGTTAGCTCAGTGCTGAAGCGTACCCTAACTACTGATTGCAGGCGACGCATGAAGCCGCGCGCCTGAACCGGAACGTTAAGTGCATGAGAATCACCAAGAAACAATCGTACCTTTTTTCAGGGCTATCGGTGCTTTCAGCACTTTTCTATATTGGTGTGCCGTTGATTCTGCTCCAGTCTGAACTGGAAATTGGGGGCTTGAGCAGGGCATTGAGTGCAATTCAATCCCCTGAATATGATGAAGTCCGAATGCAGGCTTTCTATGTTCCAGCCGCGGGATTAATTTCGTTTCTGCTTCTTTCGATCTTGCTACTTGTGCGGAAAGAGACAGGCCTTTTCGGGGTTGTATGCGTTTTGTTTTCCGTTTGGGTAGCCTTGACGCAATCCAAGGTTGGCTGGTTTGGGCTTTTTGCGTCTTTATGGTTGGTGTTTTTGGAGTACAAGCCGTCACCTAACAATTTGCTTCACCGACGTAAGGCCGCTTCGCGCCCTTCCGGGGCTGAAATTGAACGTTCGGCAGAAGAGTAATGTGCATGAATATCGACCATGTGGCGCTTAATGTCGTTTCCCTTGAAAAAGAGATTCAGTTTTTCGTCGAATTTCTTGGGCTGCAACTTCTTCAGCAATGGGAGTCTCCTCGACAGGCGTATGTCGGCTCGAAAGAGGGCGCGGTGATTGGTCTGATAGAGAATCCTGATTACGATAATTCAGTATTTACAATGGCGCACCTGGCATTCAGTGTGCATGAGTCGGAGTTTGATGGTTGGGTGAAGAAGATTAACGGATCCGGTTTGCCGGTCATTGCAGGGCCCAAAGAGCAAAGAGGCGGGAGAACCATCCTCTTTCGCACGCCGAGCAATAATATTGTTGAAGTCTGTTATCCCAAAGCTCGGAAGACAATCGAACAGCAAGCATATTAGTCGAACCATGCGCTCCAGCCGACGTCGGCGCTGTCGCGCCTTCCCAGGTTGAGCGCTGGCGTTAGCTGTTATGGAAAAGGGCAAGTGGCGGGACGCGACCAAATGGGAATTGAATACCTGCTATATGCTGCTGTAATCCTCGTCCCGGCGTTTATTCTGGTAACTGCGGTTGTATGTGCGCGAACTCCACGGCTTCCGAATAAGGCGGTATGGATCGTTGGTATTTTGTTCGGGGTCGGGCGTAGGCGTGAATTTCGGTACGGGAGAGTATTTCTTTCCGATCTTCCGGGTGAGCTTGTTAGGCGCTTCAGTAGTTAGATTTGGCGATGATGCCCCGATGGATCGCCATCGCCTCATTTCCCTTGGGCGCTATTGTTCTGGAGGAGCCGGCGCCTCGCTGAACGTCAGCCTGAAAAGGATGATTTGCAGAGCAGTTAGCAAGCCAGCCACACCCCCGCGAAACGCTCCTGATATCGGCTATTGCGAACCTCAAGCGTCCGTCGTCGGATAATAAGTCATGCAAAGGAATGCAAGAGGAACGAGCCTGCCCTGGTATTTCGCGTGAGATTCCGGCCGTTCGCATTCGTCGCAGGCGTGGTGGTCTATGCTGCTCTCATCTTTGCGACCTGGCGCATTTGACACGAAACTATCGTTTAAATGGAGCCGCCCATGTCACAGGAAGTGTCAAACCAAATCCCGTCCCCACACGCCCTCGAGGCCGAGGACCTTTTGCGGCGGCTGGACAGTCGGCACGGCGGATTGAGCGATGAGGAGGCGGCTCAACGTGTCCAGTCGTTCGGACCCAACCGATTGCCGCCACCGTCGAAACGGGGTGCGGTCGCGCGCTTTCTCTCCCAGTTCAACAACGTCCTTATCTACCTCCTGCTGTTCGCCGCCGTAGTGACCGCTCTACTCGGCCATTGGATCGACAGCGGTGTGATCGCGGCGGTGGTGCTGATCAACGCCGCTGTCGGTTTTCTCCAGGAGGGCAAGGCGGAGCGGGCCCTGGATGCGATCCGGGGCATGTTGGCGCCGCGCTGCACGGTGGTCCGCGATGGCAGGCGGCAGACCCTGCCCGCTGAATCTCTGGTGCCGGGCGACGTGGTGCTGCTGCAGTCGGGTGACAAGGTGCCGGCGGACCTGCGCCTGTTCGGCGCGAAGGAGCTGCGCATTGACGAGGCGCTCCTGACCGGTGAATCGGTTCCGGCGCAGAAGGGCACGGAAACGGTGCACGAACAGGCCCCCTTGGGGGACCGGCGCGGAATGGCCTATTCCGGCACCCTGGTGACCTACGGACAGGGCTCCGGCGTGGTGGTCGGGACGGGCGCATCGACCGAGCTGGGGCGCATCAACGCGATGCTGGCCGGCGTGCAGACGCTGACCACGCCGTTGCTGCGTCAGATGACGACCTTCGGCCGCTGGCTGAGCCTGGCGATTGTGGTGATCGCGGCGGCGACCTTTGTGTTCGTGTTTCTGGTGCAGGAGACGCCGGCCGCGGAGATCTTCATGGCCACCATCGGGCTCGCGGTGGCGGCGATCCCCGAAGGGTTGCCGGCGATCCTGACTATCACCCTGGCGATCGGGGTGCAGCGGATGGCCCGGCGAAACGCCATAATTCGTCGTCTCCCCGCGGTGGAGACGCTCGGGTCCGTTACGACCATCTGCTCCGACAAGACCGGCACGCTCACCCGCAACGAAATGACCGTGACCCGCGTTGCCCTTGCCGATTCAATGCTCGGGGTCACCGGGGTCGGCTACGTGCCGGAGGGCTCGATAACCCATGATGAAGAGCCGGTGGAGTCGGAGTCCCTTCCCGACTTGCAGGAGCTCGTGCGGGCGGGATTGCTCTGCAACGAGGCGGAACTGGAGGAGCGCGACGGGCATTGGCGGATCACCGGCGATCCGACCGAGGGTGCGCTCCTGGTGCTGGCCGCCAAGGCGGGACTCAATCGTCGGCACGAGGCGGAGCTGTTCCCGAGAACCGATACCATCCCCTTCGAGTCGCAGAACGGCTTCATGGCCACCCTGCACCACGACCATGCCGGCCACGGTTTCATCTATGTAAAGGGCGCACCCGAACGGGTATTCCGCATGTGCTCCCGCCACCGGCACGGGGGCGATCAAGAACCCATCCGCCTTGATTTTTGGCACGGCCAGGTCGAAAAACTGGCGGCGGACGGGCAGCGGGTGCTGGCCGTAGCCGTTGCGCCGGCGCCCTCGGAGCACCGCTCGCTTTCCTTCGCCGACGTGGAGGCCGGCTTCACGCTGCTCGGCCTGGTCGGGATCATCGACCCGCCCCGGGAGGAGGCGATACGCGCCGTGGAGGCCTGCCAGCGGGCCGGGGTGCGGGTGAAGATGATCACCGGGGATCATGCCGCAACCGCCCGGGCGATCGGCGAGCGGCTGGGGATCGGTTCGGGGCGTGGCGCGTTGACCGGGCCGGAGGTGGAGGCGCTTTCGGATGAAGCATTGCGGGAGCGGGTGCGCACGGTGGACGTGTTCGCCCGCTCCAGTCCGGAACACAAGCTGCGCCTGGTTCGCGCGCTGCAGGCCAACGGCGAAATCGTCGCCATGACCGGCGATGGCGTGAACGACGCCCCGGCCCTCAAGCGGGCCGATGTGGGGGTGGCGATGGGCGAGAAGGGTACCGAGGTCTCCAAGGAGGCGGCGGAGATCGTGCTGGCCGACGACAACTTCGCCTCCATCGCCCGGGCCGTGGAGGAGGGGCGAACCATCCACGACAATCTGAAAAAGGCCATCCTCTTCATCCTGCCCACCAACGGCGGACAGGCGGGCACCATCATCATCGCCATGCTCTTCGGGCTGACCCTGCCCATCACACCGGTACAGATCCTGTGGGTCAACATGGTCACCGCTGTCACCCTGGCCCTGACCTTCGCCTTTGAGCCGCCCGAAGGGGACGTCATGCACCGGCCTCCGCGCGCACCCGGCGAGTCGATGCTGTCCGCGTTTCTCATCTGGCGCATCGGCTTCGTCTCACTCATTCTCGTCGCGGGCACGGTGGGGATGTTCATCTGGGAATCGCACCAGGAGGTTCCGCTGGAGGCGGCGCGCGTGGCGGCGATCAACACGCTGGTGGTCGGGCAGATCTTCTATCTGTTCAGCGCCCGCCACATGATCGCACCGAGCCTGACCCTCTCCGGCCTGAGCGGGAATCCGACGGTCTACGCGGCCATCGCCGTCATCATCGTGCTGCAGCTGCTGTTTACCTATTTCCCGCCCCTGGAATACTTCTTCGGCACCGCCCCCATTGCCCCCGAGGCCTGGGTTCGCATTATCGGTATCGGTGCACTGGTCTTTCTGGCGGTGGAGCTGGAGAAAATGGTGCTGCGGCGGAACCGGGCCATGCAGCGGCGCCAAACCGCCGAGACGGGGCGCTAACCCGGTGGGAGCGGCATCTTGCCGCGAAGACTCGGCCACCGCTATCGCGGCTGAAAGCCGACCCTATCCCTGTTGGTTGGAATTCTGAGCGCTTACCCGTGAATGAACCCGGGTCGGGTGAGTGCGATGTAACAACCCATATTCGCGGGGTGCTCTATTGAACGGTGGCCCGAATACGAGCGACAAAGGGCATACGCAGACAGGTATCCAAGCAACTTCGAAACTTTAAGTTCCAGTTTTGGTCCCCCGTGGTTCCGGTTGGATCTATAACCGGGAACATCGTGAAAATCGGAGGGCTAGAATTCGGCCGCGCTTCCTTTGTCGCCTCAAGCCGGAGCGTTGAATGTCCTCTTTTGCGGAATCAGCGAACGTGCGAGGGCCTTTGGGGCGATAGGCAGCTTTGGGCCGCTACTGCCATTCCTGGAAAACCGGTAGGGAGAGACCGTTCTTGGAATAGGAGAGCGGTCGGGAGTATCGGGCCGGTTGGCTCTTTCTTTCAAAAGCCTGAGTGAAGCGGTATAGTCTCCCGTTCGACCCCATGCTCCCCGCGGGAGAGCGCGGCAGAGGTTTCGGCCTCGATGGCCGCCGCCGAAGGCGCAACCCGCCCGGAATCGCTCAGGCAGAAGGACCGCGGGAAGGCTGGTCGACTCTGGAGAGAGGCGTAAGCGCCCACCGACGGAGAGAGAAAACTCTCAGGTGAAAGGACAGAGGGGCGACAGAAAAACGCAAAAACGTTTTCTGTCGCCCTTTTTTTATGCCTGACGCTTGGCGCCTGTGTGAACAAGAGCGCCATCTACTCTGTCAGTAGTGCTTTTGAATTTCGGGACATTAGCGATGCCACGCGAAACTGTCATCCCCGTATTTGACCATTCGGCGGAGCCCAATGCCGGGCGGATGCCGACCTGGATCCGTCAGTCGCTGGGGGGCGGGGCCTACGGCTCGACCGCGGGGGCCGTTCACGGATCGGGTCTGCATACGGTCTGTGAAGAGGCGCGCTGTCCCAACCAGGGGGAGTGCTGGAGCCGCGGTACGGCCACCTTCATGCTCCTGGGGGATACCTGTACCCGGGCCTGCGGCTTCTGCGCCGTGAAGACGGGGCGCCCGGGGGCGACCGATGCCGGCGAGCCGGCTCGGGTGGCGGAGGCTGTGCAGCGCCTGGGGTTGGATTATGTGGTGCTGACCTCGGTCAATCGCGATGACCTGGAGGATGGCGGCGCCGGCATTTTCGCCGACACCTGCCGGGAGTTGCTGGCGCGGCGGCCCGCTATCGGTTTGGAAGTGCTCACTCCGGATTTTCGGGAGTGCCAGGAAGCGGCCATTGAGCGGATTGTGGGGGCGCTTGGGGGTAACCGGCTGGTGTGGGGCCACAATGTCGAGACGGTGCCTTCACTCTATCGCCATGTGCGCAAGGGGGCGAAGTACGAGCGCTCTCTGCGGCTTTTGGCGCTGGCGGGTGAAGCGGCGCATTGGGAAACCAAGTCGGCCCTCATGTTGGGGCTGGGCGAGAACTTTGATGAGGTGGTCGGAGTGATGCGGGACCTGCGAGGGGTGGGTGTCGATCGCCTCGCGTTGGGCCAGTATCTGCGACCGACCAAATTTCACCTGCCGGTGAAGGAGTATATCCATCCGGAGACCTTTGCGGCCTACGAGGCGGAGGCCAAGGCCCTTGGATTCCGTTGGGTGAAGGCGGGGGCGATGGTGCGGAGTTCATATCATGCAGAGGAATGATGGCCATTTGCCGCGGAGGTGCAGAGGTTTGGGAGAAGGCGCACCTCTGCGGCAGATGTTCAAAAGATCGGGAGAGAAGATTGGGTAAGAGGACACCGCTTTACGACCAGCATGTGGCGCTGGGGGCGAAGATGGTGGATTTCGCCGGCTGGGATATGCCGATCCACTACGGTTCGCAGATCGAGGAGCATCATGCGGTGCGCCGTGGGGCGGGGATGTTCGATGTCTCCCACATGTGCGTGGTGGATGTGGAGGGCGCCAGGGCGCGGGAGTATCTGCGCTATCTGCTGGCCAATGATGTGGCCCGGCTCGATGGCGCGCCCGGCAAGGCGCTCTATACCTGCATGCTCAATGAGCGCGGCGGGGTGATTGATGATCTGATCGTCTACTACCTCGATGATCTCTGGTACCGGTTGGTGGTGAATGCAGGGACCCGGGAGAAGGATATCGCCTGGCTGCGCCGTTTCGCCGACGACTACGGCGTAGAGGTGGTCGAGCGGGACGACCTGGCGATGATTGCGGTGCAGGGGCCGGAGGCGCGGGGGAAGGTGCATGCCGTTCTCGGCGATATCATCGAGCCTGCGCGCGACCTGAAGCGTTTCAATGCCCTGGAGGTGGACGACATCTTCATTGCCCGTACCGGCTACACCGGCGAGGACGGTTATGAGATGGTCCTGCCGGCGGACGGGGCGGAAGATATCTGGCGTCGTCTCCATGAGGCCGGTGTGGTTCCATGCGGCCTCGGCGCCCGCGACACCTTGCGCCTTGAGGCCGGCCTGAATCTTTACGGCCAGGACATGAACGAGGATGTCTCACCTCTGGAGTCGGGCCTGGGTTGGACCGTGGCGTTCGAGCCTGCGGACCGGGATTTCATTGGCCGCCCGGTGCTCGATGAGCAGCGCAAGGCGGGGCCTGCGGCGAAGTTGGTGGGGCTGGTGCTGGAGGACAAAGGTGTCCTGCGCCCCCACCAGAAGGTCTTTGCCGAGGGACTGGGAGAAGGTGAGACCACCAGCGGCAGCTTTGCGCCGACCATCGGTGTTGCCATTGCGCTGGCGCGGATTCCCTCCGGTGATGCCGAGCGGGTCGAGGTCGAGATCCGTGGCCGGCGGTTGGCCGCGCGGGTTGTGAAGCCTCCGTTTGTTCGTGGGGGTAAGGCGGCGGTTTGAGGATTTTTAGCCACAAAGAGCAAAGAGGGCAGGGAGAGTGCTCTTCTTTGATTTTGTGGTTTGGCGGGGATGGTTTGAATTCACCCTCTCCCGCTGGAGAGGAAGTTTTTCAAAGCCTGCCAGGCACCCGTGGGAGCGGCATCTTGCCGCGAACTGCGGAGGGCACAAGCCTTCCGGGGCGGTTTTTCGCGGCAGGGATGCCGCTCCCACGACAGCCGTTTGTAGGAAAGAGTTGTCCAATTGAAGCCTCGGCCGAACGGTGTCACGCTTTGGCGTGCCCCGGGCCGTCGCCCGTAACCGAATTGAACCGGCAGGGAGAACAACGATGAGCAATGTGCCCACCGAACTGAAGTACACCAAATCCCACGAATGGGTCCGCAGCGAAGATGACGGCACCATTACCGTGGGCGTCACTGATCATGCCCAGGAGCTGCTCGGCGACATGGTCTTTGTCGAGCTGCCCGAGGAGGGCGCGGAGGTGAGCGCCAACGACGACTGTGCCGTGGTGGAATCGGTGAAGGCCGCTTCCGACGTCTACGCCCCGGTGGATGGTCAGATCACCGCCGTGAATGAGGCGCTGGCCGATGCCCCGGAGCAGGTCAATAAAGACCCTTACGGTGACGGCTGGCTGTTCCGCATGCGACCCTCGGGCGACCTCTCCGCGCTCATGGACGCGGACGCCTACAGCGCGGTGGCCGAAGAAGAGCACTGAGATGCCGTTTATCCCCCATACCGAGGCCGATGTGAAGGCGATGCTGGAGGCGGTCGGCGTCGACAGCATCGAGACCCTGTTCGAAGAGATCCCGGCGGAGCTGCGCAGCGATGGCTTGAATGAGCTCGCGCCCGGCATGAGCGAGATGGCGATCGGGCGGCTGATGCAGGAGCGCGCCGCCGAGGACGGGCTGCCCGCCTGCTTTATCGGCGCCGGTGCCTACGACCATCACGTGCCGGCCGCGGTCTGGGAGATCGTCACCCGCGGCGAGTTCTACTCCGCCTACACGCCCTACCAGGCGGAGGCGAGCCAGGGCACGCTTCAGCTGGTCTATGAATTCCAAACCATGATTGCCGGCCTCAACGGGCTGGAGGTCTCCAACGCCTCGCTCTACGACGGCGCCTCGGCGCTGGCCGAGGCGGTGCTGATGGCGGTGCGGGCCAACCGCAAGGCCCAATCGAAGCGCATCCTCATGCCCGCCACGGTGCATCCGGCCTACCGCCAGACGGTGCATACCATCGTGCGCAATCAGGGCATCGAGCTGATCGACGTCCCCTACGAGCCCGAATCCGGAATCATCGCCGTGGAATCGCTCGAGCCACTGCTCGAAGAGGGCATCGCCGCGGTGGTCATCCCCCAGCCGAACTTCTTCGGCCGCCTGGAAGAGGTGGACGCCCTGGTCGATTGGGCACACGACCACGGCGCGCTCGCCATTGCGGTGGTCAACCCGGTCGCGCTGGCGCTGCTCAAGCCGCCCGGCCAATGGGGCAGCAAGGGCGCCGACATCGCCTGCGGCGAGGGACAGCCCCTCGGGGCGCCGCTCGCCTCGGGCGGCCCTTACTTCGGCTTCATGGCTTGCAAACAGGCCTACGTCCGACAGATGCCCGGGCGCGTCGTCGGCAAGACCGTGGATACCGAGGGACGGCCCGGCTACACCCTGACCCTGCAGGCCCGGGAGCAGCATATCCGTCGCTCCAAGGCCACGTCGAACATCTGCACCAATCAGGGGCTGATGGCCGCCGCCGCCACCATTCACATGGCGCTGCTCGGCCCGCAGGGGCTGGAGCGCGTCGCCGGCGCCTGCCACGCCAATACGCGTACCCTCATTGAACGCCTGACGGCCGTCGAAGGGGTCGAGCGGGTCTTCGAAGGGCCGATGTTCCACGAAGCGGTACTGCGTCTGCCGGTGCCGGTGGAGCGCGTGGTTCGGGCTCTGGGCGTACAGGACGTCCTGGCCGGCTATCCGCTGGCCGAGGATTACCCGGAGCTGGAGAACTGCATCCTGGTGTGCGCCACCGAGAAGCACGGTGAGGAGGATATCGAGGAATACGGCCGCCATTTGGCGCGGATCCTCGATCGCAACCGCGGGCCGGCGTGCACCAAATTGAGGCCGCCGGAAGGCACTATCTGAGTAACCAGTGGAGAGTTGCGAGTGGCTAGGGACCCATCTGCCGCCCCCTCGCAACCAGGCACTCGCAACTAGCAACTAAGAAAATGCTGATTTTCGAACAATCCCAACCGGGCCGTTTCAACGCCGCCCAGGCTCCGGCCGAGGCGCCGGCTGCGGACGACATTCCCGCGCATCTGCGCCGCACGTCGCGCCCGACCCTGCCGGAGGTATCGGAGCTGCAGGCGGTGCGCCACTACACGCGGCTGTCGCAGAAGAATTTCTCCATCGACACGCAGTTCTATCCGCTGGGCTCCTGCACCATGAAGTACAACCCGCGTGGGGCGAATTCGCTGGCGATGTTGCCCGGTTTTCTGGCGCGCCATCCCCTCGCCCCGGCCTCCAGCCACGGGCAGGGAGTGATGGCCTGCCTCTTTGAGCTGCAGGACATGCTCAAGCAGGTGACCGGCATGGCCGCCTGTTCCCTGACCCCGATGGCGGGCGCCCAGGGCGAATTTGCCGGGGTGGCGATGATCCGCGCCTATCACGATGCGCGCGGCGATGAGACCCGCAGCGAGATCCTGGTGCCCGATGCGGCCCATGGCACCAACCCGGCTACCGCTGTGATGTGCGGCTACAAAGTGCGGGAGATCCCCACCGACCAGGATGGCGATGTCAATGTCGACGCCCTGCGTGAAGTGGTCGGGCCGCAGACCGCGGGCATCATGCTCACCAATCCCTCCACCCTGGGGGTGTTCGAGCGGCGCATTCTGGAGATCGCGAAGATCGTCCACGAGGCGGGCGGTTTGCTCTATTACGACGGCGCCAATCTCAACGCCATTCTCGGCAAGGTAAAGCCCGGCGACATGGGTTTCGATGTGGTGCACCTGAACGTCCACAAGACCTTCTCAACCCCCCACGGCGGTGGCGGGCCGGGCGCCGGCCCGGTGGTGGTCAGCGAACGGCTGGAGCCGTTCCTGCCGGTGCCCATGGTGGTTTACGATGACCGTGAATACAGTTGGGTTACCGAGGCCGACCGCCCCCGGAGTATCGGCCGCCTTTCGGCGTTCATGGGCAATATCGGCGTCCTGCTGCGCGCCTATGTCTATGCCCGCATGCTGGGTCGCGAGGGCATGGAACGGGTGGCCGGGTTCTCCACGCTGAATGCCAATTACCTGATGGCCCGTCTCAAAGAAGAGGGCTTTGAAATGGCCTTCCCCGACCGGCGCGCCACCCACGAATTCGTTCTCACCCTGAAAAAGGAGGCGAAAGCGTACGGCACCTCGGCCATGGACTTTGCCAAGCGCCTGCTGGATTACGGTCAGCATGCGCCGACCGCCTATTTCCCGCTGCTGGTTCCGGAGTGTTTCCTTATCGAGCCCACCGAGACCGAGAGCCGCGAGACGCTGGACGCCTTTGTCGCGGCGATGGCGGCGATTCGCGATGAGGCGCAAAACAATCCGGAAACCGTCAATTCCGCGCCTCATACCCTGCCGGTCAAACGTCTGGATGATGTCAAAGCCGCACGCGAATTGGACCTGACCTGGAAGCCGGAGACCGGCGAATGAAAGCGGAAATCAACAAGCCGGACAGCCGGGGCGTCGGTCACGTATTACAGGCCTTCGGTTATTCGATGAGAGGGCTGCGGGCAGCCTTCACCTACGAGGAGGCCTTTCGCCTCGAACTGTTCGCCCTGATCGTCATGATCCCGGCGGCCATGCTACTGGGACAGACGGCGGTCGAGCGGGCACTGCTCATTGGTAGTCTGCTGCTGGTGCTGGTGGCCGAACTGATCAACTCCGCTATCGAAGCGGTCGTCGATCGCGTTGGCGTTGAACACCACCCCCTTTCCGGTCGAGCGAAGGATATCGGTTCGGCCGCCGTTTTCATGGCCTTGGTCAATGTCGCTGTGATTTGGGCTCTGCTGTTTTCCGATCGTTTTTTTTGACCGCCTGCGCTGAAGAAGACGCTCCCCTCCCCAAGCCTGACAGGCTGTTGAAAAACGCCCTCTTCCACCGGGAAAGGGTCGGGATGAGGGGGGCAATGCAGGTAACTGCCTGATTTTTGACCCTCTCATGCTGTGCCTTCTCCCTGAGGGAGAAGGGCACACCGCCTGTTTAGGCTCCCGCCAGGCTGCTTGCGAGCCGCTTCATCTCTGCTAGTTTCTTAGACCTAACCAGCCCTGTTAGTGAATAAAGGGGTTCCCCGATTTCCTATCTAAACAGAGGGCCTTTCGGCTCAAGGAAGAGGATGTAATATGAGCGTAAAGCTGCTGACCGCGGTGGCCACCGTCACCGCCCTCATTGGACTCAGTGCCTGCGGAGGTGGCGGCGGCAGCTCCTCCGATGACACCACAACTTCCTCCACGCGGGACACCTCCGGTGCAATCACCGGCTTCGGTTCCGTTTTTGTCAACGGTGTCGAATACGAAACGGGTGGGGCGGAGATTCAGGTGGAGGGACGACAAACCGATGAGCGGCAACTGCGGGTCGGCATGGTGGTCCGCGTGCGGGCTCGGGTAGATGCCGGCGGCACTACCGGCGTTGCCGATTCGGTGGAATTCACGGACGAGCTGGAGGGGCTGGTACTCGCCAACGCTATTCCCAGCGGTGCCGATGCCGGTACGCTCGATGTCATGGGGCAGACGGTAAAGGTCACTGCCGATACGGTCTTCGATAGCGAGTTGGCCGCCATTACCGCACCGGATCTCATCCAACCGGGTCACATCGTGGAGGTCAGCGGATATCCCGATGGCCAGGGGGAAGTCTACGCTACCCGTATCGAGGTGAAAGATGCCTTCGCCGCGTATGGAATGGAGGTCAAGGGGCGCATTGCCGACCTGAATGCCGGTGCCACCGACTTCCGGATAGGCGACCTGATCGTTGATTACAGTGCGGCGACCGAAGTGCCCGGCAGTCTGGCGGACGGACTCTATGTAGAGATCCACTGCGATACGGCGCCGACTCCCGATGGAGGGCTCTACCGCGTAGCCGCCACGCGGGTCGAGCTGGAGCGCCAAGGCCAGTGGGAGTGGCATGGTGATAATGGCGAGGAAGTCGAGGTCACCGGAATCGTGACCGACACCGCCGGGTTGCCCGACAGCTTTGAACTCAATGGTCGGAAGGTTCTCATTGGAAGCGGTGAGAGCGACGAGGATGACGAACTGGAGGTTGCCGCTATCCAACCCGGCGCACGCGTCGAAGTCGAGGGGCGTTACGGAGCCGATGGCCTGCTGGTTGCCCATGAAGTGGAGTCCGAGGAAGAGACCGATTCCGAATATGAGGGCGCGGTCGAGGCGGTCGATGCCGGTGCGGGGACCGTCACCGTGCTGGGTCAGACATTCCGGATCACCACCCGAACCCGCCTGATGGACGACCGTGACGATAACGCCACGCCCGAACACTACTTCAACCTCGAACGATTGAGCGTCGGTGACTATGTCGAAATCCAGGCGGCGACCCTAAGCGGCGAACGGGTCGCGACCGAGCTGAAGCGGGACGATTCCCCCGGCGCCAATGCCGCCGCGGTCGAGGGCCTTATAGAGGGCCTCAATCCGCTGGTGATCGCGGGAATCGAGGTCGATACCGGGGCGGCTGACGTTACCGGCAGCCTGGACATCGGCCTGGAAGCAGAGGCCAGCGGGACGTATCAAGGTGGCGTTCTGAGCGCTGCACGTGTCGATGTGGAATAGCCCACCTTGCCTGTGGGGCGGGGTCGGCGTCCGGCCCCGCCTTTGCACCCGATAGCGCCTTGGATGTCATCCGGCTTGCCTTGTCTCCGGGGCCCCGTTACCTTGTTGCAGCATCCGAAACCCTCTGCAAAGGACTACCCATGTCGGCATTGATCTGCGGCTCTGTCGCCTACGACACCATCATGGTCTTTCATGACCGCTTCAAGAACCACATCCTCCCCGACAAGGTTCACCTGCTGAATGTCTCCTTCCTGGTGCCGGACATGCGCAAGGAGTACGGTGGTTGCGCCGGGAACATCGCCTATAACCTCAAGCTGCTCGGCGGGGACCCGCTGCCCATGGCCACCGTCGGTCGCGACTTCGACCCCTACGGTGACTGGATGCAGCAGCAAGGGATCGATACCCGCCACATCAAGGTGCTGGACAACACCTACACCGCTCAGGCCTTCATCACGACGGATCAGGATGATAACCAGATCACCGCTTTCCATCCGGGCGCCATGAGCTTTGCGCACGAAAACCGCATTGATGAAGCCGACAAGATCCGCATCGGTATCGTTGCGCCGGACGGGCGCGACGGCATGGTGGAGCACGCCGAACAGTTCGCCGAGGCCGGCATTCCCTTCATCTTCGACCCGGGCCAGGGGCTGCCCATGTTCAACGGGGACGATCTGATGCGTTTCGTCGAACAGGCCACCTGGGTTGCGGCCAACGACTACGAGGCGCAGCTGATCGAGGAGCGCACCGGCAAAAGTCCTCATGAAATCGCCGAACATGTCGAGGCCTTTGTAGTGACCCGCGGCGGGAAGGGTTCCTTCATCTACACGGCCGGGCACCGTCACGAAATCCCCGCGGCACCGGTGCGCGGGATCGATGACCCCACCGGGTGCGGCGATGCCTATCGGGCGGGGCTGATCCATGGTCTCACCAATGACATGGATTGGGAGACAACGGGTCGGGTGGCATCGTTGATGGGCGCGATCAAGGTCGAGCAGCACGGCACCCAAAACCACCGCTTCAGTGAAGACGAGTTCAAATCCCGTTTCCACGAGGCGTTCGGGTATCACCTGTAGGCCAACGCCGTAGGAAGGAAGGGGAAGGCTCCCAAGTCGCCTTCCTTCCTCCTGCCTGCATCCATGCAGGCGCCAGGCTCATGGGGCCCACTGCGGCGTCCTGATTCCCCCTGCCCCTGGACCCTGTCTCCCCATCGATTACAATGCGACCTTTCCCTGCAAGTCGCCTCTCCGTGAAAAAATTCTCTGATTTCCTCTACCGGTTCGGTCCGCTGGCTCCCGTCGTCGCCTTTTTCCTGGCGGGGCTTTTCGTTTTTTCCCTGAGCCGGCTGGGGCTGTTTGCGCTTTACAGCGAAAGGCTGTTGGCGGTCGAGCACAGCTGGTGGCTGTTCCCCATTGGCTTGCGCATGGATACGATTCTGCTGTCGATGGTGTCGCTCCCACCCGCACTGCTCCTGCTTACCCTGCCCCGGTGGGGCGAACGCATCTGGAGACCGCTGCTTGCCTTGTGGTTTAGCGCCTCCTTCACTCTGTTCGTCTACATGGAAGTGGCAACCGTCCCCTTTTTGGAACAGTACGACAATCGCCCCAATCGCCTCTTTGTCGAATATCTGGTCTATCCCAGGGAAGTCTTCGGCATGCTTTGGGCCGACTACAAGGTGGAACTGCTGCTGGCGGCCGTTTTGCTGGTGGTGGCCTGGCGAGGCGCCTGGCGAACATCGCAGCACCTGCTTCTGGAGCACCGTCCCTGGCCCTGGTGGCTGCGACTGGTCATGGTACCGGTGGTGACCGTACTTCTTTTCCTTGGCGGGCGCTCCAGCCTGGGTCACCGCGCCGCCAATCCCAGCACAGCGGCCTTCTCTAACGAAAACCTGGCTAATGAACTGGCCCTGAACTCCACCTATTCGCTCGCTTTCGCGGTGCACCGCATGAGTCACGAGGGAATGGCCGTGGAGCGCTACGGGGCCATGGACTTCGAGGAGGCTCTGGAGCGGGTGCAACGTTATGCCGGGATGTCCCCGACGGCCTATACGGATCCTCGACTGCCGACCCTGCACCGGCAACAGCCTCCCGAACCGCGCCAGCGCCCCTACAACCTGGTGATCTTTGTCCAGGAGAGCATGGGTGCCGAGTACGTGGGGGCCTTGGGGGGGAAGCCGCTGACCCCGAATCTGGACAGGCTCAGTCGGGAGGGGCTGTTCCTTACCGATTTGTATGCCACCGGGACTCGCACGGTCCGCGGAATGGAGGCGGTGGTGACGGGCTTTTTGCCGACCCCGGGCCGTTCGGTCGTCAAGCTGGGGCTTTCGCAGCACGGCTTCTTCACCCTGGCCGAGTTGCTGAAACGAAACGGCTATACCACCGAGTTCATCTACGGCGGCGAAAGTCACTTCGATAACATGGGCGGCTTCTTCCTGGGCAACGGATTCGATCGCGTCATCGATCAGCCGCAATTCGATGATGCGGTTTTCGAAGGCGTATGGGGCGTTTCCGACGAGGATCTGGTGCACCGGGCGCACCAGGCCTTTGTCGAGCATGGTGACAAGCCGTTCTTCGCACTCATGCTCTCCACCTCCAATCACACGCCTTTCGACTTCCCCGAGGGCCGCATCGAGCTTTACGAAAAGCCGGCTGCCACGGTCAATAACGCCATCAAGTATGCCGATTACGCCATCGGCGAACTCTTCCGGCTCGCCAAAGGGGCGGACTACTTCGACAACACCATTTTCCTGGTGGTCGCGGATCACAATACCCGTACCTGGGGCAACGATTTGGTGCCGGTGGACAAATTCCATATCCCCGGTTTGATCATCGGGCCCGGCGTACCGGCGCGTAGCTACGACAAACTCGCAAGCCAGATCGATCTGCCGGCAACGCTGCTATCCCTCATGGGATTGGAGGCGGCGCACCCCATGGTGGGACGCGATCTGCTCGCCTTGCCGGAGGACGTCCCCGGCCGGGCAATGATGCAGTTCTACAAGACCAACGCACTTCGGGTCGGTGATCGGGTGGTTGTGCATCAGCCGGACAAGCCCCCGAGGCAATTCCGCTACGAAGACAAAAGGCTGCACCCGATGGCGCTGGACCCGGAACTGGTCCGCGATGCGCTCGCCCACATCCACTTGCCGGCGCACCTCTATCTCGATCGGATGTATCGATTGCCTGACTGACCGGGGGAGGTCCTGACCTTCTCCCTCAGGGAGAAGGGACTCAAGGTGGATACCGTTTCGGAACGGATAGTTAGCCGGCCAGCCCTTCGTCGCAGTTGGCCACGGCCTGCAGTGCTTGTCCCAGATCGCCGGTCGGTTTGCCCACGTGGTAGCCCTGGGCGTAACCGATGCCGCAGCGGGCGACCCCGGCCAGAACATCGCCATCCTCCACAAATTCCGCCACGGTCTTGATGCCGAGTTCGTTGGCGAGTCGGGCGATGCTGTTCACGAACGCGTGGTCGCGGGGATCGGCGATCATGTTGCGGACGAATTCACCCTCGATCTTGACGAAATCGATGGGGAAGCGCTTGAGGTAATGAAAGGAGGAGAAGCCCGAGCCAAAATCATCGATGGCCAGCAGAAAGCCCTCGAGCTTCAGGTCATTGACGAACTTCTCCAGCAGGGTGATGTTCTTGACGGTGTCGCGCTCCGTGATTTCGAACACTACCCGGCCGGGATCAATGCCCTGCTCGAGGGTAATGCGCTTTACCTCGGGGATGAACTCGCCCAGTAGCAGGGCGCGGGGTGACAGGTTCAGGAAGATCATGCCCCGGTAGCCGTGCTCCGCAGCCATTTGGAACGCCCGTTCCATTACGATGTAGTCCACTTTGTGGATGATCCCCATCTTTTCCGCCAGCTCGATGAATTCGTGAGCTCCGAGCAGACGGTCGTCCTTGAGCCTGATCCGGCTCAGCACCTCGACGGCTGCCACTTCATCGTTCTTGATATCCAGGATCGGCTGGAAGAACGGAACGATGCTCCGCTCCTCGATGGCATTGGAGATGATGACGCTCTTCTCGCCAATGGAGCGGAAGACCTCCACGACATCCTCCTCCGTGGGCAGACCGATTCGGTCCTTACCTTCGGACTTGGCCTTGTACATCATGTTATCCGCGAAAAGGAACAGATCCTTCACGTCGGCGGCGTGCTCCGGATAGATGGACATGCCGATGGACACCGTCGCTTTCACGCCATCGCCTTGCGGCGTCTCCAGGGAGAGTCCGGCGGCGTTGTGCAGAATCCGTTCCGCCACGGCCTTCGCCTGAACGGCGTCCGCCTCCGGCAGGATGATCACAAATTCATCGCCCCCATAGCGTGAAAAGATGTCGCCGGTGCGCAGTGCACTTCCCACCGCTTTGGCAAAGCCTTGCAGAAACCGATCGCCAAAGGCGTGGCCGTAACTGTCATTGATGGTTTTGAAGTTATCGAGGTCGATAACCAGCAGAGTGAAGCTGTAACCGTGACGGTCGGCGCGATTCACCTCGTAGCCGAGGAGCTCCCAAAAAAGGCGCTGATTGTAAAGATTGGTCAGGGGATCGCGCGTCGCGTAGTACTCCAGATCCCTGGTGTACTTATAAATGGCCTTCACCGATCCAACCACGTTGAGCAGGGTGGAGAGAATCGATTCCATCACCAGAACACGGGTACTGTCCTTGATGATATCCGCGTGAACCCCTATCCCGACAATGCCGCCAATCTTGGGGGTATCCACAAAGAGCGACTTGGTCTGAAGTTCAATGTCCTCCTCTTTCAGCGTCAGCAGATCCTCCGATGGTTGTGCCACGTGGTGATCGATTTGCAGGGAGGCGAATTCGCCAAAGGAGGGGTTGTTCGCCAGGGCCCGCTCCAGACCCGCCTCCAGCATCTCTTTGGTCTTGGGGCTTGGGGACTGCATCCAGAATACTTCCAGGTCGAACAGCTCGTCATCGATTTTGAACACCGAGAAGAGGTTGTAGGCGTTGATGACCTGGTTGATGTCCGTGAGCAGATAGCTCACATATTCCCGCCAATCCTTGACGACCTCCGAGGTGATGACAAACTTCTCCAGCAGTCGGATTTCGAATTCGAGCAGTTCCTTGTCGACCGCCACCCCCTTGAGTTTCTCCGAGAGTTGCTCGACCTTGCGCAGGATCCGGTTCAGCTCCGACAGGCCCAAATCGACCTTTTCAACTTCGAAGTGGGCCAGATCCGAGACCCTGTTGACCTGTTCGATGCGTTCACCGAGCACCGAAATCGAATGGTTGACGCGTCGGGTGAGAATGATGGCCACCAGAAACGCCGCCAGAAACGGCAGTGGCGCAATAAACAAGAGGGAGGTCAGCAGATCTTTCCTGGCGCTTGCCACCAAGCCCTTCAAATCCTGGGTGACTTCCATGACCCCCAGAACGTCACCGGCCTCCGCATTGACATGGCAACGCAGACACTCCTCACGCGCGGCCAGGGGATAGGTGTAGCGAATGGTCTCTTCAGACTCGCTGGTCAAGGGCCGGGCATCGTCGAAGGTTCTCTTGATGAGACCTTCCACGGGAAGTTGCTGAATGGGCCCGAAGCGCTTCTCGACAAGTTCGCCGCGGTAGATGGCGATACTGTGGGTGGCGCCCTCCTGAGCCTGAATGGAGCCGATGAACTCCTCCAGTTGCGGGCGCGTCCAGCCTCGCCGCATGACCTGGTACATGGCGTTGAAGGTACCTTGGGCAAGCGTCTCGGACATGGAGACGGCGCTCTCTTTCACGGCATTGCTGTAGACGCTGCTGGTGGTGAAATAGACGCTGATGAAGATCATCAGTGAGACCGCAAGTGCAGCCGTGAGGATAAAACCCTTGATTGTTTTTAGCGCGTGCATAGAGGCGGGCCGGGTCAGGCCGCGTGAGCGGCAACGAGCAGTCTCTGTGCGTCCGGCACAGTTTTCGGCCACATTACCACACTACGGTGGGGCGGTCAGCGGGGGTGAACGGGACGTTTACGACCCCCTCCGCCGGATCTCAACGTCTGAGACGCCGCGACTTCATTCGCGTCAAACGCTCTACCGGATATTGCCCGATGCTCACCGCATCCGAGCGTGCCGATTGTCGGGGCGATCGATCCCGCTTCAAGTACGGACTTGCGAAACCTCAGGTTCCGGTGAGTTCCAGGGTGCGCTTAAGGGCCTCAAAGTCCCGGACCGGCGGTGCGCAGCGGTGAGCGCCGCAGACATAGGCCAACGGGGCGCCATCAGAGCGCCGCTCTGCCAGGAGGCCCGGCAGGTCTTCGGCCTCGGAGGGGATGACAAACACCAGGCGATGGGGAGCAAAGTTGACCAGCAGTCGATTCCGCCACTCCTGCAAGCCCGAACGTTCGCCCCGCAGAATCACCTGTTGGGGCGGCATGAGATAATCCTCCAGCGCATGCAGAAGCGCACCATGCATGGAGGGGACACGGATCAGGCTATTCCAGCCGGCCCGTAGTGTTTTTTCAGCCGCATCCAGGAAGTCGGTCCGGCCGGTCAGGTGCCCAAGTCGCAGGAGCACGCGTGCGGCGATACCGTTTCCGGAGGGCGTCGATTCATCGGCGAACGGTTTGGGCCGCTGGATAAGGGCTTCGTGGTCGTCCGCGGTAAAGAAGAACCCGCCGCCGGTTTTATCCCGGAAGTGTTCCTGGAGGGCGTCGGCCAGGCTGAGCGCGAAACTCAAATCGCCGTCGCGCCAGTTCGCCTCGAGCAGCGACAAGATGCCATCGGCCAGGAATGCATAATCATCAAGGTAGCCCGAGAGCCGGGCCTGCCCATCCTTGTAGACGGCCCGCAACCGTCCATCCTCGGCCAAACGGGAGCGGACGAAGTCGAGGGCGCGTTCGGCAGATGCCGTGAAGCGCGGTTCGCCAAGGCGCCGGCCGGCGTCGGCCATGGCGCGGATCATCAATCCATTCCAGCTCGTGAGCACCTTCTCGTCGCGGCCCGGACGCTCACGATGCTCTCGCAGGACGAACAGCCGCTGGCGTATTCCTTCGAGGCGCCGTTCCAACTGCGAAGGGGCCATATCGAAGGTTTCCGCCAGCGCTTCGGCCGAGGGGCGGCGGGTCAGGTGCCACTGTCCTTCGAAATTGGCCGTGCGGTCGAGACCGTAGGCGGCCGCGGCCAGTCGAAAGTCGTCCGGCTCCAGAACTTCCCGAACGGCCTCCGGCGTCCACAGGTAGTATCCGCCCTCCTGGCCGCCGCTATCGGCATCCAGGGTGGCGTAATACCCCCCCTCGGGGGACTGCATCTCGCGCATGACCCACTCTGCCGTCAGGATGGCGGCCCGGCGGAACCGCTCCTCTCCGGTGACTTGCCAGGCATCGACACACAGACTCAGCAACGGACCGTTGTCGTAGAGCATCTTTTCGAAATGCGGGATTTCCCAGTGCTCGTCGACCGAATAGCGAAAAAAACCTCCGCCGACTTGATCGAAGAGCCCGCCGGCAATCATCGCGGCCAAAGACTCAAGGGTGATGCGGCGTCCATCGGTATCATGATCCTGAGCTGAACGGCGCAGTAGAAAGGCCAGCGAGTGGGCGTGGGGGAATTTCGGTGCGGTCCCGAGCCCCCCATGCTCGTGGTCGAAGTTGGCCTCCAGTTCGCGGCGTGCCTGACGCAGCGGCGCCTCGTCGGGCAGTCCCGTCGCATCGGCGCGGGCCCCCGCCTGTTGTTGCAGGGCCTGGCGCAGGGAGGCGTTCTGCTCTTCGATGGAGTCGCGCCGCTCATGGTAGAACGCCGCCACCCGCTCCAGGATGTCGGGGAACGCCGATAATCCGTGCCGCGGCTCCGGAGGGAAGTAAGTTCCGGCAGCAAAGGGGACCTGATCCGGGGTCAGGAACAGGGTCAACGGCCATCCGCCCGGGCGCTGGGTGAGAAACTGGTGGGCCGCCTGATAGATGCGGTCGAGATCGGGGCGCTCCTCCCGGTCCACTTTGATATTGACGAAGTGTGCATTCATCAGGTGAGCGGTTTCGGGGTCCTCGAACGACTCGTGGGCCATGACATGGCACCAGTGACAGGCCGAATAGCCGATCGAGAGAAGGATTGGCCGATCCTCCCGGCGCGATCGCTCCAACGCTTCTTCGCCCCACGGATACCAATCCACTGGATTATCCGCGTGCTGGAGCAAATAGGGGCTGGTTTCCGTTGCGAGACGGTTGCGATGCGCCATTCAGGACTCCTAATTCCGATAATAACGGTCAACAATATAGCCGCTTTTCGCGTTCGTTCCTATTCAAGCAAATTCCGGGAAACCCGTCGGTCGACCACGGGGGCTCGTCGCCGACCACACCGCATGCACTGAAAAGGGGGCCGGCGTGCAGGGAGACAGCGCTCGTGGCGCACCGTTGCAGGGGCCGACCGATTCCGGTTGGTCAACGGGCCTTTCCTGCCGCATAATCGCCGCCTTTCATCCTTGTGAGGGAGACTCCATGGAACCGGCCGTTCTGACTCTGAAAAAGAACGAAGACCGGCGGTTGCGCGCCGGGCACCTGTGGGTTTTCAGTAACGAAGTGGATGTGCAGCGCACGCCCCTGAGCGGATTCGAACCGGGCCAGGTGGTGGAGGTCCAGGCGTCCAACGGCAAGCCCCTCGGGAGCGGCTATGTGAACCCGGCCTCGCTGATCTGCGCCCGGTTGGTCAGTCGCAACCCGGAGCACGGGCTGGATCGCTCGCTGCTCGTACATCGCCTCAAGGTGGCACTTGGGCTTCGCGAGCGCCTCTATGAACGACCCTACTACCGGCTGATCCACGGCGAGGCCGATGGATTGCCGGGGTTGGTGATCGATCGCTTCAATGACGTGGTAGTGGTGCAGATGAACACCGCGGGCATGGAGGTGGCGCGGCAAGCCATCGTGGAGGCGCTGGAGAAGGTATTGCGCCCTACGGGGATTCTGCTGCGTAACGACAGCGGCATGCGGAAACTGGAGCAACTGGATGCTTACGTCGAGACGATCGGAGAGGTCCCCGAAAGCGTGCGGCTGGAGGAAAACGGCGTCGCCTTCGAGGCGCCGATGGCCGGCGGTCAGAAGACAGGCTGGTTCTACGACCACCGGGATAACCGCGCCTGGGTGCAGGGATTGGTCCGCGGGCTCGCCCGCTCGGAGCCTCCGCGGGTGTTGGATGTATTTAGCTATGTCGGCGGCTGGGGGCTGCAGGCCGCCGCCGCAGGGGCCGGTGAGGTGTGGTGTGTGGAGGCCTCGGCAGCGGCACTGGATTATGCGGAGCGCAATGCGGCCCTCGGCGGCGTGGAGCAGCGGGTGAAGTTTCTGGAAGGCGATGCGTTCCAGGCCCTCAAGGCCCTGCGAGCGGACGGTGAACGTTTTGATGTGGTCGTGGTCGATCCTCCGGCCTTTATCAAGCGGCGCAAAGACGTCAAAAGCGGGCTTGAGGCCTACCGCCGCATCAACCAGGGAGCCATGCAGCTACTCGGCAAGGATGGCATTCTGGTCAGTGCCTCCTGCTCTTACCATCTTCGCCGCGAACAGTTGGTGGACATCCTCCAGCGCAGCGCCCGTCACCTCGACCGGCGCGCGCAGATCATCCATCAGGGCCATCAGGCGGCGGATCACCCGATCCATCCGGCCATCCCCGAGACGGAGTACCTGAAGGCCTTTGCCGTAAGAGTGGTGGCGGATTGAAGCGGATGTTCCCGCAGGAACTGAATGTCATCAAGCCGTCGCTCTCGCGACCAATTTCCAAACCCTTGTTATACTGCCTGCCATGCTGAAATACCCTGATATCGATCCGGTCGCCATCAGTTTCGGACCCCTCCAGGTGCATTGGTACGGACTGATGTATCTGGTTGGTTTCCTCGGAGGCTGGTGGCTGGGGCGGCGTCGGGCCGCCAAGCCGCACAGTAGCTGGAAACCCGAACAGGTCGATGACCTGCTGTTTTACGCCGCCCTCGGCGTCGTGTTGGGCGGGCGTATCGGGTACATCCTGTTTTACAACTGGGGCGCCTTCCTGAAAGACCCGCTCATGCTATTTCGAATCTGGGAAGGGGGAATGGCATTCCACGGGGGCCTTTTGGGTGTGCTGATTGCCCTGGGTGTCTATGCGTGGCGGGAAAACCGTCGCTATTTCGCGGTGGTCGATTTCCTGGCACCGCTGGTACCCATCGGTCTCGGTGCCGGGCGAATCGGTAACTTCATCAATGGCGAATTGTGGGGCAAGCCCACCGATCTCCCCTGGGGCATGGTATTTCCCGGGGCCGGCAATATGCCCCGCCATCCCTCCCAACTCTATGAGTTTTTGCTTGAGGGCATGGTGCTGTTTGCCATCGTCTGGTGGTTCTCCTCCAAACCGCGTCCAACCATGGCTGTTTCGGGCGTCTTTGCGCTCGGTTATGGTATTTTCCGTTTTCTGGTGGAATTCCTGCGAGAGCCGGATGCCCACCTCGGCTACCTGGCGTTCGGCTGGATGACGATGGGGCAGATCCTTTCGCTTCCGCTGATACTCGTCGGTCTGGTGTTGCTGGCGCTGGCATACGGTCGCGGCAATACTGCCAATTCCCCGTCAAGTGTGCAGAATTAGCGATGCGTGAATACCTCGACTTGATGCGCCATGTGCTCGATAACGGAACCGTCAAAGACGACCGGACCGGCACGGGAACCCGAAGCGTTTTCGGTTACCAGATGCGCTATGACCTTTCCGAAGGCTTCCCGGTGGTTACCACCAAAAAGCTGCATCTGCGTTCCATCATTCATGAACTGCTCTGGTTTCTGCGCGGCGAGACGAATATCGCCTACCTGAAGGAAAATGGCGTCAAGATCTGGGACGAATGGGCGGACGACAATGGCGACCTGGGGCCGCTGTACGGCTACCAATGGCGCTCCTGGCCCACCCCGGACGGCCGGCATATCGATCAGATCCAAAATGTCATCGATCAGATCCGTCACAATCCGGATTCCCGGCGCATCATCGTCAGCGCGTGGAACGTTGCGGACCTGCCCGATGAGGGGATCTCTCCGAGGGACAACGCCGCAGCCGGGCGTATGGCCCTGGCCCCCTGCCACGCGTTTTTCCAGTTTTATGTGGCCGACGGGCGCCTTTCCTGTCAGCTCTATCAACGCTCTGCCGATATCTTCCTGGGCGTGCCGTTCAATATCGCCTCCTATTCCCTGCTGACGATGATGCTGGCCCGGGTGACCGGCCTTGAAGCGGGGGATTTTGTGCATACCCTCGGCGATGCCCACCTCTATTCCAATCACCTGGAGCAGGCGCGCCTGCAGCTTTCGCGTGAACCCTATCCGCTAGCGACAATGCACCTGAATCCCGATATCGATTCGGTTTTCGATTTCCGCTTCGAGGATTTCCGGTTGACCGGCTACGAGCACCATCCCCACATCAAGGCTCCGGTGGCTGTGTGAGCCAGTCAGCCATGCGCCTTTCGATTATCGCCGCGATGACCAACGACCGGGTGATTGGCATCGAGAACCGCCTTCCCTGGAGTCTGCCCGCCGACATGCAGTGGTTTCGTCGCCACACCCTGGGCAAACCGGTCATCATGGGCCGCAAGACCTTCCAGTCCATCGGCCGTCCTTTGCCGAAACGCACCAACATCGTGGTCACGGGCGACGCCTCTTTCGCGGCCGAGGGCTGTAGTGTCGTCCACTCCATCGATGCGGCCTTGAAAGCGGCGGAACCTGCCGAAGAGGTCATGGTGCTTGGTGGCGCCTCCTTTTATCAGCAGATGCTGCCCCGCGCCGACCGGCTCTACCTGACCGAGGTCCATGCAGCTTTCAAGGGGGATGCCTGGTTCCCTTCCATCGCGCCTTCCGACTGGCGCGAAATCGAACGGGAGGAGCGCCCGGCCGATCCCGACAATCCCCATCCCATGACCTTCCGAATATTGGAAAGGATCTAAGTTCCTGCCCGCAAAGGCCGGGTGTTTCAGGTTGGCTTAACCGTTTTTTTCCGGCCGGGATGGGCTTTTGGCGCCTATGAGCGACGAAGAAATCAAGAGACTGCAAGGCCGTATTATCGCCTTTGCCATGGTCGGCATTCTCCTCACGGGGCTGGTCGTGGGGGTGTCGACGGCAGTGCCGCAGTATTCCCAGGCCAAGGTGCGTGCGGAAGAGGCTCTGCGGTTCAATGTGCGGGTACAGGGGCTTGCGGTTGGTCAGCTACTGGCGAAATGGCGGGATATCGCCCTTCAGATCACCAGCCGGACCCGCATTCGTGAAGGTCTCGAGGCCTACAACCGGGGCGAAATGTCCCTCGCGGAGTTGCGGCGTTTTTCCGAAGGCAAGCTGCTCGATGCCTTGGCGCAGTCGCAAGCGGCCATCGGCATTATCCGGCACGATGCCCGCCGCGCTCCGGTGGTTGAGGCGGGTATCGTCCCGCAGCTCGACCACCTCCCGGGCGCGCACTTGGATGGCGAAACTCCGGTGGCCTACATTCCAGCCACCTCGGGCGGCGAGGAGTTCCTGTTAGTCGAGGCCCCCATTCTCAGCCGTGCCGGCGAAAGGGAGGGGACCGACATCGTTGTATTTCAAATCGCCCCCCTTATGCGGCTGGTGCAGCCTGTCGAGAGTGAATCGCACCAGGCCTTTATCGCCCATCGGGGCAGTGTCGTCGTCGGCGGGGCCTCCTCGCCGTCGGTGCGGGCACTGCTCGACAGGGCCGCGGATGAGGGGGGGACGGTACTGGAGGCCCTGGCCAACGGTAAGGTGGCTGTCGCCACGCCGGTCGATGTGCCGCGCTGGCAGATCGCCGTGGTCGTTCCGGAGCAGCAGCTTTACGCCAGTGCCGCTGGGGCCATGGTGTTTCCTGTCGTGTCGATTGTGGTGATGGTCTTTGGCGGCATGTTGGGTACCGGTCGTCTGATGAGACCGCTGGCCAGGCGCGCTGTCGGGCACGCCTCCGAGCTGGCGGCCACGGCTGCCGAACAGAGCCTGGTTCTCGAGAATGCCAGAGACTTCGTCTACCGACAGGACACCGAAGGGCGGTTTTCCTTCGTCTCACCGGCGGTAACGCGTGTGACCGGCTATTCGCCCCGTGAGTGGATTGGGCGCAACCTGTCCCTGGCACCCTTGAGCGGAAAGGTCCCCGACGATGGTGTCCATGGCACCTATCAGATCGAGTTCGCCCATCGCGATGGGCATCCGATTACACTGGAAATCAATGAACAGGTCTACCGCAAGGAGGGACGGACGGCCGGTGTGGTCGGGATCGCCAGGGATGTCAGTGAGCGAGTCAGGGCCGAGCGGGCGCTGGAGCGCTCCTCCATGGAATGGAGTCGTGCGATGGACTTCTTCGACGATGCCATTTTCATTGTCGATCTCGATGACCGGCTCATCCGCGCCAATCGGGCCTTCTATGAGCTTAGCGGTCTGTCGCCGGCGGAGGTCGACGGGCGTCAGATCTGCGAGGCGATCCATCCGGAGGGTTCCTGTTTCCATTGCCCGGCCTGTCGGGCACGCCGGGAAGCCCGGGATGCGCGGGTAACGATGGAGCCGGATGAGAATCCCGCCCGACGCCCGCTCGAGGTCACTGTTACGACTATTCGTGACGGCCGTAACCAGCCGATCGCCGTGCTTTCAGCCATTCGCGACCTGACCCTGAGCAGAGAGACGGAACAGGAATTAACGCTTGCCGCCAGCGTGTTCGAGGGCAGCCAGGAGGCCGTGGTCATCGTCGATCTGGAGTGGCACATCCTGCGGGTCAACCGGGCCTTTTCCAGTCTGACCGCTCTGGATGCGGAGGCCATCACCGGCCGGCCGGTGAGTGAACTGCTGGGTTCCCTGGAGGGCCTCCCCGAGCGCATTTGGACGATTGTGGACAAGGTGGGCCAGCACCAGGGCGAAGCGAGCTATCGGCGCCGCAACGGGGAGTCTTTCCCGGTCTGGTATCGCATCAGTGCGCAGCACGATGTGCGCGGGCAGCTGATGCACTACATCGTCTCCCTCACCGACATAACCGATAAAAAGCACTCGGAACAGCGCATCGAACATCTTGCCTACTACGATATGCTGACCGAATTGCCGAATCGTTCTCTGTTTATCGAACGACTACAGCACGCGCTGGACCGGGTTCGACGACAGCGCCACCAGTTGGCCGTTCTGTTTCTGGACCTGGATCGCTTTAAAAACATCAACGACACCCTTGGCCACCTGACCGGCGACGAAGTCCTCATTGCCGTCGCTCAACGGCTTCGCGAGTGTGTGCGTCACGACGACACCGTGTCCCGTCTCGGCGGCGATGAATTCGCGGTCATATTGGAGGACATCGAAGGGTTGGCTGAAGTCGAGGGGATCGCGCGGAAGGTCCTCGAGGCCATGGGTAACCCCGTGAGGCTTGAGGCGCATGAACTGTTCGTGGGAGGCAGTATCGGCATCAGTCTCTTCCCGGAGGATGGCGGCGATGCCGAAACACTGCTCCAGCATGCCGATTCGGCCATGTATCGGGCCAAGGAGCGCGGTCGCAATACCTATGAGTTTTATACACCGGAGCTGACCCGGATTACCTCCGCACGGCTGCAGATGGAAAATGATCTGCGCCGGGCCCTGGAGCGGGACGAGCTGTTGGTATATCTCCAGCCTCAGGCCCTGGTGGAGGATGGGCGCATTGTCGGTGCCGAGGCCCTGGTTCGCTGGGAGAAGCCGGACGGCAAACTGGTTTCGCCCGGTGCGTTTATCCCGCTCGCCGAAGAGACCGGCCTTATCGAGCCGATCGGGCGCAAGGTGCTTTTCGACGCCTGCCGCCAGATTGCCGAGTGGCGTGATGAGGGGCTCGCCGATCTACGGGTCGCCGTCAATGTCGCCGGTTATCAGATCCTGGAAGGGGACATCGTCGGGAGTGTTCGTGATGTGTTGGACGCAACCGGGATCGAGCCGCGACAGCTGGAGCTGGAAATCACCGAGGGGTTTGTCATGTCTCGGCCCGGCGACGGTATCGATGCGCTCACCCGGCTTCGGGAACTGGGGATCACGCTCGCCATCGACGATTTCGGTACGGGTTACTCTTCGTTGGCCTACCTGAAACGTCTCCCGATCGATCGCCTCAAGATCGACCGCTCCTTCATCCGCGACCTTCCCGACGATCGGGATGATGCCGCCATCGCCTCCACCATTATTGCCATGGCGGGTCATCTGGGCCTGGAAGTGCTGGCCGAAGGGGTCGAAGAGGAGGCGCAACTGGAATTCCTGCGCCGGTACGGCTGCGAGGAGTTTCAAGGCTTTTATCTCAGCCGTCCGGTTCCGGCGAAGGCCTTCCGTAAGCTGCTGCTCCAGCGACACTCCCGCCAACTCGCCAATCCCCGAACGACCGGCTGCAGCGCATGACGCCCTGGCCGATTAGCCGACACCCTCGGCCAGCGCCCGGTTCTTGAGTTTATCCAGTCCTTCGAGGACCTCGCGGGTCGGCTCGTTCAAATCCTCGAGCAGCTGTTGTGCGCCATCTTTCTCTCCCGCTTCCACCAGTTGGACCACCTGCCTGGCCGTCTCATGGACCCGGCGGTGGGGGCCCTCGATGGCCGCAAATTCGGGGAAGGAGCCGTAGAGCGAACGGCCGGTGTCGTAATACCACTTCCCGAAGCGGCAGCTGTGGTGGTCGGCCACATCTGTGGACTGCATCTGGAGCCTTCCCAGGAGCAGTTCGGTCAGGCGCTTTTTCCAGAGCACATGGTCCGACTTGGCCACGATGATCGCCTTGTGGGGGATGTCGAACTGGTCCAGCACCTTCAACTGGTGCACCACCGTGGAGTTCAGTTGCTCGATGGTGTCGACGGCGCGATAGGCATGCTCGGTATTGCCCGAGGCGATTTCGGCAATCTCATGAATACTGTTGGTGATCCCCTGAGTGGCCGATTTCTGCTCATCGGCGGCCGTGGTAATTTGACCGATAAGGGCGGTCACCATCTCGATTCCGTCGCGAACCGATGCAAAGGCCTCGCTGGTTTGTTGAGTGGATTCACGGCTGTCCCGGGCCCGCTCGACGCCGGTACGCATGGTTTCAATGACGCCGGTGATCTCCAACTGAATGGTTCGGATGGTTTCATTGATCTCATCGGTCGCCTTGGAAGTGCGTTCCGCGAGGGTCCGCACCTCGTCGGCCACGACGGCAAAGCCGCGCCCCTGCTCGCCGGCACGGGCAGCTTCGATGGCGGCGTTGAGCGCCAGCAGGTTGGTCTGTTCGGCGATATCGCCAATCACGTTGATTACATCGCCTACCCGCTTTGAGGACTCCCCGAGTTCCTCGACTTTTCCCGCTGCCTCCCCCACGGTGTCCGCCAGCCGGGTCATCCCATCCAGGGTGCGCCCGACCACCACATCACCCTCGGCCACGGCATTGTTGACATCGGCGGCGGTCTCGTTGGCGGCACTCGCGTTTTCCGCGATGCCCGAGACCGATTCGCTGATGCGCCGGCTGGCACTGGTGATCGAGTGAACGTGGCTCTCCTCGGCCTCGACGTTGAAGACCACCTTGGCGGAGGCGGAAACGGTCTCGAATCCGGCCGTGGCAATCCCTACCGTGTTGTCGAGGATGTCTTCCATCATGGTGCGGGTGGCGTCAATTGACGAATTGACGTCATCCAGCATCCGCGCCAGTTCGCCGCGGTAGTTGTTCTCCACCCGCAGGGTGAAATCGCCTTTGGAGACCTTGCGCATCACCTCGCCAACCAGCCGCAGAGGTTGGACAAGACCGCGGACGAACACGATGAGCAGAACGGCATCTACGGCCATGAGCACCGCGACCCAGCCGAGCACATCGAAACCGATGCGCCCCGACTGCAGCAGATACCCCCAAAGCAGCAGGTAAGGTGCCCCGATAAGGATGGCGAGTACGCCGATATTCGACGCGAGCGACATTCTCTGTACTAACATCTCGGATCTTCCCGTTGGTCGTACGCACGAACATTGTATCGCCGTTTTCCGGGAATACTTGAATTAGTGGGGGGATTGGGGGGCTGGTTGTCGGATGAGCAACGTGGTGTGTCCCTCAGTGCTCCGATTTGGGCCGGCGAACCCCGGGACACGGCAGTTGTGTGACCCTGTCGTCTTCCAGGCGGAGGGCCGTGAGCGTTCCGCCCCAGAGACAGCCGGTATCGAGGGCGCGTACGCCGTGACCCCGGTAGAGCCCCAGGGTCGACCAGTGACCGAAGATCACCTCGACATCGGTGCGGCGGGCGGGCATTTCAAACCAGGGCAGGAACCCGGGCGCCTGGCTACCGGGAGCATCCTTCTGCCGGAATTCCAGCCGCCCGTCGGTGGAGCAGTAGCGCAGACGGGTAAAGCAGTTAACGGCGTAACGCAGGCGATCCCAGCCGGTCAGATCCTCGGACCAGCGGTCGGGGCGATTACCGTACATGTGGGCGAGGAATTCGGTGAATTGCTCGCCCTGCAGTACGGTTTCCAGTTCTCGCGCGCAGGCGAGGGCCGTCTGAAGGTCCCAGTCGGGTGACAGCCCCGCATGGACCATGGCGCAGCCGAACTCCGCGTCATAGTGCATCAGCGGTTGGCAGCGCAGCCATTGGAGCACGTCGTCCCCATCGGGAGCCTCCAGCACCGGCTCCAGGGTATCGCTGCGTTTCAGCCGATCCCGATGCTGCCAGATTGCCAGCAGATGAAGGTCATGATTGCCGAGGACGGTGACAGCCCGGTCGCCCAGGTCGCGCACGAAGCGCAGCACCTCCAGGGAGCGGGGGCCGCGGTTGACCAGATCGCCGGCAAACCAGAGCCGATCGGTGACCGGATCGAAAGCGACTCGCTCGAGCAGCGCCTGCAATTCGTCGTAACAGCCCTGGATGTCGCCGATAACGTAGGTGCTCATGGGGGTGGATTGTATCAGTCCCGCCGGGGTGCGCCCCAAGGTACAATCGCCCCATGAAAGCCCAGGCGAACGACACGCTGCCCGAGCACGCCGCCAAGACCCTGGATGGCCTCTTCCGGGCTCGGGTGGAGCGCAGTCCGCACCGCCCCGCCTACCGCTGGTATGACCGTAGTAGCGGCGAGTGGCGGCAAGTGAGCTGGGGCGAGGCGGGTGCAGAAGTGGACCGCTGGCGTGCGGCCCTGGCGAGAGAAGAATTCGCTTCGGGGGAGCGGGTCGCCATCGCCCAGCGAAACGGTTTTCAGTGGATCGTTTTCGAGCAGGCGGCGCTCTCGCTCGGTCTGGTGGTGGTGCCCCTTTATCCCGACGATCGCCCCGACTCTCTGGCCTGGCTGCTCGAGGACTCGGGCGCGCGTATGCTGCTGCTTCAGGATGCCGGACGTTGGCGCCGGCTCAAACCTGCGCTGGAGGGGAATGTCGGCCTGACGCGCATTCTGATTCCGGGTGGCGACAGCGATCCCAACGCACGGGTCAGGTTCACCGATATGTGGCTGGCCCAGACCGGGAATGTGCCGCCTGCGTCGGCCGAACCCGATGTCTTGGCAACACTGGTCTACACCTCGGGCACCTTCGGCCGACCCAAAGGGGTGATGCTCAGCCATCGCAATATCCTCAGCAATGTTCATGCGGCGCTGAAGCTGATCGAGGTCTTCCCCGGCGATCGCTTCCTGTCCTTTTTGCCCCTGGCCCACATGTTGGAGCGCACCGGCGGCTACTACCTGCCGATGGCCGCCGGGGCTTGCGTTGCCTTTGCGCGCTCCATCGGTCAGTTGTCGCTGGATTTTGCCAGTCAGCGGCCGACCGCGGTGATCGCGGTGCCGCGCATCTTCGAAAACGCCTACGGGCGCATTGCGCAGCGGCTGGCCGGTGGTCCGCACTGGCGCCGCTTTCTGTTTGATACCGCGGTGCGGGCGGGCTGGCGCCGCTTCGAGTATCGCCAGGGCCTCGCCGCCTGGCATCCCTTGCTGCTTGCCGCTCCTCTGCTGCAAAAGCTCGCGGGGCAACCCGTGCTCCAGCGCCTGGGCGGGAGGCTGCGCATCGCCGTCAGTGGCGGAGCTGCGCTCTCTCCGGAGCTGGCCAGAACCTTCGTCGGCCTGGGACTGAACCTTTGTCAGGGTTACGGGCTGACGGAAGCCAGCCCGGTCGTCACCTTCAATCCGCCCGGTGACAACCGGCCGAACAGTATTGGCGTGCCGTTACCGGGGCTGGAGATCCGGTTCGACGGTGGGGGTGAACTTCTGGTGCGCGGGCCATCGGTAATGGGCGGCTACTGGAACAACCGGACTGCCACCGCCGAGGTCCTCGATAAGCAGGGCTGGCTGCATACCGGTGATATCGGCAAGCAGCGGGGTCGCCACCTCTATCTGACGGGGCGCCGAAAGGAAATCCTGGTGCTCTCCAACGGCGAAAACGTCCCCCCGGCGGCCATGGAGGGGGCCATCGGTCTCGACCCGCTTTTTCAGCAGGTCATGATCGTTGGAGAGGGCTTGCCGTTCCTGAGCGCCTTGCTGGTGCTCAACGGCGAGGTATGGAGCCAGGTTGCCGAACGGCTGAAGATTCCCGCCGATGCGATGGGTGTCTCGGAGGCCCTGGCGCGCGAAGAGATGCTGAGACGCATTAACGATCGCCTGCAGGCATTCCCCGCCTACGCCAAAGTCAGACGGGTCCATGCCGTGCTAGAACCGTGGTGCATCGAGTCGGGCCTGCTGACCCCCACATTGAAGCTGCGCCGGAATGCGGTTCTGGCCCGGTATGAGACGGAAATAGCGCAGCTCTACGCCCCCAAAGCGTGACTCGCCCCGGGCCGCCTCGCCGCGCTTACGGTACCCCCCCTGGCTTCCCTCCACGACGGTCGCACGGAACCGGCCTCAGGCCTTCAGTGCAGGGTGTGCGGCAGGGCGAGGGTAAACGGTGGGACGGCGGCGTCGAACTCCTCCCTGTCATCATCAACCATGCGGTAACTGCCCTGCATCGACCCCACCGGGGTCTCGAGGATAACCCCGCTGGTGTAGCGAAACGCCTCGCCGGGACGGATATAGGGCTGTTCACCGACGACGCCCTCGCCATCGACCTCCTGAATCCGGCCCTGGCCGTCGGTGATCTCCCAGTGGCGTCGAACCAGTCGCGCCGCCCGCTCGCCGCTGTTGCGGATGGTGACGGTGTAGGCGAAGGCGTAGCGATTTCGTTCGGGAAATGACTGCTCTTCCACGTAGCTGGTTTCGACGTTCACATCGATCTTTTGATTGGTTTCCATGATCCTCACATACGGCTTGCAGCCAGAGTGCAGCCGAGAAGCCCCACTCCGGGATTGATAATGACCTCCACGGGCATGCCTTCAACGAGGGGACGCATACGGCCTTTGTCCCGGAAGGCGTCCATGAACCGACCGCTTTGTAACTGCGGCAGGATTTGGGGGGCGATGCCCCCTGCAATATAGACCCCGCCCTGGGCCAGGCTGGTCAACGCCAGGTCGCCTACCACTTGCCCGTAAATACTCACGAACAGTTCCACTGCCCGGACAGCCAGCGGATCCCGGCCTTCAATGCCGCAGGCGGAAATAGCGGCGGCGGGATCGGCGGCGCTGAGCAGCGGGTCCGCACCTGACCGGCTTGGTCTGCGGGAGGCGAGAAAACGGTAGATATTCTCCAGCCCCGGACCGGAGACAAGACGTTCACAGGAGACGCGGCCATATTCGGCACGCAGGAAACGCAACAGGGCATCCTGTTCGTCGTCCAGTGGCGCAAAATGGATGTGGCCCCCTTCGGTCGGGTAGCTTTCATAGAAGTCGCCGCCCCAGGCCAACAGGCCCACCCCCAGTCCGGTGCCGGCCCCCACCACCAGCCGGGGAGCCCGGTCGCGGGGTTTGGCCTCCTGGAGGGGGACCAGATCATCATTGCGCAGGGCATCGATCCCGTAGCCGACCGCCTGGAAATCATTGATGAGCCGAACCCGCGGAATGCCGAGGACCCGGCTCAGCGCCGCGGCGTCGGGCTCCCAGGGGAGGTTGGTCAGTTTGGCCTTCTGGTGCGCCCCTTCGTGGTAAACGGGACCAGCCACTCCCAGACAAGCGGCATAGACTTCTCCAATGGGCCCGGTCAGCGCCAGGAATTCCCGAAGAATCGTGTCCAGATCCGAGTAGGACCGGCTCTCGAAGCGCTCCTCATAAAGCACTTCACCGCGCGGTGAGGGTTTGCTTACATCGAAGGCCGTCAATTGAATAAGGGTTTTGGTGCCTCCGATATCACCCGCAATCACCTTCACGGCTTTGTGTTCGGCCATGTCGAGACTCCTCAGGCTACGGGGATGATATGTCGGGCGGCGGTCCGATCAAGGAACCACTCCAACTGCCCGCGCGGGCGCAGCATTTCCAACGGCAGGGGGTTGCTGTAGCGGTGCTTGACCACGTGTCGGATGACATCCGCCTTTTTCTGCCCCGTGACCAGCAGAATGACGTGCCGAGCCGCATTGAGGACCGGAAATGTCAGGCTGACCCGCCAGGCCTCCAATTTGGGCACATAGACCGCCGCCACCGGTTTTCGGCGCTTGAGAATATCGGTGGCGGGGAAAAGGGAGGCAATATGCCCGTCGGGACCGGTGCCGAGCATTACCAGATCGAACACCGGAATCGTCCCTTCCAGCGGCAGTTCACGGCGTAGCGTTTCGCTGTATCGGCGTACCGCCTCCTCCGGCTCCAATTCACCGTGGATCCGATGCTGTTGCGATTCAGGAATGGGGACCCGGCTCAACAGCGCCTTCTGTGCCATTCGGAAATTGCTGTCGCGGTGATCGGGCGGAACGCAGCGCTCGTCGCCGAAGTAGACGTGAACCCGTGACCAGTCGACTTCGTCGCGCAGCGGGGGGCTGCCGAGCACTTTGTAAGTGCTGGCAGGGGTGGCACCGCCCGCCAACGCGAAATGGAAGGCACCGCGCTCGGCAATACTGCGAGTGGCCAACAGGGCGATCCGCTCCGCGGCATCCCGGTAGACCTCTTCGATCTCCGGGTGGATGTGGATATCTCCGTCCATGCCTTTCACGGCTACGGATGGCCTCCCCGCTCCTGTTGTTCACGGCGGTGTTGTCGAAGCCGCTGGATGGCCTGCTCCACCGCCTCGGCGATATCCCGGGCCATTCGCTGCCGTTCATCTCTGGTGAGGAAAAACGCCATGTCCACGTCGTAGCGAACGTAACGGGCTGGCAGTGAATTGAGCGCGACGCAGGCCACGTCATTCAGGAAGTCTTCTTCCTGCACTCCCTCTTTTGCGACCAGCGTCTCCATGATGTGTTCGATGACGAGGGGCTCGTAGTAATTGTGGATGGATTCGAAATTCATGGGACTCTCCATGAGCTTAGCTGCGCCCGGTAAAGGCTTCAAACCAGCATACCGCCTCGGACCCGTGACTGTCAGTTTCGGGCCATCGGGATCATTGCCGCAGACGCCACAAGGGACGTTCCCTCTCATCGATCAGCCCGTGATCGAGCAGCCATTGTCGGGCATCTTCGGCATCCGCTTCGAACCAGGCACGGGCCGAGCCGAGACGGTAGGTGTATCCCCAGGCATCCATGTCGGCCATCATGCATTTTCGGCCAACGCCGGGCAGATAGTCTGCGAGCAGGATCTGCAGATAGTTGACGCCATTCTCCTCCTTGTAGTCGCCACCGGCATCGGTGTGCAGTCGGCTGCGTCGTCCCTCATCCATGCAAATCAAGTGGCAGCTCTCGTGTAACGCCGAATGCACGGGCGTGTTGCCCCGCACGTAAACCCGGCGTCCGATAATCCCCGCCTCCGGATCCCCAAACCAGCTTCCCGGGATGGACTTATCCGGTTCGACCACTTCCAGGCTCACACCGAAGCGGCCCAGCAGTTCGGCGAGCGGTTCCGGGCCGAGTTGTTCAAAAAGCATTACCTTTGCTGTGCACATGGTGGCCTCCCGTGCTCATCATACGCGTCAGTAGACTTCGATGATGATGCGGTCTCCGGGATAGATAAGATGTGGGTCTTTCACGCCGCTCGCTTCGGCCAGCTCGCGAAACCGGTAGGGGTTCTTCAGGTAGCGTTTGGCAATGCTCCAGAGGGTGTCCCGGCGCACCACGATGTACTCATAGCGGCAGGCCTGGCAACGGTGCACGGCCTGGCCCGATGCATGGGGCAGGGGCGGCGGCTGATTGGGGAGGGCCCTCGCCTTGGGACTCCCAGCCGGGCGTTTGGCGCCCTCGCTGTCCGCCACCGGCTGCTCCGAAGTGGTCTTCGCCCCGGGTCCGCTATCGGGCACATCCCCGCGCCCTTCTTCAATGACGGGCATTGCACCGTTTTCCGGTTCGGCCTGCCTTGGCGGTGCCGACGATGGTTCTTTTGCCGGCATCATCTTTTCGGATGCCGTCACCTGCCCGGCCCCATTTCGCAGTGCCTCCCGGGGGACCCGGACCACGATATCGCGCGGCTGACGCCGTACGTCCCGGGGTTCGGGGGCTGCCTTTTCAACCGCAGGGGCTGCCGGAGATGGCTGCGGCCTCTCCACCCTTGTTTCCAGCGGCGGCCGAGTGCTCGGGACGGGGGCTTCGGCGCCTTCTGCAGAAGAGCCGATGAGGCCCTTCGGTGTTGGCTGTTCCGTTGGCGGCGCGGCTTCCGGTGCGGCGTCGGCATTATTTTGAGAAACGGACACGCCTTCGGAGCCCGTTGAGGATTCCGCGGGGGAGGGGAGGGAGCCACCGGCGTGCTGAATGACCGGCGATTCCGACGTCTTCGGTTTGGCTGTCGAGGCGGCGGGCCCGGTCACAGTGGCCGGCATGGGCGGTTGGGGGCGAAGCTCCCGGTCACGATCGCTTCCCTCCGGAACCCGATCGGGGCCGGTACCCGCTGTGTCCGCGGGGACTTCGTCGCGGCGGGGAGCGGCCCCGGTCACCGTCGAGACTGACGGCTCATTGCGGGGCCTGGCGACAGAGCGCGGCTCGGATATCCCTGCGCTGGATAACGGCAGGGGGGGCCGGATCGAAGTCGGAGTCGGTTCCCACGGCCGCCACCAGAAAACCACGGCGATCACCGTCACGGGAATCAGAAGCAGTGCGAACAGCGGGACCCTGTCGCGCTTTTCCTCCGTCCGTGGTGGGTAGGCCCGGGTTGGCGGCGCTTCCAAAGGAGGTGCCGGCTTCGGCGCCGGCCTTAAAGAGTCAGTGGGGCTTTCCGCTGAGTTGGAAGGCGCTGGCGGATTTACTCGCGCGTTTTCGGCCGGCCTTTTTGGCACCGCCTTTCGCTCGGGGTCCTCCCACGGCCTTGGCGGCGGTTCGGCTTCCCTGAGGAGCGATACCGGGTCGAGCGGCTTCGGCTTCGGCTTCGGCTTCGGCTTCGGCTCCGGCTTCGGCTTCGGCTTCGGCTTCGGCTTCGGTTTCGGTTTCGGCTCCGGCTCCGGCTCCGGCTCCGGCTCCGGCTCCGGCTCCGGCTCCGGCTCCGGCTTCGGCTCGGGCTTCGGCTCGGGCTTCGGCTCGGGCTTCGGCTCGGGCTTCGGCTCGGGCTTCGGCTCGGGCTTCGGCTCGGGCTTCGGCTCGGCGGAGAGGTGGGGTTTTTCCGGGGCCGTTTCCGCAAGATGCCGGTGCAGCGGAGCGTGATCCCTCAGGCGCAGCAGCGCCTCGAAAGAGGCAAACAGCCAGATCTCCTCCCGGTAGAGAAAACCGCTGGGAAAGACCCGCCTTGGCAGATACGGCGGCAGCGAAACCCACCGCCCTTTTTCGGCCTCCGTAAGC
Organism: uncultured Gammaproteobacteria bacterium; assembly: GCA_963783235.1. Taxonomy (GTDB): domain Bacteria; phylum Pseudomonadota; class Gammaproteobacteria; order Thiohalomonadales; family Thiohalomonadaceae; genus Thiohalomonas. The sequence continues at coordinate 711,649 of CAWAMN010000002.1, read as the reverse complement.
CCCACCACATCATCCACGTGGCAGGCCCAATGCTGACGACCGTCGCTATACAATAGATAACGCCCGATCGGCGGACGGGCGCGGCCGAGATCCATCTGTGCCGCCAACTCCACCACCTGGTGGATGTGGCCGCCGGAATGAAAGATACCGGGGCGGGCCGCGTCGGCGCCGGGCGGGCGCGTCAGCCGGGCCGGCGGAACGGCAATACGCGCCACCTGCCGGGCGTCTACCGCGAACGCCAGCCTGCCAATGCGAAACAGCAGCAGTTTATCCGGACTCTGTTGTGCCATGGCTCTCCGACTCCACCGTATCCTTTAACGGCCAGGACGTACCGGAGCTTGAGCACACTATTTACAAGCTTTTTGGGAGGGATTGCGGCCAAGGCCCGCTCATGACGGCCTCCAGAAGGCGTCACCCGGTGCTGCAGCCTTACCTGTCATTGACAAAGTTGCCGATCGCATCGGCGAATTCCGAGGGATGGGTGTAGTTCAGCGCGTGTGCCGCGCCGTCGATGGTCTTTAATTCGCCCGCCCCGAGCTGGTCGGTCGCCTGCCGGGCCCATTCGGGGGAAACCAGCGGGTCCAAAGCGCCCCGCAGGATGAGACAGGGCGGTTCCACGGCCTCAAGTTTCCGCTCGGGACGATCAGCCAGGGCGATGCGGCTCATGGCGAAGGCCCGCCGGGGACCGGCCCGCAGGTAATCCGGCAGGACCACGCGCAGCACTCCCGGCTCCAGAAAAATGTCGCGAATAAGCGCCCAAAGCTGGTCCTGCAGGGAGCGGTGGTGGGGATCGACCGTCGGGCCCTGGAGAATCAGGTGGGAGATGCGATTCCGGTATCGAAGAGCCGCTTCGATCAATATCTGACAACCGAACGAATTGCCGGCGAAGTCTGCCGCTCCATCGATGTGCAGGCTATCCAGCCACCCGAAAAGTACCTCCGCCGAGGCTGCCACGCCCAGGGGCGGCCAGGTTTTTTCGCTGTTCCCGCTCCCGGGCAGATCGGGGACAAGGACCCGGAAACCGCGCCTGGCCAGTTCGCGCGCTGCCGGCAGCCAATAACGCCCGGAAACCACCACGCCGTGCACCAGAACCAGAGGTGACCCGTTGTTCGGCCCCAATTCCCGGCCAAAAAGACGATGCCCGCGGACATCGGTCCAGAATACGCGAGCCGGCAAATCGGAGTGTTCGGTCGGTTTCTCTCTGAATGCCATTGGAAACAAGGCGGCCTCCGGAGAAGCCGCTGATCATCGGGAGAGTGGAATCCGATCAGCCGCTGCCGGACTCCAGCTCGATGCCCTTGGTTAGCCATTCGCGCACCTTCGCCAAGTGTGTATCCTCCTCGGCCAGGGCGCCCCGGAACTTCGAGGCCAATTTATCCTCGCCAATGCCATCGGCCAGATGAATCAGCATCTCCCAGCCATCGTGGTCGGTAAGCTCTGCGACGAGCAGGGCTTCCAGACTTTCAGTAAGCGAGGTCCGCGGATCCGTAACGACCTTCACCACACCTTCCGAGGCCACACCCGAGACGTCCGCTGAGGGTGTTATCGTGCTCGGATCGCCGCCCAGGGATTCGATCGTCTCTTTCAGCATCAGAAAATGGGCCCGCTCTTCATTATAGAAATCCCGCAATTCACTGCCGGTCGGGCCGCCGTCCCAGCTACCCTCGCTGTCAAACTTGACGAGTATCGCCTCGTAGAGCCGCGTACCGGAGCGCTCGAAGGCGAGCCGCTCTCCTGGTGGTTTCGAGTGGCGACTGATCCGGCGGCAGCAGCCAGTTGACCAGCGTCTGTTGGTGCTGCTCCTGGCGGCGAACCCGCTCCCGAGCCGCTCCTTGCGCCGCCCGTGGGTCAGCAGTGGGTGGAGTTGTGGTCCAGCGAGGATCCCGCTTATGGGGGGAGGGGCACGGGACTGCTCGACGACAACAGCAGCTGGTGGGTCTCCGGCCATGCGGCCGTGGTCCTGAGACCCATCCCAACCTCTTCCGGTATCCCGTAAAGCGGCCGCAGCGGATAAATCGGCTCCCTTCGAATAGCGCTTGCACACCCGCGGTGTGGGACGAAAGCGGCCAACTCGTTATGCGTTCATCGATGGATCTCGGAACGCATCCGGAACCCCGCGGGTGCTCTTCACCCCGGCTTTGCCGCAGCCGCCAGCCGGCCGAACTCTTCGACACTGAGGGTTTCGGCGCGGCGGATGGGGTCAATGCCGCACGCCTCGATGGTTTCGGCGTCCAGTTCACCTTTGAGCGTATTGCGCAGGGTCTTGCGCCGCTGGGAGAAGGCCTTGGCCACAATGCGTGCGAAGACCGCCGGCTCGGCGACCGGGACCGGCGGCTCCGGGTACGGGACCAGGCGGACAATGGCGGAATCGACCTTTGGGGGGGGGTGAAAAGCCCCGGGGGGGACATTGAACAGGTGTTCGACCCGGCAGCGCTGCTGAACCATGACGCTGAGGCGCCCGTAGTCGCCGCCACCGGGGGCGGCGGAGAGTCGGTCGACGACTTCCTTCTGCAGCATGAAATGCATGTCCTGAACAGAGTCGGACTGCTCCAGGAGGCGAAAGATAAGCGGTGTTGAGATGTTGTAGGGCAGGTTGCCCACCACCCGCAGACGCTCCCCGTTGGCCAGTTGGCTGAAGTCGAACTTCAGGGCGTCGGCATTGTGGAGATGAAGATGCTCCCCAAAGCGGTTCGCCAGCTTGGGTACCAAATCACGGTCGAGTTCCACCGCATCCATCTGTTCGACCGCCTCCAGTAACGGGCCGGTGATAGCGCCAAGGCCCGGCCCGATCTCCACCAGCCGCTGCCCGGGCCAGGGATCGATGGCTCGCACGATGCGATCGATCACGCCGGGGTCGTGGAGGAAATTCTGGCCGAAGCGTTTGCGGGGGCGATGGCTCATGATGTCTGGTCGCTGGTTACCGGGCGCGGGTGGGTGGTCGGTGATGAGCCGTCGCCTGTCATCTGGCGGGCGACTTCGAGGGCATAGACAAGGCTTCCCGGATCGGCCCGACCGGTGCCGGCGAGGTCCAGGGCGGTGCCGTGGTCCACCGAGGTACGGACGATGGGCAGGCCGAGGGTGACGTTCACCGCCCGACCGAAGCCCTTGTGCTTGAGTACCGGAAGCCCCTGATCGTGGTACATGGCCAATACGGCATCGGCCTCGGCCAGCGGGCCCGGCGTGAAGGCCGTATCGGCAGGCAGCGGGCCGACCAGATCCAGCCCGCGGCTGCGCAAGGCATCCAGAACGGGCTCGATTACGTCGATCTCTTCACGGCCGAGGTGGCCGCCTTCCCCGGCGTGCGGATTGAGCCCGCAAACGAGGATGCGGGGCCGGGGGAGCCCGAAGCGCATACGCAGGTCATGGTCCAGGATAGTCAGGGTCTCGGTCAGACCGTCCCTGGTTATGGCCGCGCTGATTTCACAAAGAGGCAGGTGGGTGGTGGCCAGTGCCACGCGCAACCCGGGGGTGGCCAGCATCATCACGACCTGTCGGGTACCGGTGCGCTCGGCCAGAAACTCGGTATGGCCGGTAAACGCCACTCCCGCCTCATTGATGATGCCCTTGTGAACCGGCCCGGTGATCAGTCCGGCGAAGTGTCCGGCTACGCAGCCATCCACCGCGGCTTCCAGGGTCTCCAACACGTAGCGGGCGTTTCGCGGCTGCAATCGACCGGGCTCGCTCCGATCTCCGAGTCTCACCGGTAGAACGCTTAAGCGGCCCGCCTCGCGTGACACCTCGGAGCCGGACTGATACGCCTCCAAATCGATATCCAGGCCCATTGCCCGGGCGCGACTTTCCAGGAGATCGGGATCCGCAACCGCCACCCACTCTTCGTTTCGGGCCTGCTGGCACAGGCGAACGACCAGGTCCGGCCCGATACCGGCGGGCTCGCCGGGCGTGAGTGCAAAACGGAGAGGGCTTGAGTGCATGCTAAACGGAGTCCCGTACGGCTTTTGAAGCGCCGGTACCGAGTGGAATTCTTTCGCAAGTGAAATGAGGCGAGCTGCCTGGCTACCCCTCCAGCCGGGTTTCCACGTACGCCTCATCCCGCAGGCGGCGAAGCCAGCTCTGCAACTCCTCCTCGGCCTTGCGTTCGCGAAGCGCCCTGTGGGCACGGCTGCGGCGGTAGGCTTCGGTGTTGTCGTGATCGCGGCGCCCCAGAAGCTGCACGATGTGCCAGCCGAATTCGCTCTTGAACGGCTGACTGATCTCGCCTGGCGAGAGCTCGTTGAGCGCCTGTTCGAAGGCGGGCACGAATGCCCCGGGACTGGTCCACCCCAGGTCGCCGCCCTTGCGGGCCGAACCCTTGTCATCGGAGTGGGTACGCGCCAGGGCGGCGAAATCCTCGCCCGCCTTGATACGGTCACGCAGGCGCTCCAGCCGGATGCGGGCATCGTAATCGGATACCAACTCATCGGTGCTGATCAAAATGTGCCTTGCATGTTTCTGTTGGACCACATGCTTGGCCTGACCCCGCGTGGCTTCCAGCCGCACGAGATGGAACCCGCTGGGGCTGCGGATCGGGGCCGTCACTTCGCCGGGCTTCATGTCGGCAACCGCATCGGCGAACAGGGTGGGCAACTGATCGCGGCTGCGCCAGCCCAGATCACCGCCCTCCAGCGCCTGTTGGCCGTCGGAATGGGCGACGGCCATCTGGCGAAAATCGGCGCCGCTGCGCAACTGCTCGACCACCTCGGTGGCCTCGGCCCGACCTTTCTTTACCTGCTCGGGGCTTGCCGCCTCGGGCACGGCGATGAGGATGTGCGAAAGACGGTATTGCAGCTGTTCGGCGTCGCGCCCGGTCCGGTTCTCCAGGAAATGCTCCACCTCCGCCTCGGAAACCTTGACGCGGTTTTCGACCTCGCGGGTTCGCAGACGGGCGATGATCATCTCCTGACGGATATCTTCGCGGAAATCGGCGAACTCCACGCCGTCCTCGGCGAGAACGTCCCTGAAGTCGCGCAGGGAGAGTCCGCTGTCCGCGGCGATGCGGGCGATGGTTCGATTGACCTCTTCATCACCCACCCGGATGCCCGATTCGCGGGCGCGATCCAGCTGCAGGCGCTCGAGGATGAGCCGTTCGAGAACCTGCGGGCGCAATACATCATCCGGCGGTAAGTCGCCTTTGGAGGACTGCCGGAGCTTCAGCTTAACCGTCTCCATCCGCTGTTCGAGTTCCTTCAGGGTCACCACATTGTCGTTCGCCACGGCGACCACGCGATCGAGTTCGTCGATGCGCGGCGCTGCGCCGGCGTTGGAGGCGGTCAGCAATAGCGCCCCGAGGGCGATGGTGAATAGCGTTGCGATCGGTGGTTTCATCATTTTCTATCGTCAGTAGCCCAGGATGCCGCGTTCGACCTCGTCTTCGAGCCGATCGCCGATTTGGGTGAGGCCTTTCAGCTCAAACAGGATCATAAAGCTATGCTCCTGCTCCAGGGTGGTCGTGTCGAGGGTGCGGCGCATTATCGTTCGTATCGACCAGCAGCAGGACTGATATTCAAGGCCGAATATCTGGTCGAGATTCTGCTCCTTGAGCAAGTCGTAGTTCCAGCGTCCGAGGACGTTCCAGTGCCGGACGACCGGCCAGAAGAAGGCCAAATCGGTCTGCTCCAGGTTCGGCTCGCGCAGGCGGTAGCTCAGGGTAAAATTCTTGCGCTCCCCGGGATTGTACCGGACTCGCCCCGTGAGCACCTCGCTTAGGTCCTCATGCGGGTCGTAGACGGCGCTGGCGCTGAGGTCCCAGCCCGGCACCGGCCGGGAGCGGAGTTCGCCGATGACCTCCGAGCTGGCCGTCTCCAGCTCTTCGGCGGCGGGATTCAGCCGTACTCGGCGATCGCGGAAGTACTGGATCTGACCAATGCTCGCGCTCAGCAGTTCCGCGCCGCTCTCGGCATCGATAAAACGCGTGGTGAGCGCAGTGGTCAGCTGATTGGCGTCCCCCACGCGATCGGGTCCGGAGAAGCGGTTCTCACGGAAAAGCTGGGAGTAGCTGGTGCCGTAAAGGCCGGTGTCGAAGAGGGGTAGGTCGCTCTGGTCCTCGTAGGGCGTATAGAGGTAAAAGAGCCGCGGCTCCAGCGTCTGCAGCAACCCGCGGCCGCCGATGCTGAGGTCCCGTTCAAAAAAGAGCCCGCTATCGATGCTGGCGGTGGGCAGGGTGCGGGACAGCTCCTCATCCTCGGTCTCGTCCAACCGATATTGAGTATGCCGCAGCGAGAGCTTCGGGGTGAGGAACCAGGCGATGCCCCGCTGCGGCAGGCTCACCGATGGCATCAAATCCAGGCGGGTGCCGGTCGGACGTGCGGCGGTCGGCTCCTCATCGAGCGCGAAGCGCACGACTTCGCTGTGCCAGTCGAACTCCAGGCCGCCCCGGGGCGGTGGCGAGGCATCGAGCACCAGCTGGGGCCGGCGCTGGTAGGGCTCTGTACCGGTCAGCGTCTGGTACTCCTGGACACGGCCCAGGAATGACCACCAGTTGGACTGGTATTTGAGATTCAGGTGCCGCTCGAGGTGAGTCTGACTGGTAACGCTCTGGCTGCCGGAGATATCGTCGAAGTACTGGTCATCGGAGACCTCCTGGTACAGAAGGTCGCTCGTCCAGCCATCCCGGCGGGCACTTTGGGTAAGGCCGAGGAACGAACGGTCATCCTCGAACAGTGAGTCGTCGGGCAGGTAGTCATAATTGATCTGCCCGTAGGAATTCGGGTTCAGGTAACGGAACTCGCTGTACAGCATGGTGCCGCGGTTTTCGATGTGGCGCGGCGTGAAGGTCGCATCGCGATCCGGTGCGATATTCCAATAATAGGGCACGGAGAGGTCGGTCCCGCCCGTCTCGGAGCTTCCGAATGAGGGCGCTAGGAAGCCGCTCTTGCGTCCCGCCAACGGGAAGTTGAGATAGGGCGAATAGAAGATGGGAACGCCCTTGATATCAATCCTGACGTTATAGGCCTCGCCCGTATTCGTTGCCTCGTCCAAATCGAGCCGGCTGGCCTTGAGACTCCAGAACTGATCCTCGGGATCGCAGGTCGTGTAGCTCGCGGTCTCCATCTGGGTGAAATCGGGGGTGATGATCTCCACCAGTTCCGCGGTGCCGTAGCCGTGCGTGGGAATCAGGCGAAATCGGGCGTCCTGGAGCTGTCCGCTATCCTCTTCCAGATAGAATTTGGCCCGCTCGCCGAAAAGCAGCGTATCGGGAGTCTGATAGCGGATATTTCCGATCAGTGTCGCGGTATCTTCCTGTTGGTTGTAGATCAGCGTATCGCTGAACGCCTGGCGGTTGTCCCGGCGCAGGGCGACATCGCCCAGGAAAGTGCTGACACCGCCCCGCTGCGCATCCAACCGGTCCGCGTCGATGTAGGTGATGCCCGGTGCCAGGTCCCCCGCGAGCGGCGGCACAGTGATTGGCGCGCAATAGGACCATTCCCCTTGCTGGCCATGAGCGGGCGCGGCTAGCGCCAACAGGGCAGCGGCGGAAATTCGACGATAAGCTCTGGACAAGGGAGTGATCCGGCCTTGAACGTGTGGTTAAGCCGTCGAGGCGGCCATAAAGCCCGCTAAAATCGCATAGAATGAGATTCCCTTCAAATTCCGCGATCTGCTATGGACGTTCGTGACCGGCTCGGGCGCCGTCATACGGCGGCCCTCGCCCTTTTTTCCGCTTCTATCGTTGCCGTGCTGGTGGTCACGGCCGGCGGCAAGGAAACGAAGCTCAGGGAGCTCCCGCTGACCCGGGTGACGACCGAGCGGGTACAGCGCACGGACCTGCAGCCGACCGTCGAAGTCACCGGTCGGCTGCGACCCGCACGGCGGGCAGTGCTCAATTTCCAGGTGAACGGCCAGATAGCCGAGCGTGCCGTCGAGCCCGGTCAGACGGTGGACGCCGGCGATCCGCTCCTGGTTCTGGAGGACGGGGACTTTGCCGATGCCCTCGCCCTGGCCGACGCGCAGTCGAAGCAGGAAAGGGTGGCGGTAGCCCGGGATCGGCGGCTTCTCGAACTGGCCGAGCAGAACCGTCAGCTGCAGGCCGACGAAGTCGAGCGGCTGGAGACCCTCCGTAGCCAGTCACTGGCCTCCCGCTCCCAATTGGGGAGTGCCCGGCAGCGGCTCATGCAACTGCGCTCGGAGGAGGCTCGCCTGCGCTATTCGGTCGAGACCGCCGAGGAGCGGCGGGTATTGCGTGAAGCGGATCGCAGCCGCGCCGCCCGCAATCTTGCCCGCAGTCGCCTGATGGCCCCTTTCGCCGGCACGGTCAACCAGGTCCATTTCCAGGTTGGCGATTACGTGACCCCGGCCCGGGCGGCGGTGGAGTTGATCGATACCCGAAACCTGGATCTCTATGCCGAGGTTTCCGCCCGGGCCGCGGCCGCCCTCGCCCTCCGGCAAGTACTGCCGATTTCCGCGGCGGGTCAGACGCGACCGGGGGAAGTGGTTGCGCTGCAGCGTGACCCGGACCCGGAAACCCACACCTATGCGCTGCGGATCCGCCTGACCGGCAACGGCATTATCCCGGGAACCCTCGCCAGCACCGAACTGCCGCTGCAATTGCAGCGGGACGTGCTGACGGTACCGGTGACCGCCGTTTTGCGGGAGGATGGCGGGGCCTACGTGTTTGTCGTTCAGGAGGGGCGGCTCGAGCGCCGTCCGGTCACCCTGGGCATTCGCGAGGGACAGCATATCGTTGTCGGTCGTGGACTTGCCGGGGATGAAAGGATTGTCCTCAGGGATGTGGCTGCGCTCAGCGACGGTCTGCAGGTGGAAGTGGTCGACTCAGACCGATGAGATTGATCGGTTTCTCCATCCATAACCCACTCATCGTCAACCTTCTGTTGGCGGTGCTGGTGATCGCCGGTGTCTTCTCCTGGCAGGCAATGCCCCAGGAGATGTTTCCCCTTGTGGAATTGGACAAGGTCCGCATCACCACCGTGTTTGAGGGGGCCTCCCCCGAAGAGGTCGAGCGGCAGATCACCGTGCCGGTGGAGCAGGAAGTGGATGGCATGTCGGATATCGACGTGATCACCTCCACCTCCAGTGAAGGTGTCTCCACGGTGCTCGTCGAACTCAAGTCCGGCAGTGATGTGGGCGAGTTCGTACGCGAGGTGGATTCCGTCATGGGGCGGGTCACGGACCTCCCCGCCGAGGCGGAAAAGCCGGAGGTCACCCGCATGGAGACCCGGTTCCCGGTGATCAGCATGGCCGTCTACGGCGAGATTGCCCGCGGTCGCCTGTATGAAGCCGCAGAGGCCATCAAACGACGCCTGCTGCAGATCCCCGGCGTGGCCAGTGTGGGGGTGGCCGGCGATCGGGAATGGGAGATCTGGGTCGAAGTGGACCCGGAGCGTCTGGCCGCCCTGAAGGTGCCGCTGAGCGAGGTGACCCGCACCCTGGGGGACAATCTTGGCGATCTGCCCGGTGGCTCCATCGATGCCCTGGAGGGCGATATCCTGCTTCGCGGCGTGGGGACCGTGCCGCACCCCGAGGCGATTGCGGGCATTGTGGTGCGCACCAACGCCGAGGGGGGAGAGCTGCGTCTGAGTCAGGTGGCCGCTGTGGAGCGGCGACTTGAAGAGGCCAATACCCTGGGGCGATTCAACGGCCAGCCTTCGGTGAACCTCACTATCAACAAGACGGCCGAAGGCTCCACTATCGATGTGTCCGACCGCGTGCGTCGGTTGGCCGACGACCTGCACCGCGAGTTGCCGGTCAGTATCAACGTGGGCCTCTTCAGCGATCTCTCGGTCTACGTCCGAAACCGCCTCGACACCGTGAAATCCTCCGGATTGGTCGGCCTGGTGCTGGTCCTGGTGTCGCTCTATCTGTTTCTCAACTTTCGCGTCGCCCTGGTGACGGCGCTGGGGATCCCCGTCTCGTTTCTGTTCGCCATCATCTTTATCTATGGGTTCGGTTACACCATCAATATGGTGTCGCTATTCGCGTTCCTGATCGCCCTCGGGATGATTGTCGATGATGCCATCATCGTGAACGAGAATGTCTTTCGCCACATGGAAAATGGCATGGCGCCCAAAGAGGCGGCGGAGCGGGGCGCACGTGAAGTGTTCTGGCCGGTGGTGGCTTCCACCACCACCACGGTGGCCGCCTTTCTGCCCATGTACGCCATCGGTGGCACCATGGGGGCGTTTATCGCCGTAATCCCTGCCGTGGTCAGCTTCTCCCTGCTCGGTTCGCTGTGGGAGGCCTTCGGCGTTCTCCCATCGCACGCCGCCGAACTGCTCAAGCCGGAGCGCCGACGCCGTGGGAATTTCGACTGGGGCGGGCTGCTCGACAGGTACACCCGGGTCTTGCGCTGGTGTCTGATCAACCGTCACTTCGTGGCCACCGCCACCGTCGGGCTGTTGGCGATCACCCTGGCCATCGCTGCCACCCGGGTGCCGTTCCAACTATTCGGCCATGTCAATGTCGGGCAGTTTTTCATCAATGTGGAGGGCCCGAATACCTATGGGCTCAAGGACGCCAAACGGCTGTCGACGGAGATGGAGCGCCTGATACTGGAGGAGGTGAATGAAGAAGAACTCGCCAGTTTGCTGACCAACGTCGGCGTTACATTCGTCAACTTCAGTACGGTACGCTTCGCCTCCAACCAGGTTCAGTTGATTGTCGATCTCAAACCCCGGAAACCTCAGACCTTCATCGAGCGCTGGATAACGCCGCTGGTAAGTCTCAACTTCGCCCGGGAGGGTAGTCGGGAGCGCGATACCGAGGGCATCATCAATGCGCTTCGCAAGCGCTTGCGACAGCTGCCCGGAATCGAGCGCCTTTCGATCCTGCGACCCCAGGGCGGGCCGACGGGGGCGGATGTGGAAGTGGGGGTAACCGGGCCGGACGTATCCACCCTCCGCTCGGTCGCCGAGGAGATAACCGGTTTTCTGCGTCGGCTGCCGGGGACCCATGATGTCACCCACGACATGGAGGTGGGCAAGCTGGAGTACCGCTACAGCCTCAATGACCGTGGACGGCAGTTGGGGCTCACTCAAGCCGTACTGGCCGATGCGGTGCGAGCCGGCTTCCAGGGGCTGGAGGTCGTGCAGGTGACCTCGGAGGATGAGCGTATTCCCGTGCGCGTCCTCTACCCGGAGGCATTCCGTGAACGGGCGGAAAGCCTTTCGCAGTTGCGGGTGACGCTGGCATCGGGCAAATCCGTTTACCTCAGTGATGTGGCTGATATTTCGGTGGGGCGAGGGCTTGCCAGCGTCAATCGTCGTAGTCTGCAGCGCCTCGCCACGGTAACCGCCGAAGTGGATGCCGAAGTGACCACGCCGCTGGAGGTGACCGAACGCCTGCGCCACCGGTTCGCCAACCTGGCTCCCGCTTATGGGCTGCTGTTCCTTGGCGAAAAGAAGGAGACCTCAGAGTCGGTAACGGACATGTTGCGTGCGCTGGTCATCGCACTGGCCGTGATCTTTTTCATCCTGGCGGCGCTCTTCAAATCCCTGCTGGACCCGCTGGTGGTGATGTTTGCGATCCCCTTCGGGATCATCGGGGTGGTTGCGGGACACCTCATGTTGGGTCACCACTTGCAGTTTCTCTCGCTGATCGGCTTCCTGGCCCTATCGGGCATTGTGGTCAACGACTCACTGATTCTGGTGGATTTCATCAAGCGCCGCCGCAAAGAGGACGGTGATCGGCTGGCGGCCGTTGTCGAGGCCGGCCGGGTGCGGGCCCGTCCCATTGTGCTCACCTCCGTAACGACCTTTTTGGGTGTCTCACCCCTGATCTTCTTCGCCACCGGGCAGACGGCTTTTCTCTCCCCTATGGCGGTTAGCCTGGGGTTCGGTCTGCTCTTCGCCACACTGTTGATTTTGGTGGCGCTGCCCTGTTTTTACCTGATCGCCGACGACCTGCGGGCAGCGCTGGGGACACGCGTGCGTGGCTGGATGGGGTCGGCAGACAACGCCCCTTGACCGTGAGGTGTTGGCGCTAGTGCGCTGTTGCTTCTGTTCTTTGCATTTTTGCTGCGTTTCGCTGAAAATGTCAGCCAATAGCAACACGATGCCGTCGCTGCGGCTGTAGACAGGCGGTATTGAAAAGTGTGACGCAGGTAGCCAAATTTCCAGAACTGTGACCCCGTTACCCCCGGGGCGTGACACTCATCGCGGCCATTTTTCTCCATCCTAACTAGAGTTAGCCTTACGGTGGATGAAAACGACGCGCATGCATAAAAGGCTCTCCATTCTGGTTCTGGCACTGCTCCTTCCGGTATCCGCGGCGGCTCAGGACTCCGTGTCGTCCCGCCACCTCGCCCGGCAGCTGGGTGCGGCCCTCAGCTACAACGGGCAGGCCCCGACCGAAAATCCCGGTTTTTCCTCCTTATTCCTTCGCTCATCGGTGATGGCGACGACGGTCGAGGACCGAATCGTCCGGGAGCAGGTACGCTATCGGACCCAAACCCTTGTGATCCCGCTTCTGCGTGAATCGTCGGGCATTGCCCGACATGTGGACGTCGACGGCTATTCAGCCGCCTCGTCCAGCGGGGATGCGCAACTCTATGGCGTGTCGGCGCGTTACGCTTTGGTGAAAGAGCAAGCCGGACAGCCGCCTTTGGCATCGATTCGCGCCAACTATTCGGGTCTGCAGGGTGAGGATGTAGTCGATGTCTCCAGCCGCAGCCTGGAATTGACCTTTACACGCCCCAATAAGGAATTGACGCCATACTGGGGGTTGGGTCAGGTATGGGTCTCGGCGCTTCACGAAGGGGTCGGCGGGGATGGAACCGGGCAAGTCAGACTGACCAAGCGTTACATCGGCTTCAGCCTCGACGACGACCAACGGCGTGCCGCCTTCGAAGTGGACCGCACGGGTGAGATCACCACCGTTGGTGCACGTTTTTCGTTCAACTTCTGACCATATCCCCGCATCGCATGGCACCGCTATAATGGCCCGCACCATTCCGACCACCCGGAGAAGCCATGCCAGAACGCGTGCAACAGCTTACCCGCTGGCTCAGGCAGGATTTGGGGCTGCCGCCCTTTGAACTGACCCCCGCTTCGGCGGATGCAAGCTTCCGTCGCTATTTTCGCCTCGTGTTCGACGGGCAATCGCGTATCGTCATGGACGCCCCCCCGGAGAAGGAGGATGTCCGGCCTTTCGTGCGCATTGCCCGGCAGCTGCGAAACGCCGGTCTCAACGTGCCCGCCATCGAAGAGGTCAACGCTGAAGAGGGTTTTCTGCTTCTCGGTGACTTGGGGGATCGCCAGTACCTGTCCGAACTCGACGCCGACAGCGCCGATCGCCTCTACGGCGACGCACTGGGGGCTCTTGTGGTACTCCAGGGCTGCGGACCGCAGCCTGAAGAACTCCCGCCCTACGACCGGGCGCTTCTGTTGCGCGAAATGGAACTGTTCCGTCAATGGTTCCTCGGCCATCACCTCCAGTTGAGCCTGACCGAGGCCGAGCAGCGGATGCTCGATGATACGTTCGAGCGGCTGGTTATCGCCGCGCTCGAGCAGCCGCAGGTGCCGGTGCACCGGGATTATCACTCCCGGAATCTGATGGTGGCCCCGCACAATCCCGGCATCCTCGACTTCCAGGACGCGGTCTTCGGTCCGGTCACTTACGATCTGGTTTCCCTGCTGCGCGACGCCTACATCGAATGGCCCCGCGAACGGGTGGAGGAGTGGGTGTTGGGCTATCACGATCTGATCGTGGATTCAGGCGTCCTGCGGGAAAGGGGAGAGCAGGGTTTCCTGCGTTGGTTCGATTTGATGGGGGCGCAACGCCACCTCAAAGTTCTCGGGATCTTTGCCCGTCTTTACCACCGCGACGGCAAAGCCGGGTATATCGAGGACATGCCGCTGACCTTCCGCTATTTGCTCGATGAGAGCTCTCGCTACGCCGAACTGGCCGGATTGCACGACTTTCTCAAGGAGCGGATTGCCCCTTGCCTTCAATAAGCCTCCAGGGAGGGAGAACAATGGGTCGCCTATTGGCCTGCATCCTCGTGCTGCTCATCGCCCCGCCGGCCGGAGCGGGCTGGAATCCCCTTGCCAAAGAGACCGCCGCGGATCAGAACGTCAAGTGTTCCGAAACCGCCGAGGCGATGGCGGCGTTTCGCAACCGGGAACCGAGCATAACCTTCACGATTGATCCCGGAAGCTAACTCGTGTGGAGCCCGAGACACTGGCGGCGGCGCCGCATCCTGAAACGCTCGACCGTGTCCGAAAAGGCGTGGCAGGCGGTGGAGGAAGGCCTCCCGCTGCTCGACCGCCTGCAAAGTGAGCAGCGCCATCGCCTGCGTGACTGGGCGACGCTGTTCCTCCATGAGAAGTCCCTGGAGGGGGCGCAGGGTCTGGTGCTCGATGACAGAACCGCTCGACGCATTGCCCTGCAGGCGTGCCTGCCGATCCTGAATCTCGATATCGACTGGCTCCGTGGGTGGGTATCAGTGGTCGTTTATCCCGAGCCCTTTGTGGTGGAGCACGAAGAGATGGATGGGGCCGGTGTGGTCCATCGCGTGAGAGAGGCGCGCAGTGGCGAGTCCTGGGAGCGCGGCCCGCTGATTCTCTCGGCCGCCGACGTGGATGCCGGCGGTGAACGGGACGGCTACAATGTGATCCTCCATGAAGTCGCCCACAAACTGGACGCCCTCAATGGCGTCGCCGACGGCTTCCCTCCCCTGCATCGCGGTATGCGACCCGCCGAGTGGACCCGCGCCTTCACCGGGGCCTTCGAGGACATGAACCGTCGGCTCGCCCAAGGCCGGGAGACGCCGCTGGACCCCTACGGGGCTGAAGCCCCCGAAGAGTTCTTTGCAGTCGCCAGCGAAGCCTTCTTTGAAATCCCGGAAATCCTGGCGGAGGCCTATCCCGCCGTCTTCGAACAGCTCGCCCAATTTTATCGGTTTTGAGCGCTCCCGTTTCGCCCGTGCTTCGCCTCTGGGGTCAGGCGGTCAACCGGGCGTAGAGCAGCGGCAGGTGCCGAGGTAGTTCCTCCGGGCGGCGGATTACGATGAAACCTTCGGGACCGAACAGGTGCGGGAGGTATTCCCCCCCTTCCCGATCGATGGTGACGCAGAAGGGATAGAGTCCCTTCTTTCGAGCCTCGCGAACCGCTTCGCGGGTATCTTCAATGCCGTAACGGCCTTCGTATTTATCGAGGTCGTTGGGCTTTCCGTCGGTGAGAATCAGCAGCAGTTGCCGGTTCGCGACCTCGCGTGACAGCTGATCGGCACCGTAGCGGATCGCCGCTCCCATGCGGGTGTAATAGCCGGGCTTGATGGCATTGATTCGGCCCCGGACGCGACCATCGGGACGTTCGTCGAAACCCTTCAACTTGTGCACCCGAACCTGTTGACGCCGTTTGGAGGAGAACCCGTGGATGGCAAACCGATCACCGGTGGCGGCCAGCGCTTCGGTGAAGAGATGCACGCTGTCGCGGATGACATCGATGACCCGAGCGTCGTCGTTTACCGCAGCGTCGGTGGAAAGGGAGAGATCGGCGAGCAGCAGACACGCCAGGTCGCGGTTGCCGTTGCGAAACTCCCGATAGAGGTTGTCCGGCGCCGCGATATGTCCGCTCATCCGTTCGGTGGTGAAGCGCAGGTAGGCATCGAGATCCACCTCCGAACCGTCGGCCAGGCCGCGCTGCCAGGTGCGGGTCTGAACCAGCGCCTGGAACTGACCGCGAAGCCGTTTCGCCGTGCGCCGAAGATGATTTGGCAATTCGGGCGCGCCGCGGTGGCGCGCCTCCATGGGCAGGATACGGCAGTGGTCGGGTTGCAGTGTGCGCTTTCGGTAATCCCACTCCGGCAAGGTGATGCCTTCGCCCAGGGGCAAGTCGTCGTATTCGGCGGCCGGAAGGTCGAGATCGAAACGCAGACGGCGCACCGAAGCCTGCGAATCGCGGGCCACGCTCATGACCTCCATGTCCTCGGCCGCCTTCTCGGCATCTTCATCATCTTCGTCGGTGGTACGGTCCACCTTCACGTATTCGGCCCAGCTGAGGATATTCTCCATGCGCAGCGCCACCAGACCGTCGCGCCCGTCAGGCATATCCACACGCTCGGCGCGCCGGCGGCGTTTTTTCTCCGGCTCTTTGCTCTCCCCCGAAGGGGCCCCATCGGGGGAATCCTCTTCGGGAGCCTTGACCGATCGCAGCAGGGGCGGCGAGGGATGCAGCCAGAGGTGAACCGGGTGGGGGGGACGCTTCGCCCAAGGCAGCTGTTGCTCGCAGTCGGGCTCGGCAAGCGCGGCCTGGATCACCCGCTCCTGTGCCGCTTCATCGTCGGGCAGTGTATTCGGGTCGGGGCGAAGGTTTTTCAGCGCGGCGACCAGTTTGCGGTACCGTTCACGGAGTCCCGGAAACTGCGCCAGAGCGATGCGGGTCAAGGCCTGGTTGCGCGCCACCCAGGGCAGGGGCAAGTCCGCCGACTGTTCGCCGGCCGAGAGCGCGGCCAACCAGATGTAGAGGTCGCGGTTTCGCTCTCGATCGGCAAACAGATCGATGCGGGTCGGCAGTCGCAGCGTCGATTCGTCACGCCAGGCCAGCGGCACCGAGCGACCCGTACCTGCCACTTTCTGCAGGAAACGCCGGCGGGCACCGTGTTCGGTTCCGGAGGCCGTCTCGATCTTCAAGCCCCCATCCCCACCAAAGGCGCGAAACAGAACCGCCAACGTCACGCGCACCTCCTCGAGCGATACCGCCGCCTCGGCGTGTTCGTGCTCGGCCACATTCGTAACCCAGCGATGCCACTGTTTTCCGACCCATTCTTCCATTAGTTGCGCGCCTTCAGTAAAGAGGGGTCTGCTGAATCATGGAGTCCGCAGAGGAGATGGCTGTGTGTGGCTTTGGACCCGCAATGACGATGCGGCTCCTTGTGCGTTCTTGTGCGCCCGGCATTGCCTCCCGAGTGTCCGAACTCCCGGTCAGAGACATCCAGGGCGTCGGCACCGTCGACCCAATGGAGCAGGCTTTCCCGGGGACCGCCCTTGACCTGATCGCACGCTTCGAGGCAGCGCGCACATTGAGTACAGGTGAACATGCGCCTTTTCATGGAGCGGGGTTTAAGGCGCATCGGGCAGGCGTGGTCACAGGCATTGTTGCAGTCGGTGCACTCTTTGACGCGTTGGCGCTCGAAGCCGACCACCATGGCCTTTTTGTTGCCCATCCAGGCCAGGCTCTGGAACAGGCCGACGGCGCAGGCAAAGCGGCAGAACAGGTGCCGGGCAAAGAGGAACTCGATGCTGAACAGAAGTGTGCCGACGCCGATGAATAGCGCCTGATTACGGGTCGGCTGCAAATGGACCAAGTTGCCGTAAACCTCGGCCGGCGGCAGCAAATAGGTCAGCAGTGCGGTCGCCCAGACGAAGGCAAAGCCGACAACAGCGATAACGGTGGGGATCCACCAGATACGGGAGTGACCGATATGCCGGCCGTCGGGCAGGGTTTCGGGTAAGCGCTGTTTATCCCACAGGCTGAGTTTGCCAATGGCGCGCCGCATCAGTGCATTGATGATCTCCACGACCGAAAAATGCGGGCAGAGCCAGCCGCAATAGAGTCGGCCATATTTCCAGGCGACCCAGACCACGCCTCCGACTACCAGGACAATCGGAATCAGGCCGCGCACGATGAGGTTGATCGCCGCCACCCCGGCACCAACTTCGCCCGAGACGAAGCGCTGCAGGCCCAGGGTCCAGTCGTGGCCGAACAGGATGAAGTGACCCAGGGTCAGGTCGAGCCGAAAGATGTCGAGCGGCGGTGCCAGCACGAAGAGCACAAAGAAGACTGACCGCAGCCACAACCGTTGATGCTGAAGCCTATTCAATACAGGGGACCCCCACCAGCGGGAAGCGATAGGCCTTGCCTGCCAACGCCTTGGCCAGTCCGATCACGCCCAGCAGCACAAGAGAGGTGTGGACGGTGATAAAGTGCAGCAGTGCCAGGGTCCAGGCAGCCGGAGTTGCCCAGTTTCCCGCGGCAAGGATGAGTATGGGTACCCATATCAGCAACAGCGCTGCCCACATCGTTGCGCGCACGGTTTGCGCCAGGTGGTTGCGGGCCAGGGCCGGGGCATCGGAGTAGTGGCGCAGGTAGATCCAGAACAAAAAGGCGAACCCCACGGCGGGTAAGAGCAGCAGGTTCAGTAGGTAGAGCGCCTCGGCCGTGATGGCCAAGCGCTGCCCGGGAACTACGATTACTTCAGCTGCTTCCGCCATGTTGCCTCCGGTTCAACCGAAGACCGCGCGTACGACCTCCATGAGAGCGTCCGCCGTCTCCGGATCATCAGTAAGGGGTTCGACGATAGCGGCCCTGCAGGCCTCCACCGGATCGAAACCGTTTTTGATCAACGTGCCTGCGTAGACCAGGAGCCGGGTAGAGGCCGACTCTTCCAGGTCGTGATCCTTCAGGGCGCGCAGTCCTCCGGCCAGCGCTACCAGACGCTCGGCGGTGGCGACCTCCACCCCCGATTCGCCCATGACCACTTGCCGTTCGGTCTCGGGGCGCGGATAGTCGAAACTGAGCCCCACGAAACGCTGCCTCGTACTCGGCTTCATGCCTTTAAGCAGATTCTGGTAGCCGGGGTTGTAGGAAACCACCAGCATGAATCCCGGCGGTGCCTGCAGCACTTCACCGGTGCGCTCGATCGGTAGCGTGCGCCGGTCGTCCGACAATGGATGCAGGACCACCGTGGTGTCCTTGCGTGCTTCCACGACTTCATCGAGATAACAGATCGCGCCCTCGCGCACGGCACGGGTCAGCGGACCATCGGCCCAGTAGGTCGTGCCATCGCCGATCAGGTGCCGCCCGACCAGGTCGGCGGCGGTCAAATCATCATGACAGGCGACGGTATACAGTGGGCGGCCGAGCTTGGCTGCCATGTGGCGGATAAAACGCGTTTTTCCACAACCGGTCGGCCCCTTGATGAGGACCGGGAGCTGGTGTCGGTAGGCGTTTTCAAAAAGAGCGACCTCCTGCCCCTGGGGGGAATAGAAAGGCAACTCTTCAAACGCTGCACGCTTCACTTCGGCAGTCATGGCGATCTCCTCATTGGAGGCCCAGCATGTAGGCGATGGCAATGGACGCTCCCACCACGACGAGATAGCCGGTCATGATTACCCGCCACAGCAGCGGGGCGTGCCGCAAACCCATGAACCAGGTCGCCACCAATTGACCCTTGATCAGTGTCATCGCGAGCACCACGGAGACCACTACGGGTCCCCCCAGGTGCATTTCACCAACTGCAAAAGTGGACAGCGTCAGCACCAGGAGCAGTAACCATACTGCCGTGGAGCGTTTGTTGGATGTCGACGTTGTGTTCATGGAAACTCTCTATCCAGAGTCGCCGCGCACGGATTTATTGTGGTCGTCCTGTGCGCCTGGCGATATACGATTCCCGAGGTACCTCGAAAGGTACAAGGCTTAAGGGGAGCGCTCATCAGCGGATCACGTAGACCAGAGGGAACAGCACTATCCAGACCAGATCCACCATGTGCCAGTAGGAAGCGCCGCTCTCGATACCCGTATGTTCGGCCGCCGAATAACCGCCGTTTCGTGTTTTCCAGAGGATGTACCCCAGGATCACCATCCCTAATATAACGTGCATGTAATGGAAGAACGTCATCGAGAGATAGAACATGTAGAACGTGTTGGTCGACAGGCCGATACCGGCGGCGAACTTGCCCGTGAACTCCGCCGTTTTCACCGCAAGGAAAAGCCCGCCCATGCCGATGGCGGCGATCAGCCAGCGCGCGCAGTGGTCAGCGCGGTCGCTCCGAATGGCGTTCACGGCGCGCACCACGAAGTAACTGCTGGTGATCAGCGCCAGGGTATTGATGGCGCCGCCGATCCGGTCCAGCGTGAGCTGAGAGGCATTGAAAAGTGCCACATCGCCACTTCGGGTAAAGGCGTAGCTGAGGAACAGCACTCCGAACACCAGTAGCTCGGCCAGAATGAAGATCCAGATGGCCAGGTCGCCCGGCAGGCGGCGCTCGGTTACCACGACGGCGGTCATATTTGCTCCCCTTTGACGGTCTGGCTCTATTAGCGCGCAAACGGCGCCGGGCCGCCTTGACTTGAGTCAAAAGGTCAGGAATTAACTCGGGAATTCATGGGGAGGGCCGTCGCCGCTCAGCGATCGACCTCATCGCGCAGATCGGCCAGTGTACGGTGTACCGCGTGGCAGCGGGCGCATACCGAGACCCCGAGTTGGCCCAGCAGGCGGCCCTGGGCGTTGCGATCATGGCCTTCCACTACCGCGTTCATTTCGTCCAACAGGTGGGGAACACCGGCGAAAATGCGCTCTTTGGGGATGGCGTCGCGGTGACACGACGCGCAACTCCCGGATAATCGCTCCAGCTCTATCCGCAGGTCCGCAAGTGCCGATCGGGCGCGTTCAGGAAACCCGTCCTTGAGTGCGATCTTGACCTGATTGAGCGAGCGGCTGATCTCGCGCATGGCCTCGGGATAGGTGGCGCCGTCGCTACCGGGAACCACTAGCTCCCGATAATCCGGACTCCGGTAGAGCGCTGCGGCAACGGCCTGATAGTCCGAGTGGCAGCCATCGCAGGTGGTGTCGAGACGGCGCAGGGCGGCTTCGGTCTCTTTTCTATCCCCGTTGCGGGCAGCGGAAACCAGCCGCTTTATCGTCCCCGGTTCGACCTCGTCCCGCCATTCGGGGACCATTTGCGGGATCTTGTCATAGAGATCACGGAGGCGCTCGGCCCAACGGAGTGCCCGTTGATGGTCGCCCGAGGCGGTATAGTCCTCGACCGCCTGCATCGCTTCTCGCAGACGAAACATGGTATGCAGCCAGACCTGTCGCTCGTTTTGGGGCTTGTACCACTGCCCGAGCGATTCGGGCGGGAGGCGAACGAGTGTCTCTTCGGCGGCCGCTGCCGAGACCATCAGGACCAAAAGCAGCACTACCGAGATCGGGTGGGTCAGGAGTTGTTTTAGTCGATGCACGTCAGTGGCTCGTCCCTTCCGATAGCCGGGTCTTGTTCCAGACGTTGTACTTGCCGGACGGCTTCACCATCGGTATGCGCTTGACCTCCTCGAGGGTTTTGGCGTCGTACACGACAACGGCGCCATCCATGTCCCAGATGCTGAGAAGGGCATAACGGCCGTCGCGGGTGAATTCGACGTGGGCTGCCGTTTTACCGGGGGCCGGGCGAAGTGTCTTCACAATTTCCAGGCTCTGCTTATCGATGACGTGGACCGCGTCCCGGTTCTTGCCGAAAAACACATCGACCCAGGCGTAAGGGCTGTTTTCGTGGCTTCGCATGAAAAAGCCCGACCCCAATGTCGGGATCTGCCGGATAGTCTTCCACGTCTTCAGGTCGATGACACTGACCGCCGGTTCCTTGAGATTGGGCGTGGCCATGACCGTGCGGCCGCGATAATCCCAGGTGATGCCGGAGGCGAGGTGTGGCATGCCGGGAATATCGAGTTCCGTGATGACGCGCTTTGCGTCCAGATCGACAACCTGACCGGTACCCTTGCGTGAGGTGCCAATCAGGAAGAGGTAGTCCTGGTCGAAGAAGAAGTCATCCAGATAATCATTCACGGGTATCCGTCGTATCGGGAAGGACTCACTGCGCTTCAGGTCGCCCGACTTCTCCCGGTAGTCGTGGGTCCAGCCGGCAAAACCTTTGGGCGGGTCGTCAAGATAGCTGATCTCCCAGACCTCCGGAATATCTTTCAGTGCAGCGACGAAGCTGTGTCGCGGTCGCGCCGTGTAAACGGCACTCACCCGCGATGAGGTGCCGTCGCTGCCGACCGCATCGATGACCTTGACCGGTTCGAGGTTGCGGGCATCGAGAACGACCAGGGTATGGGGAAGGTAGTTCGCCACCATGACGTACCGGTCATCGGCCGACACGGCAATATTGCGGGCGTTGATGCCTGCCCTGATCTCGGCCACGGGCTTGAGGTTGTAGATGTCGTACTTGGTTATCCAGCCGTCCCGTGAGGCGAAGTAGACAAAGCGTCCATCGCGACTGAATTTGGGGCCGCCATGCAGTGCGAAACGGGTGGGGAAACGGTGGATCGGCTCAAAAGTGTCTCCGTCGAGGATCGTGGCATGGTGATCCCCGACCTCCACCACCACGAACAGGTTCAGCATGTCGGCGGAGAAAACCGGCTTGTCTCCCAACTCATCCACCGGATTGTGGATGATGTGGCTGGCCCTTATCTCCGGCAGTCGCCAGCGGGGTACCTCCGGCAGCGGCGTGTAGATGTAATCGGCGAGCGATGCGATCTCGGCTTCGGAGAGCTTGTCGGCGAATCCCGCCATCTGTGTGGCGGCCCGTCCTTTGCCGATCACCTGAACAGCTGCCTTGTGCCGCAATCGCTTCAGGTTTTCCGGCAGCAGGGCCGGCCCGGTTCCCCCCAGGCGATCGGCGCCGTGGCAGGCGGCACAATGCTGGGAAAAGAGCTCGGCCGTCGTTCCCGTGCCGGCGTAGATGCCCTCGGCGCCCGCCAACAGTGCGATGGCGGCAATGACGGAGGAGTAGTTCAGCGCTTTCATCGCACTGTCGCCGCGGCGGTTTCCAGGTTCAGTCCAATCTCCTGGTCCGTGAGATAGCAGCCCGGGTTTTCCGACCACCAGTCACCGCTGGTCTGGTGGGCCCGCACACGGGTGTTGCCGTTACAGATGTCCAGATAGTTGCAGGCACCGCAGCGTCCGGTGACTGGACGGGGGCGCTGCTTGAGGCCGGCCATCAGCGGATCGGAGGTGTCCTCCCAGATCTCGGAAAAGGGGCGATCGCGGACATTGCCGAGATCGTGGTGCCACCACATGGTGTCGGGGTGGACCCTCCCCAGATTGTCGATGTTGGCAACCCCCACACCGGTGGCATTCCCACCCCAGCGCTCGAGCATGGCGCGGATAACAGGGGCGTAATCGGGGTAGCGCTGCTCGACCCAATGCAACAGATAGATGCCATCGGCGTCGTTGTTACCGGTGACCACTTCCCGCCCGCCTTCGACTCTGGCGTCGCGCCAGGCCGTTTCAAACAGCAGGTCCAGGGCATCGCGCGTCATCCGGTGCACCGTATCGTCACGCCGGTTTTTGTTGCCCCGTCCGGCATAGTTCAGGTGCGAGAGGTAGAATTTGGCAACGCCCTCATCGTCCATCAGTCGCAGGAGCCCCGGCAGATCCGCGGCGTTGTCCCGGGTCAGGGTGAAGCGGAGGCCGACCTTGAGGTCTCGCTGCCGACAGAGGCGTATCGCGTTCATCGAGGCATCGAATGCGCCCTCGCGGCGGCGGAAGTAGTCATGGGTTTTGCCAAGCCCATCGATGCTGATGCCGACATAGTCGTAACCGGCCGCTGCAATAGCTCCGATGTTGCTTTCATCGATGAGGGTGCCGTTCGTGGATAGCCCGACATAGAAACCCATCGCCTTGGCCCGCTCGGAGATTGTGAAGATGTCGGGCCGAAGCAGCGGTTCACCGCCGGAGAGGATGAGGACACGTACACCGAACGCGTAGAGACCCTCCATGACCGAAAAGATTTCATCCGTGGAAAGTTCTCCCTTGAAGTCGGTGTCGGTCGATATGGAGTAGCAGTGTTTACAGGTGAGATTGCACCGGCGAATCAGATTCCAGATAACCACCGGTCCGGGCATTGTTCCGCGACTTGGCGGAAGCGTCGGTGAGGGGGCGGTGAGGGCCCTCATGAACTGCGAGACTCGAAACATATTCCCGTCCTGTCAGATTGTCGGGATTCCCATCCAAGGCGGCCAAAGCCGGTTCAAGGGCTGATCCGCAAGCCCGTCTTCTTAAGAATCTTTGTACTGAACAGCACCTCGTGTCCCAGATCATCGTCGCCCAGCAGATCGGCTATTTTCTTGACCTTCTCATGGACCTCGTCACGGTCCCGGCCATGCACCATGATAAACAGGTTGTAGGGCCAGGCGGGAAGGTGGCGGGGGCGGCGGTAGCAGTGGCTGACATAATCGAGCGCGCCCAGTTTCTTCCCCCACTCGCCGATGCGTGCATCGGGCACGTTCCAGACGCTCATGCCGTTGCCCCGGTAGCCGAGCCTGTAGTGGTTGGGGACGGCCCCGATCCGGCGGATAATTCCCTCCTCGAGCATGCGGCGAACGCGTGCCATCACCTCTTCGGCGCTGAGATTCAACTGCTCCGCCAACTGATGATAAGGGCGCGGTGTCAGGGGCAGTCCCGACTGAGTGGCAAGCACTATGGCACGATCGGTCTCGTCCAGCGCGCCTTCGGTTTTGATGGCCTCGGCCGTATTCATATCAAACCCCAAAGTGGAGACCTACGAAGAATTCTTCCTGCTTGGGCATGTTGTACACCGGGTATCCGGTTTGCCGTTCGATCTCGGCGATAACTTCACCGATACGTTCGGGGGTTTCGGTCGCCAGCACGAACCACATGTTGAGATGGTGATCCCGGGCATAGTTGTGGGCGACTTCGGGAAAGGCGTTGACGGTTTCCGCCACGCGGTCGAAATCGGTTTCGGCAATCGCCATGGCCGCCAGCGTCAATCCCCCGCCCATCCTTTCCGCATGGTAGAGCGGACCGAAGCGGGTCAGGACGCCCTCGTCCAGCATTCGCTGCAGTCGTGCCAACACGCCGGTCTCGGTTGTCCCCAACTGCTTGGCGATATCGGCATAGGGGGTTTCTGAAACGGGAAAGCCCCGCTGTAACTCGTTGATGATGCGACAGTCGAATTCGCTCAGCATGGCGCAAGCTCCGGCTTTCGGGGTGCGGCAGCCCGCTTTTTATCCTCAAGTGCGCGAGCGTCCGCGCTCTGATAACGAGCCCCCCGCTGCTTGAAACTCCGTGTGCTGAAGAGCAGCCGATGAGGGATATGTTGCAGTTGGCACTGCTCGACGAGCCACTCCACCCGCTGGATCACGGTGCTTCGATCTCGGCCGTGGATCATGCAGAACAGGTTGTAGCGCCACTCGGGCAGCCGACGCGGGCGCCGGTAGCAGAGGGTGACGAAGTCGTACTGCCCGAGGCAGCGGCCGAGTCGGGAAACCTGGTCGTCCGGGATATCCCAGACGACCATGGCATTGGCTCGGTAGCCCAGTCGGCGATGTCGTACCACCACACCAAAACGGCTGATCACACCGGAGGCGGACCACTCCCGCAGCCGCTCGATCACGCCCTGTTCGCTCAGATCCGTCTGGGCCGCGATGCGGGCAAAAGGTCGTGGGGTCAGGGGCAATCCCTGCTGTACGGCAGCGACCAGTCTCCGGTCGGACTCGGACTCGATGGCCCCTCGCTGACCCGGCCCCGCGTGGTACTGGCCCTGAACGGTTGACGACACCTTCGCAGGCTCTTTGCTGCGTCCCGTCTCCCACTGGAGACGAAACCCCAGGTCGATGTGGTAGGCCTCCAACATCGGCAGCGAAAGGACAGCCAGCCCCGTTTTGGTCTCCATATCGCCCAGTATGTCCTGCAGGTGAGGTTCGTCCGGTGCGGTCACCACGAACCAGAGGTTGAGCCGGTGTTCGCGCTCGTAGTTATGGTTGACTTCCGGGTAGTCGTTAATGAGCTGGGCGACTTCGTTGAGCCGTTCGGGGGGAACCGCCATGGCCGCAAGGGTACTGGTTCCGACCGAATGGGGACGAAATACCGGTCCTACCCGACTGATCCGACCGTCTTGGCTCAAACGTGAAAGGTGCTCCAAAACACGGGCCTCACTGGTACCCAGCCGCTCGGCGATACCAAGGAAGGGGCGAGTGATCAGGGGGAGGTCATGCTGGAAATCGTCGAGAAGGTGCCTCTCCAGGGGATTCAGGACCGCACTCTCCGTTTCGTTACAGCTCTTGTCTGGAAATGCCATGGCTTGCCCCTGTTGTTTGCCTTTACCCTAAAGGCCTATGCGGTGTGCCCGTGCGGTGAAGAAGATGCCGCTTGGTTTTTCGGCCGGCAGCTCGGCGATTTCCCGCCGGGTCTTCGTGTCGTAGACCCTGATTACGTCTTCATCACGTACCGATAGCCACAACTGTTCGCCCCTCGGTGTGAACTCCATGTGCAGGACACCTTTGCCGGGCTTGAGCGTCTCGGCGATTTCGAATGAATCGGCATCGATGACCTGGACGGTGTCGTTGTTGGGGAAGGCGAAGTTAACCCAGATTTCACGTCCGTCGGGGCGCCCCATGACGAACACGGGCTGTCCGTGGACCGCCACGCGTCCGACTTCCTGCCAGCTCTCGAGATCGATAATCAGCACTTCATGCCGGCCCACCGCGGGTACGAAGGCGTACTCGCCTGCTATCGCCCAGCCCTCCAGGTGGGGCATTTTGTAGACGGGCAGTTTCTTTTCGCCGCGGCCGTAATGATCGAGGATGCGGCGCACGCCCTTTTCCGGATGCCAGAGATCGAGCAGCGCCAGGCCATCCTCACCGAACAGTCCGGCAATGTAGTAGCGTCCGTCGGGTGTGATGAGCGCGTCGTAGGGTTCGCGCCCGATGCCCTTGAATTTGGTGATCACCGGCTGGTCCGGTTGGCTCAGATCGGCCACCCAGATCTCTCCGGCATCGAAAAGGCTGAAGACAAACCGCTGTCCGGGGGCATCCACCAGCCCCACCACCTTGGAGAGCTTGCCGTCGCCATACTCGGCGGGAATATCCGCGACCTGTTTCAGCGTACCGGCGTCAAAGATCTTCACGCCCCCCGGCGTGTAGTTGGAGACGGCAACCAGGCTCCCATCCTGGGATATGGCGCCGCCGATGCTGTTGCCGGACTGAACGGTTCGCGCGGCGATCCGCCCGGTGAGCATATCGACTTGAGTCAGGCCCCCATCGCGTCCAAAGACGTAAGCAAAGCGCTCATCCCGTGAGTAGACCACCGAGGCGTGGGAGAGATCGCCTAGGCCCTCGATGCGTTTCAACAATCTCTGATGGCTGGTTTCGACCAGCGTCAGACGGCCGGATGCACGCTCTACGACAACCCCGAGATCACCGGTGGCCATCGGCGTCGTCGCGCAGCCCGCAAGGAGCACAACCAGGGCCGTTGCGGTCAGCAGCCTCTCAATGCTCATCGGGAACCCCCTCTTTCAGACTGCGAGCCAGCCAATCGGCTTCCTGTTCAGTGAGGATGCCGCGCCACGGCGGCATAGGGGTTCCTGCCCGTCCCACGAGAATTGTGGCGCGCAACATCATTTCGGATTTGTCTTCGAGAGACTTCGGAAGCAGGGCCGGCCCGAGACCGCCCTTCAAGGTCATTCCATGGCAGGAGCCGCAGTCGTGCCGTAGGAGATGAAGCAGTTCCTTCTCGCGCTCACTGTCGAGACCGGCAGCCCCGGCGGACGAGGCGGCCGTCAGGGCTATCAGAAGAGCGGCGGCGCAGCGGAGGCTGCCGGAAAGCACACGAGGGCCCCTCGAAGGGAGTCTTTTTGGCCTGAAATATGGAGCCGCAACGGATTTCATGTTCACTCTACTCCTCGACACTGACCACTCCGGTCATCTCCGGGTGGGGACCGCAACGGTAGGGAAATTCGCCGGCCCCCTCGAATGTGCGGGATGTGTTTTCTCCTGGAAACAGGTAGGGAGGCTCGGGCTCGCCCAGCTCCTCAAACCAGACGCTGTGATACTGGCGCTTCTCACGGTTGACCCAGCGGACGGTGTCACCGGGCTTTACGGTCAGCTCCGCCGGGGCGAAGCGATAATCCTTGATCTCGACAGTCACCGTATCGCCAAGCACCGGCCCGCCAAGGAGCAGGGAGAGGAGTAGCGAATATCCCGCTGTACGCACTATGGGTTCCCCTTTTTTATCCTCGTTCCGACTGTCGATCCTTTTTCCCCTATTTCCCATGACCTATATCAAGCCGGGAACTCGGTGCCCCTCCCTGGGCACTGTTCCGGCGGCTTACATCCCGATGGCGTTGATTTCGGCCTCGGGATTGTCGAACCCGAGCTTGAAGCCGAGTGAAACGTGGTGAAACCGGGCATTGCTGTAGTCGTCGTGAATGGCAAAGCCCAGGTTGTAGAGCTGGTCGGTCGCCAGGGAGATATCGCCGGCGTGATCGGATACCAGCCGACGTTTCATGGTCACCACCCAGGTGTTGTCCAGCTTTTCGGCGTTAAATTCCGCACCCTGGCCGCCCTCCATCACGCGGTCGGCCAGGACGAAGCCGTCCTCGCTCTCTCCCGTGCCGACCTTGAAGCGCAGCAGGTCCATGAACCGGCCCTCTTCAAGGGCCGTCTGGATCTCGCCATCGCTCTTGCGCTTGTCCCAGCCGCCGCGCGGTTCGCTGCGAACCGAGATATCGGTCCGACTCTCGACGATATATTTGGTCACCTCCTGGTCCGCAGGGGCATCCGGCATGGAGCGCGCATCGTGATGACAGGTACCCCAACAACCGGCCTGGCCGGCTTCCTCCACGTCATCGTTGGCGATCATGAGGGCCAGCTTCACCGGGTTTTCCGGGTCCATCTTGCCACCGTCGACGAAGGGTACCGGGACGTGCCCGCTATCGGGCCAACTGAAGCGCAGGTAGAGGTTCTCCCCGTCGTGGGCGGCCTTGACCTCCACGGGAATGCCCGGGCGCTTGCCGGGGATGGGGGTCTCTTCGGCTTTTTTACCGGTGACCATCTTCTCGCCCATCATCGCCTCTTCGCCCTCGTGGCAATCAAAGCAGCGATCACCGGCCTTTTTGTAGACCCGGGCACCGCCATGACGGCTTCCGTTCAATACCCACTCCATGGAGGTCTGGCCGGGGTAGAAGAGCGTAACCTCCCGGGTGGAGGCGAGATCCCAGTTCACGCTCCCGTTCCCGCTGCCGCCCGCCGCCGGCTTGGCGGAGGCCGCCTTCACCGGTGCCGAACCGCTCACCTCGCGCTTGACCGCGTTGATCTCGGCATCCGGATTGTCGAAACCGAGTTTGAAACCGAGCGAAACGTGATGGAAGCGGGCGGCGGCGTAGTCGTCATGAATGGCAAAGCCGATGTTGTAAAGCTGATCGGCTGCCAGCGACAGGTCGCCGGGCTGGTCGGAGGTGAGCTTTCGCTTCATGGTGACCACCCAGTTGCCGTCCTGCTTCTCGGCGCTGAACTCCACGCCCTGGCCACCCGTCATCACCCGATCGCCGAGGATGTAGCCATCCTCGCTCTTGCCGGTGCCGAGCTGGTAGCGCAGCAGATCCATGAAATGATTGGCATCGAGTTCGGCCTGGACCTCCGCATCGCCCTTGCGCTTGTCCCAGCCGCCGCGCGGCTCGCTGCGGACCGAGATATCGGTACGACTTTCGGCGATGTACTTGGTGACCTCCTTGCCCTCCGGGGTATCCGGCATGGTACGGGCGTCGTGGTGACAGGTTCCCCAGCATCCGGCCTGGGCCGCTTCCTCGACCTCGTCAGTGGCAATCATCACCGCCAGTTTCACCGGGTTTTCCGGATCCATCTTGCCGCCATCGACGAACGGCACCGGTACGTGTTCGCTATCGGGCCAGCTGAAACGCATGTAGAGGTTTTCACCATCGTGCGCCGCCTTGACCTCCACGGGTATACCGGGGCGCTTGCCGGGGATGGGGGTCTCCTCGGCCTTTTCGCCGCTGACCATCTTCTTGCCCATCATCGCCTCTTCGCCCTCGTGGCAATCGAAGCAGCGATCACCGGCCTTTTTGTAGACGCGGGCGCCACCATGGCGACTGCCGTTCAGGACCCACTCCATCGAGGTCTGGCCGGGATAAAAGAGGGTGACCTCGCGGGCCGGGACACCCGTCCAGTCGGGCATACCGTTGGCGCCGGCGGACGCAGCCGGTGCCGTAGCCGCACGCTCGGCGGCCGCCTGTTCGCGGGCCTTTTTGGCCTGCTCGGCCGCCAGTCGCTCTTCCTCTTCCTGTTTCTTCAGGAAGGCCACCCACTGCGGCGGCAGTTCGCGGCTGTGGGTGGGATCCGGTGCCTCCAGTTCGGCGATTTGGGCCTCGGTCAGCTTGTTCCGGACCGAGTGATGGGCGATGCCTTTGTGGCAGTCGATACAGGTCTGCCCCTGCTCCATGGCAAACATATGCTGTTTGCGCGAACGCTTTTTCTGGTTCGCGGGGTTCATGGAGGACCAGTCGTGACAGTTGCGGCACTCCCGGGAGTCGGTGTCTTTCATCCGCTGCCACTCATTCATGGCCAGCTCGAGGCGCTTGGCTTCGAACTTCTCCGGGGTGTCGATGCTGCCGGTCAGTTTGCCCCACACCTCTTTGGAGGCCTTGATCTTGCGGATGACCTTGTGAACCCAGGGATCCGGCACATGGCAATCGGGGCAGGTGGCGCGTACGCCGCTGCGATTGTTGTAGTGGACCGTCTGTTTGTATTCCTGGTAGACGGTGTCCTCCATCTCGTGGCACGAGATGCAGAATTCGAGTTGGTTGGTGGCTTCCATGGCGGTATTGAAGCCGCCCCAAAAGATGATACCGACCACCATGAAGAAAACCGCGCCTGCGATGCTGGCGCCGAACAGGACTTTTCGGGATAGGAGGCGCGGCTTGTGTTCTGCGCTAGACATTGTGCTTCGCCCTTTGCCAGAGTGAGCCGATGGCTGAGAGGACACGGCGGGTTGATTGCTCAACCCGCCGGTCTGCTTTTACGACACGTGATGATCCTGTGACGGGATCAGGTTACGTGCTCGACGCGGTTGGTGACATTGAACTTACCGGTCGGTGCATACAGACCCTTGATACGGGTCTTCTCTTTCAGCGTATCCGCATCGAAGACAACGATCTCGCCGTTCGGCTTCGTGCTGTCCTTGCGGTTCCACATCGAGACCCAGACCTCACTCCCGTCAGCATTGAACTCCATGTGCACGGCGGCGTAGCCCTCGGTCTTGGTGAGGCGAATGGTTTTGACCACCTTCCGCGAGTTCTTGTCGATGACCTTGATCGACTGCTGAATCTCCGGCTCCGGGTGTTTGGTCTGATCCACCCAGAAGTACTTGCTCTTGGGATGGGTACGGATGAATACGCCCGGGCCATCGGTCTTGACGGTGTAGCAGGTCTTCCAGGCCTGATCCGGATGGCCGGCCGGGTCATTACCCCAGACGGTGACCTTGCCGACACCCAGGTGGGTGGTGCCGCCCACGGGTCCGCACTTGGGGTCGTTCCAGTTGGCGCCCGGACCCGGGTGAGGAAGCTTGTCGACGTCGATCATCGCCTCCAGTTTGCGATCCTTACTATCGATGACGACCATCTTGTTCGAGGCGTTGGCCGCGATCTGGAAGTAGCGCCCGGTCGGATCAAAGAAGCCATCGTGCAGGAACTTGGCCGAATCGATCTTCTCGATGCGCAGATTGTCGATGTCCGAGTAGTCGACCTGCCACATCTGACCGAGCTCTTTGGCTGCCACCAGCCAGGAGGTCTCATTGGGCGTGTCGTAAATGGCCGCGACGCGGGACTCTTCGACATATTCGCCATCGACGTTGGTGCCGCGTGTGGAGACCACCTTCAGAGGCTCCATGGTCCTGGCATCGGAGATGACGAAGTGCGGGGGCCAATAGCCGCCGCCGATGACGTACTTGCCGTCGCCGGAGACCGCGACATCGCGGGCATCGTAGGCGACCTGTGATTCGGCCACCAGCATGTTCTCAGGCTTCTGCCAGAGGTCGATCTTGGTCATCTTGCCGTCGCGGCCCATGGTGTACCAGAAGCGGCCCGGCTCGGCTTCGGACTTGGAAACCTTCGAGTGCTCCAGGGCCTTGATAACGTGTACGGCGTAGCCGGTCGGGATATGGGTGACGACCTCGTGCTTGTCGCCATCGATGATGGCCACCTTGCCGACGTCGCGCTCGATAACCACGAAGAAGTTCTTCCAGTTGCGGTTGTGCAGCGGTTTGGTCGGATAGTCTTCGGGCTTGATGTGCTGTTTCCAGGTCTTCTTCATCTGCGCCAGAGACATCTCCGGCGGCTCGGGCGGATCCATCTGGATATAGGTGGCAAGCTTCTTGATATCGTCTTTGCTGAGGATATCGTCAAAGTTGTTCATCCCGCCTTCGGTACCCCAGGTGATGATCCTCTCAAGGCGCTTTTGGCCTTTTTCGAGCGTGTTCTTCGGCTCGAGATTCTTGCCGGTGGCCCCTTTGCGAAGGACACCGTGACAGCCGGCGCATCGCTGGAAGTAGAGGTTCTTGGCGTGCTCGAAATCTTTTTCCGAAAGAGTCGGCTTGCCGGCGGCAACCGCCGGTGCGGCACCGGCGAGTGTCATGCCGATGGCCAGGCCGATTGCGGATAGTGTGAAATGGACCTTCATCGTTTTTTCCCCTTTTGGTCGCGCTCGTGGTGACGAACTAAAACCCTGTTGCATGTAGGACTGTTGTAGTTCTGATCCCGAAGCCTATCCTTGATCTGCATCAATAGGCTTAAAAAATTTGTTAGGGAAGGAAGTGGCACCCTCAAACGGTTTCTGTTGCCGTTATAATCCTTAAAGAGCGTTTTCTAATATTCCGGGAGTATTGTTTGCCGCGTGGCGCTATGGTGAATCGCGTTTTTCAAAGAAACCAGGAAGGGGCGAAGTTAAAAATGAGGGTTGTGTCACAATCCGCAAATGTTTTATTAAGCAGTGTGATGTCGATATCGAAAAAATATATGAAGGCAGGGGTTGGCCGGCAAAAAAGTTGCCGACCAGTGGCTGGTGTTTAGGGCCTGTTGACGTTTCATCTTCGCCTCTGTTGAGGCTGAAAATTCACCAATCGAGGCGAGAGGAGAGAAGTTTGGTTATTCCAAATGAACGACGAACAACGAAGAGTGGTGGATTTTCAGCCTCAACCCTTCGGGCTGGGGCCATTTTTCCGCCCAGCTTC
Source organism: uncultured Gammaproteobacteria bacterium (assembly GCA_963783235.1). Classification (GTDB taxonomy): domain Bacteria; phylum Pseudomonadota; class Gammaproteobacteria; order Thiohalomonadales; family Thiohalomonadaceae; genus Thiohalomonas. Next base: position 678,936 of record CAWAMN010000002.1, on the reverse strand, counting down.
GTTATCAGTCGCTTATTTGGAACAACCAAACTACGCTCCTTCTGCCTCGCTGGACGAAAAAATGGCCGCCAGCAGTGGTGAAGATGAAACGTCAACAGGCCCTAGATTCAGGTGAGGTAAAAAAGGCGGCCCGTGGTTGGCGCCGTTGATCCGGGGGGACTCAACGGGTTTCGCCGGAATGGCCACGGGCGCCAAGCGAAGGTAGTGCGGAGGATGGAGAAGGTTGGGGGATGCTGAGCATCCCCCAAATCGAAGTTACACTCAGGCCAGTGCGGCCGATTCTTCGTCAGCAATGGTCGAAGGCTCTTCGTTTTTCACGAAGAAACTGGCCAGGTAGACGAGAAGACCCACAAAGAACACCAGTCCGGCGACCTCACGCATCCAGTAGAACAGGGCGATCTTGTCCTGAACCACCATGAACGGAAGCGGGTCCTCCGCCGCACGCTGCAGCCAGACCTGAAGAATGCCGGCGGCCGTGAGGAAGAGGGTGATGAACGTCATGGAAACCGTCATCAGCCAGAACGACCACATCTCCATGGTCTGTGCCCGTTGGGGCGCAGCGGACTGTCCCCAGCGCAGATAGGGCATGGAGTAGGAGATCATGGTCAGCACGATGAGCACGTAGGCGCCGTAGAACGCCAGGTGGCCGTGTGCGGCCGTGATCTGCGAGCCGTGGGTGTAGTAGTTCACCGGGGCGAGCGTATGCAGGAAGCCCCACACGCCGGCGCCCAGGAACGCCATCACCGCCGTGCCCAGCGCCCAGAGAACAGCCGCTTTATTGGGATGCTGTTTACGGCGTTTGTTCACCATATTGAAGGCGAACACGGTCATCATGAAGAACGGAATCGGCTCAAGGGCGGAGAAAATCGAACCCAGGTACTGCCAGTATTCCGGCGTGCCAATCCAGAAGTAATGGTGACCGGTGCCGATGATGCCGGTAATCAGCGTCATGGCGATGATGACGTAGAGCCATTTCTCGATGACCTCGCGATCCACGCCCGTGGTCTTGATCAGCACGAACGCCAGGATGCCGCCGAGGATGAGCTCCCAGACGCCCTCCACCCACAGGTGAACCACCCACCACCAGAACATCTTGTCCAGCACCAGGTTGGTCGGGTTGTAGAAGGAGAACAGGAACAGCAGCGCCAGTCCGGTCAGACCGGTCAACAGCACGATATTGACTACCGTTTTGCGTCCGGTGAGCACCGTCAGGCCGACGTTATAGAGGAAGCCGAGGGCGACCACCACGATGCCCAGCTTGGTAATCGTGGGCTGTTCGAGGAATTCGCGTCCCATGGTCGGCAAAAGGTCGTTACCCGTCATTTCCGCCAGCGTGGCGTAGGGCACAGCCAGGTAACCGACGATGGTCAGCGCTCCGGCAACCAGGAAGATCCAGAACAGTGCCAGCGCCAACTTGGGACTGAACAGTTCCCGTTCCGCCTCTTCCGGTATCAGGTAGTAAGAGGCGCCCATGAAGCCGAACAGAAGCCAGACGATCAGCAGGTTGGTGTGGACCATGCGCGCCACGTTGAAAGGGATCTCCGGAAACAGGAAATCGCCCATGACATACTGCAGGCCCATGATCAGGCCAAACAGTATCTGCCCGATAAAGAGGCCGATGGCGGCGTAAAAGTAGGGCTTTGCTACGGATTGTGATTGGTATTTCATATCATTCCCCTCTTTCTTTAGCCCTGAATATTCGGTGGCCAGCCGGCGGCGTTGATTTCTGATGCGTACTTCAGAAACTCGGCCAGGGCGTTCAGCTCTTCGTCGGAGAGGTTGAACTGGGGCATGGAGCGGCGGCCCGGGATGCCGTCTACAGGCCGGCCGGCGATGAAGCCCTTGATGGCCTCCTTGTTCTCGCCGAAGCGGTTATAGACATTGACCAGTTCCGGAGCGAAGTAGGCGCCTTCGCCCATCAGCGAATGGCATCCGATGCAGTCGTTGTCCTCCCAAACTTTTTTACCAAGAGCGACCTGTGGCGTGATGTTCTGCCGGTTGTCGCGCTCGGGCAGCGTTTGTACGGTATCGAAGGATAAAGCCAGGAACAGGAGGATGAAAAAGACGCTTCCCCCCAGATAGATATTCCTGGCCATGCTTTTTGTGAAAGTTTCACTCATGACAGGCCCCCTTTGGGATGATGGTTCGTGGGCCTATTAGCGCTAATAGCGGGTTAGGGCGCCTTGACTTGAGTCAATTTTGAGTTAAAGCGTCAGGAATACAGCGGATATTTATAATTGGTGTAAATGGGGGGCAGGCTTGCGCCCGGCACACTCAATTATCCGTTCCGAAAGGATATCCATCTGGAGTCTCTTCTCCCGGACGGAGGGGGGGTGAGGGGAGTGATGGTCCCCATGACCGAACACGTATTCAGATTCGGGTGCGCCTGCTCAGGCACTGACCGAGGGATCCGAGGCGCTGCGGAAGACCTTCTGCAGGATAGCGTCGGTTTCGCCCTGCGTCTCCAGAGAGCCGTTATAGAGTGCAGCGATGAGATCCGATTGGGTGATCATGCCCACCAGACGGTAGTCCGGGTCGACCACAGGCAGATGGTGATAGCCGGCATCCGAAAGCAGCGGGACTACCTCGGCGATGTGCATATCGGTGTCCACGGTGAGCACCGGACGGGCCATGATATCGCCTACCCGTCTGGGGAGCCTGTTCGGGATACCGAGTGTGCGTCGAATAAAACGCAGCAGCCTTTCATCCAATCCGTGGTAGGTCTTCAAATCCACCCGCTTCAAGATGTCGACCAGCGTCAGGATGCCGATCACGTGACGGGCTTCATCGACCACCGGAAGGATTTTTATCTTGTGATACCGCAGCAGAGCCCACGCCTTTTCCACATCGGTATCGACATCTGCCGTGATCAAATCGCGGGACATAATGTCCTCGCAGGTGATTTCTCCCATGCGGCGCCGATAGGCCTGCGCTCCGGCCATGCGATAAATGCGGTTCAGGTCCTGCTCGCTCACATCCAGGTAGATATCGAGATCCATCAGCGCCTGGTGAAGATCCCCGTGGGTGATACCGATGCGATCCAGCGCAGGCGGGTCGGCCCGGTGGTGCACCGTATCTTCGGGCTCATAGGGCTTGGCCGGATAGCGCCGACCGAACACCAGGGTGTTGATCGCCAGGCCGGCCGCGAGCATCACGACCACGTTCATGGCCACCGGGGTGAGGACAAAAGCAAAGCCCGTCTCCCGGACCGAATCGCCAAGGACCACCGGCAAAAGGGCTGCAGCCCCCCCCGGCGGGTGCAGCGTATGGGTCAGGAACATCGCCAGAATGGAAAGTGAAACGGCGGCGGCCGCCGCCGGTACCGGGTCGGGTATCCAGAGGCAGGCGGCTACGCCAATCGATGCCGATATCAGATGGGAGCCCACCAGCGGCCACGGCTGGGCCAGCGGACTGCCTGGCAGCGCGAACACCAGTACGGCGGAAGCCCCCATGGAGGCCGCTACAAACGGCAGGGCCGAAACGGGCAGCATCAAACCGCTGATACCGGTGACGGCCAACATGCCGAAAAAAGAGGCGAGCGTGCTGCGGGCTATCTCACTGCGGCTGACCTGGACCGGCTCGGGGACAAGATAACGGAGCAGCCGCCGGGGGATTGTGGGCATTGCATCTCTCTTTGGGGGTAACGCTTTAGTGAAAAGGTCGGGATTTTCCCTGCGCGACAGGTTGGCGGCCTTGATCTAGGTCAAAGTTTAGCCAAATCAGATGGTTGCACTTCGTGGCGGCTCTCTTTAGCGATTACCCTAATGAGCATAGAGCGCAATTTGGGAAAACCAAGGGGCGTTTGGATGCGAGGCGGGTAACTCGTAGGAGGTATCCCGTCAGAATGGAATTAACTGATCGAAATGAATCCTCTACCGGACTCCGGCGCTAACGGCCGCCAACCGCTGAAAAATCTACTCACTGCGGTCTATGCCCTGCAGGCCGTCTCCTTTCTGTTTCCGGTGACCTTTATCGTCGGGGTGGTGCTTGATTACGTGAAGCGCGATGAGGCTGCGGAGGCCTGGCTTGCCAGCCATTTCCGTTGGCAGATCCGCACCTTCTGGTTCACGCTCCTCTGGTCTTTGCTGGGAGGCATCACCACCGGTTTGGGGATCGGCTTCATCATTCTGTTCGCGACGGCCGTCTGGCTGATATACCGCATCGCCAAGGGGTGGCTATATCTCTCGGACGAATGGCCGGTGTGAGCATTCGCCCGAAAAGGCTCTTCAAAGGATGATCAGTGTCGCGAGTGACAGGAAGCTGACGAAGCCGGTGACATCCATAAAGGTGAGGACCATAGTGGAGCTGGCCACCGCCGGGTCGATCCCCAGGCGCTTCAGCAGGATCGGAACGCCGGCCCCCATCACACCGGCGAGGACGAAACTGATGATCATCGCCAGACCCATCACGGCGCCGAGTATGATGGAATCGAAGCGAAGGTAACTGATAACCATCGCCGCGATGCCGAAAACCACGCCGTTGGCACTGGCGATCAGCAGCTCCTTTTTGAAAAAACGCATGGCGTTCGCGGGGGTGAGTTCGCCTAGCGCCATCTGGCGGACCATGACCGTCAGCGTCTGCATCGAGGCGGTACCCCCCATATTGGCCACAATGGGCATCAGCACCGCCAAGGCCACGATCGAATCGAGTGTCTGCTCGAAAAGTCCGATGGCAATGGAGACCAGCGTGACGTTAATCAGGTTGATGCCAAGCCAGAACGCGCGGCTGCGTCCGGTCTTGAAGGCACTCTCATTGAGGTCTTCCTCGGCACTGACGTTGCCCAGGCCGTAAATCTGTTCGGTGGCCATCTCCTGGATGATGTCCATGACGTCGTCATGGGTGATCTGCCCGACGAGACGGTCCCTGCGATCGACCACCGGGAGAAGCGCCAAATCGTACTTCTCCATCATGTGCACCGCGTCACTGATGGGTGCGCTGGCTTCCACGGAGTAGGGGGTGGCGAACTCCTCAATGATCTCGCTGTAGTGTTTGCGGGTAGGGATGACAATCAGTTCGGATAGCGGGATAACCCGCAACAGCCGTTTGTTGTCATCGACGACGTGCACATACTGCACACGGCCGAGCCGGTCGGAGGCCTTGAGTTTGCGGAGGCGGCGCAGCGAGCTCATTACCGTCTCATTGCTGCGCGCCGAGAAAAGCTCGGTTTGCATCCAGGCGCCCGCCTGGTCCTCGTTATAGACCATCAGGCGCTGAAGGATGCTCTGCAGGCGTTCGGTCAGGTTGTCGAAGACCTCTTCGCCCTTGACGGGATCCACCTTGAGAATGAACTGCATGAAATCGGTGGCATCGTCGGTTTCCAGCTGCTTGAGCAGCTCGGAAAGTGCGCCAACCTCCATGTTCTCGATCAGGTCCGCTTGGAACGGTGCGGGAAGTTCGATGACGGTTTCGGCCTGAAGCTGGGCCGGAAGACCCTTCAGGTAAGCGAAGAAGCGCTCTTCATCCTCGGTCTTGATGACTTCAAGGTAATCGGCGATATCGGCATCGTCTTTATAACGGACGCCATCTTTCTTGCCGCCGCGAAACGCCCTGTGCTCCAGGATTTTATTGTCCATTCCGTCCACTCGTTGAGATGGCTGTCCCGCACGGTCCAGGTGCCGGTACCGATCTTCAGTCTGTAGGATCAAGGAGGGTTTAGCGAGCAGGAGAGGGAATTCCCGTCATGCGATGATCTACACCCGGGGGGCGCGGACCTGTGACAGGTAGCGAATTGCAAAGGTGGGGAAAGGCAGGACGGGCTGTCGCCCGCCCTGCCGGGATATCACTCGAAGCCGGCCTGTTTCAGCAGTTCCCGCGCCTTGGCCTCGTCCTGCTCCACGCCGCGGCCTTCCTGGTACAACATGCCGAGGGTGGTCAGCGAGCCGATCAGCCCCTGATCGGCGGCTTTCTCGAACCATTTGACGGCTTCCGCCTCGTCCTGCTCCAGGCATTCACCCTCCAGGTACATAAAGGCGAGTCCATGCTGGGCCATGGCGTGGCCCTGTTCGGCGGCGGCATGCATGTACTCGGCGGCTTTGGCCTCATTGGGGGAGCCGAGCAGGGAGTTCTGAAACATGATGGCGACCCGGTATTGGGCTTCGGGGTCGCCCTGGTCGGCGAGCGGGTAGAGCAGTTGCATGGCGGTCGCAAAATGCTTGCCTTCGAATGCGGCAATCCCGCTGCTCAATTCGTGATTCATTGCGTCGGAATCGGTGGCGTTCATGGGGGTCTCCCTGTCTGTCATTTCAGGTGTCCAAGGGTCTGGGTCTCTCGGTTCAAGAGCCGATTCTACTGCACCTGATTACAGGGAGAGCGTCTGATCCGAAAAACCGTTGACGGTAGCTGTCAATACCCTAGCATAAAAGTCAACTAATAGGCGAGCGGAAACTTGGATCGTCGCGGCGGATGCAGGATGATGAGCCGAAACCCACGGCGGAATCGGTATGAAAGCCATGATTCTGGCGGCGGGCCGCGGTGAACGCATGCGGCCGCTGACCGACACGACCCCCAAACCGCTACTGCGCGCCGGTGGTAAAGCCCTGATCGAGTATCACCTGGAGGCACTGGCGCACGCCGGAATCAAGGAGTTGGTGGTGAATCATGCCCATCTCGGGGATCGTATCGAGGCGGCTCTGGGCGACGGTTCCGGTTACGGCGTGGCCATCACCTATTCTCCCGAAACCTCGGCCCTCGAGACCGGCGGCGGGATCTTCCAGGCCCTGTCCCGCCTCGGCCCCGGCCCTTTCGTCGTGGTCAATGGCGATATCTGGACCGATTTCCCCTTCCAGCGCCTGCCTGAACCGAAGGGCCTTGCCCATCTGGTGCTGGTGGACAATCCGAGCCATCATTCCGGGGGGGACTTTGCACTGAGGGGCGGGCGCGTTGAAACCGACGGGACGCGGCTCACCTTTTCGGGCATCGGGGTCTACCGACCGGAGCTGTTCGAGGGCTGCCGACCGGGCGCATTTCGCCTGGCACCGCTGCTGCGCCGCGCCATGGAGGCGGGAGACGTCAGCGGCGAGCACTACCGGGGCCGCTGGATGGATATCGGGACCCCGGAACGCTTGGCTGAACTCAACCGGATTGTTGACACGGGCGCTTAGCAGGCTGTTGAAAAAGGGGTTGTCCCTTCTCCCTCAGGGAGAAGGCCAGGATGAGGGAGCAAAAATCGGGCAGTTACCTGCATTGCCCCCCCCTCACCCCGACCCGGAGGGAGAGGGAGTTTTTCAACAGCCTGTCGGGCCCAAAGAAGTGCACCATCGCGGGCCGCGTCGGTTTTTTCGCGGTGCGAAAGACCGTTGCGGCCGGCGCCGGGAGAATGGGTGTGCGGAGCAGGCTATCGGATCGACTCCGGAGAAAAACGCATGGGCCAGGAGATCTCGGGCAGTCGTTTCAAGAAGCACGATTTTGAGGCCTTCTCACGGCGACTGAAGGCTGAGACGCAGCTTCTTGAGCGCTGGTTTGCCGACAAGCGGTTTTCGGCCCGCCACGGCACGGTCGGCTTCGAGCTGGAGGCCTGGCTGGTGGATAACGCCGCCCAGCCCGCGCCGGAAAACGTGCGCTTCCTGGAGCAACTTCCTGATGCGCTGGTCTCTCCGGAACTGTCGCTGTTCAACATCGAGCTGAACAGCACGCCGCTGATGGTCGGGGGCGATGCGCTCGAGGCCATGCATCGGGAGCTCGAGGCCAACTGGCTCCGATGCCGGGAGGTGGCCGGCTCGATGGGGCTGCGGCTGGCGATGATCGGCATCCTGCCCACGGTGCGTGACGAGATGCTGACCCTGGCCAACATGTCGCACCTGACCCGCTACAAGGCACTGAATGAGCAGGTGCTGCGCCTGCGACACGGCCGCGCCCTGGTGCTGGAAATCCAGGGGCGGGAGCATCTGCGGACCGAACACCACGACGTCATGTTGGAGGCGGCCACCACCTCGTTTCAAATCCATTTTCAGGTGGCGCAGAATAAAGCGGCACGCTACTTCAACGCGGCGACGATCCTCTCGGCGCCGATGGTAGCGATGAGCGCCAATTCGCCACTGCTGTTCGGCCGGCGGCTTTGGCGGGAGTCGCGTATCCCGTTATTTGAACAGGCGGTGGAAGTCGGCGGCATCAACGGGGCCGCTTTCGGCCCGATCAAGCGGGTAACGTTCGGGTCCGGTTACGTCCGGGAGTCCCTGTTTGAGCTGTTCCTGGAGAATCTGGAACACTATCCGGTGCTGCTGCCGGTGGAACTGGGCGAGGACCCCGGAGCGCTCGAACATTTGCGGCTTCAAAACGGTACCGTCTGGCGCTGGAATCGGCCGTTGGCGGGGTTCGATGCGGACGGCACGCCCCACCTGCGTATCGAGCACCGGGTGGTCCTGCCGGGCCAAGCGTGGTGGATACCATCGCCAACGCGGCGCTCTTTTTCGGGTTGATCACCGCGGTTGCCGAGCAGGAGCGCGGCGTGGAGTTCAAGCTGGATTTTGCCAAGGCGCGCGATAATTTCTACACCGCCGCCAAGCACAGCCTCGATGCCTCCGTCGTCTGGCTGGACGGCAAGAGCTGGAATCTTCAGGAGCTGTTCCGGCGCCGGCTGCTCGGCATGGCTCGCGAGGGGCTGGAGGAACTCGGTTGCGCCGAGGGCGATATCGACCGCTATCTGGGAATCATCGGCGAACGGGTCCGGACCGGCCGCACGGGGGCCGCCTGGCAATGCGACTATGTTGAGCATGTCGGCAACGACATGGCGCGGCTGGTCGAGCGTTACCTGGAACTCCAGGACAGCGGCATGCCCGTGCACCAATGGCCGACGGAAACGACATATGCGTGAACCGAAGCTGATCCAACTGGAGGGGCTGCCCGACGGAATCCTGGGCCGACCCGCTTCCAGGTTACATGAAGTCCTCGATGGGCCGACGCTGATTCATCTTCCGGGCCGACGCGAGGAGCCACTGGTGATCACGGTGCTGTTGCACGGAAATGAGGACACCGGCTGGGAGTCCACTCGCGCCCTCCTGGATAACTATGCGGGCCACACGCTGCCCCGCTCGCTGGCGCTGTTCGTGGGCAATGTCGCCGCGGCTCGTCACGGTCTGCGACGCCTGGAGGGGCAGCCGGACTTTAACCGTATCTGGAAAGGGGGGGAGGAGCCGGAGCACCGCCTGGCGGCGGAGGTGCTGGAGGCCGTTGCTCGGCGTCGACCGTTTGCCAGTATCGACGTTCACAACAACACCGGGCTCAACCCCCACTACGGCTGCATCAACCGACTTGACCACCGTTACCTGCACCTGGCGACACTGTTCAGCCGCACCGTGGTCTATTTCATCCGCCCCGAGACCGTGCAGTCCATGGCGATGGCACAGCTGTGTCCGGCCGTCACGGTGGAGTGCGGTAAACCGGGACACGCCGCGAATGCCGAACACGTGCTCGACTACCTGGACGCCGTCATCAACATGGCGTCACTGCCGGAACATCCTGTTGCTCCTCACGACTATGACTTGTTCCACACCGTAGCTACCGTAAAGGTGCCCGATGAGGTCTCCTTCAGTTTCCGGGACCCGAACGCGCAATTGGTGTTCGAGCCCGATCTGGACGAGTTGAACTTTCGCGAGTTGCCCGTCGGCACCGCGCTCGCCTTCGCCAACGGCGCCGGCGCCCGGGTCGATGCGTGGAATGAAGAGGGGGAGCGGGTAACGGATCGCTTCTTTGCGGTTAATGAGGGAGAGCTGCGGACCCGTCTGCCGGTGATGCCCTCGATGCTGACGCTCGACGAACGGGTTATCCGCCAGGATTGCCTCTGCTATCTCATGGAGCGACTGCCTCCGATTGCCGACCCCGGGGCCGAACACTGAGTTCACCCGACTCGCGTCAGACCCGGGCGCACCCGTTATAAAGCGGCCGCGCCTCGCGGCCCCCCCCTTGTCCTGCGTCCGTTCCATGAACGATTGGAATCGATTCGAGGCCGCATTGCTCAGGAGAGCCCGCGTTCGACCCCCTCGCTATACTCCGAGGGAAAACCGGAGGCCAAGGTATGGCACGCGGGAAACGCAAGGGACGGCGTATCATCCTCGGCAGCATTGGGGCGCTGCTGCTGGTGCTCTTCGCTGCGGTGGTCGCCGCCGCGATCCTGATCGACGACTCGGACATTGCCCGGTATCTGGAATCCCGGGTCGAGAAGGCGACGGGACGCCCCTTCCGGATCGGTAACCTTGATATCGACTGGGGGCTGCCCACCCGCCTGGTTGCCACCGATGTGCGTCTCGCAAATCCGCCGTGGGCGGAACACCCCATGCTGCGCGTCGAACGGGTGGCCGGAAACATCGGCATCCTGCCTCTGCTCGGAGGCAATGTTGTCCTGGACGATGTGCGCATCGGCAATGGGGTACTTCGCCTCATCCGCTCCGAAGAGGGCCGGGTGAACTGGGACTTCCACGGTGAAGCGGAGGCACCCGGGCGGGCCGACTTTCCGGTTATCGCCGGGGCAAGGCTGAACGACTTTGTCATCGACTATCGTGACCGCACCAAGGGCAGCGATCGAACCCTTGTCCTTGCCGAAGCCCGCCTCTCCACCAACGACGACACGACTGTCGAAGCACTGGGCAGCCTCGATGGCCTGCCGCTTCATGCAGAGACCCGGGGGGGGACATTGCCGATCTGCGGGATCCGAGCCGGCGCTTCCCGCTCGAGGGCGAACTGGTTATCAACGAAACGCGGCTGACCGTCGACGGAGCCCTGACCGGAAGCGGCGCCGCCCGTGCCTTCGAAGCGGAGGTGGCGCTAAGCGGTCCGGACATGGGGCGTCTGTTTCCCATCGCGGGCATTCCGGCTCCTCCCAGTGCACCCTATGCCATGAATGGCCAATTGCGCCGGGACGGCGCCAAACTCATCCTGACCGGGTTGGATTTGCAGGTGGGGGAGTCGGACCTGCACGGGCGGATCACCGCGGATTTTTCCGTGCATCCCCCGCAGCTGACGGGGCATCTCACGGGCAAACGCATGGACCCGAAGGATATCGGCATGTTCCTGGTCGAACCCGAGACCGAGCAGACCCAGTTTTTGCCACGGGCGCGTATTGCCGAGCGTCCGCTGCATGCGCTCGGCTTGAACCTTGCTGTCAGCGCCGGTGTGCTGGAAACCCCCGTAGCCCCGCTTCGAAACCTGAATGTTGAAATTACACTGCGGGACGGACGCCTGGTTTTCGATCCGCTTCAGTTGGGGCTGGCGGGCGGTCGGGTCAACGGTCGATTGCGGGTCGATGCCGTGGCGATTCCCGGTTTGGGCTGGAATGTCGAGTTTCGTGGCATTCAGCTGGGAGAGATCCTTCCCGACATCGAGCCCCTGGATGCAACCCGGATTGTCGTCGGCGGTCGCATGCATCTGTCGGGAAAGGGCCAGACCATCGCCTCCGCCATTGGCAATGCCGATGGGCGCATCGAGGTGATTGCAACAGGCGGACGGCTGGACTCGCTCCTGGTCGAGCTGGCCGGTCTGGATATTGCCGAGGCCCTGCTGGTGCGTGGTCACGATAATGTGACCCCGATCCGCTGCGCGGTGGGCACCTTCAATGTTCAAAACGGCATCGCCCGGATAGAGACCGCCGTGATGGACACAGGGGACAGCGTCCTGATGGCGGATGGGCTGATTGACCTGCGCAGCGAAGCTTTCAATCTCGAAATCTCCGCCCGGGCCAAGGACCCGAGCCTGTTCTCCCTCAACCAGCCGGTGAAGATCCAGGGGCCGTTTCGGGATCCTTCGGTCGACATCGTGGGCAGCCCCATAACCGAGGTGATCGAATCGTTTGCGCTGGGAGCGCTGTTTACGCCCGCGGCGGCACTGCTTCCCTTTTTGGAACTGGGCGGCGCCGAAAGCGCAAATTGTCGGCGCCTTATGGAGAAGCCGAAGGGGAACGGGTAATTCCGGTGGCGGGCTATACTCGATAGTCATACTCCAGCAAATCGGAGTGCAGACAGGGATGTTCTGCAGGCTCAATGTTTGGTGCCGCGGCCTGATCGCAGGCGGGCTGATCTTCGGATTATGCAGCACCGCTCCGGCCGGCGCCGACGTGGAAACGGTACTGCGCGCCTGGCTGCAAAACGCGGGGGCGATGCCCGCTGATGTGGCCGGCCTTTCGACCCGTCCTCACTGGCGAAAGATCTATTCCGAACGCGCCTATGCCCCGCTCTGGTTTGATGCCCGGGGAGTGAATCATCGCGCGCGTGAACTGCTCTCTTATCTGGCGAAAGAGCGCCACGGCCTCGAATACACCCCCATCTATCTTCCCCTGGGTGAGATTTCCGCGCAGCGCATGGCCAGTATCGAATTGCAGCTGACCCAGGCCCTGCTGAGGACGGCTTTCAGTCTGCATGGGGGGCAAACGGAACCGTCTGCGGTTGATGCCGCCTGGCACCTGAAACGGCCGCGCCTGGATCCCGAACGGATCATCCGGCCCCTGACCGCCGGTGAGTCGGTGGACTCGGTGCTGGAGGGATTGGCGCCCCGGGCCTCCGGTTACCGACGCTTACGGCGGGCCCTCGGTGAGTATCGGGCAATGGCCCGCGCTGGTGGCTTCCCCCATTTAAGTGCGGGTGCGAGTCTGAAGCCGGGCGATATCGACCCGCAGGTTCGTATCCTTCGCCGCCGCCTCATGAGAAGTGGCGACCTCTCCGGGGCGCAACCGAGTGACCGGGACTATTTCGACCCACATCTTGCCGATGCGGTACGCCGTTTCCAGACCCGCCACGGTCTCAAGGTGGACGCCATTGTGGGGCCGAAGACCCGGGCCGCACTGAATGTGCCGGTATCGGTCCGTATCTCGCAGATACGGGCCAGTCTGGAGCGCTGGCGATGGCTGCCGCGCACAGGGGAGGAGCGCTACGTCATTGTCAATGTCGCCGGCTTTCAACTCTCCCTGTATGAATCCGAACGCAGGCAACTGACTATGCGAGTCATTGTCGGTCGGCCGGAGGAGGACTGGGAAACGCCGGCGTTCGCCTCCTCGATTCGCTATCTGACGCTTAATCCGGGCTGGACCGTTCCGCAGGCCATTGCCAGGGACGAACTGCTGCCGAAGCTGCTGTCGGACCCGGCCTATTTCATTCGTCAGCGCATCCAGGCCTATGCCGGGGGGGAGCCGGTCGAACTGACTCGCGACGATGTCCTGGCGACCCTGAAGCTGGATGAGGAGGAACCGTTCCCCTACGTGTTCAAGCAGAAGCCGGGGAGCTGGAATGCCCTCGGGCGGATCAAGTTGATGCTGCCCAACCGCTTCGCCATCTACCTGCATGATACGCCCGCCCGACACCTGTTCACGCGTCGGGAGCGTGCGTTCAGCCACGGCTGCGTCAGACTCGAGAAGCCCTTCGTCCTGGCCGCCGCTCTGCTGGACGATACCTGGGATACCGAAAAGCTGCTGGCGGAGGTCGAGACCGGGGAGCGGCGCAAGATATCCCTGCCCGAGCCGGTGCCGGTCTACTTTGTCTATCAAACGGCATGGGTAGACCCGGATGGGCAGGTGCAGTTTCGAAATGATATCTATGGCCGCAACCGGAAGCTCGTCTCAGCTCTGAGAGGCGAGTCCCTGGACATCGCCTCTAACGTGAACTGATTCATTTACGCATTGTCGCGTTTCCGGTGTGATTCCCTCGATCCGAATCGAGGGATGATATGGGTAAACGCAAACAGCGCCACTGCACAGATGGCGACCGACGTGCCTTGCTGAAAACCGCGGCGGCCTTCGCCACCGGGTTCATTCTCCCGCCGGCGTCAGCCGCCGTAAAACCGGCGCGGGAACTGGCGTTCTACGACCTGCATACGGGGGAATCCCTGCGTACTGTCTACTGGGAGGCGGGACGCTATCTGCCCGATGCCCTGAAGACGATCGACTTCATCCTGCGGGACTATCGCACTGGCGAGGTCAAGGCCATCGACCCTGCCTTACTGGATCTGCTCTGGGGCCTTCGGGAGAGGCTTGGAAACGGTAAGGCCTATCACGTGATCTCGGGTTACCGCTCCAGGCGCACCAACGCTTATCTGCGAACCCGCTCCGGGGGCGTCGCGAAATACAGCCTGCATATGGTCGGCAAGGCGGTCGACATCCGCTTGCCCGGGACGGCTACGCGCGAGCTCAAGCAGGCTGCGGTGACCCTGAAGCGGGGAGGTGTGGGTTACTACCCGCAGTCCGATTTTATTCACGTCGATACCGGACGGGTTCGGTACTGGTAGGCTCCCGGGCGGGCCGTTAAAGGGACGCTCACCCCGACCCTCTCCAGAGGGAGAGGGCTGGGGTGAGGGGACTCAATAAAAGGTAAGTTACTGATTTTATCCCCCTCATCCTAACCTTCTCCCTCAGGGAGAAGGGACACAAAACCTTTTTCAACAGCCCACTAGGCCAGGCGCAATTCGCTCAGCGAGGCGCGGGCCTGACCGCCCCCGATGTCGGGGATGATCACGATTTCCAGAGCCGTTACGCCCTCCAGCGCTGTCTCGAAATCCTCTTCCTCGCGCTCCGTCGTGGGGGGGCTGAAGTTGTATTGCTGGCGGACAATCTCGCGGTAGGTGTGACCGCCGCTCGTAGACCAGCGCAGTACAAATTCCTGGGTCCGCGTCGTATCGTGCTCTTCAAACACGAGGCGTATGCGCCCGACACGTCGCGGCTGGTCAAACAGCAGCCGCAGCGTTTGCGGCCCCGGTGTTTCCGCGAGCCAGCCGCCGTTGCCGGGCGGGCTCAGTGCATCCTCGATCGGGTGCTGCGGGTCTTCGGAGGTGATCTCCGCGCGCGCCAACCGCTCGAGATCCAGCCAGCCCGCCGCCTCGACGGGCGAGGGGCGGGCTTCCCGTTCGATTATCCGTTTTCGCATTGGGCCCTCCCGGCCAACGTCTCGTTCCGAAGTCTAGCCGGCCATGATTCACTCTGCCGTGTGAACCGGCGTTCATCGTCCGTCCGAACACCTGTTCGGCAACGACGCGGGTTCAGTCGAGGTCCAGTTGCCGCCGGACGGTTGCGGTTATGGACTGGCGGACCTTGCTGTACCCCGTCCAGGGATCGTTTCGCAGGACCGCAAGCCGTTCGGGTAGCGTCCGCACATCCCATTGGTTCGAGCGGAGATCGGGGGTCAGCTCATCCCAGCTGATGGGGGTGGCCACGGGGGCGCCGTGTTTCGCCCGGGTACCGTAGGGGGTAATCGCGGTGGCTCCCCGGGTGTTTCGCAGATAGTCGATGAACAGCTTTCCTTTTCTTGCGCGCTTCGCGGGGCTGGCGGTATAGAGCCGCGGGGCCTCTCTGACGAGGTCGTCCGCGACCGCCTTGGCGAACGTCTTCACCTCGCCCCATCTGTGCCGGCGAACAATCGGTGCCTCCACGTGCAGACCCTTACCCCCGGTGGTCTTCACGAAAGAATCGAAACCCAATCCCTGCAAACGGGAACGGACCGCAAGTGCCGCATCGATCACCGCCTGCCACCCGAGCCCCTCGTCGGGATCCAGGTCGAAGATGATCCGATCCGGCGAGTCGGGACGATCGGCGCGTGCACCCCAGGTATGGATTTCCAGAACGCCCATCTGCACCAGTCCGATAAGTCCCTCGAGATCCTCGATGTAGAGGTAGACCTCATCGGCCTCCTTCTCGGGGATCGTGACCCGGCGAATCGCCTTCGGGATCGTGCCGTCCGCGTGTTTTTGGAAGAAGCAGCCTTTGTGGCGCCCATCGGGGCAGCGGAAAAGGGTGAGGGGACGCCCGACCAGAGTCGGCAGGACCCAGTCGGCGACGCTCTGGAAGTAGCGAGCCAGGTCGCGTTTGGTCAGGCCCTGTTCCGGGAAGAGTACCTTATCCGGATGGGAGAGCTTCAAATCGTCTCTGCGGTCCTTCATCCGAGAGGCGGGCCCCGGCGTCTCCGGAGGCGCTTCGGGGGAACGGTCCGGTGATTCGCGTCGAACCTCGCCTGGCGGTTTGTCCTCCCTGAGCCCCTGGTAGGAGGGCGTGCGCAGCACGCCGTCGCGGGTCCATTCGGAGAACTGCACCTCCGCCACCAGTTCCGGTCGCACCCAGTGGATGGAAGGGCCGCCCTGGGGGGCGTCGATCGAAAATGGGGTTTCGGACTGGACGAGCCGCTGCAGTCGTCCAAAAAGGTCCTGAAGCACCGCTTCCGTAAATCCCGTTCCGACTCTGCCGACATAACGGAAATCCGGGCCTTCAAAAAGTCCGAGCAGCAGCGCCCCGAAGCCCTTCCGGCCTCCCGAGGGGTCGGTAAAACCGCCGATGACAAACTCCTGCTGCAGGAGGCATTTGATTTTTCGCCAGTCCCGCCCGCGACCGGCCCGATAGGGCGCGCCTGCACGCTTGGCCAGCGTCCCTTCCAGCCCGAGACGGCACGCCTGCTGATAGAAGGCCGGTCCGTAGCCGATGATGTGGTCCGTATAACGGAGGGGGGAGGTCTCGGTGCCGATGGTTTCCAGCAACTGACCCAGGATGGCCTTGCGTTCCTCGAGCCGCTTGTCCCGAAGCTCCAGGCCGTCCAGATAGAGTGCATCGAAAAGGAAGTAGACCAGCTCCTCATCGCGTGTTTGGCTCAATGCCTCCTGAAGTCCCTGAAACGTTGTTCTCCCGTCGGGCAGCAGCGCGCAGATTTCGCCATCGAGCCAGGCGGTTCGAACCGGCAGTCCGGCAAGGGCGGAAGCGATGATCGGGAATTTCTCGGTCCAGTCCTTGCCGTTTCGGCTGAAAAGCCGAACCGTCCCCCCTTCGATACGGGCGAGAATGCGGTAGCCGTCGAATTTGATCTCGTGCACCCACTGTTCGCCCTCCGGTGGGACTTCGGTGAGCAAGGCGAGTTGGGCGCCCACCGAGTCCGGCAAGGGCGCGGGTTTGCCCTCGATGTCGGGCAGCAGTTCCTGAAGCCCCGAGTCGGAATGCCAGAGACGAGCAGGGGCCCCGGCGATCTGCTCCAGGGTTCGCCCGGAGAGTACACTGCGGTTCACCTCCAGGCTGCTCCAGTGGATCCCGGCATAGTCGTCATCCGATTTGATCAGCAGCCAGTCATTACCCTCCTTCCCGCTGGTGCGCACCAGCGACCAACGGCCCCGCAGCTTTTCACCTTCGAGCCGAAAGCTCAGGTGCCCGCGGCGGTAGGCGGTCTCCGGATCACCTTCCGGATGCCAGGTGCCGCGGTCCCAAAGCAGCACCGCACCGGCGCCGTACTCGCCTTTCGGAATCACACCTTCGAAACGGCCGTAGTCGAGGGGATGGTCTTCGGTTTCCACCGCCAAACGCCGGTCTGCCGGGTCGGGACTCGGCCCTTTGGGCACGGCCCAGCTCTTTAGCACGCCTCCGATCTGCAGACGAAAGTCATAGTGCAGTCGACGCGCCGCATGTTTCTGCACCACGAACAGGGGACCCTCCCCGGCTGCCATCGCCTCGCTGCCGCTCGGCTCGGGCGTGCGTTCGAAATCCCTTCTCCGCCGGTACTCCTCCAGTGCCATAGGCCGATCCGAGTGAATTCAATCGCGGGAACACGGGCAATGCAGCCACGGAGAGCACGAAGGGAGCCAGCGGTACTCCGCCGGCGCTGGACGGTTCGTCCGGCGTTCTTTTTGATTGGTTTGGGCTGGAATTTCCCGAGTTCCCCCGCAGTTGACCTCCGTTCCGTCAGGCCCGTTTTCGGGGCCGCTTGGGGGCGGTTTTTTTGCCGCGGCTCTTTTCCGTCTCTTCGACGCTCTGCTTGAGCAGGGCCATCAGGTCGACCACCTCGGCGCGGCGGCGTGCAGGCTGCGGCGGCGCAACGCCGATTTCGTGCGTCTTTCCGGTTCGCACCTTTTCATCGATAAGGTGCAGGACATCCTCCCGGAATTCGTCGTGGTACTTCTCCGGCTGCCACTCGCTGGCCATGCCTTCGACTAGCCGCTCGGCCATGTCGATCTCCCGGTCGGACATGCCGTACGCTTCGAGGTCCTCGGCGGGAAGGTTGAATTCCCGAGGCTTTCGCAGCTCGTAGTCGTAGCGCAGCATCTCCAAGACCAGTGCGTTCTCCACCGGAACCAGAGCCGCGAGGTACTGACGCGTTCTCAGTACCACCCGGGCGATACCGACCTTTCCGGTGCGCCGCAGTGTCTCCCTGAGCAGTACATAGCCCTTCTCTGCCCGCTTCTGCGGCTCCAGGTAGTAGGGCTTGTCGAAGTACATGAGCGGGATGGCCTCACCCTGGACGAAATCGATGATCTCCACCGTTTGGGTCGCTTCGGGATTGGCCTGTTTGAGCTCGTCATCGGAGACCAGAACGTAATCGCCCTTCTCATACTCGTAGCCCTTGACGATCTCATCCCAGGGGACCTCTTGACCGGTGTTCTTGTTGACCCGCTGATAGCCGATGGGGGATAGGTTGCGCTTGTCCAGCTGATGGAAATGGATCTCGTCCCGCTGTTCGCCCGAGTAGAGGGAGACCGGGACGTTGACGAGGCCAAAGCTGATACTGCCTTTCCAGATTACCCGCGACATATCTAATCCTCCCGGAACCGTTCGCAGCATCCGGCGCAGTGGACCCGTTCGGCGTAGGGCTCGTGAAGTTCACCACACTTTTCACAGGCGATAAGCGGCGGCGTTCCGGTGTGCCAACACCCCTGTGCCTCGCAAGCCGGATCCTCACACCATCCGCAATGGTAAGGGCATACCTTCATCTGCATTCGCCTGGGTCCTCTCCCTCAAGGATAGTTGTGACCGTCGGCGGGTGCAGTCACGTTGGGTCGGGGATCCCTCCCTGTCAGCGGAACGCGGCTGAGTGCTCGTTGTTGTCGCTTTGCGTTACAATGGCAAAACCTTTCAGAGCCGACCCGATATGACCCAGCCCGATCCGTGCTCAACCGGCTGCCGAAGCTGCGGCATTCGCGACAGCGTCCTTTTTGGTGGTTTGGACGAGCGGGACCTGCTCCCCATCCAGGATGCTATCGAGGAGAGGGCAATGGAGCCCCAGGCGGTGCTCTATCGCATGGGCGAGTCGGGCCGGGCCGTCTACACCGTGCGTCAGGGCCTGATCAAACTGGTTCAGTACCTGCCCGACGGAGGACAGCGGATTGTGCGGCTGGTGAAAAGCAGTGACGTCCTCGGGCTCGAGGCCCTTCTCGGTCAGCCCTACCAGCACGAAGCCGTCGTGATCCAGCGTTCCATTCTGTGTCGAATTCCAGCCGAAGTTCTCCAGCGTCTCGATCAGGATAAACCGGTCCTGCATCGTGAACTGATGTGCCGTTGGCAGCGGGCGCTATCGGAAGCCGATGCGTGGCTCACCGAACTCTCCACGGGATCCGTGCGGCGCCGGGTGGCGCGTTTGGTCTTGCGGCTGGCGGACGAGACGGGCGAGCGGTGCTGTTCACTTTTCAATCGCCGGGACATGGGTGCCATACTCGGCGTCACCACAGAGTTGGCCAGCCGCGTCATCGCCGAGTTCAAGCGTTCAGGTATTCTCGAGGAGCAACCCCGGGGGTTTCGCGTCGACCTCGGCCGTCTGCGGGAAATCGCCGAGGATTGACGATTCTCAATGCGGCCGCCCGAAGCCTGCCATAGCATCCGGTAACACGTTCAGTTGACCGGAATAATCATCTATGCGGGCCAAGCTTTATCTGATTGCCGCGGCGTTCTATCAGCAGCCGGACCGGGAAACACTCCAGCGTTTCGGTGAACTGGCATCCAGTCTGCTCTTCGAAAAGTCGTGCGACGGGCAGTGGCGCCTCCTCATCGAGTCCATCCCCCCCCATTCCCGTCTTTGCCATGACGACCTCATCGCGGAGTACAGCCGTCTTTTCGTCCTGGGAGCCCCCCACGTAGCGGCACAGCCCTTTGCCTCCTTTTGGCTCGAAAGGGAGCGGCAGCTCATGGGGAAAACCACCCTTTGCATTCGCGAGATGATGGCCGCCCACGGGCTGCAGGCCGATGGGGGCTTTCTGCCCGACCATATTGTCTCCGAGCTGGAGTTCATGGCCTGGCTGGCCGACCACAGGGCATCGACCCGGGCAACACAGCGTTGGCTCCTGAGCGAACACCTGGCGTGCTGGACACCACGGTTTACCGCAGCCCTGCGCGAGGCTCGCCCATCGTCGTGGTTCCTTGCCGCCGCTGACTTTCTGGATCGGCTGATCGCCTGGGATTTGAGCAACGTCGCCTCTGCGCCCGACCGCCCATCCCGATACTCTCTTGCCCGAGGAGTCGCCTGATGCCCCGACGCTTCGATCCCCGGCGCCGCCAGTTCCTGCGCGGTGCCGCCGCCGGCACGGCTCTGAGTGTGGCCGGCCATCCCACCAGCGCTCTGGCACGCATCGATGCGCCGCATCACAACGAATCGCTCAAGCCCAGAGAGACGGTCTACGGTTTCTGCGACATGTGCTATTGGCGTTGTGGACTCAAGGTCCGCGTGCGGGACGGCCGGGCCGTGAAGATAGACGGCAACCCCGAGCATCCCAACAACTGCGGGGTCGTATGCGCCAAAGGCAACGCAGGGCTGATGGTGGCCTATGACCCGGACCGCCTGAAGTACCCCATGCGTCGCATCGGCAAGCGCGGTGAGGGCAAATGGCAACGCATCTCCTGGGAGGAGGCCTACGACCGGGTCGCCGACGGGCTGATGCGCATCAAGCGCAAGTACGGAGCACATTCGCTGGCGATGATCGGCCACGGCAGTTGGGAAAAGCCCTATCACCGCCTCGCCCACGCCTTCGGAACGCCCAACACCACCAGTCCCGTCTTCGGGCTCTGCTGTGGTCCGCGGGGCGTCTCCAACATGCTCGTGGCGGGGAAAAACCTGACCGGCAACGAAACCCTGGACCTGGAAAACTGCCGCTACTTCCTCATGCTCGGGCGCAACGTCACCGAGTCGCTACACAACGGTGAAACCAAGGCCTGGATGGAGGGCGTGAGCCGTGGTGCCAAAGTGGTGTACCTGGATCCGCGCTATACCATCACCGCCTCCAAGGCCGATGAATGGCTGCCCATTCGCCCACTGACTGATCACGCCCTGCTGCTCGCCCTCATTCACGTGGTCATCAACGAGGGGCTCTACGACCGTGACTTTGTGGCGGAATACACCACCGGCCTTGACGAGCTGAAGGCGCGGGTCGCGCGCTATACCCCCGAATGGGCGGAAGCGGAGACCGAGATCCCCGCGGCCACGATCGTTCGCATCGCCCGGGAGATGGCGGAGGCGGCACCGGCGGTTCTGGTCTACTCGCCGCGTCGCCTGACCCGCACCGCCAACGACCTGGGTACGGGAACCTCGGTCGCCATCCTGAACTCGCTCTTTGGCATCTGGGATAGAAAGGGCGGCGTATATACCCCCACGTCGTTCAAGATACCCGAGCCGGACCTGCCTCCGTTCTCACACCCTCACGCGGATCTGCCCGCAAGACTGCTGGATGAGCATGGCCAGGCCGTGCGGGCCGATGGGGCGGGAGTTGCCGGTAAGTGGCCCCTGGCCAACCCCGACCTGGGTCTCACCAACCAGATGTGGAAGGCTATGGCGGACCAGGAACCCTATCCCATAAAAGCGCTGCTCACCGCCGGCGGCAACGGTTTCATGAACAGCACCGACTGGAACACGGTGCGTAAGTCCATCGACAACATGGAGTTTTTCGTGGCGGCGGACGTCATGCCCAACGAGATGAATCTGTTCGCCGATATTCTCCTGCCCGAGGCGAGCTATCTGGAGCGGTATGACGATCTGCAGACCGGCGGGGCACAGGATGGTTATGTCGCCC
The DNA here is from genome assembly GCA_963783235.1 of uncultured Gammaproteobacteria bacterium. Classification (GTDB taxonomy): domain Bacteria; phylum Pseudomonadota; class Gammaproteobacteria; order Thiohalomonadales; family Thiohalomonadaceae; genus Thiohalomonas. The sequence goes on along the minus strand of CAWAMN010000002.1, from coordinate 657,231 downwards.
TCAGAACCCCGGCCATGAAACCGCTCCACGACACCCGCGACGCCTGGAGTATCTGCAAGGAGTTGGCGAACCGGATGGCGCTGGGCGACTACTTCCCGCACGACACGGTCGCCGATCTGGTTGACGAACGCCTGCGAAAGGTCGGGCTCTCCCGCCGTGAATTGGAGGAGAAGGGCGTTGTCAAGCTTCCGGGCAATCCCGAGGAGAATTTCCCCCGGGAATTCGGCCGCCGTTCGAAATTCCCGACGCCCAGTGGAAAGGTCGAACTGGTCCCCTCTCGGCTCAAGACGCTGGGAATGGACGGGGCCCTCGATTACGAACCTCAGGTGCGCCCGGAAAAGGGAGAATTCCACCTCACGTTCGGCCGGGTCGGCGTGCATACCCACGCCCGCACCCAAAACAACATCTGGCTTGCCGACTTGATGGCGGAAAACGAACTCTGGATTCACCCGGATGCCGCGGCCGAGCGAAACATCAGTCAAGGCGATGAGGTGCGGGTTGCGGATCGGCAGGGGCGCGCTGGTGTCCTCAAGGCCAAGGTGACTCCGCGTATTCGCAGGGACACGGTCTTCATGGCCCACGGCTTCGGTCACTTCGACCCGCGTATGAGCACCGCCAATAATAGGGGCGCTGCCGACTCCAATCTCGCCTCCAGCGATCAGGACCGTCGAATCGGTTCTGTCGCCATGGGCCGCTCGCTCGTGCGAGTGGAGAGGGTTTGAGTGATTAACCGCCTGTAGGAGTGCCTTTCAGCCGCGATTGGGGGCCTGTGCAAAAACATCGCGGCAGGATGCCGCTCCTACCGTCTTGGCGGTTCGAATTTCGGGAGTTGAACAATGAAGAAACGTTACGTGATGCTGGCGGACACGACCCGCTGCATCAATTGCAGAGCCTGCGTTGTAGCCTGCCGGGCGGAGTGGCAGACGCCGGTGGGGTACTCCCGCGACTGGGTGCGGGAGGTGGAGAGCGTCACCCACGACGGCATGCCGAGCGTGGAGCTTTTCCCGGGCCGCTGTCAGCACTGCGATGATGCCCCCTGCGTTGAGGCGTGCCCACCCGGCGCGGCGTGGAAGCGGAGTGACGGCATCGTGCTGGTGGATGACGAACTCTGCTCCGGTTGCGAGCTTTGCATTCCCGCCTGCCCCTATGAAGCGCGCTGGCTCAATCCGGAGACCGGTACGATCAGCAAGTGCACTTTCTGTCAGCCTCGAGTGGATGAGGGACTCGCGCCGGCCTGCGTGCAGACCTGTGTGGGCGGCGCCTTGCAGTTCGGAGATGCCAACGATCCGAATAGCGAAGTCTCCCGTCTGTTGAAGGAAAAAGAGTGGATACAGCTGAGCACGCCCGAGGTCCCGGGCGGCACCTCTCACTATTACCACACGGGAGGAAGGCCTCTGCCCGATATTGTGTTGCCCAAACCGGTCGAACAGCACGTGCAGGCTGCCGTGCTCGGCGGGGTCGTCAATCCCGCCGCCAAAATCGGCTTGGGAGGCATGATGGCTGCCTTTTTTGCGGCCGGAATGAAGAAGATCATCGATCGACGGCGTGCGCTGGGCGAGAAGGAGCAGGGACATGAGTAAGCAGCAAGAGCGCAAGATACTGGTTCGTGATCTCTGGACGATTCGTCTGCACTGGTTCAACGCCGTATGCTGGTTGGTCCTTGTCGCCACCGGACTCGGTATTATCTCCGGTGACAGCCTGCGACTGGCTCCCGCCTTCTGGCCCGAGTTCCTGCAGAAACTGGCCGGCGGCAACGCCAATCTGGTGCAGTTTCATGCTCTGGTTGGAATCACTTGGGTGACGGGCATCGCCCTATTCGCGTTGATGCGTTGGAAGGGCGTGGTGTCGCCGTTTCTCAAGCAGGTGCTGGTACTGAGACCCCGGGCTGTGCTGCGCGAGACCCGGTCGATGATGATCACGTTGGCGCGTTTGTTCGGCATGATGAAGGCTACGCCGGTCCCGCCCGCGGGACGCTATAATGGCGCCCAGCGGCTTTTGGGCACCCTCATCATCGTCGCCTCTCTGGGTATCGCCGCCAGCGGCCTCTATCTCTATTTTGCGGCCGGTTTCTTCGACTTTGCCTCCAGTCCTTTTTACGGCGCCCTGTTCCGTTGGGCCCTGGTACTGCATGCCGCCGCTGTATTCCTGGTCCTCATCGGTCTGGTTGCCCATATCTATTTTGCGATAGTGGAAGAGCCCGAGTGCCTCGAATCAATGAAGAGCGGTTATGCGTCGGTGGATTTCATTGAACACCACGCCCCCCTCTGGTATGAAGAACTCAAGCGCGATGGGCGAATCTAAACAGGTTGTAAATAGCCGCCGTGTCTTTGGAGAGCAATGATGAAAATTGCAGTGACCAGTCAGAACTTCCGTACCGTAACCGGACACGCCGGCAAGACACGACGTTTCCTGGTTTTTGAGGATGGAACCGGGGGAGAGCCGAAGGAGATGCAGCGCATCGACCTTCCTAAGGGGATGGCCTTTCATGATTTCCACGGCGAAGGTGAACATCCCGTCGATGTGGCCGACGTCATTATCACCGGTGGTTGCGGCCAGGGTTTCGTGAACCGAATGGCCGCCAGGGGAATTCGCGTCGTCGCGACTTCGGAAACCGATCCGGTCAGGGCAGCCAAAGCCGTCGCCAAAGGCGAGCCTTTACCCCCGCCTCAGCCGCACGAGCATTGAGTGGTTAACCACGGGGGACAGGGGAACTGCAGTTTTTTCCACCCCGGGTGAACGAGAGAGTACTGTCTACAGTTCAGCAAACCGGTGGGCGGCTTCCAGCCGCGAATCCCCCTCACGGAACCCATCGCGGCAGGATGCCGCTCCTACAAAATCACGCCCCGAGGACCCGACCGGTGGGAGCGCCTTCCAGCCGCGAATCCCCCTGAACGCCGATCGCGGCAGGATGCCGCTCCTACAAAATCACGCCCCGCGGACCCGACCGGTGGGCGGCTTCCAGCCGCGAATCCCCCTCACAAAACCCATCGCGGCAGGATGCCGCTCCTACAAAATCACGCCCGCGGACCCGACTGGTGGGCGCCTTCCAGCCGCGAATTCCCTCACGAAACCCATCGCGGCAGGATGCCGCTCCTACAAAATCACGCCCCGCGGACCCGACCGGTGGGCGGCTTCCAGCCGCGAATCCCCCTCACGGAACCCATCGCGGCAGGATGCCGCTCCTACAAAATCACGCCCCGCAAACCCGACCGGCGGGGCGGCTTCCAGCCGCGAATTCCCTCTACGGAACCCATCGCGGCAGGATGCCGCTCCTGCAAAATCACGCCCCGCGGACCCGACCGGTGGGAGCGGCTTCCAGCCGCGAATTCCCTCACGAAACCCATCGCGGCAGGATGCCGCTCCTACAAAATCACGCCCTGCGGACCCGGCTGGTGGGCGCCTTCCAGCCGCGCGAAGTGAAAGCAATCCCCTTCGCGGCAGGGATGCCGCTCCCGCAGGAAAGCACCTCGAATGTTTGGAACCAAACCGCAGCGGCACGGGACACGGGGTGAAACCCGTCTCAATGAAGTCCCCGTGTGCCCCGTGCCCCCCGTGGTTTTTTACTTCTTAAGCCGTGTGACTCCCATGAAGCGGAGGATGTACTTCTCGTACAGCGGCTCGGAGGTGCCTTTCTTCATCTTGCGGATGAAGTATTTCTCGAAGGCGATCTTCGCCCAGTGCACCCACTTGCCCTTTCGGAACCAGGTGATGTTGCGGGGCGGGATCTGCGGAACGGCAACGAACGCGGCGCCGGAGTCGCCCAGATCGGCCAGGCACAGGGCGGCGAGAGTGCCCTTGTCTTTCGGCTCCTTACCGTCGAGCAGATTGCCCACATTGTGCACGATGGCGGTAACCATCGATTCGATCATATAACCGGTTTTCGGGGCACCGGTCGCCACCGGGGTTTGCTCCACCGGCGGTATGGCGATGCAGACACCCAGCGAGAAGATGTTGGGGTATTTCGGGCTGCGCTGGTGCTCGTCGACGATGACGAATCCGCGCGGGTTGCAGAGCCCTTCGACACCGGCCACGGCATCCACGCCCTTGAAGGCGGGCAGCATCATGGAGAACTTGAACGGCAGCTCGTGCTGCTTGATGACATTGCCATCCATGTCGTGCTCATCCACGTACATCGTTCCCTCTTCAACCTTGGTCACCTTGGCATTGGTGATCCAGTTGATGTGGCGGTTGCGCAGCTCTGATTCGAGCATTCCCTTGGAGTCGCCCACGCCGCCCAGACCCAGGTGGCCCACGTAGGGCTCGGAGGTCACCATCGTCATGGGAACCCGGTCGCGCACGCGCCGTTTGCGAAGGTCGGCGTCGACGATGGCGGCGTACTCGTAGGCGGGACCGAAGCAGCTGGCACCGGGCATCGCACCGATGATGATCGGGCCGGGCTCCTCCACCAGCTTCTGATAGTTCGCATAGGCGATCTCGGCATGATCCACGGTGCAGACGGATTCGGTATGACCGCCGTGAGGTCCCGCGCCTTCCACCTCGTCGAATGCGAGTTTCGGTCCGGTGGCGATCACCAGATAGTCGTAATCGAGGGCTTCCCCTTCGTCGAATTCCAGACGGCTGTTTTCCGCATCGATTCGGGTGACCGGCTTGGCGACGAAGTCGATGCCCCTGCGCCGGACGCAGGGTTCGATTTCGAACGTGATGTCCTTGCGTTGGCGCCAGCCGACGCCGATCCACGGGTTGGAGGGGACGAACTGGAATTCGTTGGATGCGCTGACCAGGGTGATCTTGTGCTCTTTGCCAAGCTCGTCCCGCATCTCATAGGCCGCCGGCAGCCCGCCGGTACCGGCACCGAGGATGACGATGTGTGCCATAAGTGCAACTCCTGCATTTCAAGCAAAAAAAGAAAAAAATAAAAGCGCGGATGCACGCAGGGGGGAGCGTGCGGTCTTTGCCCTTAAAAGAGGCTGATTTCCTGGACCACCCGCAAAGGCTGCGGTGCCTCTCGGAACCGCAGCGACCGGTTCCGTATGGTGGCAGGTTGAGGCTTCGAACTGCTGCCCAAGGGAATCGTCAGGCTCAGCGCGTGGGTAGCTGCGCAAAGCGCCCGCATTTTAACTCAACGGCGGAGTGGGGTGAACGTCGATACCCGGTCGAATTTTGTTTACTGGCGGGTGATGATCCAGAGGCTCCCCGCGATCATGAACAGCCATCCGAGCACGGGATGAAAGGCCACCCGCCAAATGTCCATGCGGGGAGCAAAACCGACGCCGTGAACGAAACCGGCCGCTATACCCCAATGCAGCAGTATCAGGGTGCCGTGACGGATATCACTCGCGGTTTCCGCAATCACGCGGGGATAGACCAGAACGAGTCCACTCAGTCCGACGGCCAGGGCAGTGGAACCAAGTCGGCTCCAGAACGGATTGGGGTAGGGGACACGGCTCATGCCGCGTCCCCGTTCTGATGAAGGCTGCCCATCAGGATATCAGTCCTTCTCGGAACCGGTGAGTTCCGCTTCCAGCCACATCACATTCAGGGCCCCCAGCGTCAACGCCAGCAGAACCCCGAGTATCCAGGCGAAATACCACATGGTTTAGACCTCTCTGTTCGAATCAATAAGCGTCGTAATTGTTGTCGCGGATGAACTGCACGCTGGTCTTACCCCACAGTGATCGGTAACACCAGGTGGTGTAAGCCAGGATGATGGGTACGAAGATCATCGCGGCCCAGAACATAACGGTGAGCGTCAGGTGACTGGAAGGTGCGTCCCAAAGCGTCAGCGACCCGTTCGGTACCGTGATGGACGGCATGATGAACGGGAACATGGAAAAACCGGCAGTGAGAATAATCCCTGCCATCGAGACCGAGCTGGAGGTGAACGCCAATCCCGGACGATGGGCCCTGGCCATCAGAACGGCGCCAAGGGCACCGACAAAGCCCAGTGCCGGCGCGACCATCATCCAGGGGTACCTGGTGTAGTTCACCAGCCAGGCGCCTTCGGCCTGCATGACCTGTTTCGCCAGCGGGTTCGGCAGCGCATCGGCTGCCGGCATGGAGACGATTTCCAGTGAGGACCGAGCGTATTGATGATCACCCGGCGCTCCTCATCGTTCTTTCCGAGAAAGGGCAGCAGTGCGCCGGCACCCATGTCAAAGCCATCCGTGATGGCAAAACCGATCAGCAGGACGCCGACCAGCAACCACCACACCAGTTTCAATGTCTCGTAATCCAATATCATTTTTTTCAGACCTCATCATTTAACCACGGGGAGCACGGGGTACACGGGGAACTGCAATGAATTCCGCGAAACCGGCTTTCCGTCGTATTCGTTTTTGGATTCGCTACTCGGGTGAACGGAGCACTGGAGTGATTCAGCACATTATCGCCCCGTGCTCCCCGTGTCCCCCGTGGTTAATCCAAGTGTTTCTGCATCGGCTGCGGGTTCAATCCCGCACCGCCGCCCATCGGCATGGCCGCCGCGCCGAGGGGCCGAGTAGAGCGCGGCCCTCAGCAGCCACTGCTTGCGACCGGCATCGCGCTTGGCGCAGTAGAGGAAAGAGAGGCCGAACAGGACGATGAACCAAAAGCCGAGCGCCACCATGAGGCGGAAGCTCCAGAACAGCGGCGCCACCTGCGGGATGGTGTCATCGACCGCCATCCGGATCTGCGCTTCTGTAGCATCCACTACGTTGGGGGTGTATTTCTTCAGGAGAAGGCCGTAACCCAGATCGTCTTTGACCTCGTTGAAGCGGGCCTTGGTGGCCTCGTCGGTCTGTCCGTTTCGCAGTTGCTGCAACAGCGCATAGGCCTGCATGCCGTTGCGGATGCGGTCCTCATGCCGGATTTTGAGATCTTACGTAGCCGGCCGACACCATGTGTGCGCAGTGTTAGATCCAGTTTAAGCTTGTGCCAAATATGGCATTTCGGAGAGAATGGCTGTCAATCACGACACCCGAGGTGGCCATGAGCGAAAGAGTCCCGGCCGAGGTGGTATCCATCATCGAGTCCATTGGCGAGCCGGCCGTCATCATCGCCCCGGATTACCGCATCCTGGCGGCCAACGAGGCTTATAAAGGGGAGTATGGCGACCCGGGCCAGAAGGGAGAGTCGCTCTGCTATCGCGTCTCCCATCATTACCGGCTCCCGTGCGATCAGGCGGGCGAGACCTGCCCCCTTAAGGCCTGTCATGACACCGGTTTGCCCCAGCGGGACCTTCACCTGCACCACACCCCCTCCGGCGAGGAGCATGTGGAGGTCGAGATGCTGCCGGTCCGGGGCGAGGACGGTGAGGCGAATTTCTACCTGGAGATCATGCACTACAGCCGGCTCGCCAGTTCCGATCCGACCGACGGCGGACTGGTGGGGCGCTCTTCGCCCTTTAACCGGGTGCTGGAGCTGGTGCGGCGGGTTGCCCCTTCGGATGCGGCGGTTTTGCTGCTGGGCGAGTCCGGCACCGGCAAGGAGCTGGTGGCCCAGGCCGTGCACGATGCCAGTAACCGTGCCAAGGGGCCGTTCGTGCCGGTGGATTGCTCAGGGCTGACGGAAACCCTGTTCGAAAGCGAGTTGTTCGGGCACGAAAAGGGCGCCTTTACCGGTGCCCAGGCACAGAAGATTGGCCTGGTCGAGGCGGCCCGCGGAGGCACGCTGTTTCTGGATGAGATCGGCGACGTGCCCCTTTCGCTACAGGTCAAGCTGCTGCGTCTGCTGGAGACCGGCACTTACCGGCGGGTGGGGGGCATCGAGCCTCAGAAGGCCGACTTCCGGCTCGTGTGTGCCACCCACCGCGGCTTGAAGAAGATGGTGGAGGAGGGCGAATTCCGCAACGACCTTTTCTATCGCATCAACGCCTTCCCCATCATCCTGCCCTCGCTGCGCGAGCGCATCGAGGACCTGCCGTTACTGTGCGAAAACCTGCTCCGCCGGGTGAACATCGGGCGCGCCCTGAAAATGTCCCAGGCGGCGCTTGGCTGTCTGCAGGCCTATAATTTCCCCGGCAACATCCGCGAGTTGCGAAACATCCTGGAACGGGCGGCGCTTTTGACCGATGGTGACGTCATTCTGCCCGATCACCTTCCCGAGGAGTGTCGGAGCGGAGTCGAGCGTTCGGTTTCGGGTCCGATCCCGAACGAAATCATTCCCCTCGATGAAATGGAGCGCCGCTATCTGAGCTGGTCGGTGGCCCGTTTCCAGGGTGACAAACGCACTCTTGCCGAACGCCTCGGGGTGAGTGAGCGAACGCTCTATCGGAAGCTCCAGGACCTCAAAATGCCCCATGAATGGGAGCATTGATGCACCTGCTAGCCGCCATTTCGCCCCATGGATTCGGGCATCTTTCCCAAAGCGCCGCGGTTCTGAATGCCCTTCGGGCACTGAATGCCGAACTGCGGCTTACCCTTCGCACCGCCTTGCCACGATCGGCTCTGGAGCGGCGGATCGATGGTCCGTTCGAGCTGCAGGCCGCCACCGATGATTTCGGGATGGTGCAGCATGACGCCTTGGGGGTGAATGTCGAAGCCAGTGCACGGCGCTATGCCGAACTGCACCGGTCCTGGGAGCAGCGGGTCGGGCGCGTGGCCGCGGAGCTTGCAACCGCCGCCCCGGACCTGGTTCTTGCGGACGTTCCTTACCTTACGTTGGCGGCTGCCAAACGTGCCGGGGTTCCGGCGGTGGCAATGTGCTGTCTCAACTGGGCGGACATCTACCGCCACTATTGTGCCGATCGGCCGGAGTCCGAGGCCATCCTCGGTCACATGGAGGCGGCCTATAACGATGCGGATCTGTTTTTACGTACCCACCCTTCGATGCCGATGGCCTTCCTGCGAAACGCCCTCGATATCGGACCGGTTATGAAACCGGGCCGCAATCGGCGTTCCGAGTTCGAGCACCGTTTCGGCCTCGGAGACGACAAACTCGTCCTTGTTGCCGTCGGCGGCATTCACTTGCGGTTACCAATAGAAGAGTGGCCTCGCATCGCGGGGGTGCGCTGGGTGGTGCAGCGTGACTGGCAGGTTGAGCATCCCGATGCGATCACCCTTGAGGATCTGAAACTGCCCTTCACCGATGTGGTGGCCTCGAGCGATCTCTTGATCACGAAACCGGGCTACGGCAGCTTCACGGAAGCCGCAGGCAACGGCATTCCGGTTCTCTACATGCCACGCCCCGGTTGGCCCGAAGCGCCTTATCTCGAGCGCTGGCTGCAGCGAAACGCGAGGGCGCAGGTCCTGATGACGCAGGACTGGCAGTCCCGCAGCTTCAGCGAGGCGGTGGAAAGCCTGTTGTCCGGCGGCCGCTATCGGCCCGTTGCGGCCACCGGAATCGAGCAGGCGGTAACTGAACTGGAGAGAAGAATCCCGGCATAGTGTTCAAATCGGGCGGTCTGTTGTGCGGACTGCAGAAGAAGCGGCATCTTGTCGGATTTTGCAATCTGCCTCCAACCCGTCACAATGATTCGGCCGTAGCAACGGACGCCAACAAGGAATGAATCCCGCCGAACGCCTGTTTCGTATCCACCGCCTGCTCAAGGGACGCCGTGTACGTATTCCCATCCCGTCAATCCAGGAAGAGCTTGAGGTATCGGAGTCGACCGTCAAGCGGGATTTGCGCTACATGCGGGATTTCATGGGCGCTCCCATCGACTGCGCCCGCGACGGTAGCGGCTGCTACTACGACCCGAATGCCCCCGAATTCGAACTTCCCGGCCTCTGGTTCAACGACTCCGAACTCCACGCCCTTCTCGCCAGCGAACAACTCCTGGAGAGTGTCCGACCCGGACTGCTCGCCCCTCATCTTGGCCCCCTGAAGCTGCGCATCCGGCAGCTGCTGGAAACCAGCGGCCACAAAAGCGAAACAGTCGCCCAGCGCATACGCCTGCAACCCATCGGCAACCGACCCGCCGACAACCATATCTTCGGTAAAGTGGCCGGCGCTACACTCGACGGAAAAGCACTCGACATCGAATACCACGGCCGTGGACGCGGCACCCCGACTCATCGCCCCATCCATCCTCAACGACTGATCCATTACCGCGACAACTGGTTCGTGGTGGCGTGGTGCGATAAGGCGGATGCCCTGCGCACCTTCGCTCTTGATCGGATCCTTCGCGCCGATGTTAGCGAGGAGTCATACCGAACTCTGCCTGAATCCGACCTCGACCATTTCCTTGGAGACAGCTACGGCATCTTTACCGGAGAGGCAAACCAGCACGCCATACTTCGCTTCACCGCCCAACGCGCCCGCTGGGTAGCCGATGAAACCTGGCACCCAAACCAGGTCGGCGAATGGAAGGGTGACAACTACGAACTGAAACTGCCGTATTCCGATGAGCGGGAGCTGGTCATGGAAATCCTCAAATACGGCCCCGATGTCGAAGTACTCGCACCCGAATCACTGCGGCACGCCGTGGCGAACCGCATTCGTGAAGCCGCGGCGCGGTACGAGAGTTAATGAAAAGTTCGAAATATTTTCAGTGGGGTCAGCCTGTGACCCTGCCGACTGGTAAAACGAACCGTAGGAGCCCGGCCCTCCGGGCGAAAAAGCCAAAAAACATGCAAGCTATGGATCGACTTGGAGAACATCCCGCGATGACAAATCGGCAAGGGATCCGCTCCCGGAGTGGACGAGTACACCGATGAGCGAAACCAGCCATCACAGCTACTATCGGTATTGGGGTAAAACCTCCGAGGATGGCGGGTATCATCTGCTGTCTTACCACTGCCTTGACGTGGCGGCTGTGGGGTGGGTGTTGTTGCACCCGAAGCGAGCGCTATGCCGTAGGGTGGCAGGGCAGCTCAAGGTTACGTCCGACTGGTTGCGTAAGTGGTTTGTCTTCTGTCTGATGCTCCATGATGTTAGAAAATGTTCCCGAGCGCTTCAAAATCAGGCACCAAACCTAGCGTCTGTACTGGGTCTTTATCGGGGGCAGTGCGTCTATCAGTTGTGTAACGAATCTCTTGCCCATTTGTTCAGTAGGATATTTTGGAATAGTGCATTCGGAATGGGAGAGGTAAATGAGGGACTGGCAAGACTAATGGGTGAGAAGTCGTGACCACCGAATTAGGAAATTTATGGGCGAAGACACCCAAGGACGGGGGTGCGAAGTGGCAACCGCTAATTCTCCATCTCATTGATGTAGCTGCGTGTGCTGACCTGATCCTGAGTCGCGAACCCAAGCGCACACGCCAGCAGCTCGCGGCAGTTCTGGGGTTTCCCTGGGTGGCTGCCCGTCCTTGGCTCCTATTGCTGATCGCCTGCCACGATTTGGGGAAAGGCTGTCCGGGGTTTCAGTGTAAGTGGAAGAATCTTTCCGGGTTGGACGTCGGCCCGAGTCCGGACACCACGGTCAACCACGCCTTTGTCAGCCAGATCGAGCTCCGGGATCTGCTGCTCGAACGCGGTTGGCCGGAAGAAACAGCAAAAATGGCTGCGGATGCGGTGGGCTGCCATCACGGAGAGCGCGCAAGCCCTGCGACGCTTCAGGATATCGAGGACAATCCGTTCAGGCGCACGCTTGGCAAGCCCGAATGGCATCGAGCCCGCAAAGCCATCTTCGAAGCACTGATTGGTGTCTTCGCGCCCGGCGAGCCGCCGGTCAAGACCACGTTCAGCGGCCCCGAATTCATGTTGCTCGCCGGACTTACCAGCTTCGCTGACTGGATCGGCTCAAATGAGGCATTTTTTTCGTTCGGCGCGCCGGAGGATTGTGACGATCTGGCCAGTTGGTTCACGAATCGCCGCGAGCAAAACGCCGAGGGCGCGCTGGACCTGATGGGTTGGTTGCCACGTCTGCCGCTGACCCAAAGCCCCCGCGCGTTCGCCGCCGTGTTCGGCTTCGCGCCGCGGCCCTTGCAGCATGCTATGGTCGATGTGCTTCAGACTATCGATCGGCCTGCCATCCTCTTGGTTGAGGCGCCCATGGGCGAAGGCAAGACCGAAGCGGCGCTCTACGCCCATCTGGAATTGCAGCGGCGGCTCGGGCATCGTGGCCTCTATGTCGCATTACCGACCAAGGCCACGGGCAACGCGATGTTTCGCCGTGTACTGAAGTTCCTGCGCGACCTGCATTATGACCGGCCGATTGACCTGCAACTCCTGCATGGCGGTGCGCTGCTCAACGACGATTACCAGCAGCTCAAACTTGATGGCATTTACGATAGAAGGAAGGGAGGAGAAGTGCGCGCGGGCGAATGGTTTACCAACAAAAAGCGCGCGTTGCTTTCTGAATACGGCGTCGGCACTATCGATCAGGCGCTTCTGACCATCCTGCCGGTACGGCACCAGTTCGTGCGTCTGTGGGGACTGGCAAACCGTGTCGTCATATTCGATGAAATCCATGCCTATGATGCCTACACCGGTACGCTGCTGCTTCGCCTCCTACGTTGGCTGCTGGCGCTCGGCTCGTCGGTGGTGCTGCTATCGGCAACCCTGCCGCCGCAGATTCGACGCCGGCTTGCGGAACTGACCGACGCCAGGCCGCCAGACGACGAGGCTAAATATCCACGACTGTCGGTCTATCAGCCTGGTGAGGAAGTGCGGTCCATCGGTTTTGAGGCCGATCCGGAGCGCCGATTGTCTCTCAGTATTCAAGCGACCACCGCCAACCTTCCGGCCATCCAAGCCGCGCTCGACGCGCATCTGACTAACGGTGGCCACGCGCTCGTGCTGCTCAACACCGTACAGCGCGCGCAGGATTTATATCAACAGTATGGTGTTGGCGAGTTGCTACTGATCGACGGCGAGCCGGTCGGTAAACGTTTGCCCGACGGCACCGATGTCTATCTCTTTCACGCGCGCTTTCCCGCCGAGGCCCGGCAACGGCGCGAGGACGTGATACTCAAGCTCTTCGGTCCACCCGATAACGGCGAGTCAGGCGAGCGAAGTGGGAAAAAAATACTCATCGCCACCCAGGTTGCCGAGCAAAGTTTGGACCTCGATTTCGATCTAATCGCTACCGACTTGGCACCGATCGACCTTTTGTTGCAACGAGCCGGCCGGCTGTGGCGTCACAAGCGTAGCGTGCGTCCGCTGGCCGCACCGATCCTGGTCGTCGCTGGGTTGGAGGAAGACCCTCCGACCTCATTTGGTAAGCCGCTGTGGTGGAACGCGGTGTACCGCGAAGACGTGCTGCTAAGAACCCGCAGCCTGCTGCGCGGAAAAACCACCCTGCAATTGCCGAACGAGATCGAGTCGCTGGTGGCGGCCGTCTACGAGGAAGAAACCCAAGTCGAAGAATCTTTGGAAGCGCGCCTGGACCGTGCCATGCAGGATGCCTTGGGCACTGAATATGCCCAAATCGGCGCAGCGAATCAGATCATAATCGGCTTGCCAGACGACGCATCATGGAAGACCGGCGCGCGCTTCACGCTGTATGACGATGACGAGCCCGGCGTACACACGAGCCTTAAGGTTAGAACCCGGTTGGGCGAGGATTCTGTTGTCGCGATCCCTCTATGGGAATACGACGATTACAATGCTGTGTCCACGCCGGATTTCGCGCAGGCCAAAGCCTGGTTCCAGCGCGCCATGAACCTCGCGCGCAAGGGCGTTGTTAAGCGACTACAAGCCAAAGGCGTGCCGGAGGGTTGGAGGCAGAGCGCGCTGCTACGAAACGCGTACCCGCTGGAATTGGATGCCGAGGCCCGCTGGATCGAAGATTCCCGCGTCCAGCTCTCGGACGAACTAGGACTGGTTTACCACCAAAAGGAAACAGAATGAGCCGATTCAACCTAATCGATGAACCCTGGATTCCCGTACGTTTCCCAGACGGAACGCGCTCGGAACTAAACCTCCAAGACACCCTGATGCAGGCGAAGAAAATCGCGGTCATCGAAAACCCGTCACCGCTGGTCATCGCCGCACTGCATCGCTTCCTGCTGGCGGTGCTCTATCGCGCCTTGGAAGGTCCGACAGACATCGATCAGGCCAAGGGTTGGTTCAAGTCTGGCATGCCTGTAGGGAAGATAGCCGCCTATCTGGATCACTGGCGGGATCGGTTCTGGTTGTTCGATGAGAAATATCCTTTTGGGCAGATCCCCGATTTTGAGCCCAAAACCTGGCGTGCCTGGACGACGCTTGCCGCCGAGCACAATGCCGACAACGCCAAAGTGTTGTTCGATCACATCAACATTGCTCGCCCGGACGCAGTGCCCGCCAGCGCGGCGATCCGCTGGATGTTGGCGACCCAGACTTTTTCGGTGAGCGCGGGCAAAAGCGAACTATCGCACACCGGCACCGCGCCGTCGGCTACGGCGGCCATGGTCGTGCCGCTCGGACGCACGCTTGAGGACACGCTGCTCTTGTGCCTTGTCCCACAAAACGGGGAGGTACTTCCCCAGGATCTTCCAATCTGGGAGCGAAGCGCCGACTCACTGGCCAGCCTGAAAGCCGGCGTTAAGCGTGCTATCGGCGGGTTCGCCGACCGTTACACTTGGCGAACCCGTTCGATCCGATTGCGCCGCGGTGAGGCTGGCAACGTGAACTCTCTGGCTTTCGCCTCCGGGGTGGAGAATGCCTCAAAAGACAGCCTCGACCCCATGCTGGCTTACCGCGTAGACAAGGACAAGGGCCGCGTGCCGATGCAGTTCAAAGAGCGCGGCCTGTGGCGTGATTTCGACTCTTTGCTGCCGGGCGACGTGGGTCTTGCACCGGGTGTGATCGAGCATGCAGCCGCGCTTACGAGCTTCGCGCGCGAGCGTTTCCCGCATTCGGTCATGGTGCTTGGGCAGGCCAACAACAAGGCCAAGATCGAGTATTGGCGTATGGAACGCTTCATTTTGCCGCAAGCCTTGCTAAGCGACCGCTCAATCCGAACCGAAATCCGCCAGCTCCTCAGCGATGCAGAGGAAACCCAGCAAGCGCTATGGCGAGCCTGCCGGAAATTCGCCCGCGACCTCTTGAGCCGCGGCGAGCGTGATCCAGACAGTAAGGACATCGGCAAATTCATCGAACAAATGTCAGTCAGCGGCAGCTATTGGTCCCAGTTGGAGGCCGCGTTCCATCACACGTTGCAAAGCTACACGCTGGAACGCGATCCAGACGATATCCGCAGGGGTTGGCTGAAAGCCGTGCGGGCGGCTCTACGCAGCGCCTGGACACAGCACGCCGCCTCCGTTTCGAGTGGCGACACTTGGGCGATCCGGGCGCTGGTTCGAGCCGAAGGTGTCATCGGCAAGCAGTTTAAGTTACTGAACGAAGAAATTCAGAAATACGAATCGCATCGCAACCCGCAGGAGAAGACGGCATGAGCGGACTCATCGCGTGGCTGGAACAGTTGAACGAGGTGGATAGTAAGGCCAAGGCTGTATTGCGCCGCAGTCTCGCCTTCGCCCCCGGGCAGCACATTCCAGCCTTTCCCTACGTTGAGCCTTTTCTGAAAGGCGCGGAAGAGGGCTGGCGTAGAGACATGCATTACCTCGTCGCCGCGCTGTGGGCCGCGCATTGGCGTGAAGGGCGCACGGGTCTCGCAACGCCCCTGGCCCGCGCGTGCGCGGCCCATCACCTTAAAAATGACTCTGCGAGCACCGAGCGGCGCTTTATTAGCCTGCTGGACTCCGACCGTGAGCAACTTCCGCATCGCCTGCGCCAAATGGTCGCGCTGCTAGGCGAACAGCCCATCGACTTCGATGCCTTGCTGAACGACCTGCTGTGCTGGAATTTTGACGACAAACGCACCCAGAACGCCTGGGCCCGCGATTTTTATCGCACTCTCAATCCAATTTCTAAGAACAATGCGGAAGCCGAAATGGAGATCGCCGAATGAAAACCCTAATCGAAATTCACGTCCTACAAAACTTCGCTCCTTCCAACCTCAATCGTGACGATACTGGTGCGCCCAAGGACGCCTTCTTCGGGGGCACTCGTCGTGCGCGCGTGTCTAGCCAATGCGGAAAGCGCGCCATACGTAAGTTTTTTGACGAAAAAGTGTGCGAAGGCGTTTTCGGCGCGGACGAACTGGCGGTGCGTACTAAGCGCGTATATGCGGCTGTTGCCGAATTGTTAGCGAGCAAGCGCGACTCTGAAGAAACGATCGAGAAGACGAGAATAGCTCTCTCGTATGTGAAGGTAACAGCGAACACAAAGTCACCTGAAAAAACACAATATCTTCTTTTTATGGGTAAAAGGGAAGTTAATGCTTTGGCGCGAACTATTGACGAACATTGGGAGCAGATTCTTCGAGCAAATGCTGCGGACGCTGATAGCAGCGAAGAAAATGGCAAGAAGAAAAAGGGCAAATCAAAGAAAGATGCCGCGAGCAGTGCGCCAAAGGAATTGAAAGAGAAGCTTGAAGCTATCTTCAACGGGGGAAAGGCCGTCGATGTAGCGCTTTTCGGCCGCATGCTTGCCGACATGCCCGAGAAGAGCCAAAACGCCGCTTGTCAGGTGGCGCACGCGATTTCTACCCACGCCGTCGAGCGTGAATTCGACTTCTACACGGCTGTTGACGACCTTAAGCCGGACGACACGGCGGGCGCGGATATGATGGGCACGGTCGAATTCAATTCCGCCTGTTACTACCGATATGCCGCCGTCGATTGGCAGAAGCTGGTCGACAATCTGCAAGGCGACGCTGAGCTTGCCGCCAAGGGCTTGCGGATTTTCCTGGAAGGCTTTGCGCTGGCAGAACCCACGGGCAAGCAGAACAGTTTCGCTGCCCACAATCCGCCCGAGTTTGTAGCGGTGTCGGTGTGTCACAACGGCGCACCACGCAACCTCGCCAATGCCTTCGAGACTGCGGTTCGCTCAAAAAAGGGGGAATCGCTGACACGCATTTCGGCGTCCGCGCTAGCTAGCAAGGCGCTCACGCTCGAAAAGGCTTATCCGAGAAAGTGCCAGACCTTCTTGCTCAATCTCGCTAACGCCGACCTGGGTGACTTCGGCATTAAGAAAGACTCGCTGAGCGATGTACTGAAAGCGGCGCTTAATGACGTGGGGGAGTGAAGTTATGCCCACTCTGCTATTACGACTGGCGGGGCCGATGCAATCTTGGGGCACGACCAGCCGTTTCGATCAGCGTGATACAGGCAAGGAGCCAAGTAAGTCTGGCGTTATCGGCCTACTGGCCGCAGCTCTGGGTATTGACCGCGAAAATTGGGATGACCAGCCAGAGCCCCTAGAACCGCTGACGCGGCTAACGATGGGGGTGCGCCATGATCGGCACGGCGTGTTGAAGCGGGATTACCAGACAGCGGGATGCGCTGCCACGGACAGGATCATCCGCGCCGACGGGACGCCATCCAAAGATGGTGTGATCTCTCAGCGTCATTACCTTGCCGACGCGATATTCCTGGTCGGTCTGGAAGGCCCGGATCGCCGCCTGCTGGAACGCGCCCACGCAGCGTTGCGAAACCCCGTGTGGCCGCCGGCATTGGGGCGCAAATCCTATGTGCCGTCCGAACCAGTCTGGCTGGAAGACGGTGTCGTCGATATGCCTCTCCTGCCTGCCCTCGCTTCCAGACCCTGGCTCAGCACGCCCCGCCATGGAGAAACCATCCCCGAACGGCTTCTGATCTCAACGGATTCGCAGGATGGCAGCGGCGCCTTGCGGATGGATCAGCCTCTGTCGTCATTCGCAGAACGGCGCTTCGGCTCGCGTTTTGTGCGTTCGGACTGGGTGGATTTGCATCGGGAGGACAGTCATGTACCTGTATAGAATTCACCTCAATCCTCGCAGTAAGCAGGCGCGCCGCGACCTGGCCGATCCTTATCAAATGCACGCGACCCTGTGCCGGGCGTTTTTTCCCGAGGAAATTCGATGCCCGCCAGGTGCGCTGTTGTGGCGGTTGGAGCCGGAAACGGATCGGGAAGGCAGGCCGCGTGTGCTGATTCAATCCCATGAGACGCCTGATTGGACGCGGCTTCCCTCCGACTGGCTGGCCTACGCCGATCCCGGTCTCGACCTCGCGCAAAGGTTGAGGCTCGATTCACTCGATACTGGACAGGTATACCAATTTCGCTTGTGCGCCAACCCCTGCAAGACGGTGCAGGGGAAGAGGCAGGGGCTGTTTCAACCCGATGCGCAGCGGGCATGGTTGGCGCGTCAGGGGGAACGGCATGGCTTCACGTTGCCGGAATCCGGCACGCCGGATTACTTCGAGTTTCTGGCCAGCCCCAACGGCAGTTCCTATGCCGATTTCCGCATCTCGCAAGAGCAAATGCTGCGCGGTCGGCAACGCGATGGCAACGCGATCTGCGTCTATTCGGCGCTGTTCGAAGGACTGTTGACGGTAAACGATGTAGAGCGATTCAGGAAGGTTTTGGAAACCGGTATCGGCCACGGCAAGATGATGGGGCTGGGGCTTCTATCCGTGGTGCCATCAAGGTGACGAGCCATAACCGAATTGTCATTACCAAGAGCCTGTCCACAGCTTGAAAGGATGTCTTTTATTTGTACGATAAACAGTACAATAGCGTTCCAAGGAGCCCACTATGGAAGCCATCGCTTACAGCACCGCACGCGCCAATCTGGCCGGAACCATGGATCAGGTCTGTGACGATCACGCGCCTGTCATCATCACCCGCAAAGGGGCCGGATCGGTGGTTATGCTCTCGCTGGAGGACTATCAGGCCCTGGAGGAGACGGCCTACCTGCTGCGCAGCCCGAAAAACGCCCGGCGGCTGCTCGAGTCCATCGCCGAGCTGGAAAGTGGCGCCGGAACCGAACGGAAGCTGCCGGGGGAGTGATGGGGTGCACAGGGATGTAACATGAGACTGATTTTCTCCAAACACGCATGGGAGGACTACCTCTACCGGCAGCGCCGCGATAAACGGGTGGTCAGGCGAATCAACCAGCTCATTCAGGCGATCACGCGGGAGCCCTTCTCCGGCATAGGCAAGCCCGAACCGTTACGGCACGGGCTCGCTGGCTACTGGTCCCGCCGCATCGATGAGGAGCATCGAATCGTCTACAAGGTCACCGACGATAGCCTCCTGATTGCCCAACTCAGGTATCACTACTGATGCTTCCCGACGTAGGTCCCATTCCCCTCAAGGAGCGTAACTCCATCCTTTTCGTTGAGCGCTGCCACGTCGATGTGCGCGACGGCGCTTTTGTCATGATCGACAAGGAGGGTGTGCGTACCCACGTGCCGCTTGGCGGTACCGCCTGCCTGCTGCTCGAACCCGGTGTTCGTCTTTCCCATCGTGCCGCAGCACTGGCGGCTAAGGTCGGAACCCTGCTGGTCTGGGTCGGGGAGGGTGGTGTAAGGCTCTACTCCGCCGGCCAGCCTGGCGGGGCGCGTTCGGACAAGCTCCTTTATCAGGCTAAATTGGCACTGGACGAAACCCTGCGGTTGAAGGTCGTGCGCAAGATGTACGCCCTGCGGTTTGACGAGGAGCCTCCGGCCCGCCGGAGTGTCGACCAACTGCGAGGCATCGAAGGGGCACGGGTGAAGAAGACCTATGCACTGCTGGCCAAACGCTATGGTGTGCCCTGGAAGGGTCGGCGCTACGACCAGCAGGAGTGGGCGAGTGCGGATGTACCGAACCGCTGCCTCTCCGCTGCCACTGCCTGCCTCTATGGCGTCACCGAGGCCGCAGTTTTGGCCGCTGGTTATGCGCCGGCCATTGGATTCGTGCATACCGGCAAGCCGCTCTCTTTCGTGTACGACATTGCCGATATCGTCAAATTCGAAACGGTTGTGCCGGTCGCCTTCAAGATCGCAGCGAAAGAACCACGAAACCCGGAGAGAGCGGTGCGCATAGCCTGCCGCGATGTTTTTCGGGAAAGCCGGTTGCTGGATAAGATCATCCCGCTTATCAACAGCGTGCTCGATGCCGCCGGTGAAAAGCCGCCCGAGCCGGCACCGGAGGCCGTCGAACCCGCTATCCCCAACAAAAAGGGTCTGGGCGATGCTGGTCATCGTAGTTGAGAACGTCCCGCCCCGGTTGCGGGGCCGCCTCGCCGCCTGGCTGTTGGAGATCCGGGCCGGTGTCTACGTCGGCAACTACTCGGTTAAGGTGCGCGAAATGATCTGGGAACAGGTCGAGGCCGGCGTCGAAGACGGCAATGCCGTTATCGCGTGGCGTACCAGCAACGAGTCGGGGTTCGATTTCAGAACTCTGGTGAAAACCGGCGGATCCCCAAAGAAGTCGATGGCATGAAGCTGGTTTCTTTCCTTCCCGAAACCCCCGATCCCGAGGGTTTCGACGCTCTTTAACAGTTCGGAAATATTCGGCAAAATTGGTTCCGATTTTCGGTGGAAATTTTTCGGTTCGATTTTTGCAGTAAAATCAGTAAGATGAAGGAAGAGTGTTCCCCGCACCCGCGGGGATGAACCGGCCGCGCGTGCAGGATGATGCAACGGCAGGTAGTGTTCCCCGCACCCGCGGGGATGAACCGGCCGGTATATGCCGGAGCTGGATTGGAGAAAAGTGTTCCCCGCACCCGCGGGGATGAACCGGTCCGCCAGAGCCAAACCATCCGTTTCCAGCGGTGTTCCCCGCACCCGCGGGGATGAACCGTCCGCAAAGATTGCCGGATACGCGCCTTTGAAGTGTTCCCCGCACCCGCGGGGATGAACCGAACAATGTGACCGCTTTTGCGTTTACGGTCAAGTGTTCCCCGCACCCGCGGGGATGAACCGTACACAAGCCCCGATCCCCAATCCCCGTCCGTGTGTTCCCCGCACCCGCGGGGATGAACCGAATTCTGGGCGCCTCCCAGTGACCTGAGCGGGGTGTTCCCCGCACCCGCGGGGATGAACCGGCGCGAGTGGCGGCATATTCAGCGCCGGTCTCGTGTTCCCCGCACCCGCGGGGATGAACCGAGCAGCGGGCGTCTTGTCTTTCCGTAGCGTCGAGTGTTCCCCGCACCCGCGGGGATGAACCGCGAGCATTCGCGCGATCCTCAAGGCCACCCATGTGTTCCCCGCACCCGCGGGGATGAACCGCGCAGAGGCCTACAAAGAACAGCTTCTGGCGCGTGTTCCCCGCACCCGCGGGGATGAACCGGCATGAAATTCGCAATTGTTAACGCCGCAGGAGTGTTCCCCGCACCCGCGGGGATGAACCGCAAGCCAAGATTCTCGAAGCGTTGGCTGATTTGTGTTCCCCGCACCCGCGGGGATGAACCGGCTGAAGCGGTAGACGCGGCGAAACAATTAAAGTGTTCCCCGCACCCGCGGGGATGAACCGACCTCGACGCCAGAATCAACGGGCTCCGCAACGTGTTCCCCGCACCCGCGGGGATGAACCGAAAACGGCATTAGAAGCAGTTGCCGATTACCTGTGTTCCCCGCACCCGCGGGGATGAACCGGTATCCGTCGTTAAACGCCCATTGCTGCATGTGTGTTCCCCGCACCCGCGGGGATGAACCGACCGAAGAGGCGACCAGCCAAATGTCCGAGTTCGTGTTCCCCGCACCCGCGGGGATGAACCGGAAAACGAGGCCGACGGAATTGCCGAAGACCGGTGTTCCCCGCACCCGCGGGGATGAACCGGAGGTGGGGCTGCTGGGCGAGATATCCGACATGTGTTCCCCGCACCCGCGGGGATGAACCGTCGCAGTCGAAGGAGTCGCCAGCTACCCCGTTGTGTTCCCCGCACCCGCGGGGATGAACCGGCCAAGGATCTCATACTCGGCGGTGAAGAGAAGTGTTCCCCGCACCCGCGGGGATGAACCGGCGGCCACCTATGGGGAGAGACTCGGGGGCAAGTGTTCCCCGCACCCGCGGGGATGAACCGGAGAGTACCCGTACTCGTTTTCTGTCTATACAGTGTTCCCCGCACCCGCGGGGATGAACCGTCCGGCAACAGCGCCGACTTCGTGCAGGCCATGTGTTCCCCGCACCCGCGGGGATGAACCGCGTTCCAGCGTCGCTTGAACCTTTTTCCTTAAGTGTTCCCCGCACCCGCGGGGATGAACCGAACCTTTGTGGCCTGCGCGTCGAACCCCTTTGGTGTTCCCCGCACCCGCGGGGATGAACCGGGCTTGGAGACGTCCACGGCCGCACTGACCTGGGTGTTCCCCGCACCCGCGGGGATGAACCGGCTTTAACCAGGGCATGATGGTCCCGGGTGGTGTGTTCCCCGCACCCGCGGGGATGAACCGAGAACCGCGGGCTCGCCTGGAAGCGCAGGCGGAGTGTTCCCCGCACCCGCGGGGATGAACCGCTGTAGAACAATCCCGAGTGGCTTCGAAACGTGTGTTCCCCGCACCCGCGGGGATGAACCGTCGGTGATCTTCTCGCTGCGCTCCATGGCGGCGTGTTCCCCGCACCCGCGGGGATGAACCGGCCCGCGGCCTAACGCAGAAGCAGCTTTACAAGTGTTCCCCGCACCCGCGGGGATGAACCGCATCCGGATCGACGATGATGGTCCCGCCAGCCGTGTTCCCCGCACCCGCGGGGATGAACCGGCCGACTTGGTTTCGGTTGCGCTCATGCCTGAGTGTTCCCCGCACCCGCGGGGATGAACCGCTGCCGGTTCGCGCGGAAACGGCGGATGAAAACGTGTTCCCCGCACCCGCGGGGATGAACCGTATCCGGACTGGCGCAGGTTCGAGGCGATGGCGTGTTCCCCGCACCCGCGGGGATGAACCGGCGAGAACCTGCGCGGGACTTGGCAGCAACTCGTGTTCCCCGCACCCGCGGGGATGAACCGCATCCAGGTCTTGTTTCGATGCTCGATATGTTGTGTTCCCCGCACCCGCGGGGATGAACCGGGCTACCCCAACGTCTGGCTCGGCGTCAGCCATGTGTTCCCCGCACCCGCGGGGATGAACCGTATTTAGCTGTGCTTTGGTTAAAGGGTGGCGGTGTGTTCCCCGCACCCGCGGGGATGAACCGTACCCCGGCGACATCCCGACCCTGGAGCGCAAGTGTTCCCCGCACCCGCGGGGATGAACCGGTAAATACAGCCGGGCGAGCACCCGCCGCGGGGTGTTCCCCGCACCCGCGGGGATGAACCGCCCTCCAGCATCGCCGCCTTGCCCGTACTGCCGTGTTCCCCGCACCCGCGGGGATGAACCGCTGGCCCGGGCTATCGCCTCCCTTGACCCGGCGTGTTCCCCGCACCCGCGGGGATGAACCGTAGACCGCCTCGACCGGGCCGTCTTTGGTCAGGTGTTCCCCGCACCCGCGGGGATGAACCGTCGCTAACGCCTTTGATATCCAGCGATACATCGTGTTCCCCGCACCCGCGGGGATGAACCGGCCGCGATAATGGCAACCCGTAACGCGATCTGGTGTTCCCCGCACCCGCGGGGATGAACCGTCTGGCGCGGCCGGTTCAGCGGAGATCGACCAGGTGTTCCCCGCACCCGCGGGGATGAACCGAAGTGACGGCAGAGGCGCACTACTTCGGGCATCGTGTTCCCCGCACCCGCGGGGATGAACCGTCTCAAATCCTGCCCCCGCTACCACATTTATTGTGTTCCCCGCACCCGCGGGGATGAACCGTACCATGCCTGACGATCCGCACTATGAAGTCGGTGTTCCCCGCACCCGCGGGGATGAACCGAGCGACAACGAGGCGGGGCTGCGGAAGGCGGAGTGTTCCCCGCACCCGCGGGGATGAACCGGGCGCGGAGGGGGTGCGGGGGAGGTTTTCGTTGTGTTCCCCGCACCCGCGGGGATGAACCGCCAAACCATGGGGATAATCTTTACTCTGCTTTGTGTTCCCCGCACCCGCGGGGATGAACCGCCTCGGGGGTCGGTGCGTTCACGGTGACTGATGTGTTCCCCGCACCCGCGGGGATGAACCGCCAGGTCCGGCGCAGGCAGACCGGCAAGCGCCGTGTTCCCCGCACCCGCGGGGATGAACCGGCGTTGCCGCTCGCTGCGGTGGTGAAGTTCTCGTGTTCCCCGCACCCGCGGGGATGAACCGTGATCACCGCACCAAATCAGAAACCTACGTCGAGTGTTCCCCGCACCCGCGGGGATGAACCGATTAGTGGCCCCCTGCGCGGCTAACTGCATAGGTGTTCCCCGCACCCGCGGGGATGAACCGGCCTCCCGGTCCCGGTCGATGCCATTGTGGGCGTGTTCCCCGCACCCGCGGGGATGAACCGTAGTAGTGCTTCATTTTTAGCCCTCTGTTTAAGTGTTCCCCGCACCCGCGGGGATGAACCGGCCGCTGACGCTGTTAGTTAATAACAGCCGCAGTGTTCCCCGCACCCGCGGGGATGAACCGAAACGCGGTTTGTTATGTGGGGATGGGTGAGGGTGTTCCCCGCACCCGCGGGGATGAACCGCTCGAATGGCTGGCCGAGAACCGGGAAATCAAGTGTTCCCCGCACCCGCGGGGATGAACCGAGGCTACCGGGATATAGGAGGCGTTACGGACGGTGTTCCCCGCACCCGCGGGGATGAACCGCTAGGGTCTATCTGCGACTTCGTTTATGGCTGGTGTTCCCCGCACCCGCGGGGATGAACCGGGCGGCGGTTGGGCTGCTCGCTCGACCGGGGAGTGTTCCCCGCACCCGCGGGGATGAACCGAATACATAGAGCAACAATCAACTATTGTTGGTGTGTTCCCCGCACCCGCGGGGATGAACCGCCCAGAGCGCAAAACCTCCGAGCCGTCTACTTCGTGTTCCCCGCACCCGCGGGGATGAACCGGCGGCGGGGGTCTTGTCTTTCCGCAGCGTCGAGTGTTCCCCGCACCCGCGGGGATGAACCGGCCCGCTTGTTCGGCCCGGTGCATTTCTGACTGTGTTCCCCGCACCCGCGGGGATGAACCGGGGAGCTTTCGCCCCCCTTCCCTCGCCCTAAGGTGTTCCCCGCACCCGCGGGGATGAACCGGTTTCCCGGCATGGTCTTTTAAATCGCCATCGGTGTTCCCCGCACCCGCGGGGATGAACCGCATTGCACTCTTCCGCCGAAATAATAAGGGCGGTGTTCCCCGCACCCGCGGGGATGAACCGTGTCGTTGCGTTTATCGCCTCATGGTTTTCAAGTGTTCCCCGCACCCGCGGGGATGAACCGAAAACTATGAATATTGACTGGCTCACACTGCGGTGTTCCCCGCACCCGCGGGGATGAACCGGAATGAGAATGGCCTTTCTGTACGTTCTTCAGCGTGTTCCCCGCACCCGCGGGGATGAACCGCATCGCAAGGATGCCGGTTCGGGCGATCGCCTGTGTTCCCCGCACCCGCGGGGATGAACCGTCCGCGAGGGCGCCGTCTGGGGCCGGGCCGAAGTGTTCCCCGCACCCGCGGGGATGAACCGTTCTCCGCGCGGCTTACCGCACCCCGACCCATGTGTTCCCCGCACCCGCGGGGATGAACCGTCGTCTAAACTCTGAATGCGGTATTCTCTGCTGTGTTCCCCGCACCCGCGGGGATGAACCGTGATCGGCATCGCCCGCGCCGCCGGCTTTCTCGTGTTCCCCGCACCCGCGGGGATGAACCGCGGTATTGCTGGTAAACCGTTCGATTGACGGGGTGTTCCCCGCACCCGCGGGGATGAACCGAACGCCGGTTGGGTGATCTGTCGGGAAGTTCCGTGTTCCCCGCACCCGCGGGGATGAACCGGCCGGCGGTGCCCAGGCGGGTGGCTATTGGTCGTGTTCCCCGCACCCGCGGGGATGAACCGGTGGGGCACCTGGGGCCGACACTCCCACGTCGGTGTTCCCCGCACCCGCGGGGATGAACCGACCCCGGCCGGTATTACCGTCGCCATCCCCGCGTGTTCCCCGCACCCGCGGGGATGAACCGAAAATCCACGGCCGCACATCCCGTGCAGCAGTGTGTTCCCCGCACCCGCGGGGATGAACCGACCTTCCTCGACCACTTCGCGGATATCTTCGAGTGTTCCCCGCACCCGCGGGGATGAACCGCGGGTGTTAGGCGAGGCAATAGCGAGGCCTTGGTGTTCCCCGCACCCGCGGGGATGAACCGTATGAAAGGAAACAATTAGAATTCGGGATATTGTGTTCCCCGCACCCGCGGGGATGAACCGGCGTCGCCATCACCTGCACCCAAGCGCCGTCAGTGTTCCCCGCACCCGCGGGGATGAACCGCTGGGCGATGCGGTGGACTGCTCGATTCTCGGGTGTTCCCCGCACCCGCGGGGATGAACCGCTGATCGACGGGGCGGCACTGGCGGCAGCGTTGTGTTCCCCGCACCCGCGGGGATGAACCGGAAGAAAAGAAGGACGAAAAAAAGGGGAGCTAGTGTTCCCCGCACCCGCGGGGATGAACCGCGTGGCGCGGTGCGTGGTTTCCAGCACTTCCGGTGTTCCCCGCACCCGCGGGGATGAACCGGAATGGGTCGATAATCCGGATGGGCTTTGGAGGTGTTCCCCGCACCCGCGGGGATGAACCGTCTGACGGCGGCGCAAGGATCCGATAATCCGTGTGTTCCCCGCACCCGCGGGGATGAACCGGAATCATGTTCTGGTATTGGACCCGCTGTCTGTGTTCCCCGCACCCGCGGGGATGAACCGCATCTCGACCAGCTGCCGAACTTCGTGGCGCAGTGTTCCCCGCACCCGCGGGGATGACCCGGCGCGGAGGGGGTGCGGGGGAGGTTTTCGTTTGTGTTCCCCGCACCCGCGGGGATGAACCGGATGGTGCTGTCCATCTTCCTCAAACTGTTAAGTGTTCCCCGCACCCGCGGGGATGAACCGACACAGCCTGAATGCTCACGAAGGACCAGCGTGTGTTCCCCGCACCCGCGGGGATGAACCGATTCGGCTGATGCCGCATAACGATGAAGCCCAGTGTTCCCCGCACCCGCGGGGATGAACCGGACAGCGACACCCGGCGCGATGCGGTGCGGGCGGTGTTCCCCGCACCCGCGGGGATGAACCGGAACCGGGAGGCGGATACATCGAATTCCCGGACGTGTTCCCCGCACCCGCGGGGATGAACCGCGGGCGTGATTGATTTACAGGGGGAAGCGGTCGTGTTCCCCGCACCCGCGGGGATGAACCGCTATGGGGCTTTTGCGCGTAGCGCGGGAGACAGTGTTCCCCGCACCCGCGGGGATGAACCGTGGCTGGAGAGCGGCAAGCTGCCGGCGATCAGGTGTTCCCCGCACCCGCGGGGATGAACCTGGTTAGCTGTACGGCGGGCGAGTTGCATATTCGTGTTCCCCGCACCCGCGGGGATGAACCAGTCCGCACGAAATCGGGCACTAGCGCCAAGACGTGTTCCCCGCACCCGCGGGGATGAACCGTTAATTATTTTGCCTATTGACCCTGCGACTAGAGGTGTTCCCCGCACTCGCGGGGATGAACCGTTCTGGCTCACTTTCAATTCCTCGCCTTCGTTAGTGTTCCCCGCACCCGCGGGGATGAACCGTTGGAACCGTGGTTACCTATCGGATGGGGCTTAGTGTTCCCCGCACCCGCGGGGATGAACCGATGGGATAGACCCCCGCCGCGTACTCACTGGCGTGTTCCCCGCACCCGCGGGGATGAACCGATCGAATGGGTCGGCGGCGGCTTCCTTGTTCCGGTGTTCCCCGCACCCGCGGGGATGAACCGCTATCCTTGTGAACGTCGACGGCGCACGTAACGTGTTCCCCGCACCCGCGGGGATGAACCGCCTAACGACGCGCCGCCGGTTCGCGCCTGCCCGTGTTCCCCGCACCCGCGGGGATGAACCGCGTCTCTACCACGGACCCGGTAACGGTGACTAGTGTTCCCCGCACCCGCGGGGATGAACCGAGTGCAGCAAAGTCAGTTCCTGCTGACACTAAGTGTTCCCCGCACCCGCGGGGATGAACCGTCACTGAACCCGCAATGGTTTCAGGACATAGCGTGTTCCCCGCACCCGCGGGGATGAACCGTATGTCGGCGGGGCTGGTAGCGGCGGCGGATTAGTGTTCCCCGCACCCGCGGGGATGAACCGGAATGGGAGCTGGATATTTTAGAGGCATGGTGGTGTTCCCCGCACCCGCGGGGATGAACCGGGTTAAAAACGTTTGGCAGTTGGGACTATTCGGTGTTCCCCGCACCCGCGGGGATGAACCGGTAGAGCGGCTTCTGGCTTCTCAGAAGATCACGTGTTCCCCGCACCCGCGGGGATGAACCGACGTGTTGACAGCCCTGCAGAAGCACATCGGTGTGTTCCCCGCACCCGCGGGGATGAACCGCGCCCCCCGAAATCCAGAACCATTTCGAATGGGTGTTCCCCGCACCCGCGGGGATGAACCGACGGGGCACCTGTTCGTGGGCCGGTCCGGCTCCGTGTTCCCCGCACCCGCGGGGATGAACCGGAAGAGGGCCGCAAGCCTGTGACGGCCGTGCTGTGTTCCCCGCACCTGCGGGGATGAGCCGATTAGGTTGGCGCAGGCGGTGGCCAGCAGGAGGAGGTGTTCCCTGCACCCGTTGCACAAACAGGGAACCGCGGAGTCCCTGGCACCCCGATTTTGGCAAGACCGCGGCTTCACGGCAGTCGTGGAACGGCTTCTGCAGGCCGGTCGCTATCGCCCCGTTTCGGCTTCCGGCGTGGAGCAGGCGGTCAGCCAGGTGGAGAGACGGTTCTCAAACTTGCGCGCGTAACCGATTTTTTCCTTGCCGGTCCCGTTTCCCCCGTTTATCTTGGACTCCGACTAAAGCGGACCGGAGCGGCGTTGCGCTGATGGATTACCGGCCGTCCCCTCCGGCTTGCCAGAAGACGCCAGAGGAGAGACCCCAGCCTGTCTCCAGTGCTGCCGAGGCCTACTCGGCACTACTCAAGAAAATCGATGACCCGGCTTTCATTCACGACCGGTCCTACCGTCTTGTCTATGCCAATCCCGCGTACCTGAAGTGGGCTGAACGCCCGCTGGAAGAGGTCCGCGGACGCCCCTACTGGGAGGTCTTTCCCCGGGGCGAAGGCCCCCTCCCCCAATGTGAAACCGGGGTCCGGGAAGGAACCCGTGATCCGACGCTGCACGACTACATCGATTTGCCTTGCGGCGAAGTCCTGCTTTCGCGTAGCTACCCCATGGGTGAACTGGGCCTGCACATCATGGTGCCGACGAATCGGGGCAGCGACGCCCCCATCGGTCTTCTGCGCCATGCGCTCGGTGAGAGATCGAAGGAATTGCAGGGCCTCTATGCCGTCGCTTCGCTGTCGGCAGATCCCGAAACCGACGAGGCGATGCTGTTACAGCGAGTGGCCGAAGCATTACCCGCCGCGTGGCAGTATCCGGAGATCACCTCGGTTCGTGTTCGCCACCAGGGCCGGAACTATGTGAGTCCGGGATTTGCCGAGTCGGAATGGGTTCAGTCGGCTCCGCTCGGGTCCGATGGCCGCATCGAGGTCTTCTATACCGAGGAGCGACGCGATGCGGACGAGGGTCCGTTTCTCAAAGAGGAGCGGACCCTCATCGAGGCCGTCGCCGCTCAGCTTCGCCTGGCGCTTTCGGGGCGGCAGACCCGAAGCGTGCTGGCGCGGACGGATGAAAGCTTGCGGCATCGATTGCGACTGGAAAAGCTGATCGCCGAGGTCTCGGGCCTTTTTCTCGACGCGGGCCCGGAACGGCTGGACTGGGCGATCGATGAGGCCCTGCGGCGCATGGGGCAGTTCGTGGATGTGGATCGCAGTTATCTTTTCCAGTTCGAGGGCGACGCCATGAGTAACACTCATGAGTGGTGCCGCCCCGGTATCTTGTCGCAAAAGGATTTGCTCCAGGGTGTTTCCCCCGAAACCATGCAGTGGTGGATGGAGCAACTTCGTCTCGATCGGGAGATCAACACCCAGGTCGCCAACTTGCCGCCCGAGGCGGCCGCCGAACGGCAAATCCTTCAGGGTCAGGATATCCAGTCCATCCTGGTGGTTCCGCTCTGGAAAAGCGGCGAGCTCAATGGCTTCGTCGGTTTCGATTGGGTTGGGCTCTCCGCTGAGCCCTCGGAGGATGATGTTCGGCTCCTGCGGGTAGGGGCCGAGGTCCTTGGCGGTACTTTGGAGCGCCATAACTTCGAGCGGCGGTTGCAGCGCGCCAATCGGGCGCTCAGGGTCAAGAGTGTCTGCAGCGATGCCATCATCCATTCCACCGACGAACAGACCCTGCTGGAGACGGTTTGCTGGTATTTGGTCGAACAGGGTGGCTACACAACGGCCTGGGTGGGTATCGCAGATCCCGACCAGGCGATTCGGGTCATCGCCTGTGGAGGGGATACCGGGGGGGATCTGGAACAGTTGTCGATGTCCTGGGGGAGCGAAGCCAACGGTCAGGGTCCCTGCGGCCGCGCCATCGCCACCGGTAAACCCCAGGTCTGTCGCAATCTCGCCGATCACGGCTGCTCTGACCCGTGGCGATCCCGTGCCCTCGCCGCCGGCTATCGGTCGACGGTTGCCCTGCCTCTGAATGTAAGAAGAGAGCGATTTGGCGTCCTGACCATCCATTCCAGCGAGAGCGACAACTTCGACAACAGGGAGGTCTCGCTGCTGGTGGATTTGGCGGCCGATATCGGGTTCGGCATCGGCGCGCTACGCAATCACTGGAAACGCGCGCGAGCCGAACGGGCCTTGCAGGAAAGCGAGGAGCGCTTCGAACTGGCTGTTTCGGGCGCCAGCGACGGGATTTGGGATTGGAAGATTGAGAGCGCCGACTTTTACTGGTCGGAGCGTCTCTATGAACTGCTCGGTTACGCTCCGGGTGAGTTGCAGGCCAGTTTCCGGGTGTTTGAAGAGCAGCTATTGCACCCGGACGACAGGGAAGCGCTGCACGGCGCTCTCCATGATCACCTGGAGCGCAACGTCCCCTTCAGTATCGAGCAGCGGCTGCGTCGCAAGAACGGCAGCTTCGGCTGGTTCCTGGTGCGCGGCCGTGCGGTGCGTGATGAGAGCGGCCGGCCGGTTCGTATGGCGGGAGCGGTCACCGATATCACCGAACGCAAGCAGACCGAGGTTCGCCTGAAACGCCTCAACCGGACCTACGCGGTGGTATCGGCTTGCAATCAGGCGGTTGTTCAGGCGGAAGATGAAACGCTTCTGCTTGATACTTTTTGCCGTAACCTGGTGGAGGTCGGGGGGTACGGTCTCGCCTGGGTCGGCTATCTCAGCCCTGACGATAGTGAAAGCCTGGATCGGGTTGCCAGTGCCGTTGGCGCCAAACGGAACATTCCACTGAGCGGTCCCCTGCCGCCTGTACGCGTGGCGCTCGCGGAGAGTCCCGAGGGCTGGGTGTTGCAGCAGGGAGAGGCCCGTACCATTCACGATATCCAGCGAACAGAACTCTTCGAGCCCTGGGGCCGGGCCGCCGATGTGTACGGTTTTCGCGCCATGACGGCACTGCCGCTGATGGAGCGCAAACAGACAATCGGTGCCCTGTCCATTTACACCGAGGATGCCGATGCGCTCGATGATGAGGAGATGCGACTGCTGAAGGACATGGCAGCAGACCTCTCCTTCGGGATCCACGCCCTGCGCAGCCGAGCGGCACGAAACGATGCCGAAGCGATGCTGCAGTTGAGTAACCGGGCGATCGAAGCGGCCCGCAACGGCATCATGATGATCGACGCCACCCGCGCCGACTTCCCCCTTATCTATGTCAACCCCGCTTTCGAGGCCATTACCGGCTATTGCGGAAGTGAGGTCCTGGGCCGCAATCCGGCGTTTTTACAGGGGACCGATACCGAACAGTCCGGGCTTCGCGAAATCGGCACGGCGATCCGAAATGAGAGCAGCGGCTCTGCCGTGTTGCGCAACTACCGAAAGGATGGAAGCCGGTTCTGGAATGAACTGTATATAGCGCCGGTGCGGGATGAGTCGGGGCGACTGACTCATTTTGTCGGCATCATCAATGATGTGACCGAGCGCCAGCGATACCAGGAGCAGCTGGAATTTCAGGCGCAGCACGATGAGTTGACCGGACTGCCCAACCGGAACCTGCTCCGCGACCGTATCGAGCAGGCGCTGAACTACGCCGAGCGACACGGACGCAATTTGGCCGTCCTTTTTATTGATTTGGATCGCTTCAAGTTCGTCAATGACAGTCTCGGACACCCCGCCGGTGACGAACTCTTGCGGCACATCGGGCAACGTCTGACGGGCTTTGCGCGTCGGGGGGACACCGTGTCCCGGTACGGCGGCGACGAGTTCGTCATCGTGCTGTCCGATGTCGCCAGAGAAGAGGATGTCGACGTGATCGCCCGGCGGGTATTGGCCCGCATCGGGGAGCCCGTGGTGATTGGGGAGCGGGAGTTTGTCATCAGCGCCAGTATCGGCATCTCTGTCTACCCCCGCGACGGGCGAGATGCGGATGCCCTGCTACAACACGCCGATACGGCCATGTACCGTGCCAAAGAGGTCGGGCGCAGTAACGTGCAGTTCTATACCGCGGAACTCAACGCACGCATGCTCGAACGGCTTACGCTCCAAAGCCGTCTGCAGAAGGCGATCGAGAATGAGGAACTGCGGGTGCACTACCAGCCCCAGGCCCGTCTGCGGGACGGGCGGGTATCGGGCCTTGAGGCCCTGGTGCGTTGGCAGCATCCCGAACTGGGGTTGTTGCCGCCCGGGCGTTTCGTGCCGCTGGCCGAGGAGACGGGGCTGATTATCCCACTGGGCGAATGGGTGCTGCGCACCGCCTGTAAACAGAACCGCCGCTGGCAGGATGACAAGGTGGCGGACCTGCCGATCGCGGTCAACCTGTCGGTGCGGCAACTGGAACGCGATGATTTTCCCGATCTGATCGCCTCCATCCTGAAGGACACAGGACTCGAACCCCATTTTCTCGAACTGGAGGTGACAGAAAGCGCGCTGATGACTGACCCGCAGGGAATGGTCGAGCGACTTTCACGCATCAAGGCGTTGGGCTGCAAGTTATCCCTCGATGACTTCGGAACCGGTTATTCCAGCCTCAGTTATCTCAAGCGGTTTCCCTTCGATCGCCTCAAGATCGACAGGACCTTCGTTTCGGATATCACCGTCGAACCCCAGGATGCGGCCATCGCCAAGACCATCATTGCAATGGCCCGAACGCTGGGGCTCGAGGTGCTGGCAGAGGGCGTGGAAACCGAGGCGCAGTTCAACTATCTGCAGAAGAACGGCTGCGACCTCGCTCAGGGTTTCCTGCTCAGTCACCCGGAGTCGGCTGAGGATATCGAGTACGCGCTGCGAAGTGGCCGGGCAAAAGGCACGCCCACGGCGCTGCCGCGGAGCGAACAGCCTGCCCTGCTGGTGATCGATGATGAGCCCAACATGACCCGGGCACTCAAACGCCTGTTGCGCCGTGACGGTTATCGGGTGCTCACGATCAACGATCCGAGAGAGGCGTTCGACCTTTTGGCCATGAACGATGTGCATGTGATCCTCTCCGATCAGCGGATGCCGGAGATGACCGGCACCGAACTGCTCAGCCGCATCAAGGATCTCTACCCCGATGTGGTGCGGATTATCCTTAGCGGCTACACCGAACTGAAAACGATTACGGAGGCGGTGAACAAAGGCTGGATCTACAAGTTTGTCACCAAGCCCTGGGATGATGACGAACTGCGCGCGCAAATCCGCGAGGCCTTCGAACGTTACCAGCGCAACCGGTCCGAGCGGCAGGTCGGCGGCGGAGTCAGCTAGCGGGTTATCGGGCGCAGCGGGTGGCCGAAACGAAGACGCGACAACGCTCGCAAAGTGACCGTCGTTGAGACCCGCCCTTCCGGTGGGCCAGCGGAATACAGTGGCCTCCGACAGGGCCGCAGCGTATTCTAGTGTACTGTTGCATGCTTGGCGGTGCATTCAGCGAGCCGCTGGCCGGCCAGATGCAAGGCGCGTTTCGCAGGGAATGGCGCGCCCTTTCCAAGAAACGCAACGCCGCAGATGGCCGGCCAGCGGCTCGCCCGGAGGGAGCCCCCCAAAAACGCCATGACGGCGTTGCAGCGCTTGACAAGGGAATAACCATTGCCTGCGCGCTGCGCCTTGTCCTGACATTTTGGGGGGGCTCTGAATGTATCGCCAAGCATGCAACAGTACACTAGTACCCCTTTGACTCGGCAGGTTCTTCACCATGCCTGGAAGCCGTAGCAGTGTTGCCGCTGGAGTAGCCCTCCCTTTCAGCGCTCTGCTTGGAATGCTGCTCTTTTTACTTGTCATCGCCCCCGTGTTTGCCGACGGGCCCGAACGGGAAGACGTCTACATCGGCGTACTCGCCAAACGCGGTCCCGAGCGCACCCTGGTTCGTTGGGCGCCAACCGCTGATTACCTGACCGAGCAGATCCCCGGGTTCCGCTTCCATATTTCCCCCATCGGTTTTCAGCAAATCTACGCTGCCGCCCAGGACAGCGAAGTGGATTTTATTCTCGCCAACTCCGGTATCTATGTAGAGCTGGAATCCCGTTACGGGGTTGGACGCATCGTCACCCTTCGCAATCTCGGTGCCGGCCGCTACGCCTATACCCGGTTTGGCGGGGTGCTGTTTACCCGCGCCGATCGGGACGATATCGAGGAGATCTCCGACCTGGCGGGGCTCCGCCTTGCGGCCGTCGAGAAAAACTCCTTTGGCGGCTTTCTGGCGGGGCAAAGGGAACTGCAGGAAAACGGCCTGGCGCTGAATGACCTGGGTGAGCTGCATTTTGCGGGGACCCACGATGCCGTGGTCTATGCGGTGCGGGACGGCGAAGTCGATGCGGGAACGATTCGCACCGATACCCTCGAACGGATGGCCCTGGAGGGCAAGATCCGGCTTGACGATTTCCGCATCATCGCCCCGAAGAGCTACCCGGATTTCCAGTACCGGGTCAGTTCCCGACTCTATCCGGAGTGGCCCCTCGCCAAACTGCGCCATACCGACGAGGAACTGAGCGACCGGGTCGCTGCGGCATTGCTGGCAATGCCGGCCGACAGTCCCGCAGCCAAGGCCGGACAAAACGCCGGCTGGAGCGTGCCGCTCAATTACCAGCCAGTGCACGAGTTGATGAAAACGCTCAGAGTCGGCCCTTACGAATCCCTCGGACAGGTCACTCTGATCGAGGCCCTTCGCCAGCACTGGCAATGGGGGGTAACTGCGGCAGCCTTTTTGCTGCTCTTGGGTCTGGCCAATGCCTACGTGGCCACTCTCAACCGGCGCTTGCGCCGCGTGGACCTTGAGTTGCGCGAAGCGCGGGACAATCTCGCACAACGGGTGGAGGAGCGCACGGCCGAACTCGAGGAGAGCCACCGCCGCTTGGCATTGGTCTACCGGGATTGGAACGATGCTTTCGATGCCATTCAGGACCCGATCTTCATCCATGATCGCGATCTCCGCATCGTGCATGCCAATCCCGCCTATGTGGAGAGGGCCGGACTCCCGGCGGAAGCCATCGAAGGCCAATTTTACTGGCGGGTATTTCCTGTTCTCGACAAGCCGCTGCCCGAATGCAGTGATTTCCCCGAACATGTGCATGTGGAGGGGGATGAAATTGAGCTGGAAGGTGGAGAGGTCTTCGTCTCCCGCTCTTTCGGGATCAAGAGCCCGGACGGTGTCTTCAGGCACGCTATCCATATTCTGGAAGATGTCACTGCCGAACGGCGGGCCGAACGCCGCCGCCGGACCCTGAGCCGGGCTGTTGAACAGGCACGGGAAGGAGTTCTCGTACTGAGCCGCGGGCGCGATGTCGTCTATTGCAACCGGGCCTTTGCGGGATTGGCCGGTAAGGCGCCCGATGCCATTTCCGGGCGCCCCATCGAACATCTGCTGCCCGGACTCGGGGCCACCATTTGGCATGATGTGGAAACCGGCGAAGGCTGGGACGGTGAGGTGATGCTGCCCCTGGCGGATGGTGGCGAGTTGGTGATCCACGCTTCGCTGAGCGCCATCCGCAGTCGAGGGGGCGCGGATTCGGGGTTTGTGCTGACCGCTCTGGATTTGAGCGAGCTGAAGGAGGCGGAACGGCAGCTGCGCTACCGAATCGCCTACGAGTCGGTGATCGGCGCCATAGCCGGAGCCTTCGTGGCGGTCAATGGCACTCTCGACCGGGAAATCCACCGCGCGCTGCAGCGTATCGGCGAATTCGTGGGAGCCGATCGCGCCTATCTGTTCAGGATAAGTGGTGAACAGAAGCTGATAACCGACAGCCACGAGTGGACGCGGGAAGGTTTGCCGGCACATGGCGAGCAGCCGCAGGCCATCTCCCTGGAGAGGTTTCCCTGGTTTCGCCGGCAGCTTCTGGCCCAGGAGACGATTCAGATCCCGGACGTATCGGCCCTGCCGGAGGATGCGCGGGCCGAGCGGGAGTACCTTTCCTCGCTGGACGTGTCGGCAACAGTGACCGTGCCGGTCACTCACGGTGGCGGTCTGGCCGGGTTTATCGGTTTCGACCGCGTCGGCCAGGGGAGGGCGAGCTGGATCCCCGAGGACATCCGCCTGCTGCGTACTGCCGGCGAGATCATCGCCAACGCCCTGCGGCGTCGTCAGGCCGAGGAGGCGGTCCGGCGCAGTCAGGCGAGTCTGGCCGAGGCCCAGCGAATCGCCCACCTGGGCAACTGGGACTGGAACATCATCACCAACGAGCTGTTCTGGTCCGACGAGATTTACCGGACCTTCGGGATCGAGCCGCAGCAATTCGGGGCCACCTACGATGCGTTTCTCGGCTATGTCCACCCCGATGATCGACAGCACGTGATTGATTCGGTGAATGCGGCGGTCGAGGGTCGCACCCTTTATGAAATCGACCACCGCATTGTGCCGGCCGACGGGCCCGAAAAAGTCGTCCACGAGATCGGGCGGGTCACTTATGACGACGGCGGCAGGGCGATCCGGATGATCGGCACCGTGCAGGACGTGACCGAGGCCCGACGAGCGGAGACGGAAATGAAGCGTCTTAACCGCGCGCTTCGCACGCTCAGTCGGGGTAACACGACCCTGGTTCACGCCCGCGATGAAAATCAGCTGCTGCACGACGTCTGCCGGGTTCTGGTCGAAACCGGCGGTTATCGTCTTGCGTGGGTGGGATACCCGCAATCGGACGAGTCCAAGACCGTCAGACCTGTGGCCCATGCGGGCTTTGAAGCCGGCTACCTGAAGGCTGTGCAAATCACCTGGGCAGAAGATGAGCATGGCTTGGGCCCGACGGGCACGGCGGTCCGGGAGGGTGAAGTGGTGGTCGCTCGCGACATCGGATCCGACCCCCATTTTGCGCCTTGGCGTGAGGAAGCCTTGGAGCGCGGGTATGTTTCGGTCATTGCCCTGCCGCTGGTCACCGGTGGCGAATCGTTGGGTGTCTTGACCATCGATGCCGTTGAGCCGAACGCCTTTGATGAACAGGAAGTGGCGCTACTGACCGAACTGGCGGGAGACTTGGCCTACGGTATTCGCGCGTTGCGCAATCGCGAGGAGCGGGACCGGGCTGAGGCCGCGTCGAAAGAGAGCGAAAGACGCTACCACGACCTGTTCGATACCGCCCCGGCAGGTTACGCTTCGATCAGCGCAACGGATGGCCGACTGCTTCAGTGCAATCCGGCCTTTTCCCGCATTCTCGGTTATGACCGTGAACAACTTTGCGGCAAGAACGTAACGGAGCTTTACGCCGACAACCCCGACGGCCGGCCCCGGGCGCGGGAGGTCTTCGAGCGTTTTGTCCAGGGGGAAGGCGTCAGGGATGCCGAGCTGCAAATGCTTCGCGCCGATGGGAAGAGTGTTTGGGTCAGCCTGACCGTCGAGCCGGTCTGGGACGAGAACGGAAACGTTATCGAGAGTCGCTCGAGCATTATCGATATCTCCGAGCGCAAGCTGGCCGAAGCCGACCGACACCATTTCGCCGAACGTCTGGAAAGCTCACTGCTGCAGACCATCCAGGCCATCGCCCTGACCATTGAAAAGCGCGACCCCTACACCTCGGGGCATCAGCAGCGGGTCGCCGAACTGGCCGTCGCCATCGGCGAAAAGCTCGGTCTGTCGCAACACCGAATCGAAGGGCTGCGCCTGGGGGCGCTGATTCACGATATCGGAAAGGTCTATGTTCCCACCGAAATCCTCAACCGCCCCGGTCGACTCGACGATGCACAATTCCTGCTGATTCGTTCGCATCCGCAGGTGGGCTACGACATCGTCAAGGGGATCGATTTCCCCTGGCCGCTGGCGAAAATGGTGGCGCAGCATCACGAGCGCCTCGACGGCAGCGGCTATCCCCAAGGCCTCAAGGGGGACGACATCCTGTTCGAGTCGCGCATCCTCGCGGTGGCGGATGTCGTCGAAGCCATGGCCTCTCACCGTCCCTATCGGCCGGCCCTGCCGCTGGAGACCGCCATGGAAGAGATAGAATCCCACCAGAGCGACTGGTTCGACCCTTCCGTGACGGAGGCCTGTTTGCGGCTGTTCCGGGAGGATGGATTCCGGTGGACCGGCAAGGCGCTGGAGCCCGGCCAGCCCAAACCGTCAAGCGAGTCCCAATAGTCCCTTCAGCTCAGGGATACAGGCCCCGCAACCGGTGCCGGCCTTCAGGGCTCTGCCGATCCTCTCGACATCTGTCTGCCCCTCGCGAATCGCCGTGAGGATGGCGTTCTCGCCCACGCCGTGACAGGCGCACACTGTCCGTCCTGTTGCCACGCCCCCTTTCGGCGACTGGCCGGAGAGCAGCCAAAGGCGCTGTTCGGAACTCAATGCGTCGGCCGTGAACAGCGAGTGCAGCCACTCCCGACCGGACAATGAATGAGAAGCGGGCTCGATGAAAAGGCAACTTTCCAGACGCCCACCCACCAGTTGGGCCGAGCCGTGCCGGGGGAGGCGAGAAAGGCGCGCTGACGGGATAGGTGGCGGCCGATGCGGCCGGTGAACAGGTCGCCGGGACCGTGGCCAGCGCCTCATCGGTACCCTCGGTGTGGTTGTCAGTGAACGCCTTGTTGCATTCGCCGGCATATTCATTCGGTTTCTCACACGCGTATCGCGACGCTCCCATCGAGCACCCGCACCTCGTAATGGCCCACGCAGCCCTCGTCGGGGCTGACCGCCTTGCCCGTGGCCAGATCGATGCTCCAGTTGTGCAAGGGGCAGGCGACCTTGTTGCCATAGACCATGCCTTGTGACAGCGGCCCGCCCTGGTGGGGGCAGGCGTCGCGCAGGGCAAACAGCTGGTTGTCTCCGGTGCGGAACACAGCGATGTCACCCGCTTCGGTGGCGATAACCCGCGAGCCCAGCCGCGGGATGGCCTCGAGAGGCCCTATGTTTATCCATTCGGACATTTGTTCTTTCTCCTGTCTATGCCCGCCCATGCGGGGTGTGGTTTGTCTCTAGCCGTCATTCCCGCGAAAGCGGGAGCACCGAATACGTATTCCGAACGGGAGACCACGGTGGGGGGGTAGGAGCCCCGCCCCGGGGCGATTCGCACCGGCATGAGCAAAATCGCGGCGACGCGCCGCTCCTACCAACTGCGCTTCTCTGCGGACACTGTTTCGGAACGTCGATGACCCTAATGTTCGCGCTGCTCACTGGATACCCGCCTTTGCGGGAACGACGGTCGGGCGTGCGCCAGCGTCTGCATCGGTACGAACTCCAACCGCTGCTCCGGCGCACGGTTTGCCTCCCAGGGGTCGTGCTGGGCGTGAGGCTGGGATTCGAGAAAGCGCTCATGGAGTGCACGCCGCCGCTCGGCGTCGTCGACGACCCGGGACCGGACATAGGCCAGGCCGACACGCTCCAGCCACGGCGCCGTGCGTTCGAGATAGCGTGCCTCTTCCCGGTAGAGCTGCATGAAGGCTGCGGCGTACTCCAGAACCTCATCGGTGCTCTCCACCCGGCAAAGCAGATCGGTGACCCTGACCTTGGTACCGCCGTTACCCCCTACGTTCGCGCCGCGTGCGCGTCTTTGCGAGGACCTGATCGACGGCCAGGCGGACGTTTTCGTAGACGCTCAGCCACGGCAGCAGGGAAGGGTTTTGAAACACCACGGCACGATCCGGTCCCAGCTCGCTCACCTCCGGTTCTCCAGCAGTACGCCGCCTGTTGTGGCCTCCAGCAGGCCCGCCACCACGTTCAAGACAGTCGACTTTCCGCAGCCGGACTGACCGATGAGTGAAACAAACTCACCCTTGCGGACTTTCAGGTTGACGTTATCGAGGACATTCAACGGACCGTCATCCGTCTTGAACGTCACGCCGACATGATCGATGTTCAGGTAGCTCATGATTTTGGTCCCTGGTGGTTGTTTGCTGTCATTGCCCCGAACTATCCTTGGCAACTGAAGTGCTGCGCCCGCGGGAGCAGCTTCCAGCCGCGATAGCTTGGCCGAAATATTTCGCGGCAAGATGCCGCTCCCACGAAGCCGGTTAGATTTACTCATCGCCCTTGAGTCCGATGGGACACTGCCCCAGGTAGGCATTTGACCCTGTTGGAGCGGCTTCCAGCCGCGATAGCTTGGCCGAAATATTTCGCGGCAAGATGCCGCTCCCACGAAGCCGGTTAGATTTACTCATCGCCCTTGAGTCCGATGGGACACTGCTCCAGGCCGGCATTTGACTGTTTGGGAGCGGCTTCCAGCCGCGATAGCGTTGGCCGAAATATTTCGCGGCAAGATGCCGCTCCCACGAAGCCGGTTAGATTTGCTCATCGCCCTTGAGCCCGATGGGACACTGCCAGGTAGGCATTTGACCCTGTTGGAGCGGCTTCCAGCCGCGATAGCTTGGCCGAAATATTTCGCGGCAAGATGCCGCTCCCACGAAGCCGGTTAGATTTGCTCATCGCCCTTGAGCCCGATGGGAAACTGCTCCAGGTAGGCATTTGACCCTGTTGGAGCGGCTTCCAGCCGCGATGGGGCACTGCTCCAAGCAGGCATTTGACCTGTTTGGGAGCGGCTTCCAGCCGCGATAGCGTTGGCCGAAATATTTCGCGGCAAGATGCCGCTCCCACGAAGCCGGTTAGATTTACTCATCGCCCTTGAGTCCGATGGGACACTGCCCCAGGTAGGCATTTGACCCTGTTGGAGCGGCTTCCAGCCGCGATAGCTTGGCCGAAATATTTCGCGGCAAGATGCCGCTCCCACGAGTGCACCATTGCGGCGCACGGAGACGGATGCACTACCTAAAATGGGGCGAGTGTGGGTTACCTGCCGTCGTTCACCTGAGCAGTTCGGCGGCGCGAATCAGGTTACGGGAGACCTCGGCGATGCGCTGACCACCGTCCATCGCCGCCTTGCGCAACAGCTGGTAAGCCGCCTGTTCATCGATGCCGCGTTGTTTCATGAGTAGCCCCTTGGCCTGGTCGACGACCTTACGTTCGGCCAGGGTGTGGCGCGTCTTTTCCAGTTCGTTGCGCAAGGCCTGGTATTCGCGGAAGCGGGCGATAGCGACGTCCAGGACCGGTCGTACCCGGGTGCTGGCGATGTCGTCGACCACATAGGCGCTGACCCCGGCGCGGATCGCTTTTTCGATGGTCCGGGTGTCCTCATCTTCGGCAAACATGACAATCGGGCGCGGCTGATCGCGGGAGACCGCCTGCATATGTTCGAGGGTGTCGCGATCCGGTGAATCGAGCTCAACGATGATGATGTCCGGGTTAAATTCCCTGACCCGTTCGACGAGACCGCTGGTCGAAGCAATACGCAACACGACGGAATAACCGGCATCAGTCAGGGCACGCTTCAAGAGTGCTGACCGGCCGGTATCTTCGTCGATGATAAGAACGGTTAGCGATCTTTGTGATTCGGTCACGGTTTCCTTTCCGGTTGCTTGCGCGAGCGGGGTCACTGCCTGGCAGAAAGGAGCAATGAGCGTGCCATTTTGAACCCAATGAAAAAGAGGGTACCGGCCGCTGGATTTCAGGCCGGGAAGGGAGGGGCGCGAAGGTCCCGCTGTTCGGGTTCCAGGTAGTCGTGGGCATACCGCTCCCAGATCCGCTCGCGCATGAAAAGTTCGAAAAGATCGGGGTCGATGTGTCCCTCTTCGCTCATCGTTTGCAGGATGCGCAACGCCTCGGAGAGCTTTTTGCCCGGCTTGTAGGGACGATCGCGGGCGGTTAACGCCTCGAAGACATCGGCGATGGCCATGATCCGTGCCTGCAGGGGCATCTCATCCCCCCTTAGGCCTCGGGGATAGCCCTTGCCATCCATGCGCTCGTGATGGCTGCCGGCGTATTCGGGCACTCGCTTGAGCTGCTTGGGAAAGGGTAATGCTTCAAGGATATTGATGGTGGCGACGATGTGGCTGTTGATCTGCTCGCGCTCCTCCGGGGTGAGGGTACCCTTGGCAATGGTCAGGTTGTAGATTTCGTCTTCGGTCAGCAGCGGGTGGGGTTCGCCATTGAGGTCATGCCAGCGGCGATTGCCGATAGCCTGGACCCGTTTCCGGTCGGCTTCGCTCATGAATTCGCCACCCGGATTGACCCCTTCGATAAACGCCTCTTCCTCCCTCAGCTCCCGAAGGGTTTGCCGGTATTCGGTTTCCCAATCGGGATTGGCTTGGCGGCCCGCCTCCAGCGCTTCGATGCGCCGGCGCAACCAGCGGTTTTCCACCTCCT
This sequence comes from uncultured Gammaproteobacteria bacterium, assembly GCA_963783235.1. GTDB lineage: Bacteria > Pseudomonadota > Gammaproteobacteria > Thiohalomonadales > Thiohalomonadaceae > Thiohalomonas. The sequence goes on along the minus strand of CAWAMN010000002.1, from coordinate 614,977 downwards.
TGCGCAGGAGCTCGAAGCGGGCCTTCACGAGCTCGATGCGGTCAAAAAGCGCCTGCAGCTTGGTGGCCTTGTCGACGATGTGTTCAGGGGTCGTGATCTTGCCGCAGTCGTGGAGCCAGGCGGCGATCTCCAACTCGTAACGATCGTCATGGGTCATGGAGAAATCGGCGAATGGTTTCTCCTTCGCTTTCGCTGCGGCGTCCGCCAGCAGCATGGTCAGCTTCGGAACCCGTCGGCAGTGGCCGCCCGTGTAGGGGGACTTCTCGTCGATCGCGTAGGCGATCAGGTGGATCAGCGATTCCAGCAGTTCCTTCAATTCGTCGATGAGGCGTCGGTTGGTGAGGGCAATGGCTGCCTGGGACGCCAGGGCCTCCACCCGCCGTTGTGTCTCTTCGTCGAAGGGAATGATTTGGCCCTCTTCGCTCTGCGCGTTGAGTAACTGCAGGACACCGATGATGTCGCCCTGATGGTCCTTCATCGGGACGGTCAGGAAGGATATCGACCGGTATCCCGTCGCTTGGTCGAATTCCCGGGTGCCGCTCAGATCAAAACGGTCGGTGTCGTAAGCATCGGAGATATTCACCGTACAGCCGTCGAGAATGGCGTGGGTAACCACGTTATTGTGATTAGGCTGCCCCGCCTCATCATAGAGGTCGATGGGCGGGAAAGGGATGGCCTTGCCGGTGGTCCCCCCCATCGCGATATCCAGGGAGTCGGTACGCATGTTTTCGATCCGCACCTGTTTCTCGTCGAAAACGGAGTAAAGGGTGCCGCCATCGGCCCCTGCAATCTCCTTCGCCGTAAGCAGGATCTTCTCCAGCAGACGATCGGTTTTGTGCTCCGTCGACAGCGCAAGACCGATAGCCGTGAGCTGATCTATCTGTCTGAGCAGCGATTCTGGAGACATTGCGGCTCCGGGAAGGGGAGAACCGTGATTGTAGGCCCAACCGGGCGTTCTGCTGCAAGCATTTTTCTGCCAAACACTTCCGGTTTATGGCGGGGCGTAGTCCCGATATAATCGGGACGGTTATGCAGGGACTAATAAATAGGTATCCAATGATTTCGACGCTTGTGCGCATTGCCGGTGTGGCGCTGCTGGGGTTGGTCTCCGGCGCTTCCGCCGCCGTCCTGGACGATGTTAGCAGCCGCCTTCAGCAGGGGGACTATGCCACGGCGCTGAGTCTTCTGGACCAGACACCGGACAAACAACAGGTACGAGCCCGTTTCCTGCGCAGTTCGGCCCTTGCGGGTGCAGGGCGCAGCGACGAGGCCGCCGATATCCTCCGGTCCCTGATAAAGGAACAGCCCAACTGGCCGGAACCCTACAACAATCTGGCGGCAATCTATGCCGGGCGCGGGGAGTTCGAAAAGGCCAAGGCCGTGCTTGAGCAGGCCCTGCAGACCAATCCCAGCTATGCCACCGTGTACGAAAATATCAGTACTATTTATGTGGAAATGGCCCGGCGCTCCTATGCCAAGGCACTGCATGCCGTGAAGGACACCGCCGATACCCCTCAGCTGTCTGTATTGCATACGCTCAGCGGTTACCTGCCCGAGGCTGAACCCGCTCCGATGACGCTTGCAGCGGCACCTTTGAAGCAGGGCCCCGCCGCCGTGGCTAGTCCCCGGACAGGTGCCGCCAACTCCTCGGTGGTCGAAACGGAGGCCAAGGCCAGGGCAGAGGCCAAGGCCAGGGCAGAGGCCAGAGCCAGGGCAGAGGCCGAAGCCAGGGCAGAGGCCAAGGCCAGGGCAGAGGCCAAGGCCAGGGCAGAGGCCAAGGCCAGGGCAGAGGCCGAAGCCAGGGCAGAGGTCAAAGCCAGGGCAGAGGCCAGAGCCAGGGCAGAGGCCAAAGCCAGGGCAGAGGCCAAAGCCAGGGCAGAGGCCGAAGCACAGGCCAAGGCCGAAGCACAGGCCAAGGCCGAAGCACAGGCCAAAGCTGCGGAGGAGGCGCAAAGGGACGGCAAGTCCCGGATTCAGCAGCGCAAGCAGGCCGCTATGGCAGCCCTGAAGCGGTGGGCCCACGCTTGGTCACAGCAGGATGTGCAGGGATATCTCTCCGCCTACGCTCCCGGGTTCAAGCCGGAGAACGGTTCGAGCCGAAAACGTTGGGAGGCGGTGAGGCGCTCCCGTCTGCAGCGTCCGGAGTGGATCAAGGTATCGCTCAGCGACTTCGACATCAAAGTCAGTGAGGAAAAGCTCCTGGTGGAGCTCTCGCAGGATTACGCGGCGAACAACTACCAGGACCGCTCTCACAAGCGCTTCGTGCTCGTCGAGTCCGGTAATGAGTGGCGGATCGAGTCCGAAGAAACCCTCAAGATTATTCGCTAGGGAGGCTGTCGGACCATGGTATCGGTAGCGAGCAAGGGGCGAGAGCGAGGCCAAATATTCACGATTTCGAGGCGCTTGGGCCTGTGTAAGGAGAAACCGAAGGATCTTGGGCCGCTCTTCCATGGGCGCAGCAGGAATATCCATTCATCGGCAGGCTCCTAGCCATGCGCTTGCGCTCCAGCCGAATCCTCCTCAGTCTCACGCTGCTGCTATTGTCGGTGGGACTCTATGCCGCCCACCGCATCGCGGACGAACCTGCCCCGGTGCCGCTGGAAAAGGGACTGGAGGCCATTGGGGCCACTGCGCCGCCGGCGCCCGACGATCTGCTTGCCCGGGCACTGAAACGGCTTGAGGTGCGCCTCGACAATTACCCGCAGGATTACGAGGCGAGCCTGCTCAAATCACTCATTCTTTTCAAAACAGGCGACCGTCGCGGATCACTGGACGAACTGGCCCGCCTTACCCGACGTGCTCCCAAATTCCACCTGGCTCACCTGATCCGCGGTGATCTGCTGCTTTCCCAGGCCCGCTACGTTCCGGATATCGGCGTCAATCCGCTGTTGGCCCGGTTGGAGCCCACCGAAAAGGGGCTGATGCTGCTGCGCGAAGAGGCGGAGGCGCGCCTCGATGCCTATTTGGATACGCTGCCGCAGGGACGGATCCCCGGTGCATTACTGCAGCTGGCGGCGGACACCGCCGCCGCGGTGGTCGTCGACAAAACGACCCACCGGCTGTATGTCTATCGGCAGGATGAGGACGGAGTGCCACGACTGCTCAAAGACTTCTACGTCAGTACCGGGCGCGTTGGGGGAAACAAGGTCCTGAGCGGCGATCTGCGCACTCCCGAGGGCGTCTATTTTGTCACCTCGCACATTCCCGAAGCCGAACTGCCCGACAAGTACGGGATTGGCGCCTATCCCATCAACTACCCCAATGCGCTGGATCGCCGATGGGGCAAAACGGGACACGGTATCTGGTTACACGGTACGGAAACCGGCTACTACAGTCGGCCTCCTCTGGACAGTGAAGGGTGCGTCGTCCTGCCCAATCTCGATCTCAAGCTGGCGGAGCGCTTCATTGAACCCGGAGCCACACCGGTCATCATCACCGAACAGGTCGAATGGCTGGAGGAGCCCGAATGGTGGGAGCGCCGCCGTGAGTTGATCGCCGGCATCGAGAGCTGGCGACGGGATTGGGAGAGCCTGGATGTCGAGGCCTATCTCAACCATTACGCGACGGACTTCTGGAGCGGAGGCCAAAACTTCCAAAGCTGGAGTGAACGCAAGCGACGGATCGCCCGTCACAAGAGCTACCAGGACATCGCTCTGGAAGGGCTGTCACTGTTTGTATACCCGGGGGAGGCCAGCAACGGCCGACAGCTGGCGGTGGCCAATTTCCACCAGCGTTACCGTTCCAATAACTTCCAGAGCGATATGGATAAACGACTCTATCTGGTGCGCGAATCGGGCAGCTGGAAGATCCTCCACGAGGGGCGGCAGTAGCCGGCGCTTTGCTCGGGGAGAGCGGACTGCAGCATCCCCCAAGACCGGGAAAAAGGCGCAGTGGGCGTGCCATCGACTCCCTGGTTTAATCCAGTAGGCGGTAGTAGACCCTTCCGACCCACTCGTGGAGCGCCGAGTGTGACTTGGACAGTGCGTTGGCATCGGGTAACCAGGCAAGGGGCCCGCCGATGGTGCTCTCGGGGGTGAAAAGGGTCGGGGCGGGCACAACCTCCAGCCCATGCCGCTCGAAGGTCTTCCGGGCTCGGGGCATATGCCAGGCGTGGGTCACCAGCATGATGCGGCTAATGCCGTGCTCTTTCAGCACCGCCGCCGAGTAGAGGGCGTTTTCCCGGGTGGTTTTGCTGCGCTCTTCGGTCCAGACCGGTTCGACCCCGAAGCCTACCACCAGCACACGCCGCATCAATTCGGCCAGCGTAACCGTCTCATCGTGCGGAGTGCCGCCGCTGGCGAGTACCGGCACTCCTGTCATGCGGTGAAGATGGGCGGCATAGCGCAGGCGCTCCAGAGTGGATGGCCCAACCGTATCGCCACCGTATTCGGGAGTGCGGCCATGTCGGCCTCCCGACAGGACCACGATCGCTTCGGCACCGTTCTCGGTGGCCAGCGGATGCACCTCTTGTTCGAGGCCCCGCAGCAGGGCGTCGGCAACGACAGGAAGGCTCAGCGTCCACAGGCAGGCCACTCCGAGGAAAACCAACCACCGACCGGCCAGGCCCCTCCCGAAATGGAGCAGGACAAATCCGAATGCAATCAGGAGCAGCAGACCCCCGGGGGGCATGATCAGCGTTTCGATGGCGCGGGTTAGAGTTACCGACATTTGCCTAGTCTTTTTTTCCGTCCGTCAGCGACAGCGTTGCGAAGGTGCGACAGGGTCCTGGCGTAGCTATTCCCCGGCGCCTGATCATCGAGGATCCCGTGCCCCGGACGCCCGCAAGGCCGCCCTTTGTAGCCGCGATTACCCGACCTCTTCCCCGCGCGCCTGCCGTTCGGCGTGATAGGACGAGCGCACCATGGGACCGCTCGCTACGTGAGTGAAGCCCAACGACTTGGCCACTTGCCCCAACTCGTGGAACTCCTCTGGCGGCACATAGCGTTCCACTGGCAGGTGATGGCGGCTCGGCTGCAGATACTGGCCCAGGGTCAGATGATCGCAGCCGTGGTTCCGCAGATCCTGCAGCACCGCAAGGATCTCTTCGCGCTCTTCACCTATTCCAAGCATCAGTCCCGATTTGGTGGGCACTTGGGGATGCACTTCCCGAAAACGCCTCAGAAGATCCAGCGACCACTGATAATCGGCGCCGGGTCGGACCTTGCGATAGAGACGCGGGATCGTTTCCAGATTGTGATTGAATATGTCCGGCGGCGCCTTGGCCAGAGCTTCCAGGGCAGGCTCGAGGCGACCCCGGAAATCGGGCACCAGGATCTCCACGCCGGTTTCGGGCGACTGCTCGCGAATTGCGGCCACGCAGGCGGCGAAGTGTTCGGCTCCGCCGTCGCGTAGATCGTCACGGTCGACCGAGGTCACCACCACGAAGCGCAGCCCCATGGCTTTTACCGTTTCGGCGAGGTGCGCCGGCTCTTCGGGGTCGAGGGCCTCGGGGCGCCCATGGGCCACATCGCAGAAAGGGCAGCGCCGGGTGCAGATATCCCCCATGATCATGAAGGTCGCGGTGCCGTGGTGGAAGCACTCGCCCAGGTTGGGACAGGCCGCCTCTTCACAGACCGTATGCAGCTTCTGTTCGCGAAGAATACCCTTGAGGCGCTTCACCTCCGGACTGGTGGGCGCCTTCGCGCGGATCCAGCGAGGCTTCGGCAGAGTGCGCTCTGCAGGCACCACCTTGATGGGAATGCGCGCGGTCTTGGCCTCGCCTCTCAGTTGGCGTTTTTGATCGGAATTCATGGGCAGAAGGATAAAGGGATCAGCGATCGAACGCGAATGGATTAGCCGCGAACCCGGGACTCGTTCCGCCCCGATGGTTCCGGCCCCGGCAGCCCCAGCTGTGAGGCCAGTTTGATGGCCAATCCCTCCCCAGCCGATTCGGTCTCAAGACCGATGCCCAATTCGCTGAGCTGGGTGACGGGCATGCCCTCATGGCCGCAGGGATTGATGCGCTGAAACGGCTCCGTATCCATGGCCACGTTCAACGCAATCCCGTGATAACTGCATCCGCGGCGCACGCGAAGACCGACCGAGGCGATCTTTGCCTCGCCCCTTTCGGGTTGGTGAACATAAACGCCGGGGGCGTCCCGGCGAGGGTAAGCGTTTACTTCGAACTCGGCCAACAGGTCGACGACAGACTGCTCAAGGGCGCTAACCAGGTGACGAACGCCGATACGAAGTCGGCGGAGATCAACCAAAGGGTAGATTACGACCTGGCCGGGACCGTGGTAGGTCACCTGACCGCCTCGATCCGTCTTCACCACCGGGATATCGCCGGTGTCCAGCAGGTGTTCCGGCTTGGCGTTCAGACCCTGGGTAAATACGGGGAAATGCTCGACAAGCCAGATCTCGTCACGGGTTGCCTGTCCGCGCTCTTTGCTAAACGTTCGCATCGCCTCCCAGGTGGGGACGTATTCACGTCGGCCAAGGCGGCGGAGAAGGGGCTGTCTAACCACGGGGCACACGGGGAAAAATCAAAACGAAAACCGTGCATCCACCCTGATATCGCGTACCTCGCATCTCGCCCCCGGCCTAAAGGGCCATCATGACCTGTTCGTGGGCGGTCAGTTCGCGGTAGATGTCATCGAGCTGTTTCTTGCTGGTGGCGCGGACGGTCACCGTGACCGACAGGTAGTTGGAGCCACGGCTCTCACGCACGGAAACCGCGGCCTCGGTCAGATCCGGGGCGTGACGGCGTACGATTTCGACCACCTTGGCATCAAAATCATCCGCAGCGCGCCCCATCACCTTGATGGGAAAGTCGCAGGGAAACTCCAGCAGTGTCTCTTCGTCGTTCATGATGTTAACCACGGGGTTACGGGGAACACGGGGATTTGGAACTTGAGGGTCGCCTTGGATTTACGCGAGCGCCCCGTGCTCCCCGTGTCCCCCGTGGTCTGTATCTATTCAACCTCGCCGCGGCGAAAGGCCTCCTGGTAGGCGTGATAGTACTCGACCATTTGTCTCCACACCGGACCGGGGGTTCCTTCGCCCACCGGGGCACCATCAAGACGGGTGACGGGCAGCGCCTCTTTGGTCGAACTGGTGACCCAGATCTCATCGGCACGGCGCAGCTCACCTTCATCAATGGCGCGCTCTTCGCAAGGCAGATTGTGCCGCGCGCAGAGCTCAACGACCAGATCGCGGGTGATACCGGGCAGCAGCAGGTTGCTTTTCGGGGGAGTCACGACGGTGCCGTTTCGAACCATAAAGACGTTCGCTGCGGCGCCTTCGGTGACTTCCCCGTCCCGGAGCATGATCGCCTCGGCGGCGCCCTGATCGAGCGCCTGCTGGCGCAGCAGGATATTCGGCAGCAGTGCGATGGCCTTTATATTGCACAGCTTCCAGCGGATGTCCTCCAGCGTGATGGCATCGATCCCCTCGCGCAGTTCCGGGGCCGGCGTGCCGAGCGGGGAACTCATGGCGAACACCGTTGGCTGCACATCGCGGGGAAAGGCGTGGTCACGGCGGGCCGAGCCGCGGGTCACCTGAAGATACAGGGATTGATCGCCGCCACCGTTTCGCTCCACCAAATCTTCAAGAGTGGCCTGCCAGCGGGCATGGGAGAGCGGGTTTTCCAGACGGATACCGTCGAGACTGTGATCGAGTCTCTCCAGGTGATGTTCGAGCCGGAAAAGGCGGCCACCGTAAACGGGAATTACCTCGTAGACACCGTCACCAAAGACAAAGCCGCGGTCGAGAACCGAGACGCAGGCCTCGTCCGCGGGAAGGTAGCTACCGTTCAGAAAAACCGTGTCGGTCATTATTGTTTTGTCCAGACCCTGTCATTAACGCGGGGCCATGCAGTTACAAGGTCAGCCACAGAGGACAGGAGAAGCCGTTCGGTTTCAACCCGGGATGGGCTCTGTGTTCCCGATGGCTAATCCTTGTGGCCGGATATTGCGATGTTCAGGTCAGTGGAACCAGAGCATGACATCATCTATCAGGCGCTGCCAGAGTCCGCCCTCCGGCATGTCCTGCAGCGCGACCAGCGGCTGTTCGGCAAGCGTCTCCTCTCCCAGCCGAACCGTCACGGTTCCGAAGGCCTGGCCCTTTCGTGCCGGCGCTATGATGTTGCTGTCGACACTGAGGGAGGCCTCGAGCTTTTCGTACTGTCCCCGAGGCACCGTGACGTACATCTCCTGACTCAGACCCAGCGGCAGGGTTTCTGACTGGCCCTTCCAGACCCGCATCTGTTTGAGCGGTTTGCCGGTTTCGTAGAGGCGGTGGGTCTCGTAGAACCGGAAACCGTAGTTGAGCAGTTTCTGGCTCTCCTTTGCCCTGGCGTTTTCGCCGGAGGTCCCCATAACCACCGCCACCAGCCGCATGCCCTCGCGTTCGGCCGAAGAGACGAGGCAGTAGCCGGCGGATTCGGTATGGCCGGTCTTCAGGCCGTCGACGTACTCGTCGCGCCAAAGCAGTTTGTTACGGTTATGCTGGGTAATGTTGTTGTAGGTGAACTCTTTGACGGAATACCAGTGGTAGAACTGGGGAAAGTCCCGAACCACAGCAACGGCGAGCCGTCCCATATCCCGCGGAGTGGTGTAGTGTTCGGGATGAGGCAGACCGGTGCTGTTAACGAAGTGAGTATCGGTCAGTTCCAGCTTTCGCGCATACTCGTTCATCAGTGCGGCGAAGGCGTCTTCACTGCCGGCAATGTACTCGGCCAGGGCGACGCTGGCGTCGTTCCCGGACTGGATAATCATCCCCTGGAGCAGATCTTCCACCTGGACCTTCGTGTTGACCTCGATGAACATTCGCGAGCCTTGGGTACGCCAGGCTTTTTCACTGACGCGGACCTTGTCGTTGAGCTTGATGTGGCCCGAGGCGAGTTCCTGGAAAACCGCGTAGGCGGTCATCAGCTTGGTCAGGCTGGCCGGCTCCATTCGCTGGTTCTCATTGACCGAGGCGAGAATCCGGCCACTGCGGAAGTCTTGCAGTACATAGCCTTCGGCCTTGATTCTTGGCGGCGAAGGTACAAACGCGAGATTCGCCGAGGCGGCGGTGCCGAGGGAAAGAAGCAGGAGGAGAGTTAAGCTACGCAGAATAGCGCTCATGGCAAATGTGCGATCTTGGGCCGTTTGGGAAGAGCCCCCTAGTCTACCGTGTCGTCCCGGTGAAAAGTAGGGAGCCGTCACATCGACAACCATGGAGCGGTATTCTGTCGCCTGAGCAGGCCGTTGAAAAACGCCCTCTCCAGCGGGACAGGGTTGGGGTGAGGGGACAAAATCCTTTTTCTAAACAGCCTGCTAAAAAGTTGCAATTGCCTCAGTCGCGGATGACCCGGGGTGATTGGATGCCGACCTCCGACAGCCTGGCGGCCAGGGCAGCGGCCTCGTCCTCCGAGGTCAACGGGCCGACGCGAACCCGATAGAGCGGTTGCTCAGCGCCAGCCCCGGCCTGAATGGAGATGGAGGAGACCGAACCGGTGAGCCGCTGGCGCAAACGCTCGGCGTTGCCGCGGCTGGCAAAGGCGCCGATCTGCAAGAACAGGCGGGAGGCCTGGGCGGATTCCGGCGTGTTCGGCCGGAGGGGAGGCGAGGCCGTCTCAATCGGCTCTGCCCTCTTCTGGGGTTCGGCCGCTGCCAGTATCGCCGGGCGGACGGCGGCAGTCTCCTTGAGTACGCTCGGCCGGGGGGGCGTCTCTTCGGAGTTGTCGTCGGCACCGGTGTTCGCCGTCCGTACCGAGCCCCCGACATCGGTGGTCTTTCCAGGCGCGTTGGCGATCAGTCCGGTCTCGGATGGGTCCTTCGGGGAAAGTGCCCGAATCTCGACCATGGCCGTCCCGCTGCCGGTGATTTTCAGCTTCCGTGCCGCGGCATAGGAGAGGTCGATGATGCGGTCGTCGTGAAAGGGGCCGCGATCGTTAACCTTGACCACAACGCTGCGCCCCGTGAACAGATTGGTCACCTCGACGTAGGTGGGCAGGGGCAGGGTCTTGTGGGCTGCGGTCATCTTGTACATGTCGTAGACCTCACCGCTTGAGGTGCGCCGCCCGTGGAATTTGGTGCCGTACCAGGAGGCCATGCCGCGCTGGACGAAGGCCTCGGCGTTGTCCCTGACGCGGTAGCGTTTGCCCATGACGACATACGAGGCGGGATTGCCGTAGCGGCTTTTCGGCTCGGCCCGGGGGACCGCATCGGGGATGCGCCCGAAATCGATATCGGTGCGGACCGGGGCGCTGTCCTTGACGATGCTTCCGCTGCAGCCCCCAAGGAAAATCGGAAGTAGTGCAAGGGCGAGTCGCGGGCCGTTAGCTCGCCCCATCGGCCGCTCCATCTGCCTGGTAAATCCTGCGAATCCCCTCAGCTAGCTGATAGACCGCCATGGCATAGAGCGGGCTGTGATTGTAGCGGGTGATGACATAGAAATTGTGCAGGGCCAACCAATGCTCCGGCCCCTCTTCGGTTTCCAGAGCGATCAGCGCCGCATCCAGACCGGGATCGAGCGTGGATTGCATCGTGACGCCGAAACCCTCCAGCTCCCCGACGGTGACGCTGGGGCGGTAGCCTCTTTCGAGAAGGGGGCGGTGCGCCTCGCCATTGACCTCGACCCGGGTGGCGATGGGCTCGCCCGCCCGCCAGTGGTGTCGGGAGAAGTAGTTGGCAACACTGCCGACAATGTCATCGACACTGTCCCAGAGATCGCGGCGACCATCGCCATCGAAATCGACGGCGTAGGCTCGAAAGCTGCTGGGGATGAATTGAGGCTGCCCCATGGCGCCTGCATAGGAACCGGTCAGTTCGAGCGGATCGAGCGCCTCTTCCCGCGCCATCAGGAGGTACTCTTCGAGCTGCCCGCGGAAAAATTTCGCTCGTGGCGGATAATCGAAAGCCAGCGTGGAGAGGGAGTCCATCACCCGATAACCGCCGCGGTGGCGGCCATAGCGGGTCTCCACTCCCAGTATCGCCACCAGAATCGACGGCGGAATACCGTAGCGGCGCTCCGCCTCGGCGAGCAGTTCGGCATGCTCCCGCCAGAACTCGGCGCCTTCGCGCATCCGTGATTCGGTAACGAAAATCGGCCGGTATCGGTGCCAGGGCTTGCTCTCGGCGGGGCGCGAAATGGCGCGAATAATGTCGTCGCGAAGCTTGACCTTCTTGAAGAGCGATTGCAGCCGCTCGCCGTCAAAGCCGTATTCGGAGGACATCTGCGTTATAAAACCCTGGACGTCCTCGCGCGCGGCCAAATCCGCGTGAGTGGACCCCGACAGCAGCAGTGCGCCCGGAATAAGTACGAGCTGTGCGAAACGGTTGCTCACGGTCGTCAACCCTTAAGAAGTTTGCGATGAGTGTGGATCGACATCAGGATACCGAAAGAGGCCATGATGGTCACCATGGAGGTGCCGCCGTAGCTAACCAGCGGTAGCGGTAGTCCCACTACCGGCAGCATTCCGGCAACCATCCCGATATTGACGAAGACATAGACCAGGAAGGTCAGTATGAGCCCGCCAATGAGTAGCCGCCCATAGGTTTCCTGGGCTTGGGCGGCGATATACAGGCCCCTCCATACGATTACGAGATAAAGCGAGAGCAGCAGGGCGCCGCCAAGCAGCCCGAACTCCTCTCCGAATACCGCGAAGATGAAGTCGGTATGGCGCTCCGGCAGGAACTCAAGGTGGGACTGCGTGCCGTTGAGCCAGCCCTTGCCGTAGAGCCCGCCGGAGCCGATGGCGATTTTCGACTGAATGGTGTGATAACCGGCCCCCAGCGGGTCGCTCTCCGGGTTGAGGAACGTCAGCACCCGCTGACGCTGATAATCGTGCATGCCGAACTTCCACACCAATCCGGCGATCGGGGCCAACAGCACGGAGGCGAATCCCAGCAGCCTGAAGGAAATTCCCGAGAAAAGTATGACAAAAACCCCTGAACTGGCCACCAACAGGGCGGTGCCGAGATCGGGCTGCTTGGCGATGAGCAGGGTGGGGACAACCACTATCAGTCCCGCCGTGAGGATCTTCTTCGGACTGGGAGGCAGGGGGACCTCCCTCAGGTACCAGGCCACCATCATCGGCATCGCAAGCTTCATCAACTCGGAGGGCTGGAAGCGGAATCCGCCGATGCCGATCCAGCGCTGGGCGCCCTTGCCGACGATCCCGGCGACCAGCACGGCAATCAGAAGTCCCAGGCCCACCGCATACAGCCAGGGTGTCCAGCGGACATAATTTTCAGGTGGGATTTGCGCAAGCGCCAGCATGACGGCGAAGCCTATCGCCAGCCGGAAAAGCTGGCTGTCAACGCGGCCGGCATCGGCGCTGTAGAGTACCACCAGGCCGATTCCCGACAGCAACAGCAGTGCGAGCAGCAGCGGCAGGTCGAGGTGCAGGCGGGCCGCCAGGCCTCCACGGCGGGAGTTGGGGGCGTCCAGGATCACGGCTTTTCCTCCTCCGGGCGGGCCAGTAGGTGGCGGTCCATCACCTGCCGCGCAATGGGCGCCGCCACGGCCCCGCCGCTACCGCCGTTTTCGACGATTACCGCCACGGCGATTTGGGGCGCTTCAACCGGCGCGAAACTGATGAATAGTGCATGGTCACGAAGCAGTTTGGCGACGTCCTCTTCCACATATTCGGCATCTTGTGCGATGCCAAAGACCTGAGCCGTGCCGGTTTTGCCGCCAATATGGTAAGGCGCTCCGTAGCCGATACGCCGAGCCGTCCCGCGGGGACTGTGCACTACCTGTTGCATGGCATGGATGATCCGATCCCAGTTGGAGAGCTCATTGACACCCACCGGCTCCAGGGCTTTTACCGGGATCTCCTCCCGATTGCCGCCACCCGGATCCTCCAGTGCGTGAACCACTTGGGGCTGCATCCGCTGTCCGTGGATGGAAAGAGCCGCAGTGGTGGTGGCCATCTGCAACGGGGTGGCGAGGGTGAAACCCTGGCCGATGCCGGTGATGAGGGTCTCGCCCGGAAACCAGGGCTCCCGGCGCGCGCGGCGCTTCCACTCTCGCGTCGGCATCAGCCCTCCCGCCTCACCGCCGATGTCGATCCCGGTCGGCTGCCCGAAACCGAAACGGCGCAGAAAGCCCGAAAGCCGGTCGATCCCGAGCGTGTGGGCCAGATCGTAAAAGAAGACATCGCAGGACTCGACAATGGCGCGATTCACCTCCACCACGCCATGGCCATGCTTCTTCCAGTCGCGGTATCGCCGATCATCGCCCTTGAGCTGGTAGTAGCCGCGGCACACCTGTTTATCGTCGGGACCGATGTCGCCCAGTTCCAGCCCCGCCAGCCCGACAAAAGGCTTCGTGGTCGAACCCGGCGGGTACTGGCCGCGCAGGGCCCTGTTGAACAGCGGCTGGGTCCGTGATTTGGAGAGCGCCTTGTAGGTGGCCGAATCGATGCCGTCCACGAACAGGTTGGTGTCATAACTGGGCACGCTGACCAGGGCCAATACCGCGCCTGTTTTCGGCTCAATGGCAACGAGTGCGCCACGCTCGCCGGTGAAGGCCTTTTCCGCCGCTTCTTGAAGTTGGATATCGATATTGAGGTGCAGGTTCTTCCCGGGGGCGGGCGGGGTACGCTCGAGAACCCGCAGGACCCGCCCGCGCGCATTGATCTCGACTTGCTGAAATCCCACTTTTCCGTGCAGGACATCCTCATGACTTCTCTCCACGCCCACCTTCCCGATGCGGTCGGTGGCACTGTAGTTGGAGCGTTCCAGCAATTCCTTGGCGGCGTCCGTCCAATCGAAACCGCAGCCCTCCTGCTTTTCCAGACACGTGAGCTCTTGTTCGTTGATGCGGCCCACGTAGCCCACCACGTGCGCTGTGAGTGGCCCCAAGGGATAGTGCCGGGTGAGGCGGGAATTGATCTCCACCCCCGGTAGACGGTGGCGGTTGACGGCGATGCGGGCCACCTCTTCATCCGTCAGGTGAAAGCGCAATGGTATGGCCTCGAAGCGGCGCTTTCGCGTGATGTCCTCGCGGAAGCGCTCCAGGTCGCCCTCGCTCACATTCACCAGCTGACGAATGGCGGCCAGCGTGGCGTCCATGTCCTCGACTCGCTCGGGTATCACTTCGAGGCTGTAGGTGGGCAGATTTTCGGCCAGGACCACGCCGTTGCGGTCGAAGATGAGCCCGCGCGTCGGTGCGATGGGCTGGACCGCTACCCGGTTGTTATGGGAAAGCGTGGTGAAATGCTCGTGACTGTAAACTTGCAGATCGACCAGCCTGGCCAGCAATGCCAACACCAGTAAGGCAGAGAAGATCCCTGCCGCTATCGCCCGGTTGCGGAAAAGGTGGGTTTCGCGGATCGGGTCTTTGAGAGTGAGCCGGCGCCCGGCGACGTGTCTCATGAACCCATTACCTCCGGGAGACCCGCGAAGGGAGCAGGGCGGTGATCAGGCCATGTCGCCCCTTTTGCCCCTGCTCGCCGAGAGGCCGGATGTTGATGAGACGGGGCGCGAGCATTCACGATACCCGGAAATGGCGGCGCAGATCTCGGAGGATCAGAAACATCCAGGGCCACAGCAGCATGCTGGTCACAGACGGTAGCCAATAGAGCCAGCTGTCGGGTGATTGGCCGATGATGCCTTTTACCCAGAGTACCAGTAGCTGCTCCAGTGCAACCAGTACCAAAACCGCAAGGCTCTGCTGCCAAAGCGGAAATATTCTAAGTCGCTGATGGAGGCGAACCGTCAAATAGGCAACCAGGGTCAGGGCCAGTGCATACTGTCCGAGCAGTGCGCCACGGGCGACGTCCAAAAACAGGCCCATGATCCAGGCGACTCCGATATTGACCCGTTCAGGAAGGGCCATGCACCAGTAGATAAGGACCATGGCCACCCATTCGGGGCGAAACCACTCCGTTCCGTCAGGCAGCGGCATGAGCGTCAGCATCATCGCTACAAGAAAACTGGCGAGAATGGCCCAGCCGTTCTGATGTCGGGCCAGGATCATGATGACGGCTCCCTTTTCCCGCTTTCTTGGTTATCCGCTTTCGAATCGGCTGCCCCGGTCAGATGCGCAGGCCATACCAGTAGCACTTCCCGGACCCGCTCCAGCTCCGCGGTGGGACGTGCCACGATGGTTGCGTAGGGCTGGGTGGGATCCTTGTCGATTTGGTGCACTTCGGCGACAGGATAGCCGGGGGGAAACGGCGGCCGAGACCGGAGGTGACCAGAAGATCGCCCACACGGATATCCGCGTTGTTGGGTATGTGCGGAAGCTCGAGCCGGTCGGCTTCGCCCGTGCCGAGGGCGATGGCGCGAAGGCCGTTGCGGTTGACCTGCACCGGGATCGCGTGGCTGGGGTCGGTCACCAGCATCGCCACCGAGCTTACCTGCGACACCTCGGTAACCTGCCCCATGACCCCCTTGGCGTCGAGAACGGGGTGGCCGCGGTAGACACCGGCCCGAGAGCCCTTGTTGAGCACCACCTGGCGCTTGAAAGGGTCCATGTCGACGGCCATCAGCTCCGCCACCAATAGCCGTTCGCCGACTTTTCGCGAGGACTGCAGCATTTCACGCAGGCGGGTGTTTTCGGCCTGGAGGGCGTTGAATTTCAGGAGACGCGCTTCGAGCTCCAGCTGACGGGTGCGCAGAGTTTCGTTCTCATCCAGGAGCCGGTTGCGGGCGGCGAGGGCTTCGGAGGCCCAGTTGCCTGCCGCAGCCGGCAACCCGACCAGGTATTCCAACGGATAGAGTGCGACGGCAACGGTGGAGCGGATCGCTTCGAGGTGCTGCTGGCGGTGATCGAGTGTCATCAGGAACACGGAGGCGAGCACGAGCAGTGCCGCTCGCATCGCCATCGATGGTCCGCGCAGGAACAGTACCTTGATGTGACACCTCCGACTTCAGATACGAGGCTGGAGATACGAGGTGCGATGCCCGTATCTCGATTCCTTTACCTCGGACCTGGTCTACTCCAGGGCAAACAGGTCGCCGCCGTGCTCGTCCATCAACTCCAGGGCCCGGCCGCCGCCGCGCGCAACACAGGTGAGCGGATCCTCGGCGATAATCACCGGCAGGCCCGTCTCTTCCACCAGCAGCCGATCCAAATCGCGCAGCAGTGCACCGCCGCCGGTCAGTACCATGCCGCGTTCGGCGATATCGGCGCCCAGTTCCGGGGGCGTCTGTTCCAGAGCTGTTTTGACGGCACTGACGATCCCTGAGAGGGGTTCCTGGAGCGCTTCCAGGATCTCGTTGCTATTGAGGGTGAAGCTGCGCGGGATGCCCTCGGCCAGATTACGGCCGCGGACCTCGATCTCTCGCACCTCGGTGCCCGGGTAGGCTGTGCCGATCTGCTCTTTTATGCGCTCGGCGGTGGATTCACCAATGAGGGTCCCGTAATTTCGGCGCACATAGTTGATGATGGCCTCATCGAAACGGTCGCCGCCCACCCGCACCGAGTTGTCGTAAACGATGCCGTTGAGGGAAAGCACAGCGATTTCGGTGGTACCGCCGCCAATGTCCAGCACCATGGAACCGCTCGCCTCGGAAATGGGCATACCGGCACCGATGGCCGCTGCCATGGGCTCCTCGATGAGGTAGACCTCACGGGCCCCGGCTCCCGCCGCCGACTCCTTGATGGCCCGGCGCTCCACCTGGGTGGCCCCGCACGGGACGCAGATCAGCACCCGGGGACTCGGCTTGAAGACCTTGAACTTGTCCTCATGGACCTTGCGGATGAAGTGCTGGAGCATCTTCTCGGTGATGGTGAAGTCGGCGATGACGCCGTCCTTCATCGGGCGGATAGCGGTGATATTGCCTGGCGTGCGCCCCAGCATCTGCTTGGCCTCGGCGCCAACGGCGGCAATCCGCTTGGTGTTGTTGGGGCCGGACTCCTGTCGGATGGCGACCACCGAAGGTTCGTTGAGGATGATGCCCTCACCACGAACGTAAATAAGGGTGTTGGCAGTACCCAGGTCGATAGAGATGTCGTACGAAAAAAGACCCCGGAAAGATCCCAGCATGGCAGTCGCTTCTATAAATAAAATGAGTCGGCGGAGTAAACCGGACGTAATTTAGCAATGCCGCGGGTCTTTGGGCAAGTTCGTAACTGTGATAAGTTTCTGCTTTTTCCGCTAACTGACCGGATGGAGTGCCTCATGGCCCTGGACAGAGACGACGTGGAGCGCATCGCGCATCTGGCGCGATTGGCTATCTCCGAGAAGGATATCCCGGAGTATGCCACGAACCTGTCGAACATTCTCGAGCTCGTCGAACAGATGAATGCCGTGGACACCACCGATGTGGTACCGATGGCCCACCCGCTGGATATGGGCCAACGGCTGCGCGAGGACCGGGTTTCGGAGACCGACCAGCGTGCCGAATTCCAGAAGAATGCCCCCGCGACCGAGGCGGGCCTGTATCTGGTCCCGAAGGTTATAGAGTAGATACGAGGTCCGAGGGCCGGGATGCGAACTCCGGATCCGAGCCCACGCTCCCTCGAATCTTCCATCTCGTATCCAGAATTTGAGTCTAACATGCATAACAAGACCATCGCCGAACTCGCAGCCGGTCTCAAGGCCGGCGAATTCTCCAGCGAGGAGTTGACGCGGACGTTCGTGGACCGCATCGAACGCTTCGACGGGAAACTGAACAGTTACATCACCGTGACCGCCGAGGCGGCCCTGGAGCAGGCGCGCGAGGCGGACCAGCGCATCGCCCGTGGCGAAACCGGCCCCCTGCTCGGTGTGCCGATCGCCCACAAGGACATTTTCTGCACCCGTGGTGTGCGGACCTCCTGCGGCTCGAAGATGCTGGACAACTTTGTCGCCCCTTACGATGCCACGGTGGTGGAGCGCTTCAAGGCCGCCGGCGCGGTCATGCTGGGCAAGACCAACATGGATGAGTTCGCGATGGGCTCCTCCAACGAGACCAGCTTCTACGGTCCGGCGAGAAATCCCTGGGACCTCGATGCGGTTCCGGGCGGCTCTTCCGGCGGTTCCGCCACCGCCGTGGCGGCGCGCCTCGCCCCCGGAGCGACCGGTACCGATACCGGGGGCTCGATTCGCCAGCCGGCGGCCCTGTGCGGCATCACCGGCCTGAAGCCCACCTATGGCCGCGTCTCCCGTTACGGCATGATCGCCTTTGCCTCCTCGCTGGACCAGGGCGGCCCGATGGCCCGCACCGCCGAGGACTGCGCCCTTTTGCTTTCGGTCATGGCCGGTTTCGATGAGCGCGACTCCACCTGCGTCGACCGTGAGGTGCCCGATTACGCGGCCGGACTCGGCAACGACCTGAAGGGCCTTCGCATCGGTCTTCCCAAGGAGTATTTCGGCGAGGGTCTCGACCCGGACGTGTCCAGGGTGGTCGAGGCGGCCATCGGGGAGTACAAGCGACTCGGCGCCGAGGTGAAGGAGGTCAGCCTGCCCAATACCGGCCTGGCGGTCCCCACCTACTATGTGGTGGCGCCGGCCGAGTGCTCGTCCAACCTGTCCCGTTTCGACGGTGTGCGGTTCGGGTACCGCTGCGAGGAGCCGAAGGATCTGGAAGACCTCTACAAGCGTTCCCGTGGCGAGGGCTTCGGCCCCGAGGTCAAGCGCCGCATCATGGTTGGCACCTACGCGCTCTCCGCCGGTTATTATGACGCCTACTATCTGAAGGCCCAGCAGCTGCGCCGCCTGATTCGTGACGACTTTATCAAGGCGTTTGAAGAGGTGGACGTGCTGATGGGACCGACCTCACCGGGCGTCGCCTTCAACATCGGCGAAAAGGCCAACGACCCCGTCACCATGTACCTGTCGGACATCTACACCATCGCCGTCAACCTGGCCGGTCTGCCGGGCATGTCGGTGCCCGCCGGCTTCGCCGGCGAGCGCCCCGTCGGCCTGCAGATCATCGGCAACTATTTCGACGAGGCGCGGCTCCTGAACGTGGCCCATCAGTACCAGCAGACCACCGACTGGCACACCCGCGCGCCGAAAGGCTTTGAATAAACCACGGGGGGCACGGAGGACACGGGGTCGATAGAAATGTACCTGCGGCAGGTCGGAGGCATGGAAATAAACGCCCCAAACCCCGTGTTCCCCGTGCACCCCGTGGTTAACAAAGAGGTTTAGATATGGATTGGGAATGTGTCATCGGGCTGGAGATTCATGCCCAGCTCGCTACCAAGAGCAAGATTTTCTCCGGGGCTTCCACGGCCTACGGCGCCGAGCCGAACACGCAGGCCTGCCCGGTCGACCTCGGGCTCCCGGGCGTGTTGCCGGTGTTGAACCGTGAGGTGGTGCGCATGGCCGCCAAGTTTGGTCTTGCCATCGGCGCCCATGTCGCCGAGCGGTCGGTTTTCGCCCGCAAGAATTACTTCTATCCCGATCTGCCCAAGGGCTACCAGATCTCCCAGTATGAGCTTCCCATTGTCGAGGGCGGACACCTGGATATCGAGCTGGAGGATGGGGAGACCCGGCGCATCGGCGTCACCCGGGCACACCTGGAAGAGGATGCCGGCAAGTCCCTGCATGAGGACTTCCACGGCATGACCGGCGTCGACCTTAACCGCGCCGGTACGCCGCTTTTGGAGATCGTCTCCGAGCCGGAACTGCGTTCGGCCAAAGAGGCGGTTGCCTATATGAAAAAAATGCGCTCTCTGGTCCGTTACCTGGAGATCTGCGACGGCAACATGCAGGAAGGCTCGTTCCGCTGCGACGCCAACGTCTCGGTGCGTCCGAAGGGCCAGAAGGAATTCGGCACCCGTGCGGAGCTGAAGAACCTCAACTCCTTCCGCTTCGTCGAGCGCGCCATCGACTTCGAGATCGAGCGTCAGATTGCCGTGATCGAGGGGGGCGGCGAGGTGGTGCAGGAGACCCGCCTTTACGACGCCGACAAGGGCGAAACCCGCTCCATGCGCTCCAAGGAGGAGGCCAACGACTACCGCTACTTCCCCGACCCCGACCTCCTGCCGTTGGAATTGGACCGGGTGTTCGTGGAGGACGTGCGTAAGACCCTGCCGGAACTACCGGATGAGAAGAGGGAGCGCTTTGTTACCCACTACGGGCTCTCGAGCTATGACGCCGGTGTTTTGACCGCCTCCCGCGAGATAGGCGACTTCTATGAGGCCGTGGTGAAGGTTGCCGGTGGCGATCCGAAGACCGCAGCCAACTGGGTGATGGGAGACTTGTCGGCGTTCCTGAACAAGCACGGCAAGGATATTGGCGAATCGCCGGTTTCCGCCGAGATGTTGGGCGGGATGCTCAAGCGCATCGCCGACAATACCATTTCCGGGAAGATTGCCAAGGATGTCTTCGAGGCGATGTGGAACGGCGAAGGTGACGCCGATGCGGTGATCGAGTCGAAAGGGCTCAAGCAGATCACGGATACCGGAGCCATCGAGGGCATCATCGATCAGGTGATCGCCGACAACCCGAAACAGGTCGAACAGTACCGCGGCGGCAAGGACAAACTTCTCGGTTTCTTCGTCGGACAGGTGATGAAGGCGAGCAAGGGCAAGGCCAACCCCCAGCAGGTGAACGATCTGCTCAAGGAAAAGATCGGCTAAGGCGGTTGAACCACGGGGAGCACGGGGTTACATCAACCAGGGCGAACACGTACGGGATTTGCGCCTTATCCTGCCATCGGGAGCGGTCGGGCAGACTTGTGCACGCGGAAAAATTTGTTTTCCCTGTGCACCCCGTATCCCCGTGGTTTCTCCTTCGGGTCCATGTGCCGAAACTTCCGCATCGAAATAGAGTCTCACCGGCCATATGAACGATACACTGCAGCGGTTTCTTTTCGAAAATCTCGGCATTCGCGGTGAACTGGTTCGCCTCGACGCGAGCTGGCAAGCCGTGCTGGAGCGGCACGACTACCCACCGGTGGTTCGGGAGCGCTTGGGCGAGCTGATGGCGGCCAGTGTGCTGCTTTCGGCGACCCTTAAGTTTGACGGCAGCATGACGCTTCAGATCCGTGGCGATGGGCCCATCGGAATGATGGTGGTGGAATGCACCAGTGCGCGCACGCTCCGTGGCCTGGCCCATTGGGAGGGCGAGCCGGATGGGGCCAGCCTGAGCGGCCAGTTCGGTGACGCCCAGCTGATCATTACCATCGAACCGAAGGGGCGCGATCGCTATCAGGGCATCGTCCCGCTGGAGGGCGAGCGCTTCGCCGAGGCCATCGAGGGATATCTCTATCGCTCCGAACAGCTGCCCACCCGGTTGTGGCTGGCAGCGGATGCCGAGAGCGCGGCCGGTCTTCTGGTCCAGGACTTGCCCGGGCAGTACAGCGAGGAAGACGCCTGGAATCGCGTCTCCACGCTGGCAGAAACCATCACCGACCCGGAATTGCTCGACCTCGAACAGGGAGAGGTGATTCACCGCCTCTTCCATGAGGAAGACGTAAGAGTCTTCGAAAATGAGCCCGTGAGCTTCCGCTGCTCCTGTTCCCGGGAGCGAGTGGAAGGTGCACTCCGGGGCATCGGCCATGACGAGGTGGCGGACATCATCCGCACGGAAGGTGAGGTAGCGGTTAACTGCGAGTTCTGTAACCGGCGTTACGCCTTCGATGCCGTGGATGTGGAACGTCTCTTTGCGGGCCAGACCCAGCCGGAGGTTTCAGCCACCCGCCACTGAGTTTTCTCATCGGTATCGTCGGTGGCAATCCCGCTTCCTGTTTCCCGAAACGCCTCCAGGGGGAGGCGCACCTGATCGGCATTGCCCATCAGCCGCATGGCTCACTAAGCTTGCCATAAGGGCTTTGTGGGAAAGCATCATGGAAGCGTACCAGAGCATTGTCGAGACCCTTGCTTTGACGCTGGGGGTCGGCTGGGCGAGCGGCATCAACCTTTATGCGACGCTGCTGGTCCTTGGCTACATGCAGGCCAACGGCTATGCCGAGTTGCCACCCGATTTGGCGGTACTGAGCGATCCGTTGGTGATGGCTGCGGCCGGTTTGATGTATGCGGTGGAGTTCTTTGCCGACAAGACACCCGGCGTGGATACCGGCTGGGATGCCATTCAGACCTTCGTCAGGATCCCCGCGGGCGCGGTGCTCGCTGCCGGTGCCTTGGGGGATGTGGCGCCGGCGGCGGAAATTGCGGCTGCCATCGTCGGTGGCGGCTTGGCCGCCGGCAGCCATTCGCTAAAGGCGGGCAGCCGCGTGCTGATCAATACCTCTCCCGAACCGTTCAGCAACTGGACCGCATCGGTGAGCGAAGATCTCGTGGTCATTGGGGGCGTGTGGGCCGCCCTCAAGCATCCCACTCTTTTTCTCATCCTGCTGATCCTTTTTCTGATTCTCCTGGTATGGCTCCTGCCGAAAGTTTGGCGGGGCATTCGCGCCGTGGGCCGCCGGCTCTCCCGTCTTTTCGGAAGGGGAGGGCCGCCGCCGCCGGTACCCCGTGACGATCGACCCTCGTAGCCCGTTTGGCGATCACCCGTCCCGAAGGGGGAGAAGCTTTCCCGTATGCCCCGGGATCACTCCCCGAGCATTGGCAGGACGTAGGTGTCAAACGCATCCTGGCCGAAACGGCCGGTATGCCGATAGATGATGCGACCCTCCCGGTCGACCACCAGGGTGAAGGGAACGATTTGCCGCCGGTTTCCCAGGGCCGCCAGCAGCCGTGAATGGCGCGCGGGATCGCCCAGGAGAACCGGGTAGTTGATCCCCAGGGTCCGATGCACATTGCGTAGCGGGCGCTCCTTGTCCAGGCCAACGCTGACTACTTGCAGGCCTTTGTCGGCATACTGGTTCTGAAACCTCACCAGATCCGGTATTTCGTACTGGCAGGGGCTACACCACGAGGCCCAAAAATTCACTATCAGCGGCTTTCCGCGCCACTCGTTCAGTTCATGAAATCCGCCATCGAGGCCCTGGAGGCGCAGCGATGGAAGCTCGCCCGCGGGGCCGCTGGTGGCCACCGCGGATGCGCTGAAGACCAGCGCAAAGACGAGCCCGAAGAGCCGGGACCTCATCGGGCCGGCGCTTCGGTGAGATTCCAGGCGACCTGATAGCGCTGGCCCAACGCTTTCAGAAAGGGCGAAATGTGTTCGTTGTACATGGCCTGCTGAACGCGGTCTTCCACCTGTTCGAAGGCCATTTGGCGCGCCTTGCGACGGTCAATGATAACGACCAAATGCCAGCCCTTTTGAGTCTGAACCGGTTCGCTGACCGTGTTGTCGGGAAGAGCGGCCAGTGCCGCCTCAATGGCGGGCATACCGCTACCCTCTTTGAGCCAACCCATGTTGCCGGCATGCTGCTTGCCGTAGGGGTCAGTGCTGTACTCCTTGGCCAGCTCGAACAGACTTTCGCCGTTTTCTATCCGCTTTTGAAGTCGATCGGCGAGCGCCTCGTCTTCCACGACGATTTGACCGACGTGACGCACCTCGGGTACATAGCCGATGTCCGGGTGGGCTTCGAAGTAGGCGCGAGCCTCCTCACGGCCGGGGATCCACTCCTTGGCCTTTCGCTGCAGCAGTCGGGCCGGCAGTTGTTCCTGACGGAATTGGGCGATGGCCTCTGACACGTCGATGCCCGACTCCTCGGCGGCCTGGGCGACCAGCTCCAATTCGAGCCGCGAATAAAAAGCCTCTTCGATACGGGCGAGCTTGGCATCTTCGGCGATTTCGCCCAGTTCCGAGTAGAGCACCTCGAAGCCGCGGCCCTCGGCCAGGACGGTTTCGGCTTGAGGATCTTCAGCGAGTCGGCGGGAATAGTTGATGACGTCGAACTGCTTTCTCAGTTCCCGCAGCTTCTCGAGTTTGGCCAGTCGGTAGCGCTTGGAGAGCCGTTCAGACCGGGCGGCGGCGAGCGCATCGGTCTCGCCTTTGAGCCTGTCCTTGAGGTCGGCCAGTTCCGCTTCGCTCAGGTGGATCTCCTCACGGACCCGATTCCAGTAAGCCTGATAGAGCTCACCGCGGCGAAAGTCGTTGAGCTCTTTGGCGAACGCGGGCTCCTCGTCGAGCCCCAGGCGTTCGGCTTCGAGTGTCAGCAATCGCGAAGCGACCAAACGCTTGAGCATGTCGCCGCGAAGGGCCGCCTGCTGGTTGGCTTCCATGGCGATGAAGCGGGAAGCAAAGGGGGAACTGGCTATGGCCTGATCGAGGTGATTGGCCGTGACCTGATATTTGCCGATGGTGGCCAATACCTGCGGTTGCGCCGCGACGGTGCCTCCCAAAGTGAAGGCTGCCGCCAGCGCTGCGCCCCGGACGATATTCTGGAATTTCATGTAGCTTTCACCCTGCATCCCGGTGTTCCGGGTTTGACGGTTGGAGGAGAAAGTCCCCGGGGCGGATGCCCCGGGGTGAAAATCATCTTCTGGAAAACGGCGGCCCGGCCGAGCCGGGCCACCGTCGTCCCGTTACAGATCGGACAGGTCGATCTCGGGGATCTTGCCGCCCTGATCCGGAGCGGACTCATGGATCCACGCCACCGCCGCTTCGAAGTCATGCAGGATGGGCTTGCCATCGTAAACATGCTCGTCGTCGTCGGCGATCTCCGGCACGCCATCCTCGTTCACATAGTGACAGGAGGCGCACTTGAGCGGACCGTGGGAGCCGTCCGGATTGTACTGCGCGGCCTGCTCGTAGGTGGTGACGTCGGTGTTCGGCGTCACCGGATAGAGCCCGTGGATGGACTCGTGGCAGCTCTGACAGGCCAGGCCGGCGTGGCCCTTGGAGTAGCGCATCAGGCTGTATTTGCCCGGCTGGTTAATGGGATACGCGACCCCGCCCTGACCCTCCACGAAGGGCGCGGCATGGCAGTCGGCGCAGTGCGGCTGTCCTGGGGATAGCCAGTAATCACGTCCATGGGTGGCGGCGTCGTACGGAACCGCGGTGGCGCCGGTGGCACCCTCGGGCAAGTCCAGCGACGCCACATTCACCGCCGGGTTGGCGGAGAGGATCTTGACGCTGATGTCGCCGTCTTCATCCTTGGTGGCCATCGGTCCGTTGCCCTTGAGCGCAATCACCGCGATATCGGGCACCATGCGATCCTTCGCCCAGTTCAGCAGGATGCCGGACTCGCCCGGGGTGTCATGGCCCTTCTCATCGGCGACCACCTTCGGATCGATGTACTTCTCGATCAGCTCCTGCTTGGAGACCCCGATTTCCGCGGCGATGGCCTCCAGCGACTGGTCGCGGATGGTCTGACCGGTCTGCTTGAAGGCGTTCTTCAGATTATCTCGCTGATACAGCTCACGGGAGAGCTGGTTGTGGCAGTTGGTGCACCACAAACCCTTGCCACCCTCGCCGGTACCGATCTTGGAGACCTCAGCCTTCAGGAACTTGCCCACCGAGTTCAGGTACTCCTTGGTGCCGACGCCATCATCGTCCTTGCCCGGATTGGCGTGAACGTCGCGCCCCACGTAGCAGCCACCGGAGGCATCGCGGTTATCCGCATCGGCGTAGGCGTTTTTGCCGTCGGCCGTGATCGGATACTCGTCCATGCCGCCATCCTGACGGTGCGCCGGGTGACAACCCTGACAGGCGCCGGTACGGCCCTGGGAGTCGGCCAGTGGACGCTTGGTCTGGTGGACGGTATGGATCGCCTCGGTCAGTGCCGGCACGCGAACCTTCTTGCCTTCGTGGTTCTTGACCTTCTTGGAGTTCAACACACCGATGACATTGTCCGCATGGCACTTCTGGCAAAGCACCGGATCCCGACCCAGGCGATTGGCCTTGGAACGGGTCTCGCCGTTGTAGTTGGCGGTGAAGTCCGTGCCGTGCTTATCGTCATGGATCTGCAGCATGGAGACGGAGGCCGACTTCAGGTTGGCGATCCAGTCGCTGGCACCGAGCCCCTTCCAAAACGCCTTCTCACGCTTGTAGAGCGTGTATTTGTCGCCGTTGGCGTTGTCGTTGGAGTGGCAGTTGGCGCAGTTGGGGATGTCGATCGGATTGGTGCCGACAAAGCGCACCGGCTGACCGGTGTGGCTGTCCAGGACGGGCTCGCCGGTATCGGCATCCTCCAGCGCGACCCAGGCCTTTTGGAACGGCTGGATGTCGCTCTCCACGATGGTCAGCGGATTTTTGTGCAGCGTACTGTCGTTGAACGGTGTCAGCGGCAGGCCCAGGGCATCCCAGATGCCCGGGTTGGTCAGCACAATGGGCACATTGTCCAGCACGGGCGATTTCGTATAGACCTTGGTGCCTACATCGCCGGTGTAGTGCAGGTGACCGCCCTTCATCGGGCTGGGGGCCGCTGCGCCGGCCGGACCGTTGTCCTCCGGTACCGGAATCTGGATACCGACATAGAGCTTCTCGCTGTCGGCGCTGGTGCCCTTCGGGTTGGTGCCCTTCAGGTCCTTATAGACGTAGAGGTGAGTGAAATAGGCGTTGGCGACATTCTCTTTGGGGCCGTACTGGCCGTCGCCATCGATATCGTAGGGGACCGCCCAGTATTTGAGTTTACTGCCTTCGGAGTAGGTGTTGTCGATGTGGCCGTAGGCCAGCTTCATGCGCTTGTCGCCATCGACCAGAACTGTGGGGTCCTCCTCGTCGGCGCCCAGCATCTCCGGCCATTCGTCATCCTCCGGAGCAGTCTTGATCACCTGCGCCTGGACGGAGTTGTACGGCGGGAGTACGCAGCAGTAGCTGAAATCAAAGCCCGTGCAGTGCATACCGAGCTCGTAATTGATGGAGATGTTGTAGTCGTTTTTGGGACGGGTCGGATCGGCTGCGGCTGCAGTCGACGCCATCTCCCCGTTAGCGGGACCGTTATCGGATTGCTTGACCTGCTTGTCAGCACAACCGACGGTGAGGGCGGTCCCAAGGAACAGCAGTGCCAAAGGCCTGACGTCCATAGGTGAGTCTCCCTGTTTTTGGACTTGTCGATCGCGTATCTGGAGACGCGACGGTTTTCCCGACGTTGCCGGTGTTTGGACTTATTAAAAAAGGCAACAGATTGGCTTGCGCCAAGTGGGGTTTCTACCAAACCCACACCTTTAATACAAGAATTGCTGCAAAATCAAAATATTAGAAAACGCTCATGGAAAATGTGTGGTAACGTGCGGAGCGGTCGGTTCAGGATGCCCTTTACTCTGTCGCCGTGGACCTTAGAAAGATAAAAACGTGAACTTATCCTTCTCATCATCATCGGCCTCGTTGCAGACCGTCGCGTTACGGATGGAGCGCAATGACGAGCCGTTGTTCTCGAACCTGGCGTTTTCGGTCGAGCCCGGCCAGGTCCTCCAGATCGAGGGCCGCAACGGCAGCGGGAAAACCACCCTTCTCCGGATCCTCTGCGGTCTGACCCTGCCCTCGGGGGGCGATGTCTGCTGGAGACAGCGAACTATCCGCGAGGCTTACGCGGACTTCGTAAACGAGCTTTGCTATGTCGGCCACTTGCCCGGTGTCAAAGGTGAGTTGACGCCGCTGGAAAATCTCGAGTTCTTTCGTGCCGGTCGGCAAAGGCGCACCGATGTTTCGGCCGAACAGGCGCTGGAGCGGTTGGGGTTGCCTTTCGAGTGCGAGGAGGTTCCCTGTCGGCGCCTCTCCGCCGGTCAGCAGCGGCGCGTTGCGCTGGCCCGTCTTCTGTTGACCGAAGCACGGCTCTGGGTGCTGGATGAGCCCTTTACCGCCCTTGACCCCGAGGGACGGGATACCGTCGAGAGCCTTTTGGCAGAACACCTGGCGCAAGGTGGGCTTGCGGTCGTTACCACTCACCATGAGATGGCTTTCGAAACGGGCGAAGTCATCAAGCTGGATTTTTCCCATGTCTGAAGCGAGCCTGTCGAGTGCCTTGCTGGCGACGCTACGCCGCGACCTGCTGCTGGCTTATCGTCATCGCTCTCAACTGGCCAACCCTCTGGTCTTCTTCACCATCGTGGTGACCCTTTTCCCACTCGGCATCAGCCCGGAGCCGGGGCTGCTGCAGACCATTGCCCCCGGGGTGATTTGGGTGGCGGCACTGCTCGCCGCAATGTTGTCGCTGGAAGGGGTATTCCGTTCGGATTTTGACGACGGTACTCTGGAGCAGATATTACTGAGTCCCCACCCGTTATCGCTGGTGGTGTTGGCCAAGGTGATTGCTCACTGGCTGATCAGCGGGCTGCCGCTGCTGTTCCTTGCGCCGTTGCTGGCGCTGCTTCTGCACATGGACCCGAACGTGATGGGGGTCTTGTTGGCCACCCTGGCGCTCGGCACGCCGGTGCTTAGCCTGGTCGGAGCGATCGGTGTGGCCTTGACGGTCGGACTGCGTCGCGGCGGCGTACTGCTGTCACTACTCGTACTGCCGCTGTACATCCCCGTACTGATCTTCGCGGCCGGTGCGGTGGGCAACGCCGCTGCAGGTCTGGAGGTGACCGGACAGCTGGCCCTGCTCGGGGCGCTGTTGGCCCTGTCGGTGGCGCTGGCGCCGCTGGCGGCGGCGGCGGCGTTGCGGATCAGTTTGAACTGACGATGGGCAATTTCGGAGAACTCAAACGGGTTCCGGGCGATGGGAGCGGGAATCACACTGGTGTTTTCCGTGTCCATAAATAGAGGCTGAACAACATCTGACTATGTGGAACTGGATACATCGGCTCGCGTCGCCGAAGCGTTTTTATGGTTTTGCGGGCCGTGCCTCGTGGTGGTTCGGCATCGTGGCGCTGCTGTTGGGGCTGCCAGGGCTTTACCTGGCGCTGTTTAACTCGCCCCCGGACTATCAGCAGGGGGAGAGCGTGCGCATCATGTATGTGCACGTCCCGGCGGCCTGGCTATCGATGTTTGTCTACGTGAACATGGCGGCGGCGGCCACCGTGGGCATGGTTTGGCGCATCAAGGTGGCCTCGGCCGTGGCCCATGCCAGCGCACCCATCGGGGCCTGGTTTACCTTTCTCGCCCTGGTGACCGGTTCCCTGTGGGGCAAGCCCATGTGGGGGACCTGGTGGATCTGGGATGCGCGGCTTACCTCCGAACTCATTCTGCTGTTTCTCTATCTCGGCTATATCGCGCTCGCCAACGCCATAGAGGACCGCGATACCGCGGCGCGTGCCACGGCGGTGCTGGCGCTGGTGGGTGTGGTGAATATTCCCATCATTCATTATTCGGTCGAGTGGTGGAACACGCTGCACCAGGGCGCGACCGTCACCAAGTTGGACAAGCCTTCCATACATTTGAGCATGCTGGTGCCGCTTTTGCTGATGGCACTCTCCTTCACGGCTTTCTATGGTGCAGTGGTGTTGCGTCGGGTGCGCTGCGAAATCCTGGAGCGGGAGCAGCGCAGCGGCTGGGTACGGGAACTCGCAGGTAAAGACGATGTCTAACTTCTTCTCAATGGGGGGGTACGCGTTCTACGTATGGTCGTCGTTCGCCCTTGCTCTCTTGATAATCGTGTTGAATGTCTGGGGGCCGCTGCGCTGTGAACGGCGTTTGCTCGGGCGTATCCGGCGGCAGAATCAGCGGAGGAAGGCATGAATCCCATACGTAAAAACCGGTTGATCCTGGCGGCCCTGATCGTCGTCGGCGTCGGTGTGGCAGCGGCGCTGGCGCTGGTTGCGCTCAGCGAGAATATCAATCTCTTCTATAGCCCCTCCCAGGTCGTTGCGGGCGAAGCGCCGCAGGACCATAGCTTCCGGCTCGGCGGATTGGTTGAGACTGGCAGCGTCAAGCGGAACCCGGACAGCCTGGAAGTGCGCTTCGAACTGACCGATGGAGCGGAAAAAGTGACGGTCTACCACCACGGCATCCTGCCCGATCTGTTCCGTGAAGGGCAGGGCATCGTCGCCCAGGGGCGTATCGGCAGTGACGGGCGCTTCGTGGCGGATGAGGTTCTCGCCAAGCACGACGAAAACTATATGCCACCCGAGGTCGAAGACGCCCTCGAAGACCGCACGCCGCATGGGTGTGGCCGAACAGAAGACGGGGCGTTGATTATGCTGCCTGAGTTGGGACATTTCGCACTGATTCTGGCCGTGACCCTGGCCGCGGTACAGGGGATCGTACCTCTCGCCGGGGCCGCCATTGGCCGCGGCAGTTGGATGGCGGTGGCCCGTCCGGCTGCGACCGGGCAATTCCTTTTCATAGGCCTCTCCTTCGCGATCCTCACCTACGCCTTCGTCACCAATGACTTCTCTGTCGCTTACGCCGCTCAGAACTCCAACTCCCAGCTGCCGCTGATCTATCGAATTTCGGCCGTCTGGGGCGGGCATGAGGGTTCGTTGCTGCTCTGGGCACTGCTGCTGACCGTCTGGACGGTCGCGGTCGGGCTGTTCAGCCGTAAACTGCCCGCCGAAATGGTGGCTCGCGTTATCGCCGTCATGGGGCTCGTGAGTACCGGTTTTCTGCTGTTCATGCTGTTGACCTCGAATCCTTTCGAGCGCATCTGGCCGGCACCGATGGACGGCCGGGACCTCAACCCGCTGCTGCAGGATCCCGGACTGGTGATCCATCCGCCCATGCTCTACATGGGTTATGTCGGTTTCTCCGTTGCCTTTGCCCTCGCCGTCGCGGCGCTGCTCGGTGGCCGACTGGACGCGGCCTGGGCACGCTGGTCGCGACCCTGGACCACGGTGGCATGGGCCTTTCTGACTCTGGGGATCGCCCTGGGCAGTTGGTGGGCCTACTACGAACTCGGCTGGGGCGGCTGGTGGTTCTGGGACCCGGTCGAGAACGCCTCGTTCATTCCCTGGCTGGTGGGCACCGCACTGATGCACTCGCTGGCGGTTTCGGAGAAGCGCGGCGCCTTCAAGAGCTGGACGGTCCTGCTGGCGATCTTCGCCTTCTCCTTGAGTCTGTTGGGGACCTTCCTGGTCCGTTCCGGGGTGCTGACCTCGGTGCACGCCTTTGCCAACGACCCTACGCGCGGCGTCTTTATCCTCATGCTGCTCGGTGCGGTGGTGGGCAGTTCGCTGTTTCTCTACGCGCTCCGTGCCCCGGAGGTGAAAAGTACCGGACGCTTTGCACTGTTCTCGCGCGAAACGCTGCTGCTCGGCAATAATGTGGTGCTGACGGTAGCTGCGGGGAGCATCCTGCTGGGCACGCTTTATCCGCTGGTACTGGACGCCCTCGGGGTGGGCAAGATTTCGGTGGGACCGCCCTATTTCAATACGGTCTTTGTGCCGATCATGATCCCGCTGATCCTCGCCATGGGTATCGGCCCACTGACCCGCTGGAAACGGGATAGCATCAACCGACTGCTGCCCACCTTTGGTCTCGCGCTGGCCATCTCGGCCGCCCTTGGGGCGCTGCTTACCTGGGCGCTGTTTGGAGAGATGCCGGTGATGGCCGCAGTGGGGGCGGCATTGACCATCTGGGTGCTGTTGACCGTGCTCATCGATATTCGCCACCGCACGCGCAGTGCCGAATCCACCGGCGTCGGGTTGCGGAAGCTGCCGCGCAGTTTCTGGGGGATGACCCTCGCCCACCTTGGCATAGCCGCCACGGTAATGGGGATTACCTTCTCCAGTTACTTCGGGATCGAAAAGGACTTGCGTATGGCACCGGGACAGAGCGTCGAGCTGGCGGGTTACACCTACACCTTTCTCGGTGTCGAACAGCGGGAGGGACCCAATTTCGTCGCCAACACCGGCACGGTCCGAGTCACCCACCGCAACCGGGATGTGACGGTGCTGGAGGCGGACAAGCGCATCTACAACGTTCAGGGGATGCCGATGACCGAGGCGGGCATCGATGCCGGCCTGACCCGCGACCTCTACGTGGCCCTGGGTGAACAGCTGGACGATAGCGGAGCCTGGGCGCTGAGGATCTACTACAAGCCGTTTGTCCGCTGGATCTGGCTGGGCGGCTTGCTGATGGCCGCCGGTGGCTTGCTGGCCGCGGCCGATCGGCGTTATCGCCTGGTGCGGCAGGGGACCTCCGGGACGGAGGAGAAAGCATGAAGACCCGTTTTCTCATTCCGCTCATCATCTTCGGAGCCATGGTGGCGCTGTTCTATTTCGCCCTGGTGCAGATCGGGAAGGGTGACTACAACCCGCGCGATATCCCTTCACCGCTGGTCGACCGCGCGGCGCCGGAGTTCGACCTGCCGGCGGTTGGCGGGCGCGAACAGATGTCGAGTGCCGTCTTCCAGCGCCATCCGGTGAGCCTGTTCAATGTGTGGGCGAGCTGGTGCACGGCCTGCCGCCAGGAGCACCCGTTTCTCATGGAGCTCTCCCGCCGCGGAGAGGTTCCGATTTACGGCCTCAACTACAAGGACGAGCGCGGCGATGCCCTCAACTGGCTCAACCGCCATGGCGATCCTTACCTGGCCAGCGCCTTCGACCTTGAGGGGCGTGTGGGTATCGACTGGGGCGTTTACGGGGTACCGGAAACCTTCGTGGTCGATGGTGACGGGGTGGTTCGCTACAAGCACATCGGACCGCTGGGACCCGACGCGTGGAAAAGAAAGGTAAAGCCGGTGATCGATCAATTAAGGGCGAATGGATCATGAAACGTTGGTTGACGGCAATGGCGCTACTCGCCTGGTTGCCCTGGGCGGGAGCGGCCATCGACGCATTCCCTTTTGAGGACCCGGACAATGAAGCCCGTTATCAGCAACTCTCCGAGGAGTTGCGTTGCCTGGTCTGCCAAAATCAGAGCCTGGCCGATTCCAATGCGGAGCTGGCCATGGACTTGCGTCGACAGGTCTACGAAATGATTCGCGAAGGGCGCAGCGACGACGCCATTGTGGATTACATGGTGGCTCGCTATGGCGATTTCGTGCTCTATCGCCCACCGATGCAGCCGGACACCTATCTGCTGTGGTTCGGTCCGGTTCTTTTGTTCCTGATCGGCAGTGTTTCGCTTTTGGTGTTTGTGCGCCGTCGGGCGGCTGCCAATGCCGGCGAAAGCGGCGATTTGAGCAGCGAGGACAAGCAGCGACTGGAGCGCCTTGTGGGAGCGGATAGCAAAGAAGGAGGCCAACGATGATGCTGTTTGCCGCACTGGCGGTCTTGATGGTCGCGGCTGCGCTCGCCTTCGTTCTGTGGCCCCTTCTGGGAAAAGCGCCGGCCAGGGGCGCCGAACGCGGCGCGCTGAATGTGGCGCTTTACAAGGATCGCTCGGCCGAACTGGAACTGGAGCGTGACGATGGCAGCCTGTCCGAATCCGAATTTGAGCAGGCCCGCAGTGAACTGCAGCGCGACCTGCTCGTCAACGTGGATCCGGAACCGCAACGGCCCGCCGGCACCGAGGGCGGCGGCTGGATGCCTTGGGCCGTGGCCGCCAGCGTGCCTGTCGCGGCACTGGCCCTCTATCTGGCTCTGGGGGCAACCGATCTGATCGATGCGAAAGCGCCCTCGCCGCAACAAGCCGCATCCGGCATGCAGGACGTCGACCAGGCCCTTGCCGCTCTGCGCCAGCGCCTCGAAGAGAATCCCGACAATGTCGAAGGATGGATACTGCTGGGGCGCTCACTGGGAACCATGGGTCGGCACCGGCAAGCGGCGGACGTGTATGCGCAGGCCATGCGGGCGGTCGGCGAGAAGACGGACCTGCTGCTGGGGAGGGCGCAGGCCCTGGCAATGGCCCAGGGTAACCGGTTGACGGGGGAGCCCATTGCACTGGTAAGACGGGTATTGGCCCGTGAACCGAAGCATCTCGAAGCGCTGTGGCTGAGCGGAATGCATGCTTATGAGCAGGCGGATTATCAGACGGCGCTCGATCGCTGGCTGCAGGTCAAGGCCCAGGTGGAGAAGGGCAGTGAGCTGACCGGAACCGTGGATTCAGCGATTGCCCAGGCCCGTTCACACCTCAATGCTGGAGCCGCAGCCGGTGCGACGGAGGCTTCACCCGCGGCTTCGGCGACCGAAATGCAAATCGAGGTCACCCTGGCGCCGGAGCTGGCCGGGCGCATGCAACCGAATGACACCCTGTTCATCTTCGCCCGCCAGCCCGGCGTCCGAATGCCGGTGGCGGTCGAGCGTCACCGCGCCGGAGATCTTCCGCTAAGCATCACCCTGGACGACAGCGCCACCATGACCGGTCAGCCACTGAGCGCTTTCGAGCAGTTGGAAGTGGTCGCCCGGATCAGCAAAAGCGGTTCCGTCCGTGGCGCCTCCGGAGACCTTGAAGGCTCGGTGACCACCACGCCAGGTGGGGCGGTTGCTGTCACCATCGACCGGGTAGTTCCCTGATAGCCCGGTTCCCCATGCTGGCTTAACGGTGAGCTCCTCTCCTGGATTCGCCGGCCCCATAACGGGGTCGGCTTCCCGAGATCATCCAAATCAACGAATCTCTTCAGCCGTTTTCGGCCACGGGGTGGCCGGTGCAGAACCTCCGCGGGATCCGAGCCTTGCAGGAGGTCAGCTCTCCGGCCGAAAGCGAGCGAAGCTCGCGGTTGCAATTTAAGGCCGTTGGGCTAATCCAAGGACTAGGACAGTCTAATTCCATTTCGGAGGGATGCTCATGTCAGGGAAGATACTCACCCGCACCGCCATCGCGGCACTTGCGGGGCTGCTGTTAACCGCTTGTGCGACCACTCCGGTTCCAGAGGCTACCGATGCGATCGCTAACGCCGAGCAGGCGCTTGATCGGGCGCAGCAGGCCCAGGCTTACGACTTTGCCGCATTCGAATTCACAAAGGCTCAGCGCAAACTGAATCAGGCCAAGGACCTGGCGCGTTCCGATGAGAAAGACCAGCGGCGTAACGCGCTGCGACTCGCCGAGCAATCCGCAGTTGATGCGCGCCT
This sequence comes from uncultured Gammaproteobacteria bacterium, assembly GCA_963783235.1. Lineage (GTDB taxonomy): Bacteria > Pseudomonadota > Gammaproteobacteria > Thiohalomonadales > Thiohalomonadaceae > Thiohalomonas. The sequence continues at coordinate 580,480 of CAWAMN010000002.1, read as the reverse complement.
CGCCGAGTCCAAAGCTCGTCTCGGCAGTACGCGAGAGACCTATCAGGAGATTGAGGAAACGGTTGAAAGCCTGCGGCAGGAAACCGGTGTTACCAACGGCAATGGCGAGGGAACGCAATGAAACGAATCAGCCAAATCTTTTTAGTCGCCCCTCTGGCGTTTTTACTGGTGGCGTGTGCCTCCGCTCCCACGGAGGATACGGCCCTGCAGGATGCCCGGGAGCGCTACGCCCAGCTCTCCAGCGACCAGCAGGTCCAGTCCGCAGCGCCAGAGCCCCTTTTCGATGCCGAACAGGCGCTGGAACGAGCCACCGAGGCCGAAAGCGAAGCCCTTCGCAGTCATCAGGTCTATCTTGCCGACCAGTATATGGATATCGCCCGCACGGTCGCCCAGCGCAAGCAGCTGGAGAGCAATATGCAGGCGCTGACCGAACAAAGGGATGAACTGCGACTGAGGGCCCGTGAACAGGAGCTGGAAAAGGCGAGGGCCGAACTGGCAGCCCTGGAGGCGGAACGGACCGCACGGGGACTCCTGGTCACACTGAACGATGTCTTTTTCGAAACGGCACAAGCGAACCTCAACCCCGGCGCCGCACCGACGCTGGACAAGCTGGCGAGCTTCATGCGCAACCACCCCGACCAGCGTGTGGTGGTTGAGGGGCATACCGATAGTCGGGGCCCGGAGGATTACAACAAACGCCTGTCGGAACGCCGTGCCAATTCGGTGGAGGATGCGCTGGTGACCCGGGGCATAGATTCGGGCCGAATCGTGACACGCGGCTACGGTGAAGATCGTCCCATCGCCAGCAACCAGACCTCGGGCGGCCGTCAGCTGAACCGGCGCGTTGAGATCGTCTTTCCGGATTACGCCTCATCCTGATCCGGAGTGCTGCCGCAGCTCGGGCCGTCCGCGGGGCGGCCCGGGCTTTGCGGTTGATGCGGCCTCGGATTGTGAGCAACTTCACATCCCAGCGGATTGCGGATTCCGCGACGGTCCGGGAGTTAATAAGATGTTAGTCCTCCTCTCGCCCAGGATTCCGTGATGTCGCGGTCGGATAGTGAATTCGAACACGGGCTCTCCTGTCCGATCGAACACCTGACGGAAGTGGGCATAGCGCTCTCTTCAGAGAACGATACCGCACGTCTTCTCGAAGAAAATCGTCATCGGTGCGAAGGCCCTGACCGGGGCGGATGGCGGAACACTTTATGTGGTCAGGGAAGAGGCCGTCCACATGGAAATCGTCCGGACGGACTCTCTTGAGTACGCCATGGGCGGAACCACCGGGCGAGACGTGCCTTTTCCCGCTATTCCCCTCGCTCATGAAGACGGCTCGCCCGATCACCAACACGTCGTCAGCCACGCCGTTTTGGAAAATCGAACCGTCAACATAGAGGACGCGTACAGTGCCGAAGGTTTCGACTTTCTCGGCACCCGGGAATTCGACGCGCAAACCGGCTATCGCTCACAATCGTTCCTGACTATCCCCATGACCAACCACGAGGGTGAGGTCATCGGTGTGCTGCAACTGCTGAATGCCACCGAACCCGTTTCAGGAGATGTAATCCCCTTCAGCCCGGAGGCCGAGCGCCTGGCCGAGGCGTTGGCTTCGCAGGGCGCGGTGGCATTGACCAACCGTCGCCTGATTGGCGAGCTCCGCAATCTCTTCGAGGCACTCATCCAGCTTATCGCCACCGCGATCGATGCCAAGTCACCCCATACCGCCGGGCACTGCCGGCGAGTGCCGGTCATCACCATGATGATGGCGGATGCGGTTCACAACACCCGCACGGGCCCCCTGGCCGACTTTCGGCTATCGGAGGAAAAGCGCTACGCCCTGGAGATCGCCGCCTGGCTCCACGACTGCGGAAAGATGACCACCCCGGAGTATCTGCTCAACAAGAGCAGAAAGCTGGAAACGGTTTACGATCGGATGGAGACCATCGAAGCCCGCTTCGAGATATTACGGCGTGACATCGAGACGCAAAGCCTGCGGCGTCAACTGGTAAGCCTGCGAGCGGGCGGAGGCGAATCCCTCGAGCGGCTCGAACAGCACTACCGCAGAGAGCTCGAAGCGCTCGATTCCGAAGAAGCCTTCCTTCGCACTTGCAACAGGGGCAATGAATCGATGTCCGAGGCGGCACGTGGCCGGGTGCGGCGGATCGCCGAAAGGAGCTGGACGGACCGAAACGGTGAAATCCGCCCTCTGCTCACACCCGATGAGGTGGAAACGCTTTGCGTCGAGCGCGGGACCTTGAATGACAGGGAGAGGGAGGCCATCAACAGTCACGTCACCGCCACTCAAACGATGCTTGAGGGGTTGCCGTTTCCCCGCGCCCTTCGAAACGTGCCGGAGTATGCCGGTGGGCATCACGAGCGAGTCGACGGCACTGGCTATCCTCTCGGTTTGAAGCGCGAAGAGATGTCGGTGGAAGCGCGAATCATGGCCATCGCCGATATTTTTGAAGCGCTAAGCGCCCACGACCGTCCCTATCGCCCCCGGAAGAAACTCACCGAATGTCTGGATATTCTGAGGGCGATGAGCCAGGAGGGGCACATCGATCCGGATCTCTTCGATATCTTTATGCGTGAAAAGGTCTACCTTCGCTACTCCCGGGCGTACCTTGATCCCGAACAGATCGACGTTGAACCCGAAACGGGGCAGGCCCGGACGCAGGAATTGTTGCTCGGCTGAGTCGCCTCAGGATTGCATTTCCCGCCACATCAGCTATCGATGCAGTAACGGCGACTATTCGGCCGTCGATGGAAGAGTGACGGAGTGCCATGCAGATCGACAGGGATGTCATCATCACCACCACACTGGCTTTTCTCCTGGCCGCCTGTTCGGCCGGCGATGTGAATGGGCCCGAGACAACGGACGCCAATCGAGTCCCGCCGCCGTTACTCCTGGCGTATTTAAAAGCCACGGAGACGCCTCGGGGCATTCGCATCCGTCTGAGGGAGGCGGACTTCGCTACCGGCAAGGCGAGCCTGCGGGAAAAGGATCCTCTTGAACTCGATCGGCTCGCAAAAGCATTGGCCATGCACCCGGCCATGGACCTGGTCGTGGAAGGCCATACTGATAGCCGGGGTCGTCCAAGCTATAACGTGCAGCTTTCTGAAAGACGCGCCCGTTCGGTGAAGAAGGCGTTGGTGAAAAGGGGCATCGCGGCAAGTCGCATCGAAGTCAAAGGGCTCGGGGACAGCCGCCCCATTGCGACCAATGAAACTGAACGGGGAAGAAGCCGCAACCGCCGGGTGGAGGTACTTCTAATTGACAGTGGTCACCTTACCCGCCAGGACATTCGGTCCGATCCTCCATTTCAGAAGAGTGGATGATGGCTGTTGGGCGGGCAGTCCGCCCAACGTTCCGGCAAACGTGACGAAGTTCCCATCAAAACACCGGTGCCAGTACAATAAATACCATTGTTTGTTGTCCGACTTTCGACTAACTATTAATCTTATGTGCCAATTGATTCAGCAGAATATTGCCGGCCCTTGCCGGCATCAGCCCGTCAAAACCCATTGTGTCGAATGCATACTCGATACATCCGACTATTTCTCCGGACTGAGCGTCGAGGGCAAATGGGCACTGCAGCCGGCATTGCACCATAAGCGCTACGAGCGTCGCACCTGCCTCTACCGGGCGGAGCAACCCAGCGAGACACTTTTCATCCTGATTAGCGGAGAGGTCAAGCTTTACAAATCGTTACTGAATGGCCGCCAGCAGATCCACAAGCTGGCACAGATTCCCGGCGACCTCATCGCTTGCGAAGACCTCTTTGTCGATAAATACACCAGCACCGCTGAGAGCATCACGCCAATCGAAGTCTGCGTTGTGCGGAAAAGTGAACTACTCGCCTTGATGGAGGGATATAGCGAAATCAGCAATACCCTTATCCATTCGATGACGCGTAACCTGAACTCCTATATCAGTCACATTGCCAGCCTCGGCCAGAAGTCGGCGCTGGAGAGAATGGCCTCCTATATCATGTTCCTGCATGAGACACACAAGGCGCGTAATCTGCGCAGTGAGGTGCTCATCGAGTCCCTGACCCGCAGTGAACTTGCCGACATGATCGGTGCCACTCAGCGCACGTTGATCCGCAGTCTCAAGGAACTCGAAGTGCGAAAAATCGTGTCCCTCGATAAAGAGGGTTTCATCATTCTCGACTTTCCCGCCCTTAAAGATCTCAGTGCCGGCCAGTAAGGCCGGCATATCTCCGCAACGCCTTCCGACCGTCGATCACGATTCGAGCCCCTATTGATCGCTTGATGTTCGTCAACGTGAAATATGTCACTGACATATTTCCTTGTCGCGATGTCGCTCTTTGGCCAAAGATTCCCGCCGGAAAATCGTTTCAGTCTTGCTCCAGGGATGAGCTGTGTTCGAAACATCATTTTATCCGGAAGGGGGAAATATGAAGCAGAAAAAACGAAAGTCATCCCCGGTGAGAGTTTTCAGTCAAAACGAGCTGAAGCAACTCGAACGGGAGCCTCAACTTTGTAATCACGACCGGCGCACGTTTCTCAAGTGGAGCGCACTGCTCTCCTCACAGGCGGTTGTGGGTGGCGGGGTCCTCAATCTGCTGACAGGCAAGCCGGCCTATGCCGATGACACGTTCGACAATGTTGTTCAATGGGTCTACTCGGTCTGCGGATACTGCTCGGTAGGCTGCGGGCTGAAAATCGGTGTCAACGCCGCTGGCGAGGCTGTCGCCGTGCGCGGCAATGACGCCCATCCCACCAATGCGGGGCGTGTCTGCGTGAAGGGCCTCTACGAATACAAAGTACTGGATGATGAAGACCTTCGCGTTGCCGAGCGAGGCAAGTATCCACTGCTGCGAAATGCATCCGGCGGTTGGGATCCGATCACCTGGGACGATGCCACCTCGCTCATGGCGCAAAAGATCATCGAGGCCATCGATACCGCCGGCCCCGATTCAGTCGGGATCTACAACACCGGACAATGGACCATCGAGGAATATTATGCGATGGGCAAGCTGGGCAAGGGGGCGCTCCGAACCGCGACCATGGATTCCAACACTCGTCTGTGCATGGCCGCAGCGGTCTACGGATATATGACCACGTTCGGTTCCGACGGCCCGCCGGGTTGCTATGACGACATCGAAAACACCGATTGTTTCTTCCTCATTGGTACCAATCCGGCAGAGATGCACCCCCAGGTCTGGCGGCGTATCGCCAATGCCCGCAAGAGCGCTCGTGCCCCGAAGCTTATTGTGGTGGACCCGCGACGCACAGCGACCGCCCGTAGCGCCGACCTCCATCTCCAGCTCAATCCCGGCACCAACGTGGCATTAATGAATGGCTTGATGCAGCAGCTCATTGCCAATCACTGGATCGACCGGGGCTATATCAACGCCCGTACCCGCAATTACGATGCATTGGCAGCCAAGGTGGCGAGCTACACGCCAAGCTATGTCTCCGGCATCACCGGTGTGCCCGCTGCGGATATCGCCCTCGCCGCTGAGTGGATCGGCACCTCCCGCGAGGTCTGGTCGCTCTTCATTCAGGGGGTCTATCAGTCCATGGGCGGCACCGATACGGTGCGTCAGATCTGCGCCATGCATCTGATCACCGGCAAGATCGGCCGCCCCGGTTCGGCGCCTTTCTCCATCACCGGGCAAGCCACGGCGATGAGCAACCGCGAAGCCGGCGGCTCCTCGGCCCTGGCCGCTTATCGCAACTATTACAATCCGGATCACATCGCGGAATTGGAAAACCTGTGGAGCGTGGCAGGCGGCACAATCCCGGCCCACGGCACCACCGTGATCACCTCCAGGAGCGAACTGCAGCCCGAGAAAAACTCCATGGTGGAGATGATGCGCAAAGGGGAGCTCAAGGTGTTCTGGAACGCCTGCACGAACCCGGCGGTCACCTTGCCGGATCTGAACGCGCTCTACTCCTATCTCGATTTCGACAACCCCAATCGTCCCTTCGTGGTCGTGCAGGACATCTACGAACCGATGGAGACGGCCCACTTCGCCGACCTTTTCCTGCCGGCGGCCCAGTGGGGCGAGAAGACCGGGACTTACACCTGTGCCGAGCGGCGGGTCAATCTCGGTCGCCAGGCGGTCAACCCGCCCGGCTACGATCTGCGACCCAGTTACGGCGCCTACTCCGATCTGGAGATCATCAAGATGGTGGCCGACAAGCTGGCGGCGGTGGATCCCCGTTTTCGCAATGAAAACGGCGACTCTCTCGTCGGCTTCCATTCGGCCGAAGAGGCGTTTGAGGAGTGGAAGCAGGTCTCGGCCGGGAAAATTTGCGACATGAGCGGCATGAGCTATGCCGCGCTGGAGACCAACAACGGGATCGCCTGGCCCTCCACCCCCGATAACGTGCTGGGTGGCGCACGGCTCTATACCGACGGGCTCTTCAATACCAACTGGGACCGGGCCCAGTACGGCAAAAGCCCCGATGCCGCCTGGATCGATCCGGACAACCAGGCCCGCGCCTACCTCTGGGCGGTGGACTATGAGGCCCCTCCCGAGGTGCCGGACAGTGAATATCCGTTCTGGCTAAACACCGGCCGTGTTATCGAGCACTTCCACAGTCGCACCAAGACCAAACGGGTGCCTCAGTTGCACGAGATGGTGCCGGAGAACTATGTGGAGATCAGCAGCGACGATGCACAGTCGCTCGACGTCGCAACGGGCGATTTGGTGCGGGTGACCTCCCGCCGCGGCGAGATTGTGGTCAAGGCCATGGTGACCGACACGGTCCGAGACGGTGCGGTCTTCATTCCGATGCATTTCGGTGACCTGGATCCGAGTGACGTGGCTGAAAACGACGGCCGGTTGGTTTCAGCCAACCGCCTGACCATGAACTACGTCGACAAAGATTGCGGCCAGCCGATCTACAAGCATTGTGCCGTGAAACTGGCCAAGGCATAAGGAGTGACAACGATGCAGAAAAGAGAACGCTTCTCAAGACTCAGTCAGGCAATCGCGGCTGTTTTGCTGTTTTCCGCGGCCACGACGGCAAGCGCTCAGCAGGTGTACGACACCAGTTTCGCGGTGGAATACAGCTACTCATGCCTCTCGGGTGGCTGCCACGAAAACAACGCCCAACTGGTGGATGAATACAGCCAGTCGACCATGACCCACGCCATGGTCAAGTGCAACGCCTGCCACGGCACACACACGGCCGATACGGTCGGGGAGGAAAAACCCAACCTGACGGGCTACCAGCCCGGCATTGGCGCGACCGGTTACGTCGTGGGTAAGGATCGCTGTCTGACGTGTCATACGGCGGCGCTGACGCAAAGTGGGCATCCCCACAATCCGGGCGAGTGCGTCAGCTGCCATACGCCCCATGTCTTCGCAGCAGGAGGGCCGGGGAACTAGGGCCAAGGCTGGAGGCGAGCCTACACCTCTTCCGTAGGCCCAGGGGTCCGGTGATCGTTTCGATCACCGGACCCCTTCCACCAGCTCGTAACCCCTGCGCGATGAACGCATTGAACGGGTTCTTCTTGAGCAGGCGGTGGGGGATAAGGGGCAGGGGTGCTGTAAAAGTGCTTACTCTTTTTCGGGGCCCGAGCCGGTCTCTACTGGTAACCCGGCTTGTTTCCATTCGGGGTAGCCATTCTGCAGTCGTCGTGCGCGATAGCCGTCCTTGCGCAAACGGGCGACCGCTTCATAGGCCAGGACACAGTAGGGCCCGCGGCAGTAGGCCACCACCTCGGTGTTCCTGGGCAGGTCCGCCAGACGCTCTTCCAGCTTCGACAGTGGAATGTTCACAGCCCCCGGCAGGTGTCCGGCAGCAAACTCCTCGGGAGGACGCACATCGATCACGGTAATCAGGCCGTCGCGGGCGCGGCTGAGCAACTCGTCGGCCGGCAATGGTTCCAGGTTGTCCTTGACCGTCAGATAGGTATTCACCAGGCGGTTGACTTCGGCCACATGGGTTTCCGCGACCCGGCGCAGGCACGCCATGAGCTGCACCACATCTTCCCCGGTCAGGCTGTAGTAGACGTGCTGCCCCTCCTTGCGGGTGGCCACCAGGCCTGCCTGGCGCAGATGCTGAAGATGCTGTGAGGTATTGGCCACGGTCAGGCCCGAAGCCTTCGCCAGGGATTCCACACTTCGTTCGCCCTGGGCGAGGAACTCCAGGAGTTCCAGACGGTTGCCGTTCCCCAGTGCCTTGCCAACCCGGGCGAACTGGGAGAAGAGATCCTGCTTGAAGTGGCTGTCGCTTGACATTGGACCCTCTCTGAATTCAACTGTTCACGCAATGGCTTGACAATAAGCCTATTCTATCTGTTGTGAAGACACCCATACCAGTGCCGAGGCGGTCGTCTCCGACCACCGACAACATCGATACGCCGCGCGTGGTCGCCGGACTGGATCAGCGTGTGCTGGTGTTCTCTGCCCTGTGGCCATTTTCTGACCAATCCCGCCCTTGAGTGACAAGCGACTGAATACACCTAACCATGCTCGCCACACTGCCCCTGCTTCAAAGTGATGCCTTTCCGGCCCTGCGCCGCCGGCAAGCCGATACCCTGCAGGTCAACCTGGGCTATCGCTGCAACCAATCCTGTCTGCACTGCCATGTGGGGGCCGGGCCCAAGCGCGAGGAGCAGATGGCCGGCGAAACGGCGGCCCAGGTGATCGCCTGTCTGGAGGGCGGCCGTTTCACCACGCTGGACCTGACCGGGGGGGCGCCGGAGTTGAACCCGAATTTCCGCGGACTGGTGAGGGCGGCGCGCCGCCTCGGAATACGGGTTATCGATCGCTGCAATCTCACGGTGTTGGAAGAGCCGGGTCAGGAGACGCTCGCCGAATTTCTGTCGGACCACCGAGTTGAGGTGATTGCATCGCTACCCTGTTACCTGGAAGAGAATGTCGATGGCCAGCGCGGCCGAGGCGTCTTCGAGGCCAGCCTGCAGGGACTGCGCCGCCTTAACGCTTTGGGTTACGGGCAACCGGAGAGCGGACGGCTGCTCCATCTGGTCTATAACCCGACCGGCCCTTTTCTGCCGCCGCCGCAGCCCCAGTTGGAGGCGCAGTATCGGGAGGAGTTGCGTGAGCGGTACGGTATCGTTTTCAACCACCTCTTCACGCTGACCAACCTGCCCATCCAGCGTTTCGGCAGTCGCCTGATCTCCGAGGGGGGCTTCGAGGCCTACATGCAGCTGCTCCAGGAGGCGTTCGAGCCCTGCAACCTGGAGCAGGTGATGTGCCGGACGCTGGTGAGCGTCGACTGGCAGGGATGGCTCTACGACTGCGATTTCAACCAGATGCTGGACCTGCCCCTTCGCACCGGGGGACGGGCGCGGAGCCACATCAGTGAACTGCCCGGACTCGATCTCGCAGACAACCCGATTACGGTGGCCGACCACTGTTTCGGTTGCACGGCGGGGCAGGGGTCGAGCTGCGGCGGCGCATTGAGCTGACCCGAACCCGAAGGCTAACCCGAGCTTTTAACCACAGAGGACACAGAGAGCACAGAGGATTGAATGTCGGGAACCCCCTCATCCTAACCTGCTCCCTGAGAGGAAGAAGGGATCGATCGCGTGTCTTCCCAGCCGGCATGGACGGATGGACGATTGTTTTCTCTGTGACCTCCGTGTTCTCTGTGGCTATTCAAAAAAGAGTCCGTGCTCAGATGCTCTCCATCATCATTCCGGCACTCAACGAGGCCGAGTCCATTGCCCAAACCCTTGAGCCTTTGCAGGGGATGCGCGAACGGGGGGCCGAGCTCATCGTGGTGGACGGCGGCAGCGATGATGCCACGGTCGAGAAGGCCAGTCCCCTGGCGGACCGTGTCATTGTCAGTGCCAGGGGCCGGGCCCGGCAGATGAATACCGGGGCGGAGGCCGCCGGCGGCGAGGTGCTCTGGTTCCTGCACGCCGATACGCTTGCCCCTGAGATGGCGGACCGGCACATCGCTCGGGCCGTCGCGGCGGGACACCACTGGGGTCGCTTCGCCGTCAGGCTCTCGGGGCGCCACCCCCTTCTCAAGCTGGTGGCGGGCCTGATGAACCTGCGCTCCTGTCTGTCCGGTATCGCCACCGGCGACCAGGGGATCTTCGTGAAACGGACGCACTTCGAAGCCATCGGCGGCTTTGCCGAGCAGCCGCTGATGGAGGACATCGCCCTCAGCCGCTCGCTGAAACGCCGCGCCGGTCGCCCCGTCTGCCTGAAGGCGCGGCTTACCACTTCCAGCCGCCGCTGGGAGCAGAGCGGGATCTTCCGTACCATCGTGCTGATGTGGGGGTTGCGGCTGGCCTATGCGCTGGGGGTCAGTCCGGTGCGGCTGGCGAAGAGGTACCGATGAGTCTTCCGGGGAGTCATCGCCTGCTGGTGTTTGCCAAGGCGCCGGAGCCGGGCCGCGCCAAGACCCGCCTGATTCCGGCGCTCGGCGCCGAGGGCGCGGCCGACCTTCAGGCGCGCCTGGTCCGGCACACCCTCGCCGGCGCCGCACAGAGCAGGGCATCCACCGTGCTGTGGTGCCACCCCGACCCGGGGCATCGTTTTTTCCGGGCGTGTGCGAAGGACTTCGGCATCGTGCTTCGTGCCCAGCACGGCGGCGATCTGGGCGAACGCATGGCAAACGCCTTCGCCGCCGTGCTCGAGGAAGGACCGGCGGTGCTGATCGGCACCGACTGTCCGGCCCTGGAGCCGGGCGATCTCGACGAGGCGTTTGCGGCCCTTCACGACCACGATGCCGTCCTCGGCCCGGCACGGGACGGCGGCTACTATCTGCTGGGGCTCCGGCGCCCGGATCCGCGGCTGTTTGCCGACATCCGCTGGGGCACCTGCCATGTGCTGGCGGAAACCCGTGAGCGTCTGGCACAGCTCGGCTGGCAGTGGCAGGAACTGGAAGTCAAAAGCGATATCGACCGCCCGGAAGATCTGGCCCACTTGCCGGTCACGCTGGATCTGAACAAAGAGGTAACTCCACCATCAAGGTGAACGCATACTCACGTGCTGATGTAGTGTAAGTCCTTGATAGCAGGTACGCCGTGAATACATCCATGTAGGCTCGACTGCCGCGTCCCTGCGGCAAACGACCTACTATCAAGGACTTACACTACACAATGCCCACACGAAAAGTAGTACGATCTTGCCCTGACTCCACCATGAAATGGCTTGACCGCCTGCCCTGGTTTCCCCTCGCCACAGCGGCACTGCTGCTGGGCCTGGCTCCCTTCGTCCCCGAACCCCACCTGTGGGAGAAGCTGAAGATGCTCGGAGCCGGAACATTGGCGCGGCCCATCGACATCTTTGATCTGGTCATGCACGGCACCCCAGCGGCGCTGCTCGCCCTGAAGGCGGGCGGGAGAGCCATGCGGCGGTGAGTGAGGCCGCTCACGGCGGCCCCGGTCCAGCCTGGGGCCACTTGGGGGCGCTGCCCCTCGCTCCGGGGCGCTTAAAGCATACGGAAACCCGCCCACTGCATTGGGGTTGATTGACAGGGTCTATTCTATATTCAATGATTCTATTGAATATAGTCATTCTAAAGGGGGGCATGGGAGAGTGGATCCTGGGGCACGAGGTGCCGATCCGGTTGAGTTTCTTTTTCGGGATTTTCGGCCTGATGGCCCTGTGGGAGATCGCCTCGCCGCGCCGGGCGCTGTCGCTGTCGAAGGGCCGACGCTGGCTGGCCAACCTCGGCATCGTGGTCTTCAACAGCGTGCTGCTGCGGTTCGTCTTCCCTGCCGCGGCGGTCGGCATGGCGCTGTTCGCAGGGCAGTCGGGCTGGGGGCTTTTCCACCAGTACGAATTGCCGTTTGCTCTGGTCGTACTGCTTTCGGTGCTCCTGCTGGACTTTGCCATCTATCTTCAGCATGTCATGTTCCATGCGGTGCCCGTGTTGTGGCGCCTTCACCGCATGCACCATGCGGACCGGGACTATGACGTCACCACAGGGGCCCGTTTTCACCCCATCGAGATCCTGCTCTCGATGCTCATCAAGTTCGCGGTCATCGCGGTACTGGGCACGCCGGCCGTGGCGGTGGTGATCTTCGAGGTGCTGCTGAACGCCACCGCCATGTTCAACCACGCCAATGTGCGCCTGCCGCTGGGGCTGGATCGTCTGCTGCGCCTTTTTGTGGTGACCCCGGACATGCACCGGGTCCACCACTCCGTTCACCGGGACGAGGCCAACAGCAATTTCGGCTTCAATCTGCCTTGGTGGGACCGGCTCTGCGGGACCTACCGCCCGCAGCCGCGGGACGGGCACGAGGCGATGGAGATCGGCATCGAAGGTTTCAGCGAACCGCGCCAGGTCGCAAGCCTCTGGGGCCTGCTCGTGCTGCCATTCAAAGGGGCGCTGAAGGGTTACGCCATCACCGGGACGCCGCCGGAAAGGGTTAAACGGGAGAAACCGGCCGCCTCGGTGGAGGTGGGGCAATGAGGGGGCTGCGAATCGCACGACTGGCCGGCGGTGTACTGCTGGTGGGGGCCGTCGCCTTCGCCCTGGTCTACCGCGACCGCTTCGATGCCGCCGCCCTGGAGGCCTGGGTCGGCTCCGCCGGTGCCGCCGGCCCGCTGCTGTTTATGGTTCTTTATGCGGCTGCGACCGTTCTTTTTCTGCCGGGGTCGGTGGTGACCCTGGCGGGCGGTGCACTGTTCGGACCGGTCGCCGGGACCTTCTACAACCTGACCGGTGCCACCATCGGGGCAGCGCTCGCCTTTTTGGTGGCCCGCTACCTGGCCGCCGACTGGGTGGAAAAACGCGTCGGCGGCCGTACCAAGCGGTTGATGAGCGGGGTGCAGCGGGAGGGGTGGCGCTTCGTCGCCTTCGTCCGACTGGTGCCGCTGTTTCCGTTCAACCTGCTCAATTTTGCCCTCGGCCTGACCCGCATTCGCTTCGTTCCCTACGTGGTTACCACCTACGTGGCCATGCTGCCCGGCGCCGTTGCCTATACCTATCTCGGCTATGCCGGCCGCGAGGCGGTGGCCGGCGGCGAAGGGCTGATTCAAAAGGGGCTACTCGCCCTGGCGCTGCTGGCGGTGGCGGCCTTCCTGCCGCGGCTCATAAAGCGGCTGCGTGTGCCCGGTGAGGTGGTGGAGGTCGCTTCACTGCGAAGCCGCCTTCAGTCCGAGGAGCCGCCGCTCCTGCTGGACGTTCGCGACGACGAGGAGTTCCAGACGGTCCACATCGACGGTGCCCGTCACCTGCCGCTTGCCCAGTTGCAGCAGCGGCTCGATGAACTGGCGAATTGGCGGGAGCGGCCCCTGGCGGTGATTTGCAAAACCGATCGCCGTTCGGCCCAGGCCGTGCGGCTGCTCGATGCCGCCGGTTTCGCGCAACCGATTCTGGTCAAGGGCGGCATGGTCGGTTGGGAGCAGGCCGGTTTTCCCGTCGAAGGGAGCACCCGGGCAGCGGCGCAGCCGAGCATGGATTAGTGTTGTCGAGGCCGATCACCGCAAAGCGTCCGCGCCTCACCTTACACTCGCTCCCCCTGTGGGGGAGAACCGGGGAGGGGGTGATCCGAGTCAAGCCGTGGCTTTTGGGCTTCCTCTCACCCCAAACCCTCTCCCTCGGGAGCCCTCCGGAGAGGGGCTTTTTCCCGTCTCTCCAGGCGTGCGACTACGGCTCGCCCGGAGGGAACTCCGAATGCCTCGCCAGGAATGAAGACAGTACAATGTACGAACCCGCGAACTATGAGGCTTGGTACCGGACCCCTCGGGGCGCGTGGATCGCAGAGCGGGAATTCGCGCTGATGATGGCGCTGTTGCGCCCGCGAAGACCAGGGACGCTGCTCGATGTCGGCGCCGGCACGGGACACTTCTCCCGCGCCTTCGCCGCCGCCGGTCTGAACGTCACCGCGCTTGACCCGTCCTCCGCAATGCTGCGCTTCGCCCGGGAGCGGGGCGGTGCCCGGGGCTATGTCCTCGGAAGCGCCGGGCGGCTTCCGTTTCCGGATGGCTCCTTCGACTACGGCGCCGCCGTCACCAGTCTCTGCTTCGTCTCCGACCCGGAACGCGCGCTGGGCGAGCTGTGGCGGGTCAGTCGCCGCGGTGTGGTGCTGGGACTGCTGAATCGCCGCAGTCTGCTCTACCGCCGAAAGGCGGGGACCGGCGGCTACCGGGGGGCCCGCTGGGACAGCGTCGATGCCGCACGCCGCTGGGCACGCTCGCTCCCGAAGGGCGGAAAACTCCACTGGGGCACGGCCATTTTTCTCCCGTCCGGCGGAGCGCCGGCGCGGGCGGCGGAGAAGCTGATCCCCAACCGGCTGCCCTGGGGCGGCTTTCTCGCAACTTGCCTGACCAAGGAGAGAACATGAAATCCCTGTTTCGGACCCTGATTGTCCTGTCGGTGCTGGCCGCCTTTCCGGCCGCCGCTTTCGAAGTGGTTAACGTCACTCCCCGGGTCTATGCGTTGGTAGGCGATCTCGGCCAGCGTTCGCCTGAAAACCTGGGGCACAACATGACCTCGGGATTCATCATCGGGGACGAGGCGGTCGCGGTCGTCGACAGCGGCGCGAGCCGGGCCGGTGCGGAGGCGATCCACGAAGCCATCCGGGCGGTGACCGACCGGCCGATCCGCTGGGTCATCAATACAGGCGGCCAGGATCACCGCTGGCTCGGCAACGGCTACTTCCGGGCGCAAGGTGCACAGGTGATCGCATCGAGCGCGGCCGCGGAGGACATGCGCCAACGTACCGCCGAACAGATGGGACAGGCGCAGCGCTTCATTGGCGAGGCCTTCGTCGGTACCGAGGCCGCTTACCCCGACCGGACCTTCGAGGAGCGCTTCCGGCTTCCGCTGGAAGGGGTCGAGGCGGAGCTGATCTTCACCGGCGGCGGACACACCCCCGGAGATAGCTTCGTCTGGCTGCCGTCCGAACGCGTCGTTTTCACCGGCGACATCGTCTACGCGCAGCGGCTGCTGGGCGTGCGTGACAACGGCATACGCGGATGGCTCGCCAGCCTGCGCTTTCTGGAGGCGTTGCAGCCCGAGACGGTGATCCCGGGCCACGGGCGGGTGACCGACCTGGATGAGGCCTTGCGTGATACGCGCGACTATCTGCTGATGCTGAAGACCTCGGTGCAGGCGCGCATCGACGAGGGGGCCTTCGACCCGGTGGAGGCCTCCCAGGGGCTGGACCAGTCCCGGTTCAGCTATCTGCACAATTATGACGACCTGCGCTTTCGCAGCCAGAACGCGCTGCGGGTCGCCCGGGAACTGTTTTCCGACTGATTAACGGTTCGTAGCCTCGCCACACCGTCGCCTCTTTGGGTGACTTGAGCGATAACCCGGGTCGGTGCCTGCCCATCGATTCCGAAGGATGGGCACACGCTTTGAAAGAGGCAGTGGCTGCTAAACACAGGCAACGATCTCCCGGCCCGCCATCTCACCTCGGCCCCTCACCCTTCAGAAGAGAGGGCGTTTGTCACCGTCTGCGACAGTACACTGGTCGTATCTGGCGGCTCATACCCTTGACGCAGTCTTTTAAAATGTATTCAATAGAACTATTGAATACTGAAGGGAACGAGCTATGTCGCTGTCCGTCTTACTCGCCGGCTTTGCCACCGGCATGGTCCTGGGGATCTTCGGGAGCGGGGGATCGATTATCACCACGCCCGCGCTGCTTTATCTGTTGGGGGTCGAACCGAAATCCGCCATCGCCATGAGCCTCGGGATCGTGGCCGTCACCGCCACTCTCGCCGCCCTGCAGCACTGGCGATCGGGTAACGTCAACCTCAGGGTGACCGCGGTGTTCGGGCTTTTCGGCATCGTCGGCACTTACGCCGGCGCCCGGCTGGGCCTGATTACGCCCGTAGTCATCCAGCTGACGATTTTCGCGCTGGTCATGTATGCCGCGGCCTGGAAGATGCTGCGCCCCTCGCGCCCCCACCGTTCGGCCGGTGCGGCGGTGGTCGCCACGGCGGAGGTCTGCAGTTCGAACCGCTGCCTGATGCATGTCGCCCTGCACGGCGTGGTCATCGGCGTCCTCACCGGGCTGGTCGGGGTCGGCGGCGGGTTTCTGATCGTGCCGGCACTGGTGCTGCTGTCCGGCCTGTCGATGAAGCAGGCCGTCGGCACGTCACTCGCGATCGTCGCGGTGAAATCCTACGCGGGATTCGCCGGCTACGCGGGAGAGGTGCCGATGGACTACGGCCTGATGGGCGTATTCACCGCAGTGGCCGTTGCGGGCAGCGTGGTGGGGACCCGCTTTGCCTATCGGCTGTCGGGTGACCTGCTGAAGCGGGGCTTTGCCGTATTTTTGATGCTGGTGGCCAGCTATATCCTGGTTAATCAAACGCTTTGACATCGCGGGAATGGAGAAAACAGCGATGAGAATTTCCGTTGTTTCCAAGCAGCCGCCCGGCGGTCGTTGCGCGCTGTATATGCGCTTTGCCGACGCACTGGCCGATGCGGCCGAGGGGCGTTCCGAAATCCTCTATCCCCAGCCGCAGTTTCCGTTTCCCGAGAAGCCTGTACCGCCGGCGCCGGCGCTGCTCATCGATGGCGAAGAGGTCAAACCCGCCGACGGGGTTATTCTCTCTCCGGATGAGCTCTGTGAGGCAGCCGTTGCGGCCGGGTTCAAAGGCGAGGCCTTGACGCTTCTGCAGCGACTCGAACAGGAACAGGAAAAGATGATGGCAGAATGGAGCAGTGAGTGATCCGCAAGTGATCGGCCGCACTCGCCGGCAGTAAACTGCTTTCGAATGGGTAACAGGGGGAATGAAGGCAATGCACGACGATAATCCGGCTCATCTGGCGACGCGCTGTGTCCATAGCGGCGAGTTGGCGGACCCGAACGGCAGTCCGCACACACCGCTCTACACGACCACGACCTTCCAGTTTCCCTCCACCGAAGCGATCTCTCGAGACACCCACCCGATACTGGGCAGTGAACTGGATCGCCTCGAGGAGCTACTCGCCAGCGGGGGACGACTCGTGTTCCTGGAGACCCCGACCAACCCGGCGCTGGAGATCTTCGATATCGCCGCTATCGCCGCTATCGCCGAAAAAGCCCACGCCCATGGGGCACAGCGACCTGACCGCCGGCGCACTAATGACGAGCAAGGCGCTGCTAGAGCCGGTTTTCGGCTGGCGCAAGAACCTTGGCTCGATGCCGGCCCCCGAAACCTGCAGTCTGCTCGCCCGCAGCCTGCGTACCCTGGTGGTCCGGGTGCGGCAGCAGAACGCCTCTGCACAGGCCATCGCCGAGGCGATGGCGGAACATTCGCGTGTCTGTCGCGTGCTCTATCCGGGGCTGGCCGATTTTCCGGGTCACGCCCTGGCGGCGAAGCAGATGACAGGCTTTGGCGGCATGCTCACCCTCGAAATCGACGCCGACACCCAAGGCACGGCTGCCATGGTGGACCGGTTGAAGCTGTTCGCCATTGCCCGAGCCTCGGCGGCGCCGAAAGTCTGGTGACACAACCGGTCACCACCACGCACCATGGGCTGACCGAACAGGAGCGCCAGCGCCGCGGAATCTTCGGATCAATGGTGCGCCTGTCGGTGGGATTGGAAGACCCGCGCGATCTGATCGCCGATTTGCAGCAGGCGCTTGATTAGGAGAAGGCTATGCCGTGTTCGACAATACCGTTCAGATTAGGGTTGCTTGTTATCCTGACCGGCATGCTGCCGGGATATGCTTCGGCGGCCACCCTCTCGGGAAGTGTTGCCGACGAGGGGGAGGCTATCGGTCAGGTGGAAATCGTGCTGGTCAACACTGCAAACAGTGTTGTTCTCGACAAGACCCGCAGCATGCCCGACGGCAGTTTCAGCTTCAGCGTCGAGCCCGGCCGGTTCAAGGTGGGCGCCTTCAAATCCGATTACACCACCGTCTGGCTCAAGGGGATCGACGTCGATACGGACGATGTCGAGATCCGTATCGAATTGGAACCCAAGGTCTTTGCCGACCCCTATGCAGGGACTTCGGACGACGACGGCTGCTGATCCCGAACGGCGTGCCACCTTCCGAAAGGTCGACCTGATTGAGTTCAAGAGTTATGAATAACCCCATTTATCTCGACTACAACGCCACCACCCCGATTGCTCCGGAGGTGGTCGACGCGATGCTGCCGTACCTGCGGGAGCATTTCGGCAATCCTTCCTCGGGCCACCTCTACGGGCAGCGGGCCGCCGAAGGGGTCGCCCGGGCGCGCGGTGAAGTAGCCGGACTCATCGAAGCCGGAGCCGATGACATCATCTTCACCGGCTGTGCCACCGAGGCCAACAATCTCGCGATTCGGGGGGCGGCTCACGCCCTTCGGGACAGGGGCCGTCATGTGATTACCAGCGCCATTGAACATCCTTCGGTGGCGATGCCGTTCAAGCGACTCGAGCAGGAGGGCTGGGAGGTGACGGTCTTGCCCGTGGACCGCCACGGGCAGGTCAGCCCCGCCGATCTGAAGGACTCGCTGCGCCCCGACACCACACTCGTTTCGGTGATGCATGCCAACAATGAGGTCGGAACCCTGCAGCCGATTGCCGAACTGTCCCGTCTCACCCGCGCCAACGGTGCGCTTTTCCATAGCGACGCCGCCCAGTCCGCCGGCAAGGTGCCCGTCACCGTGAAAGCTCTCGGGGTGGACCTGATCACCCTGGCCGGCCACAAGTTCTACGCCCCCAAGGGTATCGGCGCCCTGTACGTGCGCCGGGACGTGCCGCTTTTGCCGCTGCTGGTCGGGGCCGGCCACGAAAAGGGTCTCCGGCCCGGCACCGAGAGTGTCGCCCAGATCGTCGGCCTCGGCGCGGCGGCGCGATTGGCGGGCGAGCGCCTTGCGGATACCGCCCGGGCACTGCGGCAACGACGCGATCGGTTGCATTCGCTGCTCGCGAGCGAAATACCGGGTCTGACATTGAACGGCCACCCGGAGGCGCGGCTCCCCAACACCCTTAACGTATCGTTTCCGGAGGCAGCCGGCAGCGCCATCCTGGAGCACGCGCAGGAGGTCGCCGCCTCCACCGGCTCTGCCTGTCACGCCGAGGATGAGGTGCCGAGCGGGGTTCTCGGCACCATGGGCCTGTCGGCGGAGCGGGCACGCGGCGCGGTACGCCTGTCGGTCGGCACCACGACCTCCGATGAGGACGTGCTTCAGGCCGCCGCAAGCCTCGTCACGGCCTACCGCAACCTCACCGGGCATTCGCGATAATCGCTGTATTCGTAACCGTTCAAGTCCAAGCAGTGGACTGATGCAGGGTCATCCGTCGCGGGGACCGGAGGTATGGTGCCGATGCGTCTGGTTCCACAGCGGGGCGAACTGGTCACGGTGGAGCTGGTGCCGCCCCTACGCAGCGCCGACAACTTCGATCTTTGGGAGCAGGCAGGGGCGTGTGCGGTGCAGTTCTGGCAGACCCCCAGCCTGGACGAGCGGGTCTCCGAACCGATGCGAAAGCTGGCCACCGGGCATGCCACCCGCTGCCAAGCGGCGCTTTAGCCGCAGGCTATACACGAACCTCTGCCTGGCGTTCAGGCAAAAAGAAACCCGCTGAGGGCGGGTTCTTGGGATGGTTCGGCCGAGCGACGCAGCCGTTGACCGGTTTGTTGCTCAGGTCTGAGCCATGATTTGTTTGGTGGCTACGCCCTGATTCGAACAGGGGACCCCATCATTATGAGTGATGTGCTCTAACCAGCTGAGCTACGTAGCCTTTACGGTGAGACGGGCATTGTAAGGAACGGCCCGAGGAAGTCAAGCCACCGCTTCAGACGTTGAAGCGGAAGTGCATGACGTCGCCATCCTGCACGATGTATTCCTTGCCCTCCAGGCGCCATCTTGCCGGCCTCCTTGGCGCCCTGCTCGCCACCGAGCAGGCGATGAAGTCCTCGTAGGCGATCACCTCGGCGCGGATGAAGCCCTTCTCGAAGTCGGTGTGGATGACGCCGGCCGCCTGCGGGGCGGTGGCCCCGATGCGGACGGTCCAGGCGCGGACCTCCTTCACGCCGGCGGTGAAGTAGGTCTGCAGGCCCAGCAGATCGTAGCCGGCACGGATGACGCGGTTCAGACCGGGCTCTTCCAGGCCCATCTCCTCCAGGAACTGCAGCCTTTTCGTCGTCGTCGAGTTCCACCAGTTCCGCTTCGATGGCGGCGCAGACCGGCACGACCTCGGCGCCCTCGTTCTTCGGCAAGCGCCGCACGGCATCGAGGAGCGGGATTATTCTCGAAACCGTCTTCGGCCACGTTGGCGATGTACATCGTCGGCTTGCCGGTCAGCAGATGCAGGTCGTGGATGCAGCTTGCGTTCGTCCTCGCGAGCAGGTCCAGGCCGCGTACCGGCTTGCCTTCGTTCAGATGCGCCTTGAGCTTCTCCGAACAGCGCCAGCTTGGCCTTGGCTTCCTTGTCACCGCTCTTGGCGGTCTTCTCGACTCGGGCGATGGCCTTTCTCCACCGTGTCCAGGTCGGCCAGGGCCAGCTCGGTGTTGATCACTTCGATGTCGGAGACCGGGTCGATCTTGCCCGCAACGTGTACGACGTTCTCGTCCTCGAAGCAGCGCACCACGTGGGCAATGGCGTCGGTCTCGCGGATGTTGGCCAGGAACTTATTGCCGAGTCCCTCGCCCTTGGAGGCGCCCGCCACCAAGCCCGCGATATCGACGAACTCCATCGTCGTCGGCAGTTCGCGTTGCGGTTTGACGATCTCCGCCAGCTTGTCCAGTCGCGGGTCCGGCACGGGCACGATACCGACGTTCGGCTCAATAGTGCAGAACGGATAGTTTTCGGCCTGGATGCCGGCTTTGGTCAGCGCATTGAAGAGCGTGGACTTGCCGACATTAGGCAGTCCGACGATACCGCATTTGAATCCCATCTATATTCACCTAACCACGGGGAGCACGGGGGACACGGGGTTATATTGAAATCCGCTTGATTCCGTGCTTCATCAGTCGTGCATTGAAATTGAGCAAATAGCCTCGTTTGAGGCCCAATAACCGCAAATACGTTATTACCTGTGCAACATGCAGCGAAGTTAAAATCTCCACGCACTTAAGCTCCAGCAACAGAGACTCTTCGACCACGAGATCTGCTCGGAAGCCCATACCTAAATCGTGTCCCCGGTAGTCCACCGAGATAGGCTTCTGGACCTCAACAGTCAGTCCCTGAAGGGTGAGTTCGACTGCAAGAGCCTTTTCATAGACCGACTCGAGCAAGCCCGGGCCAAGCGTACGATGGACGCAGGTTGCTGCGGTCAAAGTGCTATCTGTAATCCGGTCCTCGCAATCCTTGAGCATTCAACTGATCCCTGTGTTCCCCGTGCACCCCGTGGTTAGCTTCTCCGGGAGTGCAGGCGATGCATGGCTTTTTGCTGTTCGCCGGCGACGATATCCGGGACGGCTTCGATGCACTCGTCAACGGCACGCTCTATGAGAACACGTTCATCGGGTGAAGGTTTACCGAGAACATATCCGGTGACTTCGCTGGCGTGACCCGGGTGGCCGATCCCGATCCGCATTCGGAGAAAGTCGCGGCCGAGTTGGGCACAGATATCACGCAGGCCGTTGTGACCGGCGTGACCTCCGCCCTGTTTGAGCTTGACGCCGCCGGGAGGGAGATCGAGTTCGTCGTGGGCGACCAGGATGGACTCGACCGGGATCTTGTAGAAGCGGGCCAGGGCGGCCACGGCCTGGCCGCTGCGGTTCATGTAAGTCATGGGCTTCAGAAGCCACACATCCTTTCCCGCGATACCGAGACGACCCACTTCTCCGTGAAACTTGCTTTCCGAACGAAGCGCGCCGCCATGGCGGCGCGCCAGTTCGTCGACCAACCAGAAACCGGCATTGTGCCGCGTCGGCTCGTACTTGGCTCCGGGATTACCCAGGCCAACGATGAGCTGAATCGGCGAGGACAATGACACTTTTCCTGGTTATTCGGCGGCTTCTTCGCCCTCGGCCTCTTCACCGGCACCCTTGACCGAGGCACGGGTGGCCTGAATCTGGGCAACCGGCAGGTCGTGATCAGCGCCGTGCATCAGTTCGACCAGCTCGACACCTTCGGGAACAGTGATTTCCGACAGGTGCAGCGACTGACCCAGTTCCAGCTTGGAGAGGTCAGCTTCGAGGAATTCCGGCAGGTCTTTCGGCAGACAGAGCACCTCGGCCTCGGTCATGTTATGGGTGACCAGGCCGCTGCCGATCTTGACGCCCGGGGCGATATCTTCGCCCTTGAAGTGCAGCGGGACGTTCATACGGATCTTCTCGTTGGCCGAAACGCGCTGGAAATCGGCGTGCACCAGCTGGTTCTTGGCGGGATGGCGCTGCAGGTCCTTAAGCACCGCACTCTCATCCTTCCCATCGACCGAGATGGTGAGGACATGGGAGTAGAAGGCTTCGTGCTCCAGGTGGTGCACCAGTCCGTCGTGGTCGAGGACGATGGCGGTCGGCTCCTGGTCGGTGCCGTACAGAATCGCTGGCATTTTGCCCGCGCGACGAAGGCGGCGGCTCGCACCTTTCCCCTTGTCGCTGCGAACTTCAGCGGTCAGTTTGAAATTGACTTCACTCATGGCTCTTTTTACTCCAGTGGTTTGTGCAGCCCATCCACCATGGATGGGCTTGCTTCGCCTCCCCCGCGACCAGGTTCGGCAGTCAAAAAGGCCGCCGGCACAATGCCGGCGGCCCAATTTTCTTCAACGTTGCTCGCCCGGACTCTTCACGGGTTAGCCACAGGGAACACCGAGTCACCGAGAATCCATTAACCATTAGCCCACCCCATGCCGAGTGGAGGTCATGCAGTTCTCTGTGCTCTCTGTGTCCTCTGTGGTTACAGTACGAGCCAGAGCCGTCAGTCCATGTAAAGGGAACTGACCGACTCGTCGTTATTGATCCGGCGCATGGTCTCCGCCAACAGCTCGGCAATCGAGACCTGACGAATCGTATTACACGCCTTTGCCTCCGGCGCCAGCGGTATGGTGTCCGTCACCACGAGCTCATCCAGGGCCGATTTGTCCAGTTTGTCTATCGCCGAGCCGGAGAGCACCGGATGCGTGATGTAGGCCGAGACCTTGGAGGCCCCATGCTCTTTAAGGGCATCCGCCGCCTGGCACAGCGTGCCGGCGGTGTCCACAAGGTCATCGACGAGAACGCAGTGGCGTCCCTCCACATCACCGATGATATGCATCACCTGCGAGACATTCGCCTTGGGCCGGCGCTTGTCGATGATGGCGAGGTCGGCATCATCCAGCCGCTTGGCCAGGGCCCGGGCGCGCACCACGCCGCCCACGTCGGGCGAGACCACCATCATGTTCGGATCCCGGTTTCGCCATATTTCGCCCAACAGGATGGGCGAGGCGTAGACATTATCGACCGGTATATCGAAAAAGCCCTGAATCTGGTCGGCATGCAAGTCGACCGTCAGCAGTTTGTCGACCCCCACAGTGGTGATCATGTTGGCGATCACCTTGGCCGTGATCGGCACTCGTGCCGAACGCGGGCGCCGATCCTGCCGGGCATACCCGAAATAGGGGATCACGGCGGTGATGCGGCCGGCGGAGGCGCGGCGTACGGCATCCACCATCACCAACAATTCCATCAGGTTGTCGTTGGTGGGGACGCAGGTGGGCTGGACGATGAAGACGTGCTTGCCGCGCACGTTCTCCAGGATCTCCACCAAGACTTCGCCGTCGCTGAATTTCCCGACGATGGACTTACCCAGTGGAATACTGAGGTAGGCGGCGATCTCCTGCGCCAGTTGCGGGTTGGCATTACCCGCAAACACCATCATGTCGGACACGGTGGATCCTCTGAACGGATGCCGGAAGGGCATTGACACCTCACCCCAAAGCAGGTTTGACGCGGCAGAATATGGCTGGGAGGCTGCCGCTGCTTACGAGCGTGTGCACCGCCAAAAAAGCGGTGCAACCGAATATATGGCTGGGGCGGCAGGATTCGAACCTGCGAATGCTGATACCAAAAACCAGTGCCTTACCGCTTGGCGACGCCCCAATATCTTTTTCCGATCAGACCGGCAGCACAACATGCGCCAGCAGCGGTGATCGGTTCCTGCCCGGCGCCACGAAACCCCGCCAGCCTTCCGGCAGCTCCGCAAACACCGCGCGCGCCTGCTGCTCGTCGGAAAAGGGTGCGAAAATACACCCGCCGCTGCCGGTCAGACGGGCCGCACCGCGGCTCGCCAACCAGTCCAGGGCTTCCGCCACGGCCGAATAGCGCGCCCGGACCACGGGTTCGAAAACATTCAAACCCCCGCCCGACAGGAAGTCGGCTATTGTGATAGGAGCACAGTCCCGTGTCAATTCCGGAGCACGGAAAAGCTCAGCCGTAGAGACCTTTACCGCCGGCGAAATCACCACGAACCAGGGCTCGGTTAAAGTGATCGGCGTGAGCTGTTCGCCCACCCCTTCGGCCCAGGCGGCGCGGCCGCGGACAAAAACGGGGACATCGGCACCCAGACCCAGTCCCAGTTCGGCGAGCCGATCCTCGGAAAAACCCAAATCCCAGATGTGATTGAGGGCAACCAGGGTCGTCGCCGCGTTGGAACTGCCGCCGCCGAGCCCACCGCCCATAGGCAGGCGTTTGGTGACTTGGATATCGGCGCCCAGTTCGCAGCCGGACACCTCCTTCAGCAGCCGTGCGGCACGCACGACCAAGTCCTCATCGGCCGCCACCCCTGGCAACGAGGAAGTCCGCTCGATTCGCCCGTCGTCGCGCACCGCAAAGGACAGTTCGTCACCATAATCCAGAAACTGGAATACGGTCTGCAGGAGGTGGAAACCGTCGCTGCGTCGGCCGGTTATATGGAGGAACAGATTGAGTTTGGCCGGAGCCGGCCAGGCCGAACCCGCCATCAGGCTGCTCCGGCAGGCTGCGGGAGTTCCCAGCTTCCGACCACCAGTCGCACCTCCGCATCGCCTCGACTGGCAAAGACGCGACCGGGCACGTCGACACCATCCTCCTGACGGTAATCCAGGAACTGGATAGACCACCCGTTTTGCTGCAACTGGGCAAGCCGGCCCTGCGAATCCAATTGCCGTTGTGCGGCCCCGGGAGCGGGCAGGCCCAGGACCCAGTAGCGCAGGGACGCCACCGGCACACGCCAGCCCAGCTGTTGATAGAGAAGCCGTTCGGGATCATCGGAGACGGCGCTTTCGCCTTTGCTGGTTTGCAGTTGCACAAAGCGCGGCGTGCCTTCCAGGCGGAGGCTGCCCTGACCCAGCGGCGCGGTAATGCGAACCGCGTAGTGGCTGTTCTCCTGGTGCCAATTGAGGCTGGCATGCCATGCCTCGCCTTCCGAGCGAATAGCCAGGCGTCCGTTGAGGCGCCATGAATCGAGAGCCTCCAGGCGATCACGGTGAACGGCCCAGGCCTGTTCGGGGGCTCCGACGGGTGGTCGCGGGGCCACACCGGCGCAGCCGGCCAGTAAGGCAACCACGAGAATCCCGAGGAAACGGATCATTCGTCGGTGAAGCGCTCGACGACGTTCTGCAGACGATCGTTTTTCGGGGCGTACTGCAGGGCCTCATCCCAGACTTCGCGCGCTTGAGCGCGCTGACCGGTCACCCAAAGGACCTCGCCAAGATGAGCCGCGATTTCGCCGTCGTTCTGCAACTCCAGGGCCCGTCGCAGATATTTCAGTGCCTGCTCATGTTCGCCGAGCCGATAAAGGACCCATCCCATGGAATCGATCACCGCCGGATCATCGGGGGTCTGTTCATAGGCCTGCTCGATATAGGTCCGCGCCTCCTCGTAGCGCTCCGTGCGGTCCGCGAGGGTATAACCCAAGGCATTGAGGGCCTGGGTGTTGTCGGGTTCCGACTTCAGAATGGTCCGCAGATCCTGCTCAAGCAAATCGATGCGGTCCACCCGTTCCGAGGCCATGGCGCGGGCGTAGAGAAGGTCGGCATTATCACCAAAGCTCTCCAGACCTTGACTGTAAACCGCAATGGCCTCTTCGTGGCGTCCCGCCTCGCCGAGGAGCGCGCCCTCCGCCAGGAGTCGCCGCAAACGCTGCTCCGGCGCACCGAGTTTCAGCCCGTTGAGGTAATCGCGTGCCGCTTCGACCCCGTCGCGGTCCGCAACCAGTTGGGCCACCCGCAGCCGGGCATTCATGAAATTCTCGCCCGAGACGGAGTTGTACCACTGCACCGCCTGTTCCGGGTCCTCGCGCAGTTCGGCGATCTTTCCGAGCGCAAGAGCCGCCTCGCTTTTGCGATCGCCAATCTCCAGCAGCTTCCGGAAATAGCGTTCGGCCTCGTCCAGATCCTCGGCCTGCATGGCGAGTAGCCCCAGTGCATACGCGATATCCGGATCGTCGGGCAGCTCCGATTCCAGTCTACGGAACTGACGGCGCGCCGCATCCAGGTGACGGGCATCGACCAGAAGTCGGGCATAGCTCAGTCGTAGATCGCTGTTCTCCGGTTGAAGCTCGAGGGCTGACTGCATGGCGGCCACCGCCCCTTCGCGTTCACCGATTCGGTGCAGGACGTTGGCTTTGAGGATCAGCGCCTTGGCACGCTCGGGATCCTCGGCCAAGAGCTGGTCCAGCGCTCCCAGGGCGTCTTCGTTTTCCCCGACCTTGCTGGCCAGGTGGGCGAAGGCGTAGAGCGCATCCGGATTCCCGGGGTAGTCACGCATTAGTCGGCGCATGACGGTCAACGCCCGCTCGCCGTTCTGCTCCCGGCTCAGCAGGCTGGTGAGCAGTGCGAATCCCTGCGGATCGCTTTCGTCAAAGGACTCAGAGAACGGCGCGGAGATGTTGGACCGCCGCATCCAGCTGTCCCGCCTTGATCTGCAGGGCGGCCAGTGACTGCCGAGCCTCGATACTGTCCGGCTCCAGCTCCACCCAGAGCTGGGCCCCTTCCACGGCGCGGGCGTAGTCGCGTCCGTAAACGGCGACATGAACCGCCCGCCGTGCCACCCGCGGATCACGGGTGGTTTTGGCTGCCTGGAGGTAGTTGCGGGCCGACAGCGCCAGATCGCCGCGCTGTCCGGCCAACTCGGCCACGAGGAGTTCGTAAAGCATCTCCGGATCGAGGCGAGCGCCCGGGGAAGCGGATTCGGAGACCGGTTCCGGGACGGGCTCCTGCCGGGCAGCGGCCGTGGGCTGATGGGGTTCCACCCGCTCCGGGGCCTGTTGCGGCAGGGTACTGCAGCCGGCCAAAAGGCCGCCTATCGCTAGTGTCAGATACTTCCTCATTACTCTCTAATCTCCGCCGAACCGCGGTAGTGGCGACTTGCTCAACTATAACGCAGATGGCCGCTCCGAATCTCTATGGAATCTCCCGGGCCACTCTGCTGTCCACAAAGACGCGTAAATATGGTTTGATGCTCCACAGGGGCCGCTTGTCTGTAAGTCCAGGCCTTGGAAAATCGGTCAAACGGCACCGATTGGGCCCTAAGTATAGAACTGGCCTTGATTAGGAAACGCGCACTAGCGCAAAATTAGCCGTTACGCGAGTCACTTTCCGGGTTTGGTATTCCATGACGCTGCTGGCCTTCGGTATCAACCACAAGACGGCACCGGTGAAAATCCGGGAGCGGGTCGCCTTCAGTCCGGAAAAGCTGCCGGAGGCATTGCGCGAGCTTACGGCTCACAACGCCGTCGCCGAGGCGGCCATTCTTTCGACCTGCAATCGGACGGAACTCTACTGCGGTCTGGATGATGCCGATCCGGAGGCCGTCCTCTCCTGGTTCCGGGCATTCCACGGCCTCAAACCCGAGGAAGTGGACCCTTATATCTACACCCATCCGGATCGGTTGGCGGTTCGTCATATGCTGCGGGTGGCGAGTGGCCTGGACTCCCTGGTACTCGGCGAGCCGCAGATCCTTGGCCAGATGAAGGACGCCTACAGTACGGCCCATGAGGCGGGGACCATCGGCCGAAAGCTGAACCGTCTGTTTCAGCACACCTTCCTCGTGGCCAAGCAGGTACGCACCGATACCGCCATCGGTGCGAGTCCCGTGTCGGTGGCCTTCGCGGCGGTCAGCCTCTCACGTCAGATCTACTCGGATCTCGGCGAGCATACCGCGCTGCTGGTCGGTGCCGGTGAAACCATCGAGTTGGTGGCCCGGCACCTCCACGAGAACGGAATCCGGCAGATCGTGGTCGCCAACCGGACCGTGGAGAAGGCGCACGCGCTGGCTGCGGAATTCGGCGGCTACGCGATTGCCCTCAACGAAATTCCCGCCCATTTGGCGGAAGCCGATATTGTCATCTCCTCGACCGCCAGCCAGCTTCCGATCCTCGGCAAGGGGATGGTGGAGTCGGCGGTCAAGGCGCGCAAGCACCGCCCCGTACTCATGGTCGATATCGCGGTGCCGCGGGATATCGAGCCGGAAGTGGGCGATTTGGACGATGTTTACCTCTATACGGTGGATGACCTGCAGGAAATCATCGATGAGGGCCTGCGCTCCCGCCAGGAGGCCGCCCAGCAGGCCGAAGAGATCATCGATACCCAGGTAGCGCACTTCATGGGGTGGATGCGTTCACTCCAGGCGGTGGCGACCATCCGCTCCTATCGTGATCGGGGCGAGGCCATGCGTAACGAGGTGGCCGAGCATGCCCTGCGGCAGTTGCGGGCCGGTCAGAACCCGGAGTTCGTGATTTCGGAACTGGCCCGGCAGTTGACCAACAAGCTGATTCATGAGCCCTGCGTTCAGATGAAGCACGCCGGTTACGAGGGGCGTCTGGAGCTTCTGGATGCCGCCCGTGAGCTTTTCAATCTCAAAATTCCCGAAGACAACTAACCTGTGAAAGCTTCCATCCGCAGCAAGCTGGAGAATCTCTCCGAGCGGCTGCAGGAGCTTAATGCCCTGCTCGCCGATCCCGATACCATTGCCGACCAGGAGCGCTTCCGCGGCCTTTCGCAGGAATACGCTTACCTGAAGCCGGTGGTGGAAACCTTTGACCGCTACCGCAGTACCCTCGGCGATATCGAAACCGCCGAGGAGTTGGCGGGGGAGCAAGACCCGGAAATGCGGGCCATGGGTGAGGAGGAACTCCAGGGTGCACGGCAGCGGCGCGATGAGCTGGAAGTGGAACTGCAGAAGCTGCTGCTGCCCAGGGATCCCAACGATACCAAGAACACCTACCTCGAGATCCGGGCCGGCACCGGCGGTGACGAGGCGGCGCTGTTCGCGGGCGACCTGTTTCGCATGTACAGCCGCTATGCCGAGCGCCAGCGCTGGCAGGTGGAGGTGATTTCCGCCAGCGAGGGTGAACACGGTGGCTACAAGGAGATCATCGCCCGGGTGGTGGGGCAGGGCGTCTACTCGCGACTCAAGTTCGAGTCCGGTGCCCATCGCGTCCAGCGTGTGCCCGAGACCGAGTCTCAGGGGCGGATCCACACTTCCGCCTGTACCGTGGCGGTCATGCCCGAGGTGGATGAAGTCGAGGCGGCCGATGTCAATCCGAACGACCTTAAGGTGGATACCTTCCGTGCCTCCGGGGCCGGCGGTCAGCATGTCAACAAGACCGATTCGGCCATCCGCCTGACGCACCTGCCCTCCGGTATCGTGGTGGAGTGTCAGGATGAGCGCTCCCAGCACAAGAACCGCGCCAAGGCGATGGCCCTGCTGCGGACCAAGCTTTTTTCTGCCGAGCAGGAGAAGCAGGCGGCGGAGCAGGCCGCTACCCGCAAAACCCTGGTGGGCAGCGGTGATCGCTCGGAACGTATCCGCACCTATAACTTCCCGCAGGGACGGGTGACGGATCACCGCATCAATCTGACGCTCTACAAGCTGGAAGACGTGATGCAGGGTGATCTGGACCAGGTCGTCCAACCGCTTATCTCCGAACATCAGACCGAACAGCTCGCGGCCATGGCCGAGGAGTGAGGGATAAACCACGGGGGACACGGTGAGCACGGGGAGTTGTTTTTCCAACAATCCTGCGCGACAGGATAGGCTCCCGCGAGCGGCAGATGTCCCTCGCGTTTTACCCAAAAAAGCCCCGTGTTCCCCGTGCACCCCGTGGTTGACATCCAACCCATGCCGACGATAGCCGAAGCCCTGAACGATGCCGCCGAGCGGTTTGCCGGTTACGATACCGCGCGCCTGGACGCGGAGGTCCTGCTCGGGGAGATCCTGGGCAAAGGCCGGACTCACTTCTATACGTGGCCGGAGCAGGAGCTCACCGACCAGGAGGCGGAGCGCTTCGAGGAGCTGGTGCGCCGCCGGGCCGGTGGTGAACCGGTAGCCTACATCACCGGACATCGGGAATTCTGGAGTCTTGATCTGGCGGTGACTTGCGACACGCTCATCCCGAGGCCGGAGACCGAACTGCTGCTTGAGGCGGCCCTGGAACGCATTCCGCCCGATGCCCATTGGAGAGTCGCTGACCTGGGAACGGGCAGTGGCGCCATCGCTCTTGCCCTTGCCGGAGAGCGGCCGGGGTGCTTTGTGGTCGCGGTTGACCGCTCGGCGCCGGCGTTGGCGGTGGCCCAAAAGAACGCCGAGCGCACCGGCCTTGCCAATGTGCAATGGCTTTCCGGTTCGTGGTTCGAGCCCCTGACAGGACGGTTTCAGGTGATCGTCAGCAACCCTCCCTACGTGCGGGAGGACGACCCGCATTTGGCCGTCGGTGACGTTCGCTTCGAGCCCCGGAGGGCGCTGAGTTCGGGCCCCGACGGGCTCGAAGACATCCGCCAACTGGTGAACGGTGCACCGCACTACCTGGAGGCGGGCGGCTGGTTGTTGGTGGAGCACGGCTTTGACCAGGGCGAGTCCCTTCGCCGGCTGTTCCGTGACCGCGGTCTTGTGAATGTCTTCACCAGGCGGGATTTGGGAGGATTGGAGCGGATAAGCGGCGGGCAGATGCCTTTTGAAAGTGGCTAGGAAAACAGTTGATAATTTCCCGGCCCGCACTAGGATGGAGAGCATGGACACTGATCCTGGCAGCCGGATTAAGCATCGCGAAATCCTTTTTTGTACGCTGCGCCCCGATGACCAAGCCCAAGCCGCCAGCCTGCTTTTCGACGGGGTGGAGGGAATCGTGTACGCACGTCCGGTGGGCCGCACACAGCTTCTGGTCGGCTATGACATCGCCCACGTGACGCTCAATATCATCGACGATGCGCTCACCGAGCTCGGATTCCATATCGCCAATCACCTGATGGCCAAGCTCAAGCGGGCGCTCTACTACTACACCGAAGAGACCCAGCGTCAGAATATGGGATTGGAGCAGTGCGATACCTGCATCCAGGTCTTTATCAACCGCTATCAGCGACTCCAGCACGGCTGCCGTGACGGGCGCCCCGAATACTGGCGCAAGTACCAATGAGCTCGTAGGGGCAAGATCCGAGGTACGAGGGAATGAGCTCTCTGCGCACGCGTTCCCTAGTCCCTTGTACCTCGTACCTGTAAAATCCTCCCATGAACGAAGACCAACTCGAACGCTACAGCCGACACATCACCCTTCCCCAGGTGGAGGCCCGCGGTCAGCGGCGTCTGCTCGAGTCGCGTGCGCTTATTATTGGCATGGGTGGACTCGGCTCGCCCGTGGGGATTTATCTGGCGGCGGCCGGGGTTGGTAAACTGACCCTGGTCGATTTCGACCGGGTGGAGATCAGCAATCTGCAGCGCCAGATCATTCACCGGCAGGGGGATGTGGGTCGCTCCAAGGTTGAGTCTGCCCGCGATGCGGTCCTGGCGCTCAATCCCGACGTCGAGGTCGAGATCATCGACGGGCAGTTGGAAGGCGATGCGCTCGATGCCCAAATTGCGGCCGCCGATGTGGTTTTGGACTGCTCCGATAATTTCGAAACCCGCTTCGCCCTCAATGCCGCCTGCGTGCGTAACCGCACCCCCCTGGTCTCGGGAGCGGCGGTTCGCTGTGAAGGCCAGGTCACGGTATTCCATAACGAAAGGGACGATGCACCCTGTTATCGCTGTCTCTATCGGGATGAAACGGGGGAGGGCGAAAACTGCAATCTCACCGGCGTTCTGGCGCCAGTGGTCGGCATCATCGGCACTGTGCAGGCGACCGAAGCGGTCAAGGTCCTTCTCGGCATCGGAGAGACACTGGGCGGACGGCTGCTACTGCTCGACGCTTTGGCAATGGAGTGGCGGACGCTCAAGCTGCGTAAAGACCCGGCCTGCCCGGCCTGCGGCACAGGCTAGCAGGTTTGTGTCTCTTCTCCCTCAGGGAGAAGGCTAAATAGCCGTTCGTAACCACGGGAGGGTGCGCCTTTCGTCCCTTGCCCAACGATCAAACAGTACCCGACAACCATGAATCCTATTCGAATTCCCCGCACGATCGTCAATCAGATCCTCTCCCACGCCCAGCACTCTCCTGAGCGCGAAGTCTGCGGCCTTATCGGTGCGACCGAAGGTGAGCCTCGTCGGACCTATCCGGTTGCGAACGTCGCCAGCCGGCCGGGCGAACTTTTCCAGATGGACCCCGAAGGGCAAATCGCGGCGATGCGCTCCATGAGAGAGGCGGACCAGGCGCTGTTCGCCATTTATCACTCCCATCCGCATGCTCCGGCGGCACCGTCGAAGAAGGATCTGGAGGAGGCGGCCTATCCCGAGGCGCTGTATCTGATCGTGTCGCTCGATACCAAAGGCGTGCTGGAGATACGCGGATTTCGTCTTGGCGAGGGGCAGGCGGAGGATGTGGAGTTGGAGGTTTACTAACGAAGAAAAAACCCGTGCGAAATCGCCGCACGGGTTTTCACCGACTCAAACTGCTTTAAAGCAAGTTACTCGGCAGTGCCTTTATCGGCCGCGGGTTTATCGCGCATCATTGCGACCTGCCGCTCATACGCCTGCCGCTGGGCATCGAGAATCGCCTGACGGTGCTCTTCCATCTGTTTCTGGTACTCCATCGCGGCTTTTCGCTGTGCTTCCAGCGCTTCGCGACGCGCTTCGGAATCGGCCTTGATCTGCTCTGCCGGCATGCCGTAAGGGGCGTAGCTGGCGGGGCCGTATCCGTAGCCGGCCGGGGCATAGCCGTAAGGGGCATAGCCGTAAGGATTGCTCCAGGAGTTACCCCAGCCATTGCCGCGGGCGGAAGCGGACGCATTCATGGAGAAACCGAAGTCCCCATCCATGACGCCGTTTCCATTACCCCAGCCGCCATTGTCCCAAAAGGGACCCCACGCCTGCGATCCGGTGGACACCGCCAATAGAGCCGCGGCAACAGTTAATTTCCTTTTCTTCATGACTTGTCTCCTTGTGTGTTTCACGGGAAGTGGACTGCCGAACGGCATGTTTCACGGTAACCGTGAAAATAAGCATATAAGAGGATCCTGAACATTCAAGAAAACGGGAAACGTTTTGGTTAGGAGGCCCCGAAACCGACGGCCGGCGCTTTCGTGTTACGCTTCGGATTATGACTCCCGCCCCTGGACGGGCTCCCTCTGCGAGGTCCCCGGGGCCGCGGCGTCCAGAGCTGGAATGTGTATGCGACGCTGCCCGCTTGTGGGCGGGATTCACTACATTCAACTAACAATCGAGGAGTGGCTGATGGCCGAAACGGTCGATGAACTGTCGGTGGAATTTACCGAAGAGGGAACGCTCGTGACCAAGCAACTTGACAAGGTGGTCCTCACCAAAGGGGCTTGGGCGACGATACTCTACCGCTATCAGGATTGGGATCGCGCCAAGGAGGAGTACGGTCCCGAGAAGTACACCATTCGCCGTTACCAAAAACGCCACGGACAGTACCAGCAGAAATCGAAATTCAACATCTCGAGCAAGGATCAGGCGCGAAAAATCGTCGATGCGCTCGAACAATGGATTGCTGACTAAATACGTGTTCCGAAATGGTGCCCATCACTGCCCCTCATCCTTACCTTCTCCCTGAGGGAGAAGGGATTTTCGGTGGATACCATTTACGAACACGTATTTAGCAGGCTGTTGAAAAACACCCTCTCCAGAGGGGGGCTGGGGTGAGGGGACTCAATAAAGAGTAAGTTACTGATTTTATCCCCCCTAACCTTCTCCCTCAGGGAGAGGGGATAAAAACCTTTTCAACAGCCTGTTAGCGGGGATCCGTCATCACTCTCCAGAGTGCTCTCGTTTGACCTGCAGGGGGCGGGCGCTCTACGAAGGCTGTGTCCTGTCGCCTTGGAATCACCAAGGCTGGCGATCGGCCGGGCACGGGCGCCAGGGTTTTGTGGGGAAGGCCGGAGGAGCCAATTAATGGGGCGTCTCGTGGCAGTGGCCAGGGCGGCAAGACTGCTCAACATCGGCCGCAGTAAGTTGCAAAAATTGATCCGAAGCGGCGAACTTCAAACCTTCGAGGGAAAACTGGACTTCGAGGCACTGAAGGAGCGTTTTCCCGAGATGGCCATCGACACCTCGCCTGTCATGGAACGTCTGGATCTGATTCGTGCCACAGCGTTTTCCCGGCGGGTCCGGGATACCGTTGCCCCCGACCACGATGAGCTGACCTGTCAGCTTAAAAAGCGCAATACCGAACTCTCGGTGGCGGAGGCACGGGCCGACAAGTACGAAGAGCTTCTAAAGGATATGGCCCGGCACCTCAGTGAATGGCAAAACAGCGACGATGCCGGCAAACGGGAATTGGCCGCCGATCTCAGCCGCTGGTTGTTAGTGCGCATGAAGCGGCCGTAGTCGGGGCCGGTGCCAAAGACGCTCTCATCAAGCCTGGATTAGGAGGAGGAGCCTTGAGCTACCGTATCCAGCTATCACCGAGTGGCCGTACATTCATCGCCGAGGCGCATGAAAGTCTACTGGAGGCGGGGTTGCGTTCCGGGATCCATCTCCCCTACAGCTGTGCCGGTGGCAGCTGTGGTGAGTGCAAGGCCCGAGTCCTTTCGGGTGCCGTCGAGATCCTGGCTCGGCATGAGTACGTTATTCCCGAAGCGGAAAAAATCCGTGGCACGATTCTGCTCTGCTCCAATGCGCCGGGTTCGGATCTGGTACTCGAGGTGGCGGACACCAGCGACGTCGACGAGATCCCCCATCAGCAAATCCGGGCCCGGGTCGCCAGTGCCAGGCGTGTCGGTGACTACTTACTTCTTCAGGTACGCACACCCCGTACTCAAACCCTGCGCTTTCTGGCCGGCCAATATGTGAATCTGAGCGTCGCGGGCGTGGGAAGCCGGTCCGTTGCGGTCGCCAGCTGTCCGTGCAACGGCCGGGTCCTGCAGTTTCAACTGCATCGGGATGAGGACCCCCTCGCAAGACACCTTTTCGAGCACGCTGATACCGGGGCCCCCCTGGATATCGAAGGTCCTCATGGCCATTTCACGCTGGAAGAGACCTCTTCGGCACCGCTGGTCCTGGTCGCGGAGGGAACCGGATTCGCACCGATCAAGAGCCTGCTGGAGCACTTCATTGCCCTGGAGCGGGAACGGCCGGCCCACCTCTTCTGGATAGCGGAGCCCGGTGGACACTACCTTGAGAACGTCTGCCGGGCCTGGCAGGACGTCCTCGACGATTTCAACGTCTCGCTCATCGAAAGGCCGGCCGGGGTGGAGCCCTCCTCGGTGGCTGAGACAATCCGCGGGGCCTCGCCCGGGGGCGCCGACTGGTACCTCGCCTGTTCGCCGGAAATCGAGACCGCTCTCCGGGGAACTTCTTTCAGCATTCGGCGGGTCTATCCTCATGGGAACGGGTCGTAGTCCCATTAAGGGGGCCTCAGGACTTTTGGAGGACCGGTCCTCATTGGAAGCGACCCCATTCCTGGCTAAACACTCAGGATTCAGGGCCCGGGAGCCCCGAAAACATCCATCACGGTCAAGGGGAAGTCATGGCAGCACAACAGTGGGTGTACGCGTTCACCGAAGGGGACGGCAAAAACAAAAAGCTGCTGGGAGGCAAGGGGGCCAACCTCTGTGAGATGACCCAGATTGGCTTGAATGTTCCGCCCGGTTTCGTCATTACCACCCAGGCGTGTCTGGACTACCTGGAACATGCCGAAAGGCAACTGCCCCAGGGGCTTCTGGACCAGGTTCGCAACCACACCAAGAGACTGGAAGAGCAGACCGGGAAGGTCTTCGGCGGCGCCGACAACCCGCTGCTGGTTTCGGTGCGCTCCGGCTCGGCCATGTCCATGCCGGGCATGATGGACACCATCCTCAACCTCGGCCTGAACGAGGACACCCTCTCGGGGCTGATCCGCCAGACCGAAAACGAACGCTTCGGCTGGGACGCCTACCGGCGCTTCATCCAGCTCTTCGGCCATGTCGCCCTCGGCATCGCCGATGAGCACTTCGATGAACACTTCGACGCCATCAAGCGCCAGGCGGGCGTGAAGGCGGATATCGGTCTGGAAGCCGAACACCTCAAGGAGATCTGCGGCCTGTTCCTCGAAGTGGTGGAGGAGCAGACCGGCCGTCCCTTCCCCCGCGACCCCTACCAGCAGCTGGAGTTGGCGGTCAAGGCCGTCTTCAACTCCTGGATGGGCAAGCGCGCCGTGGATTATCGGCGCGAATTCAGGATCACCCCGGAGATGGCCAACGGCACCGCCGTGAATGTGGTGACCATGGTGTTCGGCAATATGGGCAACGACTGCGCCACCGGCGTGGGTTTCACCCGCGATCCGGGCACCGGCGAGAACGTGATGTTCGGCGAGTACCTGGTCAACGCCCAGGGCGAGGACGTCGTAGCCGGCATCCGTACGCCCAAACCGGTCTCGGCGATGGCCGACGAAATGCCCGAGATGTACCGGCAGCTCGTTGAGCTTCGCAACAAACTCGAGTCCCATTACCGTGAGGTTCAGGACTTCGAATACACCATCGAGAGGGGCACCCTCTACTGCCTCCAGACCCGAAACGGCAAGATGAATGCCGCCGCCCGGGTACGCACCTCGGTGGAGATGACCAATGAGGGACTGCTCTCCCGCGAGGAGGCTCTGCTGAGGGTCGAGCCCGATATGCTCGAGCAGTTGCTGCATCCCAGGCTCGACCCGGCCCACAGGAGTACGCCCGTGGCCACCGGCCTGCCGGCCTCGCCCGGCGCGGCGGCCGGCAAGGCGGTGTTCGATGCTGACCGCGCCGAGCAGATGGGCCGCGCCGGGCAGAAGGTGATTCTTGTCCGTGAAGAGACCAAGCCGGAGGATATCCACGGCTTCTTCGCCTCCGAGGGTATCCTCACCTCCCGGGGCGGCAAGACTTCCCACGCCGCCGTGGTGGCGAGGGGGATGGGCAAACCTTGCGTGGCCGGTGCCGAGGGTATCGTGGTCAACGTCAAGGCGCGCATGGCCGCGGTGGGCGAGACCACTTTCCAGGAGGGGGACACCATCACCATCGATGGCACTACGGGCAATGTCTATATCGGCGAAATTCCCACGGTCGAGCCGGAGTTCTCGGACAATCTCAAGACACTCCTGGGCTGGTCCGACGAAATCGCCCGACTCAAGGTGATGGCCAATGCCGACACGCCGGCGGCCGCCCAGAAGGCCGTCGATTACGGCTCCCAGGGCATCGGCCTCTGCCGCACCGAGCGCATGTTCAATGCCGTCGAGCGGCTTCCGGTGGTGGTCGAGATGATTCTGGCGGACACCCTGGAGGAGCGCCGCGACGCCCTCGACAAGCTCCTGCCGATGCAGCGCGGCGATTTCAAGGAGATATTCCGGGTGATGTCCCCCCGGCCGGTGACGGTGCGCCTGCTTGACCCGCCGATGCACGAGTTCCTGCCCACCGAGGCTCAGTTGCTCGAGGAGATCGAGCACCTGGAGAAACTGCATGTGAATATGCAGGGTGTCGGCGAGCTGGTGGGCAGCTTGAGGCTGTTGCGTCCGGGGGCAAGGCACACGGATATGCCGGCGCCTTTTGACGTGTTGAATGCCGAACTGGTGGCCGAGGCCATTGCCAAGAAACGCCAGATGCTCAACAAGGTTCGGGTGCTCTATGAAGTCAACCCGATGCTGGGGCACCGCGGCGTGCGGCTCGGGATCACCTACCCCGAGATCTACCGCATGCAGATCCAGGCGGTGCTGGAGGCCGCCGCGGAACTCCAGCGCGAGGGCACCGACGTGATCCCCGAAATCATGGTGCCGCAGGTCATCAGCCCCGAAGAGCTCAAGATCGTCAAGCAGTACACCGAAGAGGTGCAGAGGCAGGTGGAGAGCCACTACGACGTGAAGCTCCAGTATCGCTTCGGCACCATGATGGAGACGGTCCGTGGCACACTCCGGGCGGAGCGGATTGCGAAGTATGCAGACTTCTTCTCCTTCGGTACCAATGACCTGACCCAGGCCACCTTCTCCTTCTCACGGGAGGACGCCGAGAATAAATTCCTGCCCCAGTACATCGCCCGGGGGATTCTCAAAGACAACCCGTTCGAGGCCCTCGACTACAATGGCGTTCTGAAATTGATGCGCATCGCCGTGGAGGATGGGCGCAAGGTTCGTCCCGATCTCAAGGTGGGGATCTGCGGCGAGCACGGCGGCCATCCCGCCTCCATTCGGCACTGCCACCATGCCGGCCTTACCTATGTCTCCTGCTCTGCTCCGCGGGTGCCGGTGGCGCGGCTGGCCGCGGCGCAAGCCAAGCTCATGGAAGAGGAATATAATTATTAGTTATGATTGGCGGACCGGAAAGCTCTGGTCCGCCATTTAACCGGCGGCGCCTCGCGCCCGGCCTGTCCGACGCTCTTCTTCTCGGCCAAGCCGGCGCACAACCTGATTTGGAGACGGCCGCTTGGCTGAGAAGAGCATTCCCATGGCGGCGCCGCCAACCGATACTGATCCCGGCATCACCGGTATTCTCGACCACATCGAGAGACTGATTTCGGGAGACTTGCAGGCACGCGGAACTCCGAAAGAGGGCGGTGACGAACTGGAAGCGGTCACCCTGGGCCTCAACCGGTTGGCAGAGGTCATCCGAAGCCGCAGCCGGGAGCACGACGCCGCCCTCGCATCCCTCCGACGTAGCGAACAGCGTATCCGGGATCTCTCCGAGTCCGAGGCGCGCTGGGAGTCGCTGGCCGACAATGCCCCCGACCACATCATGATTATCGACCCGCAGTTACGGGTCAGCTTCGTCAATCATGCCCC
Source organism: uncultured Gammaproteobacteria bacterium (assembly GCA_963783235.1). Classification (GTDB taxonomy): domain Bacteria; phylum Pseudomonadota; class Gammaproteobacteria; order Thiohalomonadales; family Thiohalomonadaceae; genus Thiohalomonas. Next base: position 541,633 of record CAWAMN010000002.1, on the reverse strand, counting down.
GCCCGGGATCGCCAAGGCCGAAGTGGTGGGATCACGGGCGATCGACCTCGTGGCGGATGAGGACCGGGGGTTTGTCGAAGAGGCGCTGGTGAACGCGCTGAGAACGGGAAAACCGTGCCAGTTTGAGACACGTGGGCTCGGCCCTCACGGCGCGGTCGCCTGGTACAACGTGCAGGTGAGCCCGGTGTTTCGGGGCGGCAGCGTCAGTCAGCTGGTTATCATCGGCCGGGACGTCACCGAACGCCACGAAATGTTTCAGGCCCTCCGGGCATCGGAGTCTCGTTATCGACACCTCTGGGATAACCTCAATGACGCCGCATTCATCGCCGATGCCAAAACCGGTTATCTCGTGGAGACCAATGCCAGGGCCGAAAGGCTGCTCGGCCTGCCTCGCGATCGCCTCATCGGAATGCACCAGTCGGCACTGCATCCCGCCGGTAAGGCCGAGCAGTATGCCGAACGGTTCGGTGAGCACGTTATGCGGGGCGGTACGCTCTACGACGCCGAAGTCAGGCGGGGGGACGGCACGGTGGTTCCCGTTGACATCAGCGCTGCCAGCATCGAAATCGGCGGCGAACACCTGATCCTCGGCCTGTTTCACGACATCACCCGCCGCAAGGCGATGATGCGTGAGTTGGAGTTCACGAATTTCGCGGTCGAGCATGCCAGCGATGCCGTGTTCTGGATGGACCGTGAGTTGCGTTTCCTGAACGTCAACCGCGAGGCCTGCCGCCGACTCGGCTATACGCGAGAGGAGTTACTGGAGCGCTCAGTCCCGGATATTGCGCCTGAGGCAAAGCCGGAGGTGGTAAGCCATATTCTGGAGCGATTACGCGAGACCGGTTCGCTGACCCGGCGGAGTCAGTATCGGCGAAAAGACGGCAGCCTGTTCCCCGTCGAGGTCTCCGTCAATTCCTTCCGTTTCGATGGGCGGGAGTACATCTGCTCAATTGCCCGCGACATCACCGAGCGCGAGGCGGCGGAGCGCACTATCCTGGAGCGGGACACCAACCTGCAGGCATTGGCGGATAACGCGAACGACGGCATCGCCGTAGGTATGGGAACGCACCACGTCTTCGTGAACGAACGTTTTGCGGCAATGCTCGGCTATCCCTCGACGGGCGCGCTCCTGAAGGTGTCGGTCGTCGACCTCGTCGATCCTTCGGAACGCCAAAGGATTGCCGAGTTCATGCAGCGGCGGCGGACGAATGAGGAGCCCCCACTTCAGTACGAGACCGCTCTGCTGCGCCGAGACGGTTCAACCCTGCCGGTCGAAATTACCGTTGCCGAGACGATCTGGAGCGGTGAGCCGGCCCACCTGATCGTGATCCGCGACATCACCACTCGCAAGGCCTTCGAGCGGGCGCTCAATGAGAAAGCCTCTGCCCTGCAGGCAAAAAGCGATGATCTGGAGCAGGTGAACAGGGAACTGCAACAGCTCATCCATGTCATTGCCCACGACCTTAAAGCCCCGCTCAGGGCTGTTTCGCAGTTGGCGACGGTGCTTGCGCAGGAAAGCGGCGACACACTGAGCGGAGAATCGCTGCGGGTGATGGAACTGATGCAGGGCCGCGTCGAGCGTATGCATGCCCTGATCGAGGCACTGCTGAGCTACTCGAGCGCGGGCCGGCAGGACTCGTTCGAAGAGGTCGATGTGCAGGCCCTGTTAGTCGATATCGTAAACTCGTTCCCGCTGCCGGCCAGCTTTGAGATCACGCTTGGAGCCATGCCGCGATTGCGCACGCAGCGACTTCAGCTTCGCCAGGTTCTCGCCAACCTCATCGGCAATGCCATCGAACATCACGATAGACTCGATGGCCGTGTGGAGGTGGCGTGTCGGGAGCGAGTTGACGGTTACGAGTTTACCGTAACGGACAATGGGCCCGGCATTCCTCCTCAGTATCACGAACTGATCTTCGAAATGTTCCAGAGCCTTCAGCCCCGTGACTGCAACGAGTATGCCGGCGTCAGGTTGGCGTTGGCCAGGAAACTGGTCGAGGGTCGAGGAGGAAGCGTTACCGTCGAATCGGGGCGGGGGAGGGGGACCACTTTCCGGTTTCACTGGCCGAATGGTCTTTGAACCTCCCCGCCTATACTGAGAAGGTGCGTGGATTCTCCGCAAGAAGCCGAAGGCACGGAAAACCGGGTTGGTTGCTGAACGCCTGCCTGGAAACCGAAAACGGGTTCCTTGTGCATCAATGTTTCGCGTGCCTTGCGCCATTGCGGGCAAGGAGCCAGAAGCAAGACACGGAGCTATCGTCAGGGAGGAGTGTATGGATGTGCAGTCGTTGGCAAGGGCGGCGCCGCCGCGCCGGCTCCAGGTGAGCTACTTGCGTTGGGGGGCGGTCTTTGCCGGTACCATCGTCGGCCTTTCGGTTTTCCTGCTGTTTGCGCTACTGGGCGTCGCGGCAGGGCTTACGGCCGTTGGGGCGGGACAACCGGATCTGGGTGTGGTGCCTCCGATGACCGGCGTGTGGACCGTCATCAGTATGCTCATTGCCGTTTGGCTGGGGGGCAATGTGGCGGGGCGGCTATCGGGCCTGGCGCGACGTGCCGACGGCGTGCTGCATGGCTTTGTGGTCTGGGGCACGGTGACCCTTCTGCTCGCCTGGCTGATGTCCACGGCCGTGGGAACAGTGTTTGGGGGGGCGTTTGCGGTGCTTGGGGAGGACTTGGCGCTCTTGAGTCAGACCGGCCAGGCCGGGGCGGCCGGCTCGCTTTCCGAACGGCTGGAGACGCTCTCGACGACCTCATGGTGGCTGTTCGCCGGACTCTTGCTTTCGCTCGGACTCGGCCTCTGGGGCGGAGCGGTCGGCGTTCGGGTGACCGCCGACCGTTCGGCGGGCGGACACGAAGAACAGCGCAAACTGCGCGCATGAGGCGAACACAAAAGAGGTGATTACCGCCAAAGAAACCAATGGCGGGACAAACGTTCTCGTGTGAACCATAGAAGTGCCGGGCAGGCACAGCGGTAGAAGCTCGCCCTGCCGTTTGCTTTAAGCCCGTCAAGGGTGAAAAATGTCGCCTTTTCCATAATACCGAATCCCTGTAGCGTGCCAGCATTGATCGAAGTTCGTAATCTCATCAAACAGTTTCGCGGTGTACGAGCCGTGGATGGCACAAGCTTTTCCATCCGTCAGGGGAGCTGTTTCGGTCTACTCGGACCCAACGGGGCGGGAAAGACCACCACTATCGAGATACTCGAAGGCATCACTCGTCCCACCTCGGGTGAGCTCCTCTATCGCGGCGAACCGCTCGGGCGCCGTTTCCGGGACGAGGCCGGGATTATGTTCCAGTCCACCTCGCTGCAGGAACATATCACCGTACGCGAGGCACTGAAGCTCTTCGCACGGCTCTATCCCCGCTCCGTGCCGATGGACGAGTTGGTCGCCTGCTGTTCGCTCGGGGAACTCCTTGACCGGGATACCCACAAACTTTCCGGGGGACAGCGCCAGCGTCTGCTGCTGGCCATCGCCCTCATCAATGATCCGGAGGTCCTTTTTCTGGACGAACCGACCACCGGGCTCGATCCCCAGGCACGGCGTCGGCTTTGGGATTTGGTGAAGGAGATCAAGCGGCAGGGGAAAACGGTGCTGCTGACCACTCACTACATGGAAGAGGCCTACGTGCTCTGCGATGAAATTGCCATCATGGACCACGGGCGGATCATCGCCGAAGGGAGTCCAAAGGCGCTGCTGGCCGAACACTTCCGTGATGTGGTGCTTGAGTTGCCGGCGGCGGATTTCAACCCCTCCCGCGAAGATCCCGAACTGAAGGTGCTCGACTGCGGTGATCGGGTGGAACTTCTCTCCTCCGACGTCAACGACACCATTCGTCGGCTTATCGATGTGGGGATTCCCCTGGGCAAACTGCAGATCCGTGAAAGGACGCTCGATGATCTGTTTCTTGAGCTTACCGGCAAGGAGCTACGGACATGAGGCTTGCACGGCTGTTGGCGATCTTCTCGGCGCGCAACAAGGAGTTTTTCCGCGACCGATCAGCCTTGGCCTGGAACGTGCTGTTTCCGGTGTTGATAGTGGCCGGGTTTGCCTTTGCCTTTTCCGGCGAGCGTATCGATCTTTACAAAGTCGGCGTCCTCGGCGAACCCGCGGTCGCCGAAGCTCAATTCGGGGATCTGCAATATGTCGATTTCATCGCTGTCGCCGACCCGCAGTCCGGACTGCGAAAGGTCGAGCGGCACCAGTTCGATCTGTTGATGGACCCTGATAGCGGCCGATACTGGGTCAACGATACCTCGCCCCGGGGGCATATTCTTGAGCGGGCCCTGAAAGGGTCGACGCAGAGGCCGATGATTCGCCAGGCGGTGCAAGGGGAGCAGATCCGCTACGTGGACTGGCTGCTGCCCGGCGTGCTTGCAATGAATATGATGTTCTCCGCCCTCTACGGGGTCGGGTATGTCATCGTGCGCTATCGGAAGAACGGCGTGTTGAAGCGTTTGAAAGCGACGCCACTGAGTGCCTTTGAATTCCTGAGCGCCCAGGTGATCTCCCGCCTCTGGGTCATTCTCCTGGTTACCGCGGGCGTCTTCATCGGGACGAACCTCTTCATCGACTTCCCTATGGAGGGGAGTTATCTGGATTTGCTGCTCATCTTTGCACTGGGTGCCATGAGCGTCATCAGCCTTGGGCTTGTCATTGCCTCGCGCAGCGCGAGTGAGGAATTTGCGAGCGGCTTACTCAACCTGGTCAGCTGGCCGATGATGTTTCTCTCCGGAGTCTGGTTTTCCCTGGAAGGGGTCAATCCGCTCGTACAGAAGCTGGCACTGATCTTCCCGCTCACCCATCTGATCGATGCGGCCCGCGCGGTCATGATCGACGGGGCCGGTCTGCTTCAGGTGGCCGATCGCCTGGCCATCTTGGTCGCAATGACCACGATATTCCTTCTCATCGGCGCCCTGAGTTTCCGCTGGGAGTAGTCGCTCCCGTCCAAGCCTCTCCCTCTCCGGGGCTTCTCGTCCCCCGGTTACCGGGCGCGAAATCGTCGCCAGTGCGCCTGCGGCCGAATGTCCGCTCGGCGAACCGATGGCCCCGGTCCCCTTTGCCTGAGCCGATTCTCCCCAAAAGACCCACAAACTCTATGGAGGGGTTGGAAAGTTAGACGGTCAAGGGAACTTGCTGCTGTTGAGCGACTCCACCCTTAAAACCTTCTCACCTTGTCTATCCTTGCTGTACGGGGCCGAGCGCGGCCGAGTTTCGCACCCAGAAAAAACCACACGAGAAGCGCTATGGCACATGACTCCAATGATCGATCCCGATTCATCGATTCCCTGTCCGCTTATACCCGCGAGCACAAGGGGCGTTATTGGGAAGGAAACTTTCAGGAGTTTCTTGAGCAAGTCGTCTACGAAAAGCCGATAGAGGCGGCACGCACGTCCCATCAGTACATCTGGGACATGCTGCGCTGGTATCGAAAGGAGAAGGAGGACACGGAGGAGACCGACGAGTTGCCCACGCAACTCTTCTCCAACGAGTTGTTCGGTATCGAGTCGGCGCTTGGTCGGGTCGTTGACTACTTCAAGGGCGCCAGTGCCGGTTCGGAGGTCGGACGCCGTCTTCTGCTCCTGCTGGGGCCCCCGTCGGGCGGCAAATCGACTCTGGTTATCCTCCTCAAGCGGGGACTGGAGGAATACAGCCATACCGATGCGGGCGCGCTCTATGGACTGAAGGGATGTCCGGTACGCGAATCCCCCCTGCACCTGGTTCCCCATACGCTGCGGGGGGAATTTCGGGAGAACTACGGCGTGGAGATCCAGGGCGATCTCTGCCCCTACTGTCGCACGCGACTGGAGAATGAGTTCGAAGATGACTTCATGCAGTTCCCGGTGGAGCGCATCTTCCTCTCCGAGGCGTCCCGCAGCGGCGTGGGCACCTACGCACCCCATGATCCCACCACGGCGGACATCGCCGACCTGGTCGGCTCTGTGGACCTGTCCAAAGTGGCCGATTACGGGGACGAGGGCGACCCGCGGGCCTGGTCCTGGTCCGGTGCGGTCTACGCGGCCAGCCGCGGTCTGCTGGAGATGATTGAAATCCTGAAGGTCAAGCGGGAGTTTCTCTATCTGCTGCTGACGCTGACCCAGGAGAAGAACGTCAAGGTTGCCCGTTTCCCGCTGATCTATCTGGACGAGACCATTCTCGCCCATACCAACCTCGCGGAGTTCAACAAGTTCGTCCAGGAGAAGGAGAACGAAGCGCTGCTCGATCGCATGGTCATCGTGCAGGTGCCCTACACCCTGGACTTCCGCCAGGAGGCGCGAATCTACCAGAAGCTGATCTCCACGGCTTCCGCTTTCCGGGATGTGCACATGGATCCGCACACCCTTCGGGTGACGGCGGTTTTCGCCATTCTCACCCGTCTCCAGCGCGGTGAGCGCGAGGACATGGACCTGTCTCGAAAGGTCAGGCTCTATGCGGGCGAGTCCGTCGAGGGCATCTCCGAAAACGAGGTGGAACGCATTCGCAAGGAAACGCCCGACGAGGGGCTGACCGGTGTTTCGCCCCGCTTCGTGATCAACGCCATTTCCAACGCCATCACCCGGAGCGAAGTGAGCAGCCTGACCTCCATGGAGGTGCTGCTGGCGCTGAAGGATGCCATCGAATCCGATGCCCGTATGGAAGCCAAGCAGAAGCGGCAGTGGATTGACTTCCTGGTGAGCGCGCGCAAGGACTTCTACAACCGCTGGGTCAAGGAGGACGTCCATAAGGCGATGTTCGCCTCGTTCGAAGAGGAGGCGCAGACGCTGCTCGACAAGTACCTCGACGAAGTGGAGGCCTCCCTCGATCAGCGTGCGGTGGAAGACCCCATTACCGGCGAACAGCGCCAGCCCGACGAGCGTTTCATGCGCCAGGTCGAAGAGAAGATCCACATCTCCGACTCCGGCAAGGGCAGCTTCCGCCAGGAGGTGGTGCGCAAGGCCATGGTGGCCTTCAAGCGGGGCGAGTCGTTCACCCTGGACAGCCACGCCCGGTTACACGAGGCCATCAAGCAGTACCTGTTCGAGGAGCGTCGCGATGTGCTGCGGCTGGTGACCTCGAGCGCGCGTCCCGATGAGGAGGCGCAGCAGAAGATCTCCGCCGTCGAGGAGCGCCTGGTCGAGGAGTATGGCTATGACCGCCATTCGGCCAGAGAGGCGTTGAATTATGTGACCACGCTGTTATCGCAGGAGTAAAGGGACGGTTGGTCCCCCTCCGAGGAGACGCATGAGCGAAGAGAAGCAGCATCAATCCACTACGAATGCGGATACCCGCTGGTACGACCTGTTCTCACGTGGCAGTCGGGATTGGCTGCGGCACAACGAAAAGGTGCGTGAGGCGGTCCGCGACCACGTGATGGATATCGCCGCCGAAGCGGACGTGCTTTCGGGAAGCGGAGATTGGCGTGTGCAGGTGCCGGTGCGTTTCCTGGAGCACTATCGCTTTAAGTTGGCGAAGCCCAGGCAGAGCAAGGGCGTCGGACAGGGCAAGGTACAGCCCGGTGATGTGCTTCGCCAGGGCCAGGCCCCGGGCGAGGGGGGCGGAAAAACCGGCAGCGGTTCCGGAGAGGGCGGGCTGGAGTTCGTTCTGGAGTTCAAAGTGGACGAATTGGTCGATTGGCTCTGGGAGGAACTGGAACTCCCGAATCTGGAACCGCGGGCCAATACCATCGACGAGGACGACTTTACCCGTGAGGGCTGGGATAAAAAGGGCGCTCGGGCGCGACTCGACCGTCGCCGATCCCTGAAGGAATCCATCAAGCGGCGCGCCGTGCAGCCGGAAGGTCCGGTCTTCACCAATGAAGACTTGCGTTATCGTCAGCTGGTGCGCCGGCCCCGGCCCTCGACCAATGCGGTCGTATTCTTCGCGCTTGATGTCTCCTCGTCGGTCACCGAGCAGGAGCGGCGTCTGGCCAAGACCTTCTTCTTCTGGGCGCTGCAGGGGCTTCGCAAACAGTATGACCGCATCGAAACGGTTTTCGTGGCTCACACTGTCCGCGCCTGGGAATTCCCGGAACAGGAATTCTTCCAGGCTCGTGCCCAGGGCGGCACCGTGGCCTCTACGGCGTTCAACAAAGTGCTGGAAGTGATCGATGAACGCTACGACCCGAGCCGCTACAACATCTACCTGTTTTATGCGTCGGACGGGGAGAATTTTGCCGACGACCGCCAGCCCGCCGGTGCCGCACTGGAGAAGCTCTGTCCCATGAGCAGTTTCCTCGGCTACCTGGAGACGGGGCGCAGCATCCAGTCCGATTACCAGACCGAGACCTCGAGGCTGTTTCAGCGCGCGGCGCTCAGAGGGTTTCCCGTGGCCACCTATCCGCTCGCCGAAGAGGGCCATGTCTGGGCCGCTATCCGTCACTTCTTCCGCCGGCAGGCCGCCGATCAGGAAGAGGCACAGGTCTAAAGTGACGAAGGAGCCAAGAGCAAAGAGTAAAGCTGCTGCGTTTTAGCCGCGACTCGCGTTTGCACGGGTTGTGCCTTAAAGCCAAACGACTGGACCGTTATGAACGAGAGACTCAAGGAGTACACCGCACGACTGGAGGCGCTCGGTAAGGACCTGGGGCTCGACTATTACCCGGTGGATTTTCAGCTGGTGCCGCCCGCATTCATGATGGAAGTGGCGGTTTACGGGCTGCCGGTGCGAATGCCCCACTGGTCGTTCGGCGTCCGCTACATCTATCAGCTGGTTCAGCACCGGATGGGCGCCTCCAAGATTTTCGAGGTGGTCTATCCGGGAAATCCCGGGCGCGCCTATTTGGCCGACACCAATACGGTTGAGGAAAACACCCTGGTCGTCGCTCACGTGTTGGGGCATGCGGACTTCTCGAAAAACAATTTGCTTTTCAAGCGCGGCCAGGAAGAGATCGGCTATCACATCGTGGAGCAGGCGGCCGCCCATGCCGGTCAAATCTCGGACGCGATCGCTGAACACGGGCAGGAGCGCGTCGAGGCGATCCTCGATGCGGCGTTGGGGCTGGAGCAGCACATCGATATCCACAAAGGCCTGCGCCGACCCCGCTATCCGGAGTGGGAGGATACCTCCAAGGAGGATACGGAGGACGAATTCCAGGCGCGCTATGAGAGGCTTCTGGAGGAGGAGACACCGCCTTCCCAGCCCTCACAGCCGCAGCGCCGCCGTGCACCGGTTCCGCCGCACCCCGAACACGATCTGCTCTGGTTCATCGCCCATTATGCTCCGGAACTGGAGGATTGGGAGCGGGACATCTTCCTCATGGTCCGGGAGGAGTCCTTCTACTTCTATCCGGTCTTTGCCTGTCAGATCATGAACGAGGGCTGGGCCTCTTATTGGCATGCCCGACTGCTGCGCGAAGCCGACTTTCTGCCCCCGGATCTTTATGTTCAATCCGCCAAGACTCACTCCGATGTGGTGCGTCCCTACGCCGGGGAGCAGCAGGTCGCCCTCTCGGTCAACCCTTACCACCTGGGGTTCTCCATGTGGGAAAAGATTATGAAAGAGCAGGGGCTGGAAGCGGCGCGTTCCATCATGGAGCAGGATGACGATTTCAGTTTTATCCGCAATCACCTGACCGAAGAGATGGCCAAGGAGCTGGATCTGTTCGACTTCTCCGCGCGCCGCGACGGGCGGATCATTGTCGATGAGTTCGATATCGATGCCGTTCGCGAAGCGGTGCTATCGCACAAATTCAATTTCGGGGCACCGCGAGTTGCGGTGACAGGCCTGCGCAACGACGGAACGCTGGAATTGCGCCATCAAAGTGAGATGGATGGGCGTGGGCTCGACCTGGCCAGTGCCCGCAAGGTCCTGGAGTATATTCACCAGGTCTGGCGGCGCCCTGTGCAGGTGGAAACCATTGATGCCAATGGCGAGAAGGAGATCATTCGGGAGGGCTTTGGAACGCGGGAGGTCTCGGGCTCCCGGTAAATTCGGCCGCCGCGCCGAATCGAACCGAGCCCGCGCCCACCAAGTCCGATATCGCCGAGGAGTGTTCTGTGTGCGGCTTCCAGCCCCTATCTCCGCGGTCCGGCGCAGGCGGGGCTCACAGGCTCGCTACCCGATTGCGACCCGCCTCCTTGGCTTGGTAAAGGGCCTGGTCGGAGCGCTCGAGCATGGTCTGAACGGTATCCTCCTGCCGCAGTTCCGTCAGGCCGAGCGAGATGGTGATTCTGGGTAGATCGAGACCTTCATCGGTGCGGATGGTCATCTCCGAGACCGCCGCCCGCAGCCGTTCGGCGACGAGAACGGCGCCCAGGCGATCGGTTTGGGGCAGCAGCACGCTGAACTCTTCACCGCCGAAACGGGCCGCATGGTCGGTCGGGCGCAGTTGCGAACGCAATACCGTGGCCAGTGCCATCAGTGCCGTATCGCCCGCCACATGCCCTTCGGTGTCGTTGTACGCCTTGAAATGATCCACATCGAGCATGATGAGCGCCAGCGGTGAATCACTGCGGCGGCTGCGTTCGAGTTGGCGCCCGAAGGTCTCGTTGAGCCAGCGGCGGTTGTGCAGACCGGTCAGGGCATCGACCGTGGCGTAGTGCTCCCATTGGCGTTGCCGCTGCCGGGTGACCACCATTCGTTCGTTGTCGTGCCGGACCCGTCTCGATACCACGTAAAGCAGGTTGCGGGCGAACCCCTCGATATCGTTAATCAGCGTCCAGAGCGTCACCTGATCCATGACCGCCAGCCGGCATTCGCCCTGTGCCGTGACATAGGCGGAGGTCTCCAGTGAATCGATTACGGATAATTCCCCGACGCTGTCACCGGCTTCCAGTACCGTGATCGGTGTACTGTCGGGGGACTCCAAATGGACTTGGAGCCGCCCTTCCAGGATGAGGTACATGGCATCGTTGTGTTCGTTGGGAACAAACAGCACCTCGCCATCGGACAGGCGCATCTCCCGCAACTGGTCCAAATGGCCGTCGGCCCGATTCAGATCGATATCCTGAAACAGGAAGAGGTCGCCCAGCAGCTTCTTGCGTTCGGAACCGGGTATGGGATTCATCGGCAACTCTGGCCTTTTCATTCAACTCCGGCTGAGTTTACGGTGATTGCGGCGCAAAAAACCAGCCTGAGGGCCTCGCCATGCCGCTGCCATCCGGTGGTATTCGCCCGAGCTCACCGGGCCCCGGGGGAAAGGGCCTGCACCGGATCAGCGGCGAATTCGCCAGCAGCGGTGGATCTCCGGACGGCGGCGGAAATCCTCAGGAATCGTCTGGCGGGTAATATCTTCGGTGACCAAATCGGCCAGGGCGTCGGCGTCGAGTCGGAATTTCCGAAAGTTGTTGGAGAAGATGAGTTCACCGCCGGGGGAGAGCAGGGCGATGGCATCGCGGATCAGTGTGACGTGGTCGCGCTGGATATCCAGGGTGCCCTCCATGCGCTTGGAGGTGGAGAAGGTCGGCGGATCCATGAATATCAGGTCGTAGCGGCGCTCTCCGGCACGCGCCGCCTCCTCCAGCCAGCTTCGGCAGTCGGCGGCAATCAGTTCGTGTTGCTGTTTGGCGAGTCCGTTCAGCCTCAGATTACGGTCGGCCCAGTCGAGGTAGGTACGGGAGAGATCCACCGATGTGGTGGATACCGCGCCGCCCATGCCGGCGTGCACCGTGGCGGTGCCGGTATAGCAGAAAAGGTTCAAAAACCGTTTCCCGGCGGCCTCCTGCTGAATCAAGCGACGGGTGAGTCGGTGATCCAGAAACAGCCCCGTATCCAGGTAATCGGTGAAGTTCACCCAAAAACGGCAGTTCCACTCCGCAACCTCGTGAAAACGGCCGGTTCCGGCCAATTTTTCGTATTGATCGGGCCCCTTCTGGCGCTGGCGTATCTTCAGAAAGACCTGTTCGGAGGGGAGTGCCAGGACGTCGGCGACGGTCGCCAGGGCCTCCTCGAGACGTTCGGCGGCCGTCTCTGGCGGCACGGAGCGCGGTGCCTGGTACTCCTGGACGTGCACCCACTGTTTATCGCCCTGGTAGAGGTCGACGGCCACGGCATATTCGGGCAGGTCCTGGTCGTAGATGCGATAACAGGCCACACCCTCGCGCCGGGACCAGCGGCCCAGATGCTTGAGGTTCTTTCGCAGGCGGTTGGCCAGGGGGACGGCGACCTCGCCCGTCGCCGTTCGGGTCCCGTGTTCGCGCACCGAGGGATAGGTCAGCAATCGGCACTCGATGGGCCCGTTATACAGGGTCTCGGTCCGCTTCGGCTTCAGACCCACATGGCGGGCGAGACGGGGATTGCCTGTGAAGACGGCACCGCGCCACTCGGCAAGGTGCTGGCGTAGCAGTTCGCCCAGCAGCGTATAAAGAGGAACCAGCGTCTCTTCATCCCCCAGGCGCTCGCCATAGGGCGGGTTGGTGACCAGCAGGCCCGCGGGCACGCCGGAAGGGAGCTTCGACTCGGAAAGTGAATGGCGCTCCAGACGTATCCACTCGCCCAGCCCGGCGGCTTCGACGTTGCTCGCAGCGGAGGCCAGCGCCTCACCGGAGCGGTCAAACCCAATCATCGGCGGAAGTGAGACTGTTCCCCGCTGTCGCCGCTGCTCCGCCTCTTCGAGCAGTGCCTCCCAGGTCTTCGGTTCGTGGCGTTTCCAGCCGAAAAAACCGAAGTGCTCACGGTACAGACCCGGGGCGATATCCGCGGCCATCAGTGCCCCCTCGATGAGCAGGGTCCCGGAGCCGCATAAAGGGTCGAACAGGCTGCCGCCCGAGGCGGCCAGTTCGGACCAGCCCGCCAGCTGGAGAATGCCGGCGGCCAGATTCTCCTTGAGCGGCGCCGCTGCGCCGGAGCGGCGATATCCCCGACGGTGGAGGGCGGTTCCCGACAGATCGATGCTAAGGCGGGCCCGGTCACCGCGAAGGTGCAGGTTCACCCGTACATCCGGTGTTTGCGTCTCCACTGAGGGGCGCTCGCCGAACTGCTCCCGAAACCGATCGACGATGGCATCTTTGACCCGCAATGCGGCGTACTGGCTGTGGGTGATCGCCGCGCGGCTTGCGCTGCAGTCCACCGCCAGGGTTCCGCGCGAATCGAGGTGCCGTTCCCAACGAATGCCCTTCACACCTTCATAGAGGGCGTCGGCCGAAGGCGCCTCCAGATCGGTGATCGGCAGCAATACCCGGTTGGCGAGCCGGGACCACAAACAGGCCCGGTAGGCAGCCTCCAGCGGCCCCTGAAAGTGCATCCCGCACCCGTGGCCCTTATCTGTTCCAGACCCAGGGAGGTCAGTTCATCGGCAAGGGCTGCGGTCAGTCCGCGGGGAGCGGTGGCGAAGAATTTCATCGGAGGCTCGGCATGGCAAAAGCGGAAGCTTAATCCCAACGACCGGTATCGCGCCACAACGGTCAGCCAATCGACCTCTGAAGGCGACTACACTCGGCCTATGACCGAGTCGGTTTTGCGTCTCTACCCGATCCCCGCGGTCGAAATGCCCCTGCGGGGACTCTATCTGGCCGAAGACCTGCGCCGCCCTGGTGCCGAGCGGCCCTTCGTCTACACCAACTTCATCACGAGTCTCGACGGGCGTATCGCCCAGACCGACCCGGTCACCCGTCGCAAGGGGGTTCCGCGCCCTATTGCCAACCGTCGTGACTGGCGGCTGTTTCTCGAGCTGGCGGCCCAGAGCGATGTGCTTCTGACCACCGGTCGCCACCTGCGGGCGGTGGCCGACGATCGCCTGGTCGACCTGGTCACTCTGAGTGAAGACCTGATGCGGTGGCGACAGCAGCAGGACCTGCCCGCCAGACCCCAAATCGCCGTGGTGAGTGAAAGCTTGACGTTGCCGGTGGAGGCGTTGCCCCTGGAGCTTCGCCGTCGTTTGCTGGTGCTCACCAGTGAGAACGCCAAACCCGAAGCGATAAGGCGACTGGAAAGGGCGGATGTACCGGTTCAATGCGCCGGAACCGGACCTGGTCTGTTGGGGAATCAGGTGGTGGAGACGTTGGCGCAGCGCGGACTGCGAACGGTCTATTCCATTGCCGGGCCGCGTATCCACCGCACGCTGCTCGGCAGCGGCGTTCTTGACCGCCTCTATCTCACCCTGGCTCATCGCGTGCTCGGCGGCGAGGACTCCGACAGCCTGGTTCGGGGGGCGCCGCTGGAGCCGCCGCCCGGTTTTGCACTGCGTTCGCTTTACCTCGACGCCGAATCCCTGGACGGGGCGGGGCAGTTATTCACCGGCTACGAACAGATCGGCAGCCACTGAGACGACTCTATACTTTCTCTCCAATGACCGTATTTGCGGGCGTGGCGAGTGGCACGGGCGGAGGAGCACCGTTGAATCTCGATCCCGGGAAAATACGCATACTGCTCGTCGAGGATGATGCGGTGGATGCGATGCTGGTGCGCCGCACCCTGGGTTTGGGGGCAGACCGCATGAGCCACCTCGTCCCCGATTTCGAATTGAGCTATACCGAAGATCTCCCCTCCGCACTCGATCTCCTCGGCTCCACGGATATTGATGTTGTCCTGCTCGACCTCAATCTGGGGAAGTACCGGGGGCTGGATACCTTTTTCCGGGTTCATGCCCTGGTGCCCGAAACGCCGATTGTGGTTCTGACCGGGTTGGCCGATGACGAGATCGCCCTGCAGGCCATTCGGCAGGGCGCTCAGGACTATCTCATCAAGGAGGATCTCGACTTCAGGCAACTGGGGCGAGCGGTTCGCTTCGCACTCGAACGTCAACGGGTGCGCGAGGCGGAAAGCCGGGCGGAACGTTACCTGGATACCGCCGCGGTGATGTTCCTCGTTATCGAGCCCGATGGGACCCTGAGTCTGGTGAACCGTTGCGCCTGCGAAATCCTGGGGTACCGTGAAGAGGAAATCCTCGGTCTCAACTGGTTTGACAAGTTCGTCCCGGAACCCCGTCGCACAGAACTGCGAAAGGTCTTCGTCTCGCTGGCGGACCGGGAGCAAGGCGAAAAGCACTATGAATACTATGAGAACCCGGTGGTCACCCGGACCGGCGAAACACGCCTGATTGCCTGGCATAACCGGGTTCTCCGCGACCCCCGCGGAAACTTTCTCGGCGTCCTCGCCTCGGGTGACGATGTCACTGAGGAGCGAAGCGCAGAGGTGTCGCTGCGGGAGAGTCAACGGCGTCTTTCGACCCTGATGGCGAATCTGCCCGGCATGGCCTATCGCTGCGAAAACGATCCGCAGTGGACCCTGATGTTTGTCAGTGAAGGTGCGCGCGAGCTGACCGGGTTTTCCCCGGAGGAGTTGACCGGCGCGGGGCAGCCGGGCTTTGTCGATCTGATCGAGCCGGACGACAGGCCGCGCGTCAGGCAAATGGTTGACGAGGCGGTGACCGCCGGTGCGCCGTTTACGATGGAGTACCGCCTGCGAACCCGCGATGGCCAGCAGCGCTGGGTAATGGAGAGTGGCAGGGGGGGTCGAGACCGCTCCGGACAGCTTTACCTTGAGGGGATAATCATCGATGTCACGGCCCGGCGCCGTGCGGAAAAGGCGCTGAGGCGCTATACCAAACGACTGGAAACCCTGCAGGCCATCGACAAGGACATTCTCTCCGCCCAGTCTGCCGATGCCATCGCGGCCGTGGCACTGAACCGCATCGCCCAGCTGGTGCCGGATTTCTGCTGCGGGGCCCTGTTCCTTTTCGAGCAAGACCCGCCCCGGTCCTTCATGCTGGCCTCCACCATGGAGGTCGCCGGCTTTCCCAGCGACTATCGCTTTCCGGTGAGCGATCGGGAGACCTTCGAAGAGCTTCAGCTCGGCCACACCGTCCGTGTCGATGACTTGAGGGAGAAGGACGCGTTATCGCCGCTGCTGGAAGCGCTCGTCGCAGGCGGAGTCCGCGCTTTTACAGCGGTTCCCTTGCTGGCCGAGGGCGAGTTGATTGGTTCCCTGAATCTCTATCGGGTGCGGCCCGGTCGTCTGGAGGCGGACGAATTGGCGATTGCCCGGGAACTCGCTGATTCGGTGGCTATCGCCATCCGCCAAAGCCGCCTGTTCGACCAAGTGCAGCGCTACAGCCGGGAACTCGAACAGCGTGTGGCTGAGCGGACTGAAGAGTTGAGGGAGACGAATGCCGAACTGGAGGCCTTCGCCTTTTCCGTCTCCCATGACCTGCGTAATCCGCTGGCCAATATCAAAGGCTTCAGTGAGGCGCTGATCGATATCTACGGTGAACAGTTCGGTCCCGAGGGCCGGGACTACCTGCAGGCGATGGCCGAGTCGGCCGGCTCGATGGATCGGCTGATTGAGGAGCTGCTTACCTACAGTCGCATGAGCCGGACGGAGATCGAATTAAGGCCGATCCCCCTCGAGCCGTTGGTCGAGGCCGCCGTCGAGCGCGAACACTGGTCGAATCAACCCGGAAGCGTCGAGATTCAGCGCCCGATGCCGGTGGTACGGGGGCATAACGCCATCCTCGAACAGGTGATCGGCAATCTCATCGGCAACGCGATGAAATACACCCGACCCGACGCTGTTCCGGAAGTGCGCATCTATGCCGAACGTGAACATGGCCGCATTCGCCTCTGGGTGCAGGACAACGGCATTGGGATCCGACCGGAAGATCAGGAGCGGATTTTTCGCGTTTTCGAACGAGCGGATGGCGGGCACTCGGGGACCGGAATCGGGCTCGCGACCGTGCGTCGCGGCATCGAACGTCTGGGCGGCAAAGTCGGCGTCGAATCGGAGCCGGGGGTGGGCAGCCGCTTCTGGTTTGAATTGCCCGAAGCGGAAGTCTAGTCAGCTCCCGTAATGACGCCGTCCAAGCGGGCCGCGTCAAGTCACGATGGGTCTGCCTAATGAGGCACAGCCTCACTTGGGAACTCCCCCTTTTTCAACGCTCCTCCGTTCACGAGGATGTCATTGCTAACCGGTTAGGCTCGGCTATGCTGAAGCCATAAAGGGGGGAATACCCTTACAGAAGAATAGCGAACAACGGAGTAGTCAATGAATCAGCAGGTCGCTTGGGTCCATCAGCCGGTGAGACACGATGTCAGTCTATTGACGGACCACGATATCTATCTGTTTCGCGAGGGCAGCCACGTCCGGTTGCATAACAAGCTCGGCTCGCACCTGATGGAGGTTGAAGGTCAGCGGGGAACGCTTTTTGCCGTCTGGGCGCCTAATGCCCGGGAAGTCTCGGTTATTGGTGATTTCAATGGTTGGGAGAAGGGGCGGCACCGGTTGGCGTCCCGCCTCGACAGCTCCGGAATTTGGGAGGGGTTCATTCCCGGTCTGGATCACGGCACGCTGTACAAGTACTACGTAGTCTCGAACAACGCCGACTACGGCGCCGAAAAGGGCGACCCGTTTGCCCGCTATTGGGAGGAGCCGCCGCGCACCGCCTCTGTGGTTTGGGATGACAGCCATGAATGGCACGATCATCAGTGGATGGCCGAGCGGGGTGAAAAGAACAAACTCGATGCCCCGATGTCCGTCTACGAGGTTCACCTGGGCTCCTGGCGCCGCGTTCCCGAAGAGGGCAACCGCTACCTGAGCTACCGGGAACTGGCGGAGCAGTTGGTCGACTATGTGCAGTGGATGGGTTACACCCACGTCGAAATGATGCCCGTGATGGAGCACCCGTTCTATGGCTCCTGGGGTTACCAGTGCACAGGCTATTTCGCGCCGACCTCGCGCTACGGCGCCCCGGAAGATTTTGCATTTCTGGTTGATCGCCTGCATCAGGCCGGCATCGGGGTGATTCTCGACTGGGTACCGTCACACTTCCCGAGCGATCTCCACGGGTTGTCCTACTTCGATGGGACTTACACCTTCGAACATATGGACCCCAAGCGCGGATATCACCCCGAGTGGAAGAGCTACATCTTCAATTTCGGCCGTCACGAAGTTCGGGCCTTTCTTCTCTCTTCGGCCCTTTTCTGGCTCGAAAAGTACCATGTCGATGGCCTTCGGGTGGACGCCGTGGCTTCCATGCTCTATCTCGACTACGCCCGCAACGAAGGCGAATGGATTCCGAACCACCACGGCGGTAATGAGGACCTGGACGCCATCCGCTTCATTCGCCAGTTGAACGAAGCGGTTTACCGCGATCATCCGGATACGCAGGTCATCGCGGAGGAGTCGACCGCCTGGCCCATGGTGTCGAGACCCACCTACCTTGGCGGGCTCGGTTTCGGCATGAAGTGGAACATGGGTTGGATGCACGACACTCTGGAGTATTTCTCCAGGGAACCGGTACATCGCAAGTATCACCACAATCAGCTGACGTTCAGCATCTGGTACGCCTTCAACGAGAATTTCGTGCTCCCGCTCTCCCATGACGAGGTGGTTTACGGCAAGGGATCGCTGATTCGCAAGATGCCCGGTGATGACTGGCAGAGGTTTGCCAACCTGCGCCTTCTTTTCGGCTATATGTGGGGGCATCCCGGGAAAAAACTGCTATTCATGGGTGGCGAGATTGGCCAGTGGAATGAATGGAATCACGAATCGAGCCTGCAATGGCACCTGAACGAATTCGCACCGCACCGTGGAGTCCAAGGCTGGGTTCGCGATCTCAACCGGTTCTATCGCGATACGCCCGCCCTGCATGAAAAGGATTTTGACCAGGATGGTTTCGAGTGGGTGGATTTCCACGACTGGGAGGACTCGGTCATCAGTTTCCTGCGAAAGGACAAAAACGGCGGCAGCGTGCTTGTGATCTGCAACATGACACCGGTGGTTCGTCACAACTATATTGTCGGTGTGGACGAAACCGGCTTCTGGAAGGAAGTTTTGAATTCCGATGCGGAGGTCTATGGCGGCAGCGGGGTGGGAAATATGGGGGGAGTGGAGGCCTCGCCGGCGGGGGCGCAGGGACGCTACCATTCCCTGAACCTGACCCTGCCTCCTCTCGGCGTGCTGTTTTTCAAGCGCGCGGATTGAGGCTTCCGCTTTTAACTTGAAGCTTTCTAGGGATGGTCATGAAGCTTCCAGAGAGCGACGGAAGACGGCGCGTTGTCATCGAAGGCATCACCCCTCAGGTGGATGGGGGGCGCTTTCCCATAAAGCGAACCGTCGGTGAAACGGTCGCCGTCGAGGCCAACTGTTTCGCCGATGGCCATGACCTCATCGATTGCGTCGTTCAGTACCGGCACGACGGCGACCCGGACTGGCGCGAGATTCCCATGTCATCACTGGGAAACGACCGTTGGCGCGGTGAATTTCCGGTCACGAAGTTGGGGCCGTACCGCTATCGGGTACAGGCCTGGGTCGATCACTTCCTCTCCTGGCGGCATGATTTACGGCTTCGCAACCAGCCCGAGGACATCGCTATCGCCCTGCAGATGGGCGCCGATTTGGTTGAGCACGCCGCTAAACGCGCGGACGGAGAGGATGCCGGGCGACTGCACGGTTTCGTGTCGGCCATGCGGGGGCGGGGCGAAGCGCTTGAGCGACGGACAGTCGGCCTGGATCCCGAACTTCTCGAGTTGATGGAAAGGTATGCCGACCGGCGGCTCGCCAGCGTTTCGGAGCGGGAATTAGCCGTGGTGGTCGATCGCGAAAAGGCCCGTTTTTCGGCCTGGTACGAATTCTTTCCGCGGTCCTGCGGCGTCGATACCGAAAAGTCTCACGGCGGCTTTGGCGATTGTGAGGCGCGGCTGGCTCATGTGGCCTCCATGGGCTTCGATATCGTCTATCTTCCCCCCATTCACCCGATTGGCGAAAGCCAGCGAAAGGGACCGAACAACGCCCTGGTGGCCGGACCGCAAGACCCCGGCAGCCCCTGGGCCATCGGCTCCGAAGCGGGTGGGCATAAGTCGGTGCACCCGGACTTGGGCACGCTGGAGGATTTCCGACACTTCCTGAAGGTGGCCGAACAACTCGGTCTCGAGGTGGCCATCAACATCGCCTTCCAGTGTTCGCCCGACCATCCCTACGTGAAGGAACATCCAAGGTGGTTTTTGCACCGTCCCGACGGCAGTGTGCAATACGCCGAAAATCCGCCCAAAAAGTACGAGGACATCTATCCCTTTGACTTCGAATCCGAAGAGTGGCGCACCCTGTGGGAGGAACTGCACGGCGTCCTGAGTTTCTGGATCGAGCAGGGCGTGCATATCTTCAGGGTCGATAATCCCCATACCAAGCCGTTTGCCTTCTGGGAGTGGGTGATCGGCGAACTGAAGCGAGACCACCCCGAGGTCCTGTTCCTCTCGGAGGCTTTCACCCGTCCCAACGTCATGTATCGTTTGGCCAAACTGGGGTTCTCCCAGTCCTATACCTATTTCACGTGGCGAAACACCAAGTGGGAACTGACCCACTATATGCACCAGTTAACCCGAACGGAGGTGCGGGAGTTTTTCCGCCCCAACTTTTGGCCCAACACGCCCGACATTCTGCCCGAGTACCTTCAGTTTGGTGGAAGACCTGCCTTTGCGGCACGGCTGGTACTGGCCGCGACGATGGCAGCGAGTTACGGCGTCTACGGGCCGGCGTTCGAACTGGCGGAGAATCGGGCGGTTAATCCGGGTTCGGAAGAGTATCTGGATTCCGAGAAATACCAGACCCGTAGTTGGGAGGTGGGGCGGCATGGCAGCCTGGCTGATTACATGCGACGCGTTAATGAGATACGCCGCGACAATCCGGCGCTGCAGTCCAACGCCCATTTCGACTTTTTCCCGATCGATAATGAGGAAATGATCGCCTATGGCAAAACCACCGAGGATCTGTCGAATATCATCGTGGTGGTAGTGAACCTGGACGCCTATTACACCCAGTCGGGGTGGGTGGAGTTGCCGATGGAGAAGCTCGATATCGACCCCCACCATGCCTACCAGGTGCACGATCTCCTCACTGATGCCCGTTTCCTTTGGAACGGGCCGCGGAATTACGTCCAACTCGACCCGCAGCGCTCTCCTGCCCACATCTTCCGACTCTACCGGCGAACCCGCACCGAGCAGGATTTCGAATACTTCTTTTAACACTAAATACGTGTTCCAAATTCGTATCCACCCCGGTAGGAGCGGCGCCTCGCCGCGATAGGCCGGCAATCGCCCCGGCGCGGGGCTCCTACCAGAAGCCAGAATTCGGATATGGGGGTGACTGGATACCATTTCGGAGCATCTATTTAGCCTCGGGGCTGCAGAAAATAATCAACTCGTGTCGAAAGCAGCAAAGTTGTCGCGATCTGAGGCAAATTCTCTCCGTGTTCCCCGTGGTTAATCAAGCCGGTCGATGAGCTGATTTTCAGCTAGATTTCCATCACCGGAACCGTTTTGTCCTGAAAACCGAACGGAGTCACCATGAATGAAGAAGCCTGGAGCTGGACGGATGATCCGCTGTGGTACAAGGATGCGATTATCTATCAGCTGCACGTCAAGGCCTTCTTCGACAGTAACAACGATGGTTTCGGGGATTTTCGTGGTCTGACGGAAAAGCTGGATTACATCCATTCGCTGGGCGTCAACACCATATGGCTGTTGCCGTTTTATCCTTCGCCAATGAAGGATGACGGTTACGACATCGCCGACTATCGCAATGTGCATCCCGACTACGGCTTGCGCCGGGACTTTAAACTGTTCGTGCGTGAGGCGCACCAGCGCGGCTTGAAGGTCATCACCGAACTGGTCATCAACCACACTTCCGATCAGCATTCCTGGTTTCAGGCGGCACGCCAGGCCCCTCGCGGATCGGCAAAGCGCAACTTCTATGTGTGGTCGGACGATGATAATCACTTTCCGGAAACGCGCATCATTTTCACCGATACCGAGAGCTCCAATTGGGCCTGGGATCCGGTAGCCAAACAATACTATTGGCACCGATTTTTCTCTCATCAGCCGGACCTGAACCACAATAATCCGCAGGTGGTTCGGGCGGTCATACGGGTCATGCGCTTCTGGCTGGATATGGGCGTGGACGGGGTTCGGCTCGATGCCATCCCCTACCTCTGTGTTAGGGATGGGACCAACAACGAGAATCTTCCGGAGACCCACGCGGTCATCAGGCGGATGCGGGCGGCCGTGGATGAGCACTACCAGAACCGCATGTTTCTGGCCGAGGCCAACCAATGGCCGGAAGATGTGCGCGACTATTTTGGGGAAGGTGATGAATGCCACATGGCCTATCACTTCCCCCTGATGCCGCGCATGTATATGGCCGTTGCCCAGGAGGACCGACATCCCATCACCGAAATCATGGGGCAGACACCGGAGATCCCGGAGGCGTGTCAGTGGGCCATTTTCCTTCGCAATCATGATGAGCTGACTCTGGAGATGGTCACCGATCGTGAACGCGACTACATGTACCAGACTTACGCCACTGAGACCCGCATGCGCCTCAATGTCGGCATCCGCCGGCGACTGGCTCCTCTGATGGACAACGACCCCGACAAGATCAAGCTGATGAACTCACTGCTCATGTCGATGCCGGGGTCGCCCATCATCTACTACGGCGACGAAATCGGCATGGGCGACAACTTCTTTCTCGGTGACCGCAACGGCGTGCGCACACCGATGCAGTGGAGTCCGGATCGAAACGCCGGGTTCTCCAAATCCGATCCGCAGCGCCTCTATCTGCCCCCCATCATGGACCCGGTCTACGGATACGATGCCGTCAATGTGGAAGCGCAGAGCCGGGATGCCTCATCCCTGCTCAACTGGATGAAGCGTCTCATCGCCGTACGCAAATCATCCCAGGCCTTCGGCCGGGGAACCCTGGAGTTTTTACGTCCCGGCAACCGCAAGATCCTCGCCTATGTGCGCGAGTATGAGGATGACGTGATCCTCTGTGTCGCAAACCTGTCGCGAACGGCGCAACCGGTCGAGCTCGATCTGGGCCGCTTCAAAGGGCGAATTCCGGTGGAACTGATGGGGCATAGCGTTTTCCCGCCCATCGGCGAACTCCCCTACCTGCTGACCCTCCACGGGTACGATATCTACTGGTTTCGAATCACCACCGAGGCCGAGGTGCCGGAATGGCATGAGGAACAATTGCCACCCCTGGACCTGCCGGTACTGGTGCTGTTCTCCGGTTGGCAGAGCCTCTTTCCCGCTACCGTGGACGGGCACCGACAGGAAGCGGCTCAAAATATCCAGATGCAACTGGAGGAGAAACTGATTCCGGAGTTTTTGCCGGGGCAGCGCTGGTTCGGCATCAAAGGGGTGCCGATCAAGAGCGTTCATTTCCGGCAAAAACAGATTTGGACGACGAAAGAAGGGGAGTGGCTGATCGGGTGGGTCGATGTCACTGCCGAAGGTCATGCACCGGTACGCTACTTCCTGCCGCTGACGATTGCCTGGGAGGATGAGCACGAGGATACCTGGCCGCTACTCCATTTCACGCTGGCAAAGGTGAGGCACAAAGCGCGAATGGGATTGCTCTGCGACGCCTTCGTGGATGAGCATTTCGCGCCGGCGCTGGTCAACGCCATGGCCCAGCAGGAGGAGATATCTTTCGATGCCAGCGTGCTGCGCTTCTCGTCAACCCGTGCCTTTCCGGAGATGGCCAAAGGGTTGCCTGAAGAGCTGGTGGTCCGCCGTCCGAAGACCGAGGGTTCCAATACGGCGGTTATCCTCGGTAATCACCTCTTTCTCAAAGGGTATCGGCATCTCGAAGAGGGGCTGAATCCGGAACTGGAAATCGGGCGGTTTTTGACCGAGAAATCACCTTTCCCCAACGTCATTCCGGTCTTGGGAGCCTTGGAGTACATCGGGCCGCACGGCGAGACCATTTCGCTCGCGGTGCTCCAACCCTACGTGAAAAACCAGGGCGATGCCTGGGGCTATACGCTGGAGTACCTGGAACGCTACCTCGAGGCGTGTCTGCTGCAACCGGAACAGAATGGCCTCAAGCCGCACGCATCGGAACTGGTCCATATCCATACCCTCGGCCAGCGTACTGGCGAACTTCACCAAGCCCTGGGGAGAACGACCGGTGACCCCGCCTTCGACCCGGAGCCCATGCGGGTCAAGGAGCTGAACGATTGGATAGAGCATCTCCGTGGCGAAGTGCTGCGCACCCTCGATATTCTCAACAGCCGGTTTGATACGCTTCCGGAAAGGATTCGTCCGGACGCCAAACGGCTGCTGGAGATGAAGTCGAGAATGCTCCAGCGGGTTGCCTCCCTGGCTCCCACCGGCGCCCCCGTTATGAAGACCCGCCATCACGGCGACTACCACCTGGGCCAGGTGCTGGTCGTCGAGAACGACTTTGTGATCATCGACTTTGAGGGTGAACCGGCCCGACCTGTTTCTGAGCGACGTGAGAAGACTTCACCCCTGCGCGATGTGGCGGGGATGCTTCGCTCATTCAGCTACGTCGCTTATGCTGCACTGTTCTGGGAAACCACCGAAAGCCCCGAGAATTTCGATGTCCTCGAACCCTTCGCGCTGGACTGGGAGCGAAACGCTGCCGAGATCTTCATGGAAGGCTACTTGGAGGGGGTGGAGGGCAGTCCCGCCTATCCGCAAGATCCGGGACAAGCCCGTGCACTGCTGGAGCTCTACATACTGGAAAAAGCGCTTTACGAGCTGCGCTATGAACTGGATAACCGGCCCGACTGGATTGGTATTCCCATCAAGGGACTGCAGGTATTTCTGAAAGGCGGTGAAGAGAATCTCTAACGGGCCCTTCGAGCCTACAAGGATCTATCCAGGGCGCCCCGAAAGTCCATGACTTGCTCCTCACCCCACGTAACCTGATCGGTGCTCTAGCAGGCTGCTGAAAAACACCCTCTCCAGAGGGAGAGGGCCGGGGTGAGGGGACTCAATGCATGGTAACTGCCTGTTTTTTATCCCCCCTCATCCTAACCTTCTCCCTCAGGGAGAAGGGACAAAAAACCTTTTTCAACAGCCTCTAGTAATGCGGAGGGGGAGGCTCATCTTCGGGACGGCCGACCGGTGATTCGGCGAGCGCCGCCAAGCGGGACTTCAAGACTTCAATCAGGTCTGTCTGCTGCTCAATGAGGCGGCGTTGCTCAATCACCTCCCGATTCAGCGCCTCCAGCGCTTCCTCCTGATGGGCGTAGCGGATCTCCAGGTCGGTCAGGCGGGATTCCAGGTCCATTCGATTCGGCTCGTGTTCAGCAATACACTAGCTTGCAGCCTTCCGTAAATACACGCAAGTACGGAAATTCTCTAGTTTTTGTAACGTAGAACCCTTAATGGTCGTGGGCTAGTCTCACGGTACGGAAACGCCCGTCAACCACGAGACATGGAAACGTCGAGGAGGGCTGTACATGGACGTAAGAAAACTGTTCTACACCGTTGCGGCGGGGGCAGTGCTCGGTTTTGCCGGCAACGCCTCGGCGCTTGAGGGCTACCTCACCGACAACGTCGGCGATGTGGTACGTGATAATTCGGGAGACTGTGTCACCACCAACTTCTGGACCCCGGAAGATGCCATCGCCGAGTGTCACCCGGAATTCGTACAGGTCCAGGAGCGGGAAGCGGCGGCCTTCGAGGAGCCCCGCCAGGTCACTCAGCTCATTAACCTGGAGGCGGACACTACCTTCGATTTCGATAAAGCGACCCTGACTGACGCTGGCAAGGCGGAGCTTGACGAGATCGCACAGCGGGCGAAGGAAACCCAGGATCCCCGGGTGCGTATCGTCGGCTATACCGACCGGATCGGTCCGCAGTCCTATAATCAGGACCTTTCCCAGCGCCGAGCCCGTGCGGTTGAGGATTACCTCGTCGCGCGGGGGGTGGCACCGGAGGGAATCCAAACCGCAGGTCGTGGCGAGGCGGATCCGGTCGTCTCGTGCGAAGGTCTGCAGGGTGGTGCCCTGATTGACTGCCTGCGTCCGAACCGTCGCTCGGAGATCGAATTCTCGGCCTTCGAAGTGATCGAGGAGGATCAGGTGCAGGAATAAAGGGCCCTGATCAGTCGAGGGCTCTTCACTCGGGGCCGCGGAACCTTCGGGTTTCGCGGCCTTTTTGTGCGGGGAGGCTCTGGGTCTAATCCTGGCCGCTCTCGGCCAACTCCAATGCCTCGCCGGCAGTCAGCCAAGCCTCCTCGGCCTCTGCCAGTTCCTGGTCAACGCGCCCTTTTTCGCGCAGGAGCGCCGTCAGCCGGTCCTTGGCTTCGGCTTCATAAAGGCCCTGATCGGCCAGCTGCTCTTCCAGGGCGCGTTTTTGCTCGGAGAGAGACTCCAGTTTTTTTTCGGCGGCTTCCAAATCATGGCGCAGAGGCTTCAAACGATGTCGTCTTTCGGCCTCTTCGCGGCGGCGTTCCCGACGCCCCACCGCCGAGTTGGGGTCACTGCCGTCCCGAGCGGAAGCCGAGGGAGCGGATTCGGCCCGCCTCCGCTCCTCCAGCCAGCGGCGGTAGTCGTCCAGGTCGCCATCGAACTCTGTGACCTGCCCATCGGCCACCACCAGCAACTGGTCGGCCGTGGCGCGAAGGAGATGCCGGTCATGGGAGACGACCACCATGGCACCTTCGAACCCCTGTAGAGCCGTGGTCAGGGCGTGGCGCATTTCCAAATCCAGGTGGTTGGTGGGCTCGTCCAGCAGCAGGAGGTTGGGGCGCTGATAGACGATCAGGGCCAGCACCAATCGTGCTTTTTCTCCGCCGGAAAGCGGAGCGACCGGCTCCAGTGCCGCATCGCCGCGGAAACCGAAACCACCCAGGAAATTCCGTAACTCCTGCTCACCCGCCCTGGCATCGAGGCGGGCGAGGTGGAGAAGCGGACTGGCACTGCCGTCGAGTTGCTCCAACTGGTGCTGGGCAAAGTAGCCAATCGCCAGATCCGGGGCTTCGCTGCGTTTGCCGTCGAGGGGCGCCAGTGTGCCGGCGAGCAGTTTCATCAGCGTGGATTTGCCGGCGCCATTGGCCCCCAGCAGCCCGATGCGTTCTCCGGGTAGAAGGCTCAATTCGGCACCCGCCACGACGGACTTCTCGCCATAGCCGGCGGAGGCCTCCTCCAGGGTGAGCAGGGGGGTGGGAAGTTTTTGCGGTTTCCGGAATGCGAAGTGAAAGGGGGAGTCCACATGAGCCGGCGCAATGTGCTCCATGCGAGCCAGCGCCTTGAGGCGGCTCTGGGCCTGACGGGCCTTGGTGGCTTTGGCCCGAAAGCGCTCCACGAAGCGCTGCATCTCGGCGACCTCGCGCCGCTGTTTTTCATAGCCTGATTGCTGGCGAGCCAGGGCCTCGCTGCGCTGGGATTCGAAATCGGAATAGTTGCCGGTGTAGAGGGTCACGCCCGCTTGTTCGATGTGCAGAATGTGGCCCACGCAGCGATCGAGGAATTCCCGGTCATGGGAGATCAACAACAGTGTTCCGGGATAGCTCCGCAGCCAGTTTTCCAGCCAGAACACCGCATCCAGATCCAGGTGGTTGGTGGGCTCGTCCAGCAGCAGCAAGTCGGAGCGGCACATCAGGGCCTGCGCCAGATTCAGACGCATGCGCCAGCCGCCGGAGAACGCATTGACCGGCTGGCGCTCCTGCTCACTGGTGAAACCGAGCCCGTGCATGAGTCGCCCGGCCCGGGCCGGCGCCTCGTAGCCTTGGGCCGCATCCAGGCCTGCGTGGAGTTCCGCCTGGGCGGTGCCCTCGCCCGCCTTCTCGGCCTTGGCCAAGGCCGCCTCGATACTCCGCAACTCCTGATCGCCGTCGATTACATACTCGATGGCGGGCCAATCCGTGGCCGGGGTTTCCTGGGCGACGTGGGCGATTACCGTACCGGGCGGCAGCCTCGCTTCCCCGGCATCGGAGCCCAGTTCGCCTCGAATCAGCGCGAAAAGGCTGGACTTGCCGGTGCCGTTTGCACCGGTGAGGCCGACTTTCCAACCGGGATGAAGCGTAAACGTCGCTTTCTCGAAAAGTGCCCGAGGGCCGCGGCGTAGGGTGACATCTGTGAAGCTGAGCATGGCGCGGGAGTCTAGCAGTTGCTCGTCGCGCCGAACAGATAGGCCCGATTCACCCGGAGGCCGGGCGGGGGCCCCGCAACCTCGACCTGTCCCGCACGATTGGCGGCATGTGATCTCTTGTTCTAAGGTTTTTGTGTTGTATTGAAGGAGCGAGGAATCGGGATTATGAAACGTGAAAAGGCCGATTTTCTCGGCATCCCGTCCGGTTCGAGGGACGGGGCTGTTGCGTTGCTTCGGGGAAACGGGGAGAAAGGCGCCCTGGGTATCGAGCGCTGGCTTTTGCACAGGCTGGCTGAATCGATGGGCAACCCGCCACTGTCGATCCGCCTTTGGGACGGCAGTGAAATCCACCTTGGAGGCGCCACGGCGGCCGAAGTCGGGATCACCATTCACGACAGAGGGGCTCTTTGGCGGATGCTGCTGCACCCGCAACTCTATTTCGGCGATGACTATAGCACCGGGCGGATCGAAGTGGACGGCGATCTGGTGCATTTTCTGGAGACGCTGTTCCTCTCCCAACCCTCCCGGGTTCGCGACGGTTACAAAGAGCAGCTCCGCAGTCGGTTGACACGCGTCAGCTGCAATACCGTCGCCGGGGCTCGACAAAATATTCACCACCATTACGACCTTTCCAACGACTTTTACCGTCTCTGGCTGGATGAGCGGATGCAGTACACCTGCGCCTATTTTCCGAGTCGGGACGCCACGCTCGCCGAGGCACAGGTGGCCAAGCTGGATCACATCTGCCGCAAGCTGCAGTTGAAACCCGGCGAGACCGTCTTCGAGGCGGGTTGCGGCTGGGGAGGTCTGGCCCGCCATATGGCCAAGCACTACGGGGTCAAGGTGCGTGCCTTCAACATCTCCAGGGAGCAGCTCAGGTTTGCCCGTGATCGGGCACGAGAGGAAGGGGTCGATGACCGGGTTGAATACGTGGAAGACGATTACCGCAACATCGAAGGCTCCTGCGATGCGTTCGTCTCTGTGGGTATGCTCGAACACGTGGGCGTTGAGCACTACCGTGAGCTGGGTGCGGTCGTGGATCGCTGCCTGCATGAAAACGGCCGTGGGCTTATCCACAGCATCGGCAAGAATCAGCCGCAGCCAATGACGCCCTGGATTGAGCGACGTATCTTCCCCGGTGCCTACCCTCCGACGATGCGCCAAATGATGGAGATCTTCGAGCCCTGGGGGTTTTCGATTCTCGATGTGGAAAACCTGCGCCTGCACTATGCACGGACGCTGGAGAACTGGCTGAATCGATTTGACGACCGGCGTGATGAAATCGAAGCCCTTTTCGATCGCAGCTTCGTACGCGCCTGGAGGTTTTACCTGGGCTCCTCCCTCGCCAGTTTCAGTACCGGTTCGCTGCAGTTGTTCCAGGTGCTTTTCTCAAGGCCTCGCAACAATGCGATCCCTTGGACGCGCGCGCATCTCTATCGGGAAGGGGGCGAAGATGAGGTCCTGTGATGTCCTCATCGTGGGCGGCGGCCCGGCGGGTGCCACGTGTGCCGGCCGACTGCGCGAGGCGGGGCTGGAAGTGCTGGTGATGGACAAGCAGCGCTTTCCCCGCGACAAGGTCTGTGCGGGTTGGGTGACGCCGGCCGTGTTGCAGGAACTGGAGATCGACAAGGCCGAGTATCGTCGTGGCGGCCGTACCATGGAGGCCATCCATGGTTTTCACACGGGAATGATCGATGGTCCCGGCGTGTTTACCGACTACGGTAAGACGGTCAGCTACGGCATCCGCCGCTGCGAGTTCGACCACTATCTCCTGCAGAAGTCCGGAGCCGGTCGTATCGAAGGGGAGGCGCTGCGAACGCTCGAACGCTTCGGTGATCGCTGGATCGTGAATGACCACATCAGCACGCCGATTGTGGTTGGCGCCGGAGGTCACTTTTGCCCGGTCGCTCGCCACTTGGGGGCCAAGGTGGGCAATATCCGCGGTGCTGTTGCCGCCCAGGAGGTCGAGTTCGAGCTGACGGAGTCCCAAAGGCAGGCCGCCGCCGTGAAGCCCGGCATCCCGGAGCTTTACTTCTGCCGGGATCTCAAGGGGTACGGTTGGGCCCTGGTCAAAGGCGGCGTGCTGAATATCGGTCTGGGACGTGACGATCGGCACCGTCTTTCCGAACACCTGGCCCACTTCGTCGAGGTCCTCAAGCGGCGGGGGCGGATTCCGCCGGATATTCCCGAACGGTTCCATGGTCACGCCTACCTGCTCTACGGTCAGCATCAGCCCCGGAAGGTTATCGCCGAAGGCGCCCTTTTGGTGGGGGATGCGGCGGGCCTCGCCTATCCCCAGAGTGGCGAGGGCATTCGGCCCGCGGTGGAGTCGGCACTGCTGGCCGCCGAGACGATTCTCGATGCGGGGGGCGATTATCGCCATGACGACCTCGCCGGCTATGAGAATGCCCTGGAGGAGCGCTTCGGCCACCGCTCAGGACCGGCAGGAGGTTCACAGTGGTTGCCGGCCGCTTTTCAGGCATTTGTTGCCGAACGGCTATTGGCCAGTCGCTGGTTCAGCCGACACTTTGTGCTCGACCGCTGGTTTCTGCATCGCCACCAGCCGGCCTTGGGACACGACCTGTTCAAATGGGCCGAGGCCGGGTAAATAGTTTCAATAACGCTATCCGAGAGAGAGCATCATGAGGGGAATTCATCGCTTGCGGCGCCCGCTGTCCGTGCTGCTGTTTGTCATTTTCACGCTGACATCACTGCAGATTCCCGTAGCCCAGGCGGCGCTGATCGGAACCGACCGGGTCCTGGCCGAAACCGCTGACTCCGCGCCTGTAAAGGCCCGCCAACAGCTCGGTTCGCTACTCGCCCGCGACGAGGTGGCGCAAAAACTGGTCGAATACGGTATCGAGCCGCAAAAGGCCAGGGAACGCATTGCCGGCCTGACCGACCGCGAAGTGCTGGAACTTCAAGAACGGATCGACACCCTGCCGGCAGGTGGTGATGTCCTGGGTCTGATCGCGCTGATTTTCATCGTCCTGATCATTACCGATGCGATCGGCGCGACCGACGTATTCACCTTTGTAAACGAAGTCGATTGATTCGGTTTCTTTCACTCGCTGTTTTGGTGGCGGGGCTTTATGGCTGCGCCAGCGCACCGCCCCTTGCCTTTTCCGGTGCAGCGCAGGCACGGGTGTCGGCGCCTTTCCATCCACAGACTCTCCACCACTGTGGGCCCGCGGCGCTCGCCTCGGCCTTGGGCTGGTCCGGCGCCGAGACTACACCCGAACAGCTGGCGGAGTGGGTCTATCTGCCGGGGCGGGAGGGGGCCTTACAGTCGGAGTTGCTCGCGGCGGCCCGCCGTCACGGCCGGTTGACCTACCGCCTGGCCCCCTCGCTGGACGCACTGATGGCGGAACTGGAGGCCGGGCATCCGGTGTTGCTTCTCCAGAATCTCGCCTTTGAATGGGCTCCCCGCTGGCACTATGCGGTGGCTGTCGGTTACGACCTGGACGCCGGCGTTATCGAACTGCATAGCGGTACAACGCGGCGTTATCGATCAGACCTCGATACCTTCTATCGAACCTGGGAGCGGACGGAGAAGTGGGCGGTTGTCGTCCTCCCTCCCGACAGGGTGCCAGCCAGCGCCGAGCCCCGGCGATTTCTGCGCGCCGTGGCTGACCTGGAGGCGGTAGGCCAGACCGAAGCGGCCCGGACCGCCTATGGGGCCGCGCTGAAACAGTGGCCCGACAGCATCCAGGCGCGATTGGGACTGGCCTCCCTCGTTTACCGGCAGGGGGAAACGGCTCAGGCGGAAATGTTGCTGCGCCAGGCTGTCGTTCGGGCCCCATCCAATGTGCCGGTACTCAACAACCTCGCCCATGTCCTTAATGTGCAGGGAAAAAAGAGTGAGGCGGAGGTTTTCGCGCGCCGCGCCCTCGAAGCTCCCGGCCCTTGGCGCGACGATGTGCAGGCGACGCTCAGGGAAATCCGGAGTCGCTGACAGGCATCCCCTCAGGGGGGCGCGTCCTGGCCACCGACCGTGAAGTTCTCCACCCGTTCGGGATAGAAGCAGACCAGACCGGCAATGGCCGCTACCTCCTGCGTCGGATAGCGGTAATACCAGCACGCATCGTCGATGTTCCGATCGCCGATGCGCAGTGCGTAGTAGTGCGCTTCTCCTTTGTAGGGGCAGCGCGTGAGGGTATCGCTCGGTTGCAGCCACTCCATACGCACATCCGTTATCGGCAGGTAGTAGCGGGTGGGAAGTCCGGTTTCAAACAGCAGGACAGGGCGGCGGCTTTCGGCAACTATCTCACCCAGCGCCTCTATCCGCAGGTGGCGCGAACTGCGCAGTACATCGACACGCACAAACGGACCGCGGGGGTGAACGAAGACCTCTTCGTCCTCTTCCAGCCAGGTATCCATCCGGCCCCAGACGAACCCGATATACCCCTGATCTCCGGCGTAGGCTGATCGCGCGGCGCGGCGGCCCGGCACTTCAACATCCCAAATGGCAGTGCCCTGTGGCCCGACACCTGTATCGACCAGTGCGTTACGGTTAACGTCATCGGGGGGAAACCAGTACAGAGGCGGGCGTCCGCCTCCGTGCTCGAGCATTGCCCTGACGCTGTCCGCGACGGTATGGCCCCCCAGCAGAACCCGGACCCGTTTCGGTGATGGCATCCACGCCCGTGAACCGGTCATATCTCGCTGTCGGAGATTCCGTTGAGATTTTCCGGCAGCGCCGTCGCGCCGAATTCGATGAGAAGACTGCGACCTTCGGCCCCGTCGACCCGAAGGCCCCGGTGGCGACCTTCGTCCTCTTCTTCGACGTACAGCGCCACCGGCCTGTCCACCCGGTAGACGGAACGGGCCGCCCCTTCCCCTGTGACCACGATGAGTTCCCCGCCCGCCTCTGATCGGTTCAGACGCACATCGGTCAGTGCGGCGTTGCGGGCGAGGGCGCGGATCGCATAGCGGTTGCGTGAGAGTCGTGAGGTTTCGGTCACGCCGAGCGTGGCCAGCCAGCCATGATGCTCCCTGGCAAAGGACTCGCAAAACGGCTGCCACTGCTCGGGTGAAATCGGGGCTTCCCTCACGACAGCCTCAGTATGCCGGTGGCGCATAGAGGTTGAGCGTGCGCAGCGCCCGAGTGGGGGACGCAGTCACCTGATGGGGCTCCCCGGCTTCGATCAGAAGCAGGGTCCCGGGGGCGAGTCCGATGGTGCTCTCCCCCACTGTTGCCTCTCCGTCACCTTCGACGACATACAGCCACTGATCACTGCCGGCGTGGCGGTTGTCGGGACCTCCGGTCGTCTCTCC
This sequence comes from uncultured Gammaproteobacteria bacterium, assembly GCA_963783235.1. GTDB lineage: Bacteria > Pseudomonadota > Gammaproteobacteria > Thiohalomonadales > Thiohalomonadaceae > Thiohalomonas. The sequence goes on along the minus strand of CAWAMN010000002.1, from coordinate 508,602 downwards.
GGCTTCGAGTACCATGGTCGCGGCCTCCGAGCGACCGCTGTTGCCGAGAACGCGAAATCCGCTTTCAGGTTCGACGGCGTAAGTGCGCATGTCAGACCTCCTTTTCCCCAAAACGTAGTACAGCAGGGGCTGCGTGCGAGCCCGGGCGGCGCGCTATCCTTCGGAGAGTAGATATGGGGTGGAACATTCAGAGAGCGGGAGGGGGTTTTTCTCTCGGCTGCATGCCCCCATCTGGATAATGAGCAGGGAGCGATCATCATGGCTGAACGCATCGAAAAAGATGAAGAGCAGTGGCGTTCCGAGCTGGAGCCCGAGAAGTACCGGATCCTTCGCCAGGCCGGGACAGAGCCCGCGTTCACCGGCAAGTACTACCGCAACAAGGAGACCGGCATCTACCACTGCGGGGCCTGCGGCGCGGAGTTGTTCGGTTCCGACGAGAAATACGAGTCCGGCAGCGGTTGGCCAAGCTTCTGGGCCCCGGTATCCGAAGAGGCTCTGGAGATGCGCACGGATCGCAGTCACGGCATGACCCGCATCGAGGTGCGCTGCGCACGCTGCGGCTCACATCTCGGTCATGTCTTCGAAGATGGTCCCCCGCCGACCGGGCAGCGCTATTGCATCAACTCCGCCGCCCTCGACTTCGAAAAGCGGGATGATGGCGCTGGAGATTGACGTTCACTGGCAACAGGGGCCGACCGGGGATCCGGAGCCCCTGATCTTCCGCATCGCGGACGCGGATCGCGCCGTCGCCGAAGTCCTGGATCGCTGGCCCGGATCGGACTACGGGTACGTCAAGCTTCGTGGCGACGATGGTGGTCTCTATATCCTGCGCTATGAGGATGCGGGAGGACGCTGGACCATTATGTTCTACGACAGTGGAGAACCCGTGCCCGAAGGACTCGCGGGCCTGAAGCCCCGTCCAGTGTAGTGCTGCATGCTTGGCGCTGAACGCACCGCCAAGCATGGCATCTTGCAAGCCGGGGGAGTCCATATAAGCCTGCTAGTGTACTGTTGCATGCTTGGCTGAATGCACCGCCAAGCATGCAACAGTACACTAGTATTTGGGTAGGTAACACGACATATAGAAGTCGACGACAAGGAGGTTGGTATGTGGTCAGGAATGCGATGGGCAACTGCAGCCCTTCTGATGGCGCTGTTCATCATCGGGGGCTGTGAACGTGAAGGTCCCGCCGAAAGGGCCGGCGAAGAAATGGACGAGGCCGTCGGGGAGGCTGGAGAGCAGGCCGAACAGATGGGCGAACAGGCCCAGGAACAGACGGAACAGATGGGCGAGGACATGCAGCAGTAAATGGTAAGGGCCGGTCATAACCGGCCCTTACGAGGGAGGACTCCATGCGGTGCTGCTCATCGCTCTGGTCGGGCGCCTTGGCGTTGTGCTCTACGTCTTTGGAAGAAGACGTTTTCAGGAGGGCCGCCCCCGGCATGCAATGTTCCCCGATTGCAGCGAGGGCGCACCTCCTGACTTTCCGAAGGCCGACCGTCGGGCTTCACTGCTCATCGACACCGAGAGTGACGACCACCCGGCGATCGAAGAACCAGCCTTCCGGGTCGCCCGTTGTGGCAAACGCCCCGCTCTCGCCCTGAGCCATGAGTTGAATGCGTTCGGGGCTGACCCCGGCCTCCTCCAGCACCCGGGCGATGGCCTGCGCGCGCTGCCGGGAGAGGTTTCGGTTGACCGCATCACTGCCGCGCACGTCGGCAAAGCCTTCCACCTGCACCTGGATGCGCGGAACCACGGAAAGCGCCCTTCCCATCTGAGTGACCTGCCTCTCGATGTGGGGTTCGATCCGGGTGCTACCGGTGCGGAAGGCGTAAGTCACCGTGACGTCTTCCACCAGATCGAGCATCGCCTCATCCAATACATCGCGCTCTGCGGCAAAGGCGGCGAACTCGGCGCGGGTCTGCTGTGATTCGGCCAGCTTCCGGTTCGCCCGCTCCGTGGCCTGGTGCGCCCCGGCCAACTCGGTGCGGGTCGCCTCCAGTTCGTTCTCGATGCCCTGTTTGTAACCGATGAAACTGCCGCCGGTCGCGCCGATAATGGCACCCAGCGGCCCGCCGGCAAGGGCCCCCAGTGCGGCACCCCAGGCCACGCCCCGATCCTGTTCGGCGTAAGAGGTCTGGTCGGCTGCGGTTTCGGCCTGGCTTGCGAGGGGCGCGGCGGCGAAAGCAGCGAAGGTGGCGGCGATCAGGGTCTTTTTAAAGGTTTTCATGGTCGTTCTCCTTTCCCGTAGGGGGTTTGTTTGATGCACGGGTTACAGTTAACCGCCCTGAGATGGCCGCATCGGGTCGCAACAAGGGAAAGGCGCGGATAAAATGTGGCGAATTGTGGCACCCTCTGTTCCACTCTGAAGCCCCGTGGTGAAAAGGGAGAGAATGCATGGCCAGGAGAATCGCCATCGTCGAGGACGAACCGGCCATTCGGGAGAATTATGCCGATGTGCTGCGTCGGCACGGCTACGACGTTGCCGCTTACGCAAGCCGGCCGGAGGCGCTTGAGGCGTTTCGCAACCGACTTCCGGAGCTTGCGTTGATTGATATCGGGCTCGGCGATGAGATGGAAGGCGGCTTTGACCTGTGCCGGGAGCTTCGCGCGATGTCGCCGGTCCTGCCGATTGTCTTTCTTACGGCCCGTGACAGCGATGTGGACGCCGTATCCGGCTTTCGTCTCGGCGCCGACGACTACCTCACCAAGGGGGTCTCGACGCCGCACCTGACCGCTCGCATAGCGGCCCTGTTTCGCCGCGTGGAGGCGATGACGGCCCCCCCTGCCGAAGATGAACAGCTGGAGCGCGGGGCGCTGCGGCTCAATCTGGACCGCATGTCGGCGACCTGGAAGGAGCGGTCGGTGGACCTGACGCTCACCGAATTCTGGCTGGTGCATTCGCTTGCCAAACGCCCCGGGCACGTCAAGAACCGCGACCAGCTGATGGCGGATGCGAGCATCGTGGTGGATGACGCCACCATTACCTCCCACGTCAAACGTATTCGCCGCAAGTTCGCCGCCCTGGATTCGGAGTTCGCGGCTATCGAATCCGTGTACGGAATGGGCTATCGCTGGAAGCCGGAGTAGCATGAGACAGCACACCGTGCGGTTTTCGCTGCGCACGAAGCTTCTGGTCGTTTCACTGAGCCTGCTTGCGCTGCCCTGGGCCGGCTACCGCTACCTCAACGAAATGGAAGGCTTCCTTCGCCAGGCACAGGAGCAGGCCCTGTTGGCCCGGGCCGAAGCCGCGGCGGTGGTTCTCTCCAGCCGGCCCGAACCCTTTACCCAGCATGCCGTTCGCATCGCGGGAGTTCCCGAAAAGCACATCTATTTCGTCCGCAGTCTGGAAACCCCGGTTCAGCTGGATGGCTATACCGAAGAGTGGCGCGCCTCTCTGGATTTGGCCCGGATCTTTGAAATCGGCAGCGGTTGCCGCCTCGAACATCTGCTTGCCGCGCGCGGCGATGAGCTGTTCGCCCTCTTCAAAGTGAAGGACGACAGAATCATCTACCGGGATCCCCGCACCGGCCGGGAAGGTGATCACCTGATCGTCAGGGTTGAGGGAAGAGGGCGCTATCTGATGAGCACGGCCGCGCCCGGCCGTCTCAATGCCTATCGCCTGCTGCCGGACGGGACACCCGGTAAATGGGAGCCGGCACTGCGCGGGGAGTGGCAGGAGAGCGCCGAGGGGTACGTTATCGAGTTGCGGCTGCCGCTTCGGTGGGGCAACCGCATCGGTTTTACCTTGATGGACGTCGATGTCCTGGGGGGCGACGCCGAAGCGATTCACACCGCATCCCGCGAACAGCCCGGCGTGCTGCTGTTGCCCCAGAGCGGAATCGAACAATTGGTTGCGGGACTGGCCGCCGAGGACTCCCGCGCCTGGGTGGTGGATACCGCGGGAAGGGTCCTGGCTGTGTCCGGTCGACTGCAGCCGGAAGATGGCTCTGGGCGCGGCAACCTGGCCGATGCGCTGTTCGGCCTGTTCATCCCCAATCCCGCCTACGATTTTTCCGATGCCCTGGCCCGGGCATCGCGCCTTGACGGTTCAGAGGTCATCAGGGCCTTGGAGGGTGAGGCCGGCACGCGGCGTCGTACCACCGCGGACGGGGAGGCCGTGATCGCCTCGGCGGCCTTCCCGATTCGCATCGATGGTGCGGTGGTGGGTTCGGTCGTAATCGAGCAGACGACCAACGCCATCCTTTCGGTCCAGAACCAGGCGATCAAGCGGCTTGCCTCCAGCACCTTGCTGGCATTGGTCCTGGTCGTGGCAGTATTGCTGATCTTTGCAACCCGCCTCTCCGTGCGCATTCGCAGGCTGCGGGATGAGGCCGACACGGCCATCGGCGAAGATGGACGGGTGAATGGTTCGATCGGCGGCTCCCGGGCCCGGGATGAGATCGGTGACCTCTCCCGAAGCTTTTCCCACATGCTGCGCCGTCTCGGCCAGTACAACCGGTATCTGGAGACCATGGCCGGTAAGCTCGCTCACGAATTGCGAACGCCGGTGGTAGTGGTCAAGTCCTCGCTGGAGAACCTGGAACATGCGCCGGAGGAGGATAGGGCCACTTATCTGCAGCGGGCCCGGCAAGGCATCGATCGGCTCGGCACCATTCTGCAGCGCTTGTCGGAGGCGACCCGCCTCGAACAGGCGCTCCAGGATGCGGAGCTCGAACGGTTCGATCTGCGGGGGCTTGTCGAAGCCGTCGGCGAGGGGCATCGTGGCGCCTATCCGGAACAGCTGTTCTTGATTGAGCCGGGCTCCGAGCCGTGCACCATCACTGCCGCACCCGACCTCATCGCCCAGATGCTGGACAAGCTGGTATCCAATGCCGTGGACTTTGCCCGGCCCGACACCCCCATCACCATCAAGCTGGCGCACGAAGAGGCGTTTGCCCGACTGTCGGTCGCGAACCGGGGTGAACCTCTGCCGGAAAATATGCGGGAGAGACTGTTTGAATCCATGGTCTCGGTCCGAAAAACGAAAGGCGATGCCCCCCACCTTGGGTTGGGACTCCATATCGTTCGACTGGTGGCGGAGTTCCACAACGGAAAAGTGGCAGCCGAAAACCACGCCAACGAGGGCGTGGTGTTTTCGGTTTGGCTGCCGCTTGCCGAATGACGCCGGGGCGTTCCTCCTGCCCGGTTATCCCGGGTTTAGCGATTCAGGAACTCGTTCAGCGCCTTCCCCGTGTGTGAGCGTTTGCGCCGCGCCACGGTGGCGGGCGGGCCTTGCGCCACGATCTTTCCGCCGCCTTCACCTCCCTCCGGGCCCAGGTCGATGATCCAGTCCGCCGCGGCGATGACGTCCAGGTTGTGCTCGATCAGCAGGACCGAGTTGCCGGCGGCCACCAGGCGCTGCAGGACGCGGGTGAGCTTGTCGACATCCGCCATGTGCAGGCCGACGGTGGGCTCGTCCAGGACATAGAGCGTTTTGCCGCTATTGGTCTTGGCCAGTTCCGATACCAGCTTGATGCGCTGGGCCTCGCCGCCGGAGAGGGTGGGGCTCGGCTGTCCGAGGGTGAGATAGCCGAGGCCGACGTCCTGCAGCAGGGCGAGGGCCCGGTGCACGCGCGGGTGGGCAGCGAAGAAATCGACCGCTTCATCGACGCTCATCGCCAGTACCTGGCCGATATCGCGACCCTTGAAGTGAACCGCCCGCGTCTCCGCGTTGAAGCGTGCGCCGCGGCAATTTTCGCAGGGGACGGTGACGTTGGGCAAAAAACTCATCTCGATGCGGCGCATGCCCTGTCCCTCGCATACCTCGCAGCGGCCACCGGCGACATTGAATGAGAAGCGGCCGGGTTTATAGCCGCGCAGGTTCGCCTCGGGTGTGGCGGCGAAAAGCTTGCGGATATCGTCCCAAAAACCAATGTAGGTGGCGGGGCAGGAGCGGGGTGTCTTGCCGATCGGGGTCTGGTCGACTTCGAGCACGCGCTCCAGGCCCCCCCAACCTCCGATCGCCTCGCAGCCGCTGATCGCGGGTTTGCGGCCGCGGCGGCGACCGAGCAGACGGGAGAGGTTGTCGCGCAGCACCTGTCGCACCAGGGTGGACTTGCCGGAGCCGGAGACGCCGGTGACGCCGACCAGACGGCCCAGGGGGATCGAGAGGTCGATATCCTGCAGGTTGTGCAGCCACGCACCGCGCACTTCGAGTGCGCCGGCCTGTTCAGGTCGCTCGGCACTCGGGGCGGGAAGGGCCAGCTGCCCCTCTTCCCGCTCGCGCAGGCACTGCCCCGTGAGCGACTCCGGAGCCGCCAGCAGATCCCCCAGCGTGCCTTGGGCCACCACATAGCCGCCGCGGTTGCCGGCACCGGGACCGAGGTCGACCACGTGCTCGGCCATGCGGATGGTCTCTTCGTCATGTTCGACCACCACCACCGTGTTGCCCTTGGCCTCCAGCGCCCGCAGCGTCTCCAGCAGCAGCCGGTTGTCGCGCGGGTGCAGGCCGATGGTGGGCTCATCGAGGATGTAGCAGACCCCGCGCAGGTTGGAGCCGAGCTGCGCGGCGAGGCGGATGCGCTGCGCTTCGCCGCCGGAGAGGGTGGGGGCGGCCCGGTCGAGGCCCAGGTAGCCGAGGCCCACCTGCTCCAGAAAACCGAGGCGGCCGGTGAGTTCGGCGAGAATGTCTCGCGCGATGGCCTGCTCCCGTCCTTTCAGTTTCTGTTTGAGCAACCAGGCTTGCGCCGCCTTCACCGGCAGCGCCGAGAGTTGGGCAATGGAGCGCCCGCGGAAGGTGACCGCCAGCGCAGTGGGATTGAGTCGTGCGCCGTGACAGGCAGGGCAGGGCCTGGCCTTCGCCTCGCGCCATTCGGACTCTTCGCCGCTCTGTTCGGCATCGAAGCCGGGCAGCACCACGCCGGTGCCGTAGCAGCGTTCACACCAGCCGTGCTTGGAGTTGTAAGAGAAAAGGCGTGGGTCCAGCTCCGGGAAGCCGCGGCCGCAGGAGCGGCAGGCGCGGGTGGTGGACAACACGGTGTTGCCGACCTTCAGCGTGCCCTTGCCCAGCTCCAGGGATTTGGCAACCGCCTCGCGCAGCGCCTGTTCGCCCTTCGGGGAGACCTTCAGTGTCGCCACCGGCAGATCGATGTCGTGCTCCCTGTAGCGGTCGAGCTTCGGCCAGGGGCTGGTCGGCAACCGCTTACCGTCCACTTGCAACTGTTCATACCCGCGGGCTGCGGCCCATTCGGCCAGTTCGTTGTAAATCCCCTTGCGCGCGACCACCAGCGGGGCGAGCAGGGTGATCTCGCGGCCGCGGTACTCGCGCAGCAGGCGGGCGTGGATGGCGGCGGGGGCCTGCTGCTCGATGGGGACCTCGCACTCGGGGCAGTGCTGGATGCCGAGCTTGACGTAGAGCAGACGCAGGAAATGATGCACCTCGGTCAGGGTACCGACCGTGCTCTTGCGTCCGCCGCGGCTGGTGCGCTGTTCTATGGCGACGGTCGGCGGGATGCCGAGCACGGCGTCCACATCGGGACGCGCCGCCGGCTGCACGAACTGGCGGGCGTAGGCGTTGAGGGATTCCAGATAGCGGCGCTGCCCCTCGGCGAAGAGGATGTTGAAAGCGACGGTGCTCTTGCCGGAGCCGGAAACGCCGGTAATGACGGTGAATCGGTCGCGCGGGATGCTGATGTCGACGCCGCGCAGGTTGTGCTCGCGGGCGTGACGGATCTCGATGGCGTCGACGGCGGTGACCGGGGCAAACGGGGCGGGAGCCTCGGCCACCTTCAGTGCGTCCTGCTTGCGCGCGGCATTGCGCTCGCGGTAATCGGCGAGGGCGCGGCCGGTATGGCTATCGGCGCAGGCCATGACCGCTTCCGGCATGCCCGAGGCCACAACCCTGCCACCGGCCTCGCCGCCTTCGGGCCCCAGCTCCAGGAGCCAGTCGGCCGCGGCGATGACGTCCAGGTTATGTTCGATCACCAGCAGTGAATGGCCGGCGTCGAGCAGGCGCTGGAAGGCCCGCAGCAGGGTGGCAACGTCGTCGAAGTGCAGCCCGGTGGTGGGTTCGTCGAAAAGGAACAGCGTCGTGCCGCCGCGCGCCTTGCGGCTCTTGGCCAGGTGCCCCGCGAGCTTCAGCCGCTGTGCCTCGCCGCCGGAGAGGGTCGGTGTGGGCTGACCCAGGTGAAGGTAATCGAGTCCGACCGCCTGCAGCGGTTCGAGTCCCTTGAGAACCGCTGGCTGATCGGCGAAGGCGAGCGCCGCCTCGTTGACCGTCATCGCCAGCACATCGGCAACGGAGTGGGCGCCGCCATCGGCGCCCAGGCGTTTGACCTCCAGCACCTCCGGCCGGTAACGGCGGCCGTCGCAATCCGGGCAGCGCAGGTAGACGTCGGAGAGGAACTGCATCTCCACGTGCTCGAAACCGGTGCCGCCGCAGGTGGGGCAGCGGCCGTCGCCGGTGTTGAAGCTGAAGGTGCCGGCGCTGTAGCCGCGCTGCGCCGCTTCGGGTTCGGCGGCGAACAGCTTGCGGATCGGATCGAAGGCGCCGACATAACTGGCGGGATTGGAGCGGGCGGATTTGCCGATGGGGGACTGGTCCACCAGCACCACGCCCTTCAGGTGTTCCGTGCCGCGAAGTTCGCGAAAGGCGCCCGGGGTCTCGACGGCCTCCCCGAGCGCCCTGGCCAGGGCCGGGTAGAGCACGTCGCGGATCAGCGTGGACTTGCCGGAGCCGGAGACGCCGGTGATGCAAACCAGCCGCTCCAGCGGGATCGCCACGTCCACCTCGCGCAGGTTATGCTCGCTGGCGCCGAACAGTTCCAGCTGTTTGTCCGCCGGGGGGGTGGGCGCGCGGGGCGGGGCGACCGCCTTGCGGCCGGTAAGGTAGTCGGCAGTGAGACTCTTGCCCCGCAGCAGTGCCTGCGGGCCGCCGAAGAAGACCACCTCGCCGCCGCGCTCGCCGGGGCCGGGACCCAGGTCGAGGATGCGGTCGGCGGCCTGCATCACCAGCTCGTCGTGCTCGACCACCACCAGGGTGTTGCCGGCGTCGCGAAGGCGGTGCAACACGCTATTGATACGGCCCATGTCCCGCGGGTGCAGGCCGATGGAGGGCTCGTCCAGCACGAACAGGGTGTTGACCAGGGAGGTGCCCAGGGCGGTGGTCAGATTGATGCGCTGCACCTCGCCGCCGGAGAGGGTGCGTGACTGGCGGTCCAGCGACAGGTAGCCGAGGCCGACCTCGTTCAGGTAACCGAGACGCGAGCGAAGCTCGGTCAGCAGCAGGTCGGCCGCCTCGTCCAGCGGCCCGGGCAGATGGATGTCCGTGAAGAACGCCTTCGACCGCTCCAGCGGCAGGCGCATGACGTCGTGTACAGTCAATCCCGGCAGAGACTGCAGCGCAGTGGCATCGAGCTGGAGTCGGTGCGGGTGAAAACGTTGCCCGGGGGGCAGTACCGCATCGGCATCCGCCCGTGTCCCCAGCCGCCAGTTCAGCGCCTCGGGCTTCAGCCGCGCGCCGCGACAGTCGGGGCATTCGTCGTAGCTGCGGTAGCGCGACAGCAGCACCCGCACGTGCATCTTGTAGGCCTTGCTCTCCAGCCAGTCGAAAAAGCGCCGAACGCCGTACCAGACGCCGTTGTCCCAATCGCCCTCGCCCTCCAGTACCCAGGTCTTTTGTGCTTCGCTCAGCTCCTGCCAGGGCCTCTTGAGCGGAATACCCGCACTTTTGGCGAAGCGCTTCAGCTCTACCTGGCACTCGTAATAACTGTCGCTCTGGAAGGGCTTGATCGCACCCTCAGCCAGGCTTTTGGTTCCGTCCGGGACGACCAGGTTGTCATCGATCCCCTTCACCCGGCCGAAGCCCCGGCAGGTAGGGCAGGCGCCGAGCGGCGAGTTGAAGGAGAACAGGTTCGGCGTGGGGTCGGTGTAATCGATATCGCACTCGGCGCAGTGCAGATCGGTGGAGAAGCGCCAGCTGTGGCCGCCGTCCAGGTCGTGCACCGCGGCGCGACCGTTGCCGGCGGCGAAGGCCTTCTCCAGCGCCTCGACCAGGCGGTCGTGCCGGTCGGCATTGAGGCGCATGCGGTCCTGCACGACTTCGAGGCTCTGTTCGCCACGGGAGTGAATGCGGGTGTAGCCTTGGCCGGCAAGCATCCGCTCCATCTCCTCCGCCGGCAGTTTCTCGGGAATCCCGAGGGTAAAGGTCACCGCTGCCCGCGGTCCGTCGCTTTTGGCGATCAGCTGCGCCGCCGCCGATTCCGCCGTATCCCGCACCACCGGCTGCCCGCAGCCGCCGCAATAGAGTTGCGCCGCGCGCGCGAACAGCAGCTTCAGGTGATCGTTCAGTTCGGTCATGGTGCCCACGGTGGAGCGGGAGGTGCGCACCGGGTTGCTCTGATCGATGGCGATTGCCGGGGGCACACCGTCGATGCGTTCGACCGTCGGCCGGTCCATGCGGTCGAGGAACTGGCGGGCATAGGGGGAAAAGGTTTCCACGTAGCGCCGCTGTCCCTCGGCGTAGAGGGTATCGAAGGCCAGTGAGGACTTCCCTGATCCGGAGACGCCGGTGATCACCAACAGCTCCCCGAGGGGGATGTCGATGTCGAGACCCTTGAGGTTATTTTGGCGGGCGCCGCGGATGCGGATGGTGTCGCGGGACGGTTTCTGGGTCATCGCTGCGTGGTCGTCGGGAGGGCGGCCATAGTCTACGGAAAACGAACGCTCAGGGTGAAGCGCTACCGTCTGTTTGACCGCGACTTCGCAGAGCTTGAAACGCGTTTGGCGGCGTCGTGTGCGAGCCGGCTAACCGGGCTGGGTTTCAGCGACGGTGAACGGCCGCACATCATCGTCAAGCATTCGGCGGGGCGAAACGGCAAACGGCGGTGTCCCCTGATGTGACAGGCAACCTGTGCCCCAAGTTTCCGACCGGAATGCCTTAGGGCCTGTTGACGTTTCATCTTCACCACTGCTGGCGGCCATTTTTTCGTCCAGCGAGGCAGAAGGAGCGTAGTTTGGTTATTCCAAATAAGCGACTGATAACGAAGCTGGGCGGAAAAATGGCCCCAGCCCGAAGGGTTGAGGCTGAAAATCCACCACTCTTCGTTGTTCGTCGTTCATTTGGAATAACCAAACTTCTCTCCTCTCGCCTCGATTGGTGAATTTTCAGCCTCAACAGAGGCGAAGATGAAACGTCAACAGGCCCTAGTCGTGCTTCACCGTATCACCCGTGGCCACTGAGCTCAGGTTATCCAGATATCCGACGATCCGCTCCGACAGCGGCGCCACGCCTTTGTACGCCTCCTCCGCTGCTTCCATCTGGCCCGCTTCCTTGTATTCGATGATCTGCCGGATCAGAGAGTGCAGTTCGGCGTGCGGGGTCTCGATCCGCCGAAACGGCTCCAAGTGACCGAATTGTCTCTGCCCGTCCTGGTCGTACCATTTGCCGAAGGCACAGTCGTGATGGGAGACCGCCTGCTCCCGACTCAGGTGCCCGCGACCATCCAGGAATGAGCGTAGGCGCGAATTCCACGCCAGGTGGGCGGATTTGGCATTGGCCAGAACGACGTCCGCCCGGTCGGTCCGGAAGCGGCCGATCAAACCCTGCAGGCGGGTCGCCTCTTCACCGAGCCCGGCCATCGCATCGACCGCCTGAGCGGTCCCCGTACGGGTTTTCTCCGCCGCCTCGGCGATGGTTGTAACCTGCCGGTCCATGTCGCTGCTCACATGGCTCTGCTCCTCAGTGGCGGTGGCGATCTGTGTGGTCTGCCCGCGAACATCGGCGATCGCCTGGACAATGCGCTCGAGGGCGCTACCGGCCTCGCCGGCCTGCGCCTGGCTCCGCTCGGCCTGGCCGCGGTTATCCGCTACCGCCTGGACGACCTCCCCGGACTGACGTTGGAGCCGTTCGATAATATGGCGAACGTCATTGGTGGAGGTTTGCGTCCGCGCCGCCAGGGTGCGGACTTCGTCCGCGACCACGGCAAAACCGCGCCCCGCCTCACCGGCCCGCGCCGCCTCGATGGCGGCATTCAGGGCCAGCAAGTTGGTCTGTTCGGCAATGCCGCTGATGACGTCCAGGACCTGCCCTACCTCCTGGCTGTCGGCATCGAGTCTTGCCATAGCCTCTGTCGTGGTCTGTGCCGCCCGGGCCAGTCCGTCGATCTCTTGGAGAATACCGGCGATCACCCGGCGACCGTCCTCCGCTGCCTCACTGGCGGTGGCAGAGGCCTCCGCGACCCGCGTGGTGCCGCCGGCCACCTCGTGCAAGGTGGCTGTCATCTCGTTCATGGCCGTGGCGGTATTTTCCAGTTGCGTGTGCTGGGAGCTGAGACTGCACTCGGCGTCATACATGGCATCGCTCACCTTATTGGTCGTAGCCGCCAGCCCCACCCCGGCGGTGGCGATCCCGGCAACCAGTCGACCGATCTCGTCGACGATCTGGTTGTAGGCCTGCTGGGCCCGGCAGATCTCCGTGCCGTACTCGTCCGCCTGTATGCGTTTGGAGAAGTCGCCACCGGCCATAGCGGCGAGACGGTCGTGGAGAATCTCCACCCGACGCAGCAGCCACACGATGCCGAGGCTGTAATTCAACAGCAGCATCAGCAGGACGACGCCGTTCGCCCCCAGCGCCAGGAGTCGCCAACCTTCCGTAGCGCCGGAGGGATCCGCGCCGGAACCGAAGTAGCTCAAGACGCCGGAAACGGTTACCGCAAAAAAGACGACCGAATAGGACAACAGAAACTGTCCGCGCAAGGAGCGGATCCCCAAGGCTTGCATAACGGCCTGAAACCAGGCTACGAGCTTCTTTGCCATTTACTCCATCTCCTTGATTTGCAATAGGGGAAGCGGTTGTGGAAATAATCGGATCGAGGTGCCGTCAAGCATGAACCACGTCATGCGCCGAACTGCCGCCCGCCCATAAAGCCGCCTTGACCTCAATGGCGTCGAGCAGAGCGACGATTCGCTCGAACAGCGGTTGGAGTTCCTCACTCAGGGCCTTCGCTTGTGCCGAGTGCCCCTGCTCCTGGAGGTCTACGACCTTGGCCACCAAACGGTGGAGCTCCGCATGGGGCTCCTCCAGCGCCTGCATTTCCGGTACGTGGCCGTACTGATGAAGGCCCTCCTCGTAGTACCACTGGCCCAACCCGCACTGGCGGTGCGAGACCAGGTATTCCCGGGGCAGCTCTTCGGCGCCCTGGAGAAAGGCGTTCAGCCGCTGGCGCCAGGCCAGGTGGGTGGCCCGCGCGTTGGAGAAGTCGAGGGAGACCAACCGCTCCATGAATTCGCGGTAATCCTGCACCGCCTCCGCCTGGGCGGCGAGGCGGCAGCGATCCACCGCCTCGTAATGGCTCAGCAGGACCTCCACCACGCGGGCATCCAGTTTGCGCTCTTCGACCAACTCCTTGAGGATCGTCATCGCCCGCCCCGCCTCGATTCCTGCCCGGTAGGGCCGATCCTCGGTCAATGCGGTAAACACATCGGCCACTGCCAGTATTCGAGCCTCCAGTGGGATCTCGTGCTGGCGGGCGCGAAAAGGGTAGCCATCACCCGTGAGCCGCTCGTGATGCATGCCGGCCCAGGTGGCGATGTCCTCCAGACCGCCGATGGCGGCGAGAACGCGGTAGCTGTGATAGGGATGGGCGTTGACGATCAGCCATTCATCGGCGGAGAGACGGCCGGGCTTCTCCAGGACCTCCACCGGGATGGCGAGTTTGCCGATATCGTGAAGAAAGCCGGCCACCTGCAAGCGCTTGCAATCGCCCTCGGCCAGTCCGAACAGGTCGGCAAGGGTCGCGGTGACCGCGGCGACGCCGCTGGAGTGGGTTGCCGTGTGGCGGCTTCGAAAGTCGATGACCTGCGCCATCAGGCCGGCGAAGTCGAGTAACCCGTCCACATCCATCTCAATGGTGGAAAAGGGCGTGCGTTCCGCCAGCCGGTCCTGCAGGCCGGGAGAGGCGAGTTCGAGCCAGAAGGCCGGACTTTCGGCCAACTGGAAGAATGCCTCGACCTGCCCGGGGACCAGGGTGCGGCCACTCAGGGCGCGAAGGGCACCGACAATTCGCTCCACCTGCGACAGGATCGGCGCCCTGTCATCGATCAGGGTGTCGATCCGGTCGGCCAGGTGGATGATATGCGCGCCCGCCGGCACCGCCTCTCCTTCCGCCCCAAGGCCCGCCCCGTCCGCCCAGGGAATGTGGTGAAAACGGACGAGCCGCGCGGCCTCTCGGAAGGGTTCGAATTTCATCAGGAGCTGGTGGCCAAAACGGGCGTGGCGAAGACCACTGTCCAGGCGGACCACCGATTCCCGCTCCCGGTTTGAGAGTGCGCCGATATCGTGCAGGGCCGCGGCGATAACGATCTTCTCCTTTTCGCCTGCGGGCAGGCCCAGTATCTCCGCTACCCGCAAGGCCGTATAGGCCACCCGTTCGTGGTGGTGGGCCATGACGGGATTGACCAGGTCCAGCGCCTGGGAGAGCGAAAGGACAAGCTGGTGGAGGTTGATACTGGATTCGTTGAACCTCATCCTGAGCATCCGTGATTGGTGATGCGCTACCTGGCTGATCCCCCTTTTCCGAAGAATAGGGTCCAAACCCAAGTCCACTACAGTGGAATGGTTTTAACCTTGATCTGAGTCAATATTAAATGGAGAAAGGAGAGGGCACGGGCTCTTGGCTTATATTTCTAAAAAAAGACAATTTCTTTGATGTTGAGTGTTTGTGTTGTAGCCCTTTTTGTAAATCAAGATCTGCCACAAGGGTTCTGTTCCGTTTCCCGGCCCGGGGCGAATCAGTCGAGATGGTTCACTTTTGGCATGACTGCCTGCGCCCAAGCCACCGCTTGCCCGAAAGGCACCGCCGCCAAAACCCCGAACAATTTGTGCCCGCTCAGCTTTGCGCGGCTCAGCGCTGGCGACGACACGCCGCAGAGGAAACGTGCGATGGCCCGTGGCGAAGCGAGCACATCGGCCTTTTCGATCAGCAAAGGCTCCAATTGTTCTGCGAGGGCGGGCGGGATGGCGACTTCATCCCGTTCCATTAAAGGGGACGTTTCGCCCAGGCACCCGCTGCAGTGGCCGCAGGGTGCCTCGAGCGTTTCGCCGAAGTGGGCGGCCAGGGCGGCGGTGCGGCATCCCTCCATGGCCGCCATATCGAGGACCTGTCGCAGGCGTCCCATCTCGGCCGCTTCGCGCTTCAGCAACCGACGGTGCAGCGCCACGGCCAGGCCGTCGAGATCGTCCGGCATCTGCAGGCGCCGGTAGCGGTGGCGCACACCGGCCGCCTTTACCTCCAGCATCGCCTGCTCGCCAAGCCAGTCGAGGGCGCGGATCACCCGTTCGCGCGGGCATCCCAAGGCGGTCGCCGTGGCGCCAGGGTCCAGGCTGAGCCAGGTGCGCCCTTTTTTCGACTGCCGGAACAGCGCCTCCAGAAAGTCCCGCCGCTCCCCCTCGAAGCGCCCCAGGATCTCCCGGGAACTGAGTAGCGGCTTGAACTTGTAGTCGGAGTAGAACGGCGTGCCGCCTTCGAGCAGACCATCCAATTCCAGATAGGTGAGCAGCGTGCGCAACACCAACGGGCGGATGTCGTGACGGCCGGAGAGTTCGTGCAGGGCGAGATCGAACTCGGCCTCCCGGCTGAACAGTTCATGGACCAAGCCCCGCAGGGAAACCTCCTCCGGCGTATCGCCGTAGATGAAGTTCTCGAGCACGTTGAGGTCATCGCGACAGAACAGCAGGTGACAGCGGGAGGGGGCGCCGTCGCGACCGGCGCGGCCGATCTCCTGGGCGTAGTTCTCCAGGCTCTTGGGCGGGTTGTAGTGATAGACGTAGCGGATATCGGCCTTGTCCACGCCCATGCCGAAGGCGATGGTCGCCACCACCACGGCGCGATCGGAGGCCATGAACCACTCCTGCACCGCGCTTCGCTGCTCATCCTTCAGGCCGGCGTGATAGGCGCGCGCCGGCCAGCCGGCGGAGACCAGTTTGCCGGCCAGTGATTCGGCGGTTTTCTGCAGGGTGACATAGACGATGGTGGGGCCGGGCGGGTGGCTCTCCAGTGCCTCCAGCAGTGCCGGGTCGCGTTGCCGGGCGCTCACCGGCGTGGTGAGCAGTTGCAGGTTGGGCCGGTAGAAGCCGGTGCGCACCGCACACTCGGGGGCGATATCGAAGATGCGGCAGATATCCTCAAGCACCGGCGGGGTCGCCGTGGCGGTCAGGGCGAGGATGCGCTCGGCGCGGATATCGCGGGCGAAGCCGGCAAGCTTGAGGTAGTCGGGGCGAAAATTGTGGCCCCACTCCGAGAGGCAGTGGGCCTCGTCCACCGCGAACAGCGAGACGCGTACGCGCGCGATTGCCTCGCGAAAGCGCTCGTTGTTGAACCGCTCAGGGGCGACGTAGAGCAGTCGCAGGGTGCCGTCGCGAAGCTGCTCCATCACGCTGCGGTACTCGTCCGCGCTGAGGGTCGAGTCCAGCCGTCGGGCGGCGATGCCGCGAGCCGTGAGGGCATCGATCTGATCCTTCATCAGGGCGATGAGCGGAGAGACCACCAGGGTGACGCCGGGCAGCAGCAGTGCCGGCAACTGATAGCAGAGGGACTTGCCACCGCCGGTAGGAAATACGGCGGCCGTGGAGCGTCCCGCCAGCAGGTGCTCGATCACCGGCTGCTGACCGGGGCGGAATCGGTCGTGGCCGAAATACTGCTGGAGGGTGGCTTGAATCCGTTCAGGCATTGAATACTCCTGTTTGTCTTCGGCGGGAAGCCGTTGTGCGAAGGGCGGTCGCTCCCCTGTTTCAGGTCCGGAAATCGGCCGGCAGCCTGGACAGTGGCATCCCTCGTCGAAAAAGTCGAGACAGCCATTGCCATAATTCGCCCTTTTTCAGCCGTTGTCTCGCCCGCTTTGCCCTCCGTTATCGCCCGTATGCAGCGCTGTAATGGTCCCGTGAGAAAACGGCAACCGAAGGAGAGGGCCATGTACAGAACCGAAAAGAGTGAAGACGGATGGTTGCGCCTGCTGGTGCTCGCACTGGTGATCTGCGCGGTGTTTCAGAGCGCCGATGCGCGAGCGGAAGCTCGGTTGGTGACAGCGGACGAGGCGAAAAGCGGTCAACTCCTGCTTCGAACCGGTACGCCCGGTCGTTACCGTCCGGCCACCACGGTTTCCACCGAGGTTTCCATGAAGATCACGGCCATGCTGGCCAGGGTGACGGTGACCCAGGCGTTCAAGAACCCTGGAGCGGACTGGGTGGAGGGGGTTTACGTCTTTCCGCTTCCGGAGGATGCGGCCCTGGATCACCTGCGGATGAAGGTGGGCGAGCGGGTGATCGAGGGGGTCATCCGGGAGAAGGCGGAGGCACGCAAGAGCTACGAGAAGGCGAAATCCGAGGGTCGCAAGGCAAGCCTTGTGGAGCAGGAGCGTCCCAACATCTTCACCAATTCGGTGGCGAATATCGGGCCGGGGGAGACGGTCCGGGTCACCATCGAGTACCAGCAGTCGTTGCGCCTCGATCAGGGGCGCTTTCGCATTCGCTTCCCCCTGGTCGTGGCACCGCGCTTCATTCCCGGAATGCCCCTGGCCGCCGATCAGCGCCTGCAGCCCTCCGGCGGAACCGGCTGGGCCTTCGACACCGATCAGGTGCCGGATGCCTCCCGGATCACCCCGCCGGTGGTGAAACCGGGGGCCGAGCCGGTCAACCCGGTGCGCCTGGTGGCGGAGCTGGACGCCGGGTTTCCCCTGGCGCGGGTGGAAAGCAACTACCATGCGGTGGATGTCATCCGCGGGGGAGAGGGGCGCGCCACGGTCACCCTGGAGACGATTCCGGCCAATCGGGACTTCGAGCTGGTCTGGGCGCCGAAGGCGGGCCGGGTACCGCAGGCGGCGCTTTTCAAGGAGGAGAAGGGGGACGCCACCTATGCCCTGCTGATGCTGACGCCGCCGACGCAGGCCGCCGAACGGCGCCTGCCGCGGGACGTCGATTTCATTATCGATACCTCCGGCTCCATGGGCGGCGAATCCATCGTCCAGGCCAAGGCCGCGTTGGAGATGGCCATCGGCCGCCTGGAGCCGGAGGATCGCTTTAATGTCATCGAGTTCAACAGCGTTACCTCCAGCCTGTTCTCCACACCGCAGCCGGCCGACGGCCCCTTCAAGGCCAAGGCCAAACGCTGGGTCCGTGGGCTCTCCGCCAACAGTGGGACGGTCATGGCTCCGGCCCTGGAAAGGGCTCTTTCCGGCCAACACGCTCCGTCCCGCGTGCATCAGGTGATCTTCCTGACCAACGGGGCGGTGGGCAACGAGTCGGCCCTGTTCAGGCTCATCCATGGACGGCTTGGCAACAGCCGGCTTTTCACTATCGGCATCGGCTCGGCGCCCAACAGCCACTTCATGAGCAAGGCGGCACAGTTTGGCCGTGGCACCTTCACCTACGTCGGCCGCATCGGAGAGGTAAAGCAGAAGATGACGGCGCTCTTCCGCAAACTGGAAACGCCGGTGCTGACGGGCATCGAGTTGCAGTGGCCCAAAGGGGTGAACGTGGAGGTGCATCCGCAGCGCATTCCCGACCTCTATGCGGGCGAGCCGCTGGTGGTGGCCGCCAAGCTCAATCGCCCGGTCGGTGGGGATGTCATACTGAGCGGCGTACAGGCCGGTCGTGGGTTCCGGGTGTCACTGCCCCTGGCCGGCGGGCGACAGGGCGAAGGCATCGGAGTGCTCTGGGCGCGTCGCAAGATTGCCGACCTGACCGATTCGATACAGGAGGGTGCCGATCGGGACGATGTGCGGCGGCAGGTGATCGCGGTGGCCCTTGGACACCACCTGGTCTCCCGCCACACCAGCCTGGTTGCCATCGACAGGACGCCTTCGCGGCCGGCCACGGAAGCGTTGAGAAGCAGCGCCGTACCGACCAACCTGCCCCAGGGTTGGCAGCATGATAAGGTCTTCGGCCGCTTCCCACAGACCGCCACCCCCGCGCCGATCTGGCTGCTCGGCGGTCTCCTTTCGCTACTGTTGGGGCTGTTCGGGGTCTCGCGGCGGGAGAAGGCGTGATGCGGCGCCTTCGCTTTATCAGTATTGGACTCGTCCTGGCCGGGGCTGTGGGCCTCGGCCAGGGCGGCTGGATCTGGGCCAAGGCACAGCTGGCTCAGCTACTGCTCGAGCACGCCTGGGTCTCGACCCGGGCCGGCGAGGAGGCGGTCAAACCCTGGCCCTGGGCGGACACCTCGCCGGTGGCTCGCCTGCGCGCCCCAGCCCATGGCGTCGACCTGATCGTCTTGCAGGGGGCGACCGGCCGGACCCTGGCCTTCGGCCCCGGACACCTCGACGGCAGCGCCACGCCCGGGAGCGTGGGAAACGCGGTTATCAGTGGGCACCGCGATACCCATTTCCGGTTTCTCGCCGATGTGGCCGCCGGCGAAACGATCGAACTGGAGGATGCGGCCGGCACTATTCACCGGTTCCGGGTGCGTGGTGCCGAAGTGGTCGATTCCCGCGACAGCCGCATTCGTTTGACGGCGGAGCGCCCGCAGCTGACCCTCGTGACCTGTTGGCCCTTCGGTGCCGTCGTGCCCGGCGGACCGCTACGCTATGTGGTATATGCCGAGGAAGAGACGAGCGCCGAGTCCTCCGCGAACACCTGACTGAGGCAAAGTGCTCGCCGAAGCCGCCGAGCTTGCCCGTCGGCCACTTCGCATTCGCTACGGGATGCTGCCATGAATGACCCGCAACTGCGCATCGCCGCGCACACCGCCGCGGTTGAACTGCTGAAGCACAACACCACACCGGCCGGGGTGCTGGCGGCGTCGCGGACGCCGGAGGCGGAGGCGCGGCGCTACACGCGGATCTTCGGTCGCGACGCGGCTATTTGCGCCCTGGGGATGGCGGTCAGCGGGGAAGCGGATCTGATGGAGGGGGCCCGCGCAAGCCTGATTACGCTCGCCGAGCATCAGGCCGAGAACGGTCAGATCCCCAAGTATGTCGACCCGCAAGGGGCGGAGCCGGATTTCTGGTATGTCGGCTGTATCGACGCCACCCTTTGGTGGCTGATCGCAGTGCGTTGGCTCGCCCGTCAACTGCCGGAACAGCATCTCGAGGCGGAGCTGCGGCATCGCATCGATGCCGCACTGAAGTGGCTTCACTGCCAGGAACATCCGCAGCTGTTTTTGCTTCAGCAGAACGAAGCGAGCGACTGGGCCGACATTATGCCCCGTTCCGGTTTCGTCCTATACACCAACGCACTGTGGTACTACGTCAAGCGGCTGTTCGACTGGCCGCACGCCGAGGAGACCAAATTCCACTTCAATCACCTCTTCTTCCCCTTTTCGCGGGAGCGGCCCGACTACCGGCGCCTGCGCCTGCTGACCGACTATGTGCTGGACGGCTCCTGCGGGAGCAGTCTCTATCTCTCCTTTGTCAACTTCAGTTTTTGGGGTGACGAGGGCGACGTGTTCGGCAATATCCTCTCGGTATTGCTCGGTTTGGCCGAGCCCGGTCCCGCCGAAAGGGTGGTCGAAGCCCTGTGGCGCGAACAAATCGGTGTACCGTTCCCGGCGCGTACGGTCTGCCGCCCCATCGAACCGACCGATCCGCTGTGGCGCCCCTACATGGATCGCCACCGCCAGAACCGGCCCCACCAGTACCACAACGGTGGCGCCTGGCCCTTCATCGGCGGGTTTTGGGCGATGGCCCTCCTGCAGGTCGGAAGACGGCGTGATGCCGAGGCGGCGCTGGATGGCATTGCCGAGGCGGCCCGCGTTGAGGATTGGGCCTTTTTCGAATGGTTTCACGGCCGCAGTGCCGAGCCTGGCGGCATGCGCGGCCAATCCTGGAATGCCGCCATGTATCTCCTGGCCGAGGCCGCACTGGAAAGACCGGGGATCGGGTTTAACCGCTAATGTGCAGGATAGGCGCTTGCTCCGGTTATGTCGGGGCGGCTTGCGGTCGCAATGGGCGGGGACTCTATCGCGGCAGGATGCCGCTCCTACAAGAGGGGCGTTGGCCTGTTTCTCAAAGGAACCGCTATAGCACCGAACAGATAAAAACTTGGAGGGCGTAAATCATTGATATTGGGGCGTCGGCCGCAGGGATGCGGCCGTCGAGCCTACAGGGATGTATTTACGGCGTCCCCAAAATCAATGATTTGCAGCCACCCCCACGTAACCTGTTCGGTGCTCTATTGGGAGGTAAACGGATGCCGAAGGCGATGAAAGAGGGTCAGTTGGTCGACATGGCCGATTTCGGTGATGAGGATGCGCAGGGGCATTTCCTGCGCCGGGCAAGCGTCTTCCGCGACCGGGTGACGGCGGACGGCTCCTCGGGGTTCAAGGCCGAGCCGGGGCGCTATCACCTCTATGTCTCCTATGCCTGTCCGTGGGCTCACCGCACGCTAATAGTGCGTAAGCTCAAGAAGCTGGAAGAGCTGATCGATGTCTCCGTGGTTCATCCGGTGATGGGCGATGAGAGCTGGCATTTTGGCGAGTGCGAGGGCTGCACGGACGATATCCTGTTCGCCTCCCGTTACCTCTATGAGGTCTATGCGCGTGCCCGGCCCGATTACACCGGCATCGTCACCGTTCCGGCCCTGTTTGATCGGGCGACCGGCACCATCGTGAATAACGAGTCGGCGGAGATTATCCGCATACTCAACAGCGAGTTCGACGAGTGGGGGGATGCTCAGGTGGACCTCTATCCCCGGAAATTGCGGGAGGCCATCGATGCCATCAACGCCGAGGTCTACGAAAACGTCAACAACGGCGTCTACCGCGCCGGATTCGCCCACACCCAACGGGCCTACAATGAAGCGGTGGAACTGCTGTTCGCCACTCTCGACCGGCTGGAAAAGCGGTTGGACCATCAGCGCTTTCTCACCGGTGATTTCGCCACGGAAGCCGACTGGCGTCTGTTTACCACCCTGGTGCGTTTCGATGCGGTCTACTACGTGCACTTCAAGTGCAACCGTAAACGGCTCGTCGACTACCCGAACCTCTGGAATTACACTCGCGACCTGTACCAGACGCCCGGCGTGGCCGATACCGTTCGCCTCGACCACATCAAGCAGCACTACTACCGCAGCCATCCGCAGCTCAATCCCCGCGGCATCGTTCCGGCTGGCCCCGATATCGATTTTTCCCAGCCCCACGATCGTCTTCGCCTGATGCCCGAGGCACCGGAACTGGGGATGTAGGGTCTGCTAAATCCCGCTCGCCGGGCGATATTTTCCGAGCCGGATCGCGGCGAGGGCGCCGCACCATTATCGATAGCGTTGGATGGAAAACACCCGCAGAGATCCGAGTCCGTTCATCCCATCAAATCCCTGGCGCGAGCCACGACGTTGTCGATGGTGAACCCGAATTGTTCAAACAGTACAGGGCCGGGGGCGCTGGCGCCGAAGTGGTCGACTCCGATGACATCGCCCTCGCAGCCGACCCATTCAAGCCATCCCTGGGTGGCACCGGCCTCGATGGCGAGTCGCGGTTTGACCTCCGGCGGTAAAACCGCCTCGCGGTAGTCGGAGGGTTGTTCGCGAAAGAGCTCCCAGCTGGGCATGCTGATCACGCGCGCATCGATGCCGTGTTCGGTCCGTAGATGCCCCTGGGCGGAGAGGGCCAGGTGGACCTCGGAACCGGAAGCCACGAGGATCAGAATCGGGCGTGTCATGCTCCGGTGAAAGGATGTAGGCGCCGCGCCGAACCCCCTCGGCGGGGGCCAGGTGGTTGCGGTCGAAGACCGGCAGTTTCTGCCGCGTCAGCACCAGCAGTGTCGGGCCATCGCGCCGCTCGACGGCGCTCCGCCAGGCCTCGGTGGTTTCGCCGGCATCGGCGGGACGGATCACGGTGAGATTGGGCATGGCCCGCAGCGATGCCAGGTGTTCGATCGGCTGATGGGTGGGACCGTCTTCGCCTAGTCCGACGGAGTCGTGCGTCATCAGGTAGATGACGGGCTGCCTCATCAGCGCCGCCAGGCGAATGGCGGGCCGGGCGTAATCGGTGAAGATGAGAAAGGTCGATGCGAACGGACGCACGCCCCCATGCAGCGCCATGCCCGAACTGGCCGCACACATCACATGTTCCCGCACCCCCCAATGGATGTTGCGCCCCTGAGGAGTGTGACGGGCGGAGAAGTCGCCGCCGGTTTCCAGCGTCGCCTTGGTCGAGGAGGCCGAGATCCGCCGCGCCGCCCATCAGTTCGGGGAGGCGCTCGGCGCTGGCATTCAGAACTTTCCCGGCGGCTGAGCGGGTGGCCATCTGACTCTGCTCTCCCGTGAAATGCGGCAGTTCCGCATCCCAGTCTTTGGGAAGGGCTCCCGCCAGTACGCGATCAAACCGGGAGGCGAGATCGGGATGGGCCCTGCGATAGGCATCGAATCCTTGGCGCCACCCGCGCTCGGCCTCCGCACCGCGCTTCCGGGCATGGCCCATGTGCTGCTTCACCCGTTCGGGGACGAGAAATTGGGCATTCTCGGGCCAGCCATAGGCGCCCTTGGTTGCCCGTACCTCGTCGTTTCCGAGAGGCGAACCGTGAGCCGCCGCGGTGTCGCGGGCGTGAGGTGCACCCTCGGCGATGTGTGAGCGCAGAATGATCAGTGATGGACGGCCAACGACATTGCTCGCCAACTGAAAGGCGGCATCCAGGGCGGCGATATCGTTGGCGCGTTCGCCGAGGTTCTGTACATGCCAGTCGTAACTTTCAAAGCGGCCTGTCACATCATCGGAGTAGGTCATCTCGGTGCGACCGTCGATGGAGATGTGGTTGTCGTCATAGAGCACGATCAGCTTGCCGAGGCCCAGGTGACCGGCAAGTGAAGCGGCCTCGTGGGAGGCGCCCTCCATCAGGTCGCCGTCGCTGGCGAACACCCAGGTTCGGTGGTCCACCACGATGTGACCATCGCGATTGAAGGTCGCCGCCAGGTGAGCCTCGGCGATGGCCATGCCGACGGCGTTCATCAGGCCCTGGCCGAGGGGGCCGGTCGTGGTTTCCACGCCGGGTGTGAGGCCGTGCTCGGGGTGCCCCGGCGTACGGCTGCCCCATTGGCGGAAGCGGCGGATCTCTTCCAGCGGCAGGTCGTATCCGGTCAGGTGCAGGAGAGCGTACAGCAGCATGGAAGCGTGGCCCGCGGACAGTACGAAGCGGTCGCGGTCAAACCACTCGGGATTGCCCGGGTTGTGCTTGAGTAGCCGCTGCCAGAGAACGTACGCGGCGGGAGCCAAGGCCATGGGTGTGCCGGGATGGCCGGAGTTGGCCTGCTGTACGGCATCCATGGCCAGCGTGCGGAGGGTGTCGATACAGACCTCGTCGACGGGTGCCTGGTCGAGCCTGGCCCCAACTGCCTTGTCGTTCATGGGGGAGACCTCCACTTCGGGTGTCTCCCTCAAGACTAGCGCCCGAAGCCGCTACTGGCAGGTCGGTGCCTGCGGCGACTTCGGAGGATAACGCCCCTTCACTCCTTCTCGAGGGAGCGGCCGCATGACCAGCAAAGATCGAAATTCGCGGGATTGCGCTCACGACAATGCGGGCACGCCACGGTTTCGCCCGTAGGCTGCTGTTGTTCGTAGGCATCGATAATCTCACCGGCCCGATCAGCCCGTTCATCATCCAGGACCCAGATTTCCGGATAGGCTTGAGGGAAAGGGATCTCCCCCAGAGCGCCTTGCGCGCTCTCATTGAAAACCCGGGTTTCGATCCCCTCTCGGGCGAGGAGGCCGACCAGCAGGTAGGCCTCCTGCAGATTGCCGGCCTGGTAAATCCGCTTCATTCTTCCAGCCGGAAGCCGACTTTCACTGTGACCTGCCAGTGGGCGACTTGGCCCGCTTCGATGTGTCCCCGGGTCTCCACCACTTCGAACCAGTTGAGGTTCTTCAGTGTTTTCGACGCGCGTTCGAGGGCATTGCGCACCGCATCATCGCTACTCCGGGTGGAGGAACCGACGATCTCGACCAGCTTGTAGACGTGCTCGGACATTTGGATCTCCTTTTCTCTTTGGTGTGTGTATGGAAAAAGCTGCGCCCCGGGTTCCGTATGCCATAGGCGCTTGACTGGCATCAATGTGCAGCGGGGTCCGATTCGGTAGCCTTCCCCAAAAAGTTTAGCCTGAGGAATCCCATGGCCATTTTCAACGTCAGTGAACCCCAATCCATCGAGCCGCGCGGCTTCGCCCTGTTTGCGCTCGGGTTTCGGCCCTTTTTCCTCGCCGCGGGCTGGGCTGCTGTCGTACTGGTGCCGCTCTGGGCTGCTACCTTCCTGGGGCTGATTGAGGTAAATACCCGCTACGGCACCTACAACTGGCATGCCCACGAAATGCTGTTCGGATATGCGATGGCGGTGATCGCCGGATTTCTTCTCACTGCCGTTCGTAACTGGACCGGGCAGGATACTGCCACCGGCAACTCCCTGATGGTGTTAGTGCTGATATGGCTGGCGGGACGTCTGCTGCCATTTACGCCATTGCCGGCGGTCCTGATCGCAGGGGGGGATCTGCTCTTTTTGCCGGCACTGGCTGTCGCGATTGGCATTCCCCTCTCCCGTTCCAAACAGCCCCATAATTTGGTGTTTCCGGTACTGCTGGCGCTGCTGACCGGCGCCAACCTGCTGGTCCACCTCGCGGTCCTCGCCGGGACCGATACATGGCGCATGGGAATCGACCTGACGGTCGGACTGATTGTGGGGCTGGTCATCATCGTAGGCGGACGGGTGGTGCCGTTTTTCATTGAACGGGGATTGCCGGGCACCCAGGCGCCGAAATGGCCCAAACTCGAAATTCTGGTGTTCGTGACTGCCGCCGTTTGGCTGGTGGCCAAGGTCTTGGCACCGGCGTCGCCCTGGATGGCGATCGCCGCCGGCGTGGCGGCGTGCGTCCATGGAGTCAGGGTTGGACTCTGGTACACGCCCCGGCTCTGGAGTGTGCCGCTTCTCTGGGTGCTCTATTTAGGTTTTACGTGGCTGGTTGTAGGCTTCCTGCTCGATGCCCTGGCCGGTTTCGGTACGGTCGCTCCCAGCCTGGCCCTGCACGCTTATACCGTCGGGACTATCGGTACGCTGACTCTCGGCATGATGGCGCGTGTTTCGCTGGGGCATACCGGTCGGGCCATGCAGTCGGCCAGGCCCATTGACGTCGCATTCGTACTGATCAATGTCGCGGCTTTCTTTCGTATCATCGTGCCGCTGGTTTTTCCTGCGGCATACCCCACGTGGATTGGTGCCGCCTCGATCTTCTGGCTGGTGGCCTTCCTGTTGTTTGTAGGGGTCTATACGCCGGTTCTCATCCGCCCGCGCGTCGATGGACAACCGGGCTGATTAGGGTAGTGGCGATGCCGATCATGACGGAGCACACACTGTTTCATCCAAGTGATTTCGGGTGATTGCAGCGGCTGGGATTTCGGTGTACATATGGCGCAGTTTTGTTCGCAGGCTGCGCCTGCCGGCAGTGCGGAAGCTATTTTTCATGAGAAGGGTTTGCCGACTTTCGCCGAGGTACGCCAATGCTCCTGGCCACATTCGAGGGGACCGAATTCGAGGTCTTTCCCTTTGGCCCCGATGATGCCAAGACGGGAATCTTGCTGGTCCATGACTGGTGGGGTGTGCTTGATTACAACAGGGAGTGGGCCGAGCGCCTTTCTGCCGAACTAAACTCCAAAACGCTCGTGGTAGACCTCTACGATGGCGAACGGGCGCGCAATGCCGAACAGGCGGGCGATTTGATGCGCTCTCTGGATCAGGAAGAGGTCGATGCCAAACTGGTCGCTGCCCTGGACTATCTGAAAGCGAGTGGCCGGGACCTGGCAACCCTCGGGTGGTCGCTGGGGGGGCGCCAGGCCCTGCAGGCGGCACTGCTCGACCCCGAAGCGGTGCGGGCGGCTGTTATCTTCTACTGTCGATTAGTCACCGACCCGGAAGCGCTTGCAGAGTTGAACGGGCCGCTCCTGACGATCTATGCCGAACGGGAAAGGACCTGGCCGGACAAGATGGAGCGCTTCGAAGCCGCCATGGCTGAGGCGGGAAAGGAAGTCGTCTCCGTGACCTATGATGCCGAGCACGGCTTTGCGAATCCCGGCAGTGAACGTTACAACCCCGACTACGCCAAAGACGCGCTGGAGCGGAGCATAGCCTTCCTGCGCCAAAATCTGGGTTGATCCTCTTGCATGCCGGTGCCCGGCAACTAACCTTGGCTTAAGTCCGAACGCCGTGGCAAGCGGCGTTTTTCTTGGTTCCCCAGGAGGCTGGAGATGCACGGACGCTGGCTGATTCCCCCTGTCCTGTTTGTTCCGGCTCTGTCGCAAACCATCGACCCCGAGCCCGTCGACGTCCGTCTGTCGAGCCGTTGGGAGGAGCTGGACCCAAATGGCGAGACCCGCCTCGACCGATGGTTCCCTCTCTTCGAGTCCCGGGGCAACGGCACAGCCATGGGTTGAATCGAGGTTCCCATCTTGGATTCGTTCCCCCTCGAATTGGAGATCATCGGTGAGGCAGTGGTTGCGATGATTCTGGGAGGGCTCGTGGGACTCGAACGGGAGTTTCTTCACAAGCCCGCCGGCTTTCGCACCCACATGCTGGTGGCCGGGGCGGCCTCGTTGATGGTGGGAATGGGCGATGTCGTTCTCCTGGAGTTCGGACAGCAGAGCCCGGAAGGCATCATCCGTGCCGATCCGATGCGAATACTCGAGGCGATCATCACCGGCGTCAGCTTCCTCGGGGCTGGCACCATCTTTCGGGGCGGTCAAACCACAGTCAGTGGTCTAACCACTGCGGCATCCATCCTGATCTCGGCGGCCATCGGCATTGCCGTCGGCCTGAATCAGCTGATGACGGCTTTTGCGGTGACGCTGCTGGTGCTGCTGGTGCTGCGCGGTCTGAAGGTCATCGAAATTTGGGTGGCCCGTAGACGGCAGAAAAACCGGCCCGAATAAGGGGCATCTTTTCCAATGGGGCGATTTCCCGCCCTCTGTTGAGCTAAGCTTGTTGGCTAATGTTAGGGAGGGATACCGATCCCCTCGAGGGTTTTATGGGCGAGTTCAATAGGAATTTCAGTCGCGGCGTCCTTATTCGCATGGCCATGGTGGCCGCGCTGGTAATCGGTGTGTTGGTCGCCAACATCGATTTTTTGAATGACGTGTACCTGCGCCGACAGTTGACGCGCACCGGCTATATCATCAACGGCGCTATCCTGGCCCTCTTTTTTCTGGGGCTCGGACGGGTCATTGCCGGTCTGTTTCGTTATATGCGCGAGGAGCGCGCCATTAATCGGTTTGCGGCGGCGCAGGAAGAGGAATCCACCCATCCTGCGGCCGATATCTCTCCCCGGAGTCTCGTGGCCCAGCGCCACGAGACGATCCTGAAGCTCTCCCGTCAGCATGCCGCCATCAATCACGCTGCACTGGCATCGGCCCTGGTGGCACGGGAGAGCACCACTATCAGCCTGCCCAAGTTCATCAATAATATTCTCATTCTGACCGGCGTCTTCGGGACTATCGTCTCGCTCTCCATCGCGCTGGTGGGGGCCTCGAACGTTATTGGCGGACCCCAGCAGGAGCTGGGTGACATGGGGATGGTGATCCACGGCATGTCCACGGCCCTCTCCACCACTATCACGGCGATCATCGCCTATCTCTTTTATGGCTATTTCTATCTCAAGCTGACAGACGCCCAGACCCAGGTGCTCAGCGGCATCGAGCAGGTGACATCGTTGTACCTGCTGCCGCGTTATGCGCACACGCCGGACAACCTGGTACACCGGATCGCCGGGTTGGTGAAGCATTTGCAGGAGGTGGCCGAGAGCATGCGGAGCGCCCAGTTCGACTATGCCGATTCCGGGAGTCAGTTACACAGTCTGCTCGCTGCACTGAACCTGCGGGTCAAACCGGTATCGGAGGACCTGAAAAGTATCAAGCAGACCCTTCGCGAGGGCTTCCGTCTGCGCGATATCAGCGACTGATCCATGGACTCACAGGGCTTCATCGATCTGCAACAGAACGGTCAATCCCAAGGATTGGGGGAGAGTTTCTGGCCGTCGTTCACCGATATCATGACAGTCGTGGTGATGATATTCATCATCACCAGTACCGTTCTTATCGTGCGCAACTTCGAGTTGGTTGCGAGGCTGCAAGAGACGGTGGAAGCCGAGCGCGAGGCAACCGCTCTTGCGGACCGACGGCAGGAGACCAATGAGGGACTCGAGTCGCAACTGGCCCGCTTGCAGTCGCAGCTTTCCGACGCACGCATCCGCAATCTTCAGTTGGTGGAGAAAAACAGCGACGCCCGGCAGGCGTTGGCCGCCCGGGAGCAGCGCATTCTGGCTCTTCGCACCGAAAAACAGCAGTTGCAAAATCGCCGGCAGGCGCTGCAGCGGCGTACGGCGACACTGAGCCAGGAACTGGAAAGGGTCAACGCCGAAAGTGAGCAGTTAAAGGCTCAATATGAGCGGCGCGGTGAGCGTCTTGAACACCTCAGCGCTCAACTGAAGCAACTGGAAGAGACGCTCAGTCGAAGGCTGGCCGAACTCGGTACGGTTCGCATGGAGCGTGCCGCCGCCCGGCAGCAACTCGCCGGATTGAAGGGCGAGTACGAAAGCCTCGAGCAGAAGTATCAAAAGCTCATCAAACCGGCCCGAACCGCCCAGGGCAAGGAAGTGGTGGAAGTGCGCTACCGGCGTGTCGCCGGAGAACCTCGAATTCAGCTGCGCGAGTCCGGGGAGGCCTCTTTCGGCGAACTCTCAAGCGACGCCCTGCATGAGCGCCTGACCGCGCTAAAGGCTCGCCACAAGGGGGAACTTTACGTGAAGATCATCATCCCCTCGGACAGCGGACTTTCCTACAATGAGGCGTGGAAGTTTACCCGGAACCTCCTCAACCGATACGATTATTACTATCAGGACCACTAACAGGCTGTTGAAAAAGGTTTTTTGTCCCTTCTCCCTGAGGGAGAAGGTTAGGATGAGGGGGATAAAATCAGTAACTTACCTTTTATTGAGTCCCCTCACCCCAGCCCTCTCCCTCTGGAGAGGGTGTTTTTCAACAGCCTGCTAAATAGCCGTTCGTAACCTCGCATCACTACGGCGATGCCTGCCGCCAACGGTGTTCCGAGGGTTGGAACACCTATTTAGTACCCTTGGTACGCTGATTCCAAAGGGCCGGTGCCTCCGCGATGTGCCTTTTCCAGGGACCCAATGTCGTGGTGGCGCCTCTGCAGGTTAGGCCTTCTCTCCATGCTGAGTTCGTCAAAGTGGTTGTTTGCGGGGGCACGGCCCCGGTGCTTCCCTTTGCACCCTTCAACGGGTAATTTACCGGGATTGGTGCCATTGCCCCCGGGCGCCCTTTTGCAATTCATCGATGGGTACTATGGACGAACGACGCGCGCACCCGCGGATTCGGTTACGACGCAAGGTGGGCATTCACCTTTCCAATGACAAAATGGTGTATGCCTGGACCTTCGATCTTTCTCTCGGCGGACTCCAGGTCTTGACTGAATACAGCGCCGATCCGGGCGATGAGTTCGACATTTTTATGGGGGTCGTTGACCCGGAAACCGACCGTTACGTCTATGTGGATGTGCGCGTTGAAATCATCCACATGCTCTATGACGGGACTGCCGGCTGCTTTCGCGTCGGCATGAGATTTGTGCGATTCCGGAAAGAGGCCGTGCGCGAAGTCTACGAACGCTTCCTGGAGTCGAAAATGGGGACGCCCCTGGAGTATGCGGGCTGAGTCACGGTTGGAAAGGTTTGTCCCTTCTCCCTCAGGGAGAAGGTGAGGGGGACCTCTCCCGCTGGAGAGGGAGTTTTTACGGCCTGCTAGTGTACTGTTGCATGCTTGGCGATACTTTCAGAGCCCCCCAAAAATGTCAGGACAAGGCGCAGCGCGCAGGCAATGGTTATTCCCTTGTCAAGCGCTGCAACGCCGTCATGGCGTTTTTGGGGGGCTCCCTCCGGGCGAGCCGCTGGCCGGCCATCTGCGGCGTTGCGTTTCTTGGAAAGGGCGCGCCATTCCCTGCGAAACGCGCCTTGCATCTGGCCGGCCAGCGGCTCGCTGAAAGCACCGCCAAGCATGCAACAGTACACTAGGCCTTATCTCCGCCCGGAGGCGTATAGAAACCGGGGAATGGAGTGACATTGCCGCCTTCTGACAGATCGCTGATCTTGGCCGCGCCTTCCCTGTCCATCTCGTCAATGCGCACGATGGCATGCATCGGGACATGAAAGCGTTCCACGCCTTCGAATTCGCTCTTCAACCGCTCTTCCGAGGGGTCTACGACCACGCTGCTGCGCTGATCGAAGCGCAAGTCTCCGATCTCGACAAACCCGAATAGTCCGCCCTGTGAAACCTGGCCTGCATAGAGCTCGTAGACCTTGCCCTGATTGATGAAGATGACCCGGTAGATCGTTTTATCTGCCATACGGAGATCTTACCCGCCGGTCAGCGCTATGCAACAGGCGGCCTGCCGATGCCGTCGCTCGGGTAAACGAGGCGTGTCCTGCGATCGTTCGGCAGGAGCCTGCCTCTGTCATCACCCGAAATGCTGATCGAGAATGGCGCGGGTGAAAGAGGTCCGCAGGTAAAAACCGCGGGGGTTGGTGAGTATTCGCTCGCCTTCGGGGCCGATGGCCGCGGCCAAGGTGCGGGCATTGGCCGCCTTGGGACGGATCTGCAGGGCCCGTCCAAAGCGAGCGGTAATGGTCTCCAGTTGACCGAAACAGACCATCTCCATCAACTCCTCCCAATCGATGCGAAGGATCGATTCCTGTTCGGAATCGGGGCTCCATAGGAAAGGCGTGCCCAGGCGACGTTCGGCAACGGGTAGATCGCGGTCGGCCTCCACCGGTACCCATAACACCCGCGCCAGTTTCCGGCGCACCCAGCTGCTTGCCCAGGTCTCACCGATCCCGTGTTCCAGCGGAACCGTACAGACGTAAGTCGATTCGCGGGGTCGCCCCGCACTGTCCAGCGGAACCGTTTTCATTTCCACACCGATGGTCCTGAAATCGGGTTCGGCGAGGGAGGCCGCATCGGCGCCCAGGACCGCTTCGAGTAGCTGACCCACCCAGCCCTTGGAGCGGCGCAGATCGCCGGGTACCCGTACTCCGGCCTGCACTGCCAGTTCCCCGAGCGACAGACCTGCGAGGCGACGGCAGCGCGCCATGAGTTCGGTTTCGCTGGCAGGTGGAGGCGGGGGTGTCAGCTTGGTCATGGCGCGGATTATGCGGACGTCGACCGCCGCTGTCGAGGCAGCCGATGACCATGGTTTATAGTTATGGGACATCTGCGAATTTGGAGGTATCAATGACCGAAGCCCTGAATGATCAGGCCCTGGACATACTGTTTCGTGAAGCACGAAGCTTCAGCTACTGGCAGGACAAGCCGGTCAGTGATGATCAAATTCAAGCCATCTACGACCTGATGAAAATGGCGCCAACCAGCGCCAACTGTTCTCCGGCGCGGCTGGTGTTCGTGAAGACCCCCGAAGCCAAGGAGCGCCTGAAGCCCTGTCTCGCCGAGGGGAATGTCCACAAGTCGATGGATGCGCCGGCGGTTGCCATCATCGGCATGGACCTGGAATTCCACGAGAAGCTACCCCGGCTTTTCCCGCACACCGACGCCCGTTCATGGTATGCGGGCAAACCCGAAAAGATCCACGAGACCGCATTCCGCAACAGTTCCCTCCAGGGGGCCTATTTGATGATGGCGGCGCGCAGCCTGGGGCTGGACTGTGGTCCGATGTCGGGCTTCGACAGTGAGAAAATGGATAAGGCCTTTTTCCCGGAAGGGACTGTCAAGTCCAACTTTATCTGCGCGATCGGTTACGGCAACGCGAGTCGCCTGCATCCACGCGGACCGCGGCTCGAATTTGAAGAGGCCTGTCGTATTTTGTAATACCGTTCCACCGCAAAGGCGCGCACCGGCATGCGCAGAGGTCGCACGTTTCTGTATCGTTGCTCGCAGCTTCGGCGCGGTGACGGCGCCTTTGCGGTGAATCCGAGTGTGCGGGGCCGTTATTTTTGCATCCGGCCCTTTTCGGCGGCGGCGGGGCGTACCGGGTGCAGGATATGGGTGTCGGTTTCCGGCTGAATGGTCGTGTGATCAATGCCGAATTCCTCGAGAAGAAGTCCGTTGAGCTCCTCCAGTGCGCTTTCCCAGTGCTGCAACTCCCCCAGCACGACATGGGCGGACAGAGCGACGGACCCGGAGGAGAGGGTCCAGATATGCAGGTCGTGGACCGACCGGACGTTGTTGACCTCCGCCATGGCCCGGCCGACTTCCGGGAGCTCGATGCCGAACGGTACCCCCTCGAGAACGACGTGCACGCTGTCGCGAAGCAGGCGCAGGGTGGAGATCAGAATCAGCACGCAAACCAGCAGCGCCAGAATCGGATCGATGGGCGTCCAGCCGGTAAAGACGATGACGGCGCCCGAGACGAGCGCCGCCACCGAGCCGAGCAGGTCGCCCAGCACGTGCAGCAGGGCGCCTCGGACATTCAGATTCTGTTCCCCATGCCCCAAGACCCAGGCCACCAGCAGGTTGATGGCCAAGCCGAATGAAGCCACCAGCATGACCATGCCGCCCTGGACCTCGGCGGGTGCCTGGAAACGCTGGATGGCGGCCCATGCGATCCCCCCCACCACGCCGAGCATCAACAGCGCATTGAACAGCGCGGCCACCACTTCCATGCGACCGAACCCGTAGGAGTGCCGGAACGAGGGCGGCCGCCTGGCAACCCAGGCCGCCAGCGCCGCGAGGCCCAGAGCGAACGAATCGCTGAGCATGTGCCCCGCATCCCCCAGCAGAGCCAGGGAGCCGGAAATCCAACCGCCGATCGCCTCGACAAAGGAGAACCCCAAAGTCAGCCCCAGGGCCGCCGTCAGCCGCCCTCCGGTGCTGGCGCCATGGTGGTGTGCGTGATTGTGCTCGTGTGTGGACATAACGATGGGCGTAGAGGTCTGTACCCGTCAGTCTACCCGATTGCCCCGGCTGAAAACGTCCCTGCAGTCGGGGACCGGCGTTCGCCAAACCGCAAGTCTCTTCGGTGTATCATCCGCCCCATGGCCGACTGGTACGTCTATATCGTTTGCTGCGCCGACGGCACCCTCTACACCGGGGTGGCGCGGGACGTGGAGCGGCGTGTAGCCGAACACAACGGCAGCCCGCGAGGCGCCCGCTATACCCGCGCACGCCGCCCGGTGAAACTGATGTACCGGGAAGCGGCCGAAGATCGTGCCGCGGCATGCCGCCGGGAGGCCGCCATCAAGGGCCTGTCGCGGTCCGAAAAACAGGCCCTGATCCGAGCAGTGAGTCGCAGCTTGCCGTGAAGCCCTTCGGGCGCTGATAGGCACATTTGCAACGAAACAGTACACTAGGCGGGTGATTTTTTTCCTGCGAGGAGTCGAGGTTGTCCGGAAACGCAATGATCGAGCGGGTAAAGGGTTGGCTCACCGGCACGGGCCGCCAGGTTCGCCACATCGGGGAGCTCTACCGTCCTGAGTCGTTACGGGCGCGAGGCATTATCGGTGCGGCCGGTCTGATTGTGATCGCGTTGGCCATTTTGGGACTGGGCCTGGGGATGTACTGGAGCCTGGAACCGGATCGCTTCGACGTGAAGTCCAATGCCGCGGCAATGGCCGAGGCCGAAGGTGGACCGGTGGTGACCGGTTATGTGACCGTTGCTGCGCTCGAACGGGTCGCGGAAACGATGCTGGACAAGCCCGGCGGTTATTTGAGCAATGATGTCCTGCCCCCGGGCGCAGTGCTGGACAATATCCCCAACTGGGAATTCGGTGTGCTGGTACAGGTGCGCGACCTGGCACGGGCGCTGCGCAACGACTGGAGCCGTTCCCAATCGCAATCCGTGGAGGACCGGGATCTGGCCGTGGCCGAGCCCCAGTTCAATTTCAACTCCGAGTCCTGGATGTTTCCGCCGAGCGAGAGCGAGTACCGCAAGGGGGTGAGGGCGCTACGCCGCTACCGCGTGCGTCTGAACGACGAAACCCAACAGGACTCCCAGTTCTATG
Organism: uncultured Gammaproteobacteria bacterium; assembly: GCA_963783235.1. Taxonomy (GTDB): domain Bacteria; phylum Pseudomonadota; class Gammaproteobacteria; order Thiohalomonadales; family Thiohalomonadaceae; genus Thiohalomonas. The sequence continues at coordinate 473,683 of CAWAMN010000002.1, read as the reverse complement.
CCCGCGCCGACAACCTCGCCGCCTGGCTGGCCGTGGTGGAAAAGCGGCTCGGCAGCCTCTCCCAGCGTCTGTCGGCAAGCGTCGGACAGGCTCGCATCAACATCGATTTGGCGGGAGAGTCCGGCGCCGAGAATGCCACTCGCCGGCCCGAAGAGCTTGAAGTGAAGACCTCCTGGCTGGAAATCGATGATGTGTTCTATGAGGCACGCGGCACCACCTGGGCTTTGGTGCATTTCCTGCGGGGGGTTGAGCAGGACTTCAAGGGGATTCTGCGCAATAAGAACGCCATGACCAGTCTTCGTCAGGTCATACGCGAGTTGGAGGCGAGTCAGCAGGCGGTCTGGAGCCCGATGATCCTCAACGGCAGCGGTTTCGGCGCCCTTGCCAACCACTCGCTGGTGATGGCGTCCTATATTTCGCGGGCCAATTCGGCTGTTATCGACCTGCGTTCGTTGCTGGACCGCGGCTGAGGCGGTTTACGGTTTCGAGTCGGCCATGGCGGCCAGCACCACATCCAATGCAGTGCGCTCATCGGTCGCGAGTAGCCGATAACGGGTGATCAGGCGCACCTCCTCGGGGTGGAGCTGAATGCCTTCGCCGACGGGTTTGTCGCCGTTGTCGTTGGCGTGTCCGTTTCCGGGACGCATGGGGCCGTCCCCGTCCTGTAGCCAGGCACGTCGTACGCCGAGCCGTTCGGCCACCCGCGGCATGCGCGCCGCGGTAGGCATGGACGCGCCTTCAGCCCACTTCCTGACCGCCTGTCCGGTCACGCCAAACAGCCGTTGCAGGCGGGTCTGTTCGGTCGGTGATATCCCCAGTTCGGCCAGTGCCGAACGAAACCGGGCCGCGAACTCCAGCCTAACCGTTTCTTTGTCTCTGCTTCCGTTCACGAACTCCTGTCTGCCCTTTTATTTCCACTGCTTCCATTCACGGGGAACAGACTACCCGGATTGCAGGCGAGTGACAGTTATTCTGTTCATTAATTTCGGTTATTGGCGGTGATTTACAGTTATGTCTCTGCAAATTGTGAAAACTCACACACTCCGGGTCTGGTTTTGACGATGTGAATGACTGGAGGGGGATTTTGAGGCGCTGACGAAACGGACGTTATCCTTGACCGCGAATGGCACCAGGGCTCCGTGACCCGCGGCAGATCACCTGTAAGTGGCCCTGGCAGGCTGCTGAAAAAGGTTTTTATCCCTTCTCCCTGAGGGAGAAGGTTAGGATGAGGGGGATAAAATCAGTAACTTACCTTTTATTAAGTCCCCTCACCCCAGCCCTCTCCCTCTGGAGAGGGTGTTTTTCAACAGCCCGCTAGACCTCTCGTCGCCAGTGCCCGGACTTTCCGCCGCGTTTCTCCACCAGGCGAACCGCGCCCATTTCCATACCCCGGTCGACCGCTTTGCACATGTCGTAGATGGTAAGCAGCGTCACCTGAACGGCCGTCAATGCCTCCATTTCGACGCCCGTCTGCCCGGCGGTCTCCACTGTGACGGTACATGAGACGGTGCTTTCCGCCTCCTGCGGCACCAGCTCGACATCGACCCGGCTGAGGGCGAGAGGATGGCATAGCGGGATAAGATCCGCCGTCTTCTTCGAGGCCATAATGCCGGCGATGCGGGCCACGCCGAGCACATCCCCCTTTTTGTGGCCGCCTGCCACAATCAGCTGAAGCGTTTCCGGCTGCATGCGGATCCGGCCCTCGGCGACAGCCACCCGCCGGGTGACGGGTTTATCGCCGACGTCGACCATGTGGGCATTGCCGTCACTGTTGAAGTGGGTCAGTTCACTCATAGGGGCTCCGGCCGGGTTCGTTGGTAGGCGGGGGCGTTCATGATAGGCTCGTGTCGAAACCCGCGCAAACCATTGCCGCTTACTTAACGGACGAAGACCATGACCGTAGAAGTGAAATTTTTCGCCAGTCTGCGCGAACAAGTCGGTTGCGAAGGCGCCTCTGTGGAAATCGGTGAGGTCGCCACCGCGGCCGACGTCTGGCTGGCGGCGGCCGGTGGTAAACCCATGCCGCCCAATGTTTTGGTGGCGGTCAACATGGAATACACCGATCCGAACCAGGAGATTAAAAGCGGCGACGAAGTCGCTTTCTTCCCGCCGGTCACGGGGGGCTGAGCTCATGGGAGTCCGAGTGGATATCCGGAGCGATGCCCTGGCGCCCTGGGAAGAGCTGGCCCGGCACGAACAGGAAAAGGCAGAACTGAAGGGGCGCGTAGGGGCGAGTGGCGTTTTTGTCGGCACCATGCGCGATTTCAACGACGCCTCGGATGTGACCGCCATGCATCTGGAGCACTACCCGGGCATGACGGAGAAGCATCTGGAGCGGATCTGCGAGGAAGCCGGCGAGCGCTGGGAACTGCTGGACACCCTGGTGATCCACCGAGTCGGCGATATCCTCCCCGCTGAGCCGATCGTACTGGTTGCGGTCTGGTCGGAACACCGAAAGGACGCTTTTGAGGCCTGCCGCTTTATCATGGAAGACCTCAAATCGAAGGCGCCTTTCTGGAAGAAGGAATCCCTCGCTGACGGCACCAGGCGCTGGGTGGAGAAGAATACCGCCGGCTACTAGTGTGCTGTTGTATGCTTGGCTCGCTGAATGCACCGCCAAGCATGCAACAGTACACTAGGGCGGTCGGCCTTGGCCGCCGGAGTTGCTGAATCGAGCCTGTCCCCTATCCTTCAAGAGGGCAACCCGATGCAAGAGGGAGGGCCGATGGAACATCTGAGCGAAGCGCAGACTCGAAGGACTCCGTCACCGGCTTCAGGAGCGTTATCAGGAGCTAAGGGACGAAATCCGTGAAGAGTTGCTCAAGGCCGACAACGAGCATTACAGTGACCTGGCGGGCCAGGTCCACGACCCCGGTGAAGAGTCGGTGGCGGATCTGCTCTCGGATCTGAATAACGCCGTGATCGACAACTACCTAAGGGAACTGCGACACGTGGAGGTCGCCCTGGAGCACATGAATGAAGGCACCTACGGCCTTTGTGATGTGTGCGGAACCGAGATCCCCTTCGAGCGTCTTGAGGCCTATCCCACCGCTATTCGCTGCATCGAGGATCAAGAGCGCTACGAGAAGCTCTACCGCGAGCGTCACCACCGCCCCTCGCTCTGAGGTCGGCCTCGGAGCAAAACGGCCGTTCCAGTCAGCTGCCCGGCACCTCGCGGATTTCGAACTCCAGAGTTTCCAGGTCGCCCATGATGTAGGTGGCACGGGGGCCCACCCCGGCGACGGTGCCGGGATTGATCATCCAGCTGGTGCGGCCCTTGATGTTCTCCACCGGGGTGACCGCCGGCCGGTGATCATGACCACAGCAGACCACGTCCCAATCGCCCGTCGTGGCCAGTGCCTGGGCGTAGTGCGGAAAGTGCACCAGAAAGATGTGCCGCCCCCCCAGTTCCAGACCCGCATCCATGCCGTGGTAATAGATAACGCTACCGGGCTCCTGCGCCAGCATGAACATGGCGTAGGTATCGCCCTCGTTGTTGCCGTGTATCACATGGACCGGCAATCCCACGGACTGGAGCGGTCGCAGGGCCGTAGGGGCTACCACATCGCCGCAGTGCAGCACCGCCTCCGCCCCGAGGGATTTGGCTTCCTCTACCGCCGCCTTCAGAAAGGGGCGGTTATCGTGGCTGTCGGAAACGATGCAGACTTTCATGGAATAGCTAAGCGGCTAAGAGCGAGGCGCCTATCTTAGCCAAACCCGTCCGCAACTTCACGGTCCGCCGTAGCAATACAATCGATAAAACCCCTTCACCGCAGAGGCGCAGGGTTCGCAGAGAAACACAGGCTGAAAACAGCAAATCGTTTAGTTCTCTGTGTACTTCGCGCTTCTGCGGTGCAAAACGCCCTTTTCTTTTCGCCTTGGCGGTGAAATGGCAATCAGAAATGGGGCTTTTCGGGCGCCTCTTTGAACATTTCGACGCTGGAGAGGATCTCCTCCTTCGCCGCATCGACATCGCCCCAGCCCTCGACGCGAACCCACTTGCCCTCATCCAGATCTTTGTAATGCTCGAAAAAGTGGGCGACCTGATCCAGCAAGACAGGCGGCATATCACCGATATCCCGCGCTTTGCGGTACAGCTGGCAGAGCTTGTCGATGGGCACCGCAAGAATCTTGGCGTCATCGCCGGATTCGTCGGTCATCTTCAGTACGCCGACCGGGCGGCAGGGGATAACCGAGCCGGGAATGAGCGGTACGGGGCTGACAACCAGCACATCCACCGGGTCACCGTCCTTGGACAGCGTATGAGGCACATAGCCGTAGTTGCAGGGGTAGTGCATGGCGGTATTCATGAAACGGTCCACGAACATGGCCCCGGTCTCCTTGTCGACCTCATACTTTACCGGGTCGCTATGGGAGGGGATTTCAATGATGACGTTGATTTCGTTGGGGACGTCCTTCCCGGAGCCGACGCGGTCGAGATTCATGGGTGATAAGCCTCTCTTAATGCCCTATAAGAAAAAGGCACAGTATAAAGGGGCTGGGGACTAGCGGCTAGGGGTCAAGCGGATAGGGATGCTGAGGGGCTTCGGAAACGGGAGAGGGGGGATCGGAAGGGGGGAGGGGGAATCGGAAGAGGGGCCGGTGGCCGGCCCCTCTTCCTGTCTTATCCCTAGCCGAGCAGTGGAACGATCATCAATGCGACGATATTGATGATCTTGATCAGCGGGTTGATCGCGGGGCCGGCCGTATCCTTGTACGGGTCGCCCACGGTGTCGCCGGTCACGGCCGCCTTGTGTGCATCCGAGCCCTTGCCGCCGAAGTTGCCATCCTCGATGTACTTCTTGGCATTGTCCCAGGCGCCGCCGCCGGTGGTCATGGAGATGGCGACGAACAGGCCGGTGACGATGGTGCCGATGCAGCAGGCCGCCCAACGCCTTGGTCCCTGCCTCCGGGCCCATCAACCAGCCGAGACCGATGGCGACCACGATGGGGACCAGTACCGGCAGCAGGGAGGGAATGACCATCTCCTTGATGGCCGCCTTGGTCAGCATGTCCACCGCCCTGGAGTAATCGGGCTTCTGGCTGTGGTCCATGATGCCCGGCATCTCCTTGAACTGGCGGCGCACCTCGTTGACGATGCCGCCGGCGGCACGGCCGACGGCCTCCATCGCCATGGCGCCGAACAGGTAGGGGATCAGACCGCCGATGAACAGACCGATGATGCACCACGGATCAGACAGTCGAAGATCGACCAGCTTGCCGGCCGCATCCAGGCTGTGGGTGTAGTCGGCGAACAGCACCAGCGCCGCCAGGCCGGCGGAACCGATGGCGTAGCCCTTGGTCACCGCCTTGGTGGTGTTGCCGACCGCATCGAGCGGATCGGTGATGTCGCGGACCTTCTCGTCCAGTTCGGCCATCTCGGCGATACCGCCGGCGTTGTCGGTGATCGGGCCGTAGGCGTCCAGGGCAACGATGATGCCGGTCATGGACAGCATGGAGGTGGCGGCGATGGCGATGCCGTACAGGCCGGCCAGTTCGTAGGCGCCCCAGATGGAGGCGCAGACGGCCAGCACCGGGGCCGCGGTGGACTTCATGGACACACCCAGGCCGGCGATGACGTTGGTGCCGTCACCGGTGGTGGAGGCCTCGGCGATGTGGCGTCACCGGCCCGAATTCGGTGGCGGTGTAGTACTCGGTGATGACCACCATGGCGGCGGTCAGCGCCAGGCCGATCAGCGAGCGCAGTAGAGTTTCAGTGACGCGACGGTAGCTGCCGTTCCAGCATCACCGAGCCGCCCATCATCGAGTCGGTGACGAAGTAGAAGGCCACGGCCGCCAGCACGCCGGCGACGATCAGGCCGCGGTACAGGGCGTTCATGATCTTGCCGCCTTCGCTGCGCCTTGACGAAGAAGGTGCCGATGATGGAGGCGATGATGGAGACGCCGCCCAGCACCAGCGGATAGATCAGCCGCCGAACCGAGCGTCTGTTCGAGCAGCAGACCGCCCAGCAGCATGGTGGCGATCACGGTCACGGCATAGGTTTCGAACAGGTCGGCGGCCATGCCGGCGCAGTCGCCGACGTTGTCGCCGACGTTGTCGGCGATCACCGCCGGGTTGCGCGGGTCATCCTCGGGAATGCCGGCCTCGACCTTGCCGACGATGTCGGCACCCACGTCCGCGCCCTTGGTGAAGATGCCGCCGCCCAGACGGGCGAAGATGGAAATCAGCGAACCGCCGAAGGCCAGGCCCACCAGCGGGTGCAGGTTGATCGCCATCCGGGTGCCCATCTCGACCAGGATGCCGTAGTAGCCGGCCACGCCCAGCAGACCCAGACCGACCACCAGCAGGCCGGTGATCGCGCCACCGCGGAAGGCCACCTGCATGGCGGCGTTCAGGCCCTCATGTGGCGGCCTGCGGCGGTGCGCACGTTGGCGCGCACCGAGATGTTCATGCCGATGTAGCCGGCCAGGCCCGAGAAGATGGCGCCGATGGCGAAAGCCGATGGCGGTCGGCCAGCCGATGAACAGTGCCGATGAGCACGAGCAGCACGACGCCGGCCAGGCCGATGGTGGTGTACTGGCGATTGAGATAGGCGCTCGCGCCTTCCTGGATCGCATTGGAGATCTCCTGCATACGCTCGTTGCCGGTGGACTTGCCGAGTATCCATTTCACGGAGACGGCGCCGTAGACAATCGCGGCCGCGGCACAGAAAAGCGCGAATATTAGCCCTGAGGTCATTGGGTCCTCCCTAGGAATGAGCGTTTTTGTTGTTAGAACTTAGCTTTTCGGTCCGTAATTTGATTTAGATCAAATTGCCCAGAAAAACAAAGGGGAGCTAGTGCTCCCCTTGTTTTATTCACTTTATCTCGAAGTCGTTATCGAGCTTCTTTTTCACCGCCACGTTCTTCAGCGTGACGTACTGTGGCAGTCCGTTCTTGTAGGGGGGATAGTCCTCGCCCTTCATCAGCGGCGCGAGATACGTTCGGCACTTCGCGGTGATGCCGAAGCCGTCCCGGCTGATGAAGTTCTTCGGCATCATCTTTTCCATGTTGGCGACACGGCTGCAGCGGCGCCTCACCCACGTTCCAGCGGTAGCGGCTTGTCTGGTCGTGCGCACGACGGTGGGCATCACCGAATTCTTGCCCTTCAGCGCCAGTTCCACGGCGGCCTTGCCCATGGCATAGGCCTGATCCACGTCGGTTTTGGAGGCGATGTGGCGGGCGGCGCGCTGCAGGTAATCGGCCACGGCCCAGTGGTATTTGAGACCGAGATCCTCGCGAACCATGTTGGCCACCACCGGGGCGACGCCCCCAAGTTGTGCGTGGCCGAATGCATCCTTGAGGCCCTGGTCGGCCAGGAATTTGCCGTCCGGCCCTTTCACGCCTTCGGAGACTACGATGGAGACATAGCCGTACTTGTCCACTTTTTCCTTGACCGTCGCCATGAACTTCTTGCGGTCGAAGGTGACCTCCGGAAAGAGGATGACGATGGGAAGGTCGGTATCTTCCGTGGAAGCCATACCGCCCGCGGCCGCAATCCAGCCGGCATGGCGACCCATGACTTCGACCACGAATACCTTGGTGGAGGTCTTTGCCATTGAAGCGACGTCGAAGCTGGCCTCACGGGTCGACGTGGCGATGTACTTGGCAACCGAGCCGAAGCCGGGGCAGTTGTCGGTGATCGGCAGGTCGTTGTCCACGGTCTTGGGCACGTGGATGGCCTGGATGGGGTATCCCATCTTTTTCGACAGCTGGGAGACCTTGAGGCAGGTGTCGGCCGAGTCCCCGCCGCCGTTGTAGAAGAAGTAGCCGATGTTGTGCGCTTCGAAAACTTCGATCAGACGCTCGTATTCGCGACGGTTCTCCTCGAGGCTCTTGAGCTTGTAGCGGCAGGAGCCGAAAGCGCCGGAAGGCGTATAGCGCAGAGCGGCGATGTCCCTCTTCGTCTCCTTGCTGGTATCGATCGAGGTCTTCGGTCAGGGCTCCGATGATGCCATTTCGGCCTGCGTAGACCTTGCCGATCTTGTCCTTGTGTTGGCGCGGCTGTTTCGATTACGCCGCACGCAGAGGCATTGATGACGGCGGTTACGCCCCCGGACTGGGCGTAGAAGGCGTTTTTCTTATTCGCCATATTCCGTTCTCCCTAGTCTTTATTGCAATTGCATTGTGATTGTTGTCACTTCTTGTTTTCTTCCGCTTCTTTCACGGCGTGGTCCGCCTGCACCTGGAGCAGGGTCACGGCGCACGTCGCGATATCGTCGAATTCTTCGATCCCGGTCCCATACATCTGGTAAAGACGGTAGAAGAACTGGGCACGATAGCGGTTATCCCCCACCTTCGCGATGACGAAATTGGCGTCATCGGCCTTCCAATAAAGAGCAGGACAGGACGTAAGAACGGTCGAATGGGGATCGAGCCGGAGTTCAATCTCGACCTGGTCCGGTTCAACCGAGCGCCGGTAGCGCTCTTCGAGGGTATTGTGTACGGTCCAAAGTTCGCTTTCGGAAAACTCGGGAATGGTAGTCATGTAAGCCTTTGACTCGGTTGCGTGAACAAACGACGCGGCCGCCGAAACCTGAAAACGGCTTTATAACAAAAATCCGTCGGAGTTACATTGACTTGAGGAATCGAGTGCGATTAGCTTAATCCGTCGTCGCGGTCAACGGTAATGCAATTTGTATATGCCACCATCTATAAAACTTAGCCCGGACCTTCCGTAAATGCGTGCTATGGCCCGCAGGAGGCCATCGCTCAAGGACTTCGCTCTGCATGACGAATCCGTGGGGGAGCCCCCGCGCGGTGCCGATGGATACCGTTAAATTGGCGTGGGTTTATGAAAGGCTCGGGTTGGCACGTCGAAAAAAATACCGCTACTTGAATGCTATTTGGGAGTGAGAGGTCAAGATGAGAATCGTACTGCTGGGGGCCCCCGGTTCGGGTAAGGGAACACAGGCGCAGCTTCTGTCGGATAAATACGACATTCCGCAGATCTCCACCGGTGATCTGCTTCGTGCCGCCGTCAAGAACAATACCCCTCTGGGCGAGAGGGCCAAGGCCGCTATGGAAGCGGGCCAACTGGTTAGCGACGAACTCGTTCTTGATATTATAAAGGACAGGGTCTCTCAACCCGACGCGGACAAGGGCTTCATCCTTGACGGTTTCCCCCGCAACATTCCCCAGGCTGAGGCCCTCGACAGTGTCCTGGCCGAAGTCGGGAAACCAATTCAGGGCGCGATTCTGATCGAAGTTGATTTCGACAGCCTGGTGCAGCGCCTTTCGGGCCGCCGTACTTGTGAATCGTGTGGCCAGGTCTACAACGTTTTCACATCACCCTCCCGGCTCGACGATCAGTGCGACAAGTGCGGCGGAAACCTTCGCCACCGGGCCGATGATAATGAGGAGACCATCAGCAATCGGCTGCGGGTGTTTGAAGCCCAGACCCTGCCCTTGACTGAATACTTCCGCTCTCAGGGCAAGCTCCACACGATCGAAGGGGTAGGCGAGGTCGAGGACATCTTTACCGGCGTCGACGCGGCCGTGTGGGAAGTTGAAGCAGAGCAAAAAGCCCCTGTTCCGCCCGTGGCCCCAGAGTCGGCCACCATCGAGCCCGGCAGGCCGCCGGCGACCATTTCGCCCGCCCAACCGGCACCCCCGGAACCGCCTGAGTCACCGGTTGCGGCAACGCCCGCTCCGGAACTGAAGCGAGAGCCGGAACCGGCGAAGGCTCCCGAGCGGGAAGCGGAAGCGGTTGCCCGACCAGCGGCTGCAAAAGAGACGGCTGTGCCCGAGGCGACGGTGGCAACGGAAGTCCCGGCAAACAGGGAGGCCGCTGAGACGGCTACCGAAACCACGCGGAAGAAAGCCGCTGCCGAGAAGGCCGCGACCAAGAAGGCGGCGCCGAAGAAGAGCACCGCGAAGAAGGCCGTGACCAAGAAGGCGGCGCCGAAGAAGAGCACCGCGAAGAAGGCCGCGACCAAGAAGGCGGCGCCGAAGAAGAGCACCGCGAAGAAGGCCGCGACCAAGAAGGCGGCGCCGAAGAAGAGCACTGCTAAGAAGGCCGCGACCAAGAAGGCGGCCCCGAAGAAGAGTACCGCGAAGAAGGCCGCGACCAAGAAGGCGGCGCCGAAGAAGAGCACCGCGAAGAAGGCCGCGACCAAGAAGGCGGCACCGAAGAAGAGCACCGCGAAGAAGGCCGCGACCAAGAAGGCGGCACCGAAGAAGAGCACCGCGAAGAAGGCCGTGACCAAGAAGGCGGCACCGAAGAAGAGCACCGCGAATAAGGCCGTGACCAAGAAGGCGGCGCCGAAGAAGAGTACCGCGAAGAAGGCCGTGACCAAGAAGGCGGCGCCGAAGAAGAGTACCGCGAAGAAGGCCGTGACCAAGAAGGCGGCACCGAAGAAGAGCACCGCGAAGAAGGCCGCGACCAAGAAGGCGGCGCCTAAGAAGAGAACCGCGAAGAAGGCCGTGACCAAGAAGGCGGCGCCGAAGAAGAGCACCGCGAAGAAGGCCGTGACCAAGAAGGCGGCGCCGAAGAAGAGCACCGCGAAGAAGGCCGTGACCAAGAAGGCGGGCCCGAAGAAGGCAGCCCCGAAGAAGGCGGCCCCGAAGAAGGCGCCTCCGAAGAAGGCGGCCCCGAAGAAGGCGGCTCCGAAGAAGGCGGCTCCGAAGAAGGCGGCTCCGAAGAAGGCGGCTCCGAAGAAGGCGGCTCCGAAGAAGGCGGCTCCGAAGAAAGGCGCCGCCAGGAAAAAGGCGGGACGGCGCCGCTAGGCCTTACGACGCCTTGCGGCTCAACAGAGCCCGTCTGTGATAAGCAGACGGGCTTTTTTGGGTTCTAAGCGCGCACGTCTGGCAAGTGCAGGAGTGGGTCAGGGACCGTTTCGGTTTCGACGGTTCTGGGTTCGGCGCTCCATCCATCTTTCGACGAGCCCCCAGAACCACTCCTGCCATCGCCGGTACCAGGGCCTCGCAAACCAACCTTCACAGGTGAACTCCCGACTCTCCCGGATATTGCTCTCGAACAGGGCATGGGCAGCGTTCAGCAAATCAGGATCATCGATCTCCTGATTCGCCTCAAGATTCCAGCTGAAGTTCCAGCGATCGATATTACTGGACCCTATCGAAACCCATTCGTCGCAGATCAACAGTTTGGCGTGGAGGAATCGCGGTTGATACTCAAAGATGCGAATGCCATGACGGAGTAGACGGCCATAGTAGCCTCGTCCGGCGTGCCGCACAGGTGGAAGGTCGGTCCGGGGGCCGGGTAACAGCAGTCTGACATCCACCCCGCGTGCCACTGCACGCCGCAGTGCCCGCCGGATTTTTCGCGAGGGGATAAAGTAGGCCGTGGCAATCCATATTCGTTGATCGGCACTTCGAATCCGCTTCAGCGTCGAACGTTTGACCTCGGCCCTGACCGGCGCATTCATGACCACCCGTCCCGGTTGGCCGTCCAGCAGCGGCTTGGGCTCCGGTGTTCCAACATCCAGAGGGACCGTGGTCCAGCGCTCCCGGTTCTTTTCAAACAGGTCGTGCCAATCGGTGATGCAGGGACCCCGAACCTCCACCATCGCCTCGTGCCAAGCCAACTCTGGATGGCGAGGTGGGTCGAAATCGTCGGTGATGCCGGCCCCACCGGCGAAGGCAACATCTCCATCGACCAGTAGCAGCTTCCTGTGATCACGAAACAGATTGCCGTGGAACCGGCCATAATCGACGGGGTTGTAATAGACCAGTTCGATGCCGGCCCGATGGAGTCGACGTCGGTCAGTGCGTGAGAGTTCGCCGGCTCCGTAGTGATCGAGCAGCAGGTGGGTTCGAACACCGCGCTCGGCTGCCAGGCTCAATTCCTTGATGAACCGGTCGGCGACCCGGCCCGACTCAATCAGGTACATCTCCAGAAAGATGTACTGTCGGGCGTCGCGAATGGCATCCAGCATGACCGGAAAAAAGCTCGTGCCGTCCACCAGCAGCCGAAACCGATTTCCGTCTCGCCAGGGATAGCGGTACGTTCTCCCTTGCACCCCACCTCCTTTGATGCCGGTCTCCCGTACATCGATCGACCAAAGGGAGACCAATCCTCAGGGGTCGGTCTGTTGGCCGGACCTGGCAGGCTGTTGAAAAAGGTTTTTATCCCTTCTCCCTGAGGGAGAAGGTTAGGATGAGGGGGATAAAATCAGCAACTTACCTTTTATTGAGTCCCCTCACCCCAGCCCTCTCCCTCTGGAGATTTTCAACAGCCTGCTAGGCCTCCTCGATGGCCAAACGCCCTTTTTGAATGGAAAGCGCCATGCTTCCCTCCAGCATCGCTTGTAAGTCTTCACCTGCAACCGCATAGCGCCACCCGCGTAGCAGCGGCAGGTCGCGTTCACCGAGGACCAGCCGTTCAAGATCGCGACGGTTGGCGACTGCAGCGGGGCTCACCTGTCGGGATCGACAGCGGGCCCGGAGCACCGCCATCAGGGTGTCCACCACTTCGTCCTGCTCGGGGGCCAGGCGGGGACCCTCCGTTACCTGAGGCCAGGTGTCGCGCGGGGCTTTTCGCCCGGATTGGACCCGCTCCAGCAACGTTTCGCCGTCACGCTTGACCAACTTGTCTTCCACGCCGCGAATACGCTCCAGTTTGGTGCGGCTATCCGGCATATGGCGCGCGATATCCAGCAGGATGGCATCGGCCACAATCCATCGGCGGGGACGGTTGGAATCAACCGCTCGCTGCTCCCGCCAGGCCGCCAGCTGCTGGAGAACCGAGAGTTGTACACCCTTTAGCCTCCCCGCGCCCTTGATACGCTGCCACGCCTGTTCCGGCGGATTGGTGTAGCGCCGCGGATCGGAAAGCGCGGCAAAGTCCTCTGCCAACCACTCCCCGCGATCGAGTTCCTGCAGCTTCTGAATCTGGCGGGTGTAGATGTCGCGCAGATAACGCACGTCGTCAGCGGCATACTTGATCTGATCCGGCTCCAGCGGGCGTCGGCACCAGTCGGCCCGGGCATGGGCCTTTTCCAGTTCGATGCCCAGTTCGCTCTTTACCAGATTACCGTAGCCGACCTGATCACCTCCGCCCAGGACCGTGGCGGCGATTTGGGTGTCGAAGATCGGAGTCGGCAGGGAGCCGCGAAGGCCGAAGAGAATCTCCAGATCCTGATGGGCGGCGTGCAGAACCTTGGCGATGGCCGGGTCATAAAGGACATCCAGGAGCGGGTCGAGACTGGGGAGTGCCAGCGGGTCGACACAGGCGACCACGGATTCATTGGCGACCTGGAGCAGGCATAGACGCGGATAGTAGGTTTTTTCGCGAATAAACTCTGTATCCAGTGTCAGCCATTGGCTGTCGCGAAGCTCACTGCAGAGCTCTTCCAGTCCTTCCGGCGTATCGATGTAGCGATCGGTCATTGGAACCCGCCTGGTGTGTGAAGCCCGCATTATACGGAATATGGGAAGGCCTATGCAGGCCCGTACGCCAATCCGCGTTGATGAGGGCTTTGTGCTGCGGCTATTATGGCGTCGAATTTGGTGGGAAGCCGACGAATACAATGCAGGCACTGATTGAGGCGTTCTGGAGCATTACGCGGTTGCGCGCCGGCCCCCAGATCCTTCCCGCCTCACATTTTCTGCTGGCGCTGGCTCTGCTGTTGCACTGGGGCGTTGGGGTGGGACTCGGTACCTTCAGTCTGGCACCGGGGGCGGCGCTGGCGTCTGCGCTTGCCGGCACCCTGATCATGGTGGCTTTTGTGCATGGATTGCTCAGCCTGCGCGGACTCGGTTCACGGACGGTTCAGACGCTGACGGCCCTCGCCGGCTGCGAGGTGCTGTTGGGGGCAATCGCGATACCGCTGACCGCATGGTTTTTTGCTGTTCCGGAAGCCCAGCGGGCCATGCCGGGACTGCTTTCCCTGTTTATCCTGGGTTGGAACATCGCCCTGGCCGGCCACATCTTTCGGCACGCCCTCGGCATTTCGTCCGGAATGGGGGTGCTGGCGGCGCTCGGGTATATCTTTGTCTCTTTCGCCCTTTCCGACTTCATTGCTCCGGCCGCTTAGGAGCCTGGCGGATCATGGTCGATCTCTGCGGATGACGAAATCAGGCGGCTAGCATGCATATTCATATACTGGGTATTTGCGGGACTTTCATGGGAGGCGTCGCGCTTTTGGCGCGGCAGATGGGGCACCGAGTCAGTGGGCAGGACGCCGGTGTCTATCCGCCGATGAGTACGCAATTGGAAGAGCAGGGCATTGTCCTTACCGAAGGCTGGGACCCGGCGGGCATCCCGAGCGATGTCGATCAGGTGGTGGTCGGAAACGCGCTTTCGCGCGGTAATCCCGCCGTGGAATACGTGCTTGACCGCAACCTGCCCTACACCTCGGGGCCCCAGTGGCTCGGCGAAAACCTGCTGCAGGGTTCCTGGGTCCTGGCGGTGGCCGGCACTCATGGCAAGACCACGACATCCGCGATGCTCGCCTGGATTCTGGAATATGCCGGTATGTCGCCCGGTTTTCTGGTGGGTGGCGTGCCGTGCAACTTCGGGATTTCGGCGCGGGCCGGAGAGACCCCCTTTTTCGTGGTGGAAGCGGATGAATACGATACTGCCTTTTTCGACAAGCGCTCCAAGTTCGTCCATTACCGCCCCCGCACGCTGATTGTGAACAATCTGGAATACGACCACGCCGATATCTTTCCGGACCTCGCCGCCATTCAGCGGCAGTTTCATCACCTGGTGCGAACCGTGCCCGGCGAGGGGTTGATCCTTGCGCCCGGCGGTGACGATAACCTCGATGAAATGCTGGAGATGGGTTGCTGGACACCGGTGGAGCGTATCGGTTCCGACACGGGGTGGGCGGCGCAAAAGCTCAGTGAGGACGGCAGTCGCTTCGATGTTCTGTGGAAAGGCAAGTCGCAGGGCGTGGTCAGCTGGGACCTGTTGGGCGACCACAATGTGGCCAATGCCCTCGCGGCCATCGGCGCCGCCCGCCACGCCGGTGTCCCGCCGGCGCAGGCCGTGGAGGCGCTGGCCGGCTTCCGAAGTGTCAAGCGGCGCATGGAGGTGCGGGGCGAGGTGGCCGGCATCACCGTCTACGATGACTTCGCCCACCACCCGACGGCAATCACCACCACGTTGGAGGGGCTGCGCCGCAAGGTCGGCGCCGCCCGCATTCACGCCGTGCTGGAGCCGCGATCCAATACCATGCGCATGGGTGTACACGGTACTGCCCTGGCCGAATCGCTGCGGGAAGCGGATCGGGTTTATCTCTACCAACCCGGTGATCTGGGGTGGGATCCGGTCGCTGCACTGGAAGCGGTTAGGGACCGAGCCGCCGTGTACGATGACATAGAGGCTATTATTGGAGACTTGATCGCCGAGGCTCTTCCCGGCGATCAGATCCTCATTATGAGCAACGGCGCGTTCGGCGGTATCCACAATCGGCTGCTGCAGGCTTTGGAGGGGAGGGACGATTAAACGCAACGGTAACAAAATGCTCCGCGATTCCAGTTGTTATTTTAAGGGAAAAACTCCGGGGACGACGATTCGCAAAGGCTGCAGGTCGTCCTTTTCGGCGGCCTCGTGTTTCTGTGCCGGGGGCGGGCTTCGATGAGCCGCGATACGGTGACCGTGGCGATCACCGGCGCTTCCGGCGCCCCTTATGGTCTGCGCCTGTTGGAGTGTCTCATCCAGGCCGATCGGCGGGTCTACCTGATGGTTTCTTCGCCGGCGCAGGTGGTGATCGCAACGGAAACGGAACTGAAATTGCCGGGACAGCCGGGCGCGATGCAGGCGTTTCTTTCGGAGCGCTTCGGGGCGGCGCCGGATCAGCTTCAGGTCTTCGGGCGGGAGCAGTGGATGGCGCCGGTGGCGAGCGGGTCGGCGGCGCCGGCGTCGATGGTGGTGTGTCCCTGTTCGACCGGAACGCTTTCGGCGATCGCCACGGGCGCCAGCAACAACCTTATCGAACGCGCCGCGGACGTCATGATCAAGGAGCGTCGCCGCCTCGTGTTGGTGCCGCGGGAGGCGCCGCTGTCGGCGATCCATCTCGAACACATGCTGAATCTCTCCCGACTCGGGGTGACCATCATGCCGGCCGCGCCGGGGTTCTATCACAACCCGGAGTCCATCGGGGACCTGATCGACTTTTTGGTCGCCCGCGTGCTCGACCATATCGGCGTCGAGCAGAAGCTGGTGCCCCGCTGGGGCTATGACGGCAAACCGGGCTGAGGTGAAGCGGTGGGTGAAGCGTCTGAAATTCCTTTGTTCCCCCTCCATACGGTTCTGTTTCCGGGGGGGCCGCTGGCGCTGCGCATCTTCGAGCCCCGCTACCTGGACATGATCAGCCGCTGCCTTCGCGACGAGTCCGGTTTTGGCGTGGCGCTGATTCGACAGGGACGGGAAGTGGGCGAGGCTGCCCAAACCCATGATATCGGCACCCTGGCGCGGATTACGTATTGGGAAAGCCGTCCCGACGGGTTGCTGGGTATTACCATCCGTGGCGAGCGGCGGTTTCGAATTCATTCCACCCGCGTAATGCCGGACCAATTGGTCATGGCCGAGGTGACCTACCTGCCCGAGGCAGAAACCGAGATACTGCCGCCGCGGTTTGCTCCCCTCGCCGAGATGCTCAGGGGGATCTTCGAAGAACTGGACCACCCCTATGTCACACTGCCTCGCCGCTACGAGGATGCGGCCTGGATCGCCGGTCGGCTGGCCGAAATCCTGCCTCTGCCTCGCTCCCGTAAACAGCAACTGCTGGAGAGCGGAGATCCCCATTTCTGCCTTGGCGAAATCCAGAACGCCATCGCCTCGGGACACCTTTGATCGTATTCTCGCGAGGAGCCTGCTCAGTACCGTGGCGGGCTCTCCGTGATCAGCAGCACACGCCCTTTCCAATCGCCGGCAGCAACGTCCCGGCCGACCCTCCGGAAGGGCATGTCGAGTTCAGTCAGCGATTGGCCCAACTCCCCTAGAGGGGCTTCGAAGCCCCGGCCGGTTTCGGGCACCGTTATGCCCGGGATTCGCGTCGCCACGAGGCACGAAACATTTCCCTCCCACAAGGGGATTCTGTTGCGGCTCGAGGATAATGTGGCTCGGCCAGAGTCGAAGCGCCTGGAGAGGGCAGTCCGGGCCGCCCTCCCGGGTCAACAGCAAGCTTTCATTTAGCCCTTTGTGGACCTGAGGCAGAACCGGGACCGACGCCAGAGGGGCATCGCTCAGCCAGCGCAGCCACGACATCCCGGTCAGCGGTGGCGGTGATCCCCACCCTTTGAGCTGCAAGCGGCTACGAAGATGCTCCAGACTCCCGGCATACTGCAGCGTCAGCGGATGGCGCCGGACGTCGCGCAGTTCGGCCCGAAAGGCCGGGAGTTGCCGCCAGGAACCCGACCGCCATTCGGAAAACGCCATGCTCCGCGTCTCCGGCATCCGGGCATAGCGGGTGAGATCCTCCTGGAGGTGTGTGGCGCTATTCCACCCACCGCCGAAAGCCAATGTGGTCAGCGCGACGGTTCCGAGCGCTCCGGCGGAAAGGTGTCCGGCGGGGTGGCGGCGGTAGGCGATACCCAGGAAGGCGACCCAGGCGAGACCCAGCGTGACCCCTCCCAGCACATCCGTCAGCCAGTGCGCGCCCAGGTAGAGTCTGGAAAAGCCGATGGGCACTACCAGAGCGGCGGCGACTGCATACGCCAGCCAGCGCCATCGCTCCGACAACTCCCGCCCAATGAGCACAGCCAGGAAACCGAACATTACCGTGCTGTTCAGTGTATGGCCGCTCGGGAAACTGTAGGCAGCAACCCCGGTGTAGAGTTCTGTCGGTCTTTGCAGGGCCGTAATCGCCTTGAGACTGTAATTGGCGGTCAACGCAAAGACTCCGGCGGCACTCCAGTGCGCGGCGGCGCTGGATCGGCGCCGCAGCAGCAACCACATCAAAACGGTCACAAACAGCGCGCTCAGAACCCGGCCGTCGCCGAGTTCGGTGATCGTCACCATGAGCCGGTCCATGGCCGGTGTGCGCAGCGCTTGCAGCGAATGGAAGACGTACGAATCGAGGTTGGGGAGCCATCCCTCCTCACCGGCGATTGGAAGGAGCGTCATGAATCCGGCCGTGGCTCCCAGCAGCAAAAGGGCCAGGAACGTCAGGGCCTTGCCTTCAGGGTGATGCGGGTCGAGCAGTGCACTGGACAGACGCCCGGCATAGGGATGGCGCTGGCTCCAGGCGAGCAGGGTGGTAATCATGGTGTGGGCTTTCGGGTGCAGCCAGCCGAAAGCGCGTTTCGCTGCCCAGAATACGAGCACAAAAAGAGCGAGGAGAAGGACGGCCAGAAGCGCCAGGCGCGTGGCCACCTCGGCGGCGAGCCCCAGGGTGGCGGCGAATACCATGCCGGGAAGTACATAGGCGGGTGCCCACAATAGCCCCGACAGTACATTAACGGCCAGGAAACGGCTGGCGGACATGTCCATCATGCCGGCCACCGCAGGGATGATTGGTCGGATAGGACCGACAAAGCGCCCCATAAGGACACTCTTGCCGCCGTGCCGCTGAAAGAAGCCGGTGGCGTTGTCGATGAGCTCGGGGTGGGTTCGGAATGGCCACAGTGCCTTCAGCCCGCCATGGAAATGCCGGCCAAGCCAGAAGCTGATGCCATCTCCGGCGATCGCACCCGCCGCCGCCCAGGCCAGGGTCGGCCAGAGAGCAAGACTGCCGCTTCCGACCAGGGCACCGATGCCGAACATCATTGCCGCGCCCGGCATAAACAGTCCCACCACCGCCAGGGACTCCGAAAAGGCGATTAGAAAGACCAAAATCCCCGCCCAGGTGGGGTGGTTTTCTATCCAGGCGAGTAGTGGTGCGATGAAATCCATGGCGGAATTCTACCCTGCAGTAATTAGGCGTGCAGATGGGGGCGTTTCAGGGCGAAGCTGGCGGCGCAAAATCCCGAACCGAAAGTCCTGTATGCCAACAGTGGCTGTGGGGGCTACGCTTCGAATAGAGTCATAAAAGCCTCAAGGAGGAGGAAAAACCATGGCGAAAATGGCTAAGTTCAATACCTGGGACTGGGTCGCTTTGGTGCTGTTGATCGTTGGCGGCCTGAACTGGGGCCTGATCGGCATCTTCGGATTCGATCTGGTCGCCGCCATCTTCGGCGAGATGACCTTCCTTTCGCGGCTGGTCTATACCCTGGTCGGGCTTTCTGCGATCTACATCGCTATCGAAGCGATACGCTGGGGAAGGACCAAAGAAGTCGTTGAAGCGTAGCTCCGCCAAGGGCCGGCCCCCGGGCCGGCCCTTGGCCCCCCCTCGCTGATCGGAATACAACCGGCCTGTGCCGGTGGCAAATGAGGTTCACCATCGTCGCCAACCCTCCCCATCGGTGTTCTTGGCGATGTGGGGGCATTAACGGCTACCCGCACCCATACTCTCGGTAGTTGCCGCCGCAAGTGGGAACGACATGCCAAGGACGGAAATCGACCTGCAGCAGACTATCTTCCACCTGTCCATCCTCGATGAGGAGGGCAACGCTGACGAGGAACTGCTGCCTGATCTCGATGATGCTACGCTGCGCCGGCTCTTCCGCGTGATGCTGCTGTCACGCCGCTTCGATGAACGCCTTCTTCAGCTTCAGCGCCAGGGGCGGCTGGGCACCTTCGCGCCGGTAAAAGGGCAGGAGGCGGCCCAGATAGGGGCGATGGCGCCGCTGCGAAAAACCGATTGGTTCGTGCCTTCGTTCCGGGAAACCGCCGCTGCGCTTTGGCGCGAAACACCGCTCAGCGGTCTGCTTCTCTACAACGCCGGGTTCAATGAAGGGGGGCGTCCGCCCGAGGGCAACAATGACCTGCCGATCTCGATTCCGGTTGCGACCCAAATCCCCCATGCCGTAGGGCTGGGCTATGCGGCACGCACCAAGGGCAAGGAGGATGTCGCCATCGTGTTTCTGGGTGACGGCGCGACTTCCGAGGGGGACTTCCATGAGGCGATCAATTTCGCCGCTGTCTTCAGCACTCCCACCATTTTCCTCTGCCAGAACAACCAGTGGGCCATCTCCGTGCCCCGCGAGAAACAGACCCGCTCCAAGACGCTGGCGCAAAAGGCGATCGCCTACGGGATCCCCGGCATCCAGGTCGACGGCAACGACGTCCTGGCCGTCTATGCCGCCACCGCAGAGGCAGCCGAACGGGCCCGCTCCGGCCAGGGACCGACCTTCATCGAATGCGTTACCTATCGCCTTTCCCTGCATACCACCGCCGATGATCCGACCCGCTATCGCTCCGAGGACGAGGTAAGAGCCTGGGAGCAGAAAGAGCCCCTCATCCGGTTCCGCCGCTACCTTGAGGGGCGGGGCCTGCTTTCGCAGAGCGACATCGAGCGTCTCGAACAGGAGATTCGGGACGAGATTGCACAGGCCTGGCGGGAGGCGGAGGCACAGATGGAGAACCCCGACCCGTCGGTGATGTTCGAGCATATCTATGCCGAGCCCCCGGACTACCTGAGGGCGCAGCAGAATGCGTTCAAGACGGAGGGCGGCGGCAATGGCTAGGTTGACCATGGCCAAGGCACTGAACCTGGCGCTTACCCAGGAGATGGCGCGGGACGATGATGTCCATGTCCTGGGGGAGGACGTGGGGCGTGATGGCGGTGTCTTTCGGATCTCGGAGGGACTGCTGGAGCGTTTTGGCGAGAGCCGTGTCATGGATACGCCGCTCGCCGAGTCGGCCATTGTCGGCGTCGGCATTGGCATGGCTGTCGCGGGACTGAAGCCGATCTGCGAGATTCAGTTTTCCGGCTTCAGCTATATGGGGATGGACCAGCTCGAATCGCATGCCGCGCGCATGCGTTGGCGCTCCCGGGGTCGATGGAGTGTACCGATGGTGGTGAGAGCCCCTTACGGCGGCGGAGTGCGTGCCCTTGAGCATCACTCGGAAAGCAAGGAAGCCTGGTTCGCCCACACCCCCGGCCTGAAGATGGTCATCCCCTCCGGACCGCGCAATGCCCGTGCTCTTCTGATCAGCGCTATCCGCGACCCGGACCCGGTGGTCTTCTTCGAACCCAAAGCGGTTTACCGGGCCTTCCGGGAAGAGGTGCCGGATGAGGAGGAAACCCTGCCATTGGGAAAGGCCCAAGTCGTCAGAGAGGGCGGCGATATCACCCTGGTGGCCTACGGCGCCATGCTGCGGCCGACCCTGGAAGCCGCCGAGCGACTGGCGGGGGAGGGCGTTGAGCCGGAGGTGATCGACCTGTTGACGATTTCCCCGATGGATGATGAAACCATCGCCGCATCGGTGCGTAAAAACGGGCGGGTTGTGGTCGTCCACGAGGCCCAGCGCAGTTTCGGGGCGGGCGCGGAAATCTTTGCGCGGCTGGTCGAGAAGGCCTTCTGGTACCTGGAGGCACCGATGGAGCGGGTGACCGGCTATGACGTGATCGTGCCGTTTTTCGCCCGTGAGAAGGCGTATCTGCCCGATGCCGAGCGCATCGTGCGGGCTGCGCATCGGGCGCTGTCCGGTTGATGGGGCCGAAAACGCAAAGTTACAAGGACATGCCGGTCGGGGCTTGAGCCTATGTCAGGCCGAAGGTCGGGTTGTATGCAAACCAACGATTCTCCTGTGCTCACTGGTTAAAGGGAAATGGCCGAATATCGAATGCAGGATCCCGGCGAGGGGATCCACGAGGCGGAAATCCTGGAGTTCAAAGTCGCTCCCGGCGACCGGGTCAAAGAGGGGGATACGCTTTTTGCGGTGGAAACCGACAAGGCGGTCATGGATGTCCCCTCGCCCTTTACAGGACAGGTGACCGAGGTGCGGGCAAGCCAGGGGGATACGGTCCGCGTCGGTGATGTTCTGCTGACCTATGAGGTCGAAGGGGAGAAGGCGGAAACGAAGCCGCCACCGGAACAAGAGGCAAGGGAGCCACCTCGGCCGCCCCAACCCGAACCGGAACGGCTTAGGCGAGAAGGCGAACCGGTACCCGCCTCGCCCGCAACACGCCGGGTGGCGCGGGAACTCGGGGTTGAGCTGCGACGGGTTCAACCCTCGGGCCCCCATGGACGGGTGACCACGGAGGATGTCCGGCGGGCGGCCGAAGCCCCCGAACGCAAGCCCGAGCCTGAAGCTCCCAAGGCCATGCCTCCGACCGAACTGCCCGACTTCTCTCGTTGGGGAACCGTACAGATGCTGCCCCTGCGCGGTATCCGGCGCGCCACCGCCCGGCAGATGGAGCGCGCTTGGCGTGTCCCCCAGGTGACGCATCAGGACCTGGCCGACATCACTGCCCTGGAGTCGTTTCGGCGCGAACACGCCGAGTCGGTCAAGGCGCGCGGCGGCAAACTGACCATGACGGTCATCGTCATGAAGGCCGCCGCCGCCGCCCTGCGCCGCCAGCCCCGTTTTAACGCCAGTCTCGATATGAAAAATGAAACCATCGTGCTCAAGCGCTACTGCCATATCGGCATGGCCGTGGCCACAGAGCAGGGCCTGTTGGTGCCTGTGGTACGGGACGTTGATCGCAAGAGTCTGGTCGAACTGGCGGTGGAGACGACCGAACTGGCGGAGAAGGCCCGTGCCGGAAAAATTGAAAAGGGTGAACTTCAGGGGGCCAGTTTTTCACTGACCAATCCCGGCGGGATCGGCGGTACCTGGTTCACCCCGGTGATCAATCCGCCCGAGGTGGCGATACTCGGCATGACCCGCGCCGACTGGCGACCGGTACTTGAAGGGGACCCCGAGCGGGCGCACTTCAAGGCCCGGCTGATGCTCCCCCTCAGCCTGACCTTCGACCACCGGGTCAATGACGGTGCCGAGGCCGCCCACTTCGTGCGCAGCATCGCCGAAATGCTTGCCGACCCCGCATCGCTTTTGCTGGCCGTGTAGGCGCGTCGTGTTGAAGCCGGTGCCAGGAGAAAACGTATGGTAATGGGCGAACTACCGGTCAAGACCGAGCTGCTGGTCATAGGCGGCGGCCCCGGCGGCTATGCCGCGGCCTTCAGGGCCGCCGATCTCGGCCTCGATGTCACGATGGTGAGCGATGAGCCTCCCGGTGGCGTTTGTCTGCTGCGCGGCTGCATCCCTTCCAAGACGCTGCTCTCCTTGGCCGAACTGCTGGAGACCTCCCGTGCCGCGGAACCCATGGGGCTTCGGTTCGGAAAGCCCGAAATCGATCTGGGAGGCGTGCGGGGCTGGCGTGACAGAGTCGTCGGTCAGCTGGTCAATGGCCTTGAGGGGCTTTGTCGTCAGCGAGGGGTCGAGCTCATCCGTGGCCGGGCGCACTTTGAAAGCTCCCGCCGGGTGCGACTGGAGCACTCGGATGTCGCGGCGATTGATTTCAGGCACGCAATAATAGCCACGGGATCGCGGCCCGGGATGCCCCCCGGCATCGAGGCGGATGGCCGTATCATGGACTCCACTGGCGCGCTGGAGTTGCCGGATATCCCCGAGCGGCTGCTGGCGGTCGGAGGCGGTTATGTCGGGCTGGAAATGGGCACCGTCTACGCCGCATTGGGCAGTCGGGTGACCGTCGTGCAGAGCCAGGATCGGCTGCTGCCGCCGGTCGATGATGATCTCGTGGCGCCTTTGGCTCGTCAGCTCGAACACCGATTCGAAACGATTCACTACAATACCAAGGCGACCGGCCTGGAGCGCAAGGGGGAGTCCGTTCGGGTGACGCTTTCAGGGGCTCCAGAGAGCAGGGAAGAGTTCGATCGGGTGCTGGTGGCGGTAGGGCGCGTCCCCAACACGGAAGGGCTCAACCTCGAGGTCACGGGTGTAACGACCGACAAGCGCGGGGCCATCCAGACCGACCGGCAGCGGCGAACCGCCGATGCGAGCATTTTTGCCATCGGCGATGTCGCCGGTGGTGCACTGCTTGCCCACAAGGCGATGCACGAGGGCAAAGTGGCGGCAGAAACCATTTCCGGCCAACCCGCTGCCTTCGATGTTCGTGCCATTCCTGCCGTGGTTTACACCGACCCGCAGATTGCCTGGTGCGGCCTCACCGAGAGGGGGGCTCAATCTGCCGGAACCCGGGTCCGGGTCGACCGTTTTCCCTGGAAGGCTTCTGGACGGGCCCTTTCTGTGGGCGCCAGGGAGGGCCTCACCAAGGTGATCAGCGATCCGGAAAGCGGCCGTGTGTTGGGGGTCGGTATCGTCGGACGCGATGCCGAAGCCTTGATCGCCGAGGGCGTGCTCGCCATCGAAATGGGTGCCGTCGCCGAAGACTTGGCTCGCACTATCCATCCGCATCCGACGCTCTCGGAAACCCTGGGCGAGGCGGCCGAACTGACGATGGGAGGCTCGACCCATTTCAAGCAGGGACAATGATGCCGATTCGGTTTTTCGTACCGGTTCGGGGGACAAGGTGACCGATGCGGGAATTCAGCGGACACGGGGCAGTCCCAATGGCGTATGCGGCGTGATAGCGATATCATTAGTGCATCCAATCTTTTCACCGACCTTCAGTCGTCAAACCCCGACTCGGAGCGCATTTTGAACGACCCCCACGACAGCGACTGGCACGTCGACCGGTCCAAAAACATCGTCAAGCACATCGACGGATTTTCGGCGGAAATAGCCCACGGTCAAGTCCGGAACATCGTCAGACTTCCCCCGGATACCGCTGCGCGCGATATTTCCCGTTACATTGCCGGAGCTGAAAAGGCGTGGGCTGACACGGTAGCGGATGAAGCTGAGGATACGGGTCCCTCGGCCATTGCCAAGCTCATTGGCAACGGCCCCAAGCTGCGCCCCAATGTCCCGCCTGCCCCGAAACAGCAGACATGGGAAGATAACTATCCGCACTTCCCGATTCCCGAAGAGCCAAAGCCCAAGGCGAAGCCCGCGCCGATCATCAAGGTAAAACGCCGTAGGCGGCTGGAGAAACCCGGCAGCGACAACGATTAGGTTGGAAGGGGGCTCGGTTCTGACCCGGAGCAATCGGTACCGATGCCTTGTCGCGATGAGGCCCGGACCACCCCTCCCTGAGTTTGCTTCGTTGACACCCACCCGCCCGCTGCTTACTGTTGAGCGCTAAAAACAAAGCGGGGGTGGATTAACGTGAAGCTCGAGACTATTGCCATTCACGGCGGATACGAACCGGAGCCGACCACCAAATCGGTGGCCGTGCCGATCTACCAGACGACCTCCTACGCCTTCGACGACACGCAGCATGGTGCCGACCTGTTCAACCTCAAGGTGCCGGGCAATATCTACACCCGTATCATGAACCCCACCAACGCGGTGCTGGAGCAGCGCGTGGCGGCGATGGAGGGCGGGATCGGGGCCCTTGCGCTGGCCTCCGGGATGGCAGCGATCACCTATACCATCCAGACACTGGCCGAGGCGGGCGACAACATCGTCACCATCAGCCGACTCTACGGCGGAACCTACAACCTCTTCGCCCACACCCTGCCGCGGCAGGGCATCAAGGTGCGCTTCGCCGCCTACGACGATCTCGAACAGATCGAGAGTCTTATCGATGACAAAACCAAGCTGGTGTTTTGCGAGTCCATCGGCAATCCCTCGGTCAACGTCACGGACATTGAAGCCCTGGCGAAGGTGGCGCACGCGAAAGGCGTGCCGGTGGCGGTCGACAACACCGTGCCTTCGCCGGCATTGTGGCGGCCCATCGAACACGGGGCCGACATCATCGTCCACTCCCTGACCAAGTATATGGGCGGGCACGGCACCACCGTCGGCGGCATCGTGGTGGACTCCGGCAAATTTCCCTGGGCGGAACATGCCGAACGTTTTCCGATGCTCAACGAGCCGGACCCCTCCTATCATGGCGTGATCTATACCGAAGCGCTGGGTGAGGCTGCCTTCATCGGCCGCTGCCGGGTGGTGCCGCTGAGAAACATGGGCGCAGCGCTATCGCCCTTCAACGCCTTTCAACTCATGCAGGGCATCGAGACTCTCTCCCTGCGCATGGAGCGTCACTGCGACAACGCCCTGGGCGTCGCTGAATACCTGCACCGGCACCCGCAGGTTGAGTGGGTGAAGTATCCCGGTCTGGCCGAACATCCTGATCACGCCCTGGCGCAGAAGTACATGGGCGGCCGCGGCTCCGGCATCCTCACCTTCGGCATCAAGGGCGGCCGCGAGGCGGGAGCCAAATTCATTGATGCGCTCAATCTCGTTGTCCGCCTCGTGAACATCGGCGACGCCAAATCCCTCGCTTGCCATCCCGCCACGACGACCCACCGCCAACTCAATGACCAGGAGCTGGAGCAGGCCGGTGTGACTCCCGACATGGTGCGCCTCTCCGTCGGGATAGAACACGTCGAGGACATTCTCGCCGATGTCGAGCAGGCGCTCGCCGCAGCGAAGTCGTAGCGAACGGCGGAAAGAAAACCACGGGGAGCACGGGGGACACGGGGCACTTCGCTTGCTGCCTCTCTTTGTGAGATGCACGGAGTTTCGTCTCCCCGAATCTAAGTATCTTTCTTAACGAGGAGTTAAATTGATCCCCGTGCGCCCCGTGCGCCCCGTGGTTTGCTCGTTTCTGTTTCCTCTTTCGCCCGTCTGAACAGCCGGTCGCCGAGTTCGAAGGCGGCCAGTCCGGAGACCACCAGCCCGGTACCGAGCCAGATCTGGACGGTGAGGGGCTCGCCATTGAACCCATGGCCGAGCAGAAGCGCGCTGACGGGCGTAACGAGGGTAATGAGCGCCACCCGCGTCGCCTCGACATGCCTTAGCACGTAGTAGTAGAAGGCGAAGCCCATCACCGAGCCGAAAATCGCTAAGTAGATGATCGAGGCGCCGGCACGCACCGGCAGGGCCTCGGGCCAGCCGCCGTCGAAAATCGCCCAGGTGGCCCAATAGAGCGGCGTGGCGACGGAGAGTCCGCCCGCGACCATGGCCAGCGCCGGTATGCCGGCGCCCAGGCGCTGCACCCAGACTGCACTTCCGGAGTGGAAGAGGGTGGCTATCGCCACGGCCACGACGCCCTGGGCCGCCGCCGCCTCCAGGGCCAGGCCGCGCCCGAAGATCACCGACAAGCCAATCAGGCCGAGCAACATCCCTATCATTCTCATGGGCGTCAGCGTGCATCCGCCCAGCCAAACGGCCGCCATCACACCCGTGATGATGGGGGACATGCCGAAAAGCACCGAAATCCAGCCCGATGGGATGAATTGCGCGCCCCAATACGTACAGAGCATCGCCCCGTAGATACCAACACCGGCGGCGAAATAGGCCCGTCGCGCCTCGCGATCGAGGCGGAAGGGGATTCGGGCAAGGCGTACGAGGGTCAGTGCCAGCAATACGGAAATCGTCATACGGGCGGTGACGCCGAACAGAAAGCCGGGACCTTCCCCGCTCCATTTGATCGCCAGCGGCGTCGTTGTCCAGACCAGTATTACTCCCAAGTACGCCAGGGGTACCGACATCCTTCTCTTTCCTCTCAAACCGTCCAAAACGAAAAAGGCCGCAGGGGTTGCCTGCGGCCTTTGAAGAAAATCGTTCAGCTGAATCTCAGCTGCTCAGAAGACTCCTGGAGGCACGCAGTCACGCTTCCGGCGAACGCGCCAGAATCGAACCATCGGTGCCTGTGAGGAGGTTGTAGCCATAACCACAGTTTCGTCGGGAGCTTTCCCGCTGTCAATACGCTGCTCCCGCCGCCCTGATGCTTGACTGCAAATGAGAACGATTGTATTTTAGTATTACAGTTTCGAAGAGGGGTGAATGTAATGAAGCGCGCGCTTTTTGGCCTGGTGATGTGGATGGCGGTGGTCCCCGCCTGGGCTGCCGGTGATGTTCAGAGCCTGCTCCAGTTGATCGATTATATGAGCGTCGATTATCCGGAAGCCGTTCAGAACGGAAAGGTCATCAACTCGACCGAATATGCGGAAATGCGCGATTTCGCCCGTGCCATCGAGGAGAAGACGGCGGCGCTGAACGCCGGCCCGGGGAAAGAGGCTCTCCTGCGGGGGGCGAGCATCCTCGGCCAGTTGGTCAAACAGCGCGGTCCGGCCGGGGAACTGGCCGAAGTGGCTCGCCGCATGCGTGAAAACCTCCTCGGCAACTACGAGGTTGCGGCCGTGCCCCGCGCGGCTCCGGATTTTGGCCGTGCGCAGAGCCTGTATGCGGCTCAGTGTGCCTCCTGCCACGGTGCCGAGGGGCGCGGTGACGGGCCGCAAGCCGCCGGTATGGAACCCCCGCCCATCGCCTTTTCCGACAGGGAACGCGCCGCTCAACGTTCGGTTTTTGGCCTCTACAACACCATTACGCTCGGGGTGACGGAGACGGCCATGCCCGGTTTCGCCCACCTTTCGGACAAGGACCGCTGGGGTCTCGCATTCCTGGTAGGGCGTTGGGGACTTGACGGAGGCGCCGCCCGCCCGCTGAATCTGACTGATAAGGGGGAGTCGCCCGTGGCCTCTCTGGATGCGGTGGCCACGCTCTCGGCAGCGGAGGTGCGCGTGCGTTACGGTGCGGACGCGCTCCAGTTATTTACGTCGTTCCGCTCTGATCCCGCCCCACTGTTTGCCGCCAAGCCGATGCCCCTTGAGTTCACCCGCAAACAGTTGGCGGCCAGTCTGGAGGCCTATCGAAACGGTTATATCGACACGGCCTATCAGGCGGCAGTCACCGGCTATCTCGAAGGGTTCGAACTGGTTGAGGCGGGGCTCAATGTGGCGGCTCCGGCCCTCAGATCGCAAATTGAAAAGTCGATGACCGATTACCGGAATGCGGTACGGGACGGGGCGCCGGCGTCAGAGATAACGCAGCGCGCCGAAGCCATCGACGCCCTGCTCGCCAAGGCCGATTCGGCTTTGGCGGATCGCTCGCTCTCGGGCTCCGAGGCCTTCACGGGGGCGGCGGTCATTCTGCTTCGCGAAGGCCTCGAAGCGATTCTGGTGGTGGCGGCGTTGGCCGCATTTCTCATCAAAACCGGCCGCCGTGATGGCCTTCGCTACCTGCACGCCGGCTGGGTCGGGGCACTGCTGCTCGGTTTTGCCACTTGGTGGGTTGCAGAAAATGTTATTACCATCGGCGGTGCGGAGCGGGAGTTGACGGAAGGCTTTGCCGCCGTCATCGCGGCCGGGGTGCTGTTCTACGTGGGCTTCTGGCTGCACTCCAAGACCGCCTCTTCACGCTGGAAACAGTTCATCGAGGGCAGCGTGCAAAAGGCCCTGACCACCTCAACGTTGTGGTCGCTGGCGGGGCTCTCCTTTATTGCCGTTTACCGGGAAGTGTTCGAAACCATTCTTTTCTACCAGGCCCTTTGGGTGCAGGCGGGTCCGACCGGCGAGGATATGGTCCTCACGGGGGCTGCGGTCAGCTCAGTGGTGCTAATGGTGCTGGCCTTCCTGATCATCCGCTCCAGTACCCGACTCCCGTTACGTCAGTTCTTCGGCATTACCGGGGCTCTGATGTTCGTCCTGGCGTTGGTCTTTGCCGGAAAAGGGATCGCAGCCTTTCAGGAGGCAGGCAAACTGCCGATCACCCCGGTCGAACTGCTGCCCAGCATCGATCTGTTGGGGATCTATCCCAACCTCCAGAGCGTAGGCCTCCAGGTTGCCATGCTCGCAATCGGCGCCTATTTACTCTACCGGCAGCGGCCCGCCGAGGTTGCCCGAAGCGCCTGACCGGCCGCGAAATGCTCCCGATGCCCGCCCCTCCGGTTGACATGAGAGGGGCGGGCTCTATCCTTATATGCCTTGTCAGGTATTCGCCAAGCCCGCCGGGAGCCCGCATGACGCGCAGTATCCTTCGCAACCTTCAGCTTGCCTTTATAGCCCTTGGGCTGGGGATGGGGGTGGTTTTTCCGTTTTATGCCCAGTTTTTCGTTGAATGGAAAACGGGCATGTACGGGTGGTTCTTTGTCGGTTGCCTGGTGGCGGGCACTTCGATCGGCGTCATCAACTATGCCCTGGTGAACCTCGTTCTGATTCGGAAACTCCGGCGCATTTCGCAAGTGGCCGGAGCGATTAGCGAGGGCAACATTTCCAATAAGTGTGAACTCAAAAGCGATGATGTCATCGGGGAGATCGTCGAAAGCTTCAACCGCATGGCCGAAAGCCTGCGCCGGATGATCGCCCGCATCAGCGATGTGACCGCTGAACTCGGAGTCGCCGGGGAACGCCTGTCCCGGACAACCACATCGGCAACCGAGCATGCCGATAAACAGCATGCGCGCTCCGAGCACGTCTCCTCCGCGATGAGCCAACTCTCGTCGGCGATTCAGGAAGTGGCGGCCACCTGCCGCGAAGCCGCCGAAGCGGCCGAGGGGACAAAGCGCAATACGGATACGGGATTGGGCGTTGTGCAGGAGGCGGTTCAGGCCATCGAAGCCCTGGCGGCGGAAGTGGAACAGACGGGAACCCGAGTCGATACGCTCGAGCGTGACACCGAAGCGGTCGATACGGTCCTCCAGGTGATACAGGATATCGCCGAGCAGACGAACTTGCTCGCCCTCAATGCCGCCATCGAGGCGGCGCGCGCCGGCGAGTCGGGCCGCGGCTTTGCGGTCGTCGCCGACGAGGTACGCACCCTGGCCATCCGCAGCCGGACGGCCACCGATGAAATCCGCGAAACCATGGAGCGCCTGCGCCATGAAACCGGCGCCGCCGCCGAGGCGATGCGCGGTAGCCGCGAACGAGCCGCAGAGAGCGTCATGAGAGCCGGTGAAGCGGGCCGCTCGCTGGAGGCCATTGCGGCAAGTACCGATGACATGGCCAACATGAATACCCGCATCGCCGGGGCATCGGAGGAGCAGGAGGTCGTGGTCGCCGAGGTTTCCCGCGACGCCGAAGCCATTAACACGATTGCCAAAGAGGGTGTGGCAGAAGCAGAACAACTCGCTGAAGCCGGTGAAGATCTAAACCGGTTGGCCGGGGAGCTTCAGGGTTATGTGGGTCAGTTCCGTACCTGATTTTCAAACCACCGGGAGCACAGCTTTTAAAGCCACAGAGAACGGATTTAAGAACAAACTCTTTGGCCTCTGTGATCAAAAATCTTTTTGGCTGTTCGCCGGCTAACGAATAAAAGGATTGCTCTGCCGTTCGGCGCCGAAGGTGGACATGGGGCCGTGCCCGGGGACGAACTCGATATCGTCGCCAAGGGGCAGGAGGCGATCGCGGATCGAAGAAATCAGTGCGGCATGATCGCTGCGCGGGAAGTCGGTGCGACCTATGGAGCCCTGGAAGAGGACATCGCCAACGAAGGCCAGTTTGGCTTCGCGGTGGTAGAAGACGATATGCCCCGGCGTATGGCCCGGGCAGTGAATAACCTCCAGCTTCTCTTCGCCAACGCTTACCACCTCTCCCGGCTCCAGCCACTGGTCCGGCTCGAAGGGTTCGATGCGTGGAAATCCGAACATCTCCGCCTGCTGCGGCAGAGCCTGAAGCCAGAAGGCGTCCTCCCGCTGGGGGCCGACAACCGGCACACCGACCTCATCGGCCAGTGATCGGGCCGCGCCCACGTGGTCCAGGTGACCGTGGGTCAGCAGTACCTTTTCCAGCGTGAGCCCCTCCTGCTCCACGGCTGCCATCAGCCGCTCCTGCTCCCCGCCCGGGTCGATGAGCGCGGCACGCTTCGTCCGCTCGCACCAGATAAGCGAGCAATTCTGCTGAAACGGCGTAACGGGAATGATGCGGTATCTCATAATAGCTTTTTGACCACGGGGTGCACGGAGAACACGGGGGAAACAGCTTTCAAAACCAAAGAGGAAACTGAGCACATAGAGAAAGACCTTTTTCAAAGAGGAGGCCCTGTGCCCTTTGTATTCTTCTGGCTTAAGTTTGCCCCGTGCTCCCCGTGTCCCCGTGGTTTTTTAATCAAAGGGAAGAAAGCACCCGACCCGCGGCTTCAACCGTGGCGTCGATGTCCGCCTCGGAGTGGGCGCCGGAGACGAAACCGGCTTCGAACGCCGATGGGGCCAGATAAACGCCTTCATTCAGCATGCCGTGGAAGAACAATTTGAAGCGGTCCACGTTGCACTCCGTCACCTGGGCGAAGTTGCTGACGTTCGTCTCTTCGGTGAAGAACAGCCCGAACATGGCGCCGACGGCATTGGCGCTCATGGGGATCTCGTGAATCCTGGCCTTCTCCAGGATGCCCTTTACCAGTCGGTCGGTCCTTTTGCTGACATCAGCATAGAAACCGGGCTGCATGGCCTGTTTCAGGGTCGCCAGGCCGGCAGCCATCGCCACCGGATTGCCGGAGAGCGTTCCCGCCTGATAAACCGGCCCGAGCGGTGAAATGTGCTCCATGATCTCCCGCTTGCCGCCGAAGGCGCCCACCGGCATGCCGCCGCCGACCACCTTGCCGAGGGTGGTGAGATCGGGGGTGACACCAAAGTGGGCCTGAGCGCCGCCGAGCGCCACGCGGAAGCCGGTCATCACCTCATCGAAGATGAGTACGGCACCGTATTCGTTGCAAATCTCCCGCAAGCCCTCAAGGAAACCGGGAACCGGGGGAATGCAGTTCATGTTGCCGGCCACCGGCTCGACGATAATGCCGGCCACTTGACCGCCGATATGACTGAACGCTTCCTTGACCGCCTCAATATCGTTGAAGGGCAGGGTGATCGTGTGTTCGGCCAGCGCCGCCGGCACGCCCGGGGAATTGGGGACGCCGAGGGTCAGGGCGCCGGAACCGGCCTTGACCAGCAGCGAGTCGGAGTGCCCGTGGTAGCAGCCCTCGAACTTGACGATTTTGTCGCGTCCGGTGAAGCCGCGCGCGAGGCGAATGGCCGTCATGGTCGCCTCGGTGCCGGAGTTGACCATGCGCACCATGTCCATGGAGGGCACCAGTTCGCACAAAAGGTCCGCCATCTCGGTCTCGACGGCCGTCGGGGCACCGAAGGAGAGGCCATTGGCCGCCGTCTCCTGCACGGCCTTGATGACCTCGGGGTGGGCGTGTCCGGCCACCATCGGTCCCCAGGAGGCGACATAGTCGATGTACTTCTTGTCACTCTCGGACCACAGATAGGGACCCTCGCCGCGCTTGAAGAAAACCGGCTCGCCACCCACGCCGCGGAAGGCGCGCACCGGCGAATTCACGCCACCGGGAATGTGTTTCTGCGCAGCGGTAAAGAGTTCGTGTGAATGGGGCATCAGCTGTTCCTTTTCTTGGTTAGACCACGGGGAACACGGGGCGCACGGGGAAAGATTATTAACCACAGAGGACACGGAGATCACAGAGTGCGGTCCTTCAGAAAACCTTTTCTCTGTGTGCTCTGTGGTTTTTTAACAAGCGTTATTCCCCGTGCGCCCCGTGTCCCCCGTGGTTAGTCATATAAGTCTGAAATCTTTCGAGCGGCGGCGCGGATGTCGTCGGCACCGAAGACGGCGCTGATCACGGCAAGCATGTCGGCGCCGGCCGCCACCAGGGAGTCGCCATTGTCGGCGGTGATGCCGCCGATGGCAACCACGGGCACCGACAGGCGGGCCTTGGCTTGGCGCAGCAGGTCGGGGGTGGCGCGCACCGCATCAGGTTTGACCGAAGATGGAAAGAATCTGCCGAAAGCCACGTAATCGGCACCGGCAGCTTCGGCCTCCAGTGCCAGGTCAATGCGGTTGTAACAGGACACGCCGATGATCGCTTCAGGGCCCAGCGCGGATCGAGCCGCCTTGATCGCGCCGTCCTCTTTGCCCAGGTGGACACCGGCGGCACCCGCCTCGGCGGCTATATCGACGTCGTCATTGATGATGAGCGGCACGCCCAATGGACGGCAGAGGGTCGCCAGGTCCTGCGCCTCCCAGAGGCGGCGCGCCGGATCCGGGTGCTTGCTGCGGTACTGAACCAAACGCGCACCGCCATCGATCGCCAGGGCCGTCGCCTGAACCAGCTTCTCTTCGGGAATCAGCTTTTCGTCGGTAATCGCGTACAGCCCGCGAAGTCTATGGGACATTTCGGAAAACCTTGTGTTAACCACGGGGGGACACGGGGATCACGGGGGCTTACCAACTGGAGGGGCACAGAACCACTGGGATGTTGGTTCAATTAGGGATGCCGCGAATCACGCGCTGGAACCCCGAAAGCCATTACCTGTTCTCTGTGCCCTCTGTGGTTTTCCGTTGTTTTCCCCGTGCCCCCCGTGGTTTATGAGTGTTGTGCTGCTACGCCTCTTCCTCGCCGCGGGCCCAGAAGAGGCGGTTGGGGTGATACTGGCCCATCCCTAAACGATAACCGTGCTTGAGGCTCTCCCAGGTATATTCCTGCGCTTCGTGGACCGCCACGAAGGGTTCGATACCTTGCGCCAGCAGGCCGGCGATCGCGGAAGCGAGCGTGCAGCCGGAGCCGTGATAGGTGTTAGGCAGGCGCTCCCAGGTGAAGGTCTCCAGGTGGCGCATGCTGCCGTAGAAACGATTCTCGACATGGCGGCTCTTTTCATGGGCGCCGGTGATGAGCACGAAATCGCACCCCATCGAAAGCAGTTCCTGACCGCACGCATCGAGTGTATCGGCTTCGGAGGCAAACCGACGCGCTTCCTGGCTGTTGGGGGTGAGAACGGTGGTGAGCGGAAAGAGCAGTTCGATCATGGCCTCGCGCATCGCATCATCCGACAGGTCGGTTCCACCGCCGGCGGCAACGATCGGGTCGAGGACCACCGGCAACTGCGGATAGTCTCTCAGCAGCGTGTGAATCGCCTCGATGTTTTCCACGCTGCCCAGCATTCCGAGCTTGAACGCATCCACCGGCATGTCTTCGAGCACCGCCCGCGCCTGCTCGACGACCAGGGTGGGGGCGACCTCGTCGAAGCTGATGACGTTGCGGGTGTCCTGTACCGTCAGCGCGGTGATGACCGGTGCCGCATGACA
This sequence comes from uncultured Gammaproteobacteria bacterium, assembly GCA_963783235.1. GTDB lineage: Bacteria > Pseudomonadota > Gammaproteobacteria > Thiohalomonadales > Thiohalomonadaceae > Thiohalomonas. The sequence goes on along the minus strand of CAWAMN010000002.1, from coordinate 438,988 downwards.
GCCCATGCTGGCGATGGCTTCGATATCCGCCTGTACGCCGGCCCCTCCGGTGGGATCGTTGCCGGAGAAGGTCATGACGGTGTGGATTTTCTGTTGAGCCATGGTTTCGCTCCAGTTAGCAATCGAGAGTACCCGCTTGAGCGGCGATAAAGGCCGTTTTTGCCGACAATTCCAGGGAGCAGGTCCACTTGTACGCCAGATTCATCGTTTCCGCCTGAGCATAGACTCCGTGTCCCCGCACGACTGCAATGCGATATTCGGCGAGCGCGTCGGCGACTTTGAGCGGTGCTTCCTCCACGTAATGTTCATACGGAATAGTGATCACCGGGACGCTGCCGAAGTAGTAATTTCCCTCGAAATCGGGAGGCACGAAATCCCGGCCGCTCATTGTGAGCGCCACGGTGTAGGCGCCGTGACTGTGCAGTACCGCGCCCGCCTTGGGGTTGGCCTGATACACCAACTGATGCAGACGGGCATCCAGAGAGGCTCCGTTTCCAAGCCCTCCATCCTTTGCGCAGCGAATAAGGTCGGACGACTCCAGCAGGTCGGCACACGCCCCGGTCGGGGTGACCCAAAAGTCCTCGCCATCGGCAATAGAGGCGTTACCGCTGTGGGAATCGTTGTAGCCGTACTGGCGCAGCCAGCGGTAGTGGCGGATCAGCTCTTCTCGTGGATCCAAAGTACTCTCCCTTCGGCATTTCCCCAATTATACGGGATGAGCCTTCGACAATGGGCGGGCTTCACTTTTCGGCTTAACAAGCTGTTGAAAACGCCCTCTCCAGCGGGAGAGGGTCGGGGCAGCCCTGCAGCGGCGAGAGGACGCAAGGACTTTCGCTCGGGTTGATATGGTAAATGCGAATCAATACCATTCATGCATGTTCGGTCGTGGTTGGGAAGGCAACAAGGGGAGGGAGAACTGTTCTCCCTCCGTAAGACTGGGTTAGTCTCAGAACAAAACTAACCATAACCAAGGGTTTGGTGAAACGATGAGTGGTATTTCGAAACAGGCGCTGCTTGCTGCGGCGATAACGGGAGCTATGGGGGGGGCGGCACAAGCCGATGAGCAAGAGCTTCGGGACAAGATGCGCTATCTGGAAGAGCGCGTACAACTTCTTGAGCAGGAGAGGGTCGTTCGTGAGGAGCCCATCAATGCGGAAAGCCCTCTCACCTTCGGCGGCTTGGTCGAGGTGGAGGCCATCAGCGGCGAGGATCACGAGGGTACCGACAGTAGCGACGTGGTCCTGGCCACTGTTGAACTGTTCGCGGAGGCTCACGTCAACGACTGGACCCAGGCCCAGGTGGTCTACCTCTTTGAGGAGGATGACACCGAACCCGGGGAGATTGACCAGGCCATCCTGACCTTTGGTAACCCGGAGGCATCGCCGCTCTACCTCTCCGCCGGGCGCATGTACGTCCCATTCGGTCGTTTTGAGACCGCCATGGTTTCCGACCCGCTTACGCTGGAACTCGGAGAGACCCGCGAATCGGCGCTGCAGGTCGGCTTCGATACCGGCGACTTCTACGGCTCGGTTTTCGCCTTCAATGGCGATACCCGGGAGACGGGAGACGACGATGAAATCGAACACTTTGGCAGCAACGTAGGGTGGGCCTCCGAGTACGATGGTTTCGATTTGGCCTTTGGCGTGGGCTATATCAGCTCCCTTGCGGATTCCGACGGGATCTCAGGCGCTTTTGAGGACAACGGCGTCGATTCGGAGGCACTGACCGATTTGCCCTCCGGCGTCACCGGCGACGTTATCTTCAATACGGGACCCTGGACTCTTATCGGGGAATACACGGGCGCCAACGAGGAGTTTGATGCGACGGACCTGGCCTTCAAGGGCGATGGGGCGCGACCGACAGCGTGGAACCTGGAGGTGGGCTACGTCTTCACCCTGCTCGGTCGTGATGCAAGTGTCGGCATCGCCCGCCAGGAGACCGCCGAGGCGGTCGCCCTCGGCCTGCCCGAGAGCAAGACGCTGGCCGCGCTTTCAGTGGGGGTAATGGAGAACGCGGCGATTAGCCTGGAATACGCCTTTGCCGAAGATTACGACGTGGGCGATGGTGGTAGTGGAGAGGACGGCGGGATCTTCACCCTACAGCTCGCTGCCGAGTTCTGAAAAAATCACCGGATGACATTCCTCTCGAGGATTTACTTGCGAACCTTAATGAGAACTAATATCGTTAAACCTACGAGCAACCGAATCTCGAGGTGCCCATGTCCGTCAACCGTGTTTTAGGCCGCCTCCGCAGCCTGTTCGTCAATCCCTCCCGGCCGCCCAGCCATCGGGAGGCGCACTGGCGGATGCTCTCCGAAGCCTTCCGCGGTCGAGGGCCGCGCAGGCGTCGGTAATCAATTCAGTCTCTGATTTCAGTTCCCATCCTGACCTTCTCCCTGGCAGGCTGTTGAAAAACACCCTCTCCAGAGGGAGAGGGCTGGGGTGAGGGGACTCAATAAAAGGTAAGTTACTGATTTTGCCCCCCCCTCATCCTAACCTTCTCCCTCAGGGAGAACGGATAGAAACCTTTTTCAACAGCCTGCTAGGAGAGAAGAGACAAGACCGTCTCGACAGCCGGCCCGGCGGGTCGACCGTTGCGTCCCCTTTCAGCGGACCGCCGCTATGAAACGGTGGTCTCCCCGGCATCTTCAGCGGTCTCTTTTGTCGGAAGGTGAGAGCGGGAAAAGTAGTCGCGCTTGATGCGGGCGGCCACGCCGGCCAGCAGAATGAGCGCCAGCAGGTTTGGCAGGGCCATCAGGATGTTCATGATATCCGCCACGTTCCAGACCAGCTGCAACGGAACGGCCGCGCCGATCACGACCAGAACCGTGAACACCACCCGGTAGGGCAGGACCGCCCCCTCTCCAAATAGAAAATGCGCCGAACGGTCGCCGTAGTAGGACCAGGCGATGATGGTCGAGAAGGCGAACAGCGATAGGCCAAAACCGACCACCATGGCGCCGCTGTCGCCCAGTGTTTCGCTGAAGGCGTGTGCGGTCAGGGCGGCGCCCACCAGGGCCTGATTTTCGGTCTGCCAAGCCCCGGTGACCACAATGACCAAGCCGGTCATGGTGCAGATCACCAGCGTGTCGATGAAAGGCTCCATCATCGCCACCAGTCCCTCACGAACCGGTTCATTGGTTTTGGCCGCGGCGTGGGCCATCGGGGAGGAGCCGAGTCCCGCCTCGTTGGAGAAGAGGCCGCGGGCCACACCCCAGCGGATCGCCTCGCCCACGGCGGCGCCCCCGACCGCCCAGGGATTGAGGGCGTAACTGAAGATGAGGGCGAAGGCGGCGGGGATTTGGTCAAGGTGATTGAACAGGACCAGCAGGGCGGCGGCGATATAGAGCACGGCCATGAACGGCACGATGGTGCTGGCCACCCTGGCGATGCGTTTCACCCCGCCGAGGATGACCAATCCCACCAGGATGGCCAACAGGGCGCCCACCATCCAGGCCGCCTCATTCAGTTCCGGCCAGATGTAGGAGAGGCCGTCCACCACCGAGTTGGCCTGCACCATATTGCCGATGCCAAACGAAGCGATAAGCGCGAACGTGGCGAATGCGGCGGCGGTCCGCTTCATATTCAGACCGTTCATCAATGTATACATGGGCCCGCCGGCCACCTTGCCTTCCGGGTCCACCTCCCGAAACTTCAAAGCCAATGAGCATTCGGCGAATTTGGTGGCCATGCCGAAGAACGCGGTGACCCACATCCAGAAGAGCGCCCCGGGGCCGCCCAGGGAGATGGCGGTGGCGACGCCGGCGATATTGCCGGTCCCCACGGTGGCGGAAAGGGCGGTCGACAAAGCCTGGAAGTGGGAGACCTCGCCCACGTGCTCCGGGTCGGAATACTTGCCGGTCACCAGGGCGGCGCCATGCCGAAATCCGCGGACTTGAACCAGCCCGAGTCGGACCGTCAGGTAGAAGCCGGTGCCCACCAGCGTCAATAAGGTGAGGTAATTTCCCCAGAGCAGGCCCGAAAGCTGTCCGGTCCACTCGGTGAGTGTTTGCAACCACTCCTGCATATTGTGCCCTCTTGTTGGATCACCGGTTGCCAGTGGCCGGTATTCTGAACCCTGCCCCCGCGAATGGCCAGTTGCCGGAAAACCTGGAACCGGGACCCGTTATTTAACAGCGTGCGGGTGATGGTGTATGTTGCCTCGAAAAGCCAACCCTCGTGCGAAGCCGTCGTGAAGCAATACCTGAAGGCGTTGCTGTATCCCTTGCTGGACAGCCTGCGCGATCTCGCTCCCATCGTTCTGGTTATTGCCTTTTTCCAGTTGTTCGTTCTGCAGCAGCCTATTCCGAACCTCGGAGCGCTGTTGGCCGGCACGGTCATGGTGGTGGTCGGCCTTTCACTGTTTGTGCGCGGTCTCGAAATGGGTCTGTTTCCCATTGGCGAGTCGATGGCCTATGCCTTTGCCCGCAAGGGGAGTGTGTTTTGGCTGCTGGCCTTTGCTTTTGCCCTGGGGTTCGGCACGACGGTGGCCGAGCCGGCGCTGATTGCCGTTTCCAGGGAGGCGGCGGAAGTTGCGGCGGCCGGCGGTGCAATCGCCGACACGGAGGTGGCAAGGAAAAGTTATGCCGACGGGCTGCGCCTGACCGTTGCGCTCTCTGTCGGCTTTGCCATCGTTATTGGCGTTCTGCGCATTCTCAAAGGCTGGCCCATTCAGTACCTGATCATCGGCGGTTATATCGGGGTGGTGGCGATGACGGGTGTCGCTCCACGCGAGATTATCGGTATCGCTTACGATTCCGGGGGCGTGACGACCTCCACGATCACGGTACCGCTGGTGACCGCCTTGGGCGTGGGGCTTGCCTCCTCTGTCAAGGGTCGTAACCCGATGGTGGACGGTTTCGGCCTGATTGCATTCGCCTCGTTGACACCGATGATCTTCGTCATGGGGTACGGGATGATCATCGGATGAACGAAACCCTGCAACTCATCTTCGATACCACCCTGGCTACCCTGCGGGACGTGCTGCCCATTGCCGTTATTATCTTCGGCTTCCAGTTCCTGGTGATTCGGCGCCCGGTCAAGAATCTAAGAAAGGTACTCATCGGATTCGCCTATGTGCTTTTGGGACTCTCACTGTTTCTCATCGGTCTGGAGCAGGCGCTTTTTCCTCTCGGTAAATTGATGGCCGAACAACTCACCGATCCCGCTTTCATTTTTGATGGAGCGCCGCGGCTCGGAGAGTTCCGTTGGCACGATTACCGGTGGGTCTACGTTTTCGCGTTCGCCGTCGGATTTTCCACCACCCTGGCCGAACCGTCGCTCATTGCCGTGGCGATAAAGGCGAGAGAAGTCTCAGGCGGGGCGATTAGCGTGTTGGGGTTGCGGGTGGCGGTGGCCATCGGCGTCGCTGTTGGCATCGCGCTGGGCACGTACCGGATCGTCACCGGCACACCGCTGCACTACTACATCATTGCCGGTTACGTCGTCGTCATTCTTCAGACGATCTATGCCCCGAAGCTGATAGTGGCCCTGGCCTACGATTCGGGGGGCGTGACGACCTCCACGGTCACGGTCCCGCTGGTGACGGCACTCGGCCTGGGCCTCGCCTCAACGGTGCCCGGTCGAAGTGCCATGCTGGATGGCTTCGGCCTAATCGCGTTTGCCAGCCTGTTTCCGATAATGTCGGTAATGGGCTATGCCCAGCTGAGTGAATGGCGCGCCCGGCGCAACAACCGAGTAACCACTGAGGAGGCTTAGCCGTGCACTTCAAATTGATCGTGGCCCTCATCGAGGATGACAAGACCGATCCGGTGCTCCAGGCGGCGCGCGAGGCGGGCGCCACCGGCGCCACCGTCCTCAACCAGGCACGGGGCGAGGGAATGAAACAGGCCAAGACCTTCTTCGGCCTCTCGCTGGAGACCCAGCGCGACATGGTTCTGCTGCTGGTCGAGGAGCACCTGTCGCGCAAGATTTTGGAAAAGATTGCCTCCGTGGGCGAATTCGACGAAAAACCCGGCACCGGCATTGCCTTTCAGATCGATGTGGAGGATGCCGTCGGCGTGGCCCATCAGATGGAGAAACTCACGCCGATTGTCGAAGAGGAGATTTAAAGGACTTGGCCATGGCGGGGAAATCGCCCCGACGCCAAGGCCGGTAGGAGCGGCGCTTCGCCGCGATATCGTTCCGGAGCCGCGCTCGCCCGGGGCGGCTCTCCTGCGCTGACCGCCTATCCTTCCCAAAACCACAGCTATTCGGGGGAAGGGTGTTCGAGGACGTTTTCTATCAAATCGGTGTCGTTCTGGCGGTCGCGGCCGCCGGAGGCGCGTTGGCGCTCACGCTGCGTCAGCCGCTCATCGTCGCCTTTATCGCCGTAGGCATCTTCCTGGGGCCGACCGGTGTCGGGTGGGTCACCGCGGCCGATCAGTTGGATCTTTTCGCCAGACTGGGCATCGCCGTACTGCTATTCGTGGTCGGTCTCAAGCTGGACCTCCACATCATTCGGACCATGGGGACAGTGGCCCTGGCGACGGGCCTGGGCCAGGTACTTTTTACCTCGGTGGTGGGTTATCTGTTGGCGCTGGCCCTGGGGTTTGCCCCCGTCGCTGCGCTCTACATCGCCGTCGCACTGACCTTCTCCAGCACTATCATCATCGTCAAACTGCTTTCCGATAAGCGCGAGCTGGATTCCCTTCACGGGCGCATCGCCATCGGTTTTCTGATCGTCCAGGACATTGTCGTGGTGCTGGTGATGATTGGCCTCACCGCTCTGGGCCACGCCGCCGACACCAGCAGCCTGGGCCGCGAGGTGCTGCTGGTTGTGGCCAAAGGGGCACTGATGCTGGCGGTGCTTGGGGTGTTGATGCGCTTTGTCCTCAGCGACCTTTTGCACCGGCTGGCGCGTTCCCAGGAACTGCTGGTGCTGTTTGCCATCGCCTGGGCGGTGTTGTGGGCCTCGGTGGGCGAAGGGCTGGGATTCAGCAAGGAAGTCGGGGCGTTCCTGGCGGGGATCTCCATCGCCTCGACACCCTATCGTGAGCTGGTCGGGGCGCGACTGGTCAGCCTGCGCGACTTCCTTTTGCTGTTCTTCTTCGTGGATCTGGGGGCCGGGCTCGACCTGGGTGCGCTCGGCGCCAACCTCCTGCCAGCCGGGGTGCTGTCGCTGTTCGTTCTGGTCGGAAACCCCCTCATTGTGATGGCTATCATGGGGGCGATGGGCTATCGCAAGCGCACCGGTTTTCTGGCCGGCCTGACGGTGGCGCAGATTAGTGAGTTCTCCCTGATCCTCGCCGCGCTGGGACTGGAGATCGGGCATATCGATCGGGATACGGTCGGGCTGATCACGCTCGTCGGCCTGGTCACCATCAGCATTTCGACTTACATGATTCTCTATTCGCACCCGCTCTACGACCGGCTCTCTCCCCGGCTCGGTCTGTTCGAACGGCGTGTCGCCCACCGGGAGGAAAAGGGAGAGGAGGGTGAGGCTCGATTCGACGTGGTACTGGTTGGTCTCGGTCGCTTCGGGGCCGGCATCGGGCAGGCTCTGCGTGATAGGGCCTGTCACCTGCTGGCGGTCGATTTTGATCCGGAACTGGTCCGGCGGCATTCCCGAGAAGGGTATGCCGCCCGTTACGGCGATGCGGAGGACCCCGAATTTATTAACACCCTGCCGTTGGGGCGGGTGCGATGGGTTGTTAGTACAATACGCCAGCGCGAGATCAGTCGCGCACTGTTGCAGACGCTGGCCCAGCAGGGCTACCAGGGGAAGATTGCCCTTTCGGCCGAAAACGACCGGGAAGCGGAGGTGCTTCGCGGCTGCGGTGCTGATATGGTCCTGGTTCCTTATGCCGACGCGGCACGGGAAGCCGCAGACCGGCTGATGGGGGCTGAACCGGCCGCCTGCGACACGCTACCGGGACCTCCCGAAAAGAAATAGAAAACGCCCAATCCAGGGCGTCGAATTAGACGAATAAATACAATACCCATGACTGAAGCCGGCGATTCCCAACTTGTTATCCCCTACCTGCAGGAAACGGTCGCTTTTCTCCTGACCGTCGTTGTCATCGTACCGCTGTTTCGTGCCGTGAAGGTCAGTCCGATCCTCGGCTACCTGGCGGTGGGCGCGGCCATCGGTCCGCACGGCTTAGCGGTAGTGGCCGACGTCGAGGGTGTGCGGCACTTCGCCGAACTCGGGGTCATTTTCCTGCTGTTCATGATCGGGCTGGAGTTGTCGTTCGAACGCCTCAAGGCCTTCAGCCGGCTGATTTTCGGCCTGGGTGCGGCACAGGTATTGGTCACCGCCGCTTTGATTGGCGCGGTGGCCTTCGCCTGGGGCAACACCGTCGAGGCTTCCATCATCATCGGGCTTTGCCTGGCGTTGTCGTCCACCGCTATGGTGATGCAACTCCTGAACGAGCGGGGCGAGATCAGTGCCGCCCATGGTCGTGCCAGTTTCGCGGTGCTGCTGTTCCAGGACCTGGCGGTAGTGCCCATCCTCATCCTTGTGGCCGCTTTTGGGGCCGACGGGGGTAATGTCTGGGGCGAGGTGGCGGTGGCGCTGCTTCGGGCCGTGATTGCCGTTGCCGCCATCGTGGTGATTGGGCGCTACGTCCTGCGCTATCTCTTTCGGACCGTGGCCCAGACCCGCAGCGTCGATGTCTTCACCGCCATGACGCTGCTCGCCATTTTGGCGACATCGCTGGCGACCGGTTACGCGGGGCTCTCGATGGCCCTCGGCGCGTTTCTGGCCGGACTGCTTCTGGCCGAGACCGAGTTCCGGCATCAGGTGGAGAGCGAGATCGAGCCGTTCAAGGGGCTGTTGCTGGGTCTCTTCTTCATGGGTGTCGGCATGAGTCTCGATTTTCTGCTGGTCGCCGACCAGGCGCTTTGGGTGGCACTGGCCGTACTCGGACTCATAATGCTCAAGAGCGCGGTGGCTTTCCTGCTGGGCATTGCCTTCGGTCTGCCCAAACACGACGCGGCCCGCACGGGGCTGTTTGTGGCACAGGCGGGTGAATTCGCATTCGTGGTCATCGGGCAGGCGACGCTCGCCTACCAGCTCATGCCGGAACGAACCGGCCAGTTTATGGTGATCGTTGCCGGTATCTCCATGGCCCTGACGCCGCTGCTCGCTGCGGTCGCCGGTCGAGTCGGAAGGGCGCTGCAACCGATGGACGGCCAAATGGAAGCGCATGAGGGCGAAGTGGGCGATCTGAAAGAACATGTGATCCTGGCCGGTTACGGCCGGATTGGCCAGACGATTGCCGCGGTACTGCGCACCGAAACGATCCCGTATGTTGCCCTGGACCTGGATTCGGGGCGCGTTCGCCGTTGTCGGGGTGCCGCGGAACCGGTCTACTACGGGGATGCCGCCCGTCCTGAAGTGCTGCGCCGGGCGGGCGCGGACCGCGCCGCCGTCATGCTGGTGACCATGGACAACGCCGCTGCGGCGGCGCGCACCGTCCAGGCCGCCCGCCGCCTGTGGCCGGATCTGCGGATACTGGTACGGGCCTGGGACAACGAGCATTCGGATGAATTGCGCGCCGTCGGTGCCGACGCCGTCGTGCCCGAGACCCTGGAAGCCAGCCTGCAGCTGGCCGGCCATGTGCTTCGGAGCCTCGGCCACTCGTCGGAAATGGTCAATGATCGTATCGAAAAGATCCGGGAGCGGGAGTACGCGCCGGTCTGCATTGTGACGTCCGAAGGAACCGCCGCGCAGGAGGTCGGATAGCCTGATGAAAAGAACCGCTTCCGGGTCCTTCAGCTTTGTCGGTCGCGGCGTCCCAGCCCGCAGATAAACGCTCGGCGCGAAAACCCGCTTTCCCGCTCAAGTTGCTCCCTTCGAGCCTGCCGGGTCCGCAGCACCTCTTCGCGGGCGGCGAATACAGCATCAGCATCGCTGTAACCTTCCATCGAGAGAACTAGCGGCTGCAACAGATAGTGGCCAAGCGGCGGCGCATAGTTGAGGTGCGCCCGCTGGCCGCCAAGCTGTTCGAGTGCGACCGCAGGGCCCAGCACGGTGTAGTCGGATTCTCTCCGGTCCTCCGCCGACCAGCCATCGGGAATGGCGACGGGGGGCGTCGTGTCGGCCGTCCACAACCGCGCCAGCATCCAGGGCGTAAGCAGCAGTGCGATCCGCCAAGGTTTGGAATGTTGCACGTTACGAACATGCACCGGCAGGCGGTGATTGACTGCCGGATCCTCCTTGAAGCGTGTCGCGTACAACTCGCGGTGATAGGCCGCCACGGCCTCGGCCAGCGCTTCGTCCGACTCGAGACCGTGGGGTCTGGTGATCCAGCCGCTCAAACCCTGTTCTCCCGACTCAGTGCTGCCAGTTCCCGACCCAAGGTACGGTAGAGCTCAAGGTTTGCGTGCTGCTCCAGGTCGGTTGCGAAGCGGGGTAGCCAGTCATGGAGGTAGTCATTCCACAATCGCGCTCGCGGCACGCAACCGTCCTGCTGCTCCTCAAACCGGGCGGCACACTCCAGAATCACTCCGAGATAGTCGGCGGGCATCTCGTCGCAGGCCAGCCCGAACTCCTGGTAGAGTGCAGCCAGATCGCCTTGTACTCTTCCGCCCATCACGCCATTCCGATAGGCCGAAGCGAACGGCGGACACGGGGTTTTGGGGTACCCGTTGATGAAAAGGCGCGTGTGTTCCCCCTGCCATTGATCGACCGGGACGCTCTCCAGTTCCTTCACTGCCGGCTGCAGCCAGGGGTGTGCTGCGGCGAGTTCCCGCAACACATCCAGGCTTTCGGCCACCGGCGCGGCGAGCAGGCCCGCCAGGACCTGCAGCCGCTCCGCACCGTTTTGATTACCAGGGATAGGCATAAACCCCCGCATACAAGAAATAGTGACGCAGCAAATAGCCGCCCATCAGGACCAGTACCGACGCGGTGACGATCGGCAGATGACTGGTCCACCCCTTGACCACCCCGCGCAGTTCCAGGAAGAAAGGCACCAGCAGGCCAAAGCCGATAAACCCGATCAGCCAGCCCATGTCGTTCCACAGGATCTCTGCCGAACGCAATGCAGACTCGGAGCCGGCGCGCATGTACTGGAAGAACGAGAACAGGATGACCAACTCGGTGGCAATGAGGATAAGGTCAAGGCGCTCGTACAGCAGACGCAGTCCGTGGTCCTCCTCTCGCCTCATCACCAGGTGCATTACCAGCAGCAGGTACGCCATCGCGGTGGAGAACGCCGATACCGTGAACAGCAGCGGAACGCCGGGGTTGTGCCACAGGGCCACGGCCGGGAACGACTGCAGCAGCAGGCCCGTGTAGACCACGGTGCCGATGCCGTTGATGGTGGCGAGCCAACCGAGCACCTTGCAGTGACGTCCACAACGCTCCGAGATCGCTATCACCCAGCCCCAGTGCAGGATGCTGCGCAATAGCGGCACCCGGTTGATCGGCTGGCATTCACGCATATGGGGGAGGGCGTAGAGAACGCCCCAGACCATCATCCAGAGAATGAACTGGGTGCCCCAGGCGATCCAGGCATCCGGTTTTCTGAACAGCACCAGCGGATTGAGTACGTGGATAACCGCGAGGTGATCGAGCAGGTGGGTAAACAGCATCGCCGATCCGATGCCGAGCATGACCACCCCCGACAGCGCCCCCAGAATTACCAATCCCCGATGCGGCTTGAGGTACATATCGGTGAGGAAGGTCACCACCAGGGTGGCTGCCCCGAGACCGCCGAAGAAGAGGTAGACGGCGATCCACCAGGTCCAGATCTCCTGGGTAGAAAAGCTCATGGTTACGTCCATCATCCTCTCCTTTTCAGATCGTCGATGTAGTAGACGTTGGGCCCGGTACCAAGGTGCGGCATCAACGGGCGGGCGATACCGCTCGCCACCAGTTGCGCCACCGGATCGCTTGGATCATCCAGGTCCCCGAACTGCCGTGCCGATCCGACACAGGTCTCCACGCACGCCGGTTGCAGTCCTTCCGCCAGTCGATGATGACAGAAGGTGCACTTGTCCATGCTCGGTCGGCTTCGACGGTAGTCCTCGCCGTAGAACTCCTTGCCCTTCTTGATGTCGTCGTAGGTGACTTCGTGCCGGGCGTCGTAGGGACAGGCCATGGCGCAGGCGCGGCAACCCATGCAGAGGTCCTCGTCCACCAGTACGATGCCGTTGTCGAGCTTGTAGGTCGCCCCGGTGGGACAGACACTCATACAGGGCGGGTTGTCGCAGTGGTTGCACAAGCGTGGGAAGAAACGGCGATGCACATCCTCGCCGGTGCCGATCTCCTTATCGTGGACATAGGTGCGCCAGTCGTTCTTCCACACCGGGGTCTGGTTCTCCATCGCGCAGGCCGCCATGCAGGCATTGCAGCCGACGCAGGTATTCAGGTCGATGACCATTGCATATCGGGTCATGCCGCATCTCCTCTATCGTCGGCCTTGGCGATTCGTATCGTAAACTCCTGGGAGCGGAAGCCGCCCACCACCGGTTCCACCTGGTAGGGGACCAATTTGTTGGTCGCCGTACCGGTATTCACCGTGCGGGTCAGCTCAGCGTTCTCCACGCCAAAGGCCGAATAGATGAAGAGCACATCCCGGTGCACCATGCGGGTGATGAAGGCATTGCCTTCGGTGTTCTGCCCCGAACTGCTGTTGGTCAGGCGTATCCGATCGCCATTGGCGATCCCCAGGGGTTTTGCCCGATCCGGATGGATCCAGATGCCGTGATAGATATCGCTCTTGAATTGATTGATGGCCGCCAGCACCGGATTGTTGCTGTTGGTGGAGGCGTAGGAGACGGTCGGCACCTTGCCATAGGTGAAGTAGAACTCATCCTCCTCCAGGGGAGCGGCCATATCGGCGTCGGACCGGCAGACGGCGGGGATATGGGTGGCCAGCACGCTGAAGTTCGGTGCGCTGTGTCCGCCTGCCCGCAGTCCCTCGAACAGTGAACTGAAGAACTCCAGGCGTCCGCTTTTGGTCGGTACCGGCAGCTTGCGCGGCATGGCAGCGTGCGCGAGGATCTCGTGCTTGTCCTCCTCCAGGTAGATCCCCTTCTCCCGCAGGGCATGGTCGATGGCCTCGGGCGTTGTGCCGATACGTGCGGCGGTGGTGTTGAAGGAGACCTCCCGGCACGCGGCGGAAAACGGGCCATACGCACCTTGCTCCTGCTTTTTCGCGTACGCCTTTTTTACCGCATCGGCGGGCAGTCCGGTCAGCCCCTCCACCCACTTGAGCAGCCCGTCCTCGTTGCCGCTGATGATGCGGGTCATCTGTTTGAGGATGTCCGGTATCTCGTCGGTGTCGTAGAGCGGGTCGATGGCGCTGTAACGGGTGGTCAATGCCAGATCGTGGTTCACCCCGTTGCCGTAAAGGTTCGGCTCGTCCCGTTCCAGGTAGGTGGTGTTCGGCAGGATGACATCCGCATAGGGGGTGGTGTCCGACGGCAGGACGTCCACGGCCACCACCAGCTCCATCGACTCGTGGGCGAAGATCTCCTTCCAGTAGGTGTCCGGGTAATAGTGGCGAACCGGGTTGGCGGCATTGATGAGCACGGCGCGGGTGCGATAGGGCTTGCCATTGTGAGTGACCTTGCCCTCCACCGATTCCTTCAGGCCGAAATCCGCCATTACCGGAAGCGCCACATAGTGGCGGCCGGCGGCTCGCTCCTGGGCGCTATAGGCCCAGGCCCAGCCCGGATATCCGTGTGAGAAGTTCTTGCCGTTGGAGAAAGCACCGACCACGAATTCGGCGAACGGCATACCGGCCAACTGCGCCATCGGTGCCTCGGGATCGTGGCCCGCGGCCTTGGTTTTGAACATGTGTTCGGCTTTGTGGTGGAACTCACCACTCATCATCCAGCCGCCTTCGCGATCGATGCCGCCGTTCAGCGCCTGAATCATCGCCTGTACCCGGCGCAGCATCATGATGTTGCCGTAGCGGGCACCGTGCCAGCCGGGATCGATGATCGCAGGGCGCGTGGTACCGAACTCGCGGGCAATCCGCCGGATGGTATCGGCGCCAATGCCGGTGGTGCGCTCCGCCCACTCCGGTGTGTACTCGGCCAGGTCTTCGAGTTGCGCCTGGAAGACGGTCGCCACCGAACGGCCGTCGATTTCGAAACCTTCAGGGACGGTGAGCGCCGGGTAGAAGCTTTCGCCGTCAACGTCCTCGGTATTGCGGTTCGTGAAGGCGGGCAGGGTGCGTACCGTGCGCGTCCCTTCCTGAACGACACGGGGCCGCCCTTCGGCGTCATAGGCCATTTGCCATTCGCCATTGTCGTCGCGGTAGACCAGGAAGGGCATATTGCTGTGACGCTTGAGGAAGGTGGCGTCGTAGTGGCCGTCGTCCATCATCACCCGCAGCATCGCGAGGCAGAAATCGAGATCGGTGCCGGGGCGGATCTGAACCCACTCGTCCGCCTTGGCCGCTGTCTCCGAACGCCGCGGGTCGAGTGCCACCACCTTGGCGCCATTCTTTCGCCCTTGGGCGAAGCGCACCATCCGGCAGGTGGAAACCGCGCCGATGGAGGAGTTGTTGACCACCAGCAGGATGTATTTGGCGTTATCGTAGTCCGGCAACACCTCGTCATGGATGTTGAAGTTGCCGGTGACTGCATCGGTGCCCAGGTGGCCCGTGGTGACGCAGTGCTGCATGGGCGAGGCGATGATGTTGGGGATCTCGTTCGCCATGGCGAACGGCACCGCCCAATTCATGTAAAAAACGCAGGAGGTCCATCCGCCAACCATGGTCCACTCCCAGGGTTGCACGTTCGCCTCCTTTTGGCGGCGCGCAATGTACTCCCAGGCCTCCTCCCAGGTGGCGCTTCGAAAGGCCCACTCGCCGCGCTTGCTTCCCTCGACGCGGATGAGCGGCGTCTTGATCCGATCGGTATCGTAGGTCTGGCGCAGGCCCGCCTGACCGCGGGCGCACAGCTTGCCGCGATTGAGGGTGGAATCGGGATTGCCCGCCAGCTTGACGACCCGTTTGACGCCCCCTTGTGTCCGGGTCGTGTAACGGATGTTGCAGAGCGAAGAACAGAAATTGCAAATGGTGTGGCCGAAGGCCTCGGCACCGTCGGGTTCAGCCGTCGCAGTCGTACCGCCGAACAAGACGGACGGCCGCAACAGGCTCAACCCGGCGCCCCCGCAGCCAGAGGCCTTCAGGAACGCGCGCCGAGTCAGGCGCGGAAAACTCCAAGCCATGCGTAGCTCTCCTTTGATGGATACAAATCCCCCTCGTTTGGCAACAAGCGGATCTGCATTTCCATGCGAGCTACTAAATTAACTTTTTATAATATATTGATGCGCCTAAGTTTTTATTATTTGTTAGGCGGGGGCATTATAAATCACGGCCTATTGGCGATTGCAAGAAAAGCCTGTGATTTGTGTTAAATATTAATTTATGGAAGAAAAAGATTTATCTATGCGGTTTCCGGTGAGAGTTTTGGTTTTTTGACAAAAGTTGAATTTTGGCTCTAACAAAAATCCCTCGAATGGGTGGTGAGACTGCCGAGCAGATGGCTGTGGTCCTCCAGTTTGCGGGCGACGATGTGGATGACGCCGCTTTCGCTCTGCAATTTTCCCGTCACGCACAGTAAGCGGCCACCGGCGATGATCTTTCGATAACGCTCACCGAGCGCCTCCCAGATGATGATATTGGTGATCCCGCTCTCGTCCTCCAGGGTGAGAAAGGTGGTGCGTCCATCGCCGGGGCGCTGGCGGGTGATCACCAACCCGGCGGTGCGCACGAAGGCGCCGTCGGCACGGCCGGTAGCCACGGCAATGGGAGTGCAGCGAAGTTGTCCGAGGCGTTTGCGCAGAAGGGCCAGAGGGTGCCGGCCCAGAGAGAGACCGACATGGGCATAATCGGCCACCAGATCCTCGCCCTCGCTCGGTTGCGGAAGGGCGGGCATTTCTTCACTGAAGGTCGCCTCATCGAACAGGGGCAGGGTGGTTTCCGTCCCAAGCACCTCCCAACGCGCCCGGTGCCGGTCGCCAGCCAGCCCGCCCAAAGCCCCCGCCGCCGCCAGCCGTTCCAGATCGGCTTTCGACAGTCGGGCCCGCCGCGCCAGATCCGCCACCGAACGAAACGCCCCCTCTTTCCGCGCCACCACCAGCCGCTCCGCGGCAGCCTTCTTGAGGCCCTTGACCATGCGCAGTCCCAGGCGCAAGGTCAGTAGCGAGTAGCGAGTGGCGAGTGGCGAGGAGGACACGTCGCCAGTGGCCGGCAATCGGGGGCCATGAACCTTGTTCCCCCTTTTCGGGGGAGCACAGGATTGACCTTGCCTGGCAATTTGCGACTCGCTACTCGCCACTGCCTTCCTAGTCACTCGCCCCTCGCCACTCGCCACTTCCAGCGTGCAATCCCACTCACTCGCCCCCACATCCACCGGTAGCACCTCCACCCCATGCTCCCGCGCATCGCGTACCAATTGCGCCGGGGCATAAAACCCCATCGGCTGGCTGTTCAATAGCGCACAGGTAAAGGCCGCCGGCTCATGGCACTTGAGCCAGGCCGAGACATAGGCGAGCAGGGCGAAGCTGGCGGCGTGGGACTCGGGAAAGCCATACTCGCCGAAACCCTTGATTTGCTCGATGATCTGATCGGCAAACTCGGGCGGGTAGCCGCGCTCGGCCATCCCCGAACGCAGCTTCTCGTCAAAGGCCGCCAATCCCCGCCCCTTTTTCCAGGCGGCGATGGCCCGGCGCAGCCGGTCCGCTTCACCGGCGGTGAAGCCCGCCGCCACCATCGCCAGCTTAATCACCTGCTCCTGAAAGATGGGTACCCCCAGCGTACGCGCCAGGACCGCCTCGGCTTCCGGGCCGGGATAGGTGACGGGTTCCAGACCCTGCCGGCGCTTCAGATAGGGATGGACCATATTGCCCTGGATGGGACCGGGGCGGATGATCGCCACCTCGATCACCAGGTCGTAAAAGATTTTGCGGTCGAAGACGCGGGAGCATCGCCATCTGCGCCCGCGATTCGATCTGGAATACGCCGATGGTGTCGGCCCGGCACAGCATGGCGTAAACCGCCGGGTCCTCGGCGGGCACCGTGGCCAGGGTCAGCCGTCGACCGCAGTGCCTTTCGACCAGATCGAAGGCCTTGTGGATGGCCGAGAGCATCCCCAGCGCCAGACAGTCGATCTTCAAAAGGCCCAGGGTATCCAGATCATCCTTGTCCCACTGAATGACCGTTCTGTCCTCCATGGCGGCATTCTCGATGGGGACCAGACGCGGCAGCGGGTCGCGGGTGATCACCATGCCGCCCACGTGCTGGGAGAGGTGTCGGGGAAAGCCGAGCATCTCCCATACCAGCACCAGCAGGCGCTTGATGATCGGACTCTCCGGATCGAATCCCGCCTCGCCCAGCCGTTCGGTCATCTCCTTCGGGCGTTCCCAACGGGTGAAGGCCCCGGCCAGCCGGTCTACTTCATTGACGGAAAGCCCCAGGGCCTTGCCGGCATCGCGCAGGGCGCTTTTGGTGCGGTAGGTGATCACCGTGCCGGTGAGGGCCGCCCGCTCCCGGCCGTAGCGTTCGTAGAGATACTGCAACACCTCTTCGCGCCGGGTGTGCTCGAAATCCACATCGATATCGGGCGGTTCATCCCGCTCCTTGGAGACGAAACGCTCGAACAGCATCTCCGAGCGGCTTGGGTCCACGGCCGTGATCCCCAGGCAGTAACAGACCGCCGAGTTGGCCGCCGAGCCGCGCCCTTGGCATAGAATGCCGCGGCTGCGGGCGAAGCGAACCAGATCGAAAACGGTGAGGAAGTAGGGCTCGTAGCCCAGCTCACCGATGATGGTCAGCTCATGCTCCACCAGCCGGCGCACCTTCTCCGGTTCCCCCTGCGGCCAGAACTGTTTGAGCCCCGCCTCGGTCAGCCGCCGCAGATAGCCAGCCGGGGTCTCACCGGCCGGGGTGGTCTCATCCGGGTAGTTGTACTTGAGCTCCTCCAGGCTGAAGCGACAGCACCCGGCGATGGTCGCCGTCTCCGCCAGCAGGTCGGCCGGATAGATTTCGGTCAAATACTCCTTCGAGCGCAGATGCCGCTCGCCATTGGGATAAAGCGCAGCCCCCGCCTCCGCCACGGTGGTATTCAACCGAATGGCGGTCAGCAGATCCTGAAGCGCCCGGCGCCCGCGGCGGTGCATATGCACATCCCCCGCCGCCACCAGCGGCAGACCGGCCCGTTTCCCGAGCCCCCTCAGTCGCTCCAACTTCCCGATATCATCCGCCCCACAGTGCAACTCCACCGCAATCCAGGCCCGCCCCGGAAACGTCGCCGCCACCCAAGCCGCAGCCGCGTCCTCCCTCGTCTCTCGTCCCTCATCCCTCGT
The DNA here is from genome assembly GCA_963783235.1 of uncultured Gammaproteobacteria bacterium. Classification (GTDB taxonomy): domain Bacteria; phylum Pseudomonadota; class Gammaproteobacteria; order Thiohalomonadales; family Thiohalomonadaceae; genus Thiohalomonas. Next base: position 420,715 of record CAWAMN010000002.1, on the reverse strand, counting down.
ATCTGCGCTCTCTGGCGGTACCCAGAGAGCGATACACCCCGGCACCCCATCGGCCAAATCCTCCCGATCCAGCCGGTACGCCCCCTTCTCCGAACGCCGCCGTCCCCGCGTGATCAACGCCGAGAGATTGCCGTAGCCCTCCCGGTCGGTCGCCAACAGCACCAGCTTGAGCCCATCCTCCAGCCGCACCTCGCTGCCGATGATGAGATGCAGCCCCCGCTCCTTCGCCGCCCGATGGGCGCGTACCACCCCGGCCAGAGAGCACTCATCGGTCACCGCCAGCGCGGCATAGCCCAATTCGGCGGCGCGCACGACCAGCTCCTCCGCGTGGGAAGCCCCCCGCAAAAAGGTGAAGTTGGACAGACAGTGCAGTTCGGCGTAGTCAGACATGACCGGCAGACGTGTATCGGCAGCAATGTGTATAAATATACACCTATGCCGAAATATTCACAGCCTAGAACGCCCGGCTCCGCCGCAAACTGTAGGAGCGGCTTCCAGCCGCGATATACAACCCGACAACCCCTTGGCGGAAAAATGCCGCTCCCCAGAGGACCCCAGAGGGGGGGGCGGCAGGCCACAGCCCCGACTTGCCATGCCCCTGCCTAACCGATAATGTCACCCACTACACAGACGTCACCGGAACCCAAGGCGTCGGGAAGACAAATAGAACGGATATCGCCATGGAAGTCGCCCCCGGGCACGACATCTCCTCATCCGCTGCATCGGTCGTACCACGCCGACCGGGCTGTCGCCGTCATGCCCCACACAAGGAATTGCCTGGAACTTTCCGGCCCGCCTGCTCAGTACAACCTGTTCCTTTCCCCGGCCAACGCATCCACCGGACTGAAAACCGCTGTACTACCCCGCTGAAGCACATGGGTGTAAATCTGCGTCGTTTTCACATCCCGGTGTCCCATCAACTCCTGCACCGTCCGAATGTCATAACCGGCTTCAAGCAGGTGCGTAGCGAAGCAGTGGCGCAGCGCATGTGGAGTGGCATGTTTTCCTATTCCCGCAGTGCGTACCGCTCGTCGGAATGCCTTCTGCAGTGGGCTCGGATCCATATGGTGACGCTTTTCCCGGCCCGAAAACGGGTCGATAGAGCGGTTGACGGAAGGAAACAGATACCACCAGCCAAGCTCAAACGGCGCATTGGGATATTTCCGCGCCAGCGCCTTCGGAAGCGAGACCTCACCAAATCCCTCCTGAATGTCTTCGTCCCGAATCAGCTCTGCTTTGGCAATCTGATGGCGCAGCGGTTCTTTCAGCGAGTTTGGCAAAGGCACGAACCTATCCTTCCCGCCCTTGCCGTTACGCACCACGATCTGCCCATAGCCGAAATCCAGATCCTGTATTCGAAGTCCCAGGCACTCCGTCACCCGAAGCCCGGTGCCATACATCAGGCTTGCCATGAAACGGTAGGGTCCGGTCATCCGAGACAAAACCGCAACAACTTCAGGACGGGTCAAAACCACGGGAACGCGGGATGGCCTCTTCGCCCGCACCACATCTTCCACCCACCCGATCTCAATCTTGAGGACCTGTTGGTAAAGGAAAAGCAGCGCGCTCAATGCCTGATTTTGTGTCGAGGCCGAGACTCGGCGTTGGGTCGCCAGGTAGGTCAAAAACCGCTCAACCTCCTCCTTGCCCATTTCTCGTGGGTGACGTTTACCCGAGAAAAGAATGAACTGCCGAATCCAGTAGGCATAGGCCTGTTCCGTGCGATAACTGTAATTGAGTCGCTGGATACGGTTCCGGACTTGCTGCAGAAGGCGCGGCGGTTTCCGCCCTTCGGGAAAGTGAGGCGTCGTCATCGAGCAATCCCTCGCAAAATAAACACGTGTATAGATATACACCATGAGGAGAGCTTGCCGCAACCCCTCGGCCGGATAACACCCGTGGCTAGTTGTAATTCCCGGAATTTCCAAAGAAATTTTCCGGGCGAACCAGCTTCTATGTGGCTGCTAGAGCGTGCTACACAGTCGACAACCGCGTATTTGCGAGCCCACTGTCAGCCGGGGTTGTCGAAGCCACTGATGATAATAGAAAAATTCAGCCCTTCGTCGACGACGAGGGATCTTATGCGGCTGTCAACCGCCGACATGTCGTTGAACTAAACCGCCTCACGGCGGTGGTAAAAACCTAGAGGCGTGGACCGGTTCCGCGCCTTTTTTGTGCTCGGGCGCGGACCGCTGGTGCTGATAGTGGCAGCGTCTTCGCTGAACGGCTGCGAGGCAGTCGACAGCGGAGACAATGCCATGAGCAAGCTCAGTGAAAAGATGGACCAGGACATGCTGGTGCGCGGGTTGAGCGTCCGCACCCGCGACTCCTACCTGCGGGCCGTGCGTGGACTGGCCAAGTACTACCAGCGCAGTCCGGACCGAATCAGCGAAGCGCAGGTTCAGCGCTATCTGGCCTACCTGATCGGCGAACGCCAACTCGCCTGGAGCAGCTGCAACATCGCGGTCAGCGGGTTGCGGTTCTTCTATCGGCATACGCTGGGTCGAGACGAGGCGCACTTCAAGATCCCGCGCGCTCGTCAGAGGCAGCGGATCCCCGAGATCCCGAGTGCGGCCACCATCGCTCACGTCCTGGAACAGACCTGCCATGTGCGCGACCGCGCGATGATCATGCTGGCCTTTGGGTCCGGACTGCGGGTGAGCGAGATCGCCCGCCTGAAGGTGGCGGACATCGACAGCGGGCAGATGTGCATCCGGGTCCATGGCGGCAAAGGTGACAAAGACCGGCTGACGCTGCTGCCCGAAAGACTGCTGAGCGCGCTGCGCCGCTACTGGAGCGCCTACCATCCGCACCGATGGCTGTTTGAAGGGCGGGATCGGAACCGGCCGATCAGCGTGAGTGTGGTGCAAAAGAGCTGGAAAAGAGCCCAACGCCGTGCCGGCCTCAGCAAACCCTGTGGGATGCACTGCCTGCGCCATGCCTTCGCCACCGCGATGCTGGAGAGCGGTGTCGACTTGGCGACCCTCCAACGGCTGCTCGGCCACGGGCACATCGGAACCACGCAACGCTACCTCCACCTCAGCGCCGAGCGGATGATAAAGACCGTCTCGCCCCTGGATCGGTGGGCTGAACTGAAGGCACCGGAGCACTAAGGGCGTGAGCCGCCCCAAGGGCGGCGCGGGATCGGTTGTCGAACTGGCGGACATTGTTCGAGCCGTTGGAGGGGCCTACCGAACCGATCACCGACTGTGTCCGGAGCAGCGCCAGGCACTCCGGGCCATCGTGGCGTGCCGCACGGCCGAGCTGGGCGGGCACCGCTCCCAGTGCGAGGCCTGTGGTCGCGAAGTGCATCACTACCACTCCTGCGGCAACCGCCACTGCCCCAAGTGCCAAGCCTTAGCGAAGGAGCGCTGGGTCCAAAAGCGCCGTGCGGAATTGCTGCCGGTGGAGTACTTCCACGTGGTATTCACCCTGCCGCACCGCCTCAACCGGCTCGCCCAGTGGCACCCGCGGTTGGTCTATCGGCTGCTGTTTCAGTGCGCCTCGCGAACCCTGCTGGAGGTGGGCCGAAACCCGCGCTGGCTGGGTGCCGAGCTCGGCATCACCGCCGTGCTGCACACCTGGGGGCAGCGGCTGGACCAACACGTGCATCTGCACTGCATCGTCACCGGCGGCGGCCTGAGCGCCGATAAGGGACAATGGAAGCGCGCCAAGCCCCACTTTCTGTTTCCGGTGCGGGTGCTGTCGACGGTGTTTCGCGGCAAATTCCTCGAAGCCCTGGGGTACGCCTGGGCCGCCGGCGAGTGCAACGGGGACGACACCCACCCCGGCATGAGTCCGGAGGTGTACCAAGGCCTGCTCCAAGAGCTAACCGCCACCGAGTGGGTCGTCTACGCCAAACCGCCCTTCGCCGGTCCCGAGCAGGTCATCCAATACCTCGGCCGCTATACCCACCGGGTCGCCATCGGCAACCACCGGCTGCTGGCCTTTAATGGAACTCAGGTGACCTTCCGCTGGCGCGACTACGCCCATGCTAACAAGCTAAAGGCCATGCCCCTTGAGGCGGACGAATTTCTCCGGCGCTTCCTTCTACACGTCCTGCCCAAGGGCGTGCAGCGCATCCGCCATTACGGCCTGCTCGCCAACCGCGGCAAGAGCGAACGTCTGGCTCAAGCCCGCCAGGCACTGGCGGCGGCGCCGCCGGAGCCCGTGGAGCTTGAGAGCGTCGAGCAGTTTATGCGCCGGGTACTCGGCATCGATATTCACCGCTGCCCGCACTGTGGCGTCGGGAGGCTGGTGCTCGTGGCCATCATCCCCGCACAGCGCAGCCCGCCGGCGACCGGCCCGCCGGGAGCTTACGCATGAATCCTGAACGTATCCTTGAGCATTGCCACATCGACGGGCCGGTGCGAGCCTACTCGCCCCGCCGTCGGCAATTGACGCCTCTGCGCCTGTTTGGGATATTGGTCTCAAATGGAACTCACCGAAAAGGACGCGACCGTCCATGGACAATCCGGAACCCCAGCGCTGCGGATGGCGTTTTGCTTCCCTTTTTCGCACTCCTGCAGTCAATCGGCTGCACATCGACCCCCGCGCGCCGAATACAAATCCCATTAGCCCAAGCGCCCTGCCGGGCGGTTTAGTCCAACAGCGTGTATCCCGCCTGCGCGCGAGGGTGCAGGGCCTTCGGCGGGACGTCGTGCCGGCGCAGGCCAGATACACGCCATTTCGTTATCGTGCTGTATCGCGCCCTTTTACAGCATATCGAAAGGCATGAACTTACTGCTGTCGGCGCCTCCCTGATCTACTGTACGGTCCTAGCTGTTGTCCCGTATCTTTTAACTTGGGTAGGGTTCCACCTTGGCAGCTACACCTACAATGCATACGCGGCGCTACGGGAGCAAAGCTGGGACGTGGGGCTGGCTCTCATCCTTTACCTGGGTATGCTGCTTTCTTACTTTATTGGTTTCGTTGCAGCTTGCCTGGGATGTTGGAGGTTCTTTGTCAATGAACGGCGCGCCTGAGCTGCTGCGTCGACCTAACCACGCCTTCGACCGGACGCCGGAAAGCTCGGTGGCGTTCGGCAGTAAGTTTCTCGGCGGCGCCGGTCAAGGCGAACGTTAGCTGTCCGGAGAGGAGAGTTTCTTGGAACCGTCTGTCGTAGTGGCTGCTGTTGGTGTGGCCGTAACCATAGCCGCATCCGTCATTAGTTATCGCCTCGGCCGCAGGTCGGAATTCGCTGTAGCTGAGTGGATGCGCGAGCTGCGCTCTTGGGCGGAGAAAGTGATTGTGGAGCTTTCCGAAGCGAGCTATGGCCTAGCGAGCGGGAACGCCGCGACGACCGAGCGTAATCTCCGCGCCCGAAACATCTCGGCATTGGTTGAGATCGGTCGATTCTACTTGCCCAACTAACAACCCGACCAGCACGGGAGTGATAAGCCGCCGGCCTATCGCGGATTCCGCCATGCTGCGCTTGACCCATTGGTAGCCGCGGTCAGGGTGCTGCAAGACGGTTCTGGTGAGTCAGTCGATGACTTCCAAGTTGTGTGGGAACTACGCCGTGAATTCGTATCAATACTCTTCAATATTCTCGGACCAGAACACCATAATCACCTGATCGGCAAAATGATTCGAGAGAGTCACAGTTCGAGGCGTAACGATCCAACGGTCGGAGGGCTTCTGCCTGACGGGAATGATATTCCGCCGGGTGCTAGCCGTGTCCTGCACTCGACTATCGAGCGAATCAGAACCGGGAAGGGAGTGTCGGAGCCCGAGTTTCAGCGCCGTGAAAGCTAACAATCCCATGAACGCGGACAGGGACAAGCGGGGCGGCACCCCGCTTGTCCCTGCCGGTTATGGGGACCGTTGAGGCTGTAGAAAAACCCCTAACCGAGGTAAAATAACGTTAAATAGAAAGCTGCCCGGGGGAGTGAAGGATGGCCCGCTACAAGGACTACGATTACGGACAGGCGAAGATGCTTCCCGTCTGTTTCGAACAACAGATCCTGCCAGGCAGTTTTGAGTATTCTCTCTCCTATATTGTCGACCATGAGCTGGACCTCGCTGGCTTCGATAAGCACTACCGCAACGACGATAATGGCCGTCCCGCGTATGACCCACGATTGCTGCTGAAGATAGTCATCCTGGCCTATTCAAAAGGCATCACCAGCAGCCGCCAGATTGAACGACTCTGCCGCGACAACATTACCTTCATGGCCATTTCGGCTGACCTTCAGCCCCACTTCACCACGATAGCCGATTTCGTCTCCCGCTCTCCCGAGGAAATCACCGAGCTGTTCGGGCAGGTCGTGCTGATGTGTGATGAGCTTGGATTGATTGGCAAAGAGATGTTTGCCATCGATGGCTGCAAACTCCCGTCCAATGCTTCCAAAGAGTGGAGCGGCACCCACGCGGAGCTCAAGAAGAAGCGCCAGAAGATAGACCGCGCGGTACGTCGCATGATTGCGCGCCACCGCGAGGAAGACATAGCCGAACAGCAGCCGGACATCTACCAGCGCGAGCGCGAACAAATCAAGAAGCTGCGCGCGGCCTCACGCAAGATCAAAGGCTTCCTCGCTACCGAAAAGCCGCGAGTCGGCGCCGGTGGCCGCGAGGTCAAGAGCAACATCACCGACAATGAAAGCGCCAAGATGAAAACCAGCCATGGCGTCATCCAGGGCTACACCGGTGTGGCGGCAGTGGACAGCAAACACCAAGTGGTCGTTCACGCCGAGGCCTTCGGCCAGGGCCAGGAGCACGGATTGCTCAAGCCGGTACTCGAACGGGTCAACGAGACATTCACCAAGCGCCGCAAAGGCCAGAGCGGGATCACCAAGACCAAGATCACCGCCGACTCCGGCTACCATAACCGCGAAATGCTGGAGTACCTCCACGCCAACGAGGTGGACGGCTACATCGCCGACACCGGGTTTCGCGCCCGCGACCCACGCTTCAAAGACTATAAGAAACCGCCGGAGAGAAACCGGCGCAAAGAGCGCGGGCGATTTACTCAGGACGATTTCACCATCAACAAAGATAAGAAGACCTGCCGCTGCCCGGCCGGCCATGCACTATGGCTCAAGGCGGAGCGGGCGCGCATCGGGCATCACTTGTTCATGCAGTTTCAAGCCTACGAGAAGGACTGCGCCGACTGCCCGATGCGAAAGCGTTGCTTGAAGAGAGAAAATCAGCGGACGCCTCGTCAGGTGAACGTGGCGCTGGATATCACCCGGGCGCAAAAGGACGGCGTCATCGAGCGAATGAAGCGCAAGATAGACAGTCCACGCGGGCGGCATATCTACAGTCAGCGCCTCGGCACCGTCGAACCCGTGTTTGGCCACATCACCGATGCCATCGGCATCAAGCGATTCAGCCTCAGGGGCAAACGCAAGGTGGACGGACAGTGGAAATTGATGCTGATGTTACACAATATGCTGAAGATCCATCGATATGGCTGGGAATGGGTGTAAGGACAAGGCAGGTGTGCCTTTGGAGCACGAATTAGCAATTGGCCATGCTGAGAATGCGATAAGGTGCAAGAGAAATGAAACGGGTGCGTCTGAAAACGATGCAGTGTCTTTGCTGCTGAGATAGGCTTTTTCTACAAGCTCGTTAGCGCTGAGAACGATCTCGCCAATATCCAGGGCGTCGTGAGTGGTGAGCAAAAGCAAGGACAGTAATCGAGTTGTGGTGGGAGACAAAAATGATGTCGTACGGGAACCGGCGAAGGACGAGATGGCGGATTCCTTCGTTGCCTAATGGCCCAGGCAACGGAGAACCGGTCATGATTCCTTCTTCGAGGAGGTCTAAACCGGCGTTCAGTGCGTCACGGAATTGCCGGCCGAGATCTGGCTGCTCACGCTCGTACCAATCAACTGCCGCCTCCGCTTCTTCGGCTGCTTCAGTGAGAATCTCCAGCGTCGGCATCCTTCCCTACCTGAGGCGATTGTTGAGCCGCTCGGTAAGTTCTTCGCGAGAAATCATCTTTGCGGTTCCGTTCCTCACTTCCGCGAGTCGACGTCTCACCTCCTGCTCCCAAGCCGTCGCTGCGTCGGCATCGGGTTGTCCGTCCAAGGTCGCCAGCAGGTCGTGCGCCAAACGGGCCCGGTCGGGCTCGGACAGGCTTTTCGCCTGGTTGAGGATCGTTTCAAGGTCGGCTGCTGCCATTGGGGCTACCTCGCTCTCACGTTGTTACCGGTTCATTCTACACGGCGCTAACGCGGCGCTCCACCCGACCGCGTGCCGCTTCTCGGCCCGCGTCGGGTGAGCTTGGGTGTTGGGCGGATTGTTGCGTAATGCGCAACGCGCTACACTTGCCTCATGATCAAGTCGTTCCGTCACAAGGGGCTCCGGCGCTTCTACCAATAAGGCAGCACCGCAGGTATCCAGCCGCAGCATGCGAAGCGGCTACGGATGCAGCTTGCGGCCCTCGATACGGCCGCCGTCATCGACGACATGAACATCCCAGGCTTCCGTCTGCACGCATTGAAGGGAAGCGAAAGCTACCGGTGGTCGGTCTGGGTCAACGGCAACTGGCGTTTGACTTTCGAGTTCCGCGACGGCAACGCCTACGTTTTGGATTACGAGGACTATCACTGATGGCTATGCACAATCCCCCGCATCCGGGCGAATTCATCCGGGAGGTCTACCTCGATCCGTTCGGCCTGAGCGCGCGCCATCTCGCGGCGAAGCTCAAGGTCTCGCCCTCCACCGTCGCGCGGGTTCTGCAAGGGCGCAGCGCTATCAGCCCGGAGATGGCGCTACGGCTCTCTAAGGCCCTCGGCCGTTCGGCGGAGAGTTGGCTTGCCATGCAGGACGTGCATGACCTTTGGTCTGCGCGGATGCATGTGAACCTGGACGACGTCGAGCGGCTGCAGTTCGAAGAGCCCAACAATGGGATACAGCCGACGCGCTAAAGCGCGCGGCTGATCCCGGGCGTTATGTTCCGTAGATGACCAATGAGCGTCCGGCAGATCATCAGGTACATGCTGGCAATTGCTGCCCAATCAGTGGGCGCGCTGTATTTGGCTCTTGCGGTGTGGTTTGCGGCCAGCTACTACGTGGACAGCGAAAACCATTTAAGGCATGAGAAAGGACCTTAGGGTCTTGTCTTTTGCGTTGGCTGCTAGTCAATTCGCTGCCTTGCATGTGCTAGAAAACAGACGTGGATTGGAAAGGGAAATTTCACGATGAAGCCCGTTAGCCTTCTGCTAGCAGGCTGTTGAAACATTCCCTCTCCAGCGGGAGAGGGTGGGGGTGAGGGGGTTCAATGTATGATAACTGCCTGATTTTTGATCCCCCTCATCCTAGCCTTCTCCCTGAGGGAGAAGGGACAAAACCCTTTTTCAACAGCCTGTTAGTGCATTCGGAAGATTGTCGAACGGCTGCTATTACCGAAACAAACCGACAAAAGCGGCGAACAGCTGCTTGTCGAAGTGGTTGGGCATTTTGTCGCGCATCAGTGTGAGGGCGTTGAAGGGCGTCATGGCCTGTTTGTAGGAGCGCTCTGACGTCAGTGCATCAAAAACGTCAGCGATGCAGCAGATGCGGCCATAGATGTGAATCTGATCGCCGCCGATGCGTTTGGGGTAACCGCTGCCGTCCATCAGTTCGTGGTGCTCCATCACGATGATGCGACACTCTTCGGAGAGGGCGTCGGCGTCGCGCAGGATTTTATAGCCTTGGTAGGGGTGGATGCGCATCCGCCGCATTTCGGTTTCTGTCAGCTTGGCCGGTTTGTTGATAATCGCCGGGTGCACTTTGACTTTCCCCAAATCATGAAGAAAGAAGCCGGCAGCCAATTCGTGTAGATCGTGCCCACTCGATCCCTGAAACAGCGCCTTGGCGAGCATCAGGCTGGAAAAGCCGACGTTTACAGAGTGGGTATAGGTGTAGAAGTCGTGAGAGGTGATACGCAGCAGGGCACGTGCGGTCTCCCCATTGGATAGCACCATATCGGAGACACTGCGTATCGCCTCCTTGCTGGCGTGGACGTTATCCGCCGTAGGCGCCTCAAGCAACCGCTCCATCATGTCGCGGGTATGATGGTAAACGGCGCGAGCTTTTTCCACGCTCTCAAGCGATTCATCCCTTATCGCCTGCATCAGTTCCGGATTGACCAGGTTGTCCGGATTCCATTTCGGCGGTGGTGTCCCGTCTTTCGGATCGGCCGGAGTGTCGTTGTGGCTGACGTACCCCAGCTCTTCAACGGACTGGGGCTGGTTTTCTTTCCCCCCACTGAATGTGCTTTTGTCGAAATCGACCAGCACCTCGCGGATGCCGTGTGCGCGCATTTCGTCGATCTGCTTGTCGGCGCTGATCTTGAACCTGTTTCGCAAAAAGGGGTGTTCGGTCCAGGAGAGCGGCAGGATGACATACATGCCGATCTGGAGCTGATTGACGGGGATGGGCTTCTTCATCGGGGCTGGGCGCTATTCGATAAGCACCAGCGAGGCCTTTGTGGCGCCGCAATCGGGACAGACCCAGTCGTCGGGAATATCTTCGAAGCGGGTGCCGGGAGCCAAGCCGCCCTCGGGATCGCCTGCCTCCTCGTCATAGATGTAGCCGCAAACGTCGCAAAGATATCGGGCCATTGCATTCTCCCTGTGATTCACTCGGATAGTTTCAGTTCTTTCTCTGGCCTATGCAACAGAAAGGCCTTATAGGTGCGGGTCCTAACGCCGATAAAGGGTTGGCTTTCGATGGAGCGCCCGTTTGCATTGGCACCCCTCACTTCCCCTCATCCTAACCTTCTCCGAGCGAGAAGGAACCGAAGGGACGCATCCGTAACCTGCGGCGCGGAGACCATTTAGGAGCACCTATTCAGCCGAGGCCGGGATAATCCGTATAGCCTTCGGCATCACCACCATAGAAGGTATTCGGGTTCGGTTTGTTAAGCGCTGCGTTACGGGCGAGGCGTTCGGGCAGGTCCGGGTTGGCGATGTAGTCGCGGCCGAAGCCGATAAGATCGGCGAGGCCCTCCTGCAGATAGCGCTCGGCTTTGACTCGGTCCATTTCTCCGCAGGCGATCACCGGGCCGCCGAAACGAGCGCGGACCTGACTCAGCAGCGACTCGCCTTCCGCATACCCATTGAATGCCGGGTCGACGAAGTGCAGGTAGGCGATACCGAGTCGTTTGGCGGCATCGGCAAGATGCAGCGTCATGCGATCTGTCTCCGGGTCTTCCCCCATGTCGTTAAAGGTGCCGTGGGGCGAGAGGCGAAGACCGACGCGGTCGGGACCGGCCGCGTCGGCGGCAGCCTCAACCACGGCGAGGGGGAATCGGGCGCGATTCTCCAGGGAGCCGCCCCAGTGGTCATCGCGGCGATTGACGGTGCTGTTGAGGAACTGGTCGAGCAGGTAGCCGTTCGCGCCGTGGATCTCCACGCCGTCGAAGCCGGCGGCCAGGGCGTTCTCCGTGGCGCGGCGGAAATCGGCGATGGTCGCCTCGATGTCATTTTCACTCATCGCCCGGGCCGCGGAGGCGGCAAGCGTGGCGGGCTGGCCGTTGTCGTCCAGGGCGAAGAGCTGGGTCGCCGCCTGCCCTGCCGTAGGGGCGAGAGGTGCCTCCCCGCCCGGCTGCAGGCTTCGGTGGGAGACCCGCCCGCAATGCCAGAGCTGGGCGAAGATGCGCCCGCCAGCGTCGTGGACAGCGGCGGTCACATCGCGCCAGCCGGCCACCTGTTCTGGGGTATGCATTCCCGGGGTCCAGAGATAGCCGGGCGCCTGCGGCGAGACCGGCGTGCCCTCGCTGATGATCAGGCCGGCACCGGCGCGCTGGCGATAGTAGGTCGCCATCAGGGCGTTGGGCCGATTGTCTTCGTGATTCGCGCGATTGCGGGTCATCGGCGCCATGACAATGCGGTTGGGCAGCTCCAGCGCTCCGACTCGAATGGACTCGAACAGCATGGTTGTCTCCTTCGACGGGTTTTCTATGCATTCCAGCATACGTATCAGCGGGGCCCGGTAGGGACACCGCCCTTTTTTCCTGAATGCTTCACCGAATCGTCAAATCGTCTTAACACTCATGGCGTAGATTCCCGCGCAATCAATTTCATTGTGCACCATGGAGGAGAGAAGCGATGAGAGTCATTCTGGTTGTCTGGGTTCTGTTTGGCCTGTCCTGTGGGACAGTCAGTGCCGAGCCGAATCCACAGTGCCGGGAAGTCCTGAATCGGCTGGTTGAGACGATGCAGGAGAAACGGGTGGCTGAAAACCGTTGGGAGGCCAGGACGCGGGAGCGCCTGCGGGAATGGGTCGAGCGCAACATTGTCGAAGGGCGTGAGCAGGGCATCGGTGAGTGCGAGCTTTGGCGCAAGGTCAGTCTGGGTATCGCAAACGCCTGAGGCGGTTGGGTGTGGTTGAAGGTCGACCGCTCAGGCAAACAGACCGTGCAGAAACCAACCCCGACTTCGCCGCTCCTGGTAGATCCAGAAGTGCTCGCCGCGGGCGTCTTCGGCAACAAAGTAGTCGCGCGCGGCGTCATTACCATCCCACCAGCCACTTTCGATCCGCTCCGGCCCGCGGGTCAGTTGCAGTTCGCCCTCCAGCCAGGGGCGGCCATTGCGCTGTTCGAGCCGCTTCGGTTCCGAAAACAGCCAAAGCGGACGTTCTCCGGTCGAAATGTCCGATTGGCCTTCCCCTACCGGGCAGGGGCGCCAGGCCTTTTCCGGCCGGTGATCGGCAGCGGGACCCAGTCCGCCGACGGCATCATCACCCAGGCGGGCCCGGAGCTTCTCCAGCCACACGCTCGCATCGGGCAGGCCGGTCTGCTCGCCGGTAAACAGATCATCATGTTCGCTTTCCCGTTCAGGAAACCGGTCGGCGTGCAGGCCGATGGCATCGGTGGAGGCGGGTAGTTCGAAACGTTCCAGACGCTCCCGAATCAGGGCGAGGAGGTGATCCGCATCCCGTGACGGTCGCCGCAACCCGATTGCCAGCTCGCTCTCCGGGCGTCCCCGGTGCTCCAGGGTAAAGCGCATCGCCTGCACTCCGGCCCCCTTGGCACGCAGCAGCCCCACCAGCTCCAGCACCAGCCGGCGGGCGGCAAACAGCAGGGCTTCGGTGTTATCCACTTCGGCCGGCAGCGGCAGGCGGCCATCAAAACGGGGAGGGGGTTCGAAGGGCAGGCGCGGATCGGCGCGAAGCCCGATGGCGCGATCAAGATATTCGTAAAAGCCGGGACCCACCCGCCGCGCCAGGGCACCACGGGGCTGGCGCAGCACATCCCCGACCCGCCGCAGTCCCATGCCCCGCAGGGCAGAAACGGTTTCGGGCGACACCTCCAGACCGCTCAGCGGCAGGCGCTCCAATATTCCGCGCAAACGGTCCCGATCTTCAATCAGCAGTTCGGCCCCGTTTTTCGCCAGCAGCCAGCCCCCCAGCGGCGTGGGGGCGACGGCAAGGTTTGCCCGGTAGCCCATTTCACTCAATTCATGGGCAATGCGATCCCGCAGGGTGGCAAGGCCTCCGAACAGCTTCAGGCTGCCGGCCACCTCCAGCAGCAATCCTTCATGGGGCTGAATGTGGACCAGTGAGGTGAACTGCTGACCCCAGAGTGCAAGGGACTTCATGGCCTGCGTCTCCGCCGCCCTGTCGCGTTCACGGGTGAGGAGGGTATGGCACAGGGCAAGGGCCGCCCCCAGGGGCTGCCCGGGGTGGATTCCGTGCTGCTCAGCGGCGGCATTGCAGGCGTGCACCACCGGCCGGTTATCCGGGCCGGTGCGCACGGCGAACGGGGCCTCCGTGTCTCCGAAGACCTCTAGCGCCAGATTAGGTAGGTGGATACTGAGCCAAAGCATGAATGAATGGTTTCTTCGGGACCCGTGCTGGTGGAGAAGGTGATTGATTGGACTCCCCCTCATCCTGTCCTTCTCCCGGGGGGAGAAGGGACCCTTCGTTCGGTTGTGGGGGTGGCTGACGCTGTGCTCCTCCGTGTCGGATATTATTCCCTCCCCCTGTGGGGGAGGGCCAGGGAGGGGGTGTTCTCTAGCCCTGACCAATAGAACCCAGTATCACCTCCAGAACCGACTCGGTCTCCTGCAGCACGTCGTTATTCCAAAAGCGCAATACCTGGTAACCCTGTGCTTGCAGCCAAGCATCCCGCTGCGCATCCCGGGCGCCCCGTTCCGCGTGCTGCCCGCCATCGAGTTCAACCACCAGCATCTGCTCGAAGCAGACGAAATCGACGATGTAGCAGCCGATGGGGCATTGGCGGCGAAACTTGTGACCGGCCAGTTGCCGGCGGCGAAGATGTCGCCATAATCGGCATTCGGCATCGGTCATGTTTCGGCGAAGCTGCCGGGCGAATTCCGTTTTCATCATGGGTTTTTCCTTTGATATCCCCCTCATCTTGTCCTTCTCTCGGGGGGAGAAGGGACTCTTCGTTCGGTTGTGGGGGCTGGATGGGCCTGTACAGCTCTCCTCTGTATGGGGCGACCGTCCCCTCCCCCTGGGCCAAGGTGGGGGTTGACTCAATCAGGCTGCACTCAACACAACCGGCGCACCCGCCCAGCCGCCGCGGCGTTTCAATATGTGCACGGCCAGTCCCTTGGTGTTGTATTCCAACTCCAGCCGCACTGCGGCGGGGGAGGGCTGGTGGGCTTCCCGGCGGGGGCGGAACAGGAAGCCGGTGGCTTCACCGTGCTCGGCGGCCAGCTGCAGGCGGCGCAGGGCGCGGTTGTCCGTCCGCTTGGGCCAGCCGAGAACGGCGCCGCAGACGCCGGAGCGCAGGCTCTGCTCAAGGCTCCACAGGGTCTGGTCGTCTCCAGTGGTACGGATCCAGGCCAGGCGTTGCAGGTCGATGCCTGCCGCGGCCAGCGCGGGGGCGTAGGGGATGTGCGGCGGGGCTATCCAGGCCTGCCAGCGTTCCCGGGAAAGGTGGGCCAGGGCGGGCATCAGCAGGCGCAGTTCGCCAATACCTTCCCGGTCGACCAGGACCTCGGCCAGAGCCCCCACCGGCCAGCCGCCGCCCAGTCGCTCATCCAGCGCCGAATGGCCGGTGGGGAGGTGGGGCGCCGTCTGGGGAGACGCCTCCCGGCCGCGCCAGATATCGGCACGGGCAAGGAGTGAGTGCAGGTTCATAGGCTGGAAGTCTGTCGTGAGGCGCAGTCCCTCATTGTGCGAGGGCTCCCAAGTGGTTGTTGCGGACGACACCGACGCCGATACCCTCAATGACCAGCTCCTGGCGCGCCGGGTTCACCTCGATGGGCTCGAAATCGGGATTCTCCGGCAGCAGCAGGACCCGGTTCCGCCCATTTCGCTGTAATCGCTTGACCGTGACTTCGTCCTCGATGCGGGCCACTACGATTTGGCCATCGCGGGCCTCGCCGGTGCGGTGTACGGCCAGCAGATCGCCATCCAGGATGCCGATATCCTTCATGCTCATACCCTTCACGCGCAGCAGATAGTCGGCGCGGGGGCTGAACAGGCCCGGATCGAGTCGGTAGCGGTTTTCAATGTTCTCCTCCGCCAGAATGGGGTTGCCTGCGGCCACCCGGCCCACCAGCGGCAGCCCCTCGCCGCCGCACAGGCGGATGCCGCGCGAGGCGCCGGGGACCAGTTCGATGGCCCCCTTCTTGGCGAGCGCGCGCAGGTGCCCCTCCGCGGCGTTGGGGGAGCGGAAACCCAAAATACGGGAAATCTCTGCGCGGGTCGGTGGTGAGCCGCTGGTTTCGATGGTTTCGCGGATGAGTTGCAGGATTTCCGCCTGCCGGGGAGTGAGTTCGTCGCCCATGGTTATTACCGGTGATTGCGTACTGTAAATTTATACAGCAATAGCTCCCGGATCGGCAAGTTCGAGGGGAATTGCCGTTGAAGGAAAAGGCCGCAGCCCTTCTGACCGAAGGCGCAATCTGCTATAACCGCGCTCATCCGTAGCGAATAAGTCATACCAATCCGGGCCCGGAGGTTGCTGACCAGTGAGTGAACGGAAAATCGTACGTGTCCGCGACGTGATGAAGCCGAATTTCGATATGGTGGACGGCATGGCGACCGTCAGCGAGGCGCTGAAATCCATGAAGCATGTGGAAACCAAGTGCCTGATCGTCGATAAACGCCATCCCGACGATGAATACGGCATGCTGCTGGTTTCGGATATCGCCCGCCACGTGCTCGGCCGGGATCGCTCGCCGGATCGGGTCAATGTCTACGAGGTGATGGCCAAGCCGGTGGTCAGCGTCGACCCGGACATGGATATCCGCTACTGCGCCCGTCTCTTCGAACGCTTCTATCTGACCCGCGCGCCGGTGGTGGAGAGGGGCAATGTGGTGGGGATTGTCAGTTTCACGGATATGGTCCTGCTCGGCATGCGGCCCGTTGACGAATGACTTTTCAGCAGCTCGACCAATTTGATTTCCACCATGCCCTTGAGGAAGTGGCGGGCGTGAGTCTGGTCTTTTTCACCGCCCCGGCCTGCGGTGCCTGCAAACAGCTTAAGCGGGTACTGGCGGAACACTCGGATCGTTTTTCCGATATTCACCTGTTTGAAGTGGACGCGCAGCGCGAATTGGGCGTCACCCGCGAATTCGGCGTCTTTCACCTTCCGGCCATGTTTCTCTTCCGGGACGGGGTATTCCACTGCGAACTGCACGCGGAGGCCCGGCCCGATCACCTGCGAGAGGCCATCCATGCGGCTCTGGCGGCGCCTGCCCGGGAGGCCCCGTGAATCTGACAGCGGCCTCTCCCGCCCTTTCCGTTGACCTTGTCACCGGGCTGATCAACGAAGCGCGCCAGGTCCCTTCTCCGAATTGCGACGACCGGCCGGCAGGTGCCGTCATTGACCTGGTGGTGGTTCACAACATCAGTCTGCCGCCGGGTGAATTCGGAGGCCCCTGGATCGATGCCCTGTTTACCAATGCGCTCGATCCGGACGTTCACCCCTATTTTCGGGAAATCCATCAGATGCGGGTCTCCTCACACCTGCTAATCCGCCGCGACGGCGCCCTGGTGCAGTATGTCCCGCTACACCGTCGCGCCTGGCATGCCGGGGCGTCCTGTTTTGCCGGGCGCGAGCGCTGCAACGACTTTTCAATCGGTATCGAGTTGGAGGGAACCGATGAGAAACCGTATGAGGCGGTTCAGTATCGGCAGCTCGCGGCGGTCATTGCCGCTTTGGAGACCGCTTTCCCGGGCGTGACCCGCGATCGGCTGGCCGGCCACAGCGATATCGCCCCGAATCGAAAAACCGATCCGGGTCCGGGCTTTCAGTGGGCCCGGCTTGGGGACGAATTGGAGCGGCTGGCCTAACATCTTGCAAGTTTTCCCGCCAGGTTTGAAACTAGTCGTGTTTGTTTTCAATCACAGAGACCATCAGGCTCCGGAGAAAAGCTTTCAATAAGCCCTTCGACGTGCTCTTTATACCGGCATTTCTCCATTGCTCAATGGTCAGCCAGAATTCAGCGGAACCCGTCCATGTCTCTGATCGCTATTCTTTTCGCGCTCTTTATTGAGCACTTCCTGGGCTCGCTCGAGGAGCTGCGTCGTTTCGACTGGTTCGCCGCCTTTACCGATCGGGTGCGGGGCAGCCTGCCGGAAGGGCGCTTTTGGGACGGGCCGCTCGGCGTCCTGTTGGTGATCGGCCTACCCGTAATCGGCGTCGGGCTGGTGGGGTATGCCCTGGGTGAGCTGTGGGGGCTGCTCGGTTTTCTCTATGCGGTTCTGGTGTTGCTCTATGCGTTCGGCCCCCGGGATCTGGAGGCCGAAGTGGAGGCCTTTGCCGATGCCCGTGAGCGCAACGATGAGGATTCGGCTCGCTGGCACGCGGCCAGTCTGCTGGGCGGCGAGGTGCCCGAAGAGTCTGAAGCGCGGGCGAAGGCTATCATCGAGACCATTCTCGTCGAGGCTCATGAGCGCGTGCTCGGAATTATCTTCTGGTTCCTCCTGCTGGGGCCGGTGGGCGCAATCCTCTATCGACTGAGTCGGTTGCTGGAAGCGCGCTACCGGGAGGCCGAAGAGGGCATCGGCCTGGCGGCTTGGCGGCTTCACTATATTCTTGCCTGGATACCCTCCCGGCTCTGTGCGTTCAGTTATGCGCTGGCGGGCAGCTTTGTGGATGCGATGCAGCGCTGGCGGCATGAGGCCTGGCGCTCTGTCGATGAAAACCGCGGCGCTTTGATGTCGGCGGGTTTCGGTGGTTTGCAGTATGACCCGGCGGAACAGGAAGATGGCCACCCCGACCAGCAAGTCGAGACTGAAAATGTCCGCGAAACCCTGGCGTTGGTGCGCCGCGCCGCCATCATTTGGCTGACCGTGCTCGCCGTATTTACGCTGGCCGGCTGGCACGGCTGAGCCTGTTCCGATTCCTTGTGAGCCACTTGATCCTGGGAGGCGCGCGTTCCGGTAAAAGCCGCCACGCCGAAGCACTCGCTGGCGAGAGCGGTCTGGAGGTCATCTATATAGCGACGGCGACAATCGGCGACGATGAGATGGCCGAGCGCATCGCGCGTCATCGCGCCGACCGGCCCGCTCCCTGGCAGACTATCGAAGAGCCCTTGGCGCTCGCATCTGTTCTGGAGGAGAACGCGGCCGCTGAACGCTGCCTGCTGGTGGATTGCCTTACCCTTTGGCTGTCGAACCTTATGCAGGCTGGTGAGCAAACCCTTTGCCGGGAGCGTGAGCGCCTGCTGCAGGTACTCCCGAGCCTCCCCGGTCGCCTGCTCCTGGTCAGTAACGAGGTGGGACTCGGCATCGTGCCCGATAATCCCCTGGCCCGCCGTTTCCGGGATGAAGCGGGTCGGCTCAATCAAGCGGTGGCTGCTGAGTGTGAGCGCGTCACTTTTGTCGCCGCCGGATTACCGTTGCGGCTGAAGTGAAACATCTTTGTTGTTCATTGAATAAAACATTGGATAGTGATTCATGATTTCCACAATCGTTGACCTGATCCGCCACGGTGAACCTGTGGGCGGGAAGATGTACCGCGGGCAGATCGATGACCCGTTGAGTGAGAAGGGTTGGCGACAGATGCGGGGCGCCGTGGGCGAACGGTGTCCCTGGGACGCGATTGTCTCCTCGCCGCTGGTTCGCTGCGGGGCCTTTGCGGCGGAGGTCGCCGAACGGCACGCGATTGCTCTGGCCTACGATGAACGGCTGAAAGAGATCGGCTTTGGCGAATGGGAGGGGAGAACGGCACAGGAGCTGATGGAGGAGGACCCGGATGTCCTCATGCGTTTCTGGAGCGATCCGCTGAATAATACGCCTCCCGGTGCGGAGACGCTGACTGAATTCCAGAACCGAATCGTCGCTGCGTGGGACTCTCTTCTCGAAGAGTATGCCGGTCGGCACATCCTTGTCGTCGGGCACGCGGGCCAGATACGGATGGTCATTCGTCACGTACTGGACATGCCCCTGGATCGCATGTTTCGCATTCAGGTGGCGAACGCCGGCATCACCCGCATCCGCGTGGATGGACAGGGGGAGGACGCGCTGCCTCGCCTCATGTTTCACGGCGAAACGATAACCGCCTGAGGATGACTTCCATCGGTCCGAACCATTTCTGGATTGCACTGCAATTCCTGACCCGTCTGCCGACGCCGAAGGGCGAACCCGCCCAGCCCTCGGAGTTGGCCGGCTCGGTGCTGTGGTTTCCCGCCGTCGGTGTTGTCATCGGCAGCCTGCTTTGGGTCACGGACGCTCTTTTGGGAGCCACCGAACCGATGGTGCGTTCCGCCGTTATCCTGACAGTCTGGGTGTTGCTGACCGGCGCACTGCACCTCGACGGACTTGCCGACACCACTGACGCCTGGGTCGGCGGGCACGGCGATCGGGAGCGGATGCTGGCCATCATGAAAGACCCCTACCTGGGGCCGATGGGCGCGGCTGCCGTCTTTCTGGTTCTGATCGCCAAATTTGCCGCCCTGACGGCACTGCCCGGCGGTGCCATGCTCCTGTTGGCCTCGGTCGCGGCTCGAACCCTGATTGTCGCTCTTTTCCTCACGACCCCGTATGTCCGCAGCGGCGGACTCGGCGAGTCGATGGCCTCGGGATTGCCGGAGAGCAATGCCCGTTACGTGCTGATCGGCGCAGCGGCTCTCGCGCTGCTGCTCTTCGGGGCTGCCGGTATCGTCGCAGTGGTTGTGGGGGCGGCGTGGTTGTTGCTGTTTCGCGCCCGGATCATGGCGCGCGTGGGCGGAACCACCGGAGACACCACCGGCGCGATGGTCGAAATCGGCGAGGCGCTGATCCTGATTGCACTGACCCTGGGTTGAGTTCGTCCCCGAAGGACCCAACTTTTTTTCTTGTCCACTTCTCCCTTGGAACAGTAACCGCCGGCGTTTCTGTGGCATAAACCCCAGACTGCTAATATTGGTTATTTGAACCCCCAACCAGCCAGTTTACTGATCATGAGCGAAAGCCAGCCGAAAACCGTTTATCTGAAGGATTACACCGTTCCCGACTATCGGATAGAGACGATCAATCTCCGCTTCGATCTGGAACCCGAAGTCACCACGGTGACGTCGCGCATGGAGATCCGGGCCAACTACGATCCGGCCGAAGGGCGGCGTCCGCTGGTACTGAACGGTCAGGAGTTGGAGCTGGTTTCCGTGAGCATGGATCACGATCCGGTCGGGGATGAGGGCTACGAGGTGTCCGATGAGGCCCTGGTGATCCCCCACCCCCCGAGCCACTTCCATCTGGAGGTGGTGACCCGAATCAATCCGTCGGCCAATACCGCGCTGGAGGGGCTGTATGTGTCGGGCGGTAATTTCTGCACTCAATGCGAGGCGGAGGGTTTTCGCAAGATCACCTACTTCCCGGATCGACCCGATGTGATGACCCGCTTCACCACCACGCTTGTCGCGGATAAGGAAACCTACCCGGTACTGCTGTCGAATGGCGATCGCATCGACAGCGGCGAACTGGACGGCGGCTACCACTACGTGACCTGGCACGATCCGTCACTGAAGCCCAGCTATCTGTTTGCCCTGGTCGCCGGCGACCTCGCCTGCATCTCCGACACATTCACGACGATGTCGGGCAAACCGGTAAAGCTGCAGCATCTACGTTCAGCACGGCAACGAAGACAAGACAGAGCATGCCATGCGCTCCCTGAAAAAGGCGATGCGTTGGGATGAGGAGGTCTACGGCCGCGAGTATGATCTCAATACCTACATGATCGTGGCTGTCGATGACTTCAATATGGGCGCCATGGAGAACAAGGGGCTGAATATTTTCAATTCCCGGTTCGTGCTGGCCAAGCCCGAGACCGCCACCGATATGGATTTCGTGAATATCGAAGGCGTGATTGCCCACGAATACTTCCACAACTGGTCGGGTAACCGGGTCACCTGCCGTGACTGGTTTCAGCTCAGCCTGAAAGAGGGGTTCACCGTCTTTCGCGATACCCAGTTCACCGCCGACATGACCTCGCCGGCGGTCAAGCGAATCGACGATGTGAGTCTGCTTCGCACCCGCCAGTTCGCCGAGGATGCGGGGCCCATGGCCCATCCGGTACGCCCCGACTCCTACGTGGAGATCAATAACTTCTACACCCTGACGGTCTACGAGAAGGGCGCCGAAGTGGTGCGCATGATCCACACCCTGCTCGGCCCGGAACGTTTCCGTAAAGGCAGCGATCTCTATTTCGAGCGCCACGACGGGCAGGCGGTGACCACCGACGATTTTGTGCGTGCCATGGAGGATGCCAACGGGGTGGATCTGACCCGTTTCCGCCGCTGGTATGAACAGGCCGGCACACCGACCATCGAGGTGGACAGGGCCTATGATGCCGATGCCAAACAGTACCGTCTCACTCTGCGTCAGAGTTGCCCGCCGACTCCCGGACAGTCGGAGAAGGCCCCCTGTCTCATTCCGGTGAAAGTCGCTCTCCTGTCGAGGGAGGGCGGGGCATGCCCCTGAAGCTGGCGGGCGAGTCCGAGGCCGGGGGCAGCGAACGGGTGCTTGAGCTGGCTGAGCCCGAGCAGACCTTTATTTTCGACGAGGTGCCAGCCGAACCGGTCCCTCGCTGCTGCGCGCCTTCTCGGCGCCGGTCAAACTGGAGGGCGGCTACAGCGATGAAGAGCTCGCCTTCCTGATGGGGAACGAGACCGATGACTTCAACCGCTGGGATGCGGGGCAACAGCTGGCGCTTCGCGTCATCCTTCGTCTTATAGAAGGAGCCCCTCGTGAACTGGATCCGGGGCTCTCTGCCGCTTTTGGCAAGACGCTCTCCAACGAAACACTCGATCCCGCACTCGTGGCCGAGGCCTTGGCATTGCCGCCCGAGGAGTACATTGCCGAGTGCCTGGACGAGGTGGACCCGATGGAAATCCATGAGGCGCGTCAGTTCGTCCGCTCTGCTCTGGCCGAGGCCCACCAAGAGGCGCTGGCGAAGCGCTATGCGGCGCTCACCGATGAGGGGCCCTATCGCATCGACGCCGAAGCCATGGGTCGGCGCCGGCTGCGTAATGCCTGCCTGGCCTATCTGATGCAGTTGGCGGGGGAATCGGAGCGCGCCTTTGCGCAGTTCGAGACGGCCGGCAATATGACCGATTCCATGGCGGCTCTGGTCGTCCTCGTTCACAACGCGGCACCGGGTCATGAGGAGGCCTCAAAACGCTTCTACGATCGCTGGCACGACGATGCGCTGGTGCTCGACAAGTGGTTCGCCGTGCAGGCGGCCGCCCCGGCCCCCGGTGCATTGGAGCGGGTCAAAAAACTGCTGGACCATCCCGATTTCAATATACGCAATCCAAACCGGGTACGGTCGGTTATAGGGGCCTTCATTATGCGGAATCCGGCGGGCTTTCACCGCGATACGGACGCCTATACCTTCCTTGCCGATCAGATCATCAACCTCGATAGTCTCAACCCGCAGGTTGCAGCCCGCATGCTGGACCCGCTGACCCGCTGGAAGCGCTACGACGAATCACGGCGAAACGCCATGAAGCGCGAGCTGGAGCGTATTCTGGCCGCACCCAAGATTTCCAGCGACGTCTACGAGGTGGTGAGCAAAAGCCTGGAGGGCTGACCCAATCAGGTAGAACACGGAGAGCACCGAGGTGAAGGTCTCCCTGAGGGAGAAGGGACACCAACAGCCTGCTAAGCTGTCCGCTTTTCCGCCTCCCGCCGAACCGTTTTCATGGGCATATCCAGCACAGCCCGTGTTCCGCCCCCATGGCGTGTCAGCAGTTTTATCTCCCAACCATTGGCCTGAGCCAACTGGCGAGCGATGGCGAGGCCGAGCCCACTGCCGCCGGTGGCTCGGCTGCGGGAGCTCTCCAGGCGGTAGAAGGGCAGGAAGACGGTTTCGCTTTCCGTTTCGGGAATGCCCGGTCCGCGGTCGAGAATATGGATGGCGATGCGGCTTTCAGTACAGTGCCATTCGATATCGACGGGACGTCCTTCACCGTAGCGCACGGCGTTTTCCGTCAGGTTTTCAAGGATGCGCCGCAGGGCCAGTTCCGATGTCTCCAGTTTACAGCCCGTACCCGGCCTGATTCGGATCTCGGCACCGCTGCGTTTGACCGCTTCGGCGACGGATGTCATCAGTGCATCCAGTTCGACCTCGACCCATCGATCATCTTCCAGCCCGCGGGCCACTTCCAGAAAGCGCCTGATGAGGGTATTCATGTGGGCAATGTCCGCCCTTAGCCCCTCCAGCAGTTCCGGATCGCTTTCGGCCGGGAGCATTTCCAGAGCCACTTGCATGCGTGATAACGGCGTGCGCAAATCGTGGGAGATGCCCGCCAGCAGGGTCGTGCGGTTGGCCAGCAGCTCCTCGACCTGGATCATCATGCGATTGAAACTGCGTGTCAGTTGCACCAGCTCTTCGGGCCCGGTCTCCGGAAGGGGGGCGGGCCACTCTCCGCTTCCCAGCTTTTGGGTCGCCGCCGAAAGGCGCTCCAGCGGTGCGGTAAGGCGCCGAACAAGGGCAACGGCCGTTGCCATCGTCACCAGCATGCCGACAGAGAAGACCAGAAACAGGGCCAACGGAGGCTGCACGCCCATATGGGCGCGCGGTACGCCGACAAACACTTCACCGGGGCCGGCCTCGATCCGGGCGAAGTAACGCGGCGTTCCGTCGCCGTCCGTCTCGACCCGCAGGGTGACGGGGGTACCGGTTTGCTCCTCCAGGGCGCTCTCAAGGAAATAGAAGTACGGCAGTACGAGCCCGCGCTCCGGAAGACCGGGTTGCGGGTGACGAAGACGGAGTCCACTGCGGTCTTCCAATCCCCGGCCGTAGGCCGGCTTTCGTTCATCGGGAAGTACAGCCCAGACCTCGGCCGAAGAGATCATCAGTGCGGCGAGGTCGGCAGCGGAGCGCTCTCCGACCGGCAGTAGCAGAAATTTGGCCACGACCGAGAGCGTAAAGATGAGAAAGCCCGCTGAGACCAGGGCTATGGTGGCCAGTGTTTTGCCGAAGAGGGTACTTGGACGCGGTATCCTCATACGGATTTACCGGCCGTCGGGAGCAAAGAGATAACCCTCACCCCACACCGTGCGAACGTATGTCGGTGCGGTGGGATCGACTTCGATTTTGCGGCGCAGCCGGGTGATTCGGACGTCGATGCTGCGATCAAACGGCTGGTGTTCATAGCCTTTCAGCAGCTGCAACAAACGATCCCGACTGAGTACCTGATTGGGATTGGCCGTAAAAATGGACAGCAGGGTGAATTCACCGGTGGTCAGCGGTATCTCCTGGCCATTGCAGGTCAACCGGCGACTCTCGACATCCAGCACGTAAGGCCCAAAAGCCCTCTCGTCCTGCACCGGTTGGGGAGTGTTCTGGCTGCGACGCAGGACCGCTCGAACTCGGGCCAGCAGTTCTCGTGGATTGAACGGCTTGGCGAGGTAATCATCGGCACCTACCTCCAGCCCGACGATGCGGTCCACATCTTCACCGCAGGCTGAGAGCATAACGATAGGGAGACTGCCCCGGCTTCGAAGCCGTTTGGCAAGGGAGAGGCCGTCTTCGCCCGGCAGCATCAGGTCGAGAATGATCAAATCGAAGGCCTCTTCGGCTATAGCCGCCTCCATTGCCTTGCCATCGGCGACGGTGGTGACCTCGAACCCATGTTCACCCAGATAGCGCTGAGCAGCCGTCGGAGGGCATCGTCATCATCAACGACGAGCAGGCGGTGCCAGTTGGTCTCATTGCTCATGTTTTACCCTCGCGGACTTGGAAATATGACCGCTGCAGACCGACCCAATCACTTTCGTAACACTTTGTTACAACTTGGCGCTCCCCGGAAATCCCTACGAAACACCTCTCCTACAGACTCCATGAGAACAGCATACCGGAATACCCAACCAGATTAACCGAGTTAAACGCAGGAGAAAACGTATGGGAAAGAAGACGATTATCGGCGGGTTGGTGGCAGGGGCCATTTTCGTCGGTCTCGGCTCGACCGCCGTATCCGCGGAACCCTCAGCTGCGCAACAGATGATGAAGAAACAGCTGATGATTATGGATCCGGCGATGCGCCAGCGCGTTCAGAAGCTGTCACCGGAAACCAAGAAATCTTTGCTGCGGATCTACAGCCAGCACACCCGACACAGCGATCGCGCCACCCTTCGCCAGGTCATGCACGAGGTGCTGGGGAATACCAGGCCGTCGCCGCCGGCCTTATGACCGATAACCCGGAGCAGGCGGCCGAGGCTGCCCGCCGGCTGGCCAATCACCGCATTCCACGCGGCGGCCTTCTTCCTTATATGAAGCCGGAGGATATCACCGACGACAAACTCGGTGTGCTGGTGCCGTTCAATGACGAGGTCGAAGGCAACGCCCTTCGTCTGGCCGAGGCCGCTGAAAAGAAAGACATGACGGCCGCGGCGAACTATTTCGGGAAGATTGCCAACGGATGCATGGGCTGTCACCAGGTTTTTCGGGGCAAACCCGGAGTATCACCGCACTTGCGTTAAAAACGTCGAAAGTGCGGTGAATCAAAAAAATAAAAAAATTAACGATTCATCAACATCCAAAGGGGGATGGTTATGGAGGCAGTATGCAAGAAGGCCGGTGTCGCGCTGTGTGCGACGTTAGGCGTGAATGGGGCGGCCTGGGCCACCAATGGTGATCAGATGCTCGGTGTTACCGCGACGCAGTGGGGTATGGCCGGTGCGACTGCGGCTGCACCCCAGGATGCCGGTACGGTACTGACCAATCCGGCGGGTCTGGCCAATCTTGAGTTCGACGAGTTCCGGGCCGACATGGGATTCGGTTTTCTCAATCCACCTCGCAAGGCCAACGGTGAAGAGAGTGACTCCGATCTCTACCTGATTCCCTCCGGGGCGCTGGCGTACCGACCCAGCCAGAAGCTGACCGTGGGAATGGGCATGGCCGGGCTCTCGGGAATGGGCGTGGATTTTGACGATATCGCCCCAGCGCCAGGAAACCAGAATGTCGTCACCACCAAACAGTTCTACAAGATAGCCCCCGGTTTCGGTTATCGAATCAATGATCAGTGGTCTTGGGGCGCCGCACTGAATATTGATTACCAGAGTTTGGCCGTCGACATGAGTATGCTCACTCCAGCTGGTCCGATGGAACTTCATTTACCGCAAAACCAGGCCTATGGATTTGGGGCCTCCATCGGTGCCACCTATCAGCCCAACGATAACCTGCGCTTCGGGGTTTCATACATTTCGAAGCAGGAAATGGACGAGTTCGAATGGAATGCGAGCGACGGGCAATACAGCCTGGACATGGATGCACCCGAACAGTTCGCGATCGGTGCGGCTTTCACTCCTCGTGAAGACCTGCTGATCGAGGCGGATATCAAATGGATCGGGTTTTCCGATGTGCTCGACAGTGTGGACCTGAGACGCAACGGCTCCGTCGCGACCACGTTGAATTATGGCTGGGATGATCAGGTGGTTTATGCCCTCGGGATTCAGAAGAAGCTGAGTCCCAAAACAACGGTTCGGGCCGGCTTGAACTACGGTGAATCGCCGATCGACTCCGAGGACGTGAAGGCCAATATCGGCTCACTGGCCGTGACGGAGGAGCATCTGTCGCTAGGGTTGACACGGGAACTGGCCAAGCGCCTTTCGGCTTCGTTTTCCTACGTACGGGCATTCAATAACGAAATCACCTCGGACGATGGGACCACCACCATCGAACTTGAGCAGAATGTGATCAACCTGCAGATTTCCTACAAAAACTGAAGGAGCTGAGATATGACGGTGAATCGCGTCGTGCAACTCGTGGCTGGCCTCATGGTCCTCGCCAGCATCGGGCTTGCCGAATTTGTGCATCCCAACTGGATTTGGCTGGGCGCTTTCGTCGGGTTCAACCTGGCGCAGAGCGGCATTACCACTTTTTGTCCCCTGAGCGTGGTGCTCAAAAAGGCCGGCGTTCCCGAAGGCAATACCTGCTAACATTGTCGGCCGCCCCGGGCCTTAGCGCCCGGGGTTTTTTTTATTTTTTAATAAAGGAGAAATTGTCTGAATGAAAACCAGGATTTTGGCAATTGCGGCACTGGTGCTTTGGGGAGTCACTGCGGTTGGAGTGGGCTACCTGTTCGTCAACGGTACCGTTTCGACATCGCCGGACCGGAGGACCGCAATCGCACTCGATAGCGGTGAGCGCGATCTGGTCCTCGGTGAGATGCGAATTATGCTGGAGTCCGTCCAAGGCATTGTTGCGGGTCTCGCAAACCAGGACCCTGAGAACGTTCAGAGTGCAGCCCGCGCCAGTGGCATGGCCATCGCCCAGGATGTCCCGCCGGCGCTGATGGCCAAACTGCCGCTCGACTTTAAACGGCTGGGCATGAATGTGCACCGGGGCTTCGACGAGCTGTCGGTGGCGGCCGGTCAGGAGGAGACCCCGGAGATGCTGATGGATCGACTCGGCGATCAGTTATCGCGTTGCGTTGCCTGCCATGCCCGGTACCGGATCGAAACTCCTAACCCGGTGAAATGAAGAGAAACATCCCGGTCACCCGCCGGGAGAGGCCGTAGGGATTCGATACAGGAGCGAGTGCCTGCAAGCGTCCCCGCTGGCGCTGGCCTGTATCATTATGGCGTACCTTGAGCACCGAACAGGTTACGTAAGGGTGGCTGCAAATCATTGATTTTGGGGACGCCGTAAATACATCCCTGTAGGCTCGAAGGCCGCATCCCTGCGGCCGACGCCCCAATATCAATGATTTACACCCTCCAGGTTTAAAGCTGTTCGGTGCTCTAGAAACTGGCCACACGGCAATTGCTAAGGGCCAGTTGAGGCTCGGGCTCCGTGACGATCGCGAACGGTGCAGCCTGTTTGAGCGCGTTCATACCCAGCAGAAAACGGGTGCGCCCGGGGAATACGGCGGCTTCGATGTTTTGGAGCTGGCAGCCACCCAGCTCGATTGTGGCGATGTGATACACCGGCACCCGCATCCGGCTGCCATCCGCGAGGATTCCGGAGAGCTCGCGACTGTAGCGCACCAGTTGACGTTGTTTGAGGGCCGCGAGCGTCTCCTCGTTAATCGTGGTGTAGCCGGCTCCGGTATCGACCAGGAACTCTACCTCGCCCAGCCCATTGATTTTTCCCTGGACATAGTAGGTGGCGATGCCCTTGTCGTGCAGCGGCACGGCGGTGGCGAATTCGACCGGAGCCCGGGCGCGGGCGGCAAAGATCAGGATGCCGATGGCGATGCCGACCAGCAGGGAGAGGATCGGATGTCGGACGAGGGCTTTCATGGCGGTTTCCGTTCAGCGGTGGTCGGGGCGGAGTACTCGGACTCATCAAGCCTCGCAGTGAGTACCGGCCGCATACGGGGAAAACGTATCCAATAGACAGACCCATCCAACGTCCGCAAAGTTCCTTTTCCGCATCAGCGAAGCGTGACGGAATACTCAACCCGCTCACTGCCGGCCAGCCATTGGTCGCGCTCCACAGCCACCGTTACGGTTTCTCCGGCATCGCGCCCGAGAAGCGCCAGCCGAATATCGGTGGTGTTGCGGATGTCCCTCCCGTCGAGCTGCACGATTTGATCCTCCTCTCGCAGCCCTGCGGCTTTGGCCGCGCTGTCGTCAGCAAAGTTCCGCACCACTACGCCTTCGCCGCTGTCCTCCATGAAAATGCCGAGACGACCTTTGGGCGGCAACGGCGTGGTCTCGGTCAGAAGCAGGAAATCGGCAATATCCGGCGTGAGCTCCTCTTGGGGATCATTCAATACCACCGCACTGTCTACATCGACCCGGCGCTCCAGACGGGACGGGATGCCGATGCCATAGGCGAGGTGGCCGGAACCGGCCAGCACGACCATGGGCCGCTCCGGGTGCTGGCGCAGGAAATCCGCGGCTTGCTGCGCCATGCCCTCATCCCAGAGCAGTTGCGCCTGCACAAAGTACTCGAACGATTTCTCATCCTCACTATTGGGATGGCTGGCATAAATTGACTGCAGGCGCTCCCGGTAGGCTTCTCCCGTCTCGCCGATCTCAGGCAGTTCGGCCCGTTCAGTCGGCTCCAGTCCTTCGAAACCCTCACTGGCCACCTTGCGGGTCAGCTCCGCCGGCACATTGAGTGCGAGCAACTTGAGGCCCTTGTCGCGGGCGAACTGCATGATCGGGCGGTAGAGGCGGTAATCGAATTTCCAGCGGGAGAAGTACTCGGTTTTGCGCAGCATCTCCTCTTCGGAGATATCACCGGCCACATAGTCGTCCAGGTATTTCTGAAACGGCTGCTGAAAGAATTCCAGTCCGATCACCAGGTCAGGATGGCGCTGATGCAATCCGCGGATAATCGCCAACTGGTTCAAGTGGTGGCTGTAGCGGTCGTGGGTTTCGCCTACGAATACCACCCGCTTATCGGTCAACTGCGGAATGATCGCCTCCAGGCTCGGCATATCGCGAAGGTCCACGGCGCGCGTGGCGGGGGTCTGGGGAAGCTCGGGACCCGCCGCGGTGGCACAGGCGGAGAGCAGCAAGACGGCAAACGGGAGGAGAACTCTGGGAATTGGCATCGACAGTCCTTTTTCTTTAAACACGGGGTCCGCGATGGGTACCCATCCATGCAACTATAATACATGCCGTTTTTCCATTGAATTTTCGGGAGGTTGCATGCGCCTATCCGCGGTAATGACCCTCTGGCTGATCGCTTTTCCGGCGGCGGCCGCCCCGGTGCTCGAGCATCAGATCCGGGTCACTCTGAAGCCCGAAGCCCATGCACTGGCGGTTACCGATACGATTATCTGGCCCGAGCCGCCGGCCTCCGATCCGGTTTTCGAACTGCATGCGGGGCTCCAGCCGAAGGCGCTAGACGGGGCGAGACTGGAGCGATTGGGCCGGGATAAAGGCGCGATCCCCTTCGAACGCTACCGCCTGGATTTGCCGAAAGGGGCAAGGCGGGTAAAGCTGCGCTATGCAGGCCGCCTGCATCACCCGCTTGGAGAATTCGGCGAAGGGGTGGGCCGGCGCCGACAGATGACGCCCGGCTATATCGCGGATGATGGTGTCTATCTGGGGGGCGCGAGCGGCTGGGTACCCTTCTTCGGTTCGGAACACCGCATCACTTTCTCCCTGGAGGTCGAGGCGCCCGACGGCTGGAGGAGTGTCAGCCAGGGTGCCGGGGGCGAGGGAGAGGGCGGCACCATGCGTTGGACCGAGCGTCACCCCCAGGACCAGATTTACCTCGTTGCCGGCAGATTCCATGTCAGCCGCCAGCCCGCCGGACCGGCCGAGGCCCAAGTCTACCTGCGCGAGAAGAGCCCGAAGCTGGCGCGGCGCTATTTGGATGCCACCGGTGAGTACCTCGAATTATTCAGCGCGCTGATGGGGGATTACCCCTATGCGAAATTTGCACTGGTAGCCAATTTCTGGGAGACGGGCTATGGAATGCCCTCCTTTACGTTAATGGGGCCCCGGGTGTTGCGCCTGCCGTTCATTGTCCACTCTTCCTATCCCCATGAAATCGTGCACAACTGGTGGGGGAATGGTGTGTACGTGGACTATCGGGCCGGCAACTGGAGCGAGGGGCTGACCGCCTACATGGCCGACCACCTGCTCAAGGAGCGCCGCGGAAGGGGCGCCGAGTACCGTCGCGACCAATTGCAGAAATATGCCGAATACGTTTCGGGCAGCCGTGATTTCCCGCTATCCGCCTTCACATCACGGCACAGTGGTGCCAGTCAGGCCATCGGATACGGCAAGGCGCTGATGCTGTTCCACATGTTGCGCCTGCGCCTCGGTGATGAAACCTTTCTGGAGGGGCTGCGGCACCTTTATCGGGAAAACCGATTTACCGAAGCTTCCTATACCGATGTTCGCCGGGCGTTCGAAGCGGTCAGCAGCAAAGACCTGTCCGGGTTTTTCGGGCATTGGGTTGAGCGTCCGGGAGCGCCGCGTCTGGAACTCGAAGCGCTCTCGAGGGAGAAGGGAAAATTGGTCCTGACCCTGGCTCAGGAGACTCCCGGTGCGCCTTTTCCCTTGCAGGTGCCGATTGCGGTTCGGCTCTCCAGTGGCGATGTGCTGGAGCGCCGGGTGGCCTTGGACGGTGAACGCACTGAGGTCTCACTGTCCCTGCCGACCGAAGCACAGTGCGTTTCGGTTGACCCCCGTTTCGATGTTTTCCGGCGGCTGCTGCCGGGAGAGATCCCGGTCTCCCTGGATTCGCTGCTCGGTGCCGGACGCCTTGTCCTGGTCGTCCCCTCCCAAGGACCGGAGCTCATGCGTCGGGCCTATAAAGAACTGGCCGCGAGTTGGGCGGCCGGCCAGCCCGGCATCACCGTCCGTTCGGACGCCGAAATGGCATCACTGCCGACGGACCGGCCGGTATGGCTGCTGGGGTGGGCCAACCGGTTTCGGAGTGAACTTTCCGAAGCGCTGGGCGACTCGGCACAAGTGGCGGACGACTCGGTTCACCTGGAGGAGCATCACTGGCCGCGGGATGGCCAGAGCTTCGTGCTGACCGCTCCACGGGAAAGCGCGCCTTCGATCGCCTGGTTGGGCGCGGACACGCCGGCCGCCGTTCCAGGGCTCGCCCGCAAAGTGCCTCACTACGGCAAGTACGGCTATCTGGTTTTTGCCGGGGATGCGCCTGACAATCGGGTGAAAGGGCAGTGGCCGGTCACCGCCTCGCCGCTGGTACGGCGCTTCGATGGACATCCAGGCGGCTGTGAGGTACCGCCGCACCAACCGTTGGCCAGATTGGCATCACCAGTAAACCGGCCCATTTCTGCCAAACACCGCGAGCGCCCTTGAAACCCCTGCCGTTCGGTATACGCTTCGAGGAGTACTGGAGAGAAGTTGTGAAAAAGCCACAAGGAGGTGACCATGCAACATCATTCCATTCTCGGCCTGTGTGCCGCTGCCGCGCTAGTCGCGGCGCCAATCGTTCATGCGGCAGGTGAACCGTCAGGGGCCGGCACTGCCGGAACAATGCCGCCGGGCGCGGCAGAACCGTCGGGAACCCCGCAGCAGGGTGCGATGCAGCAGCCGGGTGCCCAATCCCGGGCTACTCAGGGTGAGCGTTCGGAGGCCGTGCTGCAGGTGCAGCAGGCGCTGAACCGCGAAGGCTTCTCGGCGGGTCCTCAAGATGGGATTCCTCGGGCCTCAGACCCGGAGCGCCCTCAACGACTTCCAGCGGTCGGAGGGCATGCAGGCGTCGGGAGACATCAACCGTGAAACGATCAGCGCGCTCGGGCTTGATGCCGAGGCATCCGAATTTTCAGCTTTCATCGAGAGTGAAGAGGGTGCGGACACCGGTGTGCAGAACGGCGGCATGCAGGACAGGAGTGTGCCGGATGAGGGCATGCAGGATGGTGCTACCGGCGATGGCTCCATGTCCACTCCTGGAATGTAGCGCCATTCTCTGCACGCGCGGATTCCGCGCGTGCAGTCCCTCATCCCGTAGCCCTTATCCCTTCGAGTGAACCTCTCTGTTATCCTATCCTGATTGACGGCCTTTCCGGCCGGATGCTGATATTCGTCCCTTTAACAGAAAGGTTTTTCCATGCCGCGTTATCGCTCCTGGACCTCGACTCACGGCCGCAACATGGCCGGCGCCCGCGCCCTCTGGCGCGCCACCGGTATGAAAGACGATGACTTCGGCAGCAAGCCGATCATCGCCATCGCCAACTCATTCACCCAGTTCGTGCCCGGCCATGTGCATCTCAAGGATATGGGCCAGCTGGTGGCGCGGGAGATCGAGGCGGCCGGCGGTGTGGCCAAGGAATTCAACACCATCGCGGTCGATGACGGCATCGCCATGGGCCACGGCGGCATGCTCTACTCACTGCCCTCGCGCGAGATCATTGCCGACTCGGTGGAGTACATGGTCAATGCCCACTGCGCCGACGCGCTGGTGTGCATCTCCAACTGCGACAAGATCACCCCGGGAATGCTGAACGCCGCAATGCGCCTGAATATCCCCACCATCTTCGTCTCCGGCGGGCCCATGGAGGCGGGCAAGGCGGTGGTCAAGGGCGGCGAGGTGCACCTGGACCTGGTGGACGCCATGGTCGCCGCGGCCGACCCCAACGAAACGGATGAAGATGTCGCCGACCATGGAGCGCTCCGCCTGCCCCACGTGCGGCTCCTGTTCCGGCATGTTTACCGCCAATTCCATGAACTGTCTCACCGAGGCCCTGGGCCTGTCCCTGCCCGGAAACGGCACCCTGCTGGCCACCCACGCCGATCGTAAACGGCTGTTCCAGGAGGCGGGTCGCATGGTGGTCGCGCTCGCCAAGCGCTATTACGAGGAGGACGACGAATCCGTTCTGCCGCGCTCCATCGCCACCTTCGAGGCGTTTGAAAACGCGATGGGCCTGGATATCGCCATGGGCGGCTCCACCAATACCATCCTGCACCTGCTGGCTGCGGCCCAGGAGGGGGAGGTGGATTTCACCATGGCCGACATCGACCGGCTCTCCCGCAAGGTGCCGCACCTGTGCAAAGTGGCGCCCTCTACCCAGCAGTACCATATGGAAGATGTGCATCGCGCCGGCGGCATCATGGGCGATCCTTGGCGAACTGGAGCGAGCCGGTCTGCTGCACCGCGACGTGCCCACCGTTCACGCCGGCTCCATGGGCGAAGCGGTCGACCTGTGGGATGTCCGCCGCACCCAAGACGCCGGAAGCGCTGGAATTTCTTCCAAGCCGCCCCCGGCGGCGTGCCGACCCAGACCGCCTTCAGCCAGGACAAGCGCTACCCAGCGCTGGACCTCGATCGGGAAAACGGCTGCATCCGCGACTATGAGCATGCCTTCTCGCAGGAGGGCGGCCTGGCGGTGCTCTACGGCAACATCGCCGAGGACGGCTGTGTGGTCAAAACCGCCGGCGTGGACGAGTCCATCCTGAAGTTCTCCGGTCCGGCGCGTGATCTTCGAAAGCCAGGATGCGGCCGTCGACAGCATCCTCAACGACAAGGTCAAGGCGGGCGACGTGGTGATCATCCGCTACGAAGGGCCGCGCGGCGGACCCGGCATGCAGGAGATGCTCTATCCCACCAGCTACATCAAATCCAAGGGGCTGGGCAAGGAGTGTGCCCTGCTCACCGACGGGCGCTTCTCCGGCGGCACCTCGGGCCTTTCCATCGGCCACGTCTCGCCGGAGGCGGCCGAAGGGGGCGCCATCGGCCTGGTGAGAACCGGCGATACGATCGAGATCGATATCCCGAACCGTAGCATCCGCGTGGTCCTTTCCGACCAGGAATTGGCCCGGCGTCGCGAGGCGATGGAGGCCAAGGGCGCCGACGCCTGGAAGCCGGTTGGTCGCGAGCGGCAGGTATCGGCCGCGCTCAAGGCCTATGCGGCCATGACCACCTCCGCCGCCCGCGGTGCGGTGCGGGACGTCACACAGCTGGAAAAATAATCGGGAGGCGGTTACGGGACTCCTGCGGGTCCCGTAGCCTTACTCGAGCCCATCCCCGGTTCTGTCCGAAGTCTCCGGGTAGAGCAAATCCAGGCCACACTGCAGCTCCTCCAGGTATTCCATTGCCTCCGCTACGAAGTGCGGCGGTATCAGGGAGCCGTGCTGCGGCAGAATGGCCCCGACAGGCAGTTCCCGTATGCGCCTCGCAAACCCGCGGGCCGCCTTGCCTGAGGCCATATAATCCAGGTGAAACAGGTCCATTTTGTTGGCATGTGCCTCAAAATCGGTCACTACGAACTGCCAGTCGGCGTCCACTGCGGCGAATACATCACCGGTGAAAAGGCTGCCGCTGGTTTCATCGAAGGTGGCGAAGGCCATCGGCGAGTGCAGAAACGGTGCACCCAGGAACTGCAGTTCCCGCCCCGATGGGAGGGAATGGGTCGGAGCCGCTTCGACGTCGTGGAAGGCGTAACCGGTTGTACCGTAATGAGGTAACAGTATCTCGGTGCGGGGGCTGGTGAATACGGTCAAGGCTGGATTCAGCGTTAGCCAGTCACCAAACGAGGCGGCGACATCCGGGTCCT
The DNA here is from genome assembly GCA_963783235.1 of uncultured Gammaproteobacteria bacterium. Classification (GTDB taxonomy): domain Bacteria; phylum Pseudomonadota; class Gammaproteobacteria; order Thiohalomonadales; family Thiohalomonadaceae; genus Thiohalomonas. The sequence goes on along the minus strand of CAWAMN010000002.1, from coordinate 385,439 downwards.
GGTGACAGATAATCAAGCCGGATACCCGGTGCGGCTCGATCAGCTCGCTGACGTGACTCCGAACCTGGTTGAAATGGCGCCGGTTGCCCGGATCCACCAAATAACCCTCATTGCCGTCGATAATCAGATAGGTGTTGCAGCGAAAAGCCGAGTCATCAATCGTCCCTACCCAGTAGACGCTGTGATCCGCTTCGGCAAACAGGCGCACCGGACCCGTGGGTCGGGATGGCGCCTCGTTTAAGCCCGTCGAGAGCCTCAGGTTCATACAACTTCCCTCTGCGTGTAACATTGGGCCCGGTCTCCATCGTACCAGAGGGCGGAATGAGCGGCGATTACCCCGCGTGTCACACCCTTGTCACATTGCTGCCCTTTAATGGAGGGGAATTTGCAATAGTGTCCGAAAAACTATGACAGGCAAGAGCATTCTTCTCGTCGAGGACGAACCGGCAATCCGCACCATGGTCTCAATGGCGTTGGAGCGTGCCGGGTTCACGACCCTGGAGGCCGGCGATGCGGCCGAAGCGGACCGGGTGCTGGCGGACAACCGGCCAGACCTGCTGCTGCTCGACTGGATGTTGCCGGGCACCAGCGGTATCGAATTGGCGCGGCGGCTGCAAAAGGATGATTACACCAAGGATCTGCCCATCATCATGCTAACGGCACGCAGTGAAGAGGATGACCGGATACGCGGGCTGGAGGTGGGGGCAGATGATTACATCACCAAGCCCTTCTCCCCCCGGGAGCTCATCGCCCGCATTAAGGCGGTCTTGCGCCGCGTCTCCCAGGACAACCTGGAGGGGATTCTTGAGGCCAAAGGGTTGAGGCTGGACGCCAACAGTCATCGCGTGAGTGCCGATGAGCAGGCGCTCGACATGGGGCCGACGGAGTTCCGCCTGTTGCATTTTTTCATGTCTCACCCGGAGCGCGTCTATAGCCGCTCTCAATTGCTGGATATGGTTTGGAGCCGCGGAGCCGTGGTGGAAGAGCGCACGGTGGATGTGCATATCCGTCGCCTCCGCAAGGCCCTGAGCCCGACCGGGCACGACGGGCTGATACAAACGGTTCGCGGCGCCGGCTATCGTTTTTCACCCCAAGGATAAATCCCTTGTCACGCCCCTGGACTGCCGAATTCTTTCGTTTGGGCGCCATTTTGGCCGGCGCCTGGATCATCGGGGCGGTCCTCGACAGGTCCGGACTCTTTGTTTTTCTCGGACTGCTTGCCTATCTGCTCTGGCATTTACAAAACCTGCGTCGCCTCGAAAAGTGGCTGCGCAAAGGTCGCGCCTATCATCCACCCGAAGCGAGCGGTATCTGGGGCGAGATCTTCTATCTCTTCTATGGCGTCCAGCGACGGGCCCGGTCGCGGAAACGGCGCCTTGCCTCCATCCTCAGCCAGTTCCAGGAAGCGACGTCGGCGATGCCCGACGCCACCGTGGTACTCGGACCCAGTGATGAAATTCAGTGGTTCAACAACGCCGCCCAGCAGCTTGTCGGCTTGCACGCGGGGCAGGATGTCGGACAACGCATCGATAACCTGATCCGCTATCCCGAGTTCGGCAGTTTCCTTGAGAAAGGGAACGAGGAGGGGTATCTGCTGATCCCCGCTCCCAAGGACCGGGCGCTGATCCTGAGGGTCAGAGTCATCCCCTATGGCCGTGACCGGCGGCTGCTGATTCTGCGGGACGTCAGCCAGCAGCAGCGTATCGAACAGATGCGCCGGGATTTCGTCGCCAATGTCTCCCACGAGCTGCGAACGCCCCTGACGGTGGTCAGCGGTTTTCTGGAGACCATCATCGACACCGACGACGAGTGCGCACGGGAATGGAATCGCTCACTGGTGCTGATGCAGCAGCAGGCGCGCCGTATGCAGCACATTGTGGAGGATTTGTTGTTGCTGTCACGCCTGGAGACCGATCGCAACCGTCCACCGGATGAGCCCGTAGCCGTGCCGGCGCTCATTGCCACTATCCGGGAAGATGTGGAGCCCATCGCGGCAAAGAAGGGGCAACGGGTGGCCTTCGAGGCCGAATCGGACCTCGGGCTCTACGGATCGGACCGGGAACTCCACAGCGCCTTCACCAACCTGGTGACCAATGCGCTGCGCTACACGCCGGAGGGGGGGCGCATTCACATCCGTTGGTGGTCCGACGATCAGGGGGCTTACTACGAGGTTTCCGATACCGGTATCGGTATCGAGGCACGCCATATCCCGCGTCTGACGGAGCGGTTCTATCGCGTGGACGTGGGTCGATCCCGTGACAGCGGCGGGACCGGTCTGGGCCTTGCCATCGTCAAGCACGTCCTTAACCGGCACGAAGCGCGCTTGCGCATTGAGAGTACGCCGGGCAAGGGCAGCACCTTCAGCTTCGATTTTCCCGTCTCGCGCATCCATCGCAGCGGGAGGAAATCCATTCGGCATCCGGTCTGACTTCACTGTCACGGAACGTTTACTTCACGGTCACACTGCTGTCACATTGACGCAGCATCATGTCACTCAGCATATCAATCGACTGAAGTGAAGGAGTGCATGTATGAAAGCTTTCAAGCTGTTCGCAACGACCGGCCTTGTTGCCGGGCTTCTGGCCGGCGGTCAGGCCGCAGCCGAACCGAAGATTGATTCGGCTCTCCCCGATTACTCTCGCGCCAGCGGCGTCTCGGGCAACCTGTCTTCCGTCGGCTCTGATACCCTCGCCAACCTGATGACCCTGTGGGCCGAGGATTTCAAGCGCGAGTATCCGAACGTTAATATCCAGATCCAGGCGGCCGGCTCCTCCACGGCACCGCCCGCGCTCACCGAAGGTACCTCGAACCTGGGCCCGATGAGCCGCAAGATGAAGGACAAGGAGCTGGAAGGCTTCGAGAAGAAGTTCGGCTACAAGCCGACCCCGATTCCCGTAGCCATCGACGCCCTGGCCGTGTTCGTCCACAAGGACAACCCCATCAAGGGCATGACCATCCCGCAGGTGGACTCGGTGTTCTCCGCCACCCGTAAGTGCGGCGCTCCGGCCGACCTCACCAGCTGGGGTGATCTGGGCCTCGGTGGCAACATGGGCGCCAAGAGCATCCAGCTCTACGGCCGCAACTCCGTTTCCGGCACCTATGGCTACTTCAAGAAGACGGCGCTGTGCAAGGGTGACTACAAGAACGGCGTCAACGAGCAGCCGGGTTCGGCTTCCGTCGTCCAGTCCGTTGCCAGCTCAATCAACGGCATCGGCTACTCCGGCGTGGGCTACAAGACCTCCGGCGTACGCACCGTGCCGCTGGCGTGGAAAGAGGGGGAAAAGTTCGTCGATGCGAAACCGGAAAACGCCCTCTCGGGTGAATACCCGCTGGCTCGCTTCCTCTATGTCTACGTGAACAAGCACCCCAATAAGCCGCTGGCGCCGCTCGAGCGTGAGTTCGTGAAAATGGTGCTCTCCAAGCAGGGTCAGCAGGTCGTCGTCAAAGATGGCTATATCCCTCTGCCGGCCAGCGTGGCCAAAAAGAGTCTCAGTGCCTTGAAGTAATTTGCGGGCTGCTCTCTCCGCTCTAAAGCGCCCCCGATTCCCGGGGGCGCTTTTTTTGTCTCCTCGAAAGGGCGACTCGAACGGAAGCTGCTCCCCGGGGCAACAGGACCAGGCCCGGCTCAAATCCGTCTAACAGACTGTTGAAAAAGGGTTTTATCCCTTCTCCCTGAGGGAGAAGGTTAGGATGAGGGGAGTAAAATCAGTAACTTACCTTTTATTGAGTCCCCTCGCCCCAGCCCTCTCCCTCTGGAGAGGGTGTTTTTCAACAGCCTGTTAAGGGCTGGAGGATTATAGGGGTATGGGAGATGAGTTGTGCCGAAGCGATGACCCTGCGAACTGAGCCTGAACCGGATGATCTCGGGACGTGCCGGGGGCAGCCGAACGAGGTGAGGTAACAAAAACGCCCCGTGAGGGGCGTTCGTATGAATTCGATTGGATTCGGCGGGTCTATGCGCTGAGCGGTACGTTTCCTCGCCAGGCGGGCGTCGCCTGCTGCGCCACTGACGGGGACCGGCCCAAAAGGGTTCGAATGGCCGCCTGCCCTTCACGGTCGAACTCCAGGCGGGTTTCGCCGGGTTCCGAGCGCGTCACCCGGGCGGGGATCCGGTACACCCGGTTGCGTCCTTCCTGGCGGTAGGAGAAAGTGACCTCCACCTCGGCTTTACCGGGCAGCATTATGCATCCGGTCTCGACCGCCATCCCGGAGTCCCCAATCGTCTTGGCGGTGGCTCGAACCAGGCCCAGCGGGCGATAGTTGAGGATCAGGTGCAGCTTCCCATCTTTTGAGTGTGCGTTCAGCATTTATCGGTCCCTGCGTTGTCTACTTTTTTGTATTCTCTGTCGGTTTCACGGGAGGTGGTGTTTTCCGGAAACTCAAAACAGGTTTTCCATAAACCTAGTCGATGTGTGACCGTTTGCCAGAGAGTCTACGTGAACAGGGTTACAAACCCGTGAAGATACCGTTTCGTTCTGATTAAGGAATATAAGTATCTGTAGATAAAGCGATAACCGGACGTAAAGAAGCGCGGCAAAGTCCGGAAGAGCGTGATGGAATGCGTCCAAATGGCGCATTTTCATTGGGTCGCATTCGTTTTAAACCATAAAGGCAGGTTATGGTTCGTTGGGTCGGATTTCTGCTTCTGTTGCTATCTGCGATGGCTTCGAGTGCCGTTGAGAGGGAGTCACCGATTTGGGTGGAGACCGACTCGGGCGAAGTCACGGTCCATCTCTATTTCTTCTGGTCGCGTTTCTGCCCCCACTGCCTGGAGGCCAAACCCTTCGTCGACGATATGGCCGAAGACCGGCCATGGCTCGAACTGCATTCGTTGGAGGTGACCGGCTCGGAGGATAACCGCGCCCGGTACCGGGAGATGTCGGCCCTTTTCGGGGAGGAGGCGAGTTCGGTTCCGGCATTTTTCTTCTGCGGCAATCGAGTGGTGGGCTTTGACGCTCCGGACGGCCTCGGCCGACAACTCGAAAGTAGCTTGGAGGCGTGTCGCACACAGGCCGCAACCGGTCACGTTGCAATCGCGAGGGCAGGTCCTTCGCTGGAGGCGCCGGAGGCCCTGGCCGGACTCGAAGGGCTCTCACTGCCAGCTATCACGGTTGCGATTGCCGGTCTTGACGCCTTCAATCCCTGCGCCTTCTTCGTGCTGCTGTTTCTGCTGAGCCTCCTGATCCATGTGCACAATCGCCGGCGTATGCTGCTTATCGGCGGTGTCTTCATCTTCTTCTCCGGCCTGATTTACTTTCTGTTCATGGCGGCCTGGCTGAATGTTTTTCTGCTGTTCGGACAGCTGCGGGCAGTCACTCTGGGAGCCGGCCTGGTGGCCGTGGTGATGGCGGCACTCAATATCAAGGATTACTTTCGTCCCGGGGTGGGACCGAGCCTGTCCATCGCGGAGGAGGCCAAGCCCAATCTCTATCGCCGAATGCGAGGCTTGTTGCATGCGGACCGGTTGCCCACCCTTCTGTTGGGAACCGTAGCTCTGGCCGTAGCCGCCAACAGTTATGAGCTGTTGTGCACCTCGGGGTTGCCTATGCTCTATACGCGGATTCTGACGCTGGAGAATCTGCCCGGTGCCGGCTATTACCTCTATCTGCTGCTCTACAACCTGGTCTATGTCCTGCCGCTGGCGGCGATCGTGGGCGTTTTCACCTATAGCCTGGGCAGCCGCAAGCTCCAGCCGGAGGAGGGGCGGGTGCTTAAGCTCCTGTCGGGGATGATGATGCTTGGGCTCGGCATGGTGCTGCTGTTTGCGCCCAATGAGTTGCAGAACCTGTGGGTGGCTTTTGGAATCATCGCCGGGGCGTTGCTGTTGGCCGGGCTGGCCTGGTCGAGGGAGCGACGCCGTGATCGCGTCTAGCAGGCTGTGGAAAGAGGGTTTTGTCCCTTCTCCCTCAGGGAGAAGGCCAGGATGAGGGGGGTGAAAAACAGGCACTTACCATGCATTGAACCCCCTCACCCCGGCCCCTCTCCCGGTGGGAGAGGGAGTTTTTCAACAGCCCACTAGAGAGGCTTGAAGACGGTCTAAACCTCAGGAAAAAAGCCAGCGGTTGTACTTGCGAAGCCGTTTCAGAAAGGCGGGAAACTCCACGTCCAGGGCATCGGCAAGCTCGCGGGCGCGGGGGCCGAGTGGTTTGAGTTCACGGGCGCGCGGAATCGCCGGGCCGCCGAACCCGATGATGTTGTCCTTGCCTTCGACCGGCAGCCGCAACACCTGGCCAAAGCTGTCGTTCATCATCTCCAGAAGGTCCGTGGCCCGGATGACGTCGTCGGACCATAGATTCATCGCCATGGTCCCGCGCGCGGAAAGGCGCATACGGCAATCGTCCATAAACGGTACCCCGCACACATCGCTGGCGATGCCATCGTCCAGAAACGCATCGAGAAGGATAAGGTCGTAATCGCCGAACTCGGGTGAAGCGGACCCCACGAAAAAGGCCCCGTCCTCGATATGAACGGTGAGGCGCGGATCATCGGGCAGCTCAAAGTAGGTTTGCGCCAACCGGTAGACTTTTCTCCGGATTTCGACAACGTCGACCCGGCACTCCGGGAAATGGTGCAGTAGGAATTTGGCCAGCGAGCCGCCGCCGAGCCCCACCAGCAATACCCGCCGCGGGTCCGGCGTGAAGAGCAGTGATGCCGCCATGGCGCGGGTATAGCTCAGTACCAACCGGTTGGGGTAGTGAATGTCGGTGCAGCTCTGCTTGGCGTCGTTGCCGAAGTGAAGTGTACGCTCAAACCGGTCTTCGACGACCTCCAGGACGCCAAAGGCGTCCCGGCTCTGATGGATAATACTGCCCCCGTACTTTTTCATACCGGGATCATAACCCTTAATCGGCCGTTGGCCGTGGGTTTTTAGCTTGCCCCTGCCTTTGCGCTATATACTGGGAGACAGGAGCCGCACGGCAAATTGGGGCGGCGCGCCGAAAAGTAGCGTTTTGGAGCCGACAATGTCCAAGGACCCGTCCTTAGGTTGGCTGGAAGGTTTTTGCGTGCGCCCCAGCATCCGTGCCAAGCACGTGCGCCTCAAGGTCGTTCCGCCCGGGCGTGTGGAGGTGGTTGTTCCCCGCGGGTTTGACCGGCGCCAGCTGCCGACACTGCTGGCGCGGCATGAAAGATGGCTGGCGCGTACGGTAGAGAAGGTGCGCAACGACTACGGCGGTCCTCAAGCCAGTTCTCCTCCGGAGACCGTGGAGTTGGCGGCTCTGGGGAGCCGGCATCCGGTCCAGTACCGGCGCCGGAACGGCGGAAACCGCTGCATGTCACTGCAAGACGGCACCTTGCGGGTCCATTACGGCGATGAGTCGGGCTGGCGAGATGCGCTGCGCAGTTGGTTGGTGAGCCAGGGGCGGGAGCATCTGCCGCCGTGGCTGGATCGGGTCAGTGAAGAGATCGGACTGCCGTATGGGCGGGTGACCATCCGTAGCCAGAAAACACGCTGGGGTAGTTGTTCGGCACGGAAAAACATAAGCTTGAACAGCGGCCTTCTGTTTTTGCCGCCGCGCCTTGTCCGCTATCTTTTTATTCACGAACTCTGCCATACCGTACACATGAACCATTCCGCCCGGTTTTGGGGGCTGGTTGAAAGACTGGAGCCCGACTATCGGCGGCTCGACAAGCAGCTGAGGCCAGCCGCTCGCACAGTGCCGGCCTGGGCCCGACGCGATTGAAAGGAGTGCCATGGAACGCAGCTTCAAGGAAAATATCCGCTCCCGCGGCGCTTGGCTACGAGTCCTCTTTGTTCTGCTGTTTACAGCCCTTTGGGGCGTGGCGGAATTTGTCGTCGGCGCCGTGGTGATTTTCCAGATTGGCTCCAGCCTGATTGCCGGCCGCCCCAACGAGCGCGTCAGAGAGTTCGGACAGCGGCTGGCAACCTGGCTCTATGAGGTCATTCTGTTTCTGACCTATCGTACCGAAGTCAAACCGTTTCCTTTCTCGCCGTGGCCCGAAGGGCCTCCCGGGCTCCGGTGCCTGCCGCCCCCTTTGGAGGAGATTGACGAACTCAACGGGGATGCGGATCTGGATGGCGGCTGAGAGCGGGCATTTGCAGCCGGCAAACGCCGGTTGGCCGATAGCCGCTCCCCTGCTACAAGGGTGTGTTCCCTGGGGGAGAGGGGACAAAACCCTCTTTCAATAGACCGTCAGGGCAAGTATCCCTCGAAAGCGGCCTGGGCTTCCCGGGCGAGTACCTGGCCGTCGGGATACCGCGCCGAATAGTGAAACGGGACAATGCGCCCGACACCGGCGAGTTCGGGCCAGTTCTCCGGCGCGGGCGGCAGTAAGATGATTCTTTTCGCTCGCGACGGCCGCATCCTCCTGTAGAAAAGGCGTTTCGATGAAGAGAATATCGGCGCCACTGACCAGTTCGACAATGCGTTCGGCATTGGCATCGTGCCTGGCGGCATCGGTGACATAGGCCACCTTTTGGCCGGGCTCGGTCCGAACGACGGTATGTCTCAACTCACCCAGGCTGACCAAGCGTTCCCCCTCCCTTGCCATCACCCGTATCGGGGTGTCATCGCCCTCTCCGGCGAGAATGGCTGCTTTCAGGTCGCGCAGCCACGGGCCTACCCGCAGCCCCTTTTCGTCGAGGCGGCTTTTCCAGATATTGATGTGCCGCTTCTCCTCCAGCAGATAGGCGACGGAGGGGATAAGGTGATCGAGCATGGCGTAGCGGACACAAAACTGCGGTTCATCCACCAGGAGTCCGCGCGGGGGCTCGATGCGCTCTCTCCGGTGCGGCGAAAGGCGTCACGACTGTGATAGTGCGCGTGGCAGGTACGGCCATCGGTGGTCAGCTCCGTCACGGCCAAGTCGAAATCCGAAACATAGTTGTCCACCAGGTTCCAGGTGTAGGCCGCAAGCTTGTGGCCGACCTGTTCGATGAATCCGGGCGGCCCGAAAAGATGGAGACGCTTGTCGCGCCCGACCAGCAGCCGGATCAGCCGGTCAAGCCCTACGAAATGATCCATATGGGTATGTGAAACGAAACCGTGAGTGACCGACAATAGCGTGCGGGAGGACAGCGGCGCATTGTCCCCGATATCGAACAGCAGGGCGCGCCGCTCGTAGAGAAACTCAACCAGAACCCCCGGATCCCCTTCAGGGGCATTGACCAGTTTGGGATGAAAGACGGGGTTCATTCCTCTTTGTCGTGTCCGTCAAAACGCAAGTCGCTGTATCCAGTGGGTCATGAGCGTGTCACATGGTTGTCACAGAACTGTCATATTCACCGGATACCATAGGTTCATGGAAACATTCAGCGATCTCCCGACCAGCCTCGACGACAGTGCCCTGGATGCCCGCCAGCGCTGGCGGATGATCAAAGACAAAGTGGCGCGCCATGCCGTCGGGTTCGGCGGTATCAGTGTAATCATCGCCATCGTCCTGATTTTTTTCTACCTGCTGTACGTCGTCTTCCCCCTGTTTATTCCGGCTTCCATCGAGAAGCTGAACAGTTATCCGGTGCCAGGTGGGGCCGAGGTGGAAACCCTGCATGTAGCGGTGGAAGAGCAGGCCACCATGGCGGTTCGCTATACGGGCGATGGCAAGGCCGTCTTCTTCTCCACCGATTCCGGCGAGGTGATGACGACCATCCCTCTGGTCAAAGGTAATGTCAGCAGCCTCGCGCTCGGGGCCGTCGGGGATGGTCTGGTTGCTCTCGGCCTGGAAGACGGACGGGCCCTGATTGTGAAGCACCGCTTCAAGGTGAGCTATCCCGATGATGTGCGCACACTGACCCCGGTGATCGAATACCCCTACGGCTCGAATCCCCTGATCATTGCCGATAGCGGGGCCCCCTTGAAGCGGCTGGCCCTGAGGGACGCGGATAAGCGCCTGATGCTGGTGGGGGCCGATGCCGATGGGCAGGTCTGGTTGAACGTTTTCGACAAGAAAACCTCCTTCCTTACCGACGAGACCACCCTTGAGCGCGCTGCCAGCGTCATCGATTCGGTAGCGGTGGAGCCTGCTTACATTCTGATCCCGCCCGATCAGCGACGCTTTTTCCTGGCGGGCAAGGACGGGACACTCCTCCACTACGGCATAGAAGACCCGCAAGCACCGCAACTGCACGAGACCGTTTCTCTGACCGGCGACGATATCGAGCTGACCTCGCTGGATTTTCTGCTGGGCGGCTTTTCTCTCCTGGCGGGTGGGTCCGACGGTGAAGTGTCACAGTGGTTCCCGGTGCGCAATGAGCAAAACCGCTATCGCCTGAAGAAAGTCCGGGTCTTTGAGTCCCAGGCAGCGCCCATCACGGCACTTGAGCCTGAGGAGCGTCGCAAGGGGTTTCTTGCCGCCGACCGCAAAGGGCGGTTGGGCATCTATCACACCACCGCCGAGCGTACACTGCTGCTGGACAGGGTGAGCGATTCCCCCATTCGTAATCTGGCGCTGGCGCCTCGGGCCAACCGAGTGCTGGTGGAAGATACCCGGGGCAACATCCACGCCTGGTCGGTCGATAACGAACATCCCGAGGTCTCCTGGTCATCGTTGTGGGGCGAGGTCCATTACGAGGGCTATGCCGAATCCCAATACATCTGGCAATCTTCGGCCTCGACCAATGATTTCGAACCCAAATTCAGTCTGATGCCCCTGGCGTTCGGAACCCTGAAAGCCGCCTTCTATGCGATGCTTTTGGCCATGCCCCTGGCGATCTTCGGGGCCATCTACACCGCCTATTTCATGGCCCCCGGAATGCGCCGCATGGTGAAGCCGACCATCGAGATCATGGAGGCGCTGCCCACGGTCATCCTCGGCTTCCTGGCGGGACTTTGGCTGGCTCCGGTGATGGAGGCCCACCTGCCGGGCATCTTCATGCTGCTGCTGATCATGCCGCTTGGCGTTCTGCTGTTCGCCTTCGCCTGGCGGCAACTGCCCGGTTTGATCCGCCACCGGGTGCCGGAGGGCTGGGAAGGGCTGCTGCTGGTGCCGGTGGTGGTGTTCCTCGGTTGGCTGGCCTTCGCACTGAGCGTGCCCGTCGAAGAACTGCTGTTCGACGGCAACATGCCGCAGTGGCTGACCAACGAGCTCGGCATTTCATTCGATCAGCGAAATTCGTTGGTGATCGGCCTGGCGATGGGCTTCGCCGTGATTCCGACCATCTTCTCCATTACCGAAGATGCGATCTTCAGTGTCCCCAAACACCTGACTAACGGCTCTTTGGCACTTGGCGCCACGCCTTGGCAGACTCTGACCCGAGTCGTCATTCTGACCGCATCCCCCGGCATTTTCTCGGCGGTCATGATCGGCATGGGGCGGGCCGTCGGAGAGACCATGATCGTGCTGATGGCCACCGGCAATACGCCGATAATGGACCTCTCCATCTTTGAAGGTATGCGTACCCTGGCGGCCAACATCGCGGTGGAGATGCCCGAGTCCGAGGTGGGCAGTACTCATTACCGAATCCTCTTCCTTGCCGCTCTGGTGCTGTTCATGTTCACCTTCGTCGTCAATACGCTGGCGGAACTGGTGAGGCATCGACTGCGCCGGAAGTACAGCAGCCTGTAAGCGGGGTCCAATGAGACAGAATGTAAAAAGCTGGTTTCGTGAAGGCACACCCTGGATCTGGCTCAATGCCGGGGCAGTGAGTGTCAGCATCGTGATGGTGGCCGGACTGCTGCTGCTGATCGCTTCCCGGGGGCTTGGGCACTTCTGGCCGAAGTCGGTACTGGAGACTGATTACAAGCAGCCGAGTGGTGAAGTGGTGCGCGTGGTCGGTGAGATCCACGGGACCGAGGAGGTTCCGGTGGCTCGGCTGGCGAATACGGGCATGAAGTTCCCCGAGGGGACGGAGACGATAACCCGCCTGCTCGTCAAAACCGGTAATCGCGATGTGGGTGGCCTGGATTTTCGCTGGATCATCGAATCGCGCATGGGCGACGTGCGCTATCCCGACGATCTCATGGTTCTGGAGCGCCGTGAGTGGGGGAATTTCTACGGCTATCTCAAGAGCGTAAAAGAGCAGGGACGTGTTGTTGCACAGGGAGAAAACGTTAGGGCTGCACTGAAAGAGCGCCTCGAACGCGCCGAACGCCTGCATGCAAAAATCGAGGCCATCGAGAAGGGACAGATCGGGACCATCAATTACCAGATCGAACAGCTTCGCCTGGAAAAACGCGGCCTTGAGCTGGAGGGGCTCAGTCCCGAGATGGCCGAGGCGGCGATCGCGGGTAAACGGGAGGCGCTCCAACAGCGCTATGGCAAACTGGAAACGGAGTTGAATGCCCTTTACGAGGCCAGTCGCCGCGACAGTTTGACCGCAGTGGTGATGGGGGGCCGCGAAATGGAGATTCCGCTCGGCCAGGTGGTACGTGCGTATTGGCCCAACGCCATGGGGGCCGCTGAAAAGGTCGGTTTCTATCTGGCCAAGGTCTGGGAATTCGTCAGCGACGATCCCCGGGAGGCCAATACCGAAGGCGGCATTTTCCCGGCCATCTTTGGCACCGTGATGATGGTTATCCTGATGTCCATCCTGGTGACGCCATTCGGGGTCATCGCGGCCGTCTATCTGCGCGAGTATGCCAGGCAGGGTCCGCTGGTGCGGCTGATTCGGATCGCCGTCAACAACCTTGCCGGCGTGCCGTCGATCGTTTACGGCGTGTTCGGCCTGGGTTTTTTCGTCTACTTCCTCGGCGGCAATATCGATCAGCTGTTCTTTCCCGAGGCGCTTCCCGCCCCCACCTTCGGCACGCCCGGAATGTTGTGGGCGTCGCTCACCCTGGCGCTACTCACGGTACCGGTGGTCATCGTCGCCACCGAAGAGGGCCTGTCGCGTATTCCCCGTTCCATCCGTGAGGGGAGCCTGGCGCTGGGCGCCACGAAGGCGGAGACCCTGTGGAAAACGATTCTGCCGATGGCCAGCCCGGCGATGATGACCGGCCTGATTCTCGCCGTGGCCCGTGCGGCCGGCGAGGTCGCGCCGTTGATGCTGGTTGGCGTGGTCAAACTCGCCCCTTCACTGGCCGTGGATGGCAACCTCCCGTTTCTGCATCTGGAACGAAAATTCATGCACCTCGGTTTCCACATCTATGACGTGGGCTTTCAGAGTCCCAACGTCGAGGCCGCACGGCCGCTGGTCTATGCCACGGCACTGCTGTTGGTACTGGTGATCATCGTGCTCAATCTGGCGGCTATCGCCATTCGTAATCGCCTGCGCGAAAAATATCGCGCACTCGAACACTGACGATCCAAGTCGGAAAAACGCTATGAATGATGTATCTGTCGTCGAAGAGAAGCCGTCGCAAAAGGGCGGTACCCACGGGCTCAACTTGAGTGCGCTGGACCGGGAGAGGCGCGAGCTTGATCTCGCCAATGAGGAGATCGCCCTGCGTGTTCGCGATCTGGATCTCTACTATGGGGAGAAGCAGGCACTCCAAAAGATCAACATGGACATCCCGAGGCAGCGGGTCACCGCCTACATCGGGCCGTCCGGTTGCGGCAAGTCGACACTGCTTGCGCTGTTTCAATCGAATGAACGATCTGGTCGATGGTGTCACGATCGATGGACGCATTGAACTGGATGGGCACAATATCTATGACCGCGGCGTCAATGTCCCCCAGTTGCGCCGTCGGGTTGGCATGGTTTTCCAGAAGCCCAACCCTTTCCCGAAGTCCATCTATGAGAACGTCGCCTACGGTCTGCGGCTGCAGGGGGTCAACAATCGCCGGGTCCTCGATGAGGCGGTGGAGAAGGCGCTTCGGGGAGCGGCCCTTTGGGACGAGGTGAAAGAGCGGCTGCATGACAATGCATTGGGCCTCTCCGGCGGTCAGCAGCAGCGGCTGGTGATTGCACGCTCCATCGCCATCGAGCCCGAAGTGTTACTGCTCGATGAACCGGCTTCCGCACTCGATCCGATTTCCACGCTGAAGATCGAAGAATTGATCTACGAGCTCAAAGAGAAGTACACGATCGTTATCGTGACCCATAATATGCAGCAGGCCGCCCGCGTGTCGGACTATACGGCCTTTATGCTGCTCGGAGAGCTCATTGAATTCGGCGATACCGACAGGCTGTTCACCAATCCGGCACGCAAGCAGACTGAAGACTACATCACCGGTCGCTACGGATAACGAGGGTAAAGGATGGAAAGCAAAAGTTACGGCCAACACATCTCTCAACAGTACAACGCGGAACTCGAAGACGTCCGAAATCGGGTTCTGGCCATGGGCGGGCTGGTCGAGCAGCAGCTGGCGGATGCCGTTATCGCGCTGACAGAAGGCGATGTGGAACTTGGCGAGCAGGTCGTGACCCGCGACTACCAGGTCAACGCCCTCGAGGTCTCGATCGACGAAGAGTGCAGCCGTATCCTGGCGCGGCGCCAGCCGGCGGCGAGCGACCTGCGGCTGTTGGTGGCGGTCATCAAGACCATCACCGATCTGGAACGCATCGGCGATCAGGCCGAAAGGGTTGGACGCATGTCCGTGCGCTTGGCGAAAGGCGATGCGGGACACGCCCACTACACCGAGATCAAGCACTTGGGCGATCACGTGCGCCAGATGTTGCGCGACACCCTCGACGCCTTTGCCCGCATGGACCCCGAAGCGGCCGTCAAGGTGGCGCGCGAAGACATCAAGGTGGATAAGGAATACGAATCATTGATGCGTCAGCTGATCACCTACATGATGGAGGATCCGCGCACCATTACGCGGGTACTGGATGTTATGTGGTCGGCAAGGGCACTGGAGCGGATCGGCGACCATGCCCGCAATATCTGCGAATACATCATCTACCTGGTGATGGGCAAGGACGTGCGCCACATCAGTTTGGAAGAGATGGAGCAGGAGGCCCGGGGCGAGCGATAACAAGCGCTACCGGCTAACCGGGCAGGGGGCCTGCGCGCTAATCGAATGCCGGCAGTACCTTGCGAATGAGTGCGTAGACCCGGCGGCCCGGTTCCAGTTTCATATCGCCGCCGCCCTCTCCAGCGGGAGAGGGTCGGGGTGAGGGGGTTCAATGCATGATAACTGCCTGATTTTTGATCCCCTCATCCTAGCCTTCTCCCTGGGGGAGAAGGGACAAAACCCTTTTTCAACAGCCTGCTAGGGCGTTTCGGCCCGCTGGCGCCATCGCTGCGCCTGTTGCGGATCTTCGGGGAGCCCGAATTCGCCGTTGGCATATCCCTGTGCCAGGGCCCGGGCGGCGGGTGCATAGTTCTGCTCTGCGGCCCGTCGCCAGAGGGATACAGCGTCCGCCGTCGACTTGCGCAGTCCAAGCCCGTAGACATAAAGCACCCCGAGGTTGAACTGTGCGGCGGCGCTCCCCTGACTCGCAGCCGACTGCCACCAGCGCGCCGAATCGGAATAGCTGCGGTAAACACCGCGTGCCTGGGCAAACATCAGACCGAGGTTGTATTGGGCATCGGCCTGACCCTGAACGGCCGCCTTGCGGTACCACTCGCGGGCCGTCGACGGATCCTCGGCCACGCCCCAACCCCGGTCGTACAGTAACCCGAGATTATATTGGGCAAAGGGATCGCCGCTTTCAGCGGCGGGGCGCCAGAGTTCGAAAGCCTGTCGGTACTCGCCGCGCTCGAACGCGGCCATCCCCTTGTCAACGGCACCGGCAAAAACCCGGGTTCCGGGGACGCAAAACAGCAAGGCTGCGAATAACAAAGGAAGCCGTGACAACATGCGGTTATTCTAACCCGAGAGCCCAGGCCCAAATAGCGGTTTTATCCGCCGAGGCAGCGAGAGGTCTCGGGGAAAAGCAATCCAATTGGCGGGACTTCGGCAGGGGCGTTTTCGAAACGCCCCTGCCTTTGAGTATTAACACATCAGGAATTCAAGAAGCGCCTTCTGGGCGTGGAGGCGGTTCTCCGCCTGATCCCAAACGATGCTTTGGGAACCGTCTATAACCTCTGCCGCTACCTCCTCGCCGCGGTGGGCAGGCAGGCAGTGCATGAAAACCGCCTCATCCGCGGCGGCCTGCATGATCTTCCGGGTTACCTCGTAGTTGGCAAAGGCCTTCTCGCGCTCGGCCTGCTCCTCTTCCTGGCCCATGCTGGCCCAGACATCGGTGGTGACCAAGTGGGCCCCTTCCGCGGCGGCAACCGGATCGCGCATCATTTGGGCGGCATTACCGGCGGCAGTCAGCACCTCGGCGTCCGGCTCATAACCTTCCGGGCAGGCGATGTTCAGCTTGAAATCGAACTGTCGGGCGGCATTGATGTAGGAGTGGCACATGTTGTTGCCGTCACCGATCCAGGCGACGGTACGCCCTTCGATACTGCCGCGGTGTTCGACAAAGGTCTGCACATCGGCCAAAAGCTGGCAGGGGTGATACATATCGGTCAGGGCGTTGATGACGGGCACCCGGGAAAACTCGGCGAAGCGCTCAAGTTTTTCGTGCTCGAAGGTGCGGATCATCACCGCGTCCACCATACGGGACAAGACGCGGGCCGTATCCTCGATCGGCTCTCCGCGGCCCAGTTGGGTATCGCGCGGTGAGAGGAAAATGGCGTGGCCGCCGCATTGGGCCATCGCCGCCTCGAAAGAGACGCGGGTCCGGGTCGATGACTTTTCGAACACCATGCCGAGGGTCCGGCCCCGGAAGGGTTCGTGGCGCTCGCCGTTATGGAGCGTGCCCTTGAGCTGGATGGCCCTCGCGATCACCTGGTTGAGTTCATCGCGGGACAGATCAAGCAGTGTCAGGAAATGGCGGACGGCCATATCACTTCGCCTCCGCCGAGTCCTGCTCGGACACAAAAGCCTCAACCAGCTGACTGACCTCATCGACAATGCGGTCGGCCTGCGCCTCGTCAATGACGAGCGGCGGCAGCAGCCGAATGACACTGCCGGCGGCCACATTGATCAGCAGGCCTTTGGCCAAGGCCCGTGTTACCAGGTCGCCACAGGGGCGATCCAGTTCGATGCCGATCATCAGGCCGCAGCCGCGGACCTCGGAGACGGCCTCGAGCGGGCCGAGCCGTCCCTCGAAACCCTCGTGCATGCGCTGGCCCAACCGGCCGGCACGTTCGGCCAGCCCCTCGGACTGCAGCGTTTCCAGCACCGCCAAGGCGGCGGCGCAGGCCAGCGGATTGCCCCCGAAAGTGGAACCGTGGTTCCCGGGCTGGAACAGGTTGGCGGCGTCGCCACGCGCCAGACAGGCGCCGATGGGCACGCCGTTACCGAGCGCCTTGGCCACTGTCACCACATCAGGCACGGCATCGCCGTGCTGCCAGGCAAAGGGCTTTCCGGTGCGGCCCATGCCGGTCTGGATTTCGTCCAGCATCAGCAACCAGCCGTTTTCATCGCAGGTGGCGCGCAGTTGCGTGAGGTATTCCGGATCCGGCATGTTGACGCCGCCTTCACCCTGGACAGGCTCGACCAGTACGGCGACCACCTCGGGGTTGATCTTGGCGGCGTTGCGTACCGCTTCGATGTCGTTATAGGGCACGCGTGCGAAGCCCTTGACCAGCGGCTCAAAGCCGGCCTGCACCTTACGGTTGCCGGTGGCCGAAAGGGTAGCGAGGGTACGGCCATGGAAACTGCCTTCGGCCACGATTACCGTCGGGCTGTCGATTCCCCGCTTGTGGCCATACAAGCGAGCGAGCTTGATCGCCGCTTCATTGGCTTCGGCCCCGGAATTGGCGAAAAAGACACGGTCCATACCCGCATAGGCGCACAGGCGCTGGGCGAGCTGTTCCTGTCGATCGATTCGGTACAGATTCGAGGTGTGCACCAGCCGGCCGGCCTGTTCGCAGACCGCTTTGGTGACCGCCGGATGGGCATGGCCCAATCCGCAGACGGCAATGCCGCTTACCGCATCCAAATACCGGTTGCCTTCGCCATCCCAAAGATACGGCCCTTCTCCGCGCTCGAAAGCCACGGGGAGCCGGGCATAGGTCGACATCGTTACGTCAGCCATTTCCGCGTTCCCTAAAAAAGCAAAAGGCAGTCTCGGGAGTGAGACTGCCGTTCCACCGAACCGTTTATTTTACCCAGTCTCGACTGACGAGGCAATTGCCTCAGGTCGGTGTGGGTCTAGCCCCGAATACTCCAATAATAAACCACAGCGCCACAGAGCGCGGATCGCTGAACTCTGTGGCGTGTGGCTGGGTTGTACGGGACCGGTCGGGCGTTAGCCGCCAAAGTTCTGGGCAACGGAGTCCCAGTTAACGACGTTCCAGAACGCTTCCAGGTATTTGGGACGGGCGTTGCGGTAGTCGATGTAGTAGGCGTGCTCCCAGACGTCGCAGGTCAGCAGCGGAGTCTTGCCGTCCCGGATCGGGTTGCCAGCGTTTGAGGTATTGACGATCTCCACGGAGCCGTCGCTGTTTTTCACCAGCCAGGTCCAGCCGGAGCCGAAGTTGTTGGCGGCCATATCGCTGAATTTGGTCTTGAAATCAGCGAACGATCCGAAGGCCTGGTTAATGGCATCCGCCACAGCGCCGGAGGGTTCACCGCCACCATTCGGGCCCATGCAGTTCCAGTAGAAAGTGTGATTCCAGGCCTGGGCGCCGTTGTTGAAAATGCCGCCATCGGCCTCCTTGATGATCTCCTCCAGGGAAGCGTTCTCGAAGTCGCTGCCCTCGATGAGTCCGTTCAGCTTGGTGACGTAGGTCTGGTGGTGTTTGTCATGATGGAACTCCAGCGTCTCGGCCGAAATGTGCGGTTCGAGAGCATTCTTCGGATAAGGGAGATCCGGCAATTCGTGCTTCATTGTGACTGCTCCTTCCTTTTTTCAGTTTTGGTTCCAGTACAACAACAAAAGGGGGGTCGTACCGATCTAAATAGCTTTTCCGCCTAAGTGTAGAGGCTTTTCCTCACTTCGCCGGTCCGTCTATGCCTTAGCGTTTTACTAAAGAATAGATGCCTAACGACGCCTATACAACCCTTATGGGATCGGAGCCGGCCGGCTTCAAGCCTTGCGGGTGATAAAACGGGCGATCGGAGGCAGTCGCAGGAACAGTAGAACAGAAAGCAGGACGGCATAGATGAGCGGTTCGCGGGTATCGGCCTTGACCATCAAATAGAAGTGAATGACGGCCAGAGCCGCCGCGGGGTAGACGAGCCGGTGCAGCGCCTGCCAGCGCCGGCCACCCAGCCGCCGCAGCATGTTTCGCGTGGAGGTCATCGCCAGGGGAGTGAGCAGCAACAGGCTGCCGACACCCACGGTGATGAAGGGTAGCTTGAGAATGTCGGCCGCTATCTCCGGCCAGGCAAAGAACTGGTCGAGTACCAAATAGCCGAGCAGGTGAATCGTGGCGTAGAAGAAGGCAAACAGCCCGAGCATGCGCCGAAAGCGCATCACGCTTCCCCATCGGGTCAGACGGCGCAGTGGGGTAATCGCAAGGGTCACAAGGAGGAAGCGCAGCGCCCAGTCGCCATGGCCGCGAATCAGGGCCTCGATGGGGTTGGCGCCCAGATTGCCCGTCAGCGCTGAAAGCCAGAGATAGAGCGCCGGCAGCAGTGCGGCCGGGAAGACCACAACTTTGATCCAACGTATGGGATCTTTGCGGCGGGCTGGTTTCATAGAACCGTTCAAAGGGGCAAAGCTGTCGGCTCGTTCAATAGAACCGCTTCAGGTTCATTCCCTTGTAAAGATGCGCCACCTGATCGGCATAGCCATTGAACGGCAGCGTATCCCGCTTGAAGAATTCGCCGATGCGCCTCTCGCGGGCCTGGCTCCAGCGGGGGTGGGAGACCGCCGGATTGACGTTGGCATAGAAGCCGTACTCGTGGGGGGCCATTTCATTTCAGGTGTTCTGCGGCTGCTGGTCGGTCAGGCGGATCCTGACGATGGACTTGATGCTCTTGAAACCGTATTTCCAGGGCACGACCAGCCGAAGCGGGGCGCCGTTCTGATTGGGCAGCTCGCGTCCGTAAAGTCCCACCGCCATCAGCGTGAGCGGGTGCATCGCCTCGTCGATGCGCAGCCCCTCGACATAGGGCCAGTCGAGGATCTTCCGGCGCTGTCCGGGCATCTGCCGGGGGTCGTGAAGGGTGGTGAATTCGACGAATTTGGCGCGTGAAGTCGGCTGCAGACGCTTGATCAGATCGGCAAGCGGGAAGCCTACCCAGGGGATCACCATCGACCACGCCTCCACGCAGCGCAGTCGATAGGTTCGCTCCTCCAGCGGGTGGGCCTTCAGCAGATCTTCAAACGCGTAAGTGCCGGGCTTCTCCACCTCGCCCTCCACCGTCACCGACCAGGGGTCGGTCACCAGGGTGTGGGCGTTCTCCGCCGGGTCCTCCTTGCCGGTACCGAATTCGTAGAAATTGTTGTAGGTGGTGACCGACTCCCAGGAGGTGAGCGGCTCATCGACCGTGAAACGGCTCGCCTTCCTGTCGGGAAAATCCGGCTTGCCCGGGGGGCCTTCACCACTGTCACCGAACAGGCCCGCTTGTGCCGGCGAGGCGAGTGCCAACGCCCCGGCAGCGCCGAGTTTAAGGAAGCGGCGACGCTCGCGGTAGACCGACTCGGGCGTGATCTCCGAGGGACGAATATCATTCGGTCTCTTAATCAGCATGAGGGTTCTCCCCGTTCATGAAGCGTCTGCGAAGCCAGAAGTCGAGGCTCGTGTAGCGGCCGCCACCGATGAAGAAGAGTGTCAGCAGCATGATGAAATAGGTGGCTGCAAACTCGATACCGTTATTGAGCATAACCGGCTGGCCGAGTTCGGTGACAAATTCGTGGCGGCCCGGGTGTTCGGCCGCCAGCCATTCCAGCAGACCGGAGAGGCGCTGTGAGGCCTCGGTGCCGCTTTCGGCGATAGCGAGCCAGCCATTCTGCCAGTGTACCGCCAAAGCGGCGACAGCCAGGGTCACCATCAGCGGGATACTTACCGAACGCACAGCCAGTCCGAGTGCCAGCGCTATGGCTCCCACGCTCTCCGAGAGGGCCGCGAGCCAGGCCAGGAGCGTGGGAAAGGGCAGGCCCAGTCCCCAATCGGGGTTGCCGAACCAGGCGATGGTCCCCTCCATGTGAGCGATCTTATTGCTCCCTGCCATCCAGAGCACCGGGGCGAGATAGAGTCGGAGCGCCAGCGGCGCGAGAAAATCCAGGCGCCGGGTTCGATCCAGTAATTGATGGCTCTTTAGCAGCGGTTGCATGGTGCACCTCCGTCCAGGGCCGCCTCTGCACCGGCGAGCGCCTCTTTTTCACGCAACTGTTCAAGAAGGGTCCGCCCCTGCTCGACCAGTCGTTCAGGTTCGGGGTGATTCATGTCGTCGGCGATCTGAAGAAGCAGACTCCGGCCGCTCTGGCCCCGGTTTTCAGCGATCAAAAACAGCAGCCGGGCGGCGATCGGACTGAGCGCCAGGGTTCGGACCTGTTCGCTGTCATCGCGCCAGAGCAGCAGTTGCGTGGGGCCTTCGATGTGCGGCGATTCGCCCTGGTACATCCGGTGTACCGGATAGTGGAAGGCAACCAGTCGGAAGAGTGGCGCCAACACCGGCGCGCCGGCCAGCGGATCGCCGTCCGGAGACAGTGAATTCGGAAGCGGTGGTTCGGGTGCCAGCGCCAGTTGGAGTTCTGACCATTCGTATACGGCCAGTTCCGCCAGATAGGGCGGGTCGAGATCCGATTGTTGTTCCAGCCACGCGGCGAATTCGCCGGGCAGGCGGTGAAAGTAGGGCGTGGCACTGCGGTGTTGGGCGAAAAACCGCCTGACCAGCTCTCCCCAAGCGCTCTCCGATAAGCGCGTCCGCACGGCAGGAAAGGCATCCTCGAGCACGCTCAGGATGTTGTTGAAAAACAGCTCGCGATAGACCGCCATGCGTGTCGGGGAGACATCGGCGGGAACTGCGGTCCGCTCCGGGTCGCGAATGGTTCCGGCGAAGCGGCGCTGACGGGCCACCAGGGAGGATTCAGGCGACGCTGCGTTCATGACGCTCTTCCTCTTTCTGGAGTTGCCGGATAACCCTTAATTCATCGAGCAGTTCCGGCAGCGGCGGCAGGTTGAAGTCCCGCTCCAGCAGGGTGGGACGAACACCGGCGTGCCGATAGGTCGTTTCCAACAGTGACCACACAGGGTCAATGACCGCCGCCCCATGGGTATCGATGATGAGGTCTTCCGACTCCCGGTAGTGGCCCGCGATATGCAGATAGGCGATGCGTTCCGCCGGCAGGGCGCGAATGAAGGTGGCCGGATCGCCGCCGTGATTGATCCCGTTGACGTAGGCATTGTTGACGTCCAGCAGCAGATCGCAGTCGGCCTCCTCCAGGACGGCACGGATGAAGGTGGCCTCATCCATCTCGCCCGACTGCTGGGCGTAGTAGGAGACATTCTCGATAGCCATACGACTCTCGAGGATATCCTGGGTGCGCCGAATCCGTGCGGCGACGTGGCGCACCGCCTCTTCGGTGAAGGGCAGGGGCATCAGGTCATAGAGGTGTCCGCCGTCCGTGCAGTAAGAGAGGTGTTCCGAGTAGAGAGCCACCTCGTGTTGGTCCAAAAACGCCTTGAGGTCCCGTATAAACGCCTCGTCCAGAGCGTCGGGACCGCCTAGCGAGAGGGACAGGCCGTGACAGACGACGGGCCACTGCTCGGCGAAAAAGGCCAGGTCGCGGGCGTATCGCCCCCCGAGTTCCATCCAGTTCTCGGGGGCGATTTCCAGAAAGCCGATGTCCGCCGGGCACGCCTCGGCAAGCGCGCCCGTAAGGGCGCGCCGCAAGCCGAGACCGGCACCGTCCAGCATCCGAGTATGACCGGACATTGTGCTCACCTTACTTGCCGGCGCCGCATTTGGCCTCACCGCAGCTCGCTTCGCGAACGACAGGCTTGGCCTTGGTTTTTTCGGCACCGCATTTGGCCTCGGAGGCCGCTTTTTCTTTGGCCCCGCAATTGGCTTCGGCTGCTTTCTTCGCGCCTGCCTGGCCGCCACATTGTCCCTGGCCCGCCTCGGCGACACGCAGACCGCCGAACTCCTCGGCACTGAAGGGGTTGGCGTCAACCGCACCCATCGCGGTACCGGAAAGACCGAAGGCCATTGCCGTGCCGGCGACGAAAGAAAGCTGCTTGGTGGTTTTGTTCATGTCCGCATCCTCAATTATTCGAAATGTTGGTAACCGGGCAAATCGCGTCGGTTGCAAACAAGGATGCGCGGCGGGTCTCACGTGCCCTTCACGGAGTTATCACGTTTTTGTAACAGCGGAAGGAGGGCTGCCCTCGGTGCGATATCGCCGAAAGGGTTTTGGCCCTGGAACTACCCTTTCGGCAGGCGGAAAATGAAGACGGTCAGGTTACCGTCACTGGAGGCGCGGACTTCGCCGCCGTGCAACTCGATGATGCGCTTGACGATCGCCAGACCCAGTCCGGCGCCGCCGTGGTGGCGGCTGGGCGACTGGTAGAAGCGCTCAAAGACGTGGGGGAGGTCTTCGGGGGGGATGGTCGAACCGGTGTTGGCGATTGCGACCTCAACCATCGCTTCGGTCCGGCGGCTGTTGATGCGAAGCTCGCCGTTTTGGGGAGTATGGCGCAGCGCATTGCCGAGCAGGTTTTCCAGTACCCGGTCGAGGAGACCGATGTCGCCGCAAACCAAGGGCAGGTCTTCGGCGATGTCGGCCCTGAAAGCGATGCCTTCCTGCTCGGCGCGAAGAGCGAACTTTTGGGCCGCGTCCTGTATGAGCTCGCCGACCGCGACCGGTTCGCTCTCGGGCAGCGTCTCCCGCGCATCCAGACGCGAGAGCTCGAAAAGCTCCTCGACCCGTTGGCTCAGCCGTTCGCTCTGGCGGTGGGCGATGTCGAGATAGCGCTGATAGTCGTCAGCCGAAAGCTCACCTGTTTTCAGCTGCAGGGTCTCCAGATAACCCTGCAGCGAGGCCAGAGGGGTGCGCAGGTCATGGGAGACGTTGGCGACCAGATTGCGGCGCAGGGCGTCTTTGTCCTCCAGCGATCGGACCTGCTCTTCTATGCGTTCGGCCATGGCGTTGAAGGTGGTTCCCAGTCGATCGATTTCGTCGCCGACGCGCCCCACGGCATAGGGCTGGCGTGTATCGAAGCCACTGGCACGAAAGCCGTCCATAACACGGGTGAGGCGCCGCAGGCGGCGAGTCAGCTGGTGAAAGGCGACCGCACCGGCAAGTATTCCGAACAGGACCACGCCGATGACCGCCAATAGACTGAAACGTACCAGGTAGCTCTCCTGTACCACGTTCCTCGCGGACGAGAAGGCCTCGCCTCCTAACACAACGTACAGGTACTGGTGCGGCTCACCATCGAAGGGAAAGGCCGCGGCCGAGAAGATCTTGCGGCCATTCGTCTGACGGGGATCATCGCCCAAAATGGGCAGCGGTGCGTCGTCGAGAAATTGTTTGATGGGAGCCACATCGACCCGGCCGCGCTTGATCTTCATCTGCGGCGCCTCATAGGCGAGGATTTCACCGTCGGTATCGAGCAGGTAGATCTCGATAGCGGGGTTAACGTGCATATAGTGGCTGAACAGCGATTTGACGGAATCGCCGTCCAGGCGTTCGGCACCGACCAGATTGCGCTGAACCAGCAGCTGGCGCGCGAGGTCCCGGTTGAAGCGCTGATCGAGCTCCTGAAGGAATGTGGCCCCGGCCTGCACCGCAAAGCCGGCTACCACGGCGCCGACGACGATCAGCAGCAGCGCGAGTACAAAGGCGAGGCGCGCATAGAGGCTCTTAAACATGGCCGGGCTGCCTTTCGGCGCGAGGTGCTGTCACGGGTTCTGCTCCGTGAATTTGTAACCGACACCCCAGACGGTCAGAACGTAACGCGGGCTTGCCGGATCCGCTTCGATTTTGTTGCGGAGACGGTTGATATGGGAGTTGACCGTGTGCTCGTAGCCGTCATGGTTGTATCCCCAGACCTGGTCCAGGAGCTGGCTGCGGGAGTAGACACGGCCCGGATGACGGGCGAAGTGGAGCAGGAGATCGAATTCCCGGGCGGTGAGTTCCACCGCTGTATCGTCGACCGAAACGGCGCGGCGCTCCGGATCGATGGCTAGGCCCCCCGCCGTAATGGCCTGTCCGGTGCCGTTCTGCGCCGCCGGCGCGGACATGGCTTCGGCACGGCGAAGGAGCGCTTTTACCCGCGCCACCAGCTCTCGGACGGAGAACGGTTTGGTCAGATAATCGTCGGCCCCAATCTCCAGTCCGAGTACCCGATCCAGCTCCGATGAGCGGGCGGTGAGCATCAGCACCGGCAGATAGCCAGCCTCGGCGCGCAGCTTCTGACAGAGACTCAGGCCGTCGATCCCCGGCAGCATCAGGTCGAGTACGACGAGGTCGTATCCGCCGCGCAGAGCCATTGACAGGCCGGTATCGCCGTCCGGCGCGGTATCCACGTGATAGCCCGCGTCGCGCAGATGCAGCGCCACCAGGTCGGCGATATCCGAGTCGTCTTCGATGACCAGTATTGAACGATTCACAGCTAAACTCCCGTTACTTTTCGAGAATATCGCCTAATATTCACAGAAGTATCACACGGGTGTCGGTTGACACGATGTACCGCTCCCCCTGCATACTGATAAGAAACCCTCAAACCTTGCATTGAATAACATGGATCATAATTCGGTAATTTCCGCCTACCGACGTTACGCCAGCATCTATGACTTTGTCTTCGGTAGTGTCTTCGAGCCGGGCCGTCAGCGGGTCGTCGAGATGATGGATTGCCGACCGGGGGAGAATATCCTCGAAGCCGGTGTCGGAACGGGGCTGTCATTGACCCATTATCCGGCCCATGTCGATGTCGTCGGGATCGATCTGTCGCCGGACATGCTGGACCGCGCCGGCAATCGCGTGCGCAAGACAGGACTCGGAAACGCCACCCTGCACTGTATGGATGTGCAGGAGATGAGTTTCCCCGACGACAGCTTCGACAAGGTGGCCTGCATGTATGTGGCCTCCGTCGTTCCCGACCCGGTCGCCATGCTGGCGGAGGTCAAGCGGGTCTGCAGACCCGGAGGCGATATCTTTGTCGTCAACCACTTTACCAGTCCCGGGGGACCGGCGCGCTGGATGGAAGAGATGCTGTCGCCGCTGGCCAAGCGGCTGGGGTTCCGGCCCATTTTTCCCATGGACGACTTCATCGATCTGGCCGATATGGAAGTGGCCGAAGTGGCCTCGGTCAACGCCTTCGGGTACTGGACACTCGTGCACCTGCGAAATAATCCCCGCGGAGTGCTGGCCGTCGGAGAGCAGGCCGCCTAGCGGGCTGTTGAAAAAGAGGGTTTTGTCCCTATCCCTGCGACCGACGCCCCAATATCAATGATTTACACCCTCCAGGTTTTTTATCTGTTCGGTGCTCTAGCAGGCTGTTGAAAAACACCCTCTCCAGAGGGAGAGGGCTGGGGTGAGGGGACTCAATAAAAGGTAAGTTACTGATTTTATCCCCCTCATCCTAACCTTCTCCCTCAGGGAGAAGGGACAAAAATCTTTTTCAACAGCCTGCTAGAACCTCTTTTGGGGCAAGCGGCTGCGTTATTCCCCATGATCGGGTAGTCGGTTTTTGTAGGTAGCCAAGCGATTCGGGGCTGACTGTAAGTTTGACGATTGCGCCCTGACCGATCATCCCTGGCGGGCGGTTCTGTTACCATTCACGGCCATGACCGATGCCGTTGAACTTTCAATCTTCGCCAGCCGTATAGAGGCGGTTTGCGAAGAGATGGGGGCGGTCCTCAAGCGGGCTGCGTTCTCACCCAATATTCGCGATCGCCTCGATTTCTCCTGTGCGGTGTTCGATGCCGAGGGCGAGCTGTGTGCACAAGCCGCCCACATCCCGGTACACCTGGGAAGCATGGCCTTTGCCATGCGCGATATCGTCGGGCGCGTCCAGTGGAGCCAAGGGGATATGGTCGTGGTAAACGACCCTTATCTCGGCGGGACCCATCTCCCCGACGTTACGGTGATCGCGCCGCTCTACCTGGAGCACCGCTTGATCGGCTTCGTGGCCAATCGTGCCCATCACGCCAACATCGGCGGTGATTCCCCCGGTTCGATGCCCGTCTCCAGTCGACTCGAAGAGGAGGGCTTGGTGATACCGCCCTCGCCGCTGGTGCGCGGCGGTCGTCTGAATAAAGGGTTCATGGACCGAATCGTCGCCGCCACCGGCAGTCCGGTGGAGACACGGGGCGACTTCTCGGCGCAGGTGAGCGCCAACGCCAGCGGGCTCAAACGGTTGGCGGAATTGGTCGGGAGCCTCGGTTTCGAACGTTACCGCTCCGCCCTCGCCGAACTTAACGATTACGCTGAGCGCCTGGCCCGCTCCGCCCTGGAAGCGATCCCCGACGGGCATTACACCTTTACTGACTATCTGGATGATGACGGCATGGGGCACCTCGACTTGCCCATTCGCGCCGAGGTCACCGTCGAACGGGGGCGTGTGCACGTCAATTTCGAGGGCACGGCGGGGCAGACGCCCGGTAACGTCAACTGTCCCCTTTCAGTCGCCGCGGCGGGCGTGTTTTACGTCTTCCGCTGCCTCATGCCCGACCAGACCCCCGCCTGCGCCGGGACATTTCGCTCCATCAGCCTGGAGGCCCCCGAAGGCTCGCTGCTGAACGCCCGGCGACCGGCTGCGGTCGCGGCGGGCAACGTCGAGACCAGCAGCCGCGTGGTGGATGTGGTCTGCGGAGCGCTGGCTGCGGCCATTCCCGATCGCATTCCGGCTGCAAGCCACGGCTCCATGAACAACGTGGCCATGGGCGCCCGGAGTGAGGGAAACTACTGGGACTACTACGAAACCATGGGGGGCGGCATGGGAGCCGGCGCCCGAGGGGGCGGGCTTTCGGCCGTTCAGACCCATATGACCAACACCCTCAATACACCGGTCGAAGTCCTGGAGATGGCCCATCCGCTGCGGATCAGTCGCTATTCGGTGCGGCGCGGGTCCGGCGGAGACGGCGAGCATCCGGGGGGTGACGGGTTACTCCGCGAATTTGAATTTCTCGCGCCCGCGCAGGTAACCCTGCTCACCGAGCGACGCCGGCGCGGCCCCTGGGGTCTGGCGGGGGGCGGTGAAGGGCAGCCCGGCGAGAACCGCCTGAATGGCGAAGCGCTGCCGGGAAAGACGACGGTTTCGGTTCGCCCCGGTGATCGCCTGACGGTGAGCTCTGCCGGTGGCGGCGGTTGGGGCAGACGCTCCATGGAGGAGTCAAAATGAAACTCATCGGCTGGATAGGCCTGGCGCTGGCCGTGGTCGCGGCCAGCGGCTGCGCCACGGCGGTAATGACCGGGGCTGGGCGGGACGGCTACCGCCCCGAGGACGGCCGAAGCGTCGAGCAGGGGCGGGCCGACGCCGAAATCAGTTCCGCCGTGACGCGCGCCCTGGTGCATAGCGGGCAGGTCCCGGCGATGGCCATTCGGGTCCGTACCTACCGGGGCCGCGTCACCCTGAGCGGCCGGGTCCCCGACCGGGCAACCGCCCAACAGGCGGCCCGTCTGGCCTCCGGCGTTGCCGGCGTTCAGTCGGTACGGAACCTTCTTCGAGTCGAACAGCAATAAAACCGCGGAGAGTACATCCCGTGCATTCTCCGTGTTCTCCGTGGTTTAAGACCCAATAGGCAAAACATATGTGCGGAATCTGTGGTGAACTGCGCTTCGACGGTCAAGCTCCCGATCTGGGACGGCTCGGTCGGATGCTGCATCGTCTGGAGCGGCGCGGGCCGGACCACGAGGGCAGTTATTCGGATGGACCGCTGGCCCTTGGGCATCGGCGGCTCTCCATTATCGACCTGTCCGAGCGCTCCCATCAGCCGATGCATGATGCCGAACAGGAACTGGTGGTCGTCTTCAACGGCACCATCTACAACTACCCGGAACTGAGACGGGAGTTACAGGGGGCCGGCTATCGATTCTTCTCCGACGGCGATACCGAGGTCATCCTCAAGGCCTATGCCGCCTGGGGCGAACAGTGTGTGGAACGCCTGCAGGGAATGTTCGCCTTTGCCGTCTGGGATATTCGCCGGCAACGGCTGTTTCTGGCGCGTGATCGGCTCGGCATCAAGCCCCTCTATTACGCCCTGGCCGACGGTGGGCTGCGCTTCGCCTCCAACACCCAGGCGCTGCTCGCCTCGGGTGGGATCGACACCGATATCGATCCCGTCGGGCTTCACCATCAGTTTACACTGCACGCGGTCATCCCCGCGCCGCGTACCGTCCTTAAAGGCATTCGCAAGCTGGCGCCCGGCACCTCCCTGAGTATCGACACATCCGGTGAACTCCGTGAGCGCCGTTACTGGAATCTCTACGCCTCCCGGCCCCCCGTGCCGGGCAGCGAAGAGGAGTGGGTGGAAGCGATCCATGAGGCCCTGCGCCGTTCGGTGCGCCGCCGCCTGGAGGTGGCGGATGTGCCCGTTGGCGTCCTGCTCTCCGGTGGTCTGGATTCCAGTCTGCTGGTGGCGCTGCTGGCCGAACAGGGCGTGGAGGACATCCTCACGTTTTCCGTGGGTTTCGAGGACCAGCCGGAGGAGAAGGGCAGTGAGTTCGAGTTCTCCGACCAGGTGGTGGAGCGTTACCGCACCCGTCATCACAAATACAGCATCCCCAATGATCAGGTCCTGGGCCGCCTTCCCGAAGCGGTCGAGCAGATGGCCGAACCGATGGTGGGTCAGGATGCCGTCGCCTTTTACCTGCTCGGCGAGCGCGTCTCCCGCGAGGTCAAGGTGGTTCAGAGTGGCCAGGGGGCCGACGAGGTTTTCGGTGGTTACTTCTGGTATCCGTTGATGGACGCCGACTCGGGCTCCGATCTGGAGCGCTTCGCCAAGCACTATTTCGACCGCCCCCACGAGGAGTTTCTGGAGACGGTAGCGCCGGCGTTTCGGGGTGAGGACTACACCTCCAGGACTATCGAGGAGCTACTCGCCGCCCCCGGCGCCGATACCTTTCTCGACCGGGTTTTGCGCATGGACGTGACCACGCTCATCGTCGACGACCCGGTCAAGCGGGTGGACAACATGACCATGGCCTGGGGGCTCGAGGCGCGTGTGCCGTTTCTGGATCACGAACTGGTGGAACTGGCGATGCAGGCGCCGCCCTCGATGAAACTCGGACCCAATGGCGATGACCATAAGTATGTCCTGAAGCGCATCGCCCGCGGCCTGATCCCCGATGCGGTGATCGATCGCCCCAAGGGCTACTTCCCCATGCCGGCGCTCAAATACGTGCGCGGCGAGTTCCTCGACTTCATGCACGACATCCTCGATTCCACCGCCTGTCGCGAGCGCGGCGTCTTCAATCGCGCCTATGTCGAGAAACTGTTCGCCGAACCCGACCAGCATTTCACTCAGCTCCGTGGCAGCAAGCTCTGGCATCTCGCCCTGCTTGAGCTTTGGCTGCAGCGCAACGTCGACGCTGCTCTGTAGGGACGGCGCAGAACAACAGGCGCTCCTCACCTCCACCTGGGCAGTAGAGCGAACGGCGCTCACCGCTTAGCAGGCTGTTGAAAAAGGTTTTTTGTCCCTTCTCCCTGAGGGAGAAGGTTAGGATGAGGGGATAAAATCAGTAACTTACCTTTTATTATCCCCTCACCCCAGCCCTCTCCCTCTGGAGAGGGTGTTTTTCAATAGCCTGTTAATGATCTCCAGAGCTTACGCCTCCGGTTAGGAGCCGCTCCCTGGCGGCTTCGTCTACACT
Source organism: uncultured Gammaproteobacteria bacterium (assembly GCA_963783235.1). Taxonomy (GTDB): domain Bacteria; phylum Pseudomonadota; class Gammaproteobacteria; order Thiohalomonadales; family Thiohalomonadaceae; genus Thiohalomonas. The sequence continues at coordinate 354,883 of CAWAMN010000002.1, read as the reverse complement.
CCCCTATATCCGCATTAACACCGAGGACGGGGCATGAAAGCGATAGCGGAACGGATTCCGACCATCTTCGCGCTCACGATGATCGTGCTGCTTCTTGGGGCCTGTGCCGGTACCACGGAGACCAAGAGCACAGGCCAGTACATCGACGATGCAGCGATCACCACAAAGGTGAAAACCGCCCTTTTCAGTGATGACCGGGTGAGCGGTTTCCAGGTCGATGTCGACACGTTCAAGGGGCGCGTTCAATTGAACGGGTTTGTTGATTCTCAGGAAGAGAAGCGCCAGGCGGAAGCGGTCGCTCGAAGCGTCGAGGGTGTTCAGGAGGTCGTCAACAACCTCGAGGTCAAGTGACTGGCGCGCCCAGCCGAACCGGAATTCCACAAAACGAGCAGGAGGTAGCGAGAGTTATGGATAATCGTTCGCTCGACAGTGAAATCAAAGCTCTGAAAGAAGACATGGCGATGCTGCGGTCCGATGTCGCCGGACTGACGGAGACGTTGCGGCATACGGCATCCGACCGGGCGGACAGTGTCCGCGACTCGGTGCAGGATGAAGTGGCCCATGCCCGTGAACGCTTGCGCAAGAAGATTGCCGAAGCACGGGGGCGCAGTGCGCGTGCCATGGAGGATATGGAAGAGAGCATCGGCGAGCGGCCGCTGGCAAGTGTGGCCGCGGCGGTTGGCATCGGCTTCATTCTGGCCAAAATCATGGATCTGGGCTCCAAGCGGTGAATTCGCTGGCCGAGTACGTCATCGCCATAGCCGATCTGGCCGAGGCCGAAGGGCGGGCGCTACGACGCGGCCTTGCCCTCCTCGGTTGGGTCTTTGCGCTCATCGTGGTGGTGACGGTATTCGTCCTTTTCGGGATCGGCTTGTGGGTTTGGGCCGTCTTTCTATTTGCCGACACCTTGCTGCCGTCATGGCTGGCGGCAGCGGTGGCCGGCGCCATCGTGCTGGGCGTAGCGGGAGTGATCGCATGGGCAATCGCAAGGAGCGTCCGCTGACCACCGAAGAAGCCAAGGCCAGGCTACGTCTGGTCTCCAGAGAAGCCGGCGTAGGGCCTTGGGTTCGCCGCAATCCGGTAGCCGCCACAACCTATGCGGTATTGGGCGGCATCGTGCTGGGTAGTGCACCGAATCTTCGCCGGACCTTGAGCCGTGCGGCCCTGGCGGCACTCCCCTGGCTGATGCGCCGGGGTTGAATTTTCGACTCGGCGCTACAAACTTACCTCCCATGGTTTGCCGCAGAGGGTGAACGGGCGCGTGCAATAGTTTGCGCCAGGCCCGGAAGAGCCGGCATTTGTTTCGGTTCTTGCTGTCTCCCCTGTGGATATCGTTGAGCTATCCTGCTACAAACATTCGGAATTCCTGCCGCCGTCGGGCGGCGGTCAAATCCCCCCTTTCAAGAGGTTTTTATGGACGTTTTGGAGCGCATCGGAAAACAGGTTGAAGAAAATTCCATCGTCATTTTCATGAAAGGTTCGCCGCAGATGCCCATGTGCGGCTTCTCCAGCCGGACCGCCCAGGCGATGCAGGCGTGCGGCGTCGAGTTTGCCTATGTGAACGTGCTCGCCGATCCGGAGATTTTCGAGAATTTGCCGCGGTACGCCAACTGGCCGACCTTCCCGCAGATCTACATGAACGGTGAACTGGTTGGTGGCCATGACATCATCATGGAGCTCTACCAGAAGGGTGAGCTGAAACCGATGATGGAAGAGGCTGCCGCCAAGGCGAATCAGTCCGAGGGCTGAACGGACTTACGGATAGCCACAGAGAACACAGAGTTCACAGAGCCACAAAATCGGTTCTCCTGCCGGATCTGCTCTGTGAGCTCTGTGGCTAAACAATCACTTACGACGAAGCTTCCGCGTCCGAGGCGGGGAACAGGGTCATGCCTCCCTCCAACTGCTGCCAGCGATTGACCACCGCGCAGAACAGTTTGGCCGTCTGCTCGGCATCATAAACGGCCGAATGGGCGGCATCATTGTCCCATTCGTGGCCGGCGGCCTTCACCGCTCGGGCCAGGACGGTCTGTCCGAAGGCCAGGCCGCCCAGGGTGGCGGTATCGAAGGTGCTGAAGGCGTGGAAGGGGTTTTTCTTGCACTTCACCCGCCGCACGGCTTCCTTGAGAAATCCCAGATCGAAAAAGGGGTTGTGACCCACCAGAATGGCCCGGCTGCATGCCTGGCGCTTGACCTCTTTGCGGATGGGGGCGAAGACCTTGTCCAGCGCCTCTTTCTCGGGAACAGCGAACCGGAAGGGGTGGAAGGGGTCGATCCCCAGGAAATCCAGCGAGCGCTGCTCCAGGTTGGCCCCGGCAAACGGCTCAACGTGCGCGCTGATCGTCTCCCCGGGCTGCAGGCAGCCCTCATCATCCATGTGTAGCAGTACCGCTGCGATCTCCAGCAGGGCGTCCGTCTTCGAATTGAAGCCGGCGGTCTCTACATCGACGACCACCGGCAGGAAACCACGGAAACGATCGGCGATTTTCGGCTGCTTCGATTCACTCATGCTTTTCAGCTTAACGGATGGTAGAGGCGCGCGCGATAGAAACGGTTCAGGAATTTAAGTAGGAGGCCAGCGCCTGGCCGAACATGGCCCTCAGGGCCATCAATTTCCCACCTGAAATCCGCAATCGTGGCGAGGCCGCCGCTCCCACTCTGCAGCGGGCTGCCTTACTCGGAAACCAACCGCCAACCCACCGTCTCGCCGGCCCGCAGCGGCACCACCCGGTCCTTGCCAAAGGCGTAGCTCACCGGCACCTCCCACTCGCCTTTTTCCAGGGTGATCTTCCCGGTGTTGCGGGGCAGGCCGTAGAAATCCGCCCCGTGGTGGGCGGCAAAGGCCTCCAGCCGCTCCAGGGCTCCGGCCCGCTCGAAGGCCTCGGCGTAAAGTTCGAGGGCGGCATGGGCCGAATAGATGCCGGCACAGCCGCAGGCGCTCTCTTTGGCGCTCTTGGGGTGCGGAGCGCTGTCGGTACCCAGGAAAAACTTGGGGTCACCGGAAGTGGCGGCCTCCAGCAGGGCCTCTCGATGGCTTTCGCGCTTCAGTACCGGCAGGCAGTAGTGGTGCGGACGGATACCGCCTGCCAGCAGGGCGTTGCGATTCATCAGCAGGTGCTGGGGCGTAAGGGTTGCGGCAACATTGGGTCCGGCGCTCTTGACGAACTCCGCGGCCTCGCGCGTGGTGATGTGTTCCAGCACGACGCGAAGGTCCGGATGACGCTCCAGGAGTGGCGAGAGCACCTGTTCCACGAAGACCCTTTCGCGGTCGAAAATATCGATGGAAGAGGCCGTCACCTCGCCGTGGACCAGCAGCGGCAGGCGCGCTTCGGCCATTGCCGCCAGTGTGGCGTCGGCATTGCGAACGTCCGTCAGTCCCGAGTCCGAATTGGTGGTCGCTCCCGCCGGGTACAGCTTGAGTGCATGGATCTCGCCGCATTCCTTCGCCTCCGCGATCGTCTCCGGCTGGGTATTGTCCGTGAGATAGAGCGTCATCAGCGGCGTGAAGTCGGCACCGGCGGGTACCGCGGCCAGAATCCGTTCCCGATATGCGAGGGCCTGCCCGGTCGTGGTTACCGGCGGCTTGAGGTTGGGCATTACGATGGCGCGGCCGAAGCGTTCGGCCGTATGGGGCACTACCGCGGGTAGGGCCTCATCGTCGCGCAGGTGAAGGTGTAAGTCGTCGGGACGGGAGAGTGTGAGGCGAGTCATGACAATCTATGCTAGATGTTTTCTTTGTAGGAACCGGAAGTTACAGGGATGAGGCCCGCGGATATCTCGCGGCGTTCCCGAAAGGCGCGCAAACAGAACCCGGGTCGCGCGGCGCGCGCCCATTATGCCACGGCGCGGGTCCAGTTCCGAAGCAAGGGGGTCTCGTATGATCACGCTACGCAGGTCCGAGGAGCGTGGCCGGGCCGAAAGCGAGTTGGTCGACAGCCGCTACTCCTTTTCCTTTGCGGGGTACCGCGACCCGTCGCACGTCCGGTTTTCGGCCTTGCGTGCCCTCAATGAAGACGTCCTGGCCCCCGGAACCGGTTTTCCGGAGCACCCGCATCGGGATATGGAAATCATCACCTATGTCCTTACGGGCGCCCTTGAGCACCACGACAATCTCGGCCACCGGCACGAGTTAGGCCGCGGTGACGTGCAGCGGATGTCCGCTGGCCGCGGGATCAGCCATAGCGAAATGAACCCCTCGGACCGGGAATCGACGCGCCTTTTTCAGATCTGGATCTTGCCGCACCAGAAAGGGGGGGAGCCGGATTACCAGTTGGAACATTTCTCCAGTGACGAAAAGCGCGGCCATCTGCGGCTGCTGGTCTCCCCCGACGGTCGCGGCGGTTCCGTTCGGATAGGCCAGGATGTTTCCCTTTATTCGACGCTGCTCTCGCCGGGCCAGCGTATCGACTATGAAATCGCCGCCGGGCGCCGGGTCTATTTGCAGCTGGCGGAAGGCCGACTCGATATCGATGGTCAGGCGCTGGAGAGTGGAGATGCGGCGAAGATTGAAGACCTCCCTTGCATCTCGCTAAAGGCAAGCGCCGGTTACACCGAACTGCTGCTTTTGGACCTGCCCTGATCGCCGGTCGGCGCGACCGTTATGAAGGCAACTCCTGCCCCATGCGGGCGATCACAAAGGCGCGCATGGCCGCCTCGAGAACGGTTTGGCCGTCCGCCAGCACGTCCGGCTCCAGGGAAGCCGACCAGCGTCCGGTGCCTTCGGTGTCCCAGTTGAGGTCGATGCGGGCCTCTTCGATGATCGGCCCTCCCTGGGACCAGAAGCGGGTGGGGTTCCACTTCCGAGGCGGGAGTGACGGACTCGGGGCGTACATGAGGTCGCCATTTTCGGCGTGGTAAGTCTCGAGATTCCGCGCCCGAGCGACCCAGTAGTCCAGTTCTTCGAGTGAGAGTTCGCTTGCCCGCATATCCGCTCCTCTTCTGAGAGAACGGCAGTTTATCAATGCTGTTATCGGCGCCGCTAGTGTACTGTTGCATGCTTGGCGATACTTTCAGAGCCCCCCAAAAATGTCAGGACAAGGCGCAGCGCGCAGGCAATGGTTATTCCCTTGTCAAGCGCTGCAACGCCGTCATGGCGTTTTTGGGGGGCTCCCTCCGGGCGAGCCGCTGGCCGGGCCATCTGCGGCGTTGCGTTTCTTGGAAAGGGCGCGCCATTCCCTGCGAAACGCGCCTTGCATCTGGCCGGCCAGCGGCTCGCTGAAAGCACCGCCAAGCATGCAACAGTACACTAGTCCGCGTTGGGCTAAGTCCACGCGGAAAACTAGACTGTCGGTAAATCCACCGGGACTGCTGTCATGCGTGAAACCAAAGCCGATGAGCGGGTAATGATCGCCCGGTTCGCAGAGCCCGACAGGGCGAGGGAGGCCGTGGAGGCGCTGATCGAGCGCGACTACCCCATGGATATGATCTCCGTGCTCGGGCGACCGGCGGCTGTGGGTGATGATCCCTTGGGCATCTACTATCACACCTCCGGCGAACGGATACGCGGATGGGGCAAACTGGGCGCCTTCTGGGGTGGTATCTGGGGGCTGTTGGCCGGAGCGGCCGGCCTGTTCGTCGTTCCCGGTCTCGGCGCCGTTGCGGCCGCCGGCCCCGTGGTCGATGCCCTGGCCGGCGCGGCGGCGGGAGCCGCCGGAGGCGGGGGTGTCATGGCCGGGGCCGGTGCTCTTTCGCATCTGACCACCGCAATGCACCGCTCCGGTGTGGCCGAAGAGGAATTGGAGCGCCTGCACACGGCCATCGAGAACGGCGAATACGTGCTCATGTTGCGCTGTCGGCACGATGAGTGTGACCGGTACCGCCCGCTCGTGACGCAAGCCGGCGCCGATGAGGTGCTCGATCATCCTTACGGGAATTGGCGACAGGGGTAATTCCGGTCCGGGCCGCCAGCGGGTAAAGTGGCGGCATGGAACTTGGCTTGATAGCGGCACTGGCCGGTGTAATTGCACTCTGGGCGGCAGGCATGCGCGCGAGGGAGGCGGCCATCGCTGCGGTGCGCCGAGCCTGTCGGCGCGATAACCTGCAGCTGCTGGATGAAACCGTCGCCTTGGACCGCATGCGACCCGCCCGCGATCGCGATGGGCGGATGCGCTGGCGCCGGACCTACCGGTTCGAATTTACGCAACTCTCCGAAAGACGTCACGAGGGCACGGTCGAGTTGCTCGGAACCCGGCTGGTGGGGCTCGACCTGGAGATGGACGGCTACAACCTTCACGAAGAGCCGCCCGGCCCGCAGGGATAGGAAAAAAAGGCGAAGATCATGCTGATGCGTTGGTGTTGGGTGCTGCTACTGCTGGTATCCGGAGCGGCGATGGCCCAGGAGGAGGGCGTCTTCGATCGGGTATCCCTCCAGGCCGAGGCCTCCCGCGAGGTAAAAAATGATCGCATGCAGGCGGTGCTCCGGGTGCAGGAGGAGGGTAGCGATCCGGCGCGGCTGGCCGACCGAATCAACCGCACCATGCGATGGGCCCTGGAAGAGGCCGATGACTTCGAGGCCGTCAAGGCGGAAACCGGAGGCTACCGGACCCAGCCCATATATCAGAAAGGCACCCTCAGCCACTGGCGCGCCGTGCAGACGCTGCGGCTGGAGAGTGGCGATTTCACGGCACTGAGCGAGCTTGTGGGCGAGCTGCAGGAGAGGGTTCAGGTCCAATCGATGAACTTTGAGGTCTCGGAGCAGGCCCGTCGGGAAGCGGAAAACGATCTCATCGATGATGCCCTGGGTGCCTTCAAGGCCCGCGCCGATCGGGTCCGCAAAAATCTGGACGCCGGCGGCTGGCGCATCGTGCAGTTGAACATCGACACCCAACGCGGCGGACCGGGCCCCGTCTACCGTATGGACGTCATGGCCGAACGCGCCGCGGGAGCACCGCCCGCGGTCAAGGGCGGAGAGTCCACCGTCTCCGTGAACGTCTCCGGCACGGTTCAGCTGCTGCCGGGCGGCTCGAGGTAGGAGCCCCGCGCCGGGGCTATGGGTCGTGAATTCGAGCACATCGCGGCGACGCGCCGCTCCTACGGGCCTCTTTCGGGGGTGGTGTAGGAGCCCCGCGCCGGGGCGATGGGTCGTGAATTCGAGCACATCGCGGCGACGCGCCGCTCCTACGGGGCTTCGTTCGGGGGTGGTGTAGGAGCCCCGCGCCGGGGCGATTGGCCGTGAATCCGAGCGCATCGCGGCGACGCGCCGCTCCTACGGGCCTCGTTCGGGGGTGATGTAGGAGCCCCGCGCCGGGGCGATGGGCCGTGAATTCGAGCACATCGCGGCGACGCGCCGCTCCTACTGGCTTCTTTCGGGGGTGATGTAGGAGCCCCGCGCCGGGGCGATGGGTCGTGAATTCGAGCACATCGCGGCGACGCGCCGCTCCTACTGGCTTCTTTCGAGGGTGATGTAGGAGCCCCGCGCCGGGGCGATCCCCGGCATTGCAGCCCGTGATTCCCCGGGTTAACTTCCCTGCTGGGAATTCTGCATTGGACGCTGGGAATGGAAACCTCACGGCATGGCCGAAACCTCCGAAAAGGACGTGTTTCAATAGCCGGGCAGCCCTATCACGTCATCACGACGACGCTCGGTCGAAAACCCGTATTTTCTGATATGCGTGCAGCCCGAGGGGTCGTCGCCGTTCTCAAGGGCCACGAAGAGAAAGCCTTTACCCACACTCTCGCCTTCGTCGTGATGCCCGATCACCTGCATTGGCTTTTCGTCTTGGGAAAAGCGCATCCTCTGGCACACGTCATAGGGAGTTTGAAGTCATGGTCGGCCAAGCGAGTCGGCGGTCGCATATGGCAGAAGGGCTTTTTCGACCATGCAATCCGCAGGGAAGAAGATTTGCGCAGGACCGCCCGATATATCGTGGCCAACCCCTTAAGGGCCGGTCTCGTCGACGATGTCGGAGCCTATCCGCACTGGGATGCCGTTTGGCTCTGAATCGCGGCGACGCGCCGCTCCTACGGGCCTCGTTCGGGGGTGGTGTAGGAGCCCCGCGCCGGGGCGATGGGTCGTGAATTCGAGCATATCGCGGCGACGCGCCGCTCCTACCGGGTCTCATTCGGGGGTGGTGTAGGAGCCCCGCGCCGGGGCGATGGGCCGTGAATTCGAGCACATCGCGGCGACGCGCCGCTCCTACGGGGCTTCGTTCGGGGGTGGTGTAGGAGCCCCGCGCCGGGGCGATGGACCGTGAATTCGAGCACATCGCGGCGACGCGCCGCTCCTACGGGGCTTCGTTCGGGGGTGGTGTAGGAGCCCCGAGCCGGGGCGATGGGTCGTGAATTCGAGCGCATCGCGGCGACGCGCCGCTCCTACTGGCTTCTTTCGAGGGTGATGTAGGAGCCCCGCGCCGGGGCGATCCCCGGCATTGCAGCCTGCGATTCCCCGGGTTAACTTCCCTGCTGGGAATTCTGCATTGGACGCTGGGAATGGAAACCTCACGGCATGGCCGAAACCTCCGAAAAGGACGTGTTTCAATAGCCGGGCAGCCCTATCACGTCATCACGACGACGCTCGGTCGAAAACCCGTATTTTCTGATATGCGTGCAGCCCGAGGGGTCGTCGCCGTTCTCAAGGGCCACGAAGAGAAAGCCTTTACCCACACTCTCGCCTTCGTCGTGATGCCCGATCACCTGCATTGGCTTTTCGTCTTGGGAAAAGCGCATCCTCTGGCACACGTCATAGGGAGTTTGAAGTCATGGTCGGCCAAGCGAGTCGGCGGTCGCATATGGCAGAAGGGCTTTTTCGACCATGCAATCCGCAGGGAAGAAGATTTGCGCAGGACCGCCCGATATATCGTGGCCAACCCCTTAAGGGCCGGTCTCGTCGACGATGTCGGAGCCTATCCGCACTGGGATGCCGTTTGGCTCTGAATCGCGGCGACGCGCCGCTCCTACGGGGCTTCGTTCGGGGGTTGTAGGAGCCCCGCGCCGGGGCGATGGGCTGGGCCGAACCCCATCGCGGCGACGCGCCGCTCCTACCGGGCTTCGTTCGGGGGTGGTGTAGGAGCCCCGCGCCGGGGCGATGGGCCGTGAATTCGAGCACATCGCGGCGACGCGCCGCTCCTACGGGGCTTCGTTCGGGGGTGGTGTAGGAGCCCCGCGCCGGGGCGATGGGCCGTGAATTCGAGCACATCGCGGCGACGCGCCGCTCCTACGGGGCTTCGTTCGGGGGTGGTGTAGGAGCCCCGCGCCGGGGCGATGGACCGTGAATTCGAGCACATCGCGGCGACGCGCCGCTCCTACGGGCTTCGCTCGGGGGTTGTAGGTGCCCCGCGCCGGGGCGATGGGGCCGCTTACTCCCCCAAACCCCCGTGGGTGAGCTTCGCCGGGTCCAGCAGCGTCTTCAGTTCCTCTTCGGAAAGATCGGTCTGCTCTTTGGCGACATCCAGGACCGGGCGGCCTTCGGCATAGGCCTGTTTGGCAATGGCGGCGCCTTTTTCGTAGCCGATCACCCGGTTCAGGGCGGTGATGAGGATGGGGTTGCGGTCGAGGGCCTCGCGCAGGTTCTCCTCGTTGACGGTGAAGCCGGCGATGGCCTTGTCGGCCAGCACGCGGGCGCCGTTCGCCAGCAGTTCACTGCTCTCCAGCAGGTTGCGGGCGATCATCGGCAGCATGACGTTGAGCTGGAAATTACCCGACTGTCCGCCCACCGTGATCGCCGCATCGTTGCCCATCACCTGGGCGCAGACCATAGCCACCGCCTCCGGAATCACCGGATTGACCTTGCCCGGCATGATGGAGCTTCCCGGCTGCAGGGCGGGCAGGGCGATCTCGCCGAGACCGGCCAGCGGGCCGGAATTCATCCAGCGCAGGTCGTTGCTGATCTTCATCAGTGCGACCGAAGCGGTCTTGAGCTGGCCGCTCATCTCCACCGAGGCATCCTGGCTGGATAGACCCTCGAAATAGTTATAACTGCCGGTGAACAAAACGCCTGTTTCCCGTTCGAGCGCCTTGGCCACACGCGGTCCGAATTCCGGATGGGTGTTGATGCCGGTACCCACGGCGGTGCCGCCGATGGGCAGCGCCGCCAGCCGGGACAGGCTCTGCTCGATCCGCTCGATGGCGTGTCCGATCTGCACGGCCCAGCCGCCCAATTCCTGGCCGAGCCGCACGGGCATGGCATCCATCAGGTGGGTGCGGCCCGTCTTGGTGATGCCGTCGAGTTCCTCGGCGCGGGCGCGGATGTTCTGCTCCAGGTGACGCAGGGCCGGCAGCAGCCGGTCATGCACGGCAATCCCCGAGGCCACGGCCATCGCCGTGGGGAAAACGTCATTGGAACTTTGCCCCATGTTGACGTGATCGTTCGGGTGTACCGCTCGCCCCAGCCGTTCGGAGGCCAGTCGGGCAATGACCTCGTTGGCGTTCATATTCGACGAGGTGCCCGAGCCGGTCTGGAAGACGTCCACGGGGAAGTGTTCCGGATGGGCGCCCTCGGCGATTTCGGCCGCCGAGGCGATAATCGCATTGGCAACATCCTCCTCCAGCAGCCCCAGTTCGGCATTGACCTGTGCGCAGGCGGCCTTGACCAGTCCCAGGGCGCGAATCAGCGCGTGAGGCAGTGGCTGCCCGCTGATGGGAAAGTTATTCACGGCACGCTGGGTCTGGGCCCCATAGAGGGCATCGGCGGGGACCTGAAGTTCGCCCATGCTGTCGTGTTCGGTTCGGTAGTGTTGTTCGCTCATCGGTCGATTTGAATTGGCGGAAAGCGGTTGGGATTTCGTTGGCGCGTAGTTTAACACCCTTGGTTCGACCGCAAGCCGGATGGGGGCCGGCCCAGGCCAATCGCCCCGGGGCGGGGCTCCTACCGAGGGCTTCGGAGTTGAACGGAAGGGGTAGGAGCGGCGCGTCGCCGCGAGGGGGCCGGCCAAGGCCAATCGCCCCGGGGCGGGGCTCCTACCGGGAGGGCTTCGGAGTTGAACGGAAGGGGTTCGGCCAAGGCCAATCGCCCCGGGGCGGGGCTCCTACCGGGCGCTTCGGAGTTGAACGGAAGGGGTAGGAGCGGCGCGTCGCCGCGAGGGGGTCCCGGCCCGGGCCAATCGCCCCGGGGCGGGGCTCCTACCGGGGGCTTCGGAATTGAACGGAACGGGTAGGAGCGGCGCGTCGCCGCGATGGCGTCCGGCCGGTTACACTCGTTCGGAAGCGGATCCCCCATCGGGGAAAACGGCGGCAGCCATTGCTATCGTTAAGACTGTCAATAGTAAGTATTGAATATTTTAATAATTATGAATTGTTAGGGTTTAACCTAGCTTGACCTTCATTTGTAAAAGTCCGATCATGTCGCGCTTCTCACACAGCGGCGGGACCGATACGCCAGAATAAACGGTCTCGCCCGACCTGAAGCCGCGGTCAGCGCGGACACCACCGAGGGGAATCCCGGACAGCACTACTGCGATAGGCTTTAGTCGCCTAGCGATGTACCGCATTCCGGCAGGTTTCAGGTACTAACCACCAATCGAAGAGTCTTTAAGGAGCGCGCATGAACGCCGCGGACAAGAAAAGGCTGCTGCGCGAGATGTTGTACGCGCGGCGCTTCGAAGAACGATGCTACGAAGCATACGTCGAACGTAAAATCGGCGGTTTCCTTCACCTCTATCCGGGCCAGGAGGCCTGTGCGCACGGTGTGATGGGGGCGGCCAAACCGGGTCACGACTACGTGATCACCGGCTATCGCGACCATGTGCACGCCATCCTGAGCGGTTCCGACCCCAAAGAGGTTATGGCGGAGCTCTACGGCAAGGAGACCGGTTCCAGCAAGGGGCGGGGCGGCTCCATGCACATCTTCGACACCCAACACCGCTTCATGGGCGGTTACGCCCTGGTGGGCGGGCCCTTCCCGCTGGCCGTGGGTATCGGCAAGGCCATCAAGATGCAGGGCGGGGATGAGATCTCCATCTGCTTCCTGGGCGATGCGGCCAACAATCAGGGCTCCTTTCACGAGTCGATGAATATGGCGGCCATCTGGGATCTGCCGGTGCTGTTCGTCTGCGAGAACAACCTCTACGGTATCGGTACCCGCATCGAGCGCTCCACCGCCGTGCAGGAGCAGTACAAGCGCGCCTGCGGCTACGGCATCGAGGCGGCCCAGGCCGACGGCCAGGATGTCGAGGCGGTCTTTGAGGCAGCGCAGAAGGCGGTCGATTACGTCCGTTCCGGCAAGGGTCCCTACTTCCTGGAGCTCTGCACCTACCGCTACCGCGGCCACTCCATGTCCGATGCCGGTGCCTACCGGACCAAGGAGGAGCAGCAGAAGTGGATCGAGCGCGACCCTATCTCGATTCTCAAGAATCGTCTGGTCGAGGCCGGCGAGCTCTCCGACGATGATTTCCAGTCCATGGACAGGGAGATCATCGATGAGATTGACCACGAGGTGATCCCCTTCGCCGAGCAGTCTCCCGAGCCGAACCTCGAGGAACTGGAGAAATACGTGCTCGCTGAAAACGATCCGTGGGTGAAAGGAGGGGCGCAGTAATGGCCGAATTAATGTATTGGGAGGCGATCCGCCGCGCACATGACGAGGAGATGGCCCGTGACCCGATGGTGATCGCCATGGGTGAGGACATCGGCGTTGCCGGGGGCACCTACAAGGCGACCCAGGGCCTCTACGACAAATACGGCGCCGAGCGTGTCATGGACACGCCAATCTCCGAAAACGGTTTCACCGGTCTGGGCATCGGCGCCTCGTTCATCGGCGTGCGGCCCATCATCGAGATCATGTCGGTGAACTTCGCCTGGCTGGCGACCGATCAGATCGTCAACACCGCCGCCAAGGTGCGCTACATGTCCGGCGGCCAGCTGGAGGCGCCGGTGGTGATCCGCTCGCCGGGCGGCACCGCCCACCAGCTCGGCGCCCAGCACTCGGCGCGCATGGAGAAGGTCTTCATGGGCATCGCCGGTCTGCGCGTGGTCACGCCTTCGAATCCGCGCCAGGCCTATGGTCTGCTCAAGTCCGCCGTGCGCTGCAATGACCCCGTGTTCATCAACGAACACGAGCTCATGTACAACATGAAGGACGAAGTGCCGGACGAGGAGTACTTCCATCCGCTCGAGGGCTCGGAAGTGACCCGCGAGGGCAAAGACATCACCATCTTCGCCTACAACATCTCGGTCCACTGGGCCCTGCAGGCGGCCGACATCCTCTCCAAGCAGCACGGCATCGAGGCGGAGGTGGTGGACCTATACGCCCTGAACCCCCTCGACCGCGAAGGTATCAAGCGTTCAGTGGCCAAGACCCACCGCGCCCTGATCGCCGAAGAGGCCGAGCCCGCCGTCGGCGTCGGCTCCGAGGTGATGGCCATCATCAACGAGGAGTGTTTCTTCGAACTGGATGCGCCGCCCGTGCGGGTCTCCGCGGCCAACGTGCCCGTCCCGTACAACCACACCCTCGAGAAGGCCGCCCGTCCCAACGCCCAAGACGTGGTGAACGGCGTCCTGAAGATGTTCGGGAAGTAACAGCAATTTAACCACGGGGGACACGGGGCACACGGGGTTTTATTCGTTTGAACGCGAAGGCTTGCAGCGACATCTCGCGCGGTCGGGTTTAAAACAGAATTCCCCGTGTTCCCCGTGCTCCCCGTGGTTAATCAAAAGCGGGAAGAGCTATGTCTGAGCCCCTTGTGATCAAAATGCCCCAGCTCTCCGACACCATGACCGAAGGTGTCCTGGTGAGCTGGGAGAAAAATGTCGGCGATCGGATCGAGCGCGGGGACATCATCGCGACGGTCGAGACCGACAAGGCGATTATGGATGTGGAGGTGTTCCGCGAGGGCTATCTCTCCGGCCCCATCGTTCCGGTGGACTCCACCGTGCCGGTGGGTGACGCCATCTGCTATCTGGTCGCCTCCGAAGATGAAGTGCAGGGTGCCGAGGCCGACGCCCCGGCGAGCGCCGAGGAGGGCACCACCGCCCTGGAGGTGGAGGAGGACAAGCATACCTCCGAGGAGCCCATCCCCTCCGGCCACATCCCCAACCACAGCCACATCATCCGCATGCCGCAGCTCTCGGACACCATGACCGAAGGGGTCGTGGTGGGTTGGGAGAAGAACATCGGCGACCCGATCGCCCGTGGCGATATCATCGCCCAGGTCGAAACCGACAAGGCGATCATGGATGTGGAGGTGTTCCGCGAGGGCTACCTCTCCGGCCCCATCACCCCGGTGGATGCCACCGTGCCGGTGGGCGAGCCGATGTGTTTCCTTGTCGACCACCCCGAAGACGTGCTCGATGAGACCATCGAAGGCGGCGCCGCCCCGGCCGCGAAGCCGGAGGCCAAAAAGGCCGCGCCGGCCCCCACGCCCGCCGCTCAGCCGAGCGCTCCGGTGCAACCGGAGCCCGCGGGCGAAGTGGCCCCTGTCGATCGTCCGCACAACAAATACGCCACGCCCTACGCGCGCAAGCTGGCCTCCTCACTGCAGGTCAACCTGAACAACGTCAAGGGCACCGGCCCGGACGGTGAGATCACCGCCGATGACGTGCGCCGCGCCCAGCCGGTGCAGCGCCCGAAAGAGGTGGTGGACCAGGTCCCGGCCCACATCATGCCGGAGATCCAGGTGCCGGGCGAAGGCCGCCCGATGAGCGCCATGGAGAAGGCGGTCAGCCACTCCATGACCGCCTCGCTCACCATGCCCACCTTCCGAGCCACCCGGAACGCCCGGCCGGGCGCGCTCATCAAGGCGGCGAAGACGAAAGGCGTGTCGGTCACCGTGGCCATCGCCAAGGCGTGCGCCGAGGCGATCAGGAAACACCCGAACATGAACTGGGCCTACCAGCCGGTGGACAAACTGGTCGAGCGCGACCAGATCGACATCGGCATGGCGGTCTCCGCCGAGGGCGGCGGTCTGGTGGTGCCGGTCCTGCGCCACTGCGAGTCCGAGCCCGTCGAGGCGCTGCATGAATCCTGGAAAGGGCTGGTGGACCGTGCCCGCAAGCGCCGCCTGGCGCCCGAGGAGTACGCCAACCCCACCTTCATGGTCTCCAACATGGGCATGCTCGGCATCGACCTGTTCGACGCCATCCCCACCCCGGGCACGGCGGCCATCCTGGCCATCTCCGCCGCGGGCGAGCAGGGCATGCCGCTCACCATCACCGCCGACCACCGCGTGGTCAACGGTGCCGAGGTGGCCCTGTTCCTGAACACCCTCAAGTCGATGATCGAAGAGCCCGAGCAGTGGATGGGCCCCACCGGTCCGGCCATTCCCGAGGGTGCCTGGGACTACGACGTGGTGGTCATCGGCGGCGGCCCGGGCGGCGAAGATTGCGCCCGCGACCTCATGGGCAACGGCCTCAAGGTCGCCATGATCAACGACTCCCCGTTCCCGGGCGGCGAATGCCTGTGGCGCGGCTGTATCCCCTCCAAGGCGTGGCGCGCCGCGGCCGATCGCATCCGTGACCGCGCCCACGACGGCCTGCTCGGCATCGAGGGCACCACCAAGACGAAGCTCAACTGGAAACAGCTGGAGCAGCACCGCCGCGGGGTGCTGGAGGAGCGCGGCAAGATGGCGCTCAACACCGACAAGGGCGTGAAGATCGACGTCATCCAGGGCTACGCCTGGTTCGAGACCGATCACCGCGTCTTCGTCGACCAGTCCAACCTCACCAAGGACCCGCACGCCCGCGCCGTCAAGGGCGACGACTCCGAAGGCAAGCACATCACCTTCGGCTGTGCGGTCATCGCCACCGGCGCACCGCCCTTCGTGCCGCCCATCCCGGGCGCCCGTGAAGGGGTGCAGGGCGGCGGCGTGCTCACCTCCGACACCGTCTGGTTCCTGCCCGAACCGCCCAAGAAACTGGGCGTCATCGGCGGCGGCGCCATCGGCCTGGAGATGGCGCAGATCTTCCAGGACTTCGGCACCGAAGTGCTGCTGCTGGAGCGCGCCGATCGTATCCTGGCCGAGGTCGAGCCCGAAGTGGCCAAGAACCTCACCGCCGTGCTGGAGCAGGACCCCAACCTCACCATCAAGACCAGTGCCGCCACCAAATCCATGGCGGGCGAGCCTGGCAACATGAAGCTGGTCTATGAGGATGGCGAGGGCGAGCACACCTTCGAGTGCGACTACGTCATCATGGCCACCGGCAAGCGCCCCACGCTCGAGCCGCTCAAGCTGGAGAACGCCGGCGTGGCCACCCAGGACGGCGTCATCAAGGCCGACAACCGCTGCCGCACCTCCGTGCCGCACATCTTCGGCGTGGGCGACGTTATCGGCGGCCTGATGCTGGCGCACACCGCCGGCGAACAGGGCCGCGTCGCCGCCGACACCATCCTCGGCGAAGACCGCACCTACGACGAGGCCAAGGACTCCGGCGTCATCTTCACCCGCCCGGAAGCCGCCTTCGTCGGCCTCTCCACCGAGCAGGCCAAGGCCAAGGGCTACGACCCGGTCGAAGTGAAGGTGCCCATGAGCATCGACGCCAAAGCGATGATCAACGGCGAACAACACGGCCTCATCAAGATCGTGGCCGACAAGGCCTCCGAGAAGATCGTCGGGGTTCACCTGCTGGCTGATCACGCCGACACCCTGGTGGGCGAGGCGGTGATGATGGTCGCGGGCGAGCTGACCCTGGAGCAGGTCGGCCGGGCGATTCATCCGCATCCGACGCAGACGGAGTTGTTTGGGGAGCTGGCTAGGCGACTGCATTCGCGGTTGGCTAGGAGTAAGAAGAAGGCTAGGCCCTGATTCTCTTGCCCCGGACTTATGCCTAGGATGGGCAGAGCGTTCTAGGGAACGGAAAAAACGGCGCCTTTTTGGCGCCGTTTTTTTGTTTTTTTACATCAACCCGATATATCGTCTAATTCCGAAAAGTTCCCCCATCGCCTCCAGCAGTTCATGCTACTTATAGTGTGTAGCATTATCGTCATCAAAAAAATAACCTTTGCTCGTCGTTAGTGCGTGGGAATCTTCCTGTGTCGGATATCCGAAAACCGTTCGGGCAGCGAATTCGAACCTTAAGGGAGCGAAAAAATCTGTCTCAAGAAGAGCTGGCCGCTCTTGCCGGAGTTCATCGCACGTATGTCGGGGGCATAGAGCGCGGGGAAAGGAATATTTCTCTCGTAAACATAGAAGCTTTGGCCAAAGCTCTAGGTTGTAAGATTAGTCAGCTATTCGAACAGATAGATGAAAACTAAAAAGTTGGCATTATGCGGCAAGCCACTAAAGAGCCGCTCCAAATTTGCTGACATAGCGCTACCGCGCTGCTATAAGCCTGCAGGCCATTCGGGGCCGTGCGAGGAGTTTCACTACCTTTCTCACCTAAAAGAGGTAGCGCCTCTAGTCGCGAAAAAGATTCAACGCGACTCCACAAACACAACGGGAGCTGCGTGGAAGAGTAGTGATGCAGGTCCCAATAGAATTCTTCGTTGGGCAATGTTGTTGTCTGATGAGGAACTCCTCAAATACGACTTAGACATGTCCAAGCTCCGCCCTGGAATTATTGCGAAGCTTAGAGAAAAAAAAGCAACTTATACAGATTGCATGGAAGTGGCTGCAAAGCTAGCGTGGTCGACATACAAAATGAAAAATGCACCCGTGCCTCCAGATGACATCAAGGATTACCTTGCTGCAAGAGTTGGGCACCTCGAAAAGGGACCGACGGTTTGTCTGATCTGTAAAGAACCACTCGATTTTGCCGATTTCGCCAAAGCTAAACGCGGCAAAGCTGCTATTGAGACGGCTCATGCAAGCCCACGTCAACATGAGCCTGGTAATGTCGGCTTCGCTCACCGTGAGTGCAATATTGCACAAGGCGACAAAACGTTAGATGAATTCTATGACTGGATACAATCCATTCTGACTCGTGTTGGCAGAATTTAAAGTTCGATATCCCATGTAAAATCACGTAACTCAAAAAGTAGTCGTGAACGTTCGGCCAGAATTTTCTCAAACCGAATGATTCTTTTGTTCCATGCGGTTCGTTTCTTTTGGGGGATGGGTACTTTTACTTGGTAGATTCTCTTCCCTAACGAGCCGAGGGTTGTCTGTATAAATACTAAATTTCTTATTTCTCTTTGAACCCCGGGTAAGTTAAGAAGATAAAGAAATTCAACCGGCGAAATTGGTGCGGCATCGGACAGTGACAAGACCCGAAGGTGGCTTTGCGCGATGCATTTAGAGTTATACTCATTCAGTATAGCGCACCGCCCAATGCGGTAGCGTCCATCGACGACCATGAGAATATCGCCGGCACAGAGTTTCTGTTCATCTTTGTATTTTTCGTAAACCTCTTGACTTACTGACTTCGTTGGGTCTATCGAAATCTCAAAGTTAGAAATATCAGACGTCCTTACGAATGGGATATCGCCAGTCCCATAAGCCTCCGCGCCAACCTCATGGCCTTTGCGGATACTTAACCATCCTTCCTCTATCATGCTTCCGATTGAAATAAGCTTCGGTGCGAATTCGGCAACATCTTCCTCGAGTAGCGCAATGGTTCGTTTGTCGTAGTATCGCGGAACCAAGTAGTATCGGTCTGAAATGGTACAGGTATTCCAAAACGTGGGCCGCTTCTCGGCCCAGTCTTTGGCGATTTCGGAAAAATCATTTGGATATGGACGCCCTTCACCAGTTTGTGTTCGTCCCCTTCTATCATGCCCGCATTGGTATGCAACCGCGACGCGAGTCGCAAGGTTTTTGCGTTGGTTGTCTGTCTCATTTTTGGTGAAGAAAAGAATATTTGTCTTCGTGTCTGTTCCTGGCTGAAAGGTTGTTCTTGGACAGTCCAGCAATCCAGTTATTTCGCCATTTTCGCGTACAAAGTCCCAAACGTAGCCAGTGCTACTATTTCCAAATACCCCTTCGGGCAAAACGATTCCTAAGCGCCCGCCAGAACGCAATAATCGGATACAAAGTTCAATGAAAAGTATCTGAGGGTCCTGCGTACCACGGACAATAGAAGTCTGAACCCAACGATTCGATTCCTTGTTATACTCCCATACGTGGCCAAGGCTAAACTGCTTTAGTATATTTTCATCCCTTACCGGAATCTTCGAGCCAAATGGTGGGTTGGTGAGAACAACATCAGCCTCGAAAGGAGAAGATTTGCCTGAGCGCGGTGTTATCGCCTTAATATCCAAGGAGTTGATATTTCCGACCGAAAAGCTATCTTTGGCTGCAATTCCCAGTAGGGCGTTCGCTAGAAGCGCTAGATCGGTATCCTTGTCGTAGCCAATAAGCACTCCCGTCTCGTTTCGCTCGGACCAGTAGAAAGCCGTCTCAGATAGAAACCCTCCAGTGCCACAGGCTGGGTCTATTACCTTTTCACCGGAGCTAGGTGCCACGATTTCAACCATGGCCCGAACAACACTCTTTGGGGTGAAGAATTGTCCCTTATCGCCACGTAAGCGCGGCCCCATTAGAGCCTGAAACGCATCTCCAAGGAGGTGTCCGGGAGCATGAGCCAGGTCTAACTCATCTATTTCATTTAGCGCCAAGCGAAGCGACTCATCGTCCACAGAGAAAGAGTCGTTGGAAGCCATAAGCGCAGGGAAGTTACGTGAAAGCAGCGGAATGAGTGCCTGATTAGCTTCGCAATCACCATTAATGAACGAGAGAAGCAAATTGCTTTCGTCTTGTGAACGATTGGCAATGCTAATTAGCAGGAGCTTAGATAGGTCAGAAATGATTCTTTCAGCGCGGCTAGCAGAACTGTTTGTATATAGATGATAATAGAGGCGCTTGAACGCCTCTTGGTAATCGGTTCGCTCGAACCGCATGGGAAGCTTCGCCTGATGCATATCTTTCGCCCTGACTAATCTTGGGTGACTACTATAAGTAGCAAGACACGGCGTGTCAATGTGTAATAGCAACTAAATAGGACACCCACTCTAAGGAGGATATTGATTACCCCTGAAGGGGACAATAGGGGACAGACCAGGACAATAGGGGACAGACCAGGACAATAGGGGACAGACCAGGACAATAGGGGACAATAGGGACAAGAGGGGACAATAGGGACAAGAGGGGACAATAGGGACAAGAGGGGACAATAGGGACAAGAGGGGACAATAGGGACAAGAGGGGACAATAGGGACAAGAGGGGACAATAGGGACAACAGCGCGTCGCGGGGTCAGGTCTTGCAATCAAGCATCTAGCGGCTAAAGCGGCTGGAAAGCGGCTTGGTGTCAGGTCTTGCAATGAAGGATTGGGCAGCTAAAGCCTTATCGAGGTGTCTTGTTATGTCGTGCTCACCTCGGTGCATTCCGGGCTACGGATGGTCCCAAAAAGTTGACGGTCGATCTCAACTAGGAACAAACTATCGGCCAAAAGGAATGGAATGAAAGGAGTAGGATATGGCGCTAGCAATAAATTCCGCGGAGAAAATAGCTCGTGGTTGGGTCGTAGCGGTATTCTTGCCTGGGTGGTTTTGTCCGAGTTGTTCGATGGAAACTAAAGGAATCGTCCCAGCTACAGGACGAAAGGGCTGACGCGGGGCTAAGTCATCGATGGAAGTGGACGACTGAACATGAGAGGGATCGATCTCGCGGGGTCCGCAGCGTTGCTTGCGGTGTTGATTCTAATAGTCTTCCTCAGCCCAAACCTGAGTACCTATGTTGCGCTGATCACTGTTTCCAAAGAGGCGTCTGAGAAAAGGCGGGCCCTCTCCGAGCAGGAGAAAACCCGTGTTGCGGCCATGCTCCACTCGGTAAAGCGGCTGGCGATAGAAGACGATAATCTGCGCAAGTGTATTGAGCGGGAAGCAAAGTCCCGTGCCCGCATCGATCCCCGTGGGACGGGCGGTCGCTATCAAGCAAACGAGTTGGATAGCCTGAGTTGCCCTCGCATGGGGATCCGTAGCCTCCGGGGGATCGCTAAGCTGGCCGATCTTCGCCACCTAGTGCTTTTCGAAAACGAGATAAGGGACCTTAGGCCACTCTCGACGCTTCAAAACCTCGAAACGCTCGATCTCTCCGACAACCGTATAGTCGATATATCTCCTCTGGTTGGTCTTCCGGCACTCGCGCACCTGACTCTGACCGACAACCCGACCATAGACGTCATGCCATTGGCGCGCATGACGAGTCTCAAAGACGTCTCCCTTCCCGATCTTTCGAACGCTTATTGTGCCGACATTGAGCACCTGCAAAGCCTCGAGCATATAAAGCGAGCTTCGTCTCTGGGAGGCATCCACTGTCGCGGACGAATGACGCGGAAACTGGCACGCATCCTTGAAAAGGAACCGTCCGAATGGAGTCGAAAGGAGGAGGAACAATACCTTTACTACAAGATTAACCGAAGCAAACAGAGCGTTTTCGAGAGCAAGGAAAAAACTGCTGGTCCAAGAGGAAAATAATGAGAAATTTAATTGTTGCCGTTGTTTTATTCGTATTCGTCGCCGTTCCCCTCCTAGTAATGAAATTTGGGGACGATAAAAAGGAGCAATACCTCCAAGGTGCGTACATCGGGAGCGGACTGGTCCTCAGTAGCGTACCGAAGGCTAGCGTCGTTGAGTACTACACCATGCGCGGGGAAATGCCGGCGGACAACAAACAAGCCAACATACCGGCGCCAGAGCAGTTTGCCGATCAGGCCGTCAAGTCGGTGGCGATCAAGGACGGCACGGTGGTCATTAAATACAACCACTTGAGCGGTGTTGAGGATGGCGTAGTCAAGTTGATCCCGATGCCGGCGACGAATGTCCAGATGATGCGCTGGCGCTGCGAAACGCCCTCATACAGCTTCATCAACGAATACGCACCGCAGTGCAATTACGTGGGTTTCTGAAATAAATCGGGTGGGGTCGAAGTAAATTGAATCTGGCCTGGTACGCAAGAATAATTGGGGTCACCCATTAGCCGCCTCCGTTCAAGTCGGCAATACCGCACCCCGAAGCCCCGGCGCGCCCCGTTGAACAGAGCCTGATCAGCTCACAAAGCTGCCAAAATACGCGCCCGGGTTCTCGTTCATCTCGGGTCGCGGTCAGAAAGACTGATCCGCGCCAGTCACCCATCTGGATCAAGGCATTGGGTCCCGCTTCGATGGGAAGCTCGGCACCCGGCCCCTGGCGCCCTACGGCGCCCCAGAAAACCATTGGTACCCTGTCCTGTCCAAGTGATGCGACTCAGTAGCCGCGGACAGATTTTGTGGCTGCCGGTTGGTGCCGGCTCCAACCCCGTTGGGCTCAGGACAGAGGCGTATCAGCCAGCTCGTGTGCCCTCTCAGGCGAATCAGGTGGCCCGACGAACCGTCCAATCAGAGTGATGGTTGTGCCAGACCCCAATGCTGGTTCGGTCCGTCCGGCCGAAATCGTCAGTCGCTGTTCATCCGAAGGCCTTCTGGATGTCGAACGGGACACGGTCACGCATGACGTAGTAGGCGGCGCGCGCCAGCTTGTGCGCCACCGCCTTGATGGCGACCACGGCATTTCGCTTGGCCTTCTTGCGCTCGTAGAAACGCTTGACCTGCGGGTAGTGGCGAATGGCGAAGTTGGCTGCCTCGACGAATGCCCAAGACAGATAGCGGTTGCCGTTCTTCGCGTTGTTCTTGCCCTTCTTCTTGCCGTTGCTCAGTCGCTTGGATTCGACGCAGCGACAGTAAGAGGCAAAGTTCCCTGGCCCGGCGAAACGCCCGACGTCGCCGGTCTCCAGAAGGATGGTGAACCCCAAAACCTTGCCAACCCCGGCCACGCTCAGCAATGCTTGGTAGGCCTCATCGTCACGAGCGTGCTTCACAATCTGTACTTCTAACGTGCCGATTTGCTCTTCCAGGGTGCGCAGGACCGTCAGGTGAGCGCCGATCGCCAGCCCCAGGGGCGAGTGCGTAGGCCAGCGCGGCTCTTTGCCGCCGAACAGCTTCTTTACCTCGTTGGTGCTGATCGAGCGCCCGGTCTCCCGTGCGACGAGATTCTGGATGCTTAGGATGTTGGCCGTGCGCTGACGGACCAACTGGGCCCGCTTGCGGGCCAGGTCGCGGATAGCCCGCTGCTCCCGAGGATAGATATACCCTTGGGGGATCAGGCCAAGCCGTAGTAGGTGCGCGAGCCACCGCGCATCGTGGCGGTCATCGGTATGCTTCAGGCCGCTGTACTGCTGAATGGCGGCCGTGTTCGCCAACTGCACATCGAAGCCCGCGTCCATCAGTCCGTCCACCAGCCAGTACCAGTTATAGGTGGACTCGACCACGATGCCGACAAGCGACTCCGAATATGGCGCCAGAAACGACAGGATAAGTCCCAGGTCGTTACTGAGCCTGCGCTCGGCCACCACCTCGTCTTGCTCATCGAGCACCGTTACCACTGCATTGTTTGAATGCAGGTCAATACCGGAATACAGTTTCATGGCTCGTCTCCTCTCGGCGATCGTCTTGTGCTTGGTCGCTCTTGACGATATCGCCGTCGGGAGGAGGCGGCTAGATGATTATCAGAAGATGATTATCAGAATAAATGGGGTCAGAGTAAAATTAATTCAGCCTCGCTTCTTCTTAGGGCGTCCAAGCTTCCCCGGTGTAACGCGGCGAGCGAGCGCCTTGGCCATTTTCTCCTTGAAACGCTGGCGTAAAGTCAAAAACCGCCCTCAAATGCGCGATCCTTTTCAGGATGCGGATCAGGAGCCAGAGCAAAAACAGGGGCAACAGAATGGTCTGCAGGGTGAAAATCACAATGAGGTTGACCGCATGCTCGCTGGCATCGGCGGCCACCTCCTTATAGCGGTCGACATAGCCCCCCACATCCACGCTAGCCGCGGCACTGTCCATCATTTGCTTAGCCCGATCCAACAGCGACGCATCATTGCCGCTGGGTATCTCGGCATCAGTACGCCGATTGACTTCAGCGATGGCTTCGGTCGTTTCCTCAATATGCCGGGTCGAGGTGCTGTATTGCTCCTCGAGGAAGAGGGAGAACACCCCTTCGCCAACCAGGGCCACGGCAGGAATACAGAAGCGGACAATAAGCACAAACAGGGTCACCTTGTATAACAGGGGTTTAAGCCAGGGAGGCTGTCTGCCCTGATACCAGAGGGCGAAGATCGCCAGCGCTAGTGAGATAACAGTCGCTAGGGAGAAGGCCTGGGAGGAGAAAATTGTCAGCAGCAGCTTCTGCAGCCCCAGCGAGGTGCTGCTGGCGAGCATGACCCAGGAGAAACGCTCCACCAGATCATTGACCGGGTCGAGGATCTCGCCCGGGGTGAAATTGATACCGATCCCAGCGGGCTGAACCGCCACCTCGGTCCCCTGCGCTACGGAGATTACCCCGTTCAGGGCGCGTGCCACGGCAAAGGTCGCCAGCGCCCGCTTGAACCCCTTATCGGCATAATCCTCACCGTATTCATCGACGGTGCCCGTATAGGCCAGGATACCGACCACCACGGCCAGTAGCGTAATAACGGTTTTTCGACTGAGTAAAGACCGCATCTTCGCCTCCTGAGATGGGACTATACCAGCTTCAGAGGGGGCATCCGCAGAGGTTAGAGAAATGGGGTCAGAGTAAGATAAATCTGTTAGGCTGAAGGGGCTGCAAGCCACTGACGCATTCGGAGGGCGGATGGAAAACGGTTATGCAATCGATCGGGAGGGCATTGACCGGCTGGAGCAGCTTCTGATTTCCGACCGGGCTCCCGATGCGGCGATGATGCTCGATGAGCTCGACGGCTTCGCCACCGGAATGGTGTGCGCGGGTTTGCCCGTGCCGCTGGAGAGTTGGTTGGTCGAGATATGGGGCGGCCCCGAGCCGGCCTATAGCGGCGAAGAGCAGGAGGAGTTCGCCTATCTTGTTATTCGCTTGGTGGCGTTGATTTCCGTTCTGCTGGGCGCGGAGGAGGAGACCTACCACCCGATTTACGCGGAAGGCGCCCCTTTTTCGTCGGTAGCCCGCTGGGGGCGCGGGTTTATGCGGGCGCTTGCACTGAAACCGGACGTGTGGGACCCGGTTGTGCAGCAGCGGCAGGAGCTGATGATACCCATTCTGGCAGTAGCCGCTGTTGCGAGCCCTACTGAGGAGAACGAGGAAATGCGCGCAATTGTGGCGGACGAGCAGGTGCAGCAGGAAATGCAAGCCGCGCTGCCGCATTGCGTACAGCAGATTTATGACTCGGGTCTCGCGCGACAATCCGGCCCCGAGATGACGTTGCGTCGGCGCACAGCCAAGACGGGGCGCAACGATCCCTGCCCGTGTGGCAGTGGGAAGAAATTCAAAAAGTGCCGCGGTCGGTAGGGGGCATGGCGAGAAGACCCAGGGCTGCGCCGGTGGGTGTTCCGCAGCACGTGATTCAGCGTGGGAACAACCGGCAGGTCTGTTTCGGCTCCGAAGATGACATGCGGGTGTACCTGCATTGGCTGAAGGAGTACGCCGGCAAATGCAAGGTGGACGTGCATGCCTGGGTGTTAATGAGCAACCACGTTCATCTGCTCTGTACGCCCCGTGCCCAGGACGCTGTCTCCCGCATGATGCAGGCGATCGGCCGGATGTACGTAAGGTACTTCAACTACACCTACCAGCGGACCGGCACCCTATGGGAGGGTCGATACAAATCCTGCCTCGTCGACAGCGAGTCGTATCTGCTGCATCTATATCGGTACATCGAGCTCAATCCGGTTCGGGCAGGGATGGTGAACCAGCCGGACGAGTACACGTGGTCGAGTTATCCCTGTAACGCGCTTGGAAAGCAGAGTGAACTGCAAACGCCGCACGCGTGCTATCGGGCTCTCGGGCGCAGCAAAGAGAAGCGGCTGGAGCATTACCGGGCGCTGTTCGCCGCGCACGTGGAAGGGCCGTTGCTGGACGAGATTCGCCAGAGCGTGAACAAGGGGCTGGCATTGGGAAGTGAGCGGTTCGCGAAGCAGATAGAGCAGTTGACCGGGTGCCGGGTGACACCCGGAAAGCGGGGCAGGCCGAGGAAGGCGACCAAGGGTCACCCGGGAAGGCGACAAAGTTGATTGACTCCGATCCCGTTTAGTCCAATCGTGTGAGTTTCGGTGCCATGCTATTCAATTGGCTTTGAAAGCGTCGGAGAAGGGTCGCGGTGCTTGAGCGCAAACTCGACCCCAACATCGACTTGCCTGCGTAACCGTGATGAAATCAGGAAATGCTCCGTTTACTGCGCAAGGGAATTCTACTTTACATTTTGCTACTGGTTGCTGTCGGCGACTGGCTTATGCAGCAACGCCTTACCAGCTGGGAGGATCCCGTTCGGGTGGGCATCTATCCGATCAATGGAGATCGTAGCGAAGTCAGCCAGCGGTATATCGGGAGGCTGAGCCAGGACGACTTCGATAGGATGGCGGAGTATCTCCGGCAGCAAGCAACGCGATTCGGCGTGAACCATGATGAGCCGGTCAGGTTCGTGCTGATGCCGGAGGTCGAAGCGCAGCCGCCTTTACCGCCCCGCTCCGGCAATGTCTTAGAGGTGATCTGGTGGAGTTTGAATCTGCGCTGGTGGGTTTGGACGCTGGATGTCCCGGAAACCACCTCCGTGGATATAAAGATGTTTGTACGGTACTTCGACCCCGGCGTTCACCGCGTCCTGGAACATTCGCTCGGACTGAAGAGTGGCCGGGTCGGTATCGTCAATGCGTTCTCCAGCCGTCACTACAAGGGCAGCAATCAGGTGATCATGTCGCACGAATTCCTTCACACCCTCGGGGCGACGGACAAGTATGATCCTGCAACGGATCTGCCCCGCTATCCCGAGGGGTACGCCGATCCGGAGTTGACGCCCCGATACCCGCAAAGGTTCGCCGAACTGATGGGCGGTCGCATTCCCGTCAGCCCACTCAAAGCGGAAATCCCGCGGCGCCTGTCCGATACGATCGTTGGTCTGGCAACTGCTCGGGAGATTGGGTGGACGCCATGACGGGTAGCGTTTTGGGCAGTTGACCGGATGCCGGGTGACGCGGGGAAACGCGGCAGGCCTAAAAAGACGGAATAAGTGACTCTGGCCCTGAGGAATCCCCACGAAAACGCGCAAACCCATTTTAGCTTTGGACATGCACTTCCCGATCTAAATAGCTGTTTCGAAATGGTGACCATTACTCCCCCTCATCCTAACCTTCTCCCTCAGGGAGAAGGGAAAAAAAACCTTTTTCAACAGCCTGTCAGGAGGGAACCGCAGTGAAGTTTTGATACCGCCGGGCATATTTCATGGCGACGAGGTGCCAGCCACTGGCTGTGCAGGAACACCCGTGTTGGCCAACCCTTCACAACCCGAACTCCCGGACCAGGGCCGTGTCTATCCTGTGTATTAAGGGCGCCCAGTGCAGCGCCGGTTTTGTCACCCCGGCTCCAGGAGAGGACCATGCCCACCTCGTCCAGAAGCGAAAATGAGTTGTTGAAGCAAATGCAGGAGCTCTACGCCGTGCGCGAGCTCTTCGTGCAGTTCGGACAAGTGCTTCCCACTGTGCGTCCCGTAGTCTGGGACTCCTGGCGCCGTTGTCAGGAGTACGGTATCGACCCACATAAGGCGAAAGTTCAGACCTATGACCCGGGGCGTGCCAACCAGGCCCGGGAGGCGAGCCCTGAGCTCTGGGAGGCCGCCGAGCCGATACTGCAGGCCGCCAACGATGCCCTGAGCGATTTCCCCCACATGCTGGTGCTGCTCGACCGCGACGCGGTACTGCTTCGGCTTCTGACCGATCCGATAGCAGCGCGGATCGCCAGCGCAGGATCCAACTTGTTTGAAGGCGCCTCCTGGGCTGAAAAGGACTTGGGGTGTAACGGTGGCGGAACCGCCCTGGCTATCGGTGAACCGGTCATTCTCATCGGCCCTGAGCACCTCGTGGAGGACTATATCGGATGGACCTGCATCGGCGTTCCTGTCCATGCGGCCGACGGGAGTATCATCGGTGCGGTTGATCTGTCGGTGCCCAATGAGCAGATCCGTGTCCATACCTGGGGCTGGATCCTGCGTGTCACGCGTGCCATTGAAGAGGCGGTGGCAGGCAGACAACTGGGCCGTGAGGCCGTTGAGGCGCTCGGTGAAATCAACAACCCGCTGCATGCGGCGCACGGGGTGCTCAAGCTCCTCGCCGGGCAGGTGGAGCTGACGCCGCTGCAAAAGCAGTTTATCGAGCAGGCAGGTGACCAAATGGAGCAGGCGGAGCAGCGCTACCAGGGCGAGGAAGCAGGGCGGCGTTTGCAGGCAGCGGCCCAGCAGCTCAATGCCGCGGTGCAACAGTTTATGGACGCACAGACCCATCAGGCCATGCACTAGTGTACTGTTGCATGCTTGGCGATACTTTCAGAGCCCCCCAAAAATGTCAGAACAAGGCGCAGCGCGCAGGCAATGGTTATTCCCTTGTCAAGCGCTGCAACGCCGTCATCGCGTTTTTGGGGGGCTCCCTTCGGGTGTGTCCAAATCAGCCGCTCTTCACGCCCGTTCGGTAGAGGTGCGAAACTCGTGGATGAGCTGACACCGAACCACGAGGGTGACGGCACCCATGAAAGGGAACTGGCCGGGTGCAGGCACACCATCGAGGCCCTGCGTGCGGCCAGCGCCTACTACCGCAGCCTGTTCGAGGCCAATCCCAACGCGCTGGTTACGGTCGGGCCGACGGGAACCATCACCGATGTAAACGGCGCAGCCGAGGCATTATTCGGCTTCGAGCGGCAGCGGTTCATCGGGAGCGAGTTCACCTCCCGCTTCACCGATCCGGAACGGGTGCGCCGGGCCTTTCGGCAGACACAGCAGCAGGGCTCGGTGAGAAACCGCCGGCTGGCTGTTCGGCAGCGTGGAGGCCATGTGGTAGCGGTCTCCTGTGACACGGTGGTGTTGAAGGACGAGCGTGGCCGCACTGTAGGAACAGTGGCCACCATCCGCCCTGTTGCCGACAGGCGGTATGGGGCGGACGCGCAGGAACAGCGGAATCGACGCAATCAATCCATTCTTGCAGCGATCGGCGCTGGCATCTACAGCGTCGACCTGAAGGGTCGTTGCACCTTCGTCAACCCTGCCGCCGAGCGCATCCTGGGCTACGATGCCGAGGAGTTGCTGGGCCGCTCTCCTCACGAGACCTTCCACCGTAGCCGACCGGACGGGAGCACCTACCCCGAAGCTGACTGCCCGCTGCACCGGGAGCATGGCAGTGCCGTCGTAGGCGGGAGTTCGGATGAGTACTTTCAACGCAAGGACGGCGAGTTGTTTCCCATTGAATACGTCAGAACACCCCTGCTGGGGGACGGTTGGGTGGATGGCGTCGCAGTGACCTTCTGGGACATTACCGAGCGCAAGCGGACCGAAGCGGCGCTCGAAGAAGCGAAGCGAAGTTTCGCGCCATCTATGAATCCAACACCATTGCCATGGCCTTCTGGCAACCAGACGGACGCATCACCGAAACCAATGACGCCTTCCTTGAACTGACCGGTTACAGTCGCGCTGAGCTGATGCAAGGTCTCATCGACTGGAACGTCCTCACCCCCCCGGAGTACCGCTCTCTGGACGAACGGGCGCTTGCGGAAATCGCCCGGGGTGCACTCACCATCACGCCCTACGAGAAGGAATACGTCCGCCGAAACGGTAAGCGGGTCGCGGTCCTGGTGGGTGCCACCACGTTCCCGGGAACGGAGGGCGGCGTGGTTTTTGCCATCGACCTTACCGAGCGCAAGCGCATGGAAGAGGCGGTTCTGATGGCCAACGCCTACAATCGCGGCCTGATTGAAGCGAGTCTCGACCCTGTTTTCGTCACCGGGCCGAGCGGCCGCATTACTGACGTCAATGCCGCCGCCGAGCAGGCCACCGGCTATCCCCGACGGACACTGATCGGCACGGATATCGCCGAGCTGTTCACGGAACCGGCAACGACCAGAGAGATCTATCATCGAGCCCTGCGGGGAACGGCGATCGGCGGCCAGGAGCTGGCGTTGCGTCACTGTGATGGTCAAGCAATGCCGGTGCTTTACAGCGCGACCGTCTATCGCGATGCAGCTGGCAAGGTCGTCGGGATCTTCGGTGCTGCACGCGATATAACCCAGCGCAAGCAGGCCGAAGAGGTGCTTAACCGGCGACAGCGGGAGTTTGAAGCGTTGGCGGAACGATCACCCGACATCATCGGCCGGGTGGATCCTTCTCTTCGCCTGCGTTACATCAACCCCGCGATTGAACGGATTACTGCTCAGCCCAGGGAATGGTTCATCGGCAAGGCGCTGGATGAACTGGGGCTTTCCCGTGGAGAGAAGGCATTGCGCGAACGGGTGCTTAAGCGGGTATTCGCCAGTGGTCGCGAGCAGGTTGTGGAGCACGAATACAAGGCGCGGGGAGAGGCGCGCTACTTCCAGGCACGCCTGGTGCCGGAGTTTGGACGGGACGGCGAAGTGGAATCGGTTCTGGTGGTGGAACGTGACATTTCCGACCTGAAGAATGCCCAGTTCGCGCTCGAACAGCTGACCCTGCATGATCCGCTGACCGGAATCGCCAACCGCCGTTTCCTAGGTTTGGCTGTGGACCGGGAGTGGCGCCGGGAAGCCCGGCACGGCCACCCCATCGCACTGATCATGGTCGATATCGATCACTTCAAAGCCTACAACGACCACTACGGTCACCTCCGGGGGGACGATTGCCTGCGGCAGGTGGCTCAGTCTCTGCAACAGACGCTGCATCGGCCCGCCGACACGCTGGTGCGTTACGGGGGCGAGGAGTTCGCAATCCTCCTGCCGGAGACCGAGTTGGCAGCTGCAATGGAGATCGCGGAACGACTGCGGCAGGCCGTCGAGGACATCGATCTGCCTCATGCCGCTTCGCCAGTCGCTGGTCGGGTCACTGTCAGCCTCGGTGTATCCGCCTTCAATGCGCGAGAAGGCGAATTCGACGCACTTATGGGTGCGGCCGATGCCGCGCTCTACCGTGCCAAAGGCAGCGGTCGCAACCGAGTCGAAGCCAGTGCCTAGTGGGCCATGCGGAAAATAGTGTAACTCTCAGTCACACTATTTTCCGCATGGCCCACTAGAGCACCGAACAGGTAAATTTAGGCTGCCGCATCGAGCCGGGCGGCAGCGTGTAAATTGACGATACAAGCGGTCCGCCGTAGGTCGAACTCGTTCTTGCGAACACCGAGATAGCGGGCGCGTGGCCCCTGTATGCGACAGACGCGGGCGAGTCCATGCTCAACCGCGACGCGCTCACGCAATTCCGCCCGGCCTTGCGGGGTTTGTTGACGACGTCGCAAGTCCAGAAGCATCGCCTCTTGGGCGTGGATAACTACCGTACGGCCTCGCCCCTGTGCGGCCGTCGTGCATTGGGCACGCAAGGAACAGGTGGCACAGACCGAAGGGGCGAATTCGGCTCGACGGCTGCGAATCGGAGCCTCCTGACCGGCCGGGCAAACCACCTTCTGAAGCGACAAGTCGATCTGAAAGCGCTCTTTCCCAAAGCAGCCCTCTTTTGGACTTGATGACCATGGCTTGGCGACAATCCGTTCGCCCTGCTCGTACAGGTCGGCAGTCCATTGCGCTGCAAGATAGCCCCGGTCGATAAATAACGCCGATACCGGTCCGTAGCGTTCGACTTGGGGCCGCAAGAGCGCTGCTGCGGCGTGTTCCGGCTCGTTGGCCGGACGAACGGTTGCAGCCAAGATAAGTCCTTGCTCCAAATCGCGGGCAATATGGCGCTTGTAGCCGTTGATAACCCGGCTACTGCTCTTGCGCCCATGGCGCATATCGCCATCGGTCACCGATATCCGCCTCTCGCGCGCGGTGCCGCGCTTGAGCCGGTAGCCGCCGCCGGTGGGATCTGGCTCCAAATCCTGCTCCAGCAGCTGTTCGAGAAGTACTATCGCTTCACTGAGCGGAGGTCGCTTCTCGTCATTCGGAAGGTGCTCGGTAACCCAACTGCGCAAACTCTGGACCTCTGTGACCATTTTTGTGAGGGCTTGTTGCTGGGCAATCGGGTCGTCCCAATCGATGTCCAGTTGCGCCTTGACGCTGCTGCCTTCGACCACGCTTAGTTGGGCCTCCCGAACAATCTGTTCCCTTGGTTTATTGCTAACCTTCACCACACAGCGCAGCAGAATTTCCAACGCATGCCCCAGCAGATTGAAAGAATCTTCCACCCGGCCCGCGCCCCAAAGGGGCGCCGAGTCCAGCGCCACCTTTAGCTGCTTGTAACCAAACTCGCCCGTTTCCTTCGCCAACTGCACCGTGCGCTCCAGCAGTGCTTGATCCAGGTCGGCCTCCTGCAACCGACGGCGAAAATCCACCAGTACGCCTTGGGAAAACGGGGGTTTGGAATCGCCGAGGCAACCCAGAACCATCTGCCAGCGCTTGTCGAATACCGCCTCCTCCACCGCCCCAGCATCTGATTTCTGCTCGTAGGCCTGCAGTAGCGTCACCATCGCCAACAACGCCGGGGCTACTGGGGCTGTTCCCCGTGGCAAGTCCGAGTACACCGCGGACAATCTTTCCTCGAAACTCGCGTCAAACAACCGATGCCGTTGCCGGCGCAGGAAGGCGAACAACTTTCCCGTTCGCTTCAGGCGCTTGCAGATTGCTTCTTCTTCCTTACTCAGCAGTTCGGGCACATCCCAGTGGTAGACACGGCTAGCAGGCATCGCAGCGGACTCTCTTGATTCAGATGCCGCAATTTGATCATGCCCCGATCCCGCTGTCGATCCCCTCGTCTTTACCTGATCGGTGCTCTAGCAGGCTTTTGAAAGGTAAGTTTCTGGATTTGTGTCCCCTCATAGCCTTCTCCCTCCGGCAGCTTCGCAGCGCCGCCCTTTGGGCGGCGTTTTTTCATAGATAAATGGGTGACCCCACTTGTTTTTGATGCTGGTGTGAGCTTCCGCGTGCGCCTTTCGCTACCGGGGAATAAAAATGGGCAGACCACGGTTTCCGCTCAGGAATCAGTTTTCTTCGGCCAGACTGGGGGGCGGCAAAGCTTGGAGTCTAATTTTTCCGGGGCCTTGCCCCTTTGTGCCTCGTCAGGCGTAGTGACGGATGTTCCCTCAGCAACTCTCGTAGGTAATCGGTCCCTTCCCGGCCTCGCAATTCATTTCTAAGCAGATCGAGCAGGTCCGCGGCCCATGGCTCATCTTGAGCACCTTTGAGCGCCCGCATAAGGGCCAGAAGGGCCTCTTCCCGCCTTTCGGTTTCTCTGCGCTCTCTCCTTGCTTGCACCATATGGAAAATAAGCAGTGTCCAGAGCGCGATGACCAGGGACCCTAGGGCGATTGCGGTGACTTGTAGAATATCTTTCCCTTCGCTGGCGGCACCTTCAATATTGCCAAGGACCGTCGGAAGCCCTTTGTTTTGCCTTGCTTGCAAGATCACCAAGCCATCATCCACTCCAACCACCAATCCCCGTGCAAACAGCCGGGCGCTGGCCCCGAACGTCTCTGCAAGTTCACCGCGAAGTGCCTCCGTAAGAGCCGGCCCTATTTGGTCAACCAGCGTCTTCGCGATAGCCGGACCGATCTCATTTTCAATGCCGCTGGCCAAGGCTGACACGACTGCATTGGTAAGCATCGATGCGAACTGTTGTGCCTGGTCGAAGCTGCCTTTTGAAAAAACCTTCTGGATCGCCGCGTCAACTGTTTTAGCTGCCATCGAAGCGATTTCGGGAGTTATTTCCTGCTCAAGCGATTGAGAAACCGCTGCCGACAATTGCTGGACAAACTCCTTGGCCAGTTTCCGGAAGTGGTCCTGGCGCTCCTTGGCCGTCAGGCCGTCCAGGACGCCCTGGGCAAGCCCCTCGCCCAGCACGCGTGCGGCCTGCTTCACTTCAGGCGTTTCAAGGAGTTTGGCGACGAGTGCGCGGGTTTCCGGTTTGTTCAGGGATTCGAGAAACGACCGAACGGCCTCGGGCGTGGCCTTTTCGACAGCTTCTTCAGCCACTTCTCCGCCCAAACTGGCGCAGCTTGCAGGGGAGATAGCCAACACCAAAATGGCTGTCGTACGGAGAAACCGGGCCAACCGGCAGGAGCTGATGACGCGATTTGCGGCTATGATGACGATAATGCCGCACAACAAGGCCGTCGATGACAAACTGTGGCCGTAATTCGGGGCGGCTTTTTGGCTACCCTCCATCGCGCCTCCTTGCGCCCTCCGTTCTGGAGTAAATACATCCGCCTTCTATGTCCCGTCTCCACGGGAGCTGTTTTAAGAATAGATGCTGCTTTCCCGCCTTCCGGAGACGAGTCAGTAAAAGCGAAAAATGGGGGCGAACTGTCGCTAGCGCAACCACCAGCGGCGCCGCTGTGTTGGTAAGCGGTAACTCAGCTCGTAAAGGTCGGCCTCCCGGCTGGCCGCTAATAGATAATCATCGCTGGTTCCGATCTCGTCGATTAGCCCCAGTTCCACGGCCCGGCTGCCGTACCAATACTCTCCGGTGGCCACTCGCTGCAGGTCCAGCCGGGGCCGGTAACGGGTCAGGAATGACTGGAACAGCTCGAAGGTCTCATCCACCTGGCTCTGGAGCTTGCGGCGGTCCTCGTCGCTGGTTTCGCCGAAGAGCGTGACTGTGCGCTTGTAGGCGCCGGCCTGAAACTGTTCGAAGTCGATGTTGTGCTGTTTCAGCAGGCGATGGAAGTTGGGCAGTTGCGCTACTACCCCGATCGAGCCGACGAT
The DNA here is from genome assembly GCA_963783235.1 of uncultured Gammaproteobacteria bacterium. Taxonomy (GTDB): domain Bacteria; phylum Pseudomonadota; class Gammaproteobacteria; order Thiohalomonadales; family Thiohalomonadaceae; genus Thiohalomonas. Next base: position 320,409 of record CAWAMN010000002.1, on the reverse strand, counting down.
GGCGAAGGGCGCGGCGAGGATATGGTCGGCGACGGCGGCCATCATGTAGCCGCCCGAGGCGGCCACTCGGTCGACACAGATCGTCAGCGGAATACCGTGCTCTCGCAGCCGGGTCAATTGCGAGGCCGCGAGTCCGTAGGAGGCGACGACACCGCCGAGGCTCTCCAGGCAGACCACTACTTTATCCCCCTCCCGCCGGGCGGAGAGGAGGGCGGTCACCTCCTCGCGTAAAGCCCTGACGGCCGTGGCTCGCAGGTCCCCGGCAAAGCGGATCACAAAAATGCGCCGCTCTTTCCTTTCCTGATCTCGGCCGTGGCGCAGCAGCCGCTTGAACTCCCTTCTTGGAGAACTGGCGGCCTCGATTCGGGTTGCGAGTTGCCGGTAGCGGGGATTCAGGTGTCGTACCTGCAATCGGCCTTCACCACCCCGAGACCGGCTGACTGCCCGGGCGACCAGGACCGTCACAGCGAACACGGCCGCAACCAGAGTGACCGTCTCCGCCAGAAAGAGCAGATATTCGCCTATATACCCCACTTGCCGACTCCTTGCCGATTCCTGCCGTAAACTCTAGCCGCTGACCGGCCGAAGGCGCATGACGATCGGGGACAGACTGAGGCGCTCCGGGATGCCCCGGTAGCTCAAAAATCATCAACAAGCCCGGACACAGTCCGACGAGGCCGGTGTTCAAACGGCAAGTTAGGCGTGCAACGCGAGGGTTGGCTAGACTTGATCCCTGTGTCCCTTTTTAGGTGTTGGGAACCGCAATGGACGTCGCGCTGTTTGTCACTTGTCTTGTGGATTTTTTCCGTCCCAGTGCGGGTTTTGCCACGGTGAAGCTTTTGGAGGATGCGGGATGTCGCGTCCATGTTCCCGCAGACCAGACCTGCTGTGGACAGCCGGCCTACAACAATGGTGATCGCGACGGGGCTCAAGCGATTGCGAAGCAAGTCATCAGCGCCTTTGCCGGTTTTTCCTATGTGGTGGTGCCTTCCGGATCCTGCGCCGGGATGTTGAAGTTGCATTATCCCCGGCTGTTTTCACAGCAATCCGAATGGCAGGCGCGCGCACTCGACCTTGCGGAGCGTACTTGTGAACTCACCCAGTTTCTGAGCGATGTCCTTGAGGTCGAATCGTTGGTCTCATCCTACCCGGGCCGGATCACCCACCATGACTCCTGCTCCTGTCTGAGGGAGTTGAAGGTCCATGACCAACCCCGGCGGCTTCTCAACCGAGTCGGCGGCACTGAACTGGTCGAACCGGATGATGCCGAAGCGTGTTGCGGGTTCGGCGGCACTTTCAGCATCAAGTACTCCGACATCTCCACCCATATGGTTTCGGAGAAAGCCGAACGCATTCTGGCCACCGGAGCCGATACGCTGGTAGGGGCCGACCTCGGCTGCTTACTCAACATTGCCGGGCGTCTTCAGCGGATGGGGCGTCCGATCAAGGTTTATCACATTGCCGAGGTACTGGCCGGCATGACCGGGGAGCCGGGCATCGGTGAGGGGCGCTCGTGAGTGCGTCAAACGATTTCGCCACGCAGGTACACCGTGCCCTGCACGATGAGCAGCTTCAAGGCGCGCTGCGCAACTGCCGCGACGGCTTCACCGGCAAGCGAAAGCAGGCGGTCGACGCCCTGCCGGAGTTCGAGGCGCTGCGCCAATCCGCCCGCGCCATCAAGGATCATACCCTCGCACACCTGGCGGACTACCTGGAGCAGTTCGAGCGACAGGTGCAGGCCGCCGGCGGTCAGGTGCATTGGGCGGAGAGCGCCGCCGAGGCGCGGGAGATCATTGTCGGGCTGTGCCGGGAGGCCGGGGCGCGAAATGTGCTCAAGGGTAAATCCATGGTCGGCGAGGAAATCGGTCTGAACCAGGCTCTGCAGGAGGCGGAGGTCGAGCCGGTGGAGACCGATCTGGGCGAGTACATCATTCAGCTGGCGGATGAGCCGCCGAGCCACATCATTGCGCCGGCCATCCATAAGCGAAAGGACGAGATTGCCGAACTGTTCCGTCGCCACCATCCGCAGTTTGACACGCCCTTGAATACCGCGGCCGACATCGTCGCCGAGGCGCGAACCGTGTTGAGGAAGCCGTTCACCACCACCTCGGTGGGTATCACCGGGGCAAACTTCCTGGTGGCCGAAAGCGGCAGTATCGTTCTGGTCACCAATGAAGGCAACGGCGATCTCACCGCCACCCTGCCCGACACCCACATCGTACTGGCCGGTATCGAAAAGGTTGTGCCTACCCTGGAGCAGGCCAGCGTGCTGCTTCGGCTCCTGGCTCGCAGCGCTACCGGACAGGAAACCACCGCCTATACCACGTTCTTCACCGGCCCGCGCCGCAAAGATGACGTGGATGGCCCCGAAAGCTTTCACATCGTCTTGCTCGACAATGGCCGCAGCGATATGTTGGGCGGCCGCTATCGGGAGATGCTGCGCTGCATTCGCTGCGGCGCCTGCCTCAACCACTGTCCGGTCTATGGGGCGATCGGCGGGCACGCCTACGGTTGGGTCTACCCCGGCCCCATGGGTTCGGTACTGACGCCGCTGATGCAGGGCATGGGCGCGGCGAAGGACCTGCCCAACGCCTCGACGCTCTGCGGGCGCTGCGAGGAGGTGTGTCCCATGTCGATTCCCCTGCCCGATCTGCTGCGTCAGCTACGTGAAGACCAGCGTGCCGGGCATTTGGATGCGCCATCGGCACGCGGCGCTCTGCGGCTCTGGGGCTTCGTTGCACGCCACCCCCGCCTGTACCGGTTCATCTCCCGCCTGGCCGCGGGGGGCCTTGCATGGCTGGGGGGAAAGAGGGGGCGTATCCATCGGTTACCGCTGGCAAGCGCATGGACGCGCTCGCGGGATTTGCCCGCACCCGGCCGGACCTTCATGGCACAGTGGCAAAAACAAAACAGAAGCCATCGACGATGACTCGGGCGCGCAGCAACATCCTGGATCGCATTCGTCGAGCCGGTGGCGCCAAGCACACGGATGGAGCCGGTTCGCCGAACCTGAGTGCGCCTCTGCCCCGTGTCCCGGACGACCTGGCAAACCGGTTTGTGGAGAAGATGCGGGCCTCGGCCGCCACCACGGCAACCACCGGCGAAGCGGAACTGGTCGAAACCGTTGTTCAGTACCTGTCGCACTGGAAGCTGCCTCCGCGCATCACTGCAGCGAGGGCGGGGCTTTTCCGCGGGCTCACCTGGCCCGGCATCGACATCGAGTACCGGGCCGCCGCACCCAGCGATCTGGTCTCCCTGACACTGGCCTATGCCGGTATTGCCGAGACGGGTACCCTGGTGCTGCTCTCCAATGCCCCCACGCCAACGACCCTGAACTTCCTGCCCGATCACTGTATCTGCGTCTTGCCGCGAGCGCGTATCTACCCGCATATGGAAGATATCTGGAAGCGGCTGCGCCAGGACGGGGAGATGCCTCGGACCGTTAACCTGATTGGCGGCCCGTCACGTACCGCCGATGTCGAGCAGATCATCCAACTCGGTGCCCACGGCCCCCGCCGGTTGCACGTTATCCTGACCCATTAACCGGCGGCAGGGGCCACAGGGCGAACCCGCCACGTTGACGCTCCCCCTAACAGCGGACGGAGCGGGTTGGGGGCACACCGGCGGGGAGGAATATTGGGGAAAGGCGGGATCATTTTTTGCAAAAGCTATTGTCTCCAACAACTTCAAATGTGTATGTATCACTCGTAGTTCTTTAGGCTTTGCCCCTGTGTGCGGATTCCAGCCGCGAAGGCCTCCGGTCGAACTGCATCGCGGCAGGATGCCGCTCCCACAAACAATCCCGCCGGCACGTGGGACCTTTCGGGATTAGCCCCGTGGGAGCGGCATCTTGCCGTCGATCGACTCGGCGATGCTATGGCGGCTGGAAGCCTACTACGGCACAGGGAAGATTTCGGGGGTTTGCCTCTGTGGAAGCGGTTTCCAGCCGCGAAAGCTTCCGGTCGACACTGCATCGCGGCAGGATGCCGCCCACGGGACGATGCCCGGGCGTGTCTTGGTGGCGGCATCTTGCCGCGATCGACTTGGCGATGCTATGGCGGCTGGAAGCCTCCCACAGCAAGCGCCCAAGTAACAACGAATGCTATTCCTCAGCCCCGCAAAGGCGTGATGGGGAGGGTCCACGGTGTTGGGGCAATCTCAAGTTCGCCTGCCTCCCAGGCTCCAAAAACAGCTGGTTGACTGCTCCCCGTTTTAAGTGGATAAAAGGGGTAGAATCACCGTTTTCCACCATTTTCCTTTACAAACAAGGGGGCCCTGATAATGCGTAGACTGAAGGTGTTGTTGCCTTTGCTGGTGCTGTGGACATCGCTCGCCCAGGCCGGTTTCGAGGAGGGGCTGGCCGCCTACAGAGCGGGCGACGGCGACAAGGCTTTCCAGGAGTTTCGGGCTGCTGCTGAAGCCGGAGAGGTCCGTGCCTTCGGCAAACTGGGGGCAATGTATCTGTACGGCATCGGCACCGAGACTGATTACGTGCAGGGTTGGGCTTGGTTTGACCTGGCTGCCGAGGCGGGAGACAAGTTTGCAGAAGGCTTCCGTGATGCCGCGGCCCGCAACTTAACGCCCGGACAAAAGCAAAGGGCCGAAGGGATTGCCGCGGAACTGATCGCGCGATATGTCGAGACTTCCGCAGAGACTTCAGAGTAGATTCCTCGCATTTGTCACTGGCCCCGGCTTCCGGAGTCGAAGGTCCTGCGGTTGTGATGGAGTTCCCGGTTTTTGCGGGTCGTGCGGGTGTTTTCGTGGTATTTCACGTTAGTCTAAAGGGCTACGGAGGTCACGAAAATGGTCGTCTTAGTCCACTACAGGAACAACAGCCCCAGCGTGAAGATCAACATGGACCCGATGCCGTTTCATATCGGTCGCGGAGACCTGAATGATCTGAGCATCGATGATGATCTGGCAAGTCGCGATCACGCTGTTGTGGAAAAGGTTACCGGTGAAAAGAGCGGGGGCATCGAATACGTCCTGAGGGATCGCTCCAGCACCAACGGGACTTTCGTCAACGGGGAACGGGTCAGCGCGCACTTGCTGGTGGATGGCGATACGATACGCATCGGCCGAACCTTCTTCAGGTTCTTCGAGAGTGCCCAGGGCGACCAGAACGAGACCATGATTATGAAGCGGCTCCTGCCCGGCGTCTTCTACACCACCCCCAAGAAATAGTGGTGGCGGAATCTCCCGCTCGGCGGGGCCCCGTTTGCCGAACAACGCCTTCGTGCAGGCTGCGCACGAATCAGCCGAGATCAGGAGGGCCCGCGCCCTTGCCGACGCGGGCCCGATCGACTGGTCCGTTTCCCGCGACCACTATCGGTCCGTTCGTCACCGGTGGGAGCGGCATTCTGCCGCGATGTGGTGTCGGCCGGAGGCTTTCGCGGCTGGAAGCCGCTCCTACGGGATCGGTCCGTTCATCATCCGGTGGGAGCGGCATTCTGCCGCGATGTGGTGTCGATCGGAGGCTTTCGCGGCTGGAAGCCGCTCCTACGGGATCGGTCCGTTTATCATCCGGTGGGAGCGGCATTCTGCCTCGATGTGGTGTCGATCGGAGGCTCTCGCGGCTGGAAGCCGCTTCCTACGTGATCGGTTCGTTCATCATCCGGGAGAGGCATTCTGCCGCGATGTGGTGTCGGCCGGAGGCTTCGCGGCTGGAAGCCGCTCCTACGGGATCGGTCCGTTCATCATCCGGTGGTGCGGCATTCTGCCGCGATGTGCCGCTGCCGCGTCGTAGGAGCGGCGAAGCCGTCAATTTCCGCTCAGTGAGGGCGGGTCTGCTGGTAAGCCCAGTCCAGCGCCGAACGGGTGTAGGTCTTGCTGGTTTCGATGTCACACATATCGACCGTCTCGATTGCGGTGCCGTCGCAGGTGCCGGAGTCCAAGCTGGGGGTCAGCAATTCGCACATCCGTGCCCGCAGTGAGGGATCATACGATTGGTCGCTCGGTGTGACCTCACTCAGGTATTCCTTGATGGTGAGTTCCGGTGCCTCGATCATGGTCTTTCCTCCTCTAGCGCTTCGGCGTTTGATGCCGTCACAACTTCCCGCCCTGTGAAGAGCGGTGACCCGTACTCGAGTCCATGGGCCGTTTTTGCCCGGGCCGTTGATTAAAAGATTAGCGGGTCGAGGAGGAGGGACAAAGAGTACCGGTCGGAACAGTTTCTCCCCTTTACGTCCCTTTCGCGATGGGAGACTCGGTGGGGCACGGGAGCCGAGGGGAGGCCGGAACGGCGGGGCCGAACCGGCCAAAGAAAGCGTGTCTTAACCCTTGTCGGGACGCCCCATGGCGTTCTGCAGTTCGGTGCGCAGTTTCATGATCTCATCCTGTGTGGTTTTCAGCTGTTCGATGAGTTCATCGGTGGTCGGGTTTTGCTCCCTCATCGCCGCGATCGTGGACTCGCCCAGTTCAGTGCGGGCCTGCTGTACCTCTTGATCCTTCATCGCCCTGCTCTGGGCTTCCCGGAGCTCGCCAACGCCTTGCCGCAGCTTTTGCCGGGCTGCGCGACGCTGTTCCTTCGGAAGGGACTCGTCTCCTGCCTTTCTCTTGAGGGCCTGCAATTCACTCGTATTCTCTTTAACCGAATAGCCGCCAGCTTCCATCGTCTCGATGACCAACTCGCGATAAGCCTGTTTGTCGGCTTTGAGTTCGGGACGAGAGGCGATGGTGGCCCTTTCGATTTTCGCGAGGCGTTGGCCGAGGCTGCGCATCTCGGATTGGGCCTCTTTGAGGGCCTGCAGCTTCTCTTTTTGAGTCTCGCTCATCGGCATCTGCTGTGCCTGGGCGGGGGCCGCCACAGCAGCGGTGGCGAGCAATGCAATGCCGGCGACACGGCTCAGGGTGCGGAAGAACTCGGTTGCACGGTTGTGCATGGATCACCTTGTGAGGTTTTGGGTTTCGACGACACCATAGCAGCGGTCGGTGGTGATTTCCCCCCTGGCGGGCCGGAAACCGTCGGCTAATAATAATGAAAAGGCCTGTTTCGGGCCTAATCGTCCAAGGATAGGAGGTTACGATGAAAGCATCGGGCGAAATGGTTTGCGGCGCATTGCATCGTGCGCTGGAGAGTCACGACCTGAATACGCTCATGAGCCTCTATGACGACAATGCCGAGTTGCGGGTCGTCGACCAAGGTCACCCGCCCAGCACCCCGCTGGAATTCAAGGGTAAGGAAGCCATCGAGCAGTATTTCAGCGACGTTTTCAGTCGACGCCTGAATCACGAGATCCTTCAGGAGGTAGCCAGCGACGGCTCGCTTGCATTTACCGAAGATTGCGAGTACCCCGACGGCGCCCATGTATTGACCAACAGCATGCTGGAACTCGAGAACGGCAAGATCATTCGGGAGGTCGACGTGCAGGCCTGGGATGAATCGCCCCGGCACTAGAGACGCCGAAGAGGGCTGCGCTCTGCACGATGGGTTTTTTTCAATGAAGCCTTCCCGGGAGCCGGGCCCCTGAGGGCGCGAACGGTCGGGCGGGCAGTGAGCCCGACCGACCGCGCCGTCTCCGGGCGGCCCTCTTGAAGAGCCGCTATTCGAGAACGTCCGCCGTTTTCGCCTGGTTCATTGCCCGGTCTTTCGCCCGCTCGCCCGAGTACTGCATCCACATGAGCGAGACCAGGGTGACGCCGAACAGGAGCATGAACACTGTGGTGTTGACCCCGGTCAGGTCGAGCATCGCGCCGAACATGATCGGCAGGATGAACCCGCCCATGCCGCCGGCGAGTCCGACGATGCCGGAGACGGCACCGATGTTCTGCGGGTACTCATCGGAGAGGTACTTGAAGACCGAGGCCTTGCCGAATCCCCAAGAAATGCCCACCACGAACAGAAGGGCGGTAAATACCCACTCGTTGACCCCCAGGTGCATCGCGATGTTCCCGCCGTTGACGGTCTTGATCACCAGGTCCGTCTGGGGATAGGCCATGAAAAACAGACAGATCAGAGATACCCACATCACCCACCAGGTGACGGTGTGGGCGCCGAAGCGGTCGGAGAGCCAGCCGCCGAGAGCGCGGATGACGCCGGACGGCAGCACGAAAATGGAGGCCAGCAGCGCTGCGGTCTGGATGGAGTGGCCGTACTCTCCGATGTAGTACTTGGTCATCCATAGCGACAGGGCGACAAATCCACCGAATACCAGCGAGTAGTACTGGCAGTACTTCCAGACGTTCGGGTCCTTCAGCATCTTGAGCTGATCGCGGAAGGTGACGTGCGACTCGACCTTATGGCTCGGGTCCGAGTAGGTGAAGAGCCAGAACAGGATGGCGACCACGGTCATGACCCCGGCATAGATCTGCGGTACCGCCGCCCAACCCCAGGCGACCACGATGGAGGGCGCCGCGAACTTGGTCAGTGCCGCACCGGCATTGCCGGCCCCGAAGATGCCCATGGCGAAGCCCTGGCGCTCCCGGGTAAACCAGCGGGCGGTATAGGCGATACCCACGGAGAAGGAGGCTCCGGCCGCACCTACGAGCAGACCGAGCACCAGGAACTGCCAGTAGCTGGTTGCGTAACCGATAAACCACAATGGGGCGATAATCGAGATCAGCAGCCCGAAGTAGACCGGGCGCCCGCCGAACTTATCGGTCATCATCCCCAGCGGCAGGCGCAGGACGGCACCGGTGAGGATCGGCGTGGCCGCCAGGATGCCGAACTGGGTTTCGTTAAGGCCGAGCATCTCTTTGATCGGAATGCCGATGATGGAGAACATAACCCACACCGCGAAGCAGGCGGTGAAAGCGAGCGTATTCATCGTCAGGACCGACATTTGTTGCCGTTTGCGCGTGTCCATTTACCTTCTCCGGATCTTTAGCTTGCAGGACTCAATGGCCGGTATAGCCGTCACCGGCCCGCCGAAAATCTTTTGCTAACTACCTGAGTCTCTATCGCCGACCTGCCGTACACAACGGGGACATTGGCTAATGAATATGGTCGGAAATACCCCATTGGGAATGGCGGGGTAGCGACAAGTAAGTGTCGGAAAAAATGAGAAAAAGCTGACGGATAGGGAAGTGGTGGGCAGTCGGAAATTACGTCCCCGCGATTTTGGTGGTACCTCCCAAAACGTTAGAACGAGGCAAAATAGAGATGAGCAACAACCGCTGGGCGTTACCGACAAATCGACTCGCGAATCGATCCCGAAGGGGCATTGAGGTAATCTGGGACTTTCGACCGCTGCTGGAAATGGAACTTCGATGCTGCTCATTCCTTACAGCTCTGAGCTCAGTCTCGCTCGCAAACCCTACGTTACCTTTGCAATCATCCTCCTCTGCCTGCTGATCCATTACGCACAGGACTCGAACCGCAGGGAGATTAGTCGACACTTGGGAACGTACTGCCAGCAGTCCGCACAAGACGATGATGCCCACAACCCCTTCGCCGGCTATCCGGACCGATGTGCCCTGGTGCTGGGAGCGCTGCACTCCAGCACTCGGCCGGAACAGATCTATGAGTCCATCCAAACCGAGTTGGAGAGCAACACGGAACTCTATTCCCGCGACCGGGAGCGGATTCTGGAATCGGTTCGCAGCCAGTACGACCAGTTCGCCATCGATGCACCGCGGAGTCTCGACCGTGAGTTGATGTTCGACCCCGCGACGCTCAACCCGATCAAGATGCTGACCGCCGCCTTCGCTCACGGCGACTGGATGCACGTGATCGGCAACATGATCTTCTACTTCGCCTTTGCGCCGGCACTTGAGCTACTGATCGGGGGAGCGATTCGTTACCTCCTCGTGATCGTCTCAATCGCCTTCACCACTCATATCGTTTACGCCATCTCCACGATGGTGAGCGGCGATGCGATTCCCACTCTCGGCTACTCGGGCGTCGTGACCGGAATGATCGGGCTATCGGCGTTCATGATGCCAAACGCCCGCATTCGATCGTTTGTCTGGTTCCTTTATTTCGTCCGAACCGTATACGTCCCCGCCTGGATCCTCGCTGTCTGGTACATAGGGCTGGATGCGTGGCAGCTGCTTTCGGAAGGTAACAGTGGCGGAATCAACCTCATCGCCCACGTCAGCGGCGGTGTTGCCGGCTACCTCATAGGCTGGTTTTTCCTGAAGCAGCGGCGCGAGGAAATAAAGGAGCAACTCGACGATGAAGTTGAAAATATGCGCAGCCAGCGCATGCAGCGCCAGGGCCGCACACACGTAAACACTGCCGAGCTGAAACGCCAGCAACTGGAGCGTCAAAAAGAGATGGCGGCGGCGGAGGAAGCCGCCTTCTGGGACCGACTCTATCGCGCAGTGCGAACCCATCGCGACAGTGAAGCGGTCGCGATGGCCATGGATCTGTTCGAGCGTCGCGGTGAGACGCCGGAGGCCTGCGAAGAGATCTACCGGGAAATCGGAAAATGGGGCCTGAGCCGGACGTTGCTTTGCATGGGCCGTTTGAACATTGAGCTGCAACTTGAAAGGAACCGCCTCCCCAAAGCGCTTCACCTTGCCGCCGAATGCCTCGACCACTCCGAGTTTTTCGTTCTCGGCAACGTCAAGCACCTCCCGGTTCTGGTCAAGCACGCCATCGACACTCAGGATTATCGTCTCGCTTATCGTTTATTGAAGGATGCAGACGAGCGTTACGGTCGTACCGTTAACCACCTCAAGGCCAACCTCAATGCCGCCAAACTGCTTTGGGTATACCTCGGTGAGCGCGAAAAGGCCCGTGAGCTTGTCATGAAGCTCAAGCATCAGGTCGGTGAGGCCTCATCCGCCGAACTGGATAAATTTGTGGCGCTTGTTAAAGCGAAGCCGGGGTAACCGATTCTCGCTTCGATAACTCCTTTTCGATCTGTCTGCAAAAGGTCCGGGAGGTTCCAGCACCGGCTGATTTCCCGGCATGGTGCGTTGAGACACTTAGCCGCTCCAATTTGCCGGATAGCCATGCTGAATCTTCTTTTCGGATGTCGGTGGCAGCGACCATGCTGTCCTTGCCGCTGGCGATCCGGCGCGAATCGGGGGCGTTCCGGGCCCCAGTGGCTGAACGCGACCAGAAGCGCTTGAGTCGCCCGCACTCCTGGTCGCGGAGGGGCACCGTTGGAAAACGGCCGGCGACGATCGCTGGTCACAACTTTCTGGCGAAAAACCGGAATTGGCTCACAGTGAACGGGTGATGAGTGTGCCAGAGTAGCGCGCGGCTGGATTAGGTCGGTTCTAAAAAATAAAAACCTGTTAGGGAGAACGAAATGAAGAAGAGATACATCACCCTTTTCGCGCTGCTTTTCGCAGTCCAGAGTTGGGCCGCCGTGGACGGGGGTTCGTTGCCGGAGAAGAAGAAAACCCCGCAAGGGCTCTATCTCACCGCCAATGAAGCCAACGAAATGGTGCAGAAGGCGCCCGGAAAGGTTCTCTTCGTGGATGTCAGGACCCAAGCCGAGGTGGAGTTCGTCGGCATGGCAAGCAGCGTCGACGTCAATATCCCCTATATGACCTACAACACCGCAGAGTGGAATGCGAAGAAGCACAGCTTCGCCAAAGTTCCCAATAGCGGCTTTCAGGGGGCTTTCGAAAAGGCCCTGAAAGGCAAGGGGTTGTCAAAGAGCGATCCAGTCATTCTGATGTGCCGCTCTGGAAGTCGCAGCGCCAAAGCCGCCGCCCTATTGAGCAAACTCGGCTATACCAGGGTTTACTCGGTGGTCGATGGTTTCGAGGGGGACAAATCCAAGGAAGGGGCCAAAAAGGGGCAGCGGGTCGTGAACGGCTGGAAGAATGCCGGTCTGCCTTGGAGCTACAAGCTTGACAGGGACAAGATGTACTTCGAGTTCTAAGCCGCTCCCGAAGGCTTTGTCCTGGAAGGCACCCCTTGGGGTGCCTTCTTGCGTTTTGCGGGAGGGGTGCAAGCATGGAGAGCGAAATATCCGTTCGCCGAAGGAGCAGTCGCGAAGGGAATCGGGAAGCGGCCAATAGCTCCCTTCCGTTCTTGCGGCCCTCACACAGCCATCAGCCGGATCGGTATAATGCCGCGGTTCTTCTCAAGTCGGACGCCATTCGTATGAACCAACCCTATCCCTTTGAGTTGCGCGCCGGCATGCAGTTGATGCAGCGCCTGGTGCTGCACGACGCGGACGTGGACAGGTTTCGCCAGGCGCTGGAGGAGACCGTCACCCGGGCGCCGGCCCTTTTTCAGGGGGCACTGGTGCTGCTGGATCTCGGGCCGCTACGGGAGAACGAGGCGCTGCCCGACTTCGGGGCGCTGAACACGGCGCTGCTTGCGACAGGCATTATCCCGGCCGGAGTCTGCAATGCGGGGCCGGCGCAGGCCGAGGCGGCACGGGCTTTCGGCTGGGGTGTGGTGGGGGAGCCGCGCGAAGCGGCCGCTGGAGAACCCCCCAGGCCGGAGCCGGAGCCCACCCCGGTGCGCGTCATCACACAGCCGGTTCGTTCGGGACAGCAGGTTCACACCGCCGGCGACCTGATTTTGCTCGCTCAGGTCAGCGCTGGTGCGGAGGTCCTGGCGGGAGGATCCATCTATGTCCACGCGCCGCTCCGCGGGCGGGCGTTGGCCGGGATCCGGGGGGATGAAACGGCCACCATCTCCTGTGCGGCCCTTTATGCCGAACTGGTCTCGGTGGCAGGGCACTATCGGACCTTCGAGGAGCCGGAGGCCGGGCTGCGCGGCGGGCCGGCATACATCCATCTCGATGGCGGGAAATTGCACATCGAGACCGTGTAAGATACGGCGGCAGGTGCCCGCAGAGGCTGAATGCTCGGACCGCAAGCCTTCCGTCTCGGCCTCGACCGGAAACGCCTGAAACCAGACTGACCACTTACCAGTGCGAGCAACACGTGGGGAGAGCGCATTGAGCAGAGTAATCGTTATCACCTCCGGCAAGGGCGGTGTAGGCAAGACCACCACCAGTGCCGCGTTCGCCACCGGGTTGGCCCTGCAGGGCCACAAGACTGTCGTGATCGACTTTGATGTGGGCCTGCGTAACCTGGATCTGATCATGGGCTGCGAGAGACGCGTGGTATACGACTTTGTCGACCTTATCCAGGGCGAAGCCAACCTCAACCAGACACTGATCAATGATCGACGGGTCGAAGGGCTTTCGATCCTGCCTGCATCTCAGACGCGCGACAAAGAGGCGCTCAGCCGAGAGGGGGTCGGCCGGGTCATCGACGAACTGAAAGCGGCCGGATTCGAATACATCGTCTGCGACTCGCCCGCCGGGATCGAAAGCGGTGCGCAGATGGCGATGTACTTTGCGGATGAGGCCATCGTGGTCACCAATCCGGAAGTCTCGTCGGTGCGTGATGCCGATCGGATGCTTGGCATCATCGCCAGCAAGTCGCGCCGGGCGGAGATGGGGGAGGAACCGGTCAAGGAGCATCTTCTGATCACGCGCTACGTCCCGGAGCGGGCGTCGGGGGGCGACATGCTGAGCGTGGACGATATTGTCGACCTGATCGGGATAGGACTGCTGGGCGTCATTCCCGAATCCGAAGGCGTACTCCAGGCCTCCAATGCCGGCCAGCCGGTGATCCTGGAGGAAAAGGAGCCTGCGGGGCAGGCCTATTCCGATGCCGTCGCCCGCCTTCTCGGTGAACAGGTCCCGCTCCGCTTCGTTCAAGAGGCACCGAAGGGTCTGCTGAAACGGCTATTTGGCTGAGGTAAATCATGGGTCTACTCAAATACTTTCGCCAATCAAAGCCCAAAACAGCTCAGCTGGCCAAGGAGCGATTGCAGGTGGTGATCGCCCACCAGCGCGGCGAGCGCAATAGCCGCTATGATTTTCTCCCTGCGATGCAGCGGGAGGTGCTGGAGGTCATCCGCAAATACATCCCCATCGATGAGGAGCAGGTCCACGTCCAGCTCGAACAGGAGGGGGACTATGAGGTGCTCGAGCTGAACGTCACGCTCGGGGACAAGCCGTAACAGCCGCCGGCTTTGGGTCCGAAACGCGGGGGGAGGGCGAAAAGCGACTATTCCTAACAAGCGGACCGCTCACCGGGGAAAGCCGAGCGCAAAAGGGGTGGAGTGACCCTCCCCTTTTGCCGTGAGCCGGCTCCGTCGGCGGCTCAGCGTTTTTTCAAGGCATAGTTATCGCGGCCGCGGTCCACGACCAGTCCAACCTTGATCAGCCGCTGGAGTTCCTTTGAAAGGCCCGTGACATTGAATCCACGCGCTTTCAGGCGCTCTTTCAGCAGGCCCTCGCTGATGTCCTTCCGCTCGCGCAAAATACTCACGATGGCGGCCTCCAGTCCGCCTTCGGGTCCGGATTTGACCGGTGCCTGAGGCGGCTGTGAGGAGGGGGCTGTGCCTTTGTTGGATGCGGGCTGCGCCGAACGCGCCTCCCTGCTCAGATTTTCGATTTCGGCGTCGATGGCGTCGACTTCCTGCTTATACCTCAGCGCCATCTGGCCGCGTTTCTGGTGCATCTCGCGTATCTGTGCATCGATACCCTCGAGCGCGCGCTTATGCTCCTCAGCTACCTGTTTGCGCCGCTCGCGCAAACCGGCAACGGACGCCAACCGCGCCTTCTCCCGCTCCTCGTCCTGACGCTTGCGCTTGGCGAGCTCGAATAACTCGTCCGCTGAAAGATTGTTGAAATCAATCGCCATTTAAGATTCCTGGACCGCGCGGGACCGACTGTGATTCGGATTGCAGGGACGCAATGCATTTCCTTGGGTGACGGACCGCGTTCCTTGGTTAGATTAATACGCCCGTGGCGCCAGGGCACGTGCCGGCCTTCGATTTTGTGCTTGCGAGCACGCTTCCTCTCCGGTGGACCCCGTACGGACGGCAAAAAGGAAACTATCAATTATCGAGGTCGGTGACAAATACAATGATTCGCCAATCCCGACCGCGAGGGCCTTGAGATAATCCGAGGTTTCCGACGCTGGGGCTGCCCGAGCCGAAAATCCGAGAAAGCGAGTTCCTCGGGATTTGGAACTGCGGCAGAGGAGTAGGGGGATTTCCATACCGGGTCCAGGTCTATCCCTCGCCTATGCCTGCGGCACCGGGTGGGAAGGGAGTCATCCTCACGGGTCATTTATCGGCTTAAACCGGACAGCCACTGCAAAGGGCAGCCTCCCAACCGGGAAGTCATGGCAACTGGCGTCAGGGTGTCCAGCTGGCGCCCTTTTCCGAGACATGCGTTCCAGAAACCGTTTACGAGAGGCCTATCATCGAGTCCGCGGGTGCAGACCCGTCCTTAACGGTGTGGAGGTGTTCCGTGAGTGGGTTGATCGATCGTGACTACTGTCTCAAACATCCGGGAAGAATTGTCGAATCGTTTGGGCTGGCCGTGTTTCTCGGGACGATTGCGAGCAACAGGAAAAGCCTCCTTGAACGAGCCGTCGATCACTACGAGAGTCGCGGCTACGCGTTTCCTGGTCACATAGGCCGTGCTTATCGCCTGGCCGCCCTGGTTGAACTGCGGGTGGCCCAAATCTACGGCAGACTCGCCACGCGTTTTGCGAGCCAGTCCGAAGTCGCTGCGTTTTTTCGGCAGCTTCAGGAGGAAGAGTGGGAGCACAGCAGGCTGATGCAACTGTGCCGGTACCTGGTCGTGAGCCATCCTCGACTCAAATACCTCCCCGAAGTCAGGGACCCGGAAATCCAGGCGATACTCTCGCAGCTGCGTGCACTGTGTAAGCGGGTTGACGCCCTTTCTCTGGATGAGGCCCTGGATGCGACAGTGGCAATCGAGCAGGGCGAGGCCAACATCATCTTCGACCGGTTGCTCAAGCAGGTTGACTCCGATGCCACTCGCCTGTTCGAAGGACGATTGCACGAAGTGGAGGGGCACGCCGAGTCAGTGCCCAAACGGGTCGCCGCTTTACGCCAACGGCTCGGAGGGGCCACCTGAGCGGTTGACTGAATCGCTCACTCGGGGCCGGAACAAAGCCGCAATCGTCTGCCCGTGCGCTCGCTTTGCCCGGCAGATGGCCGCGTAGCGGCAAAAAACCAGCGTAATGGGAAGCGACAGCCATAAAACCCGGCGATTCTACCCCTGATTTTTCGGGAGCCGGCGCGACAGGCTTAGAAACGAACGCCCAGGGTGAGGTAGTTGGCATCGTCGCCGATACGAGTGAACTCCGCTTCGAACTGCGCCAGACCAACGCTGAAGCCGACGCCCAGTCCGAGTGAGGCGCTGGAATCCTGTCCCGGATCACGCGTGTGCATTTCATCCCGCCAGGCGGCTCCCCCTTTGGCGATGAGATAGATTGGGCCGGCGCTGCGAAAGGCCAGGTAAGCGCCGGCCGTATCCACTTCGCCACCGTTGCCGGCCTCATCGATACTGGTACCGAGTTCGCCTTCTATCCCGAGGTCGCCTGCGACCACCCCGAGTTCATACCCGAGCATCACGCTGGCGTTCGTTGGATCGGGTCCGTCGATCATCATCGGTCCGGCCTTGGCACCGAAGTATATGTCGCCGGCCATCGCGGGTCCGGCGGCAAAGATGCCAACTCCCATGGAGCAGATGATAAATAAGGTCTTGCGCATGATTGACTGCTCCTGCTCGTATTTGTTGATTCCCGGAGATCTGACAGTGGTTCGCCCCCGCGACTCACATTCTAGCGCTGGAGTGTCGGTGCGGATGAGAAGTACTGAGCAAGTTAGGAAAATCAAAACGCGGAGAGGTTTTCGTGTGATCCCGCGCGCCTGGATTCTGGTGAGCGCATTGAGGCTCGTTTGGGGGGCAGCCGGGGATTCGTGCCGTCGGGGAGGCCTGACAGGCTGTTGAAAAACACCCTCTCCAGAGGGAGAGGGCTGGGGTGAGGGGACTCAATAAAAGGTAAGTTACTGATTTTATCCCCTTCCTAACCTTCTCCCTCAGGGAGAAGGGATAAGAACCTTTTTCAACAGCCTGCTAAGCCCCCCGTGAAGAGCTGAAGGCCTTCAGGATATGAAGTAGGCGGTTCGCGCATTCAGTGCAGTGTCATACATGGCCGCGACACCGCAGACGTCTACGGGAACGACCCATTCGTCAGAATCGAAACCCATCAGGCCTAGAGACGGGGCGCAGATCTGAAACTGGATTCCGCCCTCGCGGGCCAGTTCGATCTGCTCTTCCAGCGATGCCATTTCGCCGTCCATCATATAATTGAAAAACTTCCGGCCCAGTCCGCCGAAAGCCATTTTGGATGGAGGCAGATCGCGGCTGCTAGCCGGCAGCATGAGGTTGATCAGCTTGTGAGAGAGCTTCTTCCCGCGCAGCTTGCGACCCTTCTTGATAACGCTGCAACCCCAGAAGGTGAAGAACATGGAGACCTCCATTCCCATGGCGACCGCACCGTTCGCCATCATGAAGGCCGCCATGGCTTTGTCGAAATCCCCGGAGAGCAATATGATTGAGACCTTGTCCTCCGGAACGCGCCGTTCGAGGCGGCGCAGTTCCGATTCGAGTCGATTGAGGCGATCGGCGGTTGTCTCGTCCACGATGGTTATGGGTTGGGTTGCTGTCGTCATGGATTCACTCCGTTGCGTTCAGTGTCCTTCTGATTAAGGGGCCTGGCAGCGGGAAACGCCAATAAAAATATTTAGTTAGATTGGTTAACTAACCGGATCACGGGAAGGATCATGCAGAAGCTGAATGTCGTTGGGTTGGTGGGCGCACTGCAGAAACTGGAAAGGAATCTCTCCATCTCCTTGATGTACTCCGGCCTGCGCGTCTCGCAATTTCGGGCCCTTGACTGCATCGACGGTGATCCAGAGACGACGGTGAGCGGGTTGAGCAGTCAGCTCCACATCACCCGTGCATCGGCCAGCGCGATGGTCAGTGAGCTCTGCCGCAGCGGCATACTGGCTCTCGTGGAGAACCCGGCCGATCGTCGCTCCTTCTTTATTCGTCTGACGGAGCTTGGAGAGAGCAAGTTGCACGTTGCGCGCAAGGATGTGGGCGTATTCATTGAGGAGCTTTCACAGCAGTACCCGGCGGAGATCATCCGGCAGCTCAACCTGTTTGCGGATTGATTGTGACAGGGTGATCAGAGCAACAACGGCCTACCCGGAAAGAAAAAGCCCGCTATGAAGCGGGCTCTGTCGCTGGATAAACTCGTTCGGGGCTCACTTCATGCTTTGTATGCTGCTGGTGCCCTTACCGGAGAGGGTGTCATCCAACCTGGAAACGAGGACCTCGACGGCCTTGTTGCCGATCTCGATAGCCTTGGGATGGAGTTTCGTAAAGTTGGTATTCGTAACGTCCGTAAAATCCAGAAGGAAAATGGCTTTTTTGTCACCGGGCTCAGCACGCTTTAGCGTACTGTCCTTCCAGATGACATTTCCGCGCTCGTCGTAGGCGACAGCCGAGATCGTCGCCTGGGGACTGTACGCCTTGCGCCCGAAACTCAGCCCGTTGATGCTGAGGCCGGCTTTATTGGAGCTGACGGAGAAGCCCATCGTAACGCCGATCACACCGTCAACCTTCAATTCCTTCGCCAACTGCGCGTATTTCGACGGTTCCGAAAAATACTTGTAGTTCCTGGCGACGTTCATTTCGTCGCTCCAGATCAGCATTTTGGTCTTGCGCTCGTCTTCCCGGATCTGCTTATAAGCCCGGCTGTGAAGGACTTTCTTCTCCGGAAGAAGGACAAAGTTTCTGTTCGCCTGCAGTGATTTGAAAACCTTCGGCTTTACCGCATCGAGCAGCGGCCTGGTGTCGGCACCGGGGATCTCATCCGTATCCTTAAAGAGCTGAGTGATGCCTTTCTCACCGCTAAAGGTCTTCACGGAGGCAATGGAAACCACGGCAAAACGCTTCTTCGGCCCGAATGCGGTCTTCTCCACGTCTGCGCTACCGGTAATCGCCATGGGCGCGCAGGCACTCAAGGTGACCATGAAAACAGCTGTCAGGAACAGTCTGCTTATCCTTGATATCTCCACTTTCATCTCCTTAATAGGCGTAACTTGCGACGCTTCGCCATCGTTGCTCTTCGAGGCAAAACCTTATATCAAGGACGAAACCGGAAATTAGAGGTACGTCACAGGATTGGGAGCTAATTGTGGTTAGCGTATGTACCACGTTGACCCGCAACGGATCTGATGCGCAAGCCGCAAGCGCAAATAACGAGGATGGGAAGACTCCTGGATCAATTAAGCTTCATCGCGAAGGAAAAGTGCATCCGGGAACGCTGGCCGGATGGAGCCTTGAGGGCGTTCCGCTATGCGGCCAACTACTGCCAACCGACAGGCGATGAGCAGCATCGGCGAAACGGAGTAAGCCGAAGCGAAACCAGCGGCGGAGACCGGGAAAGGAGGAAAATACGGGTACGGTTAAGGCCTGTAACCCTTCGTTTCGATTTCCTCTCCCGCTTGGCTAGACGCCGAAAAGTTTGTTCATTACACCCGCGACCCAACTCTGGCCGCCTTCTTTTTCGATCACCTGATTCACTGATGCGGCGTAGCGTTGGTCTTCATCACGGATGTGGAAATTGACCCAGTTGGTTAACATCGAGATGAGATCATCGGCAACGTCCTCACCCTCGGCGTGGCGGCCGCGGAAATCTGCCAGCTTTTTGGCGAAGAGTTCATGGATACGCTCGTGACCCGCAAGAAACTCGTAGTGGGCCTGCTCCATGAGATGCTCTTCGAAAAGAAAATGGTTAACGGCGTGGTCGAGAAGCTTTTCGAGCACTTCGCCCACTTGGGCGCTGTCCCCGGTTTCCTTTGCCGCCGTGAGAGTATTGGCGTACTCGACGATGCGGCGGTTCTGTGTATCGATCTCCGGAATGCCGGTGTTCAGCTCATCGGTCCAGTTCAGTTGCATGGCTCCTCCCCCCTCAGGTAGGTCGCCCTCGGGGACTGTGCCCGGGACGTTTTGTTTTAGTCAGAGGCGGTCCCTGCTCAACTCCTACGGAATCGCGCCGTAAACCGGCGCATCCTGCCCGTAATTGGATAGATAATGCACTTATTCGGGCCGTTAGCCAACGGGGGGGCTGTAAATGCAAATCATTTGCAAACCGTGATCCCGGAGTCCGGAGACACTCTCGGCCGTGTTATCGAAGTCTGATGTGGAGAGGTTCGGGAGTTCGCAGAAGGGGGCTGGTCAGTCGGAAACCGGGTGAATGCTCAGGGTATCGATCTCTTGGACTGCGCGCAGTGGGCGCGAAGCAGGTAGGAGCAAATCGCCTCTTCCAGTTCCCGGGACGGTGCGACAAACTGGATCGCCAACCAGTGTTGGCCCCGGACTTTGTCGACCGAAGTGCGCACGACACGGCCCTTTACGTTCATCGGAGCGGGTCGGTCCGGGACCTTGAGCAACAAATGAATGTCGCTGGCCTTCTCGAGCGAGGACGTTCCAGTATCGGCCGTGAGCAAGAGTCCGGATGCGGAGAGGTTCGCCACCTGCGCGCTTTTCAGGAGTCCGCCCGGATCCGTGACCTCTATCTCGTCCGGTTCCACTGGCGCTCGCCAGCTGCGGGTCGCCCCGCGAATATCGTAAATCCACGGCGATTCGATCCGAAGTCGCAAATCTGGAGACTGCACCGATTCCAGGGGGAAGACATAGCGGTAATCCCCTTGCTCAGCGCTCACTTGAAGACCACTCAATCCCGGGAGCAAGTCAAGCAGCGTCTCGTCTGAAGAGAGCAGCCCTACTTCGGTCAAGTTACTCTTGGGTGGTTCGCCTGCGGCGAAGAGAGCGCGTAGATAGCCGAGCTCATCACCGGAGAGCACCTTTTCGGTGCCGCTAGCGACGGCTACGGAATTTAACTCCTTCCTAAATGACCTTTCCATCATTCCATGATCGCTTCAACAAAAAGGACTGCAGTGGGAGCACGGTCGCTGAAAACGCGCCCAATAATCATCCATCGGTATGACTAACCTAGTAGTAGACGTCTCTTCAGAATATGCAAGACGAGGGACCCCAAGAGAAAAATACCGCCGGCGATCGATAACGGCGATGTAACGCCAAGGAAGCAGGTGTTTTGCGAAAGGGTGCCATTCCCCCTCATCCCGACCTTCTCCTCGGGAGAAGGGGGTAAAGGTGGATGCCGTATCGGAATCGGATATTCAGCCCTTCTTTGCGGCAATCCGGGCTCTCAAGACCCGGCAATTGGAACCGAACAGGTCGATACCTCATACCGAATACCACCGGTGCGTAATGGTCGCCCCTGTAAGATGTCGCGTAGGGTGATCGGCGATCTAGCCGTCGAGGGAGCGCTCATGAACACCGAACGGCTTTACGGATATTGTCCGCTTTGCATATCGCGCTGCGGGTGCATCTCGACGGTTACAGATGGCGTATTGACCGCCGTGCAGCCGGATCCGGAGCACCCCTCGGGCGGAACCCTGTGTATCAAGGGGAGGGCGGCGCCGGAGCTGGTCTACAGTCCCAACCGGCTGCTGCGTCCACTGCGGCGGACCCGTCCCAAGACAGCGGCGGACCCGGGGTGGCAACCGGTCTCCTGGGATGAGGCGTTGATGGAGATCGCCGAACGGATGCAGGCCATCTCGGGCCGGCACGGCGCCGAGGCGGTGGCCTTCGGCGTAACGACCCCGAGCGGTACCGCCATTGCCGATGCCTTCGGATGGATTCATCGCCTCGCCCATGCATTTGGCTCGCCGAACGTCATGTTCGCGACCGAAAATTGCAACTGGCACAAGGACCACGCCCCGGCTTACACCTTTGGCTCCAGCATCGGTGTGCCGGACTTCGAGCATGCCGGAACCATCCTCCTGTGGGGGTTCAACCCGGCGGTCACCTGGCCGGTTTACGCCGATGCGGTGCTGCAAGCGCAGCGCCGGGGCGCCCGCCTGGTCGTGGTGGACCCCCGGCGGGTCGGACTCGCCGCCAAGGCGGATCAGCACCTGCAACCGCGACCGGGCAGCGACGGGGGGCTCGCACTCGGTCTGGCGGGTATGCTCATCGAGCGCGGCTGGTTCGATCACGATTTCATTCGCGACTGGAGCAACGGCCCGTTTCTGGTCCGGCCGGATGGACACCTGCTCAGAGAAGCCGATCTGCGGGTCGGTGGGGACGGTGAGCGGCCGATCGTCTGGGACGAAGGCCGGCAAAAGCCCTTGGTCTATGATCCCGAGACCCTGCGCTGCGATGAATCCCCGCATCAAATGGCGCTATTCGGAACGATCTCCGTGCCGACCCGCTCGGGGGTAATCCCCTGCCGGCCGGCCTTCGAACTCTTCGCCCAGGAGTGTCGCGCCTGGACGCCCGAACGGGTCGCCGCCGAGACCGGCATTGCGCCCAGGCAGATGGAGGGGGTCGCCCGTCTTCTTTACGAGTCACGGCCGCTCGCCTATTACCACTGGACCGGTGTCTGTCAGCAGAGTGAGGCGACGCAGATCGGGAGGGCCATTGGCCTGCTCTACGCCTTGACCGGATCGGTCGACGCCCAAGGCGGCAATGTCGACTTCGCCCGTCCGGTGCTGAACGACATCGCGGGCGCCGATCTGCTGGAGCCGGAGCAGGCAGGCAAGACCCTGGGCCGTTCCGAGCGCCCGCTGGGCCCCCCGGGGAAAGGCTGGATCACCACCCGCGACCTGACGCGTGCCGTGCTCGAGGAAAAGCCCTACCCGGTGCGAGGGCTGGTTAACTTCGGCAGCAATTTCCTGCTCACCAAACCGGTCACTTCGGGCGTCCAGGCGATGCTCGAGCAGCTCGAACTGTTCGTCCATGTCGACCTGTTTCCGAACCCCACCGCGGCCTACGCCGACTTCCTGCTCCCTGCCGCATCGCCCTGGGAGCGCACCGGCCTGGCTGCCGGGTTCCAAATCGGCGAACGCGGCGAAGCCTGGCTGCAGCTGCGCCGGGCGACAATTCCGCCGCGCGGCGATGCGCGCAGCGATACCGACATCGTTTTCGCGCTGGCCGACCATCTGGGGCTTTCCAAACGCTTCTTCGGCGGTGACCCGGAGGCGGCGCTGGAGCACGTGCTGGCACCAAGCGGCATCGATGCCGCTACGCTGCGGAGTCACCCCCAGGGGCTTTCGGCCGCGGGGACGACCCGATATCGAAAGTATCGGCAGGAGGGCTTTTCCACCCCGAGCGGGCTCATCGAGGTGTTTTCCGAGCCGCTGCTGGCGGCCGGGCACGGGCCGATACCGCGGTTCGGTGCGGGAATCGAGGGGCGAAATGAAGGCTTCTCGCTCAAGCTGACCACGGCCAAGTGGCCCCAGTTCTGCCACAGCCAGCACCGAGCGCTGCCGGCGCTGCGCCGGCGCATGCCGGATCCGCTGGTGCAATTGCATCCGGATACGGCGGCGCAGCGAGGGATCGTCGAAGGGCAGTGGGTGCGAGTGCGCACGCCGCTGGGGTCGATGAAGGCCAGGGCCCGCCTCGATCGCGGACTCCGTCCCGATACCGTTTGTGCCCAATACGGCTGGTGGGAAGCGTGTCCCGCCCTGGGTTTGCCGCCTTTTGCCGTTGGCGGCAAGGATAACGGCAGCTACAACGCGCTGATCTCCGGCGAGAGAATCGACCCCATCAGCGGCTCCAACGCCCTTCGTGCGGCTGTGTGCGAGGTTACGCCGGCGGAAGCCTGATGGGGCAGGGTCGGAGCAGATAGGCACGCTGTCGGCCGAAGAGCGTTCCGAAGGGCCGTTCCGAGCTCAAGAAGGGCGGCTTGAAACCGCCGCTGAATAGGCGACCCGAGGAGGTGAGGGGGTGGGCACGCTGTGCCGGTGCGTTCGATGCGATCGCTTTTTTGCTTGTAGTTATGGGCGCGCGATGGCAAAAAGGGACCAAAAGTCCCAACGGGGCCTTACCTGTCTTTTTCTCCGGTACCCACGAACATCTCTTTTTCATGAAGGTTCAGGTCAGCGAATTCATCGTACGTTACATGGAACGGCTCGGCATCGAATACGTCTTCGGCATGCCGGGTGCCCATATTCTGCCGGTCTATGACCGTCTCTATGACTCCTCGATAAGGAGTGTCCTCGCCAAACACGAGCAGGGTGCCGCCTTCATGGCCGGTGGCTACGCTCGCGCTTCCGGCGGCATCGGCGCCTGTATCACCACCGCAGGTCCGGGCGCCACCAATCTGGTGACCGGGATCGCGAATGCCTACGCCGACCGCCAGCCGGTTCTCATCATCACCGGTGAGTCGTCCACCGAGGTCTTCGGAAAGGGGGGGCTCCAGGAGAGTTCCGGCGAGGGCGGGGCGATCGATCAGGGAACGCTTTTCCGCGGCATCACCCGATACCACCGTTTGGTGGAGCGCACCGACTACCTGCCCAGTGTCCTCAACCAGGCGAGCAACGCTCTGCTTTCCGACTGTCCGGGACCGGTCCTGCTCAGCTTTCCCTTCAACCTACAGCAGGAGAGTATCGACCCCGAACTGCTGGAGACCATCAGGACGACGAGGCACGGCTCGCCGCGTCGCCGTGACGACCCGCTGCTCAACGATGTGGTTCAGCTCCTGCTGGCTGCCCGCAATCCGGTGATAGTGGCCGGTTACGGCTGCATACAGGCCGTCGCGCATGAAGCCGTGGCCCAGCTCAGCGAAGCGCTCGACGTCCCGGTGGCGACCACCCTCAAGGGCAAGGGCATCATCGATGAGTGTTCCCCACGGTCGCTCGGCACTCTCGGGGTCACCTCCAACGGCCGGGTCTACGAGTATGTCGTCGAGCAGGCCGATCTGCTGCTGGTCCTCGGTGCCAGCTTCAATGAGCGCACCAGCTACCTCTGGGACCGGCAACTGCTGGGCAATCGGAAAATCGTCCAGATCGACCGCGACCCGGAACAGATCGAGAAGGTATTTCGCGCCGAAGTCGCCGTCGTCGGGGATATCGGGGAGTCCATGGAGGGGATCCTGACACGGCTGCGGGGCCGTACCCGACCGGGATTACCGGCACCACGCCCGCGTCAGAATGCGACCGAACGGAATCCGGCGTTCGCGATATTCGGTGATAACTTTACGCTGGTGGAGCAGTTCTTTCGCCGCTTCAATGAGCGTTTCACCGACCACAACCAGATCTTCGATGACAACATCATCTTTGCCCAGAATCTTCTGGACGCCTCCAGCGCCACCCGCTATCACCCGAATTCAGGGATTTCATCGCTGGGCCACGCCATCCCGGCTGCCATTGGTGCGCGGTTCGCATCGCCGCGACGGACGTTCGCGATACTCGGCGACGGGGGTTTTCAGATGTGCTGTATGGAGTTGATGACGGCAGTCAACTACCGTATCCCCCTGACGGTAATCATGTTCAATAACGGCACCCTGGGGCTGATCCGGAAGAATCAGCACCAGCGGTACGAAGACCGCTTCATCGACTGCGATTTCACCAACCCCGACTATTCGCAACTGGCGGCCTCTTTCGGTGTCGCCTATCACCGAATCGCCCGCGAAGGTGATATTGATGAAGCCTTCGATGGCCTTGATTTCGACCACGGGGTTAATCTCATCGAAATCGCCATCGATCGGGACGCCTTCCCCGCCTACAGTTCGAGGCGTTGAATACCGTCATGCACACCCCCCGTGCGCTTCGCGCATTACACGATCGCTTCGCCAACGAACCGGCCATCCGGAACATCGCAGGACGGCTTGAGGAACTCTGTGGAAAGAAGGAGGGCCGACAAGATGCCGAAGCGCTCATCGGGTTGTATCAAAAGAGCCTTGCCCTCATCGAAAAGGCGATGTGGTCGGTCGGCCCCGACCCCGAAACGCTGGATAACTTCCACCAGGCCTTTTGCGAGCTGGAGGGGCTCATACAGCGGCGAGGGGTAGACCGGCGGCATCGTTTTTTCATCATCATTCCGGTCGCTGATAGGCCCCAGCACCTGCAAAACATTCTCGACAGCCTCTTGGCCCAGTGCCGTATGTTCGGCTACGGAGGTTTCGACGGGCGATTCAAAAAGGTCGCAGTCGTTGTGGCCGACGACTCCGAGGACGTATCCGTCGTTCGCCGTAATCGCGAAATCGTACAGGCGTTCGCTCGGAAGGGACTCGGCGGCATCTATTTCGGCGGGGACGAGCAGCTCGAAATCCTGAATTCACTCTCGACGGAGGAGCAGGCGCAGCTGGTTCGGATCCTGGGGGATCCGCGCCGAACCGGTATGCAACACAAAGGGGCCTCCGTGACGCGCAATCTGGCCTATCTGTTTTCGAGCGGCCTCGACGGGTTGGACAATGCCCTTTTCCTCTTCGTCGATAGCGATGAACAATTCAAGGTGCGGATCACCCATCAGGAAAGGACCGAGGATATCCCCGCCCTCAACTACTTCTACTCCCTCGACCGCCTGTTCACAGAAAGAAACGTTCAGGTTGCGACAGGCAAGGTCGTCGGCGACCCGCCGGTCTCACCCGCGGTAATGGCCGGCAATTTCCTCGTCGACATTATTGCCTTCCTGCAACGCATGACGACGGTGGAGCCCGATCGGCCCTGTGGCTGCCATGGTGATGTGAATACCGGCGGTGATGCCGCCTACCACGATATGGCCGGTCTGTTCGGGTTCGAGCAAGGGCAGGATGCGTATGCCTACCGCTGTGACCTCGAGGGGGTTCATGACTTCGGTGCGTGTTTCGAAGCCTTTGCCGAAAAACTGGATCGTTTTTTCGAGGGCGAACACCTGACGCGCCCGACCCACTACAGCTACTCCGATGCCGTGGCGACGGCTTCGCCCGCACGAACCGTTTATACCGGCAACTACGTTCTTCGTGCAGAGGCGCTCAAGTATTTTATTCCTTTCGCCGACCTCAAGCTGCGCATGGCGGGCCCAACCCTTGGACGCCTTATCCAGGCCGAGCTCGGTGAAAAATTCGTCGCCGTGAACCTGCCCCTTCTGCACACCCGCACCGTCGATGAGCAGTTCGAATTCCGCTCCGGGGTTGACCGACGACAGGGCCGTGTCGATCTCTCCGGTGAATTCGAACGACAGTTCTTCGGGGACGTCATGCTGTTTGCCGTTCGTGAGCTGATTGCGCTCGGCTACCCTGGAACGCCCCTGTCACAGCGGCAGATATCGGACGTGGTCGAAGCCGTCGAGGAGCGCATGCAACGGTTCTATGCGGAGAAGCGCCGGGCGATTCAAAAGGGACTGTCCGAAGCACGGACCCGATTCAACGCGCCGGAGCTCTGGTGGAGAAATCGGCGCGATATGATCATCGCACGGGAGCGTTTTGAGCGCTTCTTTGACAACATTGAACTCAATTTCGGCGCGGGATCCCGCGGCCATGCCCTGATTGGACCGGGCGATCATCGCAACAGGCGGCTGGAGGCCATTAAAAACGCCATCGCTTGCTACCGTGCCGATCGGGCCGCCTGGAAATCGCTCCTGCGCCGGCTTGGCCACGCCCCCGAGCAGTACATCGAGGAGTTGGCCACGTGAACGTTTTTGTGCTCAGCACCGGACGCTGCGGTTCGACGACGTTCGAGCGGGCCTGCCGGCATATCACCAACTTCAGCTGCGGCCACGAAACCCGGATCGACCGTGTGGGACCGGAGCGTCTCGACTATCCACCTTGGCACATCGAATCCGATAATCGCTTGTCCTGGTTCCTGGGGCGGCTTGAAAAGCGCTACCCGAGTAACGTCTTTTATGTCCATCTGCAACGAGACCGTCGCGCCGTCGCCGAAAGTTATGCCAGGCGGCTCGAACCGGGGCTGATGATGTCCGCTTACGCCCACGGCATCTATCTCTACCTCCCCGACGAATTACAGGACCAGGCCCTCGACCTTGCCCACGACTATATCGACACTGTCACTGCCAACATTGACCACTTCCTGGGCGATAAGCCCAACAAGATGCATGTCCAACTCGAGAGTGCCGAAGAGAATTTTCGCGAGTTTTGGCAACGGATCGGTGCCGAAGGTGACTTTGAAGCTGCGGTGGCGGAATTTGGCATCACCTACAACGCAGGAACCCGAGCAGATTGACGGCGCCAGACCGGGACTAAGTCTAATTGTCAGCCCGCTTTATCCTCCAAGTTCCGAAAAAAGTGTGAACCAGTTGCACGTAGCCGGAGAGCAGGTGGCATATGTTACTCAGTTAGTCGGCAGTCAAAAAAAGAGTGGGCCATGGAGGCAGAAAGCTACAGAGTACTCTTCGATGGTCAGATCAGTGAGGGTAGGGATCTCGACGAAGTCAAGGCCCGCCTGGCCCTGCTGTTTCGCAAGTCGACGGCTGACATCGAGTCCCTGTTTTCCGGAAAACCCCGCGTGGTCAAGACGGTCCACAAGCTCGAGGATGGCCAACGGTTGATGGCGGCTATCGCCGAGGCGGGAGGGATTGCCAAGCTCAGAGTCCCGGCCGCGAACCCCTACGCCGGAAAAAAATCAGGAAGGGGCGGACAGGGCGATTTTGGAACCGGCCGGGTTCCGCTATCGCCTCAACATAACCGTTGCTGCAATCGTGGTAGGCATGGTGTGGCTGGCCCACTTTATCGTCGTGACCGGGTTGATCGTCGCGCTGCTCTACCATCTGATTTTCAACCTGGACTTCTACGGGACGTTTGGCGTGGCAGCGCTGCTGTTTCACCTGTTGCCGTCACTGCTCGGTGCCGGACTAATTGCCTTGCTCGTCAAACCGTTACTACCCGTGCATCCCCGTACTGCCTCGAAAATACTCCTGGAGCCGGATCAACAGCCTCGGCTCAATGAACTCCTGAAGGAAATCTGTAAACAGGTCGGGGCTCCTGTGCCGCGCCATATTGCCGTGGACAGCGGTGCCCGGATCACATTGAACTTCGGAGCCTTGCCGGAAGTGCCGGCCAGGCGACCGACACTCCAACTGGGACTGACCCTGATAAGCGGTATGAGTGTCCGGCAATTCGCGGGATTACTTGGTCGAGAACTGGGCTACCTGGGTCGGAAACAGGCGGCCCGGCGCACGCAGTTCGTTCACGCCAGCCACCAGCGCCTTCGAGAGGCGGTCTTCGGAAAGGATGAGCTGGAGGGGTTTCTGAAAAATCTGGAGAAGCAGCCGGGGGCTCGTGCACTATCGGGCCGTGTCGGACGGAAGCTTCTGTCGCTCTCCCGCTGTCTCCACCGGGGCCTCCTGAAAATAGTGAGCGCTGTGGCTGCGGGCCCCCTCAAGCTGTTGCAGTTTCGCCTGGATCGTGTTCAGGCGCAGCTGAGCGGCAGCGAGGCGTTCCGCGGAACCCTCGCCATGCAGCATCTTCTGGAGATGGCATTCAAGGCCGCTGCGGAGGAAGAGGAACGCAAATGGAACGAGAAAGGAGAGCTGGCCGAACGCTTGCCGGTCGCGGCACTCTCCCTGGCCCGCGAGAGGGCCGAGGAGTTTCAGGCCGAGATACGTAAAACGCTGAAAGGTGGAATAGCCGGAGCGGATGAATCCCGTCCCACAGACCTCAAGCGTATCGAGCGGATTGAGAAGAATCCGCAACAGGCCCTTTACGCAGATGATCGGTCCGCGCGCCAACTTTTATCCGGCTTTGAACGCCTGAGCCGGAGGGCCAGCTATTTTTACTACCGTAGTTTGCTGCTTGTGCCGATAACCCCCGATCGGCTCTCACCCGGCGTGGTCGAACCGACCAGGGCCGAACGCCTGCTCCGCAACTACTTGTTCGACCTCCACCTGTCGCCTGTACCTCTCAATCAGCCCTTTCCCGAGGCGGGAGCAGAGACACTGAAACAGCAGCTCCAAGACGCAGTCCGGCGCTCGAAGGGGGGGCAGGTTGGGACGCGCGCGGCCTTGCAGTATTACCTCCAAATCGAACGGGAACTGGTCGAGGCCAATGCGCGGGAAGTCCTGGTGAGCGCCAAAATCCCCTTGCCTGAAGGGAAGGTGGACCTGGAAAGCCTTCACCGCGAGTGCCGCAAGCTCGAGATGGAAGAGGAGAAGAGACTAAAAAAGCTCCAGGATACGGCCCAAGCCCCTTCGCAAAGACTGGCACTCGGCCTTGCCTGCCTGAGTAGCAGTGCCTCCACACCGACACTGGAGGAAATCGATCGGTTTCGCACCGCCCTTCGTCGCACCGACGAAGTCCTGCCAAAACTTCGTTCGTTGCACATGCATGCGACCCTTCTGGAACTGCTGCTTAGCTATAATGCACCCCGCAATCACGCCCTGAAGGATCGCATCGATGAGCGCGCGAGAGATGTGAGTCACCTACTGCTGGCCATTCGGGTCAACCTCAGAGAAGCCCCGTGGCCCTTCGGGGTAGCCGCTAGGGACGATAACATGGCCAAGCACGCGGTCAGTGGTGACCTCGACAACAGCGAGCCTCACGACTTGCTCGACATCGCCGGCACGGCCCTCTCCCGCATACAAACCATCCGCCAGCAGATCCTCGCCCGGCTTGTTCAACTCTCCGTCTCGGCAGAAAAGCGCCTTTGAGCAATAGCGAAAAATACACTTCCTCCGCATTCGTTCGCCTCTTTTCCGCTCTGGTACGGCAGTCGACCTGGGCGATCGTAAGGACTGTACCCGGCAGGGGCTCGATGAAACGATATTAATTTGAGACCGGGTGGTCTGCTGGTCGGCGATTTTCGATGAGTGCCGGGCACTACGCTAGAGCGTTTTCGGCATTTCGATTACAGTGGGCGAGTGGTCGTATATACGGTGACAACACACCTTCCCGACCCTGCTGTTCAATTTACAAAGGAACCTTTTGTGGGATTTGCCACCGGCCGCCGCTTGATATCGTTTTTGCTTCCCGGAGGTCTGCTTTTTCTGGGCAGCCTCATCGCCGTGCGTTATCCCGAATTTCTCAAATGGAGCAAGCCCCTCGCCGGTCTCTATGCCACCGCAGTGCTTGTGAGTGCGCTGCTGCTGGGCTGGCGCTTCGATCGCAGCCGTTTGGTGTTCGCCGCCGTGATTATCGCCATGGCCGGATGGTTTCACGGACATTTGGGTACGCTGTACGGTCACTCGTTCCCGGGTGTGACCGAGGCCGCCGCAGTTCTTCTACCGCTCAATGTCGCCTTGCTCGCGCTCCTCAAGGAGCGGGGGATTTTCACGTGGCACGGCTCCGTGCGCTGGACAATCATAGTTGCCCAACCCCTCGCCATCTGGGCGCTGTTCCACTATCAGCAGCACCATTGGCTGAACCTGCTCGATGCGCGACTCATCGACTGGCAAGTGCTGCCTGATTTCAGGCTGGGTCAGCCCGCACTGCTGGCCTTTGCCTTCGGCTTGGCCGTCACCGCCTATCTCGGACTGCGCCACCACAGTGCAATGGAAAACGGGTTCTTCTGGGCATTGGCGCTAATGCTTTTTGCACTACTCCTGCCGGCGGAATCCAAAACGATCACGAATCTTTTTGCCAGCGCGTTACTGATCCTGATTATCGCGGTGTTGGAAATCTCCTACAGTATGGCTTTTCGCGATGAATTGACGGGACTGCCCGGCCGGCGCGCCCTCAATCAGGCGCTGCTGAAACTGGGTGGCCGCTACACCATCGCCATGCTCGATGTGGATCACTTCAAGAAATTCAATGACAGCTACGGCCATGATGTCGGGGACGAGGTACTCAAGATGGTGGCCGCGCGCATGTCAAAAGTGACCGGTGGCGGAAAAGCTTTCCGCTATGGTGGCGAGGAGTTCACGGTCCTGTATCCGGGCAAGCCGCTGGAAGCCACACTGCCCCATCTGGAGCGGCTACGTGAGACGATCGCCGCATCGCCATTCACTGTGCGCGGCAAGGGACGTCCCCGCAAGGCGAGTGCGAAGAAACCCGGAAAAGGCAGCACTCGGACTGTCACCATCACCGTAAGTGCCGGCGTCGCCGAGCGAGAGGGAAAGAGCCGAAATCCTGACAGCGTGATCAAGGCAGCGGACAAGGCGCTATACCGGGCCAAAAAGGGTGGCCGAAACCGCGTGGCCAGCTAGTGTACTGTTGCATGCTTGGCGATACATTCAGAGCCCCCCAAAAATGTCAGGACAAGGCGCAGCGCGCAGGCAATGGTTATTCCCTTGTCAAGCGCTGCAACGCCGTCATGGCGTTTTTGGGGGGCTCCCTCCGGGCGAGCCGCTGGCCGGCCATCTGCGGCGTTGCGTTTCTTGGAAAGGGCGCGCCATTCCCTGCGAAACGCGCCTTGCATCTGGCCGGCCAGCGGCTCGCTGAATGCACCGCCAAGCATGCAACAGTACACTAGTGGGCAGCACAAAGGGGCTGCAAACCATGAGTCGGCGCTCACTTTTGTCCAGCATCTAACGGCGTACGCTATCCTAGTCTGAAAGGAAACACCTGCATGCCATGGCAAGGAGGCTAATCATGATCATGCGTAGCTTGGGCCTGTTCGCATCCCTTCTGATCCTGATTACTTCGTCGAACTCTTGGGCTGTCCATACGGTGGCACCCGGCGAAACAGATGCCGAGATTTCCGATTTCACTGCCGACGACCCGGGTGAGGGTCCCTTCCCCCCGTTCAGTGAACTCGATCGCAATGGTGATGGAGGACTCGACCCGGAAGAGGTCTCCCATATCGATGACCTGAACCGTCAGTTCGAGGCCGCAGATATCAACCAGGACGGCAGCCTTGATGAGGAGGAGTTCAGTGCCTTCGAGGTGACCGAAGGGGTGATGCCCGGATTGAACGGCGTCGAATAATATCTCTGCTCAGACGGCGGATTCGGGGCTATGGCGTTGCGATGTCTTGGTCCCGTAAGCGTCTTTGGCCGCCGCTGTCGAATCAGCGGCGGCATTCGCTCGCATCAAAATTGACTCAGCTCAATGTTGGGTCAGGGGATTTGCCGGACAATCGGGTTCCATCCTACCTAGAAAGCAGCTATGTCCCATTCCCTCTTTGGTCTACCGTTACGCGCCGAGCGCAGCGTTGGCCGTACCACCGGTCAGCGGATCGCCTTCGGCTTCGCCCTGCTGTTCTATCTCCTGGCGGCGGGCTTTGTGGCGTCGGTGTTCCTCTATACGCCCAAATCCACCATCGATCCGATCCACGCCAGTC
Source organism: uncultured Gammaproteobacteria bacterium (assembly GCA_963783235.1). Lineage (GTDB taxonomy): Bacteria > Pseudomonadota > Gammaproteobacteria > Thiohalomonadales > Thiohalomonadaceae > Thiohalomonas. Next base: position 287,621 of record CAWAMN010000002.1, on the reverse strand, counting down.
TCCTCGCCTCTGTGTTTTTCTTCGCCGCGGCAGGGTTCGTCCTGCACATTGTGGGCTCGGCACGGCTCAAGGGTATCCTCTCCGGTCGTGACGACTACATCGACTCCGAGTCATAAAGGCTCCAGGGAGCGTTTAGCAGGCTGTTGAAAAAGGTTTTTGTCCCTTCTCCCTGAGGGAGAAGGTTAGGATGAGGGGGATAAAATCAGTAACTTACCTTTTATTGAGTCCCCTCACCCCAGCCCTCTCCCTCTGGAGAGGGTGTTTTTCAACAGCCTGTTAGGGCTCGGGAAATCCCGTTTAGGTGCCGAGGAGATGGTCGTAAATTCTGAATCCGGCCAGATAGGTGCCCAGAGAGGAGCCAAAACCGGCCAGGAAGAAGACCAGCAGGGTGCGGGAAACCCGATTGCGCCACCAGCCTCGCAGTGACGTGACGTCGGAGCGAAGCGTGCCGAAATCGGCCACGCGCGGTTTGCGCAGCCATACCTCGACGGCCCCCGCGACCATGCTGGCACCGATCATCGGGTTCAGCGACGTCCAGGGGGCCGCGACAAAGGCGGCGATGACGGTCAAGGGGTGGGCACCGGCAATGATGGCGCCGATGGCCGATAACGCGCCATTGAGGAGGATCCACTCCCACACCAGCAGGGCACCCAATTCGGGACTGCGGGCAAAGCCGATGGCAAAGCCGGTGAGGATAATGGCCACCACGGCCCATGGCAGAACGCGGGGCCAGCGCGCACGGGGAGGGAGAGCTTCCAGTCGGGCGACCGTCGCCCGTGGATCATCACACCCTTCGCCGCGGGATAGGTAGTGGGCGAGCCCCTTCAGGTGACCGGCCCCTACCACGACCAGCACCCGGCGATAACCCGCATCCCCGGTCTCTTCACACAGGCGGGCGGCCATGAAGCGATCGCGCTCATCGATCAGAGGTCCCTGCAGACTGGAGGCGCGGCCGGTGAATTCCGCAAAGGTGGTTTCAAGGATATCGCCCTCTTTCAGCCGTTCGACCTCTTCCTCGCTCACCTTTTCACGGGAGACGACGCTGGCCAGCAGTCCGCCGAGGATAGTAAACCGCTGCGCGCGGGATACACTTCGGTAGGTGCGTTTGAGCGTAGTACCGATATCGCGGTCCACCAGTAGAACGGGAATGTGATGGACAAGCGCACGCTCCACCGCTGCCCGCATTTCTGCCCCCGGCTCGACGCCAAATTGCTCGGCCAGGCGCCTCTGATAGCCACCCAGCGCCAGGGATGCGGCTAGCATCCCCGCCTTGCCTTCTCGGATCAGTCGAAAGAGATCAGTCTGCCCCCAGAGATCCGGAGAGGTTAACGCCGCATGGCGGGAGGGGCAGAGTTCCACGGCAACCGCATCGTACTGCCCCTGATCGAGCTGGCGTATAACCTCTTCGGTACTGGCCCGCGAAATGTGGGCGGTTCCCAGAAGGGTAAATTCGACACGGCCGCGCCTGACGATGCGGGTCGGTTCCTGGCGAAGGGATGCGGTCATAAATTCCATCGGAAGTCGGTGGGTGAGAAGAAGTATCGACCACCCCGGCAGGAGTAGACAACTAACCGCACCGTGAGTGTGGGTACGAATGCGGGTTTTTCGGGCCGGTTTTTCGAGCGATACAACGGAGTACTTTGGCCGGGTCAATTGGCTGCTGCCTTGGCGGTCGGGTTCATTTGGGGCACGCGTGAATGCGCTCCGGCTATGCCGCTCTGCTGGATAACTGGAAAAAAACAGCCGCACCTGAAGCCACGAGGATGCCAGGCAACTCGGTGTGAATACCGGTGACCGTCGCCCCGGTGTCACCTTCCTGACCGATTGGGTCGTCGGCAACGTCGACAGGCAAGGGTTGCCCGCACGGATAGAACGGATCTGAATCGACGGGTCACGCCAGGGACGGCGAATACCCGTTAACGGGAAGTTGGATTCGATCAAAACCTGGACCTCCCGAAACCCTACTCCTTGTGCTGTAGTACCGCGGTAGGAGTAGGCAGTTATCCGTGCATGTGATATTGGTGGTGGTTCCAGCCTCTTACGGAGCCTCGACGAATGAACCAAAGCACGGGCATACGTCTGTATGCCAGCTCGATGCGCCGGCTGGTTTGGATCATTTTGTCGCTGCTTCTTTTGCGCGCTTCCTGGTTCTATATCACCCATGACCTTCACCTGGCCACGTTCATCGCCGTGGTTTGGTTGCTCTTCGCTCTATCCTGGGTGATCAATCTGTTTCGTATCCCCATCGCGACGATCACCGATGCAGAAATCACGCTCCTCGAACGACTGCGCTTCGGCCGGCCCAACTTTCTGGTCGTCCGGCCCGGCCAACTCACAGCCGTCACCGTACGGCCGCGCGGACGATTGGTCCTGGATCTCGGGGCGATGGGAGAGCGCGTTTTGAACCTGAAGTATCTGGCCACCGTTGATCGCGCTCGTGTGTTTGATGCACTGCAACAAATGGCTGGGGCGCCGCCGCAGGGGGCGTCAGCGGAAGAGGACTGAAGAGGCGTGAACGAACAGATGAGTTGGAACGACGCCTTCAGCCACTCCTGCCCGGTTTAGGGTCGATTGCGGGATAAATCGCAGCGCCTTATACTTGATTTGATAACTCGGGATTCGCTGAATTCAAATGATGCCGTTTCGAGATAACCGTTGGCCCTTTGCCCTGTTGGCCTATCTCTTCACGGGCCTTGCGCTTGCCGGCGTCGCGCTGCCTGGCTTACCGACGGTACCTTTTCTTCTGGTGGCCGCCTGGGCAGCCAGCCGTGGCTCCGAACGGCTGCGGCGCTGGCTCGAAACCCATCGCCATTTCGGACCGCTTCTGCATTGCTGGGAAAAGGAGCGGGCCGTTCCCCGACGCGCCAAGCAGATGGCCGTGCTGCTGCTCGCCTTCAGCTGGTCCGGAATAGTCTGGCATAGCAACGGGCCGTTGATTCCGCTCGCAATGGCTCTTCTGTTTACGGCTATCGCAACGTATATCGTGACGCGTCCGCCCCCGACTGAACCGGCCCGCTTGCCAGCCGGCGACTAGAGCACCGAACAGGTTACGTGGGGGTGGCTGCAAATCGTTGATTTTGGGGACGCCGTAAATACATCCCTGTAGGCTCGAGGGCCGCATCCCTGCGGCCCACGCCCCAATATCAATGATTTACGCCCTCCAGGTTTTTATCTGTTCGGTGCTCTAGCAGGCTGTTGAAAAACACCCTCTCCAGAGGGAGAGGGCTGGGGTGAGGGGACTCAATAAAAGGTAAGTTACTGATTTTATCCCCCTCATCCTAACCTTCTCCCTCAGGGAGAAGGGATAAAAACCTTTTTCAACAGCCTGCTAGCGCTGAACTCAAAGAATGAAGTTCATAGCGGTCGTTTCGCCAGCCAAATGGTATGACGGGCCCCTTTCTTCGGCCCGTGAGCCCGCGCGACGGTCTCCTCGACATCGAAGCCGACCTGCCGCAGGCGATCGGCAAAAGCGCCGTCCGGACCCGCTGACCAGACCGCCAGAACCCCCGATGGGAGCAGGGCGTCGAACGCGGCGTCCAAACCCTTGAAGGAATAGAGCCAGTCGTTTTCGCGGCGGGTCAGCCCCTCCGGGCCGTTGTCCACGTCGAGCAGAATGGCGTCAAACGCACTCCGCTCCCTTTTCAGGACGGCACCGACGTCACCGACACGCACCGCGGTTCGCGGATCATCGAGCGGGTGACCGGCCAGTCCGCCCAGAAGCTCACGATTCCACTTAACGACCGCCGGTACCAGTTCGGCCACGACCACCTCTGCGCTCTCCGGCAGCTGTTTGAGAGCGGCCGCCAGTGTGAAGCCCATACCCAACCCCCCGATCAGCACGCGCGGGCCGTTCCGGTCGGCCAACGGCGAACAGGCGAGTTCGGCCAGTGCATCCTCGGATCCGTGAACCCGGCTGTTCATCAGCTCGCCGCCCCCGCCGGAGACCAAAATGGAGAACTCCTCCCTGCGACGGTAGAGCCGAAGTTCGCCTCGATCACCGGTAACCGGGGCGCTATCGAGCAGTTCCCACGGGATCATGTGACTACCCGGCGGGGGCGGTGGCTGGAATGCGGGTGCGCAAGCAGGCTGTCAGTAGGATCGGATGTCGAAAGGTTTTCAGAGGAGCGCATGGACCGATGTCCGGTTGGATTGAATCCCCCATTATGCATCGACGGGCGACTTACCGCGCGACAGAGCCGAGACGATGGTCGCCTCCCCGCAAAAAATCGCGACCTGGCAGCCTGAGGAAAAAGGGTTTTGTCCCTTCTTCCTCAGGGGAAAGGCCACGATGAGGGGTATAAAAAACAGGTAGTTACCATGCATTTGCATCCCCCTCATCCCGGCCCTCTCCCGGTAGTAGAGGGAGTTTTTCAACCGCTGCTAGGCGGCTTCCGAGGTTTGCGGATCAGGGTCGGCTTCCGAGGTTTGCGGATCAGGGTCGGCTTCCTTCGTGTGGTGCATCGCCAGCCCGTAGATCCGGAGCAGATCCTCTTCGCTGACATCGATAAAGGAATCGATCTCCGACAGGGCGTAGACGAGGTCGCTATGCGCAATCATGCACTTCTCCCGCTGGAGATCCTCGGCGCCAATGCTGCCCGTCGGCGCGGAAAGCCAATCGGGGTAGCGCCGCCAGCGAAAAGGGTAATTGATGACCACCGCGACGGTAAGAATGATCAACACGTTGGCCAGCACGGGGGTAACCAGAAACCCGTAGCCGAGTTCGCGTAGCGGTTCACCCCCAATGACGGCGACCAGCGCCGTGGCGCCTCCGGGTGGGTGAAGGCAGCGCAGGTAATGCATGGTGCCGATGGCCAGGGCGACAGCCATAGGTCCGGCGAAGAAGGGATCGGCAAAAAACCGGGCGCAGGTGACACCGATGGCGGCGGAAACCAGATGACCGCCCAGCAGCGACCAGGGCTGCGAAAGCACGCTATGGGGGGCGGCAAAGAGCAGTACGGCAGAGGCGCCGGTGGAGCCCACGACCAAGGCGGCACCGTGGACATCGAACATGTGGGCACTGACCAGTAGCACGAGCAGGATGCCGACAAAGCTGCCTACCGTGGCGATCAGCCGCTCGGTATGGCTCGAAGTATGAAAAGGCCGGCTCCCGAATCGCGCCAGAAACCGGTGCCGAGTGGGGGTGGCAAAGGTCACGAGTTGGACTCCGTAGGGACGACGCGTTCAAAGGGCTCTGGGGTGAAGGGCTGCACGGCCACTCCTGTGAATTTCGATTGACGCGTAGCGTAGGTGAATGGCAATGTATTGGGCAATCAATATTTATTGACTTTATCTATCGCAAAGGCCGATACAAGTTCATGGACATAGAATTCGCCCGGACCTTCCTCGCCATCGCCGCCGCCGGTAATTTTGTCGGCGCCGCGCAGCGTCTGCACGTCACCCAATCAACCGTAAGCGCCCGCATCCAGGCACTGGAGAAACGCTTGGGGGTGAGTCTGTTCCGGCGGGGCCGTGGAGGCGCGGAGCTTACGGCTGCGGGTCATCGGTTTTTACGTCATGCAAAGACGCTGGTCAGGACCCTGGAGCAGGCCCGGCACGAAGTGGGGCTGCCGGCCGGTTTTCGGGGAAGCCTCACCCTGGGCGGACGGATTGCCTTGTGGGATGGCTTCCTTCCCCAGTGGGTGGGACGGATGCGGGAGGCCTATTCTGACATTTCCCTGCACCTGGAGGTCGGTTTCGAGGAGAGCATCATGGAAGGCCTGGTACAGGGCACGGTGGATGTCGGAGTGATGTATACGCCGGAAAGCCGGCCGGGCCTCGGTATCGAGCGTCTGTTCGACGAAGTTCTGGTGCTGGTGGCCTCCACTCCATCCAGGCCGTGGCCCGATGAGGGCTACATACACATGGACTGGGGCCCGGAATTCCATGCCCAGTTCAGCACGACCTTCCCCGACATGGGACCTCCTGCGATCACCGCCAACATCGGCTGGTTGGTCATGCAGCAGATCCTCCACTGTGGCGGCTCGGGCTATTTTCCCCGGCGGATCACCCGGGACCTGATCGAGCAGGGACAGCTGTGGCAGATTGAAGACAGTCCCACCTTCTCCTTACCGGCCTATATGGTATTTCCGCTCGATAGGCAGGACGATACACTCGCACGTGCTCTGGACAGCTTGCGCATCCTCGGCGCCGAGGAGCGAAAGGCTAACGGCAGCTGACGCCGAGCGCCGGCTCACAGCCGGGACTTGCAATCGGCGAAAGTCGTGAACAGTGACCGATTGTTCAAGGGCAACTGGCCGGGCAAAAACGTCCTTCAGCGGTCGGTCAGGACGAAGAACTCCTCGTCGAGTTCATCAAGGATATTATCGACCTTGCAGAATTGGCGAAGTGCGTCGATGTCGTGGAGATGGACTTCATCTTCCGAAACATCGACTCCCTCGTTTCGAAGGGCAACAATCGCCCGCGACATACTTTCTGGAGTCATGTTCAGGCGGGCAGCAATGAGCTTTTTCACGAACGGAAGAGCCAGCGTATCGCTATTGCTGTCTTTTTCGATCAGTCCCAAGAGGTAGATGCCGAGCCGTTGTGCCGCTGTCCTCAAGCGCAAGTCTTTGACGTGCCGGACCATCTGTCGATACTGGTTGGCCAGCGAGGCGGCCATTGTCAGCGCCAACTGCGACTCGTTCGATACGAGCTCCCGAACCAATTTTCCCGGGACTAGCAGTACTCGGACCCGGTCGATGGCTTGGGCCGACATGAGGTACGGCTTGGAGAGCAGTATCGCCGCCATCAAAAAACAGTCCACGGGTTGAAGCAATTCAATGATCGACTCCCGTCCACCGAGAGGACCTGTGGTCATCTTGACCGTGCCCTCGAAAAGCACGTGCAGGTAATCGGGGTGGCCGCCCGCTTCAAACAAAAATTCACGCGCCTGGAATGTTGCAGGCACGGCTTCCCGGCTGATCGCCTGAAGTACCTCAGGCGAAACGTCGCAGAAAAGGGGGACACGGCGCAGGGTTAGTTCGATATCGCTCGGGTTTTCCATTTAGATCGGTCCCTGTGGCACGCTAATCGCAAGGTTATAATGCAGCAATCCGTGTGAAGAACAAAGAAAGATCACTTGCCGCGAAGGCCAAAAAGTATTGGAATTAGACCAAAACGGAATTGGCGTTCTCAAGAATTGAGAATCCGCAAAAAAGCTCCGGTGGCGAGGTTTCAGCACTAGGCCTTTCGCGCATGCCCTTGCCGCTCGCCACCGATCTCCAGGCGAGGAACGCCGACCACATCAATGGTCTGGGATGCGACGGCGATGCCGGCCGCTTCCATCTCCCGCAAGAGTTCCCGGCTCATCGCATCCTTGACTTCCCGAATGCCACGTTCCTCAACAATGAAGCGCACGGTCATCTCGACCCAGTTATCGGTGAGTCGAAGGTAGACCCGCGGTGCGATTTCGGCTGTTTTCATGAAATAGCGTCGGCGCATTTCCTGCAGCGCCTCTGCACTGAGTTCCGAAACGTTGAGTGTGTGTCGCTTCGCCGTTTTCAGCATGATCGACTCGGCGCGCTCCCGATCCGCCGCATACGTTACGGGAACCGCTATTTCCTCCCAGAGGTAGGGAAAATCCCGCGTGTAGTTATAGACGGGCTCATCGAAAATACGTGCGTTACTTACCGTCACGATGCGGCCGGTGTACTGGCGGCTGCGTACCCACATGGCGGGATCGGCGTTCTCCTGAATGGTTGGGGGCTGGCCCATCTCCATAATGGTGGTCTGGGTAATGCGCAGGGCAATGACATCGCCCCGTACACCACCCATGACGATGCGATCTCCCACGTTGAAGGTCTTCCCGCGCAAGATGACGAAATAGCCGGCGATCGCCGTAACCACCCTTTGCAGCGCGAAGGCGAGACCGGCTGTTACCAGGCCCAGGGCGGTGGCAAGTCGTCGTGGATCGTCAAACCAGATCGATGCCAGGCCGAAGAGCAGGACCAGCACCGTTCCCAAGCCAAGCGCCTGCCTTGCCCAAAAACGTATTCTCTCCCAACGGGCACTCTTCGGAACCTGGCGGATGGCTCTCCGCAGTAGGCGATGGAGCAGTAGAACCAGGACGATGAAGAGGACACTCACCAACAGCTTGGTGCCGTTCTCGACGTTGACCCCGACCAGGCGTATGCCGAGAACCTCGACGGCCTGGTTGGGTCCTGCAAGACGGATGAACTCTTCCACACCGACTCCCTTCGGTGACTATTCGCATACGCCTTCAAAGGCTAGCAGGCTGTTGAAAAACACCCTCTCCAGAGGGAGAGGGCTGGGGTGAGGGGACTCAATGAAAGGTAAGTTGCTGATTTTATCCCCCTCATCCTAACCTTCTCCCTCAGGGAGAAGGGATAAAAACCTTTTTCAACAGCCTGCTAGGGTACTGTTGCATGCTTGGCGATACTTTCAGAGCCCCACAAAATGTCAGGACAAGGCGCAGCGCGCAGGCAATGAACGGGGAATGGGGCGCTTTAAACGATTTCCTCACTTTGTGACGTTTGCTTACCCGAAAAGAGTCCGGCTGTGATGTGTGCCACGGAAGCTGTGGCGGTTGCGGACTAGCCTGCGCCGAACCTTCTCTCGGAAGCGCATTATGGAGTATACGAATGCCCGGCCGGCTCCACGCGGCGGCGACCTGCGATACCTGGTCCGTGCCACGATCTTTATCCTGGTGCTGTTCGGTTTGGGAGCGCTGTTTCGTGGTCCTCTGCTTGACGGCTTTGCGGCCAATGCCTATCTGAACGGCACCATTCTCGCCCTTCTGGGCTTCGGTATCGCCTATACCCTTCGGGGACTGGTGGTCGTGCTGTCCGATTCACGGGCCATCCGTCGCGCGGGATGCCTGGTGGAGAAGGCGCGAGCCTCCCTGCAGACCCGGGGCGAGGTGACGGAGCGAATCCTCGGTTCGGCTCCCAAAGGCATTGGTTCATTTCTCAGTCAGGTTAACCGGGTCGTCAGCCGGGATGATGGCACGGCAACGCTGCCCTATCTGCTGGACTCGGTGGCGACTCGGGCAGACGACCGACGCGCGCTGGTGCGTTACCTGACAGGGGCTCTGGTCCTGCTGGGCTTGATCGGTACCTTTTACGGCCTGCTGGAAACGCTGGGCGGTGTACGTGCGGTGCTTGGCAGCCTGGCGGGGCAGCAGGAGACCGACACCCTGGCCCTGCTTTCGGACCTGCAGAACCGGTTGGCGAAGCCATTGGGCGGTATGGGCATGGCGTTCTCCTCGTCACTGTTCGGTTTACTGGCATCTCTGGTGCTCGCGTTTATGGAACTTCAGCTCTTCCATGCCCAGAACGAAGTGCATGCCGAGCTGGAATCGCTGGTGGTCAGCGACCTGGTGCCCCTTTGGCGTGACGGTGACCGCCGCAGCGCGGCCGATATGCCGGCGGCGGGCAAGGTCGTTCCTGACTATATTGCGGCACTGCTGGAGACTACTGCCGAACGGCTGGACAGGATGACGTCACAGGTAGAGCGCCTGGTCGGAAAGGACGATGGGGCCGATCGGGTCAGTGAACGGACGGCGGCCCTGGGCGAGCAGATTGCGGCATTGCGTTCGACCCTGGAGGGCGTCGAGCGCGAGCGCACCGAAGAGTTGCGCCATGAACTTCGGATTTTGACACGAACGCTGGCCCGGAGTCGTTCCGACGATGCGGCGTAGGAACAGCCCCGGCGATATCAACGTCTGGCCGGCATTTACCGACGTACTGGGCAGTGTGCTGGTCGTACTCGTTTTTCTGATCACGATCTTCGTCATCAATGAGACCCTAATCGGTCACGAAGTGGCGAGCAAGAAGACAGCCATCGAGCAGCTCAAGGGAATAACCGATTATCTCGACTCGCTTTTGGGTGAAGCGAATCAGGAAAAGGACACCCTGCGCGCCGAGGTTAGGCGGCTGTATCGCCGTCTGGAGTTGCAGGAATCGCAGCTGTCGCAAGTACGGCAGGAACTAGGGAGAGCACAGGACGAGCGGGGCCAACTGAGCGATGAATTGACCGCCAGTCGCACCCGGGTCGCCGATCTGGACAGGGAGTTGAACACCGCGCGCGATTCGGCGGCCGATCTGGAGCGGCGGCTGATGCAGCGAGAGGCCGATTACTCGACCCTGGAAACCGCTCATGAAGCAAAACGGGCCGAACTGGGGCACGTCCGTGATGAGGCCGCATTGCTCACCGCTCGGGTAGAAAGGTTGGCGGCCGAACTGAGGCGCCTGAACAGTGCCCTGGCCGCTCGGGAACAGGGACTCGCCAACGCTCAGGCCCGAATAGGAGAGCTGGAGTCGGAGGTGGGTGATAAGGAGAAGGCGCTGACCTCTCGCGCCCGAACCATTGCCACACAGCGCGACCGCATCGCGGAAATGGACCGGCTCATCAAGAGTCGGCTGGTGGAGCGGGTCGAGGAGCTGGAGCGTTACGCCAGTGAATTCTTCGGCCGTCTGCGGAAGGTCTTTGCCGGTAACCCCGATATCAAGGTCGTGGGGGACCGCTTCGTATTTCAGTCAGAAGTGCTGTTTCCCTCCGGAGGGGCAACGCTCTCATCCGCCGGTCGGAAGGACCTGGAACAATTCGTTGAGGTTTACCGACAGGTGGAGACGCAGATCCCCAAGGACTTGCCGGTCATCATCGAGGTCCAGGGCCATACCGACCGCGTTCCTATCAATACCCCCCGCTTCGCCTCCAATTGGGAGCTCTCCACCGCGCGAGCCCTGAACGTGATCGACTACCTGATTTCCCGCGGGATCCCCCCAAGCGTCTGGCGGCCGTCGGCATGGGGCAGCATCACCCGATCGACCCCGGCTTCAGTCCCGAAGCCCTGCGACGCAATCGGCGCATCGAACTGAAGATCACCAGCCGCTGATGATGCCTTATTCGACCCGCGCTATGCGGCTAACGAACAATACCTCGGGAAATGTCATCTGTTGGCTCTTGCTGTAGAAGTCGACCATCCTGTTGCCGTTCCCATAGCGCACCGTATCGCCGACCTCCACGGGAAATCGAACCGCAGCCAGCCACTGTTTATCTCCCTTGTGGTCGACCTGGACATAGACGTAGGAGTTGCTGGGGAGAATCTTGAGAACCGTTCCCTGATTCGGAAGATGTCGGGGATCGACCGGTGGTGGCATCTTCGTTCCCCCTTTGCTCGCCCCCGCAGTGGGATGGCCCGGCATCGGTGGGTGTCCAGGGGGAATGGCATCGTTTGATGCGGGTGGCATGGCCTGGGCAATAAATGGCACCACGAAAAGAAGTGTGCCAATCAGCCGATTTTTCACCATAGATACTCCCCTTGCCTTTAGTAGGCTGTTGAAAAAAGGGTTGTCCCTTCTCCCTCCGGGTGAAGGGTAGGATGAGGGGATCAAAAATCAGGCGGTCATGATGCATTGCACCCCCCAAACCGACCTGCTGGAGAGAGGGAGTTTTCAACCGCCTGTCAGGTTGTCTCCGCCGTGCCTCCCGGCCCCTGCACGGCTCTCAAGGTGACCGGAGCCTCATCCTATCACTTTGCACTGGCGCTCAAAATGGAGCGATTGCAGGCGATGTTGCCGGGGTGCCAAGAAGTCACGCTAAAGCTATCGTCCCGCCGTGCCGATAAAGGTGTTGCCGAAAAATAAAGAGAATGGGGCGCCCCATGAATGTGCTTTTGTTGCCAGGTATCAGGATCCTCAACCGATTGCGTTATCCGGCTAAGTTCTCGCTGATTAGCGCAATCTTCATTGCCCCTCTGATTATTTTAGGTCTGCTGCTGCTGACGGAAATCAATCAGAAAGTCGACTTGTTGCACAGTGAGCGCGCCGGTCTGGAATACATCGGAAGCATTCGGCCGCTGATTCAGCATATCCCGCAGCACCGCGGCATGAGCGGTGCATTCCTCAATGGCGATAAAAGCTTTGGCAGTAAGATGGTTGCCAAGCAAAAAACGATCGACAGCGAGTTCATGGCCCTGGTTCAGACCGACAAGCGTTTGGGTACGGCACTCGGAACGGGTCATCGTGTGGAAAAAGCGCTGTCTGCCTGGAACGATCTCAAGCAGCGCATCTCGGGAATGACGCCAGCCCAGAGCTTCCAGACGCACACCGAACTGGTGGCCGAATTGCTGGCACTGACCGAGCGCACGGCCGACCGATCGAAACTCATCCTCGATTCCGATCTCGACACGACCTACCTGATGGATTTGGTTGTCTTTCGCTTACCGGCACTGGCCGAAGGGATGGGACAGTCCCGGGCCATCGGTTCGAGTGCGGCCGCCAATGGGCGCCTCAGTGACTCGGCGCGGGTGCAGCTGACAATCCGGCTGGATCGTATCCGAAAGGCCCAGGCCGCCCTGGAGCGGGGTCTGGCCATTATTTTCGAGGAGAATCCCGCCCTGGAAGGAGATTTGGGGAGCGTGGGGACGCAGGCCCGATCGACGGTCGCTGAGTTCGCGGAGTTGGTTGAGCATGATCTACTCGAGGCAGAACCGATTGCCGTATCCACGACCGAAATCTTCGACGCCAGCACGCGGGCGATCGACGCCGTATTCAGCCTTTACGACACCGTCATGCCCGCCCTCGATAAACGGCTCATACAGCGGATCGGCGAGGGGCAAAAGGAATTGACGGGCGCGATTGCAGCATTGGTCGCCGTGCTCGTCCTGATTCTCTACATCTTCCTTTCCTTCTACCAGGCGGTATTGCGCAACATTCAGGATCTGGACGAGGCCACGGGGAGGCTCGCCCAGGGAGATCTGACTGCCCGGGTGGTGCTACGGAGCCATGACGAGATGGCACGGATTGGTAAAAGCTTCAATCTCATGGCCGAGCGCTTCTCCTCATTGGTCAGTCAGGCCATGGATTCCGCCCGTCAGGTCGGCACGGCTTCCGAAGAGCTTTCGGCCGTGACCGAACAGACCACGCAGGGGGTGACGGAGCAGCAGGCGGAGACGGAGCAGGTGGCCACGGCGATCCACGAAATGAGCGCAACAGTGCAGGAGGTCGCGCGAAACGCCGCATCGGCAGCCGAGGCCACCCAAAAAGCCATGCAGGAGGCAAACCAGGGCCAATCGGTCGTGAATGAGACTGTCGATACCATCAATCGACTGGCCGGCGAAATTGAACATGCGGTCAAAGTCATCAACGACCTGGAAAAATCCAGCGGCGAGATCGGCGGGGTGCTGGATGTGATTCAAAACATCGCCGAACAGACGAATCTGCTGGCCTTGAATGCCGCCATCGAGGCTGCGCGTGCGGGCGAACAGGGGCGCGGCTTTGCGGTGGTCGCCGATGAGGTGCGAACTCTCGCCAGCCGGACTCAAGACTCCACGCAAGAGATCCAGACGATGATTTCACGCCTTCAGGAGGGTTCGCACAACGCGGTGCAAGTGATGGAACAGACGGTGGAACATACCCGGGAGGGGGTCGACAGTGTCGGCCGTGCGGGCAAATCGCTAAGCAGCATCACGGAATCCGTCGATCTCATCAGCGAAATGAATACCCAGATTGCGAGTGCCTCGGAACAGCAGTCGAGTGTCGCCGAAGAGATCAATCAGAACGTTACCAACATCAGTCAAGTCTCGGAACAGACGGCCGCCGGAGCGCAGCAGACCGCTGCTTCCAGCGCTGAGCTTGCGCAGTTGGCGGAAAAGCTGAACGGGCTGATGAATCAATTCAAGGTTTCCTAGAACACCGAACAGACAAAATTTCGAGCGGGGAGCAAGTGGGCCGTCGAGCCTACAGGGGTGTATTCACGGCATCCGCAAAATCAATGCCTTGCTCCTCGCTCCACGTAATCTGAACGGTGCTCTGGGGCCTTCCGCGGGTGGCCCATTATCCTTGCGGCCTTAGCAGGCTGTTCAAAAAGGTTTTTATCCCTTCTCCCTGAGGGAGAAGGTTAGGATGAGGGGGATAAAATCAGTAACTTACCTTTCATTGAGTCCCCTCACCCCAGCCCTCTCCCTCTGGAGAGGGTGTTTTTCAACAGCCTGTTAGGAAAGGTCATTTGCCGTCTTGCGGACCCGGCGCGCAACATTCGGGGTTTGAGTGGAATCACCCAGGCAGAGGCGAATCTTTTTCAATTTCGCCATTAACGCTTGAGGTGGTTCCCGGAGGTCTAAACTTTCGATCGCCTTGACAACTCCACGGTAACGCTGCCGCTCATGGGTAAGCCAGATGCGGGATTGCTCCAGAAGCTCATGGCTTCCCTCCAGGTCGGGGCGCTGGCGCAGGTCCAACCTGTCGACAGCGCCCAGCAACCCGACCAGCGGATTCAGGATTCCCCGGATGGCGCGGGTCCATAGCGCGTAGATGAACCCGACCATCGATATATTGACGAGCAGAAACCATGGGAGGGTTTGCAGGAGGACTCTGGCCAGCAGCGGCAGGCTCTCCGTAGCCACGCTGTGAGCACGATAGATCTGCTGCTCCATGGCCTGATCGAGCTCGGCGTGGATGAAAAGCAGAAAGGCGCTGATCAGCAGACCCTCCAGCAGCGTCAACGCCACCAGCAAACGCCCTTGCAGATACCGATCCAAATAGCAGCGGCGACGCTGGTTCGACTTACCTTTGAAGTCACTCACAGGTCATGACACTCCAGACAGAGGGCTGAGCCGGCATTCGACATCACGAGAGCGCCGTGTGCCTTTCCGAATCCGCGATGGCAGGACACGCAGCTGATTTTCCCGTCCGGAAGTACAATTTGGGGAGCCAGTTGTGGCGCCGGATGGTAGTCGCCCCGCGCTACCGCCTCCGCATAGTTACCGCCAATCGGATGGTTGGCCGCACCGCTGCCGTGGTGCAGTATGCCACTGTCGTCTACTCGTACACGGCCGTTTGACTGTTCCATATGGCAGCCGAGACAGTGATGGGAGAAGGGATCATCGAGGCCGGGAGTCGCCTCTGGGCTGGCGGCGATATGTGCGCTTCTTTGAATCGAGAGCCCTTCGTCGGCCATGTCTTCGAAAAAAATCGGTTCATGGCAGGCGAGGCAGAGTTCTTTATGACGCCTGTCGCCTCGTAAACGCCCGGGAGTCGGTCTGTGTATCTCGTGGCAGGTACTGCAGGTGACATCGCCTTTCCAGTCCAAAGGGTACTCGGCCGGAAGGAGGCGTCCGGGTTGGAACCCGGTCGGGTGAGCCACCGTCAAGGCCCCGGGATGACAGGTTCCACAGAGCGATTCCTGGGTTCGGGTTAATTGCGCGGCATTCCGGCTAGTGGTTGCCCCCCCGGCCAGATGGCAGTCCCCGCAGGCTTTGTCCGGATGGACCGGGGGACCGCCCTGGCTCCTCAGCAATGTCAGCGGCAGCACCAACAGGACGAGGAACAGGGGTTTAGTCCAGCCTGACACGAGCAATCTCCGTTTGCAGGGCCCGGATTATGCGCTCCAACTCCTCCGCACTTTCCAGTGTGTTCAGACTTTCTTCCGCTTGGGCTGCGAGTTGGATCAGGCCTGCGCGATGCTCTCGTACGGTGGCCACACTGCTCTGCAGATGATTGGACGCACCCTGGAGGTAGTCGTTGCGCCGAATGCCCTGTATCGCGCCGCCGCTGACAGCGGCCTGAAAGTTCTGGCGGAACCGGTAGAGAGGACCCGCTACCCGTGCGCTCAGGTATAAAGTCCCGAACAGGGCTGTCAATGAGCCGATCACCACCAGTATGACGCCGGCGGTTATCAAGGCTGGGCCGAGTGCATGGCGGGTAAGGCTGTGGGCGCGGATGGCCTGATAATAAAGCGGTTCGCCTTCGCTATTTACGACCAGCAGCATGGCCGCGAGCGTGGCTGTGGCCAAAAGCGTGGTCGCCAAAGCCCCCCAGAAGCCGGTCTTAAGGTAAAACGACAGCGGCAGCACCGCTTCACTTCGCGTTGGTTTCTTCATCAGCCATCCGTGATGCGGCACGCGCATGCCGACTCCTATCATCATACAAATTTTCCAGGCCTGTAAAGTTCCCTCGAGCGCGGGCCGCGGGCCTCTCCTGCCGGGTTTTATGGACAGGGACGATCACCGGGCCACTAAAGTTTGGACCACAACCTGTCGATAAAACAGGGACAGCCCCCCCGGTGAGGTGGATGGTGTTTCGTTTTTTGGTACTACTAACGCTTGGTACTCTGCTACCGGTATCCGTGGATGCCGTGCCCCGTAGCTATGGTGCAACCGAGCATCAGTCGAAGTGGCTCGTCTCCACATCGCCGCTTGAATGTCGCCTGCGGCACGTGGTCCCCAGCTATGGTGAAGCTCGGTTCGAGAAGGAGGCAGGTGGCGAATTGGGTTTCACGCTGCATGTCTTCCAGCGGCCGTTTCGTACCGGTCAGGCGCGACTGCTCTCCGTGCCACCCGCCTGGAAGCACGATGCGGTCACTCGCGATTTGGGCACGGTGGACTTCGTTGATGATAAACCGCCGTTCCGACTACCGCGCCCCTCAGCAAGGCGTCTGTTGGCCGAACTGGAGCAGGGCATGTTCCCGACCCTGAGCTTCAAGGATTGGGCCGATGGCAGCGATGAGATAAAGGTCTATCTTTCCTCGGTTAACGTGCGCAAGGCGCTGGGGGAATTCCGGGCGTGCCTTTCGGGTATCCTGCCGTTTACGTTTGAAACCGTCCGATTCAGTCGATTGCACTTCGGTTTCGGGGAAAAGCTCCTGAAAGGGGAGCATCAGCGGCGGCTGGCCGAGATTGCACGTTACGTGACGGCGGACGAACGCATAAAACGCATCGAACTGGAAGCGCATACGGACAGCCGCGGCTATCGCAAAGTCAATCGAGCTTTGGGGCAGCGCCGTGCCGAGGCGGTTCGTGATTACCTGATCGCCCAGGGCGTAGCCCCGGGGCTCTTTACGATCAAGAGCTACGGGGAAGCCAAGCCGATTGCCAGCAACCGAAGCGTCCGCGGACGGGAACTCAACAGGCGTGTCGAGATTACCCTGGTCCGTTGATGGTAGCCGCCCCTTTGGACGGGGCCGCAGCGAGGAACCCTCAAGCCGCCTGACAGGGATGGGGTAATGGCTCTCTAAAGTGGCGCCGGTCGCGCAAGGGCGCGGCTCCCCGGTTACTTCAAACCGTTTCGTCGCCTCCCGCCCGTGCGGTATACTCCTTCCCAATCAAACGCCCGCGCCGCGGGCTTTTTGCGTCTACAGCCATCGGGAGTTCCCATGTCCGAGATCAAGAAAGTCGTGCTCGCCTACTCGGGCGGCCTCGATACCTCCATCATCCTCAAATGGCTCAAGGATACATACGACTGCGAGGTGGTGACCTTTACGGCAGATATCGGTCAGGGCGAAGAGGTCGAGCCGGCTCGCGCCAAGGCCGAAGCGATGGGTGTCAAAGAGATCTACATCGAAGACCTGCGGGAGGAGTTCGCCCGCGACTTTGTATTCCCGATGTTCCGTGCCAATGCGATCTATGAAGGTGAATACCGCCTGGGCACCTCCATCGCCCGTCCACTGATCGCCAAACGCCTGGTCGAAATCGCCAACGAGACCGGTGCTGATGCCATCTCACATGGGGCCACAGGCAAGGGCAATGATCAGGTCCGCTTCGAGCTGGGCGCCTATGCCCTTAAACCGGACGTCAAAGTCATCGCCCCCTGGCGCGAATGGGACCTGCTGTCGCGCGAGAGATTGATGGCCTACGCCGAAAAGCACGGCATCCCGGTGGACTTCAAAAAGGGCAAGAAATCGCCTTATTCGATGGACGCCAACCTGATGCACATCTCTTATGAGGGCGGCATTCTGGAAGACCCATGGGCGGAGCCCGAAGAGGCGATGTGGCGCTGGTCCGTCGCGCCGGAAGCGGCACCCGACGAGCCAACCTACCTCGAACTGACCTACGAGAAGGGCGATATCGTCGCCATCGATGGCAAGCCGATGACGCCGGCCCAAGTCATGGAATTCCTCAATAAGGTGGGCGGCGAGAACGGCATCGGCCGTGACGATCTGGTTGAGAACCGCTATGTCGGAATGAAATCCCGTGGCTGCTATGAAACCCCCGCCGGTGCCATCATGCTGCGTGCCCACCGGGCGATGGAGTCGCTGACCCTGGACCGTGAAGTGGCGCATCTGAAAGACGAACTGATGCCCAAATACGCAGAGGTGATCTATAACGGCTACTGGTGGAGCCCGGAGCGGAAGATGATGCAGGAGATGATCGACGCCTCGCAGGAGAACGTAAACGGCAAGGTGAGGGTTAAGCTCTACAAGGGCAACGTCATTGTCGCCGGGCGTCAGTCCGACACCGATTCGCTGTTCGACGAGAGTATCGCCACGTTCGAGGACGACGCCGGGGCCTATGACCAGAAGGACGCCGAGGGCTTCATCAAGCTCAATGCCTTGCGCCTGCGCATCGCCGCCCGCAAGCGCGGCTAGTCTTTCGGGAACGCAGGGAAAACTTCCTTTGCGGATTATGTTTTCCTCAGTGCTCTCTGTGACCTCTGTGGCTAAAGACCTTTTGGAAGGAGGCTCTGATGCGAATCTTGCATACCATGCTGCGGGTTGGTGATCTCGACCGCTCAATCGACTTCTATACCAACGTGCTCGGCATGAAGCTTCTCCGCCGGAAGGACTATCCGGAAGGGGAGTTCACCCTGGCTTTCGTCGGCTATGGTGATGAATCGGATGAGGCTGTTATCGAGTTCACCCACAACTGGGGCGTCGACCGGTACGATCTGGGAGACGGCTACGGCCATATCGCCCTGGAAGTGGATGATGTCTACGAGGCGGCGGAGGCAATCCGCGAGCGCGGCGGCAAAATCCTGAGGGAGGCCGGCCCGATGAACGCCGGGACGACCGTGATTGCCTTCGTGGAAGATCCCGACGGCTACGCCATTGAGCTCATCGGTAAAAAGTAACGGCAATTTGCAGCCGGGTGGGAGGGGCGCCCCTCCCACCTTTTAGTTGGCTACGTCCTCTTCGTTTTCATTTGCCTTTGGCTACACGCCGGATGCAGTCGAGGTAGGCCCGTTCATCCGGTTCGCCGCCGTGGCGGTGGGCGGACCACAGCATTTGACCCAGGCATTCCATCAGACGGTGCTCCACCTCGTGGACATCGTCCACTCTCTTTACGGCCTTGTGGTAGAGCCGGGCGATACCCTCGGGGCGGTCCGTGCTGATCTGCTCGTGAAGAGCCAGATGCATGCCCATGTGCAGGAAGGGATTGGACTCGCCGCCTTCGGGCACATAATCACGCTCCAGCACCCCGGCGCTCTCCAGCGCTTTCTGGTATTCAGGGTGCATTTCCACCACGGCCGCGATCTGGGCCTCCAGTGGCTCCAGAGGGGCTCCTTCCGTGCGCTTTCGCCACGCTTCCCGGTAGGCGGTTCGCATTGAGGTTCTGTCGTTTCCGAAAATCATGGAGGGTAGTTAACCGCAAAGGCGCAAAGAGCGCAAAGCAAATAACTAAAGTGCAGAGGCGCAGAGTACGCGGAGATTCGCTGAGAAAATCGAAAGGCTGCTCTGCTTCGGTAGGAGCGGTGCGTCACCGCGAATGCATATCGCCGACTGAAAGCAGCTGACCATTGCTTTAGATGATCTCTGCGCCCCTTTGCGCTCACCGCAGTGCATATTCGTTTTTGCGCTCTTTGTGTCTTGGCGGTTAGAAGTCAGTTCAATCCTCGGTCTTGTGCTTGTACTCGCAGAGGTCTTCGATGAGGCAGGCTCCGCAGCGGGGTTTGCGGGCGACGCAGACATAGCGGCCGTGGAGGATGAGCCAATGGTGAGCGTCGTGGAGGAACTCTTTCGGCACCAGGCGCAGGAGCCGTTTTTCCACTTCCAGGACGTTTTTCCCCCGTGCGATGGCGGTGCGGTTGGCAACCCGAAAGATGTGGGTATCGACGGCCATGGTGGGCTGACCGAAGGCGGTATTGAGCACCACGTTGGCCGTCTTGCGGCCCACTCCGGGCAGTGCCTCAAGTTCCTCGCGATTGTCCGGAACCCCTCCGTCGTGCTTCTCAACCAATGCCCGGCAGGTCTTGATGATATTGGCGGCCTTGGAATTGAACAGGCCGATGGTCTTGATGTGGTCCTTCAAACCCTCCTCCCCGAGTTCGAGTATGGACTGGGGCGTGTTGGCCACCGGGAAGAGTTTTGCCGTGGCTTTATTGACACCGCGATCCGTGGCCTGGGCGGACAGGATCACCGCCACCAGCAGCTCGAAAGGCGTACTGTAGTTCAGCTCGGTGGTGGGATTCGGATCGTTCTCGCGCAGGCGGCGGAAGATCTCGGTTCGTTTCTCGTGATTCATGTTTCGGACTAATTATTTAAACCGCAGAGGCGCAGAGTACATAGAGAGTTGCCAATAAAAATTTGAACCCGATGGCCTGTCGGGAGTGGGCCTATGCCTCTGCAATGTCGCGCTGCAACAATGTCACGCCGCAAGCGAAACGGAGACGAGTTCAAAACGAAACTCAGCGAACTCTGCGCCTCTGTGGTTCAATCATTAGGTGTTTCTTGGCGTTCTTTGCGCCTTCGCGTACAGGGATGTAGGCGAGGGGCGCGAGCAGGGAGCGGTAGCCTTGCGGTGCGCTTTTGTGGTCAGTCCCGCTCCTCTTCGTCCTGCGGTGCCGAGTGGGTGGTAATATCGCCGCGGACGGTGTGATACCAGACCAGAGGTTCGTCGCGGAGCAGGGTTGTAAGCGCCCCGAGATCCTGGCAGGAGAGGTGGTTCAAAATGCCCTCGCTGTGGTGGCCTTCCAGCTTGAGATGGATGGCGCCCCGGCGCTCCCGGTGGTGCCAGGTGAGATTGTAATCTTCGACTTTTTTCCACATGGTATCTCTCCTTTGCCCGGCATCAGGCGGTTGGTTCGGGCGCGGGTTCCACGGCGGCGGTGGTGGCCTTGCTGCGCTCGGCAATCTTTTTGTCGATCACGTTCTTCAGGGCGATTAGCAGGCCCAGGCCGATAAAGGCTCCGGGCGGCAAAATGGCCAGCAAAAATCCCCGGTAATCCTCTATGAGGGTGAGCGACAACGTGCGGGCCCCTTCGCCGAACATCAGGTGAGCCTGGGCAAAGAGCGTACCTGAACCGGTGATTTCGCGCATGCCGCCGAGAAGAACCAGGGCCATGGTAAAGCCGAAACCCATCGTGAGGCCATCGGCGAGGGCAGGGCCGACGCTGTTTTTGGAGGCGAAGGCCTCCGCACGGCCGAGGATTGCGCAATTGGTGACGATGAGTGGGATGAAGATACCGAGGATTTTATAAAGGTCGTGGAAGTAGGCGTTCATGGTCAGCTCCACCGCCGTAACAAAGGAGGCGATAACCAGAACGAACACCGGGATGCGTACCTCGGGGCGTACCAGATGTCGGATGAGCGACACCGTGACATTGGAGCAGACCAGCACCAGCGTGGTCGCCAACCCCAGTCCCAGACCGTTGACGAAGGTCGAGGTGACCGCCAGCAGGGGGCAAAGGCCCAGGATCTGAACGAAAGCGACGTTGTTTTTCCAGAAACCATCGGCGGCGATCTGGCCGTATCCGGTGTCACTCATGGTCATCCTCCTCCTTCTGTTCGCCTTCCTGCGGCTCGCTTTTCCGTTCGAATAGCATATCGCGGTGATTCCGGAAATAGACCAGGGCGTTGTAAACCCCGTCGACCACCGCCCGAGGGGTGATGGTCGCTCCCGTGAACTGGTCAAACATCCCGCCATCCTTTTTTACCGCCCAGTTGGAGGGTTGTGGATGGTCCAGGGAAAGGCCCTCGAACTGCAGGACCCAGTCTGAGCGTTCGGCCTCGATCTTGTCGCCCAGCCCCGGGGTTTCATGATGGCTGAGGACCCGGACCCCGGCCAGCGTTCCGTCGGCGTTGACGGCCACCAGCAGTCGGATACTCCCGCCATAACCTTCCGGGGCAAACGGCGCCAGGACAGCCGCCACGGGTTCATGGTTCTTTCGCGCCCGGTAGACCGGCACCGGGCGCTGCGTGCCTAATCGCTCCGGGTCGGTGACATAGGTCATGTCCAGAAAAACATCGTTGTCGTGGCGCTCGGGAGGGACCAACTGATGCAGTGTGGTGAGCAGCGCCTCACGCTCATTGCGGATGATGCGCTCTGCCGTGGCCTCGTGAGTCAGCGCGACCAGACCGGTCCCCGCGACCGCGAAGATTGCCAGCAGAAAAGCGCCAAGCAGCATGTTCTTCAGCGGCATCGATCAATCCCCCCGCACATGGCCGTAGACGCGAGGCTGGGTGTAATAATCGATGGTGGGCGCGGCCATGTTCATTAGCAGCACCGAAAAAGCGACCGCATCAGGGTAGCCGCCAAAGGTGCGAATGAAATAGATCAGCGCACCCGCACCGGCCCCGAACAGCAGGCGCCCCTTGTTACTCGTGGCACCCGATGTGGGATCAGTGATGATGAAAAAGGCACCCAGCAGCGCGCCACCGCTGGCGATATGGAATAGCGGCCCCGGATAGTGACTGGCGTCGAAAAAGTGAAAGAAACCCGCGAGCACAAATAGCGTGCCAAGGAGGCCTACCGGCGCATGCCAGGTGATGACCCGACGGGCGAGCAGCCACACGCCACCGAGTAGGAACAGGCCGTTGACGACCTGCCACCCGGTACCGCCGAATTGGGCGAAGATAGAGCTGCCGGAGCGGATTTCGCTGACCGTCTGGCCCAACCGCAACTGGGTCTTCATCGCATCCAGGGGCGTCGCGCCCGTAATACTGTCGAGCACGATGCCGGCCGGAAAATCGCCGGTGAAAACATAACTGAGCATGGCGCCGTAACCGAGTTCACCGCTTCGCAGCGACTCCGGTGCCAGCCACGTGGTCATCTCCACCGGGAAGGAGATGAGCAGGGCCACATAGCCGACCATGGCCGGATTGAAGGGATTGAAGCCGAGTCCCCCGTAGAGCTGCTTGGCGATGACGATGGCGAACAGAATACCCACCGTTGTCAGCCACCAGGGAGACAGCGGCGGTAGTGCGAGCCCTAACAGCAGTGCGGTCACCAGTGCGCTGCCGTCGCTGAGTGCCGGACGTATCGGTGCGCCCCGCCAGGCGAGGACCGCGGCTTCGGCGCCCAGCGCAACCACCGCGGCGATACCGATATTGAACAGCACGCCGGGTCCGAACAGCCAGACGGCGCCCAGGGTCGCCGGTATCAGCGCGTAGACCACCGTCATCATCACGCCCGTGACGTTCTGAGGGTTGTGGGCGTAAGGCGAACTGGAGTTGATCTCGGCCATCGGTGGTTACCCTTCCTGTTTTTCGCCGGATGTGCCGTTTTGCGCCGGCCCCGCCTTTTCTTTGAGTTTCTCTTCGCGGCGGGCCTTGGCTTCGGCCAGTTTACGCTTCTGCTCTTCGGTCAGGTCGTCGGTGTTCTTGGGCGCGGCCCTGGTACCCTCCTTTTTGGCCTTGGCACGCTCCATGGCGGCCTTGATGGCGGCTTTTTTCGGGTCGTCACCCTTGCCCTTGTCGTCCTTCACGGCGGCCTTTTTCTTGGCCATGCGCGCCGCTCTTTCGGCCTTTTCGCGCTCGATGCGGGCGGTGCGGAATTCATGTCGTTCGCGCGCCAGGTCGGCCGCCTTCTTTTCCCGTTCCTGGGACCAGATTTCGGTCTTTGCAAAGCGGTAGAACTGCACCAGGGGCAGGTTGGACGGGCACACGTAGGCGCAGCAGCCGCACTCGATGCAGTCGAACAGGTTGTAGTCCTGGACCTTGTCGAAATCCTTGGCGCGGGCGTACCAATAGAGTTGCTGTGGCAGCAGGCTGACAGGGCAGGCCTCGGCGCAGGCGCCGCACCGAATGCAGGGTCGAACCGGTCCGCGCGAGGCATCCATCGCCTGAGTGGCGGCGAGAATGCAATTGACCGTTTTGGCCACCGGCGCCTGGTGATGCTGGAGGGTGAAGCCCATCATCGGACCGCCGACGATGAGTCGTTCGACATCCTCGGTGAGGCCACCGGCCTGTGGCAGGAGCTCTTCGACGGCGGTACCGATGCGAACCTC
Source organism: uncultured Gammaproteobacteria bacterium (assembly GCA_963783235.1). Taxonomy (GTDB): domain Bacteria; phylum Pseudomonadota; class Gammaproteobacteria; order Thiohalomonadales; family Thiohalomonadaceae; genus Thiohalomonas. Next base: position 263,721 of record CAWAMN010000002.1, on the reverse strand, counting down.
GAGGTTGCGCGGACGTTCGACGCCGCCGGTCAGAGTCACAATGCGCGAGATGAGCGGCTCGCCCCGCTGGACCGCACGGTGCACGGTGGCGGCTGTGGCGACGTTGTGACAGACGACGCCAACATCGAGTGGCAGCCCCTGGGAAGGGACCTCCTTGCCTGTCAATACTTTGATGAGTTGCTTCTCCCCGCCCATCGGGTAGCGGGTGGGGACTTGCACGATTTCGATATCGTCGGCACCCAGCCGCTCGAGGGCCTCCCGCAACGAGGCGAGGGCCTCGGGTTTGTTGTCCTCGATGCCGATCAGGCACTCACCGGCATGTAGCGCGTGGCGCATGATGCGCGCGCCGGCGATGACCTCATCGGCCCGCTCGCGCATGAGGATGTCATCGCAAGTGATATAGGGCTCGCACTCGGCGCCGTTGAGAATCAGCGTATCGACTGCGGTGCGGGCGCCGGGGTTGAGCTTGATATAGGCAGGAAAACCCGCCCCGCCCAGGCCCACGATCCCGGCATCGCGAATGATGTTCCGCAGGGCGCTCGGATCGAGGGCCTTGTAGTCCTCGACCGGGTGGCGCTCGCACCAGGTGTCCTCCCCGTCGGTTTCGATCACGACGCAGGGGGCGGAGAGTCCGGAGGGGTGGGTGACCGGGCGATCTTCGATGGCGACCACAGTCCCGGAACTCGAAGCGTGTACCGCGGCGCTGACAAACCCCGAGGCCTTGGCCAGCATCTCGCCTTTGAGCACCTTCTGACCCGGTTCGACCAACGGCTCGGCGGCGGCGCCAATGTGCTGGTGCAGCGGGATGATGAGCCGTTTGGGGACCTCGGCCTCGGCGACCGCTTCGCCTGTAGACAGCCCTTTATGTCCCGGCAGGTGCAGGCCGCCACGAAAATTCCATAGCTTTCGGCTCATCGTTTCTGCTCCACCACCACGGGATAGGGCCATTTCCAGGTCTCGATGGTCTCATCCAGGGGCTCCATCTCGATGCAGTCGACCGGGCAGGGCTCGACGCAGAGTTCGCAGCCGGTGCATTCGCTCTCGATGACGGTATGCATCTGTTTGGCGGCGCCGAGGATGGCGTCGACCGGGCAGGCCTGGAGACACAGTGTGCAGCCGATGCAGGTCTCCTCGTCGATGACCGCGACCATCTTCGCCTGCGGCTTGCCTTCGTCATCCAGCGCCACCGGATCGCGGCCGAGCAAATCGGCCAGCGCCATCATGGCGTTCTCGCCGCCCGGGGGGCACTGATTGATCTCCGCCTCGCCGGCCGCAATGGCCTCGGCGTAGGGACGACAGCCGGCATAGCCGCACTGCCCACACTGGGTCTGCGGGAGGATGGAATCGATCTGATCCACCACCGGGTCCTCTTCGACCTTGAAGCGCACGGCGGCGTAGCCGAGCAAAAGCCCGAAGACAATGGCCAGACCGGCAATGGCGAGAATCGCAGTGAGCACGAGTTGCCTCGTAATTCGTTAAACCACGGGGACCACGGGGGGCACGGGGTCTATCCAAAAAGCCCCGTGTTCCCCGTGCGCCCCGTGGTTAAATCCGTGTGACATCAGCCTTTGACCAGCCCGGAGAAGCCCATGAAGGCCATCGACATCAGCCCGGCGGTGATCAGGGCGATGGCCGGCCCGCGAAAGGCGACCGGCACGTTGGCCACGGCGATACGCTCGCGCATGGCGGCAAACAGCACCAGGACCATCGAGAAGCCGGCGGCGGCGCCAAAGCCGTAGACGGCCGACTGCAGAAAGCCGTGCTGTGCCTGCGTGTTCAGCAGGGCGACGCCCAGGACAGCGCAGTTGGTGGTGATGAGCGGCAGAAAAATGCCCAGCACCTGGTAGAGGAGCGGCGAGGTCTTGTGGACCACCATCTCCGTGAACTGTACCACCACGGCGATCACCAGAATGAAGCTGACCGTGCGCAGGTACTCCAGCCCCAGTGGCGCCAGCAGGTACTCGTTCACCAAATAGCTGCACACCGAGGAGAGGGTCAGTACGAACGTCGTGGCCAACCCCATGCCGGTGGCGGTCTTGAGTTTGCGGGAGACGCCCATAAAGGGGCACAGCCCCAGGAATTTCACCAGGACGAAGTTGTTGACCAGGACAGTGCTGACCAGGATGAGGGCGTATTCAGTCATATAGGAAGATAACTATTCCTGACTAATTTAGTAAAGCAAAATCAGCGCGAGTTCACAGAAGCTTAGAAAATAAGCGAGTGATGATAGTTGCTTGTCCTTGCGGAGGCCATGGAAATTATCAATCGTGGATAAACTCGATGCTTTGCCCGTAAATGCTTCACTTCACCCGCATGCCCGGCTCGGCTCCGTCGTCCGGTTGGAGGATGAAGAGGTCCTTGCCGCCGGGTCCGGCGGCCAGCACCATGCCTTCGGAGATGCCGAAACGCATCTTGCGCGGTGCCAGGTTGGCCACCATGACGGTCAGGCAGCCGACCAGCTCCTCGGGCTGATAGGCCGACTTGATACCGGCGAAGACGTTGCGGGTCTCCCCGCCCAGGTCGAGCGTGAGACGGAGCAGCTTGTCGGCTCCCTCCACGTGTTCGGCCCTGGTAATCCGCGCAATGCGCAGATCCACCTTGGCGAAATCATCAAAAGCGATGCTCTCCGAGATGGGATCGGTTGCCAGCGGCCCCGAAGCCGGCGCCGGCTGTTCCGTCGGCTGGGCAGCGGCCAGGTCCTCTTTCGAGGCGGTGATCAGGGCTTCGACCTTGTCCTTTTCCACCCGGGTCATCAGCGGTTTGAATTTCTCGACGGTGTGGTTCAGCAGCGGCGTCTCGTAGTTGTTCCAGGTGAGCGGGCTGATGTGCAGGAACGCTTCGGCCTTCTCGGCCGTCGCCGGCAGGACCGGCTTGAGATAGTTCATCAGCACGCGGAAGAGATTGATGCCGACCGAGCAGATGTCATGGAGGTCCTGCTCGCGCCCGGCCTCCTTGGCGAGCACCCAGGGCTTTTTCTCGTCGATATATTCGTTGGCGCGATCGGCCAGGTGCATAATGGCGCGCATGGCGTGGCTGAATTCGCGGGCCTCATAGTGGGCGGCAATGGACTCACCGGCGGCGACAAAGTCCTGGTAAAGCTCCGGCTCGCTCAGGTGCGCCGAAAGCTTGCCGTCGAACTTCTTGGTGATGAACCCGGCGCAGCGGCTGGCGATATTCACCACCTTGCCGACCAGATCGGAATTCACCCGCTGCTGGAAGTCCTCCAGGCTGAGGTCGAGGTCCTCGATGCCGGCCCCGAGCTTGGCGGCGAAATAGTAACGCAGGTATTCCGGGTTCAGGTGATCGAGATAGCTGCGCGCCATGATGAAGGTGCCTCGCGACTTGGACATTTTTTGGCCGTTAACGGTCAAAAAGCCGTGGCACCAGACGGCGTTGGGCAGTCGGAATCCGGCCCCATGCAGCATCGCCGGCCAGAATAACGTATGGAAATACGCGATATCCTTGCCGATGAAGTGGTACAGCTCGGAGTTGGCCTGCGGACCCCACCAGTCGTCGAACTCCAGATCCTCGCGTTTGCTGCACAGGTTCTTGAAAGAACCCATGTAGCCGATGGGGGCATCGAGCCAGACGTAGAAGAATTTACCCGGGGCGTCCGGGATCTCGAAGCCGAAGTAGGGGGCGTCTCGGGAGATATCCCAGTCCTGAAGACCGGTGTCGAACCACTCCTTGAGCTTGTGGGCGATGCCCTCCTGGAGGTGGCCGCCCTCGATCCAGTAGCGCAGCATGCCCTCGAAGTCGGCCAGCTTGAAAAAATAGTGCTCCGATTTCTTTTCAATCGGCCGGGCGCCGGAGATGGCCGAGACGGCATCCTTGAGCTCCGTCGGGGTGTAGGTCGCCCCGCAGACCTCGCAGGAGTCGCCGTATTGCTCTTTCGCCTCGCAGCGGGGGCAGGTGCCCTTGATGAAGCGGTCCGGCAGGAACATCTCCTTTTCCGGATCGAAGGCCTGGGTGATGGTGCGGCTCGCGATGTGCCCGCTGTCGCGCAGCCGCTTGTAGATGGTCTCGGCGCACTCGCGATTTTCATCGGAATGGGTGCTGTGATAGTTGTCAAAGCCGATATTGAAGCCGGCGAAGTCCTCCTGATGCTCCCGGCTCATGCGCCCCACGAGCTCTTCCGGGGGGATTCCCTCGCTTTGGGCCCGCAGCATAATCGGCGTGCCGTGGGCGTCGTCGGCGCAGACATAAAGGCACTGATGCCCCCGCTGGCGCTGGAATCTCGCCCAAATGTCCGTCTGGATGTACTCCACCAGGTGGCCGAGGTGGATCGGGCCGTTGGCATAGGGGAGGGCGCTGGTGACCAGGATCTTGCGATGTTTTTCGGCCATCGGGGTCGGGGAGTTTCCGTTGCTTGAAAAAGAGGAATACAGTACCAAATTATCTGTTATCGCCGCCAGCAAGCGAAGGCGCGGTTGTCCCTTGAGTTCCTCGGCAGCAGACCGGGGCGGGTCCGAAGACCCTTCCGCAAAGGCGGGTGGTTTGCGACACTAACGAATCTCTGCAATAATTTCCGATTGAATTACTCAGTTTTTCCGTCCGGGCGCATGGCGCCGGCAAATACCAGGAGAGAATGATGGCACAGGTGTCCCAGTCGCAGGTTGAAGAGGCGCTCAAAAGCTACTCCGACCCCTATCTTGAAAAGGACTTGGTCTCCGCCAAGGCCGTGAAAGACATTCAGATCGACGGCGACAAAGTCAAAGTCATCGTTGAATACGGGTTCCCCGTCAACGGCTATCGTGACGAAGTCTCCAGCAAGCTGAAGGCGCTCGTCGAGCAGGTAGAGGGCGTCGCTGGCGTCGAAATCGAGATCGATACCCGTATCGTCTCCCATGCCGCCCAGAAAGGCGTCAAGCACATCAAGGGCGTCAAGAACATCATTGCCGTCGCCTCCGGCAAGGGCGGCGTGGGCAAATCCACCACTTCGGTCAATCTGGCCCTGGCGCTGGCGGCCGAAGGCGCCACCGTCGGCCTGCTGGATGCCGATATCTACGGCCCCAGCCAGCCGCGCATGCTCGGGGTTCATGATAAAAAACCGGACTCGCCGGATGGGCATACGCTGGAACCCATCATCAACCACGACATCCAATCCATGTCCATCGGCTACCTCATCGATGAGGATACCCCGATGATCTGGCGTGGCCCCATGGTCACCCAGGCGCTGGAGCAACTGCTGAACGATACCAACTGGCGTGAAGTGGATTACCTGGTGATCGACCTGCCCCCGGGCACCGGTGACACGCAGCTGACGCTGGCACAGAAGGTCCCGGTCTCGGGCTCGGTGATCGTTACGACGCCGCAGGACATCGCCCTGCTGGATGCCCGCAAGGCGTACAAGATGTTCGAGAAAGTCGAGGTCCCGGTCCTGGGTGTGGTGGAGAACATGTCCATTCACATCTGCTCCAACTGCGGCCACGAGGAGCACATCTTCGGCGAGGGCGGCGGCCAGTCCATGGCGAAGGAGTACGACGTGAACTTCCTCGGCGCTCTGCCGCTGGATATCACCATTCGGGAGGAGACCGACAGCGGCAAGCCGACCGTGGCGGCGGACCCCGACGGCCGGATCGCCCAGATCTACCGTGACATCGCCCGCCGGGTAGGGGCCAAGCTGGCTTCGCAGGCGAAGGACTACAGCGCCCGCTTCCCGAAGATCGTCATCCAGAACGACTGACGGACGGGTCGGTTAACCACGGGGGACACGGAGAGCACGGGGAAAAACCCTGTTGTTTTCCGTGTCCTTCGTGGCAGCCGTCAACCGGACGAGCGAGCGTCGGCCGCGCTGATGCGGGGGCACCCTGCAGGGAATATCCCCGTGTCCCCCGTGCTCCCCGTGGTTATTTCAGTCGCTTAAGCCCGAGCTTGTCCGGGATCCCCTTTTGCTTGTATCTTTGGTGCCCTTCTCTCCGGCATCAGACCTTCGCATGAGCATCAAATCGGACAAGTGGATCCGCCGAATGGCGGCAGAGCAGGGCATGATCGAACCGTTCGAGCCCGGTCAGGTCCGCGAGATCAACGGCAACCGGATCGTCTCCTACGGGACCTCCAGCTACGGCTATGACGTGCGCTGTGCCGACGAATTCAAGATTTTCACGAACATCAACTCGGCCATCGTCGATCCGAAGGGGTTCGACCAGTCGAGTTTCGTGGACGTGAAGTCGGACGTCTGCATTATCCCGCCCAACTCCTTCGCGCTGGCCCGGACGGTGGAGTATTTCCGTATTCCCCGCAGTGTCTTGACCATCTGCCTGGGCAAGTCGACCTATGCGCGATGCGGGATCATTGTCAACGTAACGCCGCTTGAGCCCGAGTGGCAGGGGCATGTGACCCTGGAGTTTTCCAATACCACCCCGCTTCCGGCCAAAATTTACGCCAATGAAGGGGTGGCACAGATGCTCTTTCTCGAGTCCGATGAGGTCTGCGAGACCTCCTACCTGGATCGGGGCGGCAAGTATCAGGGACAGCGCGGCGTCACCCTACCGGTCACCTGAATCGGCTTTCGGCGGACAGTACCGATTCGAGCTGCGATGAGCCCGGGCCTGGAATTCAGGGCTTATCGGCGGGCGAAGCGCTGGCTGTCGCTGTGTCCTTTCGGTCCAGCCCGGTGATGTAACTGGCCACCGTATAGTCCTCCTTCTCCTGAACCAGTTGGACAACCGTGTAGTCGAGTGCCGGCGCGACCCAGAGGGTGACGTCTTCTTTTCGGACCTTGATCGTCTGGAAGGTGCCGAGCGCGGTGACCACCTGCTCCCGACCGACCACATCGAAGTCATAGGTCTTGAGTTTCCCGCGATCGGCGATGGTGTATTCGAGGTGTTTCTCGCCCGCAGAGAGATCGCGCTCCAGTGCGACCTGGTACAGCAATTTGTCGAGAATGCCCGGACGAACGGCCACCTCCGTCTCTTCACCCTCACGGAGGGAAGCGACGGTCCTCTCCTGCCAGTCGAAACGCAAGCGCTCGAAAAAAATCTTCATTGCGGCCCGTATACCAGGATTTATACACGAGGGGGATAAGACCGCCCTCTCCGGAGCGCCAGAGGCTTCTTTCGGTCAGTCGGTCGCTCTTGAAAAGGGAAGCCAGCCCCGTTGTGTAGAGCGTGGATTCCATCAACCAGGTATCGTCGGAGCGCCTCTCGAGCTTGCGGGTCATTTCGCCAATCTTGAATCCATTGGCATGAACCTCGTACTGCGCCCTGTAGGGTTCGGGCGTATAGGCGGGGGCAGCCCGGGCGGCGGCGGTCAGCAGCGTCAGCAAGAGCACTGTAGTCCAAGCGAAACGTATCACGTTCTGCCTTAACTCCCATGTTGAAGTCCGATTTCGCTGTTTCACGTCTCGGACAGCGAATCCGTCTCCCTGTCATCTCCAGGGCAGTGTCGGTTCGATCGGCCCCGGCCGCGGATTGCCTTTCCGAACAGTGTAAACCGGTGAAGGCCGAGGGGCTTCCCTCGCAATATATGTCGGGGCGCATGATGCGCAAGCCGCGATTCGGTAGAATTCCCTGCTTCTTCGACTTTTTGGTACTCCGATGTCCGCTATCGCCCTGCCCGGTTCCCGTTCAGTGGCTCTAACCCCCGCCGGGATCGCCGTTTGGACCAGTGTCGCCTTCGCCGTGCTGCATCTGGCAGTGGCGGGACGGGTGGGGTTGAGTGTCGATGAAGCCCATTATGCGTTGTATGGGCTCCATCTGGACTGGAGCTATTTCGATCACCCGCCGCTGGTGGGCTGGTTAATGGCACCGGTGGTGGCGCTGACCGGTGATGAGCTTGCACTTCGGGTTTGGCCGGCCGTGCTTTCACTGGTGGCCGCGGGGCTGGTCTATCGCCTGGCTCGGACGCTGTTTCCCGGGGAGTCGCACTGGGTCGCCGCCGTTGCCGTCCTGCTCCTGCAGTCGGCCTTGGTCTTTCAGGTCCTTTCGGTGGGACTCGTGCCGGAGCTTCCGCTGTTGGTCATGGGCCTGGGGGCCGGGAGCGCCCTTTATCGGGCGGTACAAGGGGGAGGGCTGAAACAGTGGCTGGTCACGGGGATCCTCTTCGGACTGTCAGGGCTTTCCAAGTACACCGCCGTGACGCTGGTCGTGACGGCCTTGGCGTTCGTGGCCTGGCAAGGTCGCTGGCGTCTCCTTCGCGATGCCGGCCCCTGGCTGGGGGCGTCTCTGGCCGCGCTGTTGATCACGCCGGTGGTTTACTGGAACGCCACTCACGAGTGGATCTCGTTTTCCTATCAGGTCGGTCACGGGGCCCCGGACCGTGACTGGTCCATCACACGCTTTTTGACATCCCAGGCGGCGCAGCTGTTGGCATACGGTCCTCTTCTCTATCTGGGCGGGCTGGCGGCGGTATTCCGGGCTGTCGCCGATAGCGACCATCCGGGCGTTCGTTTCTCACTGGTTTTCGGCGGACCGGTCCTGCTGCTGTTCGCCTGGGGCGGGGGCTTCGAGGAGACGCTGCCCCACTGGACGTTGCTGGGGTGGGCCGCGCTGGCGCCCCTGACTGCCCGCTGGCTCCTCTCCGGCTGGGGGCGACGCAAAACGCGGATCTTGGCCTGGGTCGGGGCCGGCTACGCCGGTATTCTGGCGCTGGTGATACATGGCGCACTGTGGACGCCTTGGCTGCCAGCTTCCGATTACCATCATCCGTTGGGCGATTTGCACGGTTGGCAGCAAGGGGCCCGGTTGGCAGCGAAATGGTCTGATATCACGGAAGCGGATGCCATCTACGTCACCAACTGGACCCATGCGAGCCGTATCGCCTGGTACGCCCGGCCGAGGCCGGTGCAGGTTCTCGACTCCCGTCATGACCAATTCGACCTCTGGTATGGTGGCCCGAAACCGGGCGACAGTGGGATTCTGTTGGTCAACGGACAAAAGAAGGCCAAGGCGGAGCGTTACTTCGAGCAATGCGAGCAGGTGGAGACCCTGATCTATCGAATCGATGAGCGGCCGGTTCACCACTTTCGTCTGCTCGAATGTCGGGGTTACCGGAAATGAAAGATGAGGCTTTCGTAACACTCCGAAGCCCGTGGGCGTGGGTGGTACCGGCTGCCGCCCTGGTCTCGATGATGATCATCTGGTCGATCGGGGCCAACCGGGAACTTTTCCATGTCATCAACGGGTTGAGCCGTTATACCGGTGAGGCTTTTTGGGCCAACGCCACGGTATTCGGTGATTCGCTGGTTGTCTTCAGTTTGGCGCTCTGGTTTGCCGGAAGGAGGCCCCACCTGCTCTGGGCTCTGCTCATCACGGCACTTCTGGGCACGCTTTTCGTTCACGGCATTAAGGCATGGGCGGATCTGCCGCGACCCGCCACAGAATTGTTTCCCGACCTGGTGATCATTGGCGATCGCCTCAACTGGTTCTCTTTCCCTTCGGGACACTCCGCCTCGGCATTGGCGTTGGCGGGGCTGCTGTGTCAGTCCGGTGATATTGCCGTGCGGTGGAAATCGGCCGTGCTGGTGGTTGCCATACTGGCCGCCGTCTCCCGGGTCGCGGTCGGCGCGCACTGGCCTCTCGATATCCTGGCCGGCGGTGGCGGGGGCTGGTTGTGCGCGGTGGCCGGTGTCTGGCTGGCCCGTCGGTTTCCCTGGGGACTGCGGCTGGGGGTGCAACGGGTGCTGGCGGCCATTCTCGCGGGCGGGGCCTTGGCGCTGGTGTTCATTCACGACAGCGGCTATCCACAGGCACGGGCGACTGAGGTGTTGGTCGGGGTTGCGGTGCTGGTGCTGGCGGCGCCCGGGCTCTGGAGATTGTTTGCCGCTGGCCGCGTGGCCGTTGGGGAAAGCTAGTGTTCGGTACCGTGATCCGCCTGCTGGTGAGCCTCCTTGTCCTCGCTCTGGTCCTGCGATCGGTGGACCTTTCGGGCGTGGCAGAGACCCTCAACCGACTCGATCCGGGGCTTGTGGGTTGGGCGATTCTCCTACAAATGGGGTCCCAAGCGGTTGCGGCGGAGCGCTGGCATCGGGTCATGGTGGCGTTGCGCTACCAGATGGGGTTTTCGTTCTACCTGCGCAGCTTCTTCAAGGGCTCCTTTTTCAATCAGGGATTACCCACCAGTATCGGGGGGGATGCCGTTCGGGTCATGGATGTGGCCGGAGAGGGGCATCGCAAGCGGGACGCCTTCTCGGGCATACTTATCGATCGCGGCCTGGGGGTTATCGGTCTGCTGCTTCTCAACGCGATGGCCATTCTGGGTCGTCCGGAGCAACTCCCCGAGGGCGTTTTCTGGATGCTTTCGCTGGTAGTTGCGCTGGGGCTGGCAGGCTTCGTCGGGGTTTGGCAAGTCCATAGACTGAAGTGGCTGGACCGTCTGCGCGTGACCCTACCCCTGACAGTGGTGTCGCGCCGCCTGGCTGAGGTGCTGAGAGGAAGAAGATTCCCCGCACAGTTGGGGCTCTCGGTCTTGGTGCACCTGTTTTCCATGGCAGGGGTCTATTTCGCGGGCGCCAGTGTGGGGCTGGATTACGACCTGCTGACCTACATCGTGATTGTGCCGCCGGTCATTCTCCTGACCATTGTTCCCATCTCCATGGCGGGTTGGGGGGTTCGGGAGGGAGCGATGGTCGGACTATTTACGCTGATTGGTGCGGAGCAGGCGGTCGTACTGTCCATGTCCATTCTTTACGGGGTGGTACTGATCATCGCCAGCCTTCCCGGCCTATACGTCTACCTCGCCGGCCGGCGAGCGAGAGCGGAGGGAACATGAACGTCGACACAATGCGGAAAATCGACCACTGGGCCGGTATTCCGCTCTGCTTGCTGGCCACTCTTTGGGTGAAGTTGGCCGCGCTATTGCGGCCCCAGAAACGGGTACAGCCCAAAAGAGTGCTGTTCGTGGAATTATCCGAGATGGGCAGCGCCATTTTGGTCGACCCGGCCATGCGCAAGATGCGCGAGGCCGGTGCCGAGCTCTATTTTGTTATCTTCCGAAAAAATGCATCCAGCCTGCGTCTGCTGGAAACCGTCCCTGAGCAGAACGTCTTCACCATCCGTGAGGACGGGTTGCTGTCCTTGGCGGTGGATACGCTGCAGTTTCTCATCTGGACCCGGAAGCAGGGGATCGACACGGTCGTCGATCTTGAGCTTTTTTCTCGCTACACGGCCCTGCTAACCGGGCTTTCCGGAGCGGATAACCGGATCGGCTTCCATGCGTTTCACAACGAGGGCCTCTACCGCGGGGAGATGCTAAGTCGGCGGGTGGCCTACAATCCCCACCTTCATATCGCCAAGAACTTCGTGGCACTGGTCAATGCAGCGCTCGCTGAAACCTCGGAGCGGCCCTTTTCCAAGGCGGTGATTGGCGACGACGAGATTCGGTTGGCCAAGCGCGATTTCAACCAGGGTGAGCAGCAGGCGATTCGAGACAAGGTGAAGGCGGATTATCCGGCCTTCGACCCTTCTATCCATCGGCTCGTGCTTATCAATCCGAACGCAAGCGAACTCTTGCCGCAGCGCCGCTGGATGCCGGATCGCTATGTCGAACTGATGCGCCGCATCCTGGAGGAGTTCGGAAATGTCGTGATCCTGATCACCGGAGCCCCGGCTGAGCGGGCTGAAGCCGAGGCGTTGAAGCGGCAGGTCGATAACCCGCGCTGCATCAACTTCGCGGGCCGGGTCGGGTTTCAGGAACTGCCTCCGCTCTACAGTGTTTCGACGCTGATGGTGACCAACGACTCCGGTCCAGGCCATTTTTCGGCGGTAACGGAAATGCCTAGTTTCGTCATCTTCGGACCGGAAACTCCGAACCTCTACGGCTCGCTCGGTAAGAGCACGCCGATTTATGCCGGACTGGCCTGTTCTCCCTGCGTAAGTGCCTCGAACCACCGCAAAACGCCATGTACCGACAACGTCTGTTTGCAGGCGATAAGCGTCGATCGGGTTTTTAATAAAGTGGTTCCGGTTCTGGCCAGGGGGAGTTGACCTAAAGGCGGCGCTGTGGTTGGTTGGGCGGGGGGACTAACGTTCGGTAATCAAGTGGAGAAGGGGACAATGAAACTGATGAAAGCGATTCTCGCTGCGTGCGCGTTGATGGCGGCCAGCGGCGCAGTTTACGCTGCGTTAAGCAGCAGCGCTCCGATCGAACCGACACCGATTCAGGGCGGGGAGACGACGGAGTGGTGGTGTCCGCCCTACTGCTGGTAGAACGATAGGGGCGGTCTTGCCGCCCCTATTTCTTGGTTGTAACCCGGGCAAGGACCTCGTAGAGCTTTTCCGGTTTGAAGGGTTTGGCAAGGAAACCGTCCATGCCCGCCGCTTCGCAACGCTCCTCCTCCTCACGCATGACGTTGGCCGTCAAAGCGATGATCGGCACCCGCGATCGCTCGGGATCATCCAGCCGGCGGATCTCGCGGGCGGCACTGAAACCGTCCATTTCCGGCATATGCAGGTCCATAAGGACGACATCGAAACGGCCGGTGCGGACCGCTTCCAGAGCCTGCCTGCCATCTTCGCTCTCCTCGACCGAGTGCCCCTCCTGGGAAAGCAGACCGGTGACCACTCGTCGGTTGATCCAGCCGTCTTCCGCCACCAGTACGTGCAGTTTTCTCTGAACGGTTTCCAGCTCCGGTTCGCCGATGGTATCGCCACCCGTCTCCGGGGGCTCCTCGGCGGTTCGCAGGGGCAGGCGGAAGTAAAAAGTGCTGCCCTGGCCCGGTTCACTCTCCAATCCGACGACCCCGTCCATCGCTTCGACCAACCGTTTGCAGATGGTCAGCCCCAGCCCTGTGCCTCCATGTCGACGGCTGGTGCTGGAATCGCCCTGACTGAACGGCTCGAACAGCAGGCGTTGCTGCTGTGGGGAAATGCCCCGGCCCGTATCGGTGATACGGAACTCGATCCACCGGTAGCTCTCATCGCCGCAGGCCTCGGCGCCGATCTCGACTTGGCCCCGGTCTGTAAACTTGATGGCGTTGCCAATCAGATTGGTAAAGACCTGGCGCAGCCGGTTGGGGTCACCGTGCAACCAGCGAGGGACGTCGGGACCGATGGCAACCCGGAGTTGCAAACCTTTTTCCTCGGCACGGGGCTGCATCAATTGGGCAACGCCCTCAATCAGAGCGGGAAGGTCGTAAACCGCTTCTTCGAGACTGAGTTTTCCCGCCTCGATTCGGGAGATGTCGAGAATGTCATCGAGGATGGTCAGCAGCGCCTGGCCGGAAGCCGCGATGGTTTGCACGTAATCCGATTGAATCTCATCCAGCGGTGTCCGTTTCAGGAGGTTGACCATACCGAGCACCCCATTCATCGGGGTGCGGATTTCGTGACTCATGGTGGCGAGGAATTCGCTTTTTGCCCGGGTCGCCCGCGCCGCAGCCTCTTCATTGGCCTTGACCCGGCCGAACAGCGTGTAGACGGCCCACCAGGCCAGCAGTAAGACGGCGACCGCCAGGCCGGAACCCCAGAACAGCCTGCGACGGACGTCGCTGCGCAGTTGCTTGAAAAATTCACTGCTCGACCAGAACGTGGCAACGCCAATCAGTTCACCGCTTTGGGGGGCATAGAGCGGTTGCGTCGTCTTGAAACACTGAATGCATTGGTTCTCGCCCCGGATCAGGTCGAGACTCCCCTTTTGAATCTTCAGCGAGTCGTAGTCGAATCGGGTCTCAATCCCAACGATGAAGGGCGTACCCGTATTGGGATCGGTCAGTACCAGGATTTCGTCCATGGCGTCCGAGAGCTGGCGGACGCCGGGCATTTCGTGGTTGGCAGCCGTTGCGGCCAAATGGCGGGCCTGGGCCTGGGCGAATGCACTCGCATTGGCCGAGGCATCGGCTTCCAGACGCGGTTCGATGCTGACCACCCAGTAGAGCGAAAAAAGTCCGACCAGGCCCGTGGCGGTGACAAGAAAATGCGAGGCCAGTCGAACCCGGAAGCTGTCGTAGCCGCCCCGATGAAAACGCCGCCAGGCTCGTCTCAGACGCTTAATCCTCATCATAATGCCTGGCGACGTCGAGGAAGAAGGGTTTGATGCGAATACCGGCGGCATCGAGTGCCCGGGTATCGACCAGTGGCAGAATGCGGTCGGTGACGTACAGGCCGCCGTGTGCGCCGCGGCCTACATCACCGAGGAATGGACTGAATACCAGTGTTCCACGACTCTTGGAAAAAGCGAGGACAGGTTCCAGGTCGGGGAGCCATTCGGCTATGAAAATCCCGGCCGGTTCGGGCCCTTCGTAGCCGGGTAGGTCCCGGACGTGGCGCTGTTCGGCATGAACCGCAAAACCCCGTATGGACCCCAGTGCTTCGAGGCGTGCGGCCATCGGTGGGGCTGCGGATTCATCACCTCCATGCACCAGAAGCAGTGTCAAAGTTTTTTCGTCGGAGCACTTCTCGGCCAACCGCAGGTCCGCCGCCAGAAAAGCGGCGAAAACCTTGAGACCGACCAGGGCGCGGCGGTATTCCGCCTCTCCGCCCCAGCCTTGGGGACAGGCGAAGGCCAGCAGCAGAAAGAGGGCTAGCAGTCGACCGAATCTGAACCTGTTCCTTGGCTCTGACATATCAGGCTAGAAATCGTAAGCGAGTTGCAACCACCAGGTCCGATCATCCCGGGGGAGATCGTCTGGATAAGAGAGGGTGGGTTGGCCCGTTGCATCCGTGGTCATCAGTGCGGGGTAGCGCACCTCCTCATCGAGGGCGTTGCGAACGCCCGCCCGAACGGTGAGGCCCCGGAACCGGCGGGACTCCCGGGTAATCGTGATATCCAGTTTACCATGCCCGTCGGCACGGTCTCAAGGATCATTAACCTCCCGGGCGTAGTCGTCGACGTAGCGATACCGGAAATTGCTGTACGTGCCCGGGACCAGTCGATACTGCACACCCAGGTTGCCGAACCAGCGACTTGTCAGCGGCAGTGCCTCACCGGTTTGGCCATCCTCCGTTCGCACGTAACTGAGGTTGCCATTCGCCATCAGCCTGGAACTGAGTCGTTCCTGAAACTCCACCTCAGTACTGAACAGTCGTGATGAGGCGGCGTTGGCGTGAAAGTCGGGAGCGTTTTCCGGCGTGTAGACCACCAGATCGTCGAGCTTCGAGTAGGCCACCGTCACCCGCCTCTCACCGCGGTTGTCCTTGTTGATGTAACCGAACTCGACGGTATTGATTAGAGAGGGGTCGAGTTCCGATGCGGTGAACAGCTGTTCGCGCAGCGTCGGCGGTCGAAATGCCCGGCCGAACTGGAGCTTGACGATATTGCGTTCATTCAGGCGCCAGACGCCGGCAATCCGCGGAGCGAGGCCGTCGCCGATCTGATCGTAATGGTCGTATCGAAGGCCGGTGGTCAGGGTGAAGTCGTCGCTTGCCCGAAATTCATCCTGCAGGGTCACGCTCACGACGTCCCGATCCGTTCCGGGAGGGGAGACGGCGCCGGGATACTCGACTTTCTGCTCGAGCACGTCGAAGTGGGGAGGAGCCGGGATGGGCACAAAAACCACGTTGCTCTTTAGAACATCCTGATCAACCTCAACTTCTGAAAATCCAAGCCCCAGCAGGACAGTGTGTGCATCCTTTACCCATATCGTATCGATGCCGGCATAGATGCGGGTCTCCTCGTAATCGGAGTCCACAGTGACCGGCGGCTCGCCCGGATCGAAATAGGCCTCACTCGGGGCGGAATAGAGGTCGTTTACGAGGGTTCGGGCGTTGACCGTCCCGGCGAACATTTCCGTACTGAGTTTTGCCGAAAGGGGAGCGCGATAGCGGAGCTCGATGCTTTTCAGCGTTTCGGTCGAAACGATACGATCTTCGGGAGGCGGCAGGATATAGTTGATCCCGAAATAGTCGCCCGAGCGCTTCTCCGTCCACTGTCCCAACAGGGTTAGCCGACCCAGTTCCGCCTTGGCGACGGCCGTTCGTGATGCAGCCTTTTCGTTGGTCTCTCCCGGGGCGAAAGAGGCGGACTCGAGGTTGCCCGTTGATTGGTAAAGAGCGTCCCGACCTGCCTCCACATCGGGCCCGTCGCTGTCCCAGGCACTGAAGCTCAATCCGAGGTTCAATTCACCCTGCCGGAAGCTCAACAGCGCGCCGGCACTTCGGGTATCGTTTCCGTCGACTCCCCCAAAAACGCGATTGGCATCATCATAGGTGGTGACGTTGAGGACGCCGGCGTAGGCATACTCGCCATGAACCGCCGAACCCGGCCCCCGAATGAACTCGAGGCGCTCCACCTGCTCCACGGGAATGGAGAATACCGGATCGGCACGGCCCTCCCGGGCTGTATTGACCGATATGCCGTTCAGCAGCACTTTGACATTCCCCGAGGCCATGGAGGCACTGAGCCCCCGCACGATCAACTGCGGACGCCCACCCGGGCCTATGCTGCGCGTGATGCCGGGCACCAGTTCGATAGCGTCCCAGATCGTGCGAATTCCTTTCGCTTCCAGATCGTGCCCGTGCAGTACGGTCATAATCCCCGGGACATAGTCCGCATTGAGACGGGTTTTGGTGGCCAGCTCGGTCTGCTCTTCGAGGAACTCGAGAAGCTGAGCTTTTTCGATAGGAATATCGGAGTCGGGGACGGCTCGGGCGGCACACGAAATGCATCCGCCAAGGACAAGGATTACGAAGAGCGGTTTACGGGACACGGCGGTTTGGAACCTCTGCCGGCAGCCTTTTGGATACAGCAGCGAACGGGTGAAGTGCCGTATAAGCCTTCCACGGCACTTTACCACGGCCCTAGCCGGTGCGCACCGTTTCCCTAACCGGATTGGAGCGCCGGTCGGCCGTCGAGCATGGCCTGGCCGTTTTCGAGCGTCAGACGCCCTTCGGCGAACCAGCGAATCGCCTGGGGATAGATGCGATGTTCCTGCTCGAGAACGCGGGCCGCGAGGGTTTCGGGAGAATCCTTGTCCGCAACCGGCACCCGGGCCTGGATAATGAGTGGGCCGGCGTCGAGTTCGGGGGTAACGAAGTGAACCGAGGCACCATGCTCGGCATCACCCGCCTCCAGACAGCGGCCATGGGTATCCAGTCCCCGGTACTTGGGGAGCAGGGAGGGATGGATATTCAGCATCCGTCCCTGGTAGTGGCGCACAAAGTCATCGCCGAGAATACGCATGAAGCCGGCGAGCACCACCAGTTCCGGTTCGAAGCTGTCGATGCATGTCATCAGGGCGGCATCGTAGCTTTCGCGATCGGCAAAATGCAGGTGCTCAAGCACTTCGGTGGCGATCCCCGCCCGGCGGGCCCGCTCCAGGCCGAAAGCGTCGGCTTTATTGCTGATGACGGCCCGGAACTCCACGGGCAGATCGGCACCGGCGGCATCGATGATGGATTGCAGATTGGTCCCGCCCCCGGAGATCAACACAACGATGGGTAGCTTCCCCCTCATCGAATCACGACTCGCTCGCCATCCCCTGCCTCGATATGCCCGATCACCACGGCCTCTTCGCCCTGTTCGCGGAGTCGTTCCGCGGCGAGCTGTGCCTGCCCGCCGGGCACACAGACTGCCATGCCGATCCCGCAGTTGAAGGTGCGATACATCTCTTCATCGCTGATACCGCCCGTGCTCTGAAGCCAGTCGAAGATGGGCGGACGCATCCAGCTGCCGGCCTCAATGAGGGCCCGCGCCCCGTCCGGCAGGACCCGGGGCAGGTTTTCGGGAAGGCCGCCGCCGGTGATGTGGGCCAGGGCGTGAACATCGACATCCGAATCCCGGAACAGCTTCAGCAGTGACTTGATATAAATCCGCGTCGGTTCCAGCAGGACTTCCCCGATGGGTCTGCCGCGAAAATCGGTGTCGAGTCCGGTACCGCTCACCTCCAGCACCTTGCGAACCAGGGAGAAACCGTTGGAGTGGATGCCGGAGGAGGCCAGGCCGATAATGGCATCGCCTTCCGCGACCCGGCTGCCGTCGATCACTTCACTCTTCTCAACGATTCCGACGCAGAAACCGGCCAGATCGTAGTCATCGCCCTGGTACATACCCGGCATTTCCGCCGTCTCACCACCGGTCAGGGCGGCTCCGGCCATGCTACAGCCGGCCGCTATCCCCTTTACCACGTCAGCGGCAGCGTCCACGTTCAGTCGGCCGGTCGCATAGTAATCCAGGAAAAACAGGGGCTCGGCTCCCTGTACGATGAGGTCGTTGGCGCACATGGCCACGAGATCGATACCGATGGTGTCGTGCTTGTTCAGCTCCATGGCCAGTTTGAGCTTGGTACCCACGCCATCAGTGCCGGCCACCAGCACCGGGTTGCGGTAGCGATCAAGCGGAATCTCGAAAAGGGCGCCGAAGCCGCCGAGGCCACCCAAGACACCGGGTCGCAGGGTGCTCTTGGCATACGGTTTGATGCGTTCGACCAGGGTATTGCCGGCGTCGATATCAACGCCGGCGTCGCGGTAGCTGAGGCCTTGCTGGCCGGATTTGCGGTCACTGCTCACTGGGGCATCCTGAATCGGTTGAGATCGGGGCGTGAAAGGCCGCTATTTTATCAGTCCCACCGAAGGCTTGGAATCGGGCTCTGTTCGCTTGACTTGCTGCGGCCACTCGCATAGCTTGCGCCGGATGATGCGGTTACGTGCGTTTCTTACTTCACTGTTACTTCTGCTGCCTGCGGTCGACATCCTGGCCGTGGAACTCCACGGCCTTTATGAGGCCGAGGTCCCCGTGGCCGATCAGAGCCTCGCCGCACGACGGGACGCCACTGCCCGCGCCCTGTCACGGGTGCTGGTAAAGGTCAGCGGCTACGGCGAGGCCGGTCGGGCCGAAGCGCTGGATGCGGCCCAGGTTGCCGGATACGTTCAGCAGTATCGTTATCGGCAGGTGCCGCCTGGGAAGGCGGGGGAACCCGAAAAGCCCGAATTGGCGTTATGGGTGAAGTTCGATGCCCGTGGCGTCGATGACTTTTTGCGGGGGCAGGGTATTCCCGTATGGGGCGCAGCCCGACCACTCACGCTAATCTGGTTGGCCGTCGAGCAGGGCGGTAGTCGAGAACTGGTGGGGGCCAACGATGGCGGCGCCGCCCGGGAAGTGCTGGCCGATACCGGAGAGCGCCGGGGACTGCCGGTGCGCCTGCCGCTGCTGGATTTGACCGATCAATCGCGGGTCAGACCGGCGGATATCTGGGGAGACTTCCATCAGCCGATCGTTGAAGTCTCCCAACGCTACAATCCGCAGGCGGTGCTGGTCGGTCGGCTTTATCCGCTGCGGGGTTCCCGCTGGGCGGTGCGCTGGTCGCTGTATCAGGGCGACAGAGCCTTTCGCTGGAGCGGAGAGGGCGAAAGCACCCGGTCGTTGCTGGCTTTGGGAGTCGAAGGCGCCGCGGATCGGCTCTCCAGAGCCCTTGTCAGCTCGCCCGAGCTGATTCCCGGTGATGGTCGGCTGGAACTGGATGTGACCGGGATTGCGGACTTGGCGGGCTTCCAACGGACCTTGGGTTATCTGTCCGAGCTCAATGTCATTGCAAATATCGAGATAGCCCGGGTGGATGCCGAAACGGTTCGCTTTAGCCTTCAGGTGGATGGCGGCACATCACGGTTGGTGAAGACTCTGGCCCTTGGCGATACTTTGACGTCAACAGCAGTACCGGAGCTGGAACAAGAACAGGGAAGTCGTAGGGCCTTGCTCTACCGCCTGGTGCCGTGAATCCGAAGGTCATACCGAATCTCATTACCCTTTTTCGAATTCTGCTCGTCATTCCACTGATCGGGCTGCTCTCCTGTCGTCACTACGGAATGGTATTGGGGCTGTTCGCGATTGCCGGTGCCTCCGATGCGCTGGATGGGTTTCTGGCACGACACTTCGGGTGGTCGAGCCGGCTGGGCGCCCTGCTCGACCCGCTTGCCGATAAGCTCCTGATGGTCTCCTCGTTCGTGATGATGGGCTTGCTGGGCCTGCTCCCGCTTTGGCTGGTCAGCCTTGTCATCCTGCGGGATATCGTCATTGTCAGCGGGGCGACGGCCTACCAGTTTCTGGTTGGACGGGTGGAGATGGAGCCCACGCTCATCAGCAAGGCCAATACGGCACTTCAGGTCCTGTTGGTGCTCTTGGTGCTTTTCTCGCTTGGCGTGCAGTCGCTGCCCGACGGGGTGATCGACGGGGTGATCCTCGCTGTCGCCGTGACGACGCTCTGGAGCGGCTTCAAATACGTCTGGATCTGGGGATGGCGCGCCCGCCGCCGCCGGCCGAATGAATGGGAGGGGAGCCAATGACCGAGTCGCAGAAGTGGTATTGGCTTGTGGCATTGGCCGCCGGCGGGTATTTGCTTTACCTGCTGAGCCCGGTGTTGACGCCGTTCGTGGCGGGGGCGGTGCTGGCCTACATCGGTGATCCGGTTGCGGATAGGCTGGAGCGCCACGGGCTGTCGCGCTCGCTCTCGGTGGTGACGGTTTTCGTCGTCCTCGTGGCCGTCGTTTTCGTCTTGATGCTGGTGGTTATTCCTCTTCTCGAGCGCCAGGTCGTACTCCTCGCATCGAAGCTGCCGGCCTACATCGATTGGGTCCAAAGGGAACTCCTGCCTGCGATTGGGAGCTTTCTGGGCGTCGATCTGGGCGGGCTGGAACTGGGGGCGTTGAAGACGGCGGCCAGCGACTATTGGCAGCAGGCCGCCAGTTCGGTCGGCGGGTTGGTCAGTGCCCTGTCCCGTTCCGGTGCGACGCTGCTGGGGTGGCTGGCCAATCTCGTTCTCATTCCCGTGGTGACCTTTTACCTGCTGAGAGACTGGGATGTGATGGTGGGTCGGATCCGGGAACTGCTTCCTCGTCGCATCGAGCCCGACGCCGTTCGTCTGGCGCGCTCCTCCGATGAGGTGCTCGGGGCCTTTTTCCGTGGCCAACTGATAGTGATGCTCGCCCTCGGCGTGATCTACTCGCTGGGGTTGTCGCTGGTGGGACTGGACCTGGCCCTGCTGATCGGCATGCTGGCGGGGCTCGTCAGTTTCGTGCCCTACCTTGGCTTTATCGTCGGCATCGTCGCGGCAGGCATAGCGGCGGTCATGCAGTTTCAGGACGCCGTGCACCTGCTCTACATCGTGGCCGTTTTCGGAGTGGGGCAGGCGGTTGAGGGCATGGTGCTGCAGCCGTTGCTGCTCGGCGAGCGGATCGGCTTACATCCAGTGGCGGTCATTTTCGCCGTAATGGCCGGAGGCCAACTCTTCGGTTTCATCGGCGTGCTGCTGGCGCTGCCGGTGGCCGCTGTGATCATGGTCCTGCTGCGCTATGCCCACGAGCGTTATCTGCGCAGCGATCTGTATGGCGATGTCGAAGCGACGGAGAAGCCATGAGTGCCCAACTGCCGCTCGGGATCGGGCTGCGCGACAGTGCGAACTTCAACAATTTCTTCGTCGGTCCCAACGCAGAAGTGGTCTTTCAGCTCGAGAGGGGGGATGAACCCTTCGTCTTTCTTTGGGGGAGCGAGGGCAGTGGCCGCAGCCACCTTCTGCAGGCGGCCTGTCACCGGATGAGTGCAGGCACCGGCGGCGCTGTCTATCTGCCGTTGTCGGAGAGCCCGGAGCTTGCACCCGCCATGCTGGAGGGGCTGGAAACCATGGCCCTGGTGACCGTCGACGACCTTCAGCAGGTGGCCGGACAGAGCGAATGGGAGCACGGACTGTTTCACCTCTACAATCGGGCTCGGGACAGTGGCTGCCGGATTATTGTAGCGGCGGATGCACCGCCTGCGGCCTTGGGTATTTCGTTGCCCGATTTGAGTTCGCGCCTGGGCTGGGGGCCGGTTTATCAGCTGCTGCCGCTGGACGATGTCGATAAGTGTGCCGCCCTGCAGTTGCGCGCCCACCGCCGGGGGCTTGAGCTTTCCGACGAGGTTGCGAACTACCTGTTGCGGCGCAGCCCGCGAGGCCTGCATTCGCTCTTTTCATTGCTGGAGCATCTGGATCGCGCCTCGCTGGCCGCCCAGCGGCGGCTCACCATTCCCTTCGTCCGCGAGCAACTGGATGCTAACCCCCCTTGAGCTCCCTTCCGCGCCAGCGGGCGTAAGCGACCGCCCCTCCATAGAGCATCAAGGCAAACAGCAGTTCCGCCGAGGCAAGTAGCCGTTCGTCCGGGCTGCTGTAGATTTCCAATATGGCGTGCACCAGATAAAGCAGGGTCAGGAAACTGGTCCAGGCAAAGGTATAGGGGCGCCCGTGCAGCAATCCCCGCAGAGGCAGCAATAGCGGACCTACTCCGACCAGCAGAACCAGCGAAACCGGCAGGGTCTCCGGTGGCGACAGCCAGGCCGTCCATGCCGTGAGCAGGACAAGGAGCCCGAAATAGCCCGCAAGGGCGACGGTATAGGCAACTCGAATCTTCATGGGTTACCACAGCCCATTCGTCGCGCCGTCTCCGCCAGGCGCCGCCCCTGGGCAATGCAAAGCCGCCGTTCGGAATCGGTGATGGGGTTGCGGTTATCCGTTCCGGCCACGTGACTCGCCCCATACGGCGTGCCTCCGCCGGTGGTCGTGAACAGGTCCTCCTCACTGTAGGGGAGTCCCAGCAGCACCATGCCATGATGCAGAAGCGGCACCAGCATCGAAATCAGCGTCGTCTCCTGTCCGCCATGGATGCTGGAGGTTGAGGTAAACACCGTGGCGGGCTTATCGACCAGGGCCCCGGAAAGCCAAAGCGAACTGGTACTGTCGATGAAGTATTTCAGCGGTGCCGCCATGTTGCCGAATCGTGTCGGGCTGCCCAGGGCCAGACCGGCGCATTCGCGCAAGTCGTCAACCGATGCATAGGGAGGGCCATCCTCAGGGATGGAATCGGCCACCGCCTCGCTGACGGGTGAGACTTCGGGAACGGTCCGCAGGCGGGCCTGCATTCCTTCGACCTCTTCTATCCCGCGCGCGACCAGTCGGGCCATCGTGCCGGTGGCGCCATGACGGCTGTAATAGAGGACAAGTACATCAGCCACGGCTACAGTACCTCGAACACGGTTTCCGGCGGCCGACCAATGGCCGCCCTCTGGTCCGTCACCAGAATGGGTCGTTCGATTAGAATCGGGTTTTCGACCATGGCGCGAATAAGCTCACCCCGGTCGAGATTTTCATCATCCAGCCCGAGTGCCTTGTATGCCTTTTCCTTGCGGCGCATCAGGTCCCTTGGTTCCATACCGAGCTTATCGAGAATGGCCGAAAGGGTTTCAGCATCGGGTGGCTCTTTCAGGTACTCGATGATGCGGGGTTCGTAGCCTTTCTCCTGCAGCAGTTGCAAGGTCTCCCGCGACTTCGAGCAGCGCGGGTTGTGATAAAGCGTCTGGGTCATGGCGGACTTGTTTTGCGTGTTGAGATCGTCGATTGTAGCGTTTCGGCCGGCGTCCGGGACTGAATTTTTCACCTTGACAGTTTTTTCTATTCGGTGCTAGTTTGAACTTATCCCAGTCAAAACAAGGCGATACGGTGAGCTTGGCCTTCCGAGCAAAGGGCATACGGCATCAACGCACTATCTCCCGATTGATACCGCTTCTATTGGTCGTGGCACTGACGGCCTGCGCCAGCATGCCGCCGGCGCAGGAGATGAGCGATGCTCGTCAGGCCATCCATGCGGCCAGGGAAGCTCATGCCGATCAGCATGCTGCCGACTACTTGAGCGAGGCCGAAACCTTCCTTGAAAAGGCCGCCCGTGATTTGGAACAGGGCGAGTACGAGCGCGCCCGCCGCAATGCCACCGCAGCCAAGGCGGCCGCCGTTGCTGCCCGCGACCGGGCGCTGGCGATGGAGTATTAACTCAAGGCTTAACCTCTGATTTTTGTTAGAAATTTGAGAACTGTGTCGCCTTGACAGTGGTTAATAGCCGGTGCTAGTTTGACGTCGAACAAAAGCTTCTAATAAATGCAGAATTTTTCTTCGACAAGAATCAATCGTCCCGGAGCACAAGAACGATGAAAATCTTCACGGCAATTAAACACTCGGTGCTGTATGCGCTCGTCCTCGGATTCATGGTGGGCTGTGCCACTGCGCCTCAGCAGGAAGAGCCACAGGCACCGACCGTCGCCGAAGCGCAGGCCGCCATTGACGATGCGCGCGACGCTATTGAACGGGCTAAGGCCGAAGGGGCCGTCTGGCGGGATACCGCCGACATCCTCGCCGAGGCCGAAGCGGCTCTCGAAGATGGTGACACCACTCGTGCCGTGGAACTGGCAAACCGTGCCCGTCGTCAGGCCGAAAACGCCATTGCTCAGAAGCAGCGTGAAAACGAGCGCCTGGCCCAGCAAATGGCTGAAGAGCAGCAGCCCGATTCCTACACCGTCGAGCGTGGCGATAGCCTGTGGGGCATCTCCGGTAAGAGCGATGTTTACAACAACCCTTACCAGTGGCCGCTTATCTATAAAGCCAATCGCGACCAGATCAATGACGCGGATCTGATTTACCCCGGCCAGACCTTCACCATCAAACGTGACTGGTCCAACGGTGATATCGATGCCGCCGTCCAGCATGCCCGCACCCGCGGTGCCTGGTCACTGGGTGTGGTCGAAGAGTCTGATCGGGCCTACTTGGCACGCTAAGAACGGATCGCACTTCCGCGAAAAAGCCCCGCCCATGGCGGGGCTTTTTTCGTTTCCGGACCTCTTTTTCACTCTGTGCTGTTGCAGGCCGACCGATTCGGCCGTCCCAAGCCAATGTCGTGACTCCGCGTCCACAACCCATGGCAGTGCGACCGTCTCGCGCGACGTCCCCGGATTGGCGCCGGAGCTTGCTCTAACTCACTCACAATCAGGGACAAGAGCCCGTTGCGCGGCGGAGCGAGTGCTGGCACTGTATCCGTTCGATTCCGATGAGGAGGCATTTCCTTGCGCAAGCTCTTTTTCCTGCTTCTGGTGGTTTTCTTCAGCGGGACGGCATTTGCCGAGGCGACGTTGACGTTTAAAGACATCAGCAGTGGTAAGACTCACAGGCTTTCCGATTACAAGGGGCAGTGGGTGGTCGTCAATTATTGGGCCACCTGGTGCCCGCCCTGTCTCGAGGAACTGCCCGAATTGGTCCATTTTCATGAGACACACAAGGACTCTAATGCCGTCGTGGTCGGTATCAACATGGAAGATTTGAAGCGAGAGCGCTTGAGCCGCTTCCTTGAAGATAACCTCATTACCTATCCTGTCGGTGCCCACCTTTCCGATCAGCAAGAAGTCGGCCCGATCCCCGGGTTACCGACGACATACCTGATTGCACCGGACGGGAGAGCGGTGGCAAGGCAGGTGGGATCGGTCAGTAGCGAGGGGCTCGAGGAGTTCATAGGGGACTTCGATTTGCAGGCCGATCACTAAAACGGTTAAAAAAACTAAAATCAGGATGGAGGTCAGAATGCGTCGCTTGTTACTCGTATTCTTAACACTCGGGCTAATCGCGCAGGCTCAGGCAGCCGAAATGCGTGATCCCTATCAGTATTTTTTCAACGAAACCTTTGGTGATTTCACCGAAGAGGCGCAGCGCGCACGCGATGAGGGTAAAAAGGGAATCCTTATCTTTTTTGAAATGGACGAGTGCCCCTTCTGCCACTGGATGAAAGAGAACGTACTCAACCGCCCGGACGTGCAGGCCTATTATCGAGAGCACTTTCTGAGTTTCCCCGTGGACATTGAAGGCGACATCGAAGTCACCACCTTTGAAGGGGAAGTCATGCCTCAGAAGGACTTTGCCTTCAAGAAAAACCGTGTCCGCGCCACGCCGGTCTTTGTCTTTTTCGATCTCGACGGAGAGCGAGTCCACCGGTTCACCGGCCGCACACGCAATGCCGAAGAGTTCATGCTCCTGGGCCGCTACGTGGCAGAGGAACGTTTCAAAGAGACCTCCTTTACCCGGTTCAAGCGTCAGCATCGGTAAACCGTCATGGCGAAAACGCTGGTGGGTCGCTGCCTTGGGGCCGCGGCCCTGTTTTTCGTGGCCGCTGTACCTGCAGTGCAGTCGGAGCCTCTTCCGGAACCGCTGACGCTGGAGCACGCCCTGTCTCTGGCCGAAGGCGGCCAGCCGGATGTGGAGCGGGCCCGAGCCGATCTGGCCTACAGTGAGGCCGAGAGAGCGCTGGCCCAATCCCGCACCGGCATAAATATCGCCTTGGAAGGACGGCTTCGCTGGATCGAGCCCTCCGCAGTTGCCTTCGACCAGTCCAGCGACGATCACCGAGGTAGCCTCTTTGTCCGCAAAAACCTCTACGACTTCGGCCGCAGCGAGGCCGTCGAAGCGGCTGCCGCGGACCATAGTGCGGCCAGTCGGCTGCGATATGCCGATACCGTACGGCAGCGCCGGATTGCCATTATGGAGGCGTTTTTCGACGTTCATTTGGCGGATATGCAGTTTGCGCGGGACAACGAGGAAATGGCCGTCGTCTTTGTCAGTCTCGACCGATTGCAGGAGCGCCACGAACTGGGGCAGGTTTCCGATATCGAACTGCTGGAAATGGAGGCCGAGTATCAGGCTGTCCGGCAGCGCCGCGCTGCCAGTCAGGCGCTCCAGCGTTCAAGCCGTTCTCGCTTGGCGATTGCCTTGGGGCGCCCGGGAATGCTCCCCTCGGAACTCGCCCGCCCGGATCTCCCGCAGTTGGAGGAAGATCTTCCCGCCTATGAAGCCGTGTTAAAGAAGGCGCTGGCGGAGAACCCGGCGATTCGGGCCCTGCGTGCGGAAGTGGCGGCTGCCAACAATCGTCTGGAAGCCGCTCGTGCCGGCCATCGACCCTATTTGGATGGCGAGCTGGAGGCCTCCAACTACTCGCGCGAAGCCGGTTCCCATGACGATTGGCGCGCCGGTGTGGTTCTGAGTGTTCCGCTCTATACCGGCGGCGCCGTCGATGCCCAAATCGGCAAGGCCCGGGCCGATGTGAATCGGGCCCGGGCAGCGCTCGTCGAGGTGGAGCAGAGCGTGCGCCAGCAGCTATTGGACAACTGGCTGGCCTTGCAGACGCTGCAGGTGGAGGCCGAACGGGTGCTGGCGGTTCAGGATTATCGCGACCTCTACCTTGATCGCAGCCGCGCCATTTACGAACTGGAAGTGAAGACCGACTTGGGTGATGCGATGGTGCGACTTTCGGAGGCTCAGTTGGCCGCTGCAAAGAATCGCTTCAACCGGGTATTGGCATGGGAGCGCTTGAAAGCGCTGGCGAATGGTCTGCCGACCGAATTCACGCCTGCCGGTGAAGGTTAGGGAGAAAAAAAGCATGAGCAAACTGAGAGATGCGGCGCTGGCTGTCGGCCTGATGGTGGTCGCTGTTAACGCATCGGCCGAATCGTTTGAAGGCCAGGTGCGTTGGCTGCAGCGTGCCGAATTGAGCACGCTGGTTTCAGGTGTTGTGAAGCGGGTGGCCGTGGCCCCTGGCGATCGTGTTGCAAAAGGCGATCTGCTCGTGCAACTGGATCAGGGAGCCCTGCGGGCGGAAGTCGACCAGGCCGAGGCCGGGCTGGCATTTCAACGTGCCGCCCTGGCCGAAGCCGAACGCGAACTGGAACGCACCCGGGAACTCTACGACCGAACACTGCTCTCGGATCACGACCTGGAGTTGGCCAAGATAACCTTTGCCCGCATCAGGGCGGCCTATCAGCGGGCGCAGGCAGAGCTCACCAACGCCAGGGAGCGGTTACGTTACAGCGCTGTACGGGCGCCGTTCAAAGGCGTGGTACTGAGCCGCAACGTCGAGCCGGGACAGACGGTCGTCACGCGGCTCCAGAGCGTTCCGCTGGTGACCATAGCCGGGACCGAAAAGCTGTTGGCCCGGTTTGAGGTAGCCGCCGACCGGCTGAACCGCCTCGAAGCTGCCGAGCAAATCGAGGTGAACATTGGAGGTACGCAGTACCGTGGCGAGCTCTACCATATCGGCCTGGAGCCGGTTGGCGCCGGAGGCAACCGGTACGCTGTGGATGTGGCGTTCTCTCCCGAGCCGGGCCGGACGTTCAGGGTGGGAGAGCCGGTAACGGTGCACTTTCCATGAACGAGTGCTTGCGGTGCACGGTGAGCGGTCGGGTTCAAGGGGTCTGGTTCCGTGCCAGTACCCGCCGTCAGGCGCAGGCTCTTGGTGTGACCGGCTACGCGCGCAATCTGGCCGGTGGCCAGGTGGAAGTGCTGGCCTGTGGTGAAAAGGCGGCCATTGAACAGTTGAAAGCCTGGCTATGGGAAGGGCCCGATGCAGCGGAAGTGCGATCGGTGGAGTGCCAAGCGGTAAAAGAAATGCCTCCGGCAGATTTCTCCACCCGCTGAAGTTGGAAACAAAAGGCGTTTGATGAACGGTCGCCCCCCGGGGCCTATCCGGCCTTTGGTTGCGTCCACCCTGTGCAGCAGAGCTGGCGCGCTTTGCCCCGACCGCACCTCGCCCCGGCTATGACGGTTTGCGACTGAAACCGACCGTCACCGCCAGGCCGCCCAAATCGCTGTCGCCCATTTTCAGCTCCGCTCGATGCAGTTCGGCAACCCGCTGTACGATAGAAAGCCCCAGTCCACAACCCTGTTCGCCGGTCCCCAGCCCGCGGTAGAACCGATCGAGAACCCGGTTTCGTTCGGCTGGCGGAATACCCGGACCGGAATCGGCCACTTCCAGGTAGACCGCCTCCGCCGCTTCCCGCACGCGCACCTCGACGCGGCCTCCCGATGGGGTGTAGCGCACCGCGTTGTTGATGAGGTTGCGCAGAAGGACTTTCGTCATCGCACCATTCGCCGGGATTTCGATATTTCGGCGGGGAGCCTCCAGGGTAAGCTCGACGCCCTTTTTGAGGGCCCACGGCGCGGACTGCGCGAGGGCGTCGGCGCAGGTACGATTGAGCACGACATTGTCGTCGCGCACATCGTCCAGTTGGGGATCCAGGCGTGCCACGGTCAGGAGTTGTTCTATCAGGTGTGTCGCCCGGTCGGCGCCGCTGACAATGTGGTCGAGAGCCCTTTGCCGCTCTTCGGGGCTATCGGAGCGTGTGGCCACTTGGGCCTGGATCTTGAGACTGGCAAGCGGTGTCCGCAGTTCATGGGAGGCGTCGGCGGTAAAGCGCCGCTCCCGATCCAGGGTACGCTCCAGCCGCTCGAGCAGTCCGTTCAGTGCCTCGACCAGCGGCTTGACCTCTCGGGGCGCCTCCACGTCAACCGGTTCCAGAGAGGCGGGGGAGCGTTGCCGCACTTCATCGGTGAGCCGGCGGAGGGGAGTCAAACCACTGCCGACGGCGATCCAGGCAAAAACGGCAATCACCGGAAACGAGACAAGCGCCGGGTAAATCGAGGCCATGGCCACTTCGCTGGCAATCTTTTGCCGAATGTCGTATTGCTCGGCGACTTCAACGGTAAAGTCGAAGTCGTCATCGCGAAGCGTGTGAACCCGCCAGTTCTCCTCCCCGATGCGGCGGTTTTCGAAGCCGTCGGGGCCTGGCGGCACATCAGACGGCCCCTCCCGCGTATGGAGCAATAGTTCACCCTCAACCCACATCCGATAGTCGAGTCGCGGGGCATATTCATTACCCCGGAGGTGTTCCTGGAGTTCGAGGACTTCGCGGGTCAACTCTTCCCTGGAACCCCCAGCTTTGGAGGAAACCTCTTTGGCTCCCTTCCCATATTGGTTGTAAGCGAGCGCCATCAACGCACCGGCGGCCTGGGCCAGATGCGCATCATAGATCTCTTCCACTTCATGGGAAGTCTGATAGTAGGTGGAGCCGGCTGTTACGGCCCAGGCGAGAAAGGTCAGTCCCAGAAAAAGCAGCAGCAGCCGCAGGCGAATCGATGTCATTGGGTTTGCCTTTCCACCAAATAGCCGACGCCCCGAACGGTGCGAATCAGCGAGGCTTCGATCTTGCGGCGCAGCCGGTGGATGTAGACTTCCAGGGTATTGCTCTCAACCCCCATATCCCAACCGTAAAGGGCCTCCTCAAGTCGGGCGCGGGTCATCACCTCTCCGGCATGCTCCAGCAGCAGGTGCAAAAGGGAGAATTCCCGGCTTGAGAGTTCAACGGGCTGGTCCCTAAACCTGACGGTGTGTGCCGCCGGATCCAGTTCGAGTTCGCCGTGACGCAGCAGCGGTGCCGACCGACCGGAATGGCGTCGAGACAGTGCCCGCAACCTGGCGGAGAGTTCTTCGAGATCGAAGGGTTTGATTAGATAGTCATCGGCACCGCCATCGAGCCCCTGAACCCGGTCTTCGAGCGCATCCCGCGCCGTGAGTATGAGCACCGGCAGATCATGGCCGTTTTTTCGCACACGCTTAAGCAGTTCCAGTCCGGGGAGGCCGGGAAGCCCGAGGTCCAGCACCATCAGATCGAACTGATCCGTCGCGAAGGCCGCCCAGGCGGCCTCGCCATCCATCAGCCAATCGACCGTATACCCTTCTTGCTGCAGGCCGGCGCGAATGCCGTCACCCAGCAATGTGTCGTCTTCTACCAAAAGCAGGCGCATCGCTACCCTTCCTCGGACCAACCAACCACGAGCCGAAAAAACATCTGTGCGGCGCGACCATAGGCGTCAGCGGCCGGCGCGGCAGGATCGTCATTACCAGTGCTGGCCGGCCAGATTCTCCCGTGCCCTTCTCAGGGCGTCTCGGATTTCGGCGCGCCGCCCTTCGTCGGCCACCTCCCGGCCGGGTCGGGGCGGGGCCCGCAGGGCGTGCTCGAGGGCCTCGATCGCGCCGCGGTACTCGCCCTCTTCGAGCAGGAAGTCCCCGTAAAAGTAGTTGGGGTCGATACCATCCGGGTCGAGCGCCAGGGCCTTTTTCAGATACCGGCGTGCCTTGCCCGCATCACCGAAACCGATCGGCCAGCCCGGGACCTGATAATACAGGCTCCCGAGCGAGGTGTAGACCGAGCCGTTAAGGACCTTGGCGTTCGAGTCGTTCCGCTTCCAGCAGGCGTTCGCGCGCCCTGTCGACCAGACCCAGGGCTCCCAGTCCGCCTTTGGCTCCCGCCCAACTGGCAAGCACGATCCCTTCCCAGACCAGCGGTTCGGCCCGATTCGGCCAATCGGCGGATAGCGCCTCGGCTTTTTCTGCCAGGGCAGAGAGGGCCTTTTCCCGGTTGTCACCATCATAGGTGAAGTTGGCCTGGTCCCAGGCCTGTGCCAGCTGACTGAGATCGGCGTCAAGACCGGTTGCCTGTGCCAAGCCGGCGGTGATGAACAAAAGAACGCTTAACAGGAGCTTCATGGCATTACCTCTGAATGGGCTCGGGGCGTGCAAAATGCGCCATGGTTCGGGACTGCACGCGTAGCGCACGGTCAACGAGGCGAGGCAGGATCGCATTGATGCGCACAAACAGTGATTCGGGCCAACCGAAATAGGCCTCGTCGCGATCCTTTTCAACGGCGCGGGCCAGGGCGTGGGCCACCACCTGCGGGTTGTCCATGTTCATGCCTGTGGCCTCACCCATACGCATGAGGGCATCCGAGTTGATGGCGGTTCGGGTGGCTCGGGGCGCGACATAGGTGACGCCGACGTCGCTGTCGGCCAATTCGCGCCGCAGGGCCTCCGAGAAGCCGCGCAGGGCGAACTTGCTTGCGGAGTAGGCCGCGAAATAGGGGAAGGCGATGGAGCCGAATACCGAACCGACATTGACAATGCGGCCCCCGCTTTCCCGAAGGCTGGGCAGCAGCGCCTGCGTCAGCAGCATGGGGCCGATGGTATTGGCCCGGAAGATGCGTTCCACCGCGCCGGGGTCGTGATGATCGAACGGTATAAAGTCGAGCACCCCCGCGGCATTGACCAGCAGGTCCAGCCCGCCCAGGCCATTCAAGGCATCCTCAACCAAGGCCCCGCGCCCGTCATCGGTCGTAATATCTCCGACGACGGGAAAGGCGGGGCCATCGAGGGTTTGGGCGAGTTCCGATAACGCTTCGGGACGGCGACCACCGAGTGCCATTTTGCCGCCCCGTTCGGACAGGACCCTGGCCGTGGCGGCACCGATCCCGCCGCTGGCTCCCACCAGCAGAATACGCGCTCCCTCGAGGTTCATGCTGCCTCCTTTCGGTTCGGGTAAAGGCCGCGGAAAATGTCGCCATAGAGGCGGTAAATGACTTTGGCGCAGCTGATGACGGATTCCTGATCGGCCTTGTCGGTCAGACGGTTCATCAGCTTCTCGAAAAAGGCCATATGGCTCACATCCAGCGAGCCGTGGGAGGTCAGATAGCTAAAACAGTCGTCTCCCAGTCCGAGGTTATTTTGTATCGCTTCTGCCGCCCGGGTGGCGATCTCCACACTCGTGCCTTCCAGAACCAGCACCATGCCGAACAATCCGGCCGGGTTGCGGCGCAGCACGGTGTCATAGGCGTAGGCGACCATGATGTCGGTGGGCATGGAGGGCTCGCCGGCGCGCACCGCCCCGGCGTCGCCCCCGGCGTTTCGGATGTCGTTGAGGATCCACTCCTGGTGGCCCGTCTCCTCCTCGATGTAGTGGGCGACCGCTTCGCGAAGCCACTCCAGGCGTTCGGGAATGCGGGCACCGCAGGCCATCAGCAGGGGAACCGTGTGTTTGACGTGGTGATAGGCTTCGGTGAGGAAGGCAAGGTAGGTTTCGAGGTCCACGTCGCCGGCGACTCCGGCGTGCAGTAAGGGAATGGCCTGAAAGGCCTCACGTTCCGCTTCCGTTTCTTTGAGCATTCGCTGGTAGAAGCTCATTGGGCAACCTCCTGTGTGTCGTAGAGTGAATTCAAACGTTCGCTGTAGGCCGACAGGACCGCCGCTCGTCGCAGCCGTCCGTTATCGGTGGCCTGGCCGTTTGATGAAGAGAAGGGAGAGTCCGCCCGCAGCCAGCGGTATACCCGGGCATAATCGGGAAGACGCCGATTGGCACGGTCGATAGCGGCGAACACCTCATGGTCGGGTGCGGTGGTGACGAGAACGGCACTGTTCCAGGGGCGGGCCTCGCCGAATACGGCACTCTGGGCAATGGCGGGCTCGGCGGTCAGTTCCGCCTCCACCCATTCAGGCGCGACATTGCGTCCGAAAGCGGTGATGAAGATGTTTTTCTTTCGGCCGAGAATGTGCAGCCGCCCGTCGGCATCCAGCCGGCCCAGGTCGCCTGTCGGCCACCACTTCTCACGGGGCGTGTCGCCGCCGCCCAGATAGCCGAGAAACCCTGGCGCACGCACCTCTACCTCACCATCTTCGGCGATTTTCACCTTGGTATGGGGGAGGGGTCGGCCCACCGTATCCGGCCCATCGTCTCCGGGACGATTGACCGTCACCACCGAGGCGCACTCGGAGAGGCCATAGCCCTGGTAGGCGGGCAGGCCGCTGGCGTGCGCCCGCTCCAGCAGCCTCGTGGCGACCGCACCGCCCCCCACCGCCAGGAAGCGCAGGTGCGCCGGAGCAGGTTTGCCGGACTCCAGGGTGGCGACCATGGCGTTGAGCTGAGCGGGAACCGAAATGGCGGTCGTGGCCCGGGCCTCCCTGAGGGCGCGAAGCATGGTCTGCGGTTCGAGTCCGGATGAACCGCTCAAGCCGACTCGGGACATCGGTTCGAGCACGGCGGTGGCACCGACGAGGAGGGGGATATAGAGGCCGCCGATATTCTCCAGCAAGACCGACAGCGGCAGCAGAGCCAAATGGCGGTCGGCCGAAGAGGCCTGGGCGGCCTCGGCCAGTGAGCGGACGACCCGATCAATGGCGGATTGAGCGAGGCAGACGCCTTTGGGCTTGCCGGTGGTTCCGGAGGTGTAGGTGATCTTCGCGGTGCCCGCCGGGACTCTGTTGCGTCGGGCCGGGTAAAGGGGCTCCCAGCGACAGGTTTGTCCCGCCAACTGCAGATCATCATCATCGCCTTCAGCCGGCCGGATAAGTACCTCCACCCCGGCGTCCTCCAGGGCATGGCGCGACTGCTCTGGTGTAAAGAAATCGGGCAGTGGCACCAGCGTGACGCCCGCCTGTTGGGCTGCAAGGTCCCACACCGCCCAAATGGGCGCATTGTCCAGAGCGAGCGCCAAAACCCCGGGGCCACGTTCGTCAAGTATCTCCGCTGCCCGGTGGATTTCGGCGATCAGTTCGGCATAGCTCAATGCCACGCCGCCTCCGACCACAGCCTGCTCATCAGGTCGTCCGCGGGCGTGTTGGGCAAGGGCATCCAGCACGGCGCTCATCGGCGACTCCCGGCCCGTTCGCCTTGCGTCAGGGCCTGCTGCCAGAGTTCCTGAAAGAGCGCCAGTGCCTGCTCCATTTCCAGGTGGTGCTGGAGTCGCTCGAAGGCCTGCCGGACATTGCTGGCGGCGACGACTGGCTGCTGGTCGTAATAGCTGCCCCAACGCTTCAGGTCGGGGCCGAGGCGCTGCCCGTCGGCCGGGACCAAGTCCTCCAGCTGGAGTCCCATTCGGAGGAAGGCGTTGCACAGCGCCGGAACGGCGGTGAACACCACCCAGTCGAAGCCGGCTCCGCGAAGGTAGGCGGTGAGGCAGATGATCATCAGTCTGGCCGCACCGGGCGAACCGGCGGCCAGATTGCCAAGCTCCACAATGCTCGAGCGCGGCGACGGGTTTGCCAGCTGCCTTTCGAGCACCTGCTCGATCGGACCGTCCAGATACTGCTCCAGGAACAGGGGGTGGTTTGCCGCCGGCGCGAGCCCCATGGCGCCGAGCATTTCCCCTTCCGCACCCTCCAGACCGATCAGGGTGGGCAGAAAGTGATTGATGTCGGCCCCGTAGGCCCGGGCGAAGCTCCCGTGGATGTGGTTTTCCAGCTTCTCGCGCAAAGGTTCGCCGCGTTCGACGAAGTGCAGCGTCGCTTGCGTCGGAAAAGAGATGTGTTGCATGACGGCCGCCCTTGTTGGCTCACGTTGGGCGACACGGTAGGGTTTGTCAGCTTAAAGTTTCCTTAACGGCTGGAAGCTTTTCTGATGGCGTCGTGGAAGTGTGAAAGGCGTCACATCCGGCTTCGCCTTAGCGGTACCAGCGGGCACGCAGTTTTGTAAATACCCGCTGTGGGTACCACACCTTGCCGATGCTCCCGTTGTAGCGGGCCAGGGCTTGGGTGAGGTCGCCCCGTTCGCGGTCCAGGTAGTACTTGAGAATGGTGCAGCCGAAGCGCAGGTTGGTGGCAATCTCGAACAGGTTATCATCCGGTCTGCCGAGCTCTTCCAGCCAAAACGGCATGATCTGCATTAACCCGCGGGCACCGGCCTCTGAGATGGCGAAGCGATCGAAGTTGCTTTCGGTGTCGATGACGGCCAATACCAGTTCCGGGTCAAGGCCCGCCCGGTGAGCTTCGATATAGGTGTGCTTGAGAATGGCAAATCGCTCATCCCTGTGCCTGACGCGCTGGGCCAGGCGCGTCGCCATGTCGGTGACCCAGACCTCGACATCCCAGCGATCGCCG
The DNA here is from genome assembly GCA_963783235.1 of uncultured Gammaproteobacteria bacterium. Lineage (GTDB taxonomy): Bacteria > Pseudomonadota > Gammaproteobacteria > Thiohalomonadales > Thiohalomonadaceae > Thiohalomonas. Next base: position 228,544 of record CAWAMN010000002.1, on the reverse strand, counting down.
AAATCAAACCCTTCCGCCAGCGCATCCACCAGCCGGGCCTTGAGGCGCGGGTCGACATCGCCGCCCCAGGCAGGCCCGGAGAGGGACAGCATCAGGAGCAGTATGAGAAATCGACGCATGCCGGCGGTACGGTTAGGGATTGCGGACCCCATTATAACGGTTAGGCCGCTTCGTGCATGGGCGGCTCCGCCGTTTCGTGGAACCGGCCGCAAAGCAAAACGGCGGCCGAAGCCGCCGTTTGCCGGAATGGGGGAGTAAGGGAACCCCGATTTCGGTGACTGACTTAGAGCCCCAGCTTCTCCCGGATGAAGGTGATGATTCCCTCCAGGGGCACGTCGGTACTTTTCTCATCCCGTCGGCCCTTGTATTCGAGGCTGCCTTTATCCAGGCCCCGGTCTCCGACCACCAGCCGGTGCGGGATGCCGATGAGTTCCATATCCGCGAACATCACCCCCGGACGCTCGCCGCGATCATCGTAGAGTACCTCGATGCCCAATCCGGTCAGCTCCTCATAAAGCCTCTCCGCAGCCTCGCGGACCCGTTCGGATTTGTTGGCGTTCATGGGCAGTAGCGCGAGCTGGAAGGGAGCGATCGGCTCCGGCCAGATGATGCCGGCCTCATCATGGTTCTGTTCGATGGCGGCGGCGACCACACGGGAGACGCCGATACCGTAGCAGCCCATGGTCATGGTAACGGCCTTGCCGGCCTCATCCAGGACCGTGGCGTTCATCGCCTTGGAGTACTTCTCGCCGAGCTGAAAGATGTGCCCCACCTCGATGCCCCGCTTGATCTGCAGATGACCTTTGCCATCGGGGCTCGCGTCGCCGTCCTCGACATTGCGTAGGTCGGCGACCTTCGGCTCATCCGCATCCCGGCCCCAGTTGATACCGAAATAGTGCTTGCCATCGCTGTTGGCTCCGGCGGAAAAATCCGCCATTTTGGCGACCGTGCGGTTGGCGATCACCGGGATTGGCAAGCCCACCGGACCGAGCGAGCCGGGGCCCGCGCCGACGGCCTGACGGATCTCGGCCTCTTCGGCCATGCGCAGCGGTGCGGCGACTTCCGGCAGCTTCTCCGCCTTGATGGCGTTCAGCTCGTGATCGCCGCGCACCAACAACGCCACAAGGTCCGCCTCGATTTCATCGGAGGCTTGGACCACCAGCGTCTTCACCGTCTTCTCAATCGGTTGATTGAACTGCTCCACCAGTTCGGCAATCGTCTTGGCATTGGGCGTATCCACCCGCTCCATTTCCCGGGAGGGGGCGGGGCGCTCGCCCTCCGGTGCCAGTGCCTCTGCCATTTCGACATTGGCGGCATAATCGCTGGTATCAGAAAAGGCGATGGCATCCTCGCCCGACTCGGCCAGCACGTGGAACTCCTGGGAGCCGGTACCGCCGATGGCGCCGGGATCGGCCAGCACCGGACGATACTCCAGCCCCAATCGATCGAAGATACGGCAGTAGGTATCGTGCATCACCTGGTAGGTCTCCTTGAGAGACTCGTGATTCAGGTGGAAGGAGTAGGCATCCTTCATCAGGAATTCGCGGGCGCGCATCACCCCGAAGCGCGGACGGCGTTCGTCACGGAATTTGGTCTGGATCTGATAGAAATTGGCCGGCAACTGCTTGTAGGAGCGCAGTTCGTTACGGCAAAGGTCGGTGATGACCTCCTCATGGGTGGGTCCGAAGCAGAACTCCCGGTCGTGCCGATCCTTCAGGCGCAGCATTTCGGCGCCCATGTCGTCCCAGCGGCCGGACTCCTGCCACAGCTCCGCCGGCTGCACCGCGGGCATCAGCACCTCTTGAGCCCCGGAGCGGTTCATCTCCTCGCGGACGATGTTTTCCACCCTTTGCAAAACCCGCAGCCCCATTGGCAGCCAGGTATACAGGCCCGAGGCGAGCTTGCGGATCAGCCCCGCACGCAGCATGAGCTGATGACTGATGACCTCCGCATCGGCGGGGGTCTCCTTGACGGTGGCGATCAGATATTTCGAGGCGCGCATGGAAATCCTGGTTTTAGCAGTCGGTTGCGTGAAAAGGGAAATGGTAACCGGGCGGCGGCCTATCCGCCAGCGGGAGGGTGACTAACCGCTAAGCCGCAAAGAGCGCAAAGGAACTGAAAAAGATTGCACCGCAGAGGCGCAGAGTACGCGGAGGAACACCGGGGATATCAAGGAGAAGGGAAAACCAGGCTACGACTGCCTTAAGGATTGGGCGGGATGACTTTCCGCATTTTTCAGTTCCTCAGCGGTCCTCTGCGCCTCTGCGGTGAATTGTTGTGTTTCTTTGCGTCTTCGCGGTTCAAACCTATTTGGCAAAGGTCCCGCCGTTGAAGCCCCACATGTGCCGTTCGGCACCGGCGAATTCGATATAGGTGCGTTCGCGGCCGATACCCAGCGTCTTTTCGGCCAGGCTGCAGAGCATCTCGGAGAGTTCCGTTGTACGGTCTTCGGGCAGGCCGATGCTTTTCAACTCCATGTAGACGCAGGGCGCGTGATCGCCCCCGAAGACCATGGGCGTGTCGTCCTCCAGGGCCACCATGACGAAGCGTTCAGGCTTGCCGAGGGCCTCGGCCACCGATTGCGAGGCAGCGGCGAGGAATTCGCCCTTTTGGTCGGAAGGAATTGTCTGGTTGGTCTGCACCATCAGATAGGGCATGGGCTGACTCCATTGTTTTTATGGATTGCAGTACTTTTCGACCTGCTCGCGGGTCTTTTCAAGGCGCTTTGCACGGTCCTCTTCGGTGATGATCACCAACTCGCCGTCCTCCATCACGCGACGGGCGGTCTGGAAGAGATCGAGATTCTTCTTCGCCGCTTCGCAGTTGCGCCGATAGAGCTGATCACGCTCCGCCTTCTGTTCGGGGGTAAGCTCGGGCTCTTTGGTGCTCTCTTCCTCCGCGGGCTCAGCCTGCGCCTCTTCGTTGCGCGGCTGCGGCTTGACTTGCGGCGGCGGCGCGATCTCCTGCGTTTGCCGCCCCTCGGGCGGAAGCTGCGAGTAGTGGGTATTGCCTTCGTTATCGGTCCACTTGTACATTCCCGCGCCTGCCGGTGCCGCCAGAATCAGGCAAGTCGCGGTTATGAGGGTGCGATAGATGTTCCATCTTGTCATAATAGCGTCTCCGCCGGCGCACAGATCGTCGCCTATTATGGGGATTCCATTATGGCGGTGGAAGTGCTGGCGAACTGTGAACGGTTCGATATCCTAGGCTTCACTTGACCTGTCGTGGGAATCTCAGTAGTTTTTCTTCTTTTATATAGAACCCGTAACCCGCCCGTTTCACGGGCATTTTTGCTATCTGGAGACGCAAAACGTGGAGCTGACCGGTGCTGAAATCCTCGTTCGCTTCCTGAAAGACGAAGGCGTTGAACACGTGTTCGGCTATCCGGGAGGTGCCGTCCTGCACATCTACGATGAGATCTACAAACAGGACGATGTCAAGCACGTACTGGTACGACACGAACAGGCGGCCGCGCACGCCGCCGACGGCTATGCCCGTTCCACCGGTAAGCCCGGCGTGGTGCTGGTCACCTCAGGTCCGGGTGCGACCAATGCCGTGACCGGCATTGCCACGGCCTACATGGATTCGATCCCGATGGTGGTGCTCACCGGTCAGGTGAACAGCACTCTCATTGGTAATGATGCCTTTCAGGAGGTGGATGCGGTGGGTATTACCCGCCCATGCGTGAAGCACAATTTCCTGGTGAAGGACGTGAACGACCTGGCCTCGACGCTGAAAAAGGCTTTTTATGTCGCCACTACCGGGCGACCGGGGCCGGTGGTGGTGGATATTCCCAAAGACATTACCGCCTTGCGGACAAAGTACACCTACCCCAAGAAGGTCGATATCCGCTCCTATAACCCTGTCGTGAAGGGGCATACGGGGCAGATCAAGCGGGCGGTCAACCTGATGCTATCCGCCAAGCGGCCGCTCATTTACAGCGGCGGCGGGGTGATCCTGGACAATGCCGCGAAGGCGCTGAACGATTTCGCCAAGCTGCTGGGCTTCCCGGTGACCAACACCTCCATGGGCCTCGGCGGCTATCCGGCCACCGACAAGCAGTTCGTGGGCATGTTGGGCATGCATGGCACCTACGAGGCCAACATGTCGGTCTCCCACTGCGACCTGCTGATCGCCATCGGGGCCCGCTTCGATGATCGGGTGACAGGCAATATCGCCAAATTCGCGCCGCGCGCGAAGATCATCCACGTGGATATCGATCCGGCCTCCATCTCGAAGAACGTGAAGGTGGACGTGCCCATCGTGGGCAGCGTCTCCAACGTGCTGAAGGATATGAGCAAGCTGGTCAAGGATGCGGGCAAGGCGCCGGACGGCGAGGCCTTGGCAAGCTGGTGGGAGCAGATCGAGGAGTGGCGCGCCAAGGAGTGCCTCAAATACGACCAGAAGAGCGATGTCATCAAACCGCAGTACGTCATCGACACCCTCTATCAGGTCACCAAGGGCGATGCCTTCGTGACCTCGGATGTGGGCCAACATCAGATGTGGGCGGCGCAGTTCTACAAATTCGACAAGCCGCGGCGCTGGATCAACTCCGGCGGGCTCGGCACCATGGGCTTCGGCATGCCGGCCGCCATGGGCGTGCAGTTCGCCCACCCCAAGTCAAGGTGGCCTGCATCACGGGCGAGGGCAGCATCCAGATGAACATCCAGGAGCTCTCGACCTGTCTGCAGTACGGTCTGCCCATCAAGGTCGTCTGCCTGAACAACCGCTTCCTCGGCATGGTGCGCCAGTGGCAGGAGTTTTTCTACGACCGTCGCTACTCCAATTCCTACATGGAGTCGCTACCGGATTTCGTGAAGCTGGCCGAGGCCTACGGGCATGTGGGCATGCACATCGAAAAGCCGGAGGACGTGAAACCCGCCCTTGAAGAGGCGTTTTCCAAGCACAAGAACCGGTTCGTGTTCCTGAACTTCATTACGGACCAGACGGAGAACGTCTATCCGATGGTGCCGGCCGGTGCCGGCCTCGAAGAAATGATTCTGGTCTGAAACCTGGAAACCGCCGTCGACCGCTATGCAGCTTCTATAAACGCATTGGGAACGCAAATGTTACCTTCCAAAGCTTTCATCGTGCGAGCGAGACCGCTATGCACCCGATTGCACCTCTGGCGCGCCGCCTGGCCGCGTTGCTCCTCATTGCAGGGATTGGCCCTGCCGCCTCGTCGCGCCTTGCCAGCCAGCACGCCAGAGGCACACTCGGGCGCATTCAACGACGGATTCCAGGTTTAGGGGGAGCGGCATGCGGCACATCATCTCGATTTTGATGGAAAACGAAGCGGGCGCCCTGTCACGGGTTGCCGGTCTGTTCTCCGCACGCGGCTACAACATCGAGTCGCTCACCGTGGCACCCACGGAGGACGCCTCCCTGTCGCGAATGACCCTGGTCACCCGCGGCTCGGATGAGATCATCGAGCAGATCACCAAGCAGCTGAACAAGCTCATCGATGTGGTCAAGCTGGCGGACCTGACCGAAGGTCCCCACATCGAGCGGGAAATGATGGTCATCAAGGTCAAGGCGAAAGGGCATGAAGAGCGGGCCGAAATCAAGCGCCTGTGCGACTTTTTCCGGGGCCGGGTGATCGATGTCACTGAGGCCAGCTACACGGTTGAGCTGACCGGCACCGGAGACAAGCTCGACGCTTTCATCGACACCCTCGGGGAGAAGAATATCCTGGAGACCGTCCGCACCGGCGTCTCCGCCATCTCCCGCGGCACCAACAGCCTGCGGGTATGAAGATTGATCAACCACGGGGTGCACGGGGACACGGGGGAGCCGATTTGCTGAGAGTCCCCGTGTTCCCCGCGTCCCCCGTGGTTAATCGCTTTTTTGACTTCGAAAACGAGTTAAGGACGAGAACAATGATGAACATCTATTATGACAAAGACTGCGACCTCTCCATCATCCAGGGGATGAAGGTGGCTATCGTGGGGTATGGCTCTCAGGGCCATGCCCATGCCAACAACCTGAAGGAGTCGGGCGTCGATGTCACCGTGGCGCTGCGCGAAGGCTCCTCCTCGGCCAAAAAGGCGGAGAGCGCCGGCCTCGCGGTCAAGTCGGTGGACGAGGCCTGCAAGGCGGCCGACCTGGTGATGGTGCTGGCCCCGGACGAGAACCAGGCCGAGATCTACAACAAGAGCATTGCACCCAACCTGAAGCAGGGAGCGGTTCTGGCCTTCGCCCACGGCTTTAACATCCATTACAACCAGATCGTGCCCCGTGCGGACCTGGATGTCGTCATGATCGCCCCCAAGGCGCCGGGCCACACCGTACGCTCCGAGTTTACCCGCGGCGGCGGTATTCCGGACCTCATCGCCATCCATCAGGATGCCAGCGGCAAGGCCAAGGCCATCGCCATGTCCTATGCCTCCGCCATCGGCGGCGGCCGCACCGGCATTATCGAAACCACGTTCGGGGATGAGACCGAAACCGACCTGTTCGGTGAGCAGGCCGTTCTCTGCGGCGGTACCGTCGAACTGGTTCGCGCCGGCTTCGAGACCCTGGTGGATGCCGGCTATGCCCCGGAGATGGCTTATTTCGAGTGCCTGCACGAGCTGAAGCTGATCGTCGACCTCATGTATGAGGGCGGCATCGCCAATATGAACTACTCCATCTCCAATAACGCCGAATATGGCGAATACGTCACCGGCCCCAAGATCATCAACGATCAGAGCCGTGCCGCCATGCGCGAGGCACTGGAGAATATCCGAAACGGGAATTACGCCAAGCGTTTCATCCTGGAGGGCAGCACCAACTATCCGGAGATGACGGCCATCCGCCGCAACAACGCCGAGCACGGAATCGAAAAGGTGGGCGAGAAGCTGCGCTCGATGATGCCGTGGATCACCGCCAACGCGCTGGTGGACAAGGAAAAGAACTGAGCGCTAGCGCATTTGCAGGAAGACGGCCGGTGCCTCGCGGTATCCGGCCGTTTTTGTTTGTGCACCGCAGAGGCGCAGAGAACAAGCGATTTTTGCAGCCCGCATCGGGGCGATTTCGGGAAGACTTCACGTCGCGGCGACGCGCCGGAGCTCGCCTCTTCGGTGGCGCGCTGCTTGTTTCCGTAACCTCGCCCCCGCTACAATTGTAGGCCTCCCGTCTCGGCAAGAATTGGGATGGGAATACAACAACTCTGGGGTTATCTGCGCCCTCCGTATCTCTGCGGTGCAAACGATTAGGGGTTAAATGAACACAGTCGAACGCCGCCGCCGCGGTATCTACCTACTGCCGAATCTGTTCACCACCGCTGCGCTGTTCGCCGGCTTTTACGCCATTGTGGCGGCGATAAACGACCGTTTCGAGCCTGCCGCCGTGGCCATCTTCGTGGCTATGGTGCTGGATGGGCTCGATGGTCGTGTCGCACGGATGACCAACACCCAGAGCGAGTTCGGCGCGCAATACGACAGTCTTGCCGACCTCATCTCCTTCGGGCTTGCGCCGGCCCTGGTGATGTATGAGTGGTCACTGTCCGGGTTGGGCAAGCTGGGTTGGCTGGCGGCCTTCATCTACACGGCCGGTGCCGCTTTGCGGCTGGCGCGCTTCAATGTGCAGTTGGCGGTGGCCGACAAGCGTTATTTCACCGGATTGGCGAGCCCCGCCTCGGCTGCGGTCCTAACCGGTCTGGTCTGGGTCTTTCATGATTATGGCGTTGCCGGCGAGCAACTGCAGTGGGTGACCTTCGGCCTCACCGTTACTTGCGGCGTGCTGATGGTCAGTAACGTCCGCTACTACAGTTTCAAGGACCTGGACGTGCGCGGAAAGGTACCGTTCTTCGCGGTGCTGATCATCGTGCTGGTGTTCGTGCTGGTCTCCACCGATCCACCCAAGGTACTTTTCGGGGCCTTCCTGGCCTACGCCCTGTCCGGACCCGTCACCACCCTGATGCTGCTCCGCCGCCGTCGCCGCGCCAAGTCCTCGGCTGCTGCGGACGATGATGAGGATGATTAGCCACGGGGCGCACGGGGAGCACGGGGCTGATCAGTAAAACCACAGAGGGCACAGAGAACACAGAGCGGTGGATGGCCTGACACGGCGCCTGGGGGTCGAAACTGCTCCTGAGCCAGGCCGCCGCATGCCAATTGCCCGGTAATGATGGACACACGTCGAGATCTGGCGAAGCCGGCCAAGCGGTTGCATCGGCGCTTCTGCCTATCCTGCGGCCTACTCGGTTCCACCGGACCTCGAGCCCGCAGGTAGGAGGCCCGCCCTCGGGGCGATGGGCGACATGGCCTCGTGCTCGCGGAGTGCGATGCCGCCGACCAACAGCAAACCTAAAAGCCCCCAAGTTTCTCTGTGACCTCTGTGCTCTCTGTGGTTATCCGTTAAATCCCCCGTGTTCCCCGTGTCCCCCGTGGTTATCTCATCCGCCCGCTTCCGGTAAGATGAGCCCACACTCCGGAGCCACACAGCCATGAGCGACAAGTTATTTATCTTCGATACCACCCTGAGGGACGGCGAGCAGAGCCCCGGCGCCTCCATGACCAAGGAGGAAAAGATCCGCATTGCCAAGGCATTGGAGCGTATGCGGGTGGATGTTATCGAAGCGGGCTTTCCCATCGCCAGTCCCGGCGATTTCGAGGCGGTGCAGGCGGTGGCCCGGGACATCACGGACAGTACCGTTTGCGGGCTGGCGCGGGCACTGGACCCCGATATCGATCGCGCCGGCGAGGCGCTTGAAGCCGGCCGCCTCGGGCCGCATCCACACCTTTATTGCCACTTCGCCCGTCCATATGGAACGCAAGCTGCGCATGAGCCCGAGAGGTGCTTGAGCAGGCGGTCAAGGCGGTCAAGCGCGCCCGCCAGTACACCGACGACGTCGAGTTCTCGGCTGAGGACGCCGGTCGTTCCGAAATCGATTTTCTCTGCCGCATTTTCGAGGCGGTGATCGCCGCCGGGGCCACCACCATCAATATTCCCGATACGGTCGGCTATGACGTACCGGAGCAGTTCGGCGCGATGGTCGGTCAGTTGCCATCGAGGGGACGCCGAACGCCGATCAAGGCGGTATTTTCGGTCCACTGCCATAATGATCTCGGTCTGGCGGTGGCCAACTCGCTCGCGGCCGTGTTCAACGGGGCTCGTCAGGTGGAATGCACCGTCAATGGCCTGGGCGAGCGCGCCGGCAATGCCGCCCTGGAAGAGGTGGTCATGGCGGTGCGCACGCGCCAGGACATTTTCCCCTGCGAAACTCGACCATCGGATACCACGCACATCGTCCCCAGTTCGCGGCTGGTGGCGGGCATCACCGGCTTTCCGGTGCAGCCCAACAAGGCCATCGTCGGCGCCAACGCCTTTGCCCACGAGTCCGGCATCCATCAGGACGGCGTGCTCAAGAATCGCGAGACCTATGAGATCATGCGTGCCGAGGATGTGGGTTGGAGCGCCAATCGCATGGTGCTGGGCAAGCACTCGGGCCGCAACGCCTTCCGCACCCGGCTGCAGGAATTGGGCATAGATTTCGCCTCCGAGGAGGAACTTAACGCTGCCTTCCCCGCTTCAAGGACGCTCGCCGACAAGAAACACGAGATCTACGATGAGGATATCCAGGCCCTGGTGACCGAGACCAACCTGGCAGCTCGAGTCAATGAGCGCATCAAGCTGGTCTCTCTGCGGGTCTGCTCCGAAACCGGCGAAACCCCGGAGGCCAATGTCACGCTTTGGGTCAGCGGTGAGGAGAAGCGCGGCAGTGCGCCGGGAGGCGGCCCGGTGGACGCCGCTCTGAAGGCGATCGATGCCATCGTCGATAGCCAGACCGAACTGCTGTTGTACTCGGTCAACAACATAACCACCGGTACCGATTCCCAGGGCGAAGTCACTGTTCGCCTTGAGCGTGGAGGGCGTATCGTCAACGGCCAGGGGGCGGACACCGACATTGTCATCGCCTCGGCCAAGGCCTACATCAATGCCCTTAACAAGGTGGCGACCGCCGCCGAGCGGGAGCATCCTCAAGGGGCGGAGCTTTAAGGGCGAATTAGCCACAGAGGACACAGAGGGCACAGAGTTTAAGAAGGAAAATCAGGTAGGGGCGTCCACCCCGTGCGGGGTCCACAAACCCTCGGGGCGATACGAGCTCAATGAACATCGCGCCGCGCTCCTACCCGGTTTGGTCAGTTCGGTTTTTTGAAATCAGTTTCTCTGTGCCCTCGGTGTTCTCTGTGGCCCAAATGGTGTTTTTTGATGGACGCGCGTAGACAGGTTTATCTCGATGCCATGGGCATTCGGGTTTGGGTGCGGCGGCAGCCGTCGCCTGAACCGGAAGTGGCGCCCGTGCCCGAGGCCGTCGAGGCATCGGTCGAGGCTCCGCGCGCCCCACTTCCCCAGGAATCTGCACCCGTTCAGCCCCCTTCCGCAGTGGCGGACCTGGATTGGGAGGGACTGGCCGAGAGTGTGGCCGCCTGTGAGCGCTGCCCCGAGCTGGTGGCCAGTCGGAGCCAAACCGTTTTCGGCGTCGGCAGCCGCCAGGCAGAAGTCATGGTGGTCGGCGAGGCGCCCGGTGCCGACGAGGACCGTCGGGGCGAACCCTTCGTGGGCAAGGCAGGCAAACTGCTGGACAATATGCTTAGGGCCGCCGGTTTTCCGCGGCCTACGGTTTATATTGCCAATATCCTCAAGTGCCGGCCGCCGAACAACCGTGATCCGAAAGCCGGCGAGGCGACCGCCTGCGCCGACTACCTGCATCGGCAGATCGAACTGGTAGGACCCAAGGCGATACTGGTGGTGGGTCGGGTCGCCGCTCAGAATCTTCTCAGCACGGACCAACCCACCGGACGCCTTCGGGGGCATGTTCACCGCCATGCCGGCGGTATTCCGGTTATCGTGACCTATCACCCCGCTTATCTGCTGCGCTCCCCGGCCGAGAAGCGCAAGGTCTGGGATGACCTGAGGCTCCTCAAACGGGTGCACGGGGGAGCGGTTTCATGAGTGTCGCCCCGGAGTCGATGCCGCGCCTTCGCCCCATGCTCGATGAGGACGTCCTCCGGGTCATGGAGGTGGAGCGTGAGGTCTATCCCTTCGGATGGACCAAGGGCATCTTCCACGACTGCCTGCGGGTGGGTTACTCCTGCTGGGTGTGGGAGCAAGAGGGTGAGATTATCGGCTATAGCGTCATGTCCTTGGGGGCGGGGGAAGCGCATATCCTTAATATTGCCGTTCGACCGGACTGGCGCCGCCGCGGTCTGGGCCGTAGCATGCTTGAGCACCTTGTCTCCGTAGCTGAACGGCACAATGTCGAGGCCATGCTTCTTGAGGTCCGCCCCTCCAACCGCAACGCGATGAAACTCTATGAACAGTTGCGATTCCAGCAGGTTGGCCTGCGCCGCAATTACTATCCTGACCACGAAGGCCGGGAAGATGCCTTGATCCTCTCGCGCCGGCTTTGAATCAAGCCACAGAGTGCACCGTGGCTTTCCAGTGCATTTCCATGCAGTCGCCCGCCGCGGCCTGATATAATTCAGCTCTTTTCCCGGTTGATCCTCTGTTATGTCGAAATTGCAGTCCGAAACTGAGCGTCGGCGGACCTTCGCTATTATTTCGCACCCCGATGCGGGCAAGACCACGCTTACCGAGAAGTTGCTGCTGTTCGGGGGAGCTATTCAGCTCGCCGGCACCGTCAAGGGCCGAAAGGCGGCGCGCCATGCGCACTCCGACTGGATGAAGATGGAGCAGCAGCGCGGTATCTCGGTGACCTCCTCGGTGATGCAGTTCCCTCACAGGGACCACGTTATCAACCTGCTGGACACCCCCGGCCATGAGGACTTCTCCGAGGACACTTACCGGACTCTGACGGCAGTGGATTCGGCGCTGATGGTGATCGATGTGGCCAAGGGCGTCGAGGCGCGCACCATCAAGCTGATGGAGGTGTGTCGACTGCGCGATACGCCCATCATCACCTTCATCAACAAGCTGGACCGTGAGGGGCGCGATCCGATTGAGTTGCTGGACGAGGTTGAGGATGTGCTCAAGATCCAGTGCGCACCCCTGACTTGGCCCATCGGCATGGGTAAGCAGTTCAAAGGGGTGTTCGACCTCTACAATGACCGCGTTCACCTGTTGCCGGCCCAGCATGGCGGCAAGCTTCAGCAAGGGGAGATCATCGAGGGACTCGACAACCCACGACTTGATGAGCTGTTCGAAAGCATGGCCGGGGAATTGCGCGAGGAGGTCGAATTGGTCCGGGGCGCAAGCCACGCGTTTGACTTTGATGCGTACCGGGCCGGTACGCAGACGCCGGTGTTCTTCGGGTCGGCCATCAACAATTTCGGAGTTGGCGAGATCCTTGATGCCCTGGTCGACTACGCCCCGGCGCCGTTGCCCCGACCAGCCGCCAGCCGCGAAGTGTTGCCGACAGAAGAGAAATTCTCCGGTTTCGTGTTCAAGATTCAGGCCAATATGGATCCGCAGCACCGCGACCGGGTCGCCTTCATGCGGGTCTGCTCGGGGGTCTTCCATCCAGGCATGAAAATGCGACAGGTGCGCATCGGGCGGGATGTGAAGATCCCCAATGCGATCACCTTCCTGGCCCAGGAGCGCGGGCATGTGGAGGAGGGCTGGCCGGGCGATATCATCGGCCTTCACAACCATGGCACCATCCAGATTGGCGACACCTTTACCGTGGGGGAGGACCTCAAGTTCACCGGGATCCCCCATTTCGCCCCGGAGCTGTTTCGCCGCGCCCGTCTCAAGGACCCGCTCAAGTCCAAGCAGCTTCTGAAGGGCCTCGAACAGCTTTCTGAAGAGGGCGCGACGCAGCTGTTCAAGCCCTTCCGCAACAATGACCTGATCCTGGGGGCGGTCGGTACCCTGCAGTTTGATGTGGTGGCCCAGCGCCTTCAGGACGAATACAAGGTGGACTGCGTCTTCGAACCGATCAGTGTGGCGACCGCACGCTGGGTGGAATGCGAGGATCCGAAAATGCTGGAGCAGTTCAAGGGCAGGGCCAACGATAATCTGGCCGAGGATGGCGCAGGCATGCTGACATATCTGGCGCCCACGCGCGTCAACCTGGACTTGACGATGGAGCGCTGGCCCGATGTCCAGTTCCACGCTACACGGGAGCACTGAGCGGGTAGGCGCCGCAGCAACATGGCCCGGAACGTCCGGATAACCGGAGGTCGAAATCCCGGCGCAGCCGGGGCCCCTTCGCGGCCCCGGGCGCACGGGTTATCAAGGGCTCGGAACTGACGGAAAAGATCGGATCCGAGCCCCAGGTCTTTAGGCGAAGGACACGGTCCCCCGGTGTACCTCCCATCTCACTTCAATCACTCACGTCACAAAACGGCGGAATCTTCTCGACACGGTTAGCGAGTCTGGAGCTAATCGGCCCCCCGCGAAATTTCACCACAACGGGCGTACGGTCAGTCCTAGTGCACCGAACAGATAAAAATCCTGGAGGGTGTAAATCATTGATATTGGGGCGTCGGCCGCAGGGATGCGGCCGTCGAGCCTACAGGGATGTATTTACGGCGTCCCCAAAATCAACGATTTGCAGCCACCCCCACGTAACCTGTTCGGTGCTCTAGAAAAGCGCCCGAATGCAACTTGCCGCCCGCTTCGTCACGGACTCATCCGTCAGTGACGCCCTCTCATGCTCGGCCACTGCGCTTCTGTGCGGCTTATCCAAGGAGGATTCCATTGTTGTGAAGGGCATCACGTTTTATTTGGGCATACATTCTATGGTTAGTCGGGCATCATTCAAAAAGACTGGGTTGGTCGACAATGGAATGTAATCTCTGTGAATTGGAAGCGTTCTCGAAAGACGCCGTCGTACAGGGATTTTGCGGAACCTGTCGCGGTGGAGCGATACGCGAGACCTTTTGCATCATTTATTCCCTCGATGGCAGGACCTGGAAACCCTTTCTGGCCACGTCGGATCCCGAAGTTGCCGAAAACGCACCGGCCCTGATCGACGATCCAAGGGTTGAGAGCGGTGTACTGGCCTGGGATTCGGAGCGGCGCGCCTACCGAAAGCTGCCCCACTGAGTGCCCCTATGCCACGGATGGATTCGCCTTCCTCAAAGCCCATTCCTGTCGCGGAACTCAGGCCGGGCATGTATCTCCAGGAACTGCCCTGTTCCTGGTTCGACCATCCGTTTGTGCGTCGACGATTCCTCATCAAGGATTGGGAAACGGTAGCGACGATCCGGCGTTTACCGGTCGACTATGTCTACATCGATATCCTGCGCGGGGACGATCCGGACTCGGTGCCGCCTCTGGAAGAGGGAGGCCTGGTAACCGGCACGGTCGATACCCGGAAGTCCGCCGAGCAGGTAATGGCGATTTGGCAGGATGCTGTTGTCACCGTCGAAGCCATGATGTCGGAGGTGCGCCTTGGCGGCCGACCGAAACTCCCGGAAGTGGAGTCGGCGGTGGAAAGCATGATGGAGGTGGTTGCCACACAGCCGCAGGCCCTTTTTGGTTTGATGGGGCTGCGTTCGAAGGATCGCTATACCTTTGAGCACTGCGTGTCAGTCGGTTTTCTGGCTCTCTCCTACGCCCATGCTCTGGGGCGGAGCCAACAGGAAGTATTCGAAATCGGAGTCGGTGCCATACTCCACGACATCGGCAAGGCACGGACGCCTGAGGAGATTTTGAATAAACCGGGAAAATTGCGGCCCGAAGAGATGGAGGTAATGAAGGGACACGCCGCCGAAACCCGCGCGATAGTCTCGGAGCTGTCTCTGTCGGAAACCGCATTTGCAGCGGCGGCTCACCACCATGAGCGACTCGACGGTTCCGGCTATCCTTCGGCGCTGGCAGGTGAACAGCTGGGCATCCCCGCCCGTATCGTCGCCATTTGCGACGTGTACGATGCGATGACCGCGGATCGCTGTTATCGCCGCGGCATAGCGCCGGCTCAGGCATTAAGGGCTCTGCTGGAGCGAGCCGGTAGCGACTACGACGAAACCCTGGTCCACCGATTTATTCGCTTTATCGGCATCTACCCACCGGGAACACTGGTCCGGCTCAGCGGTGAGCGACTCGCTATCGTGATGGGCCAGGGAGAGCATCTGCTCTACCCGAAGGTTCGGGTCTTCTATGACGCCCTCAAGAAGTGCGAGATCGTACCGCAGGACCTGCACCTGGGGCCCGATACCCCCGAGCAGGTCGTGGCCCCCGAAAACCCCGCCACATGGGGCTTCACATCCCATGAACTGCTGCTCCGGGCACTGGACTGAGTTTCGCCAGACGGCTGAGAGTTACACTATTTTCCGCATGGCCCACTAGCTACGAACTCCCACACCCTTGTGCAGCAGGTGTAGTGCGAACGTAAAAAGCACGACGATGAACAGTCCAATGATGCCGAAGGCGACACTGACATCGATATCGGAGACGCCGAGCAGCCCAAACCGGAAGGCGTTGATCATGTACAGAATGGGATTGAACAGCGCGACGTTCTGCCAGAATCCCGGGAGCATGTCGATGGTAAAAAAGATCCCGCCCAGATACGTCAGCGGCGTCAGCACGAACGTGGGGATGATGGAAATATCATCGAAGCTCTTGGCGTAGACTGCATTGATAAATCCGCCGATGGCGAACAGCAGCGCCGTGAGGAGCACGGTCGTCAGCGTAATGAGCCAGCTGTAGACTTCGAAGTCGACGAAGAAAGACGCCACGAGCGTGACCATCAACCCGACGCTCAGCCCCCGTGCCATTCCTCCGGCCACATAACCGAGAATGATCATGTAATTCGGGACCGGGGCAATGACCAATTCCTCAATAAAACGCTGGAACTTGGCACTGAAGAACGAAGATACGACATTGGCGTAGGCATTGTTGATGATGCCGAGCATGATGACGCCGGGTACGATGTAATCCATATAACTCAGCCCCTCGATGGGACCGATTCGGCTGCCTATCAAGCCGCCGAAAATAACGAAGTAGAGCGCCGTCGTGACCATTGGCGGCAGGATTGTCTGTGGCCAGATACGCCGGAAACGACGGATTTCCTTGACCACGATGGTTTTAAAGGCGATGAGCTCGCCACGGCTGGTCATTGTACCTTCTCCCCGCCTTCCACCATCGCCAGGAACAGTTCCTCCAGACGGTTGGCTTTGTTACGCATACTGATGACTTCGATATTCTGCTTGCTCAAAGCCTCAAACAGGGGATTCAGCCCCTGTTCACGCCAGACCTCCACCTCGATGGTGTGCGGTTCGGTCAACTCGACGGGGTAGCCGTTCAGTTGTGGGGCCGACTCGATGGGTTCTTTCAAATCGAGGATGAGGGTCTCCCGGTTCAACTGCGTGAGCAGTGTGCGCATGCTGGTGTTTTCGATGATTTCGCCCTGGTCGATGATGGCGATACTGCGACAGAGGTTTTCCGCCTCTTCCAGGTAGTGGGTGGTCAGAATGATGGTCGTTCCTTCGGCGTTCACCTCCCGCAAAAACGCCCACATCGAGCGGCGCAGTTCGATATCCACACCCGCTGTCGGCTCGTCCAGTATCAACAGTTTCGGTTCATGGGCCAGCGCCCGGGCAATCATCAGCCGGCGCTTCATGCCGCCCGACAGGTTGCGTGCCTGGCCATGGCGTTTCTCCCACAGTCCCAGCTTACGCAGGTAGTGCTCGGTGCGTTCCCGGGCGAGGCGTGGATCCACACCGTAGTAGCCCGCCTGGTTCATAATGATTTCGCCAACCGGCTCGAACTGGTTGAAATTGAACTCCTGGGGCACCAGTCCGATGCAGCGCCTCGCCGCCATCGGATCTTTACCCACGTCCGCTCCGAAGACACGAACGCTCCCCCCGGTCTTGTCGACCAGCGAGGTGATGATGCCGATGGTAGTGGATTTGCCCGCCCCGTTGGGGCCGAGCAGGGCAAAGAAATCCCCCTCCTCGACGGAGAGGTTGATACCCTTGAGGGCGACGAAACCGTTGCGGTAGGTCTTCGTGAGGCCTTCGATTTCCAGTGCTTTGGTCATTGACTAATTTGTCGCGAATCAGCAGATGCGCAGGTTACAAAAGGAGCTGACGGAAAGCGAGGCCGGACGGTACCCGATGTGCCTTTGGGTAGCGTCCGGGATCCCGCCTCTGTGCCGCCGCTGGTTTGCGGAATTACAGATTAATGATTTCCAGTCCGAGATCCGGTTCTTTGGCAAGGATGGAACTGCTGGTGATGACGGCGGTGTTCGCCTGCCCGGGTTTGAGATAGTTCTCCGCCACCCGCTTCAGATCGGCCTCGCGCACCTCCAGGATACGGGAGCGGGCCCGCCGGCGCTGCTCCGGTGTGCGACCGTGCAGGGCTGCATGGAAAGCCTTTTTGGCCTCGCCGGCTGGAGAACCCGGCTTATCGATGCTCGATACGACGCCCAGAATCGCCTCTTCGATAAGCCGCCACTCGTGGGATTCGTTGATCATCCAGTCGATGGAGCGATCGAAGTCGCTCAGCGTCTCCGCCAGGCGGGGATCCCGATAGGAGAAAAACCGAAATGCGCCGGCATCCGGATCGAAACTGGCGCCGCCGCCATAGGCGCCCCCTTGCTCTCGAATCGCCCGGTGCAGGAAGTTGTTGCGCAGGAAGCCGGCCAGCACAATCAGCGGCGCGGCATCGGGATGCTCCGGGGGAACCGTGGGATACGCCTTGGCGCAGAAGTTGACCTGGGTGGAAGTGGTCCAGGCCTGGGCCAGACGGGATGGTGGCGAGGGCGGTGTGAAGGGGCCCTTTCCGTCATTGGTCGGGAGCCCGCTCCAGTGTTTGCCCACGGCCGTCTCGATCGCCTGCCGCGACTCCGGTTCTCCAATCAGCAGGAACTGGCGCGGTGCCTCGATAAGCTCATCCCGCAACCGGGAAAGGCGCTGCGCGTAATCCTCCAGGGCGGTCTTCTCATCGAGGCTGTCATCGAGCGCCTTGAGCCGTTTGATCCCGGCCAGGCCATTCCAGCTATGTGCAAGGGCGGCGGCCGGGCTCAGCCCGCTGGAGGCGGCGACCATCGCCAACGCATGCCCACTGCCGGTGACCATCTGCTCCTGGTGCAGCCGCTCCTGGGCGACCAGTTCGCGCAGGCGCGACAACTCATCAAAGCGGGCGGTACGGAAGGTTTCCTGCAGCAACCCCGCCAGATGATCATGGTTGCGGGTCAGCGCTTTGCCTCCAACCACGAAAACGCCCCGGGTCGCATGGATATCATCCACCGCCCCCCGCACGGTGGCACGGGCACCTATCCCGCCGGTTACGGCTGCCTGCAGTGCCTGTGTCTCGAGGTAGTCGCGTCCTCCGCTGCCCACTTCGGGTAGGGCATCGCAAAACAGCGGCATGACATCCGAGAGCTCCGGGGTCAGTTCGGGAAGCTCCACTACCACTTCCTGGTAAAACAGCCCGTTGGTGCCCCGTGCAAACCAGGTCGACGGTGCCCCGCCGACGGTCTCGGTTTCCCCCTCGGGGATCGGCAAATCGGCCGGGATATCCTCCAGGCCCACTTTGGGAAGTTTGTCGGGATCATCTTGTTGGTACTGGCGGCGATTGAGGGCCTCCGCCAGTTCGATCACCTCACGCCGCTCCTGCTCCGACAGACCCGCCCTGATCGTGGCGAGACGGGCGGCTTCGGCCTTGGCGCGTTGGGCGGAGAGTTCCGGATCCGGTTCCATCACCAGACGAACGCGGTGACGGTTTTCGATCAACTGTTCACGAGCGAGAGAGCGAATGAAACCAGGGTCCTGGATGGCTTCCCTGAGTTCGAGCAGGACATTGTCGATGTTCAGTGCCTCGGCCGGATCACCGCCGTGGATGGCCGGGGCGAGAGCATGCACCATTAGCTGAAGGCCATAGGGGAAGCCGTCGCCGCTGATCTCGCGTTGCTGCAGCTCGATCTGATGCAGAACGGCCTCGACCATGGCGGGATCGACACCGTTTTCCGCCACGTCGGCAAGGGTGTCCAGAACCAGTTGCTCCACCGCCTCGGCGTGCTCCGGGTTGGAACCCTCCAGGCCTGCCGAGAAAATCATCTCCCGCGGTGAATCCTGGAGTCCGCAGAGCGGAGAGGGGGCGCTGCCGAGTTCTGTGGTCTCCAGTGCCTTTCGCAAGGGAGATGCGCTGTTATCAAGTAGAACACCCGATAGAAGGTGGGCTTTCAGCACCTCGTCGGGTTCGGTACTGCGCCCGAGCAGCCAGCCAATAACGATGTGGGTACGGTCACGGGTCTCTGTCTCCCCATCGAGGGCGTAATGGCCCGACACCGCAACGGGGGCGTCATATCGTTTCTCATCGGGAACACGAATCTCACGATCCAGCTTTTCAAATTCCCCCAGGGCCTGCTCCTGAAAGCGGGACTGAAGCTCATGCGCCGGAATATCCCCGTAGGTCAGGAAGATCGCGTTCGACGGGTGATAGTGTTCGGCATGGAATGCCTTGAGCTGCTCATGGGTCAGGTCCGGGATGTGGGCCGGATCGCCCCCGCTGTTGTAGTGGTAAGTCACCGTCGGGAACAGGTGTTCGGTCAGGGTCTGGTACAGCGTCGAGACGGGCGAACTCATGGCGCCTTTCATCTCATTGAAAACGACGCCCTTGAAGACCAGCTCGCTGTCAGCATTCTCCGGCTCGGCGAATTCCACCCGGTGGCCTTCCTGGGCGAAGTCGAGCGGGTCGAGATTGGGATGAAAGGCCGCATCCAGGTAAACCGACAGCAGGTTGTCATAATCCTTGCGGTTTCGGCTGGCGAAGGGATAGGCGGTCCAGTCGCTGGCCGTGAAGGCGTTCATGAAGGTATTCAGCGAGCGTCGGGTCATCATGAAAAACGGGTCTCGCACCGGGTAGCGGCGGCTACCGCAGAGCGCCGTATGCTCGAGAATATGGGCGACGCCGCTGGAGTCCTGGGGTACCGTGCGGAAAGCCACCAGAAAGGTATTCTGATAGTCATCGGCGGCGATGTGATAATGCGGGGCGCCGGTCGCCTTGTGACGATACTCCTGGACTTCCACCTTCATGGAAACCACGGGCGTGCTGCGGATCCACTCAAAGGCCGGATCGGTCTGCGGTCGGCTCGCCGAGTCACTCATAAGTTGCTCGTTCCTTCATTTTGTTCGGATCAGTAAGAAGTTTAGGTGGGGACGCCCGCCGCCGTATACAACCGTCGCTTTCGGCGACCCTGCCGGAAGAGGATAATAACAGTTCCCCCCAGAACCAATGGATCGACCATGAAGTACGACGTGGACGAACGCGAACGGGGCAAGGCCAAAACGCCCCATGAGGTTTTCATGTTCAACCTTTTTGCCTTTCACCTGCTGGTTACCCCTTTGATCCTTTTTTCCGGCATCGGAGAATGGGGTGTTGCGCTTCCGCCGCTGCTGTCAGCCGGAGTGATCGCTTACATTTACGGCAGGGGCAGACGGGCGGAGAGGGGCGATCCCTGGTTCGTAATGGCCCAATGGAAGGTCGCCTTCGCCCGCTGCAAACTGCTGCTGCTTGCCTATGCGATCAGCGCGGGACTGCTGCTGGTGGCCTGGGTATTGTCACTCGGTGCCGGCAAAACCCAGGACATTATGTTTACCGTCCTGACGCGGATTGCGGTCATGCCGACGGTCGTGATGGTGTTTGTGACAGCGGTGCTGGAGTCGGGCGCTATTCAGCAGGCGACCGATGGAGAGGTTGCCGATAAAATCGCCGAACGTTATCCACCGCCCGGAGCTCTAAACTAACAGAAGACTCCTTGAGGGTTGGCGATTCGAAAGTCAGATTGGGACAGGTTGCAGCCCATTCTGTATGGTGACTACCTTGAAACCTGTCAGCGAGCGAGGCCATGGCCACCGATATCCAGGAACTAATTCAGAACCTCGTCAGGTCTGAGCACCTCTGGGGTCAGCGCGATGCCAAGCGCAAGCCGGAGAAGCCGGTTGTGACCGTCTCCCGGGATTTCGGCGCCGGCGGTTCGGAAATTGCCGAGCGGCTCTCCGCAGCATTGGGGATCGAGGTCTGGGATCGGGCCATTCTCGACGCCATCGCCGAAAAAGCGAAGTCTTCACCGGAGCTGATGGCCAAGCTCGACGACAGGGTAAAAACCGGCAAAGACACCTGGATGTACAACCTTTTTTCGGGTCAGAACGCGTTTTTAACGGCTTATCGGCATCATCTGGTGAACGTAATACTGGCGCTGGCAGCCCGAGGAGGGATCATCATCGGGCGGGGGGGCCATCTGATCCTGGCCAATCGGCCGGTTTTCCGGTTGCGCGTGGTCGGGAGTCCCGAAGTCTGTGCCCGTCGGGTGTCGGTCCGCCAACAGATGGATTTGGATGCTTCCCTGGCCGAGGTGAAGCGCGTGAACGAAGAGAGGGAGCAGTTTCTCTGGAGCGCTTTCCGTCACCACCTGGATGAATCGGAACGCTTTGACCTTATCGTGAATACCGATCAATTCGATAACCGCTGGGATGAGGTGGCGGAACTGGTCCTCAATGCGATCGAGCTAGCCGGTTTAGGTAAGCGCTCGTTGAAATGATTGAGGAATTATCATGAGCCAGCCCGAAAAAAGTGGCCCGACGTTCGTATTGCATATCGTAAGCGCTCACGAGCAAATCTTCTCGGGAGAGGTCAGTATGGTGTCGGTGACGTCGATCAACGGCGAACTAGGTATCCTGCCGCAGCATACGCCTTTGATGACCTTGTTGAAGCCGGGCGAAGCCCGGCTGAAAATGCCCAACGACGACAGTGAATACATTTACCTCTCGGGTGGCATGATGGAAGTCCAGCCCCATGAGGTTACAATCCTCGCCGATACCGCCCTGCGTGGTGAACAGATCGACGAGCAGGCCGCGCTGGAGGCAAAACGCCGTGCCGAGGAGACGATACGCACCAGTGTTCTCTATACGGATCGTGATTATGCGCAGGCCGAGTTGATAAAAGCACTGGCTCAGCTGCGGACGTTGGAAGATAGCCGGCGCAAGCGAAAACGCTAAGACTTTTGTTTTCTGGTGGAAACAAAAACGCCGCTTCCGAGCGGCGTTTTCTTTTTGAGCTGAAGGCCCTTTTGCGAAGCCCTTCGGGCTATTGTGATAACAAGTAAATTTACTAATTTCATATTTTGTATATAATGCTTCGTTAAATCGGTTTGTTGTTGTTCTGAGATGAAGTCTTTGAGGAGAATAGTAAGTGGCAAAACGTAAGAATATCGAAGCCTTGAGTGCCCAGGAACTGTACGAACTGGCAAAGCGGCGTGAACAGGAAGAGTTCGAAAAGGAGCGTGAAGGGGTCAAAGCTCAAATTGAAGAATTACGGGCCCAGCGCCGTGAATTGGTGGCTCAACACAAAAAAGAAATCGGTGCCGTTGACAAGGAGATTCGCGCACTGAAACGTAGTATCGGCGTCGGTGGACGCAGCAGCCGGTCGTCGGGCAACATCTCTCAGGCGGTACTCGATGTGCTTGGCCAGTCCGGTCAGGCCACAACCAAAGAGATCCGTGCCGCGCTGGAACAGTCCGGAATCGACTGCGCCAACCTCGGTCAGTGCCTGGCCTACCTGAAGCGCAATGGACGGATTGCGGCTCCGGAGCGGGCGACCTACACGCTCGCCTAAGCGTGAAGTTCTCGGACATTCATGTCCTCACGGCATGCTGTCCTCCTGAATACCTACCGGCCAGGGAAGGACCGGTCCCCCCCGGCGCGAAATTTGACGAGCAAATAGCATTGTCGGTAAAGCGCAGCGCAGACCTCATTGTGAAAACAGCCGAAGCGCGATCCGACGCATCTGTTGTGAATTTTCGTGGAATAACAGAATAGCCGCGATTAGGTCTTATAGACTGTCGGTATGCGCCTGATCGATACCCATTGTCATATTGACGTCGATGACTTCGCTGACGACCGCGATCATATTCTCAAGGAATTGCCGAATCGAAGCGTCGGAGCCGTTGTGGTGCCCGGCATTTACGAAGCGTGTTTTGATAGACTCGACAGGATATGTGAAAACCCGCTGTTGTTTCCGGCTTTCGGATTGCATCCCGTTTATTTGGACCGACACGCCCCTGATGATCTCCGGGCGGTTGAACGCCGGGTGGAGGAGGCCAATCCGGTGGCGATCGGCGAGATTGGCCTCGATTATTTCATTGATTCGCCGGACGTGTCGGCACAGAAAAAGCTGCTGGAAGCTCAACTGGTGATCGCCCGAAACGCAGGACTGCCGGTTCTGCTACATATCCGCAAGGCCCACGACCATGTGCTGGCCCTGTTGCGGCGTATGCGGTTTGGCAATGGAGGCATCGCTCACGCTTTCAATGGCAGCCATCAGCAGGCGAAGCAGTTCATTGAACTGGGTTTCAAGCTGGGGTTTGGGGGCGTAGTCACCTACGAGCAGGCCCGTAAGATCCGCCGTCTGGCAATAGACCTGCCGCTCAGCGCCCTGGTCCTTGAGACCGACGCACCGGATCTGTCACCGGCCTCGCATCACGGGGAACGGAATAGTCCGGAGTACCTGCCCGAAATCCTGGCGACGCTGTCGGAACTGCGGGATGAAGCGCCGGAAGTGATCGCCAGGGAAACCACTGCAAACGCCACTGAGCTAATGCCGGCCCTGAAAGGCACCGATGCGCCGTCCGCTTGAAGGTATCGCCGGAGGCGTGCATTCTTCTGTCCCTGATTACCCATAGAAGTCTCGCATGGATCCTCTATTCGAACGCACAGCCATTATCCTCGGCGACGGCGGCATCCTTCGGCTGCGACGTGCCCACCTCTTGATCGCCGGATTGGGCGGTGTCGGCTCGTACGCGGTCGAGGCACTGGCCCGGGCCGGCATCGGGCGGCTTACGCTCATCGACCACGATGTGGTCGCCGGCTCCAATCTGAATCGGCAGCTGCCTGCGCTTCGTTCGACGATCGGACGGCTCAAGACCGATGTCATGGCCGAACGCATCGCCGAAATCAACACCCATTGTGAGGTTCGGTTGATCAAGCGTTTCATTCGCAGCGACGATGTTGATGAACTCCTGATCGGGGATTACGACTTCGTTGTCGACGCGATTGACAGCTTAAACTGCAAGGTCTCACTCCTGGTGGGCGCCCATGAGCGGAAAATCCCGGTGATTTCCAGTATGGGGGCGGGCGGAAAACTCGATCCGAGCCGCATTGTCGTGGGTGATGTGATGGACTCCGAGAACTGCCCGCTGGCCCGCCACATACGCAAGCGCCTGCGACGCCGGGGAGTGGGCCGGGGATCCGCGCGGTCTGGTCCAACGAGCCCTCCTGCGCGCCCCTGCCCCCCGAGCCTACCGAATCCGGACGAGACAGGGCAGTCAATGGCACCATTAGCTATCTCCCGGCACTTTTCGGGTTGACCATAGCCGGTACCGTGGTTCAGCGACTTATCGAAAGCTGACGCGCACCGCCGCTTGGACCCTGCTTCAATGCGTCGTTCCTTTCTGGCTTTCGAACTGAGCCATGGCAATGCGGCTGATCTCCGAGAGTCCCATGCCCTCCGGGATCTGATTGACGTTCGAGAAATAGACGTCCTCCACCTGACAGTCGGATTCCGTTTCCGAATCGGATACCAGTGGGCGCCCGAAGAACACCCCTCGGCGGCCGTTTTCCAGTTCAACAATCACCATTTGCAACGGGACGCTGGCCATCGTTCTCTCCTTGCCATTTGGGGCTATTTACCCCTGAGTATAGAGGGGTGTGACTGAAACCCAAATCCAGGTTATAGGGCCATAAATAGGCGTTGACAAAAGGCATGCGGTAGTCTTTCACTCATGCTGAGACACAGTCGCTCCACTTGGGCATGGGCCCTCTATGACTGGGCCAATTCCGCGTTTGCCACCACAGTGATGGCAGGCTTTTTCCCGGTTTTTTTCAAGCAGTATTGGGCGGCCGATCTGCCGGATCAGGAGAGTACCTTCTGGCTGGGGCTGGCGAATTCACTTTCCAGTCTGCTTATCGTCATCCTGGCTCCATTGCTGGGTGCTGTGGCCGATTGCTGGGGGACCCGGAAACGGTTCCTGCTGACGTTCACCACCTTCGGCGTGCTGATGACGGCTCTCATGCCCTGGGTCGGACAAGGGCAATGGCCACTGGCGGCGCTGCTCTATTTCCTGGCGACCGTCGGCTTTTCGGGAAGTCTTGGCTTCTATGATTCGCTCATCGTTTTTGTTACCAAACCGGAGGGCTACGATCGGGTATCGGCGTTCGGCTTTGCTCTGGGTTATCTCGGCGGCGGTCTGCTTTTCGCCCTTAACGTCTGGATGACCGTTCAGCCCGAACTGTTCGGCCTTGCCGATGCCTCCGAAGCGATACGGATCTCGTTTATCACGGTTGCCCTCTGGTGGATGCTCTTCACGCTGCCTCTCTCCTTTTTCGTTGCCGAGCGTGAAGGGGAGCCGGTGACAGCGCTACAGGCGGCGCGAGGCGGATTAAGGCAGTTGCGAGAGACCTTCCGCCATGTGCGCGCACTTCGTATGACGTTTTATTTCCTACTCGCCTACTGGCTCTATATCGATGGCGTCGACACTATCATCCGCATGGCCGTGGACTACGGCTTGGCCCTCGGGCTAGCTCACGAAAGCCTACTGACCGCCCTTCTCATTACCCAGTTTGTCGGTGTGCCCGCAGCGCTGCTCTTCGGCCGTATCGGTGTACGCATCGGCCCGAAGAACGGTATCTACATCGCCCTGGCCGTTTATACCGGCGTTGTGTTCTGGGCGATGTTTATGGACGACGCCGGCGATTTCTATGCCATGGCAGTTACCATCGGTCTGGTCCAGGGAGGACTGCAGTCGTTGAGCCGTTCGCTCTACGCGCGGCTGGTCCCGCCGGACAAATCGGGCGAGTTCTTCGGTTTTTTCAATATGATGTCCAAGTTCGCCGCTGTTTTCGGCCCCGTAATGGTGGGTGTTACCGGTGTGCTCACCGGCAGTAATCGGGCTTCGCTCGCGATCCTTCTGGTCCTCTTTGGTGCAGGCGCCTGGTTTCTCTCCCGGGTTGACGTGGAGGTCGGCCGCCGGGCCGTTTTGACGAAAGGTTAACTGCAACCCTCATCATTGTGCGGTGCGGTTCGCAAGTGAAAAGTGGCAGAGCGGCACTGTGTTGGCCAGCCGAAAGGCGACGCAGGCCTGGCTCGAGAGGCAGGCCTGCGGTTTGTTGCGCCCGTTTCGCGCTTCAGTCGAAGGGCGCCCGGTTTTTAGCCCCTTCTTTTTCGCCGCTGCCAAACCAGTCCCAACAGGCCGGCGCCCAACAGGCCCAGCGCTCCGGGCTCCGGCACCGGCGTGGGTCCGCCGTTGCCATTGCCGTTCGCGGGCTGAAGCGTGATCATTTCCGAGACGAGATCGCCTACCTTTTCTCCGTCCGCATTCACATAACGTGCCTTGATGCTGGCTTCGAAGGGCGCGGTGAATAGCTCTCCGCCGATATCGGTGGTGAAGTTCCAGGCAAGCGTGCCGTTGACAGCGCCGCCGCTATTGTCCGACTGGGCACAGACAAAACCACTACCTCCTCCGGAACAGCCGTTGGCATTGAGCCCCGAATTGGTGAAGACATCCCATGGACCGTCGGGGAACGAATTCAGCGTCGCCGAGTCGACGGAGGAGCTGATTTTGTACGCGACAGTATCGATATAAGCGCCGGTCCCGGTATAGTCGCTGGTGTCGATATTCAGGTTCACCTCGTAGAGGTCACCACCAAGAGAACTGTAGGTCAGCTCGTAAATGGACCCCTGACAGGTCCCGCAATCGGGACCAATCGGCTCCGCCACGGCCGCAGTCGATCCCATGAACAACAGCGCACCGCTTAGCAGCAGTTTCGTAGGTATGCTCTGCATCTCCCTGACTCCTTCATCCTTGTTAAACCGCATCAGCCTGTCTCCGCTGGAGACAGATGCCTTGTAAAAAGCCACGCAATCCCTGTGCTACGACTCTAACCGGAAAGCTAGGCCATGTTGCTGCCGAAGGGCATGGGGTATTTCCCCCGCATGGACAAAGTGAACCCCGTAGAACCTCGTGTTTTTGCGGGTAGTGATTTCCCTTACCTGCTTCGCTCAGGAGTGAGCCTTCGGGGCGGGCTGTTGAATGAAAGGCTGGACCCGTTCAGAGCTGGTCTTTTTCCCAGAAAGGAAAAGGCCGCGACTGCGGCCTTTTCCTTGGTCGGCGACTGAAGCGCGTCAGGTCTCGTCCTGTGTCGCGATGAAACCGCTGGGGCACTCGTTGGCGCAGAGACCGCAGCCCTTGCAGTAATCGTAATCGAAGACGTAGTGCGAACCGTCAGAGGCGACGTCCTGCGTCTTGAGCACGGCTGCATCGGGGCACAGCGTCCAGCAGTTATCGCAGGCGAGACAGTTGCCGCAGGAGAAACAGCGGCGGGACTCGTACACGACCTGGTCGTGACTGAGGCCCTGCTCAATCTCCGTGTCGCCCTGCCGTTCGTTCACCGGCAGCACCCGTTCACGCGGGCGCGGATTGTGCTCGAAATAGTTGAGGTTGAGCCGCGAGAGTTCGACTCTGGGTCCATAGACTTCGCGCTCCGGATTCGGTTCACTACGCAGGTAGCGCCCGATCGCCAGTGCCGCCCGACGGCCGTCACCCAACGCACCTGAAACCGTCCCCGAACTGCCCTGGCGGGCATCGCCGCCAATGAAGATCCCTTCGTGGTTTTCAAGGACACCCCAGGTATCGACGGCGAAGTCGCGGGCATCACCGAGCAGCGTCTCCATGCCCTCCGGGTCCACCTCCTGGCCGATGGCCGGGATCACCTGGTCGACATGGAGAACGGTCTCCGTGCCCTCGAAGGCGACGCGTTCCAGCCGACCATTGCCCCGGTCCAGCTTTTTCATGCGTACCATCTCCACCCCCACGACACGTTCGCCGCGCAGGATCAACCGGCGTATGCCCCGGTTGGGGTGGATATCCACCTTCTCCTCCAGCGCTTGCTGCACTTCACGGCTGATCGCGGTCATGCAGTCGCGAGGATCGGCTTCGCCGGGGAGTGACTGGTGGGTGATCAGATGCACGTCGGCGACACCGGCGCGTTTGAGGATGCGTGAGAGGTCGACCGCCGT
Organism: uncultured Gammaproteobacteria bacterium; assembly: GCA_963783235.1. GTDB lineage: Bacteria > Pseudomonadota > Gammaproteobacteria > Thiohalomonadales > Thiohalomonadaceae > Thiohalomonas. The sequence continues at coordinate 200,578 of CAWAMN010000002.1, read as the reverse complement.
ATTGCCGCCGCCGATAATGGCCACACTGTTGGGGGTAGGCACGGTCCCCACCGAGATCCAGTCACGCAACAGGTCAATGCCAAAATGAAGGTCGCGCGGGGTCACACCGTCGATGCTCCACTCGCGGCCCTTCATCCGTCCGGGGCCGAGGAACACGGCCCGGTAATCCCGCCTCAGTTGCTCCAGTGAGATATCCCGCCCCAGGCGGGTATGGCCGCGAAATTCGATGCCGAGCGCGAGGATGCGATCGATTTCGGTATCCAGCGTTTCGCGAGGCAGGCGGTAGGGGGGCAGCGCGGTGCGCAATGTCCCACCCGCCACCGGCAATTCATCGAAAATCGTAACGTTGTAGCCGAAGGCAAGCAGGTGATAGGCCGCGGCGATGCCCGCGGGGCCGGCCCCGACCACCGCCACGCGTGGTGCGCTGGCACCCGGCTTCGCCACCGGGTAGTCCCAGCCCCGCTTGATGGCCTCGTCACCGAGATAGCGCTCGACATGGTGAATCGCTATCGGCTCGTCGTACTGGCCGCGATTGCAGGACTGCTCACAGGGGTGGTGGCAGACCCGGCCGGTGGTCGCCGGCATGGGATTTGCGCGCACCAGTACCTGCCAGGCGCTGCGGAGGTCGCCTTCCTCGATCTTGGCCAGATAGGCCTGGGCATCCTCACCCGCCGGACAGACCGAGTGACACGGCGCACTGCCATGCACATGCAGCGGTCGCTGCACACGCCAGGTGCCCGTCTTGTAGTTCAATGTGGTGCCCGGTTCGGCATAGGCACCCCGTGTCAGGATCGTCATCTCCACTCTCCGTTGGAAAGCATTTACCGCGAAGGCGCAATGAGCGCCAAGACCCTTCTGTTTTCCTTCCAGGTCAAGGTCGATTTCCTTGTGGGCGCTGGCATGCAGCCGCAGTGAACCGGCAACGGCAGCGCGGCTGCATGCCGCTCCCACCGACAAAGAGACATCCCGCGCGCCTCCTCGCCACTGGCCCCTCGCGACTCGCCACTGACCTACGCCCAGCGGACGCCGCCACGGCGCACGGTATCGGACCCGGACGTATCGCGCAGATCGTCGGCGGTGGCCTTGAGCCCATAGACCTCGATATTGTGGTCGGCCAGCGCCTGCAGGTGCTGCAACTCCTCCTCCGCCCGGTTTTCCTTGGCAAACAGGTGCCGAAAGCGCTGTTGTGCCTTCAGATAATCGGTCACCGGGATTTGCTTGCGAATTGGCATCACCCCCGTCAGTTCTCCGCGCTCGAGTTCCACCAGCGGGTAGAGTCCGCTCTCCACGGCCATGCGCGCGATCTCGATGCTCTTGGAACCGTCGTGACCCCAGCCCAGCGGGCAGGGCGCGTGTATTTGGAGAAAGGTCGGTCCTTCGATGGCGAGCGCCCGGCGTACCTTTTTTCTCAAGTCGGAGGGATAGGCCACCGAGGCCGTCGCCGCGTAGGGAATATGGTGCGAGGCGACGATGTTGATCACATCTTTTTTCAGGTGACGTTTGCCCATGCGCTCCTTCCCCGGCGGCGAGGTATTGGTCATGGCCGCATGGGGGGTGGAGCCGGAGCGCTGGACCCCGGTGTTCATGTAGGCCTCGTTGTCATAGCAGACGTAGAGGACATTATGGTCGCGCTCCAGCATGCCGGAGAGGGCCTGGAAACCGATGTCGAAGGTCCCTCCGTCGCCCCCGAAGGCGAGCACTTTGGTGCTCTTGCCCTGGGCCTTCAGGGCCGCCTCCATGCCGGAAGCGATGGCGCCGGTATTTTCGAACAGGGAATGGATCCAGGGCACCCGCCACGAGGATTCAGGCCAGGGCGTGGTAAAGATCTCCAGACAGCCGGTGGCATTGGCGACGGCGATATCGGGGCCGGTGGCTTCGGTCACCAATCGCACGGCCAAGGCCTGGCCGCAGCCCAGACAGGCGCGGTGCCCGGCTTCGATAGCGGAAAAACGCGGCTGCTTTTTACGCAGTTGCGAAACGGGAACTTCGGTTTCCTGGTTCATGGTTTTATCCGTCACCGTTAATGTTTGCCACAGAGGGCAGAGAGTGATTGATTGTCAGGTTTGCCATCGGTCCGATGACGAACTCTCCGCCAATAGTTACAACGGCTTTCACTTTCTCTGTGATCTCTGTGGCCAAATCTTCCCTAGCGGTCCTCTTCCGGCAGTTTTTCCAGGTCGGCATCGAAGACGCTGAACCGGATCGGTTGCGGCTCCTGCGCCAGTGCGAGCAGTCGGGGGTAGGCCTCCAGCGGGATGTCGCGTCCGCCGAGCCCCATGGCGACGTTATGCACCCGCGGCGGCTGATCCATTTCGCTCAGCGCCGCCCGCACCTCCGGTCCGACGATGCCGCCGCCGCCCGGGGAGAGGGCGCGCTCCAGCACCACCAGATCCGTCAGTCCGGCAGCGGCCTCTTTCAGGGCCTCTACCGGAAACGGTCGGTAGCTGCGCAGCTTGATGAAGCGGGCCGGCGGCTGCTCTTCGAAGATTTCCGCCGCTTCTCGCAATGTGCCCAGAACCGAGCCCAGCGTAAGAATCCCGATCCGCGCCTCCCCGGGTCCTTCCACGGTGAGCAGGCCCCCCGTGGAGCGGCCGGTGACCGACTCCCATTTTTCATCAGCCTCACGAATCACCGCTTCTGCGTTGATCAGCGCCTGATGGTGGGAGTGGCGGGCCTCGGGGTAGTAGTCGGGCGCAAGCAGCGTTCCCATGCTGATGGGACGGGTCGGGTCGAGCGGTCGGCTGAATTTGTAGGGCGGGAGGTATTCATCCACCTGCGCCTGAACCGGCACATCGATCGCCTCCAGGGTATGGGTGAGCGTAAAGCCGTCCATGCAGACCATCACCGGCAGCTCGCATCTCTCGGCGATGCGGTAGGCCTGGATGGTGGTGTCCACCGCCTCCTGGTTGTCGGCGCAGTAGAGCTGTATCCAGCCTGAGTCCCGCGCGGCCATGGAGTCCTGTTGGTCGTTCCAGATCGACAGCGGCGCCGACACCGCGCGGTTGGCGCAGGTCATCACCACCGGGATACGCATGCCGGCGATGTTATAGAGGACCTCCAGCATCAGCAGGAGCCCCTGGGAGGCGGTCGCCGTGTAGGTGCGCGATCCCGCCGCGGCGGCACCGAGTACCACAGAGGCGGCGGAAAATTCGCTTTCCACCGAGATGAATTCGCACCGCAGTGCCCCGTTGGCCACCAGACCGGAGATGTTTTCAACGATATGGGTCTGCGGCGTAATGGGGTAGGCGGCTACCACTTGGGGGCGGCAGAGGGACACAGCCTCGGCTATCGCCTGAGAGCCTTCACGTGCTTTCTGCATGCTGTGTCTCCTTCTTCCATTGGCCTGCAGGGACGCGGCCGGCGACCTCGCGGATCAGCGCCGAGTTTTTTTCCAGTACTTCGCCCTTGAATTTGTGGCCAAGCACCTTGATCAGCGCCTCGGTCGGAAACAGCCCCGTAAGGGAGAGAAAGCCGGCGAGCAGGGCGGTGTTGGGCACCGGTCGCCCGATAAACTCCTTGGCGAGGCTGGTGGCCGGTAGCGTGATGACCTCGAGATCATCACGCACCGTCAACGCGTCGGGGGCATGGACCGAATTGATCAACACGCCACCGCCGGGTTGAACGCCGTCAAGAACGCCGGGGACATGGAGCAGGGCGTCATCCTGGATGATCAGGTAGCCGGGTTCCCGGACCTGGCAGCGACGTTGAATCGGCCGGTCAGCGATACGAACAAAGGCAATCACGGGGGCTCCGCGCCGTTCGGCTCCGAAGTTGGGGAACGCCTGACCGTAGCGGCCCTCCTCGAAGGCCGCCATGGCAAGCAGGTTCGCGGCAACGACGTTGCCTTGACCGCCCCTTCCGTGAATGCGGATTTCAATCAGCGACATGAGGGGGTTACTCGCATTGAATTCATAGCCGGGGTCGTTGGTGTAGACCCGAAGGGGCCCCATTTGTTCAGGACAAAAAGGCTGCGGGTTGTCCGCATGCCGAGGCGTGCGATCGCGTCGCGGACATTGGCGACCGAACGGGTACCAAGGTAGCGGGGGCTGTTGGCTACCTGCAGCAACCGTGCCGTCAGTGAGGGGTCAAGCTGTACGATGCGGACGATCTGGCCGATATCGTGATCTTCGCTCTCCAGCATCCGACGAACCTTTACGGCGACATCGGGTAGGGTGGGCAGGCGAATGCCTCCAATCCGGGCATCTTTCTTGACCCGACCGATCAGTTCGCTGATCGTCGTGGTGCTCTCGCTCATTTACAGGACTACCGGTTGGGGTGCGCCGGGGGAATTGTCCCGTGTCGTCGCTTGCGGGTCTACCCGCGGTTCCGGGTCCACACGCAGGCGATTAAGAGTGATAATACGCTTGGTTGATACCCCAATTACCCTCACTCGACGGCGGGCTACCGGCTCGTCCTCGTGGGAACATGAAAAGGAGACGCTATATGCTCAATAACAGCACCGACCGCTACGGTGTGCTTTCCCGCTCGGTTCATTGGCTCAGTGCGGCCATTATCATCGCCCTGATCGTGGTGGGCTGGTACATGACCGGACTCGCCGAAGAGGACCCGGCCCGTCGCAATATCTATAACCTGCACAAGTCCGTGGGCGTGCTCTCGGTGCTTTTGCTGGTCATTCGGTTTGCCTGGCTGAAGGTGAGTCCCGCCCCTGAGTTACCCGCCGCTTTTGCGACCAAAGAGCGCCAGTTGACGCTGAGCATGCGGGCACTGCTCTATGTGTTGATGCTGCTGGTGCCGATGAGTGGCTATGTGATGTCGACCGCAGCGGGTTATCCGGTGCCGTTTTTCGGGCTGTTCACCATGCCGGCGCTCATCGGCGAGAGTGAAGGGCTTGCGGGGTTCGCCCACGAAGCGCACGCCATTCTCGCTTACTCCATTCTGGCGGTTGTCGCTTTGCACATACTCGGCGCCCTCAAGCATCGGCTGACCGACCGGGGAGGCCCCTCGGACATATTGGCGCGCATGCTGTAGGACGACAAGGGGCGCCTTCGGGCGCCCTGTTTCGTATGGAATCCCCAAAAGCCGTCCAGAGTACGTCCTTGAACAAGGCGTTGAAAATCGCCGCAAGGCTCCTGTTTGCCTTGGCCGTGGGCGCAACGCTTCTCTATCTCTCGCTGCCGAGCCTGACTGCGTGGCTGGCAGAGCACCTGCTCGGCAGCCGCGGTGTTTCCGACCCCCATGTTGAAGTCAGCTACATCGGACTGGACCGGTTGCGTATCGGGCGTGTTCGCTTCACCTGGGATCAGGCGCCGGTATCCCTCGGCCCTATCGATGTGAGCTATGGGCTGTCCGGCGTGCTGGAGGGCCGCGTAAATACCATCCGCATTGAGAAGGGGAGCATCGCGGTGCCAAGGGGCGAGGACACCGGTGGGGGGCGTCTCCCGGAGACGCTGCCGCCCCTGCCGGTTCTGCCCTTCAGGACGCTGAACATCAAGGCGTTAAGAATCGAGTTACCGGAGAAACCTACACTCAACCTGGCGGGAGAGTGGACGGCGACCGGCGATGGCCTCAGCGGTCGAACAACCATCGGTGGCGCCGGTGCAGAGAGGGCCGTGCTGATTGCCGGGTGGCAGGAGGGAGATCTGGCGCTTCGGCTCTCTGCACCCGGTGATTTGTCGGCTCCCTGGGCGCAACTGCACCTCAGCAGGGCCGATGCCGGCCTGGAAGCCGATGCCGTTTTGGAGGGCTCGGCGCAGTCGTTGCGTACGGCATTGAAACCCTGGTGGGAAATGCCCGGTGATTGGCGGGGCCGTGGCCGGATTCTGCTGGACGGAAGGGTAGGGGATAACGGTTTTGAGGGAGAGTACCGCACCGCTATCGCGCTCCAGGGACCGACCGCCTGGAGAGCCGAGCTGAAAGGGAAAGCTCGCATCACCCGGAAAACTGTGGCGGTGACGGTTGCAGAAGACGGGCGCATCGAGAGCGAGGGCCCCGGCTCACAACGGTTCAGCGTCACTTTCCCCCAATCGTTCCGCGCTGAAGGGCGGATGCCATTCGGTGCGGATGGGCAGCAGGGCTCGCCGGCGATCACCGGCCAAGGCGCAGTCGTCGTGACCCTCGAAGGAGTCGCCGAACGCCTCTCGGCAAACGCGAGCCTTTCGCAGACGAGCCTGACATTCGGGAAAAACCTTGAAATCCGGAGCTCGGTTCAGGCGACCGGAACCGTGCGTCGCGAGGACAAACCCCCGATCAAGCTCGCGGCGGCCGGGCCCCTGCGTTGGAGTTCGGGCGAACTGCGGTGGACGCTGCAGCCGGGGGCGAACATCGCCATCCCGGAGCCCTACACGGAGTCTTCCGATTCGCCCCTGCGACTCGACCTTCGTGGCGAGGCGACGATTGCCTGGCGGCGTCATGAGGGCTGGAAGGCGGCGCCTTCCAGCTGGCGAGTGGATGCACCCGATTGGACATCTGGAGCGACACGCGTTGCGATCAAGCGGTGGCTGCTCGAGTTGCGACAACTGCAAGGGAAAGGCGCGCAGTGGGAGGGCTCGGGTATATTCACCGCCGACTCGCTGCGGGGAGTTATCGGGACGGGTGAGCTGGCTCCGCTAGCGGTCGAGGGCCGGTTCACGGCGGGCCCCGAACAGGTGGTCGTTTCCGCCGCTGTCCAAGGTTCAGGCCTTTCGGTGGAGTTCTCGGCAATGCACCACTTGAAAGAGCAGAACGGTGCGGCCAACTGGCAGTTGGCCCCAGTGAACCTCAGGCCGGGCGTGCACACCCTTGCGAGCTTTTACGAGCCGTGGCCGTTTCCCTTCGACGTGGGCAGGGGCGAAATCGGCGCCGGCGGGCGTTTCCAGTGGCAGACCGGGGGAGAGGAGGCGGTTCTGTCGGGTGAAATCGATGTGGAGGGAACGGGTCTGGGCGGTTATTTTCGCGACGTTCTGTTCTCCGGAGCCGTCACCAAAGCGTGGCTGGCGTTCGATCCCGACGGTGTATTGCGTACCCGCCAGCCGGCTCCGTTGACCATCGAACAGCTGACCGCCGGGATCCCGAGTCGCGACTTCCAGGGCCGGGTGGGGTTGCGCGTGAGCCCGCACTCGCCCCCGGTGCTGAAGCTGGAAAGGCCCTCTGTCGAACTGCTCGGGGGCCGGGTCCGGAGCGATGCCATTGCGCTCGACTTCGGTCAGCGCGTAAACCGCTTCGAGGTGGAGCTCGATCGTATAGGCCTGGACCAATTGCTGGAGCTCGAGAAAGCACCGGTAGACGGTTTCGGCCGGGTCAGCGGGACACTTCCCGTCCGTTTGACCGAAGAGGGCCTTGCCATGGACGATGGCCAGGTGGCAGCCATCGAGTCGGGGGTGATCCGCTATCGTCCGGGAGAGGAAGGTCAGGCACTGGGCCAGAATAGCCGGAATATGCAGCTGGCTATTGCAGCCCTTCGCGATTTTCACTACGAATCACTTAAGGCCAGTGCCGATTACGCCCCCAGCGGGCAGTTGGATCTCCAGATCCGGTTGCTGGGCAATAACCCCGACCTTTTCCAGGGGAGGAGCGTGCAATTTAACATCAATATCGAGGAGAACCTGCCCGACCTGTTACGAAGCCTGCGGGCGGGCCAGGCGCTCGAGGGTCAGATCGATGAATGGGTCCAGGACTTCTATCGCCGACGACGAAATGCGATGCGCTAGCGAAATTCGGCCCATCGAAAGGTGTATGATGGATGCACTGCGCACTCTGGAGGAAAAGAAGCGGATGCCAGTGAACTCAATCTGGAGGGGCTTTTGGGCTGTGGGCCTGTTGGCGCTTTTTGCCGCGGGTTGTACACCTACCGTTCAACTTGCCCCGCCGAAAGAACCCATCACCATCAATCTCAACGTGAAGGTACAGCACGAGATTCGCGTCAGGGTCGATAAAGAGCTGGATGAGCTGTTCAGCAAAGACAGCCCGTTGTTCTAGGGGTGGAATAAAAATGACCAAAAGAAATATGGCACGGATTTTCGGTTTGATGTTCCTGCTGGCCGCCGTCTCGGGGTGGTCAGCAGCCTGGGCTTTGGACCTTGATGAGGCCAAGGCCGGCGGACTCATCGGTGAGCGTCCGGATGGTTACCTGGGCCTGGTCGTCAAGAGTCCGACGCCGGAGGTCAAGGCGCTGGTGCGGGACATCAACCGGAAGCGGCGTGATAAATACGAAGAAATCGCTGCCCGCAATGGCACCTCCGTGGGTGTCGTGGAAAGGCTTGCCGGCAAAAAAGCGATAGAGAAGACCTCAACAGGGCTGTTCGTCCAGGTACCCGCGGGTACCTGGATTCAGAAGTAGACCGCTCGAGAGCTTCAGCTCGCAATGCCTCCCAACGGCAGGCAAAAAGGAAGGCATGCGTACGCAACTTGACGAGCGGCTGCAGGGGTCCCGGCGGAGCCGGTTTCTGCTGGAACTTTTCGGCAACAGCCTCCATTTTCCTCTGGCCAATATCTTCCTCGAACTCATCCTGGACTCGGGCCGGGCCTATGATGTCCTCGGAGATACAGTCAATACGGCCAAGCGCCCTGTGATATCGCCCAAGCCGGAGAGGTCCTCGTTTCCGAGAGAGTCCGCTCGATCGCTGACAAGGAACTCCATCGTTCCGTTGGGTTGAAGGGTATCTCGACGCCGCTTTCCGTCCGGCCACTGCTAGTTAGTCCGCCAACACGCGGCGAGGCCCTACCTCTGGGCTGATTCGCGCGTTACCGTCTCATTACCGACCGGCATCCGACGGATGCGATAGACCAGGCCCGCGCAGCCCAGTGCAGCGAACAGCGCGATCCCCAGGAAAACCCACGTCGGCGTTCGGGCGTAGTAACCGAGCTCCACGATATGCACCCGATCGCTGCCCACCTGCACATTGACCGTGGTTCCGATCGGCAGTGCTTCGTACTGCGGCGGGGCTGCCGCTTCCCACACCACGTCACCGGCACGACTGCCCCCCAGGATTTCGACATAGAGCCGATGCTGCTTGCGGATTTTCGGCGGCCCCGAGGGCGAGCGGTAGCTCTTTCGGACAACCTGCCTGTCGACAACACGTCCGTCGACCCGCTCCGCGTCTGCAAGCTGTTTCTGTTCGTTACGATACTCATACCAGTCGAAGGCATTCACCGAAGCCGCCATGAACGCAAAAGCCGCCGTCAAGGCCAGGACAACCGTCAGGAAAAGGTAAAGTTTTCGCATTGCGGGCCCCTCTGTCCGGCCGCTGTGGAAACTGGGAAGCAACTGTACCCGAAAACCGATGTGATCTCCGCCGCAACGGCCCCGGTTTGGCCGAGGCCAATCGCGAACCGAACACCCGAAAAAGGAACGAAGGTCATTGAGGCTATAACGTTCGGCCGGCCGGAAGACCGCCCTGAGGGCGGCTACGGATAAAGCCAACTCGCTGATATCTTTCCCTTCGCATTCCAGTCGAAACCCGCCCGAATCGGTCCTTCGGGGGCATAGTGAAGCCAGTCCATATGAGTGACGACGGCTTGCAGGGTGGCGAAGTGGCGGAAACCGGCGGCATCGTCCAGGGGTTCGTCGGGACCCGGTACACCTGCGCCCGGGGCCGGAGCGGGGCTTCCCGGTGCAGCCGCAGTAAGATAGCGGCGCCGGGCCTTGGCGGGAAGCTTGTGCCATGCCTTGGCTGCCACCCCATCCTCCGTATGAACACGGATATCCGTCACGACCCGCAACTGCAGGGCCTTTTCGGGATCGAAGAATACGAAGACCCCGCATGGGCGTTCCGTGATTTCACTGCTTTTTGGTGACCGGCAATCGGTATTGACGGAAAAAAGTCGCGACTGCGGCCGCACTGCCCGGAGTACAACCGTGCGGGCATCCGGATCACCACCACGGTTGATGGTCGCCAACACGGGACGGTGCAGTGCCGAGGATTCGTCGGCGGTGGCCTGTCGCAGTTGATGCCACGTGTTATCCAGTATCGTGTTGAGGGTCATCTGTTCGCTATCCATAATCGAAGCATAGCGACAGCCTGCCCCGGCGGTGTCAAAAACCGGGACACCCCGTATAATGCGGGGCCTTTGGTATCTGCAAGGACTCGAACTGATGGAAGATCTCAGAACCTCCGAAGCGTGGCGCGTCTTTCGGATCCAATCCGAGTTGATCGACGGCATCGAGACCCTGAACGAGCTGGGGTCGGCGGTGTCGCTCTTTGGTGGTGCGCGGTTTACCGAAGAGTCCCCCTATTACCAGGCGGCCATGGATATCGCAGCGGGTTTGTGTCAGTCGGGGATCGCTGTCATTACCGGCGGGGGGCCCGGCATCATGGAGGCGGGCAATCGGGGCTGCAAGCAGCACGAAGCCCGCTCGGTCGGGCTCAACATCGAACTACCTCATGAGCAGGCACCCAATCCCTATCTCGATCTGAATCTGTCGTTTCGCTATTTTTTCGTTCGCAAGTTGATGTTCGTGAAATACGCGATCGGCTACATCATCTTTCCGGGCGGTTTCGGGACAATGGACGAATTCTTCGAATCGCTGACACTCATCCAGACAGGGAAGATCCGCCGTTTCCCCGTGGTCCTCTATGGCAGTGATTATTGGACGGAACTCGTGGATTGGATGGAGCGAAAGATGCTGGGGCATGGCTGTATCGAAAAGGATGACCTGGATCTATTCCACCTCGTGGACTCCCCGCAGGCGGCCGTCGATATCTTTACCGCTCATCACGAGATCTGCCAGGAGAGTCTGGAAGGCGATCGCCGCACCACGCAAACGCCCTGAGTTTCCCCAAGGCTCAGCGGTTATCCGTTGCAGGCGACCGCTTCTGTTCTCGCCCGGGACATAACGCCTAATCCCGCCAAAAAGCATCCTCCTGCCACCCAAAGCAGATGGACAGGATTGAAGCGGATGGGGATCGATGCTTCGGCTACGATTTCGCCTCCGTCATTCCAGGTCCTAGTCGGTTTTCCGATATTCAGACGACGGTACTGTGTCGGTTCGACGGAAAACGCATATCGGTTGGCGTTCAACTCGACGATAACGCGGTACTCCGGAGGAAGAGAACCGTCAACGCTACGGTGAACGATGCGTTTTTCCACCACGATACCGCGTTGCCCCTCACCTGCCTGGCCGGCAAAAGAGTGCTGCTTTTGGTATAGGCTCCCCGCCACCATCAGGGCAAGCACGCCCCCGATTGCCAGACAGATATTAAGGAACAGCAGCAGGTTTCTCATTGGACGCCCTGGTTTCGACCTGATCTAAAAAATTTAGCAGAAAGTGCTGGTTAGGCCAGAGCGGGAGCCAATCGCTGCTGACGGATATCAGTCGACTCGACCGTGCCGGAGAGTTTCGTTGAGACCCAGCCAGTAACTGCAGACGCGGGAGAAGGTGTCGATGAATGGCTCAAGGCCGACCGGTTTCACAATATAGCCGTTGGCGCCGGCAAGGTAGGCCTGCGCCACGTCATCGGGCTGATCGGAGGTGGAAAGCATCACTACGGGCAGGTAGCGTAGCGACGGAACCGAGCGCCAGTGGGTGAGTACCTCAATGCCGTTGAGCTTGGGCAGATGAAAGTCGAGAAACACCAGATGCGGCAGTTCCCGAGAGTCCATGGCACAGGGGTTCAGATAAGTGAGAGCCTCCTCTCCGTCGTTTACGACGACCATACGGCAAGTCATCGGTATGTGCTCGAGTGCCACGCGGGCCAATTCCTGATCATCGGCGCTGTCTTCCACCAACAGGACGGAGGAATGGATTCGGGAGCGATTCATCAGGGGCCCTGGCTAAGCCGTGTGCTCGCTGTGATCGGCGGGTGCGAACCGAATATAGAAACTCGCTCCTCGTCCGGGTTCGGCCTCTGCCCACACGCTTCCTGCATGGCGCTGCACAATGCGCTTCACCGTGGCCAACCCGATGCCGGTGCCTTCGAATTGATCCACGGAGTGGAGTCGCTGAAAAGCAACGAACAGCTTGTCGACGTACCGCATGTCGAAGCCGACGCCGTTATCACTGATCCGCACCACCCGCAGACCATCGGCGTCCTTGCCGGTAGCAACCCGGATGCGTGTGGATTCTCTATCCGCGGTATATTTCCAGGCGTTGCCAAGCAGGTGCTCCAGGGCGATTCGGCACAGCTGACGGTCGCACCAGCAGGAGATACCCGGTTCAATATCGAACGCCACGTGCCGTGCCGGCTGTTCGGTCTTCAGTTCCCCTAAGATGTCTTCGGACATGGCGCTGAGGTCGACACTCTCCCGTTTCAGTTCGACTCGGTTGATCCGGGAAAGGCTGAGTAGGTCGTCGATAAGCTTTGCCATCCTTTGCGCGGCCTTCTGGATCCGCTCCAGATAGTCCTGTCCTTGCTCGGGAACATGCCCGCGGTAGCGCATTAGCACCAGTTGCGCGAACCCCTCGATACTGCGCAATGGCGCCCGCAGGTCGTGGGACACCGAATAGCTAAACGCTTCAAGTTCGGCGTTCGTTCGCTCCAGTGCTGCGGTTCGTTCCGAGACCCGCTCTTCCAGTTGGCGGTTGAGATCCAGCAACTCGTCACGGGCACGCACCTGCCCGGTAATGTCTCGGGCAACAACTCCAATGCCGGTGAGTTCTCCGTCCGTGTGGATGTAATGGGCGTTGAGCGCCGCGTAACGATCCGTCCCGTCCTTGCGACGGAGCCTCACTTCCCAGTCCTTCACGCGCCCGCCGCCCTTTTCGAGCGATGTCATCAAGCGCTCTTTGTCTTCGGGGTCGGCCATGCAGCAGCACACCTCACGACCGATCACTTGCTCTTCGGTATAGCCGGTCTGAGACTCAATGGACGGTGTCACCCAAACCATGCGTCCTTCGTCATCCAGTCGGAACACCACGTCCTGCATGCCCTGCACGATTGCATGGAGATCCCGCCGGTATCCCCCGCTGTGCTCCTCGGCTTCGTTGCGGCGGTTCTTGTTATCCTGCGCCCACTGACGCAATTCCCGTTCACGAAGCTCCAGGTCAAGCGCCATGGCATCGAAGCGTTCGGCCAGTTCAATCAACTCGCTCGGGCCCCGAGTGATGCCGGCGCGGGCCTTCAAATCGCCGGCAGCGATGCAGCGCGCGACACGGAGCAGTTTTTGGACCGGGGTCTCCACGAAGGATCGACTCGCCAACCCGGCACTTAGCACTGCCGTGAGCACCATCAACAATCCTGTAAAAAAGGTATCCGCAAGATGCAGACCGGCTTCGGTTTCCGCGATGACGGCCTGACGATGCGTGATCAAATCGTGCGCGATCAAGGCCGCTGCCGGAAGGAGGGCAGCGAAGATTATCAGCATCATGCGCGCACGGAGGGTTTTCAACATCCGGGTAGGGAAGGGTTCTGACAGGGATGCACAACTATAGGGGCGTCAATGAGAGGAGACCATCGGAGTTTCCGCCCGAACGCCTGTCCGATTTTATCCTACAGGTCGATTCTGGCGCTGCGCATGGGGCATCTCCAGGGTGATCTCAGCGAGCCGGGACAGGCCCAAGAGGCTCTTGCGTCGGAAGCCTGCGCGACTACCTTGGATATAGGTTCACAAAGGGAAGGTGTGTCATGAGACAGCGGATGTCACTCAAAGCAGGTATCAGCCTGTTCGTGGGAGGAGCGTTCTATCTCGTCAACTCGCTGGCGGTGGCGGAGAGCGGAGCCGGGAAGTCTCCCGGCGCTACTTCGCCGACGGTCTATCTGGCGCCGTTGCAGCCGATCAACGAAGCGGTGAATGAAAAGCCGGTAACCGGAGCAGCGGTTTTCGTGGTCGACGGCAACCAAATTAATGCCTATGTCCGTGCCCGTGGCGTCGAGCCGAACATGATGCATCGGCAGATGATCCATGTCGGCGGCGAGTGCCCGACCGCTCAGGCCGACGAAAACGGCGACAAGGTTGTCGATGTCATCGAGGGGATACCATCCTACGGGCTGGTACTGGTGCCTTTGGACGATAAGCTGGCGCAAACGGCTGAAAACGAGTATCCGCGAGCCGGTGGAGAGGACAAGCTGGACTACGGCTCCTTCGCAGCCTTTGAGGAGCTGGAAAGCAATGTGACCGGACCGGACAAGAACCCGGAAGATCCCATCGTCAAGCTCGAAAAGGGTGAAAAGCTCGACCTTGCCGGGAAGACCGTCGTGATTCACGGCGTTTCCAAGGATAAGGGATTGCCGGAAAGCGTTCAGGGCGTGGCCGGTGTTTCGCCTCACCTGTCGGTTCCCGTCGCCTGCGGCATCATCGAGGAGTTGGGCTAAAGCTTCGAGCCGAAGGGGTGGGCACCCCGGGTCACGGGGCCCGATGCCGCTCCCACAGGGGCAAAGCAACCCCCGTTTGTACTCAGGCCCCGCCCGGTCCTCCTATGCCGTAGGAGCGGCTTCCAGCCGCGAAAGCGTGCCGAGCCGATCGCGGCAAGATGCCGCTCCCACAGGGGCAAAGCCCGTTTGTACTCAGGCCCTCTCGGTCTCCCTGTGCTGTAGCGGCTTCCAGCCGCGATAGCTGCCGCATCGAATCTTACAAAATGCCGCTTCCACAGGGGCCAAAGCCCGTTTGCACTCAGGCGCACTCGGTCCCCCTGTGGCCGGTGGAGAGGGAGCTCGGGCCTGGGGGCCGTTAACCCTGTCGCAGATGCTCCAGCAGCTGTTTCCTGAGAGCGCTGGGCAGCCCGTTGATACTGAGCGTATCGGTATCGGTGTCGTAATGGACCCGCTGGTTGAGCTGGTAGGAGCCGAAGCTGATGGCCAGGTCCTTTTCCCGTCCGGCGAATTTGACGTAGCGGCGCAGGGCGCGGCGGTCCATCATCAATTCCTGATCGCCCTCCGGAGCCCGTCGCTCCACAACCTGAACGAACTCATCGCTGTCGACGCCGTCGAGGGATTTAGCCAGTTCAGTCAAATCCACAGGCGCATCCTGTTGGTCCCGCTCCAGGCAGTATTCGACCACCTGGTTGCGATAGTCACCCACTTTCTCTTCCGGGATTTTTTCCGAGTAGGCTTCCACCCCCTCCAGAAACGCAAGGGTGGCTCCGGCCTTGTCCAGTCCGTTGGCAAACCCCGTCAGTTCGTAAAAGGCATCGGTGAGGCCCGGATTACCCCGGGGCGGCAGCAGCGTGAGATAGGAGTAGTTCTGACGCTCCTTCCATTCGGCCAGATCCACCTTGATGCCAAAAAGCGAAGAGCCGGTATCGAGGGAGTAACTGGGCTTCAGCTCCAGGTCATCGCCGATCGCCAGGGCCTCCTTCTGGCGCGCCACGAACCAGTAGAAAAGATGCCGAACCGGGGTTTCCTCCACGAAAAAGAGGCAGTGGGCATCCAGTTCGATGCTGCCGGCGTCCAGACGCTGCCGCAAATGCTCCATCATCGTCGCGGTCACCTCGGCGAACTCATGCGCCTTTTTGATGAAACCGTCCAATTTGCCAGCTAAGGGAGCCTCTCCCTGTTCAGTGGAAAAGCTGCCATGCTCACGGCTGATCCTGCCGAGAAAAGCGCTTTTCAATCCATCCAGGAGCGCCTCGCAAGCCTCCTCCGTGGGCAACTCCTGTTGGCGGAGGGACATTTCGGCGTCGGAATCGGCCTTGCGACGAATGCGATGGACGGTGGCGTGCGTAATAGACATGGGAATCGATAGCCTGGGGGCGAAGGGGTTAATTCTACTCGGAGAGGAGGCCGCGGCCAACGGAACGACACCCAAGCTGGCGCGGGTGGAGGCGGGATTTGCCAAGCGCCACTCGTGCACTAGCTTTCGGCTGAAAGCGGCAATGATTCGTGGTGCGCGCTGAGGATTATGGTGAGCGGAAGGAATCGATGAACGAGCGTCCCATCGGCGAGTATGCACTCCTGTCGGACTGCCAGGGAGCGGCGCTGGTCCATTGTAATGGCTCTATCGACTGGCTCGCCCTTCCCCGGTTTGACTCCCCGGCCCTCTGCGCCCGCTTGCTGGGGCGCGAGGGCGGCCACTGGCGTTTGGGACCGGCGAGCGATATAGCGGGCGAACACGCCTACATTGAGGGCTCGATGGTCCTTGAAACAGTGTTTCGGTCGAAAGAGGGTGAAGTCCTCATTCGCGATGCACTCGCCATCGGCCTGAACCAGGGGGCCCATGCCATCGGAAGAGATTCGCCCCACGCCGTTTTGCGGGAGGCGGTATGCACGCGAGGCTCAATGGAATTGGAACTGGAGTACGAACCGCGCCCGGAGTACGGCTTGATAGTACCCATACTTCGTCCCGTGCCCGGCGGAGCGCTGGCGCGCGGCGGGGCATCCGTACTGCGGCTCTCCGCATCCATTCCCCTGAATATCGATACCTCCACCACTCGCACCCGCTTTCGCCTCGAAAAAGGACAGCGCGCGGCGTTCGCGCTGGAGTCCCGCAGTAGCTCCGAACCCGGCCCCGGCCCCTGGTCAGCCGAAGCCATCCGTGGGCGTCTGGAAGACACAATTGAAGGCTGGCAAAGCTGGTCCTCGATGCACCAGGCCTATCAAGGCCCATGGAAAAACCAGGTCCACTTCAGCGGCCGGCTGCTCCAGGCCCTGACCTATTATCCGACCGGCGCCTTCGTTGCTGCGGCGACGACTTCGCTGCCCGAACGTGAGGGAGGCAAGCTCAATTGGGATTACCGCTACACCTGGGTTCGGGACGCCAGTATGACCCTGGATGCCCTGTGGGTCGCAGCCTGTCCCGATGAAGCCTACAAGTTCTTCGATTTCATTGCCGACGCCTCACTGGCTCAGGTGCGACAGGGCCGTGACGCCCAGATAATGTTCGGCATCGGCGGCGAACACGACCTTACCGAACGGCGGCTTCCCCACTTGGCCGGATGGCGGGGAAGTTCACCGGTAAGGGTGGGTAACGGTGCCTGGACCCAACGGCAGTTTGATGTTTATGGCGAATTACTGGTGGCGGCCGAACGGCTCAAGGAGCAGCTCGCCGAGCAGATCGATCCCTTCACCCGCGGTTTTCTGGCCGAAGTGGCCGATGTAGCGGCGAACAGATGGAAAGAGCCCGACCAGGGCATGTGGGAGGTTCGGGGAAAGTCACACCATTTTCTCCATTCAAAACTGATGTGCTGGGCTGCCTTGGACAGTGCGAGCCGGTTGACCGATCTCATCGGCGGAGAGGAGAGAGCCGAACATTGGCTGGCGGAACGGGATCAGATCCGTAGGGCTATCCTGACGCAAGGCTGGAGTGAGAAAGCCGGCGCATTTACGCAAGCGTTCGGGAGTGATGCACTGGACGCCTCGGTTCTCGCCCTGGCGCTGACCGGTTTTCTGCCGGCCACCGACCACCGCATGCTCGCAACGATCGATGCAATAGAAGAGCACTTGACCGACGAGCGCGGGCTGGTTTATCGCTACCGCGAGATCGCAGGTGAACCCTCGGACGAGGGCGCCTTTTTGCTGTGCACGTTCTGGCTGGCCCACGCCCGCGCCTTGGCCGGGCAGGTGGACCGGGCCAAGGCCGTGTTTGAACGTGCCGCCGCCTGCGCCAACGACGTCGGCCTACTTTCGGAAGAGTTTGATTCCCGCAGCGGAGAACTGCTCGGCAACTTTCCCCAGGCGTTTAGCCACATTGGCTTGATCAACGCGGCTTGGGCGATCAGCCAAGCGGAGCAACATCGGCCCCAGTCGTGACCCCCCAGCGCTATCATTTCGCACCGCTCTTGAAGAGCGCCCCCAAACCCTGGACGAATTCGTCCTGTGAAAGATGCCCGTCACCATCGATATCGAAGCGTTCGAAACGTGATGCGTTTTTCTTCAGGTGAGGTTGGCCCGCGCAGAAGGCAGCGAACTCTGATGGCTCGAGCAGACCGTTGCGATCGGTATCGTAGGCTGACCAGACACCGCCGTTACCGGCAAAGGCACCGGCTTCGGACGCCGCGAGAAGAAGGATCAGGTAGCTTGCGTGTCGCACTTCACTTCTCCCTGGAAAGGGTGAATGTTGCCCGTTCCAAACGGCCGCCGAGCCACAGTCAATCGGCGCCGTCGTGTCCGCCTTGCGTTGCGATCCCGCACGCGACCTCGGCAGCAGGTTCCGGGCACTCGATGACAACGCTATCAGCTATATATGAAACCAAGCTGAAGGCGGTGGAAACCGATGGGGAAAAGGAAACGCCCATAATCCGCCTGCCTGCGCATGTAGGAGCCCAGCCCTCTGGGCGAACATGGCCGAAGGCCATCCAGAGACAGTGCTGGCAAAGAGTTATGAACGCTATTCAGCGCATCAGCCGCGTCCCTTTTTCGAAAGCGCCGGTATCGTTATCAAGGCATGTAGGAGCCCAGCCCTCTGGGCGAACATGGCCGAAGGCCATCCAGAGACACTGCTGGCAAAGAGTAATGAGCCCTTTCAGCGCATCAGCAGCGTCCCTTTTTCCGAAAGCGCCGGCATCGTTCGAGGCATGTAGGAGCCCAGCCCTCTGGGCGAACATGGCCGAAGGCCATCCAGAGACAGTGCTGGCAAAGAGTGATGAGCCCTTTTCAGCGTATCAGCCGCGTCCCTTTTTCCGAAAGCGCCGGCATCGTTCGAGGCATGTAGGAGCCCAGCCCTCCGGGCGAACATGGCCGAAGGCCATCCAGAGACACTGCTGGCAAAGAGTAATGAGCCCTTTTCAGCGCATCAGCCGCGTCCCTTTTTCCGAAAGCGCCGGCATCGTTCGAGGCATGTAGGAGCCCAGCCCTCCGGGCGAACATGGCCGAAGGCCATCCAGAGACACTGCTGGCAAAGAGTAATGAGCCCTTTTCAGCGCATCAGCCGCGTCCCTTTTTCCGAAAGCGCCGGCATCGTTCGAGGCATGTAGGAGCCCAGCCCTCTGGGCGAACATGGCCGAAGGCCATCCAGAAACAGTGCTGGCATGTGGGGGCTGGGGGTTAAGAACCCCCGGCTACCCGATTAGCGATCATTGGTTTCATTGGTTCTATTCCATATCACGATCCCGGCTACGATTAGCAGCACAGCGAAGGTCGCCCAAATTGCCGCGACTCCTTCCGGCCCGAAGTTCTGAAAGGCCAAAGCCTTCAGCCAGACTCCTCTACCCGAAAAAGGAGGCTCCTGCGGGTAGCGCCAATCCGTCCAGGCGAGATAAAGAAAGACCACCGAAAGGCCCCATAGGAACCTCGCCGTTTCGCGCCCGGTGAATGGCTTCCGCCAGAAGTCATGATCTGGTTGATTCCTGAATGCCTTCATATTGCTAGATGTCTGGGAACATGAACTTTCCATGCACAACCGCCGCATTTACCCTGTCCACGCGCGCATAGAAGACCTAGTCCGGGGGCGAGTCAGCACAAGATGACGAAGCCCATAGAGCACGGTGGTCCTTTTAACTCTGAGGGAAGCGCCCCGTGCGGACCCGCATGCGGGGTGCTGTGGGGGCTGGGGGTTAGAAACCCCCGGCTACCCGATTGGGCGTCATTTCACCGGACACCGGAATACTCATCGGTAACAGCGCCGACAAAAGCCCTAATGGCCTTTGGCGATCTCAAGTGATGCACTCGCTTGTGAGCGGCCTGCTCTGCGACAAGCTGCCGGTATCTCGGTGTCAGCTGTTCATGACAGAGACGGATAATTCGATAGCTGTTAACGGTGCCGCTCCAAATTGGACTGTTCTCTGGCCATCCCTCGGGCGTTACGACGAAGCCCTTTACGAGGCGCTTCGTAACCCACACGTAATGTGTGAAAAGCGGTAGGTCGACGTATATCAACGTATCAGCAGCCGAAAAGCGCTCCCAAGCCGACGACACGCAGCCGAACCCATCAATGATCCACTCCTCTCCGCCTATGAGTTCGGAATGAATCTGAAGGTACTCCTTGTGAGGCACCTCACCGCCACCAGGCTCGTACTTAATGGTGTCGAGTGAGTGCAGCGGCAAACCGGTAATGCTCGCCAGTTGCCGAGCTAGCGTTGATTTGCCACCGCCAGCGTTGCCAAAAACCGCAACTCGCCTCATCGACACTCTACTCACTGACTCGCTCTCTATGACGCCCATCGGTTGAACTCAGCCCGCCGGTGCCACAGAGCGACGATAGGAGCGGCGTCGCACCGGGTCGGCTGGAGTGTTTTGTGTACGCCCGGCATGGGCATGAACTGATGGGGTGGAAGTCCCCTGTAGGAGACTCTACGTTGACCCGTAAGGGATTGACGATAACTACTAGCCGACGGCAAGGGCGTCACCGCGAGGTGGGGTCTGGAGGAAGCCCGAGCGCAAAAGTGCGAGCCGACGGACAGAAATCGCATAGAAGGCCTAGTCCGGGGGCGAGTCAGCACAAGATGACGAAGCCCATAGAGTCGCGTGGACAGGGTAAATGCGGCGGTTGTGCACGGAAAGTTCATGTTCTTATCCGGGGAGATCTGTCTCACTTGCGGCCTGAGCCGCCACGGGAGCCGAATTGAGGGCCAGCCCGAAAGGACTGGAATCACCATCGGACCCTACCGTGACTCGGGTAGCGCGTCTTACGGTAACGTCTGACGTGATGGGACAGAAGTCAGCAGACGGCATAGTAGCCAAACGCCCACCGTAATGGGTGGGACAGGGTGAAGGCCTGAACCTTCGGCAACGAGAGAGCCGGACGGATCTCAACGACCGTAATGCACCCGACCGGGTGAAACGGCCTTGGCGGTTCGTCACGTAACCAGCGTTGAAGGTCGGCATTTTACGGTGTGTCCTTTTAACTCCGAGGGAAGCGCCCCGTGCGGACCCGCATGCGGGGTGCTGTGGGGGCTGGGGGTTAGAAACCCCCGGCTACCCGATTAGTGTACATTTTTGAATGCCCTATGAACCACAACCATGGAACCAAGAGCCAATGCGACCATGAAAATACCTGGCGCAAGTGATATTGCTGAGTGAGTTGCAGTGTTATATGGCCAGCCCCTTTCCCACACTTGGAATATCATCCAACACCAATAACCCGTAAACAGGAAGGCGACTGAGTCGACAATGTACTTTGACCAAGGTCTTTTTTGCCAAAGTCCAACCGAGCCAATTAAGCAGAATGCACTTAAGGCGAAATGCGACCAAGAAATCAGCGGATAACTAGCAGCTAATATGTAACCGCCATAGGCTCCAAATATCCCTGAAATAATTCTAAGCACTATCCCTAATCCTTCTGATGCTAACGACTGGTTCAGGTGACCGGAAAAGCGGCCCACCCAAAGCTAAACACCAATAAACAATTTGCGCCGCTTTTGCGGATCGCCTGAAACCGTGGGTTATGCACTACTTCTTACCGAATAAGTCGACAACAAAAAGTGAAAGGTACGTAGTGCTCCCAATCAACGCAATTGCTTTGATCATAAAGACGAACAAAAACCAAACAGGAGCCTCGCCGAATTCAACTTGGTTCTGAACTCGGAGATTGGAAATGCTATGCGTCGCAAACGCCTCAGTAATTTCGTACCCGAGCCAAGCAACCATGAACGCAGAGATAAACACCCATAACCAGCTCCTTTGATAGGCTTCGCGCAACGCGGCAAAAAACGCCAAAATCGATGGCTTTTCTGTTAGATGCTCCACCTTAGCACGCTTCTTTCTATTCTTTCTGCGGTTAATGGCTAGGCCCTTCCCAGGCATAACGTTCGCCATGACCGGCAGCCAAAAGTGACGCGACGAAGGAGCGGCGCTTTTGGCTGTCCGAGTTGATGGCGTTGTTATAACCCAATTTCCACTTCCCCCACCAAATGCTTTGAGCCATTTGGATCTCGATAAATTACCCTGTAATTCCCCGACTTGATGCTGCCAAGCTCAGCAGGGCCGCAACTGGTCTTTCCTTCCGAAAGATTTATCACTCCGGTTTCGATCGTGATGAATATTTCTTGGCCGACGACATTTGTTTCGGTATCTGCCCAAACCAAAGCGGAATTCAGTAAAGTTGGTTTTACAGTGAACTCCTTGAACCCGGAGACATCGCATAGCAAAGGCAAAGACCAGCTTTTGCCTTTGTTTTCTGGGGTGCCCAGTTCGATGCCTCCGACCGATTGCATGAACGCCCATGTTCTTTCTGTGCCGAGAAGCGCCGCATGCGCGAAGATCGGGAATGCGAGGACAAGGATGAGCGCAGTGCGTTTCATGGGTTATAACGCCGCAAATCACCGGAGGCAAAAAGCAGCGCGACGGAGGAGCGGTCCCTTTTGTCGTCCGAGTGAATTTGCCTTGTTATGTTTCAAAATGTCACATCTCCCGTGTACAAGATTTCCACCAATTCACCAACACCTATTTTTACTTCCTCTCGTTCTCCTTCCTCTCCTAGAACGGTAGTAGTCTTTATGCCATTGATACGCGCCACCACAGCTACGCCGTTATTAAACCCAAAGTCTTTGAATATATCTGGGTGATTCTTTAGGAAAACATCAACGTACTCTTTTTTCGATAGTAGCGACAGCTGCAATTCTGTTCCGAACATATAGTTGAAGCTGCCGTGAAGACTTCTTTCAACTGAAATTTCATACCGAGTACTGTCATGTGTGGCAACATCCTTTATTGAGCCTATAAATAGAATTGGCTTTTGCTGTAGCCATAGCCGCTCTAACTCGACCGTCAAGATGGGCTCGAACCGGAATTTTTCGCCTTTACTTAAGGACTCTTTCCAGTCTGATATTGCGTTCGTTCTTGTAGCCATTTCAGTTACAGCGGCCTTCGTAACCCGCTCTACTCTCTCCGCCTCAGCTTTTTCAGCTTCGCGTTTGGCTTTGTTCACCGTGTGCGAACTGACAAAATAGGCAACCATAGTGACTGCAATAATGGCCCATACGATTTTTCTCATGCGGCCTCAGCTCCTTGAAACATAACGACCAAACTTAGGGGACCGCTGACGCATAGCGACGATAGGAGCGACGCGGCAGTGGGTCACCTGGAGTGCCGTGTTATGTGTTTTTTGGTTGTACGCTGACACCAAATGTTTTATTTATTTCATCTCCACATGGTCCAGACCACACAGGTATATCCTGATTGCTGGCGCGGATGCAGCTAACCCTATGAAGCTCATCACCTTTAATGCCCATAATTGTTACTGAGCGCATAGAGTTGTCCATGTTGATTTTAATGATTGCGAGCTTTTTTCCTCCAGCAGCAACATAAACAGAATTCGCCGACACTTTTGGCTTAAAGTCTTTTGGGTTGTAACCCATTTCAGCATAACTATTTCTGCCTTTTTGAAGCATTGTTTCCACAAGCCATGTTTCCAGATCAGAGAGTGCTGCTTGATCTAAATCTGCCTCCGTCACACCCTCAGCGGTTTGAATGGTTGAATAAGCTTTGATGGGTTTTATTGAGATGGATGGTGTTTCTCGAACACTTTCAGGAGCTGGTTGTGTTGTTTTAACATTTGTCGAATTATTTGATGCATACCATCCACCATAAATCATGAAGCATGCTATAGCCATAGTAACAATTAAGGCACCATTTAAGAATGGTGTAAGTGGCTTGTTTCGATTCTTGGCAGAGGATTTTGCGATTATAACCGCAACAAATACTGTTGTTATATAAATGGCCAAGAACTCTAAAAGATACCCAAATAGAGAACCAACCACTTTCTGTGCAGTAGTCCAGTGTGTCTCTGTATAGGCTGGGTAGAAAAGATGGCTAGCAACAACAAATAGGGCATATCCAGACAGTGTTCTTGCTGTCAAGCTACCCCATGTGAGAGATTTATCACTTACCTTCGCCTCTAAGCTCACTGGCGTTTGTTCATCATTCATGTTGTTTTCCATTTTTTACACATAACGAAATGGCGTGTATCTGGCCTGCGCCGGCACGACGTCCCGCCGAAGGCCCTGCACCCTCGCGCGCAGGCGGGATACACGCTGTTGGACTAAACCGCCCGGCAGGGCGCTTGGGCTAATGGGATTTGTATTCGGCGCGCGGGGGTCGATGTGCAGCCGATTGACTGCAGGAGTGCGAAAAAGGGAAGCAAAACGCCATCCGCAGCGCTGGGGTTCCGGATTGTCCATGGACGGTCGCGTCCTTTTCGGTGAGTTCCATTTGAGACCAATATCCCAAACAGGCGCAGAGGCGTCAATTGCCGACGGCGGGGCGAGTAGGCTCGCACCGGCCCGTCGATGTGGCAATGCTCAAGGATACGTTCAGGATTCATGCGTAAGCTCCCGGCGGGCCGGTCGCCGGCGGGCTGCGCTGTGCGGGGATGATGGCCACGAGCACCAGCCTCCCGACGCCACAGTGCGGGCAGCGGTGAATATCGATGCCGAGTACCCGGCGCATAAACTGCTCGACGCTCTCAAGCTCCACGGGCTCCGGCGGCGCCGCCGCCAGTGCCTGGCGGGCTTGAGCCAGACGTTCGCTCTTGCCGCGGTTGGCGAGCAGGCCGTAATGGCGGATGCGCTGCACGCCCTTGGGCAGGACGTGTAGAAGGAAGCGCCGGAGAAATTCGTCCGCCTCAAGGGGCATGGCCTTTAGCTTGTTAGCATGGGCGTAGTCGCGCCAGCGGAAGGTCACCTGAGTTCCATTAAAGGCCAGCAGCCGGTGGTTGCCGATGGCGACCCGGTGGGTATAGCGGCCGAGGTATTGGATGACCTGCTCGGGACCGGCGAAGGGCGGTTTGGCGTAGACGACCCACTCGGTGGCGGTTAGCTCTTGGAGCAGGCCTTGGTACACCTCCGGACTCATGCCGGGGTGGGTGTCGTCCCCGTTGCACTCGCCGGCGGCCCAGGCGTACCCCAGGGCTTCGAGGAATTTGCCGCGAAACACCGTCGACAGCACCCGCACCGGAAACAGAAAGTGGGGCTTGGCGCGCTTCCATTGTCCCTTATCGGCGCTCAGGCCGCCGCCGGTGACGATGCAGTGCAGATGCACGTGTTGGTCCAGCCGCTGCCCCCAGGTGTGCAGCACGGCGGTGATGCCGAGCTCGGCACCCAGCCAGCGCGGGTTTCGGCCCACCTCCAGCAGGGTTCGCGAGGCGCACTGAAACAGCAGCCGATAGACCAACCGCGGGTGCCACTGGGCGAGCCGGTTGAGGCGGTGCGGCAGGGTGAATACCACGTGGAAGTACTCCACCGGCAGCAATTCCGCACGGCGCTTTTGGACCCAGCGCTCCTTCGCTAAGGCTTGGCACTTGGGGCAGTGGCGGTTGCCGCAGGAGTGGTAGTGATGCACTTCGCGACCACAGGCCTCGCACTGGGAGCGGTGCCCGCCCAGCTCGGCCGTGCGGCACGCCACGATGGCCCGGAGTGCCTGGCGCTGCTCCGGACACAGTCGGTGATCGGTTCGGTAGGCCCCTCCAACGGCTCGAACAATGTCCGCCAGTTCGACAACCGATCCCGCGCCGCCCTTGGGGCGGCTCACGCCCTTAGTGCTCCGGTGCCTTCAGTTCAGCCCACCGATCCAGGGGCGAGACGGTCTTTATCATCCGCTCGGCGCTGAGGTGGAGGTAGCGTTGCGTGGTTCCGATGTGCCCGTGGCCGAGCAGCCGTTGGAGGGTCGCCAAGTCGACACCGCTCTCCAGCATCGCGGTGGCGAAGGCATGGCGCAGGCAGTGCATCCCACAGGGTTTGCTGAGGCCGGCACGGCGTTGGGCTCTTTTCCAGCTCTTTTGCACCACACTCACGCTGATCGGCCGGTTCCGATCCCGCCCTTCAAACAGCCATCGGTGCGGATGGTAGGCGCTCCAGTAGCGGCGCAGCGCGCTCAGCAGTCTTTCGGGCAGCAGCGTCAGCCGGTCTTTGTCACCTTTGCCGCCATGGACCCGGATGCACATCTGCCCGCTGTCGATGTCCGCCACCTTCAGGCGGGCGATCTCGCTCACCCGCAGTCCGGACCCAAAGGCCAGCATGATCATCGCGCGGTCGCGCACATGGCAGGTCTGTTCCAGGACGTGAGCGATGGTGGCCGCACTCGGGATCTCGGGGATCCGCTGCCTCTGACGAGCGCGCGGGATCTTGAAGTGCGCCTCGTCTCGACCCAGCGTATGCCGATAGAAGAACCGCAACCCGCTGACCGCGATGTTGCAGCTGCTCCAGGCGAGTTGGCGTTCGCCGATCAGGTAGGCCAGATAGCGCTGAACCTGCGCTTCGCTGATTCGGTCCGGACTGCGCTGGTAGTACTTGGCCAGTCCACGCACGGCCCGCAGGTAGGAGTCGCGGGTGCGGACGCTCAACCCGCGCACCAGCATGTCCTGGTCCATCTTTTCACTGAGCTTGCTCATGGCATTGTCTCCGCTGTCGACTGCCTCGCAGCCGTTCAGCGAAGACGCTGCCACTATCAGCACCAGCGGTCCGCGCCCGAGCACAAAAAAGGCGCGGAACCGGTCCACGCCTCTAGGTTTTTACCACCGCCGTGAGGCGGTTTAGTTCAACTACATGTCGGCGGCTGATCGCCGCATATTGCCCCAAAACCCAGCCAAGTTTGGCCCCTAATTGGTCACAAATTCAATCGGTTAGCGATTAGCACGTGTTTAAAAATCCGGTTTGATACACGCCGCCGCCCGGATAGCACGACGAAACAGCCGTGTAACAGCGGGGTATCGGGAAGGAAAATGTACGGGGATCAACGCGCTGGCGTTTGGTGGTGCCGCTATGCGGCGCTGCAATTGCGGCGGGGAACGGTTCCGAAGGGTAGGGTTTTCGTGCGTGCAGAAGGCGGAAACCGAGGGAGGATGCCCTCTGAATGGGTGCCGGGCTCGGCGAACATAAAGCGTGGCTATGCCTCCGGCTGCAGGAAGTGTCACGCTCCGTCATTTTCCGCCGCATCCTCGCGGTCCTCTCTCCTGAAATGAATCAAGCCTACCGGAGCAGGGGTTGTTCGCCAAGGGTGAGAACTGAGGCGGTTTTGATGTGAATTCGCCTTCCACTCAGCGGCTCAAAGGGATACGACCCGGATACCACCCCTTTTCCCTCTTTCAGTGATGCGGTATGACCGATGATCCCGGCAGGCTACGTCTAGAATCAGTGCCAAGCGCATTACTCTGCCGTTGCCTTGGGAGGCGAGACCATGGAAGGTGAACACGACAGCCCGCCCGGCATCGAACGTCTGGAGACCGGAATCGTCGGGCTCGACCGCGTGCTCGGGGGTGGCCTGCCGAGCGGACGCTCGGTGCTGGTGACCGGGGACACGGGGACGGGGAAGAGCGTGCTCCTCGGTGAATTTCTCTACCGCGGCGTCACCCGCTTCGGGCAACCGGGTGTCTACGTCGCCTGCGAAGAGCCGCCGGAGGCCATCCGGCAGAATGTCGCCGGTTTCGGCTGGGACTTTGCCGCCCTGGAGGCGGGCGGGACCGGGCAACTGGCGCTCCTCGACGCCGCGCCGTTCAAAGGCGAGTTGGAGATGATTGAGGCGGATCAGCACTACTCCTTAACGCCGCTGGTCGAGACCATTACCGGTACGGTCGAGCGTATGGGGGCTAAGCGGGTTGCCATCGACGGCATGGCCAGCCTCTTCGACCGCTTCCATTCGGAAAGAGCGGTGCGCCAGGCGTTTCTGGCGCTGGTACAGCGCCTCGATGATCTGGGCGTCACCACGCTTCTGAGTAGCCCCACCAAGGGCGGCCGCAGCGTGCTGTCGGAACATGGACTGGAGGAGTTCGCGGCCGACGGCATTATCAAGCTGACGCAGATCGCCGGGGAGCTGCGCACGGCGCGGATGCTATCCATAGATAAGATGCGCGGCCTCAACTATCAATCCGGCCGGGTGGAATTCGTCATCAATTCGAACGGATTGGAGGTCTTTCCGCGCATCCCCCTGACGTCCGGAGTGGCGCCGGAGCTGCTGGTCGGGCGCAAGTCATCCGGTATCGTCAAATTCGACAAGATCCTCGGCGGCGGCTTTCCAACCGGTCATATCGTGCTGGTCAGCGGCAACAGCGGATCGGGAAAGACGGTGCTCGGGCTGCAGTTCATCCATGCGGGCACCGAAGCGGGCGAACCCGGCGTCATTCTCACCATCGAGGAGAGCAGTGCCCAGTTGCTGCATGAGGCCAGGGAGTTCGGCTGGGACCTGGATGCGGCGCACCGGGAAAACCGTCTGGCCTTTATCGACGTGCCGTTCTCCGGCATGCGGGCCGATCAAATCCTGTTTCAAATCGTCAACAAGGCCCGTGAGGTCGGGGCCAAACGCCTGGTCATGGACTCCATCTCGGCGCTGCTCTCCGGCGGTGCCACCCAGCGGGAGGTGCGCCTCTTTCTGGAACAGCTGGTGAGCTTTTGCAAGTCGGAGGGCATCACCGCGGTCCTCAACTACGCCATCAGTGGCGCCTTCGGCGCTGCCGCCGGTCAGCTACTGGGGGGCTCTTCCATAACCGAGGCGCGCCTCAGTTCCATCGTCGATACGATCATTTTGCTGAACTATGTCGAACAGCCCGACCGCGTCGACAAGCTGATGAGTGTGCTCAAGGTGAGGGGCAGCGCCCACGACCCGGGCATCTTCCGCTTTAACATAACCGACGCAGGGCTCGAGATCGGCGAGCGAATGGAGTGAACCCCCGGGGAAAGGGCCGTTGGAAAACCGTGCCTGGCCGAGCCGTGATCGTCCCCCTTGGCCCAAGGCGATGAACCCCTTCGTTTCCTGAACCGGGTGGAGAGCCGGAGCCTACGTGAAAAGCCGTTTAGCAAACGAGTGGCAGCAGATACGCGCAAGCTTCTGGTTCGTGCCGGTGCTGATGGCGCTGTCTGCGGCCCTGCTCTCCGTTGTCACACTGACGCTCGACGGCACGCCTGAACTGCTGCCCAGAGACAGCGTTTGGTTCTGGTCGGGGGGCCCCGAGGGGGCCCGTGACATGCTCTCCACCATCGCCGGTTCCATGATTACGGTGGCGGGTATCGCCTTTTCGGTGACGATCGTCGCGCTGACCCTTGCGGCGAATCAGTTCGGCCCGCGCCTGTTGCGAAATTTCATGCGGGACCCTGGCAACCAGGTGGTGCTCGGTACGTTTGTCTCCACGTTTCTCTACTGCCTGCTGGTGCTTCGCATGGTGCGGGATGTCGACGGGGCAGGATTTGTTCCACACATTTCCGTGACCGTGGCGGTCGCCCTGGCTATCGCCAGTCTCGGAGTCCTGATCTACTTCATCCACCACGTGTCGGTTTCACTGCAGGTGGAAAACCTGGCCTCCGGCATTGCCCGGGAGCTCGCCGAGGTGATTGAAGAGCTGTTCCCGGAGAAACTGGGAATCTCTCCCGAACCGGCAACGCGCAGAGGCTTTTCTATTCCAGAGGCGGGCGGCGACGAAATGAGGGTTCCGGTGGCTGAGCGTAGCGGCTACCTGCAGGCGATCGAGAACGAAAACCTTTTGGAGATAGCCGAGAAGCACGACCTGGTTCTCTGCGTTCACCGCACGCCGGGCGAGTTCATCCGGGACGGCTCCTCGCTGGTGACGGCGTGGCCGGCGGAGCGGTGCGGGGAAGAGGTAGCAGAGGCAATCGCCGGGATGTTCGTCATCGGACGCCACCGCACACCGACGCAGGATGTGAAATACTCGATGCAGCAGCTTGTCTCCATCGCCGCGCGGGCGCTCTCACCGAGTATCAATGACCCGTTTACGGCTACTACCTGCATCGACTGGATCGGAAACGCTCTGGGGCAGCTGGCTGAAAGGGAAATCCCCTCCCGTTTTCGTCTCGACCGTAAGGGCGGGCTGCGGGTCATTGTCCCACCCATGACCTTTCCCGAACTGGCCGATGTCGCTTTCAATCAGATCCGGCAGTTCGGCTACGGCCACGTGGCGGTCATGCTGCGCCTGCTGGAGAGCATCGAAACAAACGGCAGCCGTGTGAGCCGCCCGGAAGATCGTGCCGCCCTGGCGCGCCATGCCGAATGGATCGCCGAGCAGACCAGGCGCGCCGGACACCATGCTCGCGACCTGGAAACCGTTGAGGCGTTCTACGGCCAGGTGGCTTGTGCATTACGCGAAGGTGCAGAGGCCGACGAAGGGGAATCCGGGGCAAGCCCCTCGGAACGGGCTTAACAGGCGGCTGAAAAAGGATTTTGTCCCTTCTCCCTCAGGGAGAAGGCAGGATGAGGGGATGAATAATCGGGCCATCACCCTGCATTGGACCCCCTCACCCCGACCCTCGATAACGGCTCCCTCGACAATGTGCTCCATGCTTTGTCTACCACCGACTTCCATGGCGATGTGCGTGATTCTACCTCCTACATCCTTGTAGTCGTCTCCCGGTGGGATAGGGAGTTTCGAAAGTGGCCCGGTTCGGAAACGGCGTTATCCTTTCTAAAAGGGACGTTTCGGGACTTCCCGTTCGGAATGCTCTCAAGGAGGAAGCAAACCATGAAAAAGACCACCTGGATCGCCCTGATCCCGATGATACGGTCGGCCGTTCGAACCGTGATGAAAAGGCGCGGTTCGAAAAAAGGGAAGGGCCACTAGCCGAAGAGACCCGAAGCCTTAAGTAGCATCGAAACCCGGGCGGGCCGCGGCTTGTGGCCTGCTCGGCCGTTCAGCGGAACTTTCCAGCGTGCGGAGATAAAGGACTACGCCGATGCGGGCGCCTGCGCCAACGATGTCGGCCCACTCGTATGGGGGCGGCTAAGGGGTGTCCCCGGAATTTCACCATGGCCGGCCAATAGACCGCGGGTGTCAGGACCGAGAATTGACCCCGCCGCTCGTCCAGTATGCAAGAGGAAAGCCCTGACCCCTCTCTCTTGCAAAAGTCAGGGGAACGCCAGCCAGAAAAGTTACTGCGACCCCATTGATCCCGGTGTCGTTCAATGCGTGTAGGAGCCCAGCCCTCTGGGCGAACATGGCCGGAGGCCATCCAGAGACTCTACCGTAAAGGGTTACGACCCTTTCTCTCCGCGCGGACTGAAAAACGCAACCAGGCACTGGTCGCTCGCTGCTGTCCACGCCTGGTATGCAATAAGAAAGACCTGACCCTCAAGTCCCGAGAATCTGAGAATTGACCCCGCCGCTCGTCCAGTATGCAAGAGGAAAGCCCTGCCCCGTCTCTCTTGCAAAAATCAGGGGAACGCCAGCCAGAAAAGTTACTGCGACCCCATTGATCCCGGTGTCGTTCAAGGCGTGTAGGAGCCCAGCCCTCTGGGCGAACATGGCCGGAGGCCATCCAGAGACTCTACCGTAAAGGGTTACGACCCTTTCTCTCCGCGCGGACTGAAAAACGCAACCAGGCACTGGTCGCTCGCTGCTGTCTACGCCTGGTATGCAAGAAGAAAGACCTGACCCTCTAGCCCCCCTCTAGCCCCCCTCTGGTTGCACTAGCAAGTAACGATCGCAGTGTGGCCGCCCCTGTTGATGTAAACAGCCAGCCGAACGCAGCGCAATTTAGCATGACTGTTATCCAGAACACGGCTCGGAACGAATGCTTCTTTGACTTGTGGCGCAATTTTGCTTGGGCAACCAGCGCACCCGGCCAGCCGCCCGCCAGTGATAGCAGGTGTAGCGTACTCTCTTGCGTGCGCCAAGCTCCTTGCTGAGCCGCCGACTTATCGAGAGCATACGCAGCGAAAGTGACGAGACTAGCGACTAAATAGAGGCCGAGAATCAAAGGTGGCACCTTTGTCGTGGCGACCGAAATGCCGACAATGAAAAGAAAAACGGTGACTCCCAGAATTGATCGAGAGCCAACCTTCCGCGGTGCCTTTGGCTGTAGGCGATCGCCAGCCAATGTGGCTCTAACCGCACAGGTGCGCCCTTGATTATCCGTAGATAAGGCGAAGGTCACGATCTGATTGATCTCCGGCCGTCGGCTTCGATTACCGAAAGCCTGTATATGGACAAAAACTCGTCCTCCTCCAGCGTGAGGTTCGATAAAGCCATAGCCCTTATCATCGTTCCAAGACGCTATTCTTCCTTTCGTACGCATACTGCTTGTGCTCTCTTTGGATAAAGCGCCAGCTCAGGCGCAGCAGGTCGCAACGCGGACTGCCGTCGCTCGGAGTAAAAGTTGGATCGTGATTGCAAGAACTGGACTCTTCGCCCCAACCGTTAATTGACTCTGGCCCTCTTTATTCTCCACTTCAACTTTGACACCAGCGCCACTCGACCGGCGGCCGTTCATGATAATGACTAACCACGCGCCGGCATCTCGGGCGGCTGCCGGCGCGCCCGCCAGAGGTCATAGTCCATCTGCTGGTTCAGCCAGAGTTCGGCCCGTCCGCCTCGCTCCACGCCCAGCCAAGCCTCCAGGCGCAGCGCCATCTCGACTGAGATGGCCGCATGCCCGTTGAGTATGCGGGACAGAGCCGCACGGGTAACGCCAATCTGCCGCGCGGCCTCGCTGACTGTCAGTCCCAGTTCCGGCAGAACGTCTTCCCGCAAGGTCGCTCCCGGGTGGGGAGGGTTGAACATCGTTGCCATAGCAAAATCCTCAGTGGTAGTCCTGGTAATCGACCAGTACCGCGTCTTCCCCCTCAAAGGCAAAGGTCAGTCGCCAATTTCCGCTGACCCAAACCGCCCAGTGGTTGGCCAGATCATGGCTGAGAGGGTGGAGTTTCCAGCCAGGCACGTTCATGTCCTCGGCCGCCTTGGCGCGGTTCAGACGCTCCAATTGGCGGGCCAGTTTCGGCGCATGGGCAGCCTGGATGCCGGCCTTGGATCCGGTTTCGAAAAAACGGGCGACGCCCTTGTGCCGGAAACTCTTAATCATGGGGGTAGTGTATAGTCAGACTATACAATCCGCAAGCAGTAGCGAGAAAGGGTTCTGACCCCTTAAACGATCTCTCCGCGCGGACTGAAAAACGCAACCAGGCACTGGTCGCTCGCTGCTGCTCACGTCTAGTATGCAAGAAGAAAGACCTGACCGTGTGGCCTGCAAGAAGAAAGACCGTAAGCGATTAGCGAAACCCGTATTGCGCGGGGTTCCGGCCTAATCCAAGCTGTCGGCGTCGAGATTGAAAGGCAGCAGCGCCTCGAAATCCTCGACCGATTCGGCGCCGGGTAGTTCTTTAAAAACGTGGCGCAGGTAGCGGTAGGGCTCATGGCCGCTGGCCTTGGCGTGGCGATGAGACTGTATAGCCGTGCCGAGGTGTGCGCGCCCTTGGGGGTATCGGCAAAGAGCCAGTTGTTGCGACCGATGACAAAGGGGCGGATGGCGCGCTCGGCGGCATTGTTGTCGATGCTGAGGCGGCCGTCTTCGACGTAACGGGCCAGCTTGGACCATTCACCGGCCAGATAGCCCAAGGCCCTGCCGATGGCACTTTGGGGCGGTACCTCGGGCAGCGACTGCTCCAGCCACTTTCGCATGTCCTTCAGCACCGGCCGGGCCTTCTCCTGGCGCAGTCGGTAGCGCTCCTCGGGGCTGAGGTCTTTGGCCTGCTTTTCGATACGGTAGAGCTTGCCAATGAAGTCGAGGCCCTTGCCAGCGCGGCCGGTCGGTTTGCCCTTGGCCTTCTTGCCCTGCGCCTTGAGCGCCTCGTCGAATTTGCGCCGGGCATGGGCCATGCAGCCAAGCAGGCGCACATCCTGCTGCTCGGCCACGGCGTTATAGCCGTCATAGCCATCGCACTGCACAGTGCCGCTAAAGCCTTCAAGCAGACGAAGCGGTACGGACTGGCCCCTTGAGGGGTCGTAATCGAAGAGGATGACCGGCTTGTCGGGCGGACCGCCGCGCTGGACCCACATATAGGACTTGGAGGATGCCTTTTTGCCGTCCTCCTTCAACACCTGCACCGTAGTCTCGTCCATCTGCACGATGTCGTAACCGAGCAGCGTATCGCGCAGCAGGTTAACCAGTGGCAGGACCAAATCCCCGAGCTTGAGCATCCAGCCGGCCAGGGTGGCCCGGGGGATCTCGACGCCGGCCCGCCTCAGAATGCTTTCCTGTCGGTACAGCGGCAGGGCATCGACGTACTTGGCGGTACACACGTGGGCCAGAAGGCCGGGGCTGGCAAAGCTCTTCGGAATCGGCTGGGGCGGGAGCTTCGCCGTCTTCACCCCCTGACGGCAGCAGGGGCAGGCGTACTTGGGCCGGATGTGACGCAACACCTGGACTTTGGCCGGGATCACATCCAGCTGCTCGGAGATCTCCTCGCCAATGCGCTCCAGGGCGCTGCCGTCATGCGGGCAGACCTTCTCGGCTTCGGGCAGGTCATGCAGGACCTCGACCCGCTCGATGTAATCCGGCAGCGGCTTGCGACCGGGCTTTTGGCGCTGGTGGGCCGGGACAGTGACCGAGGCCTCTTCGGCTTCATCGACTGTGCCCTCGGCCTGCTCCGGGGCCTCGGCCTCATTGAAAAGGCCGAGCTGGTGTTTGTCGGCCTTTTCCGAAGAGCGGCCGAAGCGCTTGGCCACCAGGATATTCAGCTTTTCCTGAAGCGCGACAATCTGCGCGTCTTTTCGCTGCAGCTGCGTCTGCTGCTTGGCAACCAGCGCTTTCAGCGCCTCGATGTCGTCCGGCAAATTGTTCGTAACAGCGACCATGGCCCCATTGTACCGAGCCAAAGCGATGGTCGTGATCGAACTTTTCGATCGGCCTATAAAGCTGACTTGTAGTGCAGCGCCTGATGCGGCCGCACATAGCGCAAATCAATCCCGTCGAGCAGCCAGTTGAGCTGCTGGCCGGTGAGCGTAGCCAGTTCGCCGCCGAGAAAGACCGGCCACTTGAAGCGCTCCTTCTCCAGACGCTTCATCCACAGGCAAAAGCCGGAGCCTTCCCAGTAGAGCATCTTGACCTTGTCGCGGCGCCGGTTGACGAAGACGAACAGCCGCTCGGAGAACGGGTCGAGTTCCAGCTCGGCTTCGACCAGCACCGCCAAGCCATTGATGCCCTTTCGAAAGTCCACCGGCTTGAGGCAAACATACACCTCAGGCAGGTCGTTACTCGGGCGCATCATCCGGCCAAGGCCCTTACCAACTCCGCCACCCAGGCCGGCTCGGTGCTGTTATCGAACTCCAGCGCCACGCCCGTCGGCAAGACAACGCGGCAGCGGCCCAGTCCGCGACCGTCAACGACACGGGCTTTTTGAAACAGGCGAGGCCGCGCGGGATTATCGCCGAGGACGCCTTTGCGCCGGAGCGTGGACTTCCAGTTATAGAAGGCCGTTACGTTCAACTCATGCGCCTTGGCGTACTGGCGCATCGACTGTCCGGACTGCTCGCAGGCCCGGATGTGATCAAGCCAGACGCGCTGCTTGTCGGTGAGTGAGATTTCCGTGGTGTCCATGCTGTGCTCCGGTTTGCTTGACTGCCGGTGCACAGTGTTGCCCCTCAGAATGCGCGAGAGAAGTACGGGGAAGAATTACCGGTTACGAAAGACCTGACCCTGTGGCCTGCGTCTAGTATGCAAGAAGAAAGACCTGACCCTGTGGCCTTGCCGTGCGGCGCGCCTAAATACGCTCATGGGGGTGCAGCAGGTGTTTGCCCCTTGGTACCCGGTCCGTCAGCAGAAAAGTTACTGCGATCCCATTTATTCCCTCAAAACCGCCTCAATTCTTACCCTTGGCGAACAACCCCTGCTCCGGTAGGCTTGATTCATCGACAGGAGAGAGGACCGCGAGGATGCGGCGGAAGATGACGGAGCGTTACATTTCCTACGGCCGGTGGCGTAGCCACGCTTTATGTTCGCCCAGAGCCCGCTGCCAATCTAGAGGCCTTCGAAATCCTCCCTCGTCTTCTGCCTTTTTGCGCGCACGAAAACCCTACCGTTCGACACCTTTCGCGCCGCAATTGCAGTGCCGCATAGCGGCACCATCATTCGCCAGCGCATTGATCCCTGGGCATTTTCTTTCCCGAAGCCGGATGTTTATGCGGTCGTCTCGTCGTGCTATCCGGGCGGCGACGTATATCAAACCGGATTTTTAGACACGTGCTAATCGCTAACCGCTTGAATTTGGAGCCAAGTGAGGGCCACCCTTGGCTGGGTTTTGGGGCAATATGCGGCTATCAGCCGCCGACATGTAGTTGAACTAAACCGCCTCACGGCGGTGGTAAAAACCTAGAGGCGTGGACCGGTTCCGCGCCTTTTTTGTGCTCGGGCGCGGACCGCTGGTGCTGATAGTGGCAGCGTCTTCGCTGAACGGCTGCGAGGCAGTCGACAGCGGAGACAATGCCATGAGCAAGCTCAGTGAAAAGATGGACCAGGACATGCTGGTGCGCGGGTTGAGCGTCCGCACCCGCGACTCCTACCTGCGGGCCGTGCGTGGACTGGCCAAGTACTACCAGCGCAGTCCGGACCGAATCAGCGAAGCGCAGGTTCAGCGCTATCTGGCCTACCTGATCGGCGAACGCCAACTCGCCTGGAGCAGCTGCAACATCGCGGTCAGCGGGTTGCGGTTCTTCTATCGGCATACGCTGGGTCGAGACGAGGCGCACTTCAAGATCCCGCGCGCTCGTCAGAGGCAGCGGATCCCCGAGATCCCGAGTGCGGCCACCATCGCTCACGTCCTGGAACAGACCTGCCATGTGCGCGACCGCGCGATGATCATGCTGGCCTTTGGGTCCGGACTGCGGGTGAGCGAGATCGCCCGCCTGAAGGTGGCGGACATCGACAGCGGGCAGATGTGCATCCGGGTCCATGGCGGCAAAGGTGACAAAGACCGGCTGACGCTGCTGCCCGAAAGACTGCTGAGCGCGCTGCGCCGCTACTGGAGCGCCTACCATCCGCACCGATGGCTGTTTGAAGGGCGGGATCGGAACCGGCCGATCAGCGTGAGTGTGGTGCAAAAGAGCTGGAAAAGAGCCCAACGCCGTGCCGGCCTCAGCAAACCCTGTGGGATGCACTGCCTGCGCCATGCCTTCGCCACCGCGATGCTGGAGAGCGGTGTCGACTTGGCGACCCTCCAACGGCTGCTCGGCCACGGGCACATCGGAACCACGCAACGCTACCTCCACCTCAGCGCCGAGCGGATGATAAAGACCGTCTCGCCCCTGGATCGGTGGGCTGAACTGAAGGCACCGGAGCACTAAGGGCGTGAGCCGCCCCAAGGGCGGCGCGGGATCGGTTGTCGAACTGGCGGACATTGTTCGAGCCGTTGGAGGGGCCTACCGAACCGATCACCGACTGTGTCCGGAGCAGCGCCAGGCACTCCGGGCCATCGTGGCGTGCCGCACGGCCGAGCTGGGCGGGCACCGCTCCCAGTGCGAGGCCTGTGGTCGCGAAGTGCATCACTACCACTCCTGCGGCAACCGCCACTGCCCCAAGTGCCAAGCCTTAGCGAAGGAGCGCTGGGTCCAAAAGCGCCGTGCGGAATTGCTGCCGGTGGAGTACTTCCACGTGGTATTCACCCTGCCGCACCGCCTCAACCGGCTCGCCCAGTGGCACCCGCGGTTGGTCTATCGGCTGCTGTTTCAGTGCGCCTCGCGAACCCTGCTGGAGGTGGGCCGAAACCCGCGCTGGCTGGGTGCCGAGCTCGGCATCACCGCCGTGCTGCACACCTGGGGGCAGCGGCTGGACCAACACGTGCATCTGCACTGCATCGTCACCGGCGGCGGCCTGAGCGCCGATAAGGGACAATGGAAGCGCGCCAAGCCCCACTTTCTGTTTCCGGTGCGGGTGCTGTCGACGGTGTTTCGCGGCAAATTCCTCGAAGCCCTGGGGTACGCCTGGGCCGCCGGCGAGTGCAACGGGGACGACACCCACCCCGGCATGAGTCCGGAGGTGTACCAAGGCCTGCTCCAAGAGCTAACCGCCACCGAGTGGGTCGTCTACGCCAAACCGCCCTTCGCCGGTCCCGAGCAGGTCATCCAATACCTCGGCCGCTATACCCACCGGGTCGCCATCGGCAACCACCGGCTGCTGGCCTTTAATGGAACTCAGGTGACCTTCCGCTGGCGCGACTACGCCCATGCTAACAAGCTAAAGGCCATGCCCCTTGAGGCGGACGAATTTCTCCGGCGCTTCCTTCTACACGTCCTGCCCAAGGGCGTGCAGCGCATCCGCCATTACGGCCTGCTCGCCAACCGCGGCAAGAGCGAACGTCTGGCTCAAGCCCGCCAGGCAC
Organism: uncultured Gammaproteobacteria bacterium; assembly: GCA_963783235.1. Lineage (GTDB taxonomy): Bacteria > Pseudomonadota > Gammaproteobacteria > Thiohalomonadales > Thiohalomonadaceae > Thiohalomonas. The sequence continues at coordinate 162,812 of CAWAMN010000002.1, read as the reverse complement.
TGGCGGCGGCGCCGCCGGAGCCCGTGGAGCTTGAGAGCGTCGAGCAGTTTATGCGCCGGGTACTCGGCATCGATATTCACCGCTGCCCGCACTGTGGCGTCGGGAGGCTGGTGCTCGTGGCCATCATCCCCGCACAGCGCAGCCCGCCGGCGACCGGCCCGCCGGGAGCTTACGCATGAATCCTGAACGTATCCTTGAGCATTGCCACATCGACGGGCCGGTGCGAGCCTACTCGCCCCGCCGTCGGCAATTGACGCCTCTGCGCCTGTTTGGGATATTGGTCTCAAATGGAACTCACCGAAAAGGACGCGACCGTCCATGGACAATCCGGAACCCCAGCGCTGCGGATGGCGTTTTGCTTCCCTTTTTCGCACTCCTGCAGTCAATCGGCTGCACATCGACCCCCGCGCGCCGAATACAAATCCCATTAGCCCAAGCGCCCTGCCGGGCGGTTTAGTCCAACAGCGTGTATCCCGCCTGCGCGCGAGGGTGCAGGGCCTTCGGCGGGACGTCGTGCCGGCGCAGGCCAGATACACGCCATTTCGTTATACGCTATATCCGACATATACAGCCACTGCAACCAACAAATAGGTTGTACCCTTAATAAATGATGATGTAACGGGGCGTGTTCTACGCAGAGTTGACGACAGCGCCGCACCTACACTCGCAATTAATAGCACTACAGCGACAAGCCACAAAGATGGCGTGGTATGTGATGAAGCAAACAATTCAAGCGCCATAAATGCAGCTAAACCTGCAATGCAGGCCAATAAGAAAACTCCAATGACTTGCATCATGTGCTTGACTCTGTGACGCCCGCCGTCCGCATGTTCTTTTGCGGCGTTAATAATTACTTCAGCTTTGTTCTTTGGATTCATTGCGTATAACGAAATGGCGGCGGTTGCCAGCCGCATAAGACCCCTTGTCGTCGACGAAGGGCTGAATTTTTCCTTTATCCTCAATGCCTTCGACGGCCCCGGCTGAACGTGGGCTCGCAAATACGCGGTTGTCGACCGCATAGAAAGCCGTAGCAGCCGCATAGAAGCAGGTTCATCGTAACCGGTAATTCTTCCCCGTACTTCTCTCGCGCATTCTGAGGGGCAACACTGTGCACCGGCAGTCAAGCAAACCGGAGCACAGCATGGACACCACGGAAATCTCACTCACCGACAAGCAGCGCGTCTGGCTTGATCACATCCGGGCCTGCGAGCAGTCCGGACAGTCGATGCGCCAGTACGCCAAGGCGCATGAGTTGAACGTAACGGCCTTCTATAACTGGAAGTCCACGCTCCGGCGCAAAGGCGTCCTCGGCGATAATCCCGCGCGGCCTCGCCTGTTTCAAAAAGCCCGTGTCGTTGACGGTCGCGGACTGGGCCGCTGCCGCGTTGTCTTGCCGACGGGCGTGGCGCTGGAGTTCGATAACAGCACCGAGCCGGCCTGGGTGGCGGAGTTGGTAAGGGCCTTGGCCGGATGATGCGCCCGAGTAACGACCTGCCTGAGGTGTATGTTTGCCTCAAGCCGGTGGACTTTCGAAAGGGCATCAATGGCTTGGCGGTGCTGGTCGAAGCCGAGCTGGAACTCGACCCGTTCTCCGAGCGGCTGTTCGTCTTCGTCAACCGGCGCCGCGACAAGGTCAAGATGCTCTACTGGGAAGGCTCCGGCTTTTGCCTGTGGATGAAGCGTCTGGAGAAGGAGCGCTTCAAGTGGCCGGTCTTTCTCGGCGGCGAACTGGCTACGCTCACCGGCCAGCAGCTCAACTGGCTGCTCGACGGGATTGATTTGCGCTATGTGCGGCCGCATCAGGCGCTGCACTACAAGTCAGCTTTATAGGCCGATCGAAAAGTTCGATCACGACCATCGCTTTGGCTCGGTACAATGGGGCCATGGTCGCTGTTACGAACAATTTGCCGGACGACATCGAGGCGCTGAAAGCGCTGGTTGCCAAGCAGCAGACGCAGCTGCAGCGAAAAGACGCGCAGATTGTCGCGCTTCAGGAAAAGCTGAATATCCTGGTGGCCAAGCGCTTCGGCCGCTCTTCGGAAAAGGCCGACAAACACCAGCTCGGCCTTTTCAATGAGGCCGAGGCCCCGGAGCAGGCCGAGGGCACAGTCGATGAAGCCGAAGAAGCCTCGGTCACTGTCCCGGCCCACCAGCGCCAAAAGCCCGGTCGCAAGCCGCTGCCGGATTACATCGAGCGGGTCGAGGTCCTGCATGACCTGCCCGAAGCCGAGAAGGTCTGCCCGCATGACGGCAGCGCCCTGGAGCGCATTGGCGAGGAGATCTCCGAGCAGCTGGATGTGATCCCGGCCAAAGTCCAGGTGTTGCGTCACATCCGGCCCAAGTACGCCTGCCCCTGCTGCCGTCAGGGGGTGAAGACGGCGAAGCTCCCGCCCCAGCCGATTCCGAAGAGCTTTGCCAGCCCCGGCCTTCTGGCCCACGTGTGTACCGCCAAGTACGTCGATGCCCTGCCGCTGTACCGACAGGAAAGCATTCTGAGGCGGGCCGGCGTCGAGATCCCCCGGGCCACCCTGGCCGGCTGGATGCTCAAGCTCGGGGATTTGGTCCTGCCACTGGTTAACCTGCTGCGCGATACGCTGCTCGGTTACGACATCGTGCAGATGGACGAGACTACGGTGCAGGTGTTGAAGGAGGACGGCAAAAAGGCATCCTCCAAGTCCTATATGTGGGTCCAGCGCGGCGGTCCGCCCGACAAGCCGGTCATCCTCTTCGATTACGACCCCTCAAGGGGCCAGTCCGTACCGCTTCGTCTGCTTGAAGGCTTTAGCGGCACTGTGCAGTGCGATGGCTATGACGGCTATAACGCCGTGGCCGAGCAGCAGGATGTGCGCCTGCTTGGCTGCATGGCCCATGCCCGGCGCAAATTCGACGAGGCGCTCAAGGCGCAGGGCAAGAAGGCCAAGGGCAAACCGACCGGCCGCGCTGGCAAGGGCCTCGACTTCATTGGCAAGCTCTACCGTATCGAAAAGCAGGCCAAAGACCTCAGCCCCGAGGAGCGCTACCGACTGCGCCAGGAGAAGGCCCGGCCGGTGCTGAAGGACATGCGAAAGTGGCTGGAGCAGTCGCTGCCCGAGGTACCGCCCCAAAGTGCCATCGGCAGGGCCTTGGGCTATCTGGCCGGTGAATGGTCCAAGCTGGCCCGTTACGTCGAAGACGGCCGCCTCAGCATCGACAACAATGCCGCCGAGCGCGCCATCCGCCCCTTTGTCATCGGTCGCAACAACTGGCTCTTTGCCGATACCCCCAAGGGCGCGCACACCTCGGCACGGCTATACAGTCTCATCGCCACCGCCAAGGCCAGCGGCCATGAGCCCTACCGCTACCTGCGCCACGTTTTTAAAGAACTACCCGGCGCCGAATCGGTCGAGGATTTCGAGGCGCTGCTGCCTTTCAATCTCGACGCCGACAGCTTGGATTAGGCCGGAACCCCGCGCAATACGGGTTTCGCTAATCGCTTACGGTTCATCCAAGGAAGTTCACTGATAAATCAGTGAGTTACTCCGAGGTGCGGGTGTTATCCGGTTGCGGAGTTGCGGCAACGCCTTGAGGGTGTATCGCCGTGCATACTCCCACTTCAGTCTCCTGGTGTAGGACGCTGCGGCCAGTAGATCCTTTGGCTATGTGATTCCGGAGCTCTAGTCTGCCGAACTTATCCCAGGTTGTCTGTAGGCAAATTCCTACAAGAAATACGGACCATCAGGCAAAGAAAAAGGCGCCCGAAGGCGCCTTCTGATGAATCAATTCCCCTCATTGTGGCCTTCTCCCTGGGGGAGAAGGGACAGAGTCAGATGCGGCGTATCTTCTCCAACTGCTCCTCCAGGCTTTTCAGCGAGCTCTCCATATCCGCCACCTTGTTCTTCTCCTTCTGAACCACGGCTTCCGGCGCCTTAGCCACGAAGCTTTCGTTCTCCAGTTTCTTCTTGCCGCGCTCCACGTCCTTGCCGAGCTTTTCTATTTCCTTGGTGAGCCTGGCGAGTTCGGCGTCCTTGTCGATGAGGCCGGCCATGGGGACCAGGAGCTTCATGCTCGCCGACCAGGGCGGTGGCGGCCTCGGGGGCCTCATCGCCTTTGGCCAGCCAGGTGACGGACTCGGTGCGGGCGAGGCGCTCGATGAAGGCGGTGTTGCGCTCCATGCGCGCCTGGTCCTCATCGCTGTAGGCGTCGAGGATGACGGGCAGGGTCTTGCCCGGGGCGATATTCATTCCGGAGCGGATCTTGCGCACGCCGACAATGAAGTCCATGACCCACTGCATCTCGGCTTCGGTGTCGGAGTCGATTTGCCCCTCGTCCAGTTCCGGGAAGGGTTGGCGCATGAGCGTGGCGGTATTCCCGGAGGCGGTGCCGGCAAGCGGGGCGGTGCGCTGCCAGATCTCCTCTGTGATGAAGGGCATGATGGGGTGGGCGAGGCGAAGCAGGGCTTCTAGCACCTGGACCAGGGTCTGGCGGGTGCCGCGTTTGGCAGCCTCCGAGCCCTCGCCGGTGAGGACCGGTTTTGAGAGCTCGAGATACCAGTCGCAGTATTCATCCCAGGTGAACTCGTAGATAGCCTGGGCGGCGTGGTCCAGCCGGTAAGTGGCGGTGGACTCATTGACTTCCTTTACCGCCTTCTGCAAGCGGGAGCGAATCCAGCGATCGGCCAGCGAATACTCCAGCGCTCCGCCCGCTTCGCCACAGTCCTGCCCCTCGGTGTTCATCAGCACGTAGCGTGCGGCGTTCCACAGCTTGTTACAGAAATTGCGGTAACCCTCGATACGGCCCAGGTCGAAGTTGATGTCGCGGCCGGTGGAGGCCAGAGCCGCGAAGGTGAAGCGCAGGGCGTCGGTGCCGTAGGCGGGAATGCCGTCGGCGAACTCCTTGCGGGTGGCTTTTTCGATCTTCCTGGCCATCTCCGGCTGCATGAGGCCGGCGGTGCGCTTTTCCACGAGGGCTTCGAGTTCGATACCGTCAATGAGGTCGATCGGGTCGAGTACATTGCCCTTGGACTTTGACATCTTCTGGCCATGGGCATCGCGCACCAGACCGTGGATGTAGATCTCGTGGAAGGGCACGTCGTCCATGAACTTCAGGCCCATCATGATCATGCGGGCGACCCAGAAGAAGATGATGTCGAAGCCGGTGACCAGCACCGAGGTGGGGTAGAAGGTCTTCAACTCCGGGGTCTGCTCCGGCCAGCCCAGGGTGGAGAAGGGCCACAGGGCGGAGGAGAACCAGGTGTCGAGGACGTCGGCGTCCTGCTCCAGCTTCTACTTCGGCGCCGAGGCCGTGCTTGTCGCGCACCTCCGCCTCGGAGCGCCCGACGTAGACGTTGCCGGCCTCGTCGTACCAGGCGGGAATGCGGTGGCCCCACCAGATCTGGCGGCTGATGCACCAGTCCTGGATGTTCTCCAGCCAGTGGTAGTAGGTGTTGTCCCAGTTGCCGGGGACGAACTTGATCTTGCCGGAGCGCACCGCGTCGATGGCCGGGTCGGTGATCTCGGCCTTGCCGCCCGGGCGCCCGTCTTCCTGCTTGTCGCGGGTCAGGTCCACGAACCACTGGTCGGTGAGGTAGGGCTCGATGACGGTGCCGGAGCGGTCGCCGCGCGGGACCATCAGCTTGTGGTCGTCGATCTTCTCCAGCAGCTCCAGTTCCTTGAGGTCGTGGATGATCTCGTCCCGTGCCTCGTAGCGGTCCTTGCCCGCGGTATTTTTCCGGTGCGTTGCCGTTGATCCGTGCATCGACCGTGAGGACATTGATCATCGGCAGGTCGTGCCGCTGGCCCATGGCGTAGTCGTTGAAGTCGTGGGCCGGGGTGATCTTCACACAGCCGGTGCCGAACTCCGGGTCGACATAGTCGTCGGCGATGATGGGGATCTCGCGGCCGACCAGGGGCAGGGTGATGGTTTTGCCGATGAGGCTCTGGTAGCGCTCATCTTCCGGGTGTACCGCCACGGCGGTGTCCCCCAGCATCGTCTCGGGGCGGGTGGTGGCGACCACCAGATGGCCGGAGCCATCGGAGAGCGGGTAGCGCATGTGCCAGAGAAAGCCCTGCTCCTCCTCCGAGACCACTTCCAGGTCGGAGACGGCGGTGTGCAGCACCGGGTCCCAGTTGACCAGGCGCTGCCCGCGGTAGATGAGACCCTCTTCATAGAGCCGGACGAAGACCTCCTTCACGGCCGAGGAGAGCCCCTCGTCCATGGTGAAGCGCTCGCGCGACCAGTCCAGCGAGGCGCCCATGCGGCGAAGCTGACGGGTGATATGGCCGCCGGAGTGCTCTTTCCACTCCCACACGCGCTCGACAAACTGCTCGCGGCCCAGGTCGTGCCGCGATTTCCCTTCGGCCGCCAGCTGGCGCTCCACCACCATTTGGGTGGCGATGCCGGCGTGGTCCGAGCCCGCCTGCCAGAGGGTGTTGTTGCCCTTCATGCGGTGGAAGCGGGTCAGCGCATCCATGATGGTGTCCTGGAAGGCGTGCCCCATGTGCAGGGTGCCCGTGACATTGGGCGGGGGGATCATGATGCAGTAGGGGCTGCCCTCGCCCGAGGGGGCGAAGTGGCCGTTGTCTTCCCAGAACTGGTACCAGCGCTGTTCGATGGCGTGCGGGTTGTAGGCTTTTTCCATGACGTAACGTTGAATTCGGCTCTTCTTTCGGAAAAATGCGACCGGCGGTCGCTGGGACCGCCGGTCTGGAAATTTCGCGAATTATACCTGATGAGAGCCGGGGTTTGGTTTGGCCCTGCTTGCGGGCGGCAGGGGGAGGGCCTGATTGCCGATTAGGAAAGCGTGGTGCCAGAGCCGAACCGGGGGAGAGCGAGTTTGGCGCTTTCGCCTCCGGTGACCAGATGATTGCGGGCGCGCGGTCGCTCCCTATTCGGGCGGCTCCAGCTTGCCGGAGCGCTCCAACTCGCCCAGCAACTCTTTTTTCAGGGTCTCGCGCATACTCTCGATGCGGCGATCGAGAAGAAGGTCGACAACGGCCTCCAACTCTTCCCAGGAGGTTGCCCCCAAGGCGTCCGGGGCCCTTTGACGGACATCCTCGGCCGATACGGCCTCATCGAGAACCGGGATCTTCGGCTCATTACGCGGGGCCTTGGCAGCACTACCGGTCGTCCTTTGGGATGTCGTTGAGGTCCGGCCGTTCGCGCCTCGCGCCCCTGAGCCCCCGGTAGCGAAGGACGGTTCGGCCCCGACTGGCTCCGGAATCGAAGGGGCTGGCCGTGATTCGGCCTCGGCGTGACTCCGCCCGGTCGAGACGGAATCTTCAAGGGTGGGGATCGTTGGGCCGGCATCTTCGGCGTCTGCGGCCGGGATCTCCCGCCTGGAAGAAGCTTCCGGTGGGGGTGGGTTGCCAAACGCCTCCGGTGTACTGTCGCGCCGGGCATCGGGAATGGCTTTCTCAATCTCCACCAGGTAGGCCTCTGGGAGGAGATCCTCTTCTTCCGACGATGCCTTTTCGTGCGGACCGGAGTTCGGCGTGCCTGGGCCGTTATCGGCTTCAACCGGTTCATCGTCCCAGCCCCGCAGGAACTCTTCGGGCAAGGTCTCCTGGCCGTCGGACGGGTCTTCGTCGCCACCGGTGCTCATCTGCAAGTCATCGATGGAGTCGTCGAAATCCGACTGGCCGGCCTCCAGCAGGCCTTTGAGCGAGTCCAGCTCGTTGAGGAGGGGATCGTCGCGTTTGTCTTCGCTCATAGGTTATGGGCCTCGAGGGGGTATCCGCGGTCTCGATAGAAACGATAGCGTTCCCGGCCGGCAGACCGGTGCGTATCGTCGCCGGCAATCACTTCGGCAACCCGATGGAAACGGCTGAAGAACAGCGGCACGTCCTCGGCGAGATTGATCAGCACGTCGTCATGGGGGCCCGGCTCATCGCCTGTTCCGATATGGATGGGCGTCTCAATGTCCGCGTCCGGGGCGTCGATTCGCTCATGGGGCAGAAAGCTCCCGGCGCGGAAAGTCCACAGCAACTGGTCGAGGCGCGCCACGGCAGGCTCGTCCGCTACATGGATATAGACGCGATGACCTTGTTCGAAGGCCTTTTCCGCCAGCCGGCAGGCGAAGATTTCGCGTTCACCGGCGGATGAAGCTCTGAGGATATAGAAGTCGATACGGGTCATCGGGTTCCAGGGGGATTCGGACGGCGCCCTATGCTACCGCGCGGGCGCCGTCCCGCGAACCCCGGCTGTTGTCAGCGTGGCTCAGTTACCGACCCGGTCAAGGAGGTAGCGAACGAGAAGGGGCACCGGACGGCCAGTCGCGCCTTTGTCATTGCCGGAGTTCCAGGCCGTACCGGCGATGTCCAGGTGCGCCCACTTGTATTCCTTGGTGTAGCGGGAGAGGAAACAGGCGGCGGTCACGGTGCCCGCTTCGCGTCCGCCGATATTGGCCATGTCGGCGAAAGGGCTCTTCAGCTGCTCCTGGTACTCCTCCCACAGGGGCAGTTGCCAGGCACGGTCGCCGCTGTCCCGGCCGGCGGCCAGCAGGCCGTTGATCAGATCATCGTCGTTGCCGAGCAGACCAGTCGCCTGCTTGCCGAGGGCGATGACGCAGGCGCCAGTGAGCGTGGCGATATCGATGACTTGGGCCGGGTCAAATTTCTTGCTGTAGGTAAGGGCATCGCACAGAATCAGCCGGCCTTCGGCATCGGTGTTCAGGATCTCGATGGTCTGGCCGGACATGGAAGTGACGATATCGCCCGGCTTGTTGGCCGCCCCGTCGGGAAGGTTCTCCGAACTGGGGACGACCCCGACGACATTGATGGGCAACTTCAGCTCGGCGAGCGCCCGCATGGTGCCGAAGACGCCGGCGGCGCCGCACATGTCGTATTTCATCTCATCCATCGCCGCGGCCGGTTTCAGGGAGATGCCCCCGGCATCGAACGTCAGGCCCTTGCCGACCAGTACGACCGGTTTGTCGCTCTTTTTGCCGCCCCGATACTCCATCGTAATCAGCTTGGCGGGCTCGCGGCTACCCCTGGAGACGGAGAGCAGGGCACCCATGCCCAATTTCTCCATATCCTTCTCCTCCAGGACGGAAACGGTGATGTCCTTGTAGCTTTCGCCAAGATGCCTGGCCTGGTCGGCCAAATAGGTCGGCGTGCAGACATTGCCCGGCAGGTTGGACAAATCCTTGGCCAGGGCGACACCGAGCGCCACCGCCGCACCCTGCTTGCTACCGGTCTCCGCCGCCTTGGCGGCCTCCTTGTCCTCCACCAGAAAGTGAAACTTTTTGAGGCTGGGGACGGCGTCGGCGTCCTTTTCGCTCTTCATCTGGTCGAAGAGATAAACGGCATTCCCCGCCGCTTCAGCAATCTGCTGCACTTTCCAGGTCAGATCCCGACCTTTGACCTCCAGTGCCTGGAGGCAGCAAAGGGCATCCTTGGCAGCCGAGGGCCTGAGGGCCGTCAGCGCACCCTGGATTACCTTGCGGTAGGTGGCATCATCGAGGGACTTGTTCTCGCCGCAGCCGACCAGAAGAATGCGCTCTGCGGGGATCCCGGCGGGGGCATGTATCCACAGCGTCTGTCCGGGTTTGCCCTTGATATCACCCCCTTTGAGAAGAGCGGTTAGTGCGCCATCGGTGGCCCCATCCACCGCCTCGGCGGCGGGGGTGAGCTTTTTCTTCTCAAAGACACCGACAATAAGACAGGCGGTTTTCTGACCCTCGGGGCTGCCTTTTTTGACGCTAAAATCCATAATCGCTCCTGCTGTTTGTTATTAGGGTTGGGCGCAAGGTGGTTGTTTTGCCGCGCCTATCTATAGCGTAAACTTTAGGCCGTCTTCAAACCTGTTTTGGATTCACAAGGGATTTTCCGGAGAACCGGAATGGCGGCCCATCCCCTACCAGGGAAGTTTATCGGGATTCAAAATCAGGCGAAGGCCGTTCGCCTCGTCTGAAATTTAGCAGGCTGTTGAAAAACTCCCTCTCCCCCCGGGAGAGGGCCGGGGTGAGGGGGGGCAATGCAGAGTAACTGCCTGATTTTTAACCCCCTCATCCTAACCTTCTCCCTTAGGGAGAAGGGACAAAACCCTTTTTCAACAGCCTGTTAGAAGTTTCTGGCGCCACTTCCACCATTGATTATCGCACCGATTGCCGACCTTTGATTATTGAACGTTATCTGCTGCGGGAGGCCACCAACACCTTTCTGGGAGTCAGCCTGCTACTGACCCTCATTCAGATGTCGGCGGTCTTCGTACGCATTTTGGCCGATGCCGCCGAAGGGAAGTATCCGGTCGGCATCGTCATGGAGCTTTTCCTCTACCGCGGCGTCGGTAACCTGGTCTTCATTCTTCCGCTTTCTTTTTTCCTCGGAATACTGCTCGCGCTCGGTCGCCTTTATAAGGATAGTGAAATGACCGCGCTGGTCTCCTGCGGTGTGGGGCCGAAGCGGATTTACCGGGCGATAGGCGGCTTGTCGGTGATCGTGGCGGTGCTGATGGGGGGCCTGGCACTGTGGTTTGCTCCGTGGGCCGAGGAGCAGGTGCATCGGGTTATCGACCAAGCCCAGGCCAGTTCCCAAATAGAAGGACTGGAAGCCGGTCGGTTCAACAAATCCGATTCGGGGGACTACCTGATCTACATGGAGGAGATCGGCAACCAGGGGAGAACGCTGGAAAATGTGTTCGGTCATGGAAGCGAGAAGGGACGTCTCAATCTGCTGGCGTCGAAGAGCGGTCATCAGATCGTCCGCGATGAGGCCGGCGATCGCTACCTCGTTTTTGTCGACGGCTATCGCTATGAGGGTCGTCCCGACCGGGACGAGTTCCGAATCATCGAATTCAGGGAGCATGGCATGCTGATTCGGGAACGCCAGGTGGTTGCATCCAAGCGCCGTCGGGATGCAATGCCTTCGGGGGAACTTTGGGCCTCGAATCACCCATCCGACCTTGCCGAGCTGCAGTGGCGGATTTCGGTGCCGATCAGTGCCATCCTGCTCGGGTTTCTGGCAGTGCCTCTCGCCAAGACGTCACCGCGCCAGGGGCGCTACGGTAAGCTGTTTTTCGGCATCGTCATCTACATCGTCTACAACAACCTGTTGACGGTTGCTCGCGCTTCCCTCAGCAAGGGGGAATACGGTCCCGAAGTGGGATTGTGGTGGGTCCATCTCCTGATGGGCGCACTGGTGGTCCTCTTGATCTGGCGGCAGGGACGAATGCCCGGGCCCAAGGGTGAACGGTGGGTGGACGAATGAGGATCCTCGATGGCTATATCGGGCGTACGGTCGCCAGTCATATCGGCGCCGTTATGCTGGTTCTGCTCGCCATCTATTTCTTCAGTAACTTTGTCTCCGAGATGGGAGATGTGGGTGAGGGTGACTACACGGTTGCCGATGCCCTGCTTTTTACCCTGAAGCTCATTCCGCTCTACACCTATCAGCTCTTCCCGTTGGTGGCCCTCATTGGGACGATGCTGGGACTAGGGGCGCTCGCCAACACGAGTGAACTGACGGTGATGCGTGCGGCGGGCGTATCGGTTCGCCGTGTGGTGCTGGCGGTTTTGAAGGTCGGCCTCCTTTTAGTGGTGGCGGTCACGTTGATTGGAGAACTGATTGCTCCGCGCCTGGAAATGGATGCCCAAACGCAGCGTGCACGGGCGCTCGGCAAGAACATCAGCCTGAATGCCGAAGACGGTCTATGGGCCCGTGACGATGGCTCGTTCGTCAATATCGAACGGCTGCTTGCCGGCGGTCGCGCCTCCCGAGTTCGCATCTACCGTTTCGATGAAGACCACAGCCTGCGGGAGACGATTTTCGCGCGAAAAGGCCATTACGAAGGGGGTGCCTGGCAGCTGGAGCAGGTAATCCGCAGTCGCGTGAGCCCCGAAGGCGTAGCGAGTCAACGTATGAAGACACTGCGCTGGGAGAGCAGTCTGAGGCCTGACGTGATCGATGTGGTGGCGATAGCGCCCGAGAATCTCTCGGCGGCGGATTTGTGGGATTACCTGCGCTACATGCGGGCAAATGGTCTGGAGGACAAGCGCTACAATCTGGCGTTCTGGATCCGGATCATGACCCCGTTCGCCACCGCCGGCATGATTTTGCTCGCGGTCCCGTTTGTCTTCGGTTCCATGCGCACGGTGAGCATCGGGCAGCGAATTATGGTCGGGGCACTGCTGGGGATAGGCTTCTATCTCTTCAATGCGATATTCAACCGCGTAGGCGTCGTCTACAGCATCCCGCCGATCATGGCCGCATCCCTGCCGACCTTGGTGGTCTACGCCCTCTGGGGGTTGATGATGAGGCGGTTGCGCTGAGTCGTCCTTCCCCGCTCAGTCCGCCTGACGCCCATTGTCTTGGCCCCTAAAGGCGGCTTTTTGGGTCAGCAGTCTAACACCGAGCAGAAGAAAGGCAATGACCCGGCCCCCGGGCAAAGGCCGGGAGTCGGTCTGCGAATTGGTCAACGCTCTTTCGGTAGTACCAACAGCTTGGTCTGGGAATACCGGTCGTGCCAGGTGAGCTTCTCCCTGTCGATGAGCGACCACCAGAAACCGGCCCCCAAGGCCCCCCATGAGACGTAGGCGACCAGATAGCGCAAAAGCGCCTGCCACAGGGATATGGGACCGCCGTCATAGCGAACCACCCGGATTCGCCAGGCCCGCATTCCGAGGGTCTGTCCTCCATGGGTCCAGAACCAGGCGTAGAACGCAAACGCGACCACAAAAAGGTAGCTGGTGAAGAGCGGGTTGCCGGCATGGACCGCCTCGCCCCCGGTCAGCGGCAGTACCACCGCCGAAGCGATGAAGAGCAACGCAAGAAGTAGCAAGCCGTCGTACAGAATCGCGGCAAAGCGTCGCAGCAGGGGCGCATTGGGGAGATCGGCTTGGGGTTGACTCATGACGACTCGATTTGGATGCGGGGCGCCGATTATAGCAATTTGCGCCGGAAGGCATCAGCGCATCGGGCGGGAAATAGCCGGGGCAAGCCTCTGAGTCGGTCTCGATGTCCGAACGGAACGTTGGTCCTCGATCACTACTGGCAGGCCGTTGAAAAAGGGTTTTGTCCCTTCTCCCTCAGGGAGAAGGCTAGGATGAGGGGGTTAAAAATCAGGCAGTTACCGTGCATTGAACCCCCTCACCCCGGCCCTCTCCCGGGGGGAGAGGGAGTTTTTCAACAGCCTGCTAGCCCGCAAGGGCCGCAGCCCTGTAAAATTGTGCCCCTTTGCCGTTTACCGTCCGACTAGCCAGCGAAGAAGGCCTGTATCGATGCTGATCCTCCGCGGAAGCCCCGCCCTGTCCCCTTTTCGACTCGAAAAGCTCCTCTCCCGGGTGCAACAGACCGTGCCCGCCGTGGACCACCTCTATGCCGAGTTCGTCCACTTCGTCGATTTGGAGGAGAAGCTGGATGAAGACCAGAGCGGTGTTCTGGACCGGATTTTGACCTACGGCCCTGCGGTTCCCGGGGAGGAGCCGGAGGGGCAGCCGGTCGTCATAACGCCGCGGGCGGGTACCATCTCGGCCTGGTCCACGAAGGCGAGCGATATTGCCCATAACTGTGGGCTGAGCCATGTGCGGCGCATCGAGCGCGGCGTGGTCTATTACGTCAAGGCGGATGGCTGGGCTCTGGATGATAACGCCCTCGCCGACGTGGCGGCGCTGCTCTACGACCGCATGACCGAAAGCGTCTTCTATCGGCTGGAGGAGGCCGAGGGCCTGTTTCTCACCACCGAGCCGCGCCCCCTGCAGACGGTGGATATCCTCACCGGTGGAAGCGAGGCGCTGGCGAAGGCCAATCGGGATTGGGGCCTGGCGCTGGCCGAGGACGAAATCGACTATCTGGTGGAGAATTTCGAGAAGCTGGGCCGAAACCCCTCCGATGTCGAGTTGATGATGTTTGCCCAGGCCAACTCGGAACACTGCCGGCACAAGATCTTCAACGCCGATTGGATCATCGATGGACAGAAGCAGGAGCGCTTCTTTTCAAGATGATTCGCAACACCCATGAGCAGCACTCCGAAGGGGTGCTGTCCGCTTATCATGACAACGCATCGGTCATCGAGGGGTTTGAGGCGGGTCGCTTCTTTCCGGCCCCGGAAAGCGGACTCTACGGCTACTGCAAAGAGCCGGTCCACTTCATGATCAAGGTGGAGACCCATAACCATCCCACCGCCATCTCCCCGAATCCGGGCGCGGCGACCGGCTCCGGTGGCGAGATCCGCGACGAGGGCGCCACCGGTCGCGGCGGCAAGCCCAAGGCGGGGCTGACGGGCTTTTCCGTCTCCAACCTTCGTATCCCCGGCTTCGAGCAGCCGTGGGAGAGCGATTACGGCAAGCCGAACCGCATCGTCTCCGCCCTGGAGGTGATGCTTGAAGGCCCGATCGGCGCCGCCTCGTTCAACAACGAATTCGGCCGCCCCGCCATCAACGGCTATTTCCGGAGCTTCGAGGAGCGGGTACCCGGTCCCGCCGGCGAGGAGGTGCGCGGCTATCACAAGCCCATCATGCTGGCGGGCGGTATCGGCAATATCCGCGCCGAGCATGTGGATAAGAATCTGATCCCCGAGGGCGCTCAGTTGGTCGTACTCGGTGGCCCGGCGATGCTTATCGGACTCGGTGGCGGCGCCGCCTCCTCCATGGCATCGGGCCAAAGCGCCGAGGACCTGGATTTTGCCTCCGTACAGCGCTCCAACCCCGAGATGGAGCGCCGCTGCCAGGAGGTGATCGACCGCTGCTGGCAGCAGGGTGAGAACAATCCCATCGTCTCGATACACGACGTTGGCGCCGGCGGTCTCTCCAACGCCATGCCCGAGCTGGTGGATGATGCCGGCCGGGGCGGCCGCTTCGAGTTGCGGGCCATTCCCAATGACGACCCGGGCATGTCGCCGAAGGAGATTTGGTGCAACGAGGCCCAGGAGCGCTATGTCCTTGCCGTGCAGCCCGAGGATATGGACCGGTTTGCCGCCATCTGCGAGCGCGAACGCTGCCCCTATGCCGTGATCGGCGAGGCCAGCAAGGAGCGGCAACTGACGTTGGGCGATGGCCACTTCGACAACACGCCCATCGACATGCCCATGGAGGTGCTGTTGGGCAAGCCGCCCAAGATGCTGCGCGAGGTGAACCACAAAACCTTCAAGAAGCCGGAATTCCATTCTTCGGGGATTGACCTGAAAGATGCCGCCTATCGCCTGCTGCGTCTGCCGACCATCGCCGACAAGCGTTTTCTCATAACCATCGGTGACCGCACGGTGACCGGGCTGGTGGCCCGCGACCAGATGGTGGGCCCTGGCAGGAGCCGGTGGCCGACTGCGGTGTGACCGCCACCAGCTATGACGTCTACACCGGCGAGGCGATGGCCATGGGCGAGCGCACCCCTGTGGCGCTTCTGGACCACGCGGCGAGCGCGCGCATGGCAGTCGGAGAGGCGCTGACCAACATCGCCGCGGCACGCATAAAACAGACCTCGGACATCAAGCTCTCGGCCAACTGGATGGCCCCGGCGGGCCATCCGGGCGAGGATGCCGGCCTCTATGACGCCGTGCGCGCCGTGGGTATGGAACTGTGCCCGGCACTGGGGCTGGCCATCCCGGTGGGTAAGGACTCCATGTCCATGAAAACGGTCTGGAAGGAGGGGGGCGAGGAGCGCTCCGTGACAGCACCGCTGTCGCTGATTATCACCGCTTTCGCGCCGGTGCTGGATGTGCGCAAGACCCGTACCCCCGAGCTGCGTACCGACAAGGGCGATACCGATCTCATCCTGATCGATTTAGGCAAGGGGCGTAACCGTCTGGGTGGCTCCTGCCTGACCCAGGTCTACAAGGAGCTGGGTCACCACACGCCCGACCTGGACGACCCGCGTCAGTTCAAGGCCTTCTTTGACACCATCCAGGAGCTTTCAGAGCGCAAGCTCATACTCGCCTATCACGACCGCTCCGATGGCGGGCTGTTCGCCACCCTGGCGGAGATGGCCTTTGCCGGTCGCACCGGCGTCGTTATCGACCTCGATGGGCTCGGCGATGATGATGCTGCGGTGCTGTTCAGTGAGGAGTTGGGCGCCGTGATACAGGTGCGCCACAGCGACACCGATGAGGTGCTGCAATGGTTCCGGGATGCAGGACTGGGCAAACACAGCCATGTGATCGGCGAGTTGAATGACCGGGACCGCATCGTCGTGCGCCGCGATCGCATCGAGCTGTTCAACGAGCCGCGTCTGGATCTGCAGCGCGCCTGGTCCGAGACTACCTACCGCATGCAGGCGCTGCGCGACAACCCGGATTGCGCCAAGGAAGAGTTCGAGCGGCTGCTGGACGTCGATGATCCGGGCATGTTCGTCGATCTCCGGCTTCGAGCCGGAGGAGGATGTGGCCAAACCCTACATCGCCAAAGGGGTGCGTCCCCGCGTGGCGGTCCTCCGCGAGCAGGGTGTCAACGGCCAGATCGAGATGGCGGCCGCCTTCGACCGTGCCGGTTTCGAGGCGGTGGACGTCCACATGAGCGACATCATCGCCGGACGGACCGCGCTCGATGGCTTCAAGGGGGTGGTGGCCTGCGGTGGCTTCTCCTACGGCGACGTGCTCGGTGCCGGGGAGGGGTGGGCGAAATCGATTTTGTTCAATCCGCGGGCGCGGGAGCAGTTCGAGGCCTTCTTCGGCCGCGACGACAGTTTCGGTCTGGGCGTCTGTAATGGTTGTCAGATGATGTCCAACCTCCACGAACTCATCCCCGGCGCCGAACTGTGGCCTCACTTCGTGCGCAACGCCTCCGAGCAGTTCGAGGCCCGGTTCTCGATGGTGGAGGTGGTGAAATCCCCTTCGCTGTTCCTGGCCGGCATGGAGGGCTCGAGGATGCCCATCGCCGTGGCCCACGGCGAGGGCCGTGCCGAATTTGCCGATCCCGAGGGCCCGGTCGGAGCGCTGCGCGAAAAGGCGGTGGCCCTTCGCTATGTTGACAACTACGGCGACCCCACGGAGGTCTATCCCGGCAACCCCAACGGTTCCCCGCTGGGCATTACCGGGCTG
This sequence comes from uncultured Gammaproteobacteria bacterium, assembly GCA_963783235.1. Taxonomy (GTDB): domain Bacteria; phylum Pseudomonadota; class Gammaproteobacteria; order Thiohalomonadales; family Thiohalomonadaceae; genus Thiohalomonas. Next base: position 145,868 of record CAWAMN010000002.1, on the reverse strand, counting down.
ACGAACCGCGACGGGCGTTTTACGATCATGATGCCGCACCCGGAGCGCGTGTTTCGGGCGGTGCAGCACTCCTGGCACCCCGACGACTGGGGCACCGATGGGCCCTGGATGCGCATGTTCCGCAATGCCCGTGTTTGGGTGGGGTAAGGTAAGCTACAGAGAAACAGAGAAAAACTAACCACGGGGAGCACGGAGCCCACGGGGTAAGCCTCGTAAGATGGCCCACTAGCAGGCTGTTGAAAAACTCCCTCTCCCCCCCGGGAGAGGGCCGGGGTGAGGGGGGGCAATGCAGGGTAACTGCCTGATTGTTAACCCCCTCATCCTAGCCTTCTCCCTGATGGAGAAGGGACACAAACCCTTTTTCAGGGCTGGTGCGTCGACGAGACCTGGATACGTATGTTCCGCAATGGCCGCGTTTTGGGGGAGGTAGGGAGAACGCCACAGAGGACACAAAGAACATAGAGTGAAAAGAGACTAACATCTCGCCATTCCAGCAGTGACCCCGTGTTCCCCGTGGTGCTGTTATCTGTGCCCTCTGTGGTTAAATCAAAGAGGTCGAATCATGGAAGGGACGGAGTCGGTTTTGGCCACCGCGTTCTGGGCGGTACTCATTGTGGCCGGCGGCGCGGTGGTTTTGTCGCTGGCCGGAACGGTCTCCGCCCTGCGTCACAGGCGGATGTGGAGGTTCGCTGTCACGGCGGGAACGTGTCTGCCTGCCACGCTGCTGTTCGTGTTGCTCTTTGCCATTCTCTTGGGTATCTACGGCTACAATGCGCTGACACGGGAGGAGGTGATCGCCACGGTCAGGACACAGCCCACCTCTACGAAATCCGCCTGTCCACGACCGGCCTCTTGGCCCGGCGGGTCGACGCACCTGCGCAGGGGGCACAGTAGTCCTTCCCGTTACCTCCTATCTCCTGACAGGTGCTTGCGGGCCGCCCCGCAACCGGCACTCGTCACCACTCCCGCAGCAACTGGGCGAGTCGCATCGGGGCGTCGATATCTTTCCCCACTTCCCACAATTCCATCGTCCGAGCCCCCTCCTCGAAGGCCTCCTGACCCCGGGGTTTGAAGCGGCCGTATTCAAAATCGGATAGCAGGGATTTCACCTCGCCCCCGGTAGCGCCCACCTTGCGCAGGTGTTCCTGTCCGATGTCGATGAAACCGACTTCGTCGAGGTGGTGCTGCTTGGCGGTGAAACGGGCCGCGCCCAGGAAATACTCCAGATAGGCGTATCGGCGATACATCTCATCGGGTGTCGGGGTGGATACATCGGTCCGGGCAAAGCTGGCTTCCCGGAAAATGGCCAGATTGCGGCGGGCACGGGATCGTGGATCGCCGTCGGACTTGAAGAGGTCGCGAATCCGTCCCATAGGGCTCATCCTTGTTCTTAACGAATCATTAAAGCCAAAATAGTTCATGGGTATGGGTATGACGATCCGAACCAAACGGGTGTACGAAAAGCCCGCCAGAGCCGACGGCACACGTATTCTGGTCGACCGTGTCTGGCCGCGGGGCGTTAAAAAGGAGGAGGCTGCGGTGGAGCACTGGATGAAATCCCTCGCGCCCAGCAGCGACCTGCGCAAGTGGTTCGGTCACGATCCCGAGCGCTGGGGGGAATTTCAGGAGCGCTACCGGCGTGAGCTGAACGAGGCCGCGGATGCGGTGCAGGAGATCTGCCGAATCGCTGCCGACGAGGGGACGGTCACGCTGGTCTATTCGGCGCGCGACACCGAACACAACAACGCCGTGGCGCTTCGCGAGCACCTGTTGGCGCACTGCGGTCGTGAAGGGAGTTGAGTAAATAAATGATGCCCGCCATCGGGGAGCTACGGCCCATCATCACCGAGGCCGCACGCACGGAACTGCTGCCACGCTTTGGTGCAACGGCTCGACAGAAGGCCGACGGAAGCCTCGTTACCGAAGCGGATATCGCAATGCAGCAGCGGGTCGCTGCCGCGCTTGCCGAGAGGTGGCCGCGGATCGCACTTCTCGGTGAAGAGATGGACGTCTCGGAGCAGCAAAGGTTGCTCGATACGGCGAAGGAGGGATTGTGGCTACTCGACCCGCTGGATGGCACGACGAACTTCGCTATGGGGCTGCCGTTTTTCTCGGTATCCCTGGCACTGCTTGCCGATGGCGAGATCCAGTGTGGACTCGTTTATGACCCGTTACGGGACGAGTGTTTCTCGGCCGTGAGGGGCGGGGGTGCTGCTCTTAATGACGCCCCGCTTCGCGACTCTGCCCCCGGCCTGCCGCTGGAAAACGGTGTCGGGGCGGTGGACTTCAAACGCCTCGCCCCCGACCTGGCCCGCCGGGTCGCCAGTGAGCCGCCTTTTGCCTCGCAGCGAAACTGCGGTTCGGCGGCACTGGACTGGTGCACCCTGGCGGCGGGTCGTTATCACGTCTATCTGCACGGGCGCCAGAAGATCTGGGACTATGCCGCCGGCAGCCTGATTCTCCAGGAAGCGGGCGGTCATGCCGCCACGCTTGAGGGCGAAAGGGTCTTTACGCCGGCCATGGTCCCGCGCTCCGTCGTGGCGGGTGCCGATAGGGAACTGTTCGAGCGCTGGCTGACCTGGGTTCGGAACCCGTCAGGCTGGCGGCTCGAATCGAATGTACGTGAATAGCTGCTCCAGCAGGTTCGCAATGGCGAAATTTACTCCGACCCCGTAGACTGGCTGAACGGTTTTTACGCGTAATTTCGCTGTTCCCTATGCGTTTTCCCCCTTCCGAATCCGGTACTCGGTTGCCCCTGCCCGCTTTGGCAACCGCTGCCATTTCTCTGCCTCTGCTGATAGCCGGTCTGTTGCTCTGGCTGATTGCGGGACGGGTTGAAGAATCCCCTCGCGTCGAGGTGCCGCTTCAACTTGTGGCGGCCAGGGATGCCGATTCGCTCGAATCCGTTTTCAATCGTCATGAGTATCGCTGGCCCCCAGGGGAGACGGTACCGCCGCTGCTCGTTCAGCAGATCCCGCTGGACCTGGGGCATCTCCGTGTCGAGCGCAAAAAGATCCTGTTTTTTCGGGCGCTGTTACCGATAGTGCTGGCCGAGAATGCACGGCTTCGTCGCCTGCGCTCGGCCGTACGTAAGGGACTTCAAGGAGGGGCGCCGAGCCCGGATGGTGAGAAGTGGCAGTGGTTCACGGCCTTGGCTCAGGAATATGGTGTCGATGTGACCGTTTCCGATCCGCTGTTCGAACGCCGATTACTTCGACGTCTTGATGAGATCCCTCCGGGACTGGCGCTGGCCCAGGCGGCCAACGAGAGTGCCTGGGGGACATCCCGGTTCGCACGGGAGGGCAACAACCTGTTTGGTGAATGGACTTGGAATCCCGATGAAGGGATGGTGCCCCTGCGCCGGGTAGCCGGTGCGGAGCACTTCGTGCGAATGTTCCCGGATTTGCGCAGTTCCGTACGCGCCTATCTGAAAAATCTGAATACCGGCAGCGCCTATCGGGATCTCCGCCGGCTTCGGGCGGAAATGCGAGAGGCCGGACGCCCCCTGGACCCGGAAAGATTGGCAGAAGGCCTGCGCCATTATTCCGAACGCGGCCTCGATTACGTGACGGAGATTCGCGCGATGATCCGTTACAACGCACTCAGTGATTTGGGTCCTTTGCGTTTGGCGGAATCACCCAGGGCTGACTGAACCAGTACCACCGCCCACTCTTTGACGGCGCCGTACAGTTGTAGCGCGCTCGACCCGAATCGAATGCTTCGGGGGCCTGCACCGAAAACCGACGCTCATCTCGCGCGATCCAGTGTATCGAGAGGCGCCCCTGGCCGCTGGCGTAGCAGGCCAGCCGTTTCAGATCGGCTTCGCTTTCCGCGAGCGTCACTCGAAGGCGCGGCGGGTTATTCCGGTCCAGCAAGGGATCCCAAGGGGTGATTTCCTCAACGGCCAACGGCAGGCTGTCGGCCTTGACGACGAATTCATCTCGATCTGAAAAGCGCTCGTTGATGGGGTAGCGGGGCAGGGCACGAAAGTCCGACTGCGGACCCAACGCCCCTGAGTGTTGGCCGAAACCGCTGTAGCCCAATTCATGGATGATGCCGGCCAGAGCGGCACTGTATTCACCGAAGGGGTAGGCGAACAGGAGCCCCGGATTGGCCTCTTTGCCCAACTCTTGTTGAAGCCGTTTCTCCGCGTCATGGATATCCTCTTTCACCCGTTCCTTCCAGCTGACTTTCGTTTCGCCGGGTTTTCTGGCGAGCAGATGGTCATGGGAGCGGGAGTGATTGGCGAAAGTGACGCCGGCGGCCTGCATCTTCCTCATCTGCTCCCAGCTCATGAAGTCGCGCAGACCTCCATCCACCGCGTCGGTGCTGATAAAAACCGTAAACGGCCAGCCGCGCTGCCTTAGCTTCGGCCAGGCATTTTCATACACGCTGGCGTAGGCGTCGTCGAAGGTGATCGCAACCGTGCGCTCCGGGAGCGGCATCCGCTTCTTGAGGTGTTGGACAATGCGCTCGAGCGGCCAGACCTCAAAGTGCTTTCGCGCGAGCTGATTCAGCTGCGCCTCAAAATCCTCGCCGGTGACGTTAGTGGAGGGGTAACGGGAATCGCCAACCCGGTGGTACATGAATACGACAGCCTGGCCGGGCGGTTGGGCGTCAGCGGTTGTGCAGGCGCAGAGGGAGGCGCACAACAACAGGATAATTCTCCTCATGGTCGACCAGTATACCGTCTTCACTCGTAGGAACCGCCCCTACAGCGCGGAGGAACCGAGAACGCCTGAGTACAAATCGGCGCTTTGCTCCAGTGGGAGCGGCGGGATTGTCTGTGCGGCATCCTGCCGCGATGGGGTTCCGTGCGGGGAATTCGCGGCTGGAAGCCGTTCCTACCGGTCGGGAGTCAGGGGGCGTTTTTTTGTAGGAGCGGCATCTTGCCGCGAAAGAGGTCTTGACGGGGATTCGCGGCAGGATGCCGCTCCTACGACGGAGGGTGATCGGGTTGGTTGTGAGCGGCATCCTGCCGCGATCGGCTAGGCACGCTATTGCGGCTGGAAGCCGCAACAGCATGGGGAAGGCCGAGAGCGCTTAGGTTACAAATGATACCGTGCTAACACTGACAAGAGCGCCGCCATAGAATCATGGGGCTCTCCAGCGGCACCTGGGCGTCGGGGTGAAACGGTACCAGCCGCGGCGTGTAGTGATTGGCTGGCCGGTCGGCGGGCACCCGCCCCTCGAAGGCAAATCCATTGACGGCGCCAGGCAGCGCCCGCCCACGCTCAAGCGGCCAGACGGCCGGTTCCCCCTCGCTGCGCGGAATGGCATAGAGCTGGGCGGCGACGAAGTCCGGCTCGATCTCGTCAAGAAAGATCTGCAGCCGGAAGAGGTAGTGGTCGCCCTCTTTCTCGATACTGCAGTTGCCGAAATGGAGCCGGGGCCAGTGTTCCCGGACAGCCAGTCGCCACGCTTCGAGCTCTGCCCCCAGCGCACCGCCGTTTGCAGTCCGGCGGCGCCACTCCGCGGCGGCCGGCAGGTAGTGGGCTTCCGTATATTCGCGAACCATCCGGTTGGTGGAAAACCTCGGGGTCAGATGGGCCATGCTCTCCCGCAGCCGCTCCACCCAGGCGGTCGGTATCCCTTGATCATCACGCTCATAAAAGGAGGGGACCACCTCCTCTTCCAGGAGGGAGTACAACTGCTCCGCCTCCCGGTCATCCCATACGGGATCATGGTCGTGTTCTCGACCGTCGCCGATGGCCCAACCCGCCTCCGGGCGGTAGGCCTCGGCCCACCAGCCGTCCAGCTCGGAAAGATTGAGCCCCCCATTGACCAGGACCTTCATGCCACTGGTGCCGCTCGCCTCCCAGGGACGTAGAGGAGTGTTGAGCCATAGGTCGACACCCTGCACCAGCTCGGTGGCCAGGCCGATATCGTAGTCCTCGACGAACACCATTCGACCCCGCGCCCGGGAGTAATGCATGAAGTCACTCCACCGCCGCACCAGCTGCCGACCAAGCCGGTCCTTGGGATGCGCCTTGCCGGCGACCACCAATTGAACCGGGCGCTCGGAATCATTGAGAAGTCGCAACAGTCGTTCGGGATCGTGCAACAGAAGATCGGGGCGTTTGTAGGCGGCGAATCGTCGGGCGAATCCGATGGTGAGGCAGTTGGGATCGAGTCGGTCGACCAGCGCAGCGCGGGTGGAACCCTTGCCCCGGGCCTGCTGCTGTCGGACCAGACGCCGGCGCAGGTTATGGATGAGGTCCTGGCGCTGGCGGACCCGAAATTCCCAGAGTGTCTCGTCATCGACTTCCCGGAACCGGGCCTCGATACCCTCCTGGGTACCTAGCCAGCGCTCTTTGCCGCAGGCCGCGGTCCATAGCGCATCGGCGTGGGCAGAATCCCATGAGGGCATATGCACGCCGTTGGTAACGTAGTCGATGGGCACCTCGCGCTGGGGCCACTCCGCAAAAAGGGGCTGGAAAATGCCACGGCTGACTTCGCCGTGAAGCCGGCTGACACCGTTAATGCGACCGCAGCAGCGCAGGGCCAGAAAGGCCATGTTGAACGGCTCGTGCGCATCAGGACCATCTATCCGGCCCAGCGCCAGCAACTCCTCCAGTCCAATGCCCAGTCGTCCGACGAACGGCTCCAGGTATTGGGCGATCAGCTCCTGGGGAAACCGGTCGAAACCTGCATCCACCGGGGTATGGGTGGTGAAGATATTGCCTGCCGCCGTGGCGCGGAGCGCTGTATGGAAATCGGTGTCGACCTGGCGCATGAAATCGGCGGCCCGCTCCAGGACCGCGAATGCCGGATGGCCTTCGTTGAGGTGGAGTACGTCGCAACGGACACCCAGGGCCCTCAGCAGGCGCCAGCCGCCGATACCGAGGACCAGCTCTTGCTGCAGTCGCATCTCCAGACTGCCGCCGTACAGTTCCGCCGGTAATGCCCCGATCCGCCGGGCCGTTGAGCGGATGGTTGCTGTCGAGAAGGTAGAGCCGGTTACGCCCGGCCTGCACTTCCCAGGCGCGCAGGTGGATTTCGCGACCGGGCAATTCGACCGTGACACGCAACCATTCGCCCTCCGAATCCCGCAGGGGCATGACCGGAAGGAGGGTGGGATCGTTGTAGGGATAGATGGCGATTTGCTCGCCGGAGGCGTCCAGGTTCTGACGAAAATAGCCCTGCTGGTAAAGCAGTCCCACCCCGACCAGCGGAACGCCCAAATCACTGGAGGTCTTCAGGTGGTCACCCGCAAGGATTCCGAGCCCGCCGGAGTATATCGGGAGGGCCTCGCCCAACCCGAACTCCATGCTCATATAGGCGACGCCGCCGAGTGCGTCATCCCCGTGGTTCTCACTGAACCAGCTGTCCGAGCCAGGTAATCCGCTTTGGTGGCCAGCAAACGCTCCAATTCCGCCACGAATGCCTTGTTTGTGGCGAGGTTTTCCAGCCGCCGATGGGAGACGCTCTCCAGGATCAGCCAGGCATTGCCCGTGGCGTTCCAGAGCTCGGGGTCGATGCTCTCCCAGAGGCGGTCGGCAGCATGGTTCCAATTCCAGCGTACATCGAGCGCCAATTCCGCCAGTCCCATCAATTGCGGCGGCAGGGGGCGCGGAAGATAACTTGGATTAGTGTGACCGTTTGCCATGCCAGAGAGAAAAAGATGGTTTCGGTACATGATAGTCCTGGCCGTGCGGGATAATCGACGCTTCGATCCGAACTTTTGCTCCCGTCTGCCGGGCGGGCGCAAAGGGGGCATTGGAGGGAGTCCTCCCAAAAAGATGCGTTCCTGGTCCCACCTTAAACCATTCGGCGCCCCGACAGGGACCACAAACGGGCAAAGTCAAGATTTTCATGCTCAGGGCAGCGGACTAAAATCCCCGATCTTTGAGCCTACTACCGACGGACTGTTGCATGACTATTTTCCAGCGCATTGCCGATGAGCTCGGCGTCAGGGTTGCCCAGGTCGATGCCACCGTGCAGCTCCTCGACAGCGGGGCCACAGTGCCGTTTGTGGCCCGCTACCGCAAAGAGGCGACCGGTGGGCTGGACGACAGCCAACTGCGTCAGCTCGAAGAGCGGCTGACCTATCTCCGTGAACTGGAGGATCGCCGCTCGACGGTGCTGAAGAGCATCGAGGAGCAGGGTAAGCTCACGCCGGAGCTGAAAAAGGCGGTGGCCGAGGCCGATACCAAGACCCGCCTGGAAGACCTCTACCGCCCCTATATGCCCAAGCGCCGCACCAAGGCGCAAATAGCGAAGGAGGTGGGTCTTGAGCCGCTGGCGCTCGGGCTTCTGGAGGACCCGACCCTCGATCCCGAAGCGGAGGCCCCGAAGTATGTCGACGCCGACAAGGGTGTGGCGGACGCCGCGGCGGCCCTGGAGGGGGCCCGGCAGATCCTCATGGAGCAGTTCGCCGAGGATGCCGAGCTGGTGGGCAAGTTGCGCGAATACCTGTGGGACAACGCCGTGCTCAAGTCGGTCGCCGTGCCCGGCAAGGAAGAGGAGGGCGCGACGTCCAGGGATGGACTAATGCCGCGGAACGCAGGAGGCGTGGGAGCGGCCAAGTTTTCCGATTATTTCGACTATTCGGAGCCGGTCAGGAGCATTCCCTCCCACCGTGCCCTGGCCCTGTTCCGGGGACGCAAGGAGGGGGTTCTGAATCTCAACCTGGTGCTGCCCGAAGATGAGGCGGAGGGCCGCAGTCCTCTGGAGCCCTCCAGCGGCGAACGTCATATCGTGGCCCACTTCGATATCCGCAATGAAGGCCGGGCGGCGGACAAATGGCTGGCCGATACGGTGCGCTGGGCCTGGCGGGTGAAGATTTTCACCCACCTGGATACCGACCTGAAGGCCCGCCTGCGTGAGTCGGCCGAGGAGGAGGCCATCAAGGTCTTCGGTCAGAACCTGCACGACCTGCTGCTGGCCGCCCCCGCCGGACCGCGGGCCACCCTCGGGCCTCGACCCGGGCCTGCGCACCGGGGTCAAGGTGGCGGTGGTCGACGCCACCGGCAAGGTGCTGGATACCGCCACCATCTATCCCCACGCCCCGAAGAACACGTGGGACGAATCCATCGCCGCGCTGGCGGCCTGTCGGCCAAACACGACGTCGATCTGGTCGCCATCGGCAACGGCACCGCCTCGCGGGAAACCGACAGGCTGGCGCCGGACCTGATCAAGCGTCACCCGGACTCAAGCTCAACAAGGTGATGGTCAGCGAGGCCGGCGCCTCGGTCTACTCCGCCTCCGAGCTATGCCTCCCAGGAACTGCCCGACCTGGATGTCTCCCTGCGCGGCGCGGTCTCCATCGCCCGGCGCCTGCAGGACCCGCTGGCGGAGCTGGTGAAGATCGATCCGAAGTCCATCGGCGTCGGCCAGTACCAGCACGATGTCGCCCAGATGCAAGCTGGCACGCGCCGCTGGATGCGGTGGTGGAGGACTGCGTCAACGCGGTCGGCGTGGATGTGAATACCGCCTCCGCGCCGCTGCTGCTCGCGCGTTGCGGGTCTCGGGCCCGGCGCATGGCGGCCAATCATCGTCGCTTACCGCGACGAGCATGGCGCCTTCAGCTCCCGCAAGGATCTGCTCAAGGTGCCGCGCCTGGGCGACAAGGCGTTCGAGCAGGCGGCCGGCTTCCTGCGCATCATGAACGGTGACAATCCGCTGGATGCCTCCGCGGTGCATCCCGGAGTCCTACCCGCGTGGTCGAGCGCATCGCCGACGCAGAGCGGGCGCGACGTCGGCGAGCTGATCGGCGACAGCAGATACCTGCGAGTCGCTCGAACCCGGCCAACTTCACCGACGATCGCTTTGGCGTGCCCACTGTCCGCGACATCCTGGCCGAGCTGGAAAAGCCGGGCCGCGACCCGCGCCCGGAGTTCAAGACCGCCGCCTTCAAGGAGGGCGTCGAGGAGATAAGGACCTTCAGCCCGGCATGGTCCTGGAAGGCGTGGTGACCAACGTCACCAATTTCGGCGCCTTCGTCGACATCGGCGTCCACCAGGACGGGCTGGTGCACATCTCCGCCATGTCCGACAAGTTCGTCAAGGACCCGCGCGAGGTGGTCAAGGCGGGCGACGTGGTCAAGGTCAAGGTCATGGAGGTGGACCTGAAGCGCAAACGCATCGGACTTTCGATGCGCATGAGCGATGATCCCCGGGATGCCGCAGAACGCCCGAAAGGGGAACGCCGGCCCAAGGGGGGAAGCCAAAACCCTCCAAACCGCGCGAACAGCCGGCCGTGGGCAATTCCGCCATGGCCGATGCCTTGGCCAAGCTCAAGCGATAACACAGTTAACCACGGGGAGCACGGGGCGCACGGGGAAACTTTTGGCTTACAGCTTCCAGGAGGGCGGTAGGAAACCCGCCGTTGGGGCGATATGGCAAGGGTGATGGGTACGTCGCTTTTCACTCCTTTGCCCATCCTTGTGTCTCTCTGTGGCCTATCCATTCAGTTACCCCGTGCTCCTCGTGTCCCCCGTGGTTGGTCATTCGGTTAAAATCGGGCGCATGACCCGCGCCATCCTCCACGTCGACATGGATGCCTTCTTCGCCTCGGTGGAGGCGCGGGAGCGGCCGGAACTGCGCGGGCGGCCGCTCATCGTCGGCGGCACCCCGCAGGGCCGCGGCGTGGTCGCGGCGGCCAGCTACGAGGCGCGGCGGTTCGGGGTGCACAGCGCCATGCCGACGGCGACCGCGCTTCGGCTCTGCCCGAAAGCGGTGGTGCTGCCGCCCCGCCACGGCCTCTATTCGCAGGTGTCACGGCAGATCCATGCCGTCTTTGAGCGCTACACGCCGCAAATTGAACCCCTGTCCCTGGATGAGGCCTTTCTTGATGTGACCGGCAGTCTGCGGCTGTTCGGAAGTGCCGAGACGATCGGTCGGGAGATCAAGCGCGAAATCCGTGAGGAGCTCGATCTGGTCGCCTCGGTCGGGGTGGCACCCAACAAGTTTCTGGCCAAGCTGGCCAGTGATATGAACAAACCCGATGGCTTCTTCCAGTTCATTCCGGATCGGATCGCCGAGTCGCTGGACCCGCTGCCGGTGACTCGGCTTTGGGGGGTGGGGCCGGCCAGTGCGCGCCAGTTGGAGCGCCTCGGGATCCGCACCGTGGGCCAGCTACGGCACTATTCGCGGCAGCTCATTGCCCGCCATCTCGGACGCGGCGGCGAACACCTCTGGGAGCTGGCGCACGGCATCGACGAGCGACCGGTTATCTCCGAACAGGAGGCCAAATCGGTATCCAACGAGACCACCTTCGCCAACGATATCGACGATCCGGCCAGCCTTCGGGGTTGGCTCTCGGAATTGGCTGAGCAGGTCGGTTGGCGGCTGCGTCGGCAACAGTTGGCGGGCCGAACCGTGACAATCAAGGTGCGTTTCAAGGATTTCACGACTGTGACGCGCTCCCTGTCTTTGCCCGAAAGTGACCGATGTAACCTCGGAAATCCGGGACACCGCCCTTCGGCTCTATGAGGAGAGGATCGAGCACCCGCACCCGCCGGTTCGGCTGGTGGGGGTCGGGGTCAGCGGCTTTGATGCGCCTGACGAGCGCCAGCAGTGCCTCTTCGAGGAGGCGCACGCCCGCGGCAGCCGGGTGGATTCCATCCTCGACGATATTCGATCGCGCTTCGGGAACGGTGCCGTGAGCCGCGGACGCGGTCCACGCGAAGGCTGAACAGAATTGACGCTGGTTAATAGGATCAGTGGCGAATTTTTCCGTTTTGTGACCCGCGTCACTCCTTCCTGTGACTCTCTTCCCAGCCTTTTTCTCTGCTTCTCGCTAGGCTATAAGCCAACGCCGAAAGACGTCCACAGCGACATCGGGAAGCAGTGACATGAATCTCCCAAAAACCGTTCGTACCTACCTGTTGACCAAACGCGGTGAGTACAAAATCCGCGTGACGGAGACGATCGGCAGTTTCGATGAAATGGTAGCGGCGGCCGGACTGCCCGCCGAAAGGGTTGCTCGTGCCGTACTGCTGAAAAGCGGCAAATCAGCGGTGATGGCCATCGTGCCTGCAGGCCGCAAGCCGGACGTGGAGCGCCTGTCGCGCATGTTCAAACGGGAGTTGCGCGTCTGTACGGATGATGAGGTGCGCGAAATCTTCCCGAATTGTGATCCCGAGGCGATCCCGCCGCTGGCCGAACCCTACGGCCTGCGTGCGATTCAGGACTGTGCACTCAATGACTGCGAAACGGTCTACTTTGCCTCCGGAACCGCGGGGGTCTTTATTCGCGCCAACCGGGAGGACTTTGCCCGTCTGCAGGCCGACAGCTGGCGTAAACATGTGATCAGCAGCGGCGAGGTCGACAGCGGCACCGCCAAATCCAAGGATTCCATCCGTCGCAAGGTGGAGTCGGTTACGGAGTTGCCCGCGATGCCGGGCATGGCGGCGGAGATCATCCGCCTGCGCAATAACCCGTACTCCCATGCCAGTGAACTGTCCGCGGTTATTGAGCAGGATCCGAGTCTCTCGGCCCAGCTCATCCGTTACGCCACCTCGCCCCTTTATGGGTATCAGGGAAAGGTGGAGACGGTGGACCAGGCCATAGTCCGGGTCCTGGGCATGGATTTTGTCTATGAGTTCGCCTTCGGTCTGGTGTTAGGTCGGACTTTCCGCAATCCCAAGGGCGGTCCCATCGGCCTGAATGCGTTTTGGCACCATGCCGTGCACACCGGCGCCCTGGCTCAGGCACTGTGCAATGCCATCGATTACAACCGCCGGCCTTCGCCCGGGGTCGCCTACCTGGCGGGTCTGCTGCACAATTTCGGTTTTCTGCTGCTCGGACACTTGTTTCCAGAGCAATTCGAGCGCCTCAACCGGGCCATGCAGGAGGAACCGGAGCGTCCGGTCGATGAACTGGAGCGCGAGACGGTGGGCGTCACCCACACCGAACTGGGCCTGTGGCTGATGGAGTCCTGGGATATGCCCATGGAGATCATCGAGGCGGTCCGGGAGCACCACAATCCCAATTACCGCAGTGAATACTCCGTCTATCCCAACCTCGTCTACGTCGCCAATGCCCTGCTGAAGCGCCATGGAATCGGCGAATCGGACACGATGGAGGTGAGTGAAGCGATGCTGGAGCGTCTCGGACTTGATCGTATTCAAGCCGAGGTGGCGCTGGCCACCGTCATGGAGGACAGCGACGGTCTCGATTATATCGCTCGAAAAGTGGCGGCCTGACCCGCAAAATGTTACCTGTTCATCTCTCCGCCCGCGGCTCTCCGCGGGCTTTTTTTGTGCTGTTTCTGATCGTTGCCAGCGGCGATCAGCGGCAGGAACCGACCGCATCGAAGCGGCAGCGGCTGTGATCGACCCAGGTCGCACTGGCCAGACTGGCTCCCTCGAAGCGGGTTTGAAACAGCTCGGCACCTACCAGGGAGGCCCGTGCGAGATTGGCGTTATTGAAGTCCGCGAACGAGGCTTTGGCCCGCTCCAGACTCGCGTTTTCCAGATTGGACTCCACCAGGGTGGCATCTTCCAGCACGGCCTCTTCGAGATTGGCCTTGACCAGGCGGGCCCGATTGAGATTGGCCCCGGCCAGTCGGGCCTGGCCCAAGTCGGCCTCCTGCAAATCGGTCCCCACCAGGGAGGCCTTCTTGAGGTTTGCCTGATAGAGGCTCGCCCGGTGGAGTCGAGCGCCGTCGAGGATGGCGTCTGAAAGGTTCGCCCTGTCGAGACGAGCGTTATCCATCAAGGCCTGACTGAGATCGGTTGCCACCATTTCGGTACTTAGGAAACGGGCATCATCCAGCCGGGAGCGGGCGAGGTTGGCCCGGTTCAGTTTGGCGAAATTGAGCTCGGCCCCGGAAAGACGGGTACCGGAGAGGTCGGCGCCGGTAAAGTCGGTCCGGCTGAGGATCGCCCCGCGCAGATCCATGCGGCTCAAGGTTGCATTGCGCTTATCGCATCCGGTCCAGTTGACGCCCGCCGCGGGAGGATCATCGCAGGCGGCCCAGGCCGGTAGTGAAAGGGCCGTTAGGAGGAGAAGTAGTCCGAGTCGGTGCATCAAGTTTCCTTGCCGCTTTGCACGAACCCCCATTGTACATGGTCCGCACGCCGTCCCCGACATCTCCTACCTTGTGGATAGGCCGGTCACCACCAGTAGCGGTCCCACCGCTCCGGATGGGCCCAAAATTCCGGATTGAGCCACTCCGGCGTGGGTTTGTACGTCTGGATATCGAATCCCCACAGCTGAGTGGGCGCTGTTTCCCCACCGCAGCGGGCCAGCAGGATAAGCCCCAATGCGCGAAGGTCATTGTCGCTCCAGTGGCTTTGCGATTCGGCGGGAAGCTGAACGGCGAAGTGGCCGCCGTGCAGGTCCCGCAATCGCGCCAGTAGCTGTTCACCGATGCGCTTTGGCAGACTGTCCAGGGCATCGACCACCAGAGCGAAATCGAAGCGGCCCAGCCCCGCCAGTTCACCGAGCGGATCGCGGCCGGGGAGAACCGTGGCCTCGCTCGTAAGCTCTGGACAGGAGCCGCAGGCGCCTCCGATGCAGAGCAGCGTTTGGGGCCGCAGCTCTCGAAGGACCGCCCGGGCAGCGTTTCGACAGGTGTCCATCATCATTTTTTAGCACTTCCACGACACCAAACCGTGCCGAACAACACGGCTCCGGTTACTATTCGGCGGGTTCCCACTTTGGATCCCCGTGCGATGCGGCTTTTCTTCGCGCTCCTGATTTGGCTGGTCTCGTTTTCGGTGTTGGCGGAAGTTCCTTCCATCCCCGACGTGCGCTCCAATATTCTACAGATGCTCAGGGATTCAAAGACCTCAGCCCAGCCCGACGGTGCCCCCTCACCGGCGAGCGATCAGCCGGGATCCGTCAGGCCGACGAAGTCCAACGTGCGGGAAATGGTAGAAAAACGCCTCTCCGATGAAAAGAACGGGGAGCGTGGGCAAAAGGATGCCGTGACTGAGGAGACAAGTGAACAGGCGCTTTTGCGCGAGAGGCTTGAGAGGGCTTTGCCCCACACGATTGAGACCCGTCGCGATTGGTACGAGGGCCGCGTCGAGCAGTTCTACCGCCCTAAAGAAAAGACCGGGGAGGGAAGCGTCGAAGTCCCCCACAAGACGTTGACCATACGCTCTTTGAAGGACCTGGAGCAGCTGGAGTCCGAGTTAAAGGGCGCCCGCCCGGCCGAGGCTGAATAAGCGATTGGCAGGGCCGGGGATGGGTCCAGCTGAGCCGCCTTCGACGTAAAACCGTTTAGCAGGCTGTTGAAAAACACCCTCTCCAGAGGGAGAGGGCTGGGGTGGGGGGACTCAATAAAAGGTAAGTTACTGATTTTATCCCCCTCATCCTAACCTTCTCCCTCAGGGAGAAGGGATAAAAAACCTTTTTCAACAGCCTGTTAGTCGATCAGGTGAGAGACCAGGCCGTCGGCCAGTTTGGGCTCGAACCAGGTCGATTTGGGCGGCATGACCTCATTATCGTCGGCGACCGCCATCAGATTGCTCGAGCGAGGTGGGGTGTAGCGAGAAGGCCACGGCTACGGCGCCGCTGTCGACCCGCTTCTCCAGTTCCTTGAGGCCTCGGATCCCGCCGACGAAATCGATGCGCTTGTCCCGGCGGGGGTCGCTCATGCCCAATACCGGTTCTATGAGGTTGTTCTGCAGCAGACTGACGTCCAGACGACCGACGGGGTCCTCGGGGATGCGGTCGCTCTTGATGGCGAGCCGGTACCAGCTGCCGGCCAGATACATGTCCGAATTCGCCGGTTCGACCGGGTTTGACCGGTTCGGTCGCAGGCTCGACGGTGAACGCCTCGGACACCTTTTCCATGAACGCTTCCTGCGAATGGCCGCCCAGGTCCGTCACCACCCGGTTGTAATCCAGAATCTGCATTTGGTTGTCCGGGAAGATGACGGAAAGAAAATAATTGTAGGGCTCGTCACCGGTGTGATTCGGGTTGGCATCGCGGCGTTTTGCCGCCACCCGCGATGCCGCTGCGGAGCGGTGATGCCCATCAGCGATATAGAGACGCTCCATGCTGTCGAATGTCTCGGTAATGATCTGCACGGCCCCCGGCTCGTGGATAGCCCACAGGGTATGCCGAACGCCGTCGTCGGCGGTGACGTCCATATCGGGTGCGGCGGCGGTCAGCCGTTCCACCAGGGCATCGATGGTGTTGTTATGCCGGTAGGCGAGGAAAACCGGACCGGTCTGGGCCCCCAGGCTGTCGATCTGGCGGACCCGATCATCCTCTTTGTCGGGACGGGTGAATTCGTGCTTGCGGATGCGGCCGCCATCGTAGTCGGCCACTGAGGCGGCCGCCACCAGACCGGTCTGTACGTGCTCGCCCATAATGAGCCGATAGAGGTAATAGCAGGGTTCGTCGTCCTGGATCAGCACCCTCTCGGCAAGCATTCGCTGGAAATTATCCTTCCCCTTTTCATACACCTCCGCCGCGAACGGATCGGTATCCTTCGGCAGATCGATCTCCGGCTTGGAGATATGCAGAAAACTCCAGGGCCGCCCCACCGAGCGCTCACGCGCCTCCTCGGTGTTGAGTACGTCGTAAGGCGGCGCGACGACATCGTCAGCACGACCGGGCGCCGGGCGCAGGCCCGGAAAGGGGCGAATCAGCGGCATGATACGTTTCCTTGTTATTTTTCGGTTTCGCTATTGAAAACTACGCTTTGGGCCCGGTCAAACCGGGGCAACTGGCAGTGACCCGCGCACTCAGAGCCAGGGATCCCTCGGGGGCATTTGCAGGTGGTAGCCCTGCTCGTCGAGTTTTGCGATTACCTCGTCGGCAGTGGTGTAGGCGAGTTGTTTGCCCGGTTCGAGCTCCAGTTCCATGACCCATTGCGGCTCACCGAAACCCTGCATCAAAGGTTGGGGAACATCGTCGAATTGGTCAGCTTCTGGAACGAAAAGGTAGACAAGATCGCGTTTGGGGCTTTTGTAGACCACGCAATGCATCAATTCCGGTTCTCCAGTTCAATGTAGCCGGCACCCGCTTCATGGTAAGGCGGGACAACCAGATTCTGTTTTGCGGGCTGGTCCCGGTAGACGCGCCCGGCGGTATCATAGAGCGAGCCGTCGCAGCGGTCACGAAAGCCGCCTGACCATGGCTCCATGCCGACGTTCGCCGCTGCGTTCAGAAAGTCCAGGGGACATCCCATTCCCGTGCCGTACCCCAGTGCGACAAAAAGCTCCGGGCGCAGGGAACGGCCTGAGTTCTTGGCCGTTGTCGGCTGGCGGGACCCATCGGAGTCGGGATCGCTGAGCCGGCTCCGAGCGTCGGCGAGTGCCGAGAGCATGGCGGGCGTTCGCCGCAGGAGAATAAGTGATCGCCCCTGCCAGTCGGCTCGGCGAATCTCGCCGGGCCGGATATCACCGACGAACAGTTTCGTTCCCTCAGGAGTCTTGGCGTCGGAGGGATCGGAAGGCAGCGAACGGAGCAGCGCCAGGCCGAACATCACCACGGCGAAAAGCGCCAGGGATTTCACGACCGTGGCGAGAAAACGGCGTCGCTGCTCGCTCACAGCCGATCAGTGCTCTTCCTTTTCGTGCAGGTGACCCAGCCGTTGGCAGCTCTTGTCCAGACCGTTCTTCAGCTTCTGAAGCTGGCTTACGAGTTCGGTCAACTCCCGATCGGAGGCCTCCGTGCCGATACTGGCAAGCAGGTCAATCGCCGTGCTCAGTGAAAAGGCGGCGTCGGTAAGGTCATGCTGAGCGTTTTCTATGCCGGTCATGAGGGGAATTACCTTGCATTTCTTAGTGGCTACTTTAGCACGCGGGGCTCGCGCTGAACCCATACCGCCGGTGGATGGCGGGCACAACATCAATTAGAATCATTTTCCTCCAGAACCGTTGTTTGAACAACGGGTGCGTACGATGCCCGAACGGTTCTTGACCACGGATAAGCCCAAACTGGCGACCAGTGGTCGTTCAGCGAAAGGCTAAAAACAAGCGAAATACCCACCAGGAGGAAGATACACCCATGTCGATCACTCGCCGCCAGTTTGTAAAACTGATGGGGATCGCCGGCGCTGCGGGCATGCTGCCCGGATGCCAACGGGCGGGACAGTCCGGCGCAGCCCCTTCGGACCTTTATGAAATCCCCAAATTCGGCAATGTCTCGCTGCTGCACATTACCGATACCCATGCTCAGCTCAACCCGGTTTACTTCCGGGAGCCCAGTGTAAACCTGGGCCTCAACGGCGCCCTCGGGCGTGCGCCGCACTTGGTCGGCGATAAGCTGCTGGCCCATTTCGGTGTCAAACCCGGGAGCCTGGAGGCTCATGCCTTCACCTACCTGAACTACGCCGAAGCGGCGGAAAAATACGGCAAGGTCGGCGGCTTTGCCCATCTGGCCACCCTTGTCAAACGCATTCGCGAGGAGCGCGGCTACAGCAACAGTCTTCTGCTGGACGGGGGGGATACCTGGCAGGGCTCCGGCACCGCATTGTGGACGCGTGGCCAGGATATGGTCGGCGCCTGCAACCGGTTGGGCGTCGATATCATGACCGGCCACTGGGAGTTCACTTACCAGGATGAGGAGGTCCTGAACAACGTCAAGGCCTTCGACGGCGAGTTTGTCGCCCAGAACGTGCGGGTAAAGGACGTCGCGATGTTCGATTACCGCTTCGAGGATTTCGCCGGCTATGACGAGGATTCCGGTCACGCGTTCAAGCCCTACACCATCCGCAACGTCGGCGGTGCCAAGGTGGCGGTGATTGGCCAGGCCTTCCCCTATACGCCCATCGCCAACCCTTCGCGTTTCATCCCGGACTGGACCTTCGGCATTCGCGACGATGCGATGCAGAGTCTGGTCGACGACATCCGTGCCAACGAAAAGCCGGATCTGGTGGCGGTCATCTCGCACAACGGCATGGATGTGGACCTGAAGATGGCCTCCGTGGTCAGCGGTATCGACGTCATCCTCGGCGGCCACACCCACGACGGCATGCCCGCCCCTTCCATTGTCAAGAACCCGGGCGGCAGAACCCTGGTCACCAATGCCGGCTCCAACGGCAAGTTCGTGGGGGTACTGGACCTGGACGTGCGCGGTGGCAAGGTTCGTGACTTCCGCTATCGTCTGGTTCCGGTTTTCTCCAACATGCTCGACCCGGATCCGGAGATGGCGGCCTACATTGAAAAAGTGCGCGCCCCGTATACGGACAAGCTGGGCGAGGAACTGGCCGTGGCCGAAGATCTGCTCTACCGGCGCGGCAACTTCAACGGCACCTTCGACCAGATCATCTGCGATGCTCAGCGGGCGGTTGGTGACGCGCAGATTTCACTGTCTCCCGGTTTCCGCTGGGGCACCACCGTGTTGCCGGGACAGGCTATCACCATGGAACACATCATGGACCAGACCGGCACCACCTATCCGGAAACCTACGTCCGCGACATGTCCGGTGCCGATATCAAGCTGGTGCTGGAGGATGTGCTCAACAACCTCTTCAATGAGGACCCGTACTATCAGCAGGGCGGTGACATGGTTCGGGTCTCCGGGCTCGACTACACCTGCGATCCAAAGGCCACTATCGGGAAACGCGTCAGCGACATGCAACTCGATGACGGCACCAGAATCGAGGCGGAAAAGAAGTACAAAGTCGCCGGTTGGGCCACCGTCGGCTCCAAGTCCCCCGGCGCTCCGATCTGGGATGTGGTGGCGGAGTATCTGCGCGACCAGAAGACGGTTCGCGTGGGCAAGCTCAATACGCCCAAGCTCAAGAACGTGGCCCAGAATCCGGGTGTTGCCGACTATGTCGGTGATATCCTGAGCTAAATCGCTCTAAGCCCCTATGGCGCGGAGGGGGAGCTCTCCGCGCCATAAACCTGGACAGCATCGTCTCCGCCGCCCGCAGGGGTGACGATATCCCTTCGCCCTCCGGCTCTCAGTCGAACCATTGCAAGTTGCTGCCGACGGTCCATGATTGGGGTAGCTGTTTTTTTTGACCGGCTGCTCAATAAAAACCGCAACACGGGCACGGCTTCAAGCCGACCCTTGCAAGTCAAGAGCGATTGACATAGCTTTCACTGCGCTATGTTCGACCAGCGTTTAGTCCCGTTCCAATACGGAAATGCAAAATCAAACAGGAGGAACTCCATGACTGACCGTAAAAATGACGCGGCTCGCCGCACGTTCATCAAAACCGTTGCTGCGGTTCCGGTTGCTGCAGCGGTTGCCTTCAGCAGTCGCACGATGGCCGCACTCGTTACTTCAGACGATCCGACCGCCCAGGCGCTGGGTTATACCGAAAACAGCGAAAAACCGGATCAGAGCTGCGCCACCTGTGCCCTCTACCAGGGCGGCGATGCCCCCGAAGGCAACTGCCCGCTGTTTCCGGGCAAGCAAGTGGTCGCAACCGGCTGGTGCAAATCCTGGGCGCCGAAGTCCTGAACGCTTCACCCGATCAGTAAGAAAAAGCCCGGCTTCGGCCGGGTTTTTTCGTTGGGGGGGAAGTCCGCTCCCTCAGATACCGCCGCGGCGCAGTAGCAGTTCTTCGGCAGGGGGATTTAAATACACCTGTTCGGCGATGTAAGGGTGCGGATGATGCCGAAAATGGTGCTTCAGCAGCGTGATCGGAACAACCAGGGGGACCCGTTCCTGACGATAGGCCTCGATGACATCGAGCAATTCCACCTTGTCCTCCTGGGCCAATGCGGTCTTCAGATAACCCATTAGATGATGAAGGACATTGGTCTGGCACTTGACGGTGGCCTGCTGCTTGAGAGCCTTCATGAATTCATCGATATATTCGTTAGCCAATTGCCGGAGAGGCTTCTGGCCGGCAGCTGCGACGATTCGGCCCAGCTGCCGGTAGGGTTCCGTGCCGTGCGCCATCAGGCTGAGCTTGTGGATGGTGTGAAAATGGACCAAAGCCTGCTCCGAAAGTCCGGCCGCTTCCAGATCCTGCCAGCGCCGGTAGGCAAACACGCGTTCGAGGAAGTTATCGCGCAAGTTCGGGTCACCCAACCGCGTCTCCTCTTCCACCGGCAGCAAAGGATGGGCCCTAATCAACTCCCGGGCAAAGAGGCCGGAACTCCGGCGCACGCGGTTGTCATCGCCATAGACCTTTACGCGCTCCATGCCGCAGCTTGGGGATTTGCTCTTGAGGATATACCCCGAAATATCGGAAAGCGCCCGGATTTGGCGTTCGCTGAAGTCCTCCATGGCATCGGTTACGTCGATACTCTTGTCCTTGACACCGATCAGGCGTGGGCGCTCCGGATCATCGCCCTCCAGGCGGATGGGGGGGCGCGGAGTTCCCAGGCCGACCCCGATCTCGGGGCAGATGGAGATGAACTCGAAGAACCGGCCCAGCGTTCCCGTGATATAGGCATCCAGCTTGTGGCCATGATCGAAACGGACCTCCTCGCCCAGCAGGCAACTGCTGACACCCAGTTTCAGAGGTCTGTCCCTGTCGATTTCGGTCATCGTGCGATCCTGTGTTGAAGACTGGGACGGCGGCCCCTATATCGCCATGCAAATAGGCACTACCATAGGCCGCCCCAGCGAGCATGGTCCATGTGGGGCCATTGCGCCCACGGAACTGACACATTAGAGTCGACTAATAAAGCTAGCGAATGACCGCCATGACCGAATCTCAGCGGCACCCGGCTGCCGAACGTTTCTCGGACCTGCTCGAGGTCCAGTCCGACGGATGTCCCCGTCTGTTACCGGACGTCCACCATATCCCCGAACTCCTGGATCTGGATGCGGAGACCGTACTGGCCCGATTCAAGGCGGAGCAGCGGGAGGACTTCTCCCGAGTCATCGCGGAGTTGAACGAGCCGGAAAACGCTCTGTACCGCATGTTCCATGAACTGCGGGCGATTGCCGAGTGCGACCCGAACAACCGCTTCGGTCAGACGGCGCTCTTCCAGGCCGGCGAACTGGAACGTCTGTTTGAGGATTTGCACGACCATGTCATGGACCATCCGGTCTGGCGGCATCCCTTCTTCGTGCGGGTCTTCAAAGGGCGCTTCACCCATCCGCAGTTAGCCCGCTTCGCACTCCAGTATTTTAACCAGGTCAAGAACACCCGCCAGTGCGTCGCACTCGCCCTGGGCCGCTTCTCGGGTTTTCAGGCGTTGCCATACGGCAGTTTGAACGAACGTGTTTCGGAACTGACCCAAATTGTTCTGGCGCAGTTGGTGGCCGATGAGTATGGGGTGGGGACACATGGATTGGATGATTATCCCTCCATGGCCGGCCTGTTCGGATCGACGACCCATATCGTCATGTACCGCAAGCTTTTTGATGGGCTGGGTATTCCGTTCCAGGAGCAGGACGTACCGATGCTCCAGGGCGTCGCGGACAATGTGCTTACCCAGCGGCTGGTGGCCGGAGACCCGGCCTTCTCGCGGTTGGAGGCGCTCTCCTCGGTCGGCCTGGGAATGGAATGGGGCGTACCGGAGTTCTTCACCCTCTTGCTCGGGGGCATGGTCAGGCACGCCTGGCAGAACAACCTGCCGATGACGGCAGATCATCTGGATGTCTTCATCGCCCACGTGAAGTACGACGTGCTGCACGCCATTTCGGTGATGCTGGTGACCAGCTTCTACGCCGAGGAGGAAAACGCAGTCGATCGGATCAAGGGCGCCGTCAATGCCCTGATGGCGGGCCGTTACGGCATGATGACCGAGATGTATCGGCACGTGTTCGATGAGGGGTGTGCCGCGCTGGCGGATATCGATCTGGCCGATCGCTATCGGCTGCGGGACCGACGGCTCGAGCAGGCGCTACGCCAGGCACGCGGCGAGGTGGCGGATGCCTCCGTCGTCGACGCGGCGGCGTACAAGGAACGGCAGGATACGCCGTACGTATTTGCCTAGAGCACCGAACAGGTTACGTGGGGGTGGCTGCAAATCTTGAATTTGGGGACGCCATAAATACATCCCTGTAGGCCCGACGGCCGCATCCCTGCGGCCGACGCCCCAATATCAATGATTTACACCCTCCAGGTTTTTATCTGTTCGGTGCTCTAGCAGGCTGTTGAAAAACACCCTCTCCAGAGGGAGAGGGCTGGGGTGAGGGGACTCAATAAAAGGTAAGTTACTGATTTTATCCCCCTCATCCTAACCTTCTCCCTCAGGGAGAAGAGACAAAAAACCTTTTTCAACAGCCTGCTAGAGCTTCCCGTGAACAGCGTTATGGGTTTACATATCTAGACCGCTCCCGAGCCCACAGTCTTACCCGCCCGGCGATACCGCACGGTATTGCTATGCTTTTAGGTGGCTTCCTTACAAAGGGGGGAACGTAAGGCAAATGGCTGAGAAACGGTACGAACCCCGGATCGGGGATTGGTACAAGAACGAGCAGGGAGTCTCATTCGAAGTCATCACTGTCGACGATGAGGAGCAGCTGATCGAAATCCAGTACTTCGACGGCGCCGTCGATGAACTCGATTTCGATAGCTGGTACCGGTCGGATTTTACCCAGCGCGAACCGCCCGAGGACTTGGCCGGTCGCTTCGAGGATTTTGAGCTGAATGTTTTCGGCAGCAGCGATGATGGATTGCACCCGACCATATGGTCAGGTCCACTGGACGGAGTGGACCTGGAAACCGAGTTGGGTGACTGAGGTCTTTGGAAGGATCTCAAGGGTACTCCAGAGATGAGTCGGGCGTCCGCCGGATGCTCGACGCTATCCGGGCCGAGGCGCGTTATGCCAGCGAATACACCGGCGATGCCGGTATCGGGCAGCCTGTGCTCGATGCCCTCGCGGCGGTTCCTCGCCATGCCTTCGTTCCGGAGCACCTTCGTGACGAGGCTTATGCTAATCGTCCTCTGCCCATCGGGTATGGTCAAACCATCTCCCAGCCCTACATCGTTGCCTTGATGACCGACCTGCTGGCGATTGAGCCGGATGATCGTGTTCTGGAGATTGGTACCGGCTGCGGCTATCAGACGGCGGTTCTGGCCACGCTTGCCCAACAGGTTTTTTCGATCGAACTGATTGAGGCTTTGGGTCAATCGGCTGCCGAGCGGCTGCATCGACTCGGTTATCGCAACGTCACCGCGAAAGTCGGTGACGGGTACCGCGGCTGGCCCGAGAAAGCACCGTTCGACGGCATCATCGTGACCGCCGCCGCCCCCCACATTCCCGATCCGCTGATCGAGCAACTCAAGCCCGGCGCACGGCTTGTCATCCCGGTCGGCCAAGCCGGGTTCCAGAGCCTGCAGGTTGTTACCCTGGATGATCAGGAGCGGATTCAAACCCGCGAAATCCTGCCCGTGGCATTCGTCCCCATGCGCCACTAGCAGGCTGTTGAAAAACACCCTCTCCAGAGGGAGAGGGCTGGGGTGAGGGGACTCAATAAAAGGTAACTTACGGATTTTATACCCCTTATTCTAACCTTCTCCCTGAGGGAGAAGGGATAAAAACCTCTTTCAACAGCCTGCCAGCGTCGGTTTACCCAACATCGTGCCCGAGAGTCCCGGATGCAGTCAGTGTAGAACTGCACCCGTGTAGGACGATCACGGACAGCAAATACCGACTCCGTCCGGCTGCCGACTCCCACCACTCTGCGGATACTGGAGGTCACGCATCAGAGGAGGGGCTAAGCCGTGACGGACCAACCGAGCATTCGCGAGATTTTCTGGGAAGAGAGCCATACGCTGCTCGCCCGTATGGAAGAGGCATTGAGCCGAGTACACCGGGAGCCGGCTGCCGCTGCAGGGATACTGGAAACCTTTTCCGGCGGCCCCGTCACCGGCGAGTTCGTGGGGCTGTTTGCCGACGCCAGGGCCCGCATGGCGCACTAGTGTACTGTTGCATGCTTGGCGATACTTTCAGAGCCCCCCAAAAATGTCAGGACAAGGCGCAGCGCGCAGGCAATGGTTATTCCCTTGTCAAGCGCTGCAACGCCGTCATGGCGTTTTTGGGGGGCTCCCTTCGGGCGAGCCGCTGGCCGGCCATCTGCGGCGTTACGTTTCTTGGAAAGGGCGCGCCATTCCCTGCGAAACGCGCCTTGCATGATGTGCATGGATGCACAAATGCCGCGGGCGCAGGGATGCGCAGAAGCGGTCTGGCCGGCCAGCGGCTCGCTGAATGCACCGCCAAGCATGCAGCAGTACACTAGTTGGCCAGGATAAGCGGTGTGCCGGTGGCGGTCTGCAGAGACTCCAGGACGTCCGGATCGCGATACCGGTCGGTATGGCCAAGTACCAGGAGGCTGGCGCGAAGTTTTCGGACGCTTGCCGCGATCGTTTCCGGACTGACATCATCGACCGGAACGAACAGGGCGGTGTGTTTAAGGCGCTGCAGAAAGGGCATGGCCCGGTCCCGCAGCGTATCGCCATCGATACTGGCGGGAACCAGAACGCGTAACGGGATACCGTCCGAGA
The DNA here is from genome assembly GCA_963783235.1 of uncultured Gammaproteobacteria bacterium. Taxonomy (GTDB): domain Bacteria; phylum Pseudomonadota; class Gammaproteobacteria; order Thiohalomonadales; family Thiohalomonadaceae; genus Thiohalomonas. The sequence goes on along the minus strand of CAWAMN010000002.1, from coordinate 120,588 downwards.
GGGCGGCGGCCGCCTCCAGGGCGCGTAGCGATTCCGGTGAGCCGTCCAGGAGTGTCACGATGGCCCCCGGGATGCGGCGCTGCTGCTCCGGATAGCCGCTGCCGCGGCGAGGCAGGATGTATACGTCAGCTTCCGGCAGCGCCGCCAGTGCGGCGGCGGGCAGAGCCCCGCGGGTTACGGTAAAGCTCCACTGCACCCGATTGTGAGTCGCACGTCGTTGCAGTAATCGCTGCAGTTCCGTAGCCCGGTTTTTCAGATCCCGTTCCAGGCGGGTCAATTCCATGCGGCGGACGACCGCCGAGCCAAACCCGACCTCGCAGGCAAAAGGGAGCTGGGCGACACGCCGCAGTTCCTCGTCCTCCACGAAGATGGCCTCAAGGCTGGCCCGCATCGTTCTGGCCAACAATGCCGCGGCTTCCAGCGTCGGCTGATCACGGGCGTAATCGAGCGCCAGCAGAATGCGGCGCGCCCCTACATGGCGATCCCGTTCACGACTGATCATCGAGTTTTACCCCGCCTTCCTCATCTTTCGGCTTCTCCTTGGCCTGTTCGGCAAAGGTCTGTCGGATAAGCGACATTTCGGTGAGCCGATTTTGCACCAAACCGTTGATACTATCGTCCGGGTAGTTACCGTTTTTGTCTCCCTCTCCGGCTGCGTGCCCGGTCAGCAGGGCAATGGCCTGATCCACGCTCTCGACAGGATAGATATGAAACCGCCCCTGTTCGGCCGCCTCGACGATATCCGAGCGCAGCATCAGGTGCTTAACATTGGAGCTCGGGATCAGCACCCCCTGTTCACCGTCCAGGCCCCTTGCCCGACAGACGTCAAAGAAGCCTTCAATCTTTTCATTCACCCCGCCGATGGGTTGCACTTCGCCGTGCTGGTTGACCGACCCGGTCATCGCAAACGACTGCTTGATGGGGACGCCCGACAGCGCCGACATCAAAGCGCACAACTCCGCCAGCGAGGCGCTGTCCCCGTCGACGCCTCCGTAGGACTGCTCGAACACCAGACTCGCCGAGAGCGAAAGCGGGTGATCCTGAGCGTATCGTGATGCCAGAAACGAAGAGAGGATGAGTACCCCTTTCGAATGGATGGGACCACCCATTTCCACTTCGCGTTCAATATCGACCACATGCCCCTCGCCGATATGGACCGTCGCGGTGATCCGGGAGGGTTGGCCGAAGGCGTACTGGCCCATGGAAAGGACCGATAGTCCGTTGATTTGCCCGACCCGCGCCCCCTCCGTGTCGATGTAGATGGTATTGCGCTGGATGGCCTCCTGAATCTGCTCTCGGACTCGGGATGAGCGATAAACGTAGTGGTCGATGGCGGTCTGGATATCCTCCGCGGTCACGATATCGCGGCCCGCTTCACCGGCCCAGTAGTCTGCCTCCCGCAGGGTATCGGCGATGGACCGCATGTGGGTGGTCAGTTTCTCGGAATCCTCCACCAGCCGCGCACCGTGCTCAATGACGCGGGCGATCGCGCTGCGGTCGAATGGACGCATCTGCTCCTTGTGCGCCAGGGTCGCGATAAGCCGTGCATACAGCGCCTGGCTCTCCCGACTCCGCTCGATATGGCTTTCGAAGTCGGCGGCGACCTTGAACAGTTCGGCAAAATCCGGGTCATAGGCGTGAAGCAGGTAATAGATGAAACGATCGCCCAGGATGACCACCTTGACATCCAGCGGTATGGGTTCGGGTTCCAGAGACACCGTGCTCACCAGGCTGAGCATCTTCTCCAGTGACTCGATGCGGATCTCGTTGGCATAGAGGGCACGCTTCAGGCCCTCCCAGGCATAGACCTGAGTGAGGAGTTTGTGGGCATCGAGGATGAGGAAGCCGCCACTCGCCTCATGCAATGCGCCCGGCTTGAGCAGGGTGAAATCCGTCACCAGTGTGCCGTATTGGGCCAGGTGCTCAGCGCGGCCCACCAAATTCAGATAGCTGGGATTGTCGAGATAGGTGACCGGCGCCCCTTTGGTCTTGCTGTTGTCCACCACCACATTGATTTTGTAGCGATGCAGTGCCCGCGGGTCGGGCTCCTGCTGCTGACCCGGCAGCCCGTCGCTCTCTTCGCCCTTGATGAAGTCCTTGACGTTGTTGACCACATCCTGGCGAACCGCATCGAGATAGGCGGCCACATCGGGCAAATCGGTGTAGCGCAGCTTGAGTTCATCGATGAGGTGGCCAACCACCGACATGGTGACCTCACGGTTGAGTTCCTTGATGCGATCCCGCACTTCGCGCCGCCAGATGGGGATCTGCTGGATAACCCGTTGTAGCTTCTCCTGAAGGTTGGAGACAATCTCCTCTGTGTGCTGCTGCGCCTTCTTGGACCACTTGGCGAACTCATCGGGACCCACCACCTCCCCTTTGCGCATGGGCGCGAAGGCGAAGCCGCTGGGGGTGCGGAAGAGCTTGATGTCGTGTTCGGCCGCCTCTTCCGACAGTTCGTTAAAGGCCTGTTCCTGCCGCTCCTTCAGTTCGTCTTCGATACCCTGGATTTGCGTCCGGTATTCGTCGCCCTCGAACGCCGCAGGAATGGAGCCGGCGAGCTCCTCGATGAAGTGCTCCATATCCTCGCGCAGACGATGTCCCTGACCGGGTTGAAGGCGTAACGCCCGGGGCTTGTGGGCCTGCTCGAAATTGTTGACGTAGATCCAGTCGGGGGGAGGGGGCTGTGATGCGGCCTTCTCGCCCAGATAGCGCTCGATAAGGGTGTGTTTGCCCATCCCCGATGGCCCCATTACATAGAGGTTATAGCCCTCGCGCCGCATGCCGACGCCAAAATGAACGGCTTCCAGGGCCCTTTTCTGACCGATGATTTCGGTCAACTCGTCGAGTTCGGCCGTGGTCTCAAAATCAAACTGGTCGGGGTCGCAGGGGTGGAACAGGTCGCTGGGCGGAAGCGGTTTGGTGCTCATGGGATTCCTTCGGAGGTTTCCTGGTGCTGCAGGAATTGTAGTTGTTGGTCTCGGCCGGTCAGGGAAAACCGCAAGGCTTCCGCTCCCGGCTCATGCCCCTCACCTACATCCCTGTAGGTGAAGGCGCCAGGAGCGCAAAGAAAAAGCGATCAGATGCGGACGGGCCCGAACGGCGATGCCAGGCAGGAGCGGCGCCTCGCCGTGATTCCATTGAGGGAAGTACCGAAGACACCGAATACGTTGACATCACAGGTGGCTTCGGTATTTCCCGATTCAGCTGTACCTTTGCACTCCTGGCGCCTTTGCGGTTAATTGCCGTTCACCCCACCTTCGGAAGGTGATCCAGCGCCTCGTGAATGGCCGCTTCGGGGTACTCGTAGTCCTCGAGGTCCCCACTGAAGTACTTGTCATAGGAGGCCATGTCGAAGTGGCCGTGGCCCGAAAGATTGAAAAACAGTGTCTTGGCCTCGCCGCTTTCCTTACAGCGCAGGGCTTCGTCGATGCAGGCACGAATGGCATGGTTGGACTCGGGAGCGGGGATAATGCCCTCGGTGCGCGCGAACTGAACGCCGGCTTCAAAGGTGGCCAACTGCGGGACGGCGACGGCATCGATGAGCCCTTCGTCATAAAGCTGAGAAACCAGCACGTTGTCGCCGTGGTAGCGCAGTCCCCCGGCGTGGATCCCGGGCGGCATGAAGTCGTGGCCGAGGGTATACATCTTCAGAAGCGGTGTGAGGCCCACTGAATCACCGAAGTCGTAGGCGTAGTGACCGCGGGTGAGAGTGGGGCAGGAGGCGGGTTCGGCCGCCACCAGACTGATGTTCTTGCCGGCTGCCTTGTCGGCCAAGAACGGGAAGGCGACACCGGCAAAGTTGGAACCGCCGCCGCAGGGGGCAAAGACCATATCGGGGTAGTCGCCCGCCTTCTCGAACTGCTTCTTCGCCTCCAGCCCAATCACGGTCTGGTGCAGGATGACGTGGTTGAGCACCGAGCCGAGTGCATAATTGGTGTCCTCCCGCGAGGCCGCCTCCTCAACGGCTTCGGAGATGGCGATGCCCAGCGAGCCGGGGTTGTCGGGATCGGCGGCGAGGGCCTTGCGCCCCGACTCGGTCATGTCGGTGGGGCTGGGAAAGACCTCCGCACCCCAGGTCTGCATCATGGAGCGGCGAAACGGCTTCTGGTCGTAGCTGACCTTCACCATATAGACGCGCACATCCATATTGAACATCTGCCCGGCGAGCGCCAGGGAGGAGCCCCACTGGCCGGCGCCGGTTTCCGTCACCAGGCGGTTGATGCCGGCCTCTTTGTTGTAGAAGGCCTGCGCGATGGCCGAGTTGGGTTTGTGGGAGCCGGCCGGGCTGACGCCCTCGTACTTGTAATAGATCTTCGCCGGCGTTCCGAGGGCCTCCTCCAGGCGCCGGGCCCGGTAAAGGGGCGACGGGCGCCAGAGCCGATAGATTTCGCGGACCTTCTCGGGGATCTCGACCCAGCGCTCGCCCGAGACCTCCTGCTCGACCAGGGACATCGGAAAGATTGCGGTCAAGGCATCGGGGGTTACCGGATTGCCGTCCGGCCCCAATACCGGCGCCGGTGCGTTGGGCATGTCGGCGACAACGTTATACCAGTGAGTGGGGATTTCGTTTTCGTCGAGCAGGATCTTCGTATCGGACACGGGCCACCTCTGGGAAGGGTTCTTTCTTATAAGAAGGGTTGTTTTATCGGATTCGCCCGTCGGGAGTCAATTGCCGCGAAGTTGGGAAATGAACCACGGGGGGCACGGAGCGCACGGGGAAACCCAAGAAAAAACCACAGAGGACGCAGAGAAAAGCATAATGCCTGCGACCCGTGGCTTCCCGTGACTCAAGGGATTCTGCTGTCAGCGACTGGCGTACCTTCTATTAACGCTCTGTGATCTCTGTGATCTCTGTGATCTCTGTGTCCTCTGTGGTTTTTGCCGTTTTCCCCCGTGCGCCCCGTGCCCCCGTGGTTCATCAAACCTTCAGCGGCTTGTACTTGATGCGGTGCGGGTTGGCCGCCTCGTCGCCGAGCCGGCGCCTGCGGTCCGCCTCGTAGTCGGCGTAGTTGCCCTCGAACCAGGTCACCTGGGAGTCGCCCTCGAAGGCGAGGATGTGGGTGGCGACCCGATCCAGGAACCAGCGGTCATGGGAGATCACGACGACGGACCCGGGAACTCGAGAATCGCCTCTTCCAGGGCCCGCAGGGTCTCCACATCCAGGTCGTTGGTCGGCTCATCGAGCAGCAGCAGGTTGCCACCGCTTTTCAGCAGCTTGGCCAGATGCAGGCGGTTACGCTCGCCGCCGGAGAGGTCGCCGACCCGTTTCTGCTGGTCGGCACCGCGGAAGTTGAAACGGCCGACGTAGGCGCGGGAATTCACCTCGAAATCGCCCACGGTCATGATGTCGTGGCCTTCGGAGATCTCCTCCCAGACGGTTTTCTTCGGATCCAGGGCATCACGGCTCTGATCCACGTAGGCCAGTTGCACGGTATCGCCGATGCGCAGCTCGCCCGCATCGGGCTTCTCCTCGCCCATCAGCATGCGGAACAGGGTGGTCTTACCGGCACCGTTCGGGCCGATGACACCGACAATGCCGCCGCGGGGCAGATCAAAGGACATCTCCTCGACCAGCAGGCGATCGCCGAAGCCTTTGCGGATCTTGTCCGCTTCGACCACCACATCGCCCAGACGCGGTCCGGGCGGGATGAAGAGCTCGTTGGTCTCGTTGCGCTTCTGATAATCCTTGGAGGCCATTTCGTCATAGCGGGCAAGGCGCGCCTTGGACTTGGATTGGCGGCCCTTGGCATTGGAGCGCACCCACTCCAGCTCCTGTTTCATCGCCTTCACGCGCGCCTGCTCCTGCTTCTGCTCCATCTCCAGGCGCTTCTCCTTCTGCTCCAGCCAGGAGGAGTAATTGCCCTCCCAGGGGATGCCGTGGCCGCGGTCCAGCTCCAGGATCCAGCCGGCGACGTTGTCCAGGAAGTAGCGATCGTGGGTCACGGCCACCACGGTGCCGCTATAGTCGTGCAGGAAGCGCTCCAGCCAGGCCACCGACTCGGCGTCCAGGTGATTGGTGGGCTCGTCCAGCAGCAGCATGTCCGGTTTTTCCAGCAGCAGTTTGCACAGCGCCACGCGACGGCGCTCGCCGCCGGAGAGCTTGGTGACGTCCGCCTCCCAGGGGGGCAGGCGCAGGGCGTCGGCGGCGATCTCCAGGTGGCGGTCGAGGTCGTGACCGTCGGCGGCCTGGACCACCGCCTCGAGTTCACCCTGTTCTTTGGCCAGCGCGTCAAAATCCGCATCGGGGTCGGCATAGGCGGCGTAGACGGCATCGAGGCGCTCCAGGGCGTCCTTGACGGGTTTCACCGCCTCTTCCACGTTGCCGCGCACATCCTTTTCGGGATCGAGCTGCGGCTCCTGGGGCAAGTAGCCGACTTTGATTCCCGGCTGCGGCCGTGCTTCGCCCTCGATTTCGCTATCGATTCCGGCCATGACGCGCAGCAGGGAGGACTTGCCAGCGCCATTGAGGCCTAACACGCCGATTTTGGCGCCCGGGAAAAAGGAAAGGGAGATGTCCTCCAGGATGGTCCGCTTGGGCGGCACCACCTTGGAGACTCGATTCATGGTGTAGATGTACTGGGCCATAGAGTTAACGCCACGATCGGGTGGAAATGAGCGCGCATTATAGCGAGCCGCTTCCGGTGGCGGCAAAGACGCATCCGATTGTGAGTGTTTTCACAGTGGAGTCTCTGGTTGTGGTCTATGTTTCTAACTAATAACAACAGCTCTTTGGTCCCGGGACTGGACTCTAAGCGGGGGGAGAATGGATAGGGTTGAGGAAGCCGCAACGGATTATAAGGGGCCGCTACTGGCACGGCCGGCCGGCGAAATTCAGGAGCCGGTGTTCGTACTCGGTCGGGACGGTTCGGTACTGACCCACAGTCAGGCCGCCGGGGCACTGATTGAGTACACTCCCGACTACTTCCCCGATCTGCTCCATCCTGACGACCGCTCTCCCTTTTTGAAGGCCCTCGATGCGGGAACCCCCGAGTCGATCATCGAGGCGCGCCTTGTCACGACCACCGGCCCTCTTCCGTTTCACTGGTCGCTAATGGACACCGGAAACGGCGGCATCCTGGCCATAGCCAGGCAGAAAGACAAGCTCTCGAAGAGCGCAGCCGACGCCTTGATACAGACCGAACTGGCGGATGCCTTCCTTCAGGCCGAGAACACGGTAGTTCTCGTACTCGACGGGGAGGGACGCATTCTCCGCTTCAGTCCGGGGGCCGAAAGGCTCAGCGGATTGCAGTCCCAAGACGTCTTCGGAACCGCCATTTGGGAAACCGTAATCGCGCCGGAGCAGGCGGAGGATGTCCGCCGTTGCTTTCAATCACCGCCGAAAACCCGTCGATGGGAGCGTGACATCGATTGGCGGACCCATGATGGCGGACGGCGACGCCTCTCCTGCTCTGTCATCGCCGTGGGTGGCGATGGCCGGAAACCGGCCTATTTCGTGGCCAGCGGGATCGATCTGACGGAGTGCTGGGCAGCTCAACGGCAGCTTGCCGAGGCGGAAGAGCGCTACCGCCGGGTGGTGGAGCTCTCGTTCGAACTCGAAGTGACGCAGTGCGACGGCCGAATCGTCTCCATGAACCAGCGCGGTGCCGAATTCCTCGGCGCCGAGTCACCGGACGTCTTCATCGGGCGGCCCATTACCAGTCTCTATGCGCCGGAATGCCGGGATGCGGTGTCGGCGCGGGTGCAGTTGGCGGCGGAGCGGTGGGAGCCGGCGCCGCTGGCCGAACGGACAATGCTACGGCTCGATGGCAGCACTGTAACAGTGGAGGCGGCCGCGATTCCGGTGAAATACCGGGGACGACCTGCCACCCACGCGGTAGTCAGGAACATTTCGCAGCGCAAGGCCAACGAGCGGGAGCTACTCCGCTACCGCGAACGCCTGGAGGAGTTGGTGGCACAGCGCACGACCGAACTGGTGGCGGTGAACCGGGAACTGGAGACCTTCAGCCATTCGGTTTCTCACGATTTGCGCGCACCGCTTCGCGCCATCAACGGTTTCGTTGGCGCCCTGCTGGAGGACCATGGCGAACAATTCAAGGGAGAGGCGCTTCGCTATCTGGACCGCGTCGCCGCTAATACCGAACGGATGGCGGACATCATCGAAAACCTGCTTATCCTCTCCAAGGTCATTCGCCAGCCCATGAATCAGTGCTCGGTGGATTTGGCCGACGTCGCGCACAGTGTGATCGAGGAGCTGCGTGTTGCCGAACCGGAGCGCGAAGTGGAATTTCACCTGGATGAAGACATGCAGGCGACGGGAGATCCGGCCCTGCTGCGCGTTGTGGTTCAAAACCTGCTTGGCAATGCCTGGAAGTACTCGGCACGGGAAAACGTGCCGCGCATCGAATTCCGCCGCGAAGAGGACGAGCAGGGCCGAAGCCAATTCTGCGTCAGGGATAACGGCGTCGGTTTCGATATGAGCCACGCGGGCGATCTTTTCGGCGCATTCAATCGCCTCCACAGCCCCTCGGAATTCGAGGGCAGTGGCATCGGACTGGCCACTGTGAAGCGTATTGTTCTGCGCCATGGCGGCGAGGTCTGGGCCCACGGCAGTGAAGGGGAAGGCGCCTGTTTCTGTTTCCGTTTGCCGCAACCCCATCCCTCGGAACCTCTTTTCCAGCCATCATGATATGGGCTATGGCGAGAATAAGAAATCGTGATTCTCGCTATGTCCCTGATTTCGTTGAAAACCTTGCGTCTGCAGGAGTTTCGCCGGTGTTTTTTCGCTTGAGACCGCTTCCAAGCCTGAATAGGATATGCGTGCCGGCGTGACCGGATTGACCAACGGACCAGGTGGATTCTATGGAACCTCACGCGAGCACGGTCCCCCTCAAAGTTCTCCTTGTCGAGGATTCGGAAGACGATGCCTTCCTGCTTTTGCGCGAACTGCGTAAGGGTGGCTATCGTCCCGAATTTCGCCGGGTGGACCGTTTGGGCGATATCGAGGCGGCCCTGACAGAGAGCTGGGACGTGGTGCTATCCGACTACCGCTTGCCCGGTTTTTCCGCGCTCGACGTGCTTCACCTGTTGCGACGCTTCGAACTGGACCTGCCGTTTATTGTCGTTTCCGGTGCGGTCGGGGAGGAGACGGCAATCGCGACGATGCACGCCGGTGCCCACAACTACATCATGAAGGACAATCTCACCCGCTTGAACTCCGCGGTGGAGAGAGAGCTGGGCGAAGCCGAGGGGCGTCGGCAGCGCCGTCGGGCGGAACTGGCCCTGCAGCAAAGCGAAGAGCACTTCCGGCAACTGGCCGGCAACATCGACGGTGTGCTTTGGCTTATCGACCTGGACGAAGAGCGGATGATCTACGTCAATCCCGGGTTTGAGCAGGTTTGGGAGCGATCCGCAACGTCGATGTTCGACGCCCTCGACGGTTTTCTGGATTTCGTCCATCCCGACGATTTCGACCGTATCGAATCGGTCCTGGCCGAGAAGGGGTGGGGCGACCTCAACGAGGAGTACCGTATTCAGCGCCCCGACGGCAGCGAGCGCTGGGTGGCGACCCATTCGTTCCCGATTCGTGACGAGTCGGGGCGCATCTATCGATGTGCCGGGCTAACCAGCGATATCACTGCTCGTAAGCATGCCGAGCGGGAACGCGATAAGCTCTTCCGGGCCCTGGAGCAGACGGCGGATATGGTCATGATCACCAATCGGGAAGGGATCATCGAATACGTGAACGCCGCTTTTGAGGATGTGACCGGCTATGAGCGCGAGGAGGTCATCGGGGATCGGCCCAGTATTCTCAGTTCCGGCATACAGGATTCCGACTTCTTCTCCCGTATGTGGCGGTCCCTCTCCAACGGTTTGCCCTTTACCGATCTCTTCATCAATCGCCGTAAAGATGGCGACCTTTACTACGAAGCCAAGACCATTACTCCGGTCCGTGACGAGCACGGCGATGTTACCCACTTCGTCGCTACCGGCAAGGACGTGACGCGCCGATTGGCCCGGCAGGAATCGCTTCAGCATCTGGTGGGGCAGGACGCGCTCACGGGGCTGGGCAACAGGTTACTGTTCGTCGATCACCTCTCCAAGGCGCTGCTGGGCGCCCGGAGAGCCGGCAACTCGCTGGCGGTGATGTGCATTGGCATCGACCTGTCCGGATTGCTGGGCGATGAACAGATGGCCGAGCTCGGTGAGCGGTTGTTGATCGCGGCGGCACGCCGGATCAAGCAGAATCTCACTCGAGCCGAGGGGCTCGCACGCCTGGAACGGGAGCAGTTTGCCGCGATTATTTCCGGCGTCGGTGACTCGGCCGAGCTGGAGCTTCTTGCCCAGCAACTGATCGATGCGTTCTCCGAACCGGTAGAGGCCGACGGATACCAGCTTTACCTGACCCTCAGTGTCGGAATCAGTGTTTTCCCAGACGATGCCGAAGAGACCGATTCCCTCATTCATCATGCCGAGACCGCCATGCAGCATACCCGGGCGGAGCGGGCCGGTTACGGTTTCTTCGATTCCGGTATGTCCTTTTCGAGGGGCGAAAAACCGCTCTCCAGCTAATGCAAAAATGACAATTAACAAGTTACAAGGATAGGACTTGCGGTTTTAAACGCCGTCCTTCGGCTTTCTGGTTAGACCTAACAGGCTGTTGAAAAACACCTCTCCAGAGGGAGAGGGCTGGGGTGAGGGGACTCAATAAAAGGTAAGTTACTGATTTTATCCCCCTCATCCTAACCTTCTCCCTTAGTGAGAAGGGACAAAAACCTTTTTCAACAACCTGCTAAAGTTCCCTGTTATTCTGTCGATACAGTTCTTGACGGGATCTCCCCCCTTTGTTGCCGTCCGACGCCGTCCGCGTCCTCACAGGCAACCCCAACGATCAAAAAAGCTCAGCGAACAATCGAGAGTAGCGAATGACCAATAAAAACGCTGGCAGGCATCTTTCGATCCAGGCCAAGGTCAACCTGAGTCTCGCGGCGGTTTTCCTTCTGGTGATGATCGCCGTGATTTCGTTTACTGCCTGGAGTGAACGGAAGCTGGTTCTCGACGTGGTTGAGCAACAGACCAAAGATGCGGCGGATTCCTATTTCGACAGCCTCAATACCATGATGCTGACGGGGACCATGAATCAGCGGGAATTGCTGCGTGAGAAGGTCCGATCAAGGCCGGGTGTGATCGATGCCCGCGTCGTCCGCAGCGAGGCGGTAAGCAAGATTTTCGGCGAAGGGAATGTTGAAGAGCAGAAGCAGGACTCGCTGGATCAGCGCGCTCTGGCGGGGGAAGAGATCATTCAGCTCCGGGATACGGCGGAGGGCCGGGTGCTCACCGTTCTCAACCCGCTGTTCGCCAGCAAGGACTATCGCGGTACCAACTGCCTGGTGTGTCATCAGGTTGAGGAAAAAACCGTTCTCGGCGCCGTACGGGTCAGTTATTCCCTCAATGCCCTTGACGATCAGGTCAACCGTGGTCTGATGGCCAATGCCGGCATCCAGCTGGGACTTTTCGCCTTCGGCCTGCTGTTGATGGTCTTCGTCATACGGCGGGTGGTGATCCGGCGCATTAACAAGCTGCGCGGCCTTATGGAAGCCATGGCCCGCGACTCCGACCTCGGTCGTGACGTACCCCTTCGAGCGATCCGATGAAATCGGCGCAATGGCTGGGGCATTTAACAGCATGATTGCCAAATTCCGCGAAGGCCTGTCGCAGGTTTCCGGGGCGACGCACAGCCTCGGCGGGGTTGCCAAACGCATCGGTGAGGTCACCGAGGGCACCCTGCAGGGCGCCACGCAGCAGCGCAGCGAAACCGATCAGGTCGCAACGGCCATGAACCAGATGACCGCCACGGTTCGGGAGGTTGCCAACCATGCCGAGGAGGCCAGCCGCGCATCGGCAACGGCCAACCAGGAGGCCCAGTCCGGTGCTCTGGTCGCCACCGAGGCCATCGGCGGTATAGATGCCCTGATGAACCAGGTGGAGCAAGCGGCCAAGGTGATTACCGAGCTGGAAGGGGAGAGCGAGAATATCGGCACGGTGCTGGACGTCATCAAAGGCATTGCCGAACAAACCAACCTGCTGGCACTCAATGCGGCCATCGAGGCCGCCCGCGCCGGGGAACAGGGGCGGGGATTTGCTGTCGTAGCCGATGAGGTTCGTACCCTCGCTTCGCGAACCCAGCAGTCCACGGAAGAGATCCACCAGATGATAGATCGCCTGCAGACCGGCGCCCGCCGTGCCGTCGACGTCATGGAATCGGCGCGCGGCAAGGCACAGGAGGGTGCCGAACAGGTGGAGCGCTCGGCCGAAGGGCTGGCCAGTATCGCGGGCGAAGTCGCCACCATCAGCGAGATGAACACCCACATTGCCACTGCGGCTGAAGAGCAGAGCAAGGTGGCCGATGAAATCAATAGAAATGTAAGTACAATCAGTGAGGTTGCCGACCGGACCGCAGACGGAGCCCAGGAGACCGCTGAAGTCTCAGAGGAGTTGCGCCGACTTGCCGAGCAGCTCGAGAGCCTGGTGGATCGTTTCAGGCTCTGATCGGAGTGCGGATGATAAGGCGCCCCCGCAGCGGCTGAGCCGTTGCGGGGGCGTTTTGCTTTCGGGGGTTGAAAAGGGTCAATCCGTCACTATTTGTTGATGAATATAAGAAACTGCTAATATAGCGGAACATCAGAAGTCAGACGTACAGAGGAATAGAAAGGCATGCGGATACAACCCCTTATCGCTGCGGCTTCCCTTCTGCTGGCCCAGTGGGCGGTAGCTGGCGCCCCCGAGCTCCCGTTCGATGTCGCCGAGGCGCGGGTCGAAACGGTCGAGCGCGAGCAGGTTTTCGATGCCGTTCTCGAAGCCGTCCACCAGGCCACCGTGTCGGCACAGACCTCCGGGCGTATTCTTCGAGGTCAATTTCGATGTCGATGACTACGTCTCCAAGGACGACATCATCGTCCGCCTCCGTGATAAGGAGCAGCGAGCGGCCTTGAGGGCGGCTGAGGCCGGCCTCGCGGAGGCAAAGGCGAATTTTTCGCGCATTCAGGACCTGCTGAAGCGCAAATTGGTGTCCAAATCGGAGTTCGACAAGGCCGACGCCGCGTTGAAGTCCGCCGCCGCCGCCGCCGATCAGGCCCGGGAGCAGCTTGAATATACCCAAGTGCGCGCACCCTACAGCGGCATCGTGGTCGAGCGCCACGTGGAGCCCGGCGAAACGGCCAATCCCGGCCAGCCGCTGATGACCGGCCTCTCCCTGGAGAAGCTGCGCGCCACGGCCAACGTATCCCAACCTTATGTGGACGAGGTCCGCCAGCGTGGGCAGGCCCGCATCATGCTGCCGGCGGCAAACGGCGATGAGGGCCGAATCGTTCGAGCCAAGGACGTAACGGTGAGCCCCTATGCCGATCCCCAATCCCATACCTTCCGCGTTCGTGTCGACCTGCCGGAGGGACATCACGGTGTCTATCCGGGCATGTTTGCGAAGGTGGGCTTTACCGTGGGTGAGCGGGAGCGACTGCTTGTCCCAAGCCGGGCCGTGGTCTATCGCTCCGAAGTCACTGCCGTCTATGTCACCCGAGCTGATGGCAGCGTGAGTTTCCGGCAGATCCGTGTCGGCCGCAATCACGACGGTATGACCGAGGTGCTGGCCGGTCTTTCCGAGGGCGAAAAGGTGGCGCTGGACCCGATTCGGGCCGGTGTCTACCTGAAGGAAATCCGTGCAGGTGAAGCTCAATGAGTGAAAAGCTGGGTATCTCCGGCCGCATTGCCAAGCGCTTCCTCAGCACCGAGATTACGCCCCTTCTGGCCCTGCTGGGGTTGCTGCTGGGCATCTTCGCGGTGCTGGTCACACCGCGAGAGGAAGAGCCACAGATCAACGTGACCTTCGCCAATATTTTCATCGCCTATCCGGGGGCGCAGGCCAGTGAAGTGGAGCACCTGGTGAGCACTCCGGCCGAGCAGATCCTCTCCGAAATCGAAGGGGTGAAGCACGTTTATTCAACCTCCCGGCCGGGAATGTCGGTGTTGACCGTTCAGTACGTGGTGGGCGAAGACCGCACCGGCGCGATTGTGCGCCTCTATAACGCCATCTTTTCCAAGCAGGACTGGCTTCCCCAGAACCTGGGCGTCGCCCAACCGATTATCAAACCCAAGGGCATCGATGATGTGCCCATCGTCTCGTTGACCCTGTGGAGTGAAGATCCCAGTGTCGGTGGCTATGAGCTGCAGAAAGTGGCCCACGCCATCGAGTCTGAGCTGAAACGCGTCAAGGGTACCCGTGACATTTACACCATCGGTGGTCCGGACCAGGTGGTGCATGTGCTTTTGGACCCGGCCAAGTTGGCCGGCTACGGCATCGCTTTTGACGATCTGCGTCAGGCCCTGCAGGTCTCCAATGCGACCCGCCCTTCCGGCGCACTGGTGAACAACAACCGCGAAGTCCTGGTGCAGTCCGGCGAATTTCTGACCTCGGTGGAGGAGGTGCGCTCACTGGTCGTTGGTGTCCATCAAGGCAAACCGGTCTACCTGGAAGATGTAGCCGAGGTGCGTCGGGGGCCCGATCAGCCTGAGCAGTACGCCTGGTTTGGCACAGGCCCGGCTGCCGATGCCAAGGGTATCGAGGTTGCCGGCGAGTTTCCGGCCGTCACCGTGGCGATTGCCAAGCAGCCGGGGACCAACGCGGTTGCGATTGCCGAGCAGGTGATCCAGCGTTTTGAGCAGTTGAAGGGCACCTTCGTCCCGGACGGCGTCAAGGCGACTGTGACCCGGGACTATGGCGCGACGGCCGATGCCAAGGCCCAGAAGCTGATCTCCAAACTGATCTTTGCGACCGTTTCGGTCGTTGCACTGGTGCTGCTGGCCCTGGGGTGGCGGGAGGCCTTCATCGTCGGCATGGCGGTGGTGATTACCCTGGCCATTACCCTGTTTGCCTCCTGGGCGTGGGGTTTTACCCTCAACCGGGTGTCGCTCTTTGCACTGATCTTCTCCATCGGCATTCTGGTCGATGATGCCATTGTGGTAGTGGAGAATATCCACCGCCACATGCAGTTCGAGAACAAGAGCTTGCTGGAGGCCATTCCGGCGGCGGTCGACGAGGTTGGCGGCCCCACCATTCTGGCGACCCTGACAGTGATTGCGGCACTGCTGCCGATGGCGTTCGTCACCGGCCTTATGGGGCCCTATATGAGTCCCATACCCATCAATGCCAGCATTGGCATGCTGATCTCCCTGGCCGTTGCGTTCATCGTCACGCCCTGGATGTCCAATGTGATGCTGGGCCGCTCCCAAGTGCATCACGGCGACGAGTCGGGTGAGGGATGGCTGTACAGGGTGTTCCGGCGCGGCGTCGGCCCTTTCCTTAACGAGAACAAGGGGCGCGGCAAGCGCTGGGCGTTAGGCGGCCTGATCATGGTGTTCATCGCCGGTTCTGTGGCCCTGGTGGGTGTGCAGATGGTGGTCATGAAAATGCTGCCCTTCGACAACAAGTCGGAGTTCCAGGTCGTTGTCGATATGCCTGAGGGCACCAGCGTCGAGCGGACCGCCCGGGTGCTGGGCGAACTGGGTGAGTACCTGGCCACGGTTCCCGAGGTCACCGACTATCAGGCCTATGCCGGTACGGCATCGCCCATCAATTTCAACGGCCTGGTGCGCCAGTATTACCTGAGGGAAGGCGCCAACGTCGGCGATATCCAGGTGAATCTGGTCGATAAGCACGACCGTGAGCGCCAGAGTCATGAAATCGCCCTGTCGGTCCGTGAGCCACTCCAGATGATTGGGCGTCGGTACGACGCCAACGTCAAAATCGTCGAAGTTCCGCCCGGTCCGCCGGTGATGTCGCCGCTGGTGGCGGAGATTTACGGGCTCGATTACGAGGGGCAGATCGAAGTGGCCAAGGAGGTCCGGTCTGTTTTCGAATCGACCGAGGACATCATCGACCTCGATGATACGGTGGAGGCGCCTGCGCCCAAGTTCGTCCTGCGGGTGGATCAGCAAAAGGCCGCGCTCCTGGGTGTTCCCCAGCAGAGCGTCGTGGAGGCGGTATCGACGGCGCTCTCCGGCAACGACGTCTCCTACCTGCACGGTGCCAACGTGAAGTACCCGCTGCCGATCCGCCTGGAGTTCCCGGTCGCCGATAAGGCCGAAGTGGAGTCGGTGCTGCAACTGCGGGTAAAGAGCTTGCAGGGTTCACTGGTTCCGCTTTCGGAGATCGCCTCGGTCCGACAGACCTCCCGTGAAAATGCCATCTATCACAAGGATCTTCAGCAGGTGGTCTACGTCACGGGCGACATGGCTGGCGAACTGGACAGTCCGCTCTACGGAATGTTTGCGATCTTTGGCGAGCTTATGGCCGAACCCCTGAAGTTCGGGGCGACAATCAATCAATTCCTCATCAATCCGCCGGAGAACCCGTACGAGTACAGCCTGAAGTGGGATGGTGAGTGGCAGGTCACTTACGAAACCTTCCGCGACATGGGGATTGCCTATTCGGTGGGGCTGATACTCATTTACTTGCTGGTGGTGGCTCAGTTTCGCTCCTATCTGGTGCCCCTGATCATCATGGCTCCGATTCCACTGACGATTATCGGTGTGATGCCGGGCCACGCACTGCTGGGCGCCAAGTTCACGGCGACCTCGATGATTGGCATGATAGCGCTGGCCGGCATCATCGTTCGTAACTCGATCCTTCTGGTGGACTTCATCAACCAGCAGGTGCGTGAGGGCATCAGCCTGGATGAGGCGGTGATCCGGGCCGGTGCGGTTCGTGCCAAGCCTATCGTGCTGACCGGGGTCGCGGCCATGATGGGGGCGTTTTTCATCCTGGATGATCCCATCTTCAGCGGGCTGGCGATTTCGCTGATTTTTGGCATTTTCGTCTCCACCCTGCTGACACTGGTGGTGATTCCGGTCATGTATTACGCCTTCATGCGAAAACGTGTCGATTTCATTCGGGCACGGGATTAGACCATCGTCGGCGGGGCATGGGTTCGGACGACTCCTTCTGATACCCATGCTCCGCCGAGGTGAAAAACCCGCTCAAATCCGCTGTTCGTGACCTTGAGGAGTCGTCCCGGTGACCTTGACGGCAGCCGCGACTTTACTGCTCCGAACTGCCCACCCGGGCACTGTTCGCTGCCTTGCGAATAAAGTATGCTTTCCTCCCATAAAGGGAACATATACAACGATGATCTGATATGGCCGACAGACGCCTGCAAGTTTTCCATACCGTGGCCCGGTTGCTGAGCTTCACGAAAGCCGCCGAATCGCTGCACATGACTCAGCCGGCGGTGACCTTCCAGGTCCGCCAATTGGAAGAGTATTTCAACACCCGTCTTTTCGATCGAACGCACAACCGGATAAGCCTGACCGAAGCCGGGCAGAGGGTTTATCGCTTCGCCGACGGCATTTTCGCGCTCTATTCCGAGATGGAAAACGCCGTCCGGGACCTCACCGGCGAGGTGAGCGGGGTGCTTATGGTGGGGGCCAGTACCACCATCGCCGAATACATGCTTCCCGCCCTCCTGGGGAATTTCAAGGCGAAGTACCCGGAGGTGACGATCCGCCTTTCGGTTGCCAATACCGACGCCATCGTGGCCATGGTGGAGAACAACTCCATTGACCTGGGCGTCGTTGAGGCGCCGGTTCATAACAAGAATCTGGTGGTGGAGACCTGCCGGATCGACCGGATGGTACTGATCGTTCCGCCGGGACACGAATTGGCTGCTCGCGACTCGGTCCCCATGTCCGCGCTTCTGGAATACCCCTATATCTGTCGGGAGGAGGGTTCGGGTACCCGCGAGGTGATTCTGGAGCATCTCAACTACACCGCCATCGATCCCGCCAGTCTGAACGTGGTCATGGAGTTGGGAAGCCCGGAAGCGGTGAAAGGGGCCGTTGAGGCCGGCATGGGGGTATCGATCGTCTCCCGCGCCACGATCGCCAAGGAACTGCAACTGGGCACGCTGGTGGCCATCGATATCGAACCTCCCCTGGAGCGCCCGCTTTCCTTCGTGCACCAGAAACAGAAATTCCGTTTACGTGCCATTGAGAAGTTGCTCGATTTCGCCAAGACCTATTGCCTGGAACATCCCTGAACTGTCCTATGGCCGATGCTGAAAAGAGTCTGCTGGAGTGCTTCCGGCGCCTGCCCGATGCCGAGCGCGACACACTCGTAGCCTTTGCCGAGTTCCTGGTGGAGCGGGCGGGAACCGAGCCGGTGGACATACAACCCAAGCCCATCCCCCGTCCGGAGGGGGAGAGTGTGGTCGGAGCCATCAAACGGCTCTCCGAGACCTACCACATGCTCGATCGCTCAAAGATGCTCCACGAGACGTCGGGTCTGATGGCCCAGCACGTCATGCAGGGCCGAGAGGCGGTCGAGGTGATCGATGAGCTGGAGATTGTCTTTAGTCGACACTACAAAAAGCAGTTCGGTGCCGATAACCGATGAATGTGATCAGCAAGTGGTTTCGGCGCTACTTTTCGGATCCGCAAGCGGTTCTCCTGGTAGTCCTTCTGGCCCTCGGTTTTGGCGTCGTATTGACCATGGGCCGAATGCTGACGCCGGTTCTGGCGGCAATCGTCATCGCCTACCTTCTCGAAGGGCTGGTCCGCATCCTGGAGCGGGAAGGGGGAGGCAGAACGACCAGCGTTATCCTGGTGTTCCTCGGTTTTATGACCTTCCTGATCTTCCTGTTATTCGGAGTGGTGCCACTGCTGTGGACCCAAACGGTGGAACTGGTCAGGGAACTGCCGAGCTATATCGGCGCCGGCCAGGAAGCGCTGCTGCGCCTGCCGGAACACTACACCTTCATCTCCCAGCAACAGGTCACCGAGATCATCGAGGTCATGCGGCGCAACATCACCGAACTCGGTCAACATATTCTTTCCTTCTCCCTGTCATCGATACCGGGCCTCATCACTCTGGTGGTGTACCTGATTCTGGTGCCTCTGCTGGTTTTCTTTTTTCTCAAGGACAAGTACCGCATTCTCGGCTGGGTGACCGGATTTCTGCCGCGGGAGCGTTCCCTTGCCTCGCACATCTGGCATGAAGTCGATGTGCAGATCGGCAACTATGTTCGGGGCAAGTTCTGGGAAATCATGATCATCGGGGTGGCCACGTACGTGACGTTTGCCCTGATGGACCTCAAATATGCGATCCTGCTGGGCGTGCTGGTGGGGCTCTCGGTGCTGGTTCCCTATATCGGTGCCGCCGTGGTCACCTTTCCCGTTGCCATCATTGCCTATTTCCAGTTCGGCTGGGGGTCGGAGTTCGCCTGGATCATGGCGGCCTACGGCATCATTCAGGCCCTCGACGGCAACATTCTGGTTCCGCTGCTCTTCTCTGAAGTGGTAAATCTCCACCCGGTGGCGATTATCGTCGCCGTGCTCGTCTTTGGCGGACTGTGGGGCGTTTGGGGCGTCTTCTTCGCGATACCGCTCGCCACCCTGGTCAATGCCCTGCTTCGCGCCTGGCCCCGCACCGAACCGCCTTCGCCCGAAGAGCTGGCGACAAGTTAACCACGGGGGACACGGGGCGCACGGGGAACTACGAAAACCACAGAGGGCACAGAGAACACGGAGAACTCTTTGAAAAATCTCTGTGTTCTCTGTGTCCTCTGTGGTTTAAAAGCCGTTCCCGTATCCCCCGGTGGCTGGATTGCTCTCCTAAAGCGCCTCGGAGGCGAAGTCCGCCAGGCGTGAACGTTCCCCGCGGATCAGGGTGATGTGCCCACTGTGGGCCCAGCCCTTGAAGCGGTCAACGACATAGGTGAGACCGGAATTGGTCTCGGTGAGGTAGGGCGTGTCGATCTGGGCGACATTGCCCAAACAGATCACCTTGGTGCCGGGGCCGGCTCGGGTGATCAGTGTCTTCATCTGTTTCGAGGTAAGGTTCTGGGCCTCATCGATGATGATGTATTTGTTGAGGAAGGTCCGGCCCCGCATGAAGTTCAACGAACGGATTTTTACCCGTTTGGCCACCAGTTCCTGGGTGGCGGCCCGTTCCCAGTCGCTGTTGTGTTCGGACTGTGTGAGAACCTCAAGATTGTCCATCAGGGCGCCCATCCAGGGGGCCATCTTCTCCTCCTCCGTGCCGGGAAGGAAGCCGATATCCTCGCCCACGGGGACGGTCACCCGGGTCATGATGATCTCGCGGTAAAGCTGGTCGTCGAGGACCTGGGCGAGACCGGCGGCCAGCGTGAGTAGCGTTTTGCCGGTGCCGGCCTGACCGACCAGCGACACGAAATCGATTTCCGGATCCATCAGCAGGTTGAGGGCGAAGTTCTGCTCCCGGTTTCGGGCGGTAATGCCCCAGACCTTATGGCTACCGCGATAATCCCTGACCGTCTCGATGGTGGCGCTGCCCTCTTCCACGTTCCGGACCACGGCCTCGAAAGAGGAGGGTTCATCCATTCCGTCCAGGTAGAGGAACTGATTGGCATGCCAGCTCGCAGCGTCGGGTCCGGCAAGGCGATAAAACGTGCGTCCCGCCTCCTGCCAGGATTCCATCTCCTTGCTGTGCGATTCCCAGAAATTCTGACTCAGCGCCTCACTGCCGCTATAGAGCAGGTTGACGTCTTCCAGGACCTGGTCGTTGCGGTAATCCTCGGCATGAATGCCGATAGCGGCTGCCTTGATGCGCATGTTGGTGTCCTTTGACACCAGGATGACCGTTTGCCCGGCATGCGTCTCGCTGAGCGCGAGCGCCGTGCCGAGGATATTGTTGTCGGGCTTGCTGCCCGGCAGCGTGGCGGGAAGGTTGGCCTCGAGATTTGAGGTCTGAAAGAAAATACGGCCGGTGGGGCGTTGCCCGGCACCTTGCCCCGGCTCGCCCAGGGAGAGGCCCGCGTCGATGTCGGCCTTGTTGGCGCCCGTCATCACGTCATCGAGAAACCGGCTCGCCTGACGCGCGTTGCGGGCGACTTCCGAATGCCCCTTTTTATTATTGTCGAGCTCCTCAATTACCACCATCGGCAGGTAGATGTCGTGCTCCTGAAACCGGAACAGGGCCGTCGGATCATGCATGAGCACGTTGGTATCGAGCACAAAAAGCCGCTTGCCCGCCCGACGGGCGCTTTTCTTGTGAGTCATGAGACGTTTTAAACTCCCGATGCTTGGATATTCGGTGCCGGATGCCGTATGCGATCTTGCCGCCACGTGGCTCCGGGCCAATGCCCCGGCGACGGGCACTCCCTTGGGCTCGTTATACCTTGCCTAACCTGTTTCGCGCAGCGCTAAATACGTATTCCAAATTCGTATCCACCCGGGTAGGAGCGGCGCGTCGCCGCGATAGGGTCGGCAATCGCCCCGGCGCGGGGCTCCTACCAGAAGCCAGGATTCGGATATGGAGGTGACTGGATACCATTTCGGAGCATCTATTTAGAGTCCTTTAACGGCCTCGAGCACCGCTTCCGCGTGCCCGTCCACCTTCACTTTGCGCCACTCTTCACGCAAGACTCCGTCAGCATCGATGAGAAAGGTACTGCGCTCGATGCCCATGACTTTACGCCCGTACATGTTTTTCTCTTTGATGACATCAAAAGCCCTGCAGAGGACCTCTTCCTTGTCCGACAGCAGTTCGAAGGGAAAACTCTGTTTGGCCTTGAAGTTCTCGTGGGCCTTCACGCCGTCGCGGGAAACGCCCAGGATGGCCGTATTGTGCTTGATGAAGAGCTCGTGAAGGTCACGGAAGGCCTGTCCTTCCTTGGTACAACCGGGCGTGCTGTCCTTCGGATAGAAATAGAGCACCAGGTTCCGGCCCCTGAAATCGGTGAGACCGATCATTTGATCGCCGGTCGCGGGCAGGGTGAAGTCGGGGATCGTTGTTCCGATAGCTATCTGGGTCATGATTGTCCGTCTTGACGTCAGAGATTAAGTGCAAAGACCGAAGCGAGGCGACGGCTCAACCCTTGACCGGTTCGAGAACGGCATCGAGGTTGAGAGAATCGCAGAAATCGAGGAACTCGTTGCGCAGCTGGGCGATATGGATGTCACCGGGGATGTTCACCGTGATGTTGGCCGAAAACATCTGCGTACCGGTATGGGCGGCGCGATAGCTCTCGGTGTGGAGATCCTCGATATTGATATTGCGGGTTGAGAAGAATCCGGCCAGCTGATTGACGATTCCGGGGTGGTCAAGGGATACGACATTGACCAGGTAGGGCATCCCTCCCGGTCGATCGGGGCGCTCGGCGGTGCGTTTGGCGATGATGGTCAGGTCGAGTCGCTTTTCCAGTGAGGGAAGCAGATGCTCGAACTTGGCCACTTCCGCCCAGGAACCCTCCACCATCAACAGAATGGCAAACTCGCCGCCGAGAACCGTCATTCGGGTATCGAGGATATTGCACCCCGCTTCGAGCACGGGGCCGGTGAGCCTGTCGACGATACCGGGCCGATCCTCGCCCAGGGCTGAGATTACAAGATATTGCTTGGGCTGACTCATGCGGTCCGGTTCTTCTCCTCGGGAATTTCTTACCTAGTTTATCACCCAATCCTGGCCTCGGACACAGCGCCCCATGCGGCTTGGGTTTGGCTGGCAGACCCCGGAGGCGGTCCTGCCGGGGCGCGCAACTCGTTGTCGCCTCCAGGCCGCTCATCGGGGATCCGGGGTTTTGGTGTTGCAGCCGTAAGGGCCTCTGCTTTCCGGCCGCCGGTGAAACAGTTTGCTTGTCTTCAAACAGGCGCCAAAGTACCATGCACGCTTAATTTTTCGGCTGGAGAGTGGGCATGTTTCACGGCAGTCTGGTGGCCCTGGCGACGCCGATGCGGGCCGATGGTTCCATCGACGAACAGAGCCTGGAACAGCTGGTCGAGTTCCATATTGAAAACGGCACCGACGGCATCGTGGCCGTGGGCACCACCGGGGAGTCCCCCACGCTCGATCACGACGAGCACTGCTGGGTCATTCGACGCATTGTCGAGATGGCCGATGGTCGGATCCCGGTGATTGGGGGAACGGGCGCCAACTCCACCCGAGAGGCGATCGAACTGACCCGCTGCGCCATGGAAGCGGGCGTGGACGCCTGTCTGCTGGTGGTCCCTTATTACAATAAACCGACCCAGGAAGGCATGTACCAGCATTTCGCCGCCATCGCCGACGCGGTTGCGGTGCCGCAACTCCTTTACAACGTCCCCGGCCGTACGGCGTGCGACCTTCTGCCGGACACCGTCGAGCGACTTTCCCACATTTCGAACATCGTCGGCATCAAGGAGGCGACCGGAGACATGGGCCGCGCCCGGGAACTTGTCGAGCGTTGCGGCGAGCGGATGGACATCCTTAGCGGTGATGATGCCACGGCCATGGAATTGATGCTCCTGGGCGGCAAAGGTGATGTGTCGGTGACCGCCAACGTTGCTCCGAGGCAGATGCATGAAATGTGTGCCGCCGCAATCGCCGGTGACCGCGAAAAGGCGCAGGCGATTAATGAGCCGTTGATGGGCCTGCACACCAAATTGTTCGTTGAGGCGAACCCCATTCCGGTCAAATGGGCACTGTATGAAATGGGCCGGATCCGCCTGGAATTCGTCTGCCCCTGACCGTCCTTTCGGAAGCGCACCACGAAACCGTGCGCGAAGCGCTACGTCAGGCAGGCGTTCTGTAGAGACCGGCACTTTCCCTTATTGAGAGGTGAGGAATTTTTTGGTGCGAAGATTGATCCTGGTCGTAGCGGCTTTGACCGTACTTTCGTTGGCGGCAGGTTGTAGCAGCGGTGCCAAATTCACCCGTAAAGGCCCCGATTACAAACAGGCCACTACACTGCCGCCGCTTGAGGTTCCGCCGGACCTGACCAGCCCGGTCGAACGCGGCACTACCGCGTTGCCCGAAATCGCTTCCACCCGGAGTGGCTCCAATGCGGAGGCGGCGGGCGGAGGCTCCCGGGTGCTGTCCGAAAAGAGCAACGTCGAGGTGAAGGGCGATGGCGACCAGCGCTGGTTGCTGGTTGATGCCGCGCCGGAAGACGTCTGGAACCAGGTCCGTGACTTCTGGCTGAAGAACGGCTTGGAACTCAAAATCGATGAGCCCTCGGTCGGTATCATGGAGACCCAGTGGGCCGAAAACCGGGCCGATGTCCCTGAAGGGTTTATCCGCAAATGGCTCGGTAAGGTTCTGGACAGAGCCTATTCGGCGCCCACCCGTGACAAGTTCCGCGTTCGCCTCAAGCGCACCGACAATGACAAGACCGAGCTCTATCTGACCCACTACGGCGTCGAGCAAGTGGTGATCGAACAGCAGGTGGGCGGCAACGACGAAGCCATCTGGAAGCGTCGTCCGACCGACTCCGAACTGACCCAGGAAATGCTGAATCGCGTCATGGTCTACCTGGGTATCGATGCGGTCGAGGCGGAAAACATGCTTGCCAACGCCGAACAGGAGCAAGCGCGAGCGGAACTGGTGAGTACCGAAAGCGAGCCGCAGGTCCTTGTGCATGAACGTTTTGCCCGCGCTTGGCGGCGCACAGGTATCGCGCTCGATCGGATCGGCTTCGTGGTCGAGGATCGGGACCGTTCCCGGGGCATCTATTTCGTTCGCTATGTCGACCAGCTGGCTGATGCCGGCGAGAAAGCCGAAAAGGGCTGGTTCAGCGGCCTTTTCTCTGATGAAGACGATCAGTCGAGCCTGGATGGTGAAAAGGGGCGTATCGTAGTCCGCGGGGACGACCGCGAAACCCGAATCGTTCTTCGGAGCACGGAAGGCAAATCCGTCGATTCACAGCGCGCAAGTACCATACTGAACCGGCTGGCGCAGCAGCTGCGCTAGTGCGTTTTTCATCGCTCGGCAGCGGTAGCGGCGGCAATGCCGCGCTGGTGGAGGAGGGCGACACCTGCGTCCTTATCGACTGCGGCTTCTCTGTCAAGGAGACCGAGCGGCGGCTGGGCCGGTTGGGCCGAGCGCCCGAATCCATCGACGCGATTCTGGTCACCCACGAGCACGCCGACCATATCGGGGGTGTCGGGGTTTGGGCCCGGCGCCACGGGACGGCGGTCTGGATGACGCCGGGAACCTGGGGGCATCGCGGTCTCGGTGAACTTCCCGGGGTTGAGCTTTTCAGCTGCCATGGACCCTTCGCTATCGGTGATCTGGAAGTCTGGCCCTTTCCGGTCCCGCATGATGCCCGTGAGCCGAGCCAGTTTGTCATTGGCAACGGTGCCGTCCGGTTGGGCATACTGACCGACGCCGGCCGCTCGACGCAGCACATCGAATCGCAGCTCGAGGGCTGTGATGCGCTGATGATCGAGTGCAACCATGATGCGGAGATGCTCGCCAGCGGGCCTTACCCGCCGTCGCTCAAAGCGAGAGTCGGGGGAGGGCACGGCCACCTCAGCAATTCCCAGGCTGGCGCTGTGTTGGCTCGGGTGGACACTTCCGGTCTTCAGCACGTGGTTGCCGCCCACCTGAGTGACAAGAATAATCGCCCGGAGTTGGCGAGGGCCGCTGTGAGCGCTGCCCTGGGCTGTGAACCGGAATGGGTGACGGTGGCCGAGCAGGATGAAGGCTTCGGCTGGCGCGAGGTGGTTTGACCCGAACTTCATAAACCGCAAAGACACCAGGTGCGCGAAAGGAGTATCACCGCAGAGGCGCTCGTTTGCCGAGCACCGCCCGGGCAGTTATGGAAAATGGCGAGCCGGAGAATTGAGCACACAGCCTCCCGGAATTAGCCATGGGGTTTCCTTTGCGTTCTTTGTGCGTTTGCGGTTCGATCTTATTTGGTTGGCCCTTTTACCAGGGTCCGGAGCTGGAAAACGATGGAAAAGAAGTCAGAACTTTATGCCGGCAAGGCCAAATCGGTGTACCACACCGATGAAGCCGACAAACTGATCCTGCAGTTTCGCGACGACACCTCGGCGTTCGACGGCGAAAAGATGGAACAGCTGGCCCGCAAGGGCATGGTGAACAACAAGTTCAACGCGTTCATCATGCAAAAGCTCGAAGAGGCGGGCGTGCCGACGCATTTCGAGCGCCTGCTGTCCGATACCGAATCGGTCGTCAAGAAGCTGGAGATGCTTCCCGTCGAGTGTGTGGTGCGCAATATCGCCGCGGGCTCCATCGTCCGGCGGTTGGGCGTGGAGGAGGGCATGGACCTCAATCCGCCCACTTTCGAGTTCTTTCTGAAGGATGACGCCCGGCACGATCCGATGATCAACGAGTATCACATCCGCACCTTCGGTTGGGGGACGGAAGCCGAGATCGAACAGATGAAGACGCTGACCTTCCGGGTTAACGAGATTCTCAAACAGCTGTTCCGCGATGCGGGATTACTTCTGGTGGATTACAAGCTGGAATACGGTCGTTTCAATGGCCAAGTTGTTCTGGGCGATGAGTTCACCCCTGACGGGTGCCGGCTGTGGGATGCGCAAACCCGCGACAAGCTGGACAAGGATCGCTTCCGTCAAGGCATCGGCGGGGTGGTTGAAGCCTATGAAGAGGTAGCTCGCCGTCTCGGGGTCGCTCTGGACTGAGCCCCTGAAACTGCACTGGAAGGGCCGGTAATGCCTCCGCATTGCCGGCCTTTTTTGTTGAAAGTACCCCTCCGTCTTTTCTGCTTTTTGTCAAGTAAGCCGCTTAATAAGTGATTGATTATATTGCGGTAATTCGTTGCCAGCACGATCGCGCCTAGCTAAAGTTAAAGGTAACCAGTGTCGATAGCGGATACACGCTGGTACTTCCCCCCGGATGCAGGTCGATAAAAATGATTAGCTTGTTTGCCAACCTTACTATTCGCTGGAAGATACTCATCGGCTTCGGTGTGCTCATTGCCGTACTGCTGTTGCTGGCCGGGAGTACGCTTTGGAACCTGTCGGGCAATCGCGCCACGGTCGATGCGGTGGCCAACCGTATCCAGCCCACCGTTCTGCAATCGATGCAGCTCGCCCGTGAACTGGATGATACGGCAGGCTCCCTGGGCTACTACCTCCTCAGTAAAGAGGAGAGCCACAAACAGGCGTATCTGGACGGGCTGAAACGCATCGATGCCCACCTCAAGGAGTTACAGCGGCAACCGCTGGTCCAACAGGATGGGGACATCGCCGCGCTGGTCGCCAGCATAGCCAAGAAAGCGCAGCAGTTTGCCGGTTACCGAGCACAGATGCTGATGCTCGCGGAGAATCCCGGTGAGAATTTCCCTGCCCGGCGCTTCGCAGAGCAGAACATCAATCCTCTGAGTCAACGCGGCCTGCAGCTGATTACCCAGATGCAGATGACCGAGACCATGGAGGCGGCGACGCAGGAGCGCAAGGCCCTGCTGGCCCATATCTCCGATCTCCGGTATGCCTGGGCAAACGTCATGAACGGCATCCGGGCCTATCTGGCGTTTCGGACCGAAGGCGCGATGGATGATGTCAGGCTCTACCTCGACAGCGTCAATACCATCTCAGGCCGCCTCCACGGGGCGGAAGAGCTCCTCACCCTCGACCAGTGGGACTCTCTCGAACAGTTCGACACCATGAGGGGGGAATTTGAAGCCATGTTGGAGGAGTTGACCGAACTTCATGGTGGGGAGAAGTGGCGCACCGATGCCTATCTGATCCGTAGCGAGGCCGGACCGCTCCTCGAGTCTGCCCAGGCGGATGTGAACACCCTGGTTTCCCGCCTCCGTGATCTCGTGGAGGAGAACAGCCAGACGATGATCACGCAGCTCGATGCCACCCGCGTTTTCGTGGCGGTGCTCGCGGTGGTCGGCTTGCTGCTCGGGCTCGGCGGTGCGCTGCTGCTGGGGCAGGTGATCTCCCGCCCCCTGCGCTCAGCGGTCCAGGCCATGAACGAGATTGCCGAGGGCGGTGGTGATCTGACCTGCGGACTCAACCTGAAGAGTCGCGATGAACTGGGTCAGATGTGCGATGCCTTCAACCGCTTTGTGGGTAAGATCCGTGAAATCGTCGGGCCGGTGAGCGAATCCACCCAGCAGCTGGCCGACGCCTCCGGTCGCATGTCGCAGATCACCGCCGAGACTCGTGAAGGCGTCCGGCGCCAGCAGCAGGAGACCGAACAGGTGGCAACGGCCATGAACGAGATGACCGCCACCGCACAGGACATGTCGGGGAACGCCGGTTCCGCGGCCGAAGCCGCCGAAAATGCCGATCGCGCCGCCCATGAAGGCAGCGAAGTGGTCCGCCAGACGGTGGAATCCATCAACCGCCTGGCCGGTGCCGTGGAGCATACCGCCGCTGCCCTCTTCAAGCTGGATGAAGACAGCCAGAATATCGGTACCGTTCTGGACGTGATTCGCGGCGTGGCCGAGCAGACCAACCTCCTGGCCCTGAACGCCGCCATCGAAGCGGCCCGGGCGGGCGAACAGGGCCGTGGGTTCGCGGTGGTGGCCGATGAAGTCCGCACCCTGGCACAGCGCACCCAGGAGTCCACGGAAGAGATCCAAACCATGATCGAAAGGCTTCAGACCGGTACCCGAAAAGCGGTCGAAGCGATGAGCGATGGCCGTGATCAGGCCCAGGACAGCGTCGAGCAGGCGGACCGGGCGGGGGATTCCCTGCAGGCGATCACCCAAGCGGTAGATACCATCCGTGAAATGAACGGCCACATCGCCCAGGCTTCCAATCAGCAGGAGCAGGTGGCCGAAGAGATCAATCGCAATATCGCGAACATCACCCGGGTTGCCGAGCAGACCGCCGACGGCACCGGCGAGCTTCAGGCCGCCAGCGAGCAACTCGCGGCACTTTCGCGGCAACTCGAAGGCCTGGTCGGTCACTTCAAGACCTGACAGGGTGGTCGACGGGGCTTGTCGAGTAGGAGCGGCTTCCAGCCGCGAAAGCCCTCGGTCGACACTGTATCGCGGCAGGATGCCGCTCCTACAGGTGGTGACGGGGCCTTGTCCGGTAGGAGCGGCTTCCAGCCGCGAAAGCCCCGGTCGACACTGCATCGCGGCAGGATGCCGCACACAGGATGGTGACGGGGCCTGTCTAGGAGCGGCTTCCAGCCGCGAAAGCCCCGGTCGACACTGTATCGCGGCAGGATGCCGCTCCTACAGGATGGTGACGGGGCCTGTCTAGTAGGAGCGGCTTCCAGCCGCGAAAGCCCCGGTTGACACTGTATCGCGGCAGGATGCCGCTCCTACAGGACGATGCCCGGGCGTGTTTTGGTGGGCGGCTTCCAGCCGCGAAAGCCCCGGTCGACACTGTATCGCGGCAGGATGCCGCTCCTACAGGATGGTGATGGGGGCTTGTCCGGTAGCGGCTTCCAGCCGCGAAAGCCCCGGTCGACACTGCATCGCGGCAGGATGTCGCACACAGGATGGTGACGGGGCCTGTCTAGTAGGAGCGGCTTCCAGCCGCGAAAGCCCCGGTTGACACTGTATCGCGGCAGGATGCCGCTCCTACAGGACGATGCCCGGGCGTGTTTTGGTGGGCGGCTTCCAGCCGCGAAAGCCTCCGGTCGACACTGTATCGCGGCAGGATGCCGCTTACACGGGCGCCGGGCCTTGCGTGGCAGGATGCTGCTCCCACAAGCGGGATCGGTCCCCTCTCCCGCCCGCCCCTGCGTCGTCAGTGCGATTGCGCTACAATCCAAGCCGCTCATGCGAACGGAGATTGTGCAGGCCCATGGCAGCCGACTATACCGCCGAATCGATTGAGGTCCTCTCGGGCCTCGAACCGGTGCGAAAACGCCCCGGTATGTACACCCAGACCGAAAGGCCCAACCATCTTGCCCAGGAGGTCATCGACAACAGCGTCGACGAGGCCATTGCGGGATTTGCCAAGAGCATCGATGTCACGCTCTATAAGGACGGTTCGCTGGATGTGAAGGATGATGGCCGTGGCATGCCGGTGGACATCCATCCCAAGGAGGGCGTGCCCGGCGTCGAGGTGATACTCAGCAAACTGCACGCCGGCGGCAAATTCTCCAATAAGAATTACCAGTTCTCCGGCGGTCTGCACGGGGTCGGCATATCGGTGGTCAATGCCCTTTCCAGGCAGCTGGACGTGTGGGTTCGGCGAGGCGGGAAGGAGTACAAAATCAGCTTCGGTGACGGCAAGAAGAAGTCGGACCTGGAGGTGGTCGGCGAGGTCGGCAAGCGCAACACCGGCACCACCCTGCACTTCTGGCCCGACCCGGCATTCTTCGATTCTCCCAAATTCTCCGTCCCCCGCCTCAGGCATGTACTGCGGGCCAAGGCGGTGCTCTGTCCGGGATTGCGCATCCGTTTCAAGGAGGAGGCCAGCGGCGAGGTCACCGAATGGTTCTACGAAGACGGCCTGCGGGACTACCTGATGGACGCCCTGCAGGGCTGGGAAACCCTGCCTGAGGAGCCGTTTCTCGGCAGCTTCAGCGGCACCACCGAGGCGGCCGAGTGGGCGGTGGTATGGCTCCCGGAGGGCGGCGAAGCGGTGGCGGAAAGCTACGTCAATCTGGTGCCCACGGCCCAGGGCGGCACCCACGTCAACGGCCTGCGCACCGGGCTGACCGAGGCGATTCGGGAATTCTGCGAGTTCCGCAGTCTGCTGCCGCGGGGCGTGAAGATTGCCCCGGACGACATTTGGGACAAGATCAGCTACATCCTCTCGGTCAAAATGGCCGATCCGCAGTTCTCGGGGCAGACCAAGGAGCGCCTGTCCTCGCGCGAGTGCGCCCCCTTCGTATCGGGTGTGGTGAAGGATGCCTTCTCACTCTGGCTCAATCAGCACACGGACCTGGGCGAGCGTATCGCCGAGCAGGTGATTAACAGCGCCCAGTCGCGTCTGCGGGCCGGCCGTAAGGTGGCCCGCAAGAAAGTGACCCAGGGGCCGGCCCTGCCGGGCAAGCTGGCCGACTGCACCAGTTCGGATCCCGATCGGGCTGAGCTGTTTCTGGTGGAGGGCGACTCTGCAGGCGGCTCGGCCAAGCAGGCCCGAAACAAGGAGTTTCAGGCGATCATGCCCCTGCGCGGAAAGATCCTGAACACCTGGGAGGTGGACCCGTCCGAAGTGCTGGCCTCGCAGGAAGTGCACGATATCGCCGTCGCCATCGGCGTCGATCCCGGTTCCGACAACCTTTCGGGGCTGCGTTACGGCAAGATCTGCGTGCTCGCCGATGCCGACTCCGACGGCGCCCATATTGCCACCCTGCTGTGTGCGCTGTTCCTGCGCCATTTCCGGCCCCTGGTCGCCGCCGGCAACGTCTACATCGCCATGCCACCCCTGTATCGCATCGATGTGGGCAAAGAGCTCTATTACGCGCTGGATGATGCGGAGCGGCAAGGCGTGCTGGATCGGATCGCCGCCGAGAAGAAGAAAGGCAAGGTCTCCGTGACCCGCTTCAAAGGGCTTGGCGAAATGAATCCCATGCAACTGCGTGAGACCACACTGGCTCCCGATACCCGCCGGCTGGTCCAGCTGACGGTTGAACCCGGTGACGACACCAACCAGCTGATGGACATGCTCCTGGGCAAGAAGCGCTCCTCGGAGCGCAAATCCTGGCTGGAACAGAAAGGCGATTTGGCGGAAGTGCTTGCCTGACGACGGCGGCAGTACGCCTTGATCGCGGCTCGGGTGGCGCGTCCCTCAACTCGCCACCACTTGACTCGATTCGGGGCCGCCTGTCACTCGCTCAGGGCTTTCCCGATTTCATTTCGATCACCTTCGGCCAGGTGAAACGGAAGGTCGAGCCCTGGCCTGGCGCCGACTCAAGGTCAATACGGCCACCGACGTTCTCAACGACCTTCTTGACCACTGCCAGACCGATGCCCGTTCCTTCGTGTTCCTGCACGGCGGGTCCTCTCTGGAACATCTGAAAAATCCGCTCCTGGTATTGGAGGGGGATGCCGGGGCCGTCATCCACCACCGAGAACTCGTAATATTCACCCCTGTCGCGGACATTGATCCAGAGATGCCCATCGGGCCGGTCGTGGTATTTGATGGCGTTGCCAATCAGGTTGGCGAATACCTGCCGTAACTTGGCGCGATCGGTCAACAGACGGGGCATCTTTTCGGCAATCTGTATCTGGAAGCTATCGGGAATCTCGTAAGTCTCGAGGACCTCCCGCACGAACTGCCCGGCGTCAACCGGCTCAACCTGGATGGTCTGCCCACCGGCCCGGGAGTAGGCCAAGAGGCTTTGGATGAAGGCGTCCATCCGGTGGACGCGCTCTCTCAGCAGTCGCAAAGATTGGCGGTTCTCGCCGGAGAGCTGGGGCCCCGCATCTTCCTCCAGCCAGCTCGACAGGTTTGAGATCGCCCGGAGCGGCGCTCGCAGGTCTTGGGAGGCCACATAGGCAAAGTGCTGAAGCTCCGCATTGGCCCGGTGCAGCTGCTTTTCGGCCTGCTTGCGCTCGGAAATGTCGATCACCCCGGCCAGTGCCCCTTGATAGCGGCCGCTATCGTCGTACAGTGGCGTGGTCACGATATGGGTGTCAATCGGTAAACCGCTCTTGCGGCGACCGCTGCTGCGTCAGGGAAGCGACGGTATAGAGCCCGTTCAGCTCCTTGATACGTTCGCCGAGGTCGTGCGTGGTTCGCTCCAGCGTCTCTAACGCCCGCTTATGGGCAGTCAGATCGCGCGTGTCGGCCAGCACCGTCTCCACTTGCCCGTTCGCTCCGAATTCCGGCACCAGGTGTGACTCGAAGTAGCGCATGCCCTCGGGCGTCGGAAAGTGGAACTCCACCCGTTCCGCGTGAGCGGTTTCGAAGACCCTCCGTGTGCGCCGCTCCCAGTCGCCCACCAGCTGCTCCGGGAATCCCAATTCGTGGTCCGTCTTGCCAATGAAATGCTCCCTGGAAATCCCGGTGCTGGCCGCCATGGCCGGATTGACGTAAACGTAGCGAAGCGAGCGATCGTACCGGGCGATGTGTTCGGGAGTATTCTCGGCCAGTGTGCGGAACTCCTGCTCCCGCCGGCGCATCTCCTCCAGGCGCTTGCGCTCGGTGATATCCACGAACAGGTGGGCGAATTGGCCCGGAGCGGTCCGGTAGGCAAAGACTTCAAACCATTTACCCAGGCCTTCGACATAATTCTCAAACCGGGCGGGCTCGCCGGTCAGCGCCACGCGACCGTAGATGTCGATCCAGTGGGGCTCCAGTTCGGGCAGGAACTCGCGGGCGGTCTTGCCCTTGGCCGCGGCGGGTGGAAACCCGGTGAGCCTGCCAAAGGCCTCGTTCACCTCCAGCAAACGGTAATCGCAGGGGCGGCCCTGTTCGTCCAACAGGATCTCGGCCAGCCCAAAGCCCTCGATCATCGCGTCGAACAGGCTTCCATACCGCTGCTCGCGCTCACGGCAGGCTCCCAGTGCCTCCCCCAGTAGTTCTACCTCCCGCTCCAGCGCGCGTATCCGATCGCCGGTCCAGTCGTTCACGCTGCGACCTCCGAGCTAGTGTACTGTTGCATGCTTGGCGGTGCATTCAGCGAGCCGCTGGCCGGCCAGACCGCTTCTGCGCATCCCTGCGCCCGCGGCATTTGTGCATCCATGCACATCATGCAAGGCGCGTTTCGCAGGGAATGGCGCGCCCTTTCCAAGAAACGTAACGCCGCAGATGGCCGGCCAGCGGCTCGCCCGAAGGGAGCCCCCCAAAAACGCCATGACGGCGTTGCGGACTCCATCCCTGGAGTCCGCCCTTCGGGCCAGCCTTCGGCTGTCCGAATCCGCTCCCGGAGGATTCGTGCAGCGCTTGACAAGGGAATAACCATTGCCTGCGCGCTGCGCCTTGTCCTGACATTTTTGGGGGGCTCTGAAAGTATCGCCAAGCATGCAACAGTACACCAGTCCGCCAGTTCACTGAGGGTAAGCATAGAGCGTAGGGACAAGGCCCCGGAGTGGTGGGTGCAAGAGAGCAGGCAAGCCTACACTGGAAGTGACTGCCAGAAACAAGGATTTCCAAACATGGTGACCCTGCAGCCCGTTGTCGCACTGCTCGCCGGCATCCTGATATTGATGATGCCGCGGCTGCTGAACTACATCGTGGCCGTGTATCTGATCATCGTCGGCATTCTCGGCCTTATCCCTTAATACTTAGCCGCCACCCATGAGCAGGGGAGTCGGACGGGGTTTTATCTGGCCTGGACAGATCCCGCTCGTGAGGCCGGCTTGGTGCGCAGGTTCCGGAGCTGCTTAACCAGCCGGTTGCGGAGTCGAACGAGTTCACCTCGACGCTCCCCTATGCGGTCGCGCTCGCCTTTTTCCCGCAACCGAAGCAACTCGTTGGCAAGCGCATGGATTTCGGTGTGGAGGGCGACAAGGGCCGGGAAGCCGTATCGGACGCGATACTGTTCTTCTCCGGTCTGCGCCAGCCAGTGTCCAAAACGGCAGTTCTCGGCGTCCGGAGGAGGACCGGCTTCGCCGGGATCGGCATCCAGATAGGCCTCCAACTCCTGGAACCAGTGCTGATGCTCGAACTCGGCGGTGATGAGTGGCAAGTCCTCATGGCTCCATACCACCCGTTCGGTCTCTTGCCAGAGCGGGTCGACACGGTAGTGACGCACCCATTCGGGAATCTGAGCGGGGGGCATCGGCTCGGCGATGCCGAAGCCCTGGCCCAGATCGCAACCGAGCTGAAGCAGCATTACGCCGTGTTCCACCGTCTCCACCCCCTCGGCGATAACGCGCCGGCCAAACGCGCGAGTGAGGCCGATAATGCCCTCGACGATGGCCAAGTCTTCGCGGTCATCAAGCATATCGCAAACGAAGGACTTGTTGATCTTGAGCACTTCGGCCGGTAGCTGCTTGAGGTAGCCGAGAGAGGAATAGCCGGTTCCGAAGTCGTCCAGGGCGAAGCTTATCCCGAGTTCCTGACACGCCTCGATAAGCTTCGATACCTGCTGGAGGTCGGCAAGGGCGGTGGTTTCCAGGATCTCCAGCTCCAGCGCGCCTCGCGGTATCTGCCGGTGCTGTGCGAGGAGTGCTTCGAGGCCGGCGCGAAAATCTCGCCGTTGGAGGTGGCGACCGGCGATATTGACACTCACGCTCAGGTCCAGCCCCTGGCCAAGCCACCCTCCCAGATCTGACAGGGCCCGCCGCAGCACCCATTCATCGACGCTTACCACAAGATCGGTGTTTTCGATGAGTGGCAGGAATTCTCCCGGCGGGAGCAATCCGCGCTCGGGATGCTGCCAGCGGATAAGCGCTTCGGCCCCGATTACCGTCCCATCGCGCATATTGATCTTGGGTTGGTAGTGAAGCACAAACTCCTCACGGGCCAACGCCTGCTCCAGACGGAAGAGTGCCTCGCGGTGGGTCCGGATCTGACGGTCATGGTCCGGATCGAACAGGTGATATTGGTTGCGGCCGTTCTGCTTGGCCAGATACATGGCCTGATCGGCATGGCGCAACAGGGTATCGGAGTCGCTGTCGTCCATCGGGAAGAGGGTGACACCGACGCTCGCCGAAACCTCAACGTTTAGCCCCGCTCCCAGCGGGTAGGGTTGGGCGACCGATTTCAGTAGCCGATCAAGGGTGTGCTCACACTCACTCTGATAGCGAAGATCGGCCAACAGCAGGACGAATTCGTCGCCGCCAAGGCGCGCCACGGTATCGGTGCCCCGCACTGCTTGGCGCAGTCGGGCCGCCACTTCCACGAGCAGCATATCGCCGAACCCATGCCCATAGCGGTCGTTGATCGGCTTGAATCCGTCCAGGTCCAGATAGCAGATCGCCAGCAACGCACCGGATCGTTCAGCACGGGCAAGCGCCTGCTGCATTCGATCCGCCAGCAGTACGCGGTTGGGTAGTTGGGTCAAGGCATCGAAATGCGCCATCCGTTCGAGTCGCTGCTGCTGCTCCTTGAGTTCGGCGGTACGCAGGGCGAACCCGTGGGCCAGTTCCTCCAGCTCGTCGCCGGTACCAAGGGCGTTTTCGAGGCCCTCGGTGGGCTCCTTGGCGGTCACCCGTCGGTACAAGGTGAGAATGGGACGGGCGATGGTATTGGCGATCCAGGCCGACATAAAAACCGCCGCGATGGTGAGGAGGGCACCGAGAAAGACGAAGTGTTGTACGGCTTCCCACACAGGAGCACGGTAGACCGTTTCCGGTAACCCAATCTCCAGCTGAAGCTGCAGCCGGCGCAGCATCGGCGATGCACCGTCGGCGGTGACCCGTTCTCCGATGTAGTGCTCTTCGGCTGAAAAGTTACGGGAGAGGATTTCCCGGTTTCCATGAAATAGCTTGTAGTAGGCCGTGGGGTGATTCAGCCGATTGCGTTGGCTGATCGCCTCCAAGTCGAACTCCACCACCACCGCCCCCTGGGCGGTCTCGTAAAACTCGACGGGCGCAGCCACCACCAGATGGTTTTCCGGCGGCCGGATGAACAGGGTGAGTTGCCCCATGGCCAGGGCCGTCCTCAATTCCCGGGAGCTGTTGTAGTCGGGCAGTTCACTACCATTCTGGTAGATGGGGCGCCCATCGAAATCGACGAGCGAGAAGGCGAGTACATCTCGCCCTTGGGCAAAGTTCTCTGACAGTTTCGGTAGGTAGGTCTGACGTCCTTGTGGGTCGAGCAGGCCGTTTATCACCAACTGGTTTTCCGTTAGCCGCTCGGTGTTCTCCACCAGATAGGCGATACGTTGCTCCAGTAGCATTTGTACCGAATAACCGACGTCCTTCAGGGTGTTTTGCATCTGATGGCTCAGGTAGCCGTCCAGCAGGATAGCGACGACTACCGTCACTACCACCATCGTTGTGGCGACGAAGCCCGATACCAGCACGATGACTTTTCGCTTGAGGCTGCGCTTTCGCTTCGGACGGGTATGGTGTGCAGGCCTCATCACGGTGATGCACCGGCAGCGGGGTCCCCTCCCAGCGGGATTATGGCTCCGTCCTGGTCGAAACGGGCCATGCAGTAGTCCTCCGGACCGAGCCCATCGTGGCGTTCAGGGGTGAAGGCAGGCGCATAGCGCACTGCCGGTGATCCCCCAGTGAGCGATGAGGGGAAGGGGGGCGTTACGCTCGGCCAACGCCTGAACTGTGCCCGAAAGACCTCGATATGGATCCGGCCGGCGCTCTTGCGCTCGACCCGTTCGGCGTACCGTAGTGAGGCCTGGTGCAGCGCACTGTCAACGGGAGTGTTGTGACCCAGACGCAGCCCCCAGGTGGGCTCGGAAGTCGATCGGGCAGTCACGGGGGGATTGACACCGCTGTCTGCGAACCATGCCACAACAGCGGAGGTGGCGAGGAGGATCAGCCCGGTAAGGGCGATCGCGGGGTAACGGTTCACGCTGCTGCCCTCTGCCGAAAACGGTCTTAATAGGCAACGGGTCCCTGTCCCGGATTGGTGCCGAGGGACTCAAGCGTACATTGAACGGTAGGTGCGTCTTCGGTTTTGCCCGGAAACGGCTGAGTACGCGAATCCAAGTTAGGCCTTTTTCATCTTACGCCGAACCAGGAGCAGGTCAAACGTTCTGCGGGAAGCGCACTCCGTTTATTTGGGCCAATAGATTCGAAATAGCGCGCC
The DNA here is from genome assembly GCA_963783235.1 of uncultured Gammaproteobacteria bacterium. GTDB lineage: Bacteria > Pseudomonadota > Gammaproteobacteria > Thiohalomonadales > Thiohalomonadaceae > Thiohalomonas. Next base: position 83,268 of record CAWAMN010000002.1, on the reverse strand, counting down.
CCGGGGTTGGTTGTCGTCGACTTCGATTTGGCCGCCGTAGCTGACAACCAGTTTTTTCACCACGGCCAGCCCGACGCCGGTATGGTCGCCCGTGGGGGCCGGGCCCTTCGCGAACATTTTGAAGACAATGCCGCGCTCATGGATGGGAATACCGGGCCCATCGTCGGCTATTTCGATGATCCAGCGGTTGGTCTCCTCGATCGCAGCGATTCGAAGATGGCCTTTTTGGGGCTGGTCATGATGGGTGAAGGCGTTGGTGATCAGGTTTTGGAAAATCTGCCGCAGGTGCAATGGATCGGCCTGAAGTGTGGGTAGCGATTCGTCCAGGTCAATACGGAAGCCTTGTGGCACCGGGAGTTCGTTCAGTAGCTCCATCAGAAGAGGGGAGAGTGAAACCCGTTCGGAGGCCTCGGCATTGATGCGTCCGGTTCGGGCGAAAGCCAACAAGCCGTCGATCAAACGGCTCATCCGGGCGACCCGTTCCTGAACCAGCCGTAAACGATCACGATTCTCCTCATCCAGCCGGTCGCCGGCATCCTCATCGACCCAGGCGGCGAGGTTGGCAACCGCCCGTAACGGCGCTTTCAGATCATGAGAGGCAATGGAAGTGAATTCATCCAGTTCCGCATTGAGGCGCTGCAGCTCATCGGTGCGGCGCTGCAGTGCCTCTTCGTTGCGCTTGAGGGGCGTCAGGTCCCGGATGACCGCCAGTACCGTATCGACGGTTTTACCCGTTCGACACTCCGGCGAGAGGTGGGCCTCGAAGTACCGTTTCCCTTCGGGCCCCCAGACGTAGTGCGGTTCCGAAAGTATCCGGCCGGTTTCCAGCACACTGCCAACGCTGTGCTTCCAGTTCGCCGCCTCCTCCCTGGTCAGTTCGATTTCCTCCAGGGATCGGCCGATCACCTCGTCTCGGGATTTGCCGAGGTACTCTTCGGCTGCGGGATTGACATAAACAACCCGCATGGCGGTGTCGAACCGGATGATCATGTCCGGGGCGTTTTCCACGAGTGTCGCGAACTCCTGCTGGCGACGGTCCAGGTCTTCCTGGATACGTTTGAGCTCGGTGATATCCATAGCGAGGCCGGTCATCAGGCGTGAATGGCCGTGTTCGTCGGGAACCGGGAATCCGCGGTCCCGAATCCAGCGTACCGTCCCATCCGGGAGCATGATGCGGTATTCCGCATCGTAGGTCCGACCCTTGGCGTGTTGGTCGAGAGCCGCCTCATAGGTGAGCCGATCGTCGGGGTGGATGGTGTCCCGCAGGGTGGCCGGGTTGCTGATGAGTTCGTCTCGACCCCGTGCCCAAAGTCTTTCGAAGGCGGGGCTGACATAGAACATGGGGTCGGCCCCGGGTGCGCTGATCCAGAAGACGGATTCGATGTGTTCGGTCAGCAGACGAAACCGCTCCTCACTGACCCTGAGTGCGGCCTCCATGCGCTTCTTTTCGGAAATGTCGTGGGCGATGCTGGAGGCGGCAAAAACCTCTCCATTCGCATCCAGGACAGGTGAAACATTCAGGGAGATCTCCACAGGATTACCATCCTTTCGCAACCTCACCGTCTCGAATCTCGACACCCCCTCTCCCTTGCGGATGCTTTCGAGGATGTGCTCGGTTTCCCCGCGTCGATCCGGTGGTTCGATAAGAGCCACAGGTTTTCCCAGGACCTCCCTCCGCCCGTAGCCGTAAAGCGCCTCCGCCGCGGCATTCCAGCTGAGGATGTGGCCTTCCAGATCCTTCGTGATGATGGCGTCGCTGGAGGATTCGACCGCGGCGGCGAGCAGCCGCATCGGCTGGTCAGCGAGCCGGTTTTCATTTAAACCATCGTTCATACGTGGCTGGCCGAGTCCTATCGTCCCTGTCCAATGTGTAGCATAGGGCGTGGTCTCAGTGGTTCTATTATCCAAGGTCTCGCCCATGAAACCCGAGGAGCAAAATCCCAGGCCCGAAGCAATGCTGCTGGTGGCCCACGGCAGCCGGCGAGTGGCCGCCAACCGGGAGATTGCCCGGTTGGCGGCCCGGCTGGAACAGGCCGCGACCGGACGTTTCGTCGCGGTCCGACACGCGTTCCTGGAATTGGCGGAGCCGAATCTCCTGCAGGGCGCAGGGGCTTGTGTCGATGCGGGGGCGGCGGGTTTGGCCATTGTTCCCTATTTCCTTGGCCAGGGCCGCCACGTGGCCGACGACATTCCTGAACAGGTCGAGGTCATCCGCCGGGAGCACCCGGAGCTGGTCGTGCGTGTCACCCCGCATCTCGGCGAAGCGGCCGGACTCATCGAACTGCTGCTCGGATTGGCAAAAATGGGCTGATCCGAACATAGGGCCGGTGTCTCCGACTTTCCGCTCGGTGGGAAGCTTCTTTATCTTCACTGGTAAGGTGGACGCTTCTTGCCATACTTCTCTTTTCAAAGGACGCGTAGTGTCTACTCAAGGGCGGAGCGTAAGCGACCGTCGGAGCCGGAACGGAGACGTATGGCAGGAATCGTAGTTAGCTACGACCCGCGCGGTCGTACCGGAGAGAGCGCCCGGACTGTGGCGGCCATGTTGCGTGGACTCGGCCGCCCCGATTGTGAGCCCGCCCTCGACATGGATGGCGAAGTGGTACTCGCCTCCTGTGGCGGAAAATCGCCCTTTTGGGATGCCGCACGCAGCGTTTGCGTGCTGTTCGAGGGCGAACTGCTGGGAGAGGGGTGTGATGCACCGGAGCGCTGGATTGCGGGGCTCTATCGGGAGCGCGGGGAGGGCTTCATAGAGGCGCTGAACGGTACCTTCGCGTTGGCTCTATGGGATGCGGAGCGCAAACGTCTGATGGTCGGAAACGACCGCTTCGGGCTCCATCCGCTCTACACGGCATTCGCGGATGGCCGTCACGTTTGGGCCTCCTCGCCCAAGGCGATGCTCGCCGACCCCGAATTTTCCCCTCGCCTCAACGCAGCAGGCCTGGCCGACTTCCTCGGGCTGAACCTGTTCCAGGCCGATGACACGCTGGTGGAAGGCGTTTCCGAAATCGTCCCGGGCACTGTCGATCTCTGCGAGGTGGAGGGTGTGCGTACACTTCGCTACTGGGATTTCGTCCTGCAAGAGGAGGAGAGCGGTCGCTCGTCCCGAAGCTATGTGTCGGATGCCGTGGAAGTGCTCCGTGGCAGCGCACGCCGCAGGCAGGCGAACGAGGGAAACAGCGCTTTTCTGTTGAGCGGAGGGACCGGTTCCCGGATCGCCCTCGGATCGCTCGATCGGAGTCGTCTGGTGGGCTTGGCTTTCGGGGCGCCGAACAGTTCCGAGGCCGCGTTTGCCTGGCAGGTTGCGGAAACCGCGGGCATTCCCTTCCGCTTCCATGCGCTGGGGCCGGAGAGGCTCAAGACCTATGCCCCCCTGGGGGTCGAGCGCAGTCCCGAACCGCTTAGCTGCATCCAGTTTGACGGGCTCGGGGCGTGGGGCGCTATTGGTACCGACTCCCCGGTGGTGGTCACCGGGTCCGGCGGTGCCGCGGTCTTTGGGCAGCCCGCGCGTCCACGGGAGTGGGCCAGTGAGTTTACGGCGAAACGCCACTTCGATGCGCTGCGAGTTTTCGGGGACGAGGACCTGCCGCAACTGCTTCAGCCGGAGTGGCTCGGGCAGGTGCAGGGCGCGGCGAGCCGCCGGCTTCGGGACGACCTTGCGCGCTGTCCGTCACGCCACGGAAGTCATCGGCTGGATTACTGGGCGCTCCGCCAGTGGAACCGTCGCCTCGACAGTCGACTGGCCCATCTGTTTCCCGAGGGAATACGGGTTCGGCCGCTGTTTCTGGACAACGAAGTGGTCGATTTTGCCCGTGCGCTGCCGCCCTCCCTGCGTTGGGGGGAGAAGTCCGTCTATCGACGCGCACTGCTGTCGACCGCCCCTGAATTGGCCGAGCTGCCGGTGACGACAACAGGCGGTCTGCCGCTCTCTTACGGTCTGCGCAGGCTCCGATACCATCATCGCCTCGCCGCATGGCGTGAACGCCTCAGTCGCGCCTCCGGCGGCATCGTCCCGACCAGCCGTCCTCTCACGGCCTCGCCGGATTACGCCTCGTGGCTGAAAAGGGACCTCCACGATTGGATGACCGGGCTGCTGCTGGATTCACGGACACTGGACCGTGGCCTCTGGCGTCGCGAGGGACTCTCCGCTCTGATTACCGATTGCCTGGATGGTGACCGGGCGCAGCTCGCGGCCCGGCAGATCTTTACCGTCATCAGTCTCGAGCTGTGGTGCCGCCGCTATTTGGATACGGCCGGTGAAGCGGCAGTTGCAAGCGACCATTCCACGGCTCGCTGAAAGCACAGCCAAGCATGCAACAGTACACTGGCAGGCTGTTGAAAAACTCCTTCTCCCTGAGGGGGAAGGGACAAAACCCTTTTCAGCAGCCTGCCGGTCTCAGCCTTACCCGGACAGGAAAGCGGAGTTCATGAGGGTGGGGCAGGGCGGATTCGTCCCTGTCAGCGCTTGGGATCGTTTGTGCCCGGAGGCGGTTTGCTGCAGCAGGTGGGATTGGCCGCGGCGTTTTCGCGGATGTTGTCGTCCACAAAGCCATACCAGACGCCGCGCCAGCGGCTGAAACGCCCGTTGTCGATGGTAGCTCCCGCCTGCTCCAACTCCTCGACGGCTTGCCGATAGCCGAGCACCGATGTGTTGTAGGCCAGGCGGAGGCTTTTTTCACCGACACTTAACTCCACCCACGCAACTCCCCCGACGGCCGCCAGTCGCTCGCGAATGGCCGTGACGGTGGTTTCCAGGAGGGGCTCTGCAAGGGCGACACGCCGGGTGTGGGTTAACGGCGAGGATTCAGCGAACTTGAACTTCACGGCGAAGCCTCCGGGTTTCTCCTGTGATGATAGTGGCGGCCTGGAAAGGACACAACCGCGCCGCCCATGGGGGCCGCGCATGCCCGGATTGCCGAGGCAAGGCTCCTACCGGTAGGATTAGCAGCCGGCGTCCCGGCGCCTGTTCCGACTTCCACCAACCGCAGGTTTGCGCATGGCTGAATCGACCGAGATCAATTACGAAGGCGTAGAGCGGCTGCCGCTGAAGGCCTTTACGGAAAAGGCGTACCTGGACTACTCCATGTACGTCATCATGGATCGGGCCCTGCCCAACATCGGCGATGGCCTCAAACCGGTCCAGCGGCGCATTATCTTTGCCATGAGTGAGCTCGGCCTCAGCGCCGCCTCCAAGCACAAGAAGTCGGCACGCACCGTCGGTGACGTGCTCGGTAAATATCACCCCCATGGCGATTCGGCCTGTTATGAAGCCATGGTGCTGATGGCCCAGCCCTTCTCCTACCGCTACCCGCTGGTGGACGGGCAGGGCAACTGGGGTGCCCCCGACGACCCCAAGTCGTTTGCCGCCATGCGCTACACCGAAGCGCGCCTGGCGAAGTTCTCGCAGCTGCTGCTGGCCGAAGTGGGGCAGGGCACGGTGGACTGGGTGCCCAACTTCGATGGGACCATGCAGGAGCCCGCCGTTCTTCCGGCGCGAGTGCCCCACGTCCTGCTGAACGGTACCACCGGCATCGCCGTCGGCATGGCCACCGATATTCCGCCCCACAATCTGAGAGAGGTGACCGCAGCCTGCATCCGGCTCCTCGAATCACCCAAGGCCACGGTGGAGGAGCTCTGCGAACACATTCAGGGCCCCGATTACCCCACCGAAGCGGAAATCATTACCCCGCGGAAGGATCTGCTGAAGCTCTACCAGACCGGCGGGGGCTCGGTGCGTATGCGCGCCAAGTGGGAAAGGGAGGAGGGCGAGGTGGTGATCACCGCTCTGCCCTTTCAGGTCTCCGGGGCCAAGGTGCTGGAGCAGATCGCGCAGCAGATGCAGAGCAAAAAGCTGCCGATGGTCGAGGACCTGCGTGACGAGTCCGACCATGAAAACCCGACACGGCTGGTGATTGTGCCGCGCTCCAACCGGGTGGACCTTGAGCACCTGATGAAGCACCTGTTCGCCACCACCGATCTGGAGCGCACCTATCGGGTCAACATGAACGTCATCGGGCTGGACGGGCGTCCGCGGGTCAAGGATCTGCGCACCATGCTGAGCGAATGGCTGGAGTTCCGGCTGCGAACGGTTCGGCGCCGTCTGGAACACCGCCTCGACAAGGTCGACAAACGCCTGCACCTGCTCGAAGGCCTGCTTGTCGCCTTCCTGAATATCGATGAGGTTATTCACATTATCCGCACCGAGGATGAGCCCAAGGCGGTGCTGATGAGGCGTTTTGATCTCAGTGAAGTCCAGGCCGACTTTATCCTCGACACCAAGCTGCGTCAGCTCGCTCGTCTGGAAGAGGTGAAGATTCGCGCCGAACAGGACGAGCTGGCCAGGGAGAAGGCGAAGCTCGAGAAGACGCTGGGCTCCAACCAGCGCATGAAAACCCTCGTCCGCAAGGAACTGACGGCCGATGCCGAAGAGTACGGGGATGATCGCCGCTCGCCCATCGTCGAACGCGAGGCGGCGCAGGCGATGGATGAGACGGCGCTGATCCCGGCGGAACCGGTCACCGTGGTGCTCTCGGCCAAGGGCTGGGTACGCGCGGCCAAGGGCCATGACATCGACCCGACCGGCCTCAACTACAAGGCCGGCGACAGCTACCGCGATGCCGCACGGGGCAAGAGCAACCAGCAGGTGACCTTCCTCGACTCCACCGGCCGCAGCTTCTCCGTCCCCGCCCACAGCCTGCCCTCGGCACGGGGCCAGGGGGAGCCGCTGACCGGCCGGGTGAATCCGGTGGCCGGTGCCGAATTCTGTGCTGCCATCATGGGGAATCAGGACGATCTGTTCCTGGTCGGCTCCGATGCCGGTTACGGTTTCCTGGTCCGGTATGCCGACATGATGGCCGGCACCAAAAACGGCAAGGCCCTGCTCAATCTGCCGATGGGCGCGAAGGTACTGCCACCCCGTCCGGTATCCGACCCGGACAGCGACTTGATTGCCGCAGTGACCATCGAGGGCCGGTTGCTGGTATTCCCGCTCAGCGAACTGCCGCAGCTCGCCAAGGGCAAGGGCAACAAGATCATCAGCATTCCCGGCGCGAAAGTCGCAGTCCGCGAAGAGTACGTGGTCGCCATGGTAGCGCTGCCCGCGGGCGCCAGTCTGGTGCTCCATGCCGGCAAACGGCATATGACCCTCAAGCCTTCGGATCTTGATCACTATCGCGGCGAACGGGGCCGGCGCGGCAACAAGCTGCCTCGCGGTCTGCAGCGGGTCGATGCCGTCGAAGTCGAGACCAGAGGATAGGCTGGTCAAGCGCCGGAATGGCGACCCGGTTCTACATTTTCTCGTAGGCCCCTGTGGGAACAGCACCCGGCCGCCTGGGTCGGGCTCGGGACATAATCCCGTTCGCGGCTGACTGACGCTCCCACATGGAATGACACCACGAGGCGTGACGGTTGCCCTCAGCCTCAACCCTGTCGAGCGAAACAGAGGAGCGAGTCATGGCCATCCAGGTGGTTCCCATCCTGAAAGCGCTTGGCCCGGTCATCGCCACGGCCGGCAGTCTCTATGCCGAATGGCAAAAGGGGCGGGAGCCGGAAGCGCCGCCGGGCGCACCGAAACAGCCGGCGGGCTCCAGCTCTGAGCGCCTGATTCGTTTGGAGGCGGTGAACGCGGAAAACGCTCACCTTATCGCCCAGCTCGGAGAGCAAGTTCGAGCGATCGCCTTGCAGGTGGAAAAGGCCGAACGTGCAGCCGAGCTCGAGCGCGCCCGGCAGCGTTGGCTGTTGAATATCGCCCTCGCTTTGGCCCTGGTTGCAGTGGGTATGGGTCTGTGGGCCCTGATTTCGGGCTGATTTAGCCCCCGGGATTAACGGCGGTTTGTCACTCGACGCTGAACAGCCCACACGGGAAGTAGTGCGAGGAGCAGCCACAGCAGGGCGCCGCCACCGCCCCCTCCGGAGGAGGGTTTATCGAAGCTTATTCCGAGCGTGTAGGGGACGTCGGTGTTGGCATACTCGATGCGGGGCCGGTAGGCGATCACGGTGATGTGGTAGAGACCGGGGGAGGGCTCGGCGATGCCAATCCGTTCATCGCTGGTATCGCCCGCGCTTACCAGGCTGTTGTCATCGAGACAACCGGGCGGACCGAGCCAGTAGCAGTATTGGGGTTCCGGACGGGCCGCATGACGGAGCAGCACATCGATATCCGAGTCGGGATCACTGCTCGACAGGGTGACTTTCAGATTCCTCGCTTCCTTTGGCACCTCGAAGTGGTAGGTATGCAGCTGGTCCCAATATCCCGAGTCCTGGTCGTTCGATTGGCGCAGGTTTTCCTGAACCCTAACCGAACCGCTGCGAAGGTCGAGGGGACCGAAAGCGAGCGCAAAATGGCGCGCTACCGACATGCCATCGGCCGACAGTGACAGCTCCAGGGGGAACTGCTGATAAGCGGCGGCAGCCTCGGCCAGGCGTATCCCAAAGGATACCTGGGCCTTTTTCCCCGAAAGGAGTCCGGCGGGGAGGCTATCGCTGGCCTCCACCACGGTCACTTCCGGCGTGAGGCTGCGGAGGGTGGCGCTCACGTTGCCGGCGTTGCGCCATTCATTGGAGAGGGTGACCACAAGCCGGATCGATTCTCCCGGATCCATGGCCCCGTTGCCGTTTCCGGCGCTGTCGTCGATGCGCCAGCCGGCAACCACCAGGACCGGTTGCGGGCTCACCGTCATGGCTTTATAGGCGTTAACCCGTCCATCGGTAGCCAGTTTCCCGGTGAAGAGGGTGTTGACGCCGGCCATGAGACGCCCCTTCATTTCGCGAAAGTCGAGCGGCTCATCCCCTTGGGCTTCGCGGTAGGCCTTCAACAGCGCCGCCACCGACCCGGCGTAGGGGGTCGAAAACGAGGTGCCCTCCACGAAACCGTAACCGCCGTCCGCCTTGGTGGTATAAATGCTGCTGCCCGGCGCCGCGACATCGACGCTGGTGGCGCCAACCTGGGTAAAGATGGAGAGGCCGTCCTGGGGGTGGCTGGCCGCCACTGAGAGGATATTGGGCAGGTCGTAACCCGAGGGGGCGTCGGGGATCGCATCATTGCTGTAGCCGCCGTTTCCGGCTGCGGCGATGAGAAGAACGCCATCGTCGATCAGGGCCTCGATGGCTTCGAATTCCGACTGTGAGTAGAGGCCGCCGAAACTGGCGTTGATGATGTCGGCCCCGTTCGCCGCCGCATACTCGTACGCCGCGATCAGCTGGCCGATGGAATAGTCGGTTCGCAGAGGCATGATCTTCACCCGCTGGGCCGCGCTGGTGATGCCCGCGCCGTTATTGCCCACGGCCCCGGCGGCGCCTGCCACGGCACTGCCGTGGAGCTCGCCGGAGCCGGGTACCGGCTCCGCATCATTGTCTGCAAAATCCCAGCCGTTTACATCATCTTTGTAGCCGTTATCGTCATCATCGATATTATTCCCTGCTACTTCCCCCGGATTGACCCAGATGTTGTCCGTAAGGTCTTCATGATTCAGAAGCACTCCGTTATCGACCACGGCAATGATCACCGATGCCGCTTCGGACTGAAGATCCCATGCGCGAGGGAGGTCCATGTCGGCCCCGGCCAGGCCGTTCCCGGGATCCCTGCCTGCGTCGTAACTCACGGTCTCCCCGGTGTTATCGAGACCCCAAAGTCGGCTGTCCAAATCGTTGGGAACCGCACGCGGGCGGCGAATGAAGTTGGGCTCGGCAAACTCGACCTGCCCGGAGGCCTTCAGTCGCCGCGCCGTCTCCCTGACATCACTCCCCGGGGGGAGCTTCCATTTTTCAATACCGAAGCGCTTGAACTTGCGGGCCGGCCTGCCGCGAACCTGCCCAAGGGCCCGGGCCTTGGCGTCGGGCCCGGTTCCCGGTTTGAATTTCACCAGAACCTCGCCAGGGCGGTAGGGCAATGCCTGCTTGGGGCCCGCAGGGGCTCCGACCGCGACGCTGGCGGAGAGTGCGAGCAGCAGACCGGCCGTGAGGGTGATATGGGAAGACGTCACCATCGATAGCTTCCTGAATCAGCGCGAATAGGGGCGATGCCGGAAGTTGGGTTCGGCATAGATCACGTCGGGTCGGGTACTGAATTGTCGAACAGCCTTCTCCATCGGGATCCCCCCCGGTAGTTGAAGGAGGTAGAGGTCTCGGGGAAGTTGCCTGATGATCGTGGCCCCGTTAGCGGCAGCGATACGCTGCACGTCGGTGGTACTGATGCCTTCCGCGAATTTGACCAATAACTCACCGACCTGAACGGAGGCCGGATTTGTCTCAGGCGAGTCGGACGGGCGCGGAGCGTTGGCCACACAGCCCGTAGCGAAAAGAGAGAGCAAAAGACACAGGCCAATCGGCGGCTTCATGCATACATTCCTGAATGAGCTCAAGGTAACTCTACACCAGCAGGCTACCACCGGCGGTGCTGAAACCGGGCCCTTCGTAATACGGGATTTCTTTGAAATTGGGCGGTCACCGGTTCACAGAATCGCCTCGGCGCTTGGGATACACTGTGCGCCTAACATCAACTGACGGGTAGGCAATGAAGTTTAAATGGCTTCTCGTGACGGGCATCCTGGTCGGTGCTTCAGCTCCTGCGTTCTCGGATTGTTCGGTCCAATTCAAGGCGTGCACCGCATGGTGCGGGGTTCGTCACTTCGACTCGGACGTGCGGAAAGTCGGCTGCAAGACGCGCTGCGCCGCGGATCGTGCCGCCTGTTTTGCCGAAGCGGGCGTCGACAAGGCCAAGGAAGTGAGTGAAAACGGCGCCGACAAGGCCAAGGGCTTCTGGGAGGGGTTTACGGGCGGAGAGTAGTCCCGGAACCGCTGCCCAAACCTCCATCTGGCGGGCATGAAGGCGGGCTGCCCTGAGGCGGCTTCACGGCGGTTTTTGGGGTGAGCTGACTTCAACCGCTATAGAGTCCGAGGGCGTTGAGCCGCGCCGACCCTTTGAGGAATTTCTCTCCCAGGATCAGTGAAGTGGCCGACCAGGTCTGGTAGTGGTTGGAGCGGCGTCCGACCAGCCGGCCGTGGCGTCCGTCGTAATACTCTGCCCACCGATCGAGCGGCAGGCGCTCGGCGGCCTGTGCGTAGGCTTTCTCCGCCAGGTCCGGGCGCCCCGCTTTGACGGCCGCACCGACAAATGTCCACAGCAGGGCGGGCCAGTTTCCGCCATTGTGGTAGGACCACGGCGCATTTTTCGGATCACTGCCGGTCATCAGGCGCCACTCATCGCCATCCATGGCCGGATAGCTGATCTTCATCGGCATGGTGCCGACCAAATCCGGCCAGCGCTTCTCATACAGAACCATCACCCGTCGCGCCTCATCTTCGGTGGAAAGGCCGAAGAGAATCGATAGCAGGTTGCCGAGTGCGAAGAAACGGAAATCCATCCGTCCCGGGCCGAGATTACCCACCAGATAACCCGCATCATCCGGAAGCCAGTCCGGCACCCAATCGGGGATGCTCTCGGGATGAATATTGAGGATATTGGCGCTTTCCTGCCCGAACTGCTCGGTCTTGTAGCGATGGATCTCGTTGAGCCGGGGCACATCCAGCCAGTAATAGATGCGAATGTAATTGCGTAGCGTCCGAAGCCGCTGATCGACGCTGTGCACAAGCCTTTCGTTCCCCTCGGAGCTCTCCAGGAGCTGGCGGGCTGCACAAAGTGCACCGAAAAACAGGGCCTGGACCTCCAGCGGGTGGCCGTAGACCCCCATGCGACGGTCAATCATAAATGAGCCGTCCGGTACCAACAGGGTGGGGGCGACCTCCAGGCGGTCCCTGAGCAGCAGATCGAGGATCTGACGCATGCCGCGCTGCACGTCGGGCTGATGGGCGAAGGCCGTATCGCCGCTGACCGTCACGTAGGCCTTGAGCAGGATCATCCACCATAGCATCGAGTCCACCGGCGCTACCCGGCCGATGGCGTGATCCCCGAAGTCGGCGATCAGTCTTTCGCCCTGACCGTCGGTGACAACCTTGAAACTGGCTGGCATGACGCCGGGTGCGGGCTCGTGGCCGGCCCAGCGCTCCTGCTGATGGCGCAGCTCCAGAACGGTCTGCAGGAAGTCACGGACCACCGTATCGCGGCCGTCCAGCAGATAGACAAAGGCGGAGGGCACAAAGTCGCGCACGAAGCAGTCCGCATAGTTCTCAGCCGGTGCATTGGGGTCGCGGGCCGCCACGGTACCGATGATCCGGCCACGATAGCGCATCTCGGAGTCTTTGAGGACCGCGTAGGCCGCCTCGATGGGCGATTGGGGTGTCGTGGTGTCCATAGGTGAAAGAGAGTAGCGGCAGGTAACGGACCTATTCAACGCCTTTTGCAGTGCGCCCGAGACTGGCCGAGCCGTTGGAACGAATGCAGCGGTCCGGCCACTGGCAGGCTGTTGAAAACGCCCGCTCCCTCCGGGAGAGGGTGTTTTTCAACAGCCTGCTAGGTCTCCGGGTTTTCGGCGGCGTTGCGCTGCGCCTGTTTTTCACGCAGCTGTTTCAATCGCTCCAGGACGCGTTCGGCGCGGCCCAGGTTGTCAATGGCGGGGCGGTGATCGGGACGCAGTTCGAGGACCTGCTTCCAGAGCTGAACCGCTTTTTGGAATTCACCGCGACTGTAGTAGGTTACGCCGTCCTCGAAGAGGCGCTCGACCTCGGCATCGATTGCGGCTTCCAGTTGTTGTCGCTCTTTCTGGACATCCGACTGATTGATGGAGCCCTGTTCCAGTTTGGAGAGAATCGTACGGGCGTTGCGGTAATGGCCGCCCTCATAGGCGCGCCGGTACTCGTCCATGAGCTCGTTGAAGCGTCGCTGAGCCGACGCTTCACGCGCTTTGGCGCGCTGCAGCCGTCGCTCGCGGGCGAGTCGGCGCTCGCGTTCGCGTGCTTCGTGCCACGCCTTGAGTTCGGCGTAGGCGCTCTGGATCATTTTGTCGTCGGAGAGGCTGGCTGCCAGCGGCAGCGTGCGTTCGGCCACCGCGTACTCGGCGGCCTTGAACGCCGCACTGCCGGTTCGTGCCAGATGTTCGGCGGTTTCCTTTATCGATTGGCGGTGTTCGGCAAGCTTCTCGCGAGCATCGCTATCGCGCGGGTTAATGCGCGCTATCCGCTCGTAGATGGGGAGCGCTCGTTCGAGGAAGCGGGCCCGCGCTACCGCCAGATCCAGGCGCTGTCCGGCGATAAGGGAGGCCTGCTGGCTATGCAGTTCGGCAAGCCCGTCCTTGACGTAGGTGCTATCGGGCATGCGCGATAAGGCGAGGTCATAGGCATCCAGCGCCCCGGCCCAGTTGCCCTTTTCCACTTCCCTGGCCGCTTGGGCCACGATCTCCTTCTCATAGGTCTGCGCCAGCGATTCGATCTTCCGCCGCTTCTCCGCCAGCTGCGGATATTCCGGGTCCTTCGGATCGATTGCGGACAAGGCATTCAGGGCCCTTCCGTACTGGCGCTCGGCGATCCAGGTATCGAGCTGTGCCTCCAGATCCCTGCCGGGCATGGTCAGGGGCAGGGTATCCAGTATGGCGCAGCCGCCGAGCAGAACGGCGACACCCAAGGGCATCAGAACTCGCGAAAGCCGGCTCATGCGGCTTCCGAGGTCAGGGATTCGAGGATGCGGCGATTCTCGGCCAGCATTTCTGCGCGGAAGGGATCGTCAACATCGGTGACGCGTAGAATGGCGACGGGATGTTCTTTGCCCCGTAGGCGGATTGTTCCTTTCGTTTCCGTCATGATTCGCCCAGCCACTCCCGGCATTCCGACCATTTCTTCGGTGATGATGACCTCACCCGGATCCCCGGCATGCGATAGCCGGGAAGCCAAGTTTACCGCGTCCCCCACAACGGTGTAATCCATTCGATTCGCCGAGCCCATATTGCCGGCCAGCATCGATCCGCTGTTGATACCCACCCGGAAGCGCACCGGCGATAGCCCTTTTTGCTGTCGGCGGCGGTTGAGATCATCGGTCAGGCTGATAATCATCGAGGCGCAGGCGGTGGCCCGGAAGGCGTGATCTTCGTGGTAGTCCGGGACGCCGAAGACAATCATGGCGCAGTCGCCCATGTATTTATCGATATGGCCGCCGCAGAAGTCCACGGCACGGGCGATTTGGGTGAAGTAGGTGTTCAGCAAGTGGCTGACTTCCTCGGGGGTCATCTTTTCCAACATGCTGGTGAAACCGACGATGTCGGCGAACAGGACGCTCGCCTCGACATGCCTTCCGCCAAGTTGGACCTGCTCCACATTCTCCAGTTCCGACAGAACCTGTCGAGCCACATTGGGGGAGACATAACGGGAAAAGACCTGTTCCACCTGTTCCTTGCGAAGCAGACCTTCTCCCATGCTGTTCATGGCGTCCATCAAAACGCCGAGTTCATCATTGCGACGACCGGTGAAGCGGAAGTTGTATTTGCCTTCGGAGATCGCGCGGCTGGCGTCCATCAGTTGATGGATGGGGCGGGTCAGACGCCCCCCCAGGTAAAACGAGGCCGCGACTCCCAGAAGCACGATAAGCACGGTGGTGCCGCTGACTGCAGTGATCGTGTCGGTCTTGGCCTGATCCAGCAGAGAGCGATCGAAGGAGAGCAGGGCATAGCCTGCGGTGATGTCGCGGTAGCGAACCGGCGCCACAAATGCCGTTAACGCCCGTACTGTTCCCTCACCGGGATGACTCCAGTCGATGCGCTGGTCTTTGCCGCTCAGGTGACCCGCGGCTCCGAGCTGCTCCGGGGGCGGCACGACCCCGGTATGCATGAGGCGCCTCCCTTCATCGGAATAGATCCCCACGCCGACGATGGTGCGATCCTGAATCAGGTTATTGGCCGCCAGCTCCAGGGTGAGGGTGTCGCCCGCCAGCAGCGGCTCTTCAATGGAATCCGCCACCTGGCGGACCAGCGTGTTCCCAAAGCGCTGTACCTGCTCTTCCAGCAGGCGGGTCTGGTTGCTACCGACCAGAAGCCCGAGCAGGGTCATACCACCGGCCGTCAGCAGAGTGAACACCAGCGCCAGTTTATAGGCGATGGGGATGCGTTCGGGAAGGTGGCTCTGCACCGCCGTTCCCCAGACGCTACGCTTGTCGCGATAGAGCACGGCACCCCGTCCCAGCAGCCTGCGGCTATTCCGGGACAGGTCATCGGCAATGGTGCTCAGTGCCTCGCGCCAGTGCATGGGCCCTCTCGCTTGCGTTCGGCCGGCGGTCGGTACGCCGTCGGCCCTGATACTACCACGCCATTGCCGGGCACTGAACGCTGTGCCGTTTCAGGTGTCCTCGGCGCCCCCGGCTGCGAATTTTCCGCACTCCCGGAAGATGCGGTACTGACAATTGCGGCAGACATCGTGATCCAGCTGCCCGTTTATGATGGTGTCGAGCGCCAGGGTCTTGGAGTTGAAGATGTTTTCGTCGCCGATCGCCTTAATAAAACCGGTCCGACGGAGCATGCTGCAGACCTTGTCCTTCACTTCGTACAAATACAGTCGGCCTCCGGCCTTTTGGCGTCGCTCGGACTCTTTGGCCAGCAGTTCAGCCCCTGCCAAGTCAACGAAGTTCATCCCCTTGGCCACCACAAGCAGGTGTTTTTGTTCGGGATTTACAGCCTGGAGTCTCTGCTCGACGTAGTCCACAGCACCGAAGAACAGGGAACCGTCGATGCGAATGATCTTGAACTGGGGACACTCCGACAGGCTGCTGTCGGTGGTGAAGGCCCGTTTTGGATGAGCGGGATCGGGTACGCGCGGCAGCACTTGCGGCCGGGAAGTGCGGGAGAGATAGACGATCAGCGAAAGCATCACACCCAGCATGATGGCCAGTTCCAACTCAAGGAACAGGGTCGAGAAGAACGTGGTGGCCAGAATGCCGGTTTCTGAACGGCTCGCCTTCAGAATGTGCTTGATGTGGTGAAAATCGATCAGACCCCAGGCGACCATGAACAGAATGCCGGCCATGGCCGCGTTGGGCAAAAAGTAGGCATAGGGGGCCACGAGCATCATGATCCCCATCAACATCACGCCGGCGAAGGCGGCTGCCAGGGGGGTGCGGGCCCCGGCCTCGTAGTTAACCCCGGAGCGGTTGAAGGAGCCGGTGGCCACATAGGAGGAGAAGAAACTACCCACCATATTCGACAGTCCCTGGCCGAGGAACTCCTGGTTGCCGTCCAGGCGCTGGCCTGAACGCGCGGCCAGAGAGCGGGCGATGGATACCGCCTCGGTCAGGGCCAGCAGTGTTGCGGCGATCGCCACCGGTGCCAGCTGCCGAATGCTCTCCAGGCTCAGGTCCGGTGCCGACAGCGGGGGCAGGGAGGCCGGCAGTGCACCGACATTGCCGATAGCGGTGACATCCTGTCCGTAGCGGTTGTTGAGGATTGCTGCCAAAACACTGCCCACGGCCAGCGCGGCGATCATATAGGGGATCCGGGGAGCGAAACGCTTTACCAGGATTCCCGCTCCCAGGGTCGCGGCGGCAACGGCCGTGACATAGGGGTTGATGTCACCCAAGTGGCTGAAAAACTGCAGGAATATTTCGTGGAAGTGGAGCCCGCGATCCATCTCCAGGCCAAAAAAATTCTTGATCTGCTTGGTGGCGATAAGAATGGCAGCGCCTGCCGTAAAGCCGATGACGACTGAGTGCGAAATGAAATTGACCAGAGTCCCAAGGCGCACTATCCCCATGATGAACTGGATGATGCCGACGATGAAGGTCAGGGTGATCGCCAGTTGGACGAATTCGGCCGAGGCCGGTTCGGCAAAGGCGGAAAGGGATGCGAATAGCACAATGGATGCGGCCGTGGTCGGCCCCGAGACCAGATGCCAGGAAGAGCCGAAAAGGGCGGCGATGACGGCCGGCACCATGGCGGCGTAGAGACCGTATTCGGGGGGCATGCCCGCGATCGTGGCGAACGCCACGCCTTGGGGGAGCACAATAATCGCGCCGGTCAGACCGGCTACGAAATCCGCCCGCAGGGAATCCCGGCCCACCATCGGCAGCCAGCGGAGGAACGGAAAAATCCTGTACCAGTAAAGATTGCACTGCTTTTCGGTTTGAACTGCGGCAGATTCCATAGAGCGCTTAGGGGTCTTTTCGAGGAGGAATTCAGTATTTTATAAAATAAGTATGCCTAGGTTCAAATAATTGGGTCGATAAGAAATAGTTTATGTTAGTTGAACCGGCTTCCGGGCGCTAACCCGTAGAGCTGAAGTCGTAATCCATCTCCGAGGAGGGGGGCTGCAGGAAGTGGCCCTGGATGTAGTCGATCCCCGAGGACCAGATGGTGGCCAGGGTCTGGGCATCTTCGACAAATTCGGCGATCACCTGCTTTTCGGTCTCCTTGGCGCTGAGGGTGATCTCCCGCACCTTGTCCTTGGCTGCCGAGTCGCGGTTGATCCGGCCAATCAGACTGCCGTCGATTTTCACGAAATCAGCATCACAGTGCTTCAGCAGGTTGATACAGTTTGGCGCCAGTCCGACATGGTCGAGAGCCAGCCGCAACCGTAACTGCCTGGCGCCTTCAATGACGACCTTCAGCGCTTTGATATTGCTGCTGGCCACCGATTCGTTGACCTCCAGGGTCAGGGTATTGGCCTCAAGCCGGGCGACTTTGACCAGCTCTCGGAGCCAGGGCAGGAAGCGGGTGTCCCGGATGGAGGCCCCGGAAAGCTTTACGAAGAAATTGGTGCGCTTGCCGTCCCGTCGTCGTTCAGCCAGAACCTTGACGGCATTTGCCAGCACCCAGCGGTCCACTGCGACAACCAGTCCGGTCTTTTCCGCCGTCGGGATGAATTCGCCGGGAGGGATTTCGGCACCGTCATCGCCGAGCATCCTCAGCAGCAGTTCATAATTTTCCACCTCACTGCCCTTGAGGCTGACGACCGGTTGATAGAGCAGGCGGAAGTTGTTGTTGCGCAGGGCCTGTTTCAGCTGCTCCTCCAAGGCCTCGAAGCGCTCTTTGTCGACCATCTCTTCAACGGCCGGGTTGTACACTCCGATGCTGCCCACACCCTTTTGGGCGGCTTGGTTGTACGCTTTTTCCACCCGGGTGATGACCTCCTGAGGATTCTCCAGGGCTTCGTTGTACAGGGTGACGCCGATGCTGCAGGTGGTGGTTACCGACTGCCCGCCGGCATCGGCTATGTGGGCCGCGACCGCATCGCACATCCGCTTGGCGACCGCCTTGGCATTATCGGCATCGGCATCGTGCAGGACGGCGGTAAAGATATTCGATTCAAAACGTGCAATGAGGTCGGATTCGCCCTTCAGTTGATTGTTCAGCAGGGCAGCGATATCGGTGAGTACCATATCGCTCGCGGCAACACCGATGTTCTGGCGCAGTTCCTTGAAATCATCAGGACGGATGTAGAGCACCGCGCCGTGCTTCCCCTGCTTTCCGACCACCTGTTTCAACGAATCCAGGAAGAACTGACGGTTGTAGACGCCGGTGAGCAGGTCCTGTTTGGAAAGATCGTCCAGCTTCTGTTCCAACTCCTTGCTGAGCGACTGGTCACGAATGATGATTTGGGTACAGGTCTCGCCCTCGTAAGTGGCCGGTGAGAATTCCATGGCCACATCAAACGGGGTCTGATCGCCTTTCAGCCCATGGATCTCGATGTTGTCGGCCTCGGTATTGCCTTTTATGTATCGGCGCAGGAAGTCCTTGAACTTGCCCTGGTCCTCGGGGGCGACCATATCCATGATGGGCAGCCCTTCCAGTTCGGCGAAATCCGAATAGCCGAACATGTTCAGGTAGGACGAGTTGGCGAAGATATGCATGCCCTCATGGACATAGGCGATCGCATCCCGTGAACTCTCCACCAGTCCCTGCGACCTTTCGTTGGCCTCCCGCAGTGCCGCTTCACACTTTCGGTGTCGCTGCCGCTTGCGAAAATCACCCACCTCGCGAAGAACCGTGTGCAGCAGGCGCTTCGGTTGGGTCATCAGGACCGCATCGCGGGCGCCCGATTCCAGCAGGTCCGTCACCGTTTCCTCGGCAGCCTCATCGGCGATGATCAGCACCGGCAGATCGACTTCCATCTTGCTGAGGACGTTGAGAGCGTCAAGGGCGGTGAAGAAGGGAATTTCGGGCTTGCTGAGCACCATGTCCCAATGGTGCTCGGCCATATGCTTGCGCAAATCCTCATCGTCCTCCGCCCGGACCGCCCGGACGGCCCGACCGGCATTACGCAGCCGGTTGGCTACCGCTTCGGCATCGTTGGAAGAATCGTCGATTACAATGATGCGGATGATGTCTTCGTGTTTCACTGCGTCCGTCCGTTGCTGTTGCGGATAGTCCACCGGTTGTAACGCGGGTTGGTGGTGAGTCGGCGCCGGCATATTGCCGCAAGACGCTCAGGTGATCGGGGTCTTTCCGGGGGCCCCGGCGGTTTCGCGCACCAGGCGCGGCACCAAGTAACCGGGAACACGGGCCCGCAGAGTCGCCAGCAGCTCAATCGCCTGCACATCGGGCACTTCGAAGTGGGCCGCTCCTTTAACCCGGTCGAGCAAGTGCAGATAGTAGGGCATCACACCGGCGGCGAAAAGCTTGTCGCTGAGTTCCGCCAGGGTATCGACACTGTCGTTGACCCCCTTTAGCAGCACGGCCTGGTTCAACAGGGGGATGCCAGCCGTTTTTAAACGGTTCAGAGCCTCATCCGTCTCGCCGTTCAGTTCGGCCGGATGGTTGGCGTGAACGACCAGCAGCGGCTGCAGGCGGGTCGCGGTCAGCCAGGCGAGCATCGTCGCGTTAACCCTCTGGGGGAGAACGATTGGGAGGCGCGAGTGGACACGCAATCTTTTCAAATGCGGGATTTCGGCCAGCCGCTGAACCAGTCCGGTCAGGCGCTCATCATCGAAAGCCAGAGGATCGCCGCCGCTGAGGATGACTTCAGTGACCTCCTCGTGCTCTTTGAGATAGCTCAGTGCTTCCTGCCAGTCGCCCTGGGCGGGGTTTTCATCACTGTACGGGAAGTGGCGCCGAAAACAGTACCGGCAGTTGATGGCGCAGGCGCCGGTGATCGCCAGCAGGACGCGGCCGTGGTATTTGTGCAGCAACCCGGGCTGAGCCGAGGCGGAGCGGTCACCCACCGGGTCGGTGGTGAAAGACACGGGAGAGGCCTTCTCGGCATCGAGCGGCAGGACCTGGCGTAACAGGGGGTCGGCGGGGTTGCCCGGTTCCATGCGTGAGACAAACCCCCTCGGGACCCGCAGCGGGAAGGCTGCGGCAGCCCGGCGGGCCGGCTCGATCAGCTCTTTCGGCAGGTCCAGCAACTCCACCAGTTCGGCCGGATCCCGCACCGCATTGGCCAGGGCATTTTTCCAGTCTTCGCTTCGGAGTATCATTACGCCTTTGTCCGGCGGGCTTTCTGCCGCACCGATTGGTTTTTTCGAGGTCTTGGAACCAGCCGTTTCTACATAGCGCAGAGATTCTGCGGCCGGATCACCCGCCCGGATAGCTTCGGAGGCGGATTATTGCAGTCCCGACGTGATACGTCGACGGGAGGCTACTGATAAAGAGGATAGGTATGGCGAATTACAGCACCAATGAATTTAAACGCGGCCTCAAGGTGATGCTCGACGGCGCTCCGGCGGCCATTGTCGAGAACGAATTCGTCAAGCCCGGAAAGGGGCAGGCGTTTAGCCGCGTAAAGCTGCGTAACCTGAAAACGGGCCGTGTGATCGAGCGGACCTTCAAGTCGGGTGAGAGCATCGAGGCTGCCGACGTTCTCGATGTCGAGATGCAGTATCTCTACAGCGACGGCGAGTACTGGCACTTCATGAACACGGAAAGCTTCGAGCAGGTAGGTGCCGATGAAGCCGCTGTGAGCGATGCCAAGCAGTGGTTGAAGGAGCAGGACGTCTGCACGGTCACTCTCTGGGATGGTGCGCCGATCAGCGTTTTGCCGCCTAACCATGTCACCCTGGCGGTGACCGAAACCGACCCCGGCATCCGCGGTGATACCGCAACCGGCGGTACCAAGCCGGCGACGCTCGAATCCGGTGCCGTAGTGCAGGTGCCGCTCTTTATCGACATCGGTGACGTCCTGAAAGTCGACACCCGCACCGGCCAGTATATTTCCCGCGCCAAGGAGTAGCGGCAGCTTGGCCGTAAACGACTGGCGGCCTGCTGCGACGCTGGACGCCCTGCGGGAGCGCGCCCGTATCCTTTCCGGGATACGGGCCTTTTTTGCGGCGCGCGGCTTGTGGGAAGTGGAGACGCCGGCACTCTCGGCGGCGGGGACAACCGACCCGCATATCGATAGTTTCACGACGGCTTATGAAGGGCCGGGTGCCGCTGATGGCCTCCCGCTCTACCTTCAGACCTCGCCCGAATTTCCCATGAAGCGTCTGCTGGCGGCCGGCAGCGGATCCGTCTTCCAGATTGCCAGGGTCTTTCGTCAGGGCGAGATGGGACGGCTTCACAACCCTGAGTTCACTCTGCTCGAGTGGTATCGGCCGGGGTTTGGCATGGTGGAGTTGATGGACGAGGTTGAAGCCCTGGTCCGCTCGATTCTGGATTTCGGCCCCGCCCGGCGAATCACCTATTCCCGTGCTGTCGAAGAGGTTTTCGGGCTCGACCCGCATCGGGCCGATGCCGCGCAGCTCGAAGCCTGTGCGCGTTCCAGCGGAATCGGATCGGTGCCGGACCTGGAAGATGACCGCGATGCCTGGCTCCATCTGCTGTTCGGCCACGCGGTGGAGCCCACGTTTGAGGGGCTTACCTTCGTTTATGACTATCCGGCCTCGCAGGCGGCTCTGGCCCGGGTGCGGGAGGGCAATCCGCCGTTGGCGGAGCGCTTCGAGCTCTATGTGGATAGCGTGGAGTTGGCCAACGGTTTCCATGAACTGGCCGACGCGCCGGAGCAGCGCGCCCGTTTCGCCGCCGAGCGCAACCAGCGGCAGCTCGCCGGCCAAAAGGACGTGATGGCCGATGAGCGTCTGTTGCAAGCCCTCGAGTATGGTCTGCCTGACTGCAGTGGAGTGGCGCTCGGGGTGGACCGGCTGGTCATGCGCGCCCTCGGATGCGACTCAGTCGCCGATGTGATCGCCTTCCCTACCGACCGGGCCTGAATCTTTGCGGTACCTTGTTCACCAGAGACTCTCGAGCCGTCAGCGCGTCGGGGAGGTGTGACGGTGTACTGGCAAGGCATCAACGCCAAGGGGTGCCTTCAACGGAGGATTATGCTGCCGGGCTAAATATCTTCCGGGTGATCGAGCGGTCCCTCGTCCCCGCATGCCTTCCCCTTCCACTCTTCCAGACAGCCCAGTCCGCAGAAGTGATAGATGTAGTCGGCACCCTCGGCTGTATGGGCCGAAGAGGTGGGGATCTCCTTCTGGCAGACGTGGCAGTTGACGTGGCGGGGCTCTTCGGGCTCGTGGCGTTTGAATTCCCCGGGTTCCATGAACGTCCCCCGTTTTACTCGACTCTACCCCAAAGATAGTCGATGCCCCCGGAGGTTGGGGGGCCCTGAAATTCACTGGCGCCGCATCCCCAGCAGCTGGCCCATGCATACGCCGTTGCCGTGGCGGATACTCCGGAGCCCAGTCCACAGCACCGGGTCCAAACAGCACGATCACCGTAGAGCCCATATTGAAACGACCGATTTCATCGCCTTTGGCAAAGCGCGGCGCCTCATTCTCCGGATAGCCCCACTGGCGAATGACTCGCCCGGCGGGGGGGGTCACCTGTCCGGCCCAGACCGTTTCGATACTCGCCACGAAAACCGCGCCCACCATGACCACCGCCATGGGCCCCATTTCCGTCTCGAACAGGGCTGTCACTCGTTCATTGCGGGCAAAGAGCCGCGGAACGGTGCGTGCGGTGGCCGGGTTGACACTGAACAGCCGCCCGGGCACATGCACCATCTCGGTGAGGCGTCCATCGAAAGGCATGTGAATGCGGTGATAGTTACTGGGGGCGAGGTAGAGCGTGGCGAACGCGCCGTTGCGAAAAGGCGCAGCGCGCTCATCGGAGCCGCCCAGCAACTCCTCAACGGTGTAGGCATGGCCCTTTGCCTGGAAGATGCGCCCGTTCTCGATGGGCCCCGCCTGGCTCACCGACCCATCAACCGGGCAGGCAATCGCGTCGGCGTCGGGGGTTAACGGCCGTGCTTCGGGGCGCAAGGGACGCGTGAAGAAGGCATTGAAATGCTCGTAGGCATGCGGGTCGCTCTCAAGCGCCTCCTGCATATCGACTTTATAGAGGCGGATGAAGATGTCGATAAACAGGTTCTTGAAAGAGGCGACGCGTACCCGGGTAACCGCGTACATCACCCGGGAGAGCAGATGACCCGGCAGCAGATATTGCGGCCAAGCCTTGAGATAGTCCGGAAGGCCCATGGTTCAGGATTCCGGGAAATCGCCGTAGTGACGGCGAATCTGAAGGAAGGTATGCACCATCTCTTCGGCATCATGGGGCGGGGTAAACCGCCCATAGAGGCGACCTTTGGGGTCAATGAGGGAAATGGTGGCGCTGTGATTGACGATATAGTCGTCGCTCGAAGTGTCGCCTTCAAACATGTAAACCGCGCCGGTGGCCTGCACGAGGTGATCGAGCTGGTCGCGCTCGCCGGTGGCGCCCAGGAAATCCTCATGGAAAAAGCGCACGTATTGCTTCAGGTGCTCCGGAGTATCGCGCTTGGGGTCCACCGAGATGAACAAAAACCGGGTATTGGCCAGCACGCCGGGATTCGCCTCGAGCCCTTTGCGAACCTGCTTCAGGGTCAGCAATGTGGTCGGACAGATGTCCGGGCAGTGGGTGTAGCCGAAAAAGATGAGCGACCACTGCCCTTGGAGATCGGCTGGACCGAAAGCCTCGCCCTCGCTGGTGGTCAGATGGAATTCGCCCAAACCCCGGGGTTCGGGATAGAGGGCATGACGAAGTTCGGGGGGGGGCGGTGCTTGGGCCTCTCCGCGCCACAGCAGTACGCCAATGGTGACGGTGATAACGAGGGCAACAAAGAGACCGGTTTTTAGCAGGCTGTTTCCATTCATGCCGTGATTATCCCAGAAAGCGGCGACGGGAGTCACTGCAGGCGCCATATTTGACGCCATCGCGCGTCGCGGGTAAGTTATCGAAAACCTAACGGGCTGTTGAAATGTCGAACGTAAGTCTACTGATTCCCAAGAACAATAGACCTGTCTGGCATACCGAACTGGAAGAGCTGACGGCCACTCCGGCGGAAATGGTCGAGGTGCCACTGCTCGGCTGGATCTCGGCCGGCCAGCCGGTAATGCTCAACGAAGACGACCAGAGTGTCGCCGTTCCGCATAACATGGTGCGGAAAAACACCTACGCCCTGCGGGTCCGCGGCCACTCCATGATCGATGACAATATCCAGGACGGCGATATCGTCATCATCGAAAAGCGCGAAACCGCTGAAAACGGCCAGTCCGTCGTTGCCATGATGGGCGGCGAACAGGTTACGCTCAAGAAATTTTTTGTCGAACGCGACGGGATTCGTCTTCAGCCGGCAAACCCGGACATGGATCCCATCTACCTCAAGAACGAAGAGGTCCAAATCCTCGGTATCGTCACCGGCGTCATCCGCACGGTGGAGTGAAATTTGCCGACAACGCGCTGAACGGGTCGCCGCTGGCGACGATAGTCCTACTCGACCGGCAGCTCAGGCCGGTTGCCCCAGTCGGACCAGGAGCCCGGGTAGCCTTTGGCGCGATACCCCAGCCATTTGAGCCAGAACCAGGTGTGAGCGGAGCGATGGTGGGTCTGGCAATAGGCCACCACGGTCTGATCGGCTTGAATACCCAGGCTTTTTAGAAGGGTCCGGGAGGCCTCCGGCTCTTTCAACCTCAGGTTGCGGTTCGGGTCCATCGCCTCGGTCCACTCCATATTGACAGCCCCGGGGATGTGGCCGCCGCGGGCAGCAAATTTCTGGGTGCCGTCATACTCGGTGGCGCTTCTCGCATCGAGCAGCGCAACGCCCGGATCATCGAGGTGGTCACGGATGTAATCGGCATCGGCGATAACATCGCTTTCCCCGTTCAATGCGGCGCGATACTCACTCGGTTCGACCGACGTGGGCTCCCGCGTCAGGGGAAATTCTTCGCCGGCCCAGGCGTGAAGTCCACCGTTCAACAGCGAAAAGCGCCCATGGCCCAGGATCTCCAGAGTCCACAGGAGCCGCGCAGCCTTACCGCCCCCCTCGTCGTCGTAGGCCACCACGTGGTGCTCGGGTTTAAGGCCGACACCGGACAGGGCCCGGCTGAGCGTATTCTCGTCGGGCAGCAATCCCCCCGTGTTCCGAGCGCCCCCGACAATTGAACCGTAATCGAGATGTACGGCGCCCGGCACGTGCAGCTGGGAGTGGACCGAGGATTGGCTGAGGTCCACGATGAGCAGGTCCGGGTCGTCCAGATGATGGCGAAACTGATCGGGTTCAATCAAAAGTGGCAATTTGTCCGACATTTTCACTCCGATATTCCGTTTCCTTCTAGATAGTGGGGCAGACGGGCGTTTTCAATGGGCGAGGTCGTTACAGGCAGCGAGGGAACTTCTATCCTTGAATAGATGAAAAGTGCCCTTTCCCGAACCAGAGAAGCGTGAACGGGATCACGACGCGTCGGCGTTATCGGGCTAGGATAAGTCGCTATTCGCCGCGTGAGGCTTACAGGATGCATGCGACCAATCATGCGCCGGTCGCTATCGAATACATTCAAGTGCCAAGGGGACAGAAAACCATGAAAAGAATGCTGCTTGTGTCGGTCATCGTTGCCGGGCTGGCGGGGTGTGCCGCGCCGGGACCGCGCGAGGATGGCCAGCCACAGACCAATCGTACGGCAACCGGGGCGGTGCTCGGCGCCATCGGCGGTGCTGTTCTCGGGCACCAGGTCGATAGCAAGCACGGCGCCATAGCCGGGGCTGTCATTGGCGGCGCGACGGGGGCCGCGGTCGGCAACTATATGGACCGGCAGGAACAGGCATTCGAGGATGCACTGGCGGAAGAGCAGCGTCAAAACCAGATCGAGGTTCAGCGGGTCCGTGATGATCTGTTAAAGCTGACCCTGGACAGTGAAGTGAGTTTTGACTTCGATAGTGCGGCTATCAAACCGAGCTTCAAGCCGAGTCTCGGCAAGCTGACCAATGTGCTCGCGAAGTACGATCGCACGGAAGTCATGATCGTCGGCCATACCGATTCGGTCGGTTCCGAGGCCTACAACCAGCGTCTTTCGGAGCGCCGCGCAAGTGCGGTGGGAGACTACCTGGTTGGGCAGGGGATCAATCGCTACCGCGTGCGAACCGAAGGGAGCGGCGAATCGGAACCGCGTGCGACCAATGAAACCGCCGCCGGGCGGCAGCTGAATCGGCGGGTTGAGGTTTTCGTTCGGCCGGAAGCGGATTTTGCCCAGCGCCAACCTTAAGAACGGCGAGTCTGCGGTCTCCGTCCCCCGGGCGGAGATCGTCCCGCTTGACGCTCTCTTTTTTTGTGCGCAAACTAGAAGCAATCAATTACTCACTTTTGCGATTATGGGCAAACCCAGCGAACAGCGGCGCCACGAAATCATCCAGGCAACCCTTGAGTTGGCGGCAGAGCGGGGCGTCAAGAAGGTGACCACTCAAGCGATTGCCGACAAGGTGAAGATCGCTCAACCCACCGTATTCCGTCACTTCAAAAGCCGGGATGCGATCTTCAGTGCCGCAATCGGCTTTATCGCCGAGCGGCTCTTTCAGGTGCTGGAGGGCGATTTCATCGGCAAGGCGCCCGCCGACCAGCGACTGCAGCAATTGATTCGCCGTCAATTGACCTTCGTCGAAGGAGCCAAAGGCCTGCCCCGTTTACTGTTCTCCGATCGGCTCCACCTGGAGTCGCCGCAACTCAAGCGTACGGTGCGGACGGTAATGGAACGCTACATCGAGCGCATTGCGGCCTTGTTGAAGGAGGGGGTCGAGAGCGGTTGCTTTCGGGCGGACCTGGCGCCCGATTCGGTGGCGCCCTGGATCGCGGCCCTCGTCCAGGGCCTGGTGATGCGCTGGTCGATCTATGACTTCGAATTTCCCCTGTCGGAGGAGGCCGAAGGCCTTTGGGCCTTCATCGAGCCGGCCCTGAAGGAAAACCGGTGAGCCCGTCGCGACGGCGGTTCGTTTTCCGGCAAAAGGTGAGCAATTAATCGCTTATTTCGGGTGCAGCTTGTACGGAAGGCTGTTGCCCGGCCGAAGCTTCAAGTCTGTTCAATGGAGGAGAGTGGAAATGTTCAAGGATCGTCACTATCTGGCGAAAGCCGTGGCGGTTGCCGTCGTCGTTTTTGGGCTACTGACCCTCAAGGAGGGAGGAAGCGTGCTGTTTTTCGACGGTGAGGCGCGGCGTGCGGCAGGCAACTACGTGCCGTTTGTACTCTGGTTCAACTTCGTTACCGGTTTTTTCTATATCGTCACCGGGATCGCCCTTTGGCGTGACCTGGAGTGGGGCTTTGCGCTGGCCTTTACCGTTTGGACCGCATCACTGGTGGTGTCCGGCTTTTTTGCGTCCCACGTTGCCGGCGGCGGGGCCTACGAACAGCGTACCGTCGTCGCCATGTCGCTGCGCACCGGCGTTCTGACAGTGATGCTGTTGGCGGCGTACTGGCAGCTGAAGCGGCGCCGAGAGCGTCTCTGACATGCCTCTGTTTTCGGTCAGCGAAAGCCGGGATGCGCACGCACTGCAAACCTTGACGCAGCGCGACCACAGGGTGCTCCGACTCTACTTCGGTGCCGGTCTCGTTTTCGTGACGCTGGCGGAGTGGCTGGCGATCCGGTTTCAAGCGGCGGATCACGTCGGCATTGAACTGTTCCTCCTGCGCAGCGTGGTTTACATCACGGTAACCGCCGCGTTGTGGGCATGGTTGCTGCGTGCCAACCGAAGAAGGGTTCAGCAGTTGATGGAGGGCAATCGCCACCACTACGAAGCCGTGCTCAGGGCCTACGATTCGGCGCTGACGCTCAAGGACAGCTATACCGGCGGCCATGGCAGGCGAGTCGCTCTTTATGCGGAGACCATTGCGAAATCGATGTCGCTCACGGATGACGAGCGTGAACAGGTCTATCAGGCCGCCCTGCTGCACGACATCGGAAAAATCGGGATTCCGGATGTCATTCTGACCAAACCGGGGGGGCTGACGGAAAAAGAATTCGCCGTGATTCGCACCCACCCCGTCAGCGGGGCCAACATCGTGCGGAACCTTCCGCAGTTACACGAATTAGCACCACTGGTCCGTCACCATCATGAGCGCTTTGACGGCACCGGCTATCCCGCGAGGCTCAAGGGCGAGTCCATTCCCCTGGGTGCACGGATTATTGCCGTGGCCGACGTCTTCGATGCGCTCACCAATGATCGAAGCTATCGCCGCGCCATGTCGGTCGGAGAGGCGCTGGCCACCCTGCGCGAGGCCTGCGGCAGCCATTTTGATCCCGTCATTGTCAACCGGGCCTTGACTAGGCAGGTTGCCCGCGCACTGGAGGAAGATCTGAAAGGGGGAGCCGACGAACCGGGATGGGGTAAGGGGTTCGCCACCCCTTCAGCGCCGTGATTCCGCTGCTTTTTCGGCCGGGCACTGAGCGGCCCAACCCGGGGCAAGGTTGGAGAATAACCGAATGTTCGAATTCATAGCGCGCGCCAGGCATTGGGCGATTCCGGCAGGGTTGGCATTGGGTCTCGCGCTCATCGCCCTGTTGGTGACCAACCGGCAGATGCCGCAACACGATGAGACATCGCTCCCTGTTCCTACCGTTTCGTTCGTAGAGGTACAGCCTGTCCCATTCCAACTCGAAGCACGGGGCCACGGCATTGTGCGGCCGGCGGAGATCTGGCGGGCCACAGCCAATGTCGGCGGACGCGTCGTGGAGCGCCATACGGATCTCGAGAGCGGGAATCTGCTGCGCGAAGGCACGCTGCTGCTGGCGCTGGATCCCAGCCGCTACCGTCTGGCTATCGCAGAGGCCGAGGCGGAGATAGTGAGTCTGGTCGCCGATTGGACTCAGAATGAAACCGAAGAGAAGAATTCCCGCCGCCAGTTGGCGCTGGAGCGTCAGCGGCTTGTGATGGCGGAGAAGGAGCTCTCGCGCATCGAACGTCTGGCAAAGAGCGGTTCGGTGTCGCAATCGAGGCTGGACGAGCAGCGCCGTGCCACCGTTGCCCGACGCCAGGCCGCGGCCTCTCTCGAGAACGAAATCGCGCTGATACCGTCACGCCGGCAACGACTTAAAGCCCGGCTCGAACGCGCCGCGACCCGTCTTGCCCAGGCTCGCCGCGACCTGGAGGACACCCGTTTTGTGGCGCCCTACGACCTGCGTCTCGATGAGGTGGAGGCGGAAATGCACCAATACATCGGAGCCGGTAAGCGCCTGTTCCAGGCGCACAGCATCGAGGCGGTCGAGGTCGAGGCGCAACTGCCACTGCCGACGCTGCGACGATTGATGAGCGCTGTGTCTGCGCCCGAGCGCGATGACTCGGTGCTGGATATCACCAAGCACCTGGATTTCTCGGAGGTCCGTGGCGAAGTGTTGCTGGTCGGGGCCAAAGGCGTGCGCTGGCCGGCCCGCGTCGCCCGGGTCGCCAGTGGTCTTGACCCGGGCACCCGAACGGCGCGCGTGGTGGTGACCGTCGATGAGCCGTACCGGCGGGCGGACCCGCCCCGCCGACCGGCGCTGCAGCGCGACATGTATGTCCGTGTCCGGCTTTCCGCCGACAGCGCCGAACCGAAACTGGTGGTTCCGGCAGGGGCGGTACACGAGGGCAAGGAAATCTACCTGCTCGACGATCAAGGTCGTCTACGCCGCCGGCCGGTGACAGTGGCCTTCGAGCAGGGCGATCTGGCGGTGATCGGAAAAGGGCTGGCTCCGGGTGACCGGGTTATCGTCGATGACCCGGTGCCGGCGGTGGATGGCATGCACGTGAATCCTCAGCCGGATGAGGCACTCAAGCGGCAGCTGCGGGTCATGGCGCTGGGGAGTGCATCATGATCCGCTGGTTTGCGGGTCACCCCACCGCTGCCAATCTGCTCCTCATCCTGTTGCTCGCCGCCGGTCTGTTCGCCGCCCCCTCGTTGAAGCGTGAGACGTTCCCCGATTACCGTCCGGTCGAGGTGAGTGTCGAGGTGATCTATCGGGGGGCCAGCGCCGATGATGTGGAAGACGCGGTCTGCCGGCGCCTGCACGATGCGGTCAAAGGCGTCGATTTTCTCGATGAGATGGTCTGTGTGGCCCAGGACAACGTGGCCAGTGCCATCGCCACCATGGAATCGGGCGGCGATCCCATCCGATTCATCAACGATATCGATACGGAAGTGAACGCCATCACCGACCTGCCGGCAAG
Organism: uncultured Gammaproteobacteria bacterium; assembly: GCA_963783235.1. GTDB lineage: Bacteria > Pseudomonadota > Gammaproteobacteria > Thiohalomonadales > Thiohalomonadaceae > Thiohalomonas. Next base: position 53,025 of record CAWAMN010000002.1, on the reverse strand, counting down.
GACCGAGCCGCCGGTGGTGCGGGAGTTGCACCGCAGTGATCTGGTGGCTGCCGTGGCGGTAACGGGCGATATGCCGCCGGGACACCTGGAGGAATACGCATTGGGCCTGGAGGAGCGCATTATGACGCTCTCCGGTGTGGCGGGCGTGACGATTCGCGGCCGGTCCCAACGTCAGTGGCAGGTGGAGGTGCCGCGCGACACGCTCCGAAAGTACGGCCTCTCCGCACGCGAATTGGCCGGCCGGTTGGCGCGCCAGAGCATCGATATGCCGCTTGGCACGCTGGAGACGCGTGATCGCGAAATACTGCTGCGGTTCACCGACCAGCGCCGCTCGCCGCGCGAACTGGCGAACCTGGTGGTGGTCTCCGGCAAGGGCGGCGGGGAGTTGACCCTGGGGGAGATCGCCACGCTGAGAGAAGTGGGCGAATTTCCCGAGGAAAAGGTCCAGTTCAACGGAAAGCGCGCCCTGGTGCTGGAGGTCAGCAAGACCCTTCGCGACGACTCCCTGGATTTCATGGATGAGCTGACCGCCCTTATCCAAACCGAGCGCCGCCGCTTCGATGGGGTGCGGCTTACCATTACCCAGGACATGACCAGCATCGTTCGCGACCGCTTGCAGATGCTGGTGGCGAACGGGCTGATGGGGTTGGTGCTGGTGGTGCTGGTGATGAGCCTGTTTTTTCGGCCGCGCCTGGCCCTGTGGGCGGTACTGGGGTTGCCGGCGGCGTTCATGGGCGCGTTCGCGGTGATGGCAGTTAGCGGTTTGTCGCTGAACATGATCACCCTGGTGGCACTGCTGATGGCCATCGGCATCGTCATGGATGATGCCATTGTCATAACGGACAATATCGCCGCCCACGTACGGGAGCATACCTCGCCGTTGGAGGCCGTCGTGAACGGCACCCGCCAGGTGCTGCCGGGGGTCTTGTCGTCGTTTCTCACCACCGTATCGGTCTTTGTGCCGCTGTCGTTCCTCGCCGGCCAGCTGGGTTCGGTGTTGGAGGTGCTGCCCGTGGTGCTGATCGCCGCCCTCGCCGCCAGCCTGATCGAGGCCTTCTGGATCCTCCCCCATCACCTGAAAGGCAGTGTGCCGCGGCTGCAGGCGGGGCATGACTCTCGCTTTCGGACCGCCTTCGAGAACGGCTTTGTGCGCTTTCGCGAATGGGTCGGTCGCGGTGCCGATGGAGCGATCCGTTGGCGCTATGCCACTCTCGGTCTGATGCTCACCGTCCTGCTCGGTTCGGCGGGCTTCGTTGCCGGCGGGCACATCGGCAGTGAGGCGATGCCAGCGATTGACGGCGATGTGCTCGAAGCCCGGATTCTGATGCCGCAGGGAACGCCGCTATCCCGTACCGAGGCGGTGGCCGAGCAGGTCACAGCGGCCATGCGTCGTCTGGATAAACGCCTTACCCCGCAGCAGCCGGATGAGGCGCCGCTGGTCGAAGCCGTTCAGGTGCGCTTCAACCACAACCCCAGTGCCCGTGAGGCCGGTGCTCACGTGGCTACGGTGATCGTTGATCTGCTCACCGCCGAGCGCCGTGCGATAACACTCGACGAGTTGACCGGGATTTGGCGCAAAGAGATCGGCGAGATCAGTGGGCTGACGAGCCTGATCATCCAGGAGCCCGGCTTTGGTCCGGCCGGGATTCCGGTCGAGGTGCGCCTCCAGGGCGAGGACCTGGAGGCCCTCAAATCCAGTGCGCTGGAGTTATCGCAGCACCTGTCCGGCTACAAGGCCGTCTACAACGTCATCGACGATCTGCGCCCCGGCAAACCGCAACGCACTCTACGTCTGGCCGAGGGCGCCTACGCCCTGGGCCTGACCGCCGAGGAGGTGGCCTCACAACTGCGCGCCGCCCTACTGGGCGAGATCGCCGACACCCAACGTATTGGTGAACAGGATATCGAGGTCCTGGTACGTCATGCCGAAGAGGACCGGAGCAGCCGGCAAGACCTTGCCGATCAGACCATTCTGCTCCCCGACGGGCGGCAGGTGCCGCTCAGCGTCGTGGCCCGCATCAACAAGGTGCGTGACTGGGCAATGATCACTCGCATCGAAGGCAAGCGCACCGTGACGGTAGAGGCCAACGTGGATGCGCGGCTCGCCAGCGGTCAAGCCATCGTCAAAGACCTGCGTGAGAGTTGGCTGCCGGACTTCAGGGAGCGCCATCCCGAAGTCGATGTGGCGTTCGAGGGGCAAGTGGCGCGATCCGCCGAAACCGGCGGCTCCATCGCTAAGGGGCTGCTCGTCGGATTGGTCGGCATTTTTGTCATCCTCTCGTTTCAGTTCCGCAGCTATATCGAACCGCTGATCGTGATGATCTCGATCCCCCTGGCCTTTATCGGCGCGATGTGGGGGCACGCGGTCATGGGCTGGTATCTCTCAATGCCTTCGATGATTGGGGCGGCCGGCCTCGCAGGCATCGTGGTCAACAATGCCATTCTGTTGATCCATTTCATCAAGGCACACCGCGAGGCCGGGCTCTCGGCAATCGCCGCGGCCGGCCAGGCCAGCCGCGATCGGCTGCGCGCGATCCTGATCTCTTCATCGACCACCATTGCCGGTCTGTTGCCGCTGCTGGCCGAAACCAGCACCCAGGCGGCCTCCATCAAGCCGCTGGTGATCTCGGTGGTTTTCGGCCTGCTCACCTCCACGGTCCTGGTGCTGCTGGTCATACCGGCTCTCTACGTGCTTTTTGACGATTGGGGATGGGCGCGTGCGTCGGAGAGCTGAGACCACATTCCCCGGCCGTCTGTTTCACCGCTGATGCGGGTCTAACAGGCTGTTGAAAAAGGCTTTTATCCCTTCTCCCTGAGGGAGAAGGTTAGGATGAGGGGGGGCAAAATAAGTAACTTACCTTTTATTGAGTCCCCTCACCCCAGCCCTCTCCCTCTGGAGAGGGTGTGTTTCAACAGCCTGCTAAAGAGCAGTTGAAGAGGTATTTACGGAATGAGAAGTCACTGGAGAATGGTTGAAATCGGACTGGTGGGATTCTGGTTGCTCGCTCTCGGTCCGGCGGCTGCGGAAGAGAGCACAAAGACCCGTGGCGACTCCCTGGCACTGCGTACCATCATGAAGGACTTGGGGAGTGACATGCAGGCGATAGTCGGGGGGATCGCCCGGGAGGACTGGGAGTCGGTCGCCGAGGTCGCACCCCGGGTCGCCGATCATCCGCAGCCTCCATTGTTCGAAAAGATGCGGATCCTGAGCTTTATCGGCAGTGAGGTGGGGCAGTTCAAGGAATATGACGAGCAGGTCCATCAGGCGGCCCGCACCTTGGGCGAAGCGGCGCATCGCAAGGATGGTCGGGCCGTGATTGAGGCCTTTGCCCAGGTGCAGGGCAGCTGTCTCGGGTGTCACCAGAGCTTCAGAAAACCGTTCCGACGGCATTTCTACAACGAGAAGTAACGCCGGCGTCGACGCCAGAAGACAGGGCTACGCGATGTGACCCACAGGACACCCGTGTCCCCCGTGCTTGCGGCGGGCCACGGCCCAGGCAGTTCCAACGGTGCAGTCTTCGAAGGATTTACTGCATGGCCGAACCGCCTGCGGTCACCTATTGCGGCGTCTCATTGAGGCGCTTCTTGACCTCCTCGACCAGGGCGTCGCAGCAGCCGAAGACCTCGAGCGAAAGCTCGTCGATGTTATCGCCGGAGCAAAGAAACCGCGGCGGCTCTCCGTGCTCGGAACACTGGATCAACTCGGTCTTGTCGACCACGCTCTCGACGATGTCCTGAAGCAGTGCCGCTTCGTGCGGATCCTCCACCTCGGTCGGGTTGATCTCCTGGCCTCCGATCTGGAACGCAAACGCTACGCCTTTCCCCATGGTTTCACCCCGTTTTAGGCCTTAAGACTGAATTTAAGACTACCATGCCGACGGAGTGTTCACCTTTGCCGGGAAGCACTAACTCCAAAGGGGTACGGTCTCAGAGACAGACTGGACCTGCTTCACGAAGGTGTTCCGGCACCTTGGGCCAGGTGAAGCGGAACGTGGTGCCCCGGCCGTCTCCCGAGTCAATGAGCAGCTCTCCACCGTGGCTCTCCACCAGTTTTTTGACCAGGGCCAGGCCCAATCCGCTGTGTTCGGTCCGGTCCCTTGACTGGAGCACCTGAAAGACCTGAAGGACGGTCTCCTGATGCTCCCGGGGAATACCGGGGCCGTCGTCGCTTACCGAAAACTCGCAGAAGTCGCCCCTGGGTCGTGCGGTGATCCGGATATGGCCGCTTTCCCGATCATGGTGGGCGATGGCGTTGGCGAGGAGATTGCTCAGGATTTGACTGAGGGGCGTGGGCCAGGTCACCAGCGATGGCATTGATGCATCCACGTCGATTCGGAACGAGGAGGGTGGTGCCAGGAAACGGATGACGTCATCGACCAGGGCGCGGGTATCAACGGATTGCGGGGAGTCATCGGCGCAGCCTGCCCGTGCATAGCGAAGCAGATCATCGATGAAGCGATCCATCCGTGTTACCCGATCACGGAGCAGAGCGGCGTGCCTCGAGAGTGATCGGGAATCGCCCTGCTGGAAATCCTGTTCGATGATCGTGGCCAACATCGAGACGGCGCGAATGGGGGCCTTGAGGTCGTGAGCCGCGACGTAGGCGTATTGTTCCAACTCGGCATTGGCCCGCTCGAGCTTGCGGGTTTTCTCCCGCAGCGACCGGGTCGTGTCCCCGAGACGCTGTTCCGTCTCCCACCGCTGGCTGATATCGATGAAGGAGAGCACCATACCGCCATCGAGTTCGCCGGGCTCATGGACAGGTTCGGCCACATATTCCACCGGAACCGGCGTGCCGTCCCGGCGAGCGAAGAGGATTTCGCTCCGGCGGGTAGGCTCTCGGTTATTCATCACGTCGCAAAGAGCGCAGTGCTCGAGCGGGCCGTCGACACCAAAGCAGGGTACAACATCAAAAAACGAGTGACCGACCAACTCGGATTCCGAAAAGCCGAGAACCTCGAGGCTGGTCGGATTGGCAAAAACGCACCGACCTTCCCGATCGATGCCGACCAGGCCCGAACCGGCAATCCGCAGGATCTGGTCGTGGCGAAGGGTCACCTGAGTCAACCGCTCCAGATAGTGGTTGGCGCTGGCCAGTGCCTTTTCAACCCGCAGGTGCATCTCTGTCCGAAATATACGCAGGATCAGGCCCAGCGAAATCGTCGCTATAGCGGCAAAAAGCGTCCTGAGCCCGGGCACGGAGATTTCGGCGGCCTCGAAAAAGTGTTCGCTGCTGTAGCGGTTGGCGGGAAAGAAGTCGGCCGGCGGAACCAGAAGGCCGGCCGCCACGGCGTAGCCGGCGAAGGCGCCGGCCACCGAATAGAAGCAGGGCCCGAGGCCCATGGGGCGCAGCCGATCGGCTTCGCTGCGGTAGTAGAGGAGGAACCCGACCGCGGTGGTCAGCGCGGCCGGCAGCGCCAGCAGGTAGCGCACGGCGACGGCAAAGCCGTTCGGTCCAAGGCTCCACGCCACCTGCGCCAGCACTAATCCTGCGGGCAGATACCACCCGGGGTGGGTGCACCATTCGGCGGCCCAACGCCATCGACCCGCCGCCGGGCTGCTGAGACGAACCAGGCGCCGGCCGAACTCAAGCAGTGGTATAAACGATACCGTGAGAAGTGCGGCGGCGCCCCGCAGAGCCGGCGGGAACTGTCGTTCCAGGTGCCACATCTCCAGCCATTCATGAAAACCGTGGAGCAGTCCGAACGCCGCCAGGAGGGGGAGAATACGGGCCAGGGCAAAATCCGACGCCAGTCGCGGCTGCACGGCGATCGAAAGCCCCATGAGGATGAAGGCCAGTCCATAAAGGAAATAGATGAGACTCCCGGGCGGAGCGTCCATTTGCGATTCCCGGTGGAGATTGATTCGGTTTGAGGTCGAGGCGCCTAAGTGGGCGGCATTTTATCAATGTTAGACCGTGGAGGGAGGGTGTCGAGGTCACAACCTGTAACAAAATGTTAGGTTTATAGCGAGTCCAGATTCCGGAGGGTGAGAAAGCCGTTCGCCCCGTGGCGAACGGCGGCTGCCTCAGGTGATTACGGTGGGTTTATCGCGACCGGTACGCTCCTTCAACTGACAGAGGGCTTTGGCCGCCTCGATCAGATCAGCAAGGGCTTCTTGGGTGTCCTGTCCATGCTTGGCCGCATCGGGCTCGAATCGTTCGATATAGATACGAAGCGTGGCGCCTTCGGTACCGGTTCCGGAGAGTCGAAATACGATGCGCGAGCCGTCCTCGAAACCCAGACGCAGTCCCTGGCCGCTGGCCTGGCTGCCGTCGATGGGGTCGATATAGCTGAAGTCGTCCGACTGCACGACCTTGCGCCCGGCCAGTGTCTCTCCACGCAGGGACGGGAGCTTCTCTCGCAGATCGGCATACAGGGAGTTCGCCTGGCCGGCGTCGAGGGCCTCGTAATCGTAGCGCGTATAGAAGTTCCGGCCATAAGCACGCCAGTGTTCGCTGACGATGTCGGTGACCGATTCGCGCCGTTCGGCAATGATGTTGAGCCAGAAGAGAACCGCCCATAAGCCGTCCTTTTCCCGAACGTGGTCGGAACCGGTGCCAAAGCTCTCTTCTCCGCAGAGGGTTATCTTGCCGGCATCGAGCAGGTTGCCGAAGAATTTCCATCCGGTGGGTGTTTCATAGCAGGCGATGCCCAGCTTTTCGGCCACCCGATCCACCGCCTGGCTGGTGGGCATCGAGCGGGCCACGCCGGTCATGCGGCCGGCATAGCCCGGCGTACGCTCGGCGTTGGCGGCGACCACCGCCAGGGAGTCGGACGGGTTCACGAAAAACCGTGGTCCCAGGATCATGTTGCGGTCGCCGTCGCCATCGGAGGCGGCGCCCAGGTCCGGTGCCTTGTCGGAAAACATCTCTTCGACCAGCGCCTCGGCGTAGGTCAGGTTCGGGTCGGGATGGCCGCCGCCGAAATCCTCCCGGGGTTCGCCGTTGATGACCGTACCGGCGGTGGAACCCAGCCGATTCTCCAGAATCTCCCGGGCATAGGGGCCGGTGATGGCGTGCATGGCATCGAAACGCATGCGAAAGCCGGAGGCGAAAAGGTCACGAATGGCATCGAAATCGAAGAGTTTCTCCATCAATTCGGCATAGTCGGCCACCGGGTCGATGATGCTGACCTTCATTTCGCCGAGCGAATGCTCCCCCAACTCATCGATGGGCAAGTCCCCGACGTCCTCGATGTAAAGGCGGTCGATCGTTTGGGTGCGCTGGTAGATGGCCTCGGTGACGCTTTCCGGGGCGGGACCACCGTTGGGGACATTGAACTTGATACCGAAATCCCCCTTCGGACCGCCCGGATTGTGGCTCGCGGACAGGACAATGCCGCCCTCGGCCCGGTGCTTGCGGATGACCGCTGAGACGGCAGGCGTGGAGAACAGCCCGCCCTGGCCTACCAGCACCCGGGCTACGCCGTTGGCCGCTGCCATCTTCAGGATGATCTGCACCGCGTGCCGGTTGTAGAAGCGACCGTCGCCGCCCAGCACCAGCGTACCGCCCTTCAGATCCGGGCGCGTATCGAATATGGACTGCACGAAATTGGGCAGGTAATTCCCTCCGCGGAATACATCCACCTTCTTTCGCAGCCCCGAGGTACCGGGCCGCTGTCCTTCGAACGGCTGTGTACTGACCGTGCTGGCGCTCATCAAATCTCCCCTTATTGATTGTTATTCGGGCTCCATGAAGCATAGGCCCTGGAGCCGCTCGAGGCCACTTCATAGGGGGTCGCTTGAAACCCGCGCCCGATGCCCCCATCTTCTGCGGTTGTTTGGGGGACCGGCTACGGCCGGCAGAATTGATTTTGAGGAGACAAGGCGACATGACGGTAGAAGCACACAAGGAGACTCTCGGTTTCGAAACCGAAACCAAGCAGCTCCTGCACCTGATGATCCACTCCCTCTATTCCAATAAAGAGATATTTCTGAGGGAGCTGATTTCCAACGCCTCCGATGCCTGCGACAAGCTGCGCTTCGAGGCCCTGGCGGACGATGCCCTCTATGAGGGCGACAACGACCTCAAGATCCGCGTTGATGTCGACAAGGAGGCCCGCACCATCGCCGTGTCCGACAACGGCATCGGCATGAATCGGGAGGAGGTGATCGAAAACCTCGGCACGATCGCCAAATCCGGCACCCGCGCCTTCCTCGAGTCGCTCACCGGCGACAAGGCCAAGGATGCGCATCTGATTGGTCAGTTCGGCGTCGGCTTCTACTCCTCTTTTATCGTTGCCGACAAGGTGAGCGTCACCACCCGCCGTGCCGGTCTCACCGAAGAGCATGGCGTGCGCTGGGAGTCCGAAGGGGAGGGCGAGTACACCCTGGAGACCGTCGACAAGGCTGAGCGCGGCACCACCATCACGCTGCACCTGCGTGAGGACCAGGAGGAGTTTCTCGACGGCTGGCGTCTGCGCACGATCATTCGCAAGTACTCCGACCACATCACCCTGCCCATCCTGATGCCCAAGGAGCAGCACGGGGAGGAGGAGGAGAAGGCCGAACCCGAAGACGAGATGGTCAACCAGGCCTCCGCCCTCTGGGCCCGCCCGAAGAACGAGATCAAGGACGAGGAGTACAACGAATTCTATAAGCATGTCGCTCACGACTTCGAAGAACCCCTCGGCTGGATCCACAACAAGGTCGAGGGGCGGCTGGAGTACACCTCACTGCTCTACATTCCCAGGCGGGCGCCGTTCGACCTGTGGGACCGGGAACGCCGCCGCGGCGTGAAGCTGTATGTCAAGCGCGTCTTCATCATGGATGATGCCGAACAGCTGATGCCCTCCTACCTGCGCTTCGTGCGCGGCGTTATCGACTCCAACGACCTGCCGCTCAACGTCTCGCGCGAGATCCTGCAGCACAACAAGGTCATCGACTCGATGCGCGGCGGCTCCGTGAAGAAGGTGCTGGGCATGCTCGAGGCCATGGCCAAGGACGAACCCGAGAAGTACACCACCTTCTGGGAACAGTTCGGCGCCGTGATGAAGGAGGGGCCGGGCGAGGACTTCGCCAACCGCGAGCAGATTGCCAAGCTGCTGCGCTTCGCCTCCACCGATAAGGATACCGAGGAGCAGTGTGTTTCGCTGGCCGACTATATCGGGCGCATGAAGGAGGGACAGGAGTCCATCTACTACATCACCGCCGATTCCTTCGCCGCCGCCAGGCACAGCCCGCACCTGGAGATCTTCCGCAAGAAGGGAATCGAGGTGCTGCTGCTCCACGAACGGGTCGACGAATGGCTCACCTCCTCCCTGACCGAGTTTGACGGCAAGCCGTTCAAATCCGTCACCAAGGGTGAGCTCGACCTGGGCGAACTGGAGGGTGAAGAGGAGAAGAAGGAGAAGGAGAAGGTTGCCAAGGACTTTGAGGACATCACCAGGCGGGTCAAGGAGACACTGGGCGACAAGGTCAAAGAGGTGCGCGTCACCCATCGGCTGACCGACTCCCCGGCCTGCGTGGTCACCGGAGAAGACGAGATGAGCGCCAACCTGGAGCGCATCCTGAAATCCGTCGGCCAGAACGCCCCCGATATCAAGCCCACCCTGGAGCTCAATCCCGAGCACCCGTTGGTATCCCGCCTCAAGGATGAACAGGATGAGAAGCGCTTCGGCGACTGGACCAACATCCTCTTCGATCAGGCCTGGCTCGCCGAAGGCGGGCAGCTCGAAGATCCCGCCGCCTTCGTCGGCCGGCTGAACGAACTGTTGCTGGAACTGCGATAGGTTCGGCTCAAAAAGGAGGCGGCCGATCGGCCGCCTCCTTTTTCACCGCTGGACAGATGTGCGTTTGCTCGTAGTCTTAAACCGTGGCCGGTGTTCAGCGGCCTGACAGGCTGTTGAAAAACACCCTCTGCAGAGGGAGAGGGCTGGGGTGAGGGGACTCAATAAAAGGTAAATTACTGATTTTATCCCCCTCATCCTAACTTCTCCCTCAGCGAGAAGGGATAAAAATCTTTTTCAACAGCCGGCTAAGCGTCAGCGGAGTGCTGGCCGTAGAGAGAATAGGTGTTTTTACCTTGCGCCTTGGCGGCATAGAGCGCCTTATCGGCCGTCTCCAGAAGAGCTTCTGTTTCGCTGCCGTGGTCGGGATAGACACTAACCCCCATGCTTGCCCCGATTCGGATGGGCGAACCATCGATATCGCGCAGCTGCGCAATTCTGTTGAGCAGCTTTTCGGCAATCGGTCCCAGGTCCCGGGCATTCTTGAGCCCACTGATAACCACCGAGAACTCATCGCCCCCCAGTCGGCCAACCACATCGATCTCCCGGAGGTTTTCCCTTAGAACCGCGGCCACCTGCTTCAGGAGCTTGTCACCGGCCTGATGGCCGTAGGTATCGTTGACCGGTTTGAAGTTGTCCAAGTCCAGAAGCAGCAGACCGACTTTGTAGCCAAAGCGGTCGGCATGGGCCATGGCCTCTTTCAGCTCCTGCTCGAAATGGTGACGATTGGCCAATCCGGTGAGTGAGTCGGTCATGGCCAGCAGGCGGATCCGCTCCTCAGCGGCCTTTCGCTCGGAAACGTCACGTACAAAGGCGGTGAAGTAGAGTTCGCCGTCGACCTCCATCCTGGAAACGGTGGCCTCGGCGGGGAAGAGCGTTCCATCCTTTCGAAGGCCCTGGATTTCCGAGTGGCCATAGTCGGGAGGGGACAGCGCGGAGCCTTGACTGAACATGTCGACCTTCCGGGCGTGAAACGCGCGGGCCTCTTGAGGCAGCAGAATCGAGAGGGGCTGTCCCAGTATTTCGTCGGATCGATAACCGAACATGCGTTCCGCGCCGGGATTGAACAGACGAATCATCTGATGGCCGTCTATTTTGACAATGGCGTCTGAGGCATTCTCGATGATGGACCCGATCCGTTGGTTCGCGGCCTCGAGTTCGGCGGTGCGGGCATTGACCCGCTCTTCGAGTTCGAGATTGGCCGCCTCCAGACTTCTGAGGTAGAGCAGCAGGACCAGCACGACTGCCATCGCGGCGATCGCACCGTTCACCGTATTGCTGCCGTCGGTGATTCGGTGCTGTAACAACTCGTCAAAGGCGGGCATCACGGTATCGTACAGGCCGAAAACGGCGTTAATGGCTTGGGTACTCGCACCGAAAATTTCGGTTGTTGGTACCGTGATCGGCTCGGCATTGAGCAAATCCCGTTCAATCAGGTCCGAAAACCGCACCACCGTCGAGTGCACCTGAGCGCCCAGACCGTCCAGTCGCCGCTGCAGAACGGGATTCTTTTCGAAAATCGCCCGTAATCCCCGTGCCAATGCCTCTTCCGCCTTCTCGATGCGATCGAGCCGAATCGCCAACCGGGCCCAACCCGGTTTGTCGAGGCGCCCCCGCGCAGCGGCTCCGGAGCCGATGGCGCGGGCTTGCCCCATGCCTTCAGTCAGCATGGGCAACCGAAAGACGACCATATCCATGAGATAATAGGTATCGAGGTTGGAGTCGAGAACCAGTTCCGACTGAACGGCGGCACGTTCAGTCAGCGCCAGAAGATCGGCTATCAGTGCGGTGTGCTCCTCGAAGCTCCGGGCCGGCGTCATTTCGAAAACGCGTTTTTTGAGGGAGTCCCAGGCCGAGTGCAAATTTCGGACACGTGATCCGGTATTCAGGTCATCGCTCAGGCGTTCGTCGGTAAGCAACAGAACTGAAAGTGCGCTGTCGATCGCCTGCTGCTTGGCCAGCATCTTTTCACGGAAGGCCGGCTCGCCATTCAGGAAGGCTCCGCTCATGCCGCGGTGCTGCGGGATCAGCTGAATCAGCGGCCGGATATTGCGGATGTACTTGAGGCCGACCCGCTCGTGTTGGAGTGAGTCGACTTCTTCATTGATCTGCGCGATAAGGAACAAACCCAACGCGACCAGCGGGGCTATAAAGATAATGCTGAGCAGTGAGAATTTGACCCGATGTCGCAAACAACTGAGCACCCTGCGCCCCGGCAGCAGCCATCGGTTCAATGTTGTCCTTTTTTTGAATCCTGAACGGATGGCTAATAGCCTCTTTTGGCCCCGGCCGTTGCTCTGACCTGCAAAGCGCGGCTTTTAATATTGATGTTTGTCAAATAACCTGAAAGCGTGAGTGGGGGTGGGTGGTCTGTTGTTTTTCGAGGTAGTAACTGAATATAACCCAAAATTAAATAAATGTTCTAACCGCAAGCCCTTTTGTCTGTTTTAACAATCCGTACCGTGAAGGGGAAGCTTGGAAAAACTTCATTTTTCTTCACTTTTCGCCAGGACCGGTGCCTCTTTCATCTCTTTTGGTTGCTCCAGGCCGAGGTCCGCACGCTCCAGAATGGCCTTGGGCAGTTCCTTTTTCACTTTAACGCCCAGTTCCAGGAACTTCTGCGACTGACTGACAAGGTTGCCGCGCCCGCTGGTCAGCTTATTCATTACCCCGTCATAGGTGGTCGTAACGGTATTGAGCTGATTGCCGAGTTTCTCCAGATCCTCGACGAAACCGCGCAATTTATCGTAGACCGCACCGGCACGATCAGCGATATCCCGCGCGTGTTCATTACGCCGTTCGTAGCGCCAGATATTCTCGATGGTGCGCAGGGTGGCCAGGAGTGTGGTCGGAGTTACCACCACAATGCGCTTCTCGAACGCATCGGCGAAGAGTTTTTCATCGGCCTGAAAGGCAGCGACGAAGGCCGGTTCGATGGGCATGAACATGAGCACAAAATCGAGAGAGCGCAGTCCTTTGAGGGCGTCGTAATCCTTTCCCGATAGTTGCTCGATATGCTGGCGGACAGCCTGAACGTGGTCGCGCAGATACTGAGCGCGTCCTTCGTCATCTTCGGCGTTCACGTAATGGTTGTAAGCCAGGAGCGAAACCTTGGAGTCGACCACCACGTCCTTCCCCTCGGGAAGATGGATCACCACGTCGGGCTTGAGAAGCTTGCCTTCGGCATTGCGAAAGGCCCCTTGGGTCTCGTATTCGACTCCCTTTCGCAGGCCCGATTGCTCCAGCACCCGCTCGAGGATCAATTCGCCCCAGTTACCCTGAGCCTTTTTGTCGCCCTTGAGCGCGCGGGTGAGGTTGACGGCTTCCTGGTTGATCTGCTGGTTCAACTCGCGCAACTGGTTGAGCTGCTCGCTAAGCGAACTGCGTTCCTTCACATCGGCGACATGGATGTCTTCCACTTTTTTCCGGAATCCGTCCAACTGTTCACGCATGGGTTTCAGCAGTTCCCCAAGCTGGGTCTTGTTCTGGTCGGTGAACTTACGGCTCTTCTCGTCAAGAATGCGGTTGGCGAGGTTTTCGAACTCCGCGGCCATCTTGGTTTTGGCCTCCTCCAACTGTTTGAGGCGCTCAGCGTTGGCCTTCTCCTGCTCTTCGAGTCGTGTTTTAAGGGTGGAGATGGTTGAGCCGGCCTCCGCCAGCGCATCGTTTAGCTCTCTCGCCTCGGCCTGATGGGTTGTCCGCAGCCGATCCAATTCCTCCTTGAGTCCCGATGACTGCTCCGCTTTTTCCGACAACCGGGCCTTTTCCTCCGCGAGCCGTGCCTTGTGCTCGCGCAATTCGCCCGTCTCACGCTCAACGCGAAGGAGTGTCTGCTCCCGTTCGGACAGCAGCCTTTCCAAATGCTCGACCTCTGCCTTGCTGCGGCTCTCCACGGCCGTGACCGCATCGTGCAGGCGGGATTTCATCAGGCGATAGGTGATGGCGGCGGCCAGAACCGCGCCGAGCAATAGAGCGAGTGTGGGATAGAGCGCTTCCATGGTGAGTTCGCGAGATTGGGAGTGAGCGGGCGATTATACCGGCAGGAAGTCGCGGCTTGCAGAAACGGTTGTTTTCGATCGGTGGGGAGCTTTCGCACGGAGAGCCACGCAGCGCCCGGGCGCTGCGTGGCTCCTTTGATTCAGACGCGGAACTGTGCCACCAGCCTCTGCAGGTTTTCGGCAAGGCGGGCAAGTTGATCGCTGGCGGCCGATGTCTGCTCGGCACCGGTGGCGGACTGCTCGGCCACCTGACTGATATTGCTGATGTTCTTGTTGATCTCCTCCGCCACAGAGCTTTGCTCCTCCGAGGCGCTGGCGATCTGGGCGTTCATTTCCGTAATGGTATCCACCGCCTCCTTGATGGCGTCGAGCGTGGATCCGGCACTGGCCGCCTGGTCGACGCCGTTCCTGGCCCGGGACTGGCTGCGTTCCATGGCGGTGACCGCCTTGGAGGTACCCTGCTGCAGGCGCTCGATCATCTGGTGGATCTCCTCCGTGGACTGCTGGGTCTTTTGCGCCAGGGTCCTGACCTCGTCGGCGACTACGGCGAATCCGCGCCCCTGTTCGCCCGCGCGGGCGGCTTCGATGGCGGCGTTCAATGCCAGCAGATTCGTCTGCTCGGCGATTCCCCGGATAACGTCGAGCACCGTGCCGATGTTATCGCTCTCCTTTGCCAGATCCCGGATTGCCGCCGCCGTCTGTTCGACGTCGTCGGCCAGCTCCTCAATGGCATCGATGGTGCGGGTGACCACCTGCTTGCCGTTGGCGGCCTGGTTGTCGGCGTTGTTGGCGGCATCGGCGGCTTCCGAGGCGTTTTTGGCCACTTCGTTAACCGTGGCGTTCATCTCGTTCATTGCAGTGGCGACCTGTTCGGTTTCCGACTGCTGCCGACGAATGCCGTTGTTGGTTTCGCGTGTGACCGTCGAGGTCTCCTCCGCGGCCGAGGCGAGTTCCGCGCTGGCGGACGTCATCTCCCGCAACACCTTGTGGAACTTTTCACTCAGTGCGTTAAATGCCTTGGCGATATGTCCCAGTTCATCCTGCCCCCGGTAAGCACTGCGAACCGTCAGATCGCCGTCGGCCAGACGGGTGATGGCACCGTCGATCTCCTCGACACCGTGGGCCATGTCCTTGATGGTGAAGAAGGCCAACAGGCCGTTGATGCCGATGCCCCCCGCCAGAAGGGCGATCAGCCACCCGATGAGCCTCGCATGGTGGGCTTCGGCCTCCCTGAAAGTCACCGCCGCATCTTCAAGTTTGTGCACCAGCAGTTCGTCGGCCAGTTTGCTGGCCGGTGCGTAAACCGGGTTGATTTTGGTCAGGACGACCCGGTTGGCAGCGTTGTACTCGCCGTTATGCAACCGCTCCATGGCGGGACGGATACCCTCTTCGACATAGGCGCGGATGTTGGTGCCGAGCTGGCGGACCGTTTCGGCCTCTTCCCCGTTCATATCCCGCGACGAGAAACTGTCCCAGTAATCGGCCAGGATCTTGAGATCGTGGTCAATCAACTCCAGGTGCATCGATAAGGGGTGATCGTGCATCGCCGCAAAGGCGCTACCCGGATCGTGCTGAAGACTCAGAAGAACCTGGGCCCGCGCCGCCTGCATGTGCTCCAGAACGCGACTGAGTTCACCGGAGGGAACCAGGTGATCTTCATAGATCCCATGGATGTCTTTTTCGCTGTCTTTAAGGGCGAAGATCCCCAAAACGCCAACGACAATGAGGATCGTACCGAACAGACCGACCATGAAAGCCAGCCGGGCCTTTAGGCTGAAACGATGCAGGAAATTCACGTCTGAACTCCTCTACGGGAGAAGGGGGATACGGGGTTCAACTGATTCCGGGCGGATAGGGATCATGAACCTGCCCTGGTGGGAGGAAAACCCTTTTTGGGGGAATGTGTGTGCTGGTTCCCTTCCGGAACCGAATAGCAATCCGATTGGGTGGGAGAGTCGGATCCGCTACACTGGTGCACCACCAATTCAGGACCGGAACAGTATGAAATCTGTAGAGACCCTGTCGGTATGGGGCGTCTGTACCGATTGCGGTTATGAGGGGATGATCGAGTACCGCCATCTGGAGGGTGAGATCTATGATGATGAAGAGGCGCTTGGGGTCATGCTCCTGCAGTGCTGCCCCGCCTGCGATTCAAGCGACCATTCGCTGCTGCCCCTCGACTACTACCGGGAGCTGTTGGCGCGAGCCGAAGCCGACGGGGAGGAATGATGGCCCGACAGCGCAGGGGGGAGCCGAAATCCGAATCCGAACGGGAGGGCGTGCGGTTGGACAAGTGGCTCTGGGCTGCACGCTTTTTCAAGACGCGTTCACTGGCTACCGAGGCCATCAACGGCGGCCATGTGCACCTGAACGGCAGCCGGGTTAAGCCGTCCCGACCCGTTCATATCGGCGACAACCTTGCGATCACCAAGGGCGCTTCCCGTTTCGACATCGTCGTGGAGAGTATCTCCGGGCGACGCGGGCCCGCCCCCGAGGCGCAACAGCTCTACGGGGAGACGGATGAGAGCCGCCAACGCCGAGAGAACCAGGCCGAAAATCGTCGGCTTCTGGCTGCCGGTGCACCGCGCCCGGAGAGGCGGCCCGACAAACGGGACCGTCGCCGTATTATCCGTTTCAACAAGGGTCGGGAGTGAGTCACCCCTGATAGAGACGGGCCCCTTGTGTATACTGGAATATCAATGAGGACGCAGGCTTCGGCCTGCTTTTGTTTTATGGGGCGGTGTGATTGTCGCCGATCCCACCGACGGGGAGACATAATCTATGGCAACTGTAGAACTGACCAAGGACAACTTCGACGAAATCGTTGGCGGCAATAATTTCGTCATCGTGGATTTCTGGGCCACCTGGTGTGGTCCCTGCCAGTCCTTCGGACCGGTTTTTGAGGAGATCTCGGAGAAGCACGAAGACATCGCTTTCGCCAAGGTGAATACGGAACAGGAACAGGAACTGGCGGCTCATTTCCAGGTCCGCTCCATTCCGACCCTGATGATCTTCCGCGATCAAATCATCATCTATTCCCAGCCGGGTGCCCTGCAGGGCTCGCAGCTGGAGCAGCTGATTGAAAAGGCACGCGAGCTGGACATGGATGAGGTCCGCAAGCAGGTGGCCGAACAGCAGCAGGAAGGCCAGCAGGAGGGCTAATCACGATGGGACGCCCCGAGACGCCATTGGTGACTGTCGACACCATCATCGAGCTGGTGGATCGGCCGGGGCGCCCCATAGTCCTTATCGAAAGGCTCAATCCGCCGCACGGTTATGCCTGGCCCGGCGGTTTCGTCGATGTCGGCGAAAGTCTCGAGACGGCGGCCGTTCGCGAGGCCAAAGAAGAGACCGGCCTGGATATCGCGCTCAAGGGGCTGCTCGGTTGCTATTCCGATCCCGGGCGTGATCCCCGGGGGCACACGGTGAGCGCGGTTTATATTGCCGAGGCCCGCGGTGAACCGAGCGCCCGGGACGATGCCAAGGCCCTGGACGTGTACGATCCCGAAGCTCCCCCGCAGCCACTTGCCTTTGACCACGCGACGATCCTGGATGATTATCGGCGCTACCGCGCCACCGGCGAGCCTGCTCCGCTTCGTCTGAAAGGCTAAATAGATGCTCGGAAATGGTATCCAGTCACGCCCAAATCCGAATCCGGGCTCCTGGTAGGAGCCCCGCGCCGGGGCGATTGCCGACCCTATCGCGGCGACGCGCCGCTCCTACCCGGGTGGATACGAATTTGGAACACTTGTTTAGGCGCTCTACTGGTCTCTATCATAAGCCGGCGAGGCGATGATCGCGTTCAGCTCTTCCGTAGAGGAGAGCGACCTGTGAAGCCGCCACGACCCCTCCCGACACCGGTGCTGCTACGCTTGATACCAGCACCTTTCGCGGGTGCATTTCGTAATTCCGACAATCCTGCTAAACTATTTGCGGTTTCTCCGGTCGACTGATTGTTGTTGGGACCGGAGGTTTTCTGGCTAGCTTTTTTGGGGAGCGTCCATGCGTCCTGCACACGTAACCAGTGTTCTTGAGCGCGAATTTTCCAGTACTCGCGATGGTCATCACACCCCGGTCATGCTTTGGGGACCGCCCGGAGTGGGGAAATCACAGATGGTGACCCAGGTGGGGCAGCGCCATGGCGTGCCGGTCATCGATATCCGGCTTTCGCAAATGGAGCCCAGCGACCTGCGTGGCATCCCGTTTCGTAGCGGGGAGCACGTGGAATGGGCGACCCCCGCCATGTTGCCGGATGCCGAACGGCACGGGCCGGAAGGCATTCTCTTTCTGGACGAGGTAACCTCGGCGCCGCCCAGCGTATCGGCCGCCGCCTATCAGCTCATCCTCGACCGGAAACTCGGCGAATACCAGGTTCCGGAGGGCTGGGCGATCTTTGCCGCCGGAAACCGCCAGGGCGACAGGGGCGTGACCTATGTGATGCCAGCACCGCTGGCCAATCGCTTTGCCCACTTCCAGGTGGACACCCATTTGGACGACTGGGTGAGTTGGGCCTACGCCAACGGCATCGACGAGCGGGTCATCGCCTTTTTGCGTTTTCGCCCGGAGCTGCTGTTCGATTTCGACCCGGCCCACAATCCGATGGCCTTCCCTTCGCCGCGCTCCTGGGAGTTCACCCACCGGGCACTGCAGAAGTTCGGTGATCACCCGGAACTGCTGCTCAGCTCGCTGCAGGCGTGCGTGGGTCCCGCCGCGGGAATAGAGCTCTCGGCCTTTGTGGAAAATATGGATAACCTTCCCGATATCGATGCGATTCTGGAGCGCCGGGAGGTCCCCGTGCCCCGGGAAATCGACCTGCAGTACGCGGTGGCCTCGGCCCTGGTCGGACGTGCCCTGCGGGCCAAGAATGAAGGCGACGGTAAGGCGGTCTACGGGCCTGTTCTCGACTACGCCGGCCAGTTCTCGGAACGGGAAATGGGCGTGATGCTGGTCTCCGACCTGCACCGGGCCATCGGGCAGGAGCTGTTCTCCGTTCCCGAATTCTCCCCGTGGGCCCAGTCGGTCGCCGATGTGATGCTGTACGACATGTGACAATTGACCGTCGGCGCACGGGAAACACGGGGGTGTTTTTTACAATGATTTTCCCCGTGTACACCGTGTCCCCCGTGGTTGGAATTCGTGATGAGCGACGACATTGAAACCAAACTGAGCGCGGCGCGGACGCGGCTGATACTGGATAAGCCGTTTCTCGGCGCGCTGGTGCTGCGGCTGCCGATGATTGCCGCCGACAAGGGGTGGTGTCCGACCACGGCGACCGACGCCCGCGCCTTCTACTACAACCCGGAATACATCGAAGGGATGAACCTCGAGCAGACGAAGTTCATCCTCGCCCACGAGGCCCTGCACTGCGGACTCTCCCACTTCGCACGGCGCCTGCATCGGCAGAAACACCGCTGGGACGTGGCCTGTGATCTGGCGGTCAATCCCATTCTGATCAGCGAGGGACTCACGCCGACGCCCGATGCCCTTTACCTTGAACAGTTCAGCGAGATGACCGCCGAGGAGATCTATCCCTGCCTCGACGATCACCCCACTTCCCAGACCCCGGATCAGCACCTCTATGACGATGAGTCCAGCGAAGGCGGCTCACGCGGGGGCGGCGGTGATCAGGGCAACGATGCGGGTGGCGGCAGCGGCAGGGAGGGACAGGAGCCCCGGGGCGGGGGCAGCGGCCGTCCCGATAAGCCATCTAGGGAAAAGGGGGAGGGCGGCTCGGGCGAGCCCCAAAAGGCGGAGGGTGACCAGGGCGGTTCGGAACAGCCGCGCGACGGTGAAGACGGTAAGGCGGGCAAGCCGCCGCCTCTGTCGAAAGAGGAGCGGGACAAGCTGGCCGTAACCTGGCGCCAGCGCATGGCCGGGGCGGCTCAGCAGGCCATGCAGGCCGGCAAGATGGGCGGCGCCCTGGCGCGCATGATCGACCATCTTTTGCAGCCGCAACTGCCGTGGCGGATGCTGCTGGCGAAGTACATGAATGTTACCGCCCGCGATGACTACAATTACTCGCGTCCGTCCCGTCGGGAAGGGAACGCGATTTTCCCCAGCCTGCGCAGCCACGAGGTTTCGGTGGTGGTGGCCCTGGACACCAGCGGCTCGGTGGACGATGAAGAGATGCGCCAATTCCTCTCCGAGGTGAATGCCATTAAAGGGCAGGTCAGGGCGAAGATAACGCTCATGGCCTGTGACTCCGAGATGGCCGAGGGTGGTCCTTGGCACTATGAGCCGTGGGACGAATTTCAGCTCCCCCGGGAGTTCAAGGGCGGCGGCGGAACCGACTTCCGACCGGTCTTCGAGGCGGTTGCCCGCTCGGTCATGCCGCCCGATTTGCTGATTTACTTTACCGACGCCCAGGGTGATTTCCCCGAGCGGGAGCCGAGCTTTCCGGTGGTCTGGTTGGTCAAGGGCAAGGGTCAGGTGCCGTGGGGCCAGCGAATCCAATTGAACTGAACCGGGCTTTGCCCTATGTGAACCACTGAGAACACAGAGGGATCTCATGATCACGGGGAACACGGGGTGTTCGGAACCCTGAAACACAGGAGCCGCATATCGGACCCTGAACCGGTTCATTCCGCAGTTGGCTCCTGGTAGGAGCTGCGGGAGCCTCACGTCAGACCGCATTCGCGATTGCCGTCGCTCCTAAATGTTCCCCGTGGTGAAAAGCTCCCTCTGTGCTCTCTGTGGTTTAACCTTTATCTGATATCCCAAGCTGAGTTTTCTCAGGAGTCCGATTTGAAAAGCAGTCGAAGGCAAATTGTCGAGCTCTCCAGCGAGGATGCGTTGAGGCTGAATGTTCTCATCGCCAATGCCGAGGCGGTGCGGGTCGATGAGGGCGGGATGACGGTGTACGGGTTGAACGGCGAGCAGGAGATGAAGATGCCGCTCAATCCCACCTGCCGCTCGGACAAGTATCTGACCTGCGTTCGCGAAACCCTGGCGGCGGCCGTGCTGGACTCCCCGGGAGGCTATCCCGTCTTTTTGCGCCGCTGGACGCGAATGGGGCAGATCGACAATGAACAGCTGGATCGGCTGCTCAAGATTGGCGAGCCCGAAGCGGTCATGGCCGTGGTCTGTTCGCCCAGCCTCGATGATGAGCTGGCACGCCGCGCATGGTGGGTCGCGCCCTATTCGGAACATGCCCGCCGGATGCTCGAGCGCCCGCAAATCGTCCAGGGAGAAATGGGCCGGGTTCTGGCGGAGCATCTGGTCGAGCACCTGCCCTTCGAAACCGAACATCGTGACATGCTGGATACCGTGCGCCTGGTGCTTCAGCCCGGACTGCTTGCCGAGGATCGGCGCCGCAAGCTCTGGGAAGCCGGTCGATCGAAGAAGACCTACCGCGTGGGCTTCCTGGAGGCGGTGCCCGAGGCATTGCCCGATCCCGTGGGGGCGCGCCAGGATTTCGAAGCGGCCCGACAGGCGCTGAGTCCGTTGGTCGAAGCGGGTAATCCCTATGCAGCTCTGCTTCTGAAACTGCTGGATAACCCCGGACAGACGTTTGTCGCCGTCGCTCGGGATGCCCTGCGCCGCCCTGCCGACCAGGACGTGGTCGGCGCCCTGCTCAATGCCATTGGGCGATATCTGGCCGCGGTCCGCCGGAATCCGGAACAGCTGCGTGAAATTGAAGCCATCCAGGAGCAAGCCGAATCGATGCTCCGCGATCCCGATGAGGCGTTGGCGGCGGTTTCGGCGGCGGTTCCGGAACTGGAGGCTGAACTTCGTGCCATGCTGGAACTGGCCCATATCGATGAAGGGGTCGTGATTCCGGTCTTCGCCCTGACCGACGCCATCGGCAGTGTGATGCGCAAAAAGATCGAGCCGGTGACCACGCCCATCAATCGGGCCCTCTCCACTCTGCGCGGTACCGGCGGTTAATGGCGACCCGGATTAACATCATTCGCTTTCGTTGCGGCTTGAACGCGACCGTGCCCGCTTCGGTGGTGGAACTCAACCTGGGCTATACGCCACGGGTCTTGGGCGAAAACCTGGCCTCACGACAGTTGCGGGGTTGGCTGCGTGATGCCTTTGAATCGCTTGAAGTGCTCAGCCTGCAAAAGCGCTGATCCGGTTTTTCTCCGCTCCCCGACGTGGGACACTCCCGCCCAATCTCTTGGTTACCCTGATTTTGGCCCGGCTTGGACTATCTTTGAATAGAGGCCGACAGCGGCGTTGCGGATCCCGGCTGGGGTCCCGATCTCCCATCAAGTCGGGTGCGCGCGGAAGGGCCGCGTCCAGGTGGAGAGCCCTCCGGACATAAAAATGCCGCATTGGCCCATTCAAACGGCTGTTTGGTCCCGCTCGCCGGGGCTCGGCATAATCGCCAGTTGGCGAAGAACTCATAACAAATAGGGAGTAACCTAATTATGCGGTTGATCCTTCTCGGTGCCCCGGGTGCGGGCAAGGGAACTCAGGCTCAGTTCATCTGTGAGAAATACGACATCCCGCAGATCTCCACGGGCGACATGCTGCGGGCGCACGTCAAGGCAGGCACGGAACTGGGCGTGGCCGCCAAGAAGATCATGGACGAGGGTGGCCTGGTTTCCGACGATATCATCATGGGTATGGTCAAGGAGCGGGTCAAGGAACCCGACTGCGCCAACGGCTACCTCTTCGATGGCTTCCCCCGCACCATCCCCCAGGCCGAGGCCATGAAGACATCGGAGATCAACGTCGATTACGTGGTGGAGATCGACGTCGCCGATGAGGAGATCATCAAGCGCATGGCCGGACGGCGAGTACACCCCGGCTCGGGGCGCACCTATCACGTATCCTTCAATCCGCCCAAGGAGGAGGGCAAGGACGACGTCACTGGCGAGCCGCTCATCCAGCGCGACGACGACGCCGAGGAGACTGTCCGCAAGCGCCTGGATGTCTATCATTCGCAGACCAAGCCCTTGGTAGATTTTTACTCCAAGTGGGCGGCAAGCGGCGAGACGAATGCGCCCAAGTACGTCAAGGTAGAGGGCACCGGCAAGAGCGTCGAGGATAACCGCGAAGCGGTGATGGCCGCGCTCTCCTGAAGGTAATCGTACGCCGGGACGACGATGACAGGCCCTGCGGGGCCTGTTTTTCGTGGGGCGGTCGTTCCGTGATGCTACGGGGCCGATCCGTTGGCAGTGGTGCCAGTCACTCGGGTTTCCTCGTATTTGCACCTCACCCCCCAGGCCGTATACTTGCCAGCCATGCTGGGAATCCTCATCACCAATTTGGGCACACCGGATGCCCCCACTCCGAAGGCCCTTCGCCGTTATCTGTCAGAATTTCTCTGGGATCGGCGGGTGGTGGATATGCCGCGGCCGCTATGGTGGTTGATTCTCAACGGCATCATCCTTCGTACTCGTCCCGGGCGTTCCGCTGCGGCCTATCAAAAGGTCTGGACCGATCAGGGTTCACCGCTAATGGCGATCAGCCGACGCCAAACCGAACAACTCCGGCAGGAACTTGCCGCGCGCCTGCGCCGGCAGGTACCGGTGGTTCTGGGAATGCGCTACGGCAACCCTTCGGTGGCCAACGCCCTGAACGAACTGAGGGAGCTGGGCGTCGACCGGTTGTTGGTGCTGCCCCTCTATCCCCAATATTCCGGCTCCACGACCGCCTCGACTTTAGACGCAGTAGCCGCCGCTCTTCGCTCGGAAAGGGATATCCCGGCCCTCCGGTTTATTCGGGATTACCATGCCGACTCCGGTTATCTCGATGCTCTGGCGGCTTCGATTATGGAAGCCAGGCAGGGACGTCCGCCCGCTCAACGGCTGCTCTTTTCCTTCCATGGCACGCCGCTTCGGTTTCGGACTGAGGGCGATCCCTACTACCAGCAATGCCTGGCAACCGCCAGAGGCGTTGCTGAAAGGCTGGTGCTCAAGTCAACGGAGTGGCAGGTGGTTTTCCAGTCCCGCTTCGGTCGAGAGGAGTGGCTGCGCCCGTATACCGACGAGACTCTGAAAAGGTTTCCGGGAGAGGGGATTACAAGTGTGGAAGTGGTCTGTCCCGGGTTTGCCGCGGATTGCCTGGAGACACTGGAGGAGATTGCCGAAGAGAACCGCGAACTGTTCCTCGAGGCTGGCGGCGAGGCCTATCACTACATTCCCGCCCTCAACGATCGCAGCGACCACATCAAGGCGTTGGCGGCGCTGGTGGAACGCAATTTGTGCGGTTGGCTGGATTGAACCCCCGCCGGGTCGAGGACTGGTATCTCGCCCGGATGTTCCATCGGCCAACTTCGGCCAGAGGACTGGCCTCCTGCAAAAAGCCGATCCGGCGGAGGCTCTACGCAGTTAGGAGGCCACCCTGAGGCCGAAAACGGCGAAGCCGTCGTCGGCTATTCGGCTAAAGAGCGAGCGAGTGGCCCGCTCGTTCTACGCCCCGAAACAGATCGGCACCACGTCGCGGTAGCGGCTGACGAAGTGGGCCGTGATCCCTTTCTGTATGTGCTCCGGCAGTTCCTCGAAATCGCCGCGGTTGGCCTCCGGAAGGATGATTTCCTTGATTCGGGAGCGTTTGGCGGCAATGACCTTCTCCCGGATGCCGCCCACCGGGAAAACGTTGCCGGTAAGGGTGAGTTCGCCGGTCATGGCGATCGGGCGCTTGACCTTCTGCCCGCGGGCCAGGGAGAGCAAGGCCGTCGCCATGGTGACACCGGCGCTCGGACCGTCTTTGGGGGTGGCCCCTTCCGGTACATGCAGGTGGACGAAGGCTTCATCGAAAAAGGCCTGCCGCCCCTGAAACTCCCCGAGGTGTGAGGCGACATAGCTGTAGGCGATCTCGGCGGATTCGCGCATCACTTCACCCAGTTTGCCGGTGAGTTTGAACCCCCGGTTCTTAGTGTGCACGAGTGTGGCTTCGATGCTGAGCGTGGCACCACCCATGGCGGTCCAGGCGAGCCCCGTGACGACGCCCAGCCCCGTAAGGGGCTTCTCCATTTGGAAAAGCGGTTTGCCCAGGTACTCCTCGACGTCCTTGCCGCTCACCCGGATCGGGCCCTTGTCGCCCTTCACCAGCTTCACGACCGACTTGCGGATAATGGCACCGAGCCGCTTCTCCAGATTCCTCACCCCGGCTTCGCGCGAATAGTCTTCGATAATTCGGCGCAAGCCGGCGTCCGAAAGTTTGACCTTGCTCGGTTTGACCCCCGCTTTTTCCAGCTGCCGCGGCCAGAGGTGGTGTTTGGCAATGGCCATCTTCTCTTCGGCGATATAGCCGGAGAGGCGGATGACCTCCATGCGGTCCATCAGCGGGGCCGGGATGGTGTCGAGCTGGTTGGCCGTACAGATGAATAGCACCTTGGAGAGATCGAAACCCAGATCCAGGTAGTGGTCGAGAAAGTCATTGTTCTGTTCCGGATCCAGCACTTCCAGCAGGGCGGAGGCCGGATCCCCCTGGTAGGAGGCCCCGATCTTATCGATCTCATCCAGCATGATGACGGGGTTGGCGGTCCCCGCCTCTTTAATGGCCTGAACGAACTTGCCCGGCATGGCGCCGATGTAGGTTCGGCGGTGGCCCTTGATCTCCGCCTCGTCGCGCATGCCGCCCAGCGAGAAACGGTAGAACGCCCGCCCGAGCGTGTTGGCCACCGAGCGGCCGATGGATGTCTTGCCCACTCCGGGAGGGCCGACCAGCAGGAGTATCGAACCCGAAACCTCGCCCTTCAACGAGCCGACGGCCAGGAACTCGATGATGCGATCCTTCACGTCCTCGAGCCCGTCATGATCGGCATCGAGGATCCGGCGGGCCCGTTTCAGATCCAGCTTGTCCTCGGAATAGGCGCCCCACGGCAGCGCCGTAATCCAGTCGAGATAGTTGCGCGTGACCGTGTATTCGGGCGATCCCGATTCCAGAACGGAGAGTTTCTGCAGTTCATCCTCCAGGCGTTTATCGGCGTGCTCCGGAAGATCCAGGTTCTCGGTCCGTCCCCTGAATCGCTCAATATCCGCCGTACGGTCATCCTTTTCGATGCCCAGCTCCTTCTGGATCTCCTTGAGCTGCTCGCGCAGGAAGAACTTGCGCTGCTGCTCAGTCATCCGCTCCTCGACCCGCTCGCGGATATGACTCTGGAGCTTGGCCACTTCCAGTTCCTTCTTGAGCAGGACCATCACCTTCTGCATGCGGGGGATCACAGGGAAGGTCTCCAGGACCTCCTGCAGGTCTTCCTTATCGGCAGTCGTCAGTCCGGCGGCGAAATCCGTCAGGGGAGAGGGCTCATTGGGCCCGAAGCGGTTGAGAAAATATTTGAGCTCCTCACTGTAGAGCGGATTGAGAGGCAGGAGCTCCTTGATGGTGTTGATAATGGCCATTCCGTAGGCCTTCACCTCGTCCATTTTGTCGAGCTTCTCTTCCCGTGGGTACTCCACCTGCACCGTAAACGGCGGAGTATCGGAGAGCCATTTAACGATCCGAAAACGACGGGTCCCTTCGGCAATGAATTGCAGTTTGCCGTCCGAACGGGCGGGATGGTGAAGGCGGACCACACTGCCGACACGATGGAAGTCCGCCGGTTTCATGTGCTCCGGATCCGCCCCCGGCTTCAGCAGGGCCAGGGCAGCCATGCGGTGCGATGTTTCTCCGATCTTTTCGACGGTTTCCAGCCAGAGCTCCTCCTCCATGAGCACCGGGAAGGTCTGCGCCGGGAAAAACGGCCGTTCGGAAAGCGGCAAGAGATGGAGCGTATGCGGCAGCACATTACCCGAAAGCGCGAGCTCTGAAGATGTGCTACTGCCGGCTTCCTCATCGATGTATTCGGCGTCGAGTGGCTCTCTGTCCGTCATAGGGCGACCTCTTTGTTATCCACTAGCGATTGTAGCTAGTGGGCCATGCGGAAAATAGTGTGACACTCAGAGCCCCGCCAAGGAGCCAAGGCAAGGCGCACTCCGCAGGGAATGGCGAGCCCTTTTCAAGGAGTGCAACGCGGCATTGGCTCCTTGGCGGGGCTCCCTCCGGGCCACTCCACAAAGCCCATAGTCGGCGTTGCACTCGCTTGGATTAGGCCCGCTAGTCCTGCGCTCGTGCGCCTTGCCTATGGGCTTTGTGGAGCGGCTGAGAGTTACACTATTTTCCGCATGGCCCACTAGTTCCCGTCCATAAACAGCACCGTCGCGAGAGTGTGCCGGGTGCGGCAGATTCAGGTCACAAGATGGTGTGGAACCAGTTGCTTGTTTGCCTGCATCTCGCGGGCCGATGAGGCCGTGCCCCCGAGCCGCTCGCCGAAGGCGCGCGTTTGTGGATGGAGACTAGATAAGCCTATATTGTGTCGAAACGAAGCGATTGCAACGCTTCGGAATTATGCTTTTTCCGATGAGTTCGGACTGACTCATTTCCATTTTAAATACAAACCCAAGAAATGAAATGAGTATGGGAAAAGTGAATGACCTTAAAGCCGATTTCACACTAACAATAAAAGTATGTTTATAATTAGCCGTCGATGTTGTCAGGAACAAGGAGCAGCCAGATGCCGAAAGCGAAGACCACGGCCAGAAAAACCACTTCTCGCCGGACTCCTTCCCGCAAAACCACCGCCCGTAAAAGCAGCACGTCCAACAAGGCGCTGCAATCCACCTTGAAGAAGACCGAGGCCCAGGCGAAAGCCGTTCGCCAACGCGTCACCGCAGTGAAAAAGAAAGAGCAGGAGCGTGAAAAGGCCTTGCGTCAGAAATTGCGCGACAAGGTTCGTGAGGCGAAGGAGAAACTGCGTGAGGCTCAGGCCGAGGAGAAGGCATTTGAGCAGCGCGCAAAGGTTATCGAGAAGGCGCTCAACGACTGGGAAAAGATGCAGGCCAGGGCAGCCAAAAAGAAAGCGGTCCGGAAGAAGACCACACGCCGCAAGGCCGCGACCCGGAAAAAAACAGCCGCAGCCTGATCATCTCCTGGCGAGAAAAAGAAAAGGCCGTCGCAGCTGCGACGGCCTTTTTTGTTTTTACATGAACGCCGCGAAAGGCTCGACGCTGACTTCAGAGCCGGCCTCCACATCGCCGGAATCGGCGGGCAAAACGATAAAGCAGTTGGCCCGACTCACGGAACTGAGTACGTGGGAACCTTGCATGCCCGTACTGCGAACGACCAGATTGCCCCTGGCGTCCGACTCCAGGATGCCGCGCTGAAAATCCTGGCGCCCCGGCCGTTTTTTGAGCTTCTCGGCCGTGTTAACCGTGATCCGCAACCTTCCGCTTTCGGTGCTGCCCGTCAGGTACAGGAGGCTGGGCTGGACAACCTGATAGAAGGTGGCCACGGCGGAGACCGGGTTGCCCGGCAGACCAAAGAAAGCGGCATCGCCAAGTCGGCCGAACGCGAGAGGCTTGCCGGGTTTCATGGCAATACGCCAGAAGTCCACCTCGCCGAGCTTATCGAGGGTGGATTTGACGAAATCGGCCTCGCCCACCGATACGCCTCCTGAGGTGATCACCACATCGGCTATCCGCGAGGCACTGGTGAAGGCCTGCTCTATGGCATCCGGGTCGTCGCGAACGACCCCCATATCGATCACTTCGGCATCCATCCGACGCAGCATGGCCGCCACGGTATACCGGTTACTGTCGTAGATTTCACCCTCGCCCAGCGTCTGACCAAGCGGCACCAGTTCGTCGCCGGTGGAGAAGATCGCCACCCGCAGCCGGCGGGCGACGCGGACTTCGGCGATACCCAGGGAGGCGAGCAGACCGACATCGGAGGGGGTGATTCGGCGACCGGCAGACAGGACTGCAGAGTCCCGGGCGATGTCCTCTCCCGGGTGACGAACGTTGTCGCCGCTACGGTGGCCCGCTTCGAAATAGACGGTGTCGTCTTCCCGTCGGGCCTTCTCCTGCATGATGACGGTATCGCTACCCTCGGGGACCACGGCACCGGTCATGATCCTGACCGCTTCGTCAGGACCGACAGAGCCGTCGTAGGGGGTGCCAGCCAGTGCCGTTCCCACCACCTTGAAGCCCTTCTCACCCGAGTCGGGCAGTGCGCTGGCCGCCACCGCATACCCGTCCATGGCCGAGTTGCGGTGGCCGGGAACGTCGATGGGGGAGAGGATATCCTCATGAAGGATCCGTCCCAGGGCCTCGGCAAGAGTGACTTGCGCATAGCCCTCGACGGGCTTCAGCGCGGCCCGGATCTTGTCCAGCGCCTCATCCAGGGGCAGCAGCCCGGAACCTTGTGAACTCATGCATTAACCTCGTAGTCCGGTTGGGTTTCTCGCCATTATGCCCAATCCTTTCGTTCGGCTGAACCGTATTATGCCGCCCCCGAAGAGGTAACCCATAGGTGAACGAAATCGGCGATGGTATCCGGTCGGTTGAGATCGAGCACAGACAGCGAGCGTGTGGGGGTGATTGCGGCGGGTCGGTCGGTAGCGAGCGCAATGATGGCATCGTCCTCGGGATAGAGTCTCGGTTTGCCCAGGGACTCTCGCCGCAGCTCAATCTTGGGGAAGGCTTCATGCTTGAATCCCTCCACCAGGATCAGGTCCAGGCGGTCATGATCGAGCTCTCGAAGCAGGGTATCCAGACTGGGCTCGGGAAGTTCCCCGTGTTCGGTGATTAGTGCCCAGCGTTTCCGGGAGGCAACCAGCGTCTGCGCAGCGCCCGCCTTGCGCAACCGATAGCTGTCTTTACCCGGGATATCGATATCGAAATCGTGATGGGCATGTTTGATCAGGGCCACTTCCAGGCCGCGCTCACGAAGCATCGGGATGAGTTGCTCCAAAAGCGTGGTTTTGCCGGTGCCGCTGAACGCGACAAAACCAAGCACGGGCGTCGGCGAGAGGTTTTTCATCGAACGATCCCCATCTCCCTTTCCAGTCTCTGCAGTTGCTCGGGCGTATTGATGTTGTCGAAGGCGCCGTCCGCTTCGGGATAGTCGGCGAGGGCGCGTTGGTGGTTCTCCTGCCAACTCTGTACCCGGCGTCCGCCGCCGTTGATATAGGTGCGCAGATCCGCTTCCAGACGGCGGGACACCAGCATGAACGCGGCCTGGATGCGACCTTCTGCCCGCACCGAACACACCGACGCATCCGCTTCCATGGTAGCGGAGATCATCCGGCTTGCCAGATCCCGCGGCAGACGCGGCGTATCGCACGGTACGGTCAGAACCCATTCCGAGACGGTGGCCGCAAAGCCGCCGAGCAGACCGGCAAGCGGCCCGGGCCAGTCCGGTACCGGGTCCGAGAAGACCGGGTGGCCAAAGCGGCTGTAGCTTTCGGGATTTCGGTTGGCACTGATCGCAATACGATCGACTTGAGGGCGGATGCGCTCTATGACATGTGCAATCAGCGGGCGCCCGGCCAAAGGCAGCAAGCCCTTGTCCTGGCCACCCATGCGTTGTCCGCGGCCTCCGGCCAAGATAATGACAGTGATGTTCTCGGGTGTTGGATAGGGCATTCGGGCGCGACCGGGAGTGGGATGAGGGATATTTGTTATTGTGGATGTCAATGGTAATCGATGACCAGCATAAAAGGAGCCAGTGGTGAACGGAAGCCGGGGACCGGAAAAACCGAGTGTGGACATCGTGGAGCGGGAGGTCGCTTTTGAAGGCTTCTTTCGGCTCGAGCGGTATCGGCTACGCCACCGCCTGTTCAACGGGGGCATGAGTCCGGTGATCCAACGGGAATTGTTCGAACGTGGACACGCCGCCGCCTTACTGCCCTATGACCCGGTGCGGGATACGGTGGTTCTGCTCGAGCAATTTCGCATCGGAGCTCTGGAGGTGGCGGGCGGCCCCTGGCTGGTGGAAATCGTGGCGGGTATTATCGAACCCGGCGAATCGCCCGAGGATGTGGTTCGGCGCGAATCGGAGGAAGAGGCCGGGGCCACGATTACCGACGTGGAGCCTATCTGCCGTTACCTCGTAAGTCCCGGCGGTACCTCGGAGACCTTGAGTCTGTTCTGTGGCCGCGTGGATAGTCGGGCATTGGGTGGCGTTCATGGGCTGGACAGCGAAGATGAGGACATCCGGGTGAGTGTAGTGGCGCTTGATCGTGCCCTTGCCTGGCTGGATGATGAGACAATCAATTCGGCGGCCCCCATCATCGCCCTTCAATGGTTAAAGCTGAACCGGCTTCGGTTGAAGCGCCTTTGGGGCGGGTCGGCACCGTGACAGCGGCAAAAGAGTCGGGCGTTTGGCCCTAAAGTTGCGCAAAGGCCGGCCGCTAAAGCGACAGGAGGTTCTCTTTGATGAAAATCGGTCCGGCTTTTCATACGGCCCTATCGGGGGTCAAAAACGGCATGCGTCGCCTCGACCAAAATGCGGCGGAGGTCGCCGATTCGGCGGGAAAACCGGACGAGGCGGCGCCCACGCGCCCGCTGGTGGAGAGCAAGATCAACCAACGGCAGATAGAGGCAAACGCCAGGATGCTGAAGACCGCCGACGATATGCTGGGCACTCTTCTGGACGAAAAGGCGTAAAGCCTCCACTCCGCTCCCCCCCTCATACACCTAACGCTAGTTCCGGTCTCTTTAGTTGCGGTATCCTTGCCGAGACTGCACGTCCCCCGGACCTTAATTTGACAGCGTCAAGGAGCCCCGAGTTGGAGCCCGACCTGATCGCAAAAGACGCGCGCCTCGAGATTCAGAAGCTCAACGACTTGCCACCCATGCCGGCTTTCGCGGCCCAATTCCTGGACGCGATCGATGATCCCGCGGTGGAAGTGCGAGAGCTGGCCAGAATCCTGGAAAAAGATCCCTCGCTACTGGCCCGAATCATCGGACTTGCCAACGCGGCCTACTTCGGCCTGCGCCAGCCGGTAACCAGTGCCGAAGAGGCGATTTTCAAGGTCCTTGGAATCCGCACCACGAAAAGTCTGGCGATCAGCATTATTTTGAGCGGCTGTTTCGACGCCTCCGGTACCCCCGGTTTCCGTCCGGGTGAATACTGGTTTACTTCCATCGCCGCGGCGACCATCGCCCGGCGACTGGCGGAAATGGTCAAAGGGGATTCCCGGCCGAGCCCCGCGGGAGCCTACCTCTGCGGCTTGCTGCACGGTATAGGCCAGTTGGCGCTGGTTCACCTCTATCCGGCGGCCAGTGAGCGCGTATTCGGCAGTCCGGAACTGCCCGCACGCGGCATTACGGCGCTGGAGCGGGAAGTGCTCGGCCTCGATCACTTGCAGGTGGGGGGATGGCTGGCACGCAAGTGGCATTTGCCGCCCATGGTGGTAGCCGCGATCGAACACCACGGCGAAGCGGCCTATGAGGGGCGGTACTGGCGGGAAGTCCGGCTGGTCGGCATCGGCAAGGCCGCAGCCGAGAAACTTCGTTCCGAAGAGGCTCTGGAGCTGGACGAGGGTGACCTGGGGCGCCTGGGTATCGATGCCGGGCGCGCTGCCCGGGCGCTGGAACATATCGAGGCGAATCGCGCCGAAGTTGCCGCCATGGCCGGACGGCTCACGGGCGGATAGAGGATGGATAACAAGGCCCTCATCGAAAGCTTCTGTGAACTCAAGGACGGTTTCGTCCGGCTGATCGATGCGATTTGGGCACTGGGTGCGCTGTCATCGTTACGTGCAGGCAGCCAATCCGACCATCAGCTCCTGGAGAGCGCCCTGGCCGTGCTGATGCAGAATCAGGACCTGGAGCGCTGCTCGGTCTTTATGCTGGGCGATGATGCGCGACTGGTGAACATTGCCGGACTGGACTGGGAAGACCTGATTGGAGCCGATGCCGGTGGTGAACGGTTGCGACGCAAAGGCAAGGTATTTCTGGTGGGAGAGGGGTTGGTCGGACTTGCTGCGGAGACTGGAGAACTTCAGGTCTCCGCCGCCTGCGCTACCGACGAGCGCTTTATGCAAGATGGGTGCGGCCAGTCCCCATCGGTCGGCTCGCTGATTGCGGCGCCCATCAGAAGTGACGATGAGATGCTAGGCGTCCTCAACGTATCGCATCCTCACGAAGGCTTTTTCACCGAGTCCCACCTCCGGACACTCGCTATCTTCTGCAATTTCCTGGGGCAGTTACTCGTTAGCAATCGCCTGCTGAGGAGAATGGATCAGTTGGTGGACGTACGGACACGCCAGCTGGAGAGCGCCCTGGACGATGCTCAGAAGCTCAAGCGTCGCTACGAGGCGCTGTCGGTGGTGGATGAGCTCACGGGACTTAACAATCGGCGGTTTTTCTTCCCGGAAGCACGCACCGCTCTTGCCAGGTCCATTCGCCATCACAGACCGTTCGCTCTCATGTTGGGCGATGTCGACCTTTTCAAGCAGGTCAATGATGTCCACGGACATGCTGCGGGCGATGAGGTTCTCCGGGAGATCGGCAAGCTCATGGGCGATGCGATCCGGGACGGCGATATCCTGGCCCGGTTCGGGGGCGAGGAGTTCGTTATTGCGCTGCCCGAAACCGATCAGGAGGGCGCCTTGCAGTTTGCCGAACGGCTCCGTGAAGCAATCTCCGAGCGATCCTGGCGATTTGGAGACGGCAGCGTCAGCGTCAGCATAAGCGTCGGCATCACCACCCTGGCGCCCGGAGAGGAAGAAGTCGCGGGCCAGGCCTTGGACCGGCTGTTGCGGGAAGCCGACCAGGCTCTCTACTTTGGCAAGCACAGTGGCCGCAATCAGGTTAACCTCTATTCGGACATCGCCTGTGAATTGGGGCCCGAAGCGACAGGGGTCGTAGGGCCGGAAATCTAAACAGGTGTCCCAAACCTCGGAACACCTCTCCCGAGGTGGTGAAGATGAGCTCTTCGGGAGCGTTGGCGGCAGGGATGCCGCCAGCGAGTCTACAAGGAGGTATTCACGGCGTGTCCCGGAGAGCCCGTCTTTACCGCCGGTTGTGTAGCGAAGCTATCAGCGGCTATTTATTCCTCCACCCGGGGTCCCGCCCCCCAGGCCCCCCAATCCCTCCTGCCCGCACTTGCGACCGGCCAGCTTCGCCGCTAACACCAGCGACGATTCCAGTGATCGACCCCGAACCTGTGCGTCGATCACACCGGCGTTGAAGACGTCGCCGGCTCCGAGCGTATCCACTACCTGCCGAGGCGAAAAAGCGGCGGTGGCCGCAGGCTTGCCCTCCTGGGTCAATCCACAGGCACCTCGGTCACCCCAGGCGCAGACCAGATCCGCTCCCGGGGCCTCGTGGCGAATGCCGTTCAGAAATGATTCCGCAGACTTTGCCTCCCGGCTCTTCGCATAGGCTCGGGAGAACAGCAGCAGATCGACTCCGTTGAACAGGTTCTCTATTCCAGGACGGGGCTTCTCCACCTCCAGTGAGCAGGGTAGTTCCGGTCGTTCGGTTTTTACCCGCTCAAGCATTCGAGCCACCGCATCGAGATTGCGGCCTTCGAAGTGCACCCAATCGAGAGTGCTTAGATCGATGCGGGCGAAGTGCTTGAAACCGTACTCCGGCAGATCGCGGAAGTGGACGATGGTGCGTGAGCCGGTTTTTTTGTTGAGCGTCACGTAGGAAGTCGGCACCTTGCCCTGACCGGCAACGAAGGCGGCTGCGGTATCGATGTCGTGGCGCTCGAAATCGGCCAGAATCGGCCGGGCATCGCGCTCTTCCGCCAGGGTTCCCGCCCACCGGCAGCGGTGTCCGAGCTGGCTGAGGACCACCAGGGTATTGGCCGTATTGCCACCGCGGTAGACGCGTTGGGCCTCGGCACGAACCTCATCATCCTCTTTCGGATAGCCGTCCACGACGTTGATGATGTCCAGGGTGGCGTTTCCCACCCCGAGGATATTCGCCATCGTTTATTTCAGGATTCGGTTTTGTGGGGGCGCTACCTTATCCCGATCACTCCGGGCTTGTCACACCGTGCTGTTTCAAAGCCCAGGCCACATGCTCCCGCACCAGGGGCGAGGGATCATTCCGCCGGGCCTGCAAGGCATCAATGACGGATGGCTCCGAAGGTGCATTACCGAGCGCCACGGCGATATTGCGCAGCCAACGTTCGTGCCCCAGGCGGCGAATGGCAGAGCCCTCGGTTCGTTGCAGGAAGAGGGCTTCGTCCCATGCAAACAGCTCCACCAGCGGAGTCGCATCCAATGCGTGGCGCGGCTCGAAGTCGCCCTCGGCGGTCTCTGGTGAGAAACGGTTCCAGGGGCAGACGAGTTGGCAGTCATCGCAGCCGTAGATGCGATTGCCTATCAGCGGCCGCAACCGCTCCGGTATCGGCCCGTGCAGTTCGATGGTGAGGTAGGAAATGCAAAGGCGGGCGTCGACCACGTACGGGGCGACGATCGCCCGGGTAGGGCAAACATCGATGCAGGCCTGGCAACTGCCGCAGTGCGGCTCGACAGCCATATCGACGGGCAGAGGCAGGTCCACATAGATCTCGCCGAGGAAGAACCAGGAGCCCTGCCGATGCAGCAAATTGGAGTGTTTGCCGACCCAGCCCAACCCGGCCTTTTCGGCCAGAGGTTTCTCCAGCACCGGCGCGCTGTCGACAAAGACCCGGTAGCCGAATGGGCCGACCGCCGCTTCGATGCGCTTGGCCAACTGTGCCAGCCGTTTGCGCATCAACTTATGGTAGTCGCGGCCGAGGGCATAACGGGAGACATAGCCCCGGCGCGGGTCCAAGAGTACCGCGTCGGCATCGGCGGCCCCCGCGGGCCGGTAGTCCATTCGCACACTGATGATGCGACAGGTCCCCTCCACCAGCTCTGCTGGGCGCGAACGGCGGGTACCGTGGCGCGCCATATACTCCATGTCGCCGTGGAAACCCGCCCGCAGCCAATCGAGAAAATGCCGCTCGGCGGCGGAGAGATCGATATCCGTGATACCGACCGCCTGAAAGCCCAGTTCCCGGCCCCAGTTTCGGATATCTTCGGCGAGATGGGTCAGAAGTTCTGAGTTATGCGGAATTGCCATAGTCGCTATGATAACGGTTATGACCGATTTACCACGGGAACTTTTTCGCGCCGAACAGGTGCGCGAGTTGGACCGCATGGCCATCGAGGAGTGCGGAATCGACGGCCTCACCCTAATGACCCGCGCCGGCAGGGCGGCGTTCGATTGGCTGCGTCTGCATTGGCCCGCCGCCGAAAAGCTGGTAGTGCTCTGCGGTCCCGGTAATAACGGCGGCGATGGTTATGTCGTGGCCCGGCTCGCCCGTGAGGCAGGACTGAAACCGATCATTCTAACCGTGGATGGTGCCCGTGAACCGGGGGGCCACGCCGGACGCGCCCGCGAAGCGGCCCTGCGCGCAGGGGTTTCCGAGGCGGGCTTTTCGCCGGCGGCGCTTGTCCATACGGATCTGGTCGTCGATGGACTGCTCGGAACCGGTTTGTCAGGGAAGGTGAGAGGTAAATTTCGCGAAATCATCGAGGCAGTGAACGCCGTTTCGGTGCCGGTGCTGGCGCTGGACATTCCCTCGGGACTTGGTGCCGATACCGGAAAGGTCCTCGGTGTTGCCCTGAAGGCGGAGGCGACCGTCACCTTTATCGCTCTCAAGCAGGGGCTTCTGACCGGTGATGGGCCCGAGCAGTGCGGTACCGTGCGGTTTGATTCCCTCGGGGTACCTTCCTCGGTCTACTCGAGGCTCCAGCCCTCTGCCCATCGCCTCGGTCCCGAACTGTTGGACGAGGTCTTCAAGCGGCGCCCTCGCAACGCCCACAAAGGGCTGTACGGTCACGTATTGGTGGTTGGGGGCGATCGGGGCATGGCCGGTGCCGCCCGCCTGGCGGCGGAGGGGGCGGGGCGGGTCGGCGCGGGGCTGGTTAGTGTTGCCACCCGGCGGGAGCATGCCGCATTGATCAATGCCGTGCATCCGGAGGTCATGTCCCATGGGGTGGAAGGGGGCTCGGAGCTGGCGCCCTTGCTGAAGCGGGCGAGTGCTGTCGCTATCGGCCCGGGGCTTGGCCGGGCGGCCTGGGGGCGGGAAATGCTGGCCCGGGTCCTGGCGACCGGAAAGCCACTGGTCGTGGATGCCGATGCGCTCAATGCCTTGGCTGCAGAACCCGTGCGGAGGGCGGAGTGGGTACTCACCCCCCATCCCGGCGAAGCCGGACGGCTTTTGGGCTGGGAAGCGGGTGCGGTTCAGGCCGAGCGCTTCGAAGCGGTCCAAAGCATCCAGCAACAGTATGGGGGAGTGGTTGTGCTCAAAGGCAGCGGAACCCTTGTGGCGGACGAAAATGGTACCGTTTCGGTCTGTACCGCCGGCAACCCCGGCATGGCCTCCGGGGGTATGGGCGACCTGCTGACCGGTATAATAGCCGGCCTGCTGGCCCAGGGGCTGGGACTCGCGGACGCCGCCCGGGCGGGTGTGTGCCTGCATGGAGCGGCGGGAGATCGGGCCGCAGCGGAGGCGGGTGAGCGCGGTCTACTCGCCTCAGACCTTGTTGCCCAACTGCGACAGCTGGTAAATCCATGACCAACTCAAAGATGAATGAACACGCCGTTCCCTCCGGGGAGGCGATGATGGCGTTGGGTGAATGCCTTGCCGGTTGCGCACTGGCGCCGCTGACCATCTACCTGCGTGGCGAACTGGGAGCGGGGAAAACCACGCTGGTGCGGGGTTTTCTGCGGGGACTGCGATTCACGGGGGCGGTCAGAAGCCCGACCTACACGCTGGTGGAGCCTTATGAGACGGAACCGCCGGTTTTCCATTTCGACCTCTACCGTCTTGGCGACCCGGAGGAACTGGAGTTCCTGGGCATCCGCGATTATTTCGAAGAGGATGCGATTCGCCTGATCGAGTGGCCCGACAAAGGCGCCGGCATCCTGCCGTCTCCGGACCTGGATGTGGTTATCGATTACGCCGGATCGGGGCGTAATGTGCGGTTGCAGTCTTACACGGACATTGCCCGGCGAGTGATCGACTGTATGGAAAAAGGTCAGTCCCCCTCCCGATAACGGGGTAGCCGCGGATCTTTCGCCTGCGGAATTGTTTGTCTCGACGCCCCCGAAACACCTGATCGTTCCCGCCCGATTACCCATTTTGCGAATCATGACTAACCTGTAACCAACCCCTGTTGTATTGATTTTTTGTGCCGTTCATTCTAAGTTAGCATCATAAGCTCACGAAGAAATCGAAGAAGATGTCCTAAGTTGTTAGTTAACAACGAATAATGAGTTAGGAGACGGGCTCTTTCGAACGGACCGAAAGAGGCCCAATCACCGGGGAGACGGGAGATGCGCTGGTCAAAAGTGCTTTGCACGTTCGTTCTACTGCTGTTCGGGGGCTCTGGTCTTGCCCAGGAACGGGTGGAAGGATTGCGGGCGTGGCCAGCGCCCGACCATACCCGTCTGGTTTTCGATTTGAGCGGTCCGGTCAAACATAAGCTCTTCACACTGTCGAATCCCGACCGTGTCGTCATCGATATAGAAGATGCGCGGCTGGCCACATCTCTTAAGGGCGATGAATTCGGGGAGTTGCTGAAAAACGTACGCTCCGGTGTGCGCCACAAGACGGATCTCCGTGTCGTTCTCGATTTGGATGAGAAGGCTCGCCCCAAGAGCTTTGCGCTTAATCCAAACGACAAGTATGGGCACCGACTGGTGATTGATCTGGAGAAGTCCGGAAAATCATCGGGTCCGGTGCGCAGTCTGGATCTGGCCCGCGCCCGGGACGTGGTGGTGGCGGTCGATGCCGGCCACGGTGGTGAAGACCCCGGAGCATCCGGGCCCTCCGGGCTTCGGGAAAAGACCGTGGTTTTGGCGATTGCCCGCAAGCTGGCCGATTTGATCGACAAGGAGCCTGGAATGCGCGCCATTCTGACTCGTGAAGGCGATTACTACATCGGCCTGCGAAATCGGGTGGAAAAGGCGCGGGAGGCCAACGCCGACCTGTTTCTTTCCATTCACGCCGACGCTTTCCGCGACCCGCGCGTAAGGGGCTCTTCGGTCTATATCCTCTCTCGGCGGGGGGCTTCGAGTGAACACGCCCGCCTGTTGGCCAAAAAGGAGAACTCTTCGGACCTGATCGGCGGTGTCAGTCTGGACGGAAAGGACAACCTGCTCGCCTCGGTGCTCCTCGACCTCTCTCAGACCGCCACCAATGAGGCGAGTTATAATGTCGCCGATCAGATCCTCCGGCGCATCAAGCGGGTCGGAAGGACCCACAAACATCAGGTGGAGCGCGCGGGATTTCGGGTTTTGAAGGCCCCGGATATTCCCTCACTGCTCATTGAGACCGCCTTCATTTCGAACCCGTCCGAGGAGCGTGCGCTTCGCTCCTCGAGCCACCAGTACCGGGTGGCCACAGCAATCAGGGATGGTGTCCGCAAGTACTTCCAGCAGAATCCGCCGCCCGGCACACTGCTGGCCAAGCGCAGGACCCATGTGATCGCCCGTGGCGATACACTGTCCGAAATCGCCCGCCACTATCGCGTCAGCACCGATGCCATCCGCAACGTAAACGGCCTCAGCAGCAATACCATCCGTGTCGGTCAGGTGCTGCACATCCCCGGCGGCGGATAGTAGCAGCCAGGGCACCTCACCGATCCGAATCACCGCCACCGGCCATCGATGTGGCAATCGGCAAAACGTTCGGGTTAACCTATCGCGATGGACGCGACCGCGCCGCGACGCATTCGACTTCTTCCTCCCCAACTTGCAAACCAGATCGCCGCCGGCGAGGTGGTGGAACGCCCCGCGTCCGTCCTCAAGGAGCTGCTGGAAAACAGCATCGATGCCGGTGCGCAGCGCATCGAGGTCGAGGTTGAGAAGGGGGGCGTGGGATCGATCCGTGTGCGTGATGACGGCGCCGGTATCCACCGCGAGGACCTCGCTCTTGCCCTGAGTCCCCACGCCACCAGTAAAGTGGCCGGTCAGGATGATCTCATCCGTTTGATATCCTTGGGTTTTCGTGGTGAGGCACTGGCCAGTATCGCCTCTGTCTCCCGCCTCTCGATCACCACTCGGCGCGAGGCGGACGAGCAGGCCTGGCGGGTCGAGGGTCCCGACGGTGACATCACACCGGCGGCCCATCCTCCCGGCACGACGGTTGTGGTTCGGGACCTCTTCTTCAATACGCCGGGACGACGGAAGTTTTTGCGTTCCGAGCCCACCGAGTGGGGCCATCTGGAACAGGTATTCCGCCGTTTGGCGTTGAGCCGGTTCGAGGTGGGGTTCTCATTGGTGCATAACCGCCGGAAGATCCTGCAGATCCGCGGCGGAAAGGGCCCGGAGGCTCTGGAGCGTCGGGTTCGTGAGGTCACGGGTCGGGCCTTCCTGCAAAAGGCGGCCACGGTCGATTTCTCAGCGGCGGGACTGCGTCTCTGGGGATGGGTCGCGGAACCCGGGGCGGCACGCAGCCAGGCCGATCTGCAGTATTTCTATGTCAATCACCGGCTGGTGCGCGACCGACTCATCGGCCACGCCC
This sequence comes from uncultured Gammaproteobacteria bacterium, assembly GCA_963783235.1. GTDB lineage: Bacteria > Pseudomonadota > Gammaproteobacteria > Thiohalomonadales > Thiohalomonadaceae > Thiohalomonas. Next base: position 13,061 of record CAWAMN010000002.1, on the reverse strand, counting down.
TGCGCCAGGCCCATCGGGACCTCCTCCCGGAGGGGCGCCATCCCGGTTACGTCCTCTATCTCGAACTGGACCCCACGCAAGTGGATGTCAATGTTCATCCCACCAAGCATGAAGTGCGGTTCCGGGAGGCGCGATTGATCCATGATTTTCTCTACCGGGCCGTGCGTGATGCGCTCGAGCCGGCCCTGTCGGCGACGCTACCCCAGGTGGAGCAGCCCGCCGAACAGACGGTGGCTTATCCGAAATCCCACTTGCAGGCTGTCTCCGAAAGCGCCGTTCGCGACCAGATGGCCGGGTACAACCGGCTTGCAGGTGCCGCTCCGCGCTCGACGCCGCGCCGTCCGGTTGAAGCCGAGCGGGTTTTGGGGCGACTGGTTACCGTGCTTTTCGAAAACTATCTGATCACCGAGCATACCGACGGGGCGAATCTGGTCGATGCCGGCGCTGCCCGGGAGGCCTTGGCGTACCACCGGCTTCAAGCGGCTTGGCACGGTGATGCCATCCGCAGTCAGCCGCTGCTGGTTCCCGAATCGCTGGAGGTGGGAAAAGCCGCCGTCGCCAGCGCCGAACGGGATTCCGAGCGGCTTTCCCGCTTCGGTTTCGAATTGACACCCATCGGCGAAACGGCCCTTATGATCCGCCAGCTGCCGGCGCCACTGCGCCGTGTGCAACCCACTCCCCTGGTGCGATCACTGCTCGAATCGGTGGGAGCCGGGTTGGAAGCACCGGTGCTGTTCAGGAAACTGGCCCGGTGCGCCCGCACGGATCACGGCCGAATGCTCGACCGTGCGGCGGCAGAGGAGCTTCTGGCGGAATTGGAACCGCTGGCGGCGGAACTGTCCGGGTGCTGGTGCCGTCTCACCCCTGATGTCTTTGCCCGTTTATTCGAGGCGGGGTCACCCAACGTCGCCGACCATGCCTGACATGCCCGATAGACCCGGTGCGATTTTCCTCATGGGCCCCACCGCCTCGGGAAAAACCGATTTGGCGGTGGAGCTCGCTGAAAGGTTGCCGGTGGAGATTATCAGCGTCGATTCGGCGCTCATTTATCGGGATATGGATATCGGTACCGCCAAACCTGAGCCCGAAATCCTGCAACGGGCGCCCCACCGCCTGATTGATTTTCTCGACCCGGCTGAAAGCTATTCAGCCGCACGCTTTCGCAAGGATGCCCTGCGGGAAATGGCGGCGATTCGCGCCGCTGGACGTATTCCGCTTCTGGTGGGCGGCACCATGCTCTACTTCAGGACCCTGGAACAGGGAATCGCCCCTCTCCCCGAGGCCGATGCGAAACTGCGCCGCCAGCTGAGTGATGAGGCGGCAGAGATCGGCTGGGCGGCCATGCACCGTCGACTGGCGGCCGTCGACCCCGAGTCTGCAGAGCGGATCCACCCGAACGACCCGCAGCGGCTGCAGCGGGCGCTGGAGGTCCATTATCTGACGGGCTGCCCCATGAGCGAGTTGTGGCGGGAGGCCAAGGCATCGGCACTGCCGTTCGCTCCGGCGAAACTGGCTATCGCACCGGCAGATCGGACGGTTCTGCGTGAGCGCATCGCTCTGCGCCTGCAACGGATGGTGGCGCGAGGCTTCGTTGAGGAGGTCGAGCGGCTTTACCTTCGGGGCGATCTGACGCCGGACCACCCCTCGATCCGTTGCGTGGGCTATCGCCAGGTCTGGAACTATCTGGCTGGAGAATGGGATTGCCAGACCGCCGTCGAGCGGGCGATTATCGCCACTCGACAGTTCGCAAAGCGGCAATTTACCTGGCTTCGCAAGGAGAACGGGCTAAAGTGGCTGGAGTCGGAAGACTTAAATCGCCTCCAAAAGGCCTTGAAAACCATAGCCGACGGGCCCATTGCGTAATTACGGTTATCCGATACAGCACACTAAACTGGGCGAGTGTGATGCTATGATAACTACCGTACGCCCATTAGATAACTACCAAGTGCGTCACGTGATGAAGATTTCGGACCTTTTTGGGCGCAGGTTTTGCGCCGCAGAACACGCCGCATAATAACAAGAGGAGAACTCCAATGAGCAAAGGGCAAGCGCTGCAGGATCCTTTTCTGAATGCCCTGCGCAAAGAGCGGATTCCGGTTTCCATTTATCTGGTCAACGGCATCAAATTGCAGGGGCAGATAGAATCTTTCGATCAATTCGTGGTCCTATTGAAGAATTCCGTGAACCAGATGGTTTACAAACATGCTATTTCGACCGTCGTGCCTGCGCGCAGCATCAAGCTGAGTTTTGCCCCACCACCGAACTCTTCATCACAACCGGATGAGTCTACACCCGGCAATTTCTGATTTGACGGCTGCCTGTCTGGGCAGCACGGGAGGCCGCCTTGTTTGAACGTCCCACCGGCGGCGAACGCGCTGTCCTGGTGCATTTGGATCTGCAGCCTGAGAGCGAAAGGGAGGATTTGGAGGAGTTCGAGGAACTGGTCGTCTCGGCAGGCGCCGATCCCGTTGCCATCGTTACGGGATCGAGGCGCCAACCCGAGCCGAAGTATTTCGTCGGTAGCGGTAAAGCCGAGGAAATCGGCGAACGAGTGGAGCAGGAGGAGGCCGAGATCGTGCTGGTCAACCACCCGCTCTCGCCCTCCCAGGAACGAAATCTCGAACGTCTGGTCAAATGCCGTGTTCTTGACCGGACGGGGTTGATTCTCGACATCTTTGCCCAGCGCGCCCGCTCCCATGAAGGTAAATTGCAGGTGGAACTGGCCCAGTTGCGCCACCTCTCCACTCGCCTGGTTCGGGGGTGGACCCACCTGGAACGCCAGAAGGGTGGTATCGGTCTGCGCGGTCCCGGCGAGACACAGCTCGAATCGGATCGGCGACTACTGGGGGATCGCATCAAGTCCCTGCACCGGCGATTGGAAAAAGTGAGACGGCAGCGCGAACAGAGCCGCCGTGGCCGGAGACGGGCGGAGATCCCCACCGTTTCTCTGGTCGGATATACCAATGCCGGCAAATCGACACTGTTCAACCGGCTGACGACCGACACGGTCTATGCGGCGGATCAGTTGTTCGCGACCCTGGACCCGACGTTGCGGCGGCTGTCGCTGCCCGGTGGCGATGCGGTGGTGCTGGCGGACACGGTAGGATTCATTCGCCACCTGCCCCACGACCTCGTGGAGGCCTTTAGGTCCACCCTGCAGGAGACGCGCGACGCGGATTTATTGCTCCACGTTATCGATGCCTCCGATGAAGATCGGCAGGCCAAGATCGAGCAGGTCAATGAAGTCCTGGCGGAAATCGGCGCCGACGAGGTGCCTCAAATCGAGGTTTACAACAAGATTGACCTCCTGCCGGAGGGAAAACCCCGTCTCGTCACCGATGGAGAGGGGCCTATTCGCCGGGTCTACCTCTCGGCGGCCGACGGCAGAGGTCTGGAAGGCATGCTGGAGGCGCTTGATGAGCACTTCCGGCACTACCGGGAGCGGCGCTCGTTGCGGATCCCGCCCGAGGCGGGGCGCTTGCGGGCGCGGCTCTACGAAATAGGTGCGGTGCGTGAAGAGTTGGTGGACAACAGCAATGGCGACTGGTTGCTGGAAGTGGAAATAGAGCCGCAGATCCTCGATCACCTGCGCAAGCAGGACGAGTTTGCGGCGCTGTTGCCGCCGGCATAGAGTGGGCCGTTCCTTGCCCCTTGAGGGTTGGGCCCCTAGAATTTGCGACCGATTGAAAAGATTTCTAACCTGAAATCCGCGCCAGGGGGTGTGGAAAACGTGGTTTCTAACACGCATATGCGATTGGAGTGTCCTGATGGCCTGGAATGAACCGGGTGGCTCCGGCGGGCGAGATCCGTGGGGCGGCCGTAACAATGAGCAGGGACCACCGGACCTGGACGAGGTTGTTCGTAAGCTGCAGAACAAATTCGGAGGTCTTTTTGGTGGCCGCGGCGGAAACGGCAGTGGAGGCGGTACTTCCGGCGGCGGAGTAGGGGCGGCCGGTATCGGACTGGTGTTGGTCCTGGCCCTCGTGGTCTGGGCGCTCTCCGGCTTCTATATCGTCGAGGAAGGCAAACGCGCCGTCGTCCTGCGCTTCGGCGATTATCAGGCGACCACGGGGCCGGGCCTGCACTGGTATCCGCGCTTCATCGACAAAATGGAACGTGTCGATGTGGATGCCATCCGCAGCATTGAGCTGGGTTACCGAACCGATGAAGCGCTGATGCTCACCCAGGACGAGAACATTATCGATATCAAGTTCGCGGTCCAGTACCGGGTGGGTGATCCGAAAGACTACCTGTTCAATGTTCGCGACCCTGACGAGACACTACGCCAGTCCCTGGAAAGTGCCGTCCGTGAGGTGGTGGGCAAGAGCAAGATGGACTTCATCATCACGGGTGGCCGTAGCGAAATCGTCGTTCGGGCCCAGAAGCTGCTCCAGGATATTCTCGACGCCTATGGGGCCGGTCTGATCGTCACGACCCTCAACATGCAGGACGCCCAGGCGCCGGAACAGGTGCAGGATGCCTTCGCCGATGCCGTCAAGGCCCGCGAGGATGAGGTGCGTCTGAAGAATGAGGCGGAAGCCTACGCCAATGACATACTGCCCCGGGCCCGCGGTGCTGCGGCTCGTATCATCGAGGAGGCGAATGCCTATCGGGAGCAGGTCATCGCCGAAGCCGAGGGTGAAACATCCCGCTTTATGGATGTCCTGGGCGAATACGCCAAGGCGCCGAGCGTGACACGCAAGCGTCTGTATCTGGACGCAATGGAGTCGGTCTTGTCCCGAAGCAGCAAAGTGATGGTGGATACCCAGGGCAGCAACAATTTGATGTATCTGCCTCTGGATAAACTGATGCAGCGTGGCACCACGGCGAGCAACCGCAATTCCTCGCAGAATCTCTCAAGCCCGTCCCGTACTCTGGACAACCGGGATACGCCGCCCACGCGGCCCACATCCGTGGTGCGAGACAACCTGCGTCGTAGGGAGGTGCGCTAATGAGCCGCAAGATGACCATATCCCTGATTCTGATTGCGGTGGCGGTATGGCTGCTCTCCATGTCGATTTTCGTCGTCGACGAGCGGGAGAAGGCCGTGAAGTTCCGTTTGGGTGAATTCGAGGATGCATCGTACGAGCCGGGACTCCACTTCAAAATCCCGTTCATCAATAACGTGCGCAAGTTCGAAGACCGGATCCTGACGCTGGATTCGGAGCCGGAGCGCTACCTCACCTTCGAAAAGAAGAACGTCATCGTCGATGCCTTCATCAAGTGGCGTATCGCCGATGTATCGAGCTTCTACAAGACCACTGGAGGTGATGAGCGCCAAGCTGGTTTGCGCCTGTCTCAGGTGATCAAGGACGGACTGCGGGCCGAATTCGGCAAGCGCACCATCCAGGAGGCGATCTCCGGTGAGCGCGCGGAGATCATGAACGTGATTGCCGGGAAGATTAAGCAGGACGTCGCGCATTTCGGCATCGACGTGGTGGATGTGCGTATCAAGCGCATCGAGTTGCCCGCGGAAGTCAGTGATTCGGTGTACCAGCGCATGCGCGCCGAGCGCAGCCGGGTAGCCAAGGACCTGCGCTCCCGGGGTGCCGAGGCGGCCGAACGCATCCGCGCCGATGCCGATCGCCAGCGGACGGTTATTCTGGCCGAGGCCTATCGCGACGCCGAACGCACCCGGGGCCAGGGCGATGCCAAGGCGGCGGAAATCTACGCCCAGGCATTCGGCAAGGATGAAGAGTTCTACGGTCTCTACCGTAGCCTGGAGGCATACCGGAACGTGTTCAGTTCGGAAAAAGACGTGCTGGTGCTCGATCCCAAATCCGAGTTTTTCCGGTATTTCAAGGAGGCGATTGGTTCGCAGCCCCTCCAGTCGATTAGCGCCCAGCGCGCACGCTGATAACAGGCAAGGACTGGCCGGGCGGCCCGGAAGGGCCGTCCGGTCGTTTTTTTGATGATTTTGAAGTGAGTGATAGCGAATTGTTGCTCTCGTAAAACGGGCGATAACTTCGTTTTGGGGTCAGGGGGAGTGAATGTGGGTTGACCTTGGGGTCGCTGTGGCTCTGATGTTGGTGCTTGAAGGCCTGTTGCCAACGCTCTCTCCCTGCTATTTCCGGCAATTGATGGTTTCGGTCGCCCAGATGGATGACCGTGCGATTCGCGTCTCGGGACTTCTCAGCATGGTCCTCGGGGCGCTGATGCTTTATTGGTTGAGGCACTGAACATGGTCGACACTGATCGCTGGCTGCTCCCCGAAGGGATCGAGGAACTCCTGCCCCCGGAGGCCGAGCGCCTTGAACACGTTCGTCGCGGACTGCTGGACCTCTTCCACACCTGGGGTTACCGTCAGGTGATTCCGCCTTTTATCGAATACCTGGATTCCCTGCTTACCGGCGCCGGCAACGATCTGGATCTGGAAACCTTCAAATTGACGGACCAGTTGAGTGGGCGGCTAATGGGGGTACGCGCGGACATGACCCCGCAGGTGGCGCGTATCGATGCCAGCCATTTGCAGCGCGAGGAGCCGACACGGCTCTGTTATCTGGGGACCGTGTTGCGCACGCGACCGGCATCGCACGGCGGCACTCGCAGCCCGATGCAGGTCGGCGTGGAGATTGTACGGGCATGCCGGCCCCGAAAGTGATCGGGAAGTGCTGGCGCTGATGGTGGAAACGCTTCTAAAGGCGGGGTTGGAACACGTCCACCTTGACCTGGGGCATGTCGGCATTTTCAGAGGTCTGGCCCGCCACGCAGGCCTGGATGCCGATACGGAAAACCGCCTGTTCGATGCCCTCCAGCGGAAGGCCAAGCCGGAAATCACCGAAATCCTGGCCGAGGCCGGTCTTGAAAAGGGTGTCGCCGATGCCCTTGAATCCCTGGCGGATCTGAATGGAGGCCCCGAGGTTCTGGATGAAGCGGCGCAAGGGTTCTCCGGCGTCGGCGAAGAGGTGATCGCGGCACTCGATAACTTGCGGCGGGTGGCCGGCGCGGTCGAGGAGCGTAGTGATGTCTCCGTTCATTTCGATCTGGCCGAGCTGAGAGGCTATCACTACCACACCGGGGTCGTCTTCGCCGCTTTTGTACCCGGCCGTGGTCAGGCGGTCGCCCAGGGAGGTCGATACGACGGCATCGCCCGGGTCTTCGGACGGGCCCGTCCGGCCACCGGGTTCAGTGCCGACTTGCGGGAGGTACTCTCCCTGGTGAGTGACGATACGCTCCCGATTCGTGGTATCTTTGCGCCTTGCGTCGATGATGCTGCGCTGGAGAGTGCAATTGCCGAGCTGCGCGACAGCGGTGAACGCGTGGTCCAGGCCCTGCCCGGTCAGATGGGTGAGGCGGCCGAGATGGAGTGCGACCGGCAGTTGGTTGAACACGAGGGGCGCTGGAAGGTAGAAGCCCTGTCCGGTTAGAACGTCGACGAAAAAGCCAGTCCAATAACACGCCAAGGCGATGATCCCCGCACCGAAAATGCGGGGTTCTTTGTGAGAGAGAGCGGAAAATGGGGAAGAATGTAATAGTCATCGGTACCCAATGGGGCGATGAGGGCAAGGGTAAGGTCGTAGACCTTCTTACCGAGAAAGCCGGCGCCGTCGTGCGCTTTCAGGGTGGGCACAACGCCGGCCACACGCTGGTCATTGACGGCAAGAAGACGATTCTTCATCTCATTCCTTCCGGCATTCTCCACGAGAAGGTGATGTGCCTGATTGGCAATGGTGTCGTACTGTCGCCCGATGCTCTGCTGGAAGAGATGGAAATGCTGGTCTCTAGCGGTGTGGATGTCGAGAGCCGACTGCGCATCAGCGAGGCCTCGACACTGATCCTTCCGTATCACATCGCGTTGGACCAGGCGCGTGAAAGGGCGCGTGGCAAAAAGGCCATCGGCACCACGGGGCGTGGCATCGGTCCCGCTTACGAGGACAAGATCTCCCGCCGGGGCCTGAAAGTGGGCGACCTGCTGCACCGCGAGCGTTTCGCCGCCCGACTGGGCGAAGTGCTCGACTACCACAATTTTGCGCTCAAGCACTACTTCCAGGCGGAGCAGGTAGATTTTCAGGAAGTGCTGGAGAAGGGGCTGGCCATGGCCGAGCGCATCCGACCGATGGTGGCCGATGTGACCGGGCTTCTTCACCAACTTCGGGCCGAGGGCAGGGACATCATGTTCGAGGGGGCCCAGGGGACGCTGCTCGATATTGATCACGGCACCTATCCCTACGTGACTTCGTCCAATCCGACCGCCGGCGGTGCCTGTACCGGTACCGGCGTCGGCCCGCGCGACATCGATTACGTGCTGGGCATTACCAAGGCCTACACCACCCGTGTGGGGGCGGGGCCGTTTCCCGACCGAACTTTATGACGGCGCCGATCTGTCCGACCCCATCGGCAAGCGCATGGCCGACCAGGGGCACGAGTTCGGTTCCACGACCGGCCGGCCTCGCCGCTGCGGATGGCTGGATGCCGTGAGCCTGCGCCGTTCGGTACAGATCAACAGCCTGTCCGGGATCTGTCTGACCAAAATGGACGTGCTGGATGGCCTCGAAAATCTGCGGATCGCAGTCGGCTACCAGTGCGACGGCGAAGTCCTGGATGCCCCGCCCGTAGGGGCCGATGCGTACGAGCAGTGTCGCCCGCAATACATCGATTTGCCGGGGTGGAGCGAAAGCACGGTAGGCGTGCGCAATTACGACGAACTGCCGGAAAACGCCAAGGCCTATATTCGCAAAATCGAAGAGGTGGTCGGCATACCGGTGGATATCATCTCCACAGGTCCCGATCGCGCCGACACCATCGTTCTGCGAAGCCCGTTCGAATAGATCCCGCGCTCTCCCCTTAACGCAAAGAAGCCCGATCGCTGGCACCATCGGGCTTTTTTGCTTATGGAACGCGGCCCGGCCGCCGCTTTTAAAGTTGGCTATGTTTTTCCGGCCGATTGGGCATAAAAAAAGGCCGCTCATTGAGCGGCCTTTTTGAAGATGGTGCCGAGGAGAGGACTCGAACCTCCACGGGGTTGCCCCCACTAGCACCTGAAGCTAGCGTGTCTACCAATTTCACCACCTCGGCTCTGAGACGCTTACGTCCCGAGAGGCGCGCACTTTACTTTCCCTCCCCGCCCTTGTCAATACCCGAGCGGGTTTTGGAAACTTTTCATCGCGCCCGCCTGGAGTTGGTACAATACCCTGTTAACACGAACCAACAACAAGAGCCCTGTATGGCGAAACGCTTTTCCCACAAGAAGGACCCGCACCGCACGCGCGAGGCCCGCAAATACGAGAATCCCATTCCCAGCCGTGAATTCATCATGGATCTGCTGGCCGAGCATGGACGGCCGATGGCCCGCCAGCAAATTGCCAAGGCGCTGAAACTCCAGGGCGACGAACCTGTGGAGGCCTTGCGCCGTCGCCTTCGGGCCATGGAGCGCGACGGCCAGCTGATGCGCAACCGGCGAGGCGGCTACGGCTTGATCCGCAAGATGGACCTGGTCCGGGGTCGTGTGGTGGGTCACGCGGATGGGTTCGGATTTCTCATCCCGGACGAGGGTGGCGACGACTTGTTCCTCTCGCCCAAGGAGATGCACGGCGTCCTGCACGGGGACCGGGTAGTGGCACGAGTGGCCGGGATCGACCGGCGGGGCCGAAAAGAGGGAGCTATCGTCGAGGTGCTGGAGCACACCAATACCCACGTGGTCGGGCGTTATTACGAGGACGCCGGGGTGGGGTTCCTCATTCCTGACAACAGACGTATTAACCAGGACATTCTGGTACCGCCGGACCAGGTCTACGGGGCGAAGCACGGCCAGCTGGTCACGGTCGAAGTGATAGAGTACCCGACCCGTTACCGCCAGGCGATCGGACGGGTGATCGAGATTCTTGGCGATCACATGGCCCCGGGCATGGAAGTCGACCTTGCCATCCGCGCCCATAGCCTTCCCCACGAATGGTCACCGTTGATGGAGACGGAGATTGCCGAGTTACCGCGAGAAGTGGCGGAAACGGACAAAGAGGGGCGTACCGATCTTCGCGGTCTGCCCTTGGTCACCATCGATGGTGAAGATGCTAAGGACTTCGACGACGCCGTCTTCTGTGAGCCGCGCGATGGGGGCTGGCGACTGGTCGTGGCGATTGCCGATGTTTCCCACTACGCTAAACCGGGCGGTTCACTCGATGCCGAGGCACGGCTGCGGGGCAACTCGGTCTATTTCCCGGGGCGCGTCCTTCCGATGCTGCCGGAAGCGCTGTCCAACGGCCTCTGTTCGGTGAACCCCGACGTTGACCGTCTGGTGATGGTTTGCGACATGCAGGTGAGCGCCAGAGGGAAGCTGGAGGGCTATCGGTTCTATCCGGCCGTTATGCGCTCCCATGCCAGGCTGACCTACAACAAAGTGGCGGCCATGCTGGTGGACCGCGACCCGCAGTTGCGCGAGCAGTACCGGGAGGTCCTGCCTCACCTGGAAGATTTGTACGAGGTGTTCCAGGCCCTGCACGCCGAACGTGAACGCCGCGGCGCCATCGACTTCGATACGACCGAGACGCGGATCGTATTCGGTGAGAACAAAAAGATTGAACGTATCGTTCCGGTGGAGCGCAACGATGCGCACCGCCTGATTGAGGAGTGCATGTTGATCGCCAATGTGGCAACGGCAGACTTCCTCAGCGAATCCGGACTCCCCAGTCTCTATCGCGTACATCCCGGCCCCAGCATCGAGAAACTGGAGAAGTTGCGGGAGTTCCTCGGTGAGCTGGGTCTCTCCCTGGGCGGTGGCAACGAGCCGCAGCCGAAAGACTACGGGGTGCTTCTGAAGCAGGTTCGCGGGCGTGTTGATGCCCACCTGATCCAGACCGTGCTGTTGCGTTCACTCGCCCAGGCGGTCTACACGCCGGACAATCAGGGGCATTTCGGCCTCTCCTACAAGGCCTACGCCCACTTCACTTCGCCCATTCGCCGCTACCCCGATCTGTTGGTGCATCGGGCCATCCGCCATCGACTGTCCAAAAAGTCGGCAGAAGACTTCCACTACACGATGGAAGACATGGTCCTGCTCGGTGAGCACTGCTCCATGACCGAGCGTCGTGCCGACGAGGCCACCCGGGACGCAGCGGACTGGCTGAAGTGTGAATTCATGATGGACAGGGTCGGTGATGAGTACGACGGCATTATCACCGGGGTGACCGGTTTCGGTCTGTTCGTCACCCTGGATGACATCTATGCCGAAGGACTGGTCCATGTCACCGCTCTTAACAATGATTATTACCATTTCGATCCCGCCAAGCACCGCCTGATGGGAGAGCGCACCCGGCGTATCTACCGTCTCGCCGACAAGGTTCGTATTCGGGTCCTCGCGGTTAACCTCGATGACCGGAAGATCGACTTTGAAATGGTCGAGGAGAGCCAGAGGTGAAGGATTGAAAGAGGAGATCGTTTTCGGCTTGCATGCCGTGCAGGCCGTAATCGAGCGCCAACCCGCCAGCATTAGCGCCCTGTGGCTGGATGCCCGTCGTAAGGACAAACGGGTTCGCCGCCTGGCTCAACTCGCCGAGCAGGCAGGCATCAACGTCGAGTGGGCCCCGAAGCCGGAGTTGGACACGTTGGCCAACGGCGGGCGACATCAGGGTGCAGTGGCCCGTGTTCGAGGCGAGGTCCCACGGGACGAGACGTTTCTCGAGCAGCGGCTCACGGCGATGGAGGAACCTCCGTTTCTGTTGATCCTGGACGGTGTGACCGATCCCCATAACCTTGGGGCCTGTCTGCGCACCGCGGATGCCGTTGGGGTTCATGCGGTGGTGGTGCCGCGGGATCGGGCCTGCGGCCTGACCCCTACGGTACGCAAAGTGGCCAGTGGCGCCGCCGAATCGGTGCCGCTGGTCTCTGTCACTAATCTCTCCAGAACCCTCGCCCGGTTGCGGGATGCCGGTTTATGGGTCGTGGGGACCTCCCTGGAGGGCGCCAGTGGCGATCTCTACCAGGCCCGACTGACCGGGCCCCTGGCGCTTGTCCTCGGGGCAGAAGGGCAGGGGCTGCGGCGTTTGACCGCGGAGGGCTGTGACGAGCTGGTCACCATCCCCATGCAGGGAAGCGTCCAGAGCCTCAATGTCTCCGTCGCGGCGGGTGTTTGCCTCTACGAGGCCTACCGTCAAAGGCGGTAGGGGCCAAACTTAGTCTGCCTGGTCATGCCGCTTTGCGCTTGTGGATGCGTTTCATTGCCCACGCTCCGTGAGTCGAGTAGAATGGCCGGCTTTTCCCTGGGTATCGCCCGGGAATCTCCTTGCTTCAGGCACGGGCCTGAGGCTGCATAAACCGTAAGGAGCTATTGATGCGACATTACGAAATCGTTTTTCATGGTCCATCCGGACCAGAGCGAGCAGGTTCCGGCCATGATCGAACGCTATCGCTCGACCATCGAGGCCGGCAACGGACCGTTCATCGTCTGGAAGACTGGGGCCGCCGTCAGCTGGCCTTTCCTATCGCCAAGCTGCTACAAGGCGCACTACGTTCTGATGAACGTGGAGTGCAATGGCGAAGCCATGGCGGAGATGGAGTCCGCTTTCCGTTTCAACGACGCCGTGATCCGTAACCTGGTCCTGCAGAAGAAGGAAGCCGTAACCGAGGCTTCGCCGCTGGCCAAGGTCCGGGAAAAGGACGAGGGGGATCCCCGGGAAAGCAGGGACGGGGAGAGCAAGCCCCGAAGCTAAGCCCGAAGCCAAACTGGAAGGTGACGAAAAGGCCGAGAGTGAAGGCCAGGCTGCCTCCGAATAACGGCTCGGCTTACCCCGACCGGTATTCCCTTGCATTGTCCGAATCCGTGACCGAATAGAGATCAGGAGACCGAAATGGCTCGTTTTTTCCGACGCAAAAAGTTTTGCCGTTTTACCGCTGAAGGCGTGAAAGAGATCGACTACAAGGATCTCGCCACCCTCAAAAATTACGTCACCGAATCCGGCAGATCGTTCCCAGCTGGATCACCGGCACCAAGGCGCGTTACCAGCGTCAGCTTGCCCGTGCGATCAAGCGGGCCCGCTACCTGGCCTTGCTGCCGTATAGCGATAAGCACTGACAGGACATTAACGGAGGCCGAATCGGTCTCCCGAAGGATGGAGAGCTATGAAAAACTG
>CAWAMN010000001.1:1905000-2454541 GCA_963783235.1 uncultured Gammaproteobacteria bacterium | reverse complement strand
AGCGGATACGGAATCATGGATGAACAGCGGCGGGTCTTCGCCAGCTATGCCAACCGCTGGGCGTCGGCCATGCATTCGGCCGCCTCCCACCTGAAAGGAGGCCATGCATTGTCCAACGACACGCTGATGGGCTGGTGATCTTAACCCCGACCGCTTCTCCAAGAGCGTCTCCTCGGGAAGCACCGGATGACTTCATCAAGCAGGCGAACGACTTTGCCCGCAACCGCCCTTCGCTCTTCATGGGCAGTGCCGTATTGGCAGGGATTGCGCTTGCCCAACTGTTCAAGTCATCGGCGCCGGAAGAGGAGCTGCCCTCCGGGTCCGCGGAGTCTCACTCCGAGTTGCGGAGCGGCCCCATGGCGTGAAAGTCGGAGAAGTGAACCTACCCCCGGGCCGAAGCCGAATACGGTGAACTGGAAACCCGCAAGCCGGGGTACCGCATCATAAACCCGGAGCACCGCACTAAACGGGAGGAGTGAGTCATGGCAAATTCGGATAAGTCGTTAGCGTCGCTTATCGCCGACCTGTCCCGGGAAGACATCCACCCTGGTTCGGGACGAGGTGCAGCTGGCCAAGGCGGAGATGTCGCAAAAGGTCGATCAGGTCACGAATGGCATCATCTCCATCATCTCCGGTGCCTTTTTGGCGATGGCCGGCCTGCTGGCCCTGCTCTACGCCCTTATCGTGGTAGTGGCGGATTCGATCTCGCCCTGGACCACGGAGCCCTGGGTGGCGCCGCTTATTGTCGGTGTGGTCTTCGCATTGATTGGGCTTGGGGTCCTTCAGAGCGGCCGGAAGAAACTGTTGACCGAAGGCTTGAAGCCGCGGCGGACCATGGGTTCTTTCAAACGGGATAAACAGGTACTGAGGGATAGTGACCATGAGCGAACGGACGGCATACGAACAGCATCCCGGTGGCAACGGGCACGCGGGTCGGCCGATGACGACGGCGGAGATCGTAGCGGGAACTCGAGCATACCCGTCACGAGATGAACGGCACGCTCGTAGGAGCTGACCAATCGGTTTACGCCCGAATCCATCATGCATTGGGCAGCCGACTACATTCAGAAGTCGGGCACCAGGGAGTTCGGCCAGAATATGGCCGAAGACGTGCGCCGCAACCCGATGCCCGTCGCCCTTACGGCCATCGGCGTCCAGCCCTGGCTGATGTGGAATTCGCGAAAGGGGCCGAAACCCCCAAGAGCGGGAAGCCCGCTTGGCTAAAAAGGCCGAGAAACGGGAGAAGGCGGCCCAACGGCAGGAGAAGATGGCCGAGCGAAAGGCGCAGGCCAAGGGGCGTTACGAGGACACCCGGCATCGGATGCAGGAGCGCGGCGCCCACGCCAAGGAGAGCGCCGATAGCCTTCGCGAGCAGAGCCGGCTGTGGACCATCCGCGCTTCCCGCACCGGCAGTGATATGCGTGACCGGACCAGCCGGATGTTCGAAGAGCAGCCGCTGGTGATGGGCGCATTGGGCATTGCTCTCGGGGCGCTCTTCGGTGCGGCGATGCCGCGCATGAAGACATCGCCCAAGGCCGTGGAGACCCGGGAGGAAATAAGCAGCAAGGCCCGGGAGACGGCCGGTGCCAGCACGGTGAAGGCCTCGGAAAAGGCGGAAGAGGCCATCCGCAAGGCGGGTGAGGCGGCCACCTCCACCATCGAGGAGAGCGAAAAGCGGGCGAAGGAGCAGGCTCGTGAGCACGAGGAGCCCCGCAAGGGCCCCGAACACCCCGGCGGGCCGATGCCGCACTAAAACGCCCACTCTCGCCGAGTCGCGGAGCCCGCGAAGGAGGACCTATCCTTTGCGGCTTGGCGCCTCGGCGGGAGTTTTGCAGTTATGGACGGGGCCAACCCCTCATCTTGACCACAGAGGGCCCAGAGCACACAGAGGACTGAATTTCATTGTTAAAAAAGCCGAAATCCGGACAGCATGAATGTTATGGGGCCAACCGACATGTCTTCTCTGTGACCTCCGTGCTCTCTGTGGTTTGCACTATCGAAGCAGCAGTACCGGGGCGTTGGCGTCGCGGACCACGTTGGTCGTGGTACTGCCCACCAGGAACTGCCTGATGCGCGAATGCCCGTAAGCACCCATGACCAGCAGGTCGATGTCATTTTCCTTGCGGTATTTGCAAAGAACCGTTTCCACGTCGCCGGCGACAATGCTCGCGGGGGCATCAAAACCGGCCGCTTCCAGTGTCTGTTTGGCCCAGTCGAGCTGCTTCCGGTTGTCGTCGTTATCAGTGCCCACCATCACCGCATGGCACGGCAGTCCCCGAAACAGCGGGCTCGAGGCCACCATCTCCACGCCCTTGCGGGTCGTGGCGCTGCCGTCGAAGGCCATCATCACGCGCTCGGGTTTTTCGAATTCGGGCGGTGTGACCAGAATCGGGCGGTGCATGGTGCGCACCACGTTTTCCAAATGCTGCCGATATGCTCGCCGAGGCTGTCGCCGTCCTCCCCCTGCTTGCCGATGACCAGCAGGCGGATGACTGCTTCCATTTCGGTCAGGGTATCGACGAGGTCACCGTGCCGCTGCCGGGTCTGCGGATCCGCCACACCGCGGCCGATGGCCCGCTCCCGGGCCGCCTCCAGCATCAGCCGACCCTGCTCCAGGGCCAGCTTGCCGCGCTTCTCGTCCAGTTCCGCCAGCTCCTGAGCAGGGATTCGCGGCTGCCGAGCCCGATGTTGCCGCTGACAGGTTGCTCTCGGCGGGATACTCGGACTTCTCGAGCACGTGCAGAAGGTTCAGCGGCGCCTCCAGGCGCAGGCTGGCCCAGGCGGCGTAGTCGCAGTCACCGCGGCGGAGAGGCGCTGGAGCCGTCAATGCAGGCCATTACGTCGCTCATGAGTGTCTCCCCCTTCAGTGGCCCATCAAACCGTCAACCGTCTCGGGCTTGTCATGCACGGCGAAGCGGTCGACGATGGTGGCGCTGGCCTCGTTGAGGCCGATGACTTCCACTTCCGCGCCTTCGCGGCGGAACTTGATCACCACCTTGTCCAGGGCGCGCACCGCGGTGATGTCCCAGAAGTGCGCCTCGGTAACATCGATCACGACCTTCGTCCATGGCCTCCTTGAAATCGAAGAACTCGACGAACTTGTCCGCCGAGGCGAAGAACACCTGCCCGACCACCCGGTAGGTGCGGCGCGCGCCATCGTCGCTCGATCTCCGAGGTCACGTACTTGTACTGCCCCACCTTGTTGGCGAAGAACAGCGCGGCCAGCAGCACGCCGACAAAGACGCCGTAGGCCAGGTTATGGGTAGCCGACCACCACCGCCACGGTGGCGAGCATGACGATGTTGGTGCTGGGCGGATGCTGCTTGAGGTTGCGCAGCGACTCCCAGCTGAAGGTGCCGATGGAGACCATGATCATCACCGCCACCAACGCGGCCATCGGGATTCTGCGCGACCCAGTCGCCCAGGAACACCACCATCAGCAGCAGCACGAACCCGGCGCACCAGGGTCGAGAGCCGGCCGCGGCCGCCGGATTTCACGTTGATCACCGACTGGCCGATCATCGCGCAGCCGGCCATGCCGCCGAGCAGACCGGCGCCGATGTTGGCGATGCCCTGGCCCTTGCATTCGCGGTTCTTGTCGCTGGAGGTGTCGGTCAGGTCATCGACGATGGTGGCGGTCATCATCGACTCCAGCAGGCCGACCACCGCCAGCGAAAGCGAGTAGGGGAAGATGATGATCAGCGTTTCGAAATTCAGCGGCACGTCGGGCCACAGGAAGACCGGCAGGGTGTCGGGCAGCTCGCCCATGTCGCCGACTGTGCGGATGTCCAGACCCAGGGCGATGGCGACGGCGGTCAGCACCACGATGGTGACCAGCGGCGAGGGAATCGGCCTTGGTGACATAGGGGAAGAGATAGATGATGCCCAGCCCCGCGGCGGTCATGGCGTAGACGTGCCAGGTCACGTTGGTGAGTTCCGGCAGCTGGGCCATGAAGATGAGGATCGCCAGCGCGTTGACGAAGCCGGTGACCACCGAGCGCGAGACAAAGCGCATCAGCGAGCCGAGTTTCAGGTAACCGGCACCGATCTGCAGCACGCCGGTCAGCAGGGTGGCGGCCAGCAGATACTCCAGGCCGTGCTCCTTGACCAGGGTGACCATCAGCAGCGCCATGGCGCCGGTCGCCGCCGAGATCATGCCCGGGCGGCCGCCGACGAAGGCGATGACCACGGCGATACAAGAAGGAGGCGTAGAGACCCACCTTGGGGTCAACGCCGGCGATGATTGAGAAGGCGATCGCCTCCGGGATCAGGGCGAGGGCCACGACCAGTCCGGCCAGAATGTCGCCGCGTAGGTTCATCAACCAGTCTTTTCTAACTGCTTCGAGCATCAATCGTCTTCCAGAAGTTCAGTGGATTACCCGGCGAAAAGGGCTCCGTTCACGCCTGACAACAGGCATGGCGCGGATGCCACGACCGCTCATCGGGAACCGCCTTTACGGGGGAGGTCGGAAAATCGGGGGAAGTCAATGCGCGCGCTTTCCCCGTGACCGAAAGGATCCGCTTCCGTTGCGGGCAACGGGCGTCGGGTTTCGGTGGAAATTGCCGGTTCAGGGTGCCGGACCCGGAGGGGCGCCGGTTCGACCGTATGGAGAGTGTGCGCTAGGGCGGAGTCATAGGGTGCGCACTATAAGGTTTTTCTAATATTTTGGCAATGCCCCTTGGGATAAGAAGGGCTTATGGTTTGTATTTTGTGGGAGCGGCATTCTGCCGCGAAGAGGGGACCCCCGACGGTTTATCGCGGCTGGAAGCCGCACACGGTACAGTGTCTCCGGTGTGTTGTGGGAGCGGCCTGCCGCGCCGCTCCCACACGCATTACGCCGCTTCGCGGGCGCTGAGCCATTCGGACAGTTGGTCGGACCCACCGATGAGCTGCCCATCGATGAACACCTGAGGCACGCTGTCAGCGCCGGTGGCGGCGCGCACTGCGCGCACCGAAACCGCATCACCGATTTCGATCTCCTCGAAATCCATTCCCCGCTCGCGGAGCATACCCTTGGCCCGGGCACAGAAGGGGCACCCGGCACGGGTGAACAGCACCACATCGTGGGGCTTTTTGGCATTCGGGTTGATGTAGTCGAGCATGGTATCGGCATCGGAGACCTCGTAGGGGTCGCCCGGCTTCTCCGGCTCGATGAACATCTTCTCGACCACGCCATCCTTTACCAGCATCGAGTAGCGCCAGGAGCGCTTGCCGAACCCGAGGTCGTCCTTGTCCACCAGCATGCCCATACCTTCGGTGAACTCGCCGTTGCCGTCGGGGATGAAGGTGATCCGTCCGCCTTCTGGTCCTTGGCCCACTCGTTCATGACGAAGGTGTCGTTGACCGAGATGCAGACCACCTCATCGACGCCATTCTCCTTGAGGACCGGTGCCAGTTCGTTGTAGCGCGGCACGTGGGCCGAAGAGCAGGTCGGGGTGAAGGCGCCGGGCAGCGAGAATACCGCGACCGTCTTCCCTTTGAAGAGGTCGTCGCTGGTAACATCGACCCACTCACCGTCCTGGCGGGTCTTGAACGTGACACTTGGAACCCGCTGGCCTTCGCGATTTTCCAACATAGCTATCTCCTTTTCGCTGACGTGTGTTTGAACTTGGGAAACAGTATGGCCGGCGAATCGCGATAGTTGAAATCGTTTGTTCGGATGGCTCCTATAGGCAATGCCTATGAAGGCTGTCGGAAGCGGCCGGAGCCTCCCGCCCCGGCCTGCCCGTTATGCCGTGACGTCGAGGTGTATCGCCTCATGCGCGACCGCCAGGGCCGCTGTTTTCTTCCGTCTTTGTGCCCCCATTGACCCCGATATCGGCGACCGGCATGCCGGTTTCGGATTCTGAGGGGGTCAGGGTTTGCCGCTCCGCAGCCCGATTTTGCCGCCGTTTAAGCCTGGATTCAGGCCCCGGATATAGACTGCTCGCAACCGAAAAAAAACGCGGAGGAGCTTCGCTATGGACAAGACAGAATCAAACCCGGTCTGGGACCTTTTTGTGCGGGTCTTCCACTGGACTCTGGTGGCCGCCTTCTTCACGGCCTATCTCTCCGAAGATGAGGTCATGGGCCTTCATGTCTGGGCCGGCTATCTGGTCTTCAGCCTCGTCGTTCTTCGGCTGGTGTGGGGCTTTATCGGAACGCCCTATGCCCGTTTCAGCAATTTCGTCTACGGACCAGGTCAAATCCTCAGCCACTTGAAGCAGGTCGTGACTCTTCAGGCCTCGCGTTATGTCGGCCACAACCCTGCCGGCGGTGCCATGATAGTTGCGCTGTTGATCAGCCTGATTGCGACGACAGTGACCGGCATGACCCTCTATGGTGGTGAATCCCAGGCGGGACCGCTGGCCGGTCTGGCGGCGGCGTTCGGGATTGTCGGCGAAGCACGCCTCGAATCGTTCGAGGAGGTCCATGAGTTCTTCGCCAACCTGACACTCCTGCTGGTCGCCGTGCATGTGGCCGGAGTGGCCCTGGAGAGTGTTCTGCACCGGGAAAATCTCGTGCGTGCCATGTTCACCGGACGCAAGCGTGCGTAATCCACTTGCGATCGGATGAAGGGATCGCGATTTCGAGAATCGAATCGAGGAGCAAAACGATGAACACACCCAAGGGCGCAATCGGCACGATGGTACTGGTCGGGGCGGTCCTGGCCGGCTTCGGCTGGTCGCAGTTCGGTGAAGTGGGTCTCGGCGCCGGGGGGCACGAGCACGAAGAGCACGAGGGGGAAAGGGGGGCTCAAAGCCTTCCCGAAGCCATAGCCCGCAAACTCGACAGCCGAATCCTGGAAGTGGAATACGAGCGTGAGGGCGGTCGGGCGATCTACGAAATCAAGCTCGAAGATGAAGAGGGGCGCCACCGCAAGTTGCTGGTCGATGCCGAAACCGGTGAGGTGATCGGCCGCGAACGCTAGCGCAGCGATCGTAGCCCAAGCGGCGACCGCGGAGGGAGACCCCGAATCAGTTGATAGGCCAACCAGTGGCAGAGCCGCTCCTGCGAACAATTTCGCCGGCACCCCGGCAGGAGCGGCTTCCAGCCGCGAAGGCCTACGGCAGAAGCTTCAATCGCGGCAGGATGCCGCTCCTACAACAACAATGCCTGCCGGCACCCCGACCGGTAGCGGCTTCCAGCCGTGAAAGCCCCCGCTCGACACCGCATCGCGGCAGGATGCCGCTCCTACAAAAACACTGCCTGCCGGCACCCCGACCGGTAGGGGCGGCTTTGCTGCGAATGGATTTCGTCTGGCGCCCGCATTGATGTTCCCCCAAACCGTGGCGAGCCCTCATTGCATCATCTAGTTTTTGGCAGGAAGCCACTAACTAAGGTAAAGGACTGCCATGTCCCTGTTTTCCGCCTCCCCAAACGCGTTTCGCCGAATGGCCGGTGCGGCTCTGCTGTTGGCGCTACTGGTGGTGATGCTGGGCGCTTACGTCCGCCTCTCCGATGCCGGACTGGGATGCCCTGACTGGCCGGGCTGTTACGGAAAGGCCGTGGTCCCGGGAGCGACAACCCTCTATCCCGAACGTCCCCTTGTCGCCCACAAGGCCTGGAAAGAGATGATTCACCGCTACGCGGCCGGCACATTGGGCCTGTTGATTCTCGGGCTGTTTCTGATGACCCGCCAAAAGCCGGCGCTTGCCTGGGCGCGCCCCTATACTTCCGGTCTGCTTCTGCTGGTGATTTTCCAATCGCTGCTGGGAATGTGGACGGTCACCCTCAAACTCCATCCGCTGGTTGTGATGGGGCATTTACTCGGAGGGCTCTCCGTCACGGCCCTCCTTCTGGTGGCGTGGCTGGGACCGCGAGAGCGCAGATTGCCCACCGGGCCCGGAGTCGTCGTGTGGGGCCGGCTCGCGCTGATTGTGGTTGTCCTTCAGATCACGCTGGGAGGCTGGACCAGTGCCAACTATGCGACCACCTCCTGCCCCGATTTCCCCACCTGCCAAGGTTCCTGGTGGCCTCCAATGAACTTTGCCGATGCGGTCTGGCCCTCAGCCCCGCCCAGCGCCGGCGATTACGAAGGCGGCACTCTCGCCGGTGACTCGCGAACCGCGATTCACTTCACCCATCGGCTCGGTGCCGTGCTGACGCTCTTGGTTGTCGGGGGCCTCGCCTATCAGCTGCTGCGTATGAGGGGAGCGGCGAGGATCGGGGGAGTCTGGCTCGGTGGTATGTTGGTTCTGCAGTTTGGACTGGGCGTTGCCAACATCTGGCTGCATTTTCCCCTTGGCGTGGCTGTCGCCCACAATGGTGGAGCCGCCCTGCTGTTGCTGTCGCTGGTGGCGGCCAATCTCCATCTCAAACCCATGCGGGAATCGGAATTCGCCATCGCCCCTCCGTTGCCCGGCATTCGCCCCGACAGGCCCTAGAGCATCGAACAGGCAAAATCCCGAGCGGGGTGCAAGTCATTGATATTTTGGCGTCGGCTGCACGAGGACGCCGCCGCGACCGGCGATTCGTTCGTCGCGAAGGTCGTGCTGTCTGTTAACCCGCAGCCATCAGGATGGAAATGGCAAACAGCAGAAAGACAGCAGAGCTGGTGAACCTTTGCTTGGCCAGATGGAAGGAGGACAGAAGCCCGGCAATTTTCGACATCCAGAGAGCGATCGGCAGCAAGAGGCCTAACCATACTCCGCCGAGGGTGCCGGATAGCAGCCCAAGACCCAGGCCAAGGAAGTACCATTGGTATTCGGGGCGCTCCAGGAGCTTTTCCATTCGCCGACCGAGCAGCGGACGCTGCATTGGCAACAGCGAAATTGCCACGATGAGCCCCATCAAGGCACCGCTACCGCCGAATACCATCGATGGCACTCGGGGCCAGTGCTCCCAAACGGGGGCAATAGAGAGAAAGATCCCCCCAATGGTCAGCACGGCAAGGGTCGCAAGCGACCATCCCGGACTGACAGCCGAGCTATTCAAGGCCCGGATATCCCCGATCACGAGCCTCGCCACAAACGCCGCAAATACCGTGGCCAGCACCAACGGATCGACCATTGCCACCGGGCTTCCCAGGAAGGCAAAGGCCAGAAGCACAGCGCCCAGGGTCAGGTGGGGCAGTGCACGGTGCCCTTCGCGATTCAGACGAAAGGTTGCCCAGTCAAATGTCTGTTCCGGCCCTCTGGGCGTCGCCGGAATCAACCGAAGACCCCACCGGGGTACTTCTGCCTTGAACTGTCGGTAATCCTCTCCAAACTCCTTTTCGAGGAAGGGTTCCTCCTTCACGACCCAGCGCCGATAGACGGAGAAGATCACAGGGAAATAGAAGAGATAGAGCAGGGGAAGCCCCGCCATGCAGAAAAACCCCAAGTCCATGACCATGTGCGCGACATAATAGGGGTTGCGGTTGTGGCGATAAGGGCCGCGGATGGTAAGGACCGATTCGCGTTCGGCATAACCGGCGCGGGCGAGGTAACCCGCGGCCCATCCGTGGAACAGAATGCCGGCGAGTGCAAAGATGGAGCCCGCCACCAACAGTGGCATTGAGGGCTCCGTCGCAAATAAAAGCAGGGCGAGATACGCCACGCGACGGGGGTTGGTTTTGTCCTTTTTTACAACGATGCGCCGCGATGTTCCGCTCTGCGTCTGTTGGAAATCGGCGGGATACGTTTCGGAATCACTCATTCTAACTATGTTTTTTCGATTTACCGGCCGGTCCGCAAACTGGACAGGCAGTTATTCTTTACTGCGAGGAAGCCGGTCCAGTTGTACCACCGGAAAAACACCTCGACGCGATCGAATCCGGTCTGGTTCAGCAGCTCGATGTTCTCCTCGGTGGTCAGTGGGTTCAGGACCCCGCGGATGCTGTTTGCCTTTTCCAGAATCTGCTCCGGCGTAAGTCCCTGGCGCCGTTTGTAGTCCCAGTGAAGCTCCAGCCAGATATCCTCGAAGAACGCGGTTTGCGCGCGCGTTTTTTCCACAATGCACAACCCTCCGCCTTCAACCATTCCGTCACTTACCCGGGCAAGGAGTTCGCGGCGTTCGCTGATGGTCAGGAACTGGAGGGTAAAGAGGCTCGTGACGAAGTGGGCGGGCGGCGAGAACTCGACATCGAGGATATTCTGGTGAACGAATCGAACGTTTGGTGCCTCCAAGCGTTTTCTCGCCTCGCGAATCATCGGTTCGCTGACGTCGATGCCTGTGAACTGTACGTTCTCTTTAGGCCTGTGAGCCTGACTGAGCTGCTCAAGGGTCGAACCGGTCGATGATCCCAAATCGAAAACGGCACTCTGATCGCGGATGAAGTATTCACTTAATTCCACGACCATTCGCTGAACTTCCTCGTAGAACGGCACGCTTTTGCGGACGTGGGAATCAAACCCCTTCGAAACTTCATCATCGAACCGCCAGGCACCGGGAACTGCCGACAGCGCAGCGTCGACCACTTTTTTTTCGCTTGTTGTCGAGGACACCTTTTTCTTCCATTTTCGACGCCTAACCCCATACGCTAGATGAAAATCCGCAGAATTCAAACCGAATTCTTGCTGAAGCGTGAACGGCAGCGCAAATTGGAAGGGAATCCAGAGAACGGGACGGGCTGCCTGCTCTCGGAGAGGGTCGCTTATGGAACGAGTCCAATTATCAGAAGAATTGGCTGCTCGCACATGACGGCGGTACGTTTGCGCGGACGGACGCCTGCCAGTTCCAGGCGGGTGCGGTTTTTGCGATTACAACAGCAGCCAGTGATCGCCGAGCAAAAGTGCAAACAGGCCGAAGAGATAGATGATCGAGTAGCGGAAAGTCGGCATGGCGTGTTCAGCCCCATTGCCTTGGTATAGCCGCCATGCATGCCAGATGAACCCTAACCCCAGGGGAACGACTCCCGTCAGGTAGAGTGCTCCGGCACTTTGGGTACTAAACGGGAGTAGGGTCACCGCCATTAGCATGATGCTGTAGAGGAGGACCTGGGTTTTCGTGAAGCGAAGACCATGGGTGACAGGCAGCATGGGGATCTTGGCCTGACGGTAATCATCCACCCGATGGATCGCCAACGGCCAGAAATGGGGCGGTGTCCAGATGAAGATGATCAGTGAGAGCAAGAGCGCATCGAGCGTGACTTCGCCGGTTATCGCGGCGGCTCCCAGTACCGGTGGTGACGCCCCGGCCGCTCCGCCCCAGACGATGTTTTGCGGCGTCGTGCGCTTGAGAAAAACAGTGTAGACAATGGCATAGCCGATCATCGCGCCGAAGGTGAGTGCGGCACTCACGATGTTGACCAGACCTGCGAGTATCGCCATGGCGCTCGCCGCCAGAATGATGGCAAAGCCCAGGGCTCCGGCACCGTCGATATGCCCCGATGGCATCGGGCGGCGTCGCGTGCGTTCCATGACGGCATCGATACGGACATCAAGCAAATGGTTGACGACCGCGCCGGCTCCTGCCGCCAGTCCGATACCGAGCAGTCCGAACAGGATCCGGTCCCAGGGTGTTGCAGTTCCTTCGATGCTCAGGAGCATTCCCACCAACGCCGTGAATAGCATCAGGGCGACGATCCTGGGCTTTGTCAGCGACAGATAGCGTTTCCATGAGGCGGTGGTCGGCGCGTATACGATGTCAGTGGCTGGCATAGGCACTCCAGTTTTCGGAAATCTTCAGCAGTCGTTCAAAATCGCTCAGCATATCGTCACCGGGCGTCCCGGCTGTGTAACGCATCATCAGATTCCCCATCGGATCCACAACGAAGATGTCACCCGCAAACGCTTCCCCGACCGCTGCAAGGAGCTGTTGCATTCGCTTGCGCCGTTCTCCCTCAGGGGCAGCCACCCGCAGTCCGGGGTGCTCGGTTTGCAGCCACGCCTCCAATTGCGGGGGCGGTTCGGAGCCGAGCACCAGAAGGCGCTCCACGCGTGTGCGTCCCTCTCCGAGTGCCAGACGCACCTGGCGTGTTGTCCAGAGCGCTCTGCGGCAGGCATCACTGCACTGATCGACCGAAAGCAGTAGCCTCCACCGGCCCTCGGGCCTGCCAAGCGCGATCACCGCGCCGGTCCGATCCCTTAGGGTGAGCTCCTGCAGCGCCACCACGGGATCGATCAACTCGCCCCGATTGGCCCTGGTGTCCGGAAGCCAGTGCGGATTGAGGTAAAACACCCAGCCGCCAATCACCGGTGCCGCCGTGATGGCCAGTAACAACCAGAAACTCACTGAAAGTCGCTTCATCAGTCCGCCTTTTGTGAAGTCTTGGCCAGGACGACGAGAAACAGCAGCGACAGCACGGCGAAAGCGAACCACTGCAGGGCATATCCGATATGCATGCTCCACTTGTCGGCGCGGCTGTACTCGGCTTCGAGCAGGTCACGAGCAAGCCGCTTATCGCCGACCAGTACCAGCGGCGCTACCGGAACATCGCGACTTTCGGCATAGCGTGCCGGATCCAGGTAGGGCCACTGGTCACCGAAATCCTCTTCCCGCCCGGCCAAACGGAGTGCAGGCAGGGCGGGGCGCACGAGCAGTCCCTCGATTTCCATGATGGGCGGAACCTCTCCGTTCGGCGCATGGGGGCTGGGGACCCAGCCACGGTTCACCAGAATTCGCATCTCGCTATCGGCGATGTGAAGGGGCACAATCTGATGGAATCCCCGTCGGCCATCCTGTTTTCGATCCGCGACCCAGAAGCGATCGTCGGTTTCGAGTCGCCCCCGCACGATCGCCCGCCGGAAGAGCAGTTCCCTTCCTCCGGCCTGAGGTCCCTCGATGAGGACAGGCTCAAGGGCTTCACGTGAACGGACCAGCGCGCTCCGCGTCTCTGCCTCCTCTGCCCGGTCGAGCTGCCAGAACCCCAGCCGCAAACACAGGGCGCTGAGGAGGACGATCCCGATGCCGATGACCAGCCGCATCGCCTTGGCCTTTCTCTCCTATCCTTATTCGGTACCGAACGGCAGGACCGAACCGATGAAATATCTTCTGATCGCGACACTGTTAATCATTGTTCTCTCCCTGGCCGACGCGATGTTCTATCTGGCGAGGAACAGCGGAAAAAAGGATGATCGGCACGTTGTCAGGGCACTCACCGTGCGCATTGGTCTCTCCTTCTTTCTCTTCCTGCTGGCCATACTGAGCATCGTTTTCGGCTTGATCGAGCCGCACGGCGCCACATCCTGATCATAGAAGGTAGACAAACAGGAACAGACCCAGCCAAACCACATCCACAAAGTGCCAGTACCAGGCGACGGCTTCGAAGCCGAAATGGTTGGCGGGACGAAAGTGACCTTTGAGACTACGCCCGAGAATCGCCGCGAGCATGATCGCCCCCACTGTGACATGAAACCCATGGAAACCGGTCAGCAGGAAAAACGATGATCCGTATACTCCGGACATGAGTGTCAGGTTCAGATGGGTGTAGGCCTCGTGGTATTCCCAAATCTGCATCCCCACGAAGACAAGGCCCAGCAGCACCGTCGCAGCAAGACCCCAGACCAGGTGTCCCCGGCGCTCCATCTTCAGCCCCCAGTGCGCCCAGGTGATGGTCCCTCCACTGGACAGCAGAATGGCCGTGTTGATCGCCGGTACGCCCCAGGCTTCCATGGGAGTGAAAGGCCCCCCAAGTTGCTCGGGCCCGGCGGTAGGCCACTGGGCTGCAAAGTTGTCGTACAGCATTCGGCTCTGGGACAGATACCCCTCGCCTCCGAGCCAGGGAATCGCCACCGTTCGCAGGTAGAAGAGCGAACCGAAAAAGGCGAAAAAGAAGAAGACCTCCGAGGCAATAAACCAGAACATCCCATGACGGAACGAACGGTCGACCTGTTCGTTATAGCAGCCTCGCAGGCTTTCGCGAACCACATCCCCGAACCAGGCATAAAGCAGAAAAGCGAGCCCGCCTGCCCCCGCCAGAATCACGTACGTACCGGCGCCGACGCCATTCATCGCCAGCGCCCCTCCCAGTAGCAACCCGAAGGCGGATGAGGTGGCGACGATGGGCCAAGGGCTCGGTTCGGGGACGAAATACTCGGCATGTTCGGAGGACATGGATGTTTCCTCTGCGGGTTTGCGTTGCATCACGGACGACTTCCACCGGACGCCAGGGGGGTTATCGGTGCGGGCGCAGCCGGCTCGCCCTCCACTCGCATAAAGGAATAGGAGAGGGTCAGCGAGTGGATATTCTCGGGCAACTCCGGAGACACCAGAAAGGCCAATGGCATTTCCTTCGTTTCCCCGGGCTTAAGGGTCTGCTGGGTAAAGCAGAAGCACTCGGTTTTACTGAAATGTCGCGTCGCCTGCCACGGGACGACGGACGGAATTGCCTGGCCGGTGATCGGCCTGGCCGAACGGTTGTGAGCGCTGTAACTGACGCGATGCATTTTGCCCACCGCTACGCGCACGCTGCGTACATTGGGAGAGAACTCCCAAGGAAGCTTGTCATTGACAGTGGCATCGAATTTCACGGTCACCATGCGCCCTCCGTCGCTCTCTTCCACCTCCGCCGCTGCAAACACCGGCGTTGCCGACTGGATACCGGTCGCCTGGCAGACCAGGCCGTAGAGCGGCACCATGGCAAAGCCGAAACCGAACATGCCAAGCACGATCAGCGACAGCCTCCAGGCCGTACGTCGGTTGTGCGATCCCTCGCTCATTTCTTCTCCCGCTCCTCCGGGATTTCCCTTTCCGATTCGGCTCTCTTCTCAGGCGCCGGTCCGCTTTGGCGACGGCTCCGGCGACGGCCTCTTCGCCCCGCCTTGACTGCGGGGAAGCCGTTCCCACCGAAACTTCCCGATCAATCGACAATCACGGGTGCTTTGGGCCAGCTGTGGAACGGCGGCGGTGAGGGCAACTCCCACTCGAGGCCCCGGGCACTGTCCCAGACCGGCTCTTCGACCTTGCGACCGGCAAGTACCGTCTGTATCACGATGACGGCAAACAGCACGAAACTCCCTCCAAACAGAAAGGCACCGACACTGGATACCGCGTTGAACTCCGTAAAGATGACGTTGTAATCGGCAATGCGCCTCGGCATCCCTGCGAGTCCGAGAAAATGCTGCGGAAAGAAGGTGAGATTGAAGCCGATCATGTTGATCCAGAAAAAAAGCTTCGCGAGGCTCTCGTTGTACATGCGCCCGGTCCACTTCGGGAGCCAGTAGAAGACGCCGGCCAACAGGCCAAAAACGGCGCCTGGCAAGAGCACATAATGAAAGTGTGCGACGACGAACATGCTGTCGTGGTACTGCATGTCCGCAGGGACGACTGCCAGCATGATTCCCGACAGGCCACCGAAGGTGAAGGTGAGAAGAATCCCGATCGCAAACAGCATTGGCGTCTCGAAAGTCATCGCGCCGCGCCACATGGTGGCAATGAAACTGAATACGATGAGGCCCACCGGAATGGAGATCAGAATGGTGGCGACCATGAAATATTGAACCGCAGCCAGGGACATGCCGATGGTGTACTGGTGGTGGGCCCAGACAACCATCCCCAGGGCCGCGACACCCAACAGCGCACCGATCACGACATTGCGGCCAAACAGCGGTTTTCGGGCAAAGGTGGGTATTACATGGGCCAGAATGCCGAACGAGGGCAGGAGAAGAATGTAGACCTCGGGATGGCCGAAAAACCAGAACAGATGCTGGAACAGAACCGGGTCACCACCCCCGGCGGCATTGAAAAAACTGGTTCCGAAATGCCGATCGAACAGGAGCATGGTCAGGCCGCCGGCGAGCACCGGCATGACCAGTATCAGGAGAAACGCGGTAATCAGCCAGGCCCAGCAGAAAATCGGCATTTTTTTCAGCGTCATTCCCGGTGCGCGCATGTTGAGCAGCGTCACAATGATGTTGATGGAAGCGAGAATCGAGGAGATACCCATCAGGTGCAGTGCAAAGATGAGAAAATCCATCGCCATACCCACCTGGAGGGAGAGCGGAGGGTAGAGGGTCCAGCCGGTATTGACTTGACTGCTGCCGCCGAAGAAAGGAATGAAAAACGACAACAGCAGCATGGTGGCGCCGGCGGGCAGGAGCCAAAAGCTGAGGTTGTTCATACGGGGAAGGGCCATGTCCGGTGCGCCAATCATCAGCGGGATCATCCAGTTGGCCATTCCCGCGGCGGCCGGCATAACCGCTCCGAAGATCATCAACAGCGCATGGTTGGTCACGAGGTTGTTGTAGAGGTCGGGCTCAAGGAGCTGAAGCCCCGGCATGAACAGTTCGGCCCGGATCAGCATGGCGCTGATGCCGCCGAGGAAAAGCATGGTCAGCGCGAAGATGAGGTAAAGAGTGCCGATATCCTTGTGATTGGTGCTGAAGAGCCAGCGCCGCACACCGCTCGGCGCCGCATGGTGTTCGGCTTCTATCGCAGCGGCCGTTGTGTTCATCGTGTTGATCTCCTTATCACCAGGTGCGCAGTGACGGGTTAAGGGAAAACCATCCACTGCGGAAAACATCTGTTACAGAACGACTTGCCCGGGCCTCTGACAGCCTCTCTCTGATGCTACGGTTCTTTAGCGGCCGATTGGCTGTTCGAGCGTTCCGCGGCGACCATCGCCGGCTGGATAACATCTCCCGTATCGTTACCCCACGCGTTACGCTCGTAGGTGAGAAGGGCCGCGATATCCAGGTCCGAAAGTTGATTCCAGGGCTGCATCGCCGTGCCGGGGACACCGTTCAGGACAGTGCTTACATGTTTTTCAAAGTCGCCGAGGACCACCTTGCTGCCCTTCAGCGGCGGGAACGCCGGCGGCATCCCTTCTCCGGTCACCTGGTGGCAGGCGGAGCATTTGGAGTTATAGGTCTCCTTGCCCC
Organism: uncultured Gammaproteobacteria bacterium; assembly: GCA_963783235.1. Taxonomy (GTDB): domain Bacteria; phylum Pseudomonadota; class Gammaproteobacteria; order Thiohalomonadales; family Thiohalomonadaceae; genus Thiohalomonas. The sequence continues at coordinate 2,437,819 of CAWAMN010000001.1, read as the reverse complement.
GAGCGAACAGTTCGGTTTTTGACCACTCCTTGTCGGAGTTGGCTTCGGCGGCGGCCGCACGCTTGGCCTCCTTGCGCTCCTTCAGCCACTGATCGAATTCATCCGGGCTTACCGCATTGACGACTACCGGCATACGCGAGTGCCACGTGCCGCAGAGCTCGGCACACTGACCGCGATAGACCCCTTCCTTATCGATTTCGGCCCATGTTTCGGTGACGTAACCGGGAATGGCGTCCTTTTTGAAACCCAGGGAAGGTACCCAGAACGCATGGAGCACGTCCGCCGATGTGTGGAGAAACCGGACTTTCGTTCCGGTGGGAATGACCAATGGGTTATCCACCTCACGGAGGTAGTTCCTGCCGGCCTTCTGCAACCCTTCGGCTCGACTCTCGATTTTAAGTCCATGGTCGATGTAGTCGTATTCCCACCACCACTGATGCCCCGTCACCTTGATGTCGAGCATCTTTTCCCCTTCCGGGGCCATCCAGACGCGTTTCAGAATGGTTTGGGCGGAGCCGGCGATGGAGAGATCGATGCCCAAGACCAGCACAGGGACCAGAATCCAGCCCCAGCGCCCGAACCAGGTTTCGTGGAAGTGCTGGTCGGCCTTGAATCCCCGGCTCTTTCGATGCCGCCAAACGGAGTAGCCGATAATCAGCGTGACGATCACCATGAGAACCGTGGTGATTCCCAGCGTGAGCATGTGGACATCGTAGATTTGCCGGGCGCCCTTGGACACCGGGCTTGGGAAGTTCAGTTCATACTCGGCACGGGCGGACCCACTGGTCAAAAGCAGCAGGCCCAGTAACCCCTTGAGCCGGTCCCTGACTCTTTGTCGCATGGCGTTCCTCGATGACTTGCCAGACGTCCCGAATGGGATCCGGAACATTTTCCCTGTTTCATTCAGAATAGCTGCAGTATTGCTGCCTGCCACTGCAGCGCTACTACCGGTTATCCCGGCAGGGGCGCCTCCGCGGCGTTAAGACTCGCACGGCCATTGCACCTTTGGTTGCGACGAAACCGGCCTTTGTTTTCAGCTTTTCCTTGTTGGCTGTCGCAGCGCCCTGCCGCCGGCCCTGCCACAGCAGATGCACCCCATTGCGTAAACAACGCTTCCCAGCAGTAGAACGGCAACCGTTGGCCTGAAATCCGGGAACAAGACACTGGGTGCGGTTTCGCCGTAAAGAAGAAGACCCGACGTGACAAGCAGCCAGGCACCGGTCCATTTGCAGGCAACTCCCGTCTTGATGGTGACCACTCCCATAGCTCCCACCCTCCCTTGTTTATGGGCACCGAGTTCACGTCCAATGTCTAGCGATACTTTTCTGAATCTCCCGACAGCTTTCTGAGTTCATTGAGCGCCACGCTCAGTAAGGCAAAATTGGCGCTCGGCGCGGCGCGAAACTGTTCCACTCTCCGCTGATAATGCTCCACGGCGCAGGGGTTGGCCCCGGCCCAATCGGAAACGAGGGCCTGCGGCTCCTCCTCCTCCGGGCTGGTCTGCAACGCTTCGATGGTCAGCTTGCGGTGCAGTCGGAACAGTTCATCGCGCAGGGCCTCGCGGGCCAGCCGCGACCAGTGGTCTTCCGCCGGGAGCGATCCAATCTGCTCACGCAGCCACTGCATGCCCAGTGCGGCTCCCAGAGCAAAGTAGAGGCGTGATACGCGTTCTATCGGGATCTGCAGATGGGCAGCGACATTGGCGATGTCCAATCCGGAGAACAGCAGAGGAAGGGCGGCGAACCGGGATGCCGCGTCGGGCGACAAGCCTCGTTCGAGAAAGGCATTTTTCCGTTCCTCCAGATAACTGTGATCCGCGGGATCGACGAGATCGAACAATTTTTCGCCGAGCGTGATCACCCCTTGCTGATAGGTGTCTACGGCCGCGGCCACATCGAGGGGTTTTCCCCGATTGCGCAAAAGCCAGAGCGTCGCACGTCGGGCGAGCTTGCGGACCTCTTCCAGCAGATGCAGCTGGTGTCTGGCCTCCATCTTGTTGTCCAGCGCAGCAACAGCGTCCCAAAGGCCGGGCAGGTCGAACACCCTTCGACAGGCCATGAAAGCGCGGGCAATGTCGGGTGCCCCGCTTCCCGATAGCTCTTCGATTCGGTGGACCGCCGTTATTCCGAGGCGGTTGACCAGGTTGTTGGCGATGAACGTTGCAATGATCTCGGGGCGAAGACGATGCTGGCCGATCTCGTCGCAGTAGCCCTCGACGATCGGTTTCGGAAAGTATTCACCCAGCTCTTCCGCCAGGCTCGGGTCGCTACTGACGTTGGATTCGAGCAGATCGTCGAACAGCACGATTTTGCTATAGGAGAGCAGTACCGCAAGCTCAGGACGGGTCAATCCTTGTCCCGACAAGCGTCGCGTTTCGAGCGAATCGTCATCGGGAAGGTTCCAGGTGCTCCGCTCCAGATAGTTGCGTTTTTCCAGCGACCGCATGAACGCACTGTGTTCCGGCAGTAGATCGGCGGCGTGATGCTCGCTCATCGAAAGCGCTTCCGTTTGCTGATAGTTGTTTCGCAGGACGGTGTTCGCCACCTCTTCGGTCATATCCGACAGCAAACCGTTTCGCCGTTCGACCGCAAGCCGGCCATCCCTGACCGGATCATGAAGAAGGATCTTGATGTTCACCTCATGGTCGGAACAGTCGACGCCGCCTGAATTGTCGATGAAGTCGGTGTTGATGCGGCCCCCATGCCGGGCGTACTCGATTCGGGCGGCCTGAGTCAGACCCAGGTTTCCGCCCTCTGCGATCACCCGGCAGTGCAGTTCCCGGGCATTGACGCGAATGCTGTCATTGGCGCGGTCGCCGACATCGTCGTCGCTTTCGTCCGATGCCTTCACAAAGGTGCCGATGCCGCCGTTCCAAAGCAGGTCGACCGGCGCCTTGAGGATCGCTCGTATGAGCTCATTGGGGGGCATCGCTCTCCTATCCGTGTCCAGCAAAGAGCGAACCTGTGGCGAGAGGGGAATCGATTTGGCCGATCGGGAAAAGATGCCTCCGCCCTCTGAAATGAGATCGACGTCATAATCGGACCAGGAACCCGGCAGGTGAAAAAGTCGCTCCCTCTCCGCAAAGCTTGTCTCCGGATCCGGGCGCGGGTCCAGGAAAATGTGTTTGTGGCTGAACGCGGCGACCAGTTGGATGTGAAGCGAAAGAAGCATCCCGTTGCCGAATACATCGCCGTTCATTCCACCGATCCCGGCGACGGTGAAATCCTGCGATTGACTGTTGATTCCGATCTCCCGGAAGTGGCGTTCGACCGATACCCAGGCACCCCGAGCGGTAATGCCCATCTTCTTGTGGTCGTAGCCGGTAGAGCCGCCCGAGGCGAATGCATCTCCCAGCCAGAAGCGGTATTCGGCCGAGATACTGTTGGCGAGATCCGAAAAGGTTGCCGTGCCTTTATCGGCCGCGACCACCAGGTAGGGGTCGTCCTCATCGTGTCGGACGGTCTTGGGGGGCGGGATAGCCGTATTATCGCCATCGCGATTGTCGGTGAGATCCAGCAGACCGCGGATGAAGGTGCTGTAACAGGCGGCCACCTCCTCTTTCAGTGCGACGGGATCCGCCGGTGGCCGTTTGACCACGAATCCGCCTTTGGCACCGACCGGGACGATGACGGCATTCTTGACCATCTGGGCTTTCATGAGTCCGAAGACTTCAGTCCGGAAATCCTCGGGTCTGTCGGACCAGCGGATACCGCCGCGCGCGACTTTCCCGCCCCGGAGGTGGACCGCTTCGACGCGGGGCGAGTAGACGAAGATCTCAAAGCGCGGACGGGGCTCCTGGATATCGGGCAATTGGGTCGGATCCAGCTTGAATGCGAGATAGTCCTTCTCCGGGTGACCAAACTGGTAATAGTTGGTCCTCAGGCTGGACAGGATCAGCTGATAGAACCGCCGCAGGATCCGATCTTCATCCAGGTTGGGAATGTCCTCCAGCGAGCGTTCGACGGAATCGGCCAGGCGCGCGCTGCGATCGGCCGAGGTCTTCTGACCGGCGGGATCGAATCGCGCCTGGAAGAGGTCGATCAGCATACGGGTGATCTGTACGCGACTGACCAGGACCTGTTCCATGTAGCGCTGACTGAACGGGAAATCGGTTTGCAGCAGGTATTTGCAATAGCTCCGCAGCATCACGGCCTGACGCCAGGTGCAGTGAGCATGGAGAACCAGGCGGTTGAATCCATCGTTTTCCACCCGACCGTCCCAAACCCTGGCGAACGCTTCGTGAAAATGGTGGCGTACGGACTCGGGCTCTACCGATTCGTTCTGATGGAATTCCATGCCCAGGTCATGGATCCAAACCGGAGTCCCCCGGTGGGGTCGGACCTCATGCGGCCTTTCATCCGACACGCTGACCCCCATGTTCTCCAGCATGGGCAAGACCGTCGAGAGTGAAATGGGCCGTCTCTGACGAAACAGTTTTATTCGCAAATGGCCCGCCGGGGCTTCCAGCGGATGATAGAGCTGAATGCCGATGCCTTCACCGCGCAGGGCTTCCATTTCCCGAATGTCGCGTACGGCGACCGGCGCCGTATACTCCTCGCAATAGGAGGAAGGGAAGGCCTTTCGATAACGCGAGAAAAGCCGATTCCCTTTCTCCTCACCCAGCTCCTGGAGCAGTGCCGTGTGCAGCGCCTCGGCCCAGGAGCGCGTTACCTCGACGATGCGCCGCTCGATCTCTCTGACATCGTAATCGGGAACCGTGCCGTCCGTGTGAACGGTCAGATACAGACGCGCCAGTTGTGATTCGGAAATGGAAACGTCGAAGTCCATGTGGACCGCATCGAACGCTTCGCGCATCACCTCCTGCACCTTTAGCCGCACGTCGGTGTTGAAGCCCTCCCTCGGCAGATAGACCAGGCAGGAGAGAAAACGGTGATAGGGGTCGCGACGGATCAGGAGACGAATCTGCTGACGCTCCTGGAGATGCAGTATCCCGGTTGCAACATCGAACAGTTCCGTCGCGCTGCTCTGGAACAGCTCGTCGCGCGGTAGCGTTTCGACGATATTCAGAAGCGCCTTTGCGGAATGGCTTCCGGGGCGAAAGCCCGACTGTGCCATGACCTGTTGCACCTTGCTTCTAAGCAACGGGATTTCGGTCGGCCGACTGGTGTAGGCTCCCGAGGTGTAGCGTCCCAGGAAACGCCTCTCCCCGGTGACGTTGCCATGGTCGTCAAAAATCCTTACACCCACATAGTCCAGATAACCGGGTCGGTGGACGGTGGCTCGGGAACTGCCTTTGGTCAGGATCAGCGGATCGGAGCGGACGGCCAGTTTGCGAAGTTGCGAAGGGAGCCGCTCGAAGCTCTCGGACAGAACCGGTGTGCGCGGCTCTCTTGCGATCCCGAGACCGGTCTCGGGGACAAGTCGTAAATGCTTTTCACCCTCCTGATCCTCCAGGGTATATTGCCGGTATCCCAAAAAGGTGAAGCTGTCCTCGTCCAGCCAACCAAGAAAGGCCTTGGTCTCCTCAAGCTCGGACGGATCGATCGGCGGTGGCTGTCGGTCAAACGCTTCGAGGGCTTCGGACAACCGGTTACGCATCGAGGGCCAATCCTCCACAGCCGTCGCCACATCGTCGAGTACCCGGTTGAGGCCGTTCCTGAGAGTGGCCAGCATTCCGGGATCGGTCTGCCGATCGATTTCGAAATGCATGAAGGCTTCCGCCTCGGAGTGGTCATCTTCACCGCCCTCGGGGAGCACATCGATGAGTTGCCCCTGGGCGTTGCGGCGGACATTCATCACCGGATGAATGATGAGATGAACCGTCAGGCCTTTACGGTTGAGCTCCATCCGGGCCGAGTCGACCAGAAACGGCATATCGTCCTGAACGATCTCAACGATCGTATGAGTCGAGTGCCATCCGTGCTCCTCGACCCGCGGATTGTAGACCCGGATCAGGCGCTCGCCCTGATGTCGGCGATTGGCCAGGTTCCAATGAGCGAGTGCCGCGCCATAGAGGTCCAGAAGGCTGCGACCGATCAGATCATCCGGTCCGACGCGCCGGTAGTATTCGCGGGAGAAAGCCTCGATCGGAATCGCCTGGGGAGGAGGGCATTTGTCCCGTATTCGAGTGGCGACCTGATCGACAAGGGAGTGCTTTTTCTCTTCCGTGGTACGTGGCAGTCCCATCGTTCCTTCCATGGTTTCGGTTTTGCATTCTCTGCCTTTCACTGTAGGCCAATGGGCCATGGGACGCGTCAACGACCGTTGTAGTCGAGCGGTGCCGACCAGAAAGCCGAAAAGCTCGTCTAGCCTTGAGTCATACCCGACCAAGCGGCAGGGAGGTTAGATGAACACAAGGACTCGCTGGCGTATCGCGGTTGCGCCCGGGGACGGGGTGGGACGCGAAGTGATGCCGGTTGCGGTGAAGGCACTGAAGCAGTTGATGAAGGACGGCGGTCCGGAGTTGGAACTGAGCGAATTGGAGTGGCCCGCAACGGCTTATCACCGCGCGCACGGGCGAATGATGCCGCAAGATTGGCACGATCGGCTGGCCGGCTTCGACGCGCTGCTTCTGGGCGCCCTGGGCGATCCGGGACCGGCCGGCGATCCGCAGCGCTATCACTTGCCGGATGCGGTCTCCCTGTCGCCGATCCTTTCCATCCGCCAGGGGTTCGATCAGTGGGTCTGCGAACGCCCGGCATTGTCGCTGGAGGGAGCCCCCCGCTATCTGGCCGACGGAAGAGCCGATTCCATCGACATGCTGGTGATCCGGGAGAACAGCGAAGGCGAATATATCGGCCAGGGCGGGCGGACGGCTCCCGGGACCGGGCACGAAGTCGCCACTCAGGTGGAGGTATTTACCCGCTTTGCGACCGAACGCCTGTTTCGGCACGCCTTCGAGCGAGCGCGGCAGCGGGCGGAGGAGCGAAAGGCCGGACACCGCGCACCGCGTTTCGGCGCCGACAACGGCGGCGATGCCCAGGTGTGCCTGGTGACGAAGCGCAATGCCCTCAAACATTGGGGGGAGATGTATACCGAGATCTTTGCCGAGGTCGCCGCAGACTATCCCGATATCGATACCCACCATGAGCTGGTGGATGCCGCCTGCATGAAATTCGTGACCTCACCCTGGCGATTCGATGTGGTGGTGGCCAGTAATCTGCAGGGCGACATCCTCACCGATCTGGCTGCAGTGCTCTGTGGCGGACTGGGGGTGGCCCCCTCCTGCAATCTCAACCCGTCGGATCGTAGCGCACCGCCCATGTTCGAACCGACCCACGGCAGTGCACCCGATATCGCCGGTCAGGACCTGGCCGATCCGCGCGCCATGCTGCTGACCACGACCATGATGCTCGACTGGATGGGCGAGGAGGATGAGTCCGCCACCGAAGCCGCGCGCCGACTGAGGCTCGCTGTCGAGTCGGACCTGCGTGATCACCAGGGCGAAACGCGAGGTTGTGGGGCGATTGCGGCAAGTGTCCTGCAGCGACTGTAGCGAGGGCCTCCTGGTTAGCCCGCCGCAAGCGAAGCCTCGACGCCGATCATCGCGATCGAGCGCTTCCTCCCAAAAGGGGGAGCGATCTGCACCGCAGCGGACATTGGTTCTAGACTCAACGGGTAAACGTCGCACGGATGCGCAACGGCGAGGGCATCCGCGCCCAAAGCAGGAGTTGCAGTATGAATAAGCACACCGAAGCCGGCGCCCGGGGCCGCCTTTCGCCTCTGCTGAAACAGTCATCGGACATTACGGCCGTGCGCGGCGAAGGCGTCTGGATCTACGATGACAATGGCGAACGCTACCTCGACTTCACCTCGGGCATCGGCGTCACGAGCACGGGCCACTGTCATCCCAAAGTGGTGGAGGCGGCGCAGAGACAGGTCGCCAGCCTCATCCATGGCCAGTACGCCATCGTGCGACACCAACCCCTGGTCGACCTCACGGAGCGCCTGGGCGAAAAAATGCCGGGCCCCATCGACGCCTTTTTCTTCGCCAGTGCCGGCACCGAGGCCATCGAGGCCGCCATGCGACTCGCGCGCCACGCTACGGAGCGTCCGAATCTCATCGCCTTCCACGGCGGTTTTCATGGTCGCACCATGGGGTCTCTCAGCATGACCAGCTCGAGCGTCGGTCTGCGGGCGGGTCTACAGCCGATGATGGGCGGCGTCGTCTATTCGCCGTTTCCGGATACCCATCGCTACGGCTGGGACGAGGAGCAAGCGGCTGATTTCTGCCTGGGCGAACTCGACCATGTACTGGCCACGATCAGCACGCCCAGGGAGACCGCCGCCATGTTCGTGGAGCCCATTCAGGGCGAGGCCGGTTATATCCCCGCCAATTCCCCTTTCATGCAGGGGCTTCGCGAGCGCTGTGATCGACATGGAATCTTGCTGGTGACCGATGAAGTGCAGGCGGGCTTCGGGCGGACCGGAAAATTCTGGGGCCACCAGCATTTTGGTATCGAGCCCGATATTGTCGTTACCGCCAAGGGCCTGGCCAGCGGTTTTCCGCTTTCCGCCTTCGGCGCCTCATCGGCGCTGATGGAGCAGGGCTGGCCCGGTTCCCAGGGCGGCACATACGGTGGCAACGCCGTTGCCTGTGCCGCAGCGCTGGCAACCATGGACGTGATGGATGAAGAGGGCCTGGTGGATAACGCTGCCGAGCAGGGGGCCCACCTCTTGGCCCGGCTGGAAGACGTTCGCAGCCGCCATCCCGAGATTGCCGATATCCGCGGTCGTGGCTTGATGATCGGCACCGAGATCGCCGACGGCGACGGTAAACCCGACGGCCAGCGCGTTGCCCGCATCATCAAGGAAGCGGAACGGCGCAACCTCCTGCTGATTCGCTGCGGGGCCTACGGCGGGCAGGTCGTACGCTGGCTGCCGCCGCTCATCGTGCAGCGAGAACAAATCGACCGGGCCGTGGATACCTTTGAGCAGGCGCTGGAGGCTTCCCGGTAGTCGGAGATCATGGGCAAGATCGGGCGCGTAGCGAACGACCGCCTTCCCGATTTTTCCCGGGGCGGTGAGTGGATTCCGGCGGATCGAAGCCGAGTCGGGTCGTCGCAACGTGACGAAAACCGCCGTCAAATACCGTGACGGGGCCGATCGGAACATCCGGGTCGCTGCCGAGGACTCTGGTGGGGTCTGCCTCTCTCCCCGCCAGTCGTTGTCGATCATCGCCTCACTTTCCAGAGTCTGCAGGATCTCCAGCAGCAAAGCCGATTGTTTGGTGAGCTCCCGCAGTCGCGTAACCAACTCGCTGCGCGGTTCAGAGTGAACCACGCCGCCTCGTTGCCGGGGGATTTATAGATAATGTCAAAAATCCAGTTGCGAAACCGTGCTGAAGTCTCCGCCGGGCCAGGGGCATCCTTCGAATTGAATATTTGTTTCAGATCAATGTTAAGTGCGATTGGTTGCAGTCAACTCAGTTGGGGTGGTGAACTGGCGTCGACCACTTCGCCCTCCCGACATGGGCCTTTCTCTTGATTTCTCGAATCGAGTTCCGCCAGTCCAGAGTGGACGCGTTTTTGCTTCGGCTGCATAGAGGAAGTGTGCCGTGACACCGATGTGGGGAGGGGAAGATGGGGTTCGGCTTTCGGCGCGTGTGTATGCGCTACACCCATTCGCCAGGCGCGCGTCTGGAGAGAGGCGACCGCTCCTTCATCCGCGACATTACCCATGCGCCGGATAAAGCCGCCATTGCCGCGGCCATCACCAGCATGGCGAGAACACTGAAAATGAGTGTGATTGCCGAAGGCGTGGAAACGGGCCGACAGGCCTATTATCTACAGGAGCGCGGCTGCCATGAAATACAGGGCTACCTCGTCAGCCCACCGGTACCGGCGATCGAGGCCTCCCGTTTTCTTCGAGCGATCGTGCCTGGTCCTGGAGCGTCAAGTCAGGACTGAAGTTGAAACCCGGGGGGCAGGCGACGACCTGTCGTGATCGGATCCGTTCACCGGGACAACTTTCGGTCATCCGCTTTTTCCTGTGATCCCCCTCATCCTGGCCTTCTCCCTGAGGGAGAAGGAACAAAACCCGTTTTCAATAGCCGACGCTTTCGCGCCGGACCCATTCTGGGGCATTATTCCCCAATCAAAGTTCCCAACGGAAGGGGTCTACGTACACCCACAGTACTGCACAGACCGGAATGACAAACAATAAGCGAACGCCCGCGGACATTTTTCACAATGAGACCACAGCCTGGGTGGTTCTCGCGGTCTCTCTGTTCATCACGGTGTTGGCCTCCTACATTACCAACGAAAATATCGAACAGCGGGCGGAGGATCGCTTCGCGTTCGAGGTCGAGGATGCGCGCCAACGCATCACCAAACGCATGCTGGAGTATGAGCAGGTCCTTCGCGGAGGCGTGGCGCTCTTCAAGACCTTAGATGGTGAGGTGTCGCGCGAGCAGTGGCATCAATACGTCAAAAACCTGCAAATACAGGATTTCTATCCCGGCATTCAAGGCGTCGGTTTCTCTCTGATGCTGCGCCCCGAGGAGCGCGAAAGGCATGTTGAAAAAATCCAGGCCGAAGGCTTTGCCGATTACGGCATAACCCCGGCGGGCGATCGGGACCTCTATAGCGCCATCATCTATCTGGAACCGTTCGATGCGCGCAACCAGCGAGCCTTTGGCTACGACATGTTATCCGAAAGGGTGCGCCGTGCCGCCATGGAGCGGGCGCGGGACACCGGCCGGCCTTCGGTCTCCGGACGGGTGACCCTGATGCAGGAGAACGGGGAAGACCTGCAGGCCGGTTTCCTGATGTATCTGCCGGTTTACAAGCCGGGGCTACCCACCGCTACGGTCGCGCAGCGACGGGCAGCGCTGCTCGGCTTTGTCTACAGCCCCTTTCGCACCAAGGATCTGATGCACGGGATTCTGGGAGGGGGCACACCCGTATTGGGGTTTGAGCTGTTCGATGGCGGCCTGCCGCTGGATCAACGCATGCGCCTATACACCTCCGCCCCGGCAGGGGGCGATGGTCACGCACAGGTGCGATCGGCACACCGAACCACGACGACCATCGAGTTGCCAGGCCGCACGTGGACCGCACGCTTTCACAGCCGACCCTCATTCGATGCGGCCGTCGAGAGTAACCAGCCACTCTTGATCGCCTTTGGCGGACTCACGGTGGACCTTCTCCTGTTTGCGGTTATCTGGTCGCTCGCGGGTGAACGCAAGCGTGTGCAGCAGAAGGCGAAGGCGATGACGGCCGAGTTACGCGCCAGCGCGCGACAGCTGCAGGAGAGTGAAAGCCGACTCGCTTATGGGGAGGAGATCGCAGGGCTCGGCAGCTGGTGCTGGGAGGCGGAGACCGAGAATCGCTGGTGGTCCGACGGTTTTTATCGCCTCCTCGGCATTGAGCCGCGCGCCTTCGAACCCTCTTTCGAGAAGTTGAGGGCCTTTCTGCCGTCCGGGGCGCAGGAGCAGGTGGACTCAGCGGTTTCCCACGTCCTTACCACCGGAGAGCAGGCGGTCTTCGAGCACTCCATCCGACGGGCCGACGGGGAGTTGCGGACTCTCCTTGTGCGCTGCCGCCCCTCGACGGATTCAGGCAGGCCGCGTGGCGGGCCACGTCGGCACGGCCATCGATATCACCGAGCGCAAAAAAGCCGAGCACGCTCTGTCGGCAGAGCACGCCCTGATGCAGTCCATTATCGATGCGATCCCCGATTTGGTCGTGCTAAAGGACACCGAGCTTGCCTACCAAACCGTCAATTCCGCCTTTTTGAATTTCATCGACAAGCCACTGGAGGCGGTGATTGGGCAGACCGATTACGCACTGTTCCCGGAGGCCGAGGCAGATCAGTACCGCAGGGACGACCGACAGGTGATCACGACAGGCGAGCCGCTGACGCGTATCGAACACGTCACGGGGGCCGACGGTCCGCTCTGGCTGCAGGTGGCGAAAGTGCCCTTGCGGAGCGCCGACGGGGGCATTCGGGGTGTCCTGATGTCGGTCCGCAACATCTCGGCGCTCAAAGGTACCGAAGAGGACTTACGGCGCAAACATGCCGAGTTGGAGGCGGTATTCGCCACCAATCACGTCCAAATCGCGGTGATGGACCGCGAATTCCGTTTTCTGCAAGTCAATGCGGCCTATGCCCTGTCGGCGGGACTCCAGATTCAGGAACTGATCGGCAGGCAGCATTTTGAGCTGTTCCCCAGTGCTGAAAACGAGGCCATCTTCCGCGAGGTGGTCAAGACGGGCAAACCCTTCAGTGTATCGGCCAAACCGTTCGAATCGCCCCACAGTCCGGGCAATGTCCGCTATTGGGACTGGACGCTCTCTCCCCTTTTCGGTGCGGACGGCGGGGTCGAGGGGGTTACGCTGACTCTCATCGACGCCACGGAGCGGGAGCAGCGTCGGCAGGAGGCCGAAAAGGCCTGGCGCAGCGCCCGGGCAGATTTGGAACGGCGGGTCTCGGAGCGGACCCGTGAGTTGGAGATGGCTAATCGGGAGCTGGAGACCTTCTCCTATTCGGTCTCCCACGACCTGCGCGGTCCCTTGCGGGCCATCGACGGCTTCACCCAGATGCTCGGCGAGGATTATCGTGATCGGCTGGACGCCACGGGGCTGGACTATATCGCACGGGTCAACCAGGCCACCGTCCGTATGGGGGCGCTCATAGACGGATTACTGGATCTCTCGCGTCTTTCCAGAAGTGAACTGCAGCCCGCCCAAGTCGATGTGAGCGCAATGGCCCGAGACATCGTCCGTCTGCTGCGAGCCAGCGAACCGACCCGTGAGGTGAGCGTCGAGATCGCCTCCGGACTCAGGGCGCTCGGCGATCCCACCCTGCTGCGCGTCGCCCTGCAAAACCTCATCGGAAATGCCTGGAAGTTCACCGCGCAACGGCCGGACGCCGGCATATCCGTGGGGCAGAGTGTCGAGTCCGGCCGCGAAGTCTTCTTTGTCCGGGATAACGGCGCAGGCTTCGAGGCCGAATACGCCCACAAACTGTTCCAGCCATTCGAGCGCCTGCACGCCCACAATGAGTTTGAGGGGACCGGCATCGGGCTCGCGACCGTTCGGCGTATTATTCAGCGTCACGGCGGCGAAGTGTGGGCCGAAGGGGCGCCCGGCGAGGGGGCGACGATCTACTTCACCCTGCAATCGGCAGAGCGTGTGGTCCGGCACGCTGCACTGCGAAAGCGGTCGGAGCCGGCAACGGAGAACGATTGACTCGCGGGCGGGTGAGGCCTTGATGCCGGATCACTGTCGACTACCTGACGACGTTCCGCTTCCGGCCCGCCGGGATTCAGGGCCTGCTGGCCACGGTTTGCGTTTCGACGAACTCGACCAGGCCCTCGCGGCCGCCTTCGCGCCCGAAACCGGAGTGTTTCATGCCGCCAAAAGGCGCCTCGGGTGTCGGTCCCGAACCGGTATTCCACCCGACGTGGGCGAATTCCAGGCGGGATACCACACGGCCGGCGCGTTCGAAATCCTCGGTGAACAGGTAAGCGGCGAGGCCGTACTCGGTGTCATTGGCGCGTTGCACGACCTCCTTTTCGCTGTCGAACTCGGCGATCGGTACCAGCGGCCCGAAAGTCTCTTCGCGGGTAACGAGCATGCCCGGCGCAACGCCGCGAATGACCGTGGGATGGAAAAATCCCCGCGCTTCGGACCAGTCGCCGGGGTCCCCGCCAGAGACCAGCCGGGCGCCCTTTTCCAGGGCGTCGGTCAAGTGAGCGCGAACTTTTTCGTAGCCACTGCGATCGATGAGGGGGCCGATGTCGGTGTCCACATCCATGCCGTTGCCCACGTTGAGCGCGGCGGCCTTTTCGGCCAATTTTTCGGCAAAGGCGGGGGCGACCTTCCGCTCGACGAAGATTCGGTTGGAACAGACGCAGGTCTGGCCTCCGCCGCGAAACTTATTGGCGATAAGCTGAGCGGCCGCCTCGTCGAGGTCGGCATCGGCAAACACGATGAACGGGGCGTTGCCGCCAAGCTCCAGGGTCAGCCGCTTGATGCCATCGGCGCTCTTTCGGATGAGCTGTCGTCCGACCGCCGTGGAGCCGGTGAAGCTGATGGCCCGGACATCGGGATGCTCCATAAGGGCGTCGGTGATGGCGCAGGCGCCACCCATCACCAGATTCACCTTGCCCGGAGGCAGGTCCAGTTGCCGGTCGAGCAGATCGAAAAGCGCGATCATCGTCAGAGGTGTCTTGCGCGACGGTTTGACCACGCAACTGCAATCGGCCGCCAGGGCCGCGGAGAGTTTCTTGGCAATCATGCCGATGGGGAAGTTCCAGGGCGTCATGAGACCCACCACGCCGGCCGGGCGGTGATAGACGGTCCAGCCCAGCCCGCGCGGTTTTTCCGGAAGCGTGTAGGGCTTCAGCAGCCCTATGTTTTCGGCACAGTAGCGGAAGAAGCCGGCGGCATAGTCGACCTCCCCGACACCCTCCTTCCAGGGCTTGCCATGCTCATGGGTCAGAATACGGCCGATTTCGTCGCGATGTTCGATCAACGCCTCGGCGATGCCGTTCAGCCATGCGCGCCGGGTCTCAAGGCCCGCAGGCCGATTCAGGGCCTGGCGCCCGGCCTCTATCGCCTGGCGGGTCTCCTCGGCGCCCATGGCGGCTATCTCGGCGAGCACATCGCCGTTGGCCGGATTGGTCACCTGAAACGGCTCGCCCGTGCCCGGCTGCCAGGCGCCATCGATGTATCCGGTGGTACGGGACAGAAGCGGCGAATCAAGCATAAATCGTCTCCCTGTCGTCGGTTCCGGAATCGTCGAGCATCGGCGGCCGACGCCCTATCGGCCGGGCCTGCTCAAAGGCGTGCGCCGCCCGTAAAACCAGCGCGTCATTGTGGCGCGCCCCGACCAGTTGCAGCCCGATGGGCAGCCCACCACTCGTGAAGCCGCAGGGTATCGATGAGGCGGGCTGGCCGGTCATGTTGAAGGGGAACGTGAACGGCGTCCATGACGGCCAGCGTCGTTCCGGCCAGCCGGGAGGTACTTCCCGTCCCGCCTCGAAAGCGACAATCGGCAGAGTGGGCGTCAGCAGCAGATCGAAGCGGTCGTGAAAACGCGACATCTGCTCCAGGAGTTGGCTACGGCTATTCTGGGCCGCCAGGTAATCGAGCACGGGCATCTGCGCGGCCTCTTCCGCGGACTCGACCAGCCCGGGATCCATCAGGCGGCGCTTCTCCCCGTCGATGTCACGCAGGGCGTTGGCGGCCCCGCCGAAGAACAGTCGCCCGAACGACTCCCCGGGATTATGAAAGCCGGGGTCGATCGCCTCGACGGTGGCACCCAGCGATTCAAACACGCTGGCGGCTTCGGCAACCGCCCGGGCCACTTCGGGCTCCACCCTGACGAAGCCGAGATCGGCACTAAAGGCGATGCGCAGTCCGGCAACGCCCCTGCCGAGCGCCCTCACATAATCGGTTTTCTCCGGGGGCAGGTTGGCGTCGCGGCTATCGGGCTCGGTCAGCACATTCATCAGCAGGGCGGCATCCTCCACCGTTTTCGTCATCGGGCCGGGGTGGGCAAGAACGCCGAAGGGGCTGCCGGGCCACATGGGGACCCGGCCATGGGTCGGTTTGTGGCCGAACAGTCCCGAGAATCCGGCGGGGATCCGAATAGAGCCGCCAGCGTCCGTGCCGAGAGCCAGGGCCCCCATACCCAGCGGTATGGCGGCGGCACTGCCGCCGCTGGAGCCGCCTGCGGTACGGGATGGAATCCCAGGGGTTGCGGGTGATGCCGTCCAGCGGGTTGTCCGTTACCCCTTTCCAGCCGAACTCCGGCGTGGTGGTCTTTCCTACCGGTACGGCTCCGTGGCGGCGCAGGGCTGCGACCGCGGGGGCGTCTATACGCCAGGTCTGGTCCGGCTCGACCGTACGGGAGCCTTTCAGCGTCGGCCATTCGCGGGTGAGGAAAACATCCTTGATTGCGACCGGTACGCCATCCAGTTCGCCCAGGGGGTCGCCGCGCAGGTGGCGCTCCTCCGCCGCTCGGGCCGCCTCCAGGGTGGTCGCCTCGTCGACCAGGCAAAAGGCGTTCACGATGGGGTTGTAGCGGCGAATGCGGGCGAGGGCCGCTTCGGCGGCTTCCACCGGCGACAGCGTGCGGCGCCGGAACATCGCGGCCAACTCGGCAGCGGTCAAATCGGCGACATCCCTGTCCATAAGTGTTCTCCTGTTGTTTCTTACCCGTAACGGCTCTTGTTGACGAGGTTGGTCAGGGGCTTACCCTTTTGCCAGCGGTGGAAATTCTCGACAAATTGTTCACCGAGCGCCTCGCGCCAGCCGGTGAAGTCGCCAGCCATGTGCGGCGAGATGATCACCTGCGGCATGTCCCACAAGGGGTGATCCTCCCGCAGCGGTTCGTCTTCGAAGACGTCGAGTGCGGCCCCGGCGATTTGATCATCTTCCAGTGCCTCAACCAGCGCTTGTGTCTGGACGATGGGGCCCCGGCCGATGTTGATCAGTCGTGCGCCCGGCTGCATCCGGGCAAAGGCCTCCTTACCGAACAGACCCTCGGTGGCGCTGGTGAGAGGTGCGGCGATCACGACGTAATCGGCGCCGGGCAGTCGTTCGTAAAGCGATTCCGCTGCGTGGATAGCCTGAAAATCTTCATCGCCTCCCCGGGGCCGGCTGGCGATTCCTTCCACATGCATAGCGGCGGCACGGGCCAAGCGACCGATTCGCCGTCCGATCGATCCGGCACCGACGACCAGAACCCGTTTGCCGGCAATGCGTTCGCTGTCGCGGTGTCGCCACTGGTGTTTGCGCTGAAGTCCCAAGGTACCGTGAAAATCCTTTGCAAAGGCGAGCATCAGGCCGAGCACGTATTCGGCGATGGCGGCGTCGAATATCCCGCGCGCATTGGTTACCGGGATCTCGCTGGCGATCAGTTCGGGAAACATGATGGTGTCCACGCCTGCACTGGTGGCGTGGATCCACTCCAGCCGACGCGCTTGTCGCCAGGCGTCCCGCAGCCAAGTGGTGCGGAAATCGGTGACCACCAGTATGTCGCTATCCGGCAGAGCGGCCTGCAGCGAATCGGGCGAATCCGCCAGGCGAAGCCGGGCTTTGGATTCGAGCGATTCCAGGCCCGGCGGCCAGCCCTCTTCGGGGGCGGTCAGAACGGCAATGGTGGGGAGTACTTCGACCATCAGTAACAGTCCTGGTGTGCAGTGCCGATACGAATGACCCTAGACAGGTGCTTCTTCCCGGTCAAACGCCTTGACACCTTTCCAGAGAGACCTAGGCTCGCCGCATAGGTACGGAGATTTGCACTGCTGACGGAGACAGGGATGTCGAAGGATATGGCACAGGAGATCGACTCGGGCGGGGAACCCACCTTCAACCCGGCCTTGCGTGTTCTGCCGATTCCGGGTATTCGAAGGATGGTCAATCTGGCCTCCAAAATGGACGATGTGATTCACCTCTCCATCGGCCAGCCGGATTTCCCCACGCCAGAGCATATTATTGAGGGCCATATTCAGGCACTGAGAGAGGGGCAAACCGGTTACACGCTCGACGCGGGGTTGCCCGAACTGATTGCCGGGTTGGCCTCCTATTACTCCGAGCGTTACGGGCGACGGTTAAAAGAGGAAAACTTCCTCGTCACCACCGGCGCCACCGAAGCGCTGTACCTCGCCCTGAGCGCGACCGCCGCCCCGGGTCGGGAATTCCTCATCCCGGAACCGACGTTTCCGCTCTATGCGCCCCTCGTGCGGATGAACGGAGGCGAGGTCAAGCCGATTAACACCAGCGCCGAAAGGGGCTACCAGATCGACCCGCAGGAGGTTATCGATGCCATCGGCATGTCGACCTATGCCATAGTGCTCAACTCCCCGGGCAATCCCACCGGAGTGGTGTACCCCAGAGAGACCGTCGAGGCGATCGTTCAGGAAGCGGCCTACCGCGGGGTCAAGGTGATCTCGGACGAGGTCTACGACCATCTCGTGCTCGACGACATGGAATATCCCAGCGTAATCCGCTGCACGGCGGATCTCGATCAGACGATGGTCGTCAGCAGTTTCTCCAAGACCTTCAGTATGCCGGGCATGAGAATCGGCTGGATCATCGCCAGCGAGGCGGCCATCAAAACGCTGCGTCGCTACCACATGTTTACCACTACCGTGGCCAACACGCCGGCACAATGGGCCGGGGTTGCAGCCCTCACCGGCGATCGCGGTTTTCTCGATGACATGCTGGCGGAGTATCGCCGGCGCAGGGACAAAGTCGTGCAGTTGGTGAGCGAGGCGCCGTACCTCACCGGCTACTGGCCGCAAGGGGCCTTCTATATCCTGCCGTCGCTTCCGGCGAATACGGATGGTTCCTCGGTGGCGCTAAGGATGTTGGAGGAGACGGGCGTATGCACGGTTCCGGGGGACACTTTCGGCGAGTCGACGGCGAATACCTTTCGAATCAGCTTCTCCACTTCCCTGGAAAAGATTGAAGAGGCATTCTCCCGGATGATCCCCTGGCTGGAAAAACAGCACTTCTAAGCCGAGCAAAAAGTCGGCGGTCGCGCGGGCGGCAAAAGACCCCGATCCACTCCGGATTAACCCGCCTTGGGCCACGTAAAGCGAAAGGTGGTACCCCAGCCGGGCGCCGAATCCACGCGGATCTGTCCGCCGACGCGTTCCACCACTTTCTTGACGATGGCCAGGCCTACGCCGTAGCCGTTGTGGAGCTTGGGGACGGGGCCGCGCTGAAACATATGGAAGATACGCTGGTGGTATTCGGGCGCGATGCCCGGGCCGTCATCCACCACGGAAAATTCATAGGCATCGTAGAGATCCCGGCAGGTCATCCAGACACGGCCGTCGGCGCGGTCATGATGCTCAATGGCATTGCCGATCAGGTGCGTCAGTACCTGGGCGAACAGTGTACGGTTCGTGCGTATCCGGGGCATGGCCGGGGAGATGGAGACATTGAACTCGTCGGGAAGGCCGTGTTCCTTCGCTATCTCTTCCGCCAAGTCAGCAGATGAGACCTCGTCGTTTCCGCCTGCGGCATGTCCGGCGTTGGAAAATTCGAGGGTCGCGTTGATTAGTTCGTCCATTCGCGCCAGCCGCGCGCGCATCAGCTGCATCCGGTGGCGCCCCTCCTCCGAGAGCTTCTCTCCCACTTCCTCCTCGATCCAGCTGGAGAGGGCGTGAGCCGTTCTCAAGGGACCTTTGAGGTCGTGGGAGGCGACGTATGCGAACTCCTCCAACTCCGCATTTCGCTGCTGCAGTGCCTCCATCGTCCGCAGCCGCTCCTTTTCGGCCTCCCTGCGGTCGGTGGTGTCACGAAGAATCACCAGGGCGATCTCCACCTCGCCCCTCACACCGGTTTCCGGGACGACTTGCATTTCGAGATGGCGCTCTCCCCCGGGGGTAGCCAGGCAGAACTCATTGGAAAGCCTCTGACCACTGGCAAACATCAGACGGAGTGTATCGTTCCAGAGGGCGGTGATCTTGCGAGGCAGGCCCGACTCGCGGTTGCGCCGGCCGACGAACCGATCGGGTGAGCGGCCCAGGCAGGTCTCCACGGCGGGATTGGCATAACGGCAGCGCAGTTGCCGATCAAAGATGAGGACAGCGTCGGAGAGATTCTCCGCCAAGGTGCTGAATTCGCGGGCCGACCCGTAATCGCCCGAGGCATGACGGTCTTCGCGAACCATGGATCGGGGCCGCCTGAAACCACCGGCATCATAGTCGACCGCACGGTCCCAGAGGCCTTCGCCACCGGAAAACCGGCTTCGCAACTTGGCAGTCGGCGCCAAAGCGAGTAGTAATTTGGACTGGCGGTCCGTTGCACGCTGGCCAGGCATAGCCTTCCTCTCCTGTTCCTCTGCTTAAAGCCTAGCCATTAAAAGTAGAATCGCTAGTGGGGAGAGGCGCCAAACCGGGTGCGTCGGGATCATTTCGAACCTGCCGGGGCGACATTGGTCGCATCGCCCGGCGCGCGAAGCTCCAGCCGAATTCCCTCAGCCATGACTTCTCACGGCGACAAAGGTGGCAACGCCGAGCGCCAGACCGTCTTCGAGTGCACCTATCACCGGGTCCGGCACGCGGTAGGTGCCCGTGATTCGGCGTCTGGCCGAAGCCAAGGCGTAAGCCCCGGCGATGGCGCTCAGCGCACCGATAGCAGCCGAAGAGCCGCGTCCGGCACCCAACCGCGAGGCCAGAACGGCGGAAGAGATCGCCCCACTGGCGGCCCGGAAAATCAGCGGGGCGGGCTCCAGCCGTGAACCGACGGCGGGCGTTTTGTCGGCCACGATTTCCGCAACGGCCAAGCCGGTTGTCGCAGCAACGGCCAAGCCGGTTGTCGCAGCGCTCAGTTGCGAATGCCGTCCGTGATGAGCCGAGGAAGGATCGGCTCGGTTCAGCTGCCGAGCGACCACTGCCGGCGCCATCATGCTCCTGGAGCCGGCAATCAGGCCCAGGGCGGCTGCGGTCAGCAGCGCGCGGCCGGGCGTCACGGTTCGCCTCGCGAGCGCCGTTTGCTCCGGTCTTCGTGGTAGAACACCTCGACATTGTGACCGTCGGGATCGAGGGCAAAAGCGGCGAAGTAGCCTTCGGCCCCATAGCCGGCGGCATCATCGCCGAATTCGGCAAGGATCCGATAGCCCGGCGAGGCCAGGGCCTGCCGGTAGAATTCACGGCTCCTGCTGTAGTCGGTGACTCCCAATCCGGTATGGTCGATCATGGCCTCACCCTCCGTGGTCGGTCCGGCTAAAGACGACTATAGAACCGTATGCCGAGCCATGTTGTTTCTCGTCGACTGTTATCCTGTTTCGATTCCAATCCCTTTTTTGAATCGCCTATGAAAGCCCAGCCTGCCTGTCATCAATGCTTTCTTCGTCAAGCCCGAAGCGCCGCCGAGCTTGCCGGGGTCAGCGCGGAGAGCATCGAGTCGCTGGTCGATGCGGTCAATGGTGAACTCAGCGCCTTGCCCGGCGATGTGGTCGCTCCGGTCAAGGCAACCCGGGTCCACGCCCTGGTTCGGACCCTTAGCGGCAATCCCGACCCCTATCGCGAAGCCAAACGGGCGGCGACCGAACATGCCCTGAGCCTCTACCCCCGGCTCGGCGCGCTTCTGGCCTCAAGCGGCGATCCTCTGGATACGGCGTTGAGACTTGCGGTTGCCGGCAACATCATCGATTTGGGGGTGGCATCGGAGTATGACCTCGAGGCCAGCATACGCCGCGTCCTCGACGGGTCTTTCGCCATCGATCATCGCCCGCGGTTGTATGGTGCGCTTGGCCGGGCGAAAAGCGTGCTCTACCTGGCCGATAACGCCGGTGAAACCGTGATGGACCGTCTGCTCATCGAGCAGCTTCCGCAGCCGGTCACCTACGTGGTCAAGGGCGGTCCCGCCGTCAACGACGCCACTCGGGACGACGCTCTGGCCGCCGGCCTTTGCGATGTCTGCGAGGTGATCGACAGTGGCGGCGCCATGCTGGGCACCCTGTTCGAGCAGACCGCCCCGGAGCTGCGTGAGCGCTTCGATGCGGCCGACCTTGTCATTGCCAAGGGCATGGCCAACTATGAAAGCCTGAACGGGAGCAGGGCGGGTCTGTTCTTTCTGCTTCAGGCCAAGTGCACGGTGATCGCCGATCACCTTGATGTCCCCGAGCGCGGATTGGTGGTGATGGAGGATGCCCCGGCCTGAGCGGGAGCAGGCTCGGGGAGCCCGGCGCCGGCGCGCTGCCCTGTCGTTAAGTGGCTCTACCTTTGGAGTATGGATGAGCGGCAATTGGCATTGCACGAAGGGCGCCTGCGTCCGAGTCGGCGGGACCTGGAAGCGGCCGTTAACCGGAGAGTTCCCGATCTGCTGGCGCCCGGGCTCTCGGTGGTGTTCTGCGGGATCAATCCGGGACTTTATACGGCGGTCGTGGGTCACCACTTCGCCCGTCCCGGCAACCGCTTCTGGCCCGCCCTCCATCAGGCCGGTTTTACCGAGCGGCTCTACTCTCCTTTCGAAGAAGATAGATTACTGGGGCGAGGGCTTGGTGTGACCAACCTCGTGGACCGCGCCACACGAGGGGCGAACGATCTCACCAAACGGGAGTTGCGCGAGGGGGCCGGGCGTCTACGCCACAAGCTGCTGTGCTACCGGCCCCGTGTCGTCGCAGTACTCGGTCTGGGAGCTTACCGACAGGCATTTGCGAGCCCTCGCGCCGGCCTCGGCCGGCAGCCGGAGGCCATCGGGGGGAGCGTCGTGTGGGTCCTGCCGAGCCCGAGCGGCGCCAACGCCTACTATCAGCCGCCGGTGCTGGTGGCGTGCATGAAAGAGCTGCGCCAATCGCTGGGCGGCCCCTCGTAGAAAAACGAAGACCGGGCCGGGGCCAAGCCATCGGTTTCGTAGCGTCTGCGGCGTAATTTTTTACGCGCTGCGCCGCGGTATGGCGTACAATTCCATGCCTGTCAGTTGATTCGCTGTCCCGAAGCATCCCCCCGAGAGAATATCCATGTCCGATAACCCGGTTACCCCTTTTTCACAGCTGGGCCTCGCTGCGCCTGTTCTTAGAGCGGTTGAGGAGGCCGGCTACGAAGCACCGTCCCCAATCCAGGCGGAGACGATCCCGTCGTTATTGGAGGGGCGCGACCTGCTTGGCCAGGCCCAGACCGGTACCGGTAAAACCGCCGCCTTTGCGCTGCCGCTTCTGAGCCGCATCGATTTGGCGGAGCGCCGTCCGCAGGCCCTGGTGCTGACGCCGACCCGCGAGCTGGCGATCCAGGTGGCCGAAGCCGTGCAGGGTTATGCGCGCCATCTCCCCGGCTTTCACATCCTCCCGGTCTATGGCGGCCAGGGCATGGGGACGCAATTGCGTGGCCTGAATCGCGGTGTGCACCTGGTGGTGGGCACGCCCGGGCGGGTCATGGATCACCTGCGCCGCGGGACCCTGTCGCTGGACGATCTCGAGAACGTTCGTGCTGGACGAGGCGGACGAGATGCTGCGCATGGGCTTCATCGATGATGTCGAATGGATCCTCGCCCGTGCGCCGCAGGAGCGACAGATTGCGCTCTTCTCCGCGACCATGCCGAAGCCGATCCAGCAGGTGGCCCGCCGTCATCTGCGCAATCCGGTGGAAGTGAAGATCGCCTCGAGAACCGCCACCGTGGAGACCATCACCCAGCGCTACTGGCAGGTGAGCGGCGTTCACAAGCTCGACGCCTTGACCCGGATCCTCGAGGTGGAGCCGTTCGACGCCATGATTATCTTCGTGCGCACCAAGACCGAAACGATCAACCTGGCGGAAAAGCTCGAGGCGCGCGGTTTTGCCGCTGCCGCACTGAACGGCGATATGAATCAGGTGCAGCGCGAACAGACGGTCGACAAGCTGAAGCGCGGCGCGTTGGACATCGTCGTGGGGACCGACGTGGTGGCCCGGGGTCTCGATGTGGAGCGGGTCAGTCATGTGGTCAACTACGACATTCCCTACGACACAGAGGCCTATGTGCACCGCATCGGGCGCACCGGACGGGCCGGCCGCAAGGGGGACGCCATCCTCTTCGTCGCCCCCCGGGAGCGGCGCATGCTGAAGGCGATCGAGCGCGCCACCCGCCAGCCGATTACCCCGATGAGCCTGCCGAGCCGTGAGGCGGTGACCGACAAGCGGGTGGACCGTTTCAAGCACCTCATTACGGAGACACTGGAGAGCCAGGAGCTGGACTTCTTCGAGGAGTTGGTGGATGGCTACCAGGACCAGCATGACGTCGGATTGAGCGAAGTGGCCGCGGCGCTGGCCTACCTGGTTCAACGCGAGCGACCGCTCGAGGTCGAGGAGCAGAAGGCGCCTCCGGAACGGGAGCCTCATCGCGACGGCAAGCGCGGCGGACAAAAACGGCCCCGTTTCGATCGCCAGCCGGATGCCGGTATGGAAAGCTATCGTATCGAGGTGGGCCGCGAGCATGGTGTGCAACCGAAGCACGTGGTCGGTGCCATCGCCAACGAGGCGGGCATCGATAGCCGCAACATAGGTCGTATTCAGCTTTACGACACCTACAGCACCGTCGACCTCCCCCAGGGGCTGCCCATGGAGCTGCAAAACCATCTCAAGAAGGTCTGGGTCTGCGGCCGTCGCCTGAATCTGAGTCCTGCCAGTGAACAGGGCCGAAAACCGAAGCATCGGCACCACGGAAAGTCCCGACACGGCAAGTGAGCGGCGCCTCACCCGGAAGAGGGCCCAATCGCGGTAGAGGCGCGCTCGCGGGGGGGCGTCCCGGAGGGTATCGCGCCGTGGGCGGTTCTCTCGCCTAAAACGGGGTGCATAGGTACCCTGTTCGTCCGTCCAAATCCCTGTTTGTGACCACCATGAGCGATTCGCTTCCGATCGCAGCGCTTCGCGACGACTTCGCGGCGGCCCTTTCCGCGGGCAATGTCGTTGTCGAGGCCACTACCGGTTCAGGCAAGTCGACCCGCCTGCCCCTATGGTGCCGGGAGCGGGGTCGGGTTCTGGTCATCGAACCCAGGCGCCTGGCCTGTCGCGCACTGGCCGAACACGTAGCCGAACTTGCCGGGACGCCAACGGGGCAGGACGTGGGGTTCGCAATCCGCTTCGAAAACCGATTCTCCAGTGCAACGGGCACCGTTTTCGCCACGCCCGGCGTCGCCCTTCGCTGGCTGGCCCGTGATGGACTGGAACGCTCAAGACCCACATCTATGCGACCTGTCTCGCCCCGGTTCCGCTCAGAATGTTGGCGCGCCTTGAGTTTGGCGAATGCGAGTATAGCGCCCCCCGTATCGACGGCGGGGAGCTACGCGTGACGGCCCGTCGCGTTCTTGCCGGACGTCCCATCGATGAGGTGGACGAAATTCCGACCGGTTCGGCCCTGCTTGCGGCGGCGGGATCACTGATTTTGGGAGGGAAACTGAAATCGCCTGCCGGTGAACGCCTGAGGGCGGATATCGAAGCCTGGAACCTTTATCTCGCCCTGGGCGAGCGGGAGGGTGATAAGGCTGATCCCGAACGGTGGCTTGAACATCGCCTGGCCTCACTGGGCATAGAGACCTTTGCTGACCTGGATCTGGTCGAACCGGAGGATCTGATCTTCCCGGGGATCCCCGAGTGGGAGCGGCTGCGCTTTGACGAACGCTTCCCCCGTCGTCTGGATTTGCCCGAATTGACCCTAACCGTCTATTACGATGGGGCGCGACGGCGTGTTACGGTAGAGCGCGTTGGTGGCCGGCGCAAGGATCCGCCGAAAAGGATGGAACTGCCGGCGGCTTGGCATGGTTGGACGATTCGCTTCAAAGACCGCAGTCGGGTGGTCGAAGTCAAGCGTTGAGCGGCCGTTGCCCCACGTCCAGCGCAAGGTATAACAAAAAAATCTTTCTAAGGAGTTCTGGGATGACGCCCCTTTCCCGCCAGTTTCTAAATGATCTACTCGAAGACCTGAAGAGCAAACGGCTGGTTCTGCCGACGCTTCCGGAAGTGGCACTCAAGGTGCGGGATGTGGCGGACGATGAAGAGGCCTCTGTCAACGACCTGACCGGAATCATCGCGACCGATGCCGCACTGTCCGCCCGCCTTGTCCAGGTCGCCAACAGTCCGCTGATGCGTGCGGGTCGACAGATTGAAACCCTGGATGCGGCGGTGGCCCGCCTGGGCATGAAGCTGGTGCGGGATTTCGCCACCAGCATGGTGGTCAAACAGATGTTTCAGCCCACCACGGAACTGACGGACAAGAAGCTCCATCAACTTTGGGAGCATACTTCTTTCGTGGCGGCGATCGCCCATGTGCTGGCCGCCCAGTACACCCGACTCTCTCCGGAACAGGCTATGTTGGCCGGCTTGACCCACGATATCGGGGCGCTGCCCATTCTGACCAAGGCCGAGGACTATCCCGAGCTATTGGAAGACGAAAAGGCCCTCGATCAGGTGCTCTACGACTTGCACCCCCGGATTGGTCGGGCGATTCTGAGCTCGTGGAACTTTCCGGCGGAAATCGTCAACGCCGCGGCGGAACACGAAAACCTGTCGTACAACTCTTCCGTGCCCGACTACACGGACGTGGTGATCGTTGCCAACCTGCAGAGCCACCTCGGGACCGACCATTATCTGGCCACTCAAGATTGGTCGCAGGTCCCCTCCTTTACCAAGCTGGGGCTCAACCCGGAGATCAGCGTGATCGAAATCGAGGAGACGGCGGAGGATATACGAGAGGCTGAGCGCCTGCTGAAGGCCTAGTGTACTGTTGCATGCTTGGCGGTGCATTCAGCGGCTCGCCCGAAGGGAGCCCCCCAAAAACGCCGTGACGGCGTTGCAGCGCTTGACAAGGGAATAACCATTGCCTGCGCGCTGCGCCTTGTCCTGACATTTTTTGGGGGCTCTGAATGTGTCGCCAAGCATGCAACAGTACACTAGCGGCTCTATCTCCCTCTCGAACGACGCGCCGTCGTGAGGACGGCGCGTCGTCGCCAACGGTTTTTACTGCATCTGTGAATCGGGGGAGCCGCCCATACCGTCCTGCGGCTGCGGCTGCTGCTGTGGCTGTTGCTGTTGCTGCTGCTGGTCCAGTTTGGTCGGCGGCAGCTCTTCGAAGGCCGAAAACTCGGTGCTCAGCTGATCTTTCGGCACATTGACCGATGCGGTCTGCTGCTGTGCGTCGATCTGCAACTGATCCCAGGGGATCACATAGCTCTGGCCCGCACCACCGAGCATACCCCCCTCTTCGGCGACGACGACATGGGAGGCCTGGCCATTGGAGTCGATGAGCACGTCATCGATCTTGCCGATGCTTTCGCCCTGCGGGTCCTGCACATCGAGGTCCTTCAGGCTGCTGGACTTGTAAACGTTAGAGAAGTCCACCTGCCCGGCCTGCTGCTGCATCTGGTCCTGCTGCATCGCACCGGTCTGACCCGGCTGCTGGCTCTGGTAATCACCAGCACCGGCAGCGTAGGCGGTGCCACCCATGACCAAGGTAAGGGCGCTGGCGGTAAGGATATGGCTAAAGAACTTGGATCGCATTGGAACCTCCGTGTTTCCGTTGCTTTGAATCCACCCCCAATGGGTGTCAACCAATGTTTAGGCGATATTTGTGGCGAGTCAACTCCAACGCCTGAAGGCGGGCCTGTCCCCTCAGTGAAGGTCCGACCACCCCGAACTGCGGCGTTTGCGACGAATGAATGGTAAAACCAGCCCGAGGAAAATGCCCGACCCGAGGACGCCGGCGCCGGTGATAAACCAATCCCTCTGAGAGTTGTTGCGAAGCTCATCATTGACCCGCTCTATCTGTGTAAGCTCCAGTTCGAGGGTGTCAATGCGGTCTTTCATCACCTGGTTCTCTTCGCGCAGCCTCAGAGGCATGGCTGCGACCTTTTTCAGCTCGGCGACTTGTTTCTCCAGCGAAATTTTGTCGGATTCCGTGCCATTCAACTCGCGTTTGAAGCTATCCCGCTCCGATTTCAGCGATGAGACTTGCTGGCGCAGCGAACGGGCTTCGCTATCAAGCCTGGCGAGCTTCTCTTCAGCCGCCGCCAGGCGGTCTTTGGCCACCGGTTCGTTAACGAGGTATTGGCCTCGTACCCACCCTTCGGTGCCCCGTTCGGTCCGCACCCGAATGAATTCACCATCCTCTTCCAGGACGTGAAGTGGGGTGCCTGAATGGAGTTGGCGCAGTACCTTATACGAATTGCCCTGGCCCGTGCGCATGGTGATGACCAAGTGATCGCTCACATATCGGGTCTCCGCGAAGGTGGAACCCGCCGCCAACAGTAAGAGCGCAGTGAAAACGAAGTAACGCATGAAATTCGATCCGGCTTGGATTCGGCGACACATTGTCGATGACTCCGGGAGCCCGGGCTGTGGGAGCTTTCACAAAACAGAAGCTTATGACCACCCAAGACCGAGAAGATGAGGGGTAAAGCATCATGCCGATGCCTGCGTGCCCGCACCCCGGCTCTCTTGCCCTCTGTTTTTGAGAACCATTTGCGTCGACTCTGGCAGATTGGATATCTGGAATCTGTGTCACAGTTCGCCCAGCCTGCTTCTTCTAACCTTAAATCGCGGACAAATGGGGCATTGCCATGAGCGATAAACGATATCATGTTGTTTTTACGGGGAAGCTGGCGCCCGGCAAGGACGCTGCGACCGTGAAAAGCAATCTGATCCTGGATATCGGCTTATCGGACGAGAAGATCGAACTGCTCCTCAGCGGAGCGCGGAAGGTCCTGAAACGGTTCAGCGTGGCCAATGAGGCTGAGCGACTCACGGAACGGCTGGAGCTGGCGGGGATTCTGTGCGTCATCGAAGATCACGGGGCCGGAACCGCTTCAGGCGCACAGCAGGGCAACGGGGAAAGCTCGCTGATTACCTTTATTCACCGCTTCAAAACGGTCAAAAAAAGGCGCAAGACATCGAGAGTTAGCTCGGAAGCCCTCTAGCAGGCTGTTGAAAAACACCCTCTCCAGAGGGAGAGGCTGGGGTGAGGGGACTCAATAAAAGCTAAGTTACTGATTTTATGCCCCCTCATTCTAACCTTCTCCCTCAGGGAGAAGGGATAAAAACCTTTTTTCAACAGGCTGCTAGACCGCCGCTTTTCGAATTCCGTTGCAAGTGCCCCGCAATTTTCTCGGCTAATCGGTTAACGCCCCCAGTTACCAACAAGTGCCACAGCCCTCGGGAAGCTCCAGTTTCGGAGAGCCGACAGATAGACAACCAAGAGATCGGGCGTCTACGCTCGTTTTGAACGTCTGCTGCACAAATTCAGGTAAGGTTCGGGTCCCTGAAAAGGGTGAACCGATAGCGGCAGGCTTAAAGATTGTCTGTACGTCATGTGACGAGAGAGGAGAGTGCAATGAAATCAAGGAAGATGATTGCAGCACTGGCTGCGCTGATGGTGCTTGGTCTTTACGGTTGTGCCGAAAAAGGTTCTGAGTTTGGTGAAGATCAGCAGGGCGGACTCCAGCAGGAACCGCAGAACGGGGGGACCGAACAGCAACCCCAAGGCATGCAGGATGGCGGCGGTATGCAGGATGGCGGCGATATGCAGGATGGCGGCGCCCAGCAGTGATGGTTCCGGGGGGTGGCCCTTGGGCCACCCCCGGTTCAAAGCAGCATCCGGCGGCTGAAGTGATAAGCCGAAGCGATTTCCTGCCCCCTGTTATCCCCGCCAATGTCATCTAAAATCTTGGTAGTACTCGGAGCAACCGGCTCAGCGGGGAGGTGAATCCCGCCTTGAGCCGGATTTCATCGCTCCGGGCAACCCATCCAACCCAGAGGCCCGATTTTCGCGATGAGTCGGCTGCGACTGATATTGGCACTCGGTTTGTGTCTGACTGCCGGGGCGGGACCGGTGAGCGGTGCCGAAGAACCGCCGGACGCACCGGAAGATATCCATAGTCGGGCAGCCGAGGCCATGAAGCGGGGAGATTATGCCATGGCCTTCTGCCAATGGCGTCCGTTGGCCGCGGAGGGCGATAAAGAGGCCCAATTTGCATTGGGTTGGATGTTTCACCACGGGTACGGTTTGGCCATTGATGACAAGGAAGCCGTCAAATGGTGGCAGCGCGCAGTCGATCAGGGGCACCTGGAGGCGATGTTCTCGCTTGGTTCCCTTTACAGCATCGGCAGCGATAGCGTTGAAAGGGATTTCTCGACTGCAATGCGTCTATGGAGCCGGGCGGCCGAAGAGGGACATCAGGATGCCCTGCTCGCCCTGCGGCAGCTGTCTGGTCGGGCCAACCCGCAAGTGGAGCAGACCGTCAAGGAACTCCTGGCCGAAAAACCGCAGGTCTTCGGCCCCACCAAAGAGATCACCGTCAAACGCGCTAACATCCGTCGTGGACCGGGAACCAATCACCGAGTCATCGCCGTGATGGAGCGGGGCAAACCCCTGGTGGAATTCCTGCGGCGGGGGAAGTGGGTAAAAATCGGTATCGGAGGGGAGCCGCCGCGGATCGGTTGGATCTATGAAACTCTCATCGGAGAACCAAAGCAACTGGCGACGGAATAGCCGAGAGGGCACCCTGGTTTTCACAGCTTGGCGTCGACCGCCCCCGACGCACTGGCCACCACGGAAGGCGTTTGGGGTTTCGGGCGCATCAATTCTCGAATTCGCGCAACATAGGCCCTGGTTTCGGCGGGAACCTCATCCTTGATTTCCTCCCATTTGCGGGCGTTTCCGACCCGCTCAAGGGCTTCACGCACCCGGTAGAAGCCCGCATTGTAGCTCGCCAGCATGATCAGGAAGCGCTCCTCGCCGTGGAAGGCGCCATGCCATTTCCGGTAGAGCATGCGGTTGTAATAGAGGCCAGCGGCAATATTCCAGAGTGGCGAGTGAATGTCACCCCATTCCGGGCGACCGACGCGAATTTCCTGATAGGTGCTGGGCATTAGCTGCATCAGCCCCTGGGCCCCCACGGGGCTCTCGGCCTTCTCATTCAAAAGGGATTCGGCCACCGCCTGGGCCTTGAACCAGCGCCAGTCAACGAAGGGGCCAAAGAAACGGCTGGAATAATGACGAAAAAGCTCGTCGTAGTCATTGCTGTAGCTGTCAACGGCCAGCGGCACCACCGTTGCCGGTGGCTGGGCCTGAGCGGCCTCCATCGACAGAAGCAGGATGCCCAGCAGGACAAGAGCCCGGATGGGCTTGCAGGATAACGAGCTTAAGCGGGTGCCGCAGGCGTCGTGACCTGTTTTCATACTAACCATCCTTGGAGTGCCCCATCCGGTTCGATTATCGACAAGTGATGAACATGATAGACGTTAACTCGCCAATATCATCCTTTTCGCTAACCAGTGCCTAGCGGCACGTGAAAAGCCTCTCGGAATCCCCGCGCAGGTCACACGCAATATAGAGCTTCCGTCGATGACGGGGCTACAACCGATGATCAGTGGGGACAGATACCAATGAGCGCTACCAGGATTTCGCTTCGAGTGGCTGCGTTACTGGCCGCAGGGCTGTTGATGGGGACGCTGCAGGCAGCTCCTGGCAGTAACAGCAATTGGTGGGACAAACACGGCGATGAGGGGCCGGTGGTGGAAAACAGCGCACCGCTTATCGGCGGTTCGCCCCCAACCGCAACCGAGGTGGGTGTCGCCTACTCGTTTCTCCCCACGGCGAGCGATGCCGAGGGTGACCGGCTCCGATTCGCCATCACCAATCGGCCCGTATGGGCAGTATTCGACCGCAAAACCGGTGGGCTGAGCGGAACCCCCTCGGCGAGTGATATCGGCACCCAGCGGTCCATTCTCATCGAGGTTACGGATGGCACCAATACCGCCGGTCTGCCACCGTTTGATCTCACAGTGACCGCCACGGCGGAAGAGCCGCCCGTCGGGAACACGGCTCCGGTCATCACCGGTACGCCGCCGATCTCGGTTCGGACCGGGAGCTCCTACTCTTTCCTCCCAACGGGAACCGACGCCGACGGCGATGCCCTGAGCTTTTCGATCGTGAACAGGCCCCAATGGGCCCTTTTCGATGCCGCAACCGGTGCATTGACCGGAACGCCCGCCGACACCGATGTGGGGACGACGAGCGGGATCGTCGTTCGGGTCAGCGACGGCACCGAAACTGCTGAGCTCGCGCCGTTCGACCTGACCGTTCGGTCCAGGGCCGAGGCGACTCTGTCCTGGGTTGCCCCCTCCACCCGGGAGGACGGAACGGCACTCTCGTTGAGCGAGATTGCGGGGTATCGCGTCTATCACGGCCTCGCAGCGACCGATCTGGCCGTCATGGTGGACTTGGCGGACCCTACCCTGACCGAGCACACCCTGACGGACCTGGCCGCGGGTGATCACTACTTCGCGCTGACGGTTTACGACACCGGGAATCTCGAGAGCGCCCGGTCGGCCGTGATTTCGAAGAGCATCCAATAGCGTCCCAGAGGCGCACCGCTCTCCCGGACCCGACCGGGCCCGGGGGAGCGGGTAGCTTGCCCCCCGAGCGGCTATAGGTCCCCGCTTCCGAGGTCGCTGCCCCGTGGCAGGGGAGTCCCGACCCTTGCAGCGGAATTGCCCGGCGCGGTATAACAAAAAGCTCCATTCTCCGGACCAGGGACTGTCCCATGCATGTTGATCGAAGGGCGGCCCGGTGAAGCGCGATTCGCATCCCCTCCCTCCGCCTCTATCCGGATCACCTGAAGGCCGTTCGAGATGGGCCATCTGGGCCGGTGCTGCCATGCTGGCGGTGCTTTTCCTGGCGGCCGGGCGGCTGAGTTTCGTCGCCTTTTTCGATTACCCCTCACCCGTGGTGGGCGGTCCGGTGTCGTTTGAAGATGCCTCCGGTGATCTGACGGCGCGTCAGGCGAAAGTTCAGGCGGAGGCGCTTTTTACTCGTGACGTAAGCCCCGGCCTCGATATCCGCGCTCAGACCTATTGGTGGGTGGCCGAGCTGGAAAACCCGGGGGTTGCCGGGCGGTGGGTCATGCACCTGGGCAACACCGCTATCGAAAAGGCCGAGTTGACGCTGTTTTCCGGGAATGAACCGCTCCACCACGAGAGCGTCGATTTGCTCGAACTGGGCAGGCAGCCGGACTTTACCATCGGCCACCTTCTGCCCATCGACTTGCCGCCGGAGGGTCGGGCTACTCTGGCGCTGCGCCTGGAGGCACCGGTCGCGCATCGTGGTTTGGTCTTCATCAAACCCTACGAGACCGCCCTTGCCGAAAGTCGCTTCCATATGGTGGCAATCTGGGGCGCCGCCGGTGCGATCGCCGCATTGATCTTCTACAACCTTTTCCTCGGCCTCAGCTTGAGGATGCCGGTTTACCTCTTCTATGTGGGACACTCTGGCGGCCACCTGCTTTACCTGCTGACGGCCATGGGGTTCATTGGCGCGGGAATGCCCGTTCTGGAGCGCTATGCGGCGCTCAACATCCCCGGGATCCTCGTCGGTGTCCTTTGCGGGGCGCTGTTTGTCTACCGTTTTCTGGATCTGCCGACCATGGCGCCGAGGCTGGCGCTTTCGTATCGACTGTTCATCGGCACACTGCTGGGAGGCCTGCCCCTGGCCCTCGTGCTCGAACCCCACCTATTCCTTACCTGCGTGCGCAGCAGCCATTTGGTGCTTTCGGTATTGGTCATTCTGGCCGCGATTACCGGTATTGCCAGGCACAAGCCGGAAGCCCGCTATATCCTGGTCGGATGGGGGGTGATGGTGGCCATGACCAGCCGCGGGATGCTGGGAGTCCTGGGAATCCTCGATTTGACCTTGGACGCCGGTATCTGGGCGTTCTGGGCAGTGCTGTTCGAGATGTTCATCATGTCCCTGGCGCTGGCCGATCGGGTGCGACGGCTGAGTCACGACAAGGAGGTCGCTCAGCGGGGCAATGCCGCCAAGTCGGCGTTCCTGGCAAATATGAGCCATGAGATCCGCACACCCCTGAACGGCGTTCTGGGCATGGTCGACCTCTTGCGGAACACGGCCCTGAACCGTAAACAGCGGGAATTCATCGAGAACATCCGTCACTCGGGCCGCTCGTTGATGACACTGCTCGAGGATATTCTCGACTACTCCCGCGTGGAGGCGGGCCGTATAGAACTTGTGAATCACCCTTTCGAGCCTCGGCAGTTGCTGCAGGAACTGCTCTTTCTGTTGACGCCCGAAGCGGAAAAGAAGGGGCTCAAGCTGCATCTGTCGATTGATCCGATGGTCCCCCGGGTACTGACCGGCGACCCGGGTCGTTTGCGGCAGATCTTTCTCAACCTCATGGGCAACGCCCTGAAGTTCACCGAGACAGGGGAGGTTCGGGTCGGGTTCGAATGCCTGCGGCAGGACGAGCCGCTGAATCGGTTGCTGTTCTCGGTCGAAGATACCGGGATCGGCATCGCGCACGATGCAAAGCAGCACCTGTTCGAGCGCTTCAGGCAGGCCGATGACGGGATTGCGCGACGTTACGGTGGCAGCGGTCTGGGCCTATCGATAGCCCGCGAACTGGTGGAGTTGATGGGAGGCGAGATCCGCGTCGACAGTCGCCCCGGAGTCGGAAGCCGCTTCGAGGTGGAGTTGTTCCTGCCCGCGGGCCGGCTTGAGCCGACAGCGGCCGAAGCCGCTGCCGAATTGCCCGCCATGGACGTTCTGGTCGTGGATGATGAACCCATCAACCGGCGTGTGGCCACCGAACTGCTCTCCCGTTCCGGACACCGCGTCGAGGGCGTGAGGTCGGGGGCAGAGGCGATCGAGCGGGTCAGTGACGGACAGTACGATCTGGTGCTGATGGACCTGAGTATGCCGGAGATGGACGGGCTGGAGGCCACCCGTTGTATTCGCTCCCTCGCTCCGGCTCTGCCGGTGGTCGGATTGACAGCGCATGTTCTCCCGGAGCACCGGGCCGCCTGCCTGGAGGCGGGGATGAGCGGCGTCCTTCACAAGCCCATCGAGATCGACCAGCTCAATCGCCTACTGGCCGAAGCCGTCGCGGCCACGGGCCCCGAATCCCCTCTCTCCCGCGCCTCGCCAGCCTACTGACCTTCTCCCTGAGAGGGAGAAGGGGCTCAGTGGAGACCATTCAGGAACAGTACACTAGAGCGCTGCGTAGACCTTCTGGAGTCGTTGCGGGTCGTCGGTCTCAATCCAATCCACCCGTTGCTCAATCAGTCGGCGAACGACGGCCAGCGGGTCCTCATCTTTATCGCGGGTAAAGCGGGTATCCAGAGGAAACGCCGTGTAGGCCCCCACCAACATCTCTCGGGCGTGGAAGCGCTCGACGGTGTCGCTGTCGATGAGCGTGTATTCGGCATCCACCAGTGTGGAGCCGATCCAGTGAGCGATGGTATTCGCCTCGAGCACAAAATTCAGGAAACTCAGGCTGTTCTGGTTGCCGGGTGCCTTGGCCAGGTCGGTCTCGATCTCCGGTAGCCTCTCGAACCATTCGCCCGCCTTCTCACCCAGCATGCCGTCGTCATAGGCAAAGCCCGAGTGCAGGCCGGGAAACTCCCGTTCCAGATACCAGAGCATGAAGAAGTCGAAAGAGGTGACTACCACCGAGCGCCAGGCCCCGCAGTGGCGAATCACCCTGGCCACTTCGGTGCCGGTGTGCCGCCGGCTCCAGTGCGGCTTATAGGCCTTCATTTCCACGTTCATCAGCAGCTTGCCGCCGAACTCGTCCAGGACCTCTTCCAGCAGCGGAATCCGTTCCTCCTTCGCATAGGCGATCGAGTCCCCCCCGCCCATGTCGAGCCGACGCTGAATCCGCAGCCGGGAGACCTCGTCCCAGGTCATCTCGGTGATACGGCCCTTCACGCCGGTCAGCCTCTCGGTATCCTCATCATGAAAAAGCACCACCCTGTTATCCCGGGTGGTGAAAACATCGAATTCCACGCCATCGATGCCCAACTCTACGGCACGTCGAAAGCCGGAGATTGTATTCTCCTGGTGGAGAAGCGGGATACCCCGGTGCCCGAGGATAAGTGGGTGCCGTTTTTCAGCGAAAAAGGGGTGGGTCATGGTTTTCCTCACTGAGCGAAGCCGTGCCCGCAGCCTAATGCGGACCCGGGGCCGGTGGGCCCGAAGCCCCCGTCTCCCCGAAATTACCAATAGCTATCCATACCGAATCGCTTAATCTTTTGCAAAAGGGCTCAATGCGAAAGGGCAGGCGATGAACGGTAAAGCTTGGCGAGTGCCATGCCTGTTGGCAGCCTTCCTGTTCGGGATCACGGCGACGCAGGGTGAGGTCGCTCCGGACGGCAGCAGGCTCAGAGGCAATGTCCATATCGACAAGACATTACGGATACCCTCCTCCGGCATCCCGAGCGGTTACGGGTATTTTGCCGACCTGAATATCTATCTCACCCGCGGTAATTCCCCGGCCCCCGAGCAAATCGAGACCGCCATCGCCCGGGCCCAGGAGAAACTGGATGTGTGCGGCATTTTTCTGAGGGTCGACACCGTCAATTATGTGGCCGGACCACCCCTCCTATCGGAGTGGGAGTCGATGGAATTCAACGACGGCCTGACCCAATGGGAGCGTACGCTGTTTGCGCTGACCCCGCGCCGTTCCGCGGGGATTGTCTTCGTGAAACGGCTCGATTGGACCATCGGTCGCGACGGCATCACCGCCGTGGGCTACGGCAGGTATATCGAAACGGAGACCGACTATCTGAAAACGGCGCAGGACCAGCGTTTTTTCAGAAACCACATGGCCGGCTATGTGGTGCTTGGCAAAAGCATCGGAGAGTCGAGTCTGGCCCATGAGCTCGGCCACGCTCTGATGGGCCTTCGACACGTCGAGGACCGCGCCAACGTTATGTTCAGCGGACTTCTGGCGCGAAGCGCTGCCCCGAAGTTCAATGCGCGCCAGTGCGTGGCCGGCAGAAACAACCGGCCCTGGGTCAAGCCGGTGCCGAACAGACAGCTGGCGAGCCGCGCAGTCGACATGGAACCGTTCCAAACTCAGCACTGAAACAATTTGTAACTTTTTTCCAGGGATCAGCGTCCATACTTAGCGTTAGGGAGGCATCCGCTTGACCTGATAAATCGAGGCCGAACGCCCCCGCAGACAAGGGACCCAAGAAGATTTGCCAGGGAGAGCGAAACTGGAAGGAGGGGGGACAATGACGTCCGGCTACCGGCGATTGCAGTTGCGGCACTGGGCGATGGTGCTGCTTATCGCCTGGACCGTCGCCGTCGGACTTCTATTCGCATGGAACCTTCTACAGGTGAAGGGGTACGTCTACGACCAGGCCTATCGGGAGATCCAGGCTGCCTTCGCCAAGGGAGAGACCCTCTCCCAATGGGTCGTCAGCCACGGCGGCATCTATGTCGCGGTGGATGAGGAGATCCGTCCCGACCCCTACTTGTCCGATGTCTCCAACAGGGATGTGACCGCGCCTGATGGCCGAACCCTGACCCTCATTAATCCCGCGACCCTGCTAAAGCAGTACTACCGGGCCGGCGAGCGTCGCGAAGTGCGCGGTCGGCTCACCAGTCGATCCCCGCTGAACCCGGACAACCGTCCCGATGCCTGGGAGGAGCAGTCGCTCCTGGAACTCGCCCGGACGAAGAGGGATGAAGTCCGGGCGACGGTGGAAAGGCAGGGGGGCTCCCTGCTTCGGGTGATGAAGGCCCGGAGGGCCAAGGAGTCGTGTTTGAAATGCCATGCGGCCCAAGGGTTAACGCCCGGCGAGCTGATTGGCGGCATAAGCCTGACCCTACCCTTCGACAAAGCATTCGCCAAAGCCGAATACCTCTCGCTCGGCACCGGCTACGGGATGCTCTGGCTACTCGGCTTGGGCGGGATCCGATACGGGGGCCGTCTTCTCGGGCTGCGGATTCGACAGCGTGATGCGGCCTACAAAGCGCTTGAGGTACAGGAGAACCGGACCCGAGCGATCGTGCAGGGGTCCCTTGATGCGATTGTCACCTTTGATGAAGGGGGGCGGATCACCGGTTGGAATCCGGCGTCCGAGGTGTTATTCGGGTGGGATGAATGCGAGGTTCTAGGCAGTTCCGGCGACCGGATCCTGGGGCAGGAATTGCAATCCGGTGCCGACAGGCGCCTCCTCGAAATCGCCGCCAAACGCGATCGGGTCGAGGCCACCGGGATCCACCGCCGCGGCCGACGGTTTCCGGTAGAGCTCTCCATCTCACCGCTGGACTACGACATCGGTTCACACGCCGCCTTCATCCGTGACATCAGTGCCCGTAAAGCAACTTCCGAA
This sequence comes from uncultured Gammaproteobacteria bacterium, assembly GCA_963783235.1. GTDB lineage: Bacteria > Pseudomonadota > Gammaproteobacteria > Thiohalomonadales > Thiohalomonadaceae > Thiohalomonas. The sequence goes on along the minus strand of CAWAMN010000001.1, from coordinate 2,400,288 downwards.
AAGATCGAGCGGGATTTTACCTCCCAGCAGATCATCGCCCGTCTGCTCGAATTATCGATAGAGCCGATCGGCTTTTCCCGCAAACTGGATCGCTGTCTCGATATCATCCTCTCGACACCCTGGCTCGCTCTTCAGTCGAAAGGGGGGATTTTTCTCGCCGCCAAGGAGCGTCGGGAACTGGAGTTGTTCTCCCACCGGGGCCTTTCAGCGTCGGTCGCTTCCGGCTGCGGACGCGTGGCTTTCGGACACTGCCTCTGTGGTCGGGCTGCGCAGGCGCGATCGGTGGTTTTCGCCGACAAAATCGACTACCGACACGACAATATCTTCCCCGGAATGCAACCCCATGGACACTACTGCCTGCCAATCCTTTCGGGCAGTTCGCTGCTGGGGGTTTTGACGCTATACGTCGATGAGGGTCACTCCCGAAGCTCCGAAGAGGAGCGGTTTCTGGCCGCTATCGCGCACACGTTGGGTGGCATCATTCAGCGCTATCACGCCGAGGAGCAGCTTCGCCGGGCGGCGTTTTACGACGATCTGACCCAGTTTCCGAACCGGGCGCTGTTTATGAACCGGCTCACTCACGCCATCGGCCGGCTCGCCCGGGGAACGCCGTTTGCCGTGCTCTATTTCGACCTGGAACGGTTCAAGAACATCAATGACAGCCTCGGCCATACCGCAGGCGATGAAATCCTGAAATCGGTAGCCGAGCGTGTCTCCAGCTGCGTGCGCCCGGGCGATACGGTCTCCCGGCTGGGGGGCGACGAATTCACCGTGCTGCTCGAAGGTACCAATACGGCCGCCGGGGCGCTGACCATCGCGCGCAGGATCCACCGGGCGCTGGCCAAACCGTTTTCGGTCGGTGGGCACGAGGTTTTCACGTCGGCCAGCCTCGGTATCGCTCTGGCGCACGAGGGCCACCGGGATGGGGCGGACCTGTTGAGAGAGGCCGACACCGCCATGTATCAGGCCAAGCGGCATGGCCCTGGCCGGACCGCTATTTTCGATGAAACCATGCACCGCCAGGCCCTGGCCCGACTGACGCTCGAGAGCGAATTGCGCCGCGCGGCCGAACGGGAGGAGTTTGAGGTTCACTTCCAGCCCATCGTGGCCACCCAAAGCCTGGCACTGCAGGGCTTCGAGGCCTTGGTTCGATGGCAGCATCCCGGCCGTGGGCTCGTGTCACCGGCGGAATTCATACCCGTGGCGGAGGAAACCGGGCTGATCCACGACATCGGTCAAGTCGTCCTGCGCCAGGCCTGCCGACAGGCAAGTCTGTGGCACAAGCGTTTCCCCGATCACCCGAAGGCCTACGTCAGCGTCAATCTCTCAGCGGTGCAGTTCGCACAAGCGGATCTGCTCGAGCAGGTGAGGGAGGCCCTGGAGACGGCGGAACTGCCCGGAGAGTGTCTCGCCCTTGAGATCACTGAAAGCGTGCTCATGGAGGAATCGAACCACGTCCGCCGAACGTTGGCCGCCCTGCGGGAACTCGGTGTCCAACTATACATCGATGACTTCGGAACCGGTTACTCCTCCCTGAGCTACCTGCACGAATTCCCGTTCGATGCCCTGAAAATCGATCGCAGTTTCACCCGTAACCTTCTCGATGGTGATGAACACCGCGGTATCGTACAGGCGGTCTTGGCGATCGCCCGACACCTGCGAATGACGGTGATTGCCGAAGGGGTGGAGGATAGCGGGCAGCTGGATCTCCTTGGTCGCTTCGGCTGCGAATACGTCCAGGGCTTTCATTTCTCCAGGCCAATGCCCCCGGAGGAGGCGGAGCGTTGGGTCACCGGGACGAGGGCAACACTGACATGCCAACCCGTCGAGTGATCCGATCCTCTACCGCCGGAGAGGGGGGCGCAGCCGCCTGCTAATGGTTGGCGTAGTTTCGGCTAATCTCGGCCATATCGCGCACGGCCTCTTTTGCCAGGGCATTGATGGTGCCTTCGGGATAGCTGCCGTCATCGCCCAGCGCGCCGGGATCGCGTCCGCTAAGCAGTCCGATTCCCTCGTCCACGGTGGTGATCGGATAGATGTGAAAGTCTCCGGCTTCGACCGCCTCCACGACCTCTTCCCGTAGCATCAGATGGCGAACATTGGCCTGGGGAATCACCACGCCCTGCTCGCCTGTCAGTCCCTCCATACGGCAGACGCTGAAGAATCCCTCAATCTTTTCGTTCACACCGCCGATGGCCTGGATCTCTCCATGCTGATTAACCGAACCGGTTACCGCCAGATCCTGGCGCAGGGGCAGGTTGGTCAACGATGAGAGCAGCGCAAACAGCTCGGCCGAAGAGGCACTGTCGCCCTCCACGCCGCTGTAAAGCTGTTCGAAGGTCAGGGTCGCCGAGAGCGAAAGTGGCAGATCGTGTGCATAGCGCCCCCCCAGGTATCCCGCCAGGATCATCGAGCCTTTGTTGTGGAGGGGACCACCGAGTTTGGTTTCCCGATCGATGTTGACTACCCCTTCACTGCCCGCATAGGTCCGGGCCGTGATGCGGGAGGGGCGCCCGAAACTGTAATCCCCCACCGACATCACGGATAGCCCGTTGATCTGGCCCGCAGTGCGGCCCCGGGTGTCGATGAGAATGGCCCCCTCCTCGATCATCTCCTGCAACCGCTTCTCGATGCGGTTGCCGCGATAGATCTGTTCGTCGACCGCCTGCCTGACGTCGCTGCCGCCAACCAGCGAATTCCCGTTGACACCCGCCCAGTAACTGGATTGACGCAGGAGGTCCACGATATCCCCGAACTTGGTCGCCAGCTTATTGCGGTGGGAGGCCAGTCGACCCCCGAACTCCACAACCTTGGCCACGCCGGAGGCATCGAAATGCCGCAGGCCCTCTTCACGGCACACCGTGCCGATAAAATGGGCGTATTGGTTCAGGTTTTCCGGCGACCAGTCCATGCGGGTTTCAAAGTCGGCCTTGACCTTGAACAGTTCCTGAAAATCCGGGTCCTGCTGATAGAGCAGGGAGTAGATCATCGGGTCTCCTATGATGATGACCTTTGTATCCAGAGGGATCGGTTCGGGTTGCAACGTCCGGGTCGTCAGGGCACCCATCGCTTCATTGATCCCCTCGATCACCACCTCGCGACTTTTCAGAGCCCTCTTCAGAAACTGCCACGCGGCGGGTTTTGTCAGCAACTCCACCGCATCGAGCATGAGGTAGCCGCCGTTGGCGCGATGAAGCGCACCGCCCTTGATGAGTCGGTAGTTCGTTACCAGCGTCCCGAACTGGCCCTGGTGTTCGATGCGCCCGATAAGGTTGGGGACAGTCGGGTGAGTCTCGTCCACCACCGGGGCTCCGACGGCCTGGCTGTTATCGACCACCAGGTTGACCCGGTATTCATCGAACGAAGGCGTCTGTCCACCCATCTGGGCCATCAGGATCTGCTCCTGACCGGAGGCCTGTTCCATTTGGTTCAGGTGCTTGAAGGCCTCTACGTTATGCAGTAGCGACTCGCGTACCTCGTCGAGAAATCCGGTGACTTCACTGAACTCGCGATAGCGTTCTTTCAATTCATTCAGACGGCTATCCACGGCCAGGGCGATGACCCGCCTGTCCAGTTCACGGGATCGTTCCCGACCCTCTTTCTGGAGTTGCTCCGCCTGTCTCATGATCTCCCGGGTTTCCTGCTCCAGCTCCTCCTGGCGTTTCTCGATAGCGCCACGACGGCGCTCGGAGAGTCGGGCCATTCGGTCGGGCGTCATCATTTCGCCATCGGAAAGGGGGGCGAGCATAAGCCCTTGTGGGGTCTGCATGAGACCGAATCCGGAATCGCGCACGTGGGTCTCCAACTGCTGGAACAACTCCTTCGCGCGGCGCTGATAATCCTGCTGGATGTTCTGCTGCTCCCGGGCGTAATCCTTTTCCTCAAAAGAGTGGGGGACCTCGCCCTTCAATCCCTCGAACAAACTGGTCCATGTCGTTGCGAAAACCGGAGCCGCAGCCCGGGGACATACGCAGGGCACGCGGCTTGTCGGGGTTCTGGAAATTGTTGACGTAGAGCCAGTCGTCCGGCGCGGGCTTTCCGGCAGCATCCTGCTCGAGGAATTTGCGTACGGTGGTGGTCTTTCCGGTTCCAATAGGGCCAAGCGCATACATGTGATAGCCGTTGCTCTTGATTTCGATTCCGAAGCCGATCGCCCGCAGGGCACGCTCCTGACCCACTACTCCCTCCAGTTCAGGCAATTCCTCGGTTGAACTGAATGCCAGATCTTCCGGGCGACACTCCCGGCGTAATTCGGAAGCCGGTAGCGGTCGAATCTGATCTGCCATAGACGCCTCCATGCGCTCGAAGTTTGGAACCGGCGACTAAGCCGCTATCGCAAGTCTAGTCCGGTGTTTCGGCTCGGGTGTCGGCGCCAAAATCTATACTTCGTGACAAGGCAAACCCAAGGAGGGTCAGGCAATGGACGCTATCGAATTCCTTAAAGTCGATCATGCCCACGCCCGCGATTTGGTCGGGCGCATGATGGCGACGACGGCGGAGCAGTTGGACCTGAGACACCAGCTGTTTGAGCTGCTCCGGCAAGAGCTGGAGATCCATGCCCGGATTGAGGAGGACCTCTTCTACCCGGTGATTGAGCGCCAGGGAAGCCATGAGCAGGAGCAGGTTCGCGACAGCCTCGACGAGCATCAGGAGATGCGCGACATGCTGTCGCAAATCGAACAGATCGATTTTTCCGATGGTCGCTGGAAACAGCGTCTCATCGAATTCAACGAAGTGCTCGAACATCATCTGCATGATGAAGAGGACGACCTGTTTCCCCGAGCCCGCCGGGAGATCGCCTCCGAACTGGAGGGCATGGGCGAACGGATGTACCGGGAAAAAGGCGATCGACTCCGGGAATACGGAGTGTAGTGATCCGCCTCGGCCCGGAAGCCGCAATCGGCTTCCGGGCTCAGTTCGCGGCGCCCCACAACAGAGCTAGTGCGGAGGCGGCGACCGCGATCATGAACAGTCGTCTTACCCAGTGTTCGCCATGACGCAAACCGTAGGAGGCGCCGGCATACGAGCCCAGGGCCATGCCGGCCAGGAGAAACAGCCCCTCCTTCCACGCCAGTACACCGGCGCGGGTGAACACGGTGAGAGCGACCAGTGTCACGACCGTGCCGGGCAGCTTGCGGGTGGCGGCGGCCTGCAGGAAGGTCTTGCCCTCCAGAAGCAGCATCGTCAGATTGGACAGAATGCCGTAGCCGGCACCGAAAAAACCGCCCCAAAATCCCAGCGGCAGGTAGGCCAGATAACCGAGGCGTTTCCGCGCACGTCCCGGCGGCGTTTGGCGGACGCCCAGCGAGGGCTTGACCCAAATCAGGGGGAGTACGAAAAGCAGGAGTAGGCCGACTGCCGGTTCCAACACCTCGGCCGGCATCTGCAACAGAAAGAGCGCCCCGGCCAGCGCCCCCACGGCGGCGAACAGGGCCGATATCAAACCAATGCGCCAATCGACCACCCCCGCCCGTCGGAAGCGGTAGAGACCGGCCAACACCAGCCCCAGGGCGCCGATTCGGGTGGTGGCAACCGCTACGTGAGGCGGCAGTCCCAACAGGATCAGTGCCGGCACGGTGATCAATCCGCCACCGCCGACTGTTGTGCCGACAAAAGCGGACACGATGCCGATCAGGAAAATCGTCGCGGCTTCCATCGGCGCGTTTTCCACCCTCCTTGGTCTGCTCCTGGTCAGGCTAGAACGGAGCGCTGCACACCTGCGAATCGCGGATCTTCCCTCGTTGGGTACTTTCCGGCTCGCTCGCTACTACCCTGTTAAAGGTGAGATTGGGAAATCGCTTCATTCGGTGAATGATCAAGGAGAAAACGAAATGGAAAAACGTCGGCTTTTGAATGTGTTGGCTGCCCTCGGCTTGACGGTCAGCCTCGTGTTTGCGGGTAGCGCTTTGGCCCAGGGGCAGGGATACGGATACGGGCCTTACCCGTACGGTTACGGCTCTCCAGGCATGATGGGGCCGGGTATGGGCGGCATGATGGGCCCGGGGACGGGTGGGATGATGCAGCGCGGCTATCCCCAGTACGGTTATCCCCAACCCGGTATGGGCACAGCCCAGCAGAATGCACAGCGGCTCTACTTCCAGCACCAGCAACTGTCACGGGTCCGCCAGCAGCTGAACCAAATCGAACAGGAGCTTCGAGCCTCGGGAGAGCAGGTCGATCCGAAGATCCTGCGCTCCATCCAGGAAGCCCAAAAAGATGCGCAAAACGCGCAGGAATCGGTGCAGACCGCACTGAACCGTTGGCAGCAGTCCCAGGAGTTTTCTTCCATGGAGGAGCCAAACGGGGCGCAAGGCCAGCAGGAGCAGTAGCGATCGCCTGACGGCACCGCCAAGAACGACAACGCTCTCGGCCGACCCCTCGGGGTCGGCAGGGGCGGTCTTCAGCGGCGAACGCCGGGCGTCTCGATGGGCAGACCGTTTCCCCTTGCGGTGACGTAGACCTCGAGATTAATCAGCTCCTCGGCACCGGGAGGATAGGGCTCGGCGCGCAGCGTGACGAGGCAGTCGCGAAACTTTCGGTGCAGGCTGCTGATCTTGGCCGGAAGCAGGCGATAGGTCGGAAAACCGTTGGTCTGTCCCTGGTTCAGAACCTGGTCCCGAAGCCGCGTTCCCACATAGCGGTCGTGGCAGTGGGTACAGGCCATCTGCAGCTGGCCCACCCGGGTCGTATAGAACGCTTCGCCCTTCCGATAATAGGGTCTCAGAGGGCCTTCAATATCCACGTGAACCGGTTCGCCCCGCGCCTTGAAGCGAACGAAACTTTCCAGTCGCACCAATTCCGGCGCATCATAGGGCAGCGGGAAGTCGTCGAGTCGATCGCGGCAGAGGTTGACCTGTTGCTGGAGCGTCACGGGCCCGTATTCGGATTCGCGGTAGACCGGATAGCCGGCGATGGCTTCGGTGTCCAGTTTTTCGCCGTCCGGGCCGTGGCAGGAGGCACAGGACTTGCCGTTGAAGCCCGCCCGGTTGAACAGCTCCCTCCCCTCTTCCACCGCGAACATGCCCGGATTGGCGAAGGTATCGTCCTGCATCTCCTGCACCACTGGTGGAAGAGAGTCGTACCCGGACACGGGCTCGTCCCACGCCCCGGCCCCACCGGCGAACAGCAGGCAGCCGATGCAGGCGTAAGGTCTCCAAACCGGTTTCATTGCAGTGTCCTCAGATAGGCGACGATATCCTCCACCTCCCGGGCGGTCAGGATGGTGCTTTCTCGGCCGGGCAGGGGACGGTTCAACCGATCCGGTCTTCGATAGAAGGCGGGCATGATGGTAGCGGGATTGATCACCTTCTCATCGACCACCCGCAGGCGAAGCTGTCCCTCGGTGAGTCGCCCACCCACTCCGAACAGCGGCGGCCCGACGGTCCCGTGCTCCGGCGCCTCGGGGATCGGCATGCGATGACAGGCGATGCAGTTGCCCTTGTCCCGGGACATCGCCAGTGCCCGGCCCCGTATCGGGTCGCCCCGGAAGTTGCCCAGTGGCTTTTCGATGGCGAAATCATCCGCCAGCCAGGGATAGTAGGGTGTCTCAGCCGCCGTGTTCGAGAACAGCAGTGCGGCCACGATGCCGAATGGCCACGCAGGGGGGAAAGTGCGAGAGAATCCCACCGTATGCCCTCCCGAGATATCGATGGACTTACAGCCTAACACGAGCTGGTGAAGGGAATGGACTAAACGAGATCGCGCGGAATGGTGTAATCCCAGTTTTTGGAGTAGACCCGCTTGTCCCCCTCCTCGAATGCATCCAATTCAGCGTGAATATGGAAATGCATTGCGTCGCCGGTAAGCACCGTGCGGGTGGTCGTGCGCACGAACCACTTGCCGCGGCGAAAGGTTCTTTCGGTGCGGGTTTCGCCCCTTGGGGAGGCGAAGTCGTCATTGCGATAGGAATACCAGTCCCAGGTTCGGTCGCCGACCTCCAGATCGATCTCATCAAGGCGGTAGACCCCCTCGTCCTTGATCACCTCCAGGGTCGAGATATCTTCGGCCAGCTCGCGATGAACCAGCCAGTTGTGATGCTCGGCTTCCAGTCGGCTCATCGGGGCGGCGGGCGCTCCTTCGGCCGGTTCGAAAGTGACCTTTGTATCCTCTTCGCGGGGCGGGCGTACCGGCAGCAGGAGGGCGCTGCGGCTGTTGTAGATTGTGAGACGGCTCGCCTCGGGGGGCGGCCAGGCCAGGGCCCAATACGAGGTGGAAAGGGAGAGCCGCAGCCGATGGCCGCGGGGGAAGACCTGGCCGATATGGTTCATGTCGACCTGCACCCGATAATGTTCACCGGGAACCAGGGGCTCCGGTTCGGCATGCCCGTTTCGGTGGGTGAGGTTGAGCAATCCGTAGGTTACCCGGGTCGCCTTGCCGTCGGGAGCCACATCGGAGAGGCGCGCCGCCACCATGGCCACCGGCCGGTCGGAGGTGATTTCCAACTCGACCGCCGGTGGTCCCAGAATCTCCAGGGAGGATGCCAGCGGTGCGCTCTCGTAGATCAGCGCCCCTCCGTCCTCTTCACGCTGGTCGTGAGGCAGGTCCGGCGCGTAGGTATAGGAGCACCACTTGCCGGCAAACAGTCCCACGCTTAAGGGGGACTGAATGGTCTGGCTGGGGTGCTCGTTGCGGCGACGCTCCTCCGGACCGCCACAGAGGCGGTTCGGGGCCAGCGGCATGCGCCGCCACCCCACGTTGTCCGAGGGCCAGGCCGGTTCGGCTACCCAGCGGCCGGGCCGGTAGTCGTACTGGGTGGTGGGGGGAACCGCATCCAACATCCAGGCACGGAGCATCGGCTCCTTCATGATCCCGGTCGCTTCGCCCTTGAGCCAGTGATCCCACCAGCGCAGGGCCTCCTGCAAAAAGCCGATGGCGGGTCCCGGCATGCCCCGGTGCGGGTATTTGTGGCCCCAGGGGCCGACCAATCCCAGGCGGGGCACCGTGAGATGCTCCAGCAACCGGAAAACGGCATTGGTGTAGCCATCCGCCCAGCCCCCCACCGCCATGACCGGACAGCGGATGGCGGAGTAGTCCTCCGAGACCGAGCCGTGTCGCCAGTAATCGTCGCGGCGCTGGTGTTTGAGCCAGGTCTCGATCCACAGGCCGCTGCCCTTGAGGCGATCGAGCCACATCTCGCGCCAGCGTTCTCCCACCAGTTCGGGGTCGGGCGGGCAGGTATTGACGGAAAACATGGTGGTTGCCTCGGACAGGTTATCCGAGAGCAGACAGCCGCCCATGTAGTGCATGTTGTCCCGGTAGAGATCGTCCGTGGATGAGGCCGTAATGATCGCCTTCAACTCCGGCGGGCGCATCGCGGCGATCTGCAGGCTGTTGAACCCGCCCCAGGAGATCCCCATCATGCCCACCCGGCCGTTGCACCAGGGCTGTTCGGCAATCCAGCGAATCGCCGCCACGCCATCGTCCATCTCCTGCTGACGGTACTGATCGACCATCACGCCATCCGACTCCCCCGAGCCGCGCAGGTCCACCCGCACGCAGGCGTACCCGTGTCCCGCCAGATAAGGGTAGGTCTGTGCGTCCCGCACCCGGGTGAGGTCGCGTTTCCGATAGGGTATATACTCGAAAATGGCGGGGACCGGATCCCGCTCGGCTCCCTTCGGCAGCCAGATCCGAGCCGCCAGCCGCGCCCCGTCGGGCAGGGGGATCAAGGTGTGCTCAATTTCCTCGATCGGATCGGGGAAGGCATGGACGACGCGCATCAGTAGCGGATCTTTTCGAACTGGAGCTCTTCGGGCGGCCGGCCGTCGGAGAACTCGAAATGAAGGCGCTGTGCCAACCGCTGGTACTTCTCCACCAGCTCATCCTGGTCCCGAGCTCCCAGGAAGAGATTGGCAATCTCAAAGCTGTAGCTGTCCTGGTCCCGCAGATCGGACAGGCGCATCCCGGGTTCTACCAGGACCTTGATGATGCTGTCTTCAAACTCCGATTCCAGTGCCGCGATCTCGTCCCGGGTCGGCACCCGTAACACTTCAGCATCGGCGTATTTGCGAAGCAGGAATTTGGCGGCCTTGTCGTAGCGGCCCTCCTTGAGACCAAACTCCGGTTCGCGGCCGAGGGCCACGTCCACCGCTACCTCGTGGTTGGATACGCCCTCCACCTTGATGAACTGATCGGAATGGGACTGGGAGATACGGGGGTTCACCTCGAGCAGGGTGAGCTTGTCAGTTGCCTCATCCCAGAAGAACTCCACGCCGAAGGGCGAATTGTCGAAACCGATATGGTGAAACAGCCGTTGCGCTGCGTCGGCCATGCGCTGCTGGACCGACTCCGGCCACGCCGAGGGATATTCGAAACGGGTAAAGCTCTGGCTCCTGCTGTCTTTCACGCAGTTGATGACGCCGTGGACGGAGGTTTTGCCCTCAAAGACGAAACCCTCGATCCCGCACTGCCTTCCGCCAACGATCTCCTCGGCGATACAGCAGTTGCCGTCCACCCGCTCGATCTCCGGCGGCCGTTCGGCATGGCTCAGGGCTACATTGAACGGATCCCCGAGCCGATGGATATGCTTGCGTATGATCGCGGTCGCCGAGTGGAAATCCTCCTCATTACCGATGCGGAAGCCCAGGTGAGAGGCAAATGACTTCACCGGTTTCAGCCAGAAGGGGAAGGGGATCTTCAGGTGCGCCAGAGCATCATCGGCAAACGGGTCCACGGCATCGAAGCGCGGCGTGTATTCGGGGATGGCGCGCTGCTGTTCCAGCCGCGCCCAGAATTTATGCTCGCACTTGAGCACGCTTTCCACCGAGGCCGAGCGCAGGCCGTGCTCGCGACAGAGAATCGGCTGCATGGTGCTCGCCGGGAAGTCCCAGTGGACGATAACGCCGTCTACGGTTCCCTTGAAGGATCTCAAGCGTTGCGAGGCCTTGGACAGCATGGTTTTGAAAGGATAATCGACGGGAGTAATCACCTCGCCGTAGTCGAGCAACTCGTGAAAGGCGTACTTTTCGGAGTGGCGAACCTTTTCCAGCATCTGACGGTGGAAGGGATCGAGGCCGATTACGAAGAGATTCCTGGGCATCTCCCTGCCCCCCTCTTGAGCAGACCGTTACCCTACCCTTAGCTCGTAACACACGGCCCCGCAAACGCCGGAGCTCTCTAAGGCGACTGTCCCTTCAGGGAGAAGGTCGAGATGAGGGGAGTGACGGCACCATTTCGGAACACGTATTCAGGGTGCTGTGTCCTTTTCCAGTTGCTGCAGTATCCGGAGTGCCTGATGGCGATTCTCCCCGCACATTTCTGCCCGGGCCTTGAGTCTGCCGCAGACGGTAGGGCGCTCTGGTTTGCCGAAAAGGCCGCAGAGCCCCTCTGCCGTGAGCTGCACGCAGGGAACTCCCGCCGGCTTTCCCTCGGGCATGCCCGGGATCGGCGAACTGATGGAGGGTTCGATGCAGCAGGCGGCGCATCCGGCTCGGCATTTCATAAGCGTTATCTCCGGTCGGTCGCGGTGCGGTGAAGTAAGCGTATGCGAGAGAGACTTTCCCACGCTGCCCCCTGGTGAATCGTTGTGCTACGGAACCCGGCTACTTTGCATTCGCTTGAGAATGGTCAGCGCCCGCTGTTCGACCCGGTGTCCCCAGCCGTTGCGGTCGTAGTGGCGTGGCCGCGGTACAATGGCGGCCAGCAGTGCCGCCTGCCGGGCACTGAGCCGCGAGGCATCCATGCCGAAGTAGTATCGGGCGGCGGCATCGATACCGAAGACTCCCTCGCCCCACTCGATGATATTGAGGTAGATTTCCAGGATGCGGCGTTTGCCAAGGAACATCTCCAGCATCAGCGTCATGACCGCTTCCTGTCCCTTTCGCATGATCGACCTCTCTCCCGAGAGATAAAGGTTTTTCGCCAACTGCTGGGAGATGGTCGACCCGCCGGCCACGATCTCGCCCTCGGCCAGATTTTTCTCCAGCGCACGCTGGATACCGTCCCAGTCGAAACCATCGTGCCACGCGAACTTGGCATCCTCCGAGGCGACAATCGCCCTTTTCACGGCGGGGCTTATCGCCTCGTACGTCACCCAGTTCTGTTTCAACTCCGCATCGGGGTTCAAAGCCCGAAGTTCCTTGAGCCGCTCGGCCATAAAGGCGGTGATTCGAGGGTTGTTGTCCCGGAGCTGCCAGATCTGGAAGCCGTAAAAACCCTCGAAGCCCAGGACCAGGCCAGCCGCCAATAGCGTGAGGCGCTTCAGCATTTTGAATCTTTGCCCTTCCGCGGCGGGCGCTCAGCTTAAAGCCCGAGTTGATCCCACATCTCATCCACCCGCTGTTTCACCTCGTCGCTCATGCGGATGGGCGTGCCCCACTCGCGGTCGGTCTCGCCCGGCCACTTGTTGGTGGCATCGAAGCCCATCTTGGAGCCAAGGCCGGAGACCGGGGAGGCGAAATCGAGGTAATCGATCGGGGTGTTCTCGATCATGGTAGTGTCGCGCTTGGGGTCCATGCGGGTGGTCATGGCCCAGATGACGTCCTGCCAGTCGCGCACGTTCACGTCATCATCGGTAACGATGACGAACTTGGTATACATGAACTGGCGCAGGAATGACCAGATGCCGAGCATCACCCGCTTGGCGTGGCCCGGGTACTGCTTTTTCATTGACACCACCGCCATGCGATAGGAGCAGCCTTCGGGCGGCAGATAGAAGTCGACGATCTCCGGAAACTGCTTCTGGAGAATGGGAACGAACACCTCGTTGAGGGCCACGCCCAGTACCGCCGGCTCATCCGGCGGGCGCCCGGTGTAGGTGCTGTGGTAGATGGGCTGCTTGCGGTGGGTGATGCGTTCGATGGTGAACACCGGAAAGCGCTCCACCTCGTTGTAGTAGCCGGTGTGGTCCCCGTAGGGGCCTTCATCGGCCATCTCGCCGGGGTGAATCACGCCTTCCAGAACGAATTCGGCCGAGGCGGGAACCTGCAAATCGTTGCCGATGCAGGTCGTCACTTCGGTCTTGGAGCCGCGCAGCAGCCCGGCAAAACCGTATTCGGAGAGCGTATCCGGCACCGGGGTGACCGCGCCGAGAATGGTGGCCGGGTCGGCCCCCAGGGCCACCGCGATGGGGAACGGCTCGCCGGGGTGCGCCTTCTGCCAATCGCGGAAATCAAGGGCGCCGCCGCGGTGGGAGAGCCAGCGCATGATCACCTTGTTCTTCCCGATCACCTGCTGGCGGTAGATCCCCAGATTTTGCCGCTCCTTGTGCGGCCCCCTGGTGGCCACCAGCCCCCAGGTGATGAGTGGGGCTACATCGCCTGGCCAGCAGGTCTGGGCCGGCAGTTTCGACAGATCGACCTCGTCGCCTTCCAGCACGACCTGTTGGCAGGCGGCCCCCCGGACCGGCTTGGGCGACATGTTCAGCACCTGCTTGAACATGGGCATCTTCTCCCAGGCATCCTTCATGCCCTTGGGTGGTTCCGGCTCCTTCAGTGTGGCGAGCAGTTTCCCTACCTCGCGCAAGGCCTCCACCGACTCCTCGCCCATGCCCATGGCCACCCGCTCCGGGGTACCGAACAGGTTCGCCAGTACCGGGACGCTGTGCCCCTTCGGATTCTCGAACAGCAGGGCGGGACCCCCGGCACGCAGCACCCGGTCGCAGATCTCGGTCATTTCGAGATGTGGGTCCACCTCGGCGGTAATCCGTTTAAGTTCGCCGCGCTGTTCGAGTTGTTTGATGAAATCGCGCAAGTCTCGGTATTTCATGGGGGCTCAATCCGAAAATGTGCGCTCATTATTGCGGCATGGGACCGCATCGGCAAACCGACCCGCCGCGCGCCTTGTTTTCGCCGGCCGCAAGTGACGGGAGCCCCGGGGCGAGCGGGAGAGTGCAAGTGCACCGTTTTGCCCTGCGAGAATGTTAGGTCGATCACAACACGACGCCTCACTCTCTATATGCATGGAAAATGTGACGCATTGCCGCCGGGGGTCTATTACACTAACCTTGAACAAGGGAGAAAGGCCTCAAGCCTGTGATCCGCGATGACATTCAATGCATCTGAGCGACAGCCCGCGGCTCGGTCGTTCAAGACCACACCGCTGCGAAGGAATGGGGAACTGTGCGCCGAATTCTGATCCTCAATGGCAAGGGCGGTTGCGGCAAGACCACCGTCACCACCAATCTGGCGAGCTATTATGCGTCTCGCTCGATCCGTACCGCCGTTCTTGACTACGACCCCCAGGGTTCATCGACCCAGTGGGTGAGCCTTCGCGACAGTTCCAGGCACTACGCCATTCACGGTATCGCCGCTTATCGCCACCCGGGTTTCCGGATGACTCGCACCTGGCAGTTGCGCGTGCCGCCCGATGTGAGGCGGGTGATTCTCGATGCGCCCGCAGGTGTCTCCGGGCCTCAGTTGTCGGAACTCGTGGTCGGGGTCGACACCATATTGATTCCGGTGTTGCCGTCGCCCATCGATATCCATGCCACCTCCCGGTTCATTCAGGATCTGCTTTTGGTGGCCAAAGTGCGTGCACGGCATGTGCGCATGGGGGTGATCGCCAATCGGGTGGGAGAAAGCAACAAAATCTACCGCTCCCTCAGACGCTTTCTGGATACTCTCGAAATCCCTTTCGTGGCCCGCCTGCGCGATTCCCAAAACTACCTGCGTGCCGCCGCCGAGGGGCTCGGGGTGCACGAGATGAAAGAACGCCGCTACCGGCGTGATCAGGCGCAGTGGGAACCCATCATTCGCTGGCTCGAAAACGCCAACAATCGGACGGCCGCCAACTCCTTTCAGTCTGCTACCGGCTCGAGCCAGGGTGGACCCCGGCAACTGATTAGGGCATAGCCCCGAGCGCCGGGAGGGTTTCTCCGCTCACCCCATCGGTTGACCCGCGAAGCGAACGGGTGGGAGCTCCTTTCCGAGACCCTCGCGGTGGAACCGCTCACTCTGATTTGCCGCCCTTTCCCGGCTCCCGATGGTCAATGGAGGTCGACCGGGCCTGCTGTTTGCACTATGGCTTTATGTGGATGTGGGTTTTCAGGGAGGAGAACCGGTGAGAGCCATTGTAGCGTTGTTTGCAGCGGGAATACTCGGAACGACCGCACTCCGGGCAGAGCCGATTGAGGTGACAGTCAACGCCATCAGCGACGAAGGCGTCGGTGAATCGCTGGGTACGATAACCTTCGACACCTCGCGCTTTGAAGGCGTTATGGTTCGCCCCGAACTTTCGGGCCTGACTCCCGGCCTTCACGGCTTCCATGTGCACGTCAGGCCTGACTGCGGCACAGGACTCAAGGAGGGTGAGGAGACCGCCGGTGTCGCCGCGGGGGGACACTTTGACCCGCGCCGTACCGACATGCACGAAGGCCCCTACGGTCGAGGCCACTTGGGGGATCTCCCTGTGCTGTATGTGGCCGAGGACGGTTCCGCCTCCACTCCGACCCTGGCGCCGCGGCTGAATCTCGCCGACCTGCGGGGGCATGCGGTGATTGTCCACCAAAACGGCGATAACTATTCCGATGAACCCGAACCGCTGGGTGGCGGAGGTGCTCGGGTCGCATGCGGGGTCGTGCCCAAAAAAGGTTCGAACAGCAACCGTCAAGCCGGGGCGAGTTGAACGGCGGGGCCGCACGATCAGGGACGGGCAGGACCACCGCGTCCTGCTTTAGCCCTTACCCGGCAGGCGCTCAAGCCTCCTTTAGCCAGCCCGCCACGCGCTTGCCGAAGTAGGTCAGGATGCCGTCGGCTCCGGCGCGCTTGAATGAGAGCAGCGCCTCCATCACCACCTGCCGCTCCTCCAGCCAGCCGTTCTGGGCGGCGGCCATCAGCATCGCGTACTCGCCGGAGACCTGATAGGCATAGGTGGGGGCGCCGAACTGATCCTTCACCCGGCGCACGATATCCAGATAGGGCATGCCCGGTTTGACCATGACCATGTCGGCCCCTTCCTCCAGGTCCAACCCCACTTCGTGCAGGGCCTCGTCGCTGTTGGCCGGGTCCATCTGATAAGTGCGCTTGTCGCCGCCACCCAGGTTGGCGGCCGAGCCGACCGCATCCCTGAACGGGCCGTAAAAGCTGGAGGCGTACTTGGCCGAGTAGGCCATGATGCGGGTGTGGATGTGGCCGGCGGCTTCGAGGGCGTGGCGGATGGCGCCAATACGCCCATCCATCATGTCCGAGGGGGCCACCACCTGTGCGCCCGCCTCGGCGTGGGAGACAGCCTGCTTGACCAGCACCTCGACGGTTTCATCGTTCATCACGTAGCCGGAGTCGTCGATGAGACCGTCCTGGCCGTGACTGGTGAAGGGGTCCAGGGCCACATCGGTCATGATGCCGAGTTCCGGGAACCGCTCCCTCAGGGCGCGCACTGCCCGCTGCGCCAGGCCGTCGGGGTTGTAGGCCTCCTCGGCGCCCAGGCTTTTCTTCTCCTGGGGCGTGACCGGGAAGAGGGCCACCATGGGAATGCCCAGGCCCACGAGCTCTTCGGCCTCTTTCAACAACAGATCGATGGAGAGTCGTTCGATGCCGGGCATGGAGGCCACCGCCTCGCGCTGGTTTTCCCCCTCCAGCACGAACATCGGGTAGATCAGATCATTGGCGGTCAGCACTGTCTCCCGCATCAGCCGGCGCGAAAAATCGTCCCGGCGCATGCGGCGCATACGGGTGCGGGAGAAGCCCCCACGGGCGGTCTCTAAGCGGCTCACGGTTCACCCCTTGGTTGAATCACGAAATCCCGACAATGTACCACAGCCCGCCCTCCGAAAAGCCCCGCGCTTTGACGGATTTTACAGGGTGCAGGCTGGCTTGGACTGCTGGTGAGCCGCCGGGATTATTGGACCACTTCGTCCAAACCACGGCGGGGTGTCGCCCGCATGCTTCCGCTCGGGAAACCGAGCCGAAGCAGAATCTGAGGATAACCGTCGCGATTTACGAGGCGTTGCAGCCTCGGGCGGAGTGCGGCCACCTGAATCGGCTGATTCAAATAGGAGGCCTGTAGACCCTCGCGGGCCGCCTCGAGCAGGACCCGCTCCAATGCCTGGCCCGTCCTCAGCCAATCGGTGACTCCTTCGCTATCGGATCCCAGCACCGCCAGAACCGGTGCGTTCTCCGCAAGCTTCCTGTCGCCCTCGGCCACGCTCTTTGCCATATCGAAATGGCGCACCACCATCCTTATGGCAGGCGCAAGCAATCCGGGCACCGTCAAGCCGTCTCCCCGGCGGCGCGGACGCATCCAGACGGCCAGCTCGCGCCGCCAGGCCGGATTCGACCATTGCGCTGTGTTGCCTTCGGCAATCAGCCGTGAAACTTCGGGGCGCTCTTCCTCCGGCAGGAACTCCAACCAGGCACCTTCCCGATTTGCTGTCGACGAGAGCCCCTGTAACAGCATCCCTGGCACCTCGCGCGCTTCGAAAGGCTGGCGGTAGGTGTGGCGCCGGGAAATGGCCGGGAATAGCTCCGCTTCATCCGGAGTGGCTCCCCTGTTTTCCAGGTCGACGACGCAAAGCCAGTCCGCGTTCCCGGGATCCGGCAAGGGGAAGACCCTGGCGGACAGTCCCGCCCGGGCCGCGGCAACCCGCAAGTTCATCACTGCACACCCGCAGCTAATCGTAAGCTCTCTGTCCTGGGGATCATTGGCAGGGAGCGCCCGCGTGCGATCGGCATAGAGGGCGATGCGCCCCTCGCCGTACACGAACCGCCAAGGCTGGGTATTGTGGCTGGAGGGGGCAAGAGTCGCATATTGCAGCAGCGATCTCATGTCCTCAGCCCTGGGTTTCTCTGGTGGTGAGCTATCCATTCTTTTTTCGCCACTGGACTCTTCCTCAGACCATAGAGGATCCGGGTAAGCCAACCACTGGGGAAAGCTCCAGCCAAGCTGGTTTTGCCCTTGTGGTGATAAGACTTCGCCGCCAGCCGAAACGGAGCGGTTCGCAGGCGCGCACGCCAGCCCAGAGTCTTTCTGTCCAGCGCATGGCCCACTAGCGCAACAGAATCGCGCCAGCCCCCCCCAGCAGAATTCCCGCATTTGGGTACCAAACGTGACAACAGTCGCATTCGGGAAAAATCGTTTGCGCAGCACGACCTGCCAGCGTCTAGCATCATTATTAAACGCTAATGCAGCCAGCCGACGGAGGGGCGCCATGACATCGAGGGTACGGAAAGCCAGGGCCAGCGAGAGACAGCTGACGGCCGCCAAACCGAGGAGCATCCTTGCCCGCCTGATGCCCTGGGGCGTGCATTCCGAAGCTGCCGATCCGGAGAGCGCCAAGTTGATCCCAAGGCGGGAGGAGGATGCGCTTTGGTCGGCTGAAATGAGCCGAAAGCTGGCGTATGCCTTCCGGCGCCTGCACCAGGAGTTCAATCAGCGTGAACGGCAGATCGAGCAGCGATTAGAGGAACTTCAGCAGCGCCAGCAGCAGATAGTGGAAGCGCGGCGCCGGCAGCGGAAATGGGCGGTGTTACTGGTCCTGGTCGGGGTCGTGACGGTCGGTTACACGCTCAACGTGTTGACCAGCATGCAGTACTCGATGACAGCGATGTCCAGCGACGTGAGTGCCATGAATGGGCACATGGGTGAGATGGTGGGCGATACCCGGGCGATGTCCGAGAACATGCAGGCCATGAACCGGTCGATGCACCACCTGAACGGCAGCATGGCCCAGATGAATCGAAGCGTTGGCAACATCGCTCACTCAACGGCGCCAATGGGCCAGGCGGCACAATCGGTATCACCCTATATGCAAATGTTCCGTTCATTCATG
The DNA here is from genome assembly GCA_963783235.1 of uncultured Gammaproteobacteria bacterium. Taxonomy (GTDB): domain Bacteria; phylum Pseudomonadota; class Gammaproteobacteria; order Thiohalomonadales; family Thiohalomonadaceae; genus Thiohalomonas. Next base: position 2,381,585 of record CAWAMN010000001.1, on the reverse strand, counting down.
CCGTTCTGAACGGGCGGTGCTTCCGAATTTCAAACGTGGCTTGTGGGCCAAGCCGCTCACGCTTCCTTTCTCCAACGTCGGGCGATACAGAGCAAGCCGGCGGGCTGCTATACAGCGACAGCGTTCACTAGCCCCTTGGCCTTACGCCTCAGGAGAGGTGTTCCGAGGTTTTGGAACACCTATTAGCCCCGTCGATTGGCAAACCGTGGCTCGCCCTTTGTTTTACGGGCAGAGGGATTTGCTCGTTTGGGAATGAGCTGATGAGAAATCTTGCAAAGGGTATGCGGTTCACCCTCACGACTTCTTACGCTTTTCTTCCCGCTGTGCTTTCCCTTGCTCGTGATCCCTTGTCGAGTTCGCGCTGGACCTTTACGGCTTTCTTCTCCTGCTGTTTGTCCAGGCCTTTCGCCCGGGAATCCTCGCTGTTTTTTGATTGATGGGGAGCCTTATTCTGTTCTCTCTCCATCTCCTGTTGGTCCTTCCGCTGCTCTCGTTGCATTTCCTGTTCGTTCTTTAGCCGCTCCCCTTTTCGAATTGTCCGGAAAAACGGTCATACAGCCCGGGCGACCACCCAGACTTCGACTTCGGCAATTCCTGCCCGCTTAAGAGCGCGGGCGAGTTCCCCCGCAGTGGCGCCGGTGGAGAGGACATCATCAATCATTGCGACCCGGCGCGGCGGCTCGGGCCACTCCACTTCGAAGGCGTTTCGCACGTTGCGACGGCGCTCGTTTCCGGTCAGCCGGGACTGGTTTTCCGTGTGGCGTACGCGTTGGCAGCGATTAACTTCGAGGGGGATTTCCAAGGCCTTTGCCAGCGGTCGTGCCAGTTCCAGCGACTGGTTGAACCCGCGCTCGCGCAGGCGGGCGGTATGGAGGGGAACGGGAATCAGGCAGTCCGGCACCGGAGGAGCGGCGAACGGCTCCAGGAGCAGCGTGCTCAGGAGCCGACCGGCCGCGAGTTGCTGACGAAACTTGAAGGTTTGCACCAGCCAGTTGAGGGGAGGGGCGTAGGCGAATGCGGTTCGGCAGCGGTCGTACGGGGGCGGCTTTCGCTGGCAGGCGCCGCACAGGACTTTGGACGGGTGCTGGAGCGGTCGGCCGCAGGTGGGGCAGGGGTACGGGATTTCGGGAAGATCGGAGAGACAGCCGCGGCAGAGGTCCAGGTGCTCATGGCCCGGATCGCCGCAGAGCAAACAAGTGGATGGAAATAGGTTAAACTGTAACCAGTTGTAAACCTGCGGCATCCCTGGCATTTGACAGCTCCGTTCCCAAGCGGAATACTCGGCCAGCTTATCGTTAGGGGCCGGTGTTGTCAGGTCCCGCCAACAGACCAAGAGAGAGCAATGGACGATTCCGTACGTCAGCCGCCGTTACGCCACGACTGGGACCTCGAGGAGGTTCGGGCACTGTTCGAAATGCCGTTCAATGACCTGATCTTTCGCGCCCAAGGCGTGCATCGGGCGCATTTCGATCCCAATGCGGTCCAGATCAGCACCCTGCTGAATATCAAGACGGGCGGCTGCTCGGAAAATTGCGGTTACTGTTCCCAGAGCGCCCACCACGAAACCGGTCTGGAGCGCGAGGCGCTGATGGCCTTTGACGAGGTAATGGCCGCGGCCAAAGCCGCCAAGGAGAAAGGCGCGTCGCGCTTCTGCATGGGAGCGGCCTGGCGCAGCCCCAAGGCCAAGGATTTGGAACCGGTGATCGAGATGGTCAAGGGGGTTAAGTCCATGGGACTGGAGACCTGCGTCACCCTCGGTATGCTGGAGAAGGCACAAGCCGACGCTTTAAAGGAAGCCGGTCTCGACTATTACAACCACAACCTCGACGCCTCCCGGGAATACTACGAAAACGTGGTCACCACCCGCTCTTTCGACGACCGGCTCGACACCCTGAAGGCGGTGCGGGACACCGGCCTGAAGGTCTGCTCCGGGGGCATTATCGGCATGGGCGAATCCCGGGACGACCGGGTCAGGCTGCTCATCGAGCTGGCCAATCTGCCGGAACACCCCCACAGCGTGCCCATCAACCGCCTGGTCAAGGTGGAAGGTACGCCGCTGGCCGACTCCCCCGACCTGGACAGCTTCGAATTCGTGCGCACGATTGCCGTCGCGCGTCTGCTGATGCCCCAGTCCTATGTGCGGCTCTCGGCGGGCCGCGAGACTATGAATGATGAAGCCCAGGCGCTCTGCTTTTTGGCCGGCGCGAACTCCATCTTTTACGGCGACAAGCTGCTGACCACCGACAACGCCAGCACCGGCCATGACGAACAGCTGTTCGAGCGCCTGGATATTCATGCCCAATTGAAGTGAATTGTTGCACCGCAGAGACGCGGAGTTCGCAGAGCAAACACTGCGTTTATTAGCTGCGTAGGATGGGCAAGGCTTCCGCGTCCTGCTCTCGCCCCTTACCTACATCCCGGCAGGCAAAGCGCAGCGTGCCCATCATTAGAGGAAAGGCACAAAACAGTTTGCACCTCTGCGGTTGTTTAATTGTAGTTTGATGGGCACGGTCGCTTAGCGCCCTTTGCCCATCCTACGCAGTCAGCTGCGGTTTGGAGCAAAAACCTCTGCGAACTCTGCGTCTCTGCGGTGAATAGTCATTTATGAAAGATCTTCGAGCCGAACTGGAACGACGCCGTGCCGAGCATCTCTACCGCACCCGCCAGGTGGTCGATGGGCCGCAGGGGCCCGAGCTCCAGGTCGGGGGCGAGCCGTTTCTCAGTTTCTGCTCCAACGACTACCTGGGCCTTGCCGCCGACCCGCGGGTGGCGGAGGCCATGGTCCAGGGTGTTCGGAAGTACGGGGTGGGCAGCGGGGCAGCCCACCTGGTCACCGGCCACAGTCGGCCCCACCATGCCCTGGAGGAGGAACTTGCGGAGTTCCTCGGGCGCGAGCGGGCGCTGCTCTTCTCGACCGGTTATATGGCCAACCTCGGAGCGGTGACGGCCCTGGTCGGGGCGGGTGATGCCGTGTTCGAGGACCGCCTCAACCACGCCTCGCTGCTTGATGCCGGCCTGCTATCGCGGGCGCGACTGGCCCGTTTCGCCCATTCCGATGCGGTGGCCCTCGATGAGCGTCTCGCCGCGAGCCGGGCAGAGAACAAGCTGGTGCTGACCGACGGTGTGTTCAGCATGGACGGGGATGTCGCCCCCTTGGGTGAATTGGCCCAAGTCGCCCGCCGACACGGGGCTTGGCTGATGGTGGACGATGCCCACGGGCTGGGTGTCATCGGCCCCGGAGGCACGGGCAGTGTCGGTGAGGCGGGCTTAACCAGTGCCGATGTGCCGCTACTGATGGGCACACTGGGAAAGGGTTTCGGGACATTCGGCGCCTTCGTGGCCGGGGATGAGGCGCTGATCGAGGCCCTGATTCAAAAGGCGCGCGCCTATATCTACACTACGGCGCTGCCTCCGGCGGTGGCAGAAGCCTCTCGGGAGAGCCTGCGCATTGCCCGTGAGGAACCATGGCGGCGTGAACACTTACAAACCCTGATCGGCCGCTTCCGCGCGGGAGCCGAACGGCTTGGTTTGAAACTGATGCCGTCCTTCACCCCGATTCAGCCGCTGGTGGTGGGTGGGGCCGGTGCGGCGGTGGCCATGAGCGAAGCCCTGCGGCAGCGGGGCATTCTGATTAGTGCCATCCGTCCGCCGACGGTACCGGAAGGCTCGGCACGATTGCGCATCACCTTGTCCGCCGCGCATAACGAAGCGCAGGTGGATCGGCTGTTGGAAGCGCTCGGCGAGGTCTCGGAGGGGTGGAAATGAGTCTTTACACCGAGGTGCTGGGCAGCGGCCCCGAGGTCGTCCTGGTTCACGGCTGGGGTCTCCACGGGGGCATCTGGGCCCAAACCGCCGAACGTTTGTCGCACAGCTGCCGCGTTACCGTGGTCGACCTGCCGGGCCACGGTCACAGTGAACCGCTGCCCGGTGGTGAGCCCGATGTGAATGCGATAGCCGCCGCTGTCGCGGAGGCGGTACCGGGCGGGGCGATCTGGGTGGGGTGGTCGCTGGGCGGTATGGTGGCCCTTGCCGCTGCGGCGGGGAACATGGGGGGGCTGGTGCTGGTCGGAACCAATCCATGCTTTACGGCCACGGAACAGTGGCCCGGCATGGACCCGAAACTCCTTGCCGGATTTGCCGATGAGTTGGCCGCCGACTACCGCCTTACATTGACGCGCTTCCTGGCGCTCCAGACCCGGGGCGCCGAGGGCGGCCGGGAGGCGCTGCGAGACCTGCGCGCGCGGCTCTTTGCCCGCGGCGAACCCGATCCGGGGGCATTGAAAGCGGGACTTGGTATTCTCGCCGGGACCGATCTGCGGGCGCGGCTTTCAAAAATTGCCGCACCTTCACTGGTGGTGCACGGCGCGCGGGACACGCTGGTCCCCTGCACCGCGGCTGAGCGCACGGCCGAACGGCTCGGCGGCGAGTTGGCCGTTATCGAGGGCGCCGGCCATGCCCCCTTTCTCTCCCACACTGATGTCTTTGTGGACCGATTGGAGTCTTTCATTCATGCCTGAGATGCCGCGTCCCGATAAGGCCCGAATTCGCGAGTCTTTCGAGCGGGCGGTAGACAGTTACGACGCCGCGGCGGTGCTCCAGCGCGAAGTTGGCGAACGGGTGCTGGAGCGTTTGGATCTGGTCCGTCTGGAGCCCCGGCGCATTCTCGATGTGGGTGCGGGGACCGGCTGGTGTAGCGAGGCGCTGGCACGCCGCTACCGCAAGGCGCAGGTCGTTGCGATGGACCTCTCTCTCGGGATGGTGTGTCGGACCCGCGGTCGCTTTGGAGGCTTCTCGAGGCGCTTGCGCGGCCACGGTTTCACATGCGGCGACGCCGACCGTCTGCCTTTTGCCGACGCCACCTTCGACCTGGTGTTCTCGAACCTGACCGTGCAGTGGCTCGACGTCGAGCGCGCCTTTCCCGAAATCCGGCGGGTGCTGCGCCCCGGCGGGCTGCTGATGTTCAGCACCTTCGGCCCTGACACCCTCAAAGAGCTGCGTGCCAGTTGGGCGGCGGTGGATAGCGAGGTTCACGTCAATGAATTTCTCGATATGCACCACGTCGGCGATGCCATGGTCAATGCCCGCCTGGCCGACCCGGTGGTGGACATGGAATTCATCACACTCGCCTACGAGGATGTCCCGGCGCTCATGCGCGACCTCAAATCCCTTGGTGCCCAGACCGTTCGTGGCGGGCGGCGCTCCACCCTCACCGGCAAGGCCCGGCTCGAGGCCTTGCGCGAGGCCTACGAACGCTTCCGGCACCAGGGCCGTCTCCCGGCCACCTGGGAGTTGGTATACGGACACGCCTGGGCGCCCGAGAGCGTGCCCCGGCAAAAGACGAGCGACGGCACCACCGGTATCAGTTTCGAACAACTCAGGGGGACCCTGAGGAAGCGGTGAGGGGCCCCCGCAGAAACGGATGGGAAGTCCTCTGGCGCGGTTTTCAACCGCCGGTCAGGGCCCCTGCCATCCAAAATCCAGTGTCGACCAACAATAAAAATCTTTGAAAATGGCTACGGGAATCTTCGTCACCGGCACCGATACCGAGATCGGTAAAACCTGGGTAAGCCTGGGGCTCATTGCCGCTTTTCAGAAGCAGGGGGAGAGCACCATCGGAATGAAACCGGTTTCCGCCGGTTGCGATGTGACCTCTCACGGATTGCGAAACGACGATGCGGTCCGCCTGCAACAGGCCGGTTCAGTGCCCGTGGCCTACGAGGCAGTGAATCCCTACGCCTTCGAGCCGCCGGTATCTCCCCATCTGGCTGCCGACCAGGCCGGCGTCACCATCGATTTGACGACGATTACCTCGGCCTACACCCGCTTGGCGAATGAAGCCGATCGGGTCGTGGTGGAAGGCGTGGGAGGATGGCATGCGCCCTTGGGCACCGCCATCACGGTGGCGGATATGGCCAAGGCGCTCGGCCTGCCGGTCATCATGGTTGTCGGACTTCGTCTCGGTTGTCTTAACCATGCCCTTCTCAGCGCCCGAGCGATTCGCGCCGACGGGCTTGAGCTGGCCGGCTGGATCGCCAATGAACTGACCTCGGACATGGCGGCAGCCGCAGAGAACGTCCACTACCTGAGTGAACATCTGGGGGCCCCTCTTCTTGGCGTCGCGCCTCACATGCCACAGCTCGACCCCGAGCGCTTGGCGGCGGCACTGGATGTCGGCGTGCTTTTCCCTTGAAATAATCAGGGGTTTAGCGCGATCCAGGACGGCCTGTGAGCCATGTCCGTCATTTTTGCGACGCACTTCACGGGTCCGCCATGCCTAACGTGCTCTACTTCACAGTACAGTACAACAAGTTAGGAGCCGTGGACGACTTCGCTACGGTTCCAAGTCCCCGCACAAGGAAAGGCCTTTCTTCACCGGAAAGCGTCGCACCGGATAGAGGCGGGACATTCTGAAAGTGGAGGAGCCCGTTATGAAGTTTCCAAAAACTGCCCCGTTGGCCCTGGTCACCTTGGCCCTGGCACTACCCGCGACGGGTTTCGCCGGTAACAAGAACAATACCAACTATCTGAACGGCAAACCGTTCGCCGCGCTGTCCGCGCAAATCCAGCAGAACGCAGTCGCGATCAACGATCTGGAAATGGAAACGGCCGCTTTTCGAGCCGCGCTGAGTGCCATCGAAACCGATATCGGGGATTTGGAGCAGCAGGTCGAGACCAACCGGGCAGACCTTGAATCCCTGGTTGCGAGCCTCTCGGATGTCAGCACGCAGGTCGCCTACAACCGGAGTGAACTGGAGTCTCTGAAAGAGCAGCATGTCACTGACATGGCCGCCGTCGAATCGGAGATGGCCGCGCTGGACGAGCGCCTGAGCGCACTTCAGGTCGAATTGGCGGCCGCGCTTTCCTCTTTGAGTGATCAGTTGACCCAGCTCAAAGCCGAACTGGAGGTCAATTCAGGGAGCATCGATTCGCTTTTGACAGATGTGGCTTCCCTGATGACCGAGGTCATGGGGCTGAACCTGCGCCTGGATACGGGCGAAGCGCGGATGACCTCGCTGGAAGACGATCTGGCGGGACTTGATCAGTTGGTTGCCGAACTCGATGCCTCGATCACCTCTCTTACGGGTCGGGTTACCGCCCTGGAGTCCACGCAGGATCAACCTGCGCTTACCCTGTTTAGCGGGATTCAGACCAATGTTCCGGCTTCCAGCCTGGAGGGTTGGGAGAGCTGCTATGTCGACACGTACGGTACACAGACGGACTGGTCCGCGGTGATGAACAACCAGTGCACCAAGCCCAATCTGATGATGGCGTGTCGCCGGACCGGCAGCGATGACCTCATCGTGGCGGCACAGGGACAGCGGCAGGATGTCCTGTTCGAGACGGGTATCAATCGTAACCAGACCCACGTAGCCAACGGGGTCGCCTGGTACTACAACAACCGCTACTCCTGGGGCTTCGCCGAACCGGGTGACGGCGTCTATAAATGGGCCTGCGACACCGCACAGGGCCAGCATCCCGAATCCCGCCTGTGCTGGCACACCCAGGCGAACTTCACGGCAGGCTACCGCTGCGGTATCCATACCGGCCTGAACCGCAGTGCTCAATTCGAACGGGTCCTCTATCAGGCCGACTGAATCGGCTCTTCACAGTAGTGGTTCCCCAAGCTTGCGACGAACCTCGTCGCAAGCTTTTTTTATCCTGCGAAACTCGTTGGATCCGGATAGGGAAAAAGGCGCCCTGATCCGTCACTCACAAAAAAGCCCGCACTCCAAACGGAGGCGGGCTTTTTTGTTTCGAAGTGTCCGTCAGGCGGCCAGCACATCCTTGAGTTTTTTCATGGCATTCTTCTCCAGCTGGCGGATCCGCTCGGCGGAGACTCCGTACTTGTCCGCCAATTCCTGAAGAGTGGATTTCTCTTCGCCAAGCCAGCGGGCCGTGACGATATCGCGGCTGCGATCATCCAGGCCCTCCAAGGCCGTCATGAGCTGTTGGGTATTGTGCTCTTGCCAGTTGGAGGCCTCCACCTGGCTGGCCGGATCATGGCGCAGGTCCTGGAGGTAGGCGACCGGCGCCGGGGCGGACGATTCGTCATCGTCGTCGGACTTGCCGTCGAACGCCATATCGTGGCCGGAGAGGCGCGACTCCATTTCCAGGACATCAGCGCGGCTGACGCCCAAGTCCTTGGCCACGGCATCCACTTCGGCATGGGAGAACCAGCCCAGGCGCTTTTTCGAGCTGCGCAGGTTGAAGAACAGTTTGCGCTGCGCCTTGGTGGTGGCGACCTTGACGATGCGCCAGTTGCGCAGAATAAATTCGTGGATCTCAGCACGCACCCAGTGCACGGCAAACGAGACCAGACGCACATTCATGGTCGGGTCGAAGCGTTTCACGGCCTTCATCAGACCGATATTGCCCTCCTGGATCAGGTCCGCATGCGGCAGGCCGTAGCCGCTGTAGCCCCTGGCGATATGGGCCACGAAGCGCAGGTGCGACAGCACCAGACGACGCGCGGCTTCGAGATCATTGTCCTGCTGCAGTCGCTCGGCGAGGTTTCGCTCCTCTTCGGCGCTGAGCATTGGAATGCGGTTGACCGCCTGGGCGTAGGCCTCAATGCTGTTGATCGGAAAATTCAGCGAAATATCAAGGGCCTTGGACATGCATTCCCCCTTTCTTGAATCATAGGGCTATGAATAACCCATATTAGCACTCAATTTTTTAGAGTGCCAATTTTTGAGAGTACCAATAGCTCGCATGGATGTAGACAACGGACGCCTGCAGGAGTTCAGGTCGGTTCGATATCGCGAAGGTGGCGGCCTACGGCAAACCAGGAGCCGAGCAGCCCCAGGCCGGTTCCCGACAGCAGCAGACTGGCGGCGGTTACGAGATCGAGCGCATCGAGCCGGAAACCGCTGTTGTAGAGATTGGCGAGGTCCCGGACTGGCCCGCTCAGCACCGCCAGGGAGGCCTGCACCAGAATCGCGGCAACCAGGGCACCGAACAGTCCGTACCAGAGGCCGGTATAGAGGAAGGGCCGGCGAATAAAGGCATCGGTGCCGCCGATAAGCTTCGTGACCACAATCTCATCCCGCCTGTTCTGGATGGAGAGGCGGATGGTATTGCCCACCACCAGCAGCACCGCGAGCGAAAGCAGCCCCGCCAGCACCCAAACCCCGCGGCGGCCGATTTGCATCAGGGCAAACAGCCGTTTGACCCACTGCATGTCCAACTGGGCCATATCGACGCTGGGCAAGGCGCTCATCTCCTCCAGCAGTGTCCTCACCTGTTCGGGGCTGTTGTGGCTGAGGGCCGGGCGGATCACCAGGACGGCCGGAAGGGGGTTTTCCTCCAGCGCATCGAGTGCCTCGCCGAAGCCGGACAGGCGCCGGAATTCGGTCAGTGCACTGTCGCGGGAGATGTAACTGGCGCTGGCGATCCCCGGGCGCGCCTCCAGGCGCTCGGCGAGCCCCAGGGCGGTCGGCTCATCGGTGGCTTCGGTCAGAAACAGGGAGAGCTGCGTGGCCCCGTCCCAGCCTGCCAGCACATGCTGTACGTTTTTCAGCACCAGGTGAAGCCCGGCGGGTAGCGCCAGGGCGATTCCGATGACCGCCGCGGTCATCAGCGTCGCCGCCGGACGGCGCCACATCTGCCCAAGCGCATAGAAGAAGGTCTGCAGGTGCCGAACCCCCCAACTGTGCAGGGCGTCCGTGAGGCGAGGACCGGCCTTGGAGGCGCCCCGGGCGGAATCGCGGGACGTGACCGGCTTGGTGGAGGCGGTTTCGGGCATCAGACCGTCACCCCGATATCGCTGGCCAGCCGGCCATGGTCCAGCCGCAGAATCCGGTGGGGCAGCCGCCGGATGAGGTCCAGGTCGTGGCTGGCGATGAGAACGCTGACACCGACCCGGTTGAAATCCCGGAAGATCTCCATGATTTCCCGGGAGAGTTCCGGGTCGAGATTACCGGTCGGCTCGTCCGCCAGCACCAGCGGCGGACGGTTGATTACGGCACGGGCGATGCCGACCCGCTGCTGTTCACCACCGGAGAGGGTGATGGGAAAGGCCTTGGCCCTATCAAGCAGGCCGACTTTGTCGAGGGCGGCTCGGACCCGCCGCTCCACCTCGCGCCGGGTGTGGCCGGCGATGATGAGCGGGAGGGCCACATTGTCGAAGACCGTGCGGTCGAAAAGCAGCCGATGGTCCTGGAAGATAATGCCAATGCGGCGGCGGTGATAGGGGATGTGGCGGCGTTTTACCCGCGCCAGGTTTTGCCCGCCCACCAGCACCTGCCCGCCGCTGGGGCGCTCAATCCGGGCGATGAGCTTGAGAAGCGAGCTTTTACCGGCCCCGGAGTGCCCCGTGAGGAATGCCATCTCCCCGGAGGCCAGGTGAAAGCCGACCCCTTTCAGGGCCTCGTGCCCCCCCGGATAGCGTTTGCTGACGTCGGTAAAACGGATCATTCGCTGCCGCCGGCTTCCTCTCTTTCGAGCAGGGCGTCCACGAATTCCTCGGCATCGAAGGCGCGCAGGTCGTCAATGCCTTCGCCCACGCCGATAAAGCGGATCGGGAGGCCCATCTGTTTGGCAATCGCGAAGATGATGCCGCCCTTGGCGGTCCCGTCCAGTTTGGTCAGCGCAATGCCGCTGACGCCCACCGCCTGCTGGAACTGTTTGGCCTGGGAGAGTGCGTTCTGACCGGTACCGGCATCGAGCACCAGCAGCACCTCATGGGGAGCGGTGTCGTCGAGCTTGCCGATGACCCGTTTGACCTTCTTCAGCTCCTCCATGAGGTTTGACTGGGTGTGCAACCGCCCGGCGGTATCGGCGATCAGTATGTCGGTGCCGCGCGACGTGGCCGCCTGCACGGCGTCATACACCACGGAAGCCGAATCGGCGCCGGTGTGCTGCGCAATGACGGGGATCCCGTTGCGCTCGCCCCAGACCTGCAATTGTTCGACCGCCGCGGCCCGGAAGGTATCGCCCGCGGCCAGCATCACCGAAGCGCCCTGCCCCTGCAGGCGTTTGGCCAGCTTGCCGATGGTGGTGGTTTTGCCGGCCCCGTTGACGCCGACCACCAGCAGGACATAGGGGCGCACGCCGTCGGGGATGGTCAGCGGCTGGCTGACCGGGGAGAGGATCTCCAGCATATTCTCCCGCAGCGCGGCGAATAGCGCGTCGCTATCGTTCAGCTGTTTGCGCGAGACCCGCTTGTTGAGGTCGGCCATGATGGCCTGTGTGGCCTCGACGCCCACATCCGCCACCAGCAACTGCGTCTCCAACTCCTCCAGCAGTTCGTCATCGATGCGCCGGCCGGCCCCGACGAGGTCGCGCACATCGGTGCTGAGGATCTCGCTGGTGCGCGAAAGCCCCTGGCGAAGACGGGAAAAAAGCCCCTTCTTTTCAGGCTCTTCATCGGCCGCTTCCTTGTTGCCCTTGTTTTTACCGAAACCGAACATTAGCTCTATATCATTGTCGTAGACACGTGGAGAAGTCGCGGCCGAGATCCAGATGCCGCGCCCCCGGATCCTATCATTTCGCCCCAAGGGCGGGTATGCCGCGATACACTTACGTCGACCGCCTGCTTTCGGTGGGAGCAGCATCCTGCCGCGTTCGGGCAGGGGCAGGTGGATTCCGCCTATAGCGACACTGCCGCTCTCACAAACAGAGACTTACATCTCTCTCTTGAGAGTATACGTTTACCATTAGCCGTGAAGGATGGTTTGTTCATGCTGAAAGTAGCGATTCTGTTTGCCTCTCTTCTGACCATTGCCGCTACACCCGCCGGCGCCGCTCTGGATGCCAATGGAGACCGCACCCACGAGAGGATTCTCGATAACGGAATGAAGGTGATCGTCCGCGAGGATCACCGGGCGCCCGTGATGGTCTCCCAGGTCTGGTACAAGGTGGGCTCCAGCTACGAGCACGGCGGGATCACCGGCGTCTCCCACGTCGTCGAGCACATGATGTTTCAGGGGACACCCGAGCATCCCGATGGCGAGTTCTCCCGTATCATCGCCGACAATGGCGGCTCCGAGAACGCCTTCACCTCAAGGGACTACACCGCCTACTACCAGCAGATGGAGGCGAGCCGCTATCCGGTGAGTTTCAGGCTGGAGGCGGATCGGATGCGCAACCTGTCGCTGAAAAAGGAGGAGTTCGAAAAAGAGGTGCAGGTGGTCATGGAGGAGCGGCGCCTTCGCACCGAAGACAAACCCGACTCCCTGACCTATGAAACCTTCATGGCAACGGCCTTCAAGGTCAGCCCCTATCGCCACCCTGTCATCGGCTGGATGGACGACCTCCAGCACCTGAAAATCGATGATCTGAAGCGCTGGTATGCCACCTGGTATGCCCCCAATAATGCGACCCTGGTCGTAGTGGGTGATGTGGACCCCGCAAAGGTCTTCGCAGAGGCCGAAAAGTACTTCGGCCCCCTGCAGCCCAGCACGCTAAGCCCGCCCAAGCCGCGGGAGGAGCCTCAGCAACAGGGGATTCTACGGGTCGAAGTCGAGGCGCCCGCCCAGAACCCCATTCTGCTACTGGGCTTCAAAGTGCCCGTGTTGAAAACCTCCGACGAGCCGTGGAAGGCGTATGCACTGGAGGTGCTCGCTTCGGTACTGGATAGCGGCGATAGCGCCCGGCTGACCCGCGAATTGGTGCGGGGTCGGCAGATCGCCGCCGGTGCCGGTGCCGGCTACGGCCTCTATTCCGGGCGCAATTCGCTACTGACCTTGAGCGGTGTGCCCGCCCAGGGCCATACGGTCGATGAGTTGGAACAGGCCCTGCTCGAGCAGGTTCGTCGGCTCCGCGATCAGCCTGTGGACCGCGATGAGCTGGAGCGCATCAAGGCGCAGGTGACGGCATCGAAGGTCTACGAGCGGGATTCCGTTTTCTATCAGGCGATGCAGATCGGCTCACTGGAGACGGTCGGTCTGGGCTGGCCCACCGCGGACGAATACGTCGAAAAAGTGGAAGCGGTAACACCGGAGCAAGTGCAGCAGGTGGCCCGTGAATTTCTCAAGGCCGACAGCCTGACCATTGCCCGGCTGAATCCGGTAGCAATCAAACCCGAAGCCCCCCGTGATACAAAAGGAGCGAATCTTGATGTCCCGCATCGCTAAATGGAGTCCCCTGCCGCTGGCGCTTTTACTGTTCGGCTGGGCCGGAACCAGCCAGGCGGTCCCGGAAATTCAGCAGTGGCGCAGCGACAACGGCGCGGGGGTCTATTTTGTTCACGCCCCGGAGTTGCCGATCGTGGATGTGCGGGTGGTCTTCGGGGCCGGCGCCAGCCGCGACGGTGATATGAAGGGCATCGGCGTGCTCACCAATGCCCTTCTGGCCGAAGGAGCGGCCGGGATGAGTGCCGATACCATTGCGCAGCGTTTCGACTCGGTGGGCGCGCGGTTCTCCAACGATGCCCTGCGCGATATGTCCATCTTCAGTCTGCGTACCCTCACCGAACCGGAGCGCATGGAGCCCGCTGTAGAGACCTTCGCTGCGGTCCTGGGCCGTCCGGAATTCCCGACGGATGCCCTGAACCGGGAGCGGGACCGCATGCTGGTGGCGCTCAAGCGGCAGCGGCAGTCCCCGGGCGATATTGCCAAGCTTCGTTTCTATGCCGATCTCTATGGACAGCATCCCTATGCCAATCCGGTATTGGGCACTGAAGCTTCGCTCCGGCAGCTGGATCGGGAGGCCATCCGAGCCCATTACCAGCGCTACTATGTGGCGCGGAATGCGACCGTGGCGATCGTGGGTGACCTGAAGCGGGACGATGCCGAACGGTTGGCGAACCGGATTACCGCTGGGCTGTCCGAAGGCAAACCGGCGCCTGCACTGCCCGCTCCGGAGCCGCTAAAGAGCGCCGAACGGGCCTCATTAAGTCATCCCTCCAGTCAGACCCACGTCTGGATGGGCCAGCTGGGTGTCGCCCGCGGTGCCGAGGACTGGTTTTCTCTTTATGTCGGCAACCACATCCTGGGCGGCAGCGGCCTGGTTTCGCGGATCGCCAAGGAGGTGAGGGAGAAGCGCGGGCTCGCCTACAGCGCCTCGAGCCATTTTTCGCCGATGCAGGTCCAAGGCCCCTTCATTCTCAGTCTGCAAACCGCCAACGACAATGCCGAACAGGCCATGAAGGTGCTGCGCGATACATTGACCCAGTTCGTCACTGAGGGGCCGAGCGATGAAGATGTCGCGCGCGCGAAGAAAAATATCACCGGAGGCTTCCCGCTCGACATCGATTCCAACAGCGAGATCGTCAGTTATATTTCGATGATCGGCTTCTACGATCTGCCGCTCGATTACCTGAACCGCTTTATCGGACGTGTCTCGGCGGTGACTCCGGAATCGATCCGTGAGGCGTTCCAGCGTCGGATCCACCCCGACCGTCTGCTGGTTGTAACCGTGGGGAAGACGGATGGCGAAAGCTAAAGGCAACTGCTTGCGCATCATCGGCGGGGAATGGCGCAGCCGTCGACTCGCCTTCCCCGATGTGGAGGGCCTGCGACCGACCCCCGATCGGGTCCGGGAGACGCTTTTCAATTGGCTGCAGGGCCGGATCGAAGGCGCTCACTGCCTGGATCTTTACGCCGGCAGTGGCGCTCTGGGTATCGAAGCCCTCTCACGCGGCGCCGCCGAGGCGGTGTTCGTGGATTCCGATCCCAAAGTGGTGCGCCAGCTGGAGGAGAACCTCCAAATCCTGGGATCGCAAGGGGGGCGGGTGGTTCGCTCGGATGTGCTCAATTTCCTGCGCGGCGGGGGGCGGCCTTACGACCTCGTTTTTCTGGACCCGCCGTTCCGGCGCGACCTGCTGGAGCCCGCTGTGCGCCTGCTGAGCGCAGGCGGCTGGCTCGCACCCAAGGCCTGGGTCTATCTGGAGAGCGAGTCGGAGGCCGAAACCCCTCCGGCCCTGCCGGCAAGTTGGGAAGAGCTGCGGCGCCGCGACGCCGGGCAGGTGAGCTACCGACTGGTTGAAGTGGGCTGAGCCACCACCTTCCCGACATCACGGCCGGATGCGGGCGGTTTTTGGCCCGTCGCTCCTTGCTCCTGTATCATTGCGGCGCTTCGGCGCAGGAATCGACCCATGCAGATCACCGCCATCTATCCCGGTACGTTCGATCCCATCACCAACGGTCATACGGATTTGATCGCCCGCGGGGCGCGGCTATTCGACCGTATCATTGTGGCTGTGGCGGCCAACCCCAAGAAAACCCCACTTTTCGAGCTGGAACAGCGGGTGGAACTTGCCCGGCAGGCCCTGGTCGGAGTGGATAACGCCGAGGTGTGTGGATTCGATAATCTGTTGGCCGATTACGTCCGGCAGCGCGGAGCTCAGGTTATACTGCGCGGGCTGCGCGCGGTATCCGACTTCGAATACGAGTTTCAGCTTGCCGGCATGAACCGCCGGCTGGCCCCCGATGTGGAGACGCTCTTTTTGACCCCGGCGGAGCAGTACAGCTACATCTCTTCCAGCCTGGTCAGGGAGGTCGCTGGCCTCGGCGGGGATATCTCGGAATTCGTTCACCCGAACGTCAAAGCTGCGCTGAATAATAGATTACGCTAATATACGAGCCAAATTTCGCCGCTCTAAGGCTGACGAGGAGGAAATTCCATGGCGTTGATGATTACCGACGAGTGCATCAATTGCGATGTCTGCGAACCCGAGTGCCCCAATGGCGCCATCTCGCAGGGTGACGAGATCTACGAGATCGATCCGAATTTGTGTACCGAATGTGTGGGTCACTATGACGAGCCCCAGTGCGTCGAGGTCTGTCCGGTCGACTGTATCCCCAAGGATCCGGACCACGAGGAAAGCGAAAGCGAGCTGAAGGCGAAGTACGAAAAGCTTCAGAGCGCCTGATTTCCTAACCGGATTTCCGCGAAAAAAGCCCCTGACAAACGGGGCTTTTTTCGTTGGTATAGCTGCTGCCCTGCAGCATCGGCCCGCGTGGTTCCATTTCCCCTTAAGCGCTTCCGCGAATTCTGTCCTCAGCTCGGTGGGCCGGGTTGCCCTCAAAGCGACTCGCCATGGCAAAATCGCACCTGTGCAGGCTGTTGAAAACTCCCTCTCCCAGCGGGGGAGGGTCGGGGTTAAGGGGGGTGATGCATGGTAACGGCCTGATTTTGATCCCCCTCATACTGGCCTTCTCCCTGAGGGAGGGGGACAAAACCCTGTTTTCACGGCCTGCTAGAGCACCGAACAGATAAAATTCCGAGCGGGGAGCAAGTCACTGATAAAGGGGCCGGCCGCAGGGATGCGGCCGTCGAGCCTACAGGGATGTATTCACCCATCCCCAAAATCAATGACTTTCTTCTCGCCCCACGTAATCTGATCGGTGCTCTAGGGCGGGTCTCCTGCCGGGCGTGTGGGCTCATTCATTTTTTTGCGACAGCACGCCTACAGGCGAGAGGCCTCGGCGGCGCTGTTTTCTTTTTGGGACTCGAACCGGTAGCAGCCGTTAAGTTTGGAGAAGTCCTTTCGGAGGTAAGCCATGGCGCGCGTGCGCTTCTTTGTTGTCCTGCTGGTTCTTTTTGCCGGATCAGTTCACGCCGGGCCGCCCAAGGCGGCGATAGCGAGTGCTCACCCGCTCGCCACAGAGGCCGGTTTCGAGGTCCTGGAGAAGGGCGGTAACGCCTTCGATGCGGCGGTAGCGGTGAGTGCCGCGCTGGCCGTGGTCGAGCCCTACAGTTCCGGGATCGGTGGGGGCGGCTTCTGGCTGCTGCACCGCGCCTCGGACGGCCGGGACGTGATGATCGATGGGCGGGAGAAGGCGCCACTGGCAGCGCACCGGGATATGTATCTCGATGAGAACGGTAATGTGGTGCGCGCGCGTTCAATGAACGGTCCGCTGGCGGCGGGCATCCCCGGAGAGCCCGCGGCGCTGGCCCACATCGCAGGACAATATGGGCGCCTGCCGCTGGAGATGAGCATGGGGCCGGCTATCCGCTACGCGGAGCAAGGGTTCGAAGTGACTCCTCACTATCGGCGCATGGCCCGTTTCCGCCAGGACGTGCTGCGTGAATCCCCGGCGGCTGCCACAACCTTTCTGGAAGCCGGCGAGGTGCCGGCTCTCGGCTATCGAATCCGCCAGCCGGTTCTGGCGCGGACCCTGAATATCATCGCCAAAAGCGAATCCGGCAGCTTTTATGAAGGAGAACTGGCCCGGGAGCTGGTCGCCGACGTGCGGGAAGCGGGCGGTATCTGGACGCTGGATGATCTCAAGCAGTACCGAGTGGTCGAACGCGAACCCATCCGCGGCCGTTACCGGGGCTTCGACATCATCTCCGCCGCACCGCCTTCCTCCGGAGGCGTGGCGCTGGTGACCATGCTCAATATCCTCTCCGGATTCGACCTTTCCGGCCTTGCGCCGGCCCGGAAGACGCACCTCATCGTGGAGGCGATGCGCCGGGCCTACCGCGATCGCGCCGAGTACCTGGGCGATCCGGACTTCATCGATATGCCGCTGGCCCGGCTCACCGAGCCCGATTATGCCGCCGGACTGCGTGCCGGCATCCATCCGGAAAAGGCGACCCCCAGCGCCCTGCTGCCCGGCTTCACCGATGACTCCGCCGGCCGCGACACGACCCATTTCTCCATTCTGGACACCGAAGGCAACCATGTCTCGGCCACCCTCTCCATCAACTACCCGTTCGGTTCCGGCTTTCTTTCGAAGCGCACGGGCGTTCTGCTGAACGACGAAATGGACGACTTCTCCGCCAAACCGGGCGTCCCCAACGCCTACGGTCTGGTGGGGGCGGAAGCCAACGCCATCGCCCCCGGCAAGCGTATGCTCTCCTCCATGTCGCCCACCTTCGTCCGCAGCGCCGACCGCGTAGCCGTGCTCGGCACCCCGGGCGGCAGCCGCATCATCACCATGGTCTTGCTGGGCATTCTGGAATTCAGCGACGGCAAAGACCCCGATGCCTGGGTGAACCGCCCGCGCTTTCACCACCAGTACCTGCCCGATCGCATTTTCGCCGAGCCCGAGGCGTTTTCCCCATCGGAGACAGGGCAGCTCGAAGCCATGGGGCATGAGGTCTCTGCCGCCGAGCGGACCTGGGGCAACATGCAGGGTGTCATGTGGGACCGTTCAGCAGGGGCAGTTACAGCGGCAAGCGATCCCCGAGGAGAAGGAAAAGCCAGCGTGCATTGAAGGGCGCCTTATCGCGATCGCGAAAAAAAGCCGAGATAGCGGGTTTTAGTCGCCGATTCCCGGGACGGGCCGGCCGGCTCCTTCCGTCTTCAGGGAGGAGGAGTTGGCGTTTCTTGGAGAAATGCAAGCCCGAAAACAAAAAAGCGTGGACGCGATCACAAAAAAATCCATTTAGAAATAATCCAGCGTTAACCGCCTTTACACGACTAATACTGCGTTGTTAGAACTGACCGCGGGCCAATTGCACTGTGTCATGGACGGCCCAGGGAACGGTAATGGGAATTTCGGTCAAGATAAAAAAGGAATATGCCGTCTGGCTGGTTGGAAGCTTGTGCCGCTTCCATCGCATCCCGTTCGATGCGTCCCTCCTGTTGCAGCGTCATCCACCCTCGCCGAATGGCGAATATCAGCTGACCGATATCCTTGCCTCGCTGGAGGACATTGGGTTCCGGCAGGGCGAATATGCGCCCCAAGATGCCGATGAGTTCTCCAGTCTGACGCTACCCTGTCTGGCCTTCGTTCGAAGCGAGCCGGAACGCGACCAGGCGCCCGAAGAGCAACCGGGCAAAACCGAAGAATCCCCCGATTCCACCGAAATTCTTCTGAAGCCCGTCTTGATCGCACAGGCCGATGAAGAGCACCTCCAATACTTCAACCCCGACTGCAAAGAGGTGCAAGAAGCCGCCCCAGCCGAACTGAAGGAAAAGATCGAGCCATCGGTCTACCTGATAGCCCCGAAACCCGAAGCGCTTCGCGATGAGGATGGCAAAAAGGCCTCGGAAGACAAGGAGTTCGGCTTCCGCTGGTTCATCCCCGAGCTGCTCAAGCACAAAACCATTTGGCGGGACGTGCTTGCCGCCTCGCTGGTATTGCAACTCGTGGGGCTGGCTACTCCGCTTTTCACCCAGGTCATCATCGACAAGGTGGTGGTGCACCAAACCCAGAGCACGCTGATCGCCATCGGCGCGGGGATGGTGCTGGCCATTCTCTTTTCGGCGGCCTTCACCTGGATACGCCAATACCTGGTTATTCACACCGGAAACCGAATCGACGCGGTCCTGGGGCATCGCGTTTTCGGTCACCTGCTTAAGCTGCCGGTTCCCTATTTCGCCAATCGACCCACGGGCACGTTGGTCGCCCGTATCCAGGGCGTAGAAACCATCCGCGAATTCGTTTCGGGCGCTGCCATTTCGCTGCTGCTCGACGTTCCGTTCATGATCGTCCTGCTGGCGGTGATGTTCTGGTACAGCTGGCAGCTGTCGCTCATAGCCGTTGGACTGCTGGCGCTCCTCTCAATACTCAGTATCGCTATCACTCCCACCTTGCGGAAACGCCTCAACAAGCAGTTCCTCCTGGGCGCGCGGAATCAGGCATTCGTGACGGAGTACGTCAGTGGCATGGAGACGGTGAAGTCGCTCCAACTCGAACCGCAGCTCGAGCGCCGCTACGGCGGGTTCCTGGCTGACTATCTGCACTCCACCTTCTCCACCCGGCAGGTCTCCAACACCTACAACACGCTGTCGCAGTTCCTCGAACAGCTACAAACCCTGGCGATCCTCGTCGTGGGCGCATTGCTGGTCATGCAGAACGATGGCTTTACCATCGGTATGCTGGTCGCCTTTCAGATGTTTGCCAGCCGCCTTTCTCAGCCGCTGCTTCGACTGGTCGGACTCTACCAGGAGTTCCAGCAGGCCAATCTGGCGGTCAAG
The DNA here is from genome assembly GCA_963783235.1 of uncultured Gammaproteobacteria bacterium. Taxonomy (GTDB): domain Bacteria; phylum Pseudomonadota; class Gammaproteobacteria; order Thiohalomonadales; family Thiohalomonadaceae; genus Thiohalomonas. The sequence continues at coordinate 2,361,769 of CAWAMN010000001.1, read as the reverse complement.
CGGTTGGGCGACCTGATGAACGCCCCCACCGAGCCCTACGCCGTCAAACCCAACCGCACCCGCGGGGGTACCGGACAGGTCACGCTGGAAAACGTCAGCTTCCGGTACAGCGAAGATCACCCGTGGCTCTTCACCGATCTCTCCTACACGTTTGCACCCGGCAAGACCACGCTGGTCATGGGCCCCTCCGGCTCCGGCAAGAGCACCCTGGCGAAACTTGTTCTCGGCTTCTACCGCCCGACCAATGGCCGCATTCTGCTGGCTGACCGTGACATCCGCCACTTCTCCGCCAACGAACTGCGGGCGCGGATTGGGGTCGTGCCGCAGGAGACCCGCCTTTTCTCGGGTTCCGTTTTTGAGAACCTGCAGATGGCCAACCCCCTCGCCAGCTTCGAGGAGATCGTCTCCGCCTGCCGATGGGCCGGCATCCATGATGTTATCGAAAAACTGCCGGACGGTTACCAAACAGAGCTCGGCGAACAGGGCGTGGGACTCTCGGGGGGACAGCGGCAAAGAATCGCGATTGCGCGGGCACTGCTGAAGCGCCCGGATATCCTGATATTCGACGAGGCTACATCAAACCTCGATGACCATTCTGCTGAGCAGTTTGCTTCCACGATTAATAATTTGAACGGAAAGGTGACAATCATATTTATTGCGCACAAGGTCCCTAAGAAGCTCTCTGTCAATGAATCGGTGATTGTAGGTGTTGGGCATTCGATCACTGAAGCAAATTCGGCGGGAAAACGTTCCGGGTAGATTCGTCCACTGCTCGGCTGTTAACCACCAACACGTGGGCTTCTTGCGACGAGCGGCCGCGAAAACGAGGGGAACCATGAGGCTTGGCAGAGTATCCGCTACGCAAATAATTAGAGAAAGTAGGAAAAAGTACCTTCTATGCGATACCGAACCTGTAGACGGTCGGAATAATCGGCGTGGCAGCATTGTGATAGGTAAAGTGTTTTTGGCTTTTAGTCTTCTGTGCATGTTCGTGGGAGGAGGAATGGCCCATAACGACGGTAGTTCTCTTTTAGGAAAGCTTCGCGAAATACGTGAAAAGGATAACTCGGCATCGATAGTAGTGACGGGAGTTGTTAAGGGTTATGTTGCGAAGGGCATGCGAACCGAAAAAGCCTTAAATATTTTAAAAGATAATGGATTCGATATTCACGAGGTACCTCGTGATAAGGGGGGGGTAGTGTATGTTGCTGTTTCTCCGCTGAATGGGAAAAGTTTTTTTGGATTCTACGATGAAGTTAAAGTCGTGGTCTACACCGATGGAGATGTGGTTGCTGGTTTGAGCGCCAAAATAATTTACCGAGGACTTTGAACTGGGAGGGATAAACGATGGAGCGAATTGAGGTACGTTACAGCCAGCTTGGCCCAAACTATTATCACGAGTATCTCGTCTACACCGATTCAGAAGGAAATGAATGGGCGGCGCGAGGGGGACCGAGTAACCGCGTAGGCCTTGGAGAGTCAACGGAGGCTCAATCCGGTTCGGCTACTTCGGGAGATTCGCCCTTCGGTGACATAACGACAAAACATGGTGCTTATGACCCAGATTTCATCGATTATGATTACGAGGGGGATGACCCATCTGAAGTCATCGTTACGGGTGATGATTTGTCTGGTGACTGGCAGCGGGTCACAGATGCAATCGATGATATCGGCGAAGAAGGGCGCCCATACCGGCCTCTAAGTCAAAACTCCAATACTACCGTCGCGGAGGCACTAGATCGCGCAGACTTGCCGCAGCCGCAGCAGGACGGGATAGGAGATAACTGGTCTCCTGGTTCTGAACCGGGCATGGATTGGGACTGGGTTGATGATCTAGCAAGCGATTTGGCAGATGATTTCATAGAGTTTGGATATGATTTCGGAGATTTTATCAATGACATTGAAGACTCGGTTAATGATTTCTTTAATGATGCCCGCAATTGGATTCGTCGCAGAGACCCGCTAACGCTTGATCTAGACGGTGATGGTCTGGAGACGGTCGGGATTGATGCAGAAAATCCGGTCATTTTCGATCACGACGGGGATGGCACGGCAAACGCCACCGGTTGGATTAAACCCGACGACGGTTTCCTGGTATTCGACCGAAACGAAAACGGTACCATCGATAACGGCACCGAACTTTTCGGTGATTCCACGCCTTTACTGGATGAAAACGGCGAGGTGGTCGGCCAAGCGGCGGATGGCTTCGATGCGCTGGCAGTGCAGGACAGCAACGGCGACGGTCTGGTTGATTCAAACGACGCCAACTGGGAAAAGCTGCGGGTTTGGCAGGATGCCGACAGCGATGGCCAGACGGATGAAGGCGAGCTGAAGACCCTCGAAGAACTCGGCATCGAAGGCTTCCACGTCGAGAAGACCGAAAATACCACGATTCTCTCCAACGGCAATGCCGTGGCCGATTTAGGCTCCTTTATTCGTTCCGATGGGACGGAAGGCACCATGGGGCAGGTCACCGGGAACATGGCCGACATCGACTTGGCCGATAATCCCTTCTACCGCGAGTTCGACGACGCTATTCCCCTCACCGAAGAGGCCGAACAACTGCCCGACATGAAGGGCTCGGGCAGTTCAAGAGATTTGCAGGAGGCGGCCAGCCTCTCCTCCTCCTTGGCTTCATCTCTCGGGACGTATGCCGAGGCGACGACCAAGGCCGAGCAGATGGCGTTGGTGGACGGCGTAATCGCCGAGTGGGCCGGGTCGTCCAGTGCCAAAACGAGCATTGAGCAGGCGAGAGACCAGGGATACGAACTTGAATACCTGGTTCCCGGCTTGACGCCATCGATGCTGTGGCAGGCGGGACTGGGGCATAGCTATACCCCCGACGACGGTTCGGGTTCCATCGATGCAGAAAGCTTCCAAGAATCGCAACAGCGGCTCGAAGACGCTGCGCCAGGAGCAGGCGCGGGTTACGGAACTTATCGGACTTCTCGAGCAGTTCAACGGAATGACCTTCGTCGATATCGAACCGGACGGGGTAAGGACGGGCGCCGACCAGACCTTGTCCATTCGCGAAGATGAGGCCGATCCCTGGGACAGCACCGGTGCGCTGGCCAGCCGCCGTGTCTATGTCCCGCTCTCCAGCGACCAAATCACCTTCCTCGAACGCTCCTACGAACACCTCCGCACCTCGGTCTACGACGGCCTTCTGCTGCAAACCCGCCTCAAGCCCTACATGGACGCCATCGGTCTCAGTCTCAGTGATGAAGGGCTGGCCCTGGACTTCACCGATACCGATGCCGCCCTGCAAGGCCGCTTCGATGTGGAGCCCGGCGAAGCGATGCGCGACCTGCTCGACCTCCAGCGGGTCGCCGGCAATAACTTGACCGGAATGGGCTGGGACGGACTCGGCCTGCTGTACGGCTGGCTGGAGAGCGACGGCGACAACCCCGATGTTCAGGCTGCTTTGGCCGAGTTCGGCTACGGCAATATCGAGACGGACGGTTCAGGCACCAACGCCTCCGAAATCGTCACCGGCGATGCTGCCGGGGATGACCTCTCCGGTGGCGGCGGCAACGACCTGGTGTTGGGCAGCCAGGGGGATGACACCCTCAACGGTGGCCCTGGTAACGACACGCTCCATGGCGGTGCCGGCAACGATACCTACCGCTTCAACCGGGGCGACGGGGCCGACACTATCATCGAAACCCACGGCGACACCGGCGAGGATGCGCTCGAATTTGGCGCCGGCATCCGGGCCGGCGACCTCGACATCTCGGCCGAAGACGACGCCCTGGTCTTCTCCCGCTACGGGAGCGGAGACCGCGTCACCATAGCCAACTGGTTTGGTAGCCTCTCCGATGAAGCCCACCGGTTGGATGCCGTTCGCTTTGCCGACGGCCGTGAGCTGGATCTGGATGCCTTGCAGGTGGGCAGCGCGGGCGATGATGTCATGGACGGTAGTGAAGCCAACGACATCCTTGCGGGCGGCGCCGGCAATGACCAGCTGAATGGCCAAGCTGGCGACGACTGGCTTGATGGTGGCAGCGGAGACGACACCATGGCTGGCGGAGCCGGCAACGACACCTATGTGGTCGACTCCGCACAGGACTTCGTCGTTGAGGAGGCGGATGGCGGTATCGATACTGTCGAGGCCCGGGTCTCCGCGACGCTCAGCGACCATATCGAAAACCTCACGCTTCTGGGTGAGGCGAATACCGATGCCACCGGCAATGGCATGGACAACGTCCTGACCGGCAACATCGGTGACAACACGATGGATGGTGCTGGGGGCGACGACGCCTTGCTGGGTGGTCGTGGCAACGACCGGCTGCTGGGCGGTGAAGGGGCCGATTCGCTGGATGGTGGAACCGGAAATGACTGGCTCGATGGCGGTTCGGGAGCCGATTCGCTGGCCGGGGGCGAGGGCAACGATACCTATGTGGTCGATAGGCTCGATGACGCCGTGGTGGAGCAGGCGGGCGAGGGCGACGATACGGTTCGTACCCACCTTGACTATACGCTTGGGGATCATCTCGAAAACCTGACGCTGACGGGTGAACAGGCCGTCAGCGGTACCGGTAACAGCCTCGATAACGAACTGACCGGCAACAGCGCCGACAACACCTTGCAAGGCCTTGCGGGCGACGACCGCCTGGACGGCGGTGCGGGCGCGGACACGCTGATGGGGGGCCTCGGCAACGATACCTACGTGGTCGACAATGCCGGTGACTCGGTGCTGGAGCAGACCGGCGAAGGTGTGGAGACGGTTGAGTCCGGCATCACCTATACCCTCCCGGACAACCTCGAAAACCTCACCCTGATTGGGCCGGCCGAGATCGACGGTACGGGCAATGCGCTCCACAACGCCATTATCGGCAACCGGGCTGCCAACGTCCTCTACGGTCTTGAGGGCGACGATGTTCTGGACGGCGGCCAAGGCGCCGATTCGCTCTTCGGCGGCATCGGTAACGACACCTACGTGGTGGACTCGGCCGAAGACAGTGTGGTGGAAAACGTCGCCGAAGGCAGCGACACCGTACGCTCGAGCCTCACCTACCGTCTGGGCGACAACCTCGAAAACCTGACACTCACCGGCAGGCAGTCCATTGATGGCTACGGCAACGAACTCGACAACACCCTCGTGGGCAATGCCGCCAACAATACGCTCGATGGCGGTCTGGGTGCGGACGCCATGGCCGGTGGCCGGGGCAACGATACCTATATTCTCGACAACGTGGGGGACAGCGTCTCCGAACAGGGCGGTGGTGGCACCGATACGGTGGTCAGTCCCTTCGACTACACCCTGGGCGCGGGCCTCGAGAACCTAACCTTGGCGGGTGAAGCACTGACCGGCACCGGCAACAGCCTGAACAACGTGATCACCGGTACCGGGGCGGATAATGAACTCCGCGGCCTGGACGGCGATGACACCCTGGATGGCGGCACCGGCAACGATACCCTTGTGGGCGGCCGGGGTGATGACACCTTCATTGTCGATAGCCTGGATGATTCCGTCTCGGAAAATACCGGTGAGGGCACCGACAGGGTCCGTAGCAATCTGAGCTGGACGCTGGGCGATAACCTGGAAAATCTCACGCTCACCGGCAGCGATGCCATCGACGGCACCGGCAATGCGCTCGACAACGTCATCGAAGGCAACAGCGCCGGCAATACCCTTCGGGGTGAGGCGGGTGATGACAAGCTCGACGGCGGCGCCGGCATCGACTCGCTTATCGGCGGCACAGGCAATGACACCTATATCGTCGACAACAGCGCCGACCAGGTGACGGAAGCGGCGGGAGAGGGCCTTGATCAGGTTCGCGCCAGCGCGGATTACACGCTGAGCGAAAACGTCGAGAACCTCACATTGACAGGAAACGGTGCCATCGACGGGACCGGCAACGCACTCGATAACACCATCGAGGGCAACGGCGCAGCCAATAACCTCTCCGGGCTCGGCGGCAACGATACGCTGGATGGCGGTGCCGGCGCGGACACGATGGCCGGCGGCTCCGGCGACGACACCTACATTGTCGACATCAGCAGTGATGTCATCGTCGAGAATGCCGGGGAGGGCTATGACAAAGTCTTCGCCAGTGCCAGCCACACGCTCTCCGACAATGTCGAAGACCTCCAACTGACGGGAAGCGGCAGTATCGACGCCGTTGGTAATGCGCTCGACAATAGCCTAACAGGTAATAGCGGCGACAACCGCCTGGACGGGGGGCTCGGCGCCGATACGATGGTGGGCGGCTCCGGTGATGACACCTACGTCGTTGACAATGCGGGCGATACGGTCTCCGAGGAGGCTTATGCCGGCCTTGATACTGTCGAGTCGTCGATCGATTACACACTGGGCGATTACGTCGAAAACCTTAAACTCACCGGCGATGCGAATTTGGCCGGAACGGGTAACAGCCTGGCGAATGAGTTGGAGGGCAACAGCGGCGACAACGTCCTGAACGGCGCAGGCGGTTACGATACGCTGATCGGAAATGCCGGTGCGGACCGGATCGATGGCGGCAGTGGTGCGGACGTGATGGTCGGTGGTGTCGGCGACGACACCTACGTCGTCGATGATGCCGGCGACCGTGTCTTCGAAAGCGCGAGCGAAGGCACCGATTCGGTCGAGTCGGCTATCAGCTATACCCTGACCGATAACGTCGAGAACCTAGAGCTGACCGGGGACGCTGCCATCGATGGCACGGGCAATGCGCTCGACAACACCATCACCGGTAACGGCGCCGCGAATGTGATTGATGGCGGCGCCGGAGCCGATACGATGGCCGGCGGAGCCGGTGACGACACCTACCACGTGGACAGCGCCGGCGATGAGGTGGTTGACGCCGGGGGCGAAGGTAACGACACCGTCGTCTCGAGCCTATCCCACGAACTCGATGCCAACGTCGAAAACCTAATCCTGACCGGAACCGGTGATCTCGACGGTACCGGTAACGAACTCGGCAACGCCATCACCGGCACCGAAGGCAACAATACGCTCGACGGTGGTGCCGGTGCGGATACCCTCAGCGGTGGGGCGGGCGACGATACCTACATCGTTGACGACTCCGCTGACACAGTCTCCGAGTCAGCGGACGAGGGTGTCGACACGGTGCAGGCATCGGCCGACTATGCGCTGTCCGACAACGTCGAGAACCTGACTCTGACGGGCGATAGCGACCTTGACGGCACGGGCAACGCGCTCGACAACGTTATTACCTCAAATGCCGGCACCAATGTACTTACCGGCAAGCAGGGCGACGACACCTATATCGTCAACGATACGGCGGATCGTGTGGTCGAGAGCGCCGGCGAGGGTACCGATACCGTATTCGCCTCCGCCGACTACACCCTGTCGGACAATGTCGAGAACCTAAATCTGACCGGAGTCGACGATATCGACGGTACCGGCAACGATCTGAATAACGCGATCACCGGCAACAGCGGCGCCAACCGGATCGACGGCCAAAGCGGTGCCGACAGCATGGCAGGCGGCGAGGGGAACGACACCTTTATCGTCGACAATGCCGGAGACAGCGTTTCGGAGGCGGCGGGCGAAGGCCACGATATCGTCTATTCCTCCGTCAGCCATACGCTGTCGTCCAATGTCGAAGACCTGACGCTGACGGGCGATGCCGATACCAATGGTACGGGCAATAACCTCGACAACATCATCCTCGGCAACAGTGGCAACAACCACCTCGACGGCCGATCCGGCAATGACCAACTCTCAGGCGGCAGCGGCAACGACACCCTGGACGGTGGCTACGGTGCCGATACGATGGCGGGCGGCACGGGTGACGATACCTACGTGGTCGACAACAGCAGCGATGGGGTGAGCGAGCAGGCGGGCGAGGGGACCGACACGGTACGCTCAAGCGTGAGCCGGACCCTGTCGGAGAACGTCGAGAACCTGACCCTGACCGGCTACTACAACATCAGCGGTACCGGCAACGGCCTGAACAACGCCATCATCGGCAACCGGGGCAGCAACACCCTGCGGGGCCTCGACGGCGACGATACCCTGTCGGGCAATGCCGGTAACGACACGCTCGACGGCGGCACCGGGGCCGATACCATGAGCGGCGGCTCAGGCAACGACACCTATGTGGTGGACGATGCCGGTGATGTGGTGACCGAGTCCTACCGTTCCGGGCGGGACACGGTGCGCTCGTCCATTACCTACACCCTGACCGACAACGTCGAGGACCTGACCCTGACGGGAACGGAGAACCTCGACGGCACCGGCAACGGCCTCAACAACGTCATTACCGGCAACAGCGGCGACAACGTGCTGGATGGTCAGGGCGGCAACGACACCCTCAACGCAGGTGACGGCAATGACACCCTGTTTGGCAGCAGCGGCCACGACGCCCTCAACGGCGGTGCCGGCGCAGACCAGCTCAGCGGCGGCTCCGGCAACGACACGCTCAACGGCGGTTCGGGCGCGGATGCCATGGCCGGTGGAACCGGCCACGACACCTACGTGGTGGAAAACGATGGCGACGTAGTCACGGAGGCGGCCGGCGAAGGCACGGACACGGTCCACTCCTCCATCACCTACACCCTGACCGACGACGTCGAGAACCTGACCCTGACCGGTAGCGCCGACATCGACGGCACCGGTAACGAGCTCGACAACATCATCAACGGCAACAGCGGCGCCAACGTGCTGGATGGCCTGGCGGGCAATGACACGCTCAACGGCAACGCCGGCAACGACACCCTGCTGGGCGGCGAAGGGCACGACACCCTGCGCGGTCACAGCGGCAGCGACCGGATCGAAGGTGGCAGCGGCAACGACACCCTGGATGGTGGCTACGGTGCCGATACGATGGCGGGCGGCACGGGTGACGACACCTACGTGGTCGACAACGGTAGCGATGCGGTGAGCGAGCAGGCGGGCGAGGGGACCGACACGGTGCGCTCGAGCGTGAGCCGGACCCTGTCGGAGAACGTCGAGAACCTGACCCTGACCGGTTACTACAACATCAGCGGCACCGGCAACGGCTTGAACAACGTCATCACGGGCAACCGGGGCAGCAACACCCTGCGTGGCCTCGAGGGAGACGACACGTTGTCGGGCAACGCCGGCAACGACACGCTCGACGGCGGCACCGGTGCCGATACCATGAGCGGCGGCTCGGGCAACGACACCTACGTGGTGGACGATGCGGGTGATGTGGTCTCCGAAACATCTTACTGGGGCGGGACCGACACCGTACAGTCAGGCATCGATTACACCCTGACCGACAACGTCGAGAACCTGACCCTGACGGGAACGGAGAACCTCGACGGCACCGGCAACGGCCTCAACAACGTCATTACCGGCAACAGCGGCGACAACGTGCTGGATGGTCAGGGCGGCAACGACACCCTCAACGCAGGTGACGGCAATGACACCCTGTTTGGCAGCAGCGGCCACGACGCCCTCAACGGCGGTGCCGGCGCAGACCAGCTCAGCGGCGGCTCCGGCAACGACACGCTCAACGGCGGTTCGGGCGCGGATGCCATGGCCGGTGGAACCGGCCACGACACCTACGTGGTGGAAAACGATGGCGACGTAGTCACGGAGGCGGCCGGCGAAGGCACGGACACGGTCCACTCCTCCATCACCTACACCCTGACCGACGACGTCGAGAACCTGACCCTGACCGGTAGCGCCGACATCGACGGCACCGGTAACGAGCTCGACAACATCATCAACGGCAACAGCGGCGCCAACGTGCTGGATGGCCTGGCGGGCAATGACACGCTCAACGGCAACGCCGGCAACGACACCCTGCTGGGCGGCGAAGGGCACGACACCCTGCGCGGTCACAGCGGCAGCGACCGGATCGAAGGTGGCAGCGGCAACGACACCCTGGATGGTGGCTACGGTGCCGATACGATGGCGGGCGGCACGGGTGACGACACCTACGTGGTCGACAACGGTAGCGATGCGGTGAGCGAGCAGGCGGGCGAGGGGACCGACACGGTGCGCTCGAGCGTGAGCCGGACCCTGTCGGAGAACGTCGAGAACCTGACCCTGACCGGTTACTACAACATCAGCGGCACCGGCAACGGCCTGAACAACGTCATCAGCGGCAACCGGGGCAGCAATACGCTACGAGGCCTGGAGGGCGACGACACCTTGTCGGGCAATGCCGGCAACGACACGCTCGATGGCGGCACCGGGGCCGATACCATGAGCGGCGGCTCAGGCAACGACACCTATGTGGTGGACGATGCCGGTGATGTGGTGACCGAGTCCTACCGTTCCGGGCGGGACACGGTGCGCTCGTCCATTACCTACACCCTGACCGACAACGTCGAGGACCTGACCCTGACGGGAACGGAGAACCTCGACGGCACCGGCAACGGCCTCAACAACGTCATTACCGGCAACAGCGGCGACAACGTGCTGGATGGCAAGTCGGGCTCCGACACCCTTGTGGGTGGGTTGGGTGACGACACCTACATGGTTGATCGCTCCTCCGATACCATCGTCGAGCACGCCGACGAAGGCCGGGACACGGTCTTTGCCGCGGCCGACTACACCCTGAGCGGCCATATCGAAAATCTCACGCTGACAGGAACGGCCGATTACAGCGGCACCGGCAACGCGACGGACAACCGCATTGCCGGCAATACGGGTGACAACCGCCTGTCCGGCAACGCCGGTGCCGATACCCTCGTCGGTGGTGAGGGCAACGATTCGCTGTTCGGCGGATCCGGCCAGGACCAGCTCGAAGGCGGGGCAGGCCATGACCTGCTCGATGGTGGCTCCGGCGCTGACGTGATGGCCGGTGGTGTCGGCGACGATGTCTATGTGGTGGATGATGCCGGTGACGTGGTGGACGAATCGGCCGGTGAGGGCACTGATACGGTGCGCGCGAGTATCGATTATATGCTGGGCGATAACATCGAAAACCTGGAGCTGATCGGTACGAGTGCTATCGACAGTACCGGTAATGCGGCCAGCAATACCATCGCCGGCAATGACGGGGATAACGTCCTGAAAGGGTTGGAAGGCGACGATACGCTGTTTGGAAACGGCGGCAACGATACCCTGGATGGTGGAACCGGCGCCGATACCATGAGCGGCGGTCGGGGAGACGATACCTATCTCATCGACGACATGGGCGACAGCGTCAACGAAGGCGCCGGCAGGGGCAACGACACCGTCATAACCGACCTCGATTACGCCCTCTCCGACAATGTCGAGAATCTGGTGCTTACCGGCTCCGAAGACCTCAGCGGGACCGGTAATGCGCTCGACAATACGATCACCGGTAACGCCGGAGCCAATACGCTCGATGGCGGCGCCGGGGCGGATGTCATGGTGGGAGGTGCCGGAGACGACACCTATGTGGTCGACAATGCCGGGGATTCCGTCGCCGAGCTGGCGCGTGAGGGGATGGACACCGTCTTTGCCAGTGCGAGCCATTCACTGGATGCCAACGTCGAGAACCTCAACCTGACCGGCACCGGCTCTATCAGCGGCAGCGGCAACGCCCTGGACAACTGGATCGTGGGCAACGCGGGCGCCAACACGCTTTCGGGTAATGGCGGGAATGACACCTTGGATGGCGGTGCTGGCGCAGATACCCTCATCGGGGGCGCGGGCGGTGATGTCTATGTCGTCGACAACGCCGGGGATGCCGTGTTTGAGGCTGCGATGGCAGGCGATGACACGGTCCACTCCAGTGTCAGCTATTCGCTGAGCGACAACGTCGAGAACCTCTCCCTGTCCGGTTCGGCCGATATCGATGGCCGCGGTAACACTCTCGATAACCATATGGTCGGTAACCAGGGCGACAATTCGCTCTGGGGCGGTGCCGGAAACGACGTCCTCGAAGGGGGGTTGGGCGACGACGTCCTGATGGGCGGCGCCGGCGATGATCGCTATGTCTTCCGCCTCGGCGACGGCGATGACACGTTCCTGGATACGCAGGGCTTCAACACCCTTTACGTTGGCAGCGGGTTGACGGAGTTCGACCTGGAAGCGGATCGCTACGGTAGCGATATGCACGTTCGTGTCCTGGGCACCTCGGAAAAGTTCGTGCTCTCCGACTGGTTCGACCACGCCGAAGGCATCAATGCCATGGAGTTCGACGACGGGACGGTCCTCGACCGTGAGGGCATCGAGCTGCTGATCAACCGGCCGCCGGTGGCCAACACGGACAGCATGACCGCCTATGAAGATGGCGGCCCGGTTTCGTTGCCGGTGGACTACTTCCTGGCCAACGACACCGACCCGAACCCGGGAGACATCATCAGCCTCGATTCCATGGGTGAATCGCAGGTTGGTGCCTCGGTCTCCCTGGACGATGGTCAGGTCACCTACGACATCGGCGACAGCTTCCAGGAACTCGCCGAAGGTGAGGTTCTCGCTGATTCGTTCGAATATACGATTTCGGATGACAAAGGGGAGCCCGCCACCGGTACGGTCGAGGTGGACATCATTGGTGTCAACGACCTCCCAGTCACCACCGCCGATTCGAACGGGGTAACGGAAGACCTGGAGCCCGCCGCCAGCGGTAATGTTCTGGCCAACGACTACGACGTGGATGCAACCGATACGCTTTCTGTCGTAGAGGCTGGTGAGCATGTCGGGACTTACGGGACCCTGTCGCTTTCGGAGGACGGCAGCTACAGCTACGTCCTCGACAACGACAGTGATGCCATCCAGACCCTGGGGAGAAGTGCAGAGGTCACGGAAGTCTTCGACTTCAATGTGACTGATGGTATCGCCCAGGTGGGCTCGTCGCTGGAGATTATCGCCAGCGGCACCAACGACGCGCCCTTCGTCGCGATGGCCTTGGAGGACCAGGACTTCACCTTCCACAAGCCCTTCTCCTGGCAGGTACCCGAAGGCAGCTTCCAGGATATCGACCAGGGGGATGTACTCGACTACACGGCAACCCTTGCCGACGGATCCGAGCTGCCGTCCTGGCTGAGTTTTGATCCGGAGACGCAGACCTTCTCGGGCCATACCCCGAAAGAGGTGGGCTATATCGATGTCCGGGTAACGGCCACGGATAGCGTCGAGGCGACCGGCAGTACCGAGGGAAGCCTCGCCACTTCCGATGTCTTCCGGCTTTCGGTAAGCCACGGGAACCAGGGCGTCGGAAACGGCAGCGATGCCGCCCCCGCGGGGCATACGGTGAACTTTAACGATGGAGACGGCACCTCGTCGGGCAACCCCGGCGCCCGGGGAGACCGGAGCACGGACGACTCTCTCCTCGTTAAAGAGCCTGAGATGGAAGCTACCGAGAAGCCCGTGACGACTCTCAAACTTGCCGAGCCCAAAAAGCTCAAGCCGGCCAAGTCGGTGAACAGGGAAGAGAAATCCAGTATCGACGCCAACGCGATATTGGCTCACTGGGAGGCCGTGGATGAGCACCTTGCGAAAAACGAAAAGGAGAAGGGCGTCGACCACGAGGCCGAGGCAGGGGCCCTGCCGGTGGACTCGTTTGGGGGAATGCTCGGCGCGAACCGGCGCTGGAATGCCCACGACCCGGTCGCCCTGAAGAGCGAAGGCAACCGGATGCGGGCGTTCAGGGGGCTTCAGGACGGCATCGAGCAGTTGGGGTGATGCAGTAAAATGAAGCTCTTTCGTTCGGGAAAGAAGGGCGGGATGGGCGACCATCCCGCCAGCTTCTCTCCAGGCATTCTCAGTGTCCAATCGAAACCGCCGCACCCTATCCCTCGAGCCATATTGGGCAGCCTGATTCTCCTTTTCGCCTGCGCGCTGATTTGGGCTGCTGTAGGGCGCCTGGACATCGTGGCAGTCGCTCAGGGAAAGCTGATTCCGTCGACTTACGTGAAGATTGTCCAGCCGGCGGAAGCGGGGCTTATTCGGGAAATCCTGGTCCGGGAAGGCGAGAAAGTGGAAGCGGGACAGGTCCTGATGCGTATGGATACAACGCAGGTGGATGCCGATTACCACTCATCACGTGATGAATACATCCGTGCCCGGCTGAATCTTCGCAGGACCGAGGCGGAACTTGAAGGAACCCCGTTCCTTAAGGCTGATGAAGATCCGGATGCGCCTTTTCGAGAAGTGCAGCTTCAGTACCAAGCCAACAAACGGGCACTTGAGTCGGCGATTGCGGAGCAGCAAGCCGGATTGGAGCGCGCAGGAAAGGAATTGGCCCTGGCGGAAGAAACCAAAGAGAAACTGAAAAAAATCCTTCCGCTTTACAGAAAAGAGGAAGCCGCTTACCTGAAACTCTCCAAAAGCGGTCATGCGGGTAGTCTGGAAGCCATTCAAAAGACGAGGGAGCGCATTGAAAAGGAGGAGGAACTCAAGGCTCAGGATCAGATCATTGCTCGCGAAAAGGCGGCAAAACTACAGGCCCGACGCAAGATCACTCAGCTACGGAGCGAAAACGAACGCCGTTTGCGCTCAGAACGGGCCCAAATCTCCGAAAAACTCAACAGACTCGAAGCGGAGATCGCCAAACAGAAACACCGCCGATCATTGCTGGAATTGGCAGCGCCACAGAGCGGCATCGTGAAAGATTTGGCCACACACACCGCCGGTACTGTAACTCAGCCCGGTACGATCCTGATGACACTCGTTCCGTTGTCAGATGATCTGCGGGCAGAAGTCTGGCTCGCCAATCAGGACGTTGGATTTGTGCGTCCTGGCCAGGAGGCCAAACTAAAACTTACAGCTTTTCAATTTCAAAAATACGGGATGATAGAAGGCGTTGTCGAACATGTGGCCGCTGACTCGAGAGACTCCGCCGTAAACGGCAGGCCTCAGAATGGAGCCGAGTCGCAACCTCTGATGTATCGGACCCTGGTAGGGCTCGGCAGTCAGAAGTTGATCGCGGATAAAATCTCCTACGACCTGGTGCCGGGTATGCAAGTCGCAGCTGAAATAAAGCTGGGTGAGCGCACCGTTTTCGAGTACTTACTGTCTCCTGTAAGCAAGGCCTTTCACGAAGCGGGTCGAGAACGCTAACACAGTAATAGTGGTCCGTTCAGTGGTGCTTCAGGTTTCCTCTGGCTTGGGCGGTTCGACGCCTTCAGCCAGTATCACCACCTCGACGCGCCGGTTCAGCTGTCGTCCGGCTTCGGTCACGTTGCTGGCGATGGGGCGGGTCTCGCCGTAGCCGCGGCTGACGATGCGTTCGGGCTCGATGCCCCGTTCGACGAGTGCCTGCTTGACGCTGTCGGCCCTCCGCTCCGACAGGACCATGTTGTAATCGGCGTTGCCGAAGCTGTCGGTATGCCCTTCGACCATCACCGAGCGATCCGGGTGGTCGCGGAGGAAATCACCGAGGATCTCCAGTTCGTCCCGGGCGGAAGGGGTCAACTCGGTCCGTCCAGGGGTGAACAGGACATCCTGGAGTGTCACCAAAATTCCCCGATCGACCCGCGTTGCCTCCAGCGCCGCCAACTCCGCCTCCAGTGCCTCCGTCCGGCGGGCCGACTCCGCCTCTTCCTCGGCGCGCCGTTGCCTGCGCAATTGATTGCGCTGGTGGGCCAGTCTCTCGACTTCACGCTGTGAGAGTTCGCGGTTGGTGACGGCCTGGGCCATATCGAGATAGCGTCTCGCCATGTAAATCTGGTGGTTGTACTCGGCCCCATCCGCGGTTTCGGCCGCCCGCCGAATGGCCTGATCCGCCTGGTGCAGGAGATAGGCGGCATTGGCACGGATCTCCGGTACGCCGGCGACGGCGCGGTAGCTGTCACGGACCTCGGCGAGCTCCGGTTTTTCCTGGACGGGCACGGCGGTACAGGCGGTGATCAACATCGCCGACAACAACGTAATGATTCCTTTCATGGTTCCGTTTCCCCGCGGCCGTCCCGTAGCATCTCCAGCGTCTCGGCCAGTCTTCTTCTGAGTTGATGCAGGCGTTCCGTTTCGGCCTTGACGATAGCCAGTTGCGCGTCCACTTCCGCCTGCTCCGCCAGGCGCCGGGAGCGGGCCAACTGCCCCTGCTGTTCGGACTCGACAATGGCAACGGCCTGCTCCAGTTTGTCCTCGGCCATCTGCACTTCGAGTGTGGCAAATTCCGCCGCGTCGGCGGCATAGGCCTGTTGCAGTGCCTTTTCAGCATCAGACAGGCTGGCAGTTGGTGGACTCGTCGGCCCCAGCCCTGCGCAGCCGGTCACCCCCAGCAGTGTCCAAACTGCGGTCATCCGTGACAGGGTCGTCATGGTTCGCTCCTGCGAACAGTGTGTTGCGGCTTCCTTTCCGGTACCTAACGATTAGTCGCAACGGCGCCTCTCCGCAATGTTGCGGAGGCCGCCAAGGCTACCGCATCCTGCTCTCGCCCTTTACCTACGTCCCTGTAGGCAAAGTGAAGCGTGTCCATCGGTTCGTCACGCTTTAATCAACGTAAGGAATGGACTCGTCGCCAAGCGACTTTGCACGACTCAGGGCTGCAGTGTGGCGGAGGTGAGTAGTTCCGCCATATGCTCCGGGAGCAGGCCGTGAAAAGGCTCTTCGCTGAAGGTGATCATGCCGCCGGCCATTTCGTACCACGCACAGGTGCTGCACCATCCCGGTAGTTGGAAGCTGCCCTGCGTTCGGCGGGGCAGAAGGTAGGCACGGCCGGGCAGGTAGATGAGATTGTAAGCCGTGCCGCTACGGTGCAGTGTGTCCACCTGCCTCCAGGCCTCCTCGACATCGCTCAGGGCCATGCAATGGGCAGGATAGGATTCGTCGCCGCCGTTGTGCAGGAAACGCGGATCGGCCACCGGGAACGGAGCCTCGCTCACGAATAGCTGCAGATGAAGGTGGTTGACCGAGGCGCCGGCGCCATACGCGTTGTATCCGAGTCCCACCCCCGGCAGGGTTTCGCCCAGCCGTGCCGCCTGCTCCCAGGCGAAGTTGTGCAGGTGTCGGGTCAGGTATTGCGGATGCTGCTCGTGGCGTTCGGGGACAAGGAGACCGTGCCGGGTCACAAACGGGTATTTGTTGTAGTAGAGCGCCGCGTCGGTGCCATCCAACGCCCCCTCCCAGAGGATCTCCTTCTCCATGAAAGGCTTGTTGAAATGGAAACCGTCGGGGTCGAAAGGCTTTCTGATGCCTTCCGCCGTCTGGGCACTCATGCGCCGGGGGCGAAAGGCGCGTAGCGGATTGAACTGCACCTCCCAGGGGCCGGCACGGCGAAAACGGGTCGGCTCCAGGGCGTCGAACCCGAGCAGGGCCAGCTTGAGAAAGACAGTCAAATCCTCCTGGCCGTCGGGGATATCACCTCCACCCTGCAAACGATGGCGATACTCGGCTATCAATTCGTTGAAGCGTTTGCGAAGCGCTGGCCGCAGTGCCTCCCAGAGCTCCGGCTCGAAGCTGGCGTTGGCGGTGGCCAGGATGAAAGGCCCCAGGCCGTCGCGCTCGATAAGACGGCCAAGCCCCGTCTCGAAGGCGAGGCGCAGGTTGTCGGGCGAGGCGAAGATCGTGTCGGGTGCCGGCATGGTTGCTTACGAAGTCCGAATCGAAAGCACAGCAGTTTACAGGGATAAACCACGGGGGGCACGGAGAACACGGGGATCTGTTTTTTTTCAAACCACAGAGGGCACAGAGATTTCTAAGCTCTTCCAATGCTGCCGTTTCGGTCTGTTGCTTACAGGAGGAGCGCCGCCTCGGCACGATTACACCGAGGCGCGCCTCCCAACAGCCCTCAGGAAGCCCCGTGCTCCCCGTGTCCCCCGTGGTTTTTCATTACTCTGTGTTCTCTGTTGCCCTCTGTGGCAAATAGATCAGCGCTGGCACCGCGGGCAGAACACGGTCGAGCGCTGTCCGATGCGGATTTCGCGCAGTCGGGTATCGCAGGCGGGGCAGGGCATGCCGCCGCGGCCGTAAACGGCGAGACTCTGGGCGAAATAGCCGGGGCGCCCTTCGCTGTCGGTGAAGTCCCGCAGGGTGGTGCCACCCTGGCTGATCGCCTGCTCGAGGACGCTGCGTACGTATTCCGCCAGGCGCCGATAGCGGGTGCGGGAGATGCCTCCGGCCGGGCGGTCGGGACGGATGCCGGCCATGAACAGCGCCTCGTTGGCGTAGATGTTGCCGACTCCCACCACCGCCTTGGCATCCATCAAAAAGGCCTTGACCGGGACGCGCCGGCCGCGGGAGCGGCGGAACAGATAATCACCGTCGAAGGCCTCGTCCAGCGGTTCGGGTCCCAACCCGGCGAGCAGCTTGTGGCGCTCCGGCGCGCCTTCGGACCACAGCAAAGCCCCGAAGCGCCGCGGATCGGTAAGACGCAGGCGCAGGCCCTCCTCAAAGACCAGATCCACGTGGTCGTGTCGACCCGGCTCCGGCGCCTCGTGCAGCACCCGCAGGCTGCCGGACATCCCCAGGTGCAAAATGATCGTTCCGCGCTCGAGTGACAGCAGCAGGTATTTCCCCCGCCGGGCCACCTCGCTCACTTTTTGTCCCCCGGCGAGCTTGCCGATATCGGAAGGAATCGGCCAGCGCAGACGCGGTTCGCGGACCTCCACGGCAACGATGCGCCGGCCGGTGATGTGCGGCGCGATACCGCGCCGGGTGGTCTCCACCTCGGGGAGTTCGGGCACTTGGGGCTACTCGTTTAGATTTGGGTTAGCCATGGAGGACACGGAGAAACAGAGTTATCCGAAACCACGGGGACACGGGGAGCACGGGGGTTAAAGTTCATGGCAATTCGTAGGATGGGCAAAGCGAAGCGTGCCCATCATCTTTCTTGGTGTTGGGCGGGTCGCTACGCCCCTTTGCCCATCCCACGGGGAACTGGAAGTTCCACTGGATCATTCAGCCTCTGTGCCCTCTGTGGTTTTATCTTTTCTTCCCTTCGGCGCTTCCGAGAGATAGAAGCTCCTCGGTCACCGAGTCGGGCAGATGATAGGCGAGCTGCCAGTCGGGGCGCACCAGTACCGTCTGCGGCTCGCGGGAGGCGATCACGAACTGGACCGGTGCAGTTGTCCCCGCCAGGTGGATTCGGATGGTTTCGCCTTGGGGTGCAGGTTCGTCCCAGCTCTTCACCTCGATGGCGCGGGCATGCCGCCAGTTGTCCACCAGTTTGGCGATGTCATCGGCGGAAGCTTCCGCCGCTTCCGGTGCCACGCTCCACTTCCCTTTCTGCTGATGCAGTTCCAGTTTTGGCAGGGAAATGGCCGTGAGGGCGCCGTCTTCCGGTAGCAGTCGTCGGCTGGCGAAGGTGCCGATGCCGCCGATCAGATGGTAGTAGTGGGTATCGCCGATCAGGTGGACGGTGTCGCCGACGCGCACATAGCGGCGCTGGTCCACCGGCGTGGTGTTGCCGAAATCCAGCGTCAGATCGTTTAGCTGCAGGCGGACCCGGGGCTCGGCGAGCCCAAAGGCGTCGAGTTCGTCCCGAACCGGAAAACCGCCTTGATCGGGGGCTTTCGCCACACTCACCAGAGAGTCGAAACGATAGTCGTTGGCGGGAAGCGGGCGCGGTTCGGTCAGCCGCCAACTCCCGTCTTCGTTTCGCTCGGCGGCCACGGCGGCCTGTCCCGCGCGCTCGATCCGCACGCGGTCGACCTCGGCAGGATTCAGTTCAGTGAGTGGCTTGGGGCCGGGTGGCGCCTCTTTGCCGGGCTCCCAGATTGCAAGCGCGACAAGGATTCCCACCAGCACCAGCAACCCCAGATTAAGCAGTGTTCGCGAATTCATGGCCCCCTACCGTTTACGGCGTCGCCACCAGATCAACACCCCGGTCCCCGCCAGCCCCAGAGGCAGGATCAGCAGAAAGCCGAAGCCGAGCACGGCCGATAACACCGGACTCAAGGTGAGTGAGGTATCCGGTGCGGTGCGGGGCTGGACGCGGATAAAGGCGTCATCATGGCTCAGCCAATTCACCAGCCGGTTGCCGAGCTCAAGATTGGCGCCGTTGCCAAGATACTGATTGGAGAGAAAATCGGCGTCCGCAATGACCACGGCGCGCTGGGTCCGTTCGGTCGCTTCGGCTTCGCTCTTTTCGGCATCGCCACGGCCGGCCAAAACCCGGGTGGCGGCCACACCCAAGGTCAGCGGGCCGGAGGGCTCGCCCGAGTCATGACCAATCGTGCCTTCCAGCTTTCCGGTCTCGGCCCAGCTGCGCTCCAGGGTGCGCAAGATGGGCTGAATTTGCATATCGCTCTTGCCGGTGATCAGATGGCCCGCGAT
The DNA here is from genome assembly GCA_963783235.1 of uncultured Gammaproteobacteria bacterium. Classification (GTDB taxonomy): domain Bacteria; phylum Pseudomonadota; class Gammaproteobacteria; order Thiohalomonadales; family Thiohalomonadaceae; genus Thiohalomonas. The sequence goes on along the minus strand of CAWAMN010000001.1, from coordinate 2,341,695 downwards.
GGGAAACAGGGTAAGGGCGGTGAGATCGCCGGTTACCGGATGGTCCGGATACTCCGCCACCACGACGAAGGCGGGGTGGCTGATACCCAGCAACTGACCGGTCGGATCGACCAGCTTGCCTTTTCCGAGTGCAACGCCAAGCTGCTGGGCCAGCGCTTCAAGTCCATCGGCGCCATCCGGTTCCCGCAACCACAGGAGATTGCCGCCTTTAGCCACCCAGTTCGTGATCAGCGTTGCCTCACCCGGCAGCAGTTCCTGGCGCGGGTCGGCGATGACCAGTGCCGCGGCGTCTTCGGGAATGGCGGGGCTGATGCTGAGATTGAGCGTGTCGTAACGGATGCCTTTTTTCTCCAGTTGGGCACTCCAATCCCCGTAATCGAAATTGCTGCGGCCCTTCGGGCTGCGCTCGCCGTGGCCGGCCAGAAACAGCACGCGGCGTTCGCCACTGCGGGCCAGCCGTTGCAGGGCGTTGGTGAGGGCCTGCTCTCCAAGGGTTTTGAGGTTCTCCGTGCGGCCCTGGTACTCCACTACCAGCTCACCGTCCACCGTCACATCCAGTGCGCGGACCCGGTCGGGATGCTGGTCCGGATCGACGAATGCCAGGGAGATATTCGCCTTGTGACGCTGATAGCGCTCGATGACCTCGTGGATACGGCGGCGAAGCTGTGACATGTCGCTCTCCCGTGCGAACGCGGTAATGGTTACCGGACCGTTTAGACCATCGAGCAGTTGGCGACTGGCCTCGGAGAGGGTGTGGCGGCCGCTGGCGGTCCAGTCGGCCTGGTAGTCGTAGCGGGTGCTGAGCCAGCCTATGAGTCCAATGACCGCCAGGAACAGCACCACGAAGGTCCAGTTCTGAAAACGCAGTCGACGTCGGCTCTTGCGATCGATATCCATGGTGTCTTATTTGCGCTCGGGTTAGCTCTGCAGGCGTTCGGCATCCAGACGGCGGACGCTGAGTACCAGGAAAGTGGCGATAAACAGCAGGTAGTAGACCAGATCGCTGGTATCGAAAATCCCTTTCAACAGGGCCTCGTAGTGACGCTGCAGTGAAAGGTAAGCGAACAGGCTATCGCCTCCGGCCGCCCCGCCGGCCCAGTCCAGGATCCAGAGCAGCAGCAGAATCCCGAAACTGGCCACGGCCGCGACGGTGGGCTGGCCCGCCAGGGTCGACATGAACAGTCCCGCGGCGGCGAAGGCGGCCAGCATGAGCGTCAGTCCCAGGACCTGGGTCGTCAGCAGACCGAAATCCAGCGTGCCGCCGAACAGCAGCGATAGTGGCATCAGGACAATAAGCCCGACCATCACCAGGAAAAACGCCATGACGCCCAGATATTTACCGACGACGATCTCGGTCATGGAGACCGGGGCCGAGAGCAGTAGCGGCAGCGTGCCGCCGCGCCGCTCCTCGCTCACCAGGCGCATGGTCAACAGGGGCGCCACCAGCAGCAGAACCACCGCGGCGGTGCCGAAAATCGGGCCCGCCACGACCTCGGTCAGCCCCGGGGCGCTCTCCAGCCGTGCCAGTTGCGGCTGAAGTCGGGCGTATTCATCCACCTGCCCGAGAAAAAGGTAGGCGATGATAAATTCCACCACCGCCAGCACCGACCAGGCCAGCGGCGAAAGAAACAGGCTTCGCAATTCCCGGGCCGCGATATGTCCCACCATCACGCCGCCTCCTCCTGCGCCGGTTCCGACGTGGTCAAATCAACAAAGATGTCCTCCAGCGAGCGGCGCTCGGGGATGAGTTCATAGAGCCCCCAATCCTCCCGCGCGGCGGCCAGGACCAGTGCCTCGGCGGGACTCCTGGCCGGATCGTGACCGATGTGAAAGCGGCCGTCGCCACTCTCTTCGACCGAAACCACGCCATCGAGGGCAGTGAGTTTCTCAAGCCGGGGCGGGCGATGCAGGGCGACCGTCAGGCGGGAGGTCTGCATGCGCTGTTCCAGTCCGGCGATGGAATCGCTGACCACCAGTTCGCCGCGGTTGATGATCTGCACCCGATCGCAGGTGGCCTGCACCTCGGGCAGGATATGAGTGGAAAGAATGACGCTGTGTTCGCCGCCCAGTTCGCGGATCAGGGCACGGATTTCGCGGATCTGAATCGGGTCGAGCCCTACCGTCGGCTCATCCAGCACGACCACATCCGGGGAGTGGATGATGGCCTGGGCGATACCCACCCGTTGCTGGTAACCCTTGGAAAGATTGCCGATCAGCCGTCCGCCGCTGTCCGCCAGTCCGCAGCGCTCCCTGGCAGCGGAGAGCGCCGCCGCGATTCGGCCACTCTCGATGCGATGGAGCCGCGCGCAGTAGGTCAGGTATTCGTCCACCGTCAGTTCCCGGTAGAGCGGCGGCTGCTCCGGCAGATAGCCGATGGCGGCCTTGGCGCGTTTGGGGTGTTCGAGAATATCGACCCCGCCCACCGTAATACGGCCTCCGCTCGGCGCCAGGTTGCCGGTGAGCATCCGCATGGTGGTCGATTTGCCGGCCCCGTTGGGACCGAGGAAACCCAGCACTTCGCCGCGGCGTACCTCAAAGCTCACGCGGTTCACCGCGCAATGCGCGCCGAAGTACCGATAGAGATCGTCGATCCTAACCAGACTATCTTCGCTCATGTGTCGTTCCGTTCCCTGCTTGGCGACAGGCCGAGATTCTAACCAAAAAAAACGTTACGAAAACGTGAATGCCGCAAAGATGCATTTCCATGAGAGTCACGCCTTCGCTGTAAATGGCGCTTGGTGAGGAGAAAAACCTTTCCTGTCACCTTTGCACCTTGTCGCTCTTCGCGTGCGATCACTCAATCCCGCCCGGCCCCTCCGGTGGTTATCCCCCGGGCCCTGCGGCTAAAATACGACGCCTCTCCGTCTATAGGGTCATCCGGCGATGAACCAAGCCTCTGGCAACCCGCTCCTGCTGGGCGTCGACACCGGTGGGACCTTCACCGACTTCGTCCTGCTCGATGGCACGGCGCTGCATGTCCACAAAGTGCTCTCCACCCCCGAAGCCCCGGAGCGGGCCATTTTGCAGGGAATTGCAGAACTCGGCCTGGGCGAGGCGGATTTCCCGCATCTGGTCGTGGTTCACGGCTCCACGGTGGCCACCAATGCCGCCCTGGAGGGCAAAGGTGTGCGTACCGCCTACATCACCAACCGCGGTCTGGGGGATATGCTCACCATCGGCCGTCAGGCGCGGCAGGCCCTCTATGATCTCCAGCCGCCGCCGCAGACCTCGCCGGTACCTGCCGAGCTGTGCCTGGAGACAGGAGGACGCCTGGGCGCCGACGGCTCCGTGGTGGAGGATTTGACCGACGCGGACCTTGCGGAGTTGCATCGTCGGCTCCAGTCGCGCGGTTGCTTCCCGGGGCCTTCCTGGGTGGCGGCATGAGTCTGGACAGGGAGGCGGCGATGAGTTCGCCGTGCTGCTGGAGGGGTGTCCGCCGGAAAAGGCATTGCAACTCGCCGAGACCATGCGGCAGGCGGTGCACGATTTTCAGTTTCTGTGGGAGGAGAAGAGTTTCACGATCGGCATCAGCATCGGGCTGGTGCCCATTGGACCGGAGTCGGGCACTCTGGCCGATGTGCTCGCTGCCGCCGATGCCGCCTGCTATGCGGCAAAAAATGCCGGACGTAACCGGGTACATCTTTGGTCGCCGGACGATGGCTATGCCGCCGCCGGTCAATCCGCCAACTGGTCGGAACGGCTGCGCCGCGGGCTTGATGAAGGGATGTTCCGGCTGGCGGCACAGCCGCTGACCTCCCTGGGGAACGATGACGGTGTGCTGCGCAGTGAGGTCTATCTCCGGCTCAGCGAGGAGGGCGCGAAATGGCGCCGCTGACCTTCCTGCCCGCTGCCGAACGGCTGAAATTGATGCCCGAGATTGATCTGTGGGTGCTGCACCGGTTGATTACGTTGCTGCGCAATGAAGCGATCGCAGACGGGGTCTACAGCATCAATCTCTCCAGTCAGTCCATCTGCAGCGAGGCGTTTACGGATCAGGCGCAGGCCGCCATTGGGCGTCGGGTCTGCCGTCGGGGCGAATCTGTTTCGAATTTACCGAAACCACCGCCATCGCCAATCTCAGCCAGGTGCGCCGCACCATCGATGGGCTGCGCGGTGCCGGTTGTCGATTTGCTCTGGATGACTTCGGCAGCGGGTTGAGTTCATTCTGCTATCTGAAATCACTACCCATCGACAGCCTCAAAATCGGCGGCAGTTTGGCCCGCACCGTGATGCAGGACCCGGTCAATGCCGCGCTGGTCGAGTCCATCGCCCGCGTCAGCCGTTTGCTGGGCATCTGTACCGTTGCCAAGTCCGTCGAGGAGAAAGATCTGTTCGACCTGTTGAGGACGTTGGGCGTCGACTTTGCCCAAGGCTACTACGTCTCCCGTCCAACCCTGCTGCCCAACTGAGCACCCCTCGGCGGACTGCGTTTGCCCTGCGCCTGAGGACCGGGTGAGCGAGAGATTACCGAGCAGCCGGTCCGCCGCTGCCGACCACGCCGCAGCGCTCCCCGGCGTCGGCTGTTCTGACAGGCTCTGCGTGATTCCGTCTCTTACACGCTTGTAGTCTTCTACCCTCATCACTTCGCTAAGGCGATTGCAACTTGCAATGCAATCGCTCCTTCCAATGTGCGTCATTGCAGTTTGCACTGCCCGCATCGCATCGCAAGCTCACTTAATCCCTTGTTTTACCTAACTGAAGTTAGAGTGGCACGGTTTCTGCACTGTTATCGCCCACAGCCGCAAGCCAGAGGGGCAGAGGTGTGGGTTGGTTGCAGCGGATTTTAACCCGTACGACAGATACCAATGTCTCGGCGGAACCGCACTCTGTTCACCTTGAGGGCGCGGGTAAGGTACTGATTGCCCGCACACTGGATTGTATCGGTGCGACTTGTCCGCGTCCGCAACTGCTGACCATGCGAATACTGGACGGGCTGGAGGAGGGGGAGGTGATTGAGCTGCTTTCCGACAATCCGGCGACGGTGGAGACACTACCCGCACTGATGTTTTCCCACGGCGGTACGCACGTAGCGACGGTGAAGCAGAGGGACCTCTGGCGGGTGTACATGCGCAAAGGCCTCTTCGAGGCCCCGACAACCGAAGTGAAAAGGTAAGCCATGAGTGAAGAAAACGTACTTCAGGGAACAGTGGTGGGCAGCCGCGCCGGCAGTGGCAGACTGTCGGCGTCGGTCATCGTCGGGTTGATCGCTTTGGGGTCCATCTTCACCTTAAGCATCGATACGCGTTTCATCTACCTGTTGGTTTATGCCTGGTTTGGACTTGCCTATGGGCTGCTGTTGCAGTACGGCCGGTTCTGCATGGCTTCCGCCGTACGCGACCTGTTTGCCATTGGTGTACCCCGTATGGCTGTCGGCATGCTGATCGCGGTCGCACTCTATTCAGTGATTGCCGCCACGGTACAGTCTGCCGGCCTCAGTTCGTTTGCACCACATCCGCTGGGATGGCACATCATCATCGGCGGTGCCATCTTCGGCTTCGGCATGGTCTTCACCGGCGGTTGCGCCTCGGGCTCATTGTACAAGGCGGGAGAGGGCAACGTTGGCTCAATGCTGGTCATTGTCGCGATATCCTTCTCCCAGGCAGCGTTTGTATCGATGGGCGAATGGTCCGATCGCTTTGCGCCCGCTGCATGGACCGAGCCAGCCGCGCAAACGGGCATGCCCGAAGAACTCTCGGTTACCGAGGGCTGGTTCGACCAGTTCATCACCGGCTACATCTGGAACCTCGAGGGCAGTACGGTTGCCGCAAACCTGGGAATGGAAGACTCGGTCGCGGGGATCTACTTTGCAAACTCCTTTCTTTCGGCGGTGCTGCCATCGGCGCTACTGCTGATCCTTCTCTATGTCTTCGCTTACCGCCGCAGCTATATTCGGCGCAACAAGATCGACACGCCTCATTTCGGCCACCATGCGCGTGGTCTCTGGTCGATGATCACCTCCTCAAAAAACACCGCCATCGCCGGTATCGGTCTTGGCATCTTTGCCGGGCTCCACATGTGGACAACCGGTGTTCTGCGCGATCACTACAAGATCTTCAACTTTGGTGAACTGCTGGAAGCGATGGGCTATGACAGCGGCGTCTCGCTGCAGGGAACCGTGTTCGACCCGGGTTACTGGTACATCACCACCCAGGAGGCGCAGTGGGGCGGCTGGATTCTGAACAAACTGGGCGTCGAGAACATGGATAACGTTTTCTTCGGACTCGATAACGGTCTGCCCAATCCGTTGTTGAACGCCCCCGGCTTCATGTCGATCGGCATCATTCTCGGGGCTGCGGTGATGGCGCTGTTGCGCAGCGAATTCAAATGGAAGATGCCGAGCATGGAGACGGCAATATTCGCCCTGATCGGCGGCACGCTGATGGGTATCGGTGCCCGTGTCGGCATGGGTTGCAACATCGGCGCGTTTCTCGCCACGGTCACCAACGGCGACCTGAGCGGCTGGGTCTTTCTCCTCGGCATGATTGGCGGCGGATACCTGGGCGTCAAGGGCTTCAACGCCTGGCTTGAGTGGCGCGCCTCGCGTGAAGGCGACTTTGAACTTTAGGTCCAAACAGAAAAAAGGAGTGAAACATGGCGGTGAAATTTGAGCAGACCGGCGAAGGCATGTTTTCGCTGGATGTGCGCGGCTATAGCTGTCCACACCCGCAAATGTACACAAAAAAGGCACTGCAAAAGATGCAGGCCGGTGATGTGTTGACCCTCCTGTTTGATAACCCCTCTTCGGGGGAATCGATTCTGGCCATGTGCGAATCGAGTGGCAACGAACTGCTTGAACGTGCCGACGACGGCGGCGCGTTCGCCTGGAAAATACAAAAGGTTTGACCATGAAACTCGGCATTGTGATTACAGATGAAGCGATGGCCGTCCAGGCGACCGACCTGCTTCAGGCAGCGGCTGATCGAAACCATGAGTTGCGCTGCTTCCTGACCGATACCGGGATTCGCGCTCTCAATCAGAAGGGTATGCAATCCCTGGCCGAGTCGGACCAACTCAAGCTCGCCATCTGCGAGTTCAGCATGGAGCGCTTTGAACAGGCGGTTCCGCTGTCAGTTGCCGATGCGGTGGTGGTCGGGGGGCAGTACCAGGATGCGGAGCTGGTGCATTGGTGCGACCGGGTCGTGGTGTTTTGAGGAGAGAGAGGATGCACAAAGAGATTTTGGTCGTAGCCCTCGATAAACGTTCCGAGGCGCTGCGAATGGCTGCGGGACTGACGCTGCTTGATGACCCGGTTCGAGTCGCGCTGTGCGGTGAAACCGATGCCGGTGCAGAGGAGCACCTGGAGGCACTGGACTTTGCCGAGGTGCCGCTGGAGCGGCTCGATACGGAAACAGAGCAGGGGATGCAGGCTCTGGCTCGCCAGATCACCCAAGCAGATGCGGTGTACATCATATGAGTGAACAGAAAATTGTGTTGATGAGGATAGCAGCCCGAAGTGACGGCTTTGACGATCGCCTGCACAAGGCGCTTGAGGAACTGGGCTGCGACATCGCCGTGTGCGATGCGGCCGATGCCACTCGGGCTTTGGACTTGTTAGGCGAAAACCGGCTCCCCGTCGTCCTGAAATAGAACGGAAAAGCGGCGGCGAGGCGAACCATAAGGCGTATGGAGGAGAGTGGGATGACGATGTGGAACGCAATGCACGAGCAATCCGGTTGGCACCGGACCTTCGGAATAGGTGTCAGTCTGACCCTGGCCATGGTGCTTTCGGCCTGCGGAGGCAGCGAGGACACCACCAACGCAGGAGCGACGGAGACGCCCCGGGCGACACCGGCGCAGATCAGCCAGACTTCGGCAGCCGACTACGACAGTAACACCAGTGGCTTGATTACGGGGGCCACGCTGAAAAATTGGATTGACGATTGGGAGAGCAACCGCCCCAGCGGCATCAGGGGCAACCTGGTGATTCTGCAGACCTCGCCCGGTGAAGCGGGTTACGAGTTCATCAAGCCCAATGGGACTGATGTGTTCACCTATGAAGCAACCGAGTGGGTCGAAACACGGTCCAACGGAGTCATTGAAACCCGCAGCATGGTACCGAGCGGACGCTCGATGGATACCTTCCTTGCCAAGTACGACATCGATCCGGAAAACGATCTGATTGTCTGTGCCCAGGGGACGGCCGGTGCCGGTCAGTCCATGCGTGCCGGCCGCTGCTGGTACATGTTTCGTTACTGGGGCACGCCCCAAGAGCATGTCGCAGTGCTGAACGGCGGCAACCAGTGGAACGGCGAAAACACCGCACTTGCCGCGACCGACTTTTCCACGACCGGCAGCACGCCGCCGGGCACAGGAACCGCCAGTGTCAAGGACCTGGAGGAGATCAATTTCGCCCTTCAGGCCACTTTGGAAGACATGATGGACGTGGTGCCGTCGCAGGATACCAACCTGCTCTCAGACGGCGTACTCATTTGGGACGCCCGCGGCACCAACCAATACAGTGCCGGTGAAGACGATGGCACCGGTACGCCGGTCGCCAACTACATGGATACATTTCAAAACGGTGGTGCGGCGCAAGGGCATCCCAACGGAACGCTCAACCTCGACTTTAGCAATCTCGTGGTTCCCACGGAGGGATGGCGCTTCAAGAGCAAGGCCGAGATCCAGTCCTACCTCGACGGTAATGTCGACGCCGACGGCAATGGCTTCGTCAACGCCACCTATCAAGGGGTAGGTGCCGGCCGGGCTTATCAGGACGGGGATACCATTTACACCTACTGCGAAACGACCTATCGGGCAATGATCACCGGTTTCGCCTCGGCGGCGATTCTCGGTCTGCCGACGCGTTTCTACGACGGGGCGATGGTGGAGTGGCATTCGATGTCCAACATCGTGGACTCAAACGGTGATTACATCCTTCCCTGGGACTCCCCGTGGCGGACGGACAAGGCGAGCTGGAGCATGTTCAGTCCGGCAGACCTCGCAGCCAACGTTGAGCCACGCTCCATCATCAACGCCTACGCCAGTTCGGCGAACGCCATCATCAACGAAGACCTCGCCTACAAGGGGATCACCGTCGATGACGGCAGCGGTGGCAGCGGTGATTCCGGCGGCAGCAGCGGCAGTTCGGGTGGCGGCGCCGAACTGCCCGCCAATGCCTGCGGCTAGTTTCGGCCCGGGGCGGGCTGGCGGGCCCGCCCCACGGACTGACGAATGAAACGTTTGCTCATCGGTGCAACCGCCCTGCTCGTCACCATCGCGGGTGGGTGGTTCGGGTCATCATCAATCTCAATGGAGGGTGAGGTGGAGAGCTTTCTCGACCAGCACTGGGCAGACCCGATTGCCCCCCAGGGTGGTCCGCCAGCGGCCTTCTCACCGCTGGAGGCCTCTCTGGGTGCGGAAGCGTGTGCGCATTGTCATCCCGAACAGCACCGGGATTGGAGTCAAAGCCTGCACAGCCGGGCGCTCGGGCCGGGGATCCTTTGGCAGTTGCGGCTGATGGATCAGGAGGCGGCCAACCGTTGCCTGCGCTGTCATGCCCCATTGGCCGAGCAGAAGGCCCTGCTGGCGCGGGAACTCGGCTGGCCCAATGCGCCAGCCGGTGATTTACCGGCTTATGTGCCGCCGGAGCTCGGTCATCAGGGGGTGATGTGCTCCAGTTGCCACCTGCGCGGTCACCGGCGCTTCGGGCCGCCGCCGCGCGAGGGGGCGCGGGAGCCTGCCCACGCCGGATTCGAGGTGAGCGGCGCCTACCAGGACAGCCGTTTCTGTGCCACCTGCCATCAGTTTCCGGAGGATGGAGGACGGATCAACGGCAAGCTCAAGGAGGACACCCTGGCGCAGTGGCGGGCCAGCCCCTGGGCAGGGGAAAAGAGCTGTCAGCAGTGCCACATGCCCGAACGCCGCCACGAGTTTCGGGGTATCCATGACCCGGACATGGTCCGTCGGGCGGTGGAACTCACCCTGGAGATCACCAGTAATGGTGAGGTCGGCCTGATGGCTGATATCGCGCTCGGCAATGTAGGGGCGGGGCACCATTTTCCGACCTACATGGTGCCGAAGGCCTACCTGCGGTTATCACTGGTCGACCCCAAGGGGCAGCGGCGGCGGTTGACTGAACGGGTGATCGGCTGGCAGGTGGACACCGCCATCACCCGGGAACTGGCGGATACCCGCCTACCGGCTGGCGAGTGGCTGCGTCTGCGGCAGCCTCTGGAGCAGCCGCTTGAGGCGGGCTGGGCCGTCGAGGCGGTGCTGACGGTGGCGCCTGCCGAGCACTACGAGCGGACCTATATCGACATGCTGAAACAGGCCGACAAGATGGATGCGGAGACCTTGAGGCTGTTGCGCCAGGCGTTGAGCGATGCCCGCGAGACGCGCTTCGAGGCGTTGCGCTTACGCCAAGAGCTGCCCGGAGGTGCCGGATGAGTGGCGCCCGGACCGGTGTGGCCCTGGTAGTGGGTTCGTCGCTGTTGGCAACCACGGCAGCGGTGGGGGCCGACGGGGAGGGGCCGCGACTGAAATTCAGAGACAAGGGACCGGCCTGCATGTGTGTCGGTGGTCTGACGGAAGAGGATATACGCCGCTCCAGGCGGCAACGAACCGAGACGGACGGGCGTCGGGATAGATTGAGGCTTGAATGGCTTGACGGCGAGAAAGCCGGGGTAGAAAGCAAACCAAGAGGAGAAGAATGATGGGACGCAGGATCCAACAGGTATTGCGCAGCATCCGCAGAACGGTGGTCGGGGTCGCCTCATTGGGTGTTTTGGCGACGGGCCTTGCGGTGGTGGATTCATCGCTGGGGGACCTAAGATCGAATAGCTCAGAATCGGCCGGATGGGGAGCGGAATCCTTGGCCGAATCCCCCGGGGGTTCGCGGGGTGTGTCATTGATCAGTGTGGCCAATGCCTGTGGGCTCGGTGCATCCAGTTGTTTCAAGTGTCACAACGGCCAGCGCGCCGAGGCGCCGAGCATGGATGAGGCCTCCGCGCCCTGGCATGTCCAGCACGAGAAGGTGAACCACTCCTGTGCCGGTTGCCATGACGGCAATCCCCGCATCATCCGAAAAGCCATGGCGCACCGCGATCTGATTGCCAATCCCAACGAGACACCGGACCGTTCCTGCACCACTTGCCACGCAAACGAAGCCGATGAATACCTACAACGCTATTTGGCGGTCGCACCTGGGGAGAAGTGATATGAGCATTAGCCAAAAGAGAAAGCAGCGCCTGGCCCTTTGGGTCGCGGGGGCACTGGCGGGCAGTCTGCCGATTGCGGTCTCTGCCGGGCCGACGATCACCTTTGGAGAGCAGGGTTCGCTGACCTTGAATTACGCCCTGCAAATCTGGGCACAGTATGAGGACTACACCTCATCCAATGATGATGGTGATCAGACCGATTTCTTTCTGCGTCGAAATCGCGTGACGCTCACCGGACAGTACAACGACTATGTCGGGTTCTATGCGCAGCTGGAAGGAGGCACCGACAGTAAAGACGGCCAGGACGACAGTGACGTCTTCTATCGCGATGCCTACCTTACCCTCGACTACAGCGACCCGGTTCGCTTCATCGCCGGTCGCTTCAAAAATACCTTCTCGCGGGAGAACCTCGAGGCGTGCCTTGAGCCGCTTACCCTGGATCGCAGTGCCATCGCCTTTACGCCCTTTGCGGGGAGTCGCGACACCGGTGTCGCCATGTGGGGTAATTTGATGGATGCGAAATTCCAGTACCGGGTCATGGTCGCCGACGGTCGCGAGGACGATGCCGTCGCAAAGGATAACCCCCGTGTTACGGCCCGCATCCACTGGAGTCCGCTTGACCCTGAATATGATTACGGTTATCGCGGAACATACCTTGGTACGCGCAAGATCTTTACCGTTGGGCTTGCCTACGATACCCAGGCGGATGCTGCCTATAGTGACTTTTCCGCGCGAACAGGTATCAAGGACTATGAGGCGACGACGGCCGACGTGTTCTTTGAATACCCCACTGACTTCGGCACCTACACGGCCTCGGCCGCGACATTTGATTACGGCCTTGGCAATGCAATCAATGAAGACCCCGATCCGGATTTGCCCGCGAGTACCGAACTCGAAGCCTCCTATGTCAAACTCGGTTATCTGTTTCCTAACAAGATAGGGATAGGGCGGTTGCAGCTGTTTACCCGTTATGACACGTCCGATTACAATCTGGATTCGGGGCTGCTCGATAACACCACAACGGCTGCCGGATTCAATTACTATATAGATGGGCAACGACTGAAGGTTACGGGTGAGTATCGCAGCATCGACTTTGATAATGTTGAAGATGCAAGCAATCCCGCCCTGCAGGATTACAATCAGGCCACTCTCGCGCTTCAGATGATCTTCTGATCTTCTGATCCCCTCTGATGCCGGGGCCGAATCCGGCCCTGGCGTGCTGGGGGCGACTTTGCCGCCATCTGGTAGTCGGTATCCCAATGCTTATCGTATTCAGTCTTCTCCTCGTCGTTTCGGCCGCACTGGCAATAGTGCGTTACCGCACGGTAATCGAGCGCATTCGCCGAGGCTTGCAGCAGGCCGAGGAGGGGCTGCTGGAGCCGGTTGGCATTCGGTATATCGATGGCCCGTTCTTGCGTCGTTTTGCAGAAGATTACAACGGCATGATTCGCAGCCTGACCCGCATGTTCTCAAGCGTTGAAGAGTGCCAGGCACGGGTGCTCAATGAGCGTAACAAAATCGATGCCATCCTTCAGAGCCTGCCTGGCGCACTGCTGCATCTCTCCGACAACCTGCAGGTGGCCAGCGCCAATAAAACCGCCGAGGTGCTGTTTGGTCTCTCCCCCGAGCGGTTGATTGGAATGAACCTTTTCGACCTGCTGGAGTTTTGTGATCACGATCGCGATATCCTGCGGGATGCGTTTCTCTACAAACACGTAATCCGCAACTTGGAACTTCAGGTTTTCCTCAAGGGAAGCGAACGCTGGTTGTCCATGAATCTCGCGTTCATCAACGATCTCGAGGCTGATTTGGGTGCGGTGGTGACACTTCAGGACGTTACCGATTACCGGCAACTGCAGGACAGTGTCGCTATTCGCGAAAAACTGGTAGCAATGGGGCAGCTCGCGGCCGGTGTGGCGCATGAATTGAATACACCTTTGGGGAATATTCTCGGTTATTCACAATTGCTGCGGGATGCTGCCGGTCAAAATGACGAACTGATCGGTCATGCTGCCATCATCGGCGACGAGGCCACGCGCTGCTCGCGCATCACCCAGGATCTGCTCAATTACGCACGGCAGGACCGGTGCAGCGGAGAGGCTTGTGATGTGACTTCTCTGGTGCATGACCTGATCGAAACCTTCATGACATGTCGCCTCAGGCGCTATAGCATCGAGGTGCAGCTGCACTTTCCGGATGAACCCCTGCTGGCCGACGGCGGCTGCGGGGAGTTGGATATTGTATTGACCAATCTGATTTTGAATTCCATCCAGGCCTTGAACGGTGTTGAAAGCCCCACCATTCGTATCGGCGCGCGCATTGACGACGGCGGTTTTATCAATATTCAGGTGGAGGATAACGGGTCTGGAATTCCGGCCGAACTGCGCAGCCGCATCTTCGATCCCTTCTTCACGACCAAGGACGTGGGGGATGGCAGCGGATTGGGTCTTTCGATAAGTCAGGCCATGATGATCCGGCGCGGAGGCTTTATTCGGTATGACCCGCAATATAGCGCAGGGGCCCGATTTGTCGTGCGTTTGCCGGCTGTCCAGGAAGGCACGGCCTCAGACGAGGCGACTCGAAAAGAACCGATTGGCGAAACCGTATAATGACCCAGACCTCTTGTGATATGCCCCCGGAGGAAAACCGCCCAGTGGTGCTGGTCACGGAAGATGATGAGCGCATGCGGCAGTTGATTGCCAAGGTGCTCCAACCGATTGCCAGTGTGATCTGTGCCAACAGCGTCGATGAGGCCAAACACGTAATCGAAAGCAGCGAAATCGCTGCGGTGGTCACGGATCTGCGTATGCCAGGCCCGGACGGTCTCGAACTGCTCACGTATGCCAAGCAGCTCAACCCGCTGATTCAGGTCGTATTGGTCACCGGTTACGCGACAGTGGAATCGGCGATCGAGGCGTTCAAAAGCGGCGCCTTTGATTACATCCGCAAGCCTTTCGAAAACCTTGAACTGCGCTGCACGGTCGAACGGGCGCTGGAGCATTTTCGGCTCAGTCAGGAAAATCGTCGCCTGCGTGCCCAAAATCGTATCTATACGGAAGATGGGGGGCTGATCAGTCAATCTCAGGCGATGGCTCGGGTGCAGAAGACCATCGATGCCGCCGCGGCTCATGACTGCAGCGTACTGATCACCGGCGAAAGCGGTTGCGGCAAGGAAGTGGTGGCGCGCCAGATACAGGTACAGAGTCAGCGACGGGATCGCCCGTTCGTGGCGATCAACTGCGCGGCAATCCCCGAGCATTTGATCGAAAGCGAGCTCTTCGGCTACCAAAAAGGGGCCTTTACCGGCGCCGAACGCACCAAGCCGGGATTGTTCGAGACTGCCAGCGGCGGCACCCTGTTTCTCGACGAAATCAACAACGCGTCGTTGTCACTGCAGAGCAAGCTGCTCCGGGTGTTGGGGGATGGTGGGTTCTATCCGATGGGCGCAACCGAGCCGCGCTATGTGGATGTGCGGGTCCTTGCCGCGAGTAACCGACCGATGGCGGAACTGATCGACAAAGGCGAATTCCGCGAAGACCTCTATTACCGGTTGATGGTGATGGAGGTGGCTATTCCGGCCCTTAGGGAGCGGCGGTCGGACATCCCCGTGCTGGGCTACTTCTTCCTCAACAAGTTCGCGCGCCAGTACGACAAGCCGGTGCGAAGCATCTCCACCGAGGTGTTGGCCTCGCTATTGCGCCATAAATGGCCTGGTAACGTCCGTGAATTGCAACACTTGATTCAACGCATGGTGATCCTGTGCGAGGCCGATGAAATCGGCCCCGACCTCCTGCCGGAACACCTGAGCGGTACGCCGGGGTTCCATGAGACCGAAACGCAAGCGATTGCACCGCAGAGCCTGGAGGAACTGGAGACCTGGTTTATCCGCAAGATCCTACGGGATACCCAAGGTGACAGAGGTTTGGCGGCCGAAATCCTCGGCATCGACAAATCAACCCTTTGGCGCAAGATCAAGCGGCACGGTATCGAAGTCTGAATACGTCTTCCGAAAGGGTATTCGATGCCCATCTGTGGCAAGAACCCACAACCCGAAATATGTGCTGAAAATTGGTATCCTTCGCACTCCTATCGTAATTCGCCCTAAAATACGGCGCCTCTCCATAGCCATAGTCACCCTTGATGAACCACGCCTCCGCCAACTCTCTACTGCTCGGTGTCGATACCGGCGGGACGTTCACCGATTTCGTCCTGCTCGATGGCGGTGCGCTGCAGGTTCATAAGGTGCTCTCCACCCCCGATGCACCGGAGCGAGCCATCCTGCAGGGTATCGAGGAACTGGGCCTCGGTGAGACGGATTACCCGCGGTTGGTTGTGGTGCACGGCTCCACGGTGGCGACCAATGCCGCCCTTGAGGGTAAGGGCGTGCGAACCGCCTATATCACCAACCGGGGGCTGGGTGGTGTGCTGACTATCGGCCGTCAGGCGCGGCGGGCCCTGTACGATTTGCAGCCGCTGCCGGAGGCACCTCCGGTACCGGCTGAACTCTGCCTGGAGACCGGTGGTCGGTTGGGGGCCGACGCTTCGGTGGTGGACCCGTTGACCGATGCCGACCTGAGTGAGTTGCATGGCAGGCTCAAGGCGCTGGCCCCCGAGGCGGTCGCCATCAATCTGCTGTTCTCCTTCCTGGATGAGCGTTTTGAGAAAGCGGTGGAAGCCGCCGTTCCCGCCGGAATCTTCGTCTCCCGCTCGTCCGCCGTCCTGCAGGAGTACCGAGAGTATGAGCGCGGCATCACCACCTGGTTGAACGCCTGGGTGGGCCCACTGGTGCAGGGCTATCTGCAGCGGCTTGAGGAGGGGCTGCCCGGAGCGGGCATCTCCGTCATGCAGAGTTCCGGCACCACCATCGAAGCGGCCCAGGCGGGCCGTCAGGCGGTGCATATGCTCCTCTCCGGCCCGGCCGGCGGCCTGGCTGGCGCCCGTCGTGTCGGGGTCAAGGCTGGAAGTGAGCGTTTGCTGACTTTCGATATGGGAGGCACCTCCACCGATGTGGCACTCATTGACGGCGAACTGAAGCTCACCACTGAAGGCCAAATCGGCCACTGGCCGGTTTCGGTCCCCATGGTGGATATGCACACCATCGGTGCCGGCGGTGGCTCCATCGCCTTCGTGGATGCCGGCGGCCTGCTTCAGGTGGGGCCGGAATCGGCCGGTGCCGCCCCCGGCCCGGCCTGCTATGGACGGGGCGGGGAGCGCCCCACCGTCACGGATGCCAACCTCCTGCTGGGGCGGTTGCTTCCCGGGGCCTTCCTGGGTGGCGGCATGAGTCTGGACAGGGAGGCGGCGCGCGAGGCGATGGGCCGGGTGGCCAATCCCCTCGGGCTCTCCGCCGAAGAGGCGGCCCGGGGCGTGGTTCGCCTGGCCGACGAGCACATGGCCCGTGCCCTGCGGGTGATGTCGGTGCAGCGCGGCGTCGACCCCCGCCAACTCACCCTGACCTCCTTCGGCGGGGCTGGCGGACTGCACGTCTGTGCCCTGGCCGAGGAGCTGGGAATGAGCCGCGCCCTGGCCCCGGTCCACGCCGGGGTACTGTCGGCCCTGGGCATGCTCGCTGCGCCGCGCGGGCGCCAACTCTCCCATACCGTCAAGGGTTTGCTGGATGTCGTGTCCGAAGCGGACATCGAAGCCGCCTTCGAGAACCTGGAGGCGGAAGGCGGCGCCGAACTGGCCGCCGAGGGGGTGGCACCGTCGCTCCTGCGGGTCGACCGTGGCGTGGATCTTCGTTATGCAGGGCAGTCCTACACCCTGAATGTCCCCTGGGAGGGGCTTGCCGCGGCCGCAGAGGCGTTCCATTGCCGGCATCAGGCCACCTACGGCCATCGCCTCAACTTGCCGGTGGAGCTGGTCAATGTGCGCGTCGGGCTCTTTGGACCGGAGCCGGAGTTCACATTGGCATCCATCGGCAAAAACCAAGCAAATTACTTGGAAATTGTCGAGCTCTATGGTGTCATGGGCAAAGCGGAGGTCTGGCGCCGGACGGCCCTGACCGCCGGACAGGTGATAGAGGGGCCGGCCCTGGTGGTCGAGACCGTCGCCACGACCTACATCGCGCCGCGCTGGCGCGCCCTGGTCGACTCGGTCGGCAATCTCATTCTGGAACACGACCACTGACCGACGACTATATTTTCCTCAACGCAAGTTGAGTCGTTTTTCCGAGGTTTCCATGACAAGCGGTTTTCTCGATCTGTCGCCGTGGGCGACTGTCGCCTATGCGCTGATTCTCACCCATATCACCATCGCAGCCGTCACCATCTTCCTGCACCGGCACCAGGCGCACCGGGCCCTGGAGCTGAATCCGGTACTGAGTCACTTTTTTCGCTTCTGGCTCTGGCTGACCACCGGCATGGTCACCCGGGAGTGGGTGGCGGTACATCGCAAACACCACGCCAAGTGCGAATCCGACCAGGACCCCCATAGTCCTCAGGTCCTGGGTCTTCAAAGGGTCCTTTGGCGTGGCGCCGAACTCTATCGCAATGAGGCTTCGCGTGAGGAGACACGGGAAGTCTACGGCAAAGGCACGCCCGACGACTGGATCGAGCGGCACCTGTACACGCCCTACAACTTTGTCGGAATTATCGTCATGCTGATGATCAACCTGGCCCTGCTTGGACCGGTGGGCGTTGCGGTGTGGGCCGTGCAAATGATCTGGATCCCCTTCTGGGCCGCGGGTGTAATCAACGGCGTGGGTCACTATATCGGTTACCGAAAATTCCAGAGCCCCGATGCCTCCACCAATATCGTGCCGTGGGGCTTCGTGATCGGTGGCGAAGAGCTGCACAACAATCATCACGCCTTCCCCAACTCGGCCAAGTTTTCCTCCCGCTGGTGGGAGTTCGACCTCGGTTGGCTCTATATCCGCCTGCTCTCCTTTTTGGGGGTGGCTCGCGTGAAGCGGGTAGCCCCCAAGCCCGCCAGGGTGACGCGTGCCGAAGGAAACATCGATACCGAGGCCGTCAGGGCGGTGATCAATGCCCGCTACCAGGTCCTGGCCCGCTATGGGCGCGAGGTCCTGAAGCGGGTGCACCGGGAAGAGATGCGGCGGCGAAAAGGCGACAGGAGTCTTAAAGTGCGTTTTCGCAAGGCGCGGGGCCTGCTTCTGCGTGAAGAGCGTCTACTGGACGAGCCATCCCACCGAACGCTGCAGCAGGTATTCGAGGAGAGTCAGGCCCTGAAGACCGCCTACCAGTTCCGCAAGCAGCTTCAGTCCATCTGGCAATCGGCTTCGGGTCCTGAGCAGGTCCGGGTTGCGTTGCAGGACTGGTGCCGGCAGGCCGAGGCCACCGGCATTGAGTCGCTGCAGCGCTTTGCTCGTCGGCTCGGTGGTTACCGGCTTCGGGAAATCTGAGGGTCGGTCGGGCTTCAGGTCGAATCGGACCCGGTTGCCCCCAGTCGGATTGCGGGACCGGAGTAGGGCCTACGACTCGGGATAAGGGACGTCGGTGCCGCCCAGACCGCAGTAACCGGAGGGGTTCTTGGCGAGGTACTGCTGGTGGTAGTCCTCGGCATAGAAGAAAGGTGGGGCTTCGCGGATTTCGGTGGTAATGGTGCCGCCGTAACCGGCCTCTTTCAGCGCCGCCTGGTAGTGTTCGCGGCTCTCCTGCGCGGCACGCATCTGTGCCTCCGAATGGGTGTAAATGGCGGAGCGGTATTGGGTACCGATATCGTTGCCCTGGCGCATGCCCTGGGTCGGGTCGTGGCCTTCCCAGAAAAGGCGTAGCAGATTCTCGTAGCCGACCCGCTTAGGGTCGTAGACCACGCGCACCACCTCGGTGTGTGCGGTCTTTCCGGTGCAGACCTCCTGGTAGGTGGGATTGCGGGTGTAACCCCCGGCGTACCCCACCATCGTTGAAAATACCCCCTCGGTCTGCCAGTAGCGGCGTTCGGCACCCCAGAAGCAGCCCATCCCGAATACCGCCAGTTCCATGCCCTGGGGAAATGGCGGGACGATGCGATTACCGCTTACATAGTGGATATCCGATACGGGGACCGGCTCTTCGCGACCGGGCAGGGTCTCTTCGGGAGAGGGCATTTCGAGCTTGCGGGAAAACAGTGCCATGGACAGCCTCCGGTTTCGGGGTGCCGCAAAGGGCTGTGACACCGAGGCGTCCGATCTGTCCCTCTGCGGCGTGAAGGTTCGGTTACGGAAAGTCTAGCCGTGTGGAAGAGAGTGCGGGTCAAGGTACCGAGATCCAAGGGCAAAAGGTCGAAACGGGCCAAGGGAGCGGCTTGATCGGATTTCCGCAGGCATCTTCACTGAGAAGGAATCCCCTGAGAGATGCCGGATGAGGAGCAAGGCGAAGGCATGGACTGCTGCGGGCCTTACGGTCGTTGTATTGATCGCGGCCTGGCTGCTGTCGACCCGAGGCCCGGCCGAGGGCGGGGGACCGCCTGGCGGTATGCAGCGGCCGCCGCCGGTAGTCGAGGTGGCCGAGGCCCGGCGTGATCGGGTCGAGGTGAGCGTACGCGCCATCGGCAGTATTGAGGCCTTGGAACGCATTGATGTCACCTCGCAAGTCACCGGGAAGGTCGCCGAAATCCGCTTTGCGGAGGGTGAATGGGTCGAAAGCGGGCAGCTTTTGGTCGCGCTCGACGCTGACAGGCAGCGGGCCGCCATGGACGTTGCGCAGGCAGAGCTGCGCGACGCGACACGACAGCTCACCCGCCTTCGGGGACTGGAGTCGGGGGTGGCGGTCTCTCCGGCTCAACTCGACGAAGCGGAAGCCCGGCTGGCCACGGCAAGGGCGCGGGTCGCGGAGGCCGAAGCGGCACTGGAGGACCAGCGGATCACGGCACCGTTCGCCGGGGAGATCGGCCTGCGTGAAGTGAGTCCGGGGGCCCTGGTTCAGCCCGGGACAGTCATTACTACGCTGGCGACCACGAATGCCCTCAAGGTGCAGTACGAACTCCCCTCGGAATTATTGACACAACTGCAACCCGGTTTGCCCATCGAGGTGGAAGCGCGGGGCTTCGGTACGCGCTTTCGAGGGCGTGTGGCACGAATCGACAACACCGTCGATCCCGAAACCCGTTCGGTGGCCGTGGAGGGCACACTCGAGAGCTCCGGGGAGAAGCTGAAACCGGGAGTCTTCGCCGCCGTGGAAACCGTCGTGGAGGTTCATCCCGATGCCGTGCTGGTCCCCGAGGAGGCCCTGATCATTGAAGCTGGCAACAGCTATGTCTACGTCGTGGGAGCGGACCGGCGAGTTGAGCGTCGGCCGGTTCAGATCGGCGTGCGCCGCCCGGGTGAGGCGGAGATTCTCGAAGGCCTGAAGGTGGGAACGCAGGTGGTGGTCCGTGGCGTGCAGACGGTGCAGGCCGGGGAGCGCGTGCAACTGGCTGGTGAAGCGCGGGGCGGCCCGCCTCCGGCGGCGCAATGATCCTATCCACCGCCAGTATCAAACGTCCGGTCCTGGCGACCGTGATCAGCCTCTTGCTGGTAGTCACCGGTATTGCCGCCCTCCAGCAACTGCCCGTGCGTGAATACCCCGACATCGACCCGCCCATCGTTTCGGTGACCACCGTCTATCCCGGCGCTTCGGCGGAAGTGGTGGACCGTGAAGTGACCGAGGTGATCGAGGAGCAGATAAGCGGGATCCAGGGTATTAAGAGAATCACCTCCACCAGTCGGGATGCCGTTTCGGAGATCTCCATCGAGTTCCGGCTGGACGAAAATCTCGATGCCTCGGCCGCCGAGGTGCGTGATCGACTCGGCCGCGCCCGGCGCGATCTACCGGTGCAAGTGGAGGAGCCGGTAGTCTCCAAGGTATCGGCCGACGCCCAGCCGGTGATGTGGATTACCCTCACCTCCAATGAACGTTCGGCGATGGAGTTGACCCGCTACGCCGAGGATCGGTTGGCTCAACCGCTGTCGGTAGTCCCGGGCGTGGCGAGCGTTATCGTCGGCGGCTCGCGCCGACAGGCGATGCGCATCTGGCTGGATGTGCAGGCGATGGCGGCGGCGGATGTGACCGTCAACGATGTCGCCGGTGCCCTTCGCGAAGAGAATCTTGAACTACCGGCGGGCCGGGTCGAGTCGGAGCAGCGCGAATTCACCATCCGCACGATCACCCGCATGGAGACACCGGAGGATTTCCGCCAACTGGTGATTCGCGACAGCGGTAACTACCAGGTGACGCTGGATGATGTGGCGCGAGTAGAGATAGGGCCGGAAACGACGCGAACGGCGGTAGCCGTCAATGGGGAGGCCGCCGTCGGTTTGGGCATCGTGCGGCAGTCGAAATCCAACACGCTGACCGTGGCCGATGCGGTGGAGAACCGACTGGAGCAACTGCGGAACAATCTGCCCGAGGGCGTGAATCTCTCCATCGCCTACAGCGAAGCGGTTTTCATCGAAGGCTCGATTATCGAGGTCCTGAAGACCATGGTCATCACAGCGGCCCTGGTGGTGGCGGTCATCTTTATAGCGCTTCGCTCGCTGCGCACGACCCTGGTCCCTGCCGCTACCATCCCCGTCTCGCTAATCGCCAGTTTCCTCGTGCTCTGGGCACTCGACTACTCCATCAACACGCTCACTCTACTCGCGCTGGTGCTGGCCATCGGACTGGTCGTGGACGACTCCATAGTGGTGCTGGAAAATGCCTATCGGCGTAGCGAGGAGGGCGAGCCGCGTCTGCTGGCGGCGGTGCGTGGCACGAATCAGGTCGCCTTTGCGGTGATCGCCACCACCCTGGTGCTGATCTCCGTCTTTGTGCCGCTTGCCTTCATTCCCGGCGACACAGGACGGTTGTTTACGGAATTCGGCATCGCCCTGGCCGCAGCAGTGAGTTTCTCCAGTCTGGTGGCGCTGAGCCTTGGTGCCATGCTCTCCTCCAAACTGGTACGTCCCGACACCAACCGGGCACGAAGCAATCGCCTTTCGCGGGCTTCCAGTGAGGCTGCCGACTATCTTTCGCGGGGTTACTGTCGCACTTTGAATGGCGCCGTGGATCGGCCCTTTCTGGTGGTGTCGGTCGCCGTTGTCGTCAGCCTTTTGGCCTGGTTCGCGTTCCAGGCCCTGCCGCGGGAACTGGCTCCCACCGAAGATCGGGGTGCGATTATTATTCCCGTGCAGGCGCCGGAAGGGGCCAGCATCCAGTATACGCAGGCGGTGGTGAATCGTATCGAAGGCATCCTCGATCACTATCGCGGCGAGGGGCCTGTCGATGACGTACTCAGCATCGTTGCCGCGGGACGGGAGGGACAGGGTGCGGTCAACGAGGCCTTCATCATCGTTGACCTGAAGCATTGGGATGAACGCACGACGCCTCAGCAACGGTTGCAGGGTGAATTGTTCCCGCAGTTAATGATGTTGCCCGGCGCGCGCGCCTTCGCCGTCAATCCGCCCTCCCTGGGGCAGGGTGGTTTCGAGGCCCCGGTGCAAGTGGCCATCGGTGGCCCGGATTACGACACCGCCGCGCGCTGGGGCGAGGCGATCCTCTCGCGCGCCGAACAGATGCCATCACTGGTGAATACACGGCTCGACTATAACCAGCTGCAGCCGCAGCTCCAATTGCGAATCGACCGGCGAAAGGCTGCCGACTTCGGCATCGATGCGCGCACCATCGGGCAGACGCTGGGGATCCTCTTCGGCGGTGAGGATATCACCGACTACATCGAGCAGTCGGAGATCTATGAAGTGGTGGTGGAGGCGGAGCCCGCTGACACTGATACGCCTGAGGACATCAAGAATGTTTTTCTGCGTACGGACGACGACCGCCTGGTGCCGTTGCGCAGTTTCGTCTCCATTACCGAGATGGGCGTGCCGACCGCACTCAAACGCATCGACCGCTCGCCCTCCGTCACCCTGAGCGCCTCCCTCGCCCCCGGCACGGCGTACGGCGATGCCATTGATCGACTGGAGACGGCCTTGACGGAAACACTGCCGCCAGAGGCGCGTATTCGCTGGATAGGCCAGGCGGAGAACTATCAGGAGGCGGGCAGTGCCGTGCTGTTCGTCATGCTGATGGCCCTGGTGATCGTCTATCTCATTCTCGCGGCCCAGTTCGAGAGTTTCCTGCACCCGCTGGTGATGATGCTGGCCGTTCCGCTGGCCTTCACCGGCGGCCTGTTTGCACTCTGGCTCGCGGGCGACAGCTTCAATATTTTCGGCCAGGTGGGACTGGTGCTGCTTATCGGTCTGGTGGCCAAAAACGGGATATTGCTGGTGGACTTCGCCAACCAGATCCGCGACGCGGGTGAAGACGTCCGCACGTCGGCTCTTCGCGCCGGCGAGGTGCGGTTGCGTCCCATCCTCATGACTTCGGTGGCGACCATCTTCGGCGCCCTGCCCCTTGCCCTTGCCACCGGCCCCGGCGCGGAGGGACGCACCACCATCGGCATCACCGTGATCGGCGGTATGCTGCTCTCGACACTGCTCACGCTCTTTGTTGTCCCCACCCTTTACGCTGCCGTCGCACCCTACACCAGGCCTCGCAGTTATCTGGCGCGGCGACTGGCCAGGGAAGAGCGCGAAAACGAACCAAAGTGAGCCTCACCGATTCCCCCTCGATCTGATTAGGCTTCCTTGTGAATGGCCACATGCGGACTCTGTGGCAAAAGTTCAGCCGAGGCGGCGCCGAACGCTTTCCACTTTATCGCTCAGCGACTGCGGCTTATCGGTTCGGGTGCCGACGCTGATGAGCGTCTGAATACGCGGTGCACCCATTTCGTGCACCCGTTCGTGGCAACGCCTGATGGCGTCGAAAACCGTCTCCCACTCGCCTTCGATATTGGTGCCGTTGGCGTGGAGTTCCGTTTTCAGTCCCGCCTCTTTGAGGACGGTTCCGCAGGCGGCGATGTACTCGGACACCGAGACGTCCGTCCCTATCGGGATAATCTGAAGATTGACCAGTGCCTTCATCCTGTCCTCCCGTTGAATGAGTTACGCAGTTTAGCCTAGATACCTGGCCCGAAATATGGCCATGGCGCCCCCTCATCCTGACTTTCTCCCGGCGGAGAAGGGACTCAGGATGGATACCGTTTCGGAAATGGATATTCAGCCCTTCATGCATGGGGATTCGTTGCAAGCCCCGGAAGAGCGCTGGTCGGACCCTTTCGGCTTCGGCTGGAGAACCCGCCCTGCTTTCCGGGCGATGGGATTGCTGCCTTGACGAGCAGCCGGCAGGGGCGAAACTCTCCAGAGAGTGATCGGGATTATTGAGGGAACCGCGATGGCTACTGCACAACTGGAGAGCTCCCAATGGAAGCCCTATTTCGACCAACTGGCTCGTATCAGTCGCAAGCAAGAGGTTTATGTTGAGGCGACGGGGCTTCGAATCGGCAGCCAAACCGAGTCGGAATGGTTGCCGCTGATCGGCATTACCTACGACCCCAAGAGCGACCTGCTCAATGTGGCTACCGATCGGGTCGATCACATGATTCAGCACCCGAGCCAGATTCAGGTGCAGTATGAGTCGGACGGTCTGCACAACGTGGAGGTCACCGACGCCGAGGGCCACCAGCAGATCATCAAACTGCGGGAACCTCTGAAACTGCCCAGGGCATAACGGGCCGAGCAGGATGCGTGTTCATAGCCCGGTATTCCCGGAGGGAGGACAGCTGCCTTCCAGATACACCAAAAACGGCGAGAACCTCTCTCCACCGATCGCGTGGGATGATCTACCGGAAAAGACGCGCGAACTGGCGGTGGTGTTCGAGCAGTTCGGTCCCGCCAGCGGCGAAAGTTACGTGCACTGGTTGGCTTATGGCATTCCCTCGGAGAGACGGGGGCTGCCGGAAGGGTTTAAACACAAGCGCGACCCGAAACTCCCGGCCGACATTGTGCAGGGGCGTAATTCTATCGGCAACGTCGGCTACGACGGTCCGGTGGGCACGACTTCGCGCAATTTGCATTTTCGATTCCACATCTTCGCACTCGATGAACCGCTTTGCCTGGAGGAGGGCGCCGGGCGTGAGGAACTGATGCGGGCCATGGAAGGGCACCTGCTCGACCATGGGGAACTGAGGGTCGACTATCAGCGGAAGGACTGATGCAGCGACTGTTTCTTCGAGCACTGGAAAAGCGTCTGCGCCGCGGCACTCTGGATGTGCATCTCCCCGAGGGGGGCCGCCATCGGATCGGCAAGGGCAAACCTCACCTCTCCTGGCACTTCCATGACCGGCATGCACCCGGTCGGATACTTCGCGATCCGGAACTTGCGCTCGGCGAGACCTACATGGAGGGGGCCTGGAGCAGTGAAGACCTCTCCTCGCTGCTGATTGTGCTGATGGAGAGTTTTCCGCAGCCCAGCGGCCGATTCGCCCGCTGGGCCGCCTCGCTAGTGGACTGGCTGCATCCCAACCGGATCGGCCGAAGCCGCCGTAATGTCGCCCATCACTACGAGCTGGACGAGGCGCTATTTCGCACCTTTCTCGATGACGACCTCCAGTACTCCTGCGCCTATTTCGAGCGGCCGGAGATGGATCTGGAGGCGGCCCAGGCGGCGAAGTGTCGGCACATTGCCGAGAAACTGCTCCTGGAGCCGGGACAGCGGGTACTGGACATCGGCAGCGGCTGGGGCGGTCTCGGGATACGACTGGCGGAGGAAGCCGGCGTCAATGTCACCGGACTGACACTCTCCGGCGAACAGCGGCGAGTGGCAACGCAGCGTGCCCGCGAACGCGGCGTTACCGACTCCGTACAGTTCCAGTTGCAGGATTACCGGGAGCATGACGGTCAGTATGACCGCATCGTGAGCGTCGGTATGTTTGAGCATGTGGGCCGCGCGCATTACAGCACCTTTTTCGAGCAGGTGAGGCGCCTGCTGGCACCGGACGGCGTGGCGCTGATTCACTCCATCGGCTGTTTTCGGCCGAGCGGCAGCAACGCCTGGATCCAGCGCTACATCTTCCCGGGGGGGCGTATTCCCACCCTGTCTGAAATGGGAGGCGCGGCCGGCTCGGGTGGCCTCATCACCGCCGATGTGGAGGTCTGGCGCCTGCATTACGCCCATACCCTCCGGGAGTGGCGATGCCGATTCGAGCAGCGGTGTGACGCTGTGATCAGACGTTTTGGAGAACGCTTCTATCGCATGTGGACGTTCTATCTGGCGAGCTGCGAGGCCGCGTTTCACGCCCGCGATTTGGCGGTTTTTCACTTTCAGCTGACGCGTCGCCTCGATGCCGTACCGTTGACCCGGGATTATCTCTACGCTCAAGAAAAAGCGGCTCAGAGCAGGATAAGGCCGACCCCGGACACCATCAGTGATCCCGCTGCCAGGTGGCGCACCAATCCGCGTTCGCCGAACCAAATGGCCCCGTAGATGATGCCGAACAGCAGGCTGGTGCGTTTGACTGCGACCATATACGCCACCTCGACCCTTGCCAGGGCGTAAAAGTGCGTCAGCACCATGGTCGCCATAAAGATACCCACCAGGAGGTGTACGCCGGGCCGTTGCACCAGCACCGCAAACCGTGAGGGTTGTCGAAAGGCGAACAATACAACGGCGACGCTGCCGAGCACCACAAAATAGAAAGCCCCGAAACTCAGCGGTGCCGCAAATCCCATGGCCGCCTTGCCGAGAACCGAAGTGACGCTGTAAATGAGGGCGACCCCCAGCATGATCCGCGACCAGCGTTCAAGAAAGATCGCTTGAAATGGTGCCAGCCAGGCCCTCACGCCGAAGCCATTGCCCCGGCGCACGTTGAGCAGCCAGGCGCCTGCCACCACCAAGAGAATGCCGGCAACGCCCTTCGGGGAGATCGTCTCCCCCAACATCAGCCAACCGGTAGCGATATTGAAGACCGGCGTAAACGCCAGGTAGGGCACGGTCAGATGCAGCGGTGCGTCCCGAATGGCCGTCATATAGAGCCACATGGCGGCAAGCTCCAGGGGAATAAGCACCAGAATCAGCCCCAGAAAAGCGGTGGGACTTCCGGGAGCGGGTTGAGGATCGCCACCGGCACCAGTAACAGCCCCGCCATCCCGAAGCGCACCAGCACCAGCTCACGGCTGGAGTACCCGGACAGGAATCGCTTGGTAACGGCGTCGGCCGAGGCGAGCGCAAAGGCCGACAGCAGGGCAAAAGGAAACCACTCCATGGATAGCAGTCTACCGTACTGACAAATGGCCCGACTTTTTCCATAGTTGTAATGAAGAACCGAGACGGGAGCACAGGGATGAGTGATCACAAAGAGGCGCTGACACAGGAACGGCTTGAACTGGACCGGCAGTACCGGGAATACATTGCAAAGAACGGGTTCAACTACCGGGAATACATCGCCCCTTCTCCGGGCAGCTTCACCGACCGTTACAAACGCCGGGCCGCGGAGATCGATGCCGTGCTTTCCCCGGAGCTGAAAGGGTCCGGCGAGGACTCTGAAGGCTAATGCATGGCGCGAGCCTACATCGGTACCAGCGGCTGGAACTACAAGGGTTGGAAGGATGATTTCTACCAGGGGATTCCCCAGACCCGCTGGCTAAAACATTGCGGCGTAAAATTTACCGGCATCGAGATCAACGGTACCTTTTACAGACTCCAGTCGCCGGAGACGTTCCACAAATGGCACGATCAAACACCCCCCGATTTTCGCTTCACCATGAAGGGTCATCGGTTCGTCACCCATAACAAGAAGCTTAAAAACAGTGCCGACTCCGTGGTTTTGGAAAGGGAGCGGGCCCAGTCGATGGGGGAGAAGCTGGCGGCGGTGGTCTGGCAACTTCCGCGAAGCCTTAAGAAATCGATGGAACGCCTGGAGGAGTTTACGAACAACCTGGAGGAGTGGCCTTCGGTCCGCCACGCCATCGAGTTTCGTGACAAAACCTGGTTTGATGATGAGGTTGCCGACTGCCTCGCCCGGCACCGGATCGCAGTGTGTCAGTCCGACGCCGCCGACTGGCCGAGATGGGACGCGGTGACCACCGACCTGGTGTATGTCCGACTGCACGGCCACGAACACACCTACGCCTCGCGGTATAGCGATGCCCAGCTCGATGAATGGGGTGACAATACGCACCAATGGCTCCAGGAGGGGCGCGAGGTTCATGTCTATTTCGACAACGACAGCCAGGGCCACGCGCCCTGGGATGCCTTGCGGCTGCTGGAGCGTATCGGCTAGCCGGCGGCAGATCTTTCCATGGTGCCGAGGCGTCGCGAGAACGGCGCCTTCGTAGTAGCCTGAAAGGATGCAAACCGAAACCGCTGTTGCCCTCCTGCTGGTGGGCTGGGTCGCCTACTTCGCCCTGCACTCGCTGCTGGCTTCCCTGAAAGCCAAGCACTGGGTTGCCCGCCACTGGCCCGGTGCCGTACGCGGCTATCGCCTGTTCTATAACCTGCTTTCGGGAGTTTTGATCCTGCCGCTGGTGGGCATCACGCTCCTGCATCCCGCCCCGTGGCTGTGGCGGTGGGAGGGAATCGCCGCCTGGATTGCCAACGGCCTCGCCCTGGCGGCTCTGGTGAGTTTCGCCTGGACCACGCGTTACTACTCGATGTCCGAGTTCCTCGGCACGCAACAGTGGCGTGAGCACGAAAGCCGCGTCGAGGACCAGGAGGGATTCTATATCTCGCCCCTGCATCGCTGGGTCCGCCATCCCTGGTATTTCCTCGGGTTGGTGATCCTCTGGACCCGCGACATGAACCTCCTTATCTTCACCACCGCCGTGATGGTCAGCCTCTATCTTTTCATCGGCTCCAAACTCGAGGAGCGAAAACTGATCGCCTACCACGGCCGCGTCTACCGAGAGTACCGAAGCCGTGTGCCGGGCATTGTTCCGCTGCCCTGGAAAAACCTGTCCAGGGAGGGAGCAAAACAGCTGATAGAGAGCGCCGGGCGGCGAGATTAAAGGGGCTGCCGTTTGAAACGCGAGACGTATTCGGCCGCGATCGGTTCGGTTCTGGTTTCGCGGCTGGAAGCGCCTACTGAAGCCGCCACTATCTTCCCGGTGGGAGCGGCATCCTGCCGCGATGCAGCGTCAACCTTTCGCGGCTGGAAGCCGCTCCTACCGAGACACGCCCGGGCATCGTCCTGTGGGAGAGCGCCGGGCGGCGAGATTAAAGGGGCTGCCGTTTGAAACGCGAGACGTATTCGGCCGCGATCGGTTCGGTTCTGGTTTCGCGGCTGGAA
This sequence comes from uncultured Gammaproteobacteria bacterium, assembly GCA_963783235.1. GTDB lineage: Bacteria > Pseudomonadota > Gammaproteobacteria > Thiohalomonadales > Thiohalomonadaceae > Thiohalomonas. The sequence continues at coordinate 2,312,461 of CAWAMN010000001.1, read as the reverse complement.
GCCGCTCCTACCGAGACACGCCCGGGCATCGTCCTGTGGGAGCGGCATCCTGCCGCGATTACGGGATATCGGCCGGGCGATCGACATCGCGAAGGACGCCGGCGTCACTGCAGGGAATCATCGCCAGGCGTGCCGATTGGCGTCGGATCAGGTGGCGGGCGCCGGCGTCGCCGCTCAGTTGCTCCAATTCATTCCGAAATTCGGCGGCGATGCCGACCGGGTGCCCACGGCTTCCCCCATAGGTGGGAGCGGCCAGGGCGGCCCCCGCTTTCAGGGTGGTAACGACAGCGGTGATCGTCTCCGGCGCGATCCAGGGCATATCGGCCAAGGCAATGACCCATCCGGGGGCGTGCCGGCTCGCGGCGATGCCGCACGCCAGGCTGTGGCCCATCCCCCGTGCCGCCTCGGGGCACGTTAAAATACGAAAACCCTCGGCCTCGAACAATGCGGCGAGTCTCTCTTCACCGGGAGCGACTACGGCGATACAGTCGGAAATCGCAGCGCGGAGGTTGCGGGCGGCGGCAACGCCGAGCGGTGTGCCATCCGGCAGTGGTGCCAGAAGCTTTTGGGCGCCGAAGCGCGAGCCACTACCCGCGGCAAGCAGGATCCCGACCGTTGCACTCATACGGACGCGTGCACCCTGTCCTTAGCCCTGAGCGGGCAGTGGCTCTGGAACGGTGACCTCCCGCTCGCCCAGCGGTGCGCCGCATTTAACGGCCGTCAATTCCGCCACTATCGAAACCGCGATTTCGGCCGGCGTTCGGCCTCCCAGGGGCAGGCCGACCGGACCGCGCAGGCGCCGTAACTGGTCGGGCTCTACGCCCAGCTGGGCGAGCCGCTCGCGGCGTCGGGCGTCATTGCGCCTGGAACCGAGCGCACCGACGTAGAAGGCTTTACAGCCCAGGGCCTCCATCAGCGCCATATCATCCAGTTTGGGGTCATGGGTCAGCGCCACCACGGCGCTTTGGGGGTCATCGGCCAACGCCAGGACGGCATCATCGGGCATGCGGGTTTCCAGGCGGGCCGATGCAAAGTCCCACTGTTCGGGTCTTTCCACCCGTGGATCGCAAATCACGACGTCGTAGTCGAGGGTGGCGGCCATTTCCGCGACCCGTTGCGACAACTGGCCGTCGCCGATGATGAGCAGCCGCCAGGCGGGGCCGAACAGTTTGCCAAGCCGTTGCCCGTCGAACGTCAGCGCTGCGGCGTCGCGCTCCGCCGGTTCCCAGGCGAGAGCACCGCAATCGATGTCGATTCGTCGGTAAATACGACGCCGCTCATGCAGTGCCTCCAAGGCGGGTGCGACCGCGGAGATAGCGTTCAGCGGTTCCGCAACGAGTTCCACCCGACCGCCGCACGGCAGTCCGAAGCGGTGCGCTTCATCGGCGGTGACGCCATATTGCAACCGCCGGGGGAGTCCCTGCGGCGTGCCGAGGTGCTCTGAGAGGTCCGCCTCCAGACAGCCGCCGGAGACCGACCCGATCGAGGTACCGTCCTCCGTTATCGCCATGAGCGAGCCGGGCGGGCGCGGTGATGAGCCCCAGGTGGCCGCGACCGTAATCAACCAGACGGGTGTCCCCTCACCGAGCCAGTCGGCGACCTGCTCCAGGACCTCCTGATCCCCGCCGACGCTCACAGCCGAATCGGAAGCCGGCGAACCGGCTTGCCGGTCAGTGCGAACAGCGCGTTGACCACCGCCGGGGCGATGGGCGGGGTCCCCGGCTCGCCGACGCCGCCGGGCGCCTCGCCGGAGTCGATGATATGCACCTCCACCTCGGGCATCTCGTCCATGCGCAGCATTTCGTAATTATGGAAATTGCTCTGCTGCACGCGTCCGTTCTCCAGGGTGATCTCCCCCTTGAGGGCGGCGGTCAGGCCGTAAACGATGCCGCTCTCCATCTGCGCCTCGATGATGTTGGGGTTGACGGTCTGGCCACAATCGATAGCGCAGACGACCCGATGCACCCGGGGTTTGCCGTTCTCTATCGAGACTTCCGCCACCTCGGCCACAAAGGAGCCGAATGATTCGGCCACCGCGATACCCCGCCCGCGCCCTTCGGGGAGCGGCTCACCCCAACCGGCCTTCTCGGCCGCGGTTTCCAGTACCCGCAGGTGGCGCGGGTGGCCCTTCAGCAATTCACGGCGCAACTCATAGGGGTCCCGCCCCGCCGCAGCGGCGGTCTCATCGAAGAAGCATTCGGTGATGTAGGCATTCTGGGAACTGCCCACCGACCGCCAGAAGCCCACCGGCACCCCGGTGTCGACCATGGCGTAAGTGACTTCGAGGTTGGGTATTGCATAGGGGAGGTTCTTGGCCCCTTCCACGGAGGAGCCGTCCATGCGGTTTTCCCGCACCTTCTCGGAGAAGCGGGCCCTGATTGAAGGGCCGGCGATGCGATGGCTCCACGCCATCGGCTTGCCTTCACCGTCCAGGCCGACCCTGAGCCGGTTGAAGGTGGCCGGGCGGTAGTAGTCGTGCCGGGTGGCATCCTCCCGGGTCCAGATGACTTTTACCGGACGCCCCGCCCGCCGGGCGAGTTCAACCGCATCGGCGACGAAGTCCTGCTCGGAACGGCGTCCGAAGCCGCCGCCCAAAAACAGGGTGTGCACCTTCACCCTCTCCTGCGCCAGCCCGGTGATGCGCATGGCCGTCTGCTGGGTACGGCCCTGGGCCTGGGTGCCTACCCAAACCTCGCAGCCGTCCTCCCGCACCTCGGCGGCGCAACTCATCGGTTCCATGCAGGCATGGGCGAGGTAGGGGACTTCATAGGTGGCCTCGATCACCCGTTCGGCCTTTTCGAAGGCGCTTTCGGGGTCGCCCTCTTTTCGGGCGCTCTTCCCCCCATCCACCGCCTCGCGGAACCGGCGGCTGATGGCATCACTGGAAAGGGCGGCGTTTTCGCCCTCATCCCAGGCAATCTTCAGTGCCTTTCTCCCCTGCAGGCTGGGCCAGAACCCCTCGGCCAGCACGGCAACGCGATCGCCGAGGTTAATCACCTCTTTGACCCCCGTCACCTTGCGTGCTGAGGAGGCATCCAGGGTGCCGACTTTGCCGCCGAATACGGGGCAGCGCACCACGGTGGCAGTGAGCATGCCGGGCTTGTGAAAATCCTGCGCGAAGAGGGCGCTGCCATCGATCTTTTGCGGTGTATCGAGTCGGGGGCGGGAGGTACCGAGCAGTCGGAATTCGTCCGGCTCCTTGAGAAACACCGAGTCGGGCACCGCTCGCCGGGCGGCGGCCTCGGCCAGTTCCCCGTAGCCGGCCCGGCGCCCGCTGTCCGGATGCACCACCTCGCCGTTGCTGGCATCGCAGGCCGATTCATCGACACCCCAACGCTCCGCGGCGGCGGCAATGAGCATCATGCGCGCTGCGGCGCCCGCCTCCCGTACCGGCTGCCAGAAGCTGCGTACGGTCGTGCTGCCGCCAGTGAGTTGCTGGCCGATGATCGGGTTGGTGTAGGCCTTGTCGGCGGGGGCGAACTCGGTACGGATAGCCGACCACTCCGCCTCCAACTCTTCGACCAGCAGCATGGGAATGGCGGTCATGACACCCTGGCCCATTTCCGAGCTGCCGACGATGGCGGTGACCTGACCGTCCGGGTCGATGCGAACCCAGGCGTTGGGGGCGAAGGTGGCTTCGTCCGTGGCCTCGGCGGTGGCGGTGCCGTTCAGGTCGCAGCCGATCAGGAGCCCGCCGGTGGCGGCGACCGAAGCCTTGAGGAAGTGACGACGGGTTATTTCCATTTTCACGCCTCCCCGGCCGACGCGGCGGCCCGTTTGATGGCGCGACGAACCCGGCTGTAAGTCCCGCAGCGGCAGATGATGCCGGCCATGGCCTTGTCGATGTCTGCGTCCGAGGGGGCCGGATTTCCCTCCAGCAGTGCGGCGGCGGCCATGATCTGGCCTGATTGGCAAAAACCGCATTGGGGGACATCTTCCTCGACCCACGCGGTCTGAACCGGATGGGAGGCTTCCCCGGAAAGCCCCTCGATGGTGGTCACCGAGCGCCCGTCGGCACTCTTCACCGGCGTGCTGCACGAGCGGATCGCCTCGCCGTCCAGATGGACTGTACACGCCCCGCACTGAGCGATGCCGCAGCCGTATTTGGTGCCGGTCAACCCCAGGCGCTCTCGCAGCGCCCAGAGCAGTGGCATCTCCGGGTCGACGTCGAGCTTCTCTTCGTGCCCGTTTACGGTGATCGTGATCATCCTGCCTCCCTGACGTGCATTCGGAGTTAGTCAATCGGAAATCCTAGCGCACCAGGAGGCAGCTTCAACTGCCGCCCCCCCTTGAATACCTCCGGGGCCCCGCGGATTGTTCATACTCTGTGGGTTTTCTCATTCAACAAATCGCGAATTTCGTGCCACGCTTACGAAAAGTCTCTAGGGAGGATTGGCTATGGGAAGGCTTTTGCTCTTGTCTGCGGTACTGGCGCTCAGCGCCTGTGCCACCTATGTTCCGGAGCGCATCAAGACCGCTCCGGCGGGCAACCCCTCGGTTGGGGAGGTCCGTTCGAATCCGGATCGTTTCGTCGGCTCAGAGGTCCGTTGGGGCGGCACTATTGCCGAAGTACGAAATCGGGCCGACGAAACGCTTGTCCAGATCGTGGCCCGGGAGCTGACCGATTCAGGAAAGCCCATAGTGGGGGACCGGAGCAGCGGCCGTTTCGTGGCCCGCATCGACGGGTTCCTGGATCCGGTCGTCTATCGCGAGGGGCGGCGCTTGACCATCACGGGTGAGGTGATAGGCACCCGCACCGAACAGGTCGGCGAATACCCTTACCGCTTCCCGGTCGTCGAGGTGGATACCTCGTACCTGTGGCCGCGGGAAACCGCAACGCCCGGGTACCCGCGCTACTATGACCCATTCTGGTACGACCCCTGGTATCCGTACCGACCGTTCGGACCCTGGCCGTACTATTGGTGACAGCGATGAAGATGCTCCTTTATTTTCTCCCGGTACTGCTGCTTGGCGCCTGCGCGACCGGCCCGACATTCGATACCGCCGGGGCACAGAAAAGCCTGACCCCCGGCGAAGCCGTTCAGCGCTTTGAGGCCTTCAGGGGCGAAAAGGTGGTCTGGGGGGGGCTGATTGTCGGCGGCACCAATCTTGAGGGAACCACTCGACTGGAAGTCCTCGCCTATCCGCTCGGTGGTGACAACCGGCCCGACACCGAACGCCGGCCGTTCGGGCGATTTCTGGTGCACCGAACGGGTTATCTGGAACTTTCGGATTACGCGCCGGGGCGGATGATAACGGTCGCGGGAACGCTGACGGAGACCCGTGAAGGCCGGGTCGGTCAGGCGCCGTACCGCTACCCGGTGGTGAGTCCTTCACAGCTGCACGTGTGGCGGCAGCCGGGCGCGGGAGGCGCAACCCGGCCTTCGGTGCACTTCGGGATCGGGGTGATATTCGGAAACTGATCCCGGTTTGGGTCACAACCGCCGCGGACGGATCGGGGGCGACCGATTCGTTGGCGGCGGAGCGCCGGAGACCGCAGCATTGGGTGTTTACGCGTAGGTCAGCGGGTTATCGGTCCCCTCGACGGTTCGCGGCTACTGACGAGCGATGGCGCGGTGGCACTCGATGCGGTTTTTCATCTCTCGCCGGTCCAGGAATTGTCCCGCGGACCGGGTGCCGAACAGCTGGTCCCACACCCCCTTTCGGGTCCTTGTGCATTTTGCGGGCGATCTTGTCGGTCACTCGTGCGGGATTGTGGCAGTCCGGACACGTGCACGGCGCCGGACGCAAGGGCGAGACAGGTTGCAAACCGGTACGGCCCCGGCGCTTATCGCCGGGGCCGTGGCTGTATTAGCCGAGGACTTCCCAGGTGCCGTCGGACTTTTTGCAGGCGGTACCGGTAGCCTGCTGCGGTTCCCCTTCGATGCGGACGGTCGTGGTGTAGTTCCGGCAGACCCGGCCGTCACGGCGGAAGGTATCGGTCGGATCGACTGTATATTGCTCTCCGGTGTCGCTGTCGGTCCAGGACACGGTGTCGTTACTCTCCAGTGCTTGTACCGCATTCTCTTCGTCGCGGGCGTCGAGACGCTTGCCGACTTCGCTGCCGAGTACCGCACCGAGTACGCCACCGATCAGGGTGCCGGTGGTGTCATCACCCACTTGGCTTCCGATGACACCGCCGACGACGGCGCCCGTACCGGTGCCGATCGTTTCCCGGGACGGTTGTTCAGCGCAGGCGACCAGGAAAAAGGTGATGATAGCTAACGTCAGGATCGAGATTCGATGCATGGTTGCGTCCTCCCTGAAGCTGTAATCGTGAGTTTAGACGGCAATACGCCTGATCGAAGCCTTTGCACTGGCCCGATTCGCTTTTGCTCCCGCGAACGCCCATTCTCCCCAAGAGAGATCTTCATCGCGAATACGTGAAGCGGAGAAGCGACGGGGTAACCTGCAATGACCAGAGGCATATTCTGGTTTCGGCGCGACCTGCGTGTGGCGGACAATCCGCTACTGGCGAAAGCCGCTGCCGATTGCGACGAACTGCTGTTGCTCTACATCGACGAGCCGGCCGTCGAATCCCGATGGCCGGAGGGCGCGGCGTCGCGCTGGTGGCTGCAGAGTAGCCTGACAAGTCTCGCGATGGAGCTGCACCGGCGCGGAACACGTCTGGTCTTTCGCCGGGGGGCGGCTCCCGAAATCCTGTCTCAGTTGGTCGGGTGGATGGATGCCGGTTGGGTGTACTGGAACCGGCTTTACGAGCCGGCCGCACTGCGGACGGAAAAAGCAGTCATCGACGACCTCAGGCGTCTCGGCTGTGGTCTGGTATCGGGCGATGCGAATCTCTTGACCACGCCTGAGTCCTCGGGCAAGTCCGACGGAACACCCTACCGGGTCTTTTCCCCGTTCTGGCGTGCCCGGCAAAGGGCCGGTTTTGATCTTGGGGAGTGTACGGCGCCGGCCCGTCTGCCGCCGGCCCCGAATGTTACGGGCGACCCGATCGATGTGCAGCCGCCCGGTCGGTGGTCGGAGAAATTCAAGGCTTATTGGGAGCCCGGAGAAGCTTCGGCCAGGCGACGGTTGCAACGATTCATCAACGGTGAGCTCGGCGGCTATCCGAACTCTCGGGATCGACCTGCACGGACAGGAACCTCCCGCCTTTCACCCCACCTGCACTTCGGTGAAATCGGTCCGCGGCAGATCCTCTCCGCCGTAACGGCGTGGGCGGCCGAGACGGGCCGGGATGCGGCGGCGGAGACTTTCATTCGACAGCTCGGCTGGCGCGAGTTCGCGCACCATCTCCTCTGTCACTTCCCGCAAACGCCGGACCGACCGCTGGATCAGCGTTTCGAACATTTCCGGTGGAACGACGACTACCTGGAATCCCTGCTCGCCTGGCAACGGGCCGAAACCGGTTTCCCCATCATCGATGCCGGCCTGCGCGAGCTGTGGGAAACCGGCTGGATGCACAACCGTGTGCGACTGATCGCCGCTTCCTTTTTGACCAAGAACCTTCTGGTTCCCTGGCAGGAGGGGGCTCGCTGGTTTTGGGACACCTTGTTGGATGCGGATCTCGCCAACAACACCTTGGGCTGGCAGTGGGTGGCCGGGAGCGGTGCGGACGCCGCTCCGTGGTTCCGGATCTTCAATCCGGTACTGCAGGCCGAGCGTTTCGATCCGGAGGGAGGCTATGTGCGGCGTTGGCTGCCGGAGCTGCAGAGCCTCCAGGGCCGAAAAATTCACCAGCCCTGGAGAAGTGATCGCCCCCCGGCCGACTATCCTCCGCCCATGGTGGACCTGAAAGCCACTCGGGAACGGGCACTACTGCGATACCGACAACTCCCGAAACGGGGTCGTCCGCGGTGACGGTCAACGCCTACGTGAACTGAGGCTCCACGTCGACCTCATTGCCGGGGCGAATTGGTGAAAGGCACGTCTGCAAGCCGAGTGCGTTGGCCGCGAGGGTCGATTACTTTTGAGCCACGTGGGCGAGCAGGGATACACGGTACACGAAATGCCCTATCCCGCTGTGGATCGCTTCAGGCCTTTATGGCCACCGATACGGCCCTTATCGTAGAATCCTGATTACCACTCTTCCCGGGACACCCCCGACAAACTCGACTCGGCCGCTTTCCCCCCAGCGGTCAAAGCTCGGTCGTATGTTGAAACAGCTGCTGCACTGAACCCCCGCATTGTTTCTGATTCGGCTAGCCTGAAAACAGGCCCCAACTGACAGGCGAGCCAAGGCCGAAGCCTTGCTGACGGTGATCCGCAGTACTTCGACCAGCACGCTCAACGATAACGTCATGCACGACTACGCGCCTACCGTGCAGGACCTGGTGGAGGAGGCCGAGGGCTCACCAGAGCCGCCTCTGGAGAGAGACCGTCGACCGGCTTCAGCCTCGGGCGCACTGAAAGCGCCGTCCGGGGACACTCACAGGCTGAGAGCCCAGCGGTTGGAGACTGGCCATGCAGCATCCTTGGCAACATCGACGACAGATGCGCATCGATCCCCTCATCGATCGCGCACTGGACATCCCTTCCGGCGACAATCTGGACACGCTGGTTGCGGCTGCCGAGCGAAGGCCCACGAAACTGGCTGAACGCATCCGCCGCCGTGCGGCGTATCGGGCTCGCAGGGCACCCGACCAAACCGATGCACTCCTGCATTCCCGGCAAAGGCTGTTGCAGAAGCTCTACGCTGCGGAGGCGCCCGGCTATCTGACCGCCTGGAGCGACGCCGCCGTTTTCCCCGGACGAAAAGACTCGGGAATAGGCGGCCTGCTTTGCAACCCCGACGGAGAGACGTTGGTGGAATTCTCGATCCGGCACCAAGGCTGCGATGTCCTGGCAGCGGAAATTGACGCAGCGGTCTATGCGATGGAACTGGCCGTGGCCTGCGGGATGCAACGACTGCGGCTTCATACCGATTGCACGGCCCTGGTCGACCTGTGGTGTCGAAAAAGAGACGATGCCCGTTTGCGACCGCTTCTGAGAACCCATCGATCGGTCCGGCTGAAGCTTCGCGGTGTCCCCCGCCTGCACAACCAACGGGCTGACTGGCTGGCTCGTCGAGCCGTCGGCTGAGCCTGTTCCCCGAACGCCAAGTGCCAGGAGGCAACAGCTGCTCGACCCATCCGTCTGTCCGCATTTGGGCTAGGCTTCGGACAAAGATGGGGCCAACGGAAAAGGCCCGGGTCGTTCAACAAGGAGGAGTTCGGCAATGCAGACTTACGTGATGATGACTCGCCTCAACCACAGCACGCTCGACGCCCCCGAAAACCTGGAGAATCTGGAAAACGAAGTCAAGGAGCGCATCCAGCAGTCCCTCGGTAAAAACGGCCTCGAATGGGTGGCCAGTTATGCCATCGGCGGTCCTTACGATTACATGGACGTGTTCCGGGCCGAGGACAACGACGCGGCCATCAAGGTGTCGACTATCGTCCGCACGTTTGGCCATGCCCAGAGTGAGGTATGGCCCGCCGCCGATTGGGGGCACTTCAAGGACATGACGCGTAGCCTGCCAGGAGGTCACGCGTAAAGTGGGAAACCGCGAGCGCTGCCCGTCCCGCGGGCGACGCTTGCCGGTGCGCCTGCAGATGAGCTTTGAAAAGGAGACGCCCTATGAAAGCGGCAATGCTGTTTACCTCCACCGGTCCGCTGGTGATTTTGACCTCCTATCCGTCGTTTGAAGACCTGGCCCTGGTCGAAAAGTTGAAGGGCAAGGGCATCGAGAAATTCATCGCCTACAACCTGCCGGTGGAGAAAGTGAGGGAGCGCTATGGAGGGCACTTCGCTGTCGTTATGGAGGACCTGCGTCAAAGTGACGATCTGCGCGTGATCGACTTCAACGGCGACCGTATTTTCGGGCTGTTCAGGTTCGAGGAATTGGGCGAACGTACGGTGCACGAACGGGCATAGCACACCCGATCGGCAACGGTCATTCGACCGGTGCAGGAGGCTCCGAACGGGGCATGCGGTCTTCGCCACGGGGCGAATCGAGGCTCAAGGCGCGGTGTTTCTGCGGCAAACCCTCACGCCCTTGCCGCGACAAGCTGCCGGAATTCGGGTTGCAGCGGTAGGCGTCGCAGACGCAAACCGGTGGCAGCGAAAAGAGCATTGGCCACCGCCGGGGCGACCGGCGGTACGCCCGGCTCGCCAACACCTCCCGGCGACTGTTGGCTGCTGATGATATGAATCTCGACTTCAGGCATTTCGCTGAAACGCAATAGCGGATAGGCTCGAAAATCCTTTTCGACAACGGCGCCTTGTTCGAGCGAAATGTGCTCCTTTAGCGCCGCGCTCAGGCCGAAGGCGATGCCTCCCTCCATCTGGGCCTCGATGCCCTGGGGATCGATCGCGACGCCGCAATCGACCACGCAAACCACACGCTCAACCCGAAAGGCGCCGTTCTGTACCGACACCTCCGCCACCTGGGCCACCCAACTGCCGTACGAGTGGTAAACGGCGATGCCGCGCCCCCAATCCGCCGGCAAGGCCTCGCCCCAGCCGGAGGCCTCTGCCGCCCGTTCCAGCACCGCCCTGTGGCGCGGTGCTTCGGCCAACAGGGCGCGCCGGTACTCGTAGGGATCGGCTCCGGCTGCATCGGCGAGTTCGTCGATGAACGATTCCACTGCGAAGGCGTTCTGGGAAGCGGCCACCGAGCGCCAGGCCCCCGTCGGCAGCCCCGGATCCGTCCGGGATTCGGCCATGCGCAGGTTCGCTATCGCGTACGGTACGCTCACACTGCCAAGGGACAAGTCGGGACCGGCCGTGTGTTGAATCCAGGCCGTCGGGCGTCCCGAACTATCCAGAGCGCCTTGGAGCCGATTGAAGTTGGCAGGACGATAGACATCATGTGCGAAGTCATCCTCCAAAGACCACACCAGGTGTACCGGACCATCCACGACCTTGGCGAGCAGGGTGGCCTCGGCAACGAAATCGACTTCCGAACGACGACCAAATCCACCCCCCAAATGGGTGGTGTGAACGACAATGCGTTCGGCAGGAAGCCCGGTGATCGCCTGCACTGTCTCCAGGGTCGCGGACTGGTCCTGGGTGGGAACCCAGAGCTCGCAGCCATCCTCCTGGAGGGACACCGTACAATTCATCGTCTCAGAGGGGCATGGGCCAGGTAGGGCGTTTCATAATCCGCATTCAGCCGTTGCGGGGCCGACCTGAGAGCGCTTTCGGGATTGCCTTCACGGCGAACCGTTCGTCCCTTGTGCTCGATGGCACGATGGAGCGCGTCACGAACCCTTTCGCTGTTCCATCTCGAGAGCGGCCCAAACTCCCACTCCACTTGCAGGCGATCGCGAGCCCGCCGGGCGGCCCAAAGATCCTCGGCCAAAACGGCCACCCAGGTCTCGGTGGCAAGCACCTGGCGCACGCCAGCGACGGCCTCCGCCTCTTTGCTGCGGATAGACTGAACACGGCCACCGGCGACCGGACAGCGTGCGAGTACCGCCGTGAGCATACCGGGCCTTTTCACGTCGGCCCCGAACGTCGAGCGCCCCACCAGCTTATCGCGCACTCCGGGGGTGGGCTGCCGCATGCCGATCCAGCGAAAATGATCCGCTTCGGTCAGCGGTGGCGGCTCAGGCACAGGCCGCCGGGCGGCCTGTGCCACCAGTTCGCCAAAGCGTAACTTCTTGCCGCCCGGTCCATGGAATACGATCCCCTCGGAGCTCTCGCACTCGGCGGCATCGACTCCCCATAGTCCCGCGGCGGCTTCCTCGAGTGCGCGCCTGGCCTGGGCGGCGGCACGGCGTAAAGGCTTCCAGGCGCTACGGACGCTGGTGCTGCCGCCGGTCGCCTGTGAACCCAGCATCGGGTTGCTGTATTCAGGTGCGGCCGGGGCGAATTCCACGGATATCCTTTCGGGAGGGACCCGCAGCTCTTCCGCCGCCAGCAGCACCAGTCCGCCGGTTGCGCCCTGCCCCATATCCGAGCGGCCGGTCACCAGGACGATCCCGTCATCGGCACCGATGCGAAGCCAGGGGTTGGGAACAAAGACATCGGAAACCGAAGCTGTCTCACGATTCATGGGAGAACTCCCCGCCGGCCAGGCGAAAAAGGGCCCGCCGGATGCGGGCATAAGTACCGCACCGACACAGCACGTAGTCCATGGCCTTGTCCATTTGCTCGCGTGTGGGTCGGGGGTGTTCGGCCAGCAATGCGGCGGCCACCATCACCTGACCGGGTTGGCAGTAGCCGCACTGCGGAACCCCCTCGGCCTCCCACGCCCGCAGGACCGGGTGCTTGGGGTGGCTTTGCGCAAGCCCCTCGATGGTGAGGACCTCGCGCCCGTCCAGATCCCCAACGGCAATACGGCAGGACGGCTCCGCTTTGCCGTCGATGTGAACCGCACAGACGCCGCAATCTCCGCTGCCGCAGCAGTATTTCGTCCCGACCAGTCCCAGGTTTTCACGCAGCACCCACAGAAGCGGCTTCTCCGGCGGTACATCGATACTAACCGGATTGCCGTTGATTCTAACGTTCAACATCACTGTTCCCCGTTTGGCGTTCTGCCCCAGGCCGGCAGCTGACTTGAATGGAGCAAAGCGACCGTCTCGGCCCCGTAAGGCTAGTTCGGGAGCTGCCGGTTCGTAGGACAAACTCCCACACCCGGGTAGGACAGCGACCGTCGACCGAAAAGGGGATTGTCCGATACCGGCACTGGACGGCGAGTGGCAGACTTTTACCCGACCTGAGAGCTCCACGGCTCGATATCATCTCCCCCTAAAAGGTAGTGGGCCTTATCCCACCCCTGTATGCAGGGAATTTTGTAAAGGGGCCGTCCCCCGGCCCCTCTTTTTTTATTAGCCAGCTACCGTTCCGTCGTTGCACTGCTGGAACCTCGCGTTGTTCCACCCGTGCTCATCGATTGAAGAAGGCGTCTCAACAGCCGCAGTTGCCGTGCGGCTTCTTCGAACTGCCCCTGTCCCTGAAGTTGAAGATACTGCTCGAATGCACGGCTGGCCCTTGCCGCCAGTTCGGAGAGTTCGCCGGTCGGCGCCCCGCCGGGAACTTCGCGCACACCACCCCGGAAGAGCCCCTTCAGGGCCTCCCCGAAGGATTCGGCGTAGCTCAGCGTATCGCCGTGCATCAGGGCAACCAGCCGCAACTCCGGATAGGCGGCGGTCTCCGCCTGAAGGTAAATCGGTTCGACGTAAAGCAGGGTCTGGCTGATGGGGATCGCCAGCACATTGCCGCGGATGACCCGCGAGCCGCGCTGATCCCAGAGCGTCAGTTGCGAAGAGAGTTGCGGGTCCTGGTCGATCTTGGTCTCCACCTGCTGGGGACCCAGCACCCGCTTCTCTTTCGGAAACTGGTAGGCGACGAAGCGCCCGTAGTCCTCACCATCCGACATGCCCGCGATCCAGCCGATGAGGACCTGGCGGTTTTTCGGGGTGAAGGGAAGGATGAGAACGAAATCCATCTCATCCTTGCCCGGGCGCTTCCACATGACGTAGTAGGGTTCCACGGGCTGGACATTGCCGTAGTATTTCTCCGTGGCGCGCACCCAGAGGTCCTCCTGGTTGTAGAACACCTCCGGGTCCCGCATGTGGTATTTGGCGTACACCAGTCCCTGTGTCAGCAAAAAGCCTTCCGGGTAGCGCACGTGGGCGCGAAGCCCGGCCGGCATCTCCGACTCGGACTTGAACAGATCCGGGAAGGCGCGCCGCCAGGCTTTGATCAGCGGGTCCGTCTCTTCGAAGACATAGAAATCGACGCTGCCATCATAGGCGTCCACCACCGCCTTCACCGAGTTGCGAATGTAGTTCGAACCGGACGGATAGTCGGCCACGCCGCCCGAGAGTTGCCGCGCGCCATCTCGGATCTGGATAAACTCCTGCGCGGTAAAGGCTTCGCTGTAGGGGTAAAAGGACGAGCGGGTGTAGGCGTCGACGATCCATTTCATCCGCCCCTCGACGATGGTCACGTAGGGGTCGGCGTCGTACTCGATAAACGGCGCCAACGTATTCAGCCGCTCGACGATCTGGCGGTGAAACATCATCCGGCTCTGCGGACGCGGATAGGTGGAGAGCAGCAGCCGTGTGCCATCGAACATCCAGCCGAAGACGAACTTGCGCCACAGATTGCGCAGGGCAACGCCGCCCTCCCCGGGATACTGGATATAGACGTTCTGCTCGCCGCTGGGGTGATCGAACTCCCGCTCCTCGCTGTTGGCCACCGCCGGCGCCGTGGTCAGTTCCCCGTAATAGATCTGAGGGCGTTCGATTCCCAGCCGGGGATAGACGGACTCGGGCGGGAGGTCCTTGATCAGCAGCCGGGGCAGACCGCTGGGGGTGAATTCACTGACCGGCGCCATGACCGCACCGTAACCGTGGGTGTATTTGAAGCGGCGATTGACGAAGGTCTGGCTCTGGGCGGGGAGGTTGTCGAGCTCCAGCTCCCGTGCCGAGACCATGACCTGGCGGTAGTTGTCCCCCAGCCGGTAGCGGTCGATATCGACGTCGGCGAATTCATAGTAGAGACGGATCTCCTGGAACTGCTTGAATACCGAATCCAGCGCCCGCGGATCCCAGAGCCGAACCTCCGAGAGGACATCTTCGTTATCCTCTGCCACTGAACGGGTGAAGCGCTCCTGCACCGGAAAGGCCTGGCGTTCGACCTTTTCCAGGTCGAAGCCGCGGCGGGTGAAGCGGATGTTGTTGGCGATGTAGGGACGCTCGAAAGTGATCTCGTTGGGCTCCACCACCAGCCACTGCACCAGCCGGGGGGCGACCCCCAGCGACAGTACCCAGACCGTGCCGATCCCCACCCAGGCGAGGCCGCCGGCAACGACGTGCGGCGGGCGGGCGGGATCAAACCGGCTCACCCGGCGGCGAAGCGCGGGAACCAGCGGCATCGCCGCCAGCACCACGGTGGCGACGGCGGTCAGGATATAGGCGGGCAGGCGGATATGCTCATCCGTCCACCCGGGGCCGCTGACCACCCCCCAGTCGGAGTAGAGCAGGTGAAACGAATCCAGTACGTGCCCGAACGCCAGCAGCAGGGCCGCTGCGAAGGCGAGGGCCAGCACCCGCCCCCAGGGGAGCCGGTCCTGCTCGAAAGCCGGCCAGAGGCGCACGCCGTGGGCACCGATGACAAGGGCCAGGACCAGCCAAAGCAGCGTCTGCAACTGCCCGAGAAAGGGCAGGGTGAAAAGGTAGAAGCCGGCATCCAGGCCCAGTATCGGCTCGGTCACCCCCGTCGCCTCACCCGTCACCCACAGCAAGGCCTCGCTCCAGGTCCCCAGTCCCCAAAGCCCTCCGCCGACAAACCCCGCAAGGGTAGCCGCCCGGCTGATCAGGCGCTGCCCGGGGCCGAGCCGGCGCACACCGAGCCACACCAGCAGTGCGGCCACACTGCCGGCCAGGACCACCATGCCGACCCGGATCCCGACCATGCTCCAGAACCGCCCGGCTGTAGCCCACGGCCTCGAACCAGAGCATCTCGCCCCAGAAGGAGAGCAGCCCGAAGAACAGGGCGGTGGCCGCCAGCGTGGCCACGCCCACCAGAAGACGCCCGCGCCTGCGGTTCTCAAAACCGTTGTAGGCGAGCCAGCCGCCCAGGGCGACCAGCACCACCCATAAGAGGTTGTACATCGTGCTCCCACGAACCGCTGATGCCTGTCTTTAAGCTAGTGTACTGTTGCATGCTTTGCGGTGCTTTCAGCGAGCCGCTGGCCGGCCAAATGCAAGGCGCGTTTCGCAGGGAATGGCGAGCCCTTTCCAAGAACGCAACGCCGCAGATGGCCGGCCAGCGGCTCGCCCGAAGGGAGCCCCCCAAAAACGCCATGACGGCGTTGCGGACTCCGTCCCTGGAGTCCGCCCTTCGGGCCAGCCTTCGGCTGTCCGAATCCGCTCCTGGCGGATTCGTGCAGCGCTTGACAAGGGAATGACCATTGCCTGCGCGCTGCGCCTTGTCCTGACGTTTTTGGGGGGCTCTGAAAGTATCGCCAAGCATGCGACAGTACACCAGTACCGCACGCCATCCAACGCACGGCTCAATGCGCTATCCTTGGCGGTATCAATCACCGAACGGGAGGGATACCGATGGGTTTTATTGGATGGATTATCTTCGGTCTGATTGCCGGGGTTATCGCCAAGCTGCTGATGCCCGGGCGGGATTCCAGGCGGTTTCTTCGTGACGATCATTATCGGCATTCTCGGCGCCATTGTCGGCGGCTTCATCGGTTCGGCCATCGGGCTTGGTGGTGTCGACAGTTTCAGTTTCGGCAGTTTCGCACTGGCCATTCTCGGGGCAGTGATTCTGCTGTGGGGGTATCGCGTCGTTAAACGTTGATCGCCCAAACGGCCGGAATGTGAACGGTACCCCGGTGGCAGGCCTCAATTCCCGTTAGGGTTAATAGGAGCCCCTGTGGCAACTGCACCTTGACCGGAATTAGAGGCCGTGCGCCGGGAGTATCGAGCAATGAGTTCAACCCTGGTTACCACCACGAACGAACTCATCGCGAGTGAAAGCACTCGCAAAGCCGACGGCTCGCCCGTCCCTCGCCGACCCGGCTTTTTCCATCGCACCGTTCTCACCCTCGTCGCTCTGGGAATTGCTCTGCTTGCTGTCGTGTATGCCACTGCCCTGGTGGGGCTGGCGGCGGCTGCCGCCTGGCTGGCTACCGAGGGTGAAGCGCTCCGTTCGCTGGTCCCGTTCGCGCCGGTCGCCGTGGCCGTTCAGATTCTTCTGCTTTGCGGTCTCCTGCTGGGTATCTTCCTGCTGACCAAAGGTCTCTGGCGAATCGACCGGCGCAATGAACTCGCCGTGCCGATCCATCCCCTCCGGGAGCCGGACCTGGCGGCATTTGTCGAGTACCTGGCCGACATCGTAAACGCGCCTATGCCGGCCCGCATCATGCTGAACTGCGGCCCGGAAATCGTCGTTCAATACGAGAGTGTTCAGGGCTTTATCCGCAACCGTCCCGTCTTGCACCTGGGATTATCGGCGGTGGCCGTGTCGAACAGCAGCCAACTGGCGGCCCTGCTTGCAGGGGCACTCTCCCGCTTCGGTTACGGGACCGGGTCCCGTCGCGCCGCTTTCGTCGCGGCCACCAACCGTTTTTTGGTCCGTTCGACCGCTGGTGATGACTATGTGGACCGCTGGCTGAGCGGGCATACGCGCGCCGGCGCGCTGGCCCCCCTGGCCCGTGGTTTTCTGGAGATCAGCCGCCGGGCCCGTTGCGAGAGCAAGTGGCTGCAGCAGCAGGTGGCCCGCATCAGTCAGGGAGCTTTGGCGCGTCGTCTGGAATTCTCACGTGAATGCGGTGCCTATGTCGGCGGCGAGTTGACGACGGCGAGGTTGCCGGCGCGACGCTCGGTTTTGCGCTCAGCGGCCGTCCGGGCCACGGCCGCCGCCCGCCAGTCCTGGACCCGTGACGGCCGGCTTCCGGAGAATCTCCCTGTGCAGGCGGCCCGGATTTTCCGGCACGTCCAACCTCGCGAACACATTCGGGAACCCGCCGTGATGGCGTGCACGACGCCCTCCGATATCCTGTTTGCGGACTTCTACCGAACCGCCCGCAAACTTACGCTGCTTTGCTACCGCCTCCAGTTGCAACTGCCGGTCACAGGCGATCGGCTCGGCGATGATTCGGTCGTGCAATCGACCGCCGTCAATAACTTCTTTCTGGGTTGTTTCGCGCCACTGATTCCGCTGGGCCTCGGCGGTCAGGACGGGGCGCCCTCCGGCGAGACCCGCGATGCGATCCTGCAGCAGGCCGATAAAGCTCTGGAGCTCAGGCGGCGCTACCGCGAATCGGACCACGAGCTTCTGAGTGCCCTTCAGGCCGAAGCGCTGATGGAAGCGGAAATTCCGGTCGACCCGCAAATTTTCGGGATGGAAGCGTCGGGGCTGGATGATGTGCATGAGCGGTGTCGCTATCTCGAGGGGCGGCACGAGTGGTTTGCCGAGCGGCTCGCGGGTTTTCAAAAACTGATCGCCGGGCGGTTGCGGGAAGCGGTTAAACGGGAAATGGGCTCCGGAAATCCGCACCCGGAGGACCGGCGCATGCTGGAGGTCCTGATCCGCACCGACCGGTTGCTTCCGACTGTGGCGGAGTTACGGACTCATCTGCTTCTACTCGAAGTCCTGCTGGCCGAGTGTATGGAACACCCGCGGTCAACCCTAGAAGATCGCATCCACGAACGCAGCGTTGATGTGTTGCGACTGTTGAAGGTCATCCGAATCGCCTTGCGCAATACCCCCTACCCGGTTGGCAGCACACTTCGCAGCGGGCTGCATCAGCACGTCATGCGCCGCTCGCCCGATGAGAATCTCAGCGCGGTCGAACGGCTGGAGCTGGGTCAGGATGTCCTGGAACGCCTGCTGGGCGTACGCCGGGCGGCGCTTGAGCGGCTTACGGTACTGGCGACGCGATTGGAAACCCATTAGAGCACCGAACAGGTTACGTGGGGGTGGCTGCAAATCATTGATATTGGGGACGCCGTAAATACATCCCTGTAGGCTCGACGGCCGCATCCCTGCGGCCGACGCCCCAATATCAATGATTTACGCCCTCCAGGTCTTTATCTGTTCGGTGCTTGAGTGGTCCATCTTCCGGTTCGTGCGGATTCTGCTCCCAAGGGTAAGTTTATCGGCCCCGCTTTACGTATACTCGACGTTGCCAGTCCGAAAAACAGCAGCGCCGTGTCCGAACAGTCCGCCAAAGTTGTCTTTCGCACCGAACAGCTGATCAAGACCTACCGGATCGGCGAGGTGGAGATCCACGCCCTGCGGCGGAGTCGATCTGGAGCTCTATGCGGGCGAATTCGTGGTGCTGCTGGGGGCGTCGGGCAGCGGCAAGTCCACCCTGCTCAACATCCTCGGCGGACTGGACAGTGCCGCCTCCGCGGCGAGGTGTTGTTTCAGCGACCACCGACCTGACCCGCAGCCGACGACGCGGCGCTGACCGCCTACCGCCGCGAACACGTCGGCTTCGTGTTCCAGTTCTACAACCTGATCCCCAGCCTCACCGCGCGCGAGAACGTGGCCATCGTCACCGAGATCGCCCGCAACCCCATGACGCCCGAGGAGGCGCTGGATGTGGTCGGTCTCGCCGACCGGCTGGATCATTTCCCGGCCCAGCTCTCCGGCGGCGAGCAGCAGCGGGTCGCCATCGCCCGCGCCATCGCCAAGCGCCCGGCTGTCCTGCTCTGCGACGAGCCCACCGGCGCGCTCGACTCCAAGACCGGCATGCGTGGTGCTGGAGGCGCTCGCAGCGGGTCAACCGGGAGCTGGGAACCACCACGGCGGTGATCACCCATAATGCGGCCATCGCCGCCATGGCCGATCGGGTCATTCACATCTCCGACGGCCACATCACTGCCGTGGAGAGGAATGAACCGCAAGGTCGAGCCGGCGGAGCTGCTCTGGTGATGCGCGCCATCGACCGCAAGCTGCTCCGTGACTTCTGGAGCTTGCGCGGTCAGGCGCTCGCCATCGCCATGGTCTCGCCGGTGGCGTCGCTACCTGGATCATCGGCTTCAGCACTCTCGATTCGCTGGAACTGACCCAGAGCGCCTTTTATCGGGAGTACCGCTTCGCCGAGGTTTTCGCCCAGGTCAAGCGCGCGCCGCAGCGGCTGGCCGAGCGCATCCAGGCGATGCCGGGGGTCGCCGTGGTTCAGACCCGAACCACGGGCGGGGCACGTCCTGGAGGTGCCGGGGTTCGGCGACCCGGTCACCGCACAGCCGGTCTCGATTCCCGATACCGGTCCAGCCCGTCCTCAATCAGCTCTACCTGCGCGAGGGGCGCCTTCCCGGCTCCCTGACTCCCCGGATGAGGTCGTCATCAGCGAGCCCTTTGCCGAAGCGCACGATCTGGGGCCGGGGGATACCCTCTCCGCCATCATCAACGGAAAGCGCCGCGAGTTGCGCATCATGCGGCATCGCCCTCTCTCCGGAGTTCGTCTACCAAATCCGCCCCGGCGATCTGTTTCCCGACTATGAACGCTACGCGTTCTCTGGATGCGGAACGAGCCGCTCGCGGCGGCCTAGGATATGGAGCGGGCCTTCAACGGCGTGGCCCTGACCCTTGAGCGCGGCACCGACGAAGAGCGGGTGATCGACCGGCTCGACCGTCTGCTCGAGTCCTACGGCGGGACCGGTGCCTACGGCCGTGAGGATCAGCTCTCCCACTGATACCTCTCCCAGGAGTTGGCCTCACTCGAAGGCACCGCCCGTATCGTCCCGTCATTTTCCTGGGCGTGGCGGCCTTCCTGCTCAACGTGGTGATCGGGCGGCATGTCGAACAGCAGCGCGACCAGGTCGCCGTGCTCAAGGCGTTCGGTTACACCAACCTGCCAGTCGGTCGGCACTACCTGGGTTGGTGCTGCTCATCGTCGCCCTGGGGGCGGCTGCCGGAGTCGCAGCAGGCGCCTGGCTCGGGCACGGGATGGCCGGACTCTACAGCGACTTCTACCGCTTCCCATACCTTCATTACGTGCTGGCGCGCTGGGTGGCCGCCAGCGTGTCTTGATCGCTGCAGTCGCGGCGCTTGCGGGGACGCTGTGCGCTCGGTGCGGCGGGCCGTGCGTCTCCCTCCGGCGGAGGCCATGCGGCCCGAACCCCCCGCCATTACCGGCCCACCGTTATCGAGCGCCTGGGCTGCCCAGGGTCTTTTCGATCAGCCGACCCGCATGATCGTTCGCAACCTGGACCGCCGCCCGGTGAATCGCTGCTGTCGGTGCTCGGCATTGCCATGGCCGGTGCCATCCTGATGATGGGCTGTTCCAGGAGGACGCCATCGACCTACATGATCGAAGTGCAGTTCGGCCTCGCCCAGCGGCAGGACCTGACCGTCACCTTCACCGACCCACGCGCCCGTCGCTCCCTGTACGAGCTGGCGAGCATTCCGGGCGTGCCCCGCGCCGAGCCCTTCCGCACCGTGCCGGTCCGCCTGCGCGCCGGTCACCGCACCTACCGCACCGCCATCCAGGGCTATGAAAGGGGCAGCGACCTGCACCGGACCCTGGATGCCGACCTGGAGCCCGTTGCAGCCTGCCGACAGAGGGGCGTGCTTCTGACGCGACCTTTGGCGCAGGCCTGGGCGTGAGGCCCGGGCGACCGGGTGACGGTGGAGGTGCTGGAAGGGAGCGTCGCACCGGTTCGCACGGTGCCGGTGGCCGGACTGGTGGACGAGTTCATCGGTCTCTCCGCCTACATGGAGATCTGGGCCCTGAATCGTCTGCTGGGTGAGGGGCACGTCATCTCGGGGGCCTTCCTGCCATCGACCCGGCGGAGCAGCAAGGGATTTCCAGATCGCCTCGAGCGGCGTCCCGCGGGTCGCTCGGCGTCTCGCAACGCGATGTGGCCATTGACGCCTTCCAGGAGACCATGGGCGAGACCATACTGATATTTCCTTCATCAATGTCCTCCTGGCCGGTAGCATCGCCTTCGGGGTGGTCTACAACAGCGCCCGCATTACCCTCTCCGAGCGTGCCCGGGAGCTGGCGAGCCTGCGGGTGCTCGGCTTTACCCGGGGTGAGATAACCTACATTCTGATAGGTGAACTGGCGGTGGTGACACTCGCCGCCATTCCGGTGGGATTCGCTATCGGCTACTTTTTCTGCTGGCTCATCGCGGAGAATCTCACCTCCGATCTCTACCGGGTGCCCCTGGTGCTGGAGGCGAGCAGTTACGGCTTCTCCGCCACGGTCGTGCTGGTCGCGGCGATTCTCTCGGGCCTGATCATGCGCGGCCGGCTCTATCGGCTCGACCTGGTGGCGGTACTGAAGACCCGGGAATAAGGCGACATCACGAAAGCCCGAACTTCGGGCGCGAACCGACAATGCGTTTACTTGGAAGATAAGGCATGTCCCTCCGCAAGAAACTGGCACTCCTTCTGCTGGCAGTGGCCATCATCGGTCTGCTGGTCTATGCCTTTTGGCCGAAACCGATACCGGTTTCGGTGGCCGGGGTGGTCCGTGCGCCGCTGCGGGTGACGCTCGAGTACGAGGGGCGTACACGGGTGAAGGACCGCTTCGTCATCGGTGCGCCGGTGACCAGTTTCGCCCCACGGCTCATGCTGGAGGAAGGCGATACCGTCCGCGAAGGGGAGGTGCTCCTGCGCCTTCAGCCGGTGCCGCCCAATCTCATCGACCCGCGCAACCTGGAGCAGGCGCAGGCGCAAGTGGCCGAGGCCCGTGCTGCCTATGAATTTGCCCGCTCGGAGTTGGCACGTATCCGCACACTCTTTCAAAAGGGCGATGTCTCTGAAAGCCAGTTGCGCGAGGCCGAGACCGCCGCCGAACAGGCCCGCGCCCGCCTCTCCGCGGCGCTGGCAGCGACCAGGCGCCCCGACTTCGATGCGACCGACGAAATCCCCCTGGTTGCCCCAGCGGACGGTCGCGTGCTCGAAATCGCCCACGAAAGTGCCGGCGTCGTTACGCCGGGTGAACCGATCCTGAGTATTGGTAACCCCGATCGGCTGGAGGTGGCGGTCGATGTGCTCTCCTCCGACGCGGTCCGATTGAGCCCGGGTATGCCGGTGCTCTTCGAGCGCTGGGGCGGCGGCGTCGACCTCGAAGGGACGGTGCGTACTATCGAACCCGCGGCCTTCACCGAGGTCTCCGCACTCGGCGTCGAAGAGCAGCGCGTTTGGATTATCTCCGAGATTACATCGCCGCGCAGCGTATGGCAGCCGCTCGGCGACGGCTACCGGGTCGAGGCCCGCTTTATACTCTGGCAGGGCGACAGTGTGCTGCAGGCGCCAGCCAGCGCCGTGTTCCGGCGAGGTGATAGCTGGGCAGCTTTCGTCGTGACCGGAGGCGAGGCCGAACTGCGCTCTGTAGCGGTCGGCCATCGGGGCGAACTGGCCGTGCAAGTCCTCGAAGGGCTTGTCCCCGGTGAACTCGTGATCACCCATCCGGACAATGAAATCGAAGAGGGCACCCCGGTCGCCATTCGTAACGAGCCGGGTAGTCGCGATTAGCCCGCTGGCGACCGGCAAGTGCTCTAGCAGGCTGTTGAAAAAGGGTTCTGTCCCTTCTCCCTCAGGGAGAAGGCTGGGATGAAGGGGATCAAAAATCAGGTAGTTATCATAGCATTGAGCCCCCTCACCCCGACCCTGTCCCGCTGGAGAGGGAGTTTTTCAACAGCCTGCCAGGTTCGGGACAGCTTCTACTGCCGGGTCAGGTGAGAACAATGAAAATGACTGAAACCCTCACGGTCGCTTTTGGGGAAAGGCCAGAGCTCAGGTCTCTTTTTGGAGCTGCTTTGGCGCTAATCGTTTCCCTGCTGATGGCAGGCTGCGCTAACCAACCGAGCTATTCGGACGAGGAGCCGGCTGGCCAGCTCGAAGACACCCGACCGGCCGCGCGCCAACAGGCGCGCTGGTGGAACCTGCGCTTTCGTCTCGCCTGGCCTGAAGGTGCGGGACCTGCTTGGCACATGGGTCCTCTCATTGCGCACCAGTTTGCGGCTCCCGCCCTGGAACGCCATCGGGACTCCATCAGCCTCTGGCGTTTCCACCGCCGAGCTGCGCGGGACGAGGCGGGGCACCGCTTCAGCCTGATTTTTTACGCCGACTCCGTGACGGCCCGATCGCTCTACCGCGAGATCAAAGCTTCAAAGACGATGCGTGATTTGCAGGGCGCCGGCGATATCATGGCAGTCCGCCTGGAGGATACGGGGCAGTCACAAGTCGGTGCTACCAGCGATGACAACTGGAACCCGGCCATTCAGCGCTCGTGGCCCCGCTTCATTATGGGCGTCAGTCGCTCCTGGCTTGGTCTGCTCGAGGAATTGGCGGGGAAGACGGGAATTTACCTCAACAGAGGAGATGCTCGCCCACTATCGGGTTGTACAGGAAGAGCTTACGGCGCTGTGGCAGCAAGACGGTGCACACGCCTACCTTCATCACCTAAACGCCATCTTCAGTTACCAGCCTCAGATGATGCGCTTCTAACCGGGCGGAGGCGAATTTCGTTCCCCAGGCGTACGGGAGATTATCCCCGGGAAACGGGGCAAAAAATACAAATGCAGAGTGGAGTGGTGCTTTAGGTGGCATTACCCCAAAGGTGTCTTTCGACAAGACCACCAATGAGGATGCCCTCGGCAGCCGATTGGCGCTGCCGCGGGCTATGAATGGGCGGGTCTCAGAAAGCTGATGGGTGTTCCAAACCTCGGAACACCTCTACCGAGGCGGTGAAGAGGGGCTCTTCGGGACCGTTGGCGGCAGGGATGCCGCCAGCGAGCCTACAAGGATGTATTCATGGCGTGTCCCGGAGAGCCCATCTTTACCGTCGGTTGTGTAGCGAAGTTACGAACGGCTATAGGGGAGAGGAACGGTTATGGAACCGGAGTTTTGGCATGAACGCTGGGTACGGGGGCAGATCGGTTTTCATCAACAGGAAATCAATGCGCACCTTCAGGCCTACTGGGACCGGCTGGAGTTAAAAAGGGCAGCCGGGTCTTCGTACCGTTGTGCGGTAAGACCTCGGATATGCTCTGGCTGCTCTCCGAAGGTTTCAGGGTTTTGGCTGTGGAGATCAGTCCGCTGGCCGTTCAGAACTTTTTTGCCGAGAACGACATCCCGGCAGAGGTGGTGTCATCGGGTCCCTTCACGGCCTATCGCGCCGACGACCTGGAGGTCCTTTGCGGCGACTTTTTCGATTTGACGTCGAAGTGGATGAATGGGGTCGATGGCATCTATGACCGGGCCTCCCTTGTTGCCCTGCCGCCCGATATGCGCGAGCGCTATGCCGCCCATCTCAAAACCCTCTTTCCGGCGGGACCGGAGGCCCTTCTGGTCACAATGGAATATGCGCAGGATAAAATGGATGGACCGCCGTTTTCGGTCGAGGAGGAGGAGGTCAGGGCCCTGTATGGCGAGGTGTGTGAAATCGAGCGCCTGACGATCTTCAACCTCCTGGATGATGCGCCCCGTTTTCGTGAACGGGGTCTGACCCGCCTACAGGAGACGGTCTATCGATTGCGCGCCCGACCCTGAGCATTCCTGGCGTCCCATCGTTCAGGACGGGCTTGCGCGGGCTGAGAGGCTGTCCGGTCCCATGGCACGAACGGCCGGGTCCTCGAGGATAATTTGCCGGGGATTGATGCCGTAAGCTCCCGATTGGAGGATTCTCCGGACCGTCGCAGGCTGCCCGCCCTTGCTCTGGAACTGCAGGTCGAGCAGACGCTGTTCGCGATAGGGCTGCTTATCGGCATCCAGAACCAGGGAGACCAGCGGCGGTGGTGTCGACGGTTCACCGTCATTACCACGCCGACTTCCCCGTTTTGCAATTCCACCAGACTGCCCACGGGATAGATCCCCAGGCAGCCGATAAACGCCTCCAGCAAGGCTTTCTTCGAAGCTTTTGGGCGCCCAGCCATACATCAGATTGAGGGCCTCGTGGGGCGAGATACCCAGATGACGTAATCGGCATCCCGGGTGAGCGTTCCGATCCCATCCGAGAGATCGGCCTTTACCCTGAGGTTGAGAATGACATCAACATTGGCGAGTCCCAGGTCCAGATCCCAGAGAACGACGCGGCGTCCGATCTGTGCAAAGGCGATCGCCAGGTTGACCGAGACGTTGGTCTTGCCTACGCCTCCCTTGCCGGAAGTGACGGCGATAACCCGGGGAATGATCGATGAACGGCGAGTTGAGGGCATTGCAACTCCTGGGGGCAAGGGTAAAGAGCGCCCCCAGGATATCGCGGGTATCCGGGAATAGGCCAGGATTGTCCGCGCGCCTGTGGTCCACTGCGCCGAAACGGGCGCAGGACCGGGCCACACGAGACGAAATCAGTGGCGACGCGTTTCCCTGCGTCGGATTACACCGTAAGCGAATTTGGCCATTGCGCCGGCCAGGTATTCAGGTTCCAGGCGGGGGCTTTCAGGACTCCCGCTCCAGTCGGGAGGCGTATGGCGGTCGAATTCCGGCATTTCATCCTCCCGATAGTGCAATCGAGCTTCATGCGACTCCATGGGAGCCGCCAGTATGCCATCGACTGCACCCACACTGATGCCGAGGAATTCGGCGATGGCCTTGTTGGACTGTCCCAACTCTTCCCTCAGAACCAAGGCGTAGGCCGACTCCACCAAGGCCGGCAGAATGCCCTGGTCATGGTGCCGAACCGTTTCTCCGGGGCCGCCCAATTCCTCGATGGCGGTACTGACCACGTTCATAACCTTGGCATCGACACGTTCGGGGGACATTTCCATGTTGTACCTCCTTCACCGATTTCAAGAAAAAGTATAGCGGTGGTGCTAGCGGGCCATGCGGAAAATAGTGTGACACTGAGAGTTACACTATTTTCCGCATGGCCCACTAGCCCCCAGCGCCCAATATCAGCATGCCGCCCGCATAAATCAGCAGGACCAGCACGCTTTCGAACCCGATGTTGGCGAAGCCGGTCTGCTCCCTGCGAAGGAGTCCGAGCAGCAGTATGCCGGTGAGCAGCAGCGTCAGGGCAAGGGTGAACAGTTGGTCATCGGTGATGGCGTGGTAAATGGAGCCCTCCCGATAGGCAACATCGGAAAAAGCGGTGAACAGGACGTCGAAGCTGTTGCCTCCGATGACGACGCCGACCGCCATGGTCAGTGCTCCCTGGCGGACCGCGGCCAGTGCCGTGACCAGTTCCGGCAGCGATGTCGCCACGGCGGTGAACAACCCTCCGATGATTCCCTCCGAAAGACCGGTGCGCTCGGCGAGGGCGATACCGCTATGGGCCACCACGTAGCCGGAGGCGGCGAGAATGGCGGCCAGGATGAAAAATGCCAGCCAGAGCCGGGGCAGCGACGCGTGCTCTTCGGGTCGGGTAGTCGGCTCATCCTCCCGTGTCTCATGGGTGTGCATGGGGCGCCAGAGCGGTGCTGCGCGGGCCTTTGCAATGAGCCGTGTCCCGGCGATATAGGCCACCACCAGCAGCACCGAGACCGGATGAACCCCCAGAAAAGCCACCGGGGGGGCCGCCATGGCGAGAATGGGAATCGACAGCAGAGTGACCAGTAGTGCCCCCTGGACCAGGTTTTCGATGGAGGCGGCGGCGTGTTCAAGGTTGGCGCGCCGGTAGGTGAAATCCGCAATGGCCAGAAACGTGGTTTGTGCGGCGATACCCCCGATGGCGTTACTGATCGCCAGCGCCGGGTAACCGTTGTAGGCCGAGACCACGGAGGTCATGATGCCGGACAGCGATGTGCTCCCGCCGAGCAGAACAGCCCCGAAGATGGCCTCCCCCAGACCCGTAAGGTCGGCCAGCGCATCGGCTATACGGGTCAGGCGAATGCCGGCGATAGTGATCACTGCCGCCGCAATCGCGAAAACGGCGATGACACCCCATAACGGCATTCGGCTGAGCGTCAGCAGGTCCATAGCCAATACCCTAGAAGAGAGAAGCACCGGCCGTGATTCTTCGCGTTAATCGGCACGCTATGGTTTCCGCATGGCCCACCAGGCCAGAAGGATCCGGACTTCCCCGGTCCGCGTGTCGGTGGTAACGGTGCGCTGCCCGCGCCGTTCGGCCGCATGCTGATGCTCAAGCATGTCGCCGAATACCTGGAGCTCGGCGGTAAAAAGGTGATGCTGAATGGGCCTCGGGAGCAGGGGCCGCTGGTGGACACGGTGGCCGAGGACTATCTGGAGGCGTTCCGGCTGGAGTGGGGACTGCCGGTCTGGCGCTACCGGGTGGGCGAATATCGTATCGAGAAACGCATCATCATGCCCCACCGCCAGAACAGCGTTTGCCTGCTCGAGGGCGATGAACCGGTGCGCCTGGAGCTGCGCCCCCGCCCTGGTCGCTCATGCGCTGGAGACACCGCCGGCGCAATCATCGCGATTATCCATTGCCGATGTGAACCGGGCCATCGAGTCCCTGGCGAGAGTCTCGGGGCCGGGTTCGACAGGCGAACGGCGTCGCCTCCCGGGGGCGCTTTTTGCACAGGCCGTCGGGGAAGAGCAGTACTTCCTGGCCGCTCTGCTGCTGGGCGAGTTGCGTCAGGGGGCCCTCGAAGCCGTTGTGCTGGAGGCCGTCCGTGCCCTCGCGTTCCGCCAAATACGCGTTCGTAAATGGTATCCACCGAAAATCCCTTCTCCCTCAGGGAGAAGGCAAGGATGAGGGGGAGTGATGGGCACCATTTCGGAACAGGTATTTAGTGCGCCCTGGCCTGTTTTTTGTGGTGGAAGTCGGCGTCGAGCAGTTCGTCCAGGACTCCCAGGAGATCGATGGCCGAGAGCATGCCGGCGAGCCGTTCGTCCTTGTTGAGGACCGGCAGGGCGCCAAAGCGCTGCTTGTGCATGATCTGCGCGGCCTTTTGCAGGCGATCGAAGGTAAAAACCGTCATAACGTTCGTGGTCATGATGTCTTTGACTTCCATGTGGTCGTCGAGGTGATAGACATGGGCGATGTCCAGCGCTTCATCCACCCAGTCGGGACGGCGCAGGTCCCGATCGCTGATGATCCCGAGCAGGTGCATGCCCTCATCGACCACCGGCAGGTGGCGTACCCGATTGCTGCGCATTTTGAAAAAGGCCGTCCGCAGTCCCTCTTCCGGTGAGGTGGTGATCAGCTTCTGGGTCATCACCTTGGCGACTTTCATTTGGCAATCCTCCGGTCGGGTTCAGTCCCGACGTTAAGGGGGGGTGGCCAAGGGGTCAAGCCCGGCTCACCGTGCCTTGATCACTCTTCGTCGCCGCCGATGCGTTCGTCTTCGGTGGCTTTTCCCCGCAAGTAGAGCGCCAGTTCCGCTTCGGCCTCCTCACGGCTTTGAAAAGGTCCCCGGTCGCCTTCCCGGGTTGCGAAGTACCATTCGGTACCGATGCTGAACATGCGGCCGGAGCGAAACGGTGCCGGTCCGGATTCGCCTTTACGTTTTTCGTTCATTGACAACGCTCCCTGTGGTAACTCCACAAATCCTAACCGGAAATTCACAGCTTGTCGCCTGCCCGTTCAAGGGGGCTGTCTTCGACCCTTGCACGCCCGGTGCTAGATCCTCCCGGAGCCCGGCGTTCGATGATCTATCAACAGAATGCGCTTCTCTGCGCGCTGCTCCTCATTTTATCCGAACGCGCAGTGAGCCGGCGTTGGTACTGTATTCCGTTTCGGGTTGGTGGCGACAACCGTCTCTGCCGTGCCGCTGATTTCATTGCAGACACCCACCCTTGCCGAGGCCGCTCTCCTGTTCGGCATGGTCCTCGCCAACAATCGACTGACCTTCAAGCTGGTCTATTACGGTCCGGCGATGAGTGGCAAGACCACGAATTTGATGCGCCTGCACGGTCAATGACGGGGACTGGGAGGAATCCGACCTCCATCGGGCCCTCGACAGTACGCTCAACATTGTGCAAAACGAACTCAAGTACAAGGCTGAAGTCATCAAGGCCTACGGCGACTTGCCTCCGGTCGAAGGCGTTCCCGCACAGCTCAACCAGGTCTTCATGAATCTGCTGGTTAACGCCGCTCACGCTATCGATGAACGCGGTACCATTGTGCTTCGCACCGGACAGGGCGCAAAGGAGTATTGGGTCGAGGTCGAAGATACCGGCCATGGCATCGAGTCGGAACACTTGAACCGGCTTTTCGATCCCTTCTTTACCACCAAGCCCGTGGGCAAGGGAACGGGCCTGGGTCTGGCCGTCTCGCACTGCATCGTCGAGAAGCACGGGGGCCGTATCGACGTGGAAACCGAAATCGGGAAGGGAGCCGGTTCACTGTCCGGCTGCCGTTTGGGCGGGGCGGAAAACCCGAGTCCTTTTTATCCCAGAGATGAATGAATGAGACAATCGTCAGCCGAGCCCGAGCAGCTACTGGCTGCCAACCGGGCCCTCACTGCCCTCAGCGAATGCAACGAAGCAGTGTTGAAGGCGGAGGATGAGTCGCAACTGCTGCAGGCGGTCTGCGATATTGCTGTCAAGGCGGCCGGCTATACCCTTGCCTGGGTCGGGGTTCCCGATGCGGACTGCCATGTTTCGCCAGTCGCCAGCTGCGGCAACCGGGATTATCTGGAGCGGATCACCGTAACTTGTGACGACTCGCCCCTGGGCCGCGGTCCCGTAGGCATCGCGCTGCGAACCGCACTGACCCAGTTCGTCAATGACAGCCCATCCGACGACTCGCTCTTACCCTGGCGGGAAGAGGCGCTCGCCTGCGGGTTCCATTCGGCCGCAGCGTTACCGATCATCAACGAGGGCATTCCCGAGGCGGTTTTCGTCCTCTATTCGGAGCGCCTCCACGCCTTCGATTCGGAAGAGTTGAAACTACTCGAACGGCTCGCCGCCAACGTGGCATTCGGCTTGCGGACGCTGCGCCAGGATATCCGTTCGCGCCAGGTGGCCGAGCAGCTGCGTGAAAGCGAAGAGCTGTTCCGGATCGCCTTCGATGCCCCCCCGATGGGGGTCGCCTTCATGAAGCCGACCGGTCACCTGTTCAAGGTGAACGAACGTCTCCATGCCATGCTCGGTTTTGCCAGCGGTGAATTGCCGGGCAGGCATTTCATGGAGCTCACGCCTGTCGAAGATGCAGCCGCCAGCATCGATCTGCTGGACAGGCTTGTGCATGGAAAAGCCGATAGCGGCTGGCTGGAGAAACGCTGCCTTCGAAAGGATGACGAGGTGATCTGGACCCATGTTTTTGCGGCGATCAAGCGGGATAAAGCGGGTCGCGGGGAGTTTCTGATCCTCCTCGTCCAGGACGTGACCGAGCGCAAGTTCGCCGCCGACGAGTTGGTTGAGACCAAATCCTTCCTCGAGGCCCTTTATCAGGCCTCTCCGGACATGATCTTTGTGCATGGGCCCGACGGCCAACTGATCGACGTCAATGACAACGTTCTACACCGTTACGGATTCACGCGCCACGAAATGCTGACTCTGCCGTTCAGCCACTTCATCGCCGAAGAAATCGAGCCGGAGCAGGCGATGAAACTCGTGCGGCGTGCCAAGGGCGGTGAGGTGCTGGACTTCGAGTTCCAGGCGCGAAACAAGGCCGGGGCGGTTTTCCCGGTGGAGGTGCGCCTGCGCCGGGTGAGCGAAAAGGCGGGACCCGGACGTGTTCTTGCGGTGGTGCGGGATATTTCCGAGCGCAAGCGAGCCGAAGTCGCTCTGCGTGAGCGGACCCGCGACCTCGACCAGCGGGTTAAGGAACTCCACTGTCTCTACGACATCTCCCGATTGCTGGAGAGCCAACAAGGGGCGATCGAGACGCTTTTTCAGCAGGTGGTCGACCGGCTCCCGGGGGGATTCCAGCACCCGGAAGAGACGGTTGTTCGGTTGACCTTCGCCGGTCGATGCTACACCAGTGCCGAAACCACCGGCGCCGAGACAGGGGCGACCATTGGCGTCTCCTTGCGCATTCCGGAGGAACCCGAGGGCCGCCTCGAGGCCTTCTTCCGGGGCAAGGTGGCTGGCGGTGCATTTCTGGAGGAGGAGACGTCGCTGATCACCGTGGTTAAAGAGCAAATCGAACGCGTGCTGGAGCGGCGCCACTCGGATGAGCGGCTCAGGAAGAACCGCGCTCAATTGGCCAAGGCACAACGACTTGCCCATCTGGGAAGCTGGGAGTGGCATATGGGTTCGGGCGCCCTCATCTGGTCCGAAGAGACTTACCGTATGTTCGGCGTCGACGCGAGCGAAGCGGTCAGCTACGAGCGATTTCTGGGACGGGTTCATCCGGACGACCGGGAACTGGTCGATTCGACGGTTCGGAAGGCCCTTGAGAAGCTCGCTCCTTACCAGATCGACCATCGCATCATCCGCAGCGATGGTTTGCTGCGTTACGTTCATGAAGAGGGAGAAATCATCTTCGATGATGAAGGCAATCCCTCACGGATGATCGGCATCGCGCAGGACATCACTCATCGCAAACAGTCGGAAGAGGCTCTCAGGAATAGTTACTTGGAACTCAAGTCGGCCCATCAGCGGCTGAAAGAGATGAACGCCCAGCTCATCCAATCCGAGAAAATGGCCTCCATCGGCCAGCTTGCCGCCGGTGTCGCCCATGAGATCAACAATCCGGGGTTACATCAGTGCGAATGTGGGCAGTCTGCAATCCTATCTGAGCGATCTCTGGGAGATCATTCAGGCCTATGAAGCCGCAGAGCCCGCCATTAGTGACCCGCACCAGCGGCAGACGATTGCAACTCTGAAGCAGCGCATCGACATCGACTTCCTGCGCGAGGATTTTGATGCCCTGATCCTGGAAACCCGCGAAGGGGTTCAGCGCGTAAAGAGTATCGTTCAGGACCTCAAGGACTTCTCACGGACCGAGGAGGAGACGTGGCAGTGGACGGATCTCCACAAGGGGATCGATAGTACGCTCAACATCGTATGGAACGAGCTGAAGTACAAGGCCGAGGTCATCAAGGAATACGGTGAGTTGCCGGAAATCCAATGCATGCCCTCGCAGCTCAATCAGGTGATCATGAACCTGCTGGTCAACGCCGGACATGCCATCGAGGAGCGCGGCACCATAACCATTCAGACCGGACACCGGGGTAAGCAGATTTGGCTTTGCATCAGGGATACCGGAAAGGGCATCTCGCCGGAAAACATCGGACGGCTCTTCGATCCGTTCTTCACCACCAAGCCGGTGGGTGAGGGTACCGGACTGGGGCTGTCTCTCTCTTACGGCATCGTGCAAAAGCACGGCGGCCGTATCGAGGTGGAGTCGAAGCCCGGCGAAGGCAGCTCGTTCACGGTTTGGCTTCCCATTGAGTCGCCGAAGGAGGCCGTCGATCGCGCCTGAGGCCGCCGTTGCCCGGTTCGGTCGGGGTAAAGACCTTTTTTGAGCGTGTACTCCTCAGAAGATCATCGCCCGGTTCTCGGGATTGATGGCTGCCGTGGTGGCTGGTTCGTCGTGCGCATCGTGGGGGCCCGCTGCTCGTTTGCCCTTTTTTCCCGTATCGAGGAGGTGGCCCTTACCCATGCCGGCGCAGTGAGGGCCTTGATCGATATACCTATCGGTCTGCCCGAAACGGAACCGCGAATCTGCGACCGTCTGGCCCGACAGCGGCTGGGGCCGCGGCGACATAGCGTATTTCCGGTCCCCTGCCGCGAAGCCGCGCATGCCACCGATTATGCGACCGCCTGCGATGCCAATCTTCTGCGCCTGAACCGCTCCCTTTCGCGGCAGAGCTGGAACCTCTGCGCGAAGATCGCCGAGGTGGATCGCTATCTTTGCCGGGGCGGGATACTGCCGCTGATCGAGGCCCACCCGGAGCTCGCCTTTTGCAGCCTGAAGGGGGAGCCGCCGCGCTATCCCAAACGGCATCCCCACGGGCGGGCCGAGCGCATCGAGATTATCAATCCCCTCTTCTCCGGGGCCGGGGCGCTTCTCGCCGAAGCGGGGCGGGCGTTTCCCCGTCGGCTGCTTCAGCCGGACGATATTCTCGATGCCCTGGTTCTTGCCATCAGTGCGCGTCTTCCCCTGGAGAGTCTGCCGTCCAGGCCGGCTCGCGACGGCTGTGGTTTAACCATGAGGATCGTCCGGCCTCGCATAGCTTAGCTCCGGGGGTTCGCTCTCGGTGAGCGGGTCGAGGGAGCGTTGGCGCTTGCGCCCGATGCGGGGAGAGGCGGGCTCCTCGATGAGAGCCCGGAGCAGACCCGTCACCATCAGCAGCATAATGGCCGGGAACGGAAGTGCGGCAGCAATGACGGCCGCCTGCAGGGCCAGTCGGTGGCGTTGTTCGTGTCGCTCCAGAAGGTCAGCTCGACGAAGTGCTGCAGATAGTCACCCAGCGACTGCACCAATTGGCCCACCGGCTACTGCGTGGGCCCGAATACGAGAAAGAATCCCAGCATAAAAGCAAAAACGCCACGACCGCCACGTAGTACCATTCCAGGAAAGGGTCAGGGTCTCGCGCAGGGAGGTCAGCGTCTCCAGCGTCGCCTTCGACCAGAGCGTTCCGGCGATCGCCGCGGCGGCCACAATGAGCGTGGAGGCGGTGGTCACCACGGGATGGCTCATGGGTTTCAGAGGAGTTTTACCGAGGGACTACTACCCTATCGAAGGAGTCGCGCCAAATGAATACCCGCCCCGTAAACGACGGCTGAACCGATGAGCCTCTCCGTCGCCCTGGTTGCCGATACCCACGGTCTCCTCGACCCGCGCATTGCCGAGGTTGTCGCTGGCTGCGATCTCTGCGTGCATGCGGGTGACGTAGGCAACTCCGCGGTCCTCGACGCCCTGCGTCCAAGACAGCATCTCTATGCCGTACTGGGCAACAACGATACGCCCCGACAGTGGCCCTCACGCGATCATCGGCGGTTGGCAGAACTGCCGGCCAGCATCCAACTCGATCTTCCCGGTGGGCAGCTGGTGGCCATTCATGGCGATCGCGTCAATCCGGCCCGGCGGCGGCACGAAAAGCTGCGCCGACGCTTCCCCGATGCCCTGGCCGTCGTTTACGGCCACAGCCACCGTTTCGTCATCGATCAGACCGAGCGCCCCTGGATCCTCAACCCCGGTGCCGCGGGCCGGGATCGCACCTACGGCGGCCCCTCCTGCCTGGTGCTGACGATCACTGGCGAGGTTTGGTCCCTGGAGCCGTTCCGGTTTCCCGTGCGGCGTTATTAGCGTCCCGGGGCCTGCCAGAAAAGCCGGACCTTTCGGCCCTTGAAGAGCGGAATGAGCAGCATGCCGGCAATGAATCCCCCGAGGTGAGCGAACCAGGCCACCCCGGGTTCGTCGGGATTCGCTCCGAGCGAACTGAGAAACTGCAGAAGGAACCAGATCCCGAGTACCGCCACCGCCGGAAGATAAATGAAGAAGGGAAAGATAAAGATCGGAATCACCACCAGCACCCGGGCCTTGGGGTGCAGCAACAGGTAGGCTCCGAGGACACCGGCAATGGCCCCGCTGGCTCCAATCATCGGCAGCGCGGTATCCGGATTCAGCAGGCCCTGTGCCAGTGAGGCCGCCAGTCCACAGATGAGATAAAAGAGAATGAAGCGCCCGTGCCCCATGGCATCCTCGACATTATTGCCGAAGATCCACAGGTAAAGCATATTCCCCGCCAGATGCAGCAATCCGCCGTGGAGAAACATGGCCGTAAACAGGGTCAGTTCCGCCGGGACGAGTTGCAGTTCCGGCGGAAGTTGACGATCGCCGAAGACGGTCGCCGGGATAAACCCCAGGCTATACACAAGTGCCTGACGCCCGCGCTCGGATAGCGAGATCTGCCAAAGGAAGACGATAACGCAGGCGGCTATGATGGCCACGGTCATCACCGCCGGGCGGCGGGTCGGATTGTCATCACGAAGCGGGATCATGGCATCAGCCGTCGCGGTTTCCCTGGAGTGTAGTGTGGAGCGCTACGGGGGAACACGCCAGCCCATCCGGGGAGGGTTATCGTCGCATGATCGGAACCCGAAACCGGGCCACGAAGCCCTCGACGATTTCCAGCAGATCCGCATCCAGTCGTGAGAGCGCGGCGATTCGAATATCCGCGGGAACACCACCGTAGAAGGCCTCGGCCACTGCGCCAGCCATGCAGGCCTGCGTGTCGGCATCACCGCCGAGTGAAACCGCACCGCGCACGGCCGACGCGAAATCCTCCGATTCCAAAAAGGCGATCACCGCCTCGGGTACTGAACCGGGGCAGGTGGCATCGAACCGGTAGGCCGGCTGGATAGCCGCCAGGGAGCGGCTGAGGTCGTAACCGAAGGCCTTCTCCAAATGGCGGCGGATTGCCGTCTTGCTCTCGCCCTGGCGTGCCAGAAAGATGGCCACCGCAATCGCCTGAGCCCCCTTGATGCCTTGCGGATGATTGTGGCTTACCGTGGCACTGCGCCGCGCCTCGCCATAGACGCTCTCCAACTCGGGACAGGCCCAGCCGATCGGTGCCACCCGCATTGCCGAACCGTTGCCCAGACTGCCGTAGGCCGGGGCGGCGGGGCTGGAGGCCCACTGTCGGAAGCCCCGGCCATATCCGGCCCCGGGGTAGCGCCGGAACCAGTGTCGGTACGCCTCCGCGTAATCGCCCTCGTGCATCAGCACGTCGGCAGTAGCCACGCACAGCACGCTGTCGTCGGTGAAGCGCGAGCCCTCGGAGAGCAGCGGGAAGTCGGTGGACTTGATGGGGTGCGTTTCATAAACAGAGCCAATGATGTCACCCACAATGGCACCTATCATGTTGTTACCGTTCCCGTGCTTTGAGGTGGACCATGGCTCTGCGATTCCTCTTCCTGTCGCTGTTTCTGTTGATATCGGCTTGCGCACCGATCGTTCCCGAGCGCTCGCCGACCTCCCCCTACTATGCACCGCCGCAGGGTTCGCGGCTTGAACTGCTCAAGCCCATCGACATCCCCGCCAACGACGTTAGCGTGTGGATTCAGGATGGCGAGACGACCAGCTACTGGAGTGCCGATCGCTACCGGCCGTTCTGTAAATTCGAAATGTGGAGCAAGGTCGATCGCTCCCGGACGATACAACCGGATACCTTCATCATCGAACGCGTGTCCCGGAACGAGCGGGCCGTGCGTCGCGATGAACCGGTGCGGTTGGCGGCAACCCTGCGCCGGACGGGCACCGGCAGTGATGATGGCGGGGGCCCCATGGCTTACATCATGTCCACCGAAATGTTCCTGGATTCTCCGCGCCAACCGGACGTTTACCGCCTTACCTGTCAGCAATGGGGAGATGTGAACTTTCCGAAGCACGTGACCATCGACGAGATGCGCCAGACCCTGCAAGGGGTTTTCAGCCTTGAATTGCCCGAGGGGTGAGGGCCTCCGGGCAAGCGGCTCAGTGGAGCCGGTTGTCGGGTGGTCGACTCTGGCTGGCATTCCCGGATTGACCGGCCTCCGGGGTCTTTTCATCGGCCGGGACCGTCTCGGCCATGACGCCGAGCACGGCGCGGGCGTGGTCGCGCGCCTGGTCCACCGGTACGCCTTCCCGTTCACTTACCCGCTGGAAGAAAACCTCGGGGACCACCGCCTCTCGATCCGTCGCTGTCGCATCCTCCAGCAGACGGGCCAATTCCGGCGGTAAAAGGGCAGCCAGATAGCGCGCCTCTTCGTCCGTGAGCTGCTCAGCCAGCGTACTGATGGTGGCCCGTCCCGCAAGCAACGCGGCCGCAGCGTCCCCAAGCCCGGCGCGTTTCTGAACCCGGGTGAGGAACTCTTCGGTGTCCATCGGCGGTTCCCTCCACTGATTTACCTCCCAGCCTAGTCCGGATCGTCCCCAAAGTGCAGCTACGCGTTAGTCGCAGCACGGGTCTCGACCTTTGGCGGCGTTGGCACCGGGTTTTGGTCCTTTGGCCAGGCGAAAACGCTCAAACCAACGCCTGGTCAATCAGCTCGATCCAGTGGCAAACCGGTGTGTCGGTTCCGCTTTGCAGGTGGAGTTGGCAGCCAATGTTCGCCGTGGCGATAACATCCGGCTCACCGCTGCCGAGCGCTTCGAGCTTGCGGCGTCGCAGGGTATCCGACATGAGTGGCTCCAGCAGGGAGTAGGGGCCGGCCGAACCGCAGCACAGGTGCGACTCGGGAACCGGAGTCAGTTCATAGCCGCTGCTGATGAGGAGCCGCTCGACAAGACCGTTGAGTTTCTGCCCGTGCTGAAGACTGCAGGGGGAGTGGAAAGCGACCCGTTTATGCTTGCGCTCCGATGTGAGTCGGCCATCGGCTTCCTGGGAAATAACCTCGCTCAGGTCTTTTGCCAGGGCGGCCACACGCGCCGCCCGCTCCCGGTAGTCACGATCATCCGACAGCAGTTCACCGCACTCTTTGACCATCGTTCCGCAGCCGCTCGCCGTGATCAGGATCGCTTCGGCCCCGTCCTCGATGGCCGGCCACCAGGCATCGATATTGTTGCGCGCCATCGCCCTGGCCTCCTCGTGAGCGTCCAGGTGGTGGCTCAAGGCCCCGCAGCAGCCCGCCTGGCCGATGCGTACAAGACGAATTCCCAGGTGGTCCAGCACGCGCGCCCCGGCCGCATTGGTTTGAGGTGTTGCGCCGGACTGACCGCAGCTCTCCAGCAGGAGCATGGTACGCGAATGCGGACGGCTGTCGGGCCAGCGTGAATGGACCTTGGGCGGGATTCGCCTGGCCAGCAGGCGCGGCAGCAAGGGGCGTACCGCCTGTCCGAGTCGAAGCAAGCTATCGAAGCGCCGCGGGTGCGGTATGACGGCGCGTAGAGCGGCGCGCTTTGCCCGCTCGTTGGCGGGGCGTGTCAGCCGGCGACCGAGCTCGGCGCGGCCGATGTCCAGCAGACGGTTGTAACGCACCCCGGAAGGGCAGGTGGTTTCGCAGGCGCGACAGCCGAGGCAGCGATCCAGATGGCGCCGGGTTTTGCTGGTGACCTCGTGTCCCTTGAGCAGGGATTTGATGAGGTAAATACGTCCGCGCGGCCCATCGAGTTCATCGCCGGTCACCTGATAGGTAGGACACGTGGCGGTGCAAAATCCGCAGTGAACGCAGCTTCTGAGGATTTGATCCGCTTCCTGCCCGACGGGCGTATCGCGTAGCGGCTGGACGATGGCGGTCTGCACGGGATACCTCGCTTGCCGAATTACAAGTTGGGGTAGAGACGGCCCGGATTGAGAATCCCCTCGGGGTCGAAGGCCGCTTTCAGGTTGCGGTGCAGCTTCAGAAGAGGGGCCGCCAGGGGGTGAAAGGTGTCGTTCCTGTCCCCGCCCCGGAAGCACAGGGCGTGGCCACCCATCTCCGTGGCCGCCGCGCGTACCGTCGGACCCGGAGCATCGGTGCGAACCCAGCGCTGAGCGCCGCCCCAATCGATCAGGCACTCCTCGGTGAGGGGGTGCGGTGGCGCATCGGCCGGCACCGAAAGGCGCCACAGAGGAAGCTCGCCGGCGAAAAAGGGCAAACGCTGCTCCCGGAGATCCGACCAGAAAGAGAGGTCTTCTTCCGCATCGCCGCCGATGGTTCTTCGCGTGGCCTCTACCGCTTCGGGAGCGCCCGAGAGCCGTACTTTCAACCGACCCTCCGTGTGACAGGCCGCCGAGATGGGCAGGGGCCGCGCGGCCCAGCGGTTGATGAGTTCCAAACCCTCCCGGGTCGTGCACTCCCATGAGACGGTGATCTCCTGTTCGGGACGCGGGAGTACTTTGAGACTGACCGAAAGGATCACCCCCAGCGTGCCGAGGGCACCGGCCATGGTCCGGGAGAGATCGTAGCCGGCGACGTTTTTGATGACTTCGCCGCCGAAACGAAGCCGCTGACCTCGACCGTTGACGATTTCCGTGCCGAGCAGGAAGTCGCGCACCGCACCGCTATAGGGCCGTCGGGGCCCCGACAGACCGCAGGCTACGGCACCACCGAGCGTGGCCTCTCCGAAGTGGGGGGGCTCGAAGGGGAGCATTTGCCCTTCGCCCTTGAGCGTCTCTTCGATAACGCGAAGGGGCGTGCCGGCGCGGGCGGTGATGACCAGCTCGCGGGGCTCATAGCCGATGACGCCCTGGTGATCCGACACTGGAAGCGGTTTCCCTTCGGCCCTGCGGCCGAAAAAGAGCTTGCTGCCGCCGCCCTCGATAGCAAGCGGTTCGCCCGCTTCATAGGCCGCTCGCACCCTGGCTTCGATATCCTCCGCTCGGTCGGTCATCAGAAACGCTCCAGCTCCGGAAAGGGGAGTTCGCCGTTGTGCACGTGCATGGCGCCGAACTCGGCGCAGCGGTGGAGCGTCGGTATGGCCTTGCCCGGATTGAGGATGCCTCTGGGGTCCCACGCGCGTTTGACGGCATGGAATTGCTCCAACTCGGTTTCCCGAAATTGCACGCACATTTGGTTGATCTTCTCCATACCGACGCCGTGCTCACCGGTGATCGTTCCGCCATGCGCTACGCACAGTTCCAGAATGGCGCCGCCGAAGGCCTCGGCCTTCTCCAATTCGCCGGGGCGATTCGCATCGTAGAGGATCAGCGGATGGAGATTGCCGTCTCCGGCATGAAAGACGTTGGCCACCGGAAGCTCGTGCTGCACGGAAAGCTCCCGAATGCGGCGCAGCACGGTCGGGAGGTGTTTTCGGGGTATGGTGCCGTCCATGCAGTAGTAGTCCGGTGCGAGCCGTCCTACAGCGGGAAAGGCGGCCTTTCGCCCCTTCCAGAGAAGAGCCCGTTCCTGCGGATCGGTTGCGGTACGGACCTTACCGGCCCCGCATTTCGACAGAATCTCACCAACACGTTCCGAGGCCGCTTTCACTTCGCCTTCTGTCCCGTCGACCTCGCAAAGCAGAATCGCCTCGGCGCGCGGGTAGCCGGCCTGGACGAAATCCTCGGCGGCCTGAATGGCGAGTCGATCCATCATCTCCAGTCCGGCCGGAACAATACCGGCCGCGATGATCTCCCCCACAGCACCGGCGGCCGATTCGACATCATCGAAGGCGGCCAGCATCACCTGCACCTGCTCCGGTCGGGGCAGGAGCTTTACCGTTGCCTCCACGACAATGCCCAGCATGCCCTCGGAACCGGTCATCAGCGCCATCAGATCATAGCCGGGGCTGTCGAGCGCATCGCTGCCGATGGTGATCCGTTCGCCCTCGGCGGTAATCACATCCAGCTTGAGGAGGTTGTGAACGGTAAGGCCGTACTTCAGGCAGTGCACGCCACCGGAGTTTTCCGCCACGTTGCCGCCGATGGTGCAGGCAATCTGCGATGAGGGATCGGGGGCGTAGTAGAGGCCGTAAGGGGCGGCGGCTTCGGATACCGCCAGGTTGCGTACGCCGGGCTGCACGCGGGCGGTGCGCCGGACGGGGTCGATATGCACGATCCGGTCGAAGCGGGCCATATTCAGGACCACCCCGTCCGCCACCGGCAGGGCGCCACCGGAAAGCCCCGTTCCGGCACCCCGCGCGACCACCGGTACACCTTTGGTGTTGCACAGGCGCAGCACCGCCTGCACCTGTTCGACGCTGGCCGGTGCCACGACCGCCAGAGGCAACTGCCGATAGGCGGAGAGCCCGTCGCACTCATAGGGCCGAAGCTGTTCGCGGCTCTCCAGTACTGCGCCGGGAGGCAGGATACTCCGCAGGTCCGCTACCACTTCGTCCTGGCGGGCGTCCTGTTCGGGTTCATTCGCACTCATCGGTTAATTCCCGTAAATCTGATCCGGCAGCCAGGTGATCAGGCTCGGGAAGAGCACGCACAGGATGACCCCGATAGTCTGGATGGCCAGGAAGACCAGGGATGACTTGAAGATGGTCGCCATCGAGATGTCGGGGGGGCAAACGCCCCGAATGTAGAACAGTGCGTACCCGAACGGCGGGCTCAGGAAAGACATCTGCATGTTGACCAGATAGAGGACGCCGAACCACAACGCGACCTGTTCACTCGGGACCGCCGGCAATCCGAACAGACCGTCGAAGGTCAGCGATTCGATGATGGGCACGAAGATGGGTACCGCGAGTAGCAGAATACCCACCCAGTCCAGGAACATGCCGAGGGCCACCAACAGGATCATCATCAAAAACAGAATGCCGTAGGAAGAGAGACCCGTTCCCAGAAGGGAATCGGTGATGAATTGCTGTCCGCCCTGCAGGATGTAGAAGCCCACGAAGACCGATGCACCGAAGATGATCCAGAGCACCATCGCGGTTGCCTTCACCGTGGTGATGGAGGCCAGGCGTAGCGTACCCAGATCGAACCGGCGGTGCATGAGCGCCACCACGATGGCACCGAACGAGCCGATACCGGCGGCTTCCACCGGCGTGGCGATACCGCCGAAGAGCAGACCGAGGACCAGGAACACCAGAATGACCGGGGCCAGCAAGCGGCGCAGCAGGCGCAACTTCTCGGACACGCTGACGCGCTCATCCCTGGGCAGGGCGGGCCCGAGGGCCGGGTTGAGCCAGGTCCTCAAAAGGACGTAGGCAATATACAGGCCCGAGAGCAGCAGCCCAGGAACCACCGCGCCGATGTAGAGTTCTCCCACCGACTGCTGAGCGACCACCGCATAGAGGATGGCGAGAATGGAGGGGGGGATAAGGATGCCCAACGTACCACCCGCCATGATGGAGCCGAGCGCGATCTGGGGGTCGTAGTGGCGTTTCAGCATGGCCGGTAGGGCGATGATGCCCATCGTCACCACCGCGGCGCCAATCACGCCCACCATGGCGGCGAGCAGTGTCGAGGCGAGAATGGTCGCCGCCGCCAGCCCGCCGTGCAGGCCGCCCATCCACTTGTAGACGACGTCGAACATCTCCTCGATGAGCCCGGCCCGCTCGAGCATGGAAGCCATGAAGATGAACAGCGGAATGGCGGCGAGATCCGAGTTGGTCATCATCGGGAAAATGCGGGTGGGAATGATGTTCAGCATGGCCTGATCGCCGACCAGGTAGATGAACACCACGCCCAGGCCGCCGGTGACGAAGGCCAGCGGCAAGCCCATCATCAGCAACACCAACAGGGAACCGAACATCAGCCAGGTGAGCGTGCTGATGTCTACGGTGGCGAGTGAGCCGGCGGTTCGAAAGAGAAAGTACTCTTCGCCATAGGGATCGTAAAAAAGGATATTCACCAGCTCGACCAGAAAGGTCAGGGTGATGACCGCCATGGCCAGAACCAGCAGACCGCTCCACAGGCGGCGCGAAGAGCCGGGTCCGAAGGGCAGTCGAATCGCTTGGACTACGGCG
The DNA here is from genome assembly GCA_963783235.1 of uncultured Gammaproteobacteria bacterium. GTDB lineage: Bacteria > Pseudomonadota > Gammaproteobacteria > Thiohalomonadales > Thiohalomonadaceae > Thiohalomonas. The sequence goes on along the minus strand of CAWAMN010000001.1, from coordinate 2,269,962 downwards.
TTCATTGGGCAGCTCCCAGTTTCCGATAAAGGCGGACATCCTTAATCAGCTTGGACAGGCCGGCGAGTCCGATGAGGATCGCGCCCAGCAGCATCATTCCCTTGACCGGCCAGTGCTGAATGCCCCAGGTCTCCATGGTGCGTTCGCCCATGGCGTAGGAGTCCATGAAGAACCGCCAGGAGGTGCCGACCAGGGCGATAACGAAGATGAAGAAAAACAGTGAGGTGAAGATATCCACGCCCACCCGGCCGCGCGGCGGCAGTTTCACGTAAAGGATATCGACTCTGACGTGGGCACCGTGCAGCAGGGCAAAGGCCCCGGCCATGAGGTATTGCATGCCGAAAAGCAGATAGGATGACTCATGGACCCAAATGGTCGGCATGTTGAAGAGATAGCGCATCACCACTTCATAGAAGTAGGCGACGACCGCGGTGATGGTCCAAAAGGCGACGAACACGCCCGACTTGTCGCTGATCCAGTCGAGCGCCCGGGTAAAGCCGTTACTCACATCGATTTGCTCTTCCGGCGGTTTGTCTTCGATCGACGGCAATTCGTCCTGCGCCGGTTCATCCTTTTGGCCGCGAGTGAGATACATCAGAATAACAGGCAGTACTGCCAGCCAGCCCCAGTAGAGCCAGTGGGGTACGACAAAACCGAAGCCTTCCAAGTCGGACATAGTCGTTCCTCGGGTTGAATCAGGTGAAAACCGCAGAGGCGTGGGGGTCGCAGAGCAAAAAGCCGACCCTCCGCGTACTCTGCGCCCCTGCGGTTATCAAATGTCAAAGGGGTGAACGGCAGCGCCGCCCACCCGGGCCGATTAGATCGAGTACTGTTTGATGTCGCTGGGCTTGATGTAACCCATGTTGTCGTTGCTCATGTAATCGAGTTGCATCTTGAACACCCGGGCGGCGTCCTTGTCCTTCTTGGCCCACTTGAACCAGACGGGAATGGCGGCCTGTCGAACACGCTGCACATCCTCCATGCTCAGTCGCGTCACCTGACTGCCCGACTCCTTGAACTTGCGCATCGCCTCAACATTACGCCGCTGGATGGTGGTGTAGTGATGCAGGGAGTAGTTCTGGACCTGCTCCTCGACAAACTCCTGCAGCTTCGGTGACAGTCGTTTCCAGGCGCCCATGTTGACGGTCAGGTCCATCAGGTCCACCGGCTGATAGATGGACATGGTTCCCGGCGGTCCAAACAGGATGTACTTGGTCACCTGGCCGAACCCGAGATCCCAGTTCACGGCGGGGCCCACATAGTCGGCCGCGTCGATGGTGCCCTTCTCCAGCGCCGGGAAGATGTCGGAGCCCGGCAGACTCACGGTGCTCACCCCGAACTGCTGGAAAACCTCCGCGACCATGCCGCCGGGCATGCGGATCTTCATGCCCTTGAGGTCCTCGAGGGTGTTGACCGGCTTTTTCGAGTGGATGATGTTGGCGTCGTGCTGAATGGGGCCGACGTAAAACAGCCCTTTTTTGGCGTAAATCTCACGCGCCATATCCAGCATGCCCAGCCCATAGAACATGGTGTCCCATTGGGAGGGATAATCCGGGCCGAGTGGATAGGAGCTCAGGAATACCGAGGCGGGTATTTTTCCCGGCCAGTACAGGGTGAAAGGATTCATGCCCTGGATGACGCCGTTGCGCACGGCATCGAACAGCGCGTTGTTGTCGGCGGCGACGGACTTGGCGGGGAACGGCTTCACCGTCAGCTCGCCACCGGTCTTCTCCTTGAAACCGTTGCACCACTCCTCGAACAGGGTGTAACCGGTAGTGCCGGCATCCCATACCGACTGAACCTTCCAGACCTGACCGCTGGCGGCCTCGGCATTGCGAATGTGAGGTGCACCCAGAATGGCCGCGCCACCCACGACGGCGGCACTGCGGATAAACTTCCGACGGCTGCTCTCTACCGAGCTGTGAACCCCTCCACTGATGATGGTCGAGCTGTTTTTTTCTCTCATCGACTCTTCTCCCTTTGGCTGACAAGCAACTTCTACGACACTTGGTGTTGTCACCAGCGTGTATCGACGAACGCTGGCGTCTTGCTGCTACGCCGGATTCGACTGCACCGGGGTGTTCTCGCCGAGACCGGCGTAGAGTGAAATCTGTTCAGCGGCCGACTGACGCCAGCGCTCATACATTCCCTGCTTCAGGGCCATCAGATCGTTATGTGAATGGTTTCCATGGCGGCGAACTTCGTCCATGGAAGCGGCCAGCAGGCCGGAGAAGTAGTTCACCTTGCGGATGCCGGCTTGGATGGCCCGGCGCATGACGACGTCGGAAATCCCGGTGGCGCCGTGCATGACCAGCGGCGCCGGGACGTTGTGTTGAAGCGCCCGTACCGTTTCCACGCTCACATGCGGCTCTTGCCGATAGATGCCGTGGGCCGTACCGATGGCCGCCGCCAGGGCATCCACCTCGCTCTCCCGGGCAAAACGGCGCGCCTCCTCTACCTCGGTGTAGGGGTGCGGCTCCGGTGCCCCGCTTGCCGTGTCCGCCACGCCCTCCTCACCGGCGACGGCCCCGAGCTCCGCCTCCACTCCGGCGCCGTAGCGGCTGGCCTGCTCGACGATGCGGGAGGCGGTTTCCAGGTTCTGCTCAAACGGGAGTCGGGAGCCATCGAACATCACGCTGGTAAAACCCAGTTCAAGCGCCTGGCCGATCATGGCCAGGTCATCCGGACCGGTCGCCCTCATGCCGTTCCCGTCCTCTCTTCCATGGTCGGGACATCGGCCATTCGGCGAAACGCCTCGGCGAGTGCCTTATCGTCTCCGACGTTGCCGGGAAAGATCACCACCGGGAGATCGGGGAAACGGTTGTGATCGGGAGGACACCGCACCACGGAACAGCCCGGCAGCACCTGTCCCAATACCCGTGACGCGCGCAGTGCCAGTCCGGTACTGAGCACGTCGTTGGAGGTGATGCCGCCCTTGCTGATCAGGTAGCCCACGGTGGGGGGGAGCCCGCGAACCACATCCATCAGGAGGGCCGAGATACGTTCGCCGAAGGCAAGGCGTTCGGACTCCGTGTCGAACGATTTTTCGGTTCGGCTGGTAAAGATGACGGGCGTCTCACCGCGTCCATGGATGGCGGCCGCCCGGGACAGAATATCGCTCAGCAGGGCGTCGCGATCGCGATCGACCGCATCGACATCCACCTCGATGCCGACGGTTCCCCTCTCCTCGAGCAGTCGCTCCAACTGCTGCGTGGTCTTGCGCACGTGCGAACCGACCAGGACGGCGCCCGGCCGGGCCTCCCTCACATAACGGGACATGGCCTCCGCCGGGATCGGCTGCGGCGGAAGACCGGCCAGCGAGGTGAGGAGGCTGGCGGCGCTTCGGAACAGGAATCGCTTTCCGTCTGCCGTGGCGGTATGTAGCTGCTGCGCGAAACTGTCCAGGTCCGACTGAACCTCACCGTCCACACAGCAGCAGGCATTGTCCTTCAGGCTGGAGAGCCGGACACGGCAGCCGCGTCGAACGTCATCGAGCAGGAAGCGCTCCACCTCATGGGCATGGATCCGACCTTCGGTCTTCTCCTCCACATAGTCGGGCAGATAGCTGTGTTTGAAGCCGAACACCGAGTCATTGGCGAACTCGGTTCGATGCACCGGGACCGGCTCATCATCCACTATCAGGTAGTGAATACCCTCGCGCGTGATGCGCCCGCCCTCGAAGAAGGCCGGAACCAGGAAGTGGGCATCGAAAGGGCCGAGCTCTTCGGCGATGACGTCCGTCTCCACCGGATAGTGTCCGCGCAGGGTGGAGTCCGAACGGCTTACCAGGATCGGGTGGATGGTATCGCCCGCCTCGGCCAGCTCGTCGAGCACGCTTCTCAGGTTCTGGCAAACCTCCCGGGTAAGGGCGGCCGCCCGCCCGGCATTCATGCCGCGGGTGTTGGTCAGTACGAAGAAGAGCGGCGCATCGTCTTGCAGGGCCTCGCGAAGCGTCGCGGGATCCCACCGGCTCAGGAGCAGACAGCTGTGAACCGTCTGGGAACCGGTGGGATCATCATCGAGCGCGATGACTTTGGTCCGGGCCATGGCGTCACTCTCCCGTCAGCTGCTGGAGACGGGAGGCCATGGTATCGGCGGTGATCCCGTTGAAGGTCATGATCTCCGAGGGGGAGGCGGTGGTCTCGCCCCGCTTCCAGGCGAACACGTCCCGAGGCGCCCGGCTTCGCAGTATCACCGGCTCCAGGCAGGCGCTCGGGCCGCCGGAGACTCCCAGCAGTGCATCGCCGTCGAACAGCGCATTGAAGGTGTCGTCGTCCATGAACCGGGAGTCCGGCTCGGCCACCGTATCCCAGGAAACGTCGCTCGGGCGGAACAGACGGCGGGGATTGACCACGGCCACGATCCGCACGCGGTAGCCCTCGGCCTCGAGGCGATCCCGGGTCTCGAAAACCGGCAGGAACACCATATCGCCGGTGGCCGCGATGATCGCCAGCGGGCCGGAGCCGCTTTCACTTTCGTAGAGCGTAATGGCCCCCTGCTCCATCGCCTTCCGGCCCTCTTCCAGGGTGGTGCGAACCGGCAGCGGACTCTTGGAGGCGAAAATGGCTACGCCCTTGTTATAGCTGTTGACGGCCCAGTCGTAGGCCACCTGGATCATATTGGCGTCACAGGGAAACAGCGGATAGACATTGCCGTTTCGCATCATGGCGGCGAAGTAGTTTTCCACCTCCGGCCTCTGGTGCGTCCACCCGTTTCGTCCCTGCTCCAGGGCTCCGGCCGTGAACATCGTGACCACCGAGGGGGTGCGCCGGCGCAACTCCGCCATGGCCTGGGTGACAGTCTGCACGATAGGCAGACCATTGATGGCGAAGCTCTCGTAGGAGAGCCACAGGGAGCGCGACCCGAACAGGGCGAGACCGGCGGCCAGACCGGCACAGGCATCCTCGTTGAGCGGCTCGTAGACCTGACCATCGGGACCCTGGTTGTAGAGCTCGTCACCGGTCGGATGCCGGATGGTGAGCGCCTCATTGATGTTCTTCATCGCGGAGGCCTCGTTGCCGTCGGCATTGGTCACCACGAAGCGGGGATCGGCCGTGCCCACCGCGCCGACCAGTGCGCCCATGGCGGTGGAAGGCACTTGCTTGTCACCGGTTTCAAACTCCTGAAGCGGCAGATTGCCGAGCGGTTCCAGCTCGAGCACCGACTCGGTCACCGAGGTGCGCGCGGCCGGTCCGCCGCCGGCACGCTTCAGATTCGTCCGCACCAAATCCCAGGCCGCCGTTGGCAGGGCGCGGCGCTGCAGGGCCTCGGCGATATGCGGTTTGTCCAGGGTGTCGCCGGGGTGCAGGTTGTGGGATTTGGAACCGACGGTATGCACGCCCGTGCCTTTCATCTGCTTGATGATGAACACCGTGCGGGTTCCGCCCAGTGCCAGTTTCGCGGCGCGATCCGCCTCGTTGAGAACGGCGCCGGCGAAAGCGAGTCGCTGTTCGAACGAGAAACGGCTGCTGTCGACATAGGCGCCCTCCTGTTCGGCATCGTCGAACGGCTTGGCATCGACGAGGATGACCTCCTCGAAACCGTGCCCCCGCCAGTACGCCGTCATCTCCTCATTGTCCATGCGCGAGACCATGGAGTGGTGCTCCTGGCTGTAGCCATTCCACACCAGCACCGGCAGGAAGTTGGTGATGGCCGGATAAGCGGTGTGGAAATGCATCATCGAGGAGAGCACATAGGGCTCGCCCATACCGCCATCGCCCAGGGTGAACGGGAATAGCTTGTTCGGATGGAGCATGGCGCCGGCCATCGCGAAATGCTGGCCCTGGCCCAGGGGGCCGGCCGGAGACAAGAGGCCCGGAATGGCACCGGAGAGGTGGCCGAGCAGACCGTCGCGCTCGCGAAAGCGAGAGCACATCTGCTCCACCGTGTTGATGCCCATCTCCTCCAGCGAACCATCGAGGAACATGGCGCTGTAGAAACCGGGTGCGTGATGACCCACCTCGGTGACGATGTTGGTGTGACCGAGCATCGCCAGGGCGGCATAGGCCTCGGCGCTGCTCGCGAAACCGCCGGGGTGACCGGACGCCTTCGAGCCGGTCAGGTGCAGGGTCAGGTAGCGCAGCGCATCGGCCGCCAGCAGGGTTTGATAGGCCGCTTGCCTGTCCTGCGGATCGGCTACGGCGCTCTGGTCCTCGGCAATGGCAGGCTGTTGGGCATAGCGATCGAAATCGGGCCAGTTTTCCCCCAGGTGCTGAATACCCTGGCAAAAGTCGGGAAGTTCGCTGATGGCCTCTGCTGCGACTGTGTTCATTTGATTCTCCTACTTTAAGGCGCAGTTAGGAAAAGACGCGCGGCTGTCGGTTGGTCCGGGTTGTCTATCTGGATTAAGCCTAGACTCCGCCTACACTTTCACCATGTACAACCGTTTTCACGATGTGAAATATGCGCGCAAATACATCCATTCAGGTGGTCGAACGCATCTCGCATCTCCTTGATGCGATCGTCAGTAACAGCAGCCGCGCCACCCTCAAGGTTTTGTCGGCCGATACCAATTTGCATCCCTCCACGGCATTTCGAATCCTGAAGTCATTGGCCGATTACGGATTTGTGGAAAGGGATGGTGATGACTACCGGATCGGCAGGAAGCTCCTGCACCTGAGCCGCCATGTCCCCGGGGGAAGAGAACTCGATGCAGAAGCCGAGCCGGTGATGGAGTGGCTTCGCGACGAAATCGGCGAGACCGTCAACCTCACCATTCCCCAGGGCGATGAAGTGGTCTATATCGGTCGGGTCCTGTCGAAGCGGATGATGCGGGTTGAACAGATCATCGGCAGCCGCGCGCCGCTGCACGTGACCGCCGTAGGGAAACTGATGCTCGGAGAATGCGGTGAGGAGGCCTGTCGCAGTTATGCGGCAAGGAGCGGGTTGGTTGAGTTTACGTCCAACACGATCACCGATGTCGACACGCTGATCCGCTGTGCGGCCGAAGTCCGGAACGCCGGCTATGCACTGGATAACGAAGAGGCTGAACTCGGCGTGGGTTGCATCGGCGTACTGATCCGCAACGACACGGGCCAGATGGTGGCCGGGTTATCGATCTCCTCCCCCATCGAGCGCAGACAAGACGAATGGATACCCAAAGTGGTTGCCGCCGGCCGCAAGATCTCGGAGCGACTCGGTCATTCGGCCTAGCCCGAAGGTGCAGCCCGGCTATCCTCGAAGTATGACCTTTGAAGAAGGCGAACAGGAGGGGACATGTCGACCATCGGACAGTGTGAAATTCGCGGCACCGTTCGCGCCGAATATGAGGACATCCTCAGCGCCGAGGCCCTGGGGTTTTTAGCAGAACTGACCCGGCGGTTTCGGCCCGTCATCGACCAACTGCTCGATGAGCGTAAGGGGCGGCAGAAGCGGCTCGACTCCGGAGAGCTTTTCGATTTCCTCCCGGAAACCACGGCTATCCGTGATGCTGACTGGAGGGTGGCGCCGCTGCCGGATGACCTGCTTGATCGCCGCGTCGAACTGACCGGCCCGGTCGATCGCAAGATGATCATCAACGGCCTCAACTCCGGAGCCAACTGCTTCATGGCGGATTTCGAAGACGCCACCTCGCCCACCTGGGACAATTTGTTGCAGGGACAGAAGAACCTCCGGGACGCCGTCAGCGGGGTGATGGTTCACGAGGACCCTGTGAGCGGAAAGACATACTCGCTCGATTACGACCCGGCAGTGCTCTTTGTCCGGACCCGGGGGTTGCACCTGCCGGAGGCCCATGTCCTGGTGGACGGTGAGCCGGTTCCGGGAGCCCTGTTCGATTTCGGCCTCTTTTTCTTCCACAACGCCGCCGCGTTGCTGGAAAAGGGGAGCGGACCCTATTTTTACCTCCCAAAACTGGAAACCCATCGGGAGGCGCGCCTGTGGAACGACATCTTCGTCCAGGCGCAGAACCGGCTCGGGCTGCCGGTGGGGAGCATCAAGGCGACGGTCCTGATCGAGACGCTGCCGGCGGCGTTCGAAATGGATGAGATCCTCTACGAATTGAGGGACCATTCGGCCGGCCTGAACTGCGGACGCTGGGACTACATCTTCAGTTTCGCAAAGAAACTCCATCGTCACCCTGCGGCCATTTTGCCGGACCGCCAGCAGGTCACCATGACGCAGCCTTTCATGAGGGCCTACACGCAACGGGTGATTCAGTGCTGCCACCGTCGTGGCGTTCACGCGATGGGCGGCATGGCCCCGCAAATCCCGATCAGGAACGATCCCGAAGCCAACCGGGTGGCGTTCGATAAGGTGCGTGCGGACAAGTTGCGGGAGGTGACCGACGGCCATGACGGCACCTGGGTCGCGCATCCGGGTCTGATAGGGATCGCCCGGGAGGTGTTCGACGAGCATATGCCCGATCGCCACCAGATCGATCGCCGGCGCGATGATCTGCAGGTCACGGCCGATGACTTGCTCGAAGCCCCCGTCGGCTCGCGCACGGAGGAGGGCCTGCGCAACAACATCCGTGTCGGTATCCGTTATCTCGCCGCCTGGCTCGGAGGTACCGCCGCCGTCCCCATTGACGGGCTCATGGAGGATGCGGCGACTGCCGAGATCTGTCGGATGCAGGTCTGGAGTTGGCTGAGGCATGAGGCCGCCGTCGGCGACCGGCCGCTGACCCCCGAACGGTTCGAATCGACCATGGATGAAGAGGTGGAGCGTATTTCAGCACTGAGCGAGTCCGAGGCGAATTCTCCCCTGGCGCAGGCCCAAGCACTCTTCAGCCGGCTCTGCCTTGGCGAAACCTGCGAGGCGTTTTTTACCGACATTGCCTATCCGAAGCTGATTGAGTCGTAGGCACGGAAGGCGACCCCGGGCTGTGGTGCGAGAGCTGCTTACGAAGCCTCCCGGTTGGATACCTCTCCGGCCCGTCGCCGCCGATCTAAGCTTGAGAGGTAAGACCCAAGCCGGTTCCGGGGAGGCCGCCGAATGGCGCGAAAGGAGGAGCAATTCTGGTTGACCCGCCGCATCCGCATCCCGGCGGAGCGTCGTGTCCAACCCGTGCGCTGGCGACCGGCGACGGATATCTATCGTACCGAGTACGGCTGGTTGGTGAAGTTCGAACTGGCCGGTATCCAGGAGGAGGCCGTCGAACTGCTACTTCGGGGCCATTGGCTGCGGCTGAGCGGCAGCCGGGTGGACCTCGACTGTGGTGAAGGCGCCGAAACCCATGCACTGGAGATCACCTACAGCCATTTCGAGCGCACGGTTGAGTTGCCGGTCGATGCCGAGGGTGCCCGGCTGGAAACAGAATATCGTCGCGGCATGTTCCTGGTGCACATCATTACGGAGGGGATCCCGTCATGAATGACAATACCCGGCAGAGTCTGCCCGTCTTCCCGTTGCGCCAGACGCCTCTGTTTCCGTTCGTCCTGGCCCCGTTTTCCGCAGGCCGGGCCTCTTCGATAAAGGCGTTGGAAGCGGCGCTGGCAAGCAAGGAGAAAAGCGTCGCCGTATTCGCCCAACGCGACGCCAGGCTCCATGAGCCTGGCGCCGACGATCTCTTCGAATACGGCACGCGCGCCATCGTTCGGAAAATGGCCCGCTCCGAAGACACCATAGAAGTCGTTCTCCAGGGGATTGAGCGGATTCGCCTGGTAAGCGGCGAGCAGCAGAAGGGCTTTCTCAAGGTCCAGACGGAGCCGGCGCCCATCGCCATTGAGCAGGGCACCGAAGCCGATGCACTGCAGCGGGAATTGGTCAGTCTGGCTGCCCGCTATCAAGGCGTCACGCAGACGATGCAGGAATACGATGTGCGCCAATTGGCGGGCCAAATCGGCGAACCGATGCACCTGGTCTATCTGTTGGCGTCGATGGTCGAACTGGACAAGGCGAAGGCACAGAGGCTGCTGTCGGCTTCCTCGAACATGGAAGCCATGCGGCTGCTTCTCGGCTATTTGCGTCATGAGTTGCAGGTCGCCGAGCTGCGCCAGGAGATCGCAGGTCAGGCGGCGACGGAGGTGGGGCGCCAACAGCGCGAATACATGCTTCGCCAACAGTTGCGTGCCATTCAGGAGGAGCTTGGCGAGACCGATACGGAGGGGGCGGAAACTGAACAACTGCGCAATCGGTTCGATGAGGCGGAACTGCCGGAGCCGGTCCGCAAGGAGGCGGAACGCGAACTTGCGCGCCTGGAACGTATCCCGCCCAGTTCGCCGGAATATCAGGTGGCCCGATCCTACCTGGAGTTGATCCTGGAGTTGCCCTGGAAAGAGGCCACGGAAGACATGCTCGAGTTGCCTCGGGCCCGAGCCATCCTCGACGAGGATCATTACGATCTCGAAGACATCAAGGAGCGGATCCTCGAACATCTGGCGGTACTCAAACTCAATCCCCGGGCGCAGGCGCCCATCCTCTGTTTCGTGGGACCCCCGGGTGTGGGGAAGACCTCGTTGGGACAGTCCATCGCCCGTGCCCTGGGTCGGCGGTTCGAGCGCTTTTCGCTGGGAGGACTGCACGATGAGGCGGAACTCCGCGGCCACCGGCGAACCTATATCGGCGCAATGCCGGGGCGCATCATGCAGGCAATCCGCCGCGCGGGGGTGAACAATCCGCTGTTGATGCTGGACGAGGTCGACAAGCTCGGACGCGACTTCCGCGGTGATCCCGCCTCGGCCCTGCTGGAGATCCTCGATCCGGCCCAGAATTTCGAATTCCGGGACAATTACCTGGATCTGCCCTTCGACCTGTCGAAGGTGTTTTTCATTACCACCGCCAATACGCTCGACACCGTCCCGAGCCCGCTGCTGGATCGGATGGAGGTGATCCGCCTGTCGGGATACTCGGATCAGGAAAAACTCGAGATTGCCCGGCGCTATCTGGTCGATCGGATGCGCCGCCAGGCGGGACTCACCGAGGAGCAGTTCCGGCTGAGCGATGAGACCCTGTTGGCCCTCATCACCCGTTACACCCGTGAGGCCGGAGTCCGCAACCTGACCCGGGTTCTGGGCCGTCTGTCTCGCAAGGTTGCGCTGCACATCGCCGAGGGCAAGGAGACCGGCACCATCGTGCCCGATACGCTTTCGGACTGGCTCGGACCACCGCGATTCTTCATCGAACAGGCCCGCCAACAGTTGCCGGCGGGCGTGGCAACCGGTCTGGCCTGGACCGAAAGCGGCGGGGATGTACTCTACATTGAGGCGATCAAGCTGCCGGAGGGCGAAGGGCTGACGCTCACCGGTCAACTTGGCGGGGTCATGCAGGAGTCCGCCCGGGCGGCGCGCAACTATATCGTTTCGCATGGCGATGACTTCGGCGTGGGAACGCCGAAATCGGGCGTTCATATCCACGTGCCGGCGGGGGCGATCCCCAAGGACGGTCCTTCGGCGGGCGTCACGATGGCGACGGCCGTCGCCTCCCTGTATTCCGGCTATGCCACGCGCAGCGACACCGCCATGACCGGCGAAATCACCCTGACCGGGCTGGTCCTGCCGGTGGGGGGAATCAAGGAGAAGATCCTGGCGGCCCGGCGCGCCGGGCTCAAGCGGGTCATCCTGCCGGCAAAAAATGAAAAGGACCTTACGGAACTGCCCGATGAGGTCCGTGCTGAAATGGAGTTTGTCTGCGCCGAACGCATTGAGGATGTGCTGGCGGCGGCCATTCCGGAATTATCCGAACGACTGAGGGCAGCGTAGCTATGCGAGAGCCATGGAATGTACTGGTCAGCGTCTCTGACGGTCTGTTTCGCGAGGCGGTGGAGAAGTTGCGTCGCTTCGGTACGGTGCACAAGACGCCCTTTTTCAATGTCCTGGCGGTCGAGGCCGAGGACCCGGATGCGATGCTCGAAGCCTTGAAAACGGAGCAGGCGGATGATCCGCAGGCCCTCGGTTGGCTGGGTCACATTGCCCTTGCCCGTGACGGTTTTCTCTTCCAGTCACCGGAGGAATTCGAGCGCAAGGCCAAAGAGCATGTCCGGCCGCTGCTCCGGTTTCTGGAGGGCAAGAGCTTTTTCGTTCGGATGCACAGGCGCGGATTCAAGGGGAAGCTCTCCAGTCAGAGGGAGGAGCAGCTTCTCGATCAATTCATCGTCGATGCTCTGCGCGAGAAGGGGGCCGCCGCTGCCATCGATTATCAGGATCCCGATTTCATCGTCGAAATTGAAACCCTCGCCCAGGAAGCGGGCCTTGCTCTCTGGTCACGGGAGCAGCGGGTACGCTATCCGTTTCTGAAGCTCCACTGAGGGGGGGCGGGTGCGCCACTGGCGCATCTACCAGTAGATATCGAACCGCACGCCGAGATAGTCGGTGGCCAGCGTGTTCTTCCCTCGCAGGGGAATGCCGTAGTACAGCCGGGCCGCTACCGGGATTCCTCGGGGGAAGAGGTTGAACCCGATCTGTGGCTCGAGGCGAAACAGCATGCTGTCCGTGCCATCCACCGTCTCCAGACTGCCGCGGTAGCGTCCGGTCGCCGCATCGTAAGGCTGTTCGCGCAAGGGACCCTCGGTTTCATAGATGGCTTTCACCACCAGAAGGCCGTTGAAGCCGGGGCGCGGAATGCGTCGGTGGGCGGAGAGTTCGGCGTAGTGATAGACCCCCGGCTGGAATTCCATCGATACCCTGTGTGTCCGGGTCGGGTCCGCCTCGTCCCTTTCCCCTTCGAACTGGTATTCATGGCGCGTATGCAGGTTAAACAGCCAGCGCTCATTTGGCTCCCAATCCCAGGCGAACCAGATGCCCGCATCGGTCTGGCCATCGCCGACTGAACTATCGTGGGGTTCCAGGGGATCGGCCACGTGGCCGGTCGGCAGCCGCAGCCCGATGGTATAGGCGAAACGAAGCGGGGCGTCGTTGTCTTCACCAATCAACCGATGCTTTAAGCCGAGAACGGTGTCGCCCGGGGCGGAGACGGAGCCATCCTTTGCGTGGTCCGCCACCGTCACCGCCCCGCCGATTCCGGCCTGCTGGGCTGACGAGAGCGCAAAGTCCCAGCCGGCTTGTCGGGAGAGGCGCGCGGAGTAGTCAGACTCCCGGCTCACATAGTGGGTCCAGAGACCGAAATTAACCGATGAATTGATCCCGTATTCGAAATAGAGATCGTGGCGAATCTGCGAGAAGTGCCCGTCGGTGTCGACGCGGTAGACGCCGCTTACCTCCGGTTCCAGTCCCTTTTCCTGCAAAGCCTCGCGGTACGCTGAACCCAGAGCCCGGCGATCGCCGCCTTCGTCGAAATAGGTGTCGCCCTGGGCGGAGGTGTACTGATAGCGGACATGGCTCACTCCGGGGGGGAGCATTTCTGCCGTATCGCCGAGCGCCAACCCGGGCCAGAGCAGCCAAAGGTGTACGTACACCCGGTGAGCGGGGATCCGGTGGTGCAACGCTTCTGACATGGATGAAGTGAGTGTGAAGGTGAAAAACCGATGCGACCGTTAAGGCGCCACGCCCGCTGTTTGTGGGGCAAATTCTGCCCGCTTTGGGTCATTTTGACAAACCGGGAAGTCTCTGGGGTTCTAAGGGATGTCTTAGTTTGAACCGGCGGAACTGCATTGGACGAGGAAAAATGAAAAGGTGGGCCTTGGGGGGGGAAGCCCGGCGGCACCGCCGGGCCTGTTTGCTCAGTGCACCCGTTTTGCCAGCAGGTGCTTCGCCTCCTTTCTCCGTGTATGGCTCTTTGGTACCTCTGAGTCTAGCCCCGGCCAGGACCATGTAAGAACTCACTAACTGCTGTAAGTTCAGTAGCTTGTGGCCTCATCGGGAATTCCCTCGGAAGCCTTTACTGCGCAGGCTGCGTGAGCGTCTCGATGGCCCATTCCAATATCGGTTGGAGCCGGCCGCTCAGCCGATTGGCGGCCTCACAAGGTGTAACCCAGCGCCATTCATGGTGTTCGGGCCGGCCCAGTTCGGGACTGACGGGCAACTCGATCCACTCCTGTCGGGTCTCGCCCAGGTAGTAACGGGCGACCTTGCCGCGTCCGTACGGCGGGGTCTCACGGTAGACCGCGCCCCAGGGAAACTGGAGGTCATCGATGCCGGTCTCTTCCGTCACTTCCCGGCGCGCGGCCTGCAGCGGCTGTTCGCTGTCCTCCACCATGCCCTTGGGAAAATCCCAGTTGCGGTAGGCCCTCAGCAAAAGGAACCGCCACGAGGATTCGAAACGGCGAACGACAACGACACCGGCTGAGAGGGGCTGGGGCATCGAGACCTCCAAGGCTTCCGTTGCCTCTCATATAGAGACCTCGGGAGGGAACCGCCAATTCCCCGAAGCCTTGCCACAGAGCCGGCCCGCCGATCGCCACAGGTCAAGATTGCCGCCGGTTCAGTGGCCAACCGTAAAGGGCCGCTCCCCTTGGGCCCTGACTATCCTTGGGGGAAAGGCTGATGAAATCGGGAGGACCCCCATGAGTGCACTGCTCGTTACCTTTGACCTCGAGACCGGCCGTAACCAACCGCAGGTGCAGGCGTTTCTTGAACAGTACGATGCCATGCGCTTCTCCGATTCGGCCTTCGCCATCAGTACGACGCTCTCACCCGATGCGATCTTTCAAAAACTCCAGCCGCTGCTCGGCAAGGATGACCTCGCGTACGTCGTCGCGCTCGACAAACCCTGGATGGGTTACGGTTACGAGGCGATGAATGATTGGCTCAAGAGACATCTCGGGTAGCGATAATGGGTGGTGCGCTCGGGGAACGATGTTCCCTTCGGTAATCCGTTCCGATCAAGTCGGTTCGGGATGCAGAGCCGGATAGAGGACGGGAATCAATGCGAGGCTCACCAGTAGTCGCAACCCGAAAGAGCCGCATCCGGTTCACGGTGTCGTCCCCTCCACTTCCGGGTCGAGAACACCGGCGGTGCTGCCGGCCAGACGCAGCCAGACGAAACCACCGACACCGGCCATAAGGGAGGCAAACAGGATTCCGGTCTTCGCTTGCAACAGGGCCGAGGGTGCGCCGACGAAGGCGAGTTCAGCGATGAAGATGGACATCGTGAAGCCGATCCCCCCGAGGAGGCTGATGCCGACAATATGGCGCATGTCGGCCCCTTCGGGCAATTGGGCGATACCCGCCTTGACCGCCAACCACGAAGCCCCCGCGATGCCGAGCAGCTTACCCAAAACGAGACCGCCCGTTATTCCCAGTGTCACCGGATGGGTCAGCGTCTCCCCCAGGGCGGAAAACTCGATCGGAATGCCGGCGTTGAACAGGGCGAAGATGGGGATGATGGCAATGGCGACGGGAAGGTGAAAGGCGTGCTCCAGCCGCTGCAGCGGCGCCTCGACCTTGTGGATGCCATTCTCCATCGTCTGCAGCAGCGAGCGCTGCTCCTCGTTGCGAAGAATCCCCCCGGGCTTATCCGCCGCATCGAACCGCTGCAGCAGGTCGCGCATGTGACGACTGAAGCGCCCTGAGTCGTACTTGGGCCGAGCCGGTATGATAAAGGCCACCAGCACGCCGGCTACAGTGGCGTGCAGGCCCGACTTGAGGGTGGCCAACCAGATAAGTGCGCCCACCAGGAAGTAGGGTAGGGGGGAGCGGATGCCGCCCAGGTTGAACACCACCAGAAGCCCCAGAAGCGCAACGGCGATCCCCAGCGCATCCCAGGCCAGGGCGTCGGTATAGAAGAGGGCGATCACCGCCACTGCGCCCAAATCGTCCACGATCGCCAGGGCCACCAGGAACATCATCAGGCTGGGCGGCACAGAGTTGCGAAGCAGCACCAGCGCGCCAACTGCAAAGGCGATGTCGGTGGCCATCGGTACGCCCCACCCCTGCTGGGCAATCCCCTCGGGGACGAACAGGGTATAGAGGAGCGCGGGGGCCACCATTCCACCGATGGCGGCGATGATCGGCAATGCGGCCTGACGCAGGCTGGAGAGCTCTCCTACCAGGATCTCGCGTTTGATCTGAGCCCCACCTGGAAGAAAAACAGGGCC
Source organism: uncultured Gammaproteobacteria bacterium (assembly GCA_963783235.1). Taxonomy (GTDB): domain Bacteria; phylum Pseudomonadota; class Gammaproteobacteria; order Thiohalomonadales; family Thiohalomonadaceae; genus Thiohalomonas. The sequence continues at coordinate 2,254,091 of CAWAMN010000001.1, read as the reverse complement.
ATCAAGCCGTCATTCACCCAGTGATGGAGCGTCTTGCTCAACGTCCAGGGCCCGATTCCTATCGAGAACGTCGCATGCTGCAGGTGCTCGTAGACAGGCAGCAGCGGGGAGTTCGCCAGCACCAGTGCGACCAGGGCGACCCCGATCAGGATGAGGCCACTGGCGGTCTGGCTGTGAATGAATTCCTCAAAAGGTGAAGCGATGCGATCGAAGGTGCGCTCCCAGGGAGCGGCATACTGAAATTCGGAGCTTTTCATCGACGGTCGGGACTCTGCTGGACAGGCAGACCAGTGTATTAGAGGACCGACCGCTTGGAAACGGCAGTCGCCGCAAAGCGCCGGGGAATAAGCCCCGGGCAGCGGTCAACCTGCGAGGAGGTTGAGGAGTATCGCGGCCGCCGCGGTCACGATGCCGAGCAGCATAGCACCGAAAAGCAGAATCAGGCCGTCGCCAATCTGCCGCAAGGTACGCATATGTGCGGTTCTCCGTTAAGGGGACGGGACGCCTCGCGAGGCGATAGAAATCTCACATCGTTCGACCGCCTCGGGATCCGTATGTTTCGGGATTGTTCCCAAAGTGTGATGTGGATGCGTAAAACGGCAAAATGGGAGCCTCGACTCATGTAGCTGCCAACCCCTGCCCTCAGGAACCGGCAATCGGGTCAGCGCAAGGCACAGGCGGGTCTGAGTTGCCATGCTCACGGTTCTTCAGCTGCGACAGCTGTGGCACGATGGGGTCTGCGTGAGAGTTCCGGTAGAACGATCCGGGAGAATTTCCATTCAGCGTCACCGAGTCTTTATGCTGCGCCGTTTGCTACTTTTTACAGTCACAATGCTGTCCTTATCGGTGGGCCACGCCGGCGCCCCGGTCGAGCACACCATCGAAGAGCAGACCGGTCTCGAGTCCTGGGTCTGGGAAGGGAAAGATAACGCGATCACCTTCAACCAACGGTTGCCCGATCAGTCGCGCGCCTATTTCCAGGGGCGCGGCTTTCGCCCGGGAGATGCAGAGCTGATCGGCAGGGATCGCGTGTTTCAGGCAATCATTCATAATCGCTCCGAAGCTTCCGCCCCGATGCGACTCGATTTGGCCGAATGGCTGGTCGAGACGGCCGATGCACGGCCCCGGCCGATGCGGCTCGAAGCCGACTGGCAGAGGGTATGGGAGCGGCGAGAGGTTTCACAGCCGGCCCGCATCGCCTTTCGCTGGTCGCTCTTTCCCACCCGGCAGATCTTCGAGCCCGGTGACTGGAATATGGGCATGGTGACGATGAAACTTGCCCCGGAGAGCCGATTCGATCTCGAAGTCATCTGGCACCAGGGCGAAGAGCTACGGCGCGTCCGCTTTGAAGGGATGCGCTGCGCGCCCGACCGCCACATCTGAGGAGAATGCCATGTTTCGATCGTTAATGGCCGTGCTTGCCGCGGTGTTACTGCTTCCGCTCTCGGCCGGCGCTGCGTCGCTGCCTCAAACGCTGACCGCCGTGGAAGATCGGCCGCCGGCACCCGACTTCTCACTTCAGGATATCGATGGCAACGTCTACCGCCTCTCCGAACTGCGGGGCCAGCCGGTCATCATCAACTTCTGGGCGACCTGGTGCCCCCCCTGCCGGGAAGAGATGCCTTCCATGCAGCGGGCCTGGGAACAGCTTCAGAAACAAGGGGTGATGATGCTGGCGATCAATGTCGGCGAGAGCGCGGATACGGTCTTCCAGTTCCTGGCCAATTACCCGGTGGAATTTCCCCTGCTCCTGGACGCCGACAGCGATGTGGCCACCGGATGGCCGGTCAGGGGGCTGCCATCCACCTACGTCGTGGACCCGGAAGGGCGGATTGTCTATAGCGCCATCGGTGGTCGGGAGTGGGACGATCCCAAGCTCCTGGAGCCGGTACTTGCTCTTCGGGAAAAGTAAAGCGGCTGGCCAACGGTTCGGCTAACCGACAGCACTGTTTGGTCGTTCCGCCTCGAGCGACGCTGCCAATTGCTGCTCAAGTCTGGCAATCACCCGTAAAAAGAGCGTCTTGGCTGCTCGGGTTTCGGCCGTGCTCGTCTGCTCGGCTTTCCGTATGAGTCCCCGGACATAGCGAATATCCGCGAGTATTTGTTCCGGGGTCAGCTCATCAAGCGACTGGTCCATGCTTACCGTCCTCCATTTCGGTTTTTCCGGCGAGCAATATGCCAAAGAATTCACCGACTGTCTGTCAGTGCATTCCTACAAGACGGGCACGGTAAGCTCATTCCGAGCCGATTTCCCGGGTTCGGCCCTCATCCCGCCCTCTTCCTGCCCGGATCCCGTTGCTCCACTGCGATCGCCGATGACGGCCTGTCTTTGCCCGCGGCTGCTCTCAGGCTTCTCCCTCTCTCCGCGATAAACCGCGCATGGACCACCCTCGGCAGCACCACGGCACACAGCGAATGCGCATTGCGTTATAATGGTGTGCGCATAACATTCTCATACGAAATTAAAATGTTTGCCCTCTTCGAAGCGAATCGTGCCGGGTTGTTCAGTCGACAACACTGGCTCCCCAATATCGTCTCCGGCGTTATCGTGGGTGTTGTCGCGCTGCCGCTGGCCCTCGCTTTCGCGATTGCCTCGGGCGCGAAACCGGAGCAGGGCCTTTACACCGCGATCGTTGCAGGCCTCCTTGTCTCGGTCTTCGGCGGAAGTCGCCTGCAAATCGCAGGTCCGACCGGGGCTTTCATCGTCCTGCTTTCAGGCGTTACGGCAAAGTACGGCTTTGAGGGGTTGCAAATTGCGACACTGATGGCGGGCGCCATGCTGTTGTTATTGGGCCTGGCTCGGTTCGGTACGATCATCAAGTTCATCCCCGATCCCGTCATCGTCGGCTTCACGGCGGGGATAGGGGTGATCATCTGGGTAGGACAGTGGGAGCACTTTTTCGGGTTGCCAGCGGTGTCCGGTACACACTTCCATGAAAAGCTGTGGCAGTTGTTAGCTCTGCTGCCCCGGTTTCAGCCCACGACCACCGGCCTGGCACTGGTTTCGCTGTTTTTGGTGATATTCACATCCAAGCTCCCGGGGCTCAAACGGGTACCGGGACCGTTGGTCGCCTTGGTCGCGGCCACCCTGCTGCAAACCGGTTTTCACTTCGATGGAGTCGAAACCATTGGTAGTGCCTTTGGCGGCATTCCTCAGGGTTTGCCGTCGTTTGAACTGCCCAACATTACAGCTGACCGTGCGATCGAACTGATTGGACCGGCATTTGCCATTGCCATGCTGGGCGCTATCGAGTCACTGCTCTCAGCGGTTGTTGCCGACGGTATGGCAGGGACGCGACACGACTCGAATCAGGAACTGGTCGGCCAGGGGATTGCCAACATTGCCGCGCCGCTTTTCGGCGGGTTTGCGGCCACCGGGGCCATTGCCCGCACCGCCACCAATATTCGCAACGGAGGCACCAGTCCGTTGTCCGGAATGGTCCATTCACTAACGCTCATTCTGATCGTGTTGTTCCTCGCACCGTTGGCCGTCAATGTGCCGCTGGCTGCACTGGCGGCAATTCTATTCGTCGTCGCCTGGAACATGAGCGAGGCCAAACACTTCTTGAAAATAGTCAGACGCGCACCACGCGCGGACACAACGATTCTGCTGGTTACCTTCGGCCTGACGGTCTTTGCCGATCTGGTCGTCGCCGTCAACATCGGTGTGATCCTGGCCACACTGCATTTCCTTCGGCGCATGATCACCAGCGTTGAGGTCCGGCAGACGACGACACGGGAGCTGGAACAGGAGTTCATCCACCAGGGGACCACCCGTCTACCGCCCGGCGTACTGGTCTATTCGGTCGACGGGCCGTTCTTTTTCGGTGCGGTCGAGAATTTTGAACGCGCGCTGGCCGGAACACATACCGACCCTTGCGTCCTCATCATCCGCCTGCGCTGGGTGCCGTTCATCGATGTTACAGGTCTCAATACGCTGGAGGAGGTTATCCGCGACCTGCATAAACGCGGCGTGCGGGTCATGGTCTCCGGCGCCAACGAACGGGTCTATAACAAGCTGGAGAAAGCCGGGATCATTGACTTGCTCGGTGCCGAAAACAGCTTTAGGGAGTTCGGCCTCGCCCTGGCCGCCTGTCACGAATTGGCCGAACACGACCCTAAGATGACCAAAGTGAAACCGGTGGTGCTGAGCGAAGCGGCCGACGCCCTGCTCGATACCAGCCGCCGGTACCTGATCAAGCCGGAGCGCCCGGATGCGAGATCTGATAGCCGATAGCTACCTCACCTTGGGGTTACCGCGTGCGGCATCCCGCCCATAGCTGACACCGTGTTTGGAAAGGTAGTCGCGGATGAGTTGCCGCACAACTTGGGAGGGTGTCAGGTCTTGCGAGGCACAAAGGACTTCAAGAGCCTTTTTCTTGTCCGGGTCGATGAGTACGGTCAGGCGTGCGGTTTTCGTTTCCATCAGGGTCGATTAGCGGCAGGCATGTACACCAAATTATAATTGGATGTGCGTATGCGTGCATAGCCTCATTTCTGCGGAGTGGTGGCCCGAAGGCGCTCCCGTCCCTCCGTGCAAACCGTCTTGTTCCCCTTCGTCTTGAGGGTTGACACACGGCCACCGATGGCCGTTCCTTACTTTAGTGCCTCTCCGAATGTGGGGCAAAGCGCGAGCGAAATTGGCGGCTATCGGAATGTTTCCAGCCGTGTTGTTCCTCTCGCCGAATCCGCTTTCCAGGGGCAGAACGGCCAAGGCCGTGGAGGAGAGATGAAGGCCTGTTCGTGTAGTGCCCGTAGCGGCACGCACGAGTAAAAGTGGAGCACAGCCCTGAGCTTTGGATCACCGCTGGAGATATCAGCTCATGACCGAACGACATCACGAACGCGCACAGAAAGTGGTGGAATCCTTCCGGCGTCTGCTGGATCAGCAAGCGCTGGAAGCTATCCCCTCGAATGATTTCGAACAACTGGCGCTTTTCGTCCAGGAGGCGCTCTCGGATGAATTGTACGATGCAGCCGAACAGGTGGAAGAACTGGCCCGAAGGATGCGGTCGGGCACCAGCCTGAGCGATGTCGGAATGGATCTTATGTAGTTCCGGGAGTAGCCCGTTTTTTCCCTCCGAGCCGCCTTCGCAAAACGCAGCAGGAGAGACCCTGGCCACTTAATTGTCTGCACAGATGGTCGAGTGGCGAGTTATGGTGGGCCCACCAGGATTCGAACCTGGAACCAATGGATTATGAGTCCACTGCTCTAACCATTGAGCTATAGGCCCTGCAAACAAATGCGCCCGAAGGGTTTGCCTTCGGGCGCATAGATTATACCCAGCAGTGCGGGGTTAGATCATCCCTCGGAGTCGAGGAAGCTACGCAGCGTTTCCGAGCGGCTCGGGTGGCGCAGTTTGCGCAGTGCCTTGGCTTCGATCTGACGGATGCGTTCGCGGGTCACGTCGAACTGTTTGCCGACCTCTTCGAGGGTGTGGTCGGTGTTCATGTCGATACCAAAGCGCATGCGCAAGACCTTGGATTCACGGGCTGTGAGCCCTTCCAAGACGGACTGAGTGGCTTCGCCGAGACCGGACGAGGTGGCGTGGTCCACCGGTGACAGCACATTGCCGTCCTCGATGAAGTCGCCCAGATGCGAATCCTCGTCGTCGCCGATGGGGGTCTCCATGGAGATCGGCTCCTTGGCGATCTTGAGAACCTTGCGGACCTTGTCTTCCGGCATTTCCATCCGTTCGGCCAGCTCTTCCGGTGTGGCTTCGCGGCCCATCTCCTGCAGCATCTGGCGGGAGATACGGTTGAGCTTGTTGATGGTCTCGATCATGTGCACCGGGATACGGATAGTGCGGGCCTGGTCCGCGATGGAGCGGGTGATGGCCTGCCGGATCCACCAGGTGGCATAGGTCGAGAACTTGTAGCCGCGACGGTATTCGAATTTGTCCACGGCCTTCATGAGGCCGATGTTGCCTTCCTGAATGAGGTCCAGGAACTGCAGGCCGCGGTTGGTGTACTTCTTGGCGATGGAGATCACCAGACGCAGGTTGGCCTCCACCATCTCCTTCTTGGCGCGGCGCGCCTTGGCCTCACCGATGGACATCTTGCGGTTGATGTCTTTGATCTCGGAGATGGTCATGCGGCACTCTTTTTCCAGCTGTGCGAGCCGGTTCTGAGAGCGGCGGATATCTTCGGCGTGCTCTTCGAGGCGCTTGGAGTAATCCTTGCCGGCCTTCAGGTGCTGATCCAGCCAATCCAGGTTGGTTTCGTTGTCCGGGAAGGAGGAGATGAATGCCTTACGCGGCATGTGCGCACTTCGGACGCACAGCTCCATCACCTGACGCTCCTGGGAGCGGATACGGTCGACCAGGGTGCGCAAGGCAGTGACCAGGCGATCCACCAGCTTGGGAGCGAGCTTGACCTCCATGAAGGCGTCAACCAGTTCCTGGCGGAGTTCCTTGGTTTTCTTGTGGTCCTTGCCGTTCTTGTCGAGGGCGGCCACCAGCTTGTCGCGCAGACTGGCAATGCGAGCCAGACGCACGCGGACCTCTTCGACATCCAGACCGGTATCTTCCTCTTCCTCCTCATCGGAGGCGGAATCCGCGGCGACGGGCTTGGCGGCCTCATTATCTTCTTCAGGATCGACGAGACCGGCGATGACTTCGGCCATGCGGAGGTTGCCCTGCTCCACCTGTTCGAATTCACGCAGCAGACCGTTGACCGTTTCGGGGTGACTGGCGAGCGCCTGCAGCATCTGGGCGATGCCGTCCTCAATGCGCTTGGCAATCTTGATCTCACCCTCGCGGGTCAGCAGCTCAACGGCACCCATCTCTCGCATGTACATGCGGACCGGGTCGGTCGTGCGGCCGAACTCGGCATCCACTGCAGCGAGGGCGGCGGCGGCCTCTTCGGCGGCATCTTCGTCCGCATTCACGGCATCGCCGGCGATCAAAAGGCTATCGGCATCCGGCGCCTGTTCATGCACCGTGATACCCATGTCATTGATCATGCTGATGACATCTTCGATCTGTTCGGGATCGACGATATCGTTCGGCAGGTGATCATTGACCTCCGCATAGGTCAGGTACCCTTGCTCCTTGCCTTTGGCAATCAGGAGCTTGAGCTGAGACTGCTGTTCTTGATCCATCATCGCGTCACTCGCTGGTTGAATCGTGTGGAGTGGGCCGTACGCAAAAACGCAACATTATAGACTATAGACGCTCTACTTGGATCCGCCAGTGGATTTACCGAGTTGTAATCGGCCGTTAGCTGCGAGTCTTGAAGTCGTTCACGGCGTTTTGCTTGTAAGCAATTGTTGTAACTCTATTTTTTCCGCTCCTGTTAGCTCCCGGAACGGTTTGCGGGTCAACTCATCACGTCGTAAATCGAGCCGAAACCGGTCGATTTTTTCTAACGTCTCCTCAAACTCGCGTTGAAGCGCCTCGGCATCATCGAGAGGTAATTCACGCCCTGCGAGCTTCGCCAGGTGCGCCCCTTCGGGCCGCTCCCGCCAATGCTCGATCAGGCCTCCGGTTGTTAGATGCGGCTTGGTCTTTATCAGTTCAAGCATTTCGCCTAACAAGGCGGCACCCGGAAGCGGTATTCCCGCAAAACGGGTGGCGCCGCCGGCATGTTCGGCGAGCCCGGGCTGCTGCAGTAGCAGCGAAATCGCATGGCGCACCGGCGAGGGAGCCCGGTTGTCGCCCTTTTTCGCGGGCGACCGTTGCCGAGAGCGCTGTGCGAGCTGCCGCTGAGGGGCTTCGAATCCCAACAGTTCCGCCGTCTCGGCCACGCCCATTCTTGCCCGTGAGGCAAGGTTTTCCGTGAGTGCCTGCCGATAGGCACCCGCCGGAACTTTGGACAACAGGGGCCTTGCAAGTTCCACTAGCCGCGCAGGCCCGTCGATCTGGCTCAAGTCGGCCCGGCTGCTTAGTTGGTCCACTACAAAATCGGCCAATGGCTGAGCCTTTTCCACCCGCGTCTCGAACCCGGGCCGGCCGATTTCGCGGATCAGCGTATCCGGGTCCTCGCCCTCGGGCAGAAACATGAATTTCACCTGCCGTCCTTCACCGATCAGCGGCAGCACGTTCTCCAGCCCCCGCCAGGCGGCGTCGCGTCCTGCGCGGTCGCCGTCGAAACAGAACACCACCTCGGAGGTGGCGCGGAACATCACCTGCAGGTGGTCGGGGGTCACCGACGTACCCAGGGTGGCCACGGCGTAGCGAAGCCCGAACTGGGCCAGCGACACCACATCCATATAGCCTTCCACCACCAGGAGTCGCGGCAGTTGTTTGAGTGCCTGCCGCGCTTCCCACAATCCGTATAACTCCCGACCTTTATGGAAGACGGGGGTTTCCGGCGAATTGAGATATTTGGGCGTTCCGTCACCTAAAACCCGCCCTCCGAAGCCGATTACCCGTCCGCGGCGGTCGCGAATCGGAAACATCACCCGTTCGCGAAAGCGGTCGTAACGGCGGCCCTCGTCGTTTTCTATCGACAGGCCGGCGGCCACCAAATCAGCCGGGCGGGCTTCGCTCAGTGCCTTGCCGACGTTATGCCAGCCCGGCGGTGCGAAGCCGATGCCAAATTCGGCCGCAATCTCGCCGGACAGCCCCCGCCCCTTGAGGTACTCGACCGCGTGTTTCGCCTCGGGGTGGACCCGAAGCTGCTGCCGATAAAAGCGGTCGGCCCGCTCAAGAAGCCGATAGATCTCTGCCGTATTGTTGTTCTCGGCCGGTACCGCCCCTTTCTGAAATCCTTCCCGCGGAACTGTGAGCCCGTTCGCGGAAGCGAGATCCTCAATAGCCTCCACGAACGACAGATGCTCGAACTCCATCAAAAAGCCGACGGCAGTGCCGCTGGCGCCGCAACCGAAGCAGTAATAGAACTGCTTACTCGGGCTGACTGTAAATGAGGGAGTTTTTTCCTGGTGGAAGGGGCAGCAGGCCTTGTAGTCGCGGCCGGCCTTTTTCAGGGGCACACGGCTATCGATCACGTCGATAATGTCGACGCGACTGATCAAGTCGTCGATAAACGTCTGCGGGATCTTGCCGGCCACATGCCCCTCAGGTGCGACGGCCGCTTTTCAGCCGCCGGACGGGCCGACTACGCCGAAAGCTTGGCCTTGACCTTGGCGCTGAGTGCGCCCATGTCCGCGCGTCCCTGAACCCTGGGTTTCAGAACGCCCATGACCTTGCCCATATCCTTCATGGACGCGGCACCGCTGTCGGCGATGGCCTGATCAATCAGACCATCCAATTCTGCCTCCGACAGCGGTGTCGGCATGAATTCCTGAATGACCGAGAGCTCCGCCTCTTCTTTGGCGGCCAGCTCGTCGCGTCCGGCATCCCGATACTGGGTGATGGAGTCGTTACGCTGCTTGACCATCTTGTCCAGCACGGCCAGGACTTCGGCGTCGTCGAGCTCAATGCGCTCATCGACTTCACGCTGTTTGATGGCGGCCAGGATGAGGCGCACCGTCGTAAGGCGCTCTTTATCCTTGGACCGCATCGCGGCCTTCATTTCGTCCTGGAGACGCTGTTTCAGGTTCTCGGCCATGGTTTAGCGGTGTGCGAGACGAATCAGTACAGGCGCTTCATGCGAGACTGTTCACGCGACAGCTTCTTCTGCTGGCGCTTCACGGCAGCGGCCTTCTTGCGTTTACGGATTGCGGTCGGCTTTTCATAAGCCTGACGGCGGCGCACTTCGGACAGGACGCCGGCCTTTTCACAGCTACGCTTGAAGCGACGCAGTGCCACGTCGAACGGCTCGTTCTCTCTTACACGTACGGAAGGCATATGTACTTCTTCACCTCGTAGAAGAATTTGAAACAAATCTAACCCAGGGTCGGGTGAACACGGAAGTTTAATGGCCCATTGGGCAGAATGCAAAATTTCTTGTCGCCGGACCCGGTGAAGCGCGAAAATGGGCGAATGCGTGTACTGGGAATCGAAACCTCCTGCGACGAGACCGGCCTCGCCCTCTACGACACCGAAAAGGGCCTGCTCGGGCACGTCCTCCATAGCCAGGTGCCGATGCATGCCGAATATGGCGGCGTGGTGCCTGAACTGGCCTCCCGCGACCACGTGCGGAAGGTCATTCCGCTGGCGCGCAAGCTCCTGGCGGATACCGGGGTCGCCCTCGACAGTGTCGATGGTGTGGCCTATACCGCCGGGCCGGGCCTGGTCGGGGCGCTGCTGGTCGGGGCGGCGGTGGGGCGCAGCCTGGCGTTTGCCCTCGGTGTTCCGGCGGTGGCGGTCAATCATATGGAGGGGCACCTGCTGGCCCCCATGCTGGAGGCCGACCCGCCCGATTTTCCCTTCGTGGCGCTGTTGGTCTCGGGCGGTCACACCCAATTGGTACAGGTGGAGGGTGTCGGCCGCTACCGGATGCTGGGTCAATCCCTCGATGATGCCGCCGGCGAGGCCTTCGACAAGACAGCCAAGCTGATCGGGCTGGGTTACCCGGGTGGACCGGCTCTGGCCCGCGCTGCCGAAGAAGGGGATGTTACCCGCTTTCGCTTTCCCCGCCCCATGACCGACCGGCCGGGTCTCGATTTCAGCTTTTCCGGGTTGAAAACCTTTGCACTCAATACGCTTCACCAACACCGGGACGACCCCAAGGCCGGGGCCGACGTCGCCGCGGCCTTCCAGCAAGCCGTGGTGGAGACGCTCGCCATCAAATGCCGCCGGGCCCTGAAGCAGACCGGTCTCAAACGGTTGGTGGTCGCCGGCGGAGTGAGCGCCAATAGCCACCTGCGGGAGCGCCTGCAATGGCTGGCGGAAGACCAGGGCGCCAGCGTCTACTACCCGAGGCCGGAGTTGTGCACCGATAACGGCGCCATGATCGCCTACGCCGGCGCCCTGCGGCTGCAGGCCGGTCAAAAGGAGCCCCTCGGCTTTACCGCCCGGCCCCGCTGGCCGATGGATGAGCTCCCAGCCATCTGAAGGGGGGGCGTAGGAGCCGCGCCTCGCGGCGAAGCGTTCCCCGAAATCATCGCGCCGGGGCGGCGCTCCTGCAAAGGGCCCGGGCAGCGGTCCGGGTAGGCGCCGCGCCCGGCGGCGAATCGGTCCGGAGTGACGGGCCAAAAGCGGCCGCTCGATCAGCCTTTCTGGCCGATGTTGCCCTCTTTGCCCTCGATGAGGTTGCGGATATTCGAGCGGTGGCGCCAGATGAGCAAAATGCTCATGGCGGCGAGCATGGCAATGAAAGGTGGTTGGGGCGAGAGCCAGAGGGCGTAAAGCGGAGCCAGTGCGGCGGCGGTGAGGGCCGAGAGCGAGGAGATTTTGAAGAGCTTGGCCATGACCAGCCAGGTGGCCAGGGCCGCCAGGGCCACCGGCCAGGCGAGCCCCAAAAGGACGCCGAGGGCGGTGGCAACGCCTTTTCCGCCGCGAAAACCGAAAAAAACGGGGTAGAGATGGCCGAGAAAAGCGGCCATGGCAACCAGGGCCAGGGTGGTGGGTTCCGCCGTGAACAGGCGGGCGACCAACACCGGCAGCAGACCTTTCAGGAAGTCGCCGGCCAGGGTGGCCGCGGCCGCCTTCTTGCCGCCGAGCCGCAGGACATTGGTGGCTCCCGGATTTTTCGAACCCTCTGTGCGGGGGTCCGGCAGGCCCACCATCCGGCAGACGATAATCGCGGCGGAGACGGAACCCAGCGCGTAGGCCAGGGCAATGAGGGCGTAATCGACAGCTGCCATGAGAGAGGGTCGGTTGCGGGCGTGCGGGCATTATAACTGCCATGGCGAAAATACGAGATACGAGATACGAGATACGAGATTCGAGATTCGAGATTCGAGGGAATGTGCGGGCTTCGCCCGCGTTTATCGATAAGGCATGCGCGCAGCGCACTCAACCCCTCGTATCTTGCACCTCGAATCTCGCACCGGGTTTGGGGTATGCTCGCCGGTCCCTGTTGCAAGAGTACGCCGGCCGATGACCGACATCATCTACCTCAATGACCTTAAAATAGACACCGTGATCGGCGTGTACGATTGGGAGCGCCGAATCAGGCAGACTATCTCCATCGATCTGGAGATGGCCTCGGACATCCGCAAAGCCGCGGAGAGTGACCACATCGACGATACCCTCAACTACAAGGCTGTGGCCAAGCGGCTGATCGCCTTTGTGGAGGAGAGCCGGTTCCAGTTGGTGGAAACCCTGGCCGAGCGGGTCGCGGCGATCGTTATCGATGAGTTCGACGTTTCCCGGGTCAAGGTGCGCATCAACAAGAAAGGTGCGGTGCGTTATGCCGGCGACGTCGGGATCATCATTGAGCGTTTCAGGGAGTAGCATGCCACGGGTCTACGTCAGTATTGGCAGCAATATCGACCGTGAGGCCAGTATCCGTAGCGGCGTTGTCGCTTTGCGGGAGCGGTTTGGCCCGATGACTCTCTCCTCGGTCTATGAGAGCGAGGCCGTCGGCTTCGACGGCGACAATTTCTTCAACCTGGTTGCCGGTTTCGATACCGACCAGTCAGTGGAAGCCGTAGCCGCAATCCTGCGGGAGATCGAGGATGAAAACGGGCGCGAACGCAGCGGCCCGCGCTTCTCCTCGCGCACGCTCGACCTCGATATGCTCGTTTATGATGATCTGGTTCGCGTCGAACCACAGATTCCCCGTTTCGAGATCCTGGAAAACGCCTTCGTCCTTTGGCCCTTGGCCGAGATCGCCGCTGATACCGTTCACCCCCAGGAGGGGGTTCGCTTCGATGTCCTCTGGGCGCGCTTTGATAAATCGAAGCAGCAGCTCTGGCCGGTCGAGTTTGAGTGGTGAATGTGGCCAGTGATCGTTTAACCGATCGGCCAAATCGTGCCGAGGGCGGTTCCCCCCGGTAAGGGCATTGCCTTGAGCCCGGGCAGGAGGCGCGCCCCCGCGGCGAAACCACCCACAGCGAATCGGGCCGAGGGCGACCCTCCTACCGTGCCCCGCTCAAGCACTGGGGCTGTCGGCAACCTGCCTACGAATTCAGCGACCGACCTCCGTCCACGGTCAACACCTGCCCACTCATGTATTCCGCATCCCGGATGAGGAATAAAACGGTCTTGGCGATGTCTTGCGGGCGGCCCTGACGCTTGAGGAATGTCCGGGAGACGATCCGCTGCTTGGTGACCTCGTCCATGTCGTTTTCCGGCCAGAGAATGGCGCCCGGGGCGATGGCATTGACCCGCACCTCGGGGCCGAGTTCGCCGGCAAGGGATTTGGTGAGCATCACCAGCCCCGCCTTCGCGATGCTGTAGACCGGGTGGCTCTTCAGGGGGCGGTCGGCGTGGATATCGACGATGTTCACGATGCAGCCGCGAGAGGCCTTCAGGTGAGGCGCCGCGGCCTGGGCGAGAAAGAACGGAGCCTTGAGGTTCGTGCCCATGAGGTCGTTCCACTCGTTTTCACCCACCTCCCCGACGGCGGTCGGGTAGAAGGTCGAGGCGTTGTTGACCAGTACATCGAGGCGTCCCCAGGCCTCTTTTGCGTCCCGTACCAAGGCCGAGAGTTTTTCGGTTTGGTGAAGGTCGGCCTGCACCAGTACGACGGAGTCCCCGCGTTCGGCATTGAGCTCTTCCTGGAGCGCATGGGCGCCCTTTCGCGATCCGCGGTAGTGCAGGACGATATTGGCCCCCGCAGCGTGCAGGGTCCTGGCGGTTGTGGCGCCGATACGGTGGGCCGCCCCGGTGATCAGAACCACCTTGCCCTTGAGCGTTTCGTTCTCCAACGTCTTCTCCCCTTATCTCGGATTTGGCAGACTTTCGCACTTGTTTGTTACGGAAGCGCTTCCATGCCCTCAGATTCGAGTCCCGATCCCCGTACCGCCGCAAACGCGTTGCGGGAGTTGCCCTCGCCGGATCCGGCCGCCGCTGCACACAGTCAGCGACTGGTCGACACCATCCGTGAGACGATTCGCCGTGCCGAACCGTCCCGCGTGAGCTTTGAACGGTACATGGAGCTGGCGCTCTACGCCCCCGGTCTGGGGTATTACAGTGCGGGGAGCCGCAAATTCGGCAAGGAGGGTGATTTTGTCACCGCTCCGGAGCTTTCGCCCCTTTTCTCCCGTTGTCTGGCCCGGCAGACCGCGGAGATTCTGGGCCGCACCGGTGGCGATGTCCTCGAATTTGGAGCCGGTTCCGGCGTCATGGCCGCCGACGTTCTGACCGAACTGGAGCGGATCGGCAGCCTCCCTACAGCATACTTGATACTCGAAGTGAGTGCCGACCTTCGCGAACGGCAACGGGAGACGCTTTCAAAGCGGGTCCCCCACTTGGTCGAGCGGGTGGGGTGGCTTGAAGGTTGGCCCGATGCCTTTGAGGGCGTGGTGCTGGCCAATGAGGTGCTGGACGCCATGCCCGTACACCGCTTTCGGGCCACCGCCGAAGGCGTCGAAGAGCAGTTCGTGGCCCTGGAGGGGGAGCGGTTCACGGAAGTCTGGGACCGGCCCGACGAGCCGAGAGTGACACAGGCGCTGGATGAGCTGGTTGGCGAGTGCTCGCTTTCTCAGGGTTATGCATCGGAACTCAACCTTGCGGCGCGGGATTGGAGCCGGCAGCTCGCCTCGGTGTTAAAGCGCGGTGCGGCCCTGGTGATTGATTACGGATTCCCGCGCCGGGAGTTCTATCACCCCGAACGAAGCGAGGGGACTCTGATGTGCCATTACCGCCATCGGTCACACCAGGACCCATACCGGCTTGTGGGTCTGCAGGATATCACCACCCACGTTGACTTCACCGCGGTGGCCGAAGCGGCTCATGGGGCCGGACTTCGGGTGGCGGGATTTACCAATCAGGCGAATTTTCTGCTGGCAAACGGGCTGGCGACCATGGCAGAGGACGAGGACGAGAAGAGACGCGTGGAGAAGGCCGCTGCCATCAAGCGGCTGACCCTGCCGGGGGAGATGGGAGAGTTGTTCAAGGTGTTGGCCCTGACTTGCGATCTGGAAGGGCCGCTGGCGGGCTTTATGTGGCGGGATGATCGTGGCCGGCTGTAGACCGAACCCGCCCTGTCAGTTCTCCGGGCGGGACAGTTTAATACCGAAATCGGCCAGTTTGTCGCGGCGTTCGCGCAGCAGTGCGTCGTAGCTGCGGGCCAGGGACTTCTCATAGGCGCAGTCGCCGGTGAGGCCGATGTCGTGCAGGCGCATCTCAAGGTAGGCGACCTCCTCGAGCAGCCGGGTCTGGTGCTCGGTCGGGCTGACCGGAAGCTGACTGTAAAAACGGGCAATGTTTTCCATGCTTTTCCTGTTATTTTGAATTCTGCCCTGAATTTATAGACCCCATTTGTGACGTTTTCCTGACCCTGGCGTGAATCCTTGAAGACCCGGGCATGTTCTGTTGATAGGTCCGCGCCTCAGTTCTTTCGATGAAATCGGCTAAACTACCGCCGCGTACACGATCATTGAGGGTAATGATGTCCGAACGGATGAAAGAGACTCAGGCAATGCTGGCGCGTCACCATCGTGACGGCGAGCGCTTTGCCCGGATGATGAAGGAGAGCTTCGAACGTCGTTTCGATGAGGCGTTCTGGTCCGATTGGGAGCACTGGATAACCCCGACCTATTCCGAGCGCCCGGTGATCCTCGATCTGGGGGCCGGGCCTGGCATGTTCGTCAAGGCGGTGGCCGAACGCTACCCCTTGGCCCGCGTTGTCGGTGTGGAGTGTGCGCCCTACATGCTGGATGCCGCCGAAGTGCTCCCGGACAACGGCGAAATGTTCTGCGATGACTTGCATGACCCGCATCTCCCGCTCGAGTCGGGCTCCGTCGATGCGGCCATGGCATCGGTGGTGCTCCACGAGATGAATCAGCCGGTGCGGGCCCTGCAGGAACTCGCCCGGTGCCTGCGCCCGGGCGGCCGTCTGTTAATCCTTGACTGGGTGCGGGCTCCCCTCGAGGTCTACGTGCGCAACCAGACCGAGGAGGAGCGCGTGTTCGATCCCGATACGCCGGTGGACGAGTTGGAAGACCTCTTCGTCCACTTTATCGAGCACAACCGCTTCTCTCGCGAGGATCTTTTCTACTTGCTGAACCGGACCGGTTTCGCCGTCATCGACAGCGCGGTGACCCGCGAGGGTCGTTACGGGCGCATCGTCGCCGAACGTCGCTGACGGAGGCAACAAATGGATATGGTTCACGCTGCGCTCCTGGCACTGCTTCAGGGGTTTACCGAGTTTTTGCCCATCTCCAGTTCGGCCCACCTCATCCTCCTGCCCAGGCTCAACGGTTGGGAGGACCAGGGCCTCGCGTTCGATGTCGCGGTCCACGTCGGTACCCTCGTGGCGGTGATCGCGTATTTCCGTGATGAGCTACGGCCGATGGTGGTGGACTGGGCGCGTTCCCTGTCGGAGCGGCGACTGGTGGGCGAGAGCCGACTCGCCTGGGGAGTCCTTTTTGGCACCATTCCCGTGGGACTGGCGGGACTGGCCTTCAAGGATGCGGTGGAGACCAGTCTGCGCTCGCCCCTGGTGATCGCGGCCACCACCATCATCTTCGGGGTCCTCCTGTGGTGGGCCGATGCCAGCGGACGGCGCGTTCGCAGCGAGCATACCGTGGGCTGGAAAGACGTCCTGGTGATCGGTGTCGCCCAGGCGATAGCCCTCATTCCGGGCACTTCGCGTTCGGGGATCACCATGACCGCAGGCCTGATGCGGGGGCTGGATCGACAGGGCGCCGCGCGCTTTTCGTTCCTGTTGTCGATCCCGGTGATCACCCTTGCCGGAGGTCTCAGTGCCATTGAACTGATCGGCGCCGGTGAAAAAGTCGTTTGGGCGCCCTTGTTGGTCGGCACTGCGGTTGCCGCCGTAAGCGCCTATCTTTGTATTCACTTCTTTCTGAAGCTGCTGGAGCGAATCGGCATGATGCCGTTCGTTATTTACCGTTTGATACTCGGAGGCGTTCTACTGTTTCTTTATGCATGATTTCAACCGCAAGGGATTGTGGATTGGCATCGGTTGGCTTATCGCAGCGACCATCTTCTGGCTCTCACTGACACCGGCCTCACCGACCATCGGCAATGGCTGGGCCGGTGCCGACAAGGTACAGCACGGCTTGGCCTATTTCGTGCTCACCGGCTGGTTTGTTCAGCTTTATCGTTCCTGGCCTCCGCGCCTGTTTTACGCCGCGCTGTTTATCGCCATGGGCGTCGGTCTGGAGTTCCTCCAGGGATTGGGTGGTTCCCGCCACTTCGAAGTGGCCGACATGCTCGCCAACGCCACCGGCGTGCTCCTGGGCCTGGCACTCGCGCTGACGCGGGCTGATGGTCTGATCGCCGAGTTCGATAGCCGGATCGGTTAAACCCCGACGCTACACTTTTCGGAACGAGGGATGATTGAGGAGGATCATGCCATGTCCGAAACGATTGAATACGGGAACATCTACTTCCTCTACCGCCCGAAGGTTGGAGCCGAAAAGGTTGAGAGCCTCGAGGACGTTCAACGCGTCTATGTCGTCCTGAGCCCCCATGGGAAAAAACGCTACCGGCTGCTGGTGATGGGGCGAAAACGGTTGCCCGAAATCCGGGATGGGGGGGAGCGCTACTGGGGCTTTGTCAGCCGGGTGGAGGACTCTGCCATAAACCTGCGCGAAGAGTTCGAGGCTGAATCTTACGAAACCAAAACCCGCGGCAGGCGGGAGGTTCCACCGGCACGACCCGCGGGAGAGGGCGTCTATGCGCTGGTCGAGCACGGCGGTCATACCCATCTGGCCTATGCGCTGGAGCTTCCAAAGGAGCCTGACGAGGTTCAGAAGGAGCTCAATATCGCCCCGGAGGCGAGCTTCGTTGTCAGCGTAAAAAATCCCGATAAACCGTCGCCGCCCAGTGCCGGGCTCGGCAAGCGTCAGAAGGCGCGGTATCCGAGGTCGCTGATGGAGAAATTCCGAGGCAGGCGCTTCATCGAAATCGAACCGCCCGACTACCTGGATTACGAAGGTGCCGAACTGATGATGATTGGCGCTCGCGAGGATGCCGAACGGGAGCTGGAGATCGATCTGGAAGCCCGGGATGAAGATGTGAACAGTGCCGAGATGTTTTCCGACCTGCGCATCCGCAAGAGCCAGCACCCCATCGAGCCCCTCTTCGAAGGTCGCTGGCAGTAACGGACAACTCGGTGCAGAGGCCGCAGCCCCTTGGGACCTGTGCCTCTGCACCCCGGACATGCCACCCACCGCCTGGTCCCAGGCTGCTTGATTTTTGCGAACCGGGTCCGATGATTGGACCAGAGGGACGAAGCCGGAGGTTCACGATGGGATGCGGAACCGGTCGACCTCGCCGCATTCTGTGGACATTCGCAGCAGCCGGCACGGAAAAGGCGAATCGAGGGATCGTTGCGTCTGAGGCAGGAGCTCGACTGCTTGTCGGGATCGGCGCTATCACCTCGATGTCCGGGCGTTTTGTCCCCATTGGTGCACAACCGTTCAAGGAGGAAAGAATATGGCACGGATTGCCTTGTTTGCTCTGATGATCGCTTTTACGTTCGGTCTGGCCGCATGCTCTGACCAAGAGGGCGTCTACGGCGAGGAAGAGGAGGCCCAGGAAAACGGAGGTACCTTCCAGCAGAACGGCGGAGGGGAAGACACCGGCGTTGCCGAGTAACGTCGCCAGAGCGGCCGCCCTGGTGGCGGTCCGCTCTTTTCCCCGATGGCAGGTTTTCTCCAGCTCCTTCGAACATCAGCCCAGTCCCGTCCCACGCCAGTCGGTGTGACAGCTGGTGCCGTGTGCGTCGGAAAACTGCTAGATAAAAAGGCACGGGCTTGAAAGGGGCGAGCGCATGGCCGAGCGTTGGTATGCACAAGACACGCAGCTGACAGTGCGGATGTTCCTGGTGATGTTCCTGCTGGCTGCACTCTATCTCGGTTTCATGGCGGTGCTCTGGGCCAGCGGGGCGAACTTCTTTGTCGTCGCCATCGTGGCCGGAGTCCTGCTGGGCATCCAGTACTTCTATTCCGATCGACTGGTATTGAAATCAATGGGCGCCCGGGAGGTCGGCCCGGCCGAGGCGCCGGAACTGCACGCGACCGTAGAGCGGTTGTGCGCTCTGGCCGATCTGCCCAAGCCCCGCATCGCCGTGGTCGAGACCTCGATTCCCAACGCGTTCGCCACCGGCCGCAGCCCCGAGGCCGCAGCGGTTGCGGTTACCACCGGTCTTTTGGAGCAGCTCGAGCAGCCCGAACTGGAGGGGGTGCTGGCACACGAACTGTCCCATGTCCGTCATCGTGATGCCACGGTCATCACCCTGGCGAGCTTCTTTGCCCTTGTTGCCCAGCTGCTTATGCGCACTTTTTTCTGGGGCGGGGTTTTCCGGGGACGGCGCCAGGGCGCCGCAGGGGTGGTGCTGGTCTATGTCGCCTCATTGGTGGTGTGGGTGATCAGTTTTTTCCTGATCCGTGCCCTGTCGCGCTATCGTGAGCTCGCCGCCGATCGGGGCGCAGCGGTCATCACCGGCGCGCCCTCCCAGCTCTCCTCGGCGCTTTTAAAGATCAGCGGGACCATGCAGCGGATCCCGAGCGAGGATCTGCGCCAGGTCGAGGCGATGAACGCCTTCTTTATCATCCCCGCCCTGAGCGGTGATGCAATGAGTGAATTGTTCTCCACCCACCCCTCGCTGGAGAGACGGCTGACCCAGCTCCGGCAGCTGGAGAGGCAAATGGAGGGCCGGTGAAGCTTTTCGACATTCTCCTTGGCCGTACCCGGCCCGCAAAGTCCCGGCTGGATCGACTCTTTGCCATGTCGACCGCTTCGGTCACTCTTCAGGTCAACCTGCAGCTCGACTCATCGGGCCGGGCCGGCCTCTGCTTTCGGCCGTTGACCTCCAGCCATTTCAATGCCGCTGAAAAGGAGATGCGACAGCTGGTGGAGCGTGCGGCCGGCACCTCCGGGACGAAGGTCGGTTTCACTCAGGACAGCTATGGGTTCCGCTGGGTGGTGCTGGAGGACCCGCAGATCGAAGATCTGGTGGCCGTCATGCACATGGTCAGCCTGACCCTGCAGGAGCACCGCTTCGGCGAACAGTTGCTGGCGGCGGTATTCAAGTTTTTGGCGAAGGGGCGTGTGGTGTACTGGATCTACAACTACAAGCGAGGTGCGTTTTATCCCCTGGTCCCGGCTCCCGGTGAGCGACAGCGCGACCACGCGATGGAGATGCGGCTTCGTGCGCTGCTGGAGAAGGAGCTCCCCATGGAGAAGGACACCAGCCGTTGGTATCCGTTGTGGGAGATTCCGGTCTGACAGGGTTTGGTTACGACCGATAGTTACCCGGGCACCACCCCTTCTCCGGTGAACAGCGGCTTGATATCGTCCAGACGGCTGGAAGGGTCGGGCAAGATCACCTCGGAGGTGGCGAGTTCCTCAATCGGCAGTGGCTCGCCCCGTTCCCGGACCAGGCCCAGCATTTCCTCGAAAATCGGATGAAACGCCTCATCGCTGCCTTCAGCCACCAGGGAAACCAGGCGGTTGTCGAGCTCGTTGAGGCGATCCAGGAAGTTACTGTTGAGACGGTATTGGCCTTCGCCCAGGATACGCACGATCATCGCGGGGCCTCCTGTCCGGGTTGCTCTGGCCCGGCCTGCCCTCGCAGGGCGGCCAGCTCCGCTTCCACGTTCTGCTCGGCGCTCATCTGCTGCAACTCACGGTCGAGCTTGTCGGCCGCCGGCGTGCCGATCTCATCGAGGGTTCCGGCCTCGACAAGTTCGTCGATGGCAGTGGCCCGCGCCCGCATCGCTTCGGTCTTCTGTTCGGCCCGTTCGATGGCGAGCCCCACCGAGGCCATCTCTTCAGACAGGCCTGTGGCGGCCTCGCCGATGCGGACCTTGGCTTCGGCCGCCGAATAGCGGGCCTTGACCACCTCCTTCCGGGTCCTGAACGCCTCGACTTTGGCCGAGAGCCGCGTCTCGGATTCCTGCAGCCGGTTCTGTTCGGCCTCCAGATCGGCTATCTGGCCGTCCAGGCCCTGGAGCTGCTGGTTGGCGGTCTGTTTTCGTTGCAGCGCCATTCGCGCCAGGTCGTCCCGGTCGGCCGCCAGCGCTTGGCGGGCCTGCTGCTCCAGCTTGTCGATATTCGCACGAAGCTTTTCGGCCTGCAGTTCCAGGCGCCGGCGCGAAGTCACCGTCTCGACGATGCCACGTTTGACGTTCTGCAGCAGTTCAAGCTGCTTTTGGTAGGAATAATCCATCATGGTCGCCGGGTCCTCGGTCTGGTCGAGGAACTGGGACATCTTGGCTTTGATGAGGGTGGTCAGCCGTGAGAGAACGCCCATGGAATGGACTCCTGTAGCGGTATCAGCGGTGTGGTCTAGAGCACCGATCAGATTACGTGGGGCGAGGAGCAAGTCATTGATTTTGGGGATGCCATGAATACATCCCTGCGGCCGACGCCCCAATATCAATGCCTTGCACCCCGCTCGGAATTTTATCTGTTCGGTACTCTAGGGCCTGTTGACGTTTCATCTTCGCCTCTGTTGAGGCTGAAAATTCACCAATCGAGGCGAGAGGAGAGAAGTTTGGTTATTCCAAATGAACGACGAACAACGAAGAGTGGTGGATTTTCAGCCTCAACCCTTCGGGCTGGGGCCATTTTTCCGCCCAGCTTCGTTATCAGTCGCTTATTTGGAACAACCAAACTACGCTCCTTCTGCCTCGCTGGACGAAAAAATGGCCGCCAGCAGTGGTGAAGATGAAACGTCAACAGGCCCTAGTGAACTTCTAGCCGTCGCCCCGCGGAGGTGCAAGGTGGGGAAAATACTCGATTTGTTGCCTCAATCGCCTGCGACCGACTGCCGCCCGCCAAGCCTGTCGCATTCTGTGAACTCGTGAACCTGGTTTCGACGGCATTTGTATTCGTCTACTGGTGCACAAAAAAAAACAGCCAGCTGGACGCTGCCTAACCAGCAATCTACGCTTTTTCCGCAATAGGTGTAGATACGCCTTCGGCGTCCGCTTTCCCCGGGCACTTAAACGCGGAGCACGGAATCGTGAAGACATACAGCTACAGGCGGTTCGAACCCGGAGAAGCACTCTTTGTTGAAGGCGATCGGGGGGAGAACGCCTATTTTATCGAAGAAGGGTTCGTGCGCGTTGAACGGACTATCGATGGGCGCCCCCACGAACTCTGCTGCCTGGGTGTCGGCGAAATCGTCGGGGAAATGGCTCTCATCGATGGCGGTGCCCGAACTGCGACCGTCAGGGCAGTGAGGCCGACTCGCGTATTGGCGATCGACTCCAAAACGTTCTCGTATCGTTTCAACCAGGCCGACCCGCTCCTGTCGCTGGTCATGAGGCTGATCCTGGAGCGATATCGAGCCAGCATGGGCGCCAGCGGAGGGAGCGGCATCGATCAGTGTCACCCGGCGTTGGCGGCGATCAGACTGGAGAACGAACTCCGCCACGGGCTGTCCCACGGGGAGTTTCATCTGCAATATCAGCCCATCGTGTCCCTGGCTGATGAAAAGGTAAGCGGTTTTGAGGCTTTGATCCGGTGGACGAAAGCCGGCGGAAGTAGCGTACCTCCAGGCAACTTTATTCCTGCGGCCGAGGATATCGGACTCATTGGGGAATTGGACGAGTGGGTACTGGAAGAGGCGTGCCGGCAGCTCGCGCAGTGGCAGAAAAGCACAGTCCAAGTGCACATCAATCTATCGGCGAAGCAGTTTGAGACCGATCTCGTTTCCCGCTTGGAGGACAAATTCCGAAGGTACCGAATTGCCCCCTCACGGGTGGAAGTGGAGATTACGGAAAACGCACTGATAGGCAACGAACGGTACGCGCGAAACGTCCTGCACAGCTTGCGCGAAATGGGCGTGAAGGTCTCGCTCGATGACTTTGGCACGGGCTTCTCCTCGCTGAGCTACCTTCATCGTTTTCCGATCGACACCCTGAAGATCGACCAATCTTTCGTTCGGAACCTGCACGCCCCCGAATCGAGTCGTGCGATCGTCAAATCCATCCTGCAAATGGCGGAAACACTCGGAATCACAGTTATCGCCGAGGGCATCCAAGAGCAGGCACAGCTGGATACGCTCCGCGAGCTTGGGTGCCAGAAGGGCCAGGGGTTCTTCTTTTCCCGCTCCCTTCCACCAAAATCAGCCCTGGAATTCCAGGGAACCAGGGCCGCACAGAGGCGGGTATCGAAGGCACTGACGGCAAATCTGTGACCTCGCCCTGGCGGGCCGCGCCGACCTTCGTTTGCAGCCGATCCTTGCCAATCCAGGAACTGCCATTCTCTGCGGGGCGGTGGCGTTCTCTCCAGGTTGAATCTTCGCGTTTCAAGCCCTGTTCAGGGCGGTTTTGACGGCTTCGATGCGGGCTTCGTGCAGTCTTTCGCCGATCTCTGCGCCTTGGTAGCCCTGGTCGATAATCGCTTTGGGATTGACCGCGCTGGCGGCGGCGAAGGCGCGGCGGAACAGGCCGGGCTGCGCAAAGTCGGCATCTTCATAGCCGGGACGGCCGCGGGAGTCGGCTTCGCAGGCGAGCAGGAATTGTTCGAGCCGCTCGGGTCGACGGAAGGCATCGATCGCCTCGAGGGTTTTCACGAAGGTTGCGGGGCGGAGCTCTTCGGCGCGGTGGTAGACACCATGGTGCCTGGTCACCACCAGGGCCAGGTCGCGATACTCCCTGGGGCAGCGCAGTCGCTCGCATAGACCTTCGACCAGAGCGACGCCCCGATGCTCATGGGCGTGATGCCTGGGCCATTCAGTCTCCGGCGTGGTGCCCTTTCCCAGATCGTGCACGAGAGCGGCGAAACGCACCCGGGGATCGGGCGAGAGGCGGGCGGCCTGGTTGAGGACCATCATCACGTGGACCCAGGTGTCCTCTTCGGGATGGTGGTGCTTGGGTTGGGGTACGCCGGCCAGGGCTTCCAGTTCCGGGAAGATACGCCCCAGGGCGCCGCAGCCGCGAAGGACCTCGAAAAAGCGGGAGGGGCTCTCCTCTTCCAGGGCGCCCACCAACTCCTGCCAAACCCGTTCCGGTACCAGGGCATCGACTTCGCCGTCTGCCACCATACGCCGCATCAGTTTGTTGGTGCCGTGCGCCACACTGAATCCCCACTTTCCATAGCGGGCCGCATAACGGGCCACCCGCAGGATTCGTACCGGGTCTTCGGCAAAGGCGGGTGAGACGTGGCGCAGGCGGCCAAGATCCAGGTCATCGCATCCACCGAACGGGTCGATGAGATGCCCCTCTTTGTCCTCGGCCATCGCGTTAATGGTGAGGTCGCGGCGCTTGAGGTCCTCCTCCAGAGTGACGTCAGGAGATGCATGAACCTCGAAACCGTGATAGCCGGGGGCGGTCTTGCGCTCGGTTCGCGCCAGGGCATACTCCTCTCCGGTTTCGGGGTGCAGAAAGACCGGGAAATCCTTGCCTACGGGCTTGAAGCCGTTCTCCAGCATCGCTTCCGGAGTGGCACCGACCACCACCCAGTCCCGATCCCGGGGCTCCAGCCCCAGCAGCTTGTCACGGACAGCGCCGCCGACGAGATAGACCTGCATGCTGTTCCTTACCTTGCAATTTGATTTCAGTTTTTGAGGTTTGCTCAATCGCGCGGGAGTTGGTGGGCGTCCCCGCGCGATGTTCTATCTCTACCGGCCCGACCGCAACCGGTCCAGATAGGCGCGCTGATTTTTCTTTCCGAGATAGGTCGGCACAATGCCCTCGAGGGACGCCGGGGTAATGCCAAACACCTCCGGGAAAGGCCCTTCGCAGATGTTGTCCCGCTGCATGGAGAGATAGTTGTCTTTTGAAAAGGGTTTCCCGGGCACACGCTCCAGGATTTCTGCCTGGAGTCGGGACAGGGTGTCGTTTAGACCGATTACCTTGCGCCTGAAGCCGATGGTCCGTGCCGTATATTCCACCAGCTCCTTCAGGGTATAGACGCGCGGTCCGCAGAGGTCGTAGCGCTGGCCGTAGGTGCGTGCATTGTCGATGGCGCGGGCATAGGCCTCGGCTACATCACCGACGAAGACCGGTGCGTAGCGCGAATCGGGGCACGCCAGCGGAAAGAGGCCGGGGGTCAGTCGCAGCAGTCCCGCGAATCGGTTGAAAAAGGAGTCATTGGGGCCGTAGATCACGGAGGGCCGGAAGCTGGTGACGTGAATGCCCGCTGCCGAATGGGCCACGTTTTCCCCTTCGCCCTTGGTGCGCTGATATTGGCTCGTCCCGTAGGCGGCATCGGCGCCGAGGGCGCTCATGTGAAGCAGCCGTTTGACCCCCTGGGCCCGGCAGGCATCAACGATGCGGCGGGGAAGGTCCACATGGTATTTCTTGAAACCCTTACCATCCCGGTCGCTCGCATTGAGTATGCCGATCAGATTGATCACCACATCGGCTCCCTCGAATACCTCCTCCAACTGCTTCGGATCGAAGATATCGGCTTCCACCATCTCCAGTGAGGGCAGTACCCACAGGTCGCGATGGCGTTCGCTGTTTCGGGCTACAACCCGCAGTGCATGCTTGTCGGCGGCCAGCCGAGCCAGCAGGTGACCGCCGACAAAACCGGTGCCCCCGAGAACGCAGATGGTGCGCTTGCGGCCTTGTGAATTGACGTCGATGGCTATCCTCCTTCCGAGCCGTGGCTTTCGACCTAACCTAATTACTATACTAGTGTACTGTTGCATGCTTGGCGGTGCATTCAGCGAGCCGCTGGCCGGCCAGATGCAAGGCGCGTTTCGCAGGGAATGGCGCGCCCTTTCCAAGAAACGTAACGCCGCAGATGGCCGGCCAGCGGCTCGCCCGGAGGGAGCCCCCCAAAAACGCCATGACGGCGTTGCGGACTCCATCCCTGGAGTCCGCCCTTCGGGCCAGCCTTCGGCTGTCCGAATCCGCTCCCGGCGGATTCGTGCAGCGCTTGACAAGGGAATAACCATTGCCTGCGCGCTGCGCCTTGTCCTGACATTTTTGGGGGGCTCTGAAAGTATCGCCAAGCATGCAACAGTACACTGGTTTCCATCCCACAAATAAACCTTACGCGGGGGAACGGCATGGCGTTTACTACCGTCAACCCGACTACGGGCGAGAAGCTCGCCGAAGTCGCCTATTGGGGTACCGACAAGCTGGAATCGGTTTTGGCGCAGGTGGCCGATGCCACGCCCCTTTGGGCAGCGACACCTGTCGAGGAGCGCGCACGCCTCATCAGCCGGCTGGGCGAAGTCTTGCGCGAACGACGCGATGAACTGGCGGCGACCATTACCCGGGAGATGGGTAAGTTGATCGGCGAGGCGCGGGGCGAGATCGACAAGTGCGCCTGGCTCTGTGACTACTACGCCGAATCGGGGCCCGGCTTTCTGGCCGACGAAATCCTGGAGTCCGATGCGAGCCGCAGCCTGGTCGCCTACCAGCCATTAGGCACCGTGCTGGCGGTCATGCCTTGGAACTTCCCCTTCTGGCAGGTATTTCGATTTGCGGTGCCCGGCCTTCTGGCGGGTAATACCGGGCTTCTCAAGCACGCCTCCAATGTCCCGCAGTGCGCCGAGAGCATCGAACGTCTCTTCATCGATGCGGGATTTCCCGAGGGGGTGTTTCGTGCGCTGATGATCGGCGCCGCTCAGGTGGAGGGCGTCATTGCCGATCCGCGAGTCCAGGCCGTCACGCTGACCGGCAGCGATCCGGCCGGTCGCAAGGTGGCTGCCACCGCCGGCGCTCACCTCAAAAAGAGCGTGCTGGAACTGGGTGGCTCCGATCCTTTCGTCGTGCTCGAGGATGCGGACCTGGATCTGGCTGCCAGGGCCGCCGTCACCTCCCGTTTTCTCAACGGCGGCCAGAGCTGCATCGCCGCGAAGCGTTTTATCATCGTCGATGCGATTGCCGAGGCGTTTCTCGAGCGCTTTAAAGCGGGTGTTGAGGCGCTCAGGGCGGGTGACCCCATGGAGGAGGGGACCTCGCTGCCGCCGATGGCCCGGAGCGACCTTCGCGATGACCTTCACCAGCAGGTGTCGGCGAGCGTTGCCGAAGGCGCCGAGGCGGTTACCGGCTGCCAACCACTGGAGCGGGAAGGTGCATTCTATGCCGCATCGATCCTCGATCGCGTGACGCCGGGCATGCCCGCCTACAGTGAAGAGTTGTTCGGTCCGGTGGCCATCGTCATGCGCGCCCGCGACGAGGCCGATGCCCTCAGGATTGCCAATGACACGCCGTTCGGACTGGGAGGGTGCGTGTGGAGTGCCGACTCCCAGAGGGGGGAAGCCTTCGCGCGCTCCCTGGAGTGCGGCTGTGCCTTTGTTAACGGCATGGTGAAGAGCGATCCGCGCCTGCCCTTCGGGGGCATCAAGCAGTCGGGTTATGGCCGCGAACTCTCCCTTTTGGGGATCCGGGAGTTCGTCAACGCCAAGACGATCTGGGTCAGGTAAACGAGCGCCCCATCGGTTGCCTGGCCTTCCATTCCCTCCCTGGCCGTTACGGCAATAAAGGGAAGGGCCCGTGACGGGAGCGGCCGGCAGTCTCGCTGGTCCCCCTAACCCGAATCCCTTATCTTTCGCCAATGGCCGATCTTCCCCTGTATCTCGCTGTCGGCGCCTTTGCCGGCGTTCTGGCCGGACTTTTCGGTGTCGGGGGCGGGCTCGTCATTGTTCCGGTCCTGGCCTTCGTTTTTGAGCGCGCAGGAATCGCGCCGGAGGTGCTGATGCATCTGGCAATCGGCTCCTCACTGACTACCATCGTCTTTACCTCTTTGGCTTCGGTGCGAGCCCATCACCGTCGTGGGGCGGTGCGGTGGGCTCTCTTTGCCCGGTTGGCACCGGGGATTGCGGTTGGCGCTTTGCTGGGGGCGGCGGTTGCTGACTGGTTGCCCAGTGCGGGGCTGCGGCGGATCTTCGGTGTCTTTGAGCTTGCCGTCGCCGTACAAATGGGGCTGGGACTGAAACCCTCACCTCACCGTGGATTGCCCGGAAGCCCGGGGCTTTTCGCAGCGGGCGGCGTGATCGGGACCTTTTCAGCCATTGTCGGCATCGGCGGCGGCACACTGACGGTGCCGTTTCTGACCTGGTGTAACGTCGCGATGCGCAACGCCGTGGCCACCTCCGCGGCGTGCGGACTTCCTATCGCCCTCGCCGGTGCAGCGGGATTTGCGATGGCCGGATGGGACGAGGCGGGGCTTCCCGGGGGCAGTACCGGCTTCCTCTATTGGCCGGCGATAGCCGGGGTAGTGGCCGCCAGCGTGCTTTTCGCCCCGTTGGGGGCCCGACTGGCCCACGCGCTCCCGGGCGAGGTACTCAAACGCCTGTTCGCCCTTTTCCTGGCCGGATTGGGCGTCTATATGCTCACTTGAGAGCGGAATTATGCGACTCCGGTCATGGATACTTCTGCTGGTTCTGCTCAGTGGCACTGCGGGTGCGGCCGAACGGATCACCGAGATCCGTTTCGAAGGCAACAGCGTGACCAAAGATCACATCCTCAAGCAGGAGATGACCGTCCAGATCGGCGATGTCGCCGATCCGGAGGCCATTGAGAATTCCCGTCAGGCCATTATGGACCTGGGCCTTTTCGAATGGGTGCGGTGGGAGCTGACCGATGCACCCGAGGGCAAGGTACTGACCGTCTCGGTCGAGGAAAAATACTACATCCTCCCCCTGCCGCTGCTCGATGCCGATCCCGATGGCAGTTACAGCTACGGCGCCGAAGTGCGCTTTGACAACCTCGGTGGCCTCAACCAGCGGCTGAAGCTGAAGCTCGACAGTTCAGACGCTGTCGATAAAACGGATGCGCTCAAGCGCGAGGTTTCGGCCGAATACGTTTACCCCCGAATCGGTGGCAGTCCCTATAACCTCAATGCCGATCTCGAAGTTGAACGCCGGGAATTCGATATCGTCGAGGACAGCGCCGAGGCGCACTATCGACGTGAATTCCGGCAGGCAGGAGTCGGGCTCTCACGCTGGCTGGATACCTTCGGTCCATCGCGGGGCTGGCTGCTAGGGGGACGCTTTGCGCTGGAGCAGCGCGATTTCTCGCGGCTCTCCGGCGCGAGTCTCCTGGAGGATGATCAAGCAGTAACGGTTAGCGGCTCGGTGGTATTTGATGCCCTGCATGATCATGGCTATTACCGCAGTGGCGGTATCACCGGCTACCGCACGGACTTTGGACTCAAAGAACTGGGCTCCGATTATTTCTACAATCGCCACACCTTTTTCTACCGCCGCTATCACGCTTTTGGCGGGGGGCATAACCTCAACTGGCAGGCGCAACTGGGGCTGGCCAACGGCCGCAAGTTCGGTGGTTTCGCCTACGATATCGGTGGCAGCGATACACTACGCGGTTACGATACGATAGACGGAAACGCCATGGTTCTCGGCAATGTCGAATACCTCAAGCCGGTATGGCGCAAGCTGCGTGGCGTAGTGTTCGCAGATGTGGGCAACGTCTATCCCGGGGTTCTTGAGACTGATCTTACGGATCTGCGCACCGGTGTCGGATTGGGACTGCGGTGGGATGTCACCTGGTTCGTCGATCTCTCCTTGCGGCTGGATGTGGCCTACGGTCTCCAATCCGGGGATGTTCAGACCTACGCCGGTACCAGTCGGACATTTTGATGACGGCTTCCGAAGGATATGAACTCTTCTCCCATGAGGCTGATATGGGGGTAAGGGGCTGGGGAGGCACACCCGACGCCGCATTCTCACAGGCGGGGCTCGCAATGACTGCGGTGGTGACCGAACCGGCCTTGATCCGACCGCAAATACCGGTGCCAATCCGCTGCGAAGCCCCGGTTCTTCGAGTTGCTGTTCGTCGACTGGCTCAATGCCCTGGTCTACGAAATGGCGGTCCGGAATATGCTGTTCAGCCGGTTCGAAATCCGCATAGAGGGCGAGCGCCTGTCAGCGACCGCATCCGGCGAGCCGGTCGATGTGACCCGTCACCGGCCGGCGGTCGAGGTAAAGGGGGCAAGCTATACGCAACTTCGGGTTTATCGGGATGAAGCCGAACGCTGGGTTGCGCAGACCGTCGTCGATATCTGAGCGAAAGGATCCCGGGGCGGCGACGGTTTTCGGCCTCTTCGAGGACGAAGTGGTGGTCAGCATTCACTGCGGTTCGCGAGGGCTCGGATATCAAATCGGCACCGAATTCCCTCGGGAGATGGCCGTTGCCGCCCCCCGGCTCGGGATTGAACTGCCCGACCGTGAACTTGCCTGCGCACCCATCGAATCGTCGCTGGGCCAGCGCTATCTCGGGGCGATGCGGACCGGGCGGGCCTGGCTCGGGAGGTCGTTCGGCTTGAGCCCTCGATTTGCATAAAGGGGTAACCCTTTTAGGCGACTTTCCTAAGGTCGGGATTAGGAGATAATTCACCCACCAAAAGAGGTGAATAATCGAAGGGAAGAGGAGAGGGGAGAGACCATGTCGCTAGCCAAATGGATCATCACCGGGCTGGCCGTCGCCACGTCTTTCGCAACAGCGGCGGAGCCATCGAAAAAGCAAGCCGATCTGGAGCCGGGACTGTGGCAGTTCCACATACAATACGATGTCATGGGAATGCCTCAGACCTTCGAGCCCTATACCACCACCCGTTGCATCTCTCATGACGACCCGTTGCCGCAGGTGCGGCGCTCCGGACAGGAGTGCCTGCAGGCGCAGAAGCCGAGCGTCGGGAACACCATACGTTGGGAGCTGGACTGCTCGACCGACGCCGAACTCGTGCACGGGCAAGGGCGTATTCGCTACGTTCGTAACCGTGGTAACGGCGAGGTGTACGTTCAGACCCTGGGCGTTAGCAGTCCGCCCTATACGATGGCCTTCCACATCCAGGGAGAACGGATCGGCACCTGTCACTGAGCCGAAAGCCGGGCAGAGAGCTCCAGATCCTCACCTCCCAGGGTGAAGGCCTTTCCGAACCCACCGACCCAGCGTGCCCGCTGCGGTGTCAGGCGAAACAGGATGAAGTCCGGAAATTCGAACAGGGGTTCGGCATAGGGGAGCCGGGAAAGGTAAATGGCTTTTGCCGTTTCGAAATCAGGATCCTCCGGGGGCAGCGTTTCGACTGGGCCATCAATACTGATCCGGGCCAGTTGCTGCGGGTCTCCGGTTTCGTTATCCGCCTCACTGATTACCAGTGAGGCGCACCCCTGCGAGAGCAGGTTGCCGGTGTGCCCGGCAAGTCGCGACAGGTGAAGCAGTATTCCCCCGAAACCCTCCTCCATCGCATAGGCGACCATCGAGGCGTGTGGTCCTCCCACTCTGTCGGTCGTCGCCAATGCCGCCCAACGGCGGCTTCGGATCAGTTCTCCGGCCGCGCACAAGTGATCCTTTTTTGCCATGCGGTTGCTCTTTTCGGGTTTTTCGCATGATCGCAAACGCCCCTTTTTCAATAAGGGGCGATTGCCTGAAGGGCCATCTTCGCCTAATCTGCTGCCGCTATGGTCAGCCGACGCTGTAAAAAAGAGCTCCAGGAGCTCAGACGCCACCAGCTTAAGCGTTATCAAGATAATCGCCGTCGTAACCGCCTGCTTGCCGAGCCGGGCCCCCACGGTTTCGCACTGGTGCTCGATCATCTGAAGGCCGGTTTTAACGTACCGAAGATCTTCCGCAGCGCCGAGGCCTTCGGCGCCGCCGAGGTTCATCTCATCGATATCGGGCCTTTTGATCCCGCACCGGCCAAGGGTGGGTTCAAAACCGTGCCGGCCCGGTTCCATGATGATTTTGAATCCTGCTACCGGGATCTCATGGGACGTGGGTTTACCCTCTTTGCCCTGGAGCCCGACGCTGAAAATGTGCTTTCCGCGACCGAGTTGCCGGAAAAGAGCGCTTTCGTGTTGGGACACGAGGAGCGGGGGATCAGCTTTGAGCGGGCGGATTATCCCGCCATCCAGGGTCTGACCATTCCGCAGTTCGGACGCGTGGAGAGCCTCAACGTCTCTATCGCCGCCGCAGTCGTCATGTATGAATACGTGCGCCAGCACGGCGATATCGCGCGAAAGACCAATGACATGACCCGGGAGCCAGAGCAGGAACTCGAAGAGGCCGAGTAGGGAGGCGGCATCAGGTTGCCGAACGGCGATGCGGCGAAGTCGCTATCCGCCCGTCATCGACATAAAGCGTACGACCTGGTCCGGCTTTTCATTGAACTCATGGCGCTCCGGCTTCAGGGCGATCGCGTTCATGATGTGCGCTGTGAGCTCATCGTGACTGGCGCCTGCCCTCAGGTGTTCACGTAGCGGATAGCTGTGGTCTTGCCCCAGGCACGTATAGAGCGTGCCATCGACCGAGAGCCGTACCCGGTTGCAGGTGTCACAGAAGTGCTGCGAGATGGGGGTGATGAAGCCGATACGGAGATCGGTACCGGCTACCTGTACATAGCGGGCCGGACCGCCACCGGGCATGACCCCGGGGAGTAGTTCAAAGCGCTTCTCCAGGCGCTCCCGGATTTCGCGCAGGTCGAGAAACATTTCGCTCGCCTCCTGCCCGGTTTCGCCCATAGGCATGGTTTCAATGAACCGCAGGGTGAAGCCGTGCTCAAGGCAGAAGTCGGTCATCGCCTCCACCTCGTCGTCATTGACCCCGCGCATCACCACCATGTTGATCTTGATGGGAGAGAAGCCCGCCTGCTTGGCGGCGCGCAGTCCCGCCAAGGCCTTGTCCAGGCGGCCTCCGGTGATCTCCTTGAAGCGTTCCGGGCGGAGGGTGTCGAGACTGATATTGAGTCGACTCACCCCGCCTTCGTAAAGGGCCTCTGCAGCGCGAGCCAGCTGAACCGCGTTCGACGAGAGGGAGAGATCCTCGATTCCCGGTAAAGCCGAAAGCCGGGAGGCCAGTTCAGGCAACCCTTTCCGAACCAGCGGTTCACCGCCTGTCAGCCGTACCCGCTTGACTCCCAGTTCGCCGAACGCGGCTATCACCTTTTCGATTTCGTCGAAGGTTAGCCAGTGGTCCGGCGTTTCAAAATCGCGAAAGCCCTTGGGCATGCAGTAGAAACAGCGGAGATCGCACCGGTCGGTGACCGAGAGGCGAACATATTCGATGCTACGCCCGAATTTATCTTGCATCGGCTCGTTCATCCTTCGAAGTATAGGTACCGGCCATTTCCGCAGCAACAAAGCCCCCGGCCAGCAGAGGGTTTCATCCTCTACCCATTTGCAGCATTTCTTCATTGACTTCGGTCAAGCGCCTGTTTGTGACCGACTCCCGCTCAACTTTCCGGAAGGCGTCCTATTCTCCCCGGAAAATAGGAGGTATACCGCTACCTCGCAGGAGGTATCCCCGAGGGGGTGCGTCATGTCCATCTGCCCGAAACAGCAGAAAATTTTAGTGATAACCGTCTGTTGCACTCGGTTTTAGATTATTTCCAGACGCTTGATCTGAATCAAGGTGAGGTGGAGGCTGGTAGTCATAACGTTTTAAAAACCATATCGATTAAACGGCTATTGGCGGTCGTGACGCGGAGTTGAGGAGATCGTTGATGAGGGAAAACGTGATCAGTCGGGCGCAGTTTCTGCGTGGTGACTTCAGGGGCGAACGGCGGCCCACGCGACCGCCCTGGTCCGTCGACGAGGAGACTTTTGTATCCCGTTGCAGCCGCTGTGGCGATTGCCGTTCTGCCTGTGAAACCGGCGTCTTGATCAAGGGGCGCGGCGGTTTTCCCGTTATCGATTTCTCCCGGGGCGAATGCACCTTTTGCACGGCCTGTGCGGATGCCTGTCCTGAGGGCGTGATTGCTCCCCGGTCCGAAGAATCTGCCCCGTGGGACCTGATAGCGCACATCGGCGACAACTGTCTGGCACGGCAGGGCGTTGTCTGCCGTACCTGCGGGGAACAGTGCGATTACAGCGCCATCCGCTTCCGCATGGTCGTCGGTGGTGTGGGGCTGCCTCAGTTCGATGCGGCGGCCTGCCACGGTTGCGGTGCCTGTGTCGCACCTTGCCCGGTTGGGGCTGTCGCCGTACGCAAACCTGCTGAGGAGAGACCGTCATGAATATCTGTGGCGTTTTGGTGCACGCCAAACCGGAGAACATCGAAGTGGTCAGCGAACGGCTTCTGTCGCTCGAAGGCGTCGAGATTCACGGGGCCAACGAGGATGGCCGAATGGTCGTCACGCTGGAACAGGACAACGACGACCGGATGGCCGATGCACTGATGGGTTTTCAGAAGCTGGAAGGGGTGATTTCCGCTTCGATGATTTACCACCATTCCGAAGACGATGAGGCAGACGCAGAGGAGTTCGCGCAATGAAGCAGACACGGCGAGAGTTCATCAGAAACAGCGCCATCGCCAGCACCGCGGCGGCTGCGGGTGTCACGATACCCGGGGTCCAGAGCGCGTTGGCACAAGAGAATGACGGTATACGCTGGGACAAGGCGGCGTGTCGTTATTGCGGTACCGGCTGTTCGGTGTTGATCGGCACCAAGGGCGGTAAAGTCGTCGCCTCACAGGGCGACCCGGATGCACCCGTCAACCGGGGCCTGAACTGCATCAAGGGTTATTTCCTGCCCAAGATACTTTACGGCAAAGACCGCCTCACCCAGCCCTTGCTGCGCAAGAAGAACGGCAAGTACGCCAAGAACGGCGACTTCGAACCGGTCTCCTGGGATGAAGCCTTCGATGTCATGGCCGCGCACTGGAAGCCGGCGCTCAAGAAGAGCATGGAGGAGAACGCAGGCAAGCCGGTCGATCAAATGACTTCCCGTGTCGGCATGTTTGGTTCCGGGCAGTGGACGGTGTGGGAGGGTTTTGCCGCCTCCAAACTGATGAAGGCGGGTTTCCGCTCCAACAATCTCGACCCCAATGCCCGCCACTGTATGGCTTCTGCCGTGGGTGCCTTTATCCGCGCCTTCGGTATCGATGAGCCGATGGGTTGCTACGACGACCTGGAACACGCCGACGTATTCGTGTTGTGGGGCGCCAACATGGCCGAGATGCACCCGATCCTCTGGTCGCGTCTTACCGATACCCGTCTGACCAAGCCGGGTTGTGAAGTCCACGTGCTCTCAACCTACGAGCACCGCTGCTTCGAGCTGGCCGATAACGGCATGGTGTTCACGCCGCAGACCGACCTGGCGATCGCCAACTACATCGCCAACTACATCATCCAGAACAAGGCCTACAACAAGACCTTCCTGGACAAGCACGTCAACTTCACCAAGACCCCGACCGATATCGGCTATGGCCTGCGGCCCGATCATCCGCTGGAGAAAGCGGCCAAGAATGCCGCCAAGGGCAAGCTGAGCAAGATCTCCTTCGAGGAGTATGCCAAGTCGGTCGAGCCCTACACCGTTGAGCACGCCTCCAAGCTCTCCGGGGTACCGAAGGATCAACTGGTGCGTTTGGCCAAGGCTTACGCCGATCCCAACAAGAAGGTCTCTTCCTTCTGGACCATGGGTATGAATCAGCATACCCGCGGTGTCTGGATGAACGGTCTGGTCTATAACATCCATCTGTTGATGGGCAAGATCTCCGAGCCGGGCAACAGCCCGTTCTCGCTGACCGGCCAACCCTCCGCCTGCGGTACCGCCCGAGAGGTAGGCACTTTCTGCCACCGCCTGCCCGCCGACCTGGTGGTCAAAAAAACCGAGCACCGCGCATTTTCGGAAAAAGTCTGGAAGCTGCCGGAGGGGACCCTCAATGGCAAGGTGGGTTACCACGCCGTGCTCATGCACCGCATGCTCAAGGACAGCAAGCTCAACACCTTCTGGGTCATGTGCAACAACAACATGCAGGCCGGCGCCAACCTCAATGAGGAATCCTATCCCGGCTGGCGCAATCCGGAGGCCTTCGTTACCGTCTCCGATCCCTACCCGACCGTTTCGGCCATGGCCGCCGACCTGATCCTGCCGACCGCCATGTGGATCGAGAAGGAGGGGGCGTACGGTAACGCCGAACGGCGCACGCAGTTCTGGCGTCAGCAGACCAATGCCCCGGGGGATTCCCGCTCGGATCTGTGGCAGCTCATGGAGTTCGCCAAACGCTTCAAAATGGAGGAAGTCTGGCCCGCAGAACTGCTGGACAAGGCACCCGAGTACAAGGGCAAGACCCTCTATGAGGTGCTGTACGAAAACGGTCAGGTCAACAAATTCCCGAAACAACAGGTGACCGACGACCGCGGCAACAAATACGACAACGACGAGATGGAGCACTTCGGTTACTACCCCCAGAAAGGGTTGTTCGAGGAGTACCGTCTCTTCAACTCCGCGCCGGACATCATCAAAAAGGGTCACGAGATGGCCCCGTTCGAGGCCTACCACAAGGCGCGCGGCATACGCTGGCCGGTCATCAACGGCAAGGAGACCCTGTGGCGCTTCCGTGAGGGCTATGACGCGCACGTGGCGAAAGGCAGCGGTATTCAGTTCTACGGCAAGCCCGACGGCAAGGCCAACATCATCACCGCGCCGTATGAGCCGGCGGCCGAGAGCCCGGACAAGGAATACGACATGTGGCTCTGCACCGGCCGTGTGCTGGAGCACTGGCATTCCGGTTCCATGACCCGACGTGTGCCGGAACTCTACCGGGCGGTACCGGACGCCGTGGTCTTCATGCATCCCAAGGATGCCAGGAAGCGCCGGTTGCGTAACGGCAGCAAGGTGAAAGTGATCTCCCGTCGCGGCGAGATCGTCACCCGTGTCGAGACTCGCGGTCGCAACCGGCCGCCGGAGGGTCTGGTCTTTGTCCCCTGGTTCGACGCCAGTCGTCTGATCAACAAGGTGACGCTTGATGCGACCGATCCGCTCTCCAAGGAGACCGACTACAAGAAGTGCGCGGTCAAGTTGGTGAGGGCCTAAGAGAGGTGGGATTGCCGGCGGCCGGTCACTATCGGGCTGTCACTGAACGGATCGGTTCGCCGGCACCCTTTTACGAGAAATATGTAGTCCCTGCAGGTGATTGATGCCATGAGCGATGCCACAGGCAGCGAGGACCGCCCGGAAAAAAGCCGAAAGGCCGTAAGCCGCCGGCGTTTTATGGCCGATGTGGCCAGGACGGCCTGTGGCGTGGGCCTCTTCGGCCTGGGTGTCGGCATGTATTCGCGTGCCAACTCCCTTCCCGCAACGGCAATCCGCCCGCCCGGCGCACTGCCGGAGGAGGACTTTCTCTCTGCCTGCACCCGCTGTGGACTGTGCGTGCGGGATTGTCCCTACGATGTCCTGCGGCTTGGGCAATTGGGCGAGAGCGTGCCGGTAGGCACTCCTTATTTCGTGGCGCGGGAGAAGGCCTGTGTCATGTGCGAGGACATTCCCTGTGTACCGGTGTGTCCGACGGGGGCGCTGGATCACGGCTTGGAGAATATCAATAACGCCCGGATGGGCCTGGCCGTGGTGGTGGACCAGGAGACCTGCATCGCCTTTTTGGGATTGCGTTGCGAAGTCTGCTTCAACGTCTGTCCCGTGCGCGGCGAGGCACTCACTATCGACAGGCGGCACAACCTGCGTTCCGGTAAACACGCCCTGTTCATTCCGGTCGTGCACTCGGATGCCTGTACGGGCTGCGGGCTGTGTGAACAGGCCTGCATCCTGGAGAAGGCCGCCATCAAGGTCTTTCCGGTGGAGTTGGCGAAGGGTGAATTGGGAAGCCATTACCGCCTCGGCTGGGAGGAGAAGAGCAAAGCGGGCGAGGCGCTGGTTACACCCGATGCGGAGCACCGCTACAACCTTCCGGAAGGCATGCACTATGAGCATGCCGGCGAAGGACTGATGAAGGATGAGCCGTCACCGTTCGCGGCCGATCCCCTGGAAACGCTTAACCGCGGACTGGACGGGGATAAGTGATGAAAAAATACGAGCGACTGGGTGCCGATGCTGTGACAGCCAAGGGTTGGTTACAGGCCCATAAATGGCTGCTCCTGCGGCGCTTGAGCCAGATCGGCATCCTGGTGCTTTTTCTGCTGGGGCCTTGGGCCGGAATCTGGATCCTCAAGGGGAATCTGTCATCCAGTCGGCTGCTGGATACCGTACCGATGACCGACCCGATGGTATTCCTGCAAATGCTGTTCGCAGGCTTCATGACGCCGGTCACAGCTGCAACAACCGGCGTGGTTGTTGTCGCGGGTTTCTACCTGTTAGTGGGGGGGCGGGCCTACTGTTCCTGGGTGTGCCCGGTGAACATGGTCACCGACGCGGCCAACTGGGTGAGGGAGAAACTGGGCATCAAACCGGCCACACGCTTCTCTCGTCATGTCCGCTATTGGATGTTGGCGATGGTGATGCTGCTGGCGGTACTGACAGGAAGCATGGCGTACGAGCTGGTCAACCCGGTTTCGATGATCCACCGCAGCATCATCTTCGGTTTCGGTCTGACATGGGCCGTGGTGATCGGGGTATTTCTGTTTGACCTGTTTGTGGCCAAGCGCGGCTGGTGCAGTCACCTTTGCCCGATGGGAGCCGCCTACGGGCTGATCGGCAAACTCAGCCTCTTACGGGTGCGGGCAGACCGGCGCGAGGCGTGTAACGACTGCATGGAGTGCTTTGCCGTCTGTCCGGAGCCTCAGGTGATTCAACCGGCACTCAAGGGAGCAGAGCAAGGCGTCGGTCCGGCTGTCCTCGCTGGAGAGTGCACGAACTGCGGACGTTGCATCGATATCTGTTCGAAAGATGTCTTTAACTTCGGCACGCGTTTTCAGCGTGTGGTCAAGGTGAAACAGGCGAAAGGTTTGGCGAAGCATGCCTAGCGGGGTGCTCGGGTTCTGAGCAAGACAACTATCTGTCCGAGGTGGAGGTTCTCATGAAAAAGGTTGTATTGACGATGGTGATGGGGCTGGTGGGTCTGATGGCAGTGCCATTCTCGGCGAGTGCGGAAGTGCAGTCGTTGAGGGGGGATACCGGCATTGCGGACCCGCCCAAGCAGTTCACGGCAAAAAGACAAGTGGAACGGAAGGGTGGGTTCCAGCGCAGCTACAAGTTACAGCCGCCGATGATCCCGCACAGCATTGAAAAGGATGAGATTACGCTGAAGACCAACACCTGCCTGCGGTGTCACAGTGAAAAGAATTACGAGAAGGAGAAGGCGCCCAAGGTGGGCGACAGTCACTTCATTTCTCGCGATGGTAAAACGCTGGATACGGTCTCCTCCCGTCGCTATTTCTGCAACCAGTGCCATGCGCCACAGAACGATGCCCAAGGCCTGGTGGAGAATACCTTCGTAGGAGAAAAGTAATCCGAATCGAAGGGTGCGCATTGCGCACCCTTGCTCGGACCGTGTCCCTGGGCTGTAGGGATGTCCCATTCAAACATTAATGGTCGTGAAGGCGTTTAGAGCGCAACCGCTAAGCCTCGGTCGGTGGAGAGAGCGGCCACGGGCCAGCCACTTTGCGTTTGTTTTCGCGTGAACTAACCGGCAATAGAAGGTATGACAATGTTTGCTAAATCCGCGGTCACTGTATTGCTCGTCGGTATCGTGATTGGTGTCGCCGGCTGGGGTGGCTTTAACTGGGCACTGGAAATGACGAATACCGAGTCCTTCTGTATCTCCTGCCACGAGATGGAGGAGAACGTCTACCAGGAACTCCAGGAGACCGTTCATTTCACCAATCGTACCGGCGTTCGCGCCACTTGCCCGGACTGCCATGTCCCGAGGGAGTGGGGCCACAAGATAGTGCGCAAGATCAAGGCGAGTAACGAGATCTATCACAAGCTGATGGGAACGATCGATACGCCGGAGAAGTTCGAAGAGAACCGTTTGGAAATGGCCATGCGCGAATGGCAGCGCATGAAATCCACAAACTCACGTGAGTGCCGTAATTGCCATAAGTTCGAATCCATGAACCTGGACAAGCAGCAGTCGCGCAGCGCGGAGCGTCACGATCCGCACTACTGGGAGGTGATCGACGGCAAGGAGCCGAGCAAGACCTGCATCGACTGCCACAAGGGTATTGCCCACTCACTCCCGGAGGGTTGGGAAGAGGCGGTGGCGCAAAACCCGATGCTCTCATCGGAAAATACCGAACAGTAACCCCCCTCCGGGGGAGGCGGCCTGGGTCGCTTGTGCCGGAGCAAAGCGGCCGCAGGACCGGCAAGAACCAGAAAAAAGGGGTGCGCTTTCGCGCACCCCTTTTTACGTCTCGTAGTCCTCAGATGATCAGGCGTTCTGGTAATAGTCGATCAGGATCTGGGCCACCTCCGGACGCGAGAATTCCTTGGGCGGCGCTTCGCCGTTACCGAGCATCTCGCGCACCTTGGTGCCGGAGAGCAGTACAAAGTCCTCTTTTTCGTGGTCCGGAGCCTCGCACATCATCACCACCTTGTTCAGCTTCTTCGACCAGGCGGTGTGGTCGGCGCGGAAGATCTCGATCTGCAGAGCGTCTTCCGGTACTTCCTCGTCGAAGATGGTCTGCGCGTCGAAGGCACCGTAGTAATCACCCACACCGGCATGGTCGCGGCCGATGATAAAGTGCGTGGCGCCCATGTTCTGGCGGAACACGGCGTGCAGTACCGCCTCGCGCGGGCCGGCATAGAGCATGTCGAAGCCGTAGCCGGTGACCATGGCGGAGTTCGGCGGGAAATAGAGCTCGACCATCTTGCGAATGGCGGCGTCGCGCACCGGAGCGGGAATATCGCCCTTCTTCAGTTTGCCAAGCAGCATGTGGATGACCAGTCCGTCGCAGCCCAGACGGTCCATGGCCATATGGCAGAGCTCCTCGTGGGCCAGGTGCATCGGGTTGCGGGTCTGGAAAGCAACCACCTTTTTCCAGCCGTGCTCCTGGATCTCGTTGCGGATCTCGACGGCGGTCCGGAAGGTGTCCGGGAAGTCCTCGGAGAAGTAGGAGAAGTTCAGTACCTTGATCGGACCGGAAAGCGCCATGTTGCCCTGACTGTTGAAGGCGGCGACCCCGGGATGCTCGGCATCGGTGGTGCGGTAGACCTTCTCGGTAATGAAGGCCATCTGTTCGGCGCTGGCCTCTTCGGCGTTCTCGATATCCATCACCGCCAGCACCGGATTGCCCTCGACGTTGGGGTCACGCAGGGCGATGCGCTTGGCGCCCTTCAGCCCATCGAAGGCCTCCTTGGTGGTGAGATTCATCACCGGAGTGGGCCAGAACAGCCCGGAGCTGGTATGCATGTTTTCAGCGACGCCGGTGGCATCGGCCAGATCCATGTATCCGGTCAGCGGATTGAAGTAGCCGGCCCCCAGCATCACCGCGTTGGCGGCTGCCGCAGAGGAGAGCAGCAGGGAAGGCAGGCCCTCGGCCTCGTGTTTCAGGGCGTCGTGCTCGTCCGAGTTATAGACGAACAAGGGGTTCAGCTCGTCGGAACCGTGCGGTTTGATCATCGCGTTCTCCTATCTGGTTATTTCCTGGCAACCACCCGCGGCGCGGGCTTGATGTATTCGAATTGGGCGTTTGGCAGCAGTATTTCTTCCTACGGCGTACCGTGAGAGTCCCGTTACCCCCGATACAGGACAGCGCCGGCCACCGACTGCGTCAAACGAAAAATATACACCACGGGGGCAGGGGGTTAGTAATAGGAGGGAATGATAGGGATATAAATCAGTGACGAGACGCGAGACGCGAGGTGCGAGGTGCGAGGTGCGAGGTGCGAGGTGCGAGGTGCGAGGGAAGAGGTGCGAGGGAAGAGGGGCGAGATAGCGGAGGATGCCCGCCACTCGCCACTCGCCACTCGCCACTCGCCACTCGCCACTAGCAACTAGCCACTAGCCACTAGCAACTAGCCACTAGCAACTCAGATAGTCTGATAGTACAGGTTCTGAGGGTGATTCGCCTGGGCGAAGAAGAACCAGCGCTCGAACAGAAGACCCACATATTGGCTCACGAACGCCAGCGCCAGCACCGCCTGGCTGTCGGTGCCCATGCCGAGGCCGAGCAGGAGTACCGGCACGGCGAAGACCAGTACCAGGAAGATCCACTTCACCGACTTCAGGAAGGCCGCGGTCTTGCCGTGGAAATATTCGCGGGTATTGAAGGAGCCGCCCATCATGCCCATCGCCTTTTGCTCGATGTGGCTGTGGCGCACGCCGATAGCCGTCTGCGGCGTGGACTTATGCTTGATACGGGCGTTGCGGATCAGTGAGGCGACCCGGGTGCCGAAGGCAAAGACCGTGAACAGGATCGCCCAGCCGCCGAAGAAGTTGACCAGCACCGGGGCCTCGTAGGCGGCAAACGCGGTCGCCAGCGTAAAGCCCGAAGCAATGCCGAGCAGGGTGTAGTTGATCACGGTCAGCGGGCTGGCCCACTCCTGCAGAAACTTGATCGCGGCGTAGATCATGCCTGTGGAGACGAACAGGGCGAACACCGCCAGCGTCGCCAGCGTGCCGATGATCAGCGTCAGCTGCCCGATGATGTCGGCTCCGAGCAGATTGGCGTCCCATCCGAAGTAATGGAAAACCGCGTAGAGGAACACCAGAGCGATGGTGGCGGGGATGAAGATGATCTCCCGCGACAGCCAGGAGGTCCGCCACTGGGAAGCGGCGCGCCAAGCCCGGGTGATGAAATACGACGGCTTGCCCAGATGGAAGACGGAAGCGCCGAGTCCGGCTACCAGGAAGGCCAATGCCAGGAAACTGCCGGTGGCGAAGAACCCCTGGGAGTCCTGGGTCGGCAGCAGCTCGACCGCCGAGTACGTCTGCAGCGTGAACAGGGCGAGGAACAGCCCCTGGCCCACACCGATGAAGGTGGTCAGAAAGATTACCGAAAACGCGGGATGCATCTCAAACTCCAGTATCTAGTAACTAGTATCGAGTGGCCAGGAAAGCGTCCTAGCCACTAGCAACTCGCAACTCGCCACTTACATCAACCAGTCGTCCAGCGTGATCTCCTTGCTGGTTTCGTGGCGGATGTCCTCCTTCTTGAGCGGGTTGTCCGAACGCACCAGCTCATCCTCGTGGATGGTCTTGCGGGTCTTGCGCCGGGGCAGGTAGTGGTTGGCCGGTTTGGTGCCCCACTCGGGCATCAGCTGATAGCCGCCCTGCTCGCGGATGGTCACCGAGACCTCGGAGTGCGGGTCGTGCACATCGCCAAACAGGCGGGCACTGGTCGGACAGGCCAGCACACAGGCCGGCTTGCGCTCCGATTCGGGCAGCGCCTCATCGTAGATGCGATCGACGCAGAGGGTGCACTTCTTCATCACCTTCTGGTACTCGTCGAGCTCGCGGGCACCGTAGGGACAGGCCCAGGAGCAGTACTTGCACCCGATGCACTTGTCATAATCCACCAGCACGATGCCGTCCTCGGCCCGCTTGTGGCTGGCGCCGGTGGGACACACCGGAACGCACGGCGCGTCCTCGCAGTGCAGGCAGCTTTTCGGGAAGTGGACCGTCTCCGTTTCGGGAAACTCGCCCACCTCATAGGTCTGCACACGGTTGAAGAAGGTACCGGTCGGGTCCTTGCTGAACGGATTATCGTCAAACATCGGACCGGCCGGACCGGAAGTATTCCACTGCTTGCAGGACGTCACGCAGGCGTGACAGCCCACGCAGACGTTCAAATCGATAACAAGAGCCAACTGAGTCATAGCCAAAACCTTAATTTGATCTTTCTGCCGCAGAGGCCCCGAAGTTCTCTGTGAACCACGGGGGTCACGGGGAACACGGGGTTTTTTACAAAAGGGGTTTTCCCCGTGTGCCCCGTGCTCCCCGTGGTTAATTCGTCCT
This sequence comes from uncultured Gammaproteobacteria bacterium, assembly GCA_963783235.1. Lineage (GTDB taxonomy): Bacteria > Pseudomonadota > Gammaproteobacteria > Thiohalomonadales > Thiohalomonadaceae > Thiohalomonas. The sequence continues at coordinate 2,210,662 of CAWAMN010000001.1, read as the reverse complement.
CTGCAACGAAGTTTCCTATCCGTTAACCCGATTTCTTCTGGAACATGCCCGCGAAGTAGTTCTGCCAGCGGCGGCGTTCCCCGGTGCCCGGGGCCTGCGGCATGGTCTTGAACTGCGGCCAGCTTACCTTCTCCTCCTCGGGGCCGGCCGGGTAGACCCGTACCCGCACGTCGTACCAGCCCGCCTGGCCGGTGACCGGATCGGAGTTGGAGATGTGCTTGCCGGCGTCATGGGCGGGCAGCTCCTCGGCGATCACGTGGTTGAGCAGGAAGCCCTGGCGCGCCTCATTGGCGTCGCCATCGAGATTCCAGGCGCCGGAGGCCTTGCCGATGGCATTCCAGGTCCAGACGGTGCCGGGCTCGACGGCCTCGGAGTAGCGCGCCAGACAACGCACCTTGCCGTGCATGGATTCCACCCACATCCAGTTACCGTCCTCGATCCCGGCCGCCTCGGCGGTTTTCGGATGGAGGTAGAGGTAGTTGTAGGCGTGGATCTGGCGCAGCCACGCATTCTGGGAGTCCCAGGAGTGATACATGGCCATCGGCCGCTGCGTAATGGCGTTCAGCGGATAGGCCTGCTTGTCCGACAGCTGCGCCTCCAGCGGCTCGAAGTAGAACGGCAGCGGATCGAAAAACAGATCGATGCGCTTGCGCAGATTCTCCGGCGGCTGTTTGCCCTGGGTCTTGCCCTGGGCCGCCAGACGGAATTTCTGCAGTACCTCGGAGTAGATATGGATATTGATGGGCTCGGCATAGCGCGTCATGCCGTGCTCCTGGGCCCACTGCAGGTAGCCCTGGTTCCAGTTGCGCATGTACTGATAGGACTTGGGCAACTCATGGTGGAAGACGCAGTTGTTCTTGGCGTACATCTCCCACTGGTTCGGGTTGGGCTCGCCGCGGATCGCCTTCTCGCCGCCCTTGCCGCGCCAGCCGGCCAGAAAACCGATGCCGGAACCCGGAGCGGTCTCGAAGTTGGTAACGAAGTCCGGATAGTTGCGGAACTTGCGCGAACCGTCCTCCTTGGTGAACGGTGGCAGTTTGAGGCGCGATCCCAGCTCAATAAGCACTTCCTGGAACGGCTTGCACTCGCCCTTGGGCGGCACCACCGGGATCGCGCACCGAATCCACCGGACCGTCGAATTCGGAGATGGGCCGGTCGAGCATCGACATGACGTCGTGGCGCTCCAGATAAGTGGTATCCGGCAGCACCAGGTCGGCGTACGCCACCATTTCGGACTGGAAGGCATCGGCCACCACCAGGAACGGGATCTTGTATTCGCCGTTCTCGTCCTTGTCGTTGAGCATCTTGCGGACCTCGTCCGTATTCATGCTCGAGTTCCAGGCTCATGTTCGCCATGAAGATGAGCAGCGTATCAATGGAGTAGGGGTCGCCCCGCCAGGCGTTGGTGATGGCGTTGTGCATCATGCCGTGCACGGAGAGCGGATGCTCCCAGGAGAACGCCTTGTCGATACGCACCGGCTGCCCCTTGTCATCGACGAACAGGTCGTCCGGGTCGGCCGGCCAGCCCAGCGGCATGCCATTCAGCGGCGTGCCCGCCTTGACGTCCTCGGGACCCCTCGGGGTCTTGGGGCAGGGCGGAATGGGGCGTGGGAACGGGGCCTTGTGGCGAAAACCGCCGGGGCGGTCGATGGTGCCCAGGATGGACATCAGGATCGACATCGCGCGGATGGTGTGAAAGCCGTTGGAGTGGGCCGCCAGACCGCGCATGGCGTGGAAGGCCACCGGGTTGCCGGTGACGGACTTGTGCTCGTTGCCCCAGGCGTCGGTCCAGGCGATGGGCAGCTCGATCTTCTCGTCGCGGGCGGTGATGCCCATTTCGTGGGCCAGCCGGCGAATGGTTGCCGCCGGAATGCCGGTAATATTCCCCGCCCACTCGGGGGTGTACTCCTTCACCCGCTCCTTGAGCAGCTGGAAGGCGGGCTTAACCGGCGTGCCGTCAGAGAGGCGGAAGTCGCCCAGCAGGTAGGGATCGGCACCGGGCGTATGGGTGGAGATGGGCTTGTTCAACTCGCGGTCCCACCACAGTTTGTTCTGCGGATCGAAGCAGCCCTCCTCGGGCGGCACTTCGAAGCGCACGAACATGCCGTGCTCCGGGCTCTCTTCGTTGAGGTTCACCAGCTCGGCGGCGTTGGAGTACTGGATCAGGAATTCGCGGTCGTAGAGGCCGGTCTTGATGATCTCGTGGGTCAGCGCCAGCATCAGCGCACCGTCGGTGCCCGGTTTGATCGGGATCCATTCATCGGCAATGGCCGAATAGCCGGTGCGCACCGGGTTGACCGAAATGAACCGGCCGCCGTTTCGCTTGAACTTGGAAAGGGCCATCTTCATCGGGTTGGAGTGGTGATCCTCGGCGGTGCCGATCATCACGAACAGCTTGGCCCGGTCCAGGTCGGGGCCACCGAATTCCCAGAAGGAGCCACCGATGGTATAAATCATGCCTGCGGCCATGTTGACCGAGCAGAAGCCACCGTGGGCGGCATAGTTCGGGGTGCCAAACTTCTTGGCGAACAGGCCGGTCAGTGCCTGCATCTGGTCACGGCCGGTGAACAGCGCGAATTTTTTGGGGTCGGTCTCGCGCAGGTGGGCAAGCCGCTCCTCAAGCATGTCGTAGGCTTCATCCCAGGAGATCGGCTCGAACTGGGCATCGCCACGATCGGCTCCGGCCTTCCGTTTCAGGGGGCGGGTCAGGCGGGCAGGGGAATACTGCTTCATGATGCCCGAGGATCCCTTGGCGCAGATTACGCCCTTGTTCAACGGGTGGTCCGGGTTGCCCTGGATGTAGCGCACTTCGCCATCGCGGAGCGTGACGCGAATCCCGCAACGGCACGCGCACATGTAACACGTGGTATTTTTGACTTCGGTGCGACCCTCGGTCGCATTCTTCGCCATGTCACTCATAAAAACTTCGCTCTTTGGGGAGTTTTTCAAGACCGGGGGACGAGACTAAAGACGGCCCTTCCGTGAGTGCGTGCCACCCCGGACCGAAGAAAAGACCATTAAAACCTGATGATTTACTAATATACCAGACGCCCTCCCTCTTTCTCCATACTCCCTTTTGGATAGAGTCCAAAAATCAAACAAAATTCATAGGTTACGTACATTAGGCTTTTTTATGCCCGCGCAAGATAGTTTTGTTTGGCGTGCCTTCGCTGAGTCGATAAGGTAGGCCACCCATAAGTGGAACGCCCGGGTAACCCGGAGCAAGTGCACGTAGCGGGCGCCACAACGATTGCCCTGCAGATCGAGAAACAGTGCCTATACTTAGAGCGTTTTTTGCCATGTGTCTCCTTAATATACAGGAAACCCGTGGCCCCTTCGGCTTACTGCCCGAACGCGGTTCCTAAACTGCAATAACCCCTGATAAAGGAGCGACAACGATGCCGACATTTGTACGTACCGACAAATGCGATGGCTGCAAAGGTCAGGACAAGACCGCTTGCATGTACATCTGCCCGCACGATCTGATGAAGCTGGACAAGGACGGCTCGGAAACCGGCCACGCCATGAAAGCCTTCAATCAGGAGCCGGAGCAGTGCTGGGAGTGTTACTCCTGCGTGAAAATCTGCCCGCAGCAGGCCATTGAGTGCCGTCACTATGCCGACGTCGTTCCCCTCGGTGGGTCCGTACAGCCGCTGCGTGGTTCCGACTCCATCATGTGGACCATCAAGTTCCGCAACGGCACCCTGAAGCGCTTCAAGTTCCCGATCCGGACCACCCCGGAAGGTTCCATCGACCCGTACAGCGGCAAGCCCGAAGCTGAAAAGGCGAAGATCACCGAGAACGGCTTCTTCGTGCAGCACAACGGCTACCGCACCGGCGACGCCTCCGAGCTGATCTGCAAGTAAGCCGGTTCGCCCGTAAACGGTCAACGAAACAAATCGAGGAATATTGAGAATGGCTGGTGAATTTGGAAATCCAGAAATCGTCGAAGAAGAGGTAGACATCCTCATTATCGGCGGCGGCATGGCTTGCTGCGGTGCCGCATACGAAATCATGCGTTGGGCCAAGGCTGCCGAAGGCGATCTGGGCCGCGAGTTCAAGATCAAGCTGGTCGACAAGGCCGCCATGGACCGCTCCGGTGCCGTGGCTCAGGGTCTGTCCGCGATCAACACCTACATCGGCACCGAGCAGGACCCGGCCGACTACGCCCGCATGGTCTCCAACGACCTGATGGGCATCACCCGTGACGACCTGGCCTACGACCTGGGCCGCCACGTCGACGAGTCGGTGCACCTGTTCGAAGAATGGGGTCTGCCGATCTGGAAGACCGACGAAGACGGCGAGCGTCACGACGGCTCCAAGGGTCTGCCTTCGCTGACGGACGGCGGCAAGCCGGTGCGGTCCGGCAAGTGGCAGATCATGATCAACGGCGAATCCTACAAGTGGATCGTGGCCGAGGCCGCCAAGAAGGCCCTGGGCATGGACCGCATCCAGGAGCGCATCTTCATCGTCAAGCTGGTCAACGACAAGAACGACCCGAGCCGCATCGCCGGTGCCGTGGGCTTCAATGTCCGCGAGCACAAGCTGCACGTCTACAAGTTCAAGGCCTGCCTGCTGGCCGCCGGCGGCTGCGTCAACCTCTTCCGTCCGCGCTCGGTCGGTGAAGGTACCGGCCGCGCCTGGTACCCGGTCTGGAATGCCGGTTCCACCTACTCGATGGCCGCCGAGGCCGGCGCCGAGCTGACCATGATGGAAAACCGCTTCGTGCCGACCCGCTTCAAGGACGGTTACGGCCCGGTTGGCGCCTGGTTCCTGCTGTTCAAGGCCAAGGCCGCCAACGCCTACGGCGAGGACTACATCGTCAAGAACAAGCCGACATGCTCGACCGAGCTATCCTCCGTACGGTCAGGCCGCCGTTCCCGCCTCCTGCCTGCGTAACCACCTCATGCTCAAGGAGATGAAGGAAGGCCGCGGTCCCGATCTACATGGACACCGTGACCGCGCTGGCCAAGCTGCGCGAGACCCTGTCGCCGCGCGAAGTCAAGCACCTCGAAGCCGAGGCCTGGGAAGACTTCCTCGACATGTGCATCGGCCAGTGCGGTATCTGGGTCGGTGAGAACATCGAGCCGGAGAAGAAGAACTCCGAGCTGATGCCGACCGAGCCCTACCTGCTGGGTTCGCACTCCGGCTGCTGCGGCATCTGGGTCTCCGGTCCGGAAGACGTGGGCGCGCCGACCGAGGACGAAGGAAGCCGGCAAGTTCCCGAGCACCTGCCCAAGGGCTGGAGCTGGGGCTACCGCTCGCATGACCACCGTCAAGGGTCTGTTCACCGCCGGTGACGGCGTGGGCGCATCCGGCCACAAGTTCTCCTCCGGCTCCCATGCCGAAGGTCGCATGTGCGCCAAGTCGATGGTCAAGTACTGCTCGACAACAAGGACTTGAAGCCCGAACTCGACACCTCGGTGGACGAGCTGGTCGAAGACATCTACAAGCCGGTGCGTACCTATCTGGAGTACAAGGACTACAGCACCGCGATCGACGTCAACCCGAACTACATCACGCCCAAGATGCTGCAGTTCCGTCTGCAGAAGATCATGGACGAGTACGTTGCCGGTGTGGCCACCTACTACACCACCAACGACAAGATGCTCGAAGTGGCCGAAGTAGAAGCTCGAAATGCTGAAGGAAGATGCCCAGAAGATGCGCGCCAAGGACCTGCACGAGCTGCTGCGGGCCTGGGAGAACTACCACCGCATCCTGACCGCCGAAGCCCACATGAAGCACATCCAGTTCCGTGAGGAAAGCCGCTATCCCGGCTTCTACTACCGCATGGACAAGAACTTTGTCGATGAGGAGAACTGGAACTGCTTCGTGAACTCCGTCTACGACAAGACCTCCACAAGTGGACCTGCTTCAAGCGCGCAGCATGTCGATCTGGTCGACAAGTCCAAGCTGTTCAAGAAGTAAGCCGAACAGTCAGTGACTTGAAGGGGGCCGGACGGCTTAGCCGTCCGGCCCTTTCACTCTGCGGTCTTAACCACAGAGGACGCAGAGAACACAGAGAACAAATGGACCTGAGTGGATAGTCCTTCGTCGAGGCCAGTGCGAATCGCCCCGATGCGGGGCTCCTACGGGTTGCTGGGACGACGTCGGTGGTAGGAGCGGCGCGTCGCCGCGATTCTGGTTCGGGAGGCTTTGTGTTCTGTGTGGCCTTTGTGGTCTTATAAGCTATTCGGGCTGGAACCCCCGACCTTCCGCGGATATCCTTAGCGCCGCGCGTTTCCCTCGAGGTGTAGCCATGGTTGATAACAGCTCTTCCCCTTTCAAAGTCCCGTCGTGCCGGAGATGTTCGACGGCGACAAGAAAATCTCGTTCGCCTGCTATAAGGGCATCGGGTGTTTCAACGCCTGCTGCAAGTCCATCGACATCACGTTGACTCCATATGACATCGTTCGTCTCAAGAAGCGCCTTGGGATGACGTCTTGGGACTTCCTGCGTGAATATACCGTTCCGTTCGAGATGGAGAAGGACGGTATGGCGGGCGTCAAGTTCAAGACCAAAAACGACACCACCGAATGTCAGTTCATGACCGACGAGGGCTGTTCGGTGTACGAGGACCGTCCGACCGCCTGCCGTTACTATCCCGTCGCGCTCATTGCCATGCGCAAGCAGGGATGAAATACACGGACACCAACTCGTTCGCGGTCGTCAAAGAGGACCACTGTCTCGGGCATCAGGAGCAACGTGAACTCACAATCGATGAGTACCGAGCCGAACAGGGGCTGGAGGATTACGACGAAATGGCGCGGGGCTGGCGTCAGCTGGATCCTCAAGAAGAAGTCATCGGGACCGAGCATCGGCAAGCCTTCCCTGCGAAGCCGTCAACTGTTTTTCATGGCGAGCTACGCAACATCGATAGTTTTAGAGAGTTCGTCCGCTCCGAAGGCTTCCACCGTTCCTTACGGAATCGAGGACGAGCTTTACCAGACCCTGCTGGAGGATGATGTCGAACTCATGAAGTTCGGCTCCCGGCTCCTGCAGCAGGTCCTGTTCGGTGACGAGACGATTGCGGTCACCGAGGAGGCGCGCCAGGCCATCGAGGAGCGCGAACGTCAGGCCGTCGAGCAGGCCGCTGAAGGGGATGAGAAAAGCTATGACCCGGCCAAGGAGCCGGTCAATCTGGCCTGAAGTCGTTCGAGGAGCCGGTCCCTTTGCGGATCGGCTCCCGTTTTCCCTATCCCCCCATCGTCTGATTGTTCCGTCCGTTTTTCCGAAATGAGTCCCTGACCGCCCCAGGCCGTCAGGCTTATCGGAGAGCACAAAAGGAACTTCAGGTGCCGGATGACATGAGGTCCTTGCCATGGCCGCTGTGGGGAGACCGGGGCGCCGGGAAGCGCTCCCTGAACCGCTACGGCAGCGCGAAGTGCCCTCGGGCCGAAAACCCGTAACAGAGTGGGCGTTTGAAGGTCGTTTCGGGAACCCCGCCGGGCAATAGCCGGAGACCGTAACCTCAAACCAGCGAGCGAATGGTGTAGCTCAGCGTGGGATAGACATAGAGAACTTCGCCAAGGTCCCTGCGAGAGAGGCCGTGACGCAGGGCCAGTGCGAAAAGATTGATGAGGTTCTCCGATTGGGGCATGTACAGGTGGGCCCCCAGCAACATACCCAATCCCTCTCGTAGAGCACTTTGGCGGCACCGGGACCGTCCGCTTCGATTCGCAGCAAGGTCCAGTCATCCATCACTTCGAATACCCTGTCGTAGGCAATCCCGCGCTCTTCAATCTCGGTTTCGAGCATTCCGACCCGGGCCAAGGGAGGGTCGGTGAACAGGGTCACGGGCACAGCCGAGTAGTCCGGTGAGGCGTGAGGGCCATGCAGGAAATTCGCCGCCGCCAGTCGCCCCTCATAACCGGCCACCGGTGTCAGTGGCATTCGCCCGTGCGCATCTCCGGCGGCCCAAACCCGGGGGTTGGTGGTACACAGATGCTCGTCGACCTTGAGAAGCGACTGATCGGTCTCTATGCCGGCCGCTTCCAGACCCAAATCGCCAATCGAGGGAACCCGACCCGCCGCATTTAACACGTAGCCCACATGCAACGGCTCGCCCTGGTTCAGAACCAACCGAAACCCCTTGTTGACCGCTTCGATGGAGGTTGGCTGTGTGTCGAAATGAAAGCGCATGCCGAGTGCCTCGCTGTCGGCGACCAGTCGATAAACCAGGTCGGGATCCATGGCTTTCAGGAGTGTGTTGCCGCGACTGAGAATGTGAACGCGCACGCCGAGGCGGGCAAACAGCTGTCCGAATTCCATCGCGACCATTCCGCTGCCGAGAATCGCCATCGATTCGGGCAGCTCTCGCAGTTCGAGGGCCTCAGCGGAGGTCTTGAGGTGTTCGAAGCCCTCCAGGTTCAAGGGGCGCGGATATGAGCCGGTTGCAATCAATGCCCCCTCGAAGTGAAACTGCTCCCCCTGCACGGTAATGACGTCCGGCGCCGTGAAACGCGGGCGGCCCTCCAGCAATTGGACGTTCGGGATTGCGGCCAGCATTTCCCGGGCCTGATCCGGCACCGGATCGGTGAAGCCGTGCTTGCGGCGGATAACCCGCGACCACGTCAGTTCGGGGTGCGCGGCAGCGAGGCCGTGCCGGTCGGCCCCACTGCATTCGCGATAGATCTTCGAGGCCCGCACGAGAATCTTCTTGGGGTCGCAGCCGGAAAGCGAACAGAGCCCCCCGGGTGGACCCGGATCCATAATGACGACCTGGTTACCTTCCGCGGCGACACTCCGTGCTGCTTCCAGGCCGGCCGTACCGGCACCGAGGACGGCAAAATCGACATGCTTCAAACCGCACCTCCGTTTCGGTTAACGGTCGATATGGGTCTTCACCTCCGGGGGCTGGGCGAGAGTATGGTGCAGAGCGCAGTGTTCCGCTGCCCGTTGCGCGGCCTCGAGCCGGGAATCGGGTAGCTCGGGCCAATCGATAGCCATGTCGATGGCGGATACGCGCACGGGACTCTCACCATAGTCCCAGCGCAGGCGAAGGCGAATGCCGGCTGGATCAACCTCCAGGTGCGCGCCATAGGCGGCCAGCACGGAAAACGTACACAGCCCCAAAGAGGTCGCGAACAGTTGCAGTGCGCTGAAATGCACTTCGGGGTCTCGCGTCTCGACATCGAAACCCGGCTGGTAGAGGTCCGACATTTCGATATCCGTCTCCGCATACTGAGTGACTTTCACGGCATTCCTTCCTTGTCGGTCGCCGATTCGACTGTGACGGTAACGGAGTGACCGATCCCCAGATCGGCGTGGGCGGGGTTCAGGAGTTCAGCCCGGATGGTATATCGGCCCGGCTCGATGTCCGAAAAGTCATAGCCCCCTTTCAGCTCGTCCAGAACCACAGGTTTCTGCTCATTCAACTGTAGTTGAACGTAGCGGCCTTTGAACCCGGGATTGGCCTCGTACTCTACCCTCAATGGCTCTGTGGCCGGCAAGGTGGCGCCATCCTCGGGCTGGGTGATTCGCACGCTGCCCGATTCCGACGCTTCTGAGGTTCTGACTACGCCCGCATGCCCTGCCAGAGGCAGTAAGGCCAGGTGGAGCGCTGCCACAGCAAGAAATGCACGCGATGTCATCGGTTTTTTTTCCAATCGGGTAAGGCAACTACTAAGTCATTAGTACAGCGTGAGATCCGAAGCAACCAGGTGCTCGGCAGTACTTCGGGTTGAAGGTTTTTACTGAAAAGGCAGTAGGTGCCGAGCAAAGGTATCCGCCCGGACGGGCAAAAAAAACGCCCCCTTTCGGGGGCGTTGAGCGTCGTCTTTGTTTTTCGTATTTATTGTTTACTTTTTGGTCACGTCTTCCAGCTGCTTGGCCGGAATGATCTGTCCGTCGAGGGCCGACTCTTTGGCTGATTTGCCATAAGCCACCGAGATCAGCTGGCTATAGTAGACCACCGGCATCTCGAACTTCGTCTTGAACGTCTTGTTGATGTCCTTCTGGTAGGACTCGACGTTCATCTGACACAGCGGGCACGGTGTGACGATCATGTCAGCACCGCCGTCGTAGGCCGCCTCGATGATATCCTTAACCAGTGCCTGGCCCTTCTCCGGTTCGGAGAACATCAGCGCGCCGGAGCAGCAAGCCACTTTCTTGTCGTAGCGGTCAACAGCCTGGGCGCCCATGGACTCGATCATGTTGTCGAGGTACTTGGGATTCTCGAAGGACTCGCCATCGATACCGAACGGACGATTGGTCTGGCAGCCGACATAACCGGCGATCTTGATGCCTTCCAGCGGCTTTTGAACCCCGCTGGCCAGTTCGTCGAATCCGATATCCTCGATTAGCGCCTCGACCATGTGCCGCGCTTTGGGCTGCTGGCCTTCCACCTTCAGCCCGATTTCGTCCAGCGCGGCATTGACGCCCTCACGAACCTTGTCGTTGTCCTCGATGCGCTCCTGTGCCTCGCGGGTAGCGAGCCAGCAGGCCGCGCAGGTGGCGACCAGGTCCTGATCCGGGTTCTGCTGCGCCGAGAGCGCCACGTTGCGCGCCGAAAGCGCGATACGGGGGATCTCGCCGCCGCCGGCATAGCCGATGGAGGCGCCGCAGCAGTTCCAGTCGTCGATTTCGTTCAGCTTGATGTCCAGCGCATCGCACATGGAGTAGGTTGAACGCAGATAGTTATCGGCTGACGCCTTCTTCTGTGACGAGCAGCCGGGATAGAAGGAGTATTCTTTTTTCGCCATCGGGTTAACCCTCCTTCCCGTCGAATTGCGCGATGTGCTGTTCCTCGAATTCCTGGGCCTTCTTCAACATCTTCTGAATACCCCCGGAATCCTTGCACTTATGGCCACCGAAATATTCGGTCGGGCTCATCCGCTGGGTCTTCATCATGGCCATGCCGAGTTCCCGACCCGCCATGGCATTTTTAACGCCTTGGGAGAAGCCGTCCTTGAAGTAGAGGCTTACGCCCAACTTCAATTCGTTGACCCGGCCGGTTTTGGAGAGCGAATCCCAGAACATCTGGCCAAACTCGGCGGTCGGCTGCTTTTTCGGCACCATACCCAGGCGCTTCGCGTAGGTGGCGAGCCCGTGCATGATGTGCGTGATGGGCAGGCCGCGCGGGCAGCGGGCGACGCAGTTGTAGCACGAGGTACACATCCACATGGAGTCGGATTTCAGTACATCCTCGCGCTCATTCGCCCGGATCATCATGAAGATTTCCTGCGGCGGATGCTCCCAGTAGGGTCCGAGCGGGCACGAGCCCGAACAAACCCCGCACTGCATGCACATTTTGACCCAGTGCCCTTCCTCGACGTTGGCCTCGACCTCCTTGAGGAAGCTGCTCCGGTACTTCTCGATCATCGTCTGGTTGAGGTTGCTCATTTTGTGACGACTCCCTAGAACTTGAACGGGCTCATGCCGATCTCTTCAACAATCGTTTTTTCCATGTCGTTGATGAGTTTCGGAATGCGTTGAATGTCGGCAATCGACACTTCGTAGGTCTGGACGCGCTCTTTTTCCAGGTTGAGCTGGTTGAGCGTGTCGTCGATCTTGCTCATGCGGTAATGAGCCATCTCGGACCCCTTGACGAAGTGGCACTGGTAGTTGTCGCCCTTCTGGCAGCCCAGCAGCATGACGCCGTCGTAACCGTTGTTGAGCGCGTCGGTGAGCCAGATGGTGTTCACCGAACCGAGGCAGCGCACCGGAATGATGCGGGCCCAGGGGCTGATCTCCTCACGGTTCATGCCGGCCATGTCCAGTGCCGGATAGGCGTCGTTTTCGCAGGCCAAGACCAGAAGGCGGGGCTTCTCGTCGAACTCATCGGGGATGTCGCAGTTCTTGATCTGCTGCCCCACGGTATCGACCGAGTAGTTTTCGAACGAGATGACGCGCACCGGACAGGCGCCCATGCAGGTCCCGCAGCGCCGGCAGCGCGCCTCGTTGAACTGGGGATAACCCGCCTCATCTTCATTGATGGCGCCGAACGGGCACTCCACCGTGCAGCGCTTGCACTGAGTGCAGCCCTCTTTGCGGAAGCTCGGGAACGACAGGTCGCCGGAGCGCGGATGGGCGGCCCGGCCCTGCGCGGCGTTCTCACAGGCCTGAATGGCCTTCAGGGTGGCCCCAGTGGCGTCCTCGATGGCCTGGGCGGTATCCATCGGCCGACGAACCGGCCCTGCGGTGTAGATACCCGTGCGGCGGGTCTCGTACGGGAAGCAGATGAAGTGCGAGTCGGTAAAACCGTGTTTCAGGTGCGGGACATCGGTGCCCTGCCGGTACTGCAGGTTAAGGACGGAATCCGGTGCCTTGGCCAGTTCGGCCTCGAGTTTGGCTACCTTCTCTTCGGCGCCATCCTCGTTCTTGGCTTCATCCAGCTCCAGCTGAAGGTAGGGGTTCGGGCCACTGGCCGGAATCATGCCGGTAGCCAGCACCACCATGTCTGCATCGGCGGTCGCGTCTTCGTCCAGGATCAAGTCCTTGAAGTTGACCTTGAGAGCGCCGCTGGTATCGACGGAGGTGCACTTGCCCTTGGAGAAGGCAACACCCTTCTCCTGCCCGGCACGGTAGAAGTCCTCACCGGTCGCACCCGGGGTGCGCAGGTCATCGAACAGCACGGTGGCATCGCCGCCGGCGTCCTTCACATACATGGCCTGCTTGATGGAGGTCGTGCAGCAGTGGCCGGAGCAGTAGTTCAGGTGGCCGGGCTCATCGGAGCGCTGGCCGGCACACTGGACGAAGACGACGTTGCTCACTTCCTTGCCGTCCGACGGGCGCTTGATGGCACCGCCGTTGGCGGCCTTGGCCAACTCCTCAAAGCCCATCTGATCGACCACGTCGGGGCTTTTGCCGCCGCCGAGATTGTCGAGCTGACTGATGTCGTAACGCCGGAAGCCGGTAGCCTGAACAATCGCGCCGACTTCGATGGTGTCGGTCGAGCCGCTCTCGGTGGCCAACTGCGCCTTGAAACGGCCCGGGGCTCCCTCAGTGCCGGCCACCGTGGTGTTCAGGTGGACGGTGATATTGTCATTGGCGTTGACCGCCTCGATGAGTTCACCAACGTCCGAATCGACAGGCCCCTGCAGGCCATTCTTGCGCGGCACACTCTTATAGAGCTTGCCGACCATGCCGCCGAGCTCACCGCTCTTCTCGACCAGGTCGACCTTGTAACCCGTCTTCGCCGCCTCGATAGCCGACGTGAGGCCGGAGACGCCGCCGCCAACCACCATGAGGTGGCGATTGAGGCTCTGTTCGTCCGAGCTCTCCGGGATCTTCATGTACTTGACCTCGGCGCAGCCCATGCGGACGTAGTCGTCGGCCATCTCCTGCGTGGTCTCCCGGGCCTCGTCCGTATCCGGACGCACCCAGATGACGCCTTCACGCAGATTGGCGCGGCTCATGGCGACACCCTCGAAACTGAACGCGTCGGTTTTGGCGCGCCGCGAGCAGGCGGCAATCATGACCTTGTTGACGCCTTCGTTATCGATGTCGTCCTGGATCATCTTCACGCCTTCGGCGGAGCAGAGGAACTCGTGCTCCTTGGCGATATTCGCCTTGCCGTCGCGCGTGGCGATGGTGACGAGCTGTGACGTGTCGAGGCGTTCGCCCAGGCCGCAGCCCTGACAGATGTAGGCTCCAGTTTTGTTCTCAGACACTGCTTAACCCTCCTGACCTGCAACGCGGTTGACCACCTGAATGGCGCGCAACGCGGCCGCGGTGGCGTTCTGGGTGGCGCGGTTGACGTCCAGCGCATCGGAAGAACACCCGGCACCGAAAATACCGCCGTTGGCAGGGTCGAAATCGATGAAATTGTGTTCGTTGATGGCCGTCCCTTCCGGGAAGACGCCAGCGGGTACGTTCGATTCCATACCGATAGCCAGCACCACCAGATCGTGTTCGTTGGCGTAACGGTTGTAGCCTTCGGTATCCACGCCGTTGAGGACCAGGTTGCCGTTATCCTTGTTGTCGACGATGTTGGCGACCTTGGATTTCACGAACGTGACGTTCTCGTCGTCCTGTACCTTTTGGTAGAAGTCGTCGATGCGGTCGATGGCGCGAATATCGATGTAGTAGATCGTGCTCTTGGCGTCATCCCCGAACTGCTCGCGAACATAGGTGGCCTGCTTCAGCGAGGCCATGCAGCAGATGCGGGAGCAGTGCTTGAGGTGATTGCGATCACGGGAGCCGGCGCACTGGATGAAGGCGATATTCTTCGGCTCTTTGCCATCGGAAGGACGCTGGATGCGGCCGCCGGTGGGTCCGAACGGGTCCATCATGCGCTCCAGCTCGACATTGGTGATGACGTTGTCGAACCGATCGTAGCCGTAGGGCTGGATCTTGGCGGCATCGTAAGGCTTCCAGCCTGTAGCCCAGATCACGGAGCCGACGTTCAGCTCCATCTCCTGCTCCTGCATCTCCAAATCCACCGCACCGTACTTGCAGGCGTCCTTGGCCTTCTGCGCATCGTCGGTGCCGATGATGCGCGGGTCCAGGACGTAGCGCTGGGGATGAGCCATTCGCGAGCTCATGTAGGCGCCCTTGCGCTTGGCGAGTCCGTAGTTGTGTTCATCGTCGAACTCCGCCTCCACGGCGTCACCGCATTCGCCGCAGGCGGTGCAGTTCTCGTTGACGTAGCGGGGCGCGACCTTCACCGAGACATTGTAATTGCCTTCCTCGCCGCTGATGCCGGTCACTTCGGCCATGGTGATAAGGCGAATATTCTTGTTGCCTCTCAGGCGCCGATACTGGATTTCCAGACCGCAGGTGGGAATACATAACTTCGGGAAGTATTTATAGAGTTGACCAACCCGGCCACCGACGGACGGCGACTTTTCCAGCAAGACGACCTGCTTGCCGCATTCGGCCGCCTCCAGAGCAGCCGTCAGGCCGCTAATGCCGCCACCCACGACCAGAATGGTCTGGTTGGTTGCGATTGCCTCAGACATTGATTTTCCTCCATAAAGGACGATGCTTTTTTCGAGAATCTCTACAGACCGTGGAGGTTCAAAGTGCGGGTCTGTCTGGTCCAGTCTTCGCCAAATCGGCTCGATACGGCTGGATCGTAGTCGGCTACGGCGGCTTTCAGCCGGCCCAAAAAGAACGGGTATGCCAACCTGAGTAGTTTACGGAAAACCGGCAGCCTGCGCTCGCGCCAATACGCGGGCTCGGCGCCAGAATCCGAGCGCCTCACGATACCGTGTTAAGCCGGTAAATGCCCAATAATTCCGCATCGAAATTTCAAATAAGCAAATAGAATGTTTGTATGTTTTTTGTGAAGGCACGGTGCTTGCTCGTTTTCTTTTAATTGTTAACTTTAATGCTAGGTTTTGCGAACTAACTATAGACCGGTTCTAAGGGGTGACATGTGGCGGCGAATACGCTGAAGACCGAGGAGTACTTCGTTCAGGAAGAACCCTTCTACCAGCCAGTGGCCGATGAGGTGACCGTGTTCGAAGCGGCCTACCGGAATCATCTGCCGGTTTTGCTGAAAGGCCCGACCGGCTGTGGCAAAACCCGTTTTATGGAGTACATGGCCTGGCGTCTCAAGCGGCCGCTGATTACGGTCTCCTGTCATGACGACCTGACCGCCACCGACCTGGTCGGGCGTTACCTGATAAAGGGTGGAGAAACGACCTGGGTGGACGGACCCCTGGCCCGCGCGGTTCGCGCCGGTGCCATCTGTTATCTCGACGAGATCGTCGAGGCTCGCAAGGACACCATGGTGGTGATCCACCCCCTTGCCGATGACCGACGGGCACTGCCTATGGAGAAACGCGGTGAACTGATCACCGCCGAAGACGCCTTCTGTCTGGCCATTTCCTACAATCCCGGATACCAAAGCGTGCTCAAGGACCTCAAGCAGAGCACTCGCCAGCGCTTCGTGGCCCTGGAATTCGACTACCCGGGGCCGGATACCGAAGCGGAGATCGTCACCCGGGAGTCGGGCCTGGAGCAGGACATGGCGGCACGGCTGGTGAAGTTCGCCGGAATGACCCGAAACCTGAAAGGCAGCGGACTGGAAGAGGGGGCCAGCACCCGCCTGCTGGTAAACGCCGGCAAGTTGATCTCCTCCGGTGTCGAACCGGTCGCCGCCTGTCGCTACGCCATCGCCCAGGCGCTTACCGACGACCCGGAGATGATTATCGCCGTCAACGAGCTTTCGTCTTCGGTTTTTTGAAAACAGCGTCCAACGCAAAGACGCAGAGAGCGCAAAGGCACATGTCCCGGGAACGGTATCGGAGCTTCTGGCAGGAGGCCCGCCCTCGGGGCGATTAATTCAAGAAAATCGCGGCGAGGGCGCCCCTTCTGCCTCCCGGCCAACAACTCCCGCGACTCCGTGTCTCTGCGGCAGGTATTCAATGAAACCAAAACTCAGCATCGACGATATCACCGCCCGGCTCGACGAGTTGCTGGAGGTGGAGTTTACCTTCCGGGACACCTCGGAATCGGCCGGCTCCATTGCCGCCCTCGATCGACAGCGCCAGGACTTCATCCTCGATCTCGTCACCCGGGTTGCCAGCACCAATCTCGAGATTGCCCATCGTCTTTCCGGTTACGCCGCCCGGGTATTGGAGGCGACTGACGAGAAGATGGTCGAGGCCTGGGCGCTTCACGCCACCGATACCTATGATCGCGCTGGCCTTCGCCCCGGTCTGCAGGTGATCGAGGATGTCGATCGCTTTATCAAGTTCGGCCGGGCCCGAGCCAGCGGGGCGGTGCTGGAGGAGGCCGCCGGGGTACTGCTGCATTTCGTCCACGGGTTGTCGGGGCGTCTGCTCAAGCTGGAGGAGGCGGAGGTGGCCTATACCGACACCGAAACCCTCTACCTGCCCCCGGTGCTGTCGCGACTGCCGGATTCGAAGGACAATTTCGGCCTCTACAAGGCGACAACGGCCATGCTCTGGGCCCAGACCCGATTCGGCACCTTCCGGGCGCCGCTTATGGAGACCCTGGGTTCTCACCCCTCTCCCGGCCCGTTGATGCGGCTTTTCCATGCCCTGGAAACCGTAAGGCTGGAAGCGTGTATCAGTCGCGAACTTCCCGGATTGTGGCGCGAAATGTTGCGTATAAAGGATATCTTGGGTGAGGTTCGCCCCCGGGAATGGAAGACCGTCTGCGAGCGACTGTCCCGCCCCGGGGCTCGATCCGAAGAGAGCCTGGCGCTGGCCTGTGAACGGCTCGGGCGACTGACCGTACCCGCCCCTCTCAGTTATCAAGGTGTTCTGCACCCCGAGGAAGCGGCCGCCCGAACGGCCGAGCGCATGGCCCGCGAAAAGGCCCTGTTTCGTGTCCTGCTCAGTGACCTGCTGGAGGAGGACGACGAGGAAGAGGAGAAGAGCGAGCGCGAGAGCGACGCCCCACAGCGTTTCTCCTCCCCGTCGCCCCGGGACCAAGATGAAGACCTCCCCTTGCAGGCTGAACTGCTGCTCGACTCCAAGCCGGTTGCGCCGCCCGAACACATCCGCAACCTCATGAGTTCGATCATGCTCGACCTGGGCGAGATCCCGGATGAGTACCTGGTTCCGGCCGGTCCCGGGGAGTACGACCCGCGCCTCTTCGAGGATCAACACAAGGACCCGGACGAAGTCTGGCTCGGCACCTACCACGAGGAGGGGGCCGATCTCTATAACGAGTGGGATTACCGCCGGCAGCACTACCGCAAGAATTGGTGCGTGGTACGGGAAAAGAGCGTGGAACCGGTGAATGACGGCTTTCCGGGGGAGACACTGCAGAAATACAGTGGTCTCATTCGCCACCTGCGCAAGACCTTCGAGGCCATGCGGGATGAAGACCGGGTGGAGAAGCGCCAGCCCGATGGCGACGATATTGACCTCGATGCGCTGGTCGAGGCCCTGGCGGACGCCCGACACGGTGTCGAAATGAACGAGCGGGTCTTTTCCCGTCTGCACCGCACCGAGCGCAACATCGCCGTGGTGTTCATGGTCGACATGAGCGGCTCGACCCGCGGCTGGATCAACGATGCGGAGAGGGAATCGCTCCTGCTCCTCTCCGAAGCCCTCGACACCCTCGGCGACCGCTTCGCCATCTACGGCTTCTCGGGCATGACCCGCAAACGTTGCGAGATCTACCGGGTGAAGGGATTCGAAGAGCCCTACGGCCCGGAAGTTCAGGATCGCATCAGTGGCATCCGCCCCCAGGATTACACGCGTATGGGCTTTGCCATCCGCCACCTCTCGCAAATCCTCTCGGAGATGGACGCCAAGACCCGAATTCTGGTCACGCTATCCGACGGCAAACCCGACGATTACAGCGATTACCGCGGCGATTACGGCATCGAAGACACCCGCAGGGCCCTGATCGAGGCCCGCCGCGCGGGCATTCACCCCTACTGCATCACCATCGACAGCGAAGGTCCCGAATACCTGCCGCACATGTACGGCCCGGTGGGTTATACCGTGGTCGATGATGTACGGCGCCTGCCCTACCAGGTGGCGGACATCTACCGGCGGCTGACGACCTGAGTCCCGGAACCTGATCGCGGCAGGATGCCGCTCCCACCGAGAACTGTGCCCCTCCCCCACAGCGGCCCACAGGGTGAGGGGAATCCAATCAACCGCCTTCCAAAAAAAGAGGCGCCTTTTGGCGCCTCAAAGCAGGGCCTCTTGGGGGGGAGAGGCTCGGGGGGTGTAACCGATGGTGTCGGGGTTAGCCGACGGCGTACATCTGCTTGGCCTTTTGCGCTTCTTGCGCCTCCTCGGGAGAGTAGGCGGCACCGGACCACAGCATTTCGTAGGCAATTTCCTCATTGCCGTTCTCGCACAACTCCAGCACATCCTTGAAAAGCGGCTGGAAGGTATCGGATTTGTGCGATTCCTCATGCTCCTCGAAGGTCTTCCAGAAGGTGATGATCAGCGCTTCCTTACCCTTCATCGGGCTCTCTACCGTCTGGCCGGCCGTCGAGCCTTCGTTTGAAATCGCGCCGCTGTTCAGCGCCACGAACCCGCCGACGAAACCGGTTTCGGAGTGGTAGGTCTTCACGTTTTCGCAGAGCATTGCCACGCGCTCTTCAAGGTCCTCAATGGTATATTCGGGCTTGAGGATCACGCGGTTGAGCGTAACCACACCGTCATGGGGGAAGTTGTTAATCAGGCTAGCCATATCTGCACCTCCTGAGGGGATTGCAGTGAGAAGTAATTAATAACCTAGTTAATTACTAATATATATCTCCCACTAAATTTGTCAACTATGCGCATAGAAAAAACTTGGGGTAAGCACATGAAGCGCCTTCTGGCTGTGGGTCTTGCCGTTCTGATGGCGGCCTGCACGCCGCGTCCCAGCGGTGATGTCATCGAAAACCAGGTGGTCGAACGCCTCACGCGGGGCGACCTCGGTCTTATCTACAGCGTAGAAAATTTCAGAAAGACCAATGGTTTGCCGCGCGACGACAACACCTACGTCGCCGAAGTCGCCTATGAGCTGCGCTTCAAGACCGGTGTGCAGGGGGCCGCGGAAATCCTCCAGCGCGGCAGTGGCAGCATCTTCAGCGCCGGCGCCGGCGCGGCGCGTCTGGCGATGAAGTATGGGGATTTCCAGAAGGGTGATGTGCTCGCCCGGGAGGAGCAGGTGCGCTTCGTCCGTACCGAAAAGGGCTGGCGGATCGACGAAGAGACCCCTTGAGTCGATAAGGCGCTTACCATGGCCGCGACTGGTCTTCGCGGGAGCCGCTTCCCGCGGCGACAACAGCTGCGCGAAGGCAATCCCGGCAACATGTCGCCTTCAGCCCGAGTTTGACCGGCGCGGCGCCGAACCCATCGAGACCGGCTCTTCACGAGAGCCGGGGAGCCAAGGCAACTCGGGCCGGCGGCCCATCACCCATCGAGCTGCACTGAAACCATGCAGAATGCGAAGCAGGCCCACCGGAATATTCTTTTCAGCACGACGCTGATCATCTTTACGGTGATCCTGGCGGGTATTGCCGGCAATCTCCTGCTCGCCTACTACAACCACCGGGATTTTCACCACAGCATGGTGCAGACGATTGAGTCCCGGACGGAGGGGTTCGAGGAGGTGGTCACTGCACGCCTTCTTGCCAGTGCCAACATTTTCGACGCCATCGATAAGCAGACGATTATCCGCGCCTGGATCCGCGGTGACGGCGCCGCGGTTCAGGACGAGCTGCGAAAGGTATATTCCTCCGCCACCCAGGAGGACATCGTTTCGATGACGATCATCGGCAAGGATGAGCGTTTCTTCGCCTCGATCGGCGACGCGCCGCGGGCACGCCTGGAGAGCGTTCCCCTGACCAATTCCGAGCACACCTGGCTGTACTGGAACAATGGCTGGTGGCTGGAGCACCACGTCGATGTCGTCGTCAACGGTCTTACCGTGGGCGAATGGATCGCCCAAATCCGCATGTCCGGGTTCCACGGCGGCTTGAAGCCCTCTTTGCCGTTTTTCATACCCGGGGCGATGCTGTCGGTCTGTGCGCTCAAGGATGGCGACTACCCCTGCCTGTCGATGCCCAACCAGGGCGAGCCTCCGGCTTTTTACCAGGGGGAAAACATGCTCTGCCTGACGCCCGGCTGCAAGGGCGGCGGACGCGAAGAGGAGTTCACCAAGACCCACGGGCTGGTCGCCGGTTATCAGACGGTCGAGGGTTTTGACGTCATGATGGTCTACACCGTGCCGCTCGAGAACTTCTTTCTGAAGGAGCAGTGGTACGAACGGATCACCATTATCGCCATCCTTTCGGTGGCACTGACCGGCTTGTGGCTGGTCTACCGGCAGGCTCGCCCCCTGGCCCGTCGTCTGGTGAGAACCACCGTCCACATGCAGGAAATCATGAGCAAACTGCCGGAGAGCATTATCACGGTGAACCGGGCCGGCGAGATCCGCATGGCCAATCCGGCGACTCGCCGCACGTTCGGCTACCCGAGTGAAGCGCTGATCGGGAAGAGCGTGGAACTGCTGATGCCGCCCCCTCCGGGAGAGAGCGCCGGCGCTGTGATTGAGGAGTTTTTCCTGCACCCGAGTAACCGCGAATCCTTGGGCGAGCCCCCGCTTCCCCGGGAGCTGGAGGCGCGACACAAGGACGGGACGGCGATTCCCATTGAACTGCTCACGGGTGAATACCGGTTCGAAAATGAAAGCTATTTCATCGGGATCGCCCGGGATATCCGGCAGCGAAAACGGGACGAGGAGAGCCTGCGCCGATGGGCGCAGATCTTCGAGCATGCGGAATGGGGCATTGTGGTGACTAGCGGTCCGGACAACCGCCTTGAGATGATGAATCCCGCTTTCGCCCGCATGCACGGTTACAAGGTCGATGAGTTGATTGGCCGACCGGCGGCCTCCCTCCTCGCGCCCGAATGCCAGACCTCCATGGCGCAGCATATCCAATTGGCGGATGAAAACGGCGGCCATTACTCCTGGGAGATGAGCCACTACCGTAGGGATGGCAGTTGGTTCATCGGACTGAACGACATCATCAACATCAAGGATGCTGCCGGGCACGTTCGTTTTCGGGTGATGAACATTCGTGACATTACCGCCCGCAAGCGCGATGAGGAGACACTCCGGCGCAATGAGGCGCGGCTGGCCAATGCACAGCGGATTGCCCGTCTCGGTGACTGGGAATGGGATATCGGCAAAAACAGCCTGAAATGGTCCGAGGAGACCTGGCGGCTGCTGGGGCTGAGGCCTGAGCAGTGCGAGCCGACCTCCGAGGTCTTCATCAGCGCCGTGGACCCGGCCGATCGGCGTTTGGTGCGCGATGCCGTCGCCACTGCCCTGAGCGAGCGCCGCCCCTACAGCATCGATTACCGCGTGCGCCGCGCCGGGGTGATTCGGGTTATCCACGAAGAGGGCGAAGTGGTTTGCGCCGAGGAGGGCAGACCGATCCGCATGGTGGGGACGCTGCAGGACGTCACGGAACTGAAGCAGCGGGAACTCGAACTGGAACGCCAGCGCGCCCAACTGCAGGAGCTGGCGGCCAACCGCGAGACGGTCCGCGAGCAGGAGCGCACCCGCATTGCCCGGGAGATACACGATGAACTCGGACAGAGCCTGACCACGCTGCGCATGAAGGCGGCACTGCTCGGTCTTGAGCTGGGCCGGTCCGAGCCCGCGCTGGTGCCCCAGATCGATCAGATCAAGTCATTGGTCGACCAGAATATCGTCGTGGCCCGAAACGTGGCCGCCAAACTTCGTCCCGGAGCGCTCGATCTGGGCATCGTCTCGGCCATCGAATGGCTGGCCCAGGACTTCGAGGAGCGGACCGGCATTCTCTGCGGACTCGATATCGACAGCCGCCTGCATGATGTCGAGCTCGATGATGAACGGGCCACCATGGTCTTTCGCATCCTCCAGGAGTCCCTGACCAACGTGGTCCGTCACGCCCAGGCGTCACACGTGGAGATCGGCTTTGAAGAACGCGACGGCTCCTACTGGCTGGAGGTTGAGGATGACGGCCTTGGATTCGACCCCCATTCGCAAGGCGAGCGGAAGACGTTCGGCCTGCTCGGGATCCGTGAGCGCGCCACCGTGCTGGGGGGTGAGGTGCTTATCGACAGCGCACCCGGCGCCGGTACCCGCGTCGAATTGCGCATACCCATTGCTGAGACTGGAGTAACCACCGGTGATCAATATACTCATTGCTGACGACCATGCCATCGTGCGGCAGGGGCTACGCCAGGTTACGGCGATTACGTCGGATCTGGTCTGTGCCGGCGAGGCGCGCAACGGCCATGAAGTCCTGCGAGAGATCCATGAGAAAAACTACGACCTGCTGCTCCTGGATCTGACGATGCCCGGCCCGAGCGGCGTTGAGTTGATCAAGCGCGTGCGCCGGGAGCGGGAAAACCTGCCGATCCTCGTGCTCAGCATGCATTGCGAAAGCCAGATCGCCAAACGCGTGCTCAAGGCGGGGGCTTCCGGTTATATCACCAAGGACAATGAGCCGGAGGTCCTGATCGCGGCGATTCGCAAGGTGGCGGCCGGGGGGCGGCACATCGATCCCCTGCTGGCCGAGAAAATCGTCTTCGAACCGGATCAGGGGGGTGAAAAGCACCCGCGAGAGCGGCTTACCGGCCGTGAGTACGAGGTGCTGCAAATGTTCGCCGCCGGCAACACCATCAACGAGATCGCCGCACAGCTCTGTCTGAGTGCCAAGACCATAACCACCCATAAGATACGGATCATGCGGCGCCTCGACATCCACAGCAATGCCGAACTGATCCGCTATGCACTGGAACACTCCGTCGTCGAATAGCGTTTTGCCCGCCTTGGTGCGTGGGGGTAGGGAAATCCTTACCCCGCGTTAATCCGATCCTTAAACGATTATCCGCAAATCCCGATTCTATAAACCTTCTAAAAATGGTTCAGTAGAGGAGGGGGTATCGGGTTAGGCGGCAGAGTCCAGACCATGGGTCACGGAAGTAGCTGAGTCAGCCAACCATTCGCTACGGAGGAATATCATGAGCGGGTGCGCTTGTCGGCAAAATCGCTGCATCTTGTGCAAAGTAACCTTGCCTGTCGACGGGGGCGAGTCGAAGCAGATCTGTGAAGTGCGGGACACCATCGAGCGCGAGGTCTTCCGACCCCACGAGATGCTGTTTCAGCAGGGCATGCCTGTCACCGACGTTTTCGTTCTCAAGCACGGCTACGTGAAACTGACGGCCGACCTTCCTGATGGCCGCTCCCAGGGGCTGCAGGTCGGAACGCAGTGGGAACTGGTCGGTGCCGAGGCGCTCAATGCCGAGACCTACCCTTGCAGCGCCGAGGCGGTAACCGACGTCCTGGTTTGCAGCATCCCCCGTGACGAATTCCTGAGCGTCATCCAGAACGACGCCCAAGCCTCCTGGCACGTGATCAGCATGCTCAATCGGCAACTTCGGAATTCCATCTTCCAGGTGCGCAACCTGGGTCTGATGGATGCGACCGAACGGATTGCCTCATTTCTCAACTGGCTGCAGTCGAGTTCCGTGAACGGAGAGGAAGCCATTCCCCTGCCCTTCACCCGAGGGGATATCGGGCAGGTCCTCGGGTTGACCATGGAGACGGTCAGTCGGGTAATGAATCGTTTGAAGAAAGAGGGCGTGATCGATATGCCCAGTATGGGGCGGCAGTTCAGAATCCTCGACCCAAAGCGGCTGAGTTCGCTTTGCGGGTGCACGCCCAGCGAATGCGCCTGACCCGGACGGCGATCGTCCTGGAAAATGACTAGCAGGCTGTTGAAAAACACCCTCTCCAGAGGGAGAGGGCTGGGGTGAGGGGACTCAATAAAAGGTAAGTTACTGATTCTATCCCCCCTCATCCTAACCTTCTCCCTCAGGGAGAAGGGATAAAAACCTTTTTCAACAGCCTGCTAGAGGTTGAAGCACCCCCGAATGCCGTCCTGATATTGGCATCCGGGGGTTTTTTCTTTAGCGAATCAGCAGGAACAGCGCGCCATTGCCGCGCTGAATGTTGAGCAGCAGGGCGCCGCTCCCTTTCACCGCCTTTTCCAAATCGGCCAGATTGGTCACGGGAGCCCGGTTTGCCTGGGTGATCACGTCTCCCGGGCGCAGGCCGGCCTGCCAGGCCGCCTGCGTCCTGTCCACTTCCATCACCAGCACACCTTTCACCTTATCGGCGAACCGGGATCCTTCCGGGATGTTGCCGATATGGGCCCCGGCGAGATGCGGGTGCAGCGCGCTGCCGTCGACCGCCGTGGCTTCGGGTTCCCTGATCACCGCCTCAATCGTCTGGGTTCCGCCATTGCGGACGACCTCAAGGTTCACCTTCTCGTCAATGCGCAGTAGCCCGATGCTGTTGCGCACATCGGCCGCGTCGCGCACCGGCCGGCCATTGACGGCAACCAGCACATCACCGGTTTTCAGACCCGCCTTGTCCGCCGGGGACTCGGGCTCAACCCGGGTGACAACGGCACCGGGCCGGTTTTCGAGTCCGAAGGCCTGCGCCAACTCCGGGGTCAGGTCCTGGGCCTGTGCCCCCAGATGGCCACGGCGCACTTCCCCATACTCCACCAGCTGCTCGGTGATTTCGCGGGCCATATTGATGGGTATGGCGAAGCCGATACCCACATTGCCGCCGCTCTTGGAGAGAATGGCAGTGTTGATGCCCACTAACTCGCCACGCAGGTTCACCAGTGCGCCGCCGGAATTGCCGGGGTTGATGGAGGCATCGGTCTGGATGAAGTCTTCGTAGCCCTCGATACCCAGTCCCGAGCGGGAGAGGGCGCTGACGATGCCCGAAGTCACCGTCTGCCCGAGGCCGAAGGGGTTACCGATCGCCACCACAAAGTCGCCCACGTTGAGCGCATCGGAGTTGGCGAAGGGCAGGGCGGTCAGCCCATCCTGCTCGACTTTGAGCACGGCGATATCCGATTCCGGGTCGGAGCCCACCAACTCCGCCTGAAGCGTCTGCCCATTCTGCAGATTGACCGCGATCTCCACGGCCCGATCGACAACGTGGTGATTGGTCAGCACATAGCCATTTTTCGCGTCGATGATCACGCCGGATCCCAGGCTTTGCGCGTAGCGCTCGCGGGGTTCGGGAACCTCGAAAAAGCGCCTGAAGAACGGGTCGGAGAGGAGCGGATTCTGGCGCTGGGGCACCCGTGTGCGGGTGAAGACGTTGACCACGGCGGGCACCGCGCTTTCGATCATCGGTGCCAGCGTGGGCAACTGCTGACCTTGGCTGTCAAACGCGGGCAGTGCCGCCACGGCGCTCTGTGAAATGGGTGCAAGCGTCAGTACTGCGGCGCCCGCAAGCGCCGCCAGGGATATTCTTTTCATTCGAAGCCTTTTCGCTGGTTAGTCTTGAACTTCAATCCGCCGTGCGGCGGCCTTCCGGGTTTTCGGAATGGTGACCCGTAGTACACCGCGCCGATAGCGGGCCCGGGTGCCCTCTTCAGTCACTTCCGCGGGCAGGGGAATGGCCCGCTCGAACCGTCCGTAGGCCCGCTCCATGACGTAGAAACGGCCGTGGGTATCCTCCCGCTCGACCTGTTTTTCGCCGCCGACCACCAGATAGCGGCCATCGACGACACCAATATCGAAATCCTCCCGCTCCATGCCGGGGACCTCAAGCCGGACCACGACTTCGCCGTCCGTCTCATGCAGCTCCGCGGCCAGCACACCCCATCGGGCGCCACCGGTGATCAGCTGGTCCTCCACCGTCTGCACATCGCCCCGGGAGCGAACCGGCTGGAACCGGGTCATCGCGTGCGAGGCGCGGTCGCGCAGGTGTTGCCAGCCTTCAGTCACGTTATCCCAGGCCCGGTGCAGCCCGTCGCGAATCTGATCCAGTGTGCTCATTGTGACTCCCTCCACCTGTTCTTCTATTTTCCTGTTAGAAAAAGACAGCAGCTGTTCGGCAAAGTTCCTGAAAAGAAGATCTCATCGCAAAGCGCGCCAAGAATTTTGCGCTTGAACTCGCGAATTCCTGACGGCTTGCGCCGTTTTCGGCCATGGGGTGGCCTCCTACCGGCGTAGACCCTCCGGCGCATCTCACTCTGGTAGGAGGCCAGCCCTCTGGCCGAACATGGCCGCAAGGCCATCGACTCCCCGGACGTTTTATCTCTCGGAACCGGTCCAGCTTCGTTCTGACGGCTTGCGCCGTTTTCGGCCACGGGGTGGCCTCCTACCGGCGTAGACCCTCCGGCGCATCTCACTCTGGTAGGAGGCCAGCCCTCTGGACGAACATGGCCGCAAGGCCATCGTCTCCCCGGACGTTTTTTCTCGCGGAACCGTGTCCAAGCCTCGTTCTGACGGCTTGCGCCGTTTTCGGCCACGGGGTGGCCTCCTACCGGCGTAGACCCTCCGGCGCATCTCACTCTTGTAGGAGGCCAGCCCTCTGGCCGAACATGGCCGCAAGGCCATCGACTCCCCGGACGTTTTATCTCTCGGAACCGGTCCAGCTTCGTTCTGACGGCTTGCGCCGTTTTCGGCCACGGGGTGGCCTCCTACCGGCGTAGACCCTCCGGCGCATCTCACTCTGGTAGGAGGCCAGCCCTCTGGCCGAACATGGCCGCAAGGCCATCATTCCCGGTGGAAGGAGCCGGCACACCTGCATAAACCCTTACCGCGGCGGCTATGTCGCCCGAAAAACGGGTCGCCCAGCTCCTCGCCCCGGGGCTCGATGAGACCCTCGTCCACGAGTTGAATGATATATTCGGCGCTGACGTCGCAGGCCCGGCAGACCTCACCGAAGCTCAGTCGATCCTCCCCTTCGAAGACAGTGACGGTCAGGCTTTTGCGCTCCATGTTCAGCCTCCCAGGCGCGCCCTCGGGTCGAACGGCATCTTGCGCGCCATCTCCTCATAGAACTTTCGCTTGGCCTCGGTATCGGCGGGAGGGGTCATGATCTGCAGAACGACAAACTGGTTTCCCGCCGGCTTACCGGGCAGGCCGCGGCCGCGCAGGCGCAGTTTCTGTCCGCTGCGGCTTCCCTCGGGAATACTCATGCCCACCCTGCCGCCGAGCGTCGGTACCCTCACTTTGGCACCCAGGGCCGCCTCCCAGGGCGTGATCGGCAGATTGATATAAATATCTTTTCCTTCGATGCGGTACAGGGGATGGGGTTCGAATTCCACCTCCAGATAGAGGTCTCCCGGCTCGCCACCCGCCATTCCGGGCGAGCCCTGTCTGGCCAGACGGATCTGCCGCCCTTCGGTAACGCCCTCGGGGATGCGCACCCGCAGGGAGCGGGTGGTGGTAATCACGCGGCCCTGGTTATCGACTTCCGGGCTCTCCAGATGGATGAGCTTTTCGCCTCCCTGGAATGCATCCTCCAGGCCGATGGTGACCTTGGCGTGATGATCTTCGCCCCGCACGCCGTGGAACCCGCCGCGCGGGCCGCCGGTTCGCTGCCGGAAACCGCCTCCGCCAAAGGGGCTTCCGGCACCGAACAGGTTTTCGAAGAAGTCGGAGAAATCCCCGGCCCCGCCACCCCGGGCGCCGGTAAATCCGCCGCCGGAGAATTCGAAACCGGAATCCCAGCCGGGAGGGGGGCGAAAATCCTGACCCGACTGCCAGCTGCTGCCGAGGCGGTCATAAGCGGCGCGCTTCTGCGGGTCCTTGAGCACCTCATAAGCCTCGCCCAACTCCTTGAAGCGCTCCTCGGCATTCGCCTCCTTGCTGACGTCGGGATGGTATTTGCGGGCCAGTTTGCGGTAGGACCGCTTGATCTCATCCTGGGAGGCACTGCGCTCGACAGCGAGGATTTTGTAGTAGTCCTTATATTCCATCTCTGGTCGCGCTCTATTATCCGGTATGAAAAGCATAGGACCGGGCGGCGTCTGGCCGCCCAGCCAAAGGTCCGATTCGCCCAGAGGGCTGGGCTCCTACAAAAACCGGAGGCGCCGCCCCCCTGTAGGAGCCCGCCCCGCGGGCGAATGCCTGTCAACGCCCGATTCGCCCGGAGGGCTGGGCTCCTACAAAGGCCGGAGGCGCCGCCCCCCTGTAGGAGCCCGCCCCGCGGGCGAATGCCTGTCAACGCCCGATTCGCCCAGGGGCTGGGCTCCTACAAAAAACCGGAGGCGCCGCCCCCCCCTGTAGGAGCCCGCCTCGAGGGCGAATGCCTGTCGAAGCCCGATTCGCCAGAGGGCCGGGCTCCTACAAAAACCGGAGGCGCCGCCCCCCTGTAGGAGCCCGCCCCGCGGGCGAATGCCTGTCGAAGCCCGATTCGCCCAGGGGCCGGGCTCCTACAAAAACCGGAGGCGCCGCCCCCCTGTAGGAGCCCGCCCCGAGGGCGAATGCCTGTCGAAGCCCGATTCGCCCAGAGGGCTGGGCTCCTACAAAAACCGGAGGCGCCGCTCCCCCTGCAGGAGCCCGCCCCGCGGGCGAATGCCCGTCGAAGCCCGATTCGCCCAAAGGGCTGGGCTCCTACTAAAACCGGAGGCGCCGCCCCCCTGTAGGAGCCCGCCCCGAGGGCGAATGCCTGTCGGAGCCCGATTCGCCCAGAGGGCTGGGCTCCTACAAAGACCGGAGACGCCGCCCCCCTGTAGGAGCCCGCCCCGAGGGCGAATGCCGCTCGAAGCCCGATTCGCCCAGAGGGCCGGGCTCCACAAAAACCGGAGGCGCCGCCCCCCTGTAGGAGCCCGCCCCGAGGGCGAATGCCCGTCGAAGCCCTATTCGCCCAGAGGGCTGGGCTCCTACAAAAAACCGGAGGCGCCGCCCCTCCCTGTAGGAGCCCGCCCCGAGGGCGAATGCCTGTCGAAGCCCGATTCGCCCAGAGGGCTGGGCTCCTACAAAAACCGGAGGCGCCGCCCCTCCCTGTAGGAGCCCGCCCCGAGGGCGAATGCCTGTCGAAGCCCGATTCGCCCAGAGGGCTGGGCTCCTACAAAAACCGGAGGCGCCGCCCCCCCTGCAGGAGCCCGCCCCGCGGGCGAATGGCCCTCGAAGCCCGATTCGCCCAGGGGCTGGGCTCCTACAAAGAAACCGGAGGCGCCGCCCCCCTGTAGGAGCCCGCCCCGCGGGCGAATGCCGCTCGAAGCCCGACTCTTCCAGAGGGCGGCTCCTAGCCCTCGACGGTGATTCTGCGGGGCTGGACCTTCTCGTGCTTCGGAATATGCACGGTCAGGACGCCATGGTCGCACTTCGCGGATATCTTTTCCGTATTGGCCGTATCCGGCAGGGTGAAGCGGCGGAAGAAGTTGCCGTAGGCGCGCTCCATCCGCTTGTAGCCCTCGCGGGCCTCCTTCTTCGCGGATTCGCGCTCACCCTTGATGGTCAGCATGCCGTTTTCGGCGTGAATGTCGATCGCCTTGGGATCGACGCCCGGCACGTCGGCCTGGATGGTAAAGCCGTCCGATTCCTCCTTGATGTCCACTGCCGGGGCCCAGTCGCTGGTGGACATGGGGCTCTCGCCCTCGCGACCTTCATACATGCGATCCATCTCGCGGCGGATCTGGTCCAGCATGTTCCACGGGTCGTACTGTGTCAGTGCCATGGTCTTCTCCTCCTTTGAACAAGCGGATACGTACACTGTTACCCCGGATATAGGTTCACCTCGCGAGGAGTTCAAGCCCATAAAAAAAGGAGGGTTTTCAGCGGCTGGAAAACGCTCCCCCAGAGCCGCCCAAGCCCGGGCCGGGGGAAGTCAGCGAAGACTTACTTGGCGTGAAACAGGCCCTGGAGTGCCAATATTAGCGACACAAGATATTGGGTTTTGGTCGGTTTCGAGAAAACTAGCAACGATTAGCGGCTCCTAGACGACATTGTTAGAGTTGTTTGTTTGTGTTTGTGTGTAAGCATATGTATTTACAGGTAATCATTTCGGTGGCCCCATTGGCCTTCTGCGGCACCTCACCTGTTGACACCCCCCCTGATTAGTCCTAATCTACGCCGCATCGCCACAATATCTTGTGGTTGAAGAATTCATTGCCACCACGCCAAACAAAACAAAAAGGACTTAGGGGGACACCATCTGTGACCAAGCCCGTGCAGCTTAAGGCCGTCAACACCACGCAAGTCACCGAAATACCCTTTCAAGCCGCCTCGCTCGACATCTGGGACAAGAAATACCGCCTAAAGACCAAGAGACGGCGAAGTCATCGATCAGGAGCTCGATGACACCTACAAGCGGGTGGCGCACGCCCTCGCCGAGGTCGAAGAGAGCGACGCCAACAGCAGAACACTGGTACGAACGCTTCCTGTGGGCGCTGCGCCACGGCGCCATTCCCGCCGGGCGCATCACCTCCAACGCCGGCGCCCGGGAGCACAAACCGGCCACCTCCACCATCAACTGCACCGTCTCCGGGCACTATCCACGATTCCATGGACGACATCCTGCAGAAGGTGCACGAAGCGGGCCTGACCCTGAAGGCCGGCTGCGGCATCGGCTACGAGTTCTCCACCCTGCGCCCCAAGGGCGCCTATGTCGCCGGCGCCGGCGCCTACACCTCCGGTCCGCTGTCCTTCATGGATATCTATGACCGGATGTGTTTCACCGTCTCCTCCGCCGGCGGCCGCCGCGGTGCGCAGATGGCCACCTTCGATGTCGGCCATCCCGACGTCATGGATTTCATCCGCGCCAAGCGCGAAGACGGCCGGCTGCGCCAGTTCAACCTCTCGCTGCTGATTACCCAGGAGTTCATGGAGGCCGTGAAGGCCGACGGCGACTGGCAGCTCGCCTTCCCGCTCACCGCGAAGGAGGTCGAGATCGACGCCAGTTGACATCGACGACCCCGAGCAGGTGGTCTGGCGCGAATGGCCGGTGAAGGACGACTATCTCACAAACGGCGAAGGCCTGGTGGCCTGCAAGATCTACAAGACCGTCCCCGCGCGCCGGCTGTGGGACATGATCATGACCTCCACCTACGACTTCGCCGAGCCGGGTTCATCCTCATCGACAAGGTCAACGAGATGAACAACAACTGGTTCTGCGAGGACATCCGCGCCACCAACCCCTGCGGCGAACAGCCGCTGCCGCCCTATGGCTCCTGCCTGCTCGGCTCGGTGAACCTCACCAAGTTCGTGCTCGACCCGTTCACCGACAAGGCCCGCTTCGACTGGGACGACTATCGCGAGG
This sequence comes from uncultured Gammaproteobacteria bacterium, assembly GCA_963783235.1. Lineage (GTDB taxonomy): Bacteria > Pseudomonadota > Gammaproteobacteria > Thiohalomonadales > Thiohalomonadaceae > Thiohalomonas. Next base: position 2,179,210 of record CAWAMN010000001.1, on the reverse strand, counting down.
TGGTCGCCGTGTTCACCCGCATGCTCGACAACGTGGTGGAGATCAACGGCCTGCCGCTGGCCGAGCAGCGCGACGAGATCATGCGCAAGCGCCGCCACGGCATGGGCTATTCTGGGGCTGGGCTCCACGCTCACCATGCTGCGCATGAAGTACGGCGCACCAGAATCCCTGGAGTTCACCGAACGGGTCACGCGCGAACTGGCCCTGGCCGGCTGGCGCACAGGCGCTCGAGCTGGCCAGGGAAAAGGGCCCCGCGCCGATCATGGACGAGGAGTTCGAGATCACCGCCGAGATGCTGCGCAAGCGCCCGGAGCTGCAAGCGCGACGGCTTCAAGGTGGGCGACAAGCGTGCCCGGCAAGCGTCCTGCACGCCAAATACAGCCGCTACATGCAGCGCGTCGCCGAGGTGGAGCCGGAACTGGTGGACGAGACTGGCCGAAGTGGGCTGCCGCTTCACCCACCACAGCTCCATCGCGCCCACCGGCACCATCTCCCTGTCCCTGGCCAACAATGCCAGCAACGGCATCGAGCCCTCCTTCGCGCACCACTACTCGCGCAACGTGATCCGCGAGGGGCGCAAGACCAAGGAAAAGGTCGACGTGTTCTCCTTCGAGCTGCTCGCCTACCGGGAGCTCGTCAACGCCAGGGCGCCGATGCCCTACGCCGAGGCCGAGGAGCAGAAGCTGCCGGAGTACTTCATCACCGCCGAGCAGATCACGCCGAAGCAGCACGTGGATATCCAGGCCGCGGCCCAGAAGTGGATCGACTCCTCCATCTCCAAGACCGCCAATGTCCCCACCGATTATCCCTACGAGGACTTCAAGGACATCTATCTGTACGCCTACGAAAAGGGATTGAAGGGCTGCACCACCTTCCGCTTCAACCCCGAGGCGTTCCAGGGCGTACTGGTTCAAGGACAAGGACCTGGAAAACACCACCTACCGCTTCGAGCTCGAAGACGGCAAGACGGTGGAACTCAAGGGCAACGAAGAGGTGGAGTACGACGGGGAGATGCACACCGCCGCCAATCTATACGACGCGTTGAAGGAGGGCTACTATGGGAAGTTCTAACGTCGAAATCAGCCTGGCCCGATACCGGGCCCTGAACGGTAAGGAACTCGAAGTGGTGGGCTTCGCCGAGCGCGCCTCCGAAGAGCGGCCGGAATACGTGGTCGCCCGCCACCGCGACAACAAGCGTCGCATCGGCGTCTATCACGACCGCAGCCAGGCGCTCGACGCCCTGACCTCGGACTTCGGCCCACTGCGCCAGTTCGCTTAAAAAAGAAAGTCGCAGCGCAGAGGCGCAGAGTTCGCAGAGGAAAGACACCGAACGCGAACCGTGCCCCCCCAGTCTCCTCTCCCCACGGGAGAGGGCTAGGGTGAGGGCGATCAAAAAAGCGCGAAGCCACAAGACCGAACAACGCACAACCGAGACAAACAGCACGACCGAACACGCGTCGGCGCGGAGGAAAAAGGAAGATGACCGTCAAAATCGAAAACAAGATTGTCGGCTACGGCGTCGTCAAAGAGGAAGAGGAGAAGCCCGCCCTCAAGGTCGCCGAACCCAAACAGGACGAGACCCACGACAACGTCGTCCACCTCACCGAGGAGCTTGAGCGCCCCGAAATGCTGCTCGGCTCCACCTACAAGGTGAAAACGCCGCTGTCCGAGCACGCCCTCTACATCACCATCAACGACGTCATCCTCAACCAGGGCACCGATCACGAACTGCGCCGCCCCTTCGAGGTCTTCATCAACTCGAAGAACATGGACCACTTCCAGTGGATCGTGGCGCTCACCCGCATCATCTCCGCCGTGTTCCGAAAAGGCGGCGACGTCACGTTCCTGGTCGAAGAGCTGCGCTCCGTGTTCGACCCGCGCGGCGGTTACTTCAAAAAGGGCGGCAAATACATGCCCTCCCTGGTGGCCGAGATCGGCGACGCCATCGAGTGCCACATGCGCATGATCGGCCTGCTCAAGGACGACAGCCTCGATGAGCACCAGAAGGCCCTCATCGAAGCCAAGCGCAAAGAGTTCGAAGGCAGCGTCAAAAAAGCCGAAGAGAGCGAAGCGAGCGACTTCCCCGACGGCGCCCAGCTCTGCGGCAAGTGCCAGACCAAGGCGCTGATACAGATGGATGGGTGTTTGACTTGTTTGAATTGTGGGGATTCGAAGTGCGGGTGAGACTGCTGCACTGAGATAGGGATAAAGTTTATTACGGAGAAAACGCAGAGAGCGCTGAGACGCTGAGGACGCGGAGATGGCTAAACGGATGTTGGACAATTTGGGATGAATGAGAAGCCGGACCGCCGCGGGAGTGGGGTTCGGCTTTTTTTTCGGGTTTTTGGCGGGGATGCGGTGTTATACGGAATCTGTATAGCACGGGGACATGCGGATTCTGTATAAACCACTGTTGAACTAAACCGCCTCACGGCGGTGGTAAAAACCTAGAGGCGTGGACCGGTTCCGCGCCTTTTTTGTGCTCGGGCGCGGACCGCTGGTGCTGATAGTGGCAGCGTCTTCGCTGAACGGCTGCGAGGCAGTCGACAGCGGAGACAATGCCATGAGCAAGCTCAGTGAAAAGATGGACCAGGACATGCTGGTGCGCGGGTTGAGCGTCCGCACCCGCGACTCCTACCTGCGGGCCGTGCGTGGACTGGCCAAGTACTACCAGCGCAGTCCGGACCGAATCAGCGAAGCGCAGGTTCAGCGCTATCTGGCCTACCTGATCGGCGAACGCCAACTCGCCTGGAGCAGCTGCAACATCGCGGTCAGCGGGTTGCGGTTCTTCTATCGGCATACGCTGGGTCGAGACGAGGCGCACTTCAAGATCCCGCGCGCTCGTCAGAGGCAGCGGATCCCCGAGATCCCGAGTGCGGCCACCATCGCTCACGTCCTGGAACAGACCTGCCATGTGCGCGACCGCGCGATGATCATGCTGGCCTTTGGGTCCGGACTGCGGGTGAGCGAGATCGCCCGCCTGAAGGTGGCGGACATCGACAGCGGGCAGATGTGCATCCGGGTCCATGGCGGCAAAGGTGACAAAGACCGGCTGACGCTGCTGCCCGAAAGACTGCTGAGCGCGCTGCGCCGCTACTGGAGCGCCTACCATCCGCACCGATGGCTGTTTGAAGGGCGGGATCGGAACCGGCCGATCAGCGTGAGTGTGGTGCAAAAGAGCTGGAAAAGAGCCCAACGCCGTGCCGGCCTCAGCAAACCCTGTGGGATGCACTGCCTGCGCCATGCCTTCGCCACCGCGATGCTGGAGAGCGGTGTCGACTTGGCGACCCTCCAACGGCTGCTCGGCCACGGGCACATCGGAACCACGCAACGCTACCTCCACCTCAGCGCCGAGCGGATGATAAAGACCGTCTCGCCCCTGGATCGGTGGGCTGAACTGAAGGCACCGGAGCACTAAGGGCGTGAGCCGCCCCAAGGGCGGCGCGGGATCGGTTGTCGAACTGGCGGACATTGTTCGAGCCGTTGGAGGGGCCTACCGAACCGATCACCGACTGTGTCCGGAGCAGCGCCAGGCACTCCGGGCCATCGTGGCGTGCCGCACGGCCGAGCTGGGCGGGCACCGCTCCCAGTGCGAGGCCTGTGGTCGCGAAGTGCATCACTACCACTCCTGCGGCAACCGCCACTGCCCCAAGTGCCAAGCCTTAGCGAAGGAGCGCTGGGTCCAAAAGCGCCGTGCGGAATTGCTGCCGGTGGAGTACTTCCACGTGGTATTCACCCTGCCGCACCGCCTCAACCGGCTCGCCCAGTGGCACCCGCGGTTGGTCTATCGGCTGCTGTTTCAGTGCGCCTCGCGAACCCTGCTGGAGGTGGGCCGAAACCCGCGCTGGCTGGGTGCCGAGCTCGGCATCACCGCCGTGCTGCACACCTGGGGGCAGCGGCTGGACCAACACGTGCATCTGCACTGCATCGTCACCGGCGGCGGCCTGAGCGCCGATAAGGGACAATGGAAGCGCGCCAAGCCCCACTTTCTGTTTCCGGTGCGGGTGCTGTCGACGGTGTTTCGCGGCAAATTCCTCGAAGCCCTGGGGTACGCCTGGGCCGCCGGCGAGTGCAACGGGGACGACACCCACCCCGGCATGAGTCCGGAGGTGTACCAAGGCCTGCTCCAAGAGCTAACCGCCACCGAGTGGGTCGTCTACGCCAAACCGCCCTTCGCCGGTCCCGAGCAGGTCATCCAATACCTCGGCCGCTATACCCACCGGGTCGCCATCGGCAACCACCGGCTGCTGGCCTTTAATGGAACTCAGGTGACCTTCCGCTGGCGCGACTACGCCCATGCTAACAAGCTAAAGGCCATGCCCCTTGAGGCGGACGAATTTCTCCGGCGCTTCCTTCTACACGTCCTGCCCAAGGGCGTGCAGCGCATCCGCCATTACGGCCTGCTCGCCAACCGCGGCAAGAGCGAACGTCTGGCTCAAGCCCGCCAGGCACTGGCGGCGGCGCCGCCGGAGCCCGTGGAGCTTGAGAGCGTCGAGCAGTTTATGCGCCGGGTACTCGGCATCGATATTCACCGCTGCCCGCACTGTGGCGTCGGGAGGCTGGTGCTCGTGGCCATCATCCCCGCACAGCGCAGCCCGCCGGCGACCGGCCCGCCGGGAGCTTACGCATGAATCCTGAACGTATCCTTGAGCATTGCCACATCGACGGGCCGGTGCGAGCCTACTCGCCCCGCCGTCGGCAATTGACGCCTCTGCGCCTGTTTGGGATATTGGTCTCAAATGGAACTCACCGAAAAGGACGCGACCGTCCATGGACAATCCGGAACCCCAGCGCTGCGGATGGCGTTTTGCTTCCCTTTTTCGCACTCCTGCAGTCAATCGGCTGCACATCGACCCCCGCGCGCCGAATACAAATCCCATTAGCCCAAGCGCCCTGCCGGGCGGTTTAGTCCAACAGCGTGTATCCCGCCTGCGCGCGAGGGTGCAGGGCCTTCGGCGGGACGTCGTGCCGGCGCAGGCCAGATACACGCCATTTCGTTATGTGTTGAAAATGGGGGATAAAGAAATGACCGAAAGAGCAAAATTTAAGTACTCCGCACAGGAAGGTATCTTGGAATTGGAGGGAACAGAGGAATTTGTCTCACAGCACTTTGAGAGCCTCACTGATTTGATAAGGGTAATTTCAAGACATGTGGTTGTTGAGCAACATCAAGAAAACGCTATCAATTCATCTGAAAATCAGAAAAATGCAATCATTGGTGGCGAAGCAAAAGAAGATAATAATTCTCAAACAAGTCAAACCGTTGCGGACGTCCAAAACGAAGGCATCGCTCAGTATCCCCATTGCTTTTCAGAAATTAATGGAAACCTCAAAATTGTGTCCGAAATACCGGGCACGTCGGGGAAGTCAAAGATGACTAACGCGGCAATTTTGTTCTGCTACGGGTCGAAGTTGCTCGGTGACGAAATGGTCGCATCCAAAGACATTCGTGTCGTTTGCGAGGAGCATGGATGTTTAGATTCCCCGAACTTCTCGAAAGTTTTCAGCGATCGAACCATTTTTCTGTCAGACGGTGTCAAAGGTGGCAATAAGAATGTAAAACTCACATTCCAAGGGGAAAAGAAAGCGAGGGAGCTGCTAGAAAGTGCTCAGTCCTAAAATCGGTCAGTATTTAAAATCTGCTTATCCGTCTGACGTTGTTGACGCACTGATCTCTGCCTATTCAGAAGTTCTGAGAAACTATCGTATAGAAAGGTGGAAGCCGAGCGAGCTTGACGCAGGACATTTCGTTGAAGCTGCTAGAAGGGTTGTTGAGCACGAGTTGTTTGGGAGTAGCACTCCTTTAGCTAAAGCTTTAGGCTCTTTCAGCCCAGCAGTTTTGAGTAGATATGAATCCGCAAGCGGTGATGAAGCCTTTAGGATTTTGATTCCAAGGGTGCTTTTTTCCATCTACTGTATTCGAAATAAGCGAGGTGTCGGACACCTCAAGGATCCCCTCATTTTCTATGCCATTCGCAGCAAGAAGAGGACAGATCGTTCGTTAGTAAATGGCTCGATCGCCGCATAAAGAGATTCGATCCCCGAACCATGTTTTCTCTGGCAAGCTAGGCGGGAAACTTTTTCAGCCAGAGGCCAGCCATGAACGCGACGATGCGCGAAGGATTCGACCGAAACGACATCCAGAAATTCTTGGGCGACGTCTTTGACGAAGATATCCATGCCAAACGCATCCTTTCGCTGGCCAATGCAACGACGGGGGTACTGGCCGCGGGTTCGCTGGCGGTGTCGGCGATTGGCCAAGGGCTTGCCCACGTGTGTGGGTTGGATCCGAAACACACAGTCAAACAGGTCGATCGGTTGCTGGGCAACGCCAAGATCGACGTCTGGAGCTATTTCGCCTATTGGGTGCCGTACGTGGTCAGCGAGCGAAAAGAAATCGCCGTGGCATTGGACTGGACGGACTTCGACCGGGACAAGCAATCCACCATTGCGCTGAACCTTTTGACCAGTCACGGCCGAGCGATCCCGCTGGTCTGGCGCACGGTGCGCAAGTCGGAGTTGAAAGACAACCGCAACCACTTCGAGGACAGTGTTCTGACACGGTTGCGGGATACGTTGCCCGAAGGGGTGGCAGTGACGGTTATCGCGGACCGCGGTTTCATGGACACGTCTTTGTTCGAGATCATGCGCGACAGTTGGGACTTTGGCTACATCGTTCGGCTTCGGGGCAATGTCACGGTGACCGACGCCAAAGGGGAAAAGCGCACGGCTGCCCAGTGGGTTGGGCGAGGTGGGCGCGCCCGGACTCTGCGCAATGCCAAGCTCACCGGCAAAGGCTTTCCGGTGCCCACTATTGTGTGTCTTCAGGAGAAGGCCATGAAAGAGAGCTGGTGTCTGGCTGCCAGTGACCCGGAGGCTTCGGCTGCGCAACTGAAGCGATACTATGCCAAGCGTTGGAGTATCGAGACCTATTTCCGGGACACCAAAGACATGCGCTTTGGTCTGGGAATGGATGCGATCCACACAAAGAGCCCGGCCCGTCGCGACCGGCTCTTTTTGGTGAGTGCCTTTGCCGTTGTCTTGCTGACGCTGCTGGGTGCCGCCTGCGAGCAGGTCGGATACGACCGCTACTTGAAGGCGAACACGGTCAAGCGCCGCACCCATTCGCTGTTCCGGCAGGGCCAGATGGTCTATGACCTGATGCCGCGAATGCGCGAGCAATGGCTGGTTCCGATCATGGAAGCATTTGTTGAAAAGATTCAGGCGCACCGCGCGTTATCCCAAGTCTTTTTTGTCGTCTGAAAATGAGGGGATGGCTGAGGTCGGACACATATCTTCGATATCTCCAAATAAGATGGACGCTACCTTTATATTGAATGCGACTAAATGGGTTTTGGCAGAGCTCCTACGTATCGTAACCGCCTCTAATCCTGACGATGCTCACGCTCTCACCGATGCAATTCTAGAGAGGGACCTCGACTTGATTTGGGATGATGGTGAGTCTTTTGTGATTCTGAACAATAAATTGAAGGCAGAGCAGAAAGTCCTCGTAACATTATATAAAAAGGATAGGCGTAGCATAGAGGAGCTCCAGGGCACTATCGGCTACAGAAATCGCACTAGGTTTAAATCAATAGTCGAGCGCCTCCGCTCTGAGAATTTAATCGATATTGTTCAAGGTTCAGTTTGCAAAATATCCCCTTTGGGCATTCGAGAGGCCGAGAGGATTGTAGAAAATACGTAACAAGTCGCGCCACGCGGACGCACTAAAGTGCGCCGGTGCGCTCTGACGTTATAAATAGGAGGAACGGTGCTCAAGAGAATTGATGAATGGATTCGTCAGGTTAATGCCTCGCATGAGCCAGTACGGCAATCTTGTTCTGTCCTCCAAGAACATTTCTAGAATTCTGTGCGAGGGTAGTATTCGACTTGCCCTCGTCAATTAAAATAGAAGGAGTTGTTATGCGTTTTTTGCTGGTAATGATTTTGATGTTGATTTCGGCGAAGGGGGTGGCCAAGGAGATCGACATAGACGAAGCGAAAGGCGTTCTCAATGAATGTAATCGGATGTTGGAGACTTTTGCAAAAGTAGAAAATATTGAAGGCATGAAGTCTATAATAAACGACAAGAGATGCGCCCAGGCTAAAGGGGTTGTGTCCCGATATAAGAAGCGCGAAAGAGCGGAGAGACGTCAAGAGAGTGAACGTAGAGAGAAGAAACTACGGTTGCGAGCCTTTGAGGCTTATCGAGAAATTCCGCTTAAGGATAGAATACTTAAAACTAAGACGACAAGGGACTGGGAAGCGGATTGTCGAAGCCAGTTACGATTTACGTTCTGCAAAACTATTGGTCAGGCGGTCTATAAAGATTCACTTGCCGTCTTTAAGAAAGATCCCCAAGCGTTGAGTGAAACGCTTGCTGAGTGCAACAAGCTTGCCAAAAACCCAAAGATTAAGAAAGAATTCGAGGTGTTTCGAATTTTCTTTGGTACCAACGAGTGTGATGCTGCCTTCGATGCGAGTGAGGAATAGATCATCCCGGTAGTTCCCAGTTCGGAATAAATAGGGTCAGAGTTAAATAAATTGCGAATTTGTTCATGTGGTGCAGCAAAACGACAGAGGGTCTGTCCCCGGTTCTCCCCTTGGAATAAATGGGGTCGTAGTCGATTAACGGTAAAAGGAAGGGAGCGGACGGCAGTAAGGGAAGCAGAATAAGCCGGAGGGAATGGAATATTTACCGTCAAAAATAAGATAAAGGAATTGTTCTTTGAACAGTTGTGAAGTATTGGTCAGGTGTTAGTCTCTTCGTATCCTTGCTCCCTTTTTAAAGCTGCGGGGCTAATGTCATTATGTCTAATCGGTTGGTTTTAGAGAACAGTTGAACTGTGTGTGGAAAAAGAAAATGAAAGGAATGCAAACACGTACGGCTATGGTTTTAGCTATTTTGGTTTCGCTAGTTGAGAACGAAAGGGGTCAGGTCTTTCATCTTGCATTCATTTCCGATTCAGTAGTGTTTTGCTGTGGCACGATCATTCCGAATTGAATTTGCAGGCGCTCTCTATCACGGGGACTTCAATGCGGCGCCACGTCGATTGACTTTCTTATCTGGACCAGAAAAGGAGTAAAAAGGTAAGCGATTAGCGAAACCCGTATTGCGCGGGGTTCCGGCCTAATCCAAGCTGTCGGCGTCGAGATTAAAAGGCAGCAGCGCCTCGAAATCCTCGACCGATTCGGCGCCGGGTAGTTCTTTAAAAACGTGGCGCAGGTAGCGGTAGGGCTCATGGCCGCTGGCCTTGGCGGTGGCGATGAGACTGTATAGCCGTGCCGAGGTGTGCGCGCCCTTGGGGGTATCGGCAAAGAGCCAGTTGTTGCGACCGATGACAAAGGGGCGGATGGCGCGCTCGGCGGCATTGTTGTCGATGCTGAGGCGGCCGTCTTCGACGTAACGGGCCAGCTTGGACCATTCACCGGCCAGATAGCCCAAGGCCCTGCCGATGGCACTTTGGGGCGGTACCTCGGGCAGCGACTGCTCCAGCCACTTTCGCATGTCCTTCAGCACCGGCCGGGCCTTCTCCTGGCGCAGTCGGTAGCGCTCCTCGGGGCTGAGGTCTTTGGCCTGCTTTTCGATACGGTAGAGCTTGCCAATGAAGTCGAGGCCCTTGCCAGCGCGGCCGGTCGGTTTGCCCTTGGCCTTCTTGCCCTGCGCCTTGAGCGCCTCGTCGAATTTGCGCCGGGCATGGGCCATGCAGCCAAGCAGGCGCACATCCTGCTGCTCGGCCACGGCGTTATAGCCGTCATAGCCATCGCACTGCACAGTGCCGCTAAAGCCTTCAAGCAGACGAAGCGGTACGGACTGGCCCCTTGAGGGGTCGTAATCGAAGAGGATGACCGGCTTGTCGGGCGGACCGCCGCGCTGGACCCACATATAGGACTTGGAGGATGCCTTTTTGCCGTCCTCCTTCAACACCTGCACCGTAGTCTCGTCCATCTGCACGATGTCGTAACCGAGCAGCGTATCGCGCAGCAGGTTAACCAGTGGCAGGACCAAATCCCCGAGCTTGAGCATCCAGCCGGCCAGGGTGGCCCGGGGGATCTCGACGCCGGCCCGCCTCAGAATGCTTTCCTGTCGGTACAGCGGCAGGGCATCGACGTACTTGGCGGTACACACGTGGGCCAGAAGGCCGGGGCTGGCAAAGCTCTTCGGAATCGGCTGGGGCGGGAGCTTCGCCGTCTTCACCCCCTGACGGCAGCAGGGGCAGGCGTACTTGGGCCGGATGTGACGCAACACCTGGACTTTGGCCGGGATCACATCCAGCTGCTCGGAGATCTCCTCGCCAATGCGCTCCAGGGCGCTGCCGTCATGCGGGCAGACCTTCTCGGCTTCGGGCAGGTCATGCAGGACCTCGACCCGCTCGATGTAATCCGGCAGCGGCTTGCGACCGGGCTTTTGGCGCTGGTGGGCCGGGACAGTGACCGAGGCTTCTTCGGCTTCATCGACTGTGCCCTCGGCCTGCTCCGGGGCCTCGGCCTCATTGAAAAGGCCGAGCTGGTGTTTGTCGGCCTTTTCCGAAGAGCGGCCGAAGCGCTTGGCCACCAGGATATTCAGCTTTTCCTGAAGCGCGACAATCTGCGCGTCTTTTCGCTGCAGCTGCGTCTGCTGCTTGGCAACCAGCGCTTTCAGCGCCTCGATGTCGTCCGGCAAATTGTTCGTAACAGCGACCATGGCCCCATTGTACCGAGCCAAAGCGATGGTCGTGATCGAACTTTTCGATCGGCCTATAAAGCTGACTTGTAGTGCAGCGCCTGATGCGGCCGCACATAGCGCAAATCAATCCCGTCGAGCAGCCAGTTGAGCTGCTGGCCGGTGAGCGTAGCCAGTTCGCCGCCGAGAAAGACCGGCCACTTGAAGCGCTCCTTCTCCAGACGCTTCATCCACAGGCAAAAGCCGGAGCCTTCCCAGTAGAGCATCTTGACCTTGTCGCGGCGCCGGTTGACGAAGACGAACAGCCGCTCGGAGAACGGGTCGAGTTCCAGCTCGGCTTCGACCAGCACCGCCAAGCCATTGATGCCCTTTCGAAAGTCCACCGGCTTGAGGCAAACATACACCTCAGGCAGGTCGTTACTCGGGCGCATCATCCGGCCAAGGCCCTTACCAACTCCGCCACCCAGGCCGGCTCGGTGCTGTTATCGAACTCCAGCGCCACGCCCGTCGGCAAGACAACGCGGCAGCGGCCCAGTCCGCGACCGTCAACGACACGGGCTTTTTGAAACAGGCGAGGCCGCGCGGGATTATCGCCGAGGACGCCTTTGCGCCGGAGCGTGGACTTCCAGTTATAGAAGGCCGTTACGTTCAACTCATGCGCCTTGGCGTACTGGCGCATCGACTGTCCGGACTGCTCGCAGGCCCGGATGTGATCAAGCCAGACGCGCTGCTTGTCGGTGAGTGAGATTTCCGTGGTGTCCATGCTGTGCTCCGGTTTGCTTGACTGCCGGTGCACAGTGTTGCCCCTCAGAATGCGCGAGAGAAGTACGGGGAAGAATTACCGGTTACGTAAAAAGGAATGGAAAAATTCAAAGTATGGCTAAAGATATGCTCAGTTGTCAGCGTCCTCAGCGCTCTAACTGGGTGCGCATCAATGCCACTGGAAGAACATTTTTTGCTTCACGATCAAACGCGATTAGCTCAACCCGAGAAAGATGAGTCTGTTGTTTATTTCTATCGGCAAGATAAGTTTCTGGGTAAAGGCGTGTGGTACTTTATCGACCACAATGGAAAGCATATCGGAGCGCTTAAGGGTGGGACCTATTTTTTCTATGTGACGGAGCCCGGTGAGAAGACGTTTTGTGCGGAAACCGAAGCGAGGGTATGCAAAACCATTGCAATGAAGCCTGGAGCGATTTAGTACGTCCGAGGCGATGTGGATATGGGACTTTGGGTAGGCAGACCTTCGCTTACAATCGTTTCGGATTTGGAGGGGGAGTCGACTGTTCCGGGGCTTTCCTACGCGACGATTAGGAGTGAGAAGGAGGTTGACTCAATAAGAGCCGACGTAAAAGGCTCCAAGCTTTATTAAGGTAGTAAGGGTAAACGACGCCACACACGAGCCCGAATAAATGGGGTCGTAGTAAATTAAACTCTGCGACCAGTGACTGTGACACCAAAAGTTGCGGGGACAGTACACCTATCTACAGAAACTAGGAGCCCGTCGGAGAACAAGAGTGGTGGGCAAACTATCTGGATCGTGAATGGAAAAGGATTATCGAACATGGAGATAAAGAAAAGCCGTATCGCAGCGCTCTTAATGTGGGCAGCTGTTTTTGGTCTTTATGGTTGCAGCCCCTTGGCGACACAGGGGGGATCAGAGAACAGCGCTGTGGCGAGCTCCGCTGACGGCAGTGTCATCCACTATGGTGTTCGCGGGAAGGGTGATGTGGCACTTGTTTTCGTGCATTGCTGGACTTGCAGCCATGCGTTCTGGGATCAGCAGATCGAACACTTTAGCCGTGACTACCAGGTGGTTTGGCTGGATCTCGCCGGACATGGCGAATCTGGCAGTCAGCGGCAGCACTACACCATGCGAAAGTTCGGGCAGGATGTCGCCTCGGTGGTGGAGAAGGTCGGCGCGGAAAAGGTGATCCTGGTCGGCCACTCCATGGGCGGCCCGGTCGCGGTGGAGGCCGCCGGACTGCTTGGTGAACGGGTGCTGGGGGTTGTTGGCGTCGACACCTTCTATACCCCTTTTGAGTACCCAAAGACAGAAGAAGAAATCGCCGCAATGGTGGAGCCGTTTGAGAAAAATTTTTCCGGGACAACGCGGCAGATGGTGAATTCAATGTTCACGCCCTCGGCCAGTCCTGAGGTCAAGCGATGGCTGCTCGACAGGTTTGACGGTTCCAAAAGGGCGTTGGGTGTGAGCGCCATGTACGAGTTGCTCAGGTGGAATGCGGACGGACAACTCGGCGGTTACACGGGTAAGCTTCGCAATATCAATGGAGCCCCCACGGGCACGGAGGCCCCAATGCACGCGAGTGTCGTCATGATCCCGGGCGTCGGCCACTTCGTGCCCCAAGTCAAGCCGAATGAGTTCAATACCGCTCTACAGACCATCGTTGACGAGTACACTTCGCCGGGGCATTAGATTGCCAAGGATTGGAGATACTGATGATGATTATGGGGTCGGTGGCAAGTTAGATGTATTCCCATTAGCATCTGTTGCCGACCTCTTTCTCATAAGTCCATCTGTTTCGGAGTTTGGTGCGAATTCCGGTAACATCCTTATAAAGCCAGGAAGTTGTCACGGATATCGGCTCCGACGAGGGGCGCAAGGAGGTGGAGGTGGCGCATGTGCAGGGTATTGACCGGGTAAAGGGCCGCTACGTTGTAGCACTGGAACTGAGTTCATTCCTGGTGCTCCCGTTCGTTCTGGAAGCCTTGCTGGCGAATTGGGAGCCCCCCTGGTACTGGATCGAATTGGGGTTCTGCTATCCGAGCCAACTGTTAGCTCTGGCCTTCATTGGGGCTGCGGGCGTGCTCGTCAAGGTGGATTTCGGCGCGCTGCTTGGGCAATGGCCGACACGGCAGGATTGGAAGCTTCTTCTCCATGCTGACCTGATTCTATTTGCCTCGGCTACAGCCCTGATTTGCGCCCTTTTTCTTCCGACTTCTTATCTTCTCCCCGACTTTGTCAGTTGGTGGCTCGAATGGTCTTATTATCCGGTTGTCTATCTGGATGATAATGGTTCGCTGCCATTACTGGCCAATCTGTTGAGCCTGTTTTCGCTGGCTGTACTTGCGCCGGTGACGGAAGAGATCCTGTTTCGGGGGTTCCTGTTGTACCGCTGGGGCGCCAAATGGGGAATGACTCGTTCTATCATCGCTTCCTCCGCATTGTTTGGAGCGTTGCACCCGGATCCGCTCGGTGCGGCTCTTTTTGGCGCCGGCATGTGTCTGCTTTATCTGCACACCCGCTCTTTGTGGGTACCGATTTTCGCCCACGCCGTCTACAACGGTTTCCTTTGGTTTTGGGAGCTGTTCAGTGTGCTGGTGCACGGGTTCGACGCTTACCTTTACGATCTCGACCAGTTCCGTAGCGAATGGTGGGTCGGGGCTGTGGGGGCTTCGGTGGCACTTGTGGCGACCGTTCCGTTCCTGTTAAAAGCGGAACGGGATCAGCCGACCCGGACGATAGGCCAGCCGGTTAATGAAGCGCGGGCGGAGTGAAGTGTCGTTTTTTTTTCCTTGGTTGCGACGGGGATTTGCAGCGGGTTTCGGCAGCCTTGGGCTTGAAACTCTTGCTTTCGGAAAAATAGAAGTCGGTCGCTACAGGGTTCAACCGGAGACTAATGGCCGCATCAGTAGATAAAAAATTTCGGCAAGGAAAAGGTTATGTTGCGCAAAGCTTGGATATTGATGTCGCTGTGTTTTCTGCTGGCCGCAACCGCGAAGGCCGGTGACGTAGAGCGGATTGACAACCGTGCAGAGCTGTTTGGCAGGCGTATCGATCAATACGCCAACGCCTGGTGGCAGTGGGCCTATTCGATGCCGAACGCCGAAAGCCCGATTCGGGACCGAAACGGCGAGAAGTGCGGTGTCAATCAAACCGGTCCGGTGTGGTTCCTTGCGGGCGGGTTCGGCTCCTCCTTGATCAAGCGCACCTGCGAGGTGCCCGCGGGTAAGTACCTCTTCTTTCCTGTCGTCAATATGGTTTATTACCCATCAAACCGTCAGCTGGCAAGCGGCTCAGTTACCTGTCAGGCCGCGATGAAGAGTGCCGCAGCGAACAACGACAATCTTGCCTACATTGAGGTGGTTGTGGACGGAAAACTTTTCAACGACGCCAAAGAGCTTCGCATTCATCCTAATGAATGTTTCGATCTGGGCAAACGGATGAAGAGGCCCGACGGTGCACCCAAAATATTCCCCGCCGCTACCGATGGCTACTGGATGATGCTCAAGCCCCTGCCGCCCGGTGAGCACTCCATCTCGTTCAAGGCACACTACAACAATCCAGGGAAGTCGTATGGGGACATGATCCAGATTATCGAATACGACCTTCGCATCGTCGGTCGTCGCCTGATCTGAAAAGTGCAGCTTATAAAGGTGATTTTGCGCGGGGTCAGTTCCAACATTCGAACAGGTTTGATCCGAGCCCTGGATGTTCTCTGTAAGCTTGTCCCTGCCGAGTGGCGCAGAGAGTGAATACCTGGGCAATTCCGGGGAGTATACTTCTTTCCGAAGTAGGGCGGTCTGCCCTCTTGGTCACTTTCTGGCGTCTTTAATGTACATGCTGGTGCCGTCTCGCATTTCGATGTCAAACAGTTCGGTGGCCCGGATTAGATCGCCGAGTTTTTTATAGCCATAGTTAATGGGTGAAAACGAGCTGTTGTTGGAAATGTATTGCCCTACCTTGCTCATGTGTGCCCAGCCGTCATCTTCGGATGTCTGCTCCGCCGCGGTTCGAAGGAGACGGACCAGGGAGGAATCACCTCGTAACTCATTTCTGGAGCTTTTCGAGGGTGTCGATTTAGGCTCTGCTTTGTCTTCCTCGTCGGACTGGAGGTTTTCGGAATAGATAAACTGTGAACAGGCATCGACGAACGGTTTTGGCGTTTTATGTTCACCAAAACCGTAAACCGGCGTGCCACTTTCAAGCAGTCTTAGTACGAGCGGAGTAAAGTCACTATCGCTCGTCATCAGGGCGAACGCATCAACGCTGCCGCTATGGAGCAGATCCATGGCATCGATGATCATGGCTGCGTCTGTGGCGTTCTTGCCTTTGGTGTAGGCAAACTGCTGCATCGGTCTTATGGCATTCGGGTGCAATTTGTCCTTCCACCCTGAAAGCTGAGGACTGTTCCAGTCACCGTGTGCGTGACGAACATTGACCATCCCGTAATTTGCCAACTCATCAAGTACGCCTTCAATGGCATCCGGGCGTACATTGTCGCAGTCGATGAGCAAGGCTATTCGTTTTCGTTCTGGCAAGGGACTCTCCCGACAGTGGTGCTGATGAAGCCGACCGATTAGGGCGGAGACAATGGGGATAGTAACATTGACTCCCGGACGAAAGGAGCCGCTTCAGCTCTGAAGGCAGGGGGTCAGGTCTTTCCTCTTGCATTTGTTTCCGTTTCGGGTAGTGTTTCGGCTATGGCACGACTGAAGGCAGGGGGTCAGGTCTTTCCTCTTGCATTTGTTTCCGTTTCGGGTAGTGTTTCGGCTATGGCACGACCGCTTCGAATTGAATTTGCAGGCGCTCTCTATCACGTGACTTCACGGGGAGATGCTCAGGAAGACATCTATCGGGAGGATGAAGACCGGCGCCTGTTCCTTGGCATCCTCGGTGAAGTGTGCGAGCGCTTCGATTGGGTGGTGCATGCCTACTGCCTGATGGATAATCACTACCACTTGCTTGTGGAGACGCCGAACGGGAACTTGTCAAAGGGTATGCGGCAGCTCAATGGCGTTTACACCCAAAGGTTCAATCGCAAGCACAGTCGGGTGGGCCATGTGTTCCAGGGGCGGTATAAGGCTATCCTCGTTCAGAAAGAGAGCTATTTGCTGGAGCTGGCGCGCTATATCGTCCTCAACCCAGTCCGGGCCCGGATGGTGAGGAGCGCAAAGGATTGGCCGTGGAGCAGTTATCGGGCGACCGCCGGCCAAGGTCAAAAAGTCGGCTGGCTGCATACCGAATGGCTCCTTTCCGCCTTCGCACGGCAGAAGGGGCGAGCCATGGAACGCTATCGCCAGTTTGTGGCCGAGGGTAAAAAACAGCCGAGTCCCTGGGAGCAGCTTAGGAACCAGGTGTATTTGGGCTCCGAGACGTTCGTGGAGAAAATGCAGACTCGTCTGGATCGCGGTAAGGACTTGAGCGAAATTCCAAAGAAGCAGCGCCGTGCGCCCCCGAAACCGCTGAACCGGTATGCCAAGATTTTCCCCGACCGAGATTCTGCTATAGCGGCTGCATACGCGAGCGGCGGATACAGCATGAAGGAAATCGGGGACCACTTCGGGCTGCACTATTCATACATCAGTCGGATAATAAGTCGTGCAAGGAATGCAAGAGGAAAGGCCTGATCCCCCCCATCCTGAATGCCATGTGTTTGCTATGACGATATTGAAAGCAAGTGTTGAGTCATGGGCCACGGAGCGATTCGCCTCCGTCCTCAAGTCAGAGCTTGAAGAGTTGCGCAGTGATGTTCTGCCGATTGGCCACGCGGTCGAGGAGGGCAACCGCCTGGATGAGAGTGATCTCGGGATCATCATCAATGAAATAAGCGATGACGAGCAGCTGATTTACGCCAAGGTCGGGGTGTTCTTTGCGCAATTCGTCGAGTGCGTGACTTGCGGCGGTGGCAGCGGCACTCGCGACGAAGCGTATTGCGAACTGCTGGTTACTATCGAGAAACGAACCGGGACGGCGGATTTCGAAGCGCTTTGAGCTCCTGGAATCCTCGGGTCGCCGGGACGGTGTACCTACCGAGGGTTTGCCGCACATTACGGGGTCGGGGCGAGCTTTCCCGACGGAGTGGACGCACGGGCGGTTAGTCGCGTTCTGCCGAGCCTGGACCGAGGCTGTCGTCTGGCAGTCCGTTCCCTTTGGTCAGCAGCGGCCTTAGCCACTGCGGATTGGCGACCAGATCCGCCAGCGTGAAGTGGTTGAGTTCCGCAAAGAAGCTTTCCAGCGCCCTTTCAAACATTCCAGGCAGGGCGCAAGCGGAGGTAATGCGGCATGCGTTGCCCTCACCCATGCATTCCACTATCGCGCTTCCCGCTTCGGTTTCCCGCAGGAGCGTGCCGATTCGAATGGCGGAGGGTGGCTGTGCCAGGGTCAGCCCTCCGCCCTTGCCCCGTACCGTCTCCAGACAGCCGAGCGCAGACAGGCGTTGCACCACCTTCATCAGATGGCTTCGGGAGATGTCATAAATCTCGGCGATCTCCGCGACGGTGGCGCGCCGTTCGCCCTGCAGGGCCACATAGATGAGCACACGCAGCGCATAGTCCGAAAAGACGGTAAGACGCATAAAACACTCGCAAGTGGAATCTCAGATGTTGATTATGGCTCAGTGAGGTGTTATACAAAAGAGGCATGTTAGATGAATTTAATCGGACTTCTCAGGATCGAACCCTGATGTCCCCAACAGCGAGGCCAGTCATCATGAATCAGCACCCTCACCTGCACCTCTCACCGGACCAGCTCTACCCGTTCGATGCGCGGGGCATTGCCAAACGTTTTCGTCATGCCGCCATCTTCGGCGCCCTGGATGCGCTTGTTCCGGGCGAAACGATGCAGTTTGTGAATGATCACGATCCGTTGCCGCTCCTTGATCAGCTTCGCCAGCGTTACGGGGACGCGGTTTCTATCAATTACATCCAGCGCGAGCCGGGACAGATAGTTATCAATTTCGAACGCGTGAGTAACTGACAGGTTCCCCGCCCTCTGCCGTTTGGTACTCGGCGTGTTCGCCCTGGCAATTGGCCGGGGCGAGTTCCTTTTGTGCCTCGGGCTTGTGCGTGGCAGCTCCCGTGCATCTAAATAGATGCTCCGAAATGGTATCCAGTCACCTCCATATCCGAATCCTGGCTTCTGGTAGGAGCCCCGCGCCGGGGCGATTGCCGACCCTATCGCGGCGACGCGCCGCTCCTACCCGGGTGGATACGAATTTGGAACACGTATTTAGAAACGAAGCCCCGCATAGACTCGGGTACTTCGATAGAAGTCCGGGACCCGACCCTATCGCGGCGACGCGCCGCTCCTACCCGGGTGGATACGTAAGGCGGGGCAGGCAGTATCAGTTGCGCTAACAATGGCTGATCAGAGCACTTTTCGCGGCGCCCATTCCCGGAATGCGCCGGTCTCGTAGATGCGCAGCTTGTTGCTGCGGGGGAACTCGCGTTTTACGACCGTTTTGAGTAGCCGCTTGAGATCTTCACAACGCACGCAGACGCGTGCCTGCTCGAAGCCTTCTTCGATAAGGCGATAGTCCGCCTCACCCTCGCGAACCAGCACGAAACCGCGGTCGCGCTTGTAACTTCGTACCTCCAAGGCATGGCCAAGCGGCAGTACCGCGGCACGGCGCATCACCTCGGCCTGCGTTACCCTTCTCGATCACGTTTCCTGTCCCTCCGTTAGGGGCCGAACGGAAGCCTGAGCCGGTCCTCGCACCGCCGCACCATGGCCCCGAAAACTGGAGGCGCGTGGGTTTCGTCACCAGCGGCCGTAGATGGACTCGGCTCCCCCCGTAACCATTGAGCTTCTACACACCGATCTTCCGCAAAAGGCAAACGGGTCGACAAACCTGAATACCGCATGGCTTGCGGCTCATGGCATTCAACCGTGACGGGGAATAGGTGCTGAAAGTTCGTTGAGGTGATTTTCGAGGGAATTCGGATTGGCAAGTTGGTCAGGTCAGACACCGCGGATTATCAGGCCATCGATTGCGGGTGATACGTTAAAGGGATCGGGACTGCTGCGGACAAAATACAGCTGTCACCGATCCCTTCTGGTTGCACGCGTAGCCCTGCCGGCTGGCTCAGACGATTGCCACCCACGTCAGGGTAGCGATGGAGACCAGGCCGACGGCAACCATGCCTAGCAGCGTGCAAACAACGCAGATATGGGCTGCGCTCCGGATAGTTGTTTCCATTGGTTCCTCTATTGCTGTGGACTTGCCATTAATATAACTAATAACGCGCAAATTTTCCTTGATGTATGGTAAGTGGCGGCAAAAAAATGGTTCATCGAAAGGGAAATTTGGTGATAACCCATGGGTTAAATGGGTGACCAAGGAACGTGAAAAGGGACGGCAAGCTGGAACGTGCGGGTTATCCGCCGAAGGGCTATGGTACCCCGATCCTCGACGTACACGGCGCCATGCTGCCGAATAACCCATCACTGAGCGAAATAAAGAAGCACCTTTAGCGGGCTGTTGAAAAAGGGTTTGTGCAACCCGGCCCTCTCCCGGTGGGAGAGGGCGTTTTTCAACAGTCTGGGTTTGTATCCCTTCTCCCTGGAGAGAGAAGGTTAGGATGAGGGGGATAAAATCAGTAACTTACCTGTTATTGAGTCCCCTCACCCCAGCCCTCTCCCTCTGGAGAGGGTGTTTTTTCAACAGCCTGTTAAAGAGGGTGTGGGGAGACACTTCTATTTGCCTTTGCCCCGTTTGTGCTTTTCCGGAACGCCCAAAAGGCGGGATTTGCGTTCGTTGGTCGCAATCAGTTCCATCACGTCTTCCTGCAGGTTGCAAAAGAGGAAGAGAAAACGCAGTGACAGGAGTCCGCCAAACATCAGAAAGGGGTTCCAGAGCCCTAATCCCAGAACGATAAGAGACGGACCCGCGAGGACCATCAGGTATTGCCCGAAGAATAGACCCAGTAGTGCCAGGCTTTCGGAGTCGGCCAGCCGCTTTGTCAGCGATTCGTACATAGGAGATACCTCCGAAGAGGGATGTTCGTTTTAGATTAGTCCAAAAACGAATCGATAGGATCCGTCGAAAAGCGAATTACATCGTGGTTTGGCGTCGCCCCTCCGGCAGTTCGGGGCCGAAGCGCCAACTTTACAACCTGCCGTTCCGAAGGCGATGACACGATGGATGGGATTCTGACTCGAAAACTGCGGGGATGCCCAAGAGGTATTAAAAGCAGGAACTAAAAGGGCCTTTCTCCCTGTTCTTTCTTGTTTGTACACCCGGAAATCAGGGCTGGCCGCAAAGTCCCCCTCTGTCCGGAGTGGCCGGACGAAGGAAGAAGCAGGTTTTATTCTGCCGCTTTCTTTAGGGGTATTACCGGTGGTTTAATTGAGACCGGCCGTTAGCCGGAACAGCCGTCTGTGACCGAGCCAAAGCAAGGGGGCTGCGGAGAGACTGCATCGCGGCAGGATGCCGCTCCCACGGGATGGTGAACGGGCTTGTGGGTAAGCGGCTTCCAGCCGCGAAGGCTCCGGTCGAAAACTGCATCGCGGCAGGATGCCGCTCCCACGGGATGGTCAGGATGCCGCTCCTACTGGATGATGAACGGCGCCAACTGGCCGTATGGTGGGAGGGGGATGCTCTCGGTAATTTGAGCCTGTAGCGCAGACAGGCAAAGTCCGCCGGGAGTCAACGGCAGTTTCGTTTTCACTTGGAACAAAAAAATGCCAGAGGAGCAGGCAATGGAAAAAATTATCCTGACGGTCATTGTCGCCGTGGCCGCAGCAGTGCCCGCCGCATCGTATTTCATCGGCACAACCGTGGAAAAAGGCATTCGTATCGAACATCGGGAAGCCGCCGCGGAGGCGGCTCTCTCCGGCGTCGATATCCAGCTCGTTGATTACGATCGCCATTTATTCAATGCCACGGCCACCACACGCATTACCATAGCGCCAAGCGGTGGAGAGAAGTTATCACTCGATATGATCCACCAAATCGATCACACACCGCATATCGCCTCGCGCGTTATCGCGACCGTCGACACGGAGCTGGTGCTGATTGAGGAGGTGAGAGAGGGATTGGAGCCGCTATTTAAAGGCGAAGCGCCACTGAGCATCAATACCCGAATCTTTCTCGATGGCCATCAGGAAGCCTCAATAAACAGTCCGGCTGCGAGCGGTCAATTGGACGGCAGAGAGACCGTTGCCGTGGAGTGGATGGGAATGCAGGGTAGTGCCAGGCAGGCGGCCGGTCGTGACGAGCTCTCGTTCGACTTCACTATGCCCGGGCTTGTTATCAAACCCACTGGCGGTGCAAGGCAGTCCCCCAACGGCAGTGGTGAAACCGATATCACCGCCCTTGCGGATACCTTGGGAACACCGGAGCCTCTACTTCACCTAATGAGTCTCGGTCCGGTCCAATACGATGCCGAGCTGTACAAGGGGAAAAGCGGCATGTGGCACGGCAAGGCCGAGGGCAGCATTGGTCCCATCGATATCAATGCCACCCGCTTTTCAGGTGATGCTGTCGCTGTGCATATTGATCGCGTGAGCGTCAGCGGTGAACAGCATGAATCCGATGGGCTGATTCATGCATCGGGTGCGATCAAAACCGATCTCATCCGCGTCAACGGGTTCGAAATAACCAATGCGACTTACGATGCAGAGGTGGAAAACCTTGATGCCGAAGCCCTTCGGGCTTGGCAGCTTATAGCGTCGAATATGGTGAAAAGCGATTCGACCAGCGCCGATCCCTTTGCGCCAATGTCTGCTCATCTTCCGGCGTTGGTGAACGCGCAACCGGTTATCAAAATCAACGATGTCAGTGTCGATACGCCGATGGGCCGATTCGCACTGAAACTGGATAGCCGCATAACTGGCGAGTGGAACGACGGGATAAAGGAAAATCCGGCCATGTTGGCATCCATGGTGGAAGCCGATCTCTATGCCAGTGTGCCTCGCGCCATCGTTATGTCTGCCCTTCAAGCCGAGGCAAGGAAGGCCATTCTCGCTCAAAACGCCGTGGACGAAATGGAGATCAGCCGGGAGGAAATGGAAAGAACCGTCGAGCAGAGCGTCAACACGCAGGTCAATGGTTTGATCAAGCAGGGCCTCCTCAGGGAAAACGCGGCCCAACTGGAGTCGCATGTCCAGTTCGATGCCGGTAAGTTGACCGTTAATGGTAAGGAAGCGTCCTCACTACTGGGAGCACTGTTGGCGGCAGAACGGGAGTCGCAGAGCGCCCACCGGGGAGGGTCCAAAGGCGACAATTGATCCTGCACGTGGGGTGGATTAGTGTGACCTCTCACGTAAAAAAAGCTCGCTAACTGTGGATGACACACACCATGCCTAGAACAATGGCTCTTTTGGCCACAGCAGTGCTTCTGTTTGCCCAGTCGGTACACAGCCAGGAGTCGGACAGCACTTCGCCGGCCGCAACCAAACCAACGGGAGGGGATCATCGGCAGTTGGTCTCTATGCCTGAGCAGGCACGTGAGTTAATGCGGCAGGATATGTTGCTGCATCTCTCGACATTGAATGAAATCATGGGTTACCTGGCGGACAATGATCTCAAGGCTGCCGCCGAAGCGGCAGAAACCAAGATGGGCAAGAGTTCTATGGGAAAGCATCGCGCCACCGGAATGGGGCCGGGCAGGTTTATGCCGCTTGAGATGCGAAATATGGGCTGGGGCATGCACGAGGCGGCAACGGAGTTTTCGCAGATCGCCCGGGAAGGCGATATGAAGCGCACGTACGGTGCTTTGCAAAAAGTGACGACCTTCTGCATCGCCTGTCATTACAGCTACCGTACACGGTAGTATCAGACGCCTGAGGAGCTGAATAGCTGTTCCGAAATGGTGTTCAGGGAGAAGGGATCTGGTGGTGCCCATTTCGGAACAGCTATTTAGATCCCGGACTTCTCAGGCGCGGAGATTGGCGACTGATGGAGTAGGCGCCATCTGCCAAGGAGAAGTTTTGCAGCCCTCTGGGGATGCTCCGTGGCTGCGCCGAGCCTACCTGAATAATTTGAAAAATCAGAAACAAAACAAAAACCGAGAAAAGCGCACGCAATGTGCGTCGATTTACGATCAGGGAGAGAGAGATAAATGGCCTTTCATTTATTTGGCACGGGGAAACTCATTGCGGGGTTCGAGGCAACAGAGGCGGTACCGGTGCTGGGCCGAGTTACGCGTCTCCCGGAAGAGAAAGTCCACGAAATCCTCTTGGATGGCCAGCGCCGCAGGCTGGCCAGCAAGGATGACAGGAAAACGATTGAACGATACCGGGATCAACTCCTCCGGGCCGGTCTCGCGGTTGAGCTGGTGGCCGACGAATCGGAAGAAGTCGAGACGGCCCGGATGCCGGTGCCAGAGCCCATGGTTTCTCCGGAGGCGCCGAATCCCGGGACAAGGAGGGCACGCTCCCGTCATGCCGGCGGGTTGCTCACGACGGTCATCCTCATTATCGCCGTTTTGGCCGTATCGGCGGCAGAAGGTCCATTACCCCTATTACACCAACAGCGGAAAGATCGTGTTTGATCACCGCATTGATGGCAAGCCGTTCGCCCGGCAATTTATTCAGATGTCGGCCGGGCTGGAAAAAGAGGAGCGACTGGAGCGGTTGAAGGGCCTGATTCGCTTTCGCCTGCCCACAGAGACGCTTTCCCGGCGACTCGACCTGGATGAGCTATGGGGCGGCAAA
This sequence comes from uncultured Gammaproteobacteria bacterium, assembly GCA_963783235.1. Classification (GTDB taxonomy): domain Bacteria; phylum Pseudomonadota; class Gammaproteobacteria; order Thiohalomonadales; family Thiohalomonadaceae; genus Thiohalomonas. The sequence goes on along the minus strand of CAWAMN010000001.1, from coordinate 2,155,145 downwards.
AATCTCGACGGGGTGAGTGTCACGCTGACCGGTCTGGAGCGCGGCATGTTCCCCGGCTACAAGCTCAAGATCGAGGGCGACCTCGATCGCCTGGTGAACCTTCACGGCCTCGGTCCCGAGGGGGAACGGATCGCAGCCGATCCGATCAATTTCCAGGACGCGGGGTACTGGACCATGACCCTGCCGTTTACTCCCGGCATGGAGTCGGTCGAGCTGGTACTGGCTGCTGAGCAGAAGGTCTATGACTATCCGTTCGACTTCAGGCCGCAGTACCCGGAATAGGTAGTGCCGCCGCGCAAATGGCGACTCCGGCCGTCGCGGGGGCTTCCCTATTGATTTCGCGGCTGTTGCCGGCAGGTATTGACGCCCAACAGGGCGCTAACCGGGCAAAAGCGGATCAGGCCGGTTACCAGGGCGATGGCGCCGACGACAAAGGCCAGTGTCTGCCACACGGTGGAGAGGGGTGCGAACAGGCCGATTGCCACCAGAACGATCCCCATCACGATGCGGATGACGCGCTCGGCGCCGCCGACATTGCAGTTCATCTTCGCCTCCGTTGACGTTTACGATATCGGATTGGGCCAAACCCTTTGTTTCATTTACTCCGAGTCACCAGGTGAGGTTTGGCCCCTCAATGGCCTCCTATGGTGTAGATGCCGCTGTCTGTCATCACTTCCATGGAATGAATGTAGTTGTAACTGGCCTTGGTCAGAAGCAGGGCGCCACGGTGGTAGGGCAGTGTTCCGGCGTTCTCGATTATGCGCTGACCCTCGACAGAGAAGGTGAAATCGACGAACCGGCTGAGGAGCGGATCCGACTCGTAGTCACGCGGGGCGACCAGAAACAGGATTCGAAACAGCGGGTACTGGCCGCGTTTCAGGGTGGCGAGGGAGGGTTCGACACCGTCCAGATTGAGCAGCTTTAACGCGCGATGGCGGCTGCTGCTTATTCCGCTGACCGCGAGGCCGTCCGGATCCCTCTCCACCGCCTTTTCGATCTTCCCCGAGGACGGCAGAACCGTCGCCCGCGGAGTGAACGACTTTTCGGGGTCGCCGAAAAGCTGTTGGCGGAGCGTCCGCCCAACGCCGGATATCCTACCCTTTCGCACATAGAGGTTGATGGGCCTGTCGGAACTGCCCCCCAACTCCCGCCAGGTGGTAATACCGCCCGTTAGGACAGCCTTCAGTTGTTCCCGGCTGATGTTGGAAACGGATTGATTTCCCGGGTGTGTCACGACGACCAACGCATCCCATCCCATGGGAAGCAACTTCAGCTTGCCTTCGGACGCAATGGCACCATCACCGCTGGCGTTCAGCAGCGGTAACCGGCAACTCCCCGCCAGATGGCTTTTCCCGGAGTTGATGGCGCGCAGGCCGCGGGTGGCACCGCCGCCCTCCAGTCGAAATCGAGTGCCGGTTCTTTTCTCCGAAAGCCGCCGAGAGGTCCTGCATGTAGCCCAACTTCGAAATGCCGCATCCAACCCAATCGATGGTGTCCTCCGCCCGGACCGGGTTCAAAGCAAGCGTGAGCGACACGAGCATTCCCCAGAAAACACCCCTAATCATCGTCTCTCCCAAAATTTTGACCTTTTTTCGCGCTTTAGAATAAATCTAGACCATGTTAGTCAGAAATCAACGACAGGATGTTGTTTTTATCGATCTGCTTTGGGCGGATAGCGCCGCCCCGTTCATGGCGAATCTATTGCTTTCCCACAGGCTTTATCGTCCAATGCGGCGACAAACGCGCCCACATGGGCTCCCTTAGCGCCATATTCGACGAAGGCGGCGCGACAGATTGTGACAACCCTCAGGAGCGCAAATGGCCGGTTCGAGTCTGCTTGCCCTGATTGACGACATCGCCACCGTTCTGGACGATATCTCCCTATTGACGAAAGCGGCCTCGAAGAAGACGGCCGGAGTATTGGGTGATGACCTGGCGCTGAATGCGCAGCAGGTAACCGGCATCAGGGCGGAGCGCGAACTGCCTGTCGTTTGGGCGGTCGCGAAAGGGTCGTTCAGGAATAAGGCAATCCTGGTCCCGCTGGCGCTGGCCATTGGCGGCCTTGCTCCCTGGGCGGTGACTCCTTTACTGATGGTCGGCGGGGCTTTCCTCTGTTACGAAGGTTTTGAAACGATCGCCCACGCGCTGGGGCAGGGAACCGGCAAGGACACCGAAGCCCGCCACGAGCATCTGCAGGCGCTGTCGGACTCCGCAGCGGACAGGGTATCGTTTGAAAAGGAGAAAATCCGGGGGGCCGTGCGAACCGACTTTATTCTCTCGGCGGAGATTATCGCCATTACCCTCGGCACGGTGGCCGGGGCCGCTCTTTTTACCCAGCTTGTCGTTCTCATCGCGGTGGCGGTTGGCATAATTATCGGCGTTTACGGTCTGGTGGCCGGGATCGTCAAGCTGGATGATGCCGGTCTCCATCTCACCCGACAGCAAGGCAGCCGCCTGACGGCCAAGCTGCAGCGAAGCATCGGCAGCTTCCTTCTGGGCGCCGCGCCCTGGCTAATGAAGGGACTCTCCATAGCCGGGACAGTGGCGATGTTCCTGGTGGGGGGAGGAATCGTGCTTCATGGGCTTCCCGGAACTCATCACCTCATGGAAAGCATTGTCAGTGCTGCGGAATTTCTGCCGGGCATCGGCGCCCTGTCGGGAGCGATCGTGCCGACGCTTTTAAAGGGTGTCAGTGGCCTGCTCACTGGTGCGTTGACCCTGTTGCTGGTTTCGGGGGTACGGCGCCTGGTGGGTAACAAAGAAGCGGTTGAGGATTAAAGGGGCGCTCGCAACCGACCGCTTCCCGTCCGGGTGATCCCGACTGGTTTTTGGTAATGTAGGTTGCCAACAATGGAAAAGGAACATGCAAATGGAATTAAAGGACTTTTTGCGGCAAACCGTACGACTCTACACCGGTTCTTTCGGTTATCTGATCACTCGTTTATTGCCGCTGCTGCTGATAGCGGGCGCGATTGGCGTTCCGAATTACGGGCATACGGCCGCCCTGATCGGCGCCTGGTTAGCAGGGAGTCTGGTCGCGACATACGGCACCTACCTTCTCATTCGGCACTACCTGCCTGAGCTGTCATCAGAATCGAGCCCCTTTGTGGGTACACTCGTCTGGCTGATACTCGCTCAGCTCTACGTCGGCTCGGTCAACGCACTGCTGGTGACCCTGTTCATGCTTCCTGCCGCCCGGGCCGGCGACTTTTTTCCCCTTGTCTCCGTACTCCTCATCATTCCGGTGCTTTTTGTCTATGCGGTCACGCTGTTCCATCCGGTGCTGATTGTTCGCTGGAGGCAGACGACCTTCGCCGGGATTGGGAGCAGTGTGGAACTTGCAAGGGGGTGCATTCTGAAACTCATGGTCGGCGTCGGGATCCTGTTCGCGGTCATATACGCAGTGGCTTACGGGGTGAACGGGTTGTGGGATGAAGTTGTGGGGGGAACCACTTGGGGGTTCGTCCGGGATGCAATTCTCGGGCTCCTGGATCTGCTCGTGATCGCCGGCGCGGCCACCGGGTATCGGCTACTGAACGGTGATCAAAATTATCGGCAGGCAAAAGCGCTTGTGACCACGTGAACCGGCGGCCGGTGAACATTGCACGGAGAGATTTGACGCGGATCAATGTCGGCAGCGGAGCGGGGCCGTATTTTCATGTTTTTCGAATAAGAGAGGATCGCTGTGAAGACAACGAAAGACCTGTTTCGACCTATGTCCCTGGCGACAGCCTTGTTGCTGTCGTCCGTTACAGTGGCCGGCGCAGCGGAGACGGCCACCGAAAGGCTGTCGCCGGAGACGCGCAAGGTGCTGGTTGAAGAGATGCAGATGATAGCGTCGGCCATGGGTCCGTTGCATACAGCGGTTGTCACTGGAGAGCATGAGGCCGTCGCCGAACAGGCGCGACGGATCCGCGACAGTTTTGTCCTCAAGCAGAAGCTGACTGCCGCCCAACGGCAAGAGATCGGTACCCGGCTTCCGAAGGCATTTATCAATGGCGACCGCCAATTCCATCAACTGGCGGGTCGTCTGGGCGAGGCGGGGGACCGGCAGGACTCGGCTCTGGAGCGCTTCTATTTTGAAGAGATGACCCGTGCTTGCCAGAGCTGTCATCAGGATTTCGCCGGGGGACGGTTCCCCGGATTGGCCGGAGGCAGCGAGCCGGAGATGCACGGGCACTGACCTGGTCTCCGGGCCGTTTTTGCGGAGCGCAGCATGGTTGAAGCGGCACTGAACCGCGCGCTCCCTGGTGAGCGTACAAGGCGAATACCCGGGAACCGGGGCATCTGGGTCGGCATCACCAGTATCTTCGTTGAATTCACGGTGATGTTCTCCATCTATTTCATCGCCCGTGCCCACTATCCCGAGGCCTTTCACGAGGGACCCGCCCGGCTGTCCCGTGCAGCCGGAACCGTGATTACCCTGCTGATGGTCACCAGCAGTTACTTCATCGCCTGCTCAGTCAACGCGATCCGCCACGGCCGTAGCCGCAATGCCACGGTGTGGCTGGTTTCCGCGTTGCTGGTCGCGTTGCTTTATCCGCTGGTCAAGTATTTCGAGGTGAACTGGAACCTGGAGCAGGGCGTGGGCGGCGGCGCGGGTATTTTCTTCACCGTCTACTACTACCTGACTCTCAACCATCTGGTTCACGCCTCATGGGGCATCCTCGGGATACTGTTCGTGCTGGCACGCCTGGCTTTCGGCGGCTATTCGGCCGAGGACTATTCCGGACTGGAAGCGTTGGCCAGTTACTGGCATGCCACCGATATCATCTGGTTGGTCATATTCCCGTTGTTTTACGTCCTGGCCTGAAATGAAAGACGAACCCGCCAGCTTTTCCGTATTGACCGCTACCTGGTTGGCCCTGGTGGCGCTGACCCTGGCGAGCCTGGCCCTTGGAGAATGGTTCGGCGCCGCGTCCTGGCTGCCGCTGTTGGTGGCCGCCATCATCTGGGCGAAAGGTGCAATCATCGCGGCAAACTTCCTCGAAATTGGCCGAGCGCACCCCTTCATTCGCCGACTGGTGAAGGCATTCATCGCATTTTCACCGATGGCCCTGTTCGTCACAGCTTTTTTCGGCGACCGAATCGCCCGTTGGTCCGCGCTCTAACAGGCTGTTGAAAAACACCCTCTCCAGAGGGAGAGGGCTGGGGTGAGGGGACTCAATAAAAGGTAAGTTACTGATTTTGTCCCCCTCATCCTGACCTTCTCCCTCAGGGAGCAGGGACACAAAAGGTGGAACCACTTCGGGACGGATATTTAGCGAAAGCGCCCGACTTTAACCAGCCGTTCCCGCCAGTAAGGCTTGGAGAGGGAGCCATAGCTGACACGCTTGCCGCTCGAGGGGGCGTGAACGAAGCGGCCCGCCCCGACATAGAGGCCGACGTGAGACGGTTTGCCTTCGATTCGAAAGAAGAGCACGTCTCCCGGCAGTAAATGCTCCGGGGCCACCGCACGGGTGGCCGTGAATTGGCCGGAAGTGGTGCGCGGTACGGCATGGCCCGCCTGGCGATAGGCGTACCAGACCAGACCGCTGCAGTCGAACCCGCGTCCGGGCGAACTGCCGCCGTAGCGGTAGGGCTTGCCGATCAGGCGCTCGACGACGCCCGTTACCGCCGTGGGGCCGACGCTGGCCCTTGCCGGTTCGGTGCTGCAGCCGGACAGCAGTACGCCCAGCAGGAGAAGGGGTATGGAGGCTATTCGCATGCAAACCATCATCCCCGGACAACTAACAAAAGCGGTGACCGGTTTCACAAATGTCCGCTGGCGATTGATGCACCCATTGGAACTCCGCAAACGGGTGAAGAACGCGGAGCCGGCCACAAAGCGGCAGGCCCATAAAGTCTGTTATGCGCTTTTGCCGATCCGCAAGCCGTTCAGCTTTGCTTCAGCAAGCGGACCTAGTATAAAACACCCCAAGGCTTCAAAGAGAGATCGGAGCATGAACTGGAAGAGAACGGCCCAGTGGGCCTGTGCCGCGTCGCTCCTGACCACGGCAGCGGTGATGGCTGACAGCGATGGGATGGCGGACGCGAACCGGACCCGGGCCGACACTGTGCCGGCCGCGGACCCGGCCTATCGGGAGGCCTGTGGAGGATGTCACTTCGCCTACCCGGCGGCTCTCCTTCCCGCACAATCCTGGGAGCGGATACTGACCGGCCTGAGCGATCACTTCGGCGACAATGCCGAGCTGCCGGACAGCGAGATGAATGACGTCCGTCGCTATCTTCTGAACAACGCCGGAGGCCGGGGGCCGCAACGGCTGCCCTATAGACTGCTGCGCTCACTTGGCCAGGACGTGGCGCCGCTTCGCATTACCGAGATTCCGTATTTCGTCCGGGAACACGATGAGCTTCCGGCAGCGGCGGTCCGGGATAATCCTCAGGTGCGCTCGTTGAGCCACTGCGATGCCTGCCACACCGGGGCCGAGGCGGGCAGCTTTGCAGAGCAGGAGATTCAGGTCCCGGGATTTGCCGATCGTTTCGATTAACCCGCCTTTTTGACGAATTTGGTCAGAATGACGATCTGTTGGCCGTTCACGCGGCCTTCGATCTGCTCGGGATTGTCGGGGACGAGTGAAATTCCACGCACGGCCGTGCCGCGCTTGGCCGTAAAGCTGGTTCCTTTCACGTTTAAATCCTTGACAATGGTGACGGTATCGCCTGTCTCGAGTACCGCGCCGTTGCTGTCCACATGCCTGACGGTATCTTCGTCGCCCCTTCCCTCCCCGGTCGCCTTTGCCCAGGCAAGGGTTTCCTCATCGAGGTAGAGCATGTCGAGCAGCTCCTGGGGCCAGCCTTCCGAACTGAGCCGTGTGAGCATACGCCACGCCATCACCTGCACCGCCGGTACCTGGCTCCACATGCTTTCATTGAGGCAGCGCCAGTGATTGACAGCGACCTTTTCGGGGTTTTCGATCTGTTCACAGCAGGAGCCACAGATGAGGACACACTGATCGGCACTGCCGTCTGAATCGGGAGGAACCTGATAAATTTCCAGGTTTTCCGTGGCGCCGCACAATTCGCATTTCGATTCGCTACGCGCATGCAGCTCTTGTTCTGTACTCATCTACTTCAGGGCTCCAGGGTAAGTACGCAAAACCGGGCGTAAGGGGAAAAGGCGGATTTTACCACGGGCAAACCGGGCCGCGCCCCCATGCAACAGTACACTAGCTATCCTTTCGGCACTGAGCCCGCACAGATTTCGCGGCGCGTGCGGCATCCCTTTTCATCGATGTGGAGCAGCAGCGAAAAATGACAGGCAGAAAACCGGCACCCGGAGTTTCCAGAGAGGAAAGGATTTCCGATACCGGGCTGCAACGGCTGGAACAGCACCTGCAGCACGGTGCGAAGATTAGCCGTCCAGTGCTGGCCCAGTGGGTGAAACGCTACGGCGAACCTGCCAAGACCCTGCTTCGGAAATACGGGCAGTACAGCTCGGACCTGGATTGAACGTCGCGACGGCCCTTTCGGTTGTTGCACCCGCCAAGCCGATGCGGTTCCTGTCCAAGCGGTTGCACCCCCTTTCTGTCGAAGGTATAAAGTCACAGCCAATTACAAGAAAAAGTAGACGGCGCCAGGCGAACGGAAGAGGCAGTTGCCAGGAGGGGGAATGAGGAGCAGGCCGCGCCAGGAATGGAGCATCTATTTACGTAACCTATCGGTCTCCCTGGTCCTCGTGGGAATAGCGGTGGCTATTCAGACGCAGTACGTCTACAGCAAAACCTTCGAATTCACTTTTCTCCTTGTCCCCTCGGGCGTGGCGCTGGTCGTGGGCGCGCTGCTCGGCCGCCTCGCCGTTTTGCGGGCACGACTGCGGCAGAAAAACCGCGAATTTCGCGCCGTCGTGGATATCGCCCAGGAATTTACTTACCTGCGCACCATCGAGGGACGCTATGAGTACGTTTCCCCTTCCTGTGAACGGCTGACCGGTTACCCGCAGCAGGCGTTTTATGAAAAAGACAATCTGATGGATCAGCTGATCCACCCCGACGATCGCCAGCGCTGGAATCACCACGTCCATCAAATCAATGCCCGCGGCATGCCGGAAAGCTTCGATATCCGGTTACTGACCAAAAGCGGTGAAGTCGTCTGGATGACCCATATTTGTGGACCGGTCTACAATGACAGTGGCGAGCAGACCGGTGTGCGCTCCACGAATCTGGATATTACCCAGCGGAAGCGGGATCAGGTACGGATCGAGCGCATGGCCCATTTCGACCCGCTCACCGACCTTCCAAACCGGCGGCTTCTGGAACAGGATATCAGCCGTCGTGTTGGCGAAAAGCAGCGTTTTGCGGTGCTCTTCCTCGACCTGAGTCGTTTCAAGAATATCAATGACAGTCTCGGTCATTCGTTTGGTGATCGCCTGCTGCAAAGGATCGCGCAGCGAGTTGAGGATGTCTGCCCCGAAGATGCCCTGCTCTGTCGCTTTGGTGGCGATGAATTTATCGTTGTGCATCCCGGAATTGACAGCAACGAAAAGGCCGTGGGTTTTTCCCGACAGCTACTGGAAGCTATCGAATCGCCCCTCGTAATCGACCGCAGTGAGTTGCACATTAGCGGTAATGTCGGCATCGCTTTTTGCCCGGAAGATGGCACCGATACCGAATCCCTGGTTCGTAACGCCGATGCCGCGATGTACCGGGCCAAGCGTTCAGGGCAGGGAAAAATTGCCGAGTATCACGCCCACTACAGTGCCGAGGCGGCTCAGTTCGTTTCCGTCGAAAGCGCCATTCACCATGCACTCAAGCACGCCGAGATCGTGCCGTTCTATCAGAGCAAGGTTGAACTTGGAAGTGGACGCATTGTGGGTTTGGAGGCGCTGGCCCGATGGCAGCATCCCGTGCGGGGGTTGGTGCCGCCGTGCGAATTCATCGATATCGCGGAGGAGACCGGACAGGTAGCGGAGATTGGCAGGCAAATGCTCAATCGCGTGCTTGAGGACATGGTTCGCTGGCGAAACCTCGGCTTCGAGGTACCGGTTGCCCTGAACATCTCACCCAGGCAGTTCAGTGATCGTGATTTTAGCGACAAACTGCTCCGCGCTGTGGAGCAGAGCGGCTGTGCTCCCTCGCTGGTCGAACTGGAGGTTACCGAGCAGGTCTTTCTGGATGACGTGGGTGCCACTGGCGAACGGCTGAAATGGCTCCGGGAAAAGGGCTTTCGCATCGCACTGGATGACTTCGGAACCGGTTATTCCTCGTTCAATTATCTGCGCGGGCTGCCTATCGATACGATCAAGCTCGATCGGGCGTTTGTGTCCGATGTGGAGAGGGAGCGAGTCAGTCAGGCGATTTTGAGGGCGCTCATTGGTATCTGCAGTGAACTGGATTTTTCTCTGGTTTCCGAAGGCATAGAAACCGAAACACAGCGGAAACTGCTGCTGCGGTACGGTTGCCGGCTCGGTCAGGGTTTCCTGTTCGATCGCCCGCAGCGGGCCGAAGCGGTTGAGAGGCGAATGATGGCGGGGCAGGCGCAGCCGATTTCGTGAGTATCCGCTCCCAAAGACCGAAACCGCCAGGTGTAAGTCGGCGCGCGGTTCGGTAGAGTGCGAAACCAGTAGAAGAGACCGGGAACAAATGAATGAGCTACACGTTAGCCGAAATCGGTGAGCGCTTCGGCCTGGAACTCGACGGTGACCCCGCCCTTGCCATCGGGGGGCTTTGTGGCTTGACCGACGATTTGCCCGGATGCCTCTCCTATGTGGGGTCCCCAAAGCTCCTGGAGCAGGCGGCCAAATCACGGATCGCCGCCTTTATCACCCGGCCGGGTTTGCCCGTCGCAGGAAAAGCCAATCTGTACAGCGACGATCCGGAGTACGCCATCGCACGGATCGCCGAATGGTTTCGACCGACCCCCATGGAGCAGAACGGGTCGATCCACCCCAGCGCCGTTATTGGCGAAGAGGTTATCCTGGGAGAAGCGGTGCGAATAGGCCCCGGGGTAATCATCGGCAGCCATGTCCGTATCGGCGCCCATACCGAGGTGCTGGCCGGAACAGTGGTCATGGATCACGTGGCTGTGGGCGAAAACTGTTTGATTTACCCGAACGTCACCATTCGGGAACACTGCAGTTTGGGCGATCGCGTGATCCTCCAGCCCGGAGTGGTTATTGGAGGTGACGGATACGGGTATGTGTTGCGGGACGGAGAGCACAGGAAGATCCCTCAGATAGGCGGTGTCGTCATCGAAGACGATGTCGAGATTGGAGCCAACGCCACGGTGGATCGCGGTCGCTTCTTGTCGACTCGTGTCGGGCGGGGAACCAAGATCGATAATTTCGTCCACGTGGCGCACAACGTGCAGGTGGGACAACACTGTCTGCTGGTGTCGCACGTGGCCATCGCCGGAAGCACCAAGCTGGGCGATTACGTGACCTTGGCGGGACAGGTCGGTCTGGTTCACCACATCGAGATCGCCGATGGGGTGACGGTACTCGGGCAGTCGATGGTGACCAAGAGCATCAAGGAGAAAGGCGTTTGGGCCGGCAGCCCGGCGCAGCCGGCGGACCTCTGGCGACGTTCGGTGGCGCTGGCCTACAAGCAGGCCAAGAAAAAATAGGCGCCTTCAATCAGCCGGATGGCCTCCCGTTCGGCTCCGACGGCACCCCGAAAGTGTTCACAATACCGTGGTGAAATGCGTGCTTATTCGACGGTAGGGACGTGTACTTCTTCGAATTTGAAACCCCGCTCGAACAGTGACAGGCAGGTTCGGACCACGCGCGGGTCATACGAGTCGCCTTTATGTTGATTTATCTCCCGAAGGCCCGCGAGATGTGGCAGAGCGGCGCGATAGGGGCGATGAGAGCACATCGATTCCACCACGTCGGCGACCGCAACGATGCGTGCCTCCAGCAAGATATCATCTCCCGTGAGACCTTCGGGATAGCCGGAACCGTCCATCCGTTCGTGGTGCTGGTGCACGATAGCCGAAAGTGGCCAGGGGAAGGGTACCGTGCCGAGGATATCGGCTCCGATCCCCGGGTGGGACTGCACGATGCGGTACTGCAGCGGCTCCAGTCGCCCCGGTCGGTTGAGGATCTCCGAGGGGACCGCAATTTTCCCGATATCGTGGGCCAGCGCGCCCAGATAGGTTGCCGTCTTTCTCTGTTCCGACAGTCCCATCTCCTCGGCCATGGCGCGGGCCAACTGGGCGACACGACGCTGATGACCGGCGGTGTAAGGGTCACGGATTTCGGTGGTGCGGCCCATCATATCCACCGTTCCGGTCAGTACCTTCCTTAACAGGTCGGTGGTTTGCTCAAGCTCGTGTCGAGCCCTCTCCCGCGGGGTTACATCACGGAAGGAGATCGCATAACTTCCCTTCCGCGGCCGATAAGCGGCCGCTTCGAGGTACTTGTCCAGGGCGCGGGTATAACGGGTGAAGCGGACCGGCTTGCCGCTTTCCACGACTTCGCGAAAGGTGTCGTACCACTCCGGCTCCAGATCCGGAAAGGCCTCGCGCAGAGTCCGGCCCACCACCTCCTTCTCTGACTTGCCTGTAATCCGCTCATAGGCCGGATTTATCTCGATTAAGCGGTAATCCACCGCGCGGTCCTGTTCGTCCCGGATCACATCATGCAGCGCATAGGCATCGAGCATCTGCTCGAAAAGCAGTCGGCGCTCATTGTCGTGCTCCCCGATGAGCCCCACATCACCCTCCTTTCTTTGGTTCCTTGCGCAAGGATAGAGGAGGTGGGGAGGGGCTTAGGGGCGGTGGCGTTCGTGTCGGCGTGAAGAGCCGGTATTAACCCGGCGGAGGGACGGGGGTTTCAACGCGCGTCCATGGCTGCGCCGGCGCAGATGCTGCCGACCAATGAGGTGACGCAGGTCAGGCCGAAGGTCACGGAGGCGATAACCGGCATGGCCGAAACATCGGCGGCGACGGTCACTGTGCCCAGTGCCACACAGGCGATGCCGTGCCGATAGGCGTAGCGTTTGCCATTCTCCCAAACCAGGGGGAGGCTGAATGCCATCTCATCGTCGAAGGGGAGGTAGTAGGAAATCAGTTTTCTCATCAATTGACTCATTTCCGCAAAAATCGCATGGAAATATAAGGAATGTTTATCATGTTCGTGATATATATATGTTAGCACTATAATGTCCGGAGGCCGCGATACGGCCTAAGCGCCCCCTTGCTCCTGGCGTGTAATAGCGCGTGTTCGGGTAAAATGCCGCTGCGATCGCATTGGAGTCTCCCCATCGAAACCTATCTCGGGCTCTTCCTCGTTGCCTTCCTGGCCGCGACTCTGCTGCCGGCCTCTTCGGAGGTGATGTTCGCCGGCCTGCTGGTGAGTGGATACGAGCCGTGGGCACTTTGGATGTGGGCCTCTGCAGGCAACACCCTGGGCGCGGTGGTCAATTGGTTTCTCGGCCGTTATCTGCTGCACTACCGGGACCGGCGCTGGTTCCCGTTTCGCCAGGACGCCCTCGGCAAGGCTCAGTCCTGGTTCCAACGTTACGGCGTCTGGTCCCTGCTACTGGCCTGGGCACCGGTTGTCGGTGACGGACTCACCTTCATTGCCGGATTGATGCGCGTACGCTTCCCTCTGTTTTTGGCCTTGACCGCGGCGGGCAAGGGGGCGCGCTATGCCGTTGTTCTGGGGGTAATGGCGGAGTTCCGGTAGCCCCGGATTTTTGTCCTCCGACCGATCGTGTTTTGCGCGGCGAGGATGGAGCACTCAGGACTGCGGGCGGTCCTAACGATGCGATTCCGCACGGTCGATTTCTGATATAGCCGCCAAGTCGGGGCGATTGCGCCCGTTCGCCCTAACGTCCCGGGTGAGCCGGAACTATGTCACTCGTGGATAGAGATCGCGTTTGCCGGATCCTCAAGAAGGTCCCGACCTTTTCGGGTCTGACTGAAGGTGAGTACGATGCATTGGCGCGCTCCTGCGGAGCAGAGGGTTATCGGTCGCAAGATATCATCTTCAGAGAGGGTGACTCGGGCAGCAAGCTCTACATCCTTCTCGCCGGCTCGGTGGTAATCCGAACCGAACAGGCCGGGGCGATCGCCACGCTCAAGGCCATCGATCTCTTCGGCGAGGTCGCCATGCTACAGCCGGACAACCGGGTCGCCACGGCCGAGGCGACCGCTGATACAACGGTGCTGACGCTGAGTCGCCGAGCTCTTGAGGCGCTTCAGATCGTTGAACCCCGCGCGGCCTTTCTGGTCATGCGCAATATCGCCGCTTCGCTTGCCACCAAACTCACCAGCACCAATGACAAGGTGGCGCCGAGCGTCTCCCTTTAAAGCTCTCTGCGAACGGAAGTCCCATTCAGGTTCCTCCGCCTCAGCCCCGAGTCAAACCTGCCAGCTCCGTACCAATACCGATAGTCCAAGGGATCGGTTCGCGCCTACACTTTGCCCGGCGCTATCGCCTCGCCGAATTATGTGGGCACCGCCATCGGATGGCAAAGCGTCGCAAAACCATTAACAGGGATGTTGCCTATGCGGCAGTGCATCATTGTCGAACTGAATCCCGGATCTGCCCCACCCGGTTGGCTGCTTTCCGCCTGGGAAAAGCTGGTACGGGAACATACGGAGATTCGCCTCTTTCAAACCCCCAATTGGGTTTTGAATTATTGGAAGTACCGTTATCCGGAGCCGAAGCAACTCCGCCTGCTGGTGGGAAAGGATGGAGAAAACATCATTGGCATCACGCCATGGGTTGTCCATTCCCGTGGCTTGATCCCCCTTCTCTCGACCTGGCGCACGGTCCACGCTCTTGGAGAGTACGATGCCGACTGGATCTGTCATCCGGAGCACCGGGAAACATTCGTTCGCATGGTTTGTGACTACCTGGAGCGTGAGAAGCAAAGCTGGTTTCGCTACCTTCACAGTGCGATGCGAGAGGACTCTGCGGTTCTCCACAGACTCAAGTCCGAATGCCAGTCCCGCGGGATACCTTTCCGTTATCAGCCTTCGACCGAAATCCCGTTCCTTGAAACGTCGGACCCGCTGCCGGTGGATCGACGGATCCCGGGAAAATACCGACAAGAGACCCGCAGAAAGGAGAGGAAGCTGGGTCGGGTTGATTCGGTGAATTTCGAAGACATCGTTGATCCCGATCCCGATTCACTGCCAACCACCCTCACTGAGCTTTTTGGCGTGGAGGCTGCGGGATGGAAAGGTCGAGCGGGGACGGCGATCGCCCATGATCCCAAAGCGGAAAGATTCTGGCGGGCATTCGCTCATGAGGCCGCCCATAGAGGATGGTTGAGACTGCACCTGTTGCGGCTCGGAAATCGAGCGATCGCCGGTCAACTGGGGACGGTTTTCGGAGAGACTTATTACAGCTTGAAGCTGGGTTATGACGAACGGTTTAAAAGCTATGGGCCGGGTGCTTTGCTTATGCGCCATACGATCCAATCATGCATTGACCACCCGGTTATCTCGACCTATGACTTTACCGGACCGGCGATGCCGTATATGAAAACCTGGACTCAGTCCAGTCGTCGGGCCGGCATAGTGACACTTGGAACACCGCGTCGTGGGATGTCCTCGCTGTTACGGCTCAAATGGTACGGGCGAAAAAAGCTGAATACCGCTCGCTCGGCAGTTGAAACAGTCGCGCGGTTCGGGCGCTGATTATCGTCGCCCTTCGCTACCGTTTCGCCCCGGCCAGCGCGGAGAAAATGCAGTAATACTCGCATGCTGTCCAACCGCTCGGTAAGAAGACGAGAAGAAAGGCTACTCACGCCGACACTGTTGCGCGCACGCCATCCGGCTCCAAAGGAAACCTCTTCGGATACCGCAGAGTTTGGCGGCGCCAGGATACGACGAACAATTCAAGAGATACGGTCCGGCGCCTTGATCACCCGGCACGCGATCCAACGGTGTATCGATGATCCCCTCGTCAGCACCTTCGATTTGCGGGTCCCGCTATGCCCTACATGGCCAACTGGACTGATAGCCGTCGTCGAGCCGGTACGGTGACGCTCGCAACCCCACGCAGCGGGATCGCCAGGCTTTTCGAACTCCAATGGTATGGCCGCAGCAAGCTGGGAGCGATTCGGGAAGCCGGTGGTGCACTGCGGCCCGGCGGCTCCGATATCGGCGAGGGCCTTTAGCCGGCCAAATCACGGCTGCTGTTTATTCCGCTGACAGGCTCGGCTGTCGCCTTATGCGGCGGGCCGAGAGACCTCCTGTTCCGTATCGCTCGCCTTGCGATGGTGCCGACCTCAGCGGCGCCTGGCGTCGACACCTTGCTCTGACACCTATCGCCTTCGAATCGGATTCGTCGGAAGAATCGTTTTTCGGCCGGTATCCCATTCCGTGAGTGCCGCGCTCCATTTTGCCTGTGACCGGTTTCCGCGTTTGATCGCCAACCCTATCGCAAATCAAAAGAACTCCTAACCCAGTGCGACTGGGTGCACATCGGAAAGCCGCGAACGCTTTTAATCTGCAGATCCTTAAACGGCAAAGGGCCATGCCGCGGTCATGTCTCCAGGGAGGGTGGCTTCTGGAGGTATGCAGATGTTCTGGTTACGTTCTTTGGGTCTCCCGCTGGTTTTGAGTGCATCGTTGGCCTTGTCCGCCTGCGGCGGCGGTGGTGGTTCCGGCAGCGACACGGTGGTCGAAGATCAGGGCATCGTGGTTTCGGGCAGTGTGGGAGACGGTCCGGTCACGGGTGCCGAGGTCGCCATCAGGGCGCGAAATGGTCGGGTCCTGGGGACCGGGTTGAGTGATTCCGGGGCGCGCTATGGAATCGAGCTTGCACTGGAACCTGACGACTTTCCCCTTTCCGTTATTGCCACAGGCGGTATTGACCTGGTGACGGGACGGGCGCCGGATGTCCCTCTTGAGTCTCTGGTGGTGTCGGCCGGGCAGAAAGTGGCCAACCTGACGCCGTTGACGACCATCATCGCCCGCGCGCTACAAACCCGCAACCGGACAATCACCCGTGCCCTCATGCGCGATATGACTCGTCAGGCGATGGCGGATTTCGGTTTTGGCCTGGAGTCGGTGGCCGATCCGTTGGGGGCAAGAATCGATGCTTCCCACATCCCGGCGGTCGTCGCCAGTAGCGAAACCCTGGGTGAGGCCTTGCGGAGGACGCTGCGCGAGCTAAAGCGCAGTGGGCATACGGTGGAAATGGGGGAACTGGTCTCGGCGCTTGCCGATGACCTCTCCGACGGGCGTCTGGACGGTGTCGGCGCCGATGCAACTGACGGCCGCTTTACCGCCACGTTCCGCGTCGCTTCGGCGGGTCCGCTCAGTGAACTGATGGTGGGGCGTCTACATGTGGATGGAGCCGATGCCACATCCGCGATGGATGCCGCCGTCTCTGCCATCGCCCCGACTGTCACCGAAAGTGTCCGGGATCTGAGACTGACCGAAAGCCTCATCACACAGACCCGCCAGGCGGTATCGGCTGCCACCCGCGTGCAAGGCAACGCCGACCTGAACGCTTTTTTGGAACAGTTGAACGGCTTGGAGCCGGGCCTGACGGTGGAGGCCGCAGCAACGCGGTTGACCGTGGAAACCGGCGCCACATTGACCCGCGCGGTGGAGTTGGTCGTCAGCGGCAACGAGACCCTGATTGCACAGGTCAATGACGGTGACGGAACCGGGCCGGTCGCCCCTGCGCCCGATGAGCCCGCTCCGGGCGGCGGTGGGGCATCCGATCCCGGGAACAGCGCACCGGTTATCAGCGGAGCGCCTGGTACGGCGATAATGGAGAACGCCGTTTATCGATTTACCCCGGATGCGTCCGACCCGGATGGAGATGCCCTTTCCTTCACGGTCGTAAACTGCCCCGCCTGGGCACAGTTCGACAGTGAAACCGGGACGTTGGCCGGAACGCCGCGCTACACCGATGTGGGGACTACCAGCGGCATTGTCATCCGCGTGAGCGACGGGACGTTGACAACGGCTCTGCAGGCCTTCGATTTGACCGTCCGTGATGACGGGATCGGCAACGGTACCGCAGCGCTCAGCTGGACGCCCCCGACCACCCGAACCGATGGAAGCGCCCTGACCGATCTGGCGGGATTCCGAATCTATTACGGTCCGGGCTCCGGTAATTACTCCGAAATGGTCGAGGTCGGTTCGGGGATCGCCAGCTTCGTCGTCGAGCAACTGGATAAGGGACAGTGGTACTTTGCGGTGACTGCCCTGGATAGTCAGGGCCTGGAGAGTCAGCACTCAGACGAGGCTGGAAAGTACATCGACTACTGATGCCAAGGAACGGTCATCCGAAAGACTTGACCACGTGCTCTTGAAGAAGACATCTGCCGGGCGGGGAGAGTGCACCATCGGCACTTCCCGCCCGGCGGGATCAACGTGAGCCGAACTGCTGGGACAGGCGGCGGAGCTCTTCGGCGGTTTCCGCGATCCTCTGACTACTGTTTGTCGTGTTGTCCATGCTGTCGACAGTCAGCTCATTGACTTCGCTGATGGTCGATACATGCTCGTTGATTTCATCGACCACGGTGCTTTGCTGTTGAGCCGCGCTGGCGATGTGGGCGTTCATTTCCGTGATGTCCTGAACGGCTTCGGTAATGGCGCGAAGGGCCTCACCGGCCTCGGAGGCCTGACTCACACCTTTCCGGGCTCCCGTTCGCCCGTGCTCCATCGCCGAGACGGCCCGCCCCGCCCCCTCCTGCAGACGTTCGATCATCGCCTGGATCTCCAGGGTGGCGTCCTGGGTACGGGAGGCGAGTGTGCGCACCTCATCGGCGACCACGGCGAATCCACGCCCCTGTTCACCGGCACGTGCCGCTTCGATGGCCGCATTCAGGGCCAGGAGGTTGGTCTGCTCAGCGATGCCGCGAATCACATCGAGCACACTGCCAATGGTTTCGCTTTCTCCGTGCAACTCCTGAATCACGCTTGCTGACTGCTCCACCTGTTCGGCCAGGGCTTCAATGCTCCTCACCGCCTCCTGAACCACGCTGCCACCGCGCCCGGCGGCCGCCTGCGCCTTTTCTGCACTTTCAGCCGCCTGCTGGGTGTTGTTGGCGACCTCGGTGGCAGAGGCTGAAAGCTCCGTCATTGCCGCAGCGACCTGGTTGGTCTCCCCTTCCTGATGGGTGACGCCCTGCTGGGTCAATGTGACATCGGCGGCCAGGTGCTCGGAGGTTGCTTTCAGGTGGTCGACCGAGTCGCTGATGCGACCGACGACCGCATCGAGTTCAGAGCGGACCATCCTGAGGGCGAGCCGAAGCTGGCCGGCCTCGTCGCGCCGGCCGGTGTAGACCAGCTGCATAAGCGGATTGTCGACGACCCCCCGTGCCTCCTCCACTGCCTCGTCCAGGGGCTTGAAAAGTCGCTCCACAAGAGCGGCACCGAATATCATCCCGAGCGCCGCGGCACCCGCGCCCAGTGCAGGGCCCGCACCAGCGGCCAATGCCGCAGCAGGCGGCAGTACGGTGATGACCAGCGTACCGAGCATGCGGCTCTTGAGCGACAAAGCCGGGCGGCGGAGTGCGGCTGGCCTCTTGCCCTTGCTGAGCTGAGTGTAAAGCTGTTCCGCACGGGCTACCGTTGCCGGATCGGGCTTACGGCGAACCGACTGGTATTCCCGCGTTTTGCCATCTTCGGCGATGGGGGTCGCAAAGGCATCGACCCAGTAGTGATCGCCGTTTTTACAGCGGTTCTTGACGATCCCCATCCATGAACGGCCATCCTTGAGGTTTTTCCACAAGTCTTCGAACGCGGCCTCGGGCATATCCGGGTGACGCACCAGGTTATGAGGTCGTCCCTTCAACTCTTCGGCACTGAAGCCACTGATGCGGACAAAATCGGAATTGATATAAGTGATCTGGCCTTTCAGGTCAGTCGTGGAAAGAATATTGGCATGTTCCTCGACCTCGACGGCCTGTCCCGTCACCGGCAGGTTCTTTCGCATGGTCTCCTCCTGGGGCGTCGGCGTCCTGCCGCTTCTCTCGTTTTGTAGCGGGTGGTTGTTCCCGCTTTCAGGCCCCTCGGGGGGGCTCTTTCTGTAAAAAATATGAAAATATAAAAAACCTAAGGATAGACTACATTGTTTTATTATTAAAATAACAGTCGTTAATGGGTTTGATTAGTTTTAAGTCAAGAAAAAATCACGGATTCACTGTGCGGTTTTATTGCGCTGCCGGGGAAGGCCGTTGCCGGTATTCTGCAAGGCGGATTTACAAGGACTTTTAAATGCCGAGGGGGTTGATATCATTGTGTCTTTTCCGCGAATGTTCCTATTTCCCTTGAACTTTCATGGTTTACAGCCGCTTTCGGCTCGGCTAAATTCCGCGCTCGTTTTCGCCAGCAAACAAGAGTGCAGACGTTATGGACGCCACAGCCGTTGGAGCCATCCTCTCCGTGATTGGTTCGGTGATCGTTTTTGTCTTCCTGGGAGTTCGAATCAGTCGTTTGATGAAAACGACAAATTCGCAAGATTAGGGATTCGGCTTGCCTGGAGGCGCATCTTCAGGCAATACCGTGCGAGATGCAGAAAGAGGGGGAATCCCCTCTTTTTGCGAACCGACCGGATCTCTCGTGACACCCTTTCCCGGCAAGCGATGCCATTTCCCTTCCTAACAGGCTGTTGAAAAAGGTTTTTATCCCTTCTCCCTGAGGGAGAAGGTTAGGATGAGGGGGACAAAATAAGTAACTTACCTTTTATTGAGTCCCCTCACCCCAGCCCTCTCCCTCTGGAGAGGGTGTTTTTCAACAGCCTGCTAAAGTCCCCGCACGAAAAACTTCCGCTTCAGTCAGTGGTCGCATCGGGCGCCACCACCCTTTCCTGTTTCAGAACCGCACGCATGGCAGAGAAGAGGATGCGGTCGAGCCCTGTATGTCCCTGAGCTATTCCGTTCCCGGCGCATTCACCGAAGAGACGATCCGGGTGAAAAAGAGCCGAGGGGATCGGCCTTGAGCGCATCAAACCGTAAGAGCGCTTCAGCTGCGATTGATGAAGTTGTCGAATTGTTTAATCAGCACCAGCAGCACACCGGTGTCGACCTCCAACTCTGAAGGATCCCCACGAATTTCATAGCGGAGTGCTCGGCTGGATCTCCGAGGCCAAATCCCTACGGGCCTGAGCAACATCGGCCTCTCCGAACGCTAGTGGTCTGCGATCCAGTACGCGCAGGCCCAAAAAGACGAATGACAAAACCCGGCGGGTACGGATCGTGTTGGCTTGATAGTGGAAGTGGACTTCGTGCTGCTCCGCTACCTTTCCGAACAGCCATGCAACGAACAGTGCCAGTGCGTTGATGAGCAGCAGCACGTCAAAACGTTCGGCTGAACGAGAGCGCGAGCGGTTCAGGCCCAGGCCGTAGTATTCGTCCTTGGTATCGCGGAATGCCTCTTCGATTTGCATGCGCTTGGCATAGGCAGCAATGACCTCATCGGTGATTGCCGAGCTGCCGGAGAGGGATGTTGCAATGACCCAGGGCTCGCGCTCTCGGGCGGCATTCTCACGACTCTTTCCAGCCTGAGAACGGCGACCCTTTTTATTCCTGTCGACGCGGCCCTTGGGCGGCTTACGAAGTCCATAAATCGCGCAGCTCAGCGGTGAACTCTTGGCCAAGGAAAATTCGCCCATAAATGTGCGCTCGTCGCTCTCAAGCAAATACCCAAGGAGCTTGGCACTCAACCACTTATCTTCTTCGGAACGAGCGACTTGGACAGTCCCGCGAATGCGCCCAATCCAGTCCCACCCCATCGCCTCGACCGCTCGGAACCAGGGGTTCTTGAAACCGGCATCGGTGACAAAAATGGGACGGCAATGCTCGGGTACCACTTGCGCCAGCGTTCTGAGGAAATTTGATTGGACATCCCGATTCCCACACTGCGATTGCGGATGGACCTCCTGGTAAAGCGTCTTGCCTCGTCCTCCCGCTGGAATGGAGGCGCGCAAAACGTGGAATTTCTCGTCGTGCGATACCGGAGACCAATCGATTAACACTAAAGGACGCTCTGCCTGGCCGATGCTCCAGTGCGCCATGGCCCGATAAAGCATTGGCGCCTCGCGCCCCAAATGCGGGTTGCCGATCAGCCTGTCCATCTGCTTTATCGATGCCTTCTCTGTCACAGGCCGGGGTGAACGTCGCCCCAGACCTGTGACCGAGACGCACTTGCCGACAAGTGCCGCCTCGATTCCGGCTTGCACAGCCGAGAACCGAACCTTGTGCATTGCTTGACACTCGGCTCCAAAATTTGCCTCAATCAGGTCGGTGGCGTGCATCTCTATCTCCTTACGGCTGGCTTCTTTCGTTTCGCAACCGCAAGAAGATCATGCCCAGAGATGCATGTCCACCCCTATTTCCTTGTTAGTCAATCAGTTGGCTCTGTAATTCGTGGGGATTCTTCAGCCTCCAACTCCTGAAAAACGTGCTCGGCGATGGGAAAGATATCCGAGCGGGACGGCCAGTCTTCACCGGTCTCCACGATCTCTTTGGTCTTCGGGATGAACATCCACTGCAGCCATTGATGGAATTCCAGGGTGTCGTAGGAGAAGGGTGCGATACTCGACAATGCCTCTTCCGGGGGCGGATTCGACTCCCATAACCCGATGCGGCGCATTTCGGCCTCTATGGCCAGCAGCAGATCGGCAAGCTGATGGGTTTCGCTGTTCATGATCTCTGTCGGGAGGTGGCGACTTTTCGGAGTGATAAGCAACAGCCCATGGTAGCACCGGTTGAGGGCACAGTAACCCGTAAATCAAGAGGGTGTGCCGGGTGTGCCCCCTCACGTCGGGGTCCTGTAGACCCGGGAAACGCCAAGGGTGACAATGGCGCCAGCTTTTCCCAAAAGGGTGCCTGCGCCTGAGGTGTGCCCCGCGTGCAATCACCCGCAGGCCCATTTCGAGTTACTGGCGGCAAATTGGTAAGGGGAGACAGTGATGCGTGTATCGTTGGCTTTGTTCTTTCTATTGGGCGGATGGATTACCTGCGCCTTCGGGGCTGACTACCTGCGAGATCAAACTGAAGTCGTTTCACTGCTTCGGGGCCAGGTCCTGCACGGGACCTATCTTCGAACGGGATCCGCCTATCGCCTGGAGTTTGCGGCGGACGGCGAGCTGCGTAACAGTTCCGGAGCGGAGGGCCGCTGGTGGGTCAACGACCGTGGTCAATATTGCCGGAAATGGCTGAGTGGACGGCTGAAAGGTCATCAGGCCTGTCTCGACCTGTCGTTGGAAGGTGATGGGATTGCCATCCATTCCCAAGGGCGAAAGGTGGCTGAAGGCTATCTTGCGAAGGAGTGATGTGCCGATGAAGTGGCTCGACGCAATCGCGCGGGGCAACCGGATGACGAGCCCGACCGATCGGGTCTTTTATCTGGTTCCCCCGGCGCTTTTCATGGCCGGCCCGCTCATTGTGGAGCGGCTTGCCAGCACAGCAACCGCCGAGGTAGGGGGGATGATCGGGGTGGTCGGTCGGCATGGCCCGCTAATCGGTCTGGGCATGTACGCGGCCTGGGCCCTGCTCATGTATTTCAAGGGGCGCTAAACCTGCCCTGAATCCCTCTCCTCCCAACGGCCTTATCCGCAATTTTACGGATAGCCAGCACCCCTCCTGTCCTCTAGATATGGGGTACACCTCATATATCCCGATGCAAGGAGGCTTGCGATGAAACGGAAAGAGTTGGCAATCGTAGTTGGCGCCGTTCTGGGCTTGTCCATCGGTGCTCCTTCGCTTGTCCTCGGGCAAGAACAGGGCATGAGCGACTCCACGACCGACCAGCAGCAGATGCGTACCGAGGATGCGGCCAAAGACCAGGGTATGGCCGAGCAGCAGACGTCCGGCGACATCATGGACATGACCGTCAGCGAGCTCAAAGGCAAGACGATTTATAACGCCAAGGGCGATAAGCTGGGCCAGGTGGACAATGTCGTCACAGACCGGGATCAGCAGCTTAATGTCGTGCTCTCGATCGGCGGGTTCCTGGGGATTGGAGAAAAAAAGGCTGCCGTACCCGTTTCACAGCTAATCCGCACGGATGACCGGATCGCCACCGATTCCGCTATTTCCGCTGAAGACCTGGCGGATTCTGCTGTCTATGAGAAGAGTGCCTACAACGAAGTCTCCGGCGATGTACGTCTTTCCGAGGCCGCTCAACAGGCTGAACAGAAGGCCCAGCCGCCAGTGGCGGGTGAGCCGGGCACCGCCACAAAGGAGTTGGCCGGATTCGAAAACCTGGACTCTGACGGAAACGGTTTCATCAGCCAGCAGGAAGCCGATACCAGCGATCCCCTGATCAATAACTGGCAGGTGGTGGATATCGATTCCGACGGTCAGTTGAACCAGGCGGAATTCAGTGCCTTCGAGGCCGGCTACAAAGCCAAGCTCAAGGGCCAGGGGATGATGAAAGACGGACAGCAGCCGAAGCAGGAACAACAGACGGGCCTTCAGGAGTCTCAGGCCGGTGATTCGCAGGAGCTGGCCTCATTCTCGGAACTGGACGAAAACAAAGACGGCTATATCAGCGAGCAGGAAGCTGCCGGCCATGACGCGCTCTCCACGAACTGGGAGCAGGTCGACGGCAATAGCGACGGCCACCTGGATCAGGCGGAATTCAGTGCGTTTGAAACGATGTTCCAGACCGACCAGCCGATGCAGGGTCAGCCCTCACCGGACACCGAAATGATGCGCGAGCAGAACAACTAAACGCTCGATCTCGACTCCCTGTTGGGCACTCGCCCGGCTTCGGCCGGGCTTTTTTTGTCGGTAGCCTTCTTGATGATCTATGCGGCAGCGCGCTTTATAGTAGCGGCTCCACGGATTTTTGAGGAGGGATTCCATGCACAGGGGAAGCTCGGGAAGAGGGCGGAACAGAGGCTCCGAGCCGACGGGGCTGGCCCTGTCAGTGTTGCTGATGGTGCTGGTGCTTGGTTCGGCCTCTGCCAATGCGGAGTCGAGCGTGTGGCGGGTTTCCGGGCGTTCCGGCGAGCTGTTCCTGGCAGGTTCGGTGCATGTGCTGCGAAAATCGGACTACCCACTGCCGCCGGAGTTCGAGGCGGCCTACGCCCGTTCCGAGCGTCTGATCCTGGAGGCCGATCTTGGCGCCATGGCAACGCCCGCCATGCAGAGTCTTATGCTTTCACTTGGCCGCTATCCGGATGGCGGGACCCTGAAGGAGCATCTGCCGAATAAAACGTACCGGGAGTTATCCCGCTTCTGCCGCGATCGAGGCCTGTCTCTGGCGAACCTCGAACGCTTCAAGCCCTGGATGGTGGTCATCGCCCTGACCTTCGCGGAGCTGCAAGACCAGGGATTCGACCCGGCGGCTGGACTGGACAATTTCTTCTATCAACGTGCGGTAAAGGACGGCAAGCCGGTTTCCGGCCTGGAGACGCCCCGCGAGCATATCGAGCTGCTCACCTCGTTCGAGAGCGCCGTGCAAGGGGCCCTGATCACGAATTTCATCGGTGAGATGCGTACCTTGCCCCGCATCCTCGACGGGATGGTTGCGGCCTGGCGCAGTGGTGATGTGAAGACGCTGGAGCTGTTGGTGGCGGAGGGCATGCGCCGGGATGCCCCTGAGCTCTATCGCGCGCTTGTTGTCGAGCGCAATCAGCGTTGGCTCGAGTCGATACAGCGCCGACTCAGTGAGGGTCAAACGGCAATGGTGATCGTCGGGGCCGCCCATCTGGTGGGAGATGACGGCTTGCTCCGGGTACTGAAAGACGGGGGATATACAGTGTCGCCGCTGTCCCTGAAATAAAGGAAATTTGCGTTCGGAAAGGACATTCCGGAAGATGGCCCACTGGGAACAAAGGACTTAGGGAGTCAGTAAAAATGGATTCTGAAGCAGCGGGAGAAACGGAGCTTTCTTCATCTCGGGTCGCGCGATTCGAAAGGCCCGCATCGGAGCGATGGGTTATTCGCCTGTTCACTCTTTTCTTCCCTCTGGTGTGGCCGTGGGGGGCTTGGCTCGGTGGTCAAACCACCCTGACTCAACTGGACCGCTTCACCGGAGGCGGGGGCAACCCGTACTTTCTCACTTTCATGCTGGTTTGGTGCCTTGCCTGGCTGGGCGGCGGTTTAGCGGGCCTCTGGGCGCTTTGGCGGGTGTACCGACGGGCCTGAGCCGCCATTTGCGGAATTACGGCTTTCGGGTGAGGCCCTTTCTTTTCTAGGCTTGAGAGTAGAGATCAAGCCGGAGTTTACCCATGCAACATGCCTATCTTTTCGAACCGGGCGCGTGGCAGGCCAACGGCGTCCACATCAATGAGGCCGGGGAGTCCTTTG
Source organism: uncultured Gammaproteobacteria bacterium (assembly GCA_963783235.1). Taxonomy (GTDB): domain Bacteria; phylum Pseudomonadota; class Gammaproteobacteria; order Thiohalomonadales; family Thiohalomonadaceae; genus Thiohalomonas. Next base: position 2,129,964 of record CAWAMN010000001.1, on the reverse strand, counting down.
CCGTCACCGGGGAGTCGGTGATTACGCACGAAGAGGGGCTTTGGCGAGTGCGGGGGACGCTGCAACTCACCGATGATCCGGAAATCAGTTTCCAGACCGATTATCGGCTGAAGCCGTTTCCCGATGACGCCGATTCGACCACATGGGTCTCGGAAAATCCCGTGATGGGTCGGCTGGAGGGGCGGTTTGCCCTGGTGGGGGAGGCGATTCTTTCGGTCTACCGATCAACCGATGGCAAGCACCAGGGCACCGAGTGCCTCCATCGGCTCGCTTCCGACCGCTACCAGGGGTTCGGGACGCTGTTTCGAGGCGAGACACGGGTCTCCTCCTGGAGCGTCGAGTTGGTGCGTGAGGCCGGTTAGCTCTGCCCTCGACTCCCGTTCTGGACGAGGCTCCATTCGCCTCCGCGCAGTCGATTGAGCGTGCCCGCCAGTTCCTGAAGCCGGGGCATGGCGAAGGTGCCCAACTGCCAGGGAGCGACGCTATCGAGGCCGTTCTGCTCCACCATCTCCAGTACGCGGCGAAGCCCTTCCACGGCCGACTGGCCCGGTTCCGCGAAGTGTTCGGCATAGTAGCGGATCATCCAGCCGATGGATTCGGTCTGCCCCCGGTCCACCAGTTGCTCCAGTTTCTCCAGGTCGATGTCCCGTTCGCCATAGGCGAGACGGTCGACCGAACGGACATCGATCCTGACTTCGTGCCTGCCCCGTGAGGCATTCAGTGTCGAAGCCCGTGGGCGCCGCCCTCGATCGGACCGAAATGGCGGCGCTGCGTCGGCCTGTCCGTCCCTGATGGCGTGACCGGCCAAGCGGCGGGCATGCTGCGTCACATCCTTCGGTTCGTATTCATCCATCATGATCACCGTGTCCGCCACCTCGAAATAGTCGCCGGAGCCACCCATGACGAGCACGGTGGAGATGCCGTGTTCGTCATAGAGTTCCCGCACACGGTGCAAAAAGGGGGTAATCGGCTCTTTTTCCGGTGCGACCAGCTGCTGCATGCGTGAATCACGAATCATGAAGTTGGTGGCCGAGGTATCTTCGTCGATCAGCAGCACCCGGCTTCCCGTCTCGAGCGCCTCGATGATATTCGCCGCCTGGGAGGTGCTGCCACTGGCATTGTCGGTGGTAAAGGCGTGGGTATCCCGTCCGAAGGGCAGGTGATCGATGAAGGGACTTATGTCGACCAGGCTGATCGCCCGACCATCTTCGGCCCGGATCTTCATCGCCGTGGAGTCGGTGACCACCCGCTCGCGGCCGTCGCCGGGGATATGGTCGTAAACGCCGCGTTCGAGGGCGTGGAGCAGTGTGGATTTGCCGTGAAATCCACCGCCGACGATCAGTGTTACGCCGGCGGGTATGCCCATCCCCGTCAGGCCTCCGGCGTGGGGTAGTGCCACCCGGCAGCGAAGGCTTTCGGGGGAGCGAAAGGTCAGGGCGCCCCTTTCCAGGGGACGATCGTCGATGCCGCTGCGCCGGGGCAGCAGGGCGCCGTCGGCGACGAATGCCACCAGTCCCTGCGTCCTGAGCCATTCGCGCAGATGGGTCTGATCGTCCACCGTATCGACATGCTCCGCTATGGACTGTGCCGGAGCGCTTTGATACCGCAGAGCGGCTTCGACCAGAGCGGGCAATTCTTCGAACAGAACGGTTTCGGCCTCCGCGGCGAGGATGCGCCGGCCCGCCGCCGGCAGCCCTACGGTGATTCGGGCTTCCAGCCGATCCGGCGCGATCAGGACGGCGTTTCGCCTGAGCACCGACTGAGCGCCGGCCGCGATAGACACTTCGCCGCTGTGACCGCTTCCACGCCGCCCTTTGAACGTCCGCCGGATCGCCCGGCGAACCGCACGGCCGATGTAGTCTTCGCACGCCCGCCGCCTGACCGCTTTCCCCCAGAGCCCTTCGGGAAAAGCGGCCCGTTGCATGGGAACTATGAGCGTGACACGGGAAGGAGCGGCAAACGGGTCGCCTTGGACGTGATCAATCTGGAGGGTGAAGTCGGGGAACCGGTAGCGGCCGGTGAGCGCTTTATAGGCCTTGTAGGACTGGCCGTCGATATGCCGAAGTGTTTCTCGCAGTTTTTCCATTCCCGGCTTCCGGCGGTTGCGGGATAACCGGACAGTATAGCGGGGACCGGCATGCATGTTGGGAACTGGGTGGCATTTCAGGGCTGGCCTCGTATACTGAGTTAGACGGCATACCGATATAAACGCCCATCAAAAACAAGGGTATGTCGCTCTACATCTAGGAGGGAGGACCCATGGATACCGCGCTCGATGTGTCTCAAGTCATTACTTTCGCTGCCATTGCCGTCATGGGCTACTGCTTGTGGCTGGTCTTTAATCTGAAGGGCAGTATCCCCGGCGGCATCGTCGGCAGAAGCTGGAACACGCTGTTGTGGCTGGTAGGGCTGTTTGCCGTGGGCTATATCAGTACGCCCTTCTTCAGCGCAATGCCGGAAAGCGCTCTGCGCCTGCTCGTGGCGTGCATTTTCTTCTTCGGAGCCGTCTATGTGCTGATCACCGTCAAGCTGATTTATCGCGTCATCCAGGAGGTAATGAGCTGATGGACCACGCGGCTATTGTCCGCAAGACCGAAAAAGGTGAAGAGGAGCTTCGCTCGCGGAGCCACGGTCTCGCCAAGGAGTTGCGTCATGTGCTTATTCTGGTGGACGGGCGCTCTTCGGTCGCAGACCTGGCGGAAAAGGGACGCGGCTGGGATGTGCAGGGCCGGTTGGTGGAGTTGGCCCGGGAGGGGTTCGTCGCCATCGATGGCATGTCACCCGAGGCGTTCGATGCCGATGTCGGGGCCGTACGGCAACAGCTGGTGACGATAGCGGAAGAGGTCCTGGGCGCCGACGGCGACAAGGTTGTGCAGAAGCTCAAGGCCGCCCCCGAAACTCGCGAAGGGCTGCTCGATGCGGTCTCCCAGTGCAAAAAACTGGTCAAGCTGTTGATCGACGAAACCAAGGCGGAGCAGCTTGAGAGCCGCTGTCGGGGTGCTCTGGCGGTCCTCTGAGGTCAGCAGGGCGGGTAGCCGTTCGCGTAACCCGAGATCAGGGTGTTACCTTCCCCGCGATGGCCCCGCGATGAGGCGTCACGGCTACAGACCGTCGCGGAGATCGCGCATCGCGCTGTATTGCTCGAGCGGAATACCCGCAGCCGAGAAGTCGAAGGCGTCCGGGTAGCCGCTGGCGGCTTCCGCGCGCCTCTCCGCCTCGCTGCACCACGTGGCCGCCCAGGCCCCGATTCCCTCGCCATCGGGAAGTCGCCCCGAAACGGTCAGCTGGCCAAGCGCTTCATGGAAACCGCTGCGCGAGAGGTTGCGATACACAGCTGCCACGGCGGCCGGGTCCCGACGTAGCAGGCCCTCCGACAGGGAGTGGGCAGCCTCGTTGATCACCGCCTGTGAGGCGGCCTCCAGGTGTGCCGCGAGCCGATCCCTGATCGCCCGGTAGTCATCAGTCGCCTTGTCGGCCGGTTCGGCCGTTTCCGCCAGAAACGTCTGCAGCGCGGCCAAACCCGCCACCGCCCGGCGTGCGCTCGCCGAGGAACGGCGCAGCCGTTCGCAAAACGCATCGATTGCTTCTGGCTTAATAGTCAGTCTGATGGGCGGTTCGGATGTCATGGCTGCCCAGATTAGCCGATACCGCCCCAAGCGGTCACCCCCCTGAATGGGAGCATAGTGAAGGGAATGCCCGCCATTACCCGCATTGTCAAAATATCGCTCATTGCCGCAAGCCTGCTGATCGCCGGCTGCGGCACATTTCCCAAAAACCCGCCCCTGAAGACTCTCCAGCCCGAGGCCGGTTATCGTTTCGAGCAGCTCCGACCGGGAGCTCGGAATAGCGACGATCTGTTCGTGGTGCTCTCCTTTTCAGGTGGCGGTACCCGCGCGGCCGCCCTGGCTTATGGTGCGATGGAGGCCCTGCGGAAGACCGAAATCGTCTGGGAAGGCGTACGCAAACGCCTGTTGGACGAGGTGGACGTGATTTCAGCGGTTTCCGGCGGCAGTTTCACCGGGGCCTACTATGCCGTTTTTGGAGAAGGTTTGTTCGACGGGCGTTTTGAGCGCGTTTTTCTGAAGACGGATGTGGAGGAGGCACTGGTTAACCGCGCGGCATCGCCGTCCAACTGGGCTCGGCTGGCGGGGACCAGCTACGGCCGCAGCGATCTGGCCGCCGAGTATTATCACAAGCACATTTTCAATCGGGCCAGCTACCGTGATCTGACGGCACGCGGACAGCGACCGCTGGTGATCCTCAACGCCACCGACATGGGCACCGGTGAGCCGTTCCCCTTTGTGCAGGAGCAGTTTGACCTGATCTGCTCGGACCTCTCTGCCGTGCCCGTTGCTCGGGCCGTGGCCGCTTCGTCAGCCTTTCCCGGACTCCTGACCCCTTTAACCTTTCGCAGCTACGCCGGCGAGTGTGACTACCGGGAGCCGGCCTGGATGCAGAAGGCTCTGGCCGGTCGGAAACAGACGCCGGATGCGGCCCGGTGGGCTGAATCGAGGCAGAGTTACTACCGGGGGCAAACCCGCTCGTATCTGCATCTGTTCGACGGTGGCGTGGCGGACAACATCGGTCTGCGCGGACTGCTGTTTGCACTTTCAGAGACCAGCGCCGGTCCGATCCGGGAGCGGCTGGGCCGGGGCGCGATTGAAAAGCTACTGGTGGTGGTGGTCAACGCCACCACCCGGCAGACACCCCAATGGGCCGACACTCCGGCGATTCCCGGCCTCATCGACGTGCTGAAGACGGCGGCCTTCGTCCCCCTGGACCGTTACTCTTATGAAACCGTTCAGCGTGCCTGGGAGGTGGTGACCGATTACAACCGGTCCCTGGAGGGGCCGGCATGTCAAAAAGAGGACTGCGATCCGGGACGCTTCGCACCGGAATTCTATCTGGCACAGGTCGGGTTCGACTTCGTGGAGGAGCCGGCCGTTCGACGTGAACTGAACCAGTTGCCAACCCGCCTGGCATTGCCGCCCGCGACCGTCGACGAACTGCGGACCCTGGCCGTGGAGCTACTGTATCGTGACCCTGAATTTCGGCGTTTTCTGGAGTCGTTGCAGGGGAGTCGGCAGTCCGAGCTTGCCGCGATGCAGGGGGATTGAGTCTCAACTGCGCCCCGGCGGACCGGGGGTCCACCGGGGCAGTTGGCTATCGAGGGGTGGCTGTTTCGGCGAATTCGTCGCTGGAGGTTGCAGGAAGCCATGCGATATCGACAATGGCGCGACTCGCCTGAAACGGCACGGTTCCCTTGCATCCGGCGCAAAGGAACTCCCGGTAGTCGCTGCGCGCTCCGATCATCGCCATCCCTAGCCCGACGATTCCCTGCGTGCCGCAGGAGGGGCATATGATGTTTTCCGTCTTTCTGATTCCCGACATGGCAGCTTCTCCTCTTCTACGGGCACGGACCACTATGCAACAGTAGCAGAGGAAGACAAGAAATTTCTGGTAAAATTCTCCGGGAACCGGGGGGCCGATAATGCATGAGCTAACGCGAACTATTCTCGTTTCCGGGGGCTGCGTTTCCGGCGGGTCGCCGGGTGGCGGACCGAGGGCGAATCGGTGAGCCGTGCAATCCTGGTTGTTGACGGGTCCAATCTGGCGCGAACCGTACTGAAGTCGTATCTCAAAAAAGAGCTGCCCGAAAGCGACGGTCGATACGGCCGCCAGCGGCGAACAGGCCCTGCGCCTGCTGAAGACGCGCCACGCGCCCTACGGACTTGCGACTACTGCGCTGCTGCTGCCCGATATGGATGGCATCGATCTCTGCCGTCACATACGGCAAAGCGCACAGCACGGTCGCGCCCCGGTCGTGGTGGTCTCTTCAGACGCCGACGAGCGACTGACCCGCGGTGGTTTCCTGGCGGGCGTCACCGAGTATTTCGACAAGTCACGGGGCATCGAGGCCCTGGGCGCTTTCATCAAGGAATTCGTGCAGCGTAGTCCGGGTTACGTCGGCCGTGTGCTCTACGTGGAAGACTCGAAAACCGCCTCCGCCTGGGGGCAAAGAGCGATGGCCCGTCAAGGGCTCCACGTGGAGCACGTCACCTCGGCCGAGATGGCCATGCAGCGCCTTTCCGGACCTGTCCAGGATTTTCCGGACCTGGTGGTGACCGACTATTTCCTCAGTGGTGAGGCCACGGGCGAAGATCTGTTGCGCCATATCCGGCTCGAACGCCGATGTTCGCCCCAGGAGCTGCCGGTGCTGGTGGTAACCGGCAGTTCCGACAATGAGCGACATGCCGATGTCCTGCACCGCGGCGCGAATGATTTCATCGAAAAGCCCATCATCGAGGAGATCCTCATCGCGCGCATTCGCTCGCTGCTGATGGTCAGGCAGACCTTTGCCGCTTTGCAGCGCCAGAGCGAAGCGATGCGTTTGATGGCGTTCACCGATAGTCTCACCGGGACCCGCAACAAACGCTACCTGCTGGAGTTCGGAGAGGAGTTTCTTGCCGCCCACAAAGGGCCCGTCACAGTACTCATCAGCGACATCGATCATTTCAAACACATTAACGATAACCACGGACACCTCACCGGCGACCGCATCCTGGCGGCTACCGGCGAGCTGCTACGGCGAATGTTTTCCGAGTCCGAAGGCCACATCGTCGCCCGCTTCGGTGGCGAAGAGTTTGTGGCCCTGCTCGGTGATACCGCCCCTGAGCAGGGAGTGGCGGCCGCTGAAGGTTTCTGCCGTGCGCTTGCCGAGTTACGCCCCGAGGGGGTGGCCTTGACCACCAGTGTGGGTGTCGCCGATACGGAGCGGCACGGAGGGAGCGGCCTCGCTCGCCTCATTGCACTGGCGGATGAGGCCCTGTACGAGGGGAAAACGGGCGGCCGGAACTGTGTCCGTCGTGCCGGGCTCAAGAAACCGGAACCGACTTGAACGGGTGATGCATGCCGCTGCCAAAAAGGCCGCTGATAGCTCTCCGGAGTGAGTCTCCCTTGCTGCTTTCCGGGCCGCCCGGAACCACTGAAACGGTGCCTGCGGATGTCCCTTCGGTGATGCTGTCTGAAACTCCGGGTGCGCTGGATGCGCCTTGATTGTCGGTGAAGGTGTTCGTTAATGAGTCGCTGTTCTCTTTACCGTAAAAGGTTGCAAAAAGTGGTAGATTTCGCCTCCGGCGCAGGGGCTGGCTGTGACTTCGGCCGCCACGGTTCGGCCTCTTTGCAGCGGTTTGATAAGAGCGGAAATTGCCTGCATTTAGACTCTGTTGATAGTCTGTTGCGAATCGCCGTACCGCGTGCGCGCGGGTCCGATAGTGAACCGAGGTATCACGATGGCAGAAAGCAAGGAGCCGGTTGAGGAACTCGACCTGGACGAAGAGCTGGAGCGCGAAGCCTCCGGCGCAGGTAACACTCCGCAAGAGGATGGTCCGGGCGATCTCCTGCAAGAAGAGCAGCAGGGTTCCGACGTTGAGGAGGGCCATGATGAAAGCGGGGACATGGACCTCGGCGAGTTGGAGGCGTTCCTCGACGACTTCAACCGCAGCATCGACGATGATAAGCCCTACGAGGCGGCCTCTGCACCAGAGGAAGTTGCAGCGGACGCGAACGGTCTCGTCGAAGAGGACCCGGCCGAACTGGTAATGAGCCGTGCCGAAGCTGAAATGATGGAGGCGGCGGCCGAGGACCCGGGGGCATCGTTCGGCGGCGGCAAGTCCGCCGGAGAGCCCGAGGGTGAGTCGGGGATGAGCGATGCCGAAGCCGAAATGATGGCAGCAGCGGCGGAAGATCCCGGCGCGGCCATCAATGAGGTCCCCGAACCGAACGCCGCTGTCAGCGACCCCGAGCAGGAGCGGGAAAACCCCGACTCCGGGACGGACCTGTTCGAGAGCCCCGAGATGGCCTCAGACTGGGCGGGTGCCGATGAGTCGCCCGCCGCCGAGTTGGCTGAAGATGAACTGGATCTCTCGTTCGGTGAGCCGCAACACGAGACCGAAGCAAGGGACGAAACGGTTGACGAATTTGAGGAACTCGACCTCGATGCCTTTGATTCCGAGTCGCCGGAAACCCCTGCGCAGCCGCAAGCCCTCCACTCATCTCACCCGTCGCAGGAAGCGGTGAGCGGAAATGGACCGCCGAATGATTTTGAGGCCATGGATGCCGGTGCGAACAAGCCGGCCGATTCGCACAAATCCGCCGAGGTCGTCGAACAGACGGCCCTTGCGCACCCGGAGGCAGCCAAGCCGGAATCGAGTGGCGCAGGCAGGATGGCGGTGGTCGCTGGCGTTCTCGCCGGCCTCGGTCTGCTCACGGCGGGCGCCGCCGGGTATATGGCTTTTGAACTCAGCAGTGAAGTCGAACGGCTCAACCGTAGCGTGGAGGCCTTCAGGACTTCAGGGACGGGTGCCTCCGGCAGTAACAGAGAACTTGGCGAGCGGGTCGATCAGGCGCTGAGGGAGACCAACAAGCTGAGTGCCCGCCTTTCGGAATTGGCCATCATTATCGAAGGCCCCATGAGCCACCTGCGTGAGTCCAACGAACGCGACGTCAAAAATCTATCGCTTCGGCTCGATCAACTGGAGTCCTCACTGCAGGGCGTCAGGCAGCAGACCGCCGCTTTGGCCGCCGCACCGCGGGCAGCCAAGGCCGCACCGGTGGCCTCCTCGGGCTGGTCAATCAATCTGATTTCGTTTTCGAGTCGCCGAAGCGCTGAGCAGGAGCAACAGCAGCTGCAAAAAAGGGGGATCGATACCGTACTGCGCGCCGCGAGGGTGGACGGGAGGACTTGGTATCGTCTGCAGGTCGGAGGATTTGACAGCAAGGCTGAAGCGGAGGCGTATCTCTCGCGGGTCAAATCCATCGACGGCCTGGATAGTGCCTGGGTGACCAACTGACGGCCAGCATCTCTGTGAGAAACGGCCCTGCGAATTCGGGGCCGTTTGTCTTTCCGGTAACCGTCGATCAGAAAACCAGCGTCAGACCGAGCAGGGTCAGCAGTCCGAAGGCCAGTCTCCGCATCCCCCGTTCCGGTAGCGGCGGGGGAAAGCGTTGACCCAGCCAGGTGGCGAGCCATACCCCGGGCAGGCACAAGGCACTGGTGATCAGGACTTCGCCGCTCATTCCACCGGAGGCGGCAACCGCACCGTTGCGCAGGATCGTGGTAAACCCGAAAACGGCCAGCAGATTCGCCCGGACCTCGGCGAGGGCAATCGGCTGGCGGTACATGTGGTAGACCAGAGGCGGTCCGGCAGTACTGAACAACCCACCGAAAAAGCCGCCCAAGGCACCGGCCGGCAGGTTCCCGTCGCGGATGGGGTTTCAGCATCAGCAGGACGCCACCAAAGAGTATGAACAGACCGAGCGTGGCCCTGAGCGCATGGGTCGCCTCGATGCTCATCCATTCCAGCATCCACAAACCGCCCAGCAAGGCCGGCGCGAACTGGACGTTCGTGGTGCCCTGCAACGCACACCCGGGATCGATGCCGGCGCTATCGATGTCATCGTCGAGCGGAACCAGGTGACACTGGCAGGCAGTGTTCCCGATCCTCAGCAGAGGCAGTTTGCCCACCAGGTACGCCGCTTCTGTGCCGGATGTGGGTAGCGTACGCAACGATCTCACCGTTCGCTGATCCGAAAGCCGTCGGGTATACCGCACGAGCAGCCGCGGTATACCCCTTCAGCTCAGTTCCAGTTCTGGGTGCAGTCCAGGTGTCCCCAGATCCGCTCCATCCCCGGGAGCCCGTCCTCCAGGATGATGTTCATCGGCGCCTGGCCGAACTGGCGATTGTTCGGGTTGGCGAGCCAAAAGCTGGGCATATGGGGATTGCGGGGAAAAATCAGATGCAGCGCCTCCTGTATGCCGACGATGTGGCGGGCGCGCTCGATCAGTTCATCTTCCTGGGGAAACGGGGTCGTACCCTGTCGGTACTGACTGAGGTGGCGCGGTCGGATTTCGCCGTGCATTCCGAGTATGGCGACCTGCTGTTCACCATCCAGTTTCCACTCGTCGAGGATCGCCATCACCATCGGTGCCAGGCGGCGACGTTCTTCATATTCAAGTTCCAAAGCCAAGGTAAATCTTCTTCTGTTCGGGTCCGCGGCGAACGCGAGACGTGAATTTCTTTTCATTATCGACCCCAAACTGCCGCTGGTCAAAGAGTGCTCACTGTAAGTCCCTGAGGTAACAAGGTGTTTTGGCTTTTTCAAAAAAGAGTTTGGTTCGTTGGAGGGGGTAGAACTACGCTCATAAGGTATCAGTATCGATGATTGGTTGGGCAATGGAAAAATGCATTGAAACCAGTGATGTTGCACGCTGCTCCGTCCCGGAATGTGTCTACAACCGAAGCGGCCACTGCAACGCCAGGGCCATTACGGTGGGAAATGGCGGTCTCCCCGAATGTGATACGTTCCATACCGCCAACGATCGGGTTCCGCGTCAGCCACAGACCGCGGGTGTCGGCGCCTGCAAGAGCTACGAGTGCCGCCACAACGATAATTACGAATGTGCCGCGGAACGCATCTATGTGGGATGGGCTGAGGATTTTCACTATATCGGGTGCATCACCTACGCCCAGACGGCACGCTAGTGGGCGCTTCCGGGCGTCTGCCCGAAAGCCATCATACAAGGAGGTAGTGACCCATGAAGATCACCGTCGATATGCCGAACGTGGCCGACTGCCAGGTTTCCGAATGCGCTTATAATCGCGATCAGATCTGCCATGCGCGCGCCATTACCGTGGGTGACGGGGTAAAGCCCGGCTGCGATACCTACTTCAAGAGCGGGAGCCATGTGCAAAAGGCCACCGATATGGCCGGGGTTGGTGCCTGTAAGGTCAACGGTTGCCAGTACAACGACGACTTTGAATGCCAGGCCTCGAACATCCAGGTGGGCTTCTCCGGGGATAGCGTCGACTGCCTCACCTATTCGCCCCGATAGCACGAGCACCGCTCGTGGATTGACCCCCCGGGCGGTGTCTTCTCATAATCGGAGCGACACCCGAATAGGCGCGCGGCCATGCAACGCCTGACCTCTGCCGAACAGTTCGATGCCTTTATCGATCAAAATCCCGCCGTTCTCATCTACTTCTCGAGTCCCGGCTGCGGGATCTGCAACGCGCTGAAACCGCGCGTTCTGGCGATGGCTGAGGAGGAGTTCCCGGAATTGGCGCTGGCCGAGGTGGATTGCGAATCCAGCCCTGACTTGGCGGCCCAGCACTGCGTCTTTGCGGTGCCGACCGTAACGGTATGGTTTGAACGGCACGAGTCCACTCGCAAGTCACGCGCCTTCAGCATCGGAGAGCTTCAGATGGAGATGGAACGGCCCTATGCGCTCATGTTTGAGGTCTGAGAACTCGATGGCTTGAATCGCCCCCTTGTTCGCGCGCCATCTCGAACCCTCGGGTGAGGTCCTTTAGCAGGCTGTTGAAAAAGGTTTTTATCCCTTCTCCCTGAGGGAGAAGGTTAGGATGAGGGAGATAAAATCAGTAACTTACCTTTTATTGAGTCCCCTCACCCCAGCCCTCTCCCTCTGGAGAGGGTGTTTTTCAACAGCCTGTTAGAGACTTGCACTCACAAACTGCCTGCGGGCATTCAGTACTTTCATCAAATAGCGCCGCGTCTCTTGCCGTGGATGCTCCTCGCGCAAACGCCGGTAGATCTCCGCAGCGGGCAGTCCATTGATCATCTCCACGGCTCGATCACGGTCTTGTGAAAACATGTAGAGCACGTTGCCGGCACCGCCGTTATAGGCGGAGATGGTGCAGTATTCACGGGTCACCGGGTCGCGGATACGGCCCAGGTACTTGCGGTCGAGCATACTCAGGTAGGCCGTGCCCAGTTCGATATTATTTTCCGGTATAAACAGGTAATCACGGCTGGGCGTGTGATCATAGCCTTTGATCTGTCGAAACGCGTCCCGGCCACCGGTGGCCGGCACCAACTGCATGAGCCCGAAAGCCGGAGCGCTACTGACCGCAAAGGGATTGAAGTTGCTCTCGGTCTTGATGACGGCGTAGATCAGGCTTTCGCTCACGTTATAGCGCCCGGCGTATTTGCGCACCAGTGGGGCGTATCGGCGCGCCTGACGGTTTTCGTAGTCGCTAACCATCGATAGCTCGACGTAGCGGACGCTCTTTTTGCCACGGCCGGTATCGACCTTTCGCTGCTGCATGCGCCGCTGAACCAGAAACCTTGCGAACTCCTCCGCCTGGCGTGGACCGCCGATCGCACGGCCGCGATGGTCTTCAAGCAATCCATAGAGATAAGGCTTGCCGGAGAGGCGAACCGTCCTGTCCGAATAGAGATCAACCGCCCTGGGATCCTCGGGTGTCAGAAGAGTGGTGACGATCGCGTTTCCAAGACTGCGTTCGGGGTTTTCGGTATCGACCGTCTCCACTCGCACCAAGCCTCGGTCGAACTGGACCAGCGCACGGCTTTTGTAATTTTGAGTGTATTTGACGTAGCGTTTGTTGCTCGGGGTCACGACCTCATCGCGACCCCAGGTGCGCCCCACCTCTCCCCTCAGCAGCCCGACCAGCTTGTTGAACTCGCGCCTCGTACGGCGGATGTCCTGCACCAGGCCTATAGGGTTGTGTTGATAGCTCTCCACCCGCCCACGGGCCAGGCTGGCCACCGCCTGGGCCGGATCGCCACTGGTCGCAATACGCACATAGTCGTACTTTGAACAGGCGCTCAGCACGACCACAGCGGCAGCGGCTGCCAGCCAGGGGAGACGTTGACGGTATCGCGACGGCATGGCCCTAGCATACTCCAGCCGGCGGCCTGGCCGAAATACCAGCCGGAAACCACAGCAACGGAGTTGGGCAACGCTATTCAGCGGGCACTTCGAAGCGGCAGAGGAGGCGAGTTGGGGCGTGGTCAACAGGATCGAGTCACTGCTGGCGGAAAAGCACGCTACCAAACAGTAGTTGGCCTCGGGGCAGTTCCGGCGGGCCTGTCCCGGGTGCTTTGGCAAGGCCCACAAAAAAGGGGGCCGAAGCCCCCTTCCAGACCCGTGGACAGGATCTTACAGTGGTTTTTTCAGGGTAAAGGCCCCGCGAATATCGCCAACCTGGAAGCCGCGCGCCTTGTCGGACGGATAGAGTTCGTCGATTTTGGCTGCGACCGCCGGTTTGAGCTCGGAGCCGTGGCAGTTGAGGCAGACGTTGCCGGTTGGAATCGCCTTCATAAAACGAAAGACCTTCTGGTCGCCCTCTTCGACCACTTCATAAAAGGCCATGGGCTTGACCGGCTCGCCAGCGGCCTTGCGTGCCTCAAATTTTTCCAGCACCGCCTGCTCCCAGGCATCCGGGGCATTGTCCGGGTTACGTGTCTTGAGGCTGGTTCGAGCCACATCCCAGCCGCTGTCTGCGGACTGCTTCTCGGCGATGGCGGGAGCCACACGATTGCAGACGCCGATCGCATTCACCGGACCGCCGGCCTTCATGGCGGATTTCAATTCGCCCTTGAGGCCGCCCATGAACTGCTTGATGATCGCCTTGCTCTCGGCCACCAGCGGCTTGGAGGCCTCTTCGGCCACTGCCGCGCCGAGCGGCAGCCCGCAGAGCAGCGCTACAGCGATAGCTCGCTTCATATCGTTCTCCCTCGCATAGTTTATGTAGAATTAGAGAACGCTTATCTATAAAGGTGTTCGCCCCCAGACTCAAGAGCTGATTGCCGATCCGGGGGGATTCTCAGGCCAGTGCGGCCTCCAGCTCGGCGAAGGTTTTGGCAATCTCGGTGGTTTCGATTTCCATGCCCAGCTGTTTACCGATCTGTTTGGTGGAGAAGATGCCACGGACGCTTTGGTGCCCATTGTCATCCCGGTCGACGACCAGGGCGTGCTGACGGCCGACTCGCTTAAGCGTCTCGACGATATCCCCGACCCGCGCGGTTTTCACATCTTCCATATAGAGCACTTCGACTTTTTCCCGCGGGGTCATGATGTCTCGAACGAAGATGTCTTCGCGTTTACCGCCCACCTCTTTGAGATACTGCATGGGACGTTCGCCACGCAGGTCGGTGGCGGTAATAATACCGAGGATACAGTTGTATTGGTCAGTCACCATCAGCAGGCGCACGGCGCTGGCGATCATGCGTTCCTCGGCCGCCTCGAGCGTGGCGCAGGGGCCAATGGTCATTGCAGCGACCTTGCTCAAGTCCGTCATCACGTCCAGGGCGGCACTTTCACTGCGCACCCGTTCGGGCAGGCGCTGTGGCGGACGATGGTAACCGGTATCCGAATGGAGATGGCTGTAGGGCAGTGGACGATAGGTACTGGTCATGGGCGACTCCTCTTCCATCCGATTTTGTAATTGTCAGTAGGGACATTTAATCAATAAATCAGTCCTTTTGTTTTTGCAAAGACCGATATTTTTTGTGTTCATTAATAATTTGAATATTACGATTGAGTGAAATAGCAAGATGCTGAAAATCAAGGGTATTGTCTTGGACTTGTTCCATACCCTGGTGGATGTCGGAAAAGCTCCGGGCGCAAGCGGCCGCTATACCGCTGATGTCCTGGGCATTGACCGGACGAGGTGGCAGAGGGCCTGCTTTGGCCATCATCATGAGATCTGCCGACCCACACGCCACCGCGATGTGATTGCCGCCATCGCCCACAGTCTGGACCCCGGAATCAGTGATGAACTGATCGACGAAGCCACACGAGAGCGCCAGCGACGATTCGATCACGCCTTGATCAATGTGGACCCGGCCGTGCTCAAGGCGCTGGCGGGGTTGCGGGGGGCGGGCTATCGACTGGCTCTTCTCTCCAATGCCTCAAGCGGGGAGGTCAGTTCATGGCCGAATTCACCGCTTGCGCCTCTGTTCGATATTGCGCTGTTCAGCTGTGAAAGCGGCACATGCAAGCCCGCACCGGACTTCTATTGGCGGGCCCTGAGAGACTTGGGGGCGAACCCGGAAGAGGTGGTGTTCGTGGGGGATGGCAATAGCGACGAGCATCGGGGTGCCGCCCGGGTGGGTCTGCATACGGTGCTGACGACCTACTTCACGGCCGGCACGCTGGATGCTGCTGCCCTCGAACAGCGTGGACGTTTTGCACGCTGGCGGATCGATCATCCTGCGCAGCTGGCGGAGCGCATCGTGCAAATCGAAAGGGAGGGGAAGCGCCCGGCGCCGTTCAGCGGCCTCTGATCCGGGGCGAACGGTTTCGAGGTTGTCCGAATCGGGGGACTGGACTGGCAGGCCGACAAAGCAAAAGGCCGGGTGTGTCCGGCCTTTTGCCCTGTGACGGTCAGTCGCGACGATCCTATTTGGTAACCGCTTCTTTGAGGGCCTTCAGCGGGGTCACTTTGATGACGTTGCGTGCCGGCTTGGCCTTCACGGTGATCTCTTCGCCGGTAAACGGCGAGAGCATTTTGCGGGACTTGGTGGCGGGCTTCTTGATGCGGCGGATCTTCACGCCGCTGTCCGGGATCGTGAACTCGCCGGAGCCGCGTTTTTTCATATGCCCCTCGATCAGGTTCGAGAGCGAACCGAAGACTGCGGCGATGTCCTTTTTGGTCAGCCCCGTATCTTCAGCAATGGCATTGATGATCTGGGTCTTGGTCTGCTTGGTGGAGATCGCCTTCACGTTCGCTTTCGCGGTGCTCTTCTTGACGGCGGTTTTTTTCGGGGCGGCTTTTTTGGGTGTGGCCTTGGGGGCCGCTTTCTTTTTTGCGGAAGTCTTCTTCTTCACTGCCATCAGTTTTTCTCCGTCTGGTGGTTCAAGAACAACTCCGATGAGCCGTTTCTGGGACTGATTCTGAATATGAAAAATGAAAATGACAAGGCAAAAACAGGGTTAAATGTGTGTTTCGGCCTCTTTTCGTCCGCTTTACGGGCCGTCTGGATTCTCTGCCAGCCCCGTGACCGGGGGAGGCACCCTTCCGTTGTTCGGATAACCGGTAGTGCAATCGGGGGAAGGTTCGGGCTAGCATGGGCCGTTTTGACGGATTCGGAGTAAGCGCGCGTGATCGCTACGCTGGAAATCGAAGCGCCCGGGCAGGGCTTGCACCTGGTCACCGAAAAGGTGGCCGCGGTGGTCCGTGAGTCGCGGGTGGAAGAGGGGCTTTGCACGCTCTTTGTGCAGCATACGTCTGCCAGTTTGACCATCCAGGAAAACGCCGACCCTTCGGCCCGCAGGGATTTGGAAAATTGGCTGAACCGGCTCGTGGCCGAAGATGATCCGCTTTTCACCCACACCCTGGAGGGACCGGATGACATGCCATCCCATATCAAGTCGGCGCTTACAGCCACAAGCCTCGGAATCCCGATAGTCGGAGGCCGACTGGCACTTGGGACCTGGCAGGGGATCTATTTGTGGGAACATCGACGCCAAAGCACGCGCCGCCGGGTCGTGGTGCATGTCGGGCCCTAGACCCGGGCGGAGCCTTCCATGATTGATGTCGTCGTCCAGGCCGGTGCGTTGATCCTCCTGGGTGTCCTCTGGCGTCTATGGTCGCCGTACGGCCTGGACGGGAATAGCCTGCGGCACAGCCTGACTACGCTGGTTTACGTGTTGTTGCTGCCGGCGTTGGCGCTCGTGGTTCTCTGGCAGGCACCTTTGGGCTCACAGGCACTTACCGTCGCCGGCCTAGCCTTGGCCGGTCTGGTCGTCGGGTTCGGGAGTGCCTGGCTTTGGTATCGCTTCGGTTCCCTGTCGTCTCGCCAGATCGGTGCACTGCTGCTCGCCGCCACTTTCCCCAACGCCACCTATATGGGACTCCCGGTGCTCGAAGTCACCCTGGGCCCCTGGGCTCGCAGCATCGCCATTCAGTATGACCTTTTTGCCTGCACCCCTGTTTTGTTGAGTGTGGGCGTATTGGTGGCGGCGCGTTACGGGGGAGTGGCCGATGCCACCCATCCGTTGAAGGCGCTGATGCGTGTACCGCCGCTCTGGGGGGCCTTGACGGGTGTGCTGCTCAATCTCGCGGGCGCACCCCTCCCTGGCGTGCTCGAGGGACTGCTGGAGCGATTGGGAAGCGGCGTTGTGCCTCTGATGCTGTTTTCCATCGGGCTGGGGCTGCGTTGGACCGGGAGCGGTATGCGCATGCTGGGTCGACTCTGGCCGGTACTGGTAATCCAACTGCTCCTGACACCGGCGGTGATCTGGTGGATAAGCGGTATGACAGACATCGGAGAAGGTGTTCGGGCCGGAGTGGTTTTGGAAGCAGCAATGCCCAGCATGGTCCTGGGCATCGTCCTTTGTGATCGCTACCGCCTCGATGTCGGGCTCTATGCCATGGCCGTAACGCTAAGCACGGCATTGAGCCTGGTTTCGTTGCCATTCTGGTTGGGGGTCACGGGGGCCTGATGATCGTCGAATGCGATTTGCCGCCGTCCGGAACCAGCCGGGAGTTCCTGGTGGAGACCCCCGAAGGAAGAGTGGCAGGTTTTCTTGTCAGGTGCGGAGAGCGGCTGCACGCGTACCGTAATCGCTGTCCTCATACCGGCGTGCCGCTCAACTGGATGCCGGATCGGTTCTTGACTCCCGAAGGCGATTTGATCCAGTGCGCGACCCATGGCGCGCTTTTTCGTCTTGAGGACGGCTTCTGCGTATTCGGCCCCTGTGCCGGGCAGGCGCTGGAGGCGCTCTCGGTCCGGGTCGACGGCACCCGCGTAAAAATCGAAGTTCAGGAGACATGATATGATAGCCGCGATTAACCGATGCGCCGGGTGACTATGCGAAAAATCGTGCTTTTGATCCTGATGCTCGTGGCCGGCACTGCGTTGGCCGACACTGTTTACGTGAATGATCTGCTGCGCGTCGGGGTGCGCAGTGAAGCGGCTTCCAATGAATCACCACTGACGGTGGTGACGACCGGCACGGCTTTGGACGTGTTGGAACGTCAGGGGGATTACGTCAAAGTGCGTACGCCTGACGGGACTGAGGGCTGGGTAAATAATGTCTACGTCACCGGCGAACAACCGGCCCGGTTGCGCATCAAGGCCTTGCGCAGCGAATACACCAAACTCCAGCAGGAACTGGACAACCTGCGCGCCAGTACCACCGACCTGATGGAAGAGAAAAAGCGCTTCCGTGCCCAGGTATCGGAACTCAAACAAGAGAATGGCGCCCTGCACGGCCAGTTGAGCAAGCTATACAATGAGAGCGTGGAGGGACCCGAAGACGTGCGCTGGATGATTTATCCGGCAGCGATGATTGGCCTTTTTCTCCTGGGGATCTATCTCGGTGTGCGCTGGCACCGGCAGCGGGTCGCCAAGCGCCTCGGTGGGCTCGAACTATAGGTTTTCGACTCCTCAGGAATGTCGGCCGGGAGCCGCCACGGGACCGACTGGTCCCGTGCGGGCCCTCCTACTCAATCCTCATCGAACAGCTCCGCCCCGTAGCCTTCGCTATTGGCAATATGCACCCGGAAGAGCTCCGAAAAGTTCTCGATCACGGAGTGCTCGACCGAATCGCGATCGTGTAGATGTTCGGCCCAGGCCTCCACCTTGGGAAGTCCTTTCAGAAGCCCGAGCGGATGCCAACTCTCGAGTAGTCGGGCCCGCATGAAATAGGGTGCGTACGCGGCGTCGATCAGGTTGAACTCGTCGCCATTGAAGTACGGCCCTGCAACGTGCGTTTCGAGTTTGGCCAGATTGTCTTTCAGTGCCTGCAGCTTCTTCCCGAAACTCTCCGCATCGGGGGCGCGGAGCATCTGGAACTGACCCATGAAGAGTTCCGATCCGAACTCGATCCAGGCCCGGTTCAGCGCCTTGCGCAGGGGATCGGAGGGGTGCAGTGAAGGCGGGTTGACCTCGTCCAGATACTCCATGATCACCGCCGACTCGAACACCGACTGGTCGCCCACACGTAGCACCGGTACCTTGCCCAATGGCGAGACCTCCTTGAACCAGCCGGGCGGGCTGTTGAGATCGATATAGGTGATGTCGTAATCGACCTTTTTCTCCTTGAGGATGATTACCGAACGCTGCACGAACGGGCAGAGCTTGAAGCTAATCAGCTGCGGTTTCATCAACCCCTCCTTTTGGGTTGCGCCTGTCAATGGCTGTTGGTTTTCTATTTTGGACCCCGGCCGGTCAGCCCGGTGGCCACGTGAAGCGCCGGCCGGCCATCAGATGCAAATGCATGTGGTAGACGGTTTGGCCGCCATCGCCGTTGCAGTTCATGGTCAGGCGGTAACCTTCCTCACTAAATCCCCACTCGGAAGCCAGCCGGCGCGCCGTCAGCATCAGCCGACCCGCCAGCTCCGCGTCGTTCTCCTCCAGGTGATTGGCGGTCGCGACATGCCGGCGCGGAATGATCAGAAAATGGTTGGGTGCGATCGGATTGATATCCCTGAAGGCCAACACTTCATTGTCTTCATAAACGATATCAGCCGGCTGGTCGCCTCGGGCTATTCGGCAGAAGATGCAGTCCATCATCACGGGCTCGGATTCGGATTGCGGGCATGTATGGCCTCGATACCCTCAAGGACCTCCGGTGGAAGCTCAAGGTCGGCGCTGGCGATGTTGCTCTCCAGCTGTTCCAGGGTGGTTGCACCGATAATGTTGCTGGTAAGGAAAGGGCGGCTGTTGACGAAGGCCAGGGCCATTTGGGCCGGGTCGAGACCGTGTTTCCGGGCCAGAGCGACATACGCCCGGGTGGCGGCGAGTGCCTGGGGATTGCTGTAGCGGTCATAGTCGGGCCAACGGGATAGGCGCGCTCCCTCGGGCTGGCTCTCCAGGTACTTCCCAGAGAGCACGCCGAACCCCAACGGCGAATAGGCCAGCAGCCCGGTCTGTTCCCGGTGGGCGACCTCGGCCAGGCCCACTTCAAAGGTGCGGTTCAGAAGATTGTAGGGATTTTGAATACTCACCACGCGCGGCAGTCCCATGGCTTCGGCCAGTTCGATGAACTTCATCGTTCCCCATGGGGTTTCGTTGGATAACCCGACGTGGCGGATTTTGCCTGCTTTGACCTGATCGGCCAGAATCGAGAGGGTCTCGACGATGGGTACGGGCATATCGTTGGGGTCGTGCTCGTAGCCGAGTTTGCCGAAGAAGTTGGTGTTCCGGTCAGGCCAGTGCAGCTGGTAGAGGTCGATATAGTCGGTCTTGAGGCGATTGAGGCTGCCGTCCAGGGCCTTGACGATGTTGTGCCGGTCGAGTCGGCTTTCCCCGCCACGGATGTGGCCGATCCACTCGCCGCCGCGGCCCACCACTTTGCTGGCAAGTACGATATCCTCGCGACGCCCGGTCTGCTCCAGCCAACTGCCGAGAATCTCTTCGGTTCGACCGTAGGTCTCGGCGCGAGGGGGAATGGCGTACAATTCGGCGGTATCGACGAAATTAACCCCGTGATCGAGCGCAAAATCGAGTTGCTGGTGGCCTTCGGCCTCGCTGTTCTGTTCGCCCCAGGTCATGCTCCCAAGGCAGATGATCGAGACCTTGACATCGGTACGTCCCAGACGGCGGTACTCCATAGCGTCTTTCCCCGTTCGGAAGCGGCGTCCTGGCGCCGCGGTTTCTGTCGATAATTGGGTTCGAAAAGCAGCGAAACACACGGGAATCGTCTCAAACGGCACCTCACCGATCCGGCGCTTGAAACGAATAGCGCTCCCGCGCCTCAAAAACGGTATCGTTGAAGCGGCTCCTCAGGTGACAACCGCGCCCTGAAAGCCTAAGGTGCATGCCCTTTCTAACCGATAATACAGTAGCCAGCATAGCATGACCCAAACCATACCCAAGGTAGGCTTCGTCAGTCTCGGCTGTCCCAAGGCCACCGTGGACTCCGAACGCATCCTCACCCAATTGCGGGCCGAGGGGTATCAGCTCAGCTCCAGTTACGATGCTGCCGACCTGGTGGTGGTCAACACCTGCGGTTTCATCGATGCGGCTGTCGAGGAGTCGCTGGAGGCCATTGGTGAGGCCTTGGCGGAGAATGGAAAGGTGATCGTCACCGGATGCCTGGGGGCGCGGGACGATACGGTTCGGACCGCCCACCCACAGGTCCTGGCGGTGACCGGTCCAGACTCCCTCGATGAGGTGATGGCAGCGGTCCATGCGCACCTGCCGCCGCAGCACGACCCTTTCAGCGATCTGGTGCCACCCGGCGGGCTGAAACTGACACCGCGCCACTACGCTTATGTAAAGATCGCCGAGGGCTGCAACCAGAGTTGCGCTTTTTGCATCATCCCGGGCATGCGAGGGCGACTTGTGAGCCGCCCGGTGGGCGAGGTCCTGAATGAGGCCGGGCGCCTGGTCGACGCGGGCGTTCGGGAACTGCTGGTGGTCTCGCAGGATACCGGCGCCTACGGCGTCGATGTGAAATACCGCACCGGCTTTTGGCAGGGCCGACCGGTGAAGACCCGCATTACCGATTTGGCGCGGGGGTTGGGCTCACTCGGGGCATGGGTTCGCCTGCACTACCTCTATCCCTACCCGCATGTGAACGAACTGCTGCCGCTCATGGCGGACGGACTCATTCTCCCTTACCTGGATGTGCCGTTTCAGCACGCCAGCCCTTCGGTGCTGAAGGCCATGCGGCGGCCCGGCGATGTCGACGGGTTGCTTCGACGCATCGAAAACTGGCGTGAAATGGTCCCGGAGCTCACCCTGCGGAGTACGTTCATCGTCGGCTTCCCCGGTGAGACCGAAGAGGATTTCGAGCGGCTGCTGGGCTTTCTGCGCGAGGCGCGTCTGGACCGGGTGGGGGCCTTTGCCTATTCGCCGGTGGAGGGCGCCGCCGCCAATGCCCTTCCCGGAACGGTGCCCGAGGAGCTCAAGGAGGAACGCCTGGAGCGCTTCATGGAGGTGCAGGCGGCGATCAGCGCCGATCGGCTCCAGGACAAAGTGGGCCGCGGCCTGTCGGTGCTGGTGGATGGGGCCGACGAGGAGTATGTCTACGCCCGCTCCAAAGGAGACGCACCGGAAATCGATGGTACCGTCGTGGTGGATACCGACGCGGATATCGAGCCGGGGGACTTCCTGGAGGTCACGGTGACCGCCGCCGATGAACACGACCTCTATGCGGTGCCGGTCGAACGGTGAAGGTCCGGATCGCGTTTATCCTGGAAGGGCGCAGTCACGGACCGGCGGCTATCTCAAAACCGCTTCGTCCAAGACGCCACCAGGGAGTCGCCATTGCCGGCGCTGATCTCCATGCGGCTGTCGCTCCCCATGAAGGCGTCATTGATAAAAGTGGCCATGAAATTGCCGATGGCGGCACCGACCAGCTGATCGGAGAGGTGGTGTCCGCCCGCTTCAATACGGCCCCAGGCTGAGCCGGTAGCGGCAATGTAGGCCGCGCCCGTGTAGATGTTGGCGACCGATCGTCGGAACTTCGTCTGTTTCATGTTCTCCCGCACCAGCGCCGCATGGGCAAAGGCACCGGTGGTGTGATTGGACGGAAAGGCGTCGCCCTCGGCTTTATCGCTGCTCTTTCCGGGTTCGTCGCGGTCGATGGCCGATTTCAAAAGATTGCTCGTCGCGAAAGTGGCACCAAGTGCTGCCACCTGCACGAGCGCTCCCCTGGCCTTGTTTCTGAACGGGTGCGCCCCGCTGTCGGTGGCCAGGATCGACACCACCCAAAGGGCGTCGGCGGCGGTCCGGTAGTCGTCCGATGCGTCGTCGGCTGCTTTGGAACTGCCAAAGACGGGAGCGTCCTCGTGGAGCTCCTCGGTCCAGTCATCATCACGGCCGGAGGCGAAGACGGCCGCGCCGGCCACCGCCGGAATCCAGGTCATTGGATGGGTAAGGGCGCGTTTCGCTGCCCGACCCAACTCGTCCCAGCCCGGGCGGATGGTGGCGTCGCGCCCCCACTCGGCCTGAGCAAAGCTGGTGGCAATAAGCAGCAGAGCCCCGAAGAATCCCGTCTTCAATTTCATTTGAACGTCCTGTTTTCCATCTGAAAAATGGGAATTTTACAAACCGCAGAAGAGCGAAGCCGAAAAAAAGGCCCGCGGAGCGGGCCTTTTGGATTTACTGCAATTCTGCCGGAAATCAGGCAAGGCCACGCATGGTGCGGCTCCTTTCGATCACCCCGTGGATGATCGGCGCCAGGATGATCTCCATGGCCAGACCCATCTTGCCACCCGGCACCACGATGGTGTTGCGGCGCGACATGAACGAGTCGTGGATCATGTTTAGCAGGTATGGGAAGTCAACGCCGAACTTCTTCGGGTCGCTGAAGCGGATGACCACGTTGCTCTCGTCCGGCGTGGGGATATCGCGGGCGATGAACGGGTTGGACGTATCCACGGTCGGCACGCGCTGAAAATTGATGTCGGTGCGCGAGAACTGCGGTGTGATGTAGTGGACGTAATCGTCCATGCGACGCAGGATGGTGTCTACGATCGCCTCGGCAGTGTAGCCGCGCTGGGCATTATCGCGGTGGATTTTCTGAATCCACTCCAGATTGACGATGGGCACCACGCCGATCAGCAGATCGGTGAACTTCGCCACATCGACTTCGCCATCGCTGACGCCACCGTGCAGACCTTCATAGAACAGCAGGTCGGTACCGGCCTCGATGTCTTCCCAGGGAGTGAATTCACCCGGGCCCAGGTCCGTTCCCAAACGCTTGTTGTGTTCGGCAGCCTCTTCCTCGCTGTGCAGATAGTAGCGGCGGCGGCAGGCGCCGGTATCCCCGTAGGTTTTGAAGTTCTCAGCGAGGGTATCGAAGTGATTGGCCTCGGGGCCGAAGTGGGACAGGTTCTTGCCCTCTTCTGCGAATTTGGCAATCGCCTCCTTCATCTCCTTGCGGTTGTAACGGTGGTAGCTATCGCCTTCCACTACCACCGGATTGATCTTCTCGCGGAAGAAAATGTGTTCGAAGGCGTTTTTGACCGTCGTCGTACCGGCGCCGGAGGAACCGGTCACCGCAATGACAGGATGCTTTTCAGACATAGATGTACTCCTTCAGAGCCAATTTTTGAGGGAAACTAAAAGTTTGTTAGACCGGATTTTGTTTTAATTTCATAAAATGAAACCGGCGAATCGGGCTATTTTATATGAAAGCCGGCGCTCAAGTCTCGGGGAATCCATTTTAAGTGTCATCCGGAGTTCGGGTCAGAGGCTTAGCGCTGACCCGGCTGTTGAAAAACGTCCTCTCCACCGGGAGAGGGCCGGGGTGAGGGGGTTCAATGCATGGTAACTGCCTGTTTTTTATCCCCCTCATCCTAGGGCCTGTTGACGTTTCATCTTCGCCTCTGTTGAGGCTGAAAATTCACCAATCGAGGCGAGAGGAGAAAAGTTTGGTTATTCCAAATGAACGACGAACAACGAAGAGTGGTGGATTTTCAGCCTCAACCCTTCGGGCTGGGGCCATTTTTCCGCCCAGCTTCGTTATCAGTCGCTTATTTGGAATAACCAAACTACGCTCCTTCTGCCTTGCTGGACGAAAAAATGGCCGCCAGCAGTGGTGAAGATGAAACGTCAACAGGCCCTAGCCTTCTCCCTGAGGGAGAAGGGACAAAACCCTTTTTCAACAGCCTGTTAGGGGCGTTTCTCGCGTTCTACCGCCCGAAAGCCGATATCGGGCCGAAGGTAGACGCCCTCCCAACGGATCCCCTGTGCGGCCTGGTAGGCCCGCTGCTGGGCCGCCGCCACACTCTCCCCCAACGCGGTCACGCACAACACGCGCCCGCCGCTGGTGACGACCGTGCCGCCGTTTTCCGCCGTGCCGGCGTGGAAGACCTTCACATCATCGGCATCCGCACTGTCCAGCCCTTCGATGGCGTCGCCTTTGCGATAGTCGCCCGGATATCCGCCGGCGGACAGCACGACCCCCAGGGACGCCCGCGAATCCCATCGGGCGTGCTCGCCGTCCAGACGGCCCTCGAGGGCCGCCTCGCAGTGGGCGACCAGATCGGACTGCATGCGCAGCATGATTGGCTGGGTCTCGGGATCGCCGAAACGGCAGTTGTACTCGATCACCTTGGGGCTGCCGTCGGGGCCGATCATCAGGCCCGCATAGAGAAAACCGGTGTAAGGATGGCCCTCTTCGGCCATGCCGTTGACGGTCGGCAGGATCACCTCGTCCATGATCCGGCGGTCGACGTCGTCGGTGACGACGGGCGCGGGAGAGTAGGCGCCCATCCCCCCGGTGTTAGGCCCTGTGTCGCCTTCACCGACCCTTTTGTGATCCTGGCTGGTGGCCATGGGCAACACGTGTTCGCCATCGACCATGACGATGAAACTCGCCTCTTCGCCCTTCAGAAACTCCTCGATGACCACCCGGTGACCGGCCTCGCCGAAGGCGTTGCCGGAGAGCATGTCTCGAACGGCCGCTTCGGCCTCCTCCAGCGATTGGGCGACGATAACGCCCTTGCCGGCGGCCAGACCGTCGGCCTTGACCACGATGGGCGCGCCCTGCTCATGGACGTACGCGAGGGCCTCATCGGCATCGGTGAAGGTGCGGTAGCTTGCGGTGGGGATCCCGTGGCGGGCCAGAAAGTCCTTGCTGAACGCTTTTGAACCCTCCAACTGGGCCGCCGCCTTGGTCGGTCCGAAGCAGCGAAGGCCCGCGCCCCGGAATACGTCGACGATGCCGAGCACCAGCGGCGCCTCCGGGCCGACGATGGTCAGATCGGCATTATCCGCCGCGAAGGCCACCAAGGCGGGGATGTCGTCCGCCGCAATCGCCACATTCTCCAGCTTGGGCTCCCGAGCCGTGCCGGCATTGCCGGGCGCCACGAAGACGCGCTCCACCCGCGGCGACTGAGCGGCTTTCCACGCAAGGGCGTGCTCCCGCCCGCCGCCGCCGATAATCAGAACGTTCATCAATCAAGTTCCACGCTGTTGAGCAAAGAAACCGAGGGTCCGATCTTGAACCTTATCAGTACGTAGGAGCGGCGCATCGCCGCGAATCGCCCCGACGCGGGGCTCCTACAGACCCCCCGTCTCGTGTCTCGAGTCCTCGTAACTCGTAGCTTCAATGCCGGAAGTGGCGCATGCCGGTGAAGACCATGGCGATGCCGTGCTCGTTGGCAGCGGCGATCACCTCTTCATCGCGCATGGAGCCGCCGGGCTGAATCACGGCGCTGATGCCGGCTGTGCCGGCCGCGTCGAGGCCGTCTCGGAAGGGGAAAAAGGCATCGGAAGCCATCACCGAGCCTTTCACCTCCAGTCCGGCGTGCTCGGCCTTGACGGCGGCGATACGGGCCGAGTTGACACGGCTCATCTGGCCGGCGCCGACACCGACGGTCATATTGTCCCTGCCGTAGACAATGGCGTTGGACTTGACGAACTTCGCGACCTTCCAGGTGAAGAGAAGGTCCCTCATCTCTTTTTCACTCGGCTGCCGCTCGGTGACCACCTTGAGGTCCCCGGTCAGCAACTGGTCGGCGCCCTGGACCAGCAGGCCGCCGTTGACGCGTTTGAAGTCGAAGCGTTCGGCCGGCTCGGTGGGCCACTCGCCGCACTCGAGAAGACGCACGTTTTTCTTGCCGCTTACGGCCTCGGCCGCCTCGGCGCTCACCGACGGGGCGATGATCACCTCGACGAACTGCTGGGCGACAATGGCCTTCGCGGTCTCCCCGTCCAGAGTGCCATTGAAGGCGATAATGCCCCCGAAGGCCGATTCCGGATCCGTCTGGAAGGCACGCTCGTAAGCCTCCAGCAGGCTGGCCCCGACGGCGACACCGCAGGGGTTGGCGTGCTTGACGATGACACAGGCCGGCGCGCCGTCGAACTGCTTGACGCACTCCAGGGCGGCATCGGTGTCTGCGATGTTGTTATAAGAGAGCTCCTTGCCCTGAAGCTGACGGCTGGTGCTGATGCTGCCCGCTTCCGCACCCTTTTCCACGAAGAAGGCGGCCTTCTGGTGGGGGTTTTCGCCATAGCGCATCTCCTGCACCTTGTGGAACTGGGTGTTGAAGGTGCGCGGGAAGTCTCCCAGACTGCTGTCTTCACGGACCCGCCCGAGATAATTGGCAATCGCGCCGTCATAACCGGCGGTGTGCTCGAAGGTCTTTACCGCGAGGTCGAACCGGGAGGCGTCGGAGATGGCGCCAGCATTGGTGTCCATCTCTTCCAGTACGCGTCCGTAATCGGCGGCATCCACCACGACAGTGACATCACGGTGATTCTTGGCGGCGGCGCGCAGCATGGTGGGGCCGCCGATGTCGATATTCTCAATAGCATCTTCGAGCGTGCAGTCGGGTTTGGCGACAGTCTGCTCGAAGGGGTAGAGGTTGACCACGATGAGGTCGATCCCGCCGATGCCGTGTTGGCCCATGACGGTATCATCGGTGCCGCGCCGGCCGAGGATCCCACCATGGATCTTGGGGTGCAGCGTCTTGACCCGACCATCCATCATTTCCGGGAAGCCGGTGTACTCGGACACCTCGATGACCTCCACCCCGTTTTCGGCCAGCAGTCGGGCCGTGCCGCCCGTTGAGAGGATCTCCACGCCACGGGTCTTTAGCTCGCGGCCGAATTCCACGACACCGGTTTTATCGGACACGCTGATCAGTGCACGCTGGATCTTGTTCATCACTATTCCCCAAAAGATTTCGCCACAGAGGCGACAGAGAACACCGAGTCTTGAATCTCTCTCTTTGTTCTCTGCGTGCTCGGTGGCTATTTGAAAATCAGTCGTTCAGGCCGTAGAGCTTGAGTTTTTTGCGCAGGGTGCCGCGGTTCAGTCCGAGGATTTCCGCTGCACGGGTCTGATTGCCCTTTGCGTAGCGCATCACCATTTCGAACAGAGGCTTCTCCACCTCGTTCAGCATCAGTTGATAGAGGTTGGCCGGATAGTGTCCGCCCAAATCCTCGAAGTACTGCTCCAGAGCCTCGCGTACGTGACCATTGAGTGGAATGTCGGCTCCCCCTTTCCCATTCTCCTTCATGCCGCCATATCCTCGTCAGCGATCAAGCGCTCGAAAAACGCTTCGACCATTTGTAATTGTTGTTCGGCGCTATCTTCCCGGTTGACGGCCTGACGAAACGCCGCGCCGTGGCGCTGGCCCTTGCTGTACCAGGAGATGTGTTTGCGTGCCATGCGCACGCCGGTGTACTCCCCGTAAAAGGCGTACAAATTATCCAGGTGGCCCAGCAGGATGTCACGGATCTCGGCGAGTGAGGGCTCCGGCAACCGCTCGCCGGTGCGCAGAAAATGTGCAATCTCGCGGAAAATCCAGGGACGTCCCTGGGCGGCCCTACCGATCATGACGGCATCGGCACCCGTGGCGTCAAGTACCATTCGGGCCTTTTCAGGGGTGGTGATATCCCCGTTGGCAAAAACGGGGATAGCGACCGCCTGTTTTATGGTGGCTATGGTCCCGTATTCCGCCTCGCCACTGTAGCCATCGGCCCGGGTTCGGCCGTGTACGGCCAAGGCCTGAATCCCCGCAGTCTCGGCGATGCGTGCGATCTCCGGGCCGTTTCGGCTCTCCCGGTCCCAACCGGTGCGGATCTTGAGGGTTACCGGCACATCGACGGCAGCGACAATCGCATCGAGGATGCGGCCCACCAGGGCCTCGTCGCGAAGCAGGGCCGAGCCCGCCTGCACATTACAGACCTTTTTGGCGGGGCAGCCCATGTTGATATCGATGATCTGAGCACCGTTGCCGACATTGAAGCGCGCGGCCTCGGCCATCATTTTCGGATCGGCCCCCATGATCTGGACCGAACGGGGTTCATCTTCACCCCGATGGTCGGCCCGGCGCTGGGTCTTCTTGCTGCCCCAAAGCAGCGAATTGGATGAGACCATCTCCGATACGGCCAAGCCGGCGCCGAGTTCACGGCAGAGCTGCCGGAAGGGCCGGTCGGTTACCCCCGCCATGGGGGCGAGGATCAAAGGCGAGGAGATCTGGTACGGTCCAATTCGCATTGCCGGAGCATTTTTGTGCGGGAACCCTACATGATATCGGCTTCGGCAACCGACATAAAGCCTGCGAATGGACGTAAACGCTTACTCTCGCCGAAGAGACACGGACTAGTGGAAGTCGAATTCGAAGCTGACGGCACGAGGGCCCGGGTCGACCACCTCCAGCATGAGATGGGCCTCTTGCCCCGCGGCAAACAGATCGTCGGGGCTTCGTCCGGCGAGATATTCGGCCGGGGTGAAACGCCGGGCAGCGACCGGGCGCTGCTCGACGTCCATCATGATGACCTCCACCTCGGGGTAGGGCTGCGGAAACCCAGCCCCATTCAGCAGGGTCGCGGTGATCAGTAGCGCACCGTCCCGGCGCGGGTGCGATTGAACGGCGTGGTCGGTGAGCTCAACAACGGCCAGATCGCGGCGGGGTGGCAAATTGCAGCCGGCGAACTCGCAGAGTTGCTCCAGATAGGGTCGCCATTGTCCCTGCAGTGCCAGTCGGTCGCGGTTGAAATAGGCGTATTGGCCTCCCAGAACCGCGAGCACCAGCAGAACGCCCAAGCTCCAAAACAGCGCCGCGGCGACTCCGCGGCCTCTTTTCGGGCGGGTCTGCAGTTGCAGGGGGAGTTCGGCACTGTCCTCCTCTGCCGCCGACGGCTTCGCGGGTGGCGCTGGACGCGGTGGTATGGCCCGTTCGTTCTTCTGAGCAGGGCCGGACTTCGTTTCGGCCTCCGAGCGGGGGCGGTTCGCCTTCTTGGGCGGGGTCCGGGGTTCCTTGGACTGAAACCTCACCGCCTTTTGGGCGCTGGGCTTGTGCTTTCGGACCGCCGGCGAGGGCGGTTCGGGTTCGCCGTCTACGGGGCGAAGCAGGGCCTCGATACTCTCCTCGGAAAAGGGATCCCAGTCCAGGCTTGTGTCGTCCCCTTTTTCCGGTTCTGCCCCCTTGCTGTTCCTTTGGGTCGCGAACTTTGAAAGTGCCGGACCATCGGTTCCCGCATCCGGTTCGCCATTCCCGGGCGGGGAGTTTCCGGCGTTTTCGGCCATGGCAGAGCGGATTTGGGCGGCTGTCGGAGTGTCGGGTTTGTTTTCCGGCCCCGGGGCAGCGCTGCGCGGCGAGGCCTGCTTGGCTGCGGACAGCGGTGCTGCGGTCTGGGGTGAAGCCGCGCCGGGGCGGGAGGACTCCCGGGTCGGTTGTTCGATGCCTGCGGACGATGAAGGACGCTCCGGTCGAACGGGACGTGCCGCTTCCGGGGGGGCAGCTTTTGAGGGCTCGATTTGAGCCGGCGCAGCGGGAGCCGTCTCCGGTTCCGGAGGGCTCAGAGGCAGCTCACCGGTTTCTGCGCCTTCGGGTTCCCAGGCGGTTCGGTGCGCGAGGGCATCAAAGACCTGGCTGCAGCGGCCGCACCGAACCTTGCCGGCAGCGGCACGCAGCTGCTGCGCGCTGACCCGAAAGACAGTCTGACAGTTGGGGCACTCGGTATACATGTGTTAGCGGGTTCTGGACAACGGGAGCCGAGCCGATTGTAGCCCAATCCCTCAACGGGCGATATGAACCGGCCGGCTTCCGGGGGCGCTTACGGCTCGGCGGCGAATGTCCAGGGCTATTCTCTGCGCAGGCCGCTGATCCGGATCCAGCCCTCATGCTCGGCCGCCGGGGCAATCTCAAAGGTCGCGCGGTAGGCGGCAGCGACCGATTCGGCCTGGTCAGGCAGAATCCCCGACAGCACCATCGCTCCGCCGGGCCGCACCAGAGCGGATAGGGGCGATGCCAGTTCAATGAGGGGTTTGGCCAGTATGTTGGCCGTCAGCAGGTCAACCTGGAGCTCCGGCACCTGTTCGGGCAGAAGCGGCTCGATGCGGGCCTCGCAACCGTTTCGGGCCGCGTTGTCGGCGGTCGCGATAAGGGCTTGGGGATCATTGTCCACCGCCCAAATCCGTTCGGCACCCAGCTTGGCGGCGGCGATCGCCAAAATCCCGGAACCGCAGCCGTAGTCGACCACGGTTTTCCCCTCCAGTGCCTGCCCGTCCAGCCATTCGAGGCAGAGTCGGGTGGTCGCATGCGTGCCGGTACCAAAAGCGAGGCCGGGGTCGAGCAGGATGTTGACGGCCTCGGGATTGGGCGGGTCGTACCAGCTTGGCACGATCCAGAGCCGCTCACCGAAGCGCATCGGCTCGAAGGCGTCCATCCAGGCACGGGTCCAGTCCTGATCCTCGAGTGGCTCTACCCGGTGAGGAGGCAACGGCTGGGGTGAATACTGCCTTTGGAGGCCCTCCAGGAGGGCATCCATGTCCGCATCGGCGGGAAAAAGGCCAATTACCCGGGTGCGGTTCCAAAGAGGGGTCGCCCCGGGGGGCGGCTCGAAGAGCGGCTGATCGGCGTTGTCGTTGAGGGTCACTGCCGCGGCACCGGCATCACTGAGCTGATCAGAGAGACGGTCGGCCCCCGCGGCATCGGTCTCCAATATGAGCTGTAACCAAGGCATTTCGGGCGAATCCGGTATCGGGAGGCGTTAGCCTACCACGCAGGCGTCGACCCCGTTTGCGAAGGGGCGCGGTTCGGCAGAAAGGGTGCGCAAAGACTTGAGGCCGGGGACTTCCTGCTCCGCTTGATCAAAAAGGCCCGGGGTTCCCTTCCGGGCCTCCGGGCCTTTATCTAGTGTACCGTTGCATGCTCGCTGAAAGCACCGCCAAGCATTCAACAGCACACTGGAGCCTGAAATCTTCGTGCCCGCAGCGGCTCGCTACAACCCCAGTTTTTTCTCCAGGTAGTGGATATTGGTACCGCCGGCCTGGAAAGCGGAATCTTTGAGGAGGTCCTGATGAAGCGGGACGTTGGTCTTGATGCCTTCGATAATCACCTCCCGCAGTGCCGTGCGCATGCGAGCCAGTGCTGAATCACGGGTCTCGCCGTGGGCGATCAGCTTGCCGATCATCGAGTCGTAGTAGGGCGGTACGGTATATCCGTTGTAGATGTGCGAATCCACCCGAATGCCAGGGCCGCCCGGCATGTGTAGCTGGATGATCTTGCCCGGCGAGGGCATGAAGCTGGCCGGGTCCTCGGCATTGATGCGGCACTCGATGGCATGGCCGCGGACCCGGATGTCCTCCTGGCGATAGGAGAGCGGCTTTCCGGCGGCGATGCGAATCTGCTCCTTGACGATATCCACGCCGGTGATCATCTCGGAGACCGGATGCTCCACCTGCACGCGGGTATTCATCTCGATGAAGTAGAATTCGCCATCTTCGTAGAGGAACTCGAACGTGCCGGCCCCGCGGTAGCCCAGTTCCACGCAGGCGTTGGCGCAACGGGAGCCGATTCGCTGACGAGTCTCCTCGTCGATGCCGGGGGCCGGGGCCTCTTCGATTACCTTCTGGTGGCGACGCTGCATCGAGCAGTCGCGTTCCCCCAGGTGTATGGCGTTGCCGTGGGTGTCGGCCAGCACCTGGATCTCCACGTGGCGCGGATTCTCCAGGAACTTCTCCATGTAGACGACGTCGTTGCCGAAGGCGTTGCCGGCCTCTGTCTTGGTGAGCGAAATCGCACCCAGCAGCGAGGCCTCCGCGTGGACCACCCGCATACCGCGACCGCCGCCGCCGCCCGCGGCCTTGATGATCACCGGATAGCCTATCGCCTCGGCGATGCGCAGGTTTTCGTCCGGGTCATCACCCAGCGGGCCGTCGGAGCCCGGGACACAGGGTACCCCGGTCTTCTTCATGGCCTCGATGGCGGACACCTTGTCGCCCATCAACCGGATGGATTCCGACTTCGGACCGATGAATACGAACCCGCTCTGCTCCACCCTTTCGGCAAAATCGGCGTTTTCGGAGAGAAAGCCGTAGCCCGGGTGAATGGCGGTGGAGTCGGTGACTTCGGCTGCGCTGATCAAGGCCGGGACGTTGAGGTAACTCTCGGTGGAGGAGGCCGGCCCGATACAGACGGACTCGTCGGCGAGTCGCACATGCTTGAGATCGCGGTCGGCGTCCGAATGGACCGCTACTGTCTTGATACCCAACTCGTGACAGGCCCGGAGGATCCGCAGAGCGATTTCACCGCGGTTGGCGATTACGATCTTGTCGAACATTCGTCTTCCCGCTCAAAAGCCTTATTCAATGACGACTAACGGCTGGCCGAATTCCACCGGCTGCCCGTTTTCCACCAGAACGGCCTTCACCGTGCCGGCCTTATCCGCCTCGATCTGGTTCATGATCTTCATGGCTTCGATGATGCAGAGAGTGTCTCCGGCATTCACCCGCTGCCCCTCTTCGACAAACGCTTTCACGCCGGGTGAAGGGGAGCTGTAGAAGGTGCCGACGATCGGGGAGGTGACCCGGTGGCCGGAGGGTATTTCCGGGTCCGTCGCCTCCGGTGTCGGGGCAGGCGCCGGGGCGGCGGCTTCCACAGGAGGCGCAGCGGCCATCATGGGGGCGGGCGCGATATTGGCCGACTGGGTGTTGCGGCTGATACGGACCGACTCTTCACCTTCATGTATTTCAATCTCGGCGATGCCGGATTCCTCCAGCAGTTCGATGAGTTTCTTGACCTTGCGAATGTCCATCGTGCGAACCTTAAGTGTGTTAAGCCTGTTCGGAGAGACGGCGCAAAGCCGCCGTCAGCGCCAGCTCGTAACCCACGGCGCCCAGGCCGCTGATTACACCACTGGCGATATCGGAGAGATAGGAATGGTGCCGGAAAGACTCTCGTGCGTGCACGTTCGAGAGGTGCACTTCGATAAACGGGATGGCCACTCCGGAAAGCGCATCTCTCAGCGCTATGCTGGTATGGGTGAAGGCGGCCGGATTGAGGATGATGAAGTCGACCTCCTCGTTGAGCGCGCGATGCACCCGTTCCACCAATTCGTATTCGGCATTGCTCTGAAAACTGTCCAGGTCATGGCCTGCGTCGCGGGCGATTCCGGCGAGCCTGGCATCGATGCTCTTCGAGGGTTTCGCGCCCATAATGCGAGGGCTCCCTGACGCCCAGGAGGTTAAGATTGGGGCCATTGAGTACCAAGAGCTTGGCCATGACGGACTTCCAAATTCGGGTGGTTGCATCATGCCGGCATGAATGCCCCTGTTCGACACAGATGCCGGCTTGTTATTGTCGTATTTGCCGCTTTCCAGCAGTTTGCGCGCCATTGTGCCGCATCGGAATCTGCATGTCCAGATAACCCGAAATAGGGGTCATTTCCCTACATATTGTCGCAAGATTAACCCCATTTCAGTGTGACGGCCGTCACGGTTGGTGTCCGCTTGGAATGCCGTTATTCTCCTGGTAGTACAAAAAAACGGGGGGCTTATGTGGAATCGCACCGAAATAGGATGGTGTCAGCGTCTATTAATCGTCATGGGGCTTCTGGCCTGCACAGCCGTATCGGCCGACCCGCCGGACCATTATCCGTTTGTCGCCTACGAAGAAGGCCTCCGACTAGCGGCGGCGGAGGGCAAGCCGATATTTCTCTATTTCGGCCGCTACGGCTGTGGCTGGTGCGAGAAGACCAATAAGGAATCGTTCTCCGATGCCCGGGTTCGTCGGGCCTATCAGGATCATTACGTCCTGGTCTATGTCGATGCGGAAAGCGGCGCGCGGTTGACGCTGCCCAATGGTGAGCGTGTCACGGAAATGGAGCTTGGCGCGCGGATGAACGTCTTTGCGACACCGGTCTTCGCGTACCTCGAGAGCGATGGGAAGACCATTTTCAAGGCGCCCGGCTTCAAGAGCGCCGAGGAATTTTTGGCGTTTGACCGCTACGTCCACGGTGGACACTACCGTGAGCAGGGTCTGCTGGAATTTCTGAGGAGCGGTTCATGAGAGCGGTCCTGCTGCTTGCTGCTTTGGGCCTGCCGGTAACCGGGGCGGCCGAATGGCAATTTGCGCCGCCGGTCAGCATCGGCGGAGAGAGCGCCGAGGACGTTTTTCCTCATCTGGAGGCGGCTGGTCGACAGAGCCTTTCGGTCGCCGAGGATGGGTCCGTTGCGGTGGTCTGGGAGGACAACCGCACGGGTCAGCCCGGCGTCTACTTGGCGACGAAAACGCCCGGTGACGACCGCTTCGGTCCGCCCCGAGCCCTCAGCAGCGGTGGGCCGGCCTACGAACCGGCGGTTGTCGCCGTGGGCGGTGACTTTGTCGTGGCCTGGGAACAGAATGCCAAGGTGCTGGCTCGGCGCGTGGGGGAAGAAATCGGTCCCATAGTCACTCTCAGCGATGCCGGCGCCCAAGTGACGCTGGCCCGCGGCAAAGGGGGCGCCGTTCAGGTTGCCTGGTCGCAACGGGAAGGCCGCTACGGTCGTATTTTCGTTGCCGAGTTGGATCTCTCCGGACAGCCGGCACTGAGTCGAAAGCGCCCTGCCGATTCTGAAGCTCCCCGGGACCAGCAACTCTACCCCGCTCTGGCCGTGGTTCCCGATGGCCCGGTGGTCGCCTGGGAGGACCGCCGCCACGGCCATACGCGGTTATACACGGTCCACTCGCAAGACAGCGCCAGCTTCAGTGATCCGGAACGTCTCAATGAACTGTCCCCCAGTGGCAGCGCCCGGTTTGGTCGGGGCTCAGGGGTGACCCGGATCGCGCTGGCAGGCACAGGGCAGCTGCTGGCCGCGACCTGGATGGACAAACGGGCATTTCGGGGTGGTTACGATATCTATGCCGCAATCAGCCGCGACGGCGGAAAGAGCTTCGGCCCCAACGAACTGGCCCAGGACCTTTTCGGCGAGAACCAGCCCCAGTGGCACCCCGATATTGCCGTATCGGGGGAAGGCCGGATCGTTACGGCATGGGACGACCGCCGCGACGGCACGCCGGATCTCTGGCTGAGCTGGCGAGTGGGCGAAGGTGAGTGGAGTTCCGACATCACCTTCGAGGGCGGTTCCGGTCCCGGCGCCCAGACCCACCCGGTCATCGAGCTCGATTCGAAGGGACGCCTGCACATCGCCTGGGTGCATCGCCCCGAGAAGGGGCCGGTCGAGATCCGCTACAGTACGGCGGAGTGGGTGGAGTAAGGGAACGGCTCACCGCAGAGTTCGCGGAGGTTCGCAGGTTTTCGATGTGCCGGGAGACCCGCCCGCGGGGTGCGGTTCTTTTCGGGGCTACTTCCTGAAAAGTTCGTTTAGCCACAGAGTTCACCGAGAGCACAGAGTTGGTCAAAAAAGTTTCCCGCTCTGTGGACTCGGTGCTCTCTGTGGCTTTTTGGCTTTCCGCTTGTGGCCTCGTTTGCGGTTCGCAGCTATTTACCGATCGCGCGCTTTACGTGGGCTGCGAAGGCCTCCGGCTCCATGAAGCCGACTACACGGTAGTTGCGTTTCTCGTCGCCTCCCTGGTCCCAGAACAGGATGGCCGGCGGTCCGATAAGCCCGAACTCCTTGAGCAGGGCCTTGTCGGCCTCATCGTTCGCCGTCACGTCGGCCTGGATGAGTTTGGCGCCGGAAAGGGCCGAGATGACCTGCGGGTTGGAGAAAGTGTACTTCTCGAACTCTTTGCAGGAGACGCACCAGTCGGCATAGAAGTCGAGCATCACCGGCTGACCGTTTAGGGCGGCGGATTCAACGGCCCGCTGCAGGTCGGCCACTGTCTTGATCCGCTCGAACTCCAGGTGCGCCGGTTGGGCGGCGGCCATCCCCGTCGCACCGGCCAGGCGCATATGGTTCAGGGGGGCCAGCGGGTCGCGCCCGCCGCTCGCCACCCCAATCAGCAACAACGTGCCGTAGACCAGCAGGGCGAAGCCGAGCCCCTTGAAGAGACGATGCCATCCGGAGGCGCCTTCGTGCACCGGCTCCAGTGCCCCCATATAGATGGCGGAGACGATCGCCAGCAGTGCCCAAAGCAGCATGGCGACCCACCCCGGCAGGATCCGCTCCAGCATCCAGACGGCTACGGCCAGCAGCAGTACCCCGAAGACGGCTTTCACCGCGTCCATCCAGGTACCGGCCCTGGGCAGCAGCTTGCCACCGGCGGTCCCGATGGCGATCAGCGGAGCGCCCATGCCCAGCGACAGGGCGAACAGGGCAGCGCCGCCCAGCCACGGGTCGCCGGTTTGGCCGATATAAATCAGCGCGCCCATCAGGGGGGGGGCGACGCAGGGGCCGACGATCAGTGCCGAAAGCAGCCCCATGATGGCGACGCCGGTGAGTGAGCCGCCTTCCTGGCGGTTGCTGACTTCGCTCAGCTTGCTCTGCCAGCGGGAGGGTAGCTGAAGGTCGTAGAAGCCGAACATTGATAGCGATAGCAGCACGAAGACGGCGGCGAACGCCGAAAGGATCCAGGGATCCTGGAAGGCGGCCTGGATGTTGGCACCAAACAATCCGGCAACCACCCCGGCAAGGGTGTAAGTGACGGCCATCGCCAGCACATAGACCGATGACAGGGTGAATGCCTTGCGGGTAGTGAGTCCTTCGCCCTGTCCGACGATGATGCTCGACAGAATCGGGATCATCGGGAACACGCAGGGGGTGAAAGCGAGTAGCAGCCCCAAGCCGAAAAACGTGCCTAAAACCAGACTGGTGCTGCCGGTGGCCAGTGACTGGGCGAGGCTGTCCTGTTCGGACAAGGGTTCAGCGGTATTCGGCGCGATCGGCGGTGGCGCCTCCACGCTCGATGCCGGCGCCGTTGCCGCCCCGGCCGGCAGTTCGAGCACGGCCTCCTTTTTCATGGGCGGATAGCAGATCCCCGCCTCGGCGCAGCCCTGGTAACCGGCGATGAGGGTGATGTCGGTCGGTTCCAGGTTTTGGCGGTTGAGCGGCAATCGGACCGTGACCTCGTCGTGGAAGACCTGAATCAGACCGAAAAATTCGTCGTTCTTCTCTTCGCCTGTGGGGATTTGTGGAGCGCCCAAAGAGACCCCTTCAGCGTCCCTGAGTTCAAAAGCGAGCTTGTCGCGGTAGAGGTAGTGAGCGGGCTCGATGTCCCAGCGGGCAATCACCGTATTGCCGTCGATCACCTCCGTGGAGAAGACGAACGCCACATCCGGATCGAGGACTTCGTCTTCGCCTCCAAAGCTGCTTCCGCCACCGAGCCCGGACAGGGTGTCACGTGCACTGGGGCTATCGACAGCGGGGGCGGCGGCCAGGCGAACCGTGGCCTGTTGGCGGTGCGGTGGATAGCAGACGCCCAAATCCGCGCAGCCCTGGGAGCCGGCATCGATGGTGATCGACTCCGAAGCGCCTTCGGCCCGCCGTACCGGGATATCGACGCTCACCCGCCCCCGATAAATCTCCACCTCACCGAAGAACTCGTCCTGTTTGATCTTCCCGGGGGGGAAGGTGGGGGCTCCCAGGCTGACACCTTCGGTTTCACTCTTGAAATCCAGCTTGCTGCGGTACAGGTAATAGTTATCGGCCACCTTCCAGGTAGCTCGCAGCGTATCGGGCCCGGCTGCCTCCAGGGTGAACTGGAAGGCCTCCTCCGGTGCCAGCAGTTCCTCCTCGGCAGGGGCAATCAACGGCACCAAGAGTGCCAGCAAGACAAGCAAGCGACTTTTCATCGTTCTATTTTCCGGTTTGTTCGTCGATCCAGCCCAGATAGCCGGCGAGTCCCGACTCGATGGGCAGCGCGATCACCTCCGGCAACTCGTAGGGGTGACGCTCGACGATGGTTTTTTCCAAACGTGGGTAGCGCTCGGTGCGGGTCTTTATCAGAAGGACGAATTCGGCATCGTTACAGACTTCGCCCCTCCATTTATAGTAAGAACGCATGCCGGGAATCACGTTCACGCATGCGGCAAGCCGATGATTGACCAGATGGGCCGCCAAGTCGTCGGCGGTGCTCTGGTCGGGACACGTGGTAAGCACTAGGCGGTATTCACTCATGGCTTGAAGATAACGGATTGGGACTTTTCGGGTAAAGCACCGTCAAAGTCGTTATACTATCAAGTTCAGTAAATCACACATTTTATCCCCAACCGGAAGGTAGGCGTGTTCCGCATCCTGTTTCTGCTGTTCCTCTCCATTCCCCTGATCGAGATCTACATCCTGATCAAGGTTGGTAGTGTGCTCGGAGCCCCGTTTACGGTCTTTCTGGTGGTCTTCACCGCCGTGCTCGGCGCTCTGTTGTTGCGCTTTCAGGGACTCTATACGTTGCAGCGGGTACGGACGGCCCTGGCTCAGGGTGAACTGCCCACCATCGCCATGCTCGAGGGGGTGGTCCTGGTGATCGCCGGGGCCCTGCTGTTGACGCCGGGCTTCTTTACCGACGCCATCGGATTCCTGGCCCTCGTGCCGCCGCTTCGGCGCAAGTTGATCTGGAAGGTGATCGAGCGCGGTATGCTCGGACCGCGTGGTGGCCCCGATCAGCGCGAGCGCGGCCCCCGTACGATTGAAGGTGAGTTTCACCGGGATGACTGATTTTCCTCGGTTTGTTCTGCCGCATCGCCGCTTTTTGTCCTAACCCCCGCTATATTTTTTCTGCCGCTTCCCTTGACTCTCCTTAATGTGGACATATTATTAGCACTCAACTGAGGTGAGTGCTAACAGCGCCGCCTCGGCAGCAGCCGGGGGAAACCGGTTGTTTTTGGTTTCAGGGCTCTCAATTTCAAAAAATTGCTTAGGAGAGAGGAAGAATAATGAGCATTCGTCCTTTGCATGATCGCGTTCTCGTTCGTCGCATGGAAGAGGAACGCACCACGTCCGGCGGTATCGTGATTCCGGACAGCGCGGCCGAAAAACCGAACCGCGGGGAAGTATTGGCCGTGGGTAGCGGCAAGGCCAACGACAAGGGCGACGTACGCCCCCTCGACGTCAAGGAGGGCGATACCGTCCTGTTCGGTCAGTACGCCGGCCAGAAGATCAAGCACGAAGGTGAAGACCTGCTGATCATGAGCGAAGACGACATCCTGGCGATCCTCGATTGAGCGAGCGCCACGTTTTCCTTATCGATATTCGGGTTTTTCAAGGAACAGTTGAGAGGTAATAGAGAATGACCGCAAAAGAAGTACGGTTTTCAGATGACGCCCGTCATCGCATGCTGCACGGCGTCAACACGCTGGCCAATGCTGTCAAGGTGACCCTCGGTCCGAAGGGCCGCAACGTGGTGCTGGAGAAGAGCTTCGGCGCCCCGACCATCACCAAAGACGGCGTCTCCGTCGCCAAAGAGATCGAACTGGAAGACAAGTTCGAGAACATGGGCGCGCAGATGGTGAAAGAGGTCTCCTCGCAGACCTCCGATGTGGCCGGTGACGGCACCACCACCGCGACCGTGCTGGCCCAGTCCGTGCTCACCGAGGGCATGAAGGCCGTGGCCGCCGGCATGAACCCGATGGACCTGAAGCGGGGCATCGACAAGGCCGTGGCCGCCGCCGTCGAGCAGCT
The DNA here is from genome assembly GCA_963783235.1 of uncultured Gammaproteobacteria bacterium. Classification (GTDB taxonomy): domain Bacteria; phylum Pseudomonadota; class Gammaproteobacteria; order Thiohalomonadales; family Thiohalomonadaceae; genus Thiohalomonas. The sequence continues at coordinate 2,089,943 of CAWAMN010000001.1, read as the reverse complement.
GCGCAGCCTCTCCAAGCCGTGCACCGATGACAAGGCGATTGCCCAGGTCGGCACCATCTCCGCCAACTCCGATGTCTCCATCGGCCGCATCATCGCCGATGCCATGGGCAAGGTGGGCAAAGAGGGTGTTATCACCGTCGAAGAGGGGCAGTCCCTGGAGAACGAGCTGGATGTCGTCGAAGGCATGCAGTTCGACCGCGGCTACCTGTCGCCCTATTTCGTCAACAACCAGCAGTCCATGTCCGCCGAGCTGGAAGACCCCTACATCCTGCTCTGCGACAAGAAGATCTCCAACATCCGTGAGCTGCTGCCGGTCCTGGAAGGCGTTGCCAAGGCCTCCAAGCCGCTGCTGATTGTCGCCGAGGATGTCGAAGGCGAAGCCCTGGCTACCCTGGTGGTCAACTCCATCCGCGGTATCGTCAAGGTCGCCGCCGTCAAGGCCCCCGGCTTTGGCGATCGTCGCAAGGCCATGCTGCAGGATATGGCCATCCTCACCGGCGGTCAGGTGATCTCCGAAGAGGTGGGCCTGACCCTGGAGAAGGCCACTATCGACGACCTCGGCCAGGCTCGCAAGGTGCAGGTCACGAAGGAAAACACCACCGTCATCGACGGTGCCGGTCGCGGCGAAGAGATCGAAGCCCGGGTCAACCAGATCCGTGCCCAGATCGAGGAGACCTCCTCCGATTACGACCGCGAGAAGCTGCAGGAGCGCGTGGCCAAGCTGGCCGGCGGTGTGGCCGTCATCAAGGTCGGTGCCGCCACCGAAGTCGAGATGAAAGAGAAGAAGGCCCGCGTCGAAGATGCCCTGCACGCGACCCGCGCCGCTGTGGAAGAGGGCGTGGTGCCGGGCGGCGGTGTCGCTCTGGTGCGTGCCCTCGACGGTATGGCCGACCTGAAGGGTGACAATCACGACCAGGACGTCGGTATCTCCATCGCGCGCCGCGCCATGGAGGAGCCGATGCGTCAGATCGTCGCCAACTCCGGTGATGAGCCCTCCGTGGTCGTCAACAAGGTCAAGGAAGGCGAGGGTAACTTCGGTTACAACGCCGGCACCGGCGAGTACGGCGACATGATCGACATGGGGATTCTGGACCCGACCAAGGTGACGCGTTTTGCCCTGCAGAACGCCGCCTCTGTGGCCGGTCTGATGATCACCACCGAAGCCATGGTCGCTGAGGTACCGCAGAAGGATGAAGGCGGTGCCGGCGGCATGGGCGACATGGGCGGCATGGGTGGCATGGGCGGCATGATGTAAGCCCTGCCCTCGACCACAGTCGCTGACTGAAAAGGCCCCGCCGGCTTCGCCCGGCGGGGCTTTTTTGTTGTCCAGGGACGGTGAACGGGTTCAGCCGTTCCGCTGGAAAGCCCAAATTCCCGCAAATCCCCGATGTGTTACCGTGTGGGCAGGAATATTTTCCAGGAGGGATCGATTCTTGCGCTCGGCTGTTTCAAAACTCAATGCCCTCATTCTGGGGGTCGCGCTACTCGTTGCCGTTATCAGCGTCGCGGTCAGTTACCACTTGGAGTACGACCGCCATATCGACCACGCCAAGGCGATGCTGGCGCATGGTATCCAGGCTCACGTCAGTGGATCCGTCGGGCAGCTGCTTGCCAGACCCGGGCATCCGCCCGACCCCGCCGCGTTTCGCGATGTACTCTATCGATCCTTGGAAATACCGGAATTGTCGACGTTTGGCATCTGGCTCGATGCCGATGGAAGGCCCGTGACCGGACTCGGTCTGGACGAGGCGACACGCGAACAGCTGTTGTCGACGGACATCGATGTGACCAATGCCATCACGGAAACCGCGGATTATGTCTATGCACCGGCATGGCGAGGGGGCGATGGCAGCCGGGTGGTGGTGGGGTTTGCCAAGGCCTCTGTCGTCGAGCAACTTCGCCCGGTTCTGATGTACACCATTATTATCGTGGCGTTGGGACTCTTGCTGCTCGCCACAGTGGTGCTCCTGGGAATTCGACAGTTTATCACCGAGCCGCTGACCCAATTCGTCGAAAAGCGTTTCCGCAAAAACGTGGACAGTCTGCTCAGCGGTGTATTGCCGGAGCGGGATGGCGAACCTTTGAACGTGCTGCCGAGGGAGTCTTCGCGCAATATCGAGCGCAGTATGGTGCTGCTCAATACCTGGGCGCGGCACAAGGTCACGTTCGACCAATTTGTCACAATGTCGGTCAGCGAAACGAACAAAGCCCGCATCGGAGAGAACCTTTTCCGTGCCATAGGCAGTGAATTCCCTGTCAAGTCCCTGCTTATCCTGGAAAAAAACCACAGTCTCAACAGACTGGAGTCCGTCTACTGTTCCGAGAATGACGTCGACGCCGACGATGACTTTCTTGCCAATCCGGACAACTGTTATGTCTACCGGACCGCAACGGGATTGATTCAGGCCTCCGAACAGACCTTCTGCGCGACCTGCCGGCCGAAGGCTGATGAGGCCATTGTGTGCAAACCGTTGATTGCGGGCGGCACCGAAATCGGTGTCTGCAAGGCAGTGATCGATCGGACACGGCTTCAGCGGGAGTTGGGGGCCACCGCCAACGTACTCAGCATTTTGCAGGCATTCATCCAGACTTACGTGGATATGGCTTCCCTGAGCCTCAGCAATCTGATGCTGCTTGACTCCTACAAAAACCAGGCCATCACCGATGGCCTGACGGGGCTTTACAACCGCCGTTATCTGGTGGAGTACATGTCCAGCCTGCTCAACCTGGCCCGGCGCAACGAGATGTCGGTTTCGGTCTTGATCGTCGACATCGACAACTTCAAGCGACTCAACGACGAATACGGCCATGCGCTGGGAGACAAGGTTCTGCGCCAGGTCGCCCGAACCATGCGTCACACCATTCGCGACAGCGACACCATCGCCCGCTACGGCGGTGAGGAATTCGTTGTGGTGATGCCGGAATCGGACCCGGAGACCACCAGAGAAGGCGCGGAAAGGCTTCGTGCGGCGGTAGCGGGGGTCGAGTGGGACCAGCATGGACTCGGAAACATCCCCCGGGTCACCATTAGCGTCGGCGTCTCCGCGTTTCCCCTTCACGGGTACAGCCATTACCACCTCATCAACGCTGCCGATAAGGCGCTCTACGTGGCCAAGCGGGAAGGAAAGGACCGGGTAGCATTCCACCGCGCCCTGCCCGCCGAGAACGAAACGCCCGAGCCCGAGTTCTCTCGGGTCTAGCTGTCGCACCAAGCGCCCCTGGTACTTCCGACCCCGCCCCCCCTATCCTGCCGGTATGGGCAGGAGATCGGAAATGTCCGCCAAGCCGTTCGTCCCGGAGAGTCGCGAACTGACGCGGCTCAAGGAGGCGGTATCCGACTGCCGGGGCTGTCCGCTCTATGAGAACGCGACCCAAGCCGTTTTCGGTGAGGGGCCAGAGACGGCAGAGGTGGTTTTACTGGGGGAGAAGCCCGGGGACAGGGAGGACCGGACCGGACAGCCGTTCGTGGGGCCCGCCGGTCGTTTGCTCGACAAAGCCTTTCCAGTTGGTTTTTCCCCGCGTCCCCCGTGCTCCCCGTGGTTTTACCGCTGTGTGTCCTCCGTGGTTAACCTCACGAACCCCCAAACTCCGGCGGCCTGTTACAATCGAGGCTTTTCGGTCCTGCGGTGTGAGCGGTGAACGAAGCGGATACATCCCCTATGGAAGCAGTTCTTGGCGATCTCCCGGAGGCCCTGCGGGAGCGGGTACTGACCCACTGGCGCAATTACCTGGAGTGCGCCGACGAGCCGGTAGAGCCCTCGACGGAACTGGCGAAGGTCTGGGCGTTGAGCGATTTCGTGGCTCAGAGCTGCACACGAAACCCCGACTTGTTGAAAGCGCTGCTCAGCAGCGGAGATCTGGAGCGGAGCTTCGAGGATGGCGACCTTCGCAAGCGATTGGAGGCCGCTCTGGACGGGGTCGCCGACGAGAATGATTTGGGCGAACGCCTGCGCCGATTCCGTCGGCTGCAGATGGTGCGAATCGCCTGGCGGGATCTCGCCGGCCGTGCCGACCTTGGCGAAGTAACGGCCGATCTCTCCGCCCTGGCCGAGGCCTGTATCGACGCCGCCCTTACCCGGCTCTACGACTGGCAATGCGAGCAGAAGGGCGTTCCCCATGGCTCCGAGGATAAGCCGCAGCAACTCGTGGTATTGGGGATGGGTAAACTGGGTGCGAGGGAGCTCAATTTCTCCTCTGACATCGACCTCATCTTCGCCTATCCGGAGGAGGGGGAAACCCGGAGCGGCCATCGCAGCACCTCCAACCAGGAGTTCTTCGTCCGGCTCGGACAGCGGCTCATCAATGCCCTTGATTGACCCACCGCCGAGGGTTTTGTCTTCCGGGTCGATATGCGCCTGCGGCCCTTCGGCGGTTCCAGCGCCCTGGCCCTGAGCTTCGATGCCATGGAGGCCTATTACCAGGCCCACGGCCGGGAGTGGGAGCGCTACGCCATGATCAAGGCCCGACCGGTAGCCGGCGATCGGGACGCCGGTAATGAGCTGATGGCGATGCTCAAGCCCTTCGTGTTCCGACGTTATGTCGACTATGGCGCCTTCGAATCCCTGCGCGAGATGAAGGGAATGATCGAGCGGGAGGTGAAGCGCAAGGGGCTGGAGAATAACGTCAAGCTGGGAGCGGGCGGCATTCGCGAGGTGGAATTCATTGGGCAGGCCTTTCAGCTGATTCGCGGCGGCCGCGAGCCGACCCTGCAGCGCCGGGCCATCCTCACGGTCCTTGAGGCCTTGCGGGGCTTTCAGTTGCTGCCGGATTTCGCCGTGGAGGAGTTGGTCGCCGCCTATGTCTTCCTCCGCGACACTGAGCATCGCCTGCAGGAATTCGCTGACCAGCAAACCCACGATCTACCGCAAGACGATCTCGGTCGGGCTCGGGTCGCGCTCGCCATGGGCTATGCCGACTGGCCCGGGTTCGAGGCCGACTTGCGCCAGCACATGCGTCGGGTCCACGAGCATTTCGAGCAGGTCTTCGCCGCACCACAGCGGGATCATGCGGAAAGCGATGCGCTGGACACCTCGGGGGTTTGGGTGGCGACCCAGGATGACGAACAGGCGCGCGATACGCTGAAAGAGGCCGGATTCGGCAAGCCGGAGGTAGCACTCAAGGCGCTGGCCGGAATCCGTGAATCCCATAGCTACCGCGCCCTTTCGGCCCACGGCAAAGGGCGCATGGACCGGCTGATGCCGCTGCTGATCGGTGCGGTCGGGGCCACCGGAGAGCCCGAGATCGCCCTTGAGCGGTTGCTCAGCCTCATCAGTGCGGTCGCCCGACGCACCGCCTACCTGGCGCTGCTGGTCGAAAATCCCATGGCGCTGTCGCAATTGGTCAAACTCTGCGCCGCCAGCTCCTGGATCGGGCGGCTGCTGGAGAAGCATCCGCAGCTGCTGGATGAACTGCTCGATCCGCGCACGCTATACGTTCCGCCCAAGCGCGACGAGATGACAAATGAGCTGCGCCAGCGGCTCATGCGTATCCCACCGGACGATCTCGAGCAGCAGATGGATGCCTTGCGCCACTTCAAGCAGACCATCCTTTTGCGCGTCGCCGCGGCGGATGTCTCCGGGGCGGTGCCGTTGATGGTGGTCTCCGACCACCTCACCGCAATGGCCGAAGTGATCCTCGATGAGGTCCTGGAGTTGGCCTGGCGACACATGGTGACCCGCCACGGCCGCCCCCAATGTGGCGATACGGTCGCTTGCGACAAGGGATTTGCCATTATTGCGTACGGCAAAATGGGTGGCATCGAACTGGGGTACGGCTCCGATTTGGATCTGGTTTTCGTGCACAGTGATGCCAGCGAAGGACGCGCCACCGATGGTGCCAAGCCGGTGGACAATACCGTTTTCTATGCCCGACTGGCCCAACGCGTCGTTCACCTGCTGAATACCCGTACGGCCGCCGGCGAGCTTTATGAGGTGGATATACGGCTGCGTCCCAACGGCGCATCCGGGCTTTTGGTCACCAGCGTGGAGGCCTTCGCCGATTACCAGCGCGAGCGCGCCTGGACGTGGGAGCATCAGGCCCTGGTCCGCGCCCGGCCGGTGGCCGGCGATCCCGGCATTGCCGAAGGTTTCCAGGTCGTGCGCGCCGAGGTGCTTGGGCGGGAGCGCGAGGCCGAGGGACTGCGGCGGGATGTGCGGGAGATGCGCGAAAAGATGCGTGCCAGTCTCGCCAAGGGCGGAAGCGACGGTTTTGACCTGAAGCAGGCCCGGGGCGGTATCGCCGATATCGAATTTATGGTGCAATATGCCGTTCTGGCCTGGGCCCACACGCACCCTGACCTGCTCGAATTCACCGATAATATCCGCCTGCTCGAGCGGCTCGCCGATCGGGGTCTGATCCCCGGGGTGGATGTCGTCCTGTTGACCGATGCCTTTCGCGCCTACCGCGCGCGCGTACATCAGTTGGCGCTACAGGACCGTCCCGCGGTGGTCGGCAACGGTGAATTCGCCGATTACCGCGAGGGCGTGGCGCGCATCTGGCAGAAGCTGATGGAACCCGGCTGATGTTTAACCACAGAGAGCACAGAGGACAAAGAGGATACCGGGGCTGAAAGCCGGTAAGAGCTCGATCATCTAACCGATCGTCCAGCAATTGATTTCTCTGTGCCCTCTGTGTCCTCTGTGGTTGTTTGAAGCTTTTTGCGCCGCGAGCGCTAAACGAGGAGAAGAAAACGATGTCGATGGATGACCGCGATGGCGTCATCTGGTTTGACGGGGAGATGGTCCCCTGGCGGGACGCCCGGACCCATGTGCTGACGCACACCCTGCACTATGGCATGGGGGTTTTTGAAGGGGTCCGTGCCTATAGAACCGATAAGGGTACGGCGATTTTCCGCCTGCAGGATCATACCGATCGGCTGTTCCGCTCGGCGCATATCCTCAACATGCCCATGCCCTTCGACAAGGAGACGATCAACGAAGCCCAGCGCGCGGCAGTACGCGAGAATCACCTCGAGTCCGCCTATCTGCGCCCCATGGTCTTCTACGGCTCCGAGGGGATGGGACTGCGCGCCGACAATCTCAAGACGCATGTGATCGTGGCGGCCTGGTCCTGGGGGGCTTACCTGGGCAAAGAAGGCATGGAGAAGGGGATCCGCATCCGTACCTCCTCCTATACCCGGCACCATGTCAACATCACCATGTGCAAGGCCAAGGCCAACGGCAACTACATGAACTCGATGCTCGCGCTCCAGGAAGCCCTGACGTGCGGCTATGACGAGGCCATGCTGCTGGACAACGAAGGCTATGTGGCGGAAGGTTCCGGCGAGAATATCTTCATCGTCCGCAACGGCGTGATCTACACCCCGGATCTGACCTCGGCCCTCGAGGGCATCACCCGCGATACCATCGTCAAGCTCGCCGCCGAAATCGGCGTCGAAGTGCGCGAGAAGCGCATCACCCGTGATGAAGTGTATGTCGCCGACGAGGCGTTTTTCACCGGTACCGCCGCCGAGGTGACCCCGATTCGGGAAGTGGATAACCGCGCCATCGGTGAGGGGCGCCGCGGGCCCATCACCGAACGCCTGCAGAGCATGTATTTCGACCAGGTGCTCGCACGGCGCAACAGTCATCCCGAATGGCTGACCTACGTGCGATAACGAACGGAGGGATAACGTATGAGCTCTGCCCCGCTTGAGCAGCAACGGACACTGAAGACCTCGAACACCGAGAACTTTTACGAGGTGACCGAGGCGGATCTGCCGGTGCACTGCCCGATGGAGGGGACTACCCTGTGGAACTCCCATCCCCGGATTTATCTGCCTCTTGAGGAGGCGAGTGAAGCGCGTTGTCCCTACTGCGGTGCCGTCTATCGACTAAAGCGCGACTAGCTCGATCGGATGAGTTCATTGCGAAACCGTCGAAAGTCGAGCCGCACCCTCGCGGCGAGGACGCGACGCGGGGAAGAAAATTTCCCGGTGTTGCGGATGATCCGCTCTTTTTTTTTACACCTTCGGCATCCTTTGCGGTAACTAATTCCGGCTATCTGCTTCGATGAAGATCTCCCTTCCCCGTTTTGAGAACGCCCGTGTGTTGGTAGTTGGCGATGTCATGCTCGACCGTTACTGGCACGGAGAGACCTCTCGCATTTCCCCCGAGGCCCCGGTCCCCGTGGTGGCGGTAGGCGACGGCGAGGAGCGTCCGGGCGGAGCGGGCAATGTGGCCCTCAATGTCGCGGCCCTGGGCAGTGCCTCCAGTGTCATTGGTCTCACGGGTGATGATGAGGCCGCCGATGCGCTGGAGCAGACACTGGGCGAGGCCTCTGTGGACTGCGCCTTCGTGCGCCTGGCGGGTTATCCGACGGTGACCAAGCTGCGCGTGCTCTCCCGTCACCAGCAGCTGATTCGCCTGGATTTCGAAAACGGCTTTCCGGGCTGTGACCATGAAGCCCTCGTGGAGCGCTTCCGCGCCAAACTGCCGGAAGCGGATGTGGTGGTGTTGTCGGATTACGGTAAGGGCGTTCTGCGGGAAACCTGCCCCGAACTTATCCGCCTCGCCCGCGAGGCGGGCAAACCGGTCCTGATCGATCCCAAGGGTAATGACTTTGCGCGCTACAAGGGCGCCACCCTGATGACGCCCAACATCCCCGAGTTCGAGGCGGTGGTCGGAGCCTGTGCCGATGAGGATGAACTGGTCCAGCGCGGGGAAAGGCTGCGCCGGGAGCTGGAACTCGAGGCTCTGCTGATCACCCGCTCCGAGAAGGGGGTTACTCTGTTGCGTGAAGGGCATGTGCCGCTGCATCTGCCGACCCGCGCCCGGGAGGTGTTCGATGTGACCGGCGCCGGCGATACGGTGATTTCGGTGCTGTCCGCTGCCGTCGCCGCCGGTCAGGACCTTGCCGAGGCGACTTCGCTGGCCAATCTCGCCGCCGGCGTGGTCGTCGGAAAACTCGGCACGGCAACCGTCACACCGGATGAGCTCCGCAAGGCGATGCGCGAGAACGACGAGGTCGTGCGCGGCAGGGTCGATGAGGAGCGGTTGGTGGCGCTGGTGCAGGAGGCCAAGTCCCACGGCGAGCGGGTGATTATGACCAACGGCTGTTTCGATATTCTCCACGCCGGTCACGTCACCTACCTGGAGCAGGCGGCGGAACTCGGTGACCGACTGATCGTGGCCGTCAACGACGATGCCTCGGTCAAACGCCTGAAAGGTGAGGAGCGTCCGGTCAATACCCTGGAAAACCGCATGCGTGTTCTGGCGGCGCTCGGTTGTGTCGACTGGGTGGTGCCTTTCTATGAGGATACGCCCGAACGGCTCATCTGCCGCGTGATGCCCGATGCCCTGGTTAAAGGCGGCGACAATGACCCGGGCAACATTCCCGGCGGCGAATGTGTCCAGCGCGCCGGCGGCGAGGTGCTGGTGATGACCTTCCTCGACGGCTGCTCCACCACCGGCCTCATCAAGGCCATTCGCAGCACCGAACAGGGAAACGGCTGACATGGGCGCCGAAGCCCAGAAACTGCACGTCGATGTGGCGGTTTTCGGCGGCGGCGTCGCCGGGCTCTGGCTGCTGGGTCGTCTGCGTGCCGAGGGTTACCGAGCCGTATTGCTGGAGGCCAACGCGCTGGGTTCGGGACAAACCCGCTATGCCCAGGGCATTATTCACGGCGGTACCAAATACGCGCTCACCGGCAAGCTGAGTGCCTCGGCGGAGGCTGTGGCGGCAATGCCCGGTCTGTGGCGCGACTGTCTCAAGGGCGAGGGTGAGCTGGATTTGACCGGTGTTCGCGTTCTCTCCCCCAACCAATACCTCTGGTCGACCGCTAACCTCACCTCGCGAATGGCCGGTTTTTTCGCCAGCCACCTGATGCGCAGCCGCACCGCGGCCTTACCCGAGGCGGAACGGCCTCCGGTCTTTCACCATCCCGACTTCCGCGGCCAGGTCTACCGGCTGGATGAACCGGTGCTGGACACCGCTTCATTGACCGATGCGTTGGCGACACCACATCGCGACAGCCTGATCAAATATGAATGGCCGCACGGCCTGCGCCTCTCCCGGCGTGAAGAGCAGTGGGATATCGATCTCCATGATGGCAATGGGCAGCAACTTCGGGTTGAGGCGAAGCGATTGGTACTGACCGCCGGTCGGGGCAACCGCGATCTGCTCGAAGCCGCCGGTTACACCCACCCCGAGATGCAGTTGCGCCCGTTGGCCATGGTAATGGTCCGTGGCGACCTGCCCGAGGGTGTTTATGCCCACTGCCTGGGCGCCAGCAGTAATCCGCGGATCACCATCAGCTCGCACTGGGATGCCGAAGGTCGAACGGTGTGGTATCTCGGCGGTCAGCTGGCTGAGGACGGCGTGGAGCGCACCCGGGGTGAACAGATTGCGGCGGCCAGGCATGAGCTTGAAAAGCTGCTGCCCTGGGTCGAGCAAAAGGGGCTCGAGTGGGCCACATTGGAGATGGAGCGGGCCGAACCCCTGATGGCGGACGGTCACCGGCCGGACACGGCCTTTGCCGAATCGACCGATGGCCTGATCGTCGCCTGGCCCACCAAGCTGGTCCTGGCGCCACAACTGGCCGCAGACGTTCTCGAAATGCTGAAACGCGATGGCGTGTTGCCATTGGGCGACGAGGGGCCGGCTCGGGTACCGGAGGACTGGCCGCGTCCGACTCAGGCGCCGCTGCCATGGGAGGAGCCATCGCGATGGAATTGAGAGCACTGGGTTCGACCTGCATCCGGGTGAGTCCGCTGGGCCTGGGAACGGTGAAGATCGGTCGTGACCAGCAGGTGAAGTACCCGCGCGGTTTCCGCATCCCCGGCGATAACGAGGTTCGTGACCTCTTCGCCCTGGCCCGGGATCTGGGGATCAACTTCATCGATACGGCGCCCGCCTATGGCAATAGCGAAGAGCGACTCGGCCGTCTGCTGCCGGATCGAAACGACTGGGTGATCGTCACCAAGGTCGGGGAAATCTTTGAAAACGGGCGCTCCAGCTTCGACTTCTCACCCGAACATACGCGGAGGAGTGTGCAACGAAGCCTGAAACGGCTTGGCCGCGACGATGTGGATATCGTGCTGGTTCACTCGGACGGTAACGATATGGGCATCATTGAGAATGAGGGGGCGCTGGATTGCCTTGCCGATCTGAAGCGGGAAGGTCTGATCCGGGCCTACGGTATGTCCACCAAGACCGAGGAGGGCGGTCTTTGGGTTACCCGAAACTGCGATGTGGTGATGGCGACCTGTAACCCGGTGGATGTCCACGACCTGCCGGTGATCGCCGAGGCCGAACGACTGAAAAAGGGCGTGCTGGTAAAAAAAGGTCTGCAGAGTGGTCACGCCGACAGTAGCGCGGGCGGGTGCGGGATCGAGGAGGCGATGCGCTTCGTCTTCGACCATGCGGGGGTGAGCAGCATGATCGTCGGCACCATCAACCCCGACCACCTGCGCCAGAATGTCGGGACGGTGGACCGAATCCTGGCCGCCCGGGAGACCGGCTGAACCATGTCCTCGGAGCGGGTGCTGGTGGTGGGCCCCGCCTGGGTCGGCGACATGGTCATGGCCCAGAGTCTCTATCGTTATTTGAAAGAGCACCGGCCGGCGGTCCAGATCGACGTTCTGGCCCCGGACTGGTCACTACCCCTCCTTGAACGGATGCCGGAGGTGGCGCGGGGTATCCGGATGCCGCTCGGTCACGGGCAGTTGGGGTTGGCGGCCCGGTTCCGGCTGGGTCGATCCCTTCGCAACCGCCACTACGATCAAGCGATCGTGCTGCCCCGTTCCCTGAAGGCCGCCCTGGTCCCTTTTTTCGCCCGGGCACGGTGCCGAACCGGCTATAAGGGCGAGATGCGTTACGGGCTTATCAACGATATGCGGCCGCTCGACCGGCGAATCCTGCCGATGGTCGTTCAGCGCTACGTCCATCTCGGTCGGCCCCGAACGGAGTCGGACCGGGCGCCCGGTCTTTCCTACCCGCAACTGCGTGTCGATGAGGCGAATGCCGATTCGCTAATGGAACGACTGGGACTGGAGCGGGTGCGGCCCGCCATCGCCCTGGCGCCTGGGGCCGAATACGGACCCGCCAAGCAATGGCCTGCCGAACACTATGCCGCGCTGGCCCAGCATTTCGCGGCGCTGGGTTATCAGGTCTGGTTGGTGGGATCGAACAAGGACGGTTCGGTCGCGGAGAGCATCATCTCGGCGTCGGGCGGCGCGGCGGTGGACCTCTGTGGCAAGACTTCTTTGACCGATGTGGTGGACCTGCTTTCCCGCGCCCAAGTCATGGTGACCAACGATTCCGGGCTGATGCATATCGGCGCGGCGGTGGGGACTAAAATCGTGGCTCTCTACGGCTCCTCCTCGCCGCACTACACCCCGCCGCTCACCGATCGGAAGGTGATCCTCTACCGGGAACTGGAATGCAGTCCCTGTTTTGAAAGGGTGTGTCGCTATGGGCATTATCGCTGCCTGCGGGAATTGGAGGTTGATTCCGTCGAGATGGCGGTAAAAGAGATACTGCAAAGAGAGCCCGAAGCACCGGCGCCTGTTAAACAATAAGAAGATCCCGTAATGAAGATCAGCGCGACCGTCATCACCCTGAACGAAGAGCAGTACATCGAAGCGTGTGTTCGTTCGCTGCAGCGGGTCTGCGATGAGGTGATTGTCGTGGACTCCGGCAGCGAGGATGCCACATGCGAAAAGGCGAAAAGCCTGGGGGCACGCGTCTTCGTGCAGGAGTATCTGGGGGATGGCCCTCAGAAGCAGTACGGCGTGCAGTTTGCGACTCACGAATGGATCCTCTCCATCGATGCTGACGAGCGCCTCGATGAGGATGCGGTGGAGGCCATTCGGGGACTCGACCTGTCGCGGGGTGATGTTGACGGCTACGCCTTCAAACGAAAGAATTTCGCGGGCCGCCACTGGGTCAGGGCGGCCGGTTTTTACCCCGATACCGTGGTACGGCTCTATCACCGAAGCCGAGCGGCCTACCTGCCGAAGAAGGCCCACTCCAGCGTTGCGGCCGAACGGGTACAAGCCCTTCACGCTCACCTGATTCACTTCACCTATCGTGACTACGCTCACTGGGTTGAGCGCATCAATGCCCTGAGTTCCCGCGATGCCTGGGCCATGTACGAGCGCGGTGTGAAGCCGTCGCCCTGGGCGCCGGCTCTTCATGCCTTCGCTGCCGTTGTCCGCAAGTATTTTCTCAAAGGCGGCATCTTCCAGGGACTGGACGGGGCTACAGTAACGATGACTACCGCTTTCCACGCCTACATGAAATATGTGAAGCTTATCGAACTGCATGATGAGAAGAAGAGCCGATGAAGGTTCTCGAACTCTGTCTCTCGGGAGCGTTGGGCGGCCTCGAACTCTACGCCTACCGTTGTGCCGCGACACTGAACCGGCAGCATGAAGTACTGGGTGTGATCAGCCCCGCTGGGCGGCTTTGCGAATATTTCGATCGTGATCGGATTCCGTGGCGTCCCCTGGAGACCCGTTTCAGACCCCTGCCCTTGGGTGCGGCCCGCCAGTTGGCAGCTTGGATCGATGAGGAGGGCGTGGACGCCATCCATATGCATTGGGGCAAAGACCTGGCCCTTGCCGCGTTGGCCAAACGGCTTTCGCGCCGCAAGCCGCGTCTGATTTATACCCGTCAGATGCAGATCACCCGACCTAAGCGGGATGCCTATCACCGCCTCGTGTGGCAGCAGGTGGATCGGGTGGTTGCCATCACCGAAAAGCTTGCCGGACACCTGCGCGGCTTTCTGCCGCAGGCACTGAGCCCTCGGGTCACGACCCTGTATTACGGTGTCGATGCACCGCCGTCCTTCCCGGACGCAACGGGACAACGGGCTCTGCGGAGAGAATTCGGGCTTCCTGAAGAGGGCTTCCTGGTGGGCCTGCTGGGACGCATCAAAGAGAGCAAGGGGCAGCACCTTCTGGTCGATGCTATCGAGCAACTGAACTCGGAAGGTAAAACGGTGAATGGCCTCATCGTCGGCCGCCCTATGGAACCGGCGTATTTGCAGGGGCTGAAGCAGCGGGTCCTTGATCAAGGTCTACCGATCACGTTTCAGGACTTCACCGATGAGCCGCAGCGACTCATGCAGGCCTGTGACGTGGTGGTCCTTGCCAGTGAGGAAGAGACCTTCGGATTGGTTTTGGCGGAAGCCATGCGCGCCGGTGTCGCGGTGGTGGGCAGCCGTGCCGGGGGCGTTATGGAGATCATCGATCACGAACGAACGGGGCTGATGTTCACGCCTCGGAATGCCGGCGATCTCGCCCGTCAGCTCAAGCGTCTCGGTGACGACCCGGTTTGGCGTCGGCAACTCGCCGAAGCGGGGAAGGCGAAGGGCGATCGCCTGTTTGACCCGGAGCGGCATTTCGGCCGGCTGATAGAACTGATCGAATCTTCATAAGCCCGCTAACAGCGCCTCGATTGCTTCGGCAGCTTGTGGGATGTCGCACCGGGAAACGTCCTTGGGATCGCCTCCCGAAGGAGGGGTGAACGCCAGCCGAACCTCGGCCCGGTTCATCGTTTGCCATCGTAATGGCGAACCGGAGCGATGACCCGGATAGAAGGTTGCCGTGGGCCGGTCCAGGGCTCCGGCGATATGCAGGGGACCGGTCGAACCACTGATAAAGAGGTGGGCAGCGGTCATTGCCCGGGCGAGGGCCGGCAAGCCATCAGGCCGGAGGACGGCGATAGGCGCCTCACCGGTGAGTGCGGCCGCAATCTCCTCGGCGATACGCTCTTCGCCGGGGCCGGCGGTAAGGACAAAGGCGCGCCCGGACTTGATGAGGCGGCGACAGAGGTCGCAATACTGTTGCGGCTTCAGGTTATTGGCGGAACCGCCGCTGCCTGCGTGGACAAACAACCAGCGATCCCGAGGGGAGAGTTGGAGCCGATCCGAAAGCTCATGGCGGAGATCGGCGAGTTCCGTGTCGGGGAAGCCTAGAAAAGGTCCCTTGGGTACCGGCCGTTTTTCGAGCCCGTGGCGCGCGAGAAAATATTGAACCAACTCGGCGTTGTACTCGAACTCCGGCTTTTCCGAACGGGAACGACGCTGCGCCAACCGATCGGTGAGGAGGAATTGGGCCAGCTTGGTCGCGGGGCCCAGTCGGTACCGGATCCGGGCGAGCGTCAGGGCAGCAACCACCCGTACCGTTGAGAAAAGTACGATGGCCTCACCCGGGTCGGACTGACGGAGCTGTGTACTCAGCCGACGGATATCGCGCCATCGATCGCCGCCGGTATCGACAACGACCTCGTCGATCCAGGGGCATAGTTCCGCCATCGCCCGGGTGTACTCCGGCACCAGTGCGACTACCTGAGCCTGCGGCAGTTGCTCCTTGAGCAGGCGGAATGCAGGCCAGGCGAGCATAAAATCGCCGAGCTTGTCGTTACGGACGACCAGAATACGCATGGCAGAAGTCGAAGCACTGAAAACGCGATAACCAAACAGCGATTATGTCAGGAACCTCGGATTTGAAGAAGAGTACCGTAGAAGAACCCTACTCGCTTCCCGCGGGGAAACAGCGAATCCTGCTGGTTGCCCGCAGCCTCCAGATGGGAGGGGTGGAGCGAAATACGGTCAATCTGGCCAATACCTTCGCCGCGATGGGCCATGACGTCCATATCCTTGCCTTTAAGAAGCGCACGGCACTTGAGCCGGATCCCACCGTAACGGTCCATTTTTTCGATTTCGATAAGTTCAACCGATACACCGGCATTGGCCTTGTTTACGATCTGATTACCCGCACGCTCCTCGCTAACCTTATACCCCGCTCGGGTTTCGTTTGGAGGGGCTTGTATACCAGTTTCTACTTCAGGCATTGGGTCCGAAGGTTTGAAAAGCGCTTCGGCCGGGTAGACAGAATCCTGGTGCGGGGACACGGGGCGTTCGAGTTGTTGTGGGCCAACAATGATCCGAGAATCTACCGGGTAATCGTGAGTCCCCAGAAGATGCTGGGAACCCGGCGCGAACGGATCTATACGCGACTGCTCTACAGCCGGAAGAATCTGGTGGTCAACTCCACCGGAACCCGCGCCTCTCTCCTCGAAAGGCTGGACGCCAGCGGAGTCGTGCCGAGGACGTTAAATTTGGTCCCTAATCCGATACCGGTGGAGCGCATCAGGCGACTCTCCGAGGAGCCGGCCCTGTTGCCCGAAGAGCCCTACATCGTCCATGTGGGACGTCTTACCAAGCAGAAGAACCAGCAGTTACTGCTGGAGGCCTATGCGATTGCCCGTCCTGAAGAACTCTTGGTCATAGTCGGGGGCGGAACCGATGAAAAGAAGCTAAAGCTCTTTGCCCGTGAATTGGGTATCGAAGACCAGGTGTGGTTCGTCGGTGAGCAAAAGAATCCCTATCCGTGGATGAAGGGGGCCAAGTTGTTCGTCCTCAGTTCGCTTTTCGAAGGTTTTGGGCTCGTGATGGCTGAATCGTTCGTCTGCGGAACCCCGGTAGTCGCGGTCGATTGCCGCGGTGGAGTGCGGGATATCCTCATTGGAGAGCAGGCCGGGTTCATTGCGCCCCTTGAGGCGCGGGGGCTTGCTGAAAAGATTCAGCAGGCCCTCGCCACACCGCCGGCCATTTCTACAGAGTTATACCAACGATTCGACTCGGAGAACGTCGCCCGGCAGTTCCTGAGTCTCAGCTGAAAGCCTAATCGGCCGTGCGCGGAAAAACCGGTCCCTGGCGACGGCGTTTTCTCCGCTTGACCCACTTCTCGACCATAAAAGCCTTCTTTAGCACGTTCAGGGGCGACTTGTTTTCGTACGGATGCCCCCTCCAGGGAGTCTCGCGCAGGAAATGCCAATAGAACTCCTTCAACGGGTGAAAGGTCATGTAGTCCCAGGGCTTGTTCCTGCCAAGGAAGTGGACCACCGCCGGATGGGCGACCGCTTCGCGATACTCCGCCGCGCGAGGATCATCCGGGGACAGCTTGCTTTGGATACTGTAGGTCGCTGGCTGCTGATTCCACCGGAGAGGTAATCGGCACCAGGCCCCTTTCAATGTCGCATTCAGCCCATCTTGATCCGGGAATATCAGCGAATCGGCGCAGTTCCGCATGTAGGAGAGAACGCGACGCCCGAGTTGCCGACTTCGCCACTCGTCGAGATCCATGACAAGGACTCCCGAATTGAAATACTGCCCCTTTTCGAGTCCTATTCTGGCAGTTGGCTGAATTCCAAGGTTCTCAACAGCAGCAATCGGGTATCCTTCGAGCGGTATGGCGAAAAGCGTGCTCAAATCATCAAGCACGACAATATCGCAGTCCAGATAAATGATCCTGGAGATCTCCTCCGGGAGAATTTCAGCGATTAGAATCCGGTAGGTCGCAGCGACCCCATACCGCTTCAGATCTACCGACCCCAGGTCGATATTGCCGGGCTCGATGATTGACAGCGTAATTCCATTGGCAGCCGCGAGCCGCTCGAGGCGCTTCCTGTTTTCTTGTGAAATCCCGGCGTCAAGCAGATAGAACAGAAGGTCTTCCCGCCTGCTCGCTGAGGCGGCGGCCGATAGCATAGTAACCGACAGGTGGGGGACGTAGTTGTTGTTGGCGGCAAGTACAATTGGAATTTGGGCAGGCATGGCTTCGGTCATGGAGTCGGCGCACGAGGCGCATGGGAAAACTACCCATTGGTGGGCTGGGCCAGTATATCGCACGGTTTCCTAATGCTGAAAAGGTGAATCGAAGCGTTTCGGCAAAGTATTTCCTCCTGAATGCGGAATCTTTCAGGCCGTACACGATTTTCCGCCCGGCACGGAGCATCAATCTGGTATCGTTCTTTTTCTTGAGGCCGTCATTTCGGGCGCGGTGGAACCGTCGGTTCAAGAGCGAACGTACCAAACAAAAGGCTGCTTTCACACCGAAACGGTTGAGGGTTGTAGCGAATGAATTTGAAGAAAATAGGAAGGAAGCTTTCCAAGAATATCGTGGAGGGATATGTTGATTTCCGACGCAACAGAAGTCTGCGAGGAGCCGAGCGGCGCATCTTTATAGACTGCGGGGCAAACACATGCACCGTGTTGCGCGGGTTCGTCGAGAAGTTCCCGGAGTTCGAATTTTTCGCATTTGAAGCTCAGCCTGAGTTGGCCGAAGAAGGACAGAAGGTGATTCAAGAAAACCCGAGTACACGGATAACCTTCTTCAATAAAGCCGTTTGGGTTAAAAATGAAAAGCTGGATTTTTATTTGGCCACTAAATGGGGATGTAACTCTCAAGGATCCCCTCATTTTCTATGCCATTCGCAGCAAGAAGAGGACAGATCGTTCGTTAGTAAATGGCTCGATCGCCGCATAAAGAGATTCGATCCCCGAACCATGTTTTCTCTGGCAAGCTAGGCGGGAAACTTTTTCAGCCAGAGGCCAGCCATGAACGCGACGATGCGCGAAGGATTCGACCGAAACGACATCCAGAAATTCTTGGGCGACGTCTTTGACGAAGATATCCATGCCAAACGCATCCTTTCGCTGGCCAATGCAACGACGGGGGTACTGGCCGCGGGTTCGCTGGCGGTGTCGGCGATTGGCCAAGGGCTTGCCCACGTGTGTGGGTTGGATCCGAAACACACAGTCAAACAGGTCGATCGGTTGCTGGGCAACGCCAAGATCGACGTCTGGAGCTATTTCGCCTATTGGGTGCCGTACGTGGTCAGCGAGCGAAAAGAAATCGCCGTGGCATTGGACTGGACGGACTTCGACCGGGACAAGCAATCCACCATTGCGCTGAACCTTTTGACCAGTCACGGCCGAGCGATCCCGCTGGTCTGGCGCACGGTGCGCAAGTCGGAGTTGAAAGACAACCGCAACCACTTCGAGGACAGTGTTCTGACACGGTTGCGGGATACGTTGCCCGAAGGGGTGGCAGTGACGGTTATCGCGGACCGCGGTTTCATGGACACGTCTTTGTTCGAGATCATGCGCGACAGTTGGGACTTTGGCTACATCGTTCGGCTTCGGGGCAATGTCACGGTGACCGACGCCAAAGGGGAAAAGCGCACGGCTGCCCAGTGGGTTGGGCGAGGTGGGCGCGCCCGGACTCTGCGCAATGCCAAGCTCACCGGCAAAGGCTTTCCGGTGCCCACTATTGTGTGTCTTCAGGAGAAGGCCATGAAAGAGAGCTGGTGTCTGGCTGCCAGTGACCCGGAGGCTTCGGCTGCGCAACTGAAGCGATACTATGCCAAGCGTTGGAGTATCGAGACCTATTTCCGGGACACCAAAGACATGCGCTTTGGTCTGGGTATGGATGCGATCCACACAAAGAGCCCGGCCCGTCGCGACCGGCTCTTTTTGGTGAGTGCCTTTGCCGTTGTCTTGCTGACGCTGCTGGGTGCCGCCTGCGAGCAGGTCGGATACGACCGCTACTTGAAGGCGAACACGGTCAAGCGCCGCACCCATTCGCTGTTCCGGCAGGGCCAGATGGTCTATGACCTGATGCCGCGAATGCGCGAGCAATGGCTGGTTCCGATCATGGAAGCATTTGTTGAAAAGATTCAGGCGCACCGCGCGTTATCCCAAGTCTTTTTTGTCGTCTGAAAATGAGGGGATGGCTGAGGATGTAACTATAAAGGGGGGTCGACATTAAAAGCTGACCACACCGAGAATTCTTCCGATATCGATTATGCTCATCCCGTCAAGGTCGAAGCCGTCGACTTTAGTGAGTGGTTGGGTGAGAATTTTTCAAAAGACGATTATGTCATCATAAAAATGGATATTGAAGGCGCTGAGTACGATGTGCTTGAAAAAATAATCGCGGACAACAACCATTTGTTAGTTGATGAACTGATCGTGGAGTTCCATCAGCATATGAACGAGTCCATCACAAAGATCAGGCACGACTCCCTAATCAGGAAAATCCGAACTTTTGCTCGGCTTAAAGTCTGGCATTGATGTGCTTTTTTTTCCGAGTAGCTTCTGTTCCAAAAGTTTCCGGGCGAGTCGCCGGAATTCATCGTTCGGCATCTTCCTGGATACGCTCTCTATTGCAGTACGAAACCGACGTTTTCGGAAAAAAGGCAAGCGGCTTACATGGGTGTCAATCCAAATGAACTCTTCATTATCATCTATTAGTACATTGCCAAAATGCTGGTCTCTGTTATAGAGACCGGCCTTTGCCAATGCCGCTGTCCCAGCACATAGTTTTTCCAGAAGGACTAATCGTTTGCTTCGGCTCGAGGCTCTGAAATATTCGGCACCATTCGTTGCCGATCGGCAGTGCTTCATGAAATAGATGGAACCCCACGAGTTCAAAGGGTTCAAAGCCATTCCCCATGCGAAAGCTTCGACCGGCTTTAAGCCCACTGTAAGGTACGCCTCGTTACCGCTGTACTCGCTTCGTGAGTTTACTTGAAAAAGAAGTCGCTCCTGAATAAGGATGCGGCCCAACCACCGGATGGGGCGGGAACAAAACGTGTATTTGTCTATCTTGATTTTCACCAGGGAATCCAGTGGACTATAAACGAAGACTTCCCTCTGGGCCGTTTTGTCAAAGCTGCAGGCTTCGGGCGTTTTATCGAGCCTAATCACCGAGGGCAGACGAGTGCGCCCAAAAAGGAGATATCGGTATGGCGTATCGCCAAAAAAAATCTTAGTTAGCCTAATCATTGGTCGTGGTGTTGCGTGGGGGCACCAACTCAGCCCGTGTGGTCAGGTAGTGCAGGATCGAACCTGGTGAATACTCGTCGTGGTTGTACTTCCAAGTCAACTTGTACAACGGAACCGACTTAGCATCGATTTCGCGCTTTACCGGATCGCGAAGCGGCGATAGCAAACCCTCCCGAAGCAATCTGTGGGGGCCGTCTGAACTGACTTTGATCGTCTTATCCCAGATCTCGCGACTTTCGGGGTCGGTAGCGACTAGCCGCTCAAACAGGTAGTGGAAGGCGAAATAAGGGTAGACCTTTAGCACTTTCGTGACGAAAGGTGAAAACCAGTATTTGGTAGTCTCGATCTTTTTGTTGAGCAGCTTTTTGAGATGTCGGATGACCCATTTCTTGAAGGGGCCCCGGTTGCTGAGGCGATTTTCGGTAAAGAAAAGAAATAGCCGGTCGTGCAGCTTCCGAACGATTGGGGAATTGGCCGTGGCCGCTAGGAACCAACTCGAGAGTAGTCTGTCTTTTCCCGGACCGTGAAAAGCAAAAAAGCCTGAGGCACTGCACTCATCGATCCACTCATCGAGCGGCCGCAGGCAAAAAGTGGTAGCGTCAGCCCAGACCCCACCCCATTCTGACAACAGTCTCAAGCGAATCAGATCAGATTGGTGGTTCATCGAAAGCGTCTGCAACGGCCCTTCGAGATAACCGCTGTCGATATAATGTTTGAGCTTTTCGGAATCCAGGACGACAACGTCCCAAGAGGGGTTTCGGTCGCGCCATGATCGAATGCAGTTTTTTACGACGAATGGAGCTCTCGATTCTCCCTGGTACCATAAAATCCAAACTGTTCTTGGTATTAACGGCTCTTTTTGCTTCATCTGGTCAGGCTTTCTTGATGAGCTTACGTGTCATCTTGTCGACAAAGGGTATCCTGTGTGCTGCGCTCCATTGGAATAGCGCGAGTAACCGATGGAGATGCCGTGCACGTTGGCTTAATTGCCGCTGATCGACGGCTTCCAAGCAACTTCGGGCCTCACTCACTTTGCCTGACTTGTACTGAAGACAGGCGAGGCCGTATGCGAGTTGCTGTTGCCCTTCGTTGCCTTCGCGGGTAACTCCTTGGATCGCGGCTATGGCAGCCGCTCGCACCACTCGCTCCTGATTGTCATGCCCTTCGGTGCGGAGTGCAGGGGTGGGTTCCGTCTCCAGAACAGAGCAGTTTTCGGAAAATCGATTTAAGAGCAGAATATCATCCCGGTAGAATGCCTTTAGGAATCGCTTGATGTAAAAGGGGATTTCCGGTGCCTGTTGGTGGGGGCGGCCCGGATTGCCGGTACGCTTATCATGGGGCAAATCGCTGGCAGGTAGTCCCAGTCGATCGACAACGTACTCGTACCCAGAAGCAAGTCGACGAAAATCAATAAGGTATCGGACCACCGGAACGTTGTCGAGGTCGGACACGAAAAATGACTGGGGCCACCTGTGCCTGGCCTCAACATCTTTGTCGCCAAGACTGGGTAAGAAAATTTCTGAAAAGAATCTTTCAACGCTCCGTCCGGATTTTTCTCCCTTAGGTGTCCACTTGTAATGGGAAATGAACCGTTCGACGGGATCGCGTAACACAGCAAAAGAACGGTTCAGGTCGTAGTCCACATTACGGGCGGATAAATAATTTATGACTTCGACTACCGTGTAGTGCTGCATTCCCCCGCCGAATACCAGCTCTGGACATACCGACTTGTTACCTTCGGTGTTATTCCGGCCGTATATGCCAAGCGATTTTTCAATAGACGTGCCCGCCGTCTTCGGAATGTGAATGAACAGAGTGTTCGTGTCAGGGCAGTACGGCATTGGCTACTCCGATTGGACTCCTGCTGCTTCACTGAGGCGTCCCTGGAAATCTGGAAACAAAATTGGACTACCGTCTCGTGCACCGACTAGGTGTGAAAAGCCGTGGCTCCAGAATAGTGAAAACCTTATGATGCGTAGATAATGGCTTTGCGACGAACGATAGGTCGAACGTTGACTTCGTGAGTTGGGCTACATCCGTTATTATGCCACGCTCGGCGACAACTGCTACAAGAACGCCTGTCTGGGGATGAGCCTTACGCCCCCATGCCAACGGAATTACGATACCCTGGGACAACCTGTAGTGCCTGCGCTGGCGCGAAGAATGGAGGGGCTTGGTACAATTCTACCGATATTCGGTGCGTAGGTGCCTGGAACGGTATCAGGCCTTCGGAAACTTGCTGGCGCACTTCGCGTCTTTAATCGGGTACGGATCAGGGGGCATGGGAAAAAGGTTCGGTTTCGTTATTGAGGACCTCTATGGCGGTGGCGCTCAGAAGTCACTGCTTTATACCGCTGAGGGGCTGCGCCAGCGGGGCAATGAGGTCAGGGTGTTCATCCTGAGGGACCTGATCGAGCATCGGGTGCCGGAAGGTCTGGAGGTGGTGGATCTCCAATTGGTGAACCGGATGACGAAGGCTTTCTCGAACGTGTTGGTGGAGAAATGGCAGGCGCATCGGATTGCCAGGGTTCTCGATGAATTTCGTCCCGATGTTGTGCTGTCCTGCTCCTGTGACAAGATCACCCGCCATCTCCGTCATCCGAACCTCTATTTCTGGATAAAGAGCGATATTTCCGCAAAGTTCTCGGACCCGAATAGGCGGGCGAAGGCGTTTGCCAAGGTGCGCCGTTTCTATACGGGTCGCAAGGTCATCGCCGTCTCCCGGGGGGTGAAGGAGAACCTCATCGACGTAATCGGGTTGAAGGCGGCCGAAATCCGTGCGATTTACAATCCCTACGAGCGTGAGCCGTTTATGGCGATGGCCAAAGAGGAGGCCGCTCTCCCCGAAGGGGATTACCTGATCAATGTGGGTACCTATGAACCGCGCAAACGCCATGATCGTCTACTCCGGGCGTACAAGGCCAGCGGCGTAAAAACCCCGCTGGTTTTGCTGGGCAAAGGGAAGGGCGATCAGGAGCAGCGGCTGCTCGCTCTGATCAAGGACCTGGATTTGGAGGAGCGGGTGATCCTGCCGGGCTACAAGACCAACCCTTATCCTTTCATTAAAAATGCAAGAGCGCTGGTCCTGACCTCCGATGCCGAGGGGCTGCCTCGTGTGCTGATCGAGGCGTTACTGCTCGGAACGCCGGTTGTCAGCGTGGATTGCCCTTCGGGTCCCCGGGAAATCCTTTCGGGCGAGTTGGCGGACTTTCTGGTGCCACTCCAAGACGAGACGGCCCTGGCTGAGGCTATTTCGCGTATGGACCGCCAACCGGTGACAGTCACCCCGGAGCACTACCGGCCATTTCTCAAAGAGACCGTCCTGCCGCAGTTCGAAGCACTCTAATCCGAAAACATTCATGCCACGGGCGCTAGGACTTGAGCAGCATTTCTTTGAAGAAGTCAATCGTGCGCTCCAGTCCCTGGGCCAGTTTGACGGTCGGCTCCCAGCCGAGCTTTTCCCGGGCCAAATCGATCACCGGTCGACGCTGCTTGGGATCATCATGGGGAAGCGGCTTGTAGACAATCTCCGAGCTCGAATGGGTCATATCCACGACCATTTGAGCCAACTCGGAAATGGTAAATTCGCCCGGGTTGCCGAGGTTGACCGGACCCGTGAAGTCATCGGGCGAATCCATCAGCCTGACGAACCCTTCGACCATATCGTTGACGTAACAGAAAGATCGAGTCTGTAGCCCTTCTCCATAGATGGTGATGGGCTCGCCTTTAAGCGCCTGTACGATAAAGTTGGAAACGACCCGCCCGTCATTCGGATGCATTCGTGGGCCGTAGGTATTGAAAATCCGGGCCACCTTGATCTTCAGGCTGTGCTGGCGGTGGTAATCGAAAAACAGGGTTTCGGCGCACCGCTTGCCTTCGTCATAGCAGGAACGGTGCCCGATCGGATTGACGTGGCCCCAGTAGTTCTCCGGCTGCGGGTGCATCTCCGGATCACCGTAAACCTCCGAGGTTGACGCCTGCATGATCTTGGCGCGGGTCCTCTTGGCGAGGCCGAGCATATTGATGGCGCCATGCACACTGGTTTTCGTGGTCTGAACCGGGTCGTATTGATAGTGGATCGGTGATGCCGGACACGCGAGGTTATAGATCTCATCGACTTCGACGTACAGCGGGAAGGTAACGTCATGACGCAGGAGTTCGAAATGAGGATTCGGCAGCAGATGCAGGATATTGTCCTTGTTGCCGGTAAAGAAGTTATCCAAACAGAGCACATCATGGCCGTCGGCCAGTAGTCGCTCGCAAAGATGAGAACCGAGGAAACCGGCTCCCCCCGTGACTAGTACCCTTTTTCTGGTGTGCATCAGAGTGCGTCCAATTTTCCTGATTTCGAAACCGCTGGTTTATTTTGCGTCATGTCGACGGGCCTTCCACCTGCTTTCAGCCTCTCTTTGAAGCCGGTTAAGGGGCTTTTCGATCCGTCTTTCAGTTGGCCGAAGCCCCGGACATCGCCCGAAAAGAGCAACTGCTGGAAAACACGAGTGAATGCCAGGGCACGCACCTGTTGCCGATCGCCTTCCGCATCGCACGGCACACGCTGTTTTGCCATGGAAATGGCCGCGTAAGTATAGCATTGCCTCTGCTCGGGCTTTTTCACGGGGAAGGTGACCAAGCGATCGTTTTCAAGCCATCCGAGCCGACCTGCATGATAGAAGTCGGCAAAGTAAGGCTCCTCATCGTTTCGTAAAAGTGATTTTCCGGTAAACCAGCTGGGCGTGTCGAGCCCCAGCAGATCCAGGAGTGTTGGGGCGATATCGCGCTGGCTGGCCGGTCGCGCGATCCGCCGGGGTTCAATTTGCGGTGCGTACAGCACGAAGGGGATGGTGTGGTCGCGCACGATATCCCCTGTCTTGAGGCCGGTATGGTCGGCGAGAAGCACGAAAATCGTCTCGCCAATTTCCGGATCCGCCCGCACCGAATCGATGAACTCTCCCAACGCCTGATCGGCAAAATGCAGGACGCTCAGATATCCTTCG
Organism: uncultured Gammaproteobacteria bacterium; assembly: GCA_963783235.1. GTDB lineage: Bacteria > Pseudomonadota > Gammaproteobacteria > Thiohalomonadales > Thiohalomonadaceae > Thiohalomonas. Next base: position 2,064,371 of record CAWAMN010000001.1, on the reverse strand, counting down.
GTCCGACTCTCGTTCCCGAAAACCGGTTCTATTCCGGACGTGACCCTTTTATCGTGGGTCGAATTGGTGTTTATGCCTACGAGGAAGGGCTGGTCCATCTTTCGCATGCGTTCACGGGCAAAGCGATAAATGTCGGGGTCGTGATGGCCCCAGCTGTTCGGTTCCATTTGCGGCGCCGGCATCTCTGTTTTGCCGTAGCTCTCTTCAAAACCCAGCAATTGCGCGAATGCTCCGGTGCCGCTGGTATTCTCCAATGTGCCCTGGAAAAAAGCGGAACCGTAGCCGCGCCTTGCCAATATTTCCGGCAGGCAGTCGTAATCGTAATTCTGCAGTTGCGTCTGGGCGACGGTCGCTCCCAGGGGATTTTGCGCTGAACAAAAGGTCGCGAAAATCCCTTCGGTCGTGCGCAGTCCATCGGCAAACATAGAGTCGGTAGTGAGCCCTTTCGCCCGCAGCGCCTCAAAGACCGGGGTTGTGGGGAGATCAAAGCCGTAAGCGCTCATATGTTGAGCCGCCCAACTCTCCAGCAGCACGAACACGACATTGGGTGGTTTCGAATGCCAAGGGGCGGGGGGAACGGATGCACTTGCGTACAGTGCCTGGACTTGCGCCCTGTCGGCGGCAGTTGGCTGCTCCCCAAGCACCGGCTCGATCGAGTATGGGGTTATCGAGGAAAAGAGCGCATTGTAGGTGCCGTTGAGCGTCAGTGCGGCCCGGCTGGCATTACCAATTTCCTGGGCGTGCAGTGGCTCCAGGGGGACCGATTGCAAGCCCCCGCGCACCAGCACGACAGAGATCAGGAGCATGATGAACCATTGGGCCTCGGGGAGGACGAAACGGTGCCAACTGTCCGAGGCCTTCGTCTTGGTTCCCAAGCGACGAAACAGCCAGCGGTTCACGGGAAAGAAAAGCGCAATAAGAGCAAGCTGTAGGAGGACCGCGCCGAAATAGGTTTCCATGGCGGCGGCGGCCAGGGATGCCCCGGAGTTGAGCCCCTCCTTGAGTTCGTAGCCCAGGTGGCGGCCGGATTCTTCGAAATAGAGCAGGTCGGCGCCATGGATGAGGATAAGCACGGCGGCCGCCACAAATGACGCATACTCGCTGGCCCGGGCAAACGGAACCCGAAGCAGGCGAAACAGCAGGTAGGCGGATGTGCCGGAAAGTAGTGTGAAGGCGGCCGCGGCGGCCAAGTCGAAGCGGATGCCCCAAGCCAGCGTCTGGCCCAGTTCGATCAGGGAACCGTCCTCGCCCAGAGGGGATTGAGCGACGGCGAAGAGTACCTTTTCGCCGAAAGTGACCGCCAAAAGCGAGATAAAGCTGAGGAGATAGAAACGCAGATGTATAAACATGGCGGAGGGCAACTTAGGCGAAATTCGCTTCTGTGGAGCGAGCCAGTGCCCGATCCAGGGTTTCTATGACATCTTCGGGGAGGATGCGCTCCATCGTTCCGGGTCCACGGACCCGAGTGCCCCATCGGACCTGCTCCGGCAGTTTACCATAGCGCTCCTGAACCGCTTCGGCGTAACGGCTGACGACCAGCTCGCGGCTTCCGTAGGGCCCTGCGCGTTCGGGGTTGGTGGCCGCGTAGAGCCCGATGACGGGTGTGCCTGCCGCATTGGCAAGATGGGCCGGTCCGCTATCAGGGGCCAGCACCAGGGTGGCCCTTTGGAGGATGGCGAACAGCTGCTTCAAGTCGGTCCGTCCGACCAGATTGAGCGGCTCGTGGCGCATCAGGGCGGCGATTTCCTCGCCATACTGATTTTCGATCGTGCTAAGCCCCCCGGTGATGATGACCCGCATGCCGTGGTGCTCCACGGCATAGTCCGCCACGGCGGCATAGCCTTCTGCTGTCCAGTTGCGGTACGCATGGCTGGAGCAGGGACTGATGATGAGCGTGGACGCTCCGTCAGGGATCGCTTCGCGGGCGCACGTGCGGGCGTATTCCGGAACGGGGATATCCCATTCCAGGACCCGTTCGCCAATACCGAGCGTTTCGGTGAACCCGAAAAAGCTCTCAATCACGTGTTCTCGGGACTGGTAGGGAATGCGGGCATTGGTGAACAACCATTGCATATCCTTGGCGCGTTTCCGGTCGAATCCGAGTCGGATGTCGGCTTTCACCAGCAGACTGATCAGGCTCGCACGCAGCGACATCTGCATGTGAAGCAGCACGTCAAAGTGGCGGCCGGCCAATTGCCGCTTCACCGCGGCCAAGGCGCTCCATCGCTTCGACTTGTCAAAGGTGATAAATTCAACCCCTTCGATGTCCTCCACCAGAGAGTGTTCGGCTTTGCCGATGATCCATGTTATGCGCGTAGCGGGCCAGCGGGCCTGGAGCGTGCGGACCACGGGTAGGACGTGACTGACATCCCCGACTGCCGAGAGGCGGAGCAGACATAGCCGCTCCGGCGGCGAGGCTAACGGCAGCTTGCTCATGAACCCAAAATATCTCAGGAACGGAAAAGAGCACATCCTATACGATGCCGACGCCCCCGACCAAGTGGATAAGGCGTTCTTTGAGCCGCTGGCCTGGCAACAGCGTAACGATCTGATAGGCACCGCCCAGGGGCGTGGCGCGGCGGTGTTTGTTCGTGGTGCCGGTGGCGAGTACGTCCTGCGCCATTACCGCCGAGGCGGCCTGCCGGCCAAACTCTCTCACGACTGCTACGTCTGGTTCGGCCTGGAACGGACTCGCGCCTGGCGCGAATGGCACCTGCTCATGACGCTGCAGAGTAGGGGGCTTCCCGCGCCGCGTCCCATTGCGGTCAGGGTGGAACATAGCGGTCTGTGCTACCGGGCGGACATCGTCACCGGCCGTATTCCGGGACGCTCGCTCGGCCAGGTGCTGCACCGGGAAGAAGTACCCCCGGAGACCTGGGGGGCCGTGGGAACCTGCATACGCAAGTTTCATGAGGCGGGCGTCTACCATGCCGATCTTAACGCCAATAACATCCTGGTCGGAGAGAGCGGTGACGTCTCTCTGGTGGATTTCGACAGAGGTCGTTTCCGTCCGCCCGGTGAATGGCAGCAGGCCACCCTGGAGCGTCTGCAGCGCTCGCTGCGCAAGCTCTCCAGCCTGGACGTGCGTTTCACCTACAGCGAGCGGGACTGGGAATACCTGCTGGTGGGCTACCGCTGAAGCGGACCGCTCCATAATCCCTAAAGAGAAGTTTGGCTACCCTTCTCCGGTTTCGAAAACGTCGGCTAAACACGCTTCCAGCTCGGACAGATAATGCTCGGCGATATCGGTTCTTTCCCTGACCGCACGCCTGGCGGCATTCCCCATCTGCTGACGGGATGCCGGCTCGTTTAGCAGGGTGCGGAACGCCTCGGCAAGTCCCTCTTCCGACGAAACCTGCCAGATGGCGTCTTGCCCCGCCAAGAGGGCGGTTTCGGTTGTGAAGTTATCCATGTGAGGCCCCACGATCACCGCCTTTCCCTGGGCTGCCGGCTCCAACAGGTTCTGGCCGCCCTTCGGGACCAGGGAGCCTCCCATAAAGACCAGTTCGGCCCCCGCGATAAACCGTTCGAGCTCTCCGAAGGTATCGGCGATGTAGACTTCGGTCTCCCGCGTACTCGCCTCGCCCCGGCTGCGCACGGCCGTACGGGTCCCTTTCAGGTCGCGAAGAATGGCCGATAGTCTTTTGGGGTGACGCGGCACGATCACCAGCAGGTGGTCCTCCCGGCCAGCGTGTCGCCAGGCCTGCACGACCCTCTTTTCTTCTCCGTCACGGGTGGAGGCCGCCACCACGTAGGGGCGGCCGAGCGGAATGGGGGTGAACCTCCGATCCGGTTCCAGCGCCGCGAACTTGATATTCCCCACGCTCCGTGTCCTCTCCGGATCGGCCCCCAGCCGGATGTAGCGCAGGCGATCACTTTCCGAGCGCGCGAGCACACACCGCGTTCGGGAGAGGGTCTCTGCATACAGGCGGCGGATCCAGGCAACGGATCGCAGCGTACGTGGTGAGAGGCGGCCGTTGATAATCGCCAGCGGAGTCCCCGCCTCTTCGCACATTCTGAATAGGACCGGCCACAGCTCGGTTTCCATTATCAGACCGAAGCGCGGTTGATAGCGCTGCAGGAAAGCGCGCATCGCACGGGGACGATCGAGGGGCAAATAGGCGTGGGCGACCGATGCCGGGAGGCGATCGTGAACGGTCTTGGCCCCGCTTGGGGTTACAGTCGTGATGAGTAGCCGCTTGCTCGGGTGCTGGGCGCAGAATTGCCTGATCAGGGGGGCGGCGGCATTGACCTCGCCCACCGAGGCGGCATGCAACCAATAGTCCGTCTGCCCCCCGGAGCCGAAATGGCCCAATCTTTCGCGCAAATAGCGGCCATCCCGGTGCTTGAAGGCCTGCCAGCCGGTATAAATCGCCAACAGGGGCATCAGTCCGCCAAGCAGCGCCCGATATCGAAACCAATCGTGACGTGCGGCCTTCATGGGTAGATGCGTTTTGCGCCCGCGGGCAGGGTGCGGAAGCGGCGGTGCAACCAGAGATACTGATCCGGCGCCTTTCTCACCTGCTCCTCAATCAACCGGTTCAGGCGGGCCGTATCGGCCTCATCATCCCCCGACGGGAATTCGCTCAAAGCAGGAAGAAGCGTCAGGTCATAACCGCTGCCGTCTTCGCGCCGAAGCGGGAAAAAAGGCACAACCGCCGCACCGGTAATGGCGGCAAAACGGGAGGTTGCTGTGACCGTCGCGGTCGGTACGCCGAAGAAAGGCACGAACACGGCGTTCCTGCGCCCGAAATCCTGGTCAGGGGCATACCAGCAGACCATGTTGTCTTTCAGGCCGCGGATCATGCCGCGCACGTCGTGACGCTGAACCGCCCGCCGATAGTGGCTTTCGCGTGTGCGCTTCAACAGTGCTTCGAATAGTGCGTTGCGTTGCTTTTTGTACATGACCTGGAACGGTTCGTGAAAGGAGAGCAGGCGCCCCCCGATCTCCAGGCAGGTGATATGGGCCGACAGCAGAATGACCCCTTTCCCCCGGGCTATTGCCGCTTGCAGGTGTTCGAGTCCGTCGATATGACCGAGGGGCTCCAAACGTTCGCGATCACCCCACCAGGACAGCCCGCTTTCAAAAATCGAAATCCCTCCGGAACGGAATACGCGCCGTACGAGGCGCTCTCTTTCGGTGGTCCCGAGTTCCGGAAAAGCGAGCTCGAGATTGGTGCGGGCAATCCGGCGTCGGGAGGGTAAGAGCCGGTAAAGGAGTGCACCGAGTCCGGAACCCAGCTTCAATTGCCACCGATACGGCAGGGTTACGCCGGCGCGCAAAAGCCCCAGGGCCAGCCACATGGGCCAGTGTTGGGGGGCAAGGAAGCGGGTTGGATGGAAGTTTTCTTCGGACATGGGCGGCTCACCAGAGCGCGCCAGTATAGAGGGGCTGGCAGTCGGGGGCCAGAGCCTGCACTCGATGCGAACCGGAGCGGTCTCCGGCGGGGCCCTCGCCTGGAAGACTGTCGAAAAACGCCCTCTCCCACCGGGAGAGGGCCCGGGGTGAGGGGGTTTTTATTCCCTCATCCTGGCCTTCTCCCCGAGGGAGAAGGGACAAAACCCTTTTTCAACAGCCTGTTAGAAGGCCACCCGTTGTCCCCGCCGCGCCGCCATGGCTCTGCCGAGCTTGCTTTCCTGGTCGGAGCTGAGCAGATGCTGGGCTATGTCAAGGATGTCCTCGTTTTCCCTGGCGATATGTTCCCGGTAAGCCGCGTTGAAGTCGGTAACCAGCGACTCAAAGGCATCCAGGTCTTCCAGGCGACCCAGGCGCTCGAGCTCCGGGGCCAGGCGCTGCCAGAGGCCATCCATGCGCTCGTGATCCTGTTTCATACGGTGTACGGCATCGGCGAGCTTGAGCGATACCTGGGACAGGACGGGAAAGAGGTCCTGCTCCTCATCCTCGTGGTGATGCTTGCCGGCGGTACTGAAATAGCGATGAACCTTGCCCGCCGCTTTACGCGCATCGGCGTCGACGCCGTTTTGCCGAAGATGTGGAACAAGACGCTCCAGGGTCTCGCAGTGGCCGAGGATGCGCTCGTGGCAGGCTCGCAACAGACCCAGGGGGTCGCTGAAGTCGGGGGCGGCGGAAGGAAACGGAGATTCACTCATGGCTTCATTTAATCAGGGCGGAAATGGCTTTGAACTGCTCATGGCGGGCATCACGCACCCACTCGAACAGTACCGACTCGATGTTGCTCACCACCACGCCCGCCGCACGGAGGCGCTCCAGGGCGTTGCGGTGGTGCGACTCCTTGCGCGAACAGACCGCGTCCTCGGCGACGAAAACGGCGTAACCGTCGGCCTGGAGTTCCATGGCGGTTTGTAGCACGCAGACATGGGTCTCCATCCCCGCCAGGACCACTTGGGGGCGCCCGTGGCGCGTCAAGGCCTCTCGGAAGGCCGGTTCGCCGGTGCAGGCGAAGCAGCTTTTCTCCACCGCCTCCAGCGTTTCAGGGAAATGCCAGGCCACCTCCTCTTCGGTGGGCCCCAGCCCTTTGGGGTACTGTTCGCTGGCAATCAGGGGGACGCTCAACAGACCCGCTGCCTGGACCAGAATTCCTGCGTTTCGGATAACCCGGATCCGGTCATCGGCCTGCATCGCACCGGCCAGTTGGGTCTGGATGTCCACGACCACCAACTGACTGGCGGTCACATCGCACAGGTGATTCTGCAGGGCGGGTTTGGTCATCGGACTACGAGTTCTCCGGTAGCTGCACCAGCCAGCCGTTGACGGCCCGGACATCCTCGGGCGATAGCGTGCCGGCGGCCTGTTTCAGATTCAGGGTCGACAGAATGTAATCGTAGCGGGCTTGAGCGTAATCGCGCTTGGCGCGGAACAATTCGCGCTGGGCATCGAGGACATCCACCGCCGTTCGAGTACCCACCTCGAACCCGGCCTGGGTCGCCTCCAGAGCGGTCTGAGCCGAGGCCATTGCCTGTTCACGGGCCTTCACCTGGCTGATGCCGGCCACCACGTTGAGATAGGCCTGGCGGGTCTGGCTGATGGTGGCCCGGCGCTGCTGCTCCAACTCCTCGCGAGCCTGGTTGTAAAGAGCGTGGGCTTCGCGGACCCGGGATGAGGTCAGTCCCCCCTGGTAGAGCGGTACCGACAGCTGCAGAGTGACCGTGTTGCGCTCCTGAACCTCTCCGAACAGGGGGGCGGGCGCATCGGTATTGTCACTGCGGTTATGCTGGGCCTGGAGGTCGAGCGTGGGGTAGTAGTCCGACTTGGCGTTCTTGATCTCCTGGTCCCTGAACTTTGCCACTGCGGCTGCCGCCAGCAGTTCCAAATTGTGGTTTACCGCCGTGCTAACCCAGGCATCGATATCGGTGGGTTCGGGCGATACCAGTGGGATCTCCTCCTGAAGCGGTGCCAGCGTCTCGAAGGACATGCCCGTGATCTCGCGGAGTGCCTCGCGGGCAACGTCCAACTCGTTCTGGGCGGCGATCTCCTGTGCCACCGCCGCATCGTAGCCGGCGCGCGCTTCATGCACGTCGGTGATCGCCGAGAGGCCGACCTCGAAACGTTGCTCGGTCTGACGCAGCTGCTGTTGGGTGGCCGTTTTTTCCGCACGGGCGAACTGCAGGTTGTCCCGGGCCGCCAGCACATTGAAGTAGGCCTGGGATACGCGTAGCGCAAGTCCCTGTTCGGCGCTGCCGAACTGAGCACGGGCTTGTTCAATGATGCTGTCCGCCTGCTGATACTGTACCCAGGAGCCGTAGCGGAACAGGGCTTGGTTCAGGGTCAGTGAGTAGCCTTTGGTGTCGAAGTCGGTGCGGCCGGTCTCACCACTATTGCTTTCGAAGACCTCCTGGTCGGTGCGCGACCAGGAGGCGCCAGCGTTGAGTTGCGGCAGCAGGGCCGCCCGGCTCTGGGGCTTGACCTCCTGAGCCGCCTGGAAGCTCGCAGCGGCGGCAGCAAGCTGCGGATCGCTCTCGGTGGCTATTTGAAAGACGCGCCACAGGTCGGCACCGTGCACGGCCGTCGCTCCCGCCAGCAGACTGATTCCGGCGAGTAGCTTGAATACGGGCTTTTTCATCATGATACCTGTTTCGAAAAATCAGAAGGGGGCCTATAGCAAACAGGTACGGCGCCTGGAGGCGCCGCAAAAATAACAGAATGGGGCTCAAAAGCCTCAGAATCAACAGTCCTTTTTGGCTGATGCCGGTCGATTCACCCGTTGCGCTTGCGGGAGCGGCACGATAGCGCCAAACGAAGGCGTATTCCCTATCATTGTGTGTCGGGACGGGAACAGCTTCCCGCCCCTACCCTGTTTCCGAGAATACAGGCCGGCTGGTCAGGCTAAAGAACGAACGGGTCGGCCCGGTAGGCATTGGCCAGAGGCGGAACCACCGTTTCGAAAAGTACCTCCTTGTGCCAGTCGTTTTCGCCGAGACGCGTAATCAGGTAGGCCTCCATCACCGGCTCTTCGCCGATAATCGCAAACATGCGCCCACCGACGTTGAGATCCTTGCGGATTTCATCGGTCAACTCCGGCAGCGAGCCGGTCACGGCAATAACGTCGAAGGTTCCGCGTCGCCCCCACCCCCGCGCCGCATCTCCGGTATCGAGGGTCACATTGTCGATACCGAGGGAGGCTAGGCGGGTACCGGCGGACTCGACGAAGTCGGTATGGATATCAACGCTGAATACGTGCTTGCCGAGTTTGGCCAAAAGGGCGGTCACATAACCGCTGCCGGTACCAATCTCGAGGGCCGTATCGGTGGGGCGGACATCCAGCGCCTGGAGCATGCGGGCTTCCACCTTGGGTTGCATCATCGTTTCAACCTGCGCCAGGGGAACCGCCATATCGTTAAAGGCGAGAGAGCGATGAGCCTGCGGAACGAAATCCTCCCGAGGTACTTCGAGCATGACATTGAGCACGCGTTCGTCGAACACGTCCCACGTGCGGATCTGCTGCTCGACCATATTGTGGCGGGCGCGCTCGAAGTTCATATTGACCATGGCATGTCTCTGTTTACGTTGAGAAAACCCGGCTCAAAGAGTAAGCGCTTTGGACCCGGCAGGCAAGACAGGCCTCAGAGCCTTCGGCAAGTCGGTGAAGGGGCTCGCTCCACCTTTATTACTCTGATTTATAAGGAAATCACCTTTGCCGACAATAACTTACCTTGAAACGCGGGTAAGCTTCATATACCTTTTAGCAGGCTGCCGTGCATAAGCGGAGCGCCCCGAGTGGCGCCTGTTTGTGGACGGAATTCGTAAACACCGGCTAGGGGTGTCCCGGCGGCGTACCGGGGCTGAGACAGACCCTTCGAACCTGATCCAGTTAACTCTGGCGTAGGGAAGCGGTGCAGAAGCACTTCTCTGCCTCTTCCGTTCCCCGCCGCAATCACCGCATAAACCCAGGGCCCGTTATGAGCGCAATTCCCGACGATTTTCTGAAAAAGACCGCCCGCCTGTCGGAAGAGGTCACCCGTCCCTTTCCCCGGTCGAGCAAAGTCTATGTCACCGGATCACGCCCCGACCTGAAGGTGGGCATGCGAAAGGTGGAGCAGGATCCGACCCACGCCAGCGGCGGCGAAGAGGCGAATCCCCCGGTTTTCATCTACGACACCTCCGGCCCCTACACGGATCCCGAGGCGGAAATCGATCTCCTGAAGGGGCTGCCGGGCATGCGCGAGGCCTGGATCGAGGAGCGCGCGGACACGCAGTGGCTGGACGGTCCCTCTTCGGAATATGGCCGCGATCGCCAGAATGACCCCGAATTGAAGAAGTTGCGCTTCGAGCATATTCGTGCGCCGCGCCGGGCCAAAACAGGCGCTAACGTAACCCAAATGCATTATGCGCGCCGGGGCATCATCACCCCCGAGATGGAGTTCATCGCCATTCGCGAGAACTGCAGGCTCCAGGAGATGCGCGAGGATCCGCGCTACGAGAAACTCCTGCACCAGCACCCGGGGCAGGCCTTCGGCGCCAACATCCCCGACGAGGTTACGCCGGAGTTCGTGCGGGATGAAGTGGCGGCGGGCCGGGCCATTATCCCGGCCAATATCAACCACCCGGAACTGGAGCCGATGATTATCGGCCGCAATTTCCGCACCAAGATCAACACCAACATCGGCAACTCCGCCGTGACCTCCTCCATCGAGGAGGAGGTGGAGAAGCTGGTCTGGTCCTGCCGCTGGGGCGGCGACACCCTGATGGACCTCTCCACCGGCAAGAACATCCACGAAACCCGCGAGTGGATCCTGCGCAACAGCCCGGTGCCCATCGGTACCGTGCCCATCTATCAGGCGCTGGAGAAGGTCAACGGCAAGTCTGAAGACCTCACCTGGGAGATCTTCCGCGACACGCTCATCGAGCAGGCCGAGCAGGGCGTCGACTACTTCACCATCCACGCCGGTGTGCGGCTGCAATATGTACCGCTCACCGCCGAGCGCCTGACCGGTATTGTCTCCCGGGGTGGTTCCATCCTCGCCAAGTGGTGCCTGGCCCACCACCAGGAAAGCTTTATCTACACCCATTTCGAGGAGATCTGCGAGATCATGAAGGCCTACGATGTGGCCTTCTCTCTCGGCGACGGCCTGCGTCCGGGCTGCCTGTACGATGCCAATGACCGCGCCCAGTTTGCCGAGCTGGAGACGCTGGGGGAGCTGACCAAAATCGCCTGGGAGCACGATTGCCAGGTCATGATCGAAGGGCCCGGCCACGTGCCGATGCAGATGATCAAGGAGAACATGGAGAAGGAACTGGAGGACTGCTTCGAGGCCCCGTTCTACACCCTCGGCCCGCTGGTCACCGACATCTCCCCGGGGTACGACCACTTCTCCTCCGGCATCGGTGCGGCGCAGATCGGCTGGTATGGCACCGCCATGCTCTGCTACGTGACCCCGAAGGAGCATCTGGGACTGCCCAATAAGGAGGACGTGCGCGAGGGTATCATCACCTACCGTATCGCCGCCCACGCGGCGGATCTTGCCAAGGGCTTCCCGGGTGTCCAGGTGCAGGATAACGCCATGTCCAAGGCGCGCTTCGAATTCCGCTGGCACGATCAGTTCGCCCTCGCACTGGACCCGGATCTGGCCAAGCAGTTTCACGATGAGACCCTGCCCAAAGAGGCGCACAAGGTGGCCCACTTCTGCTCCATGTGCGGGCCCAACTTCTGCTCCATGAAAATCACCCAGGACGTTCGGGATTACGCCGCCGAGCATGGCCTCGACTCGGAAGAGGCCATCCAGAAAGGGATGGAGGAGAAGGCCGTGGAGTTTCGCCAATCCGGCGCCGAGGTCTATCGAAAGGCTTAAAAACGCGCGAACCGCAAAGACGCCAAGAGCGCAAAGAAGAATTTAGGAGCGGCGGACTCTGCAGATGCGGTATCGCAATTGCCGCCGCTCCTAAGAACCGTCCTCGCATGCCGCTCAATGATGGGGTTGGCTGCGCTCATCCTACGATTGCGTAGCGCTCTTGGCGCCTTTGCGGTTCATCTTTTCTTTTTCCTCTTCCTCGCCCGTCCAATTCACCCGGTACAGATCCGTTCTTCGATCGCGCAGGTTGCGGACGCTGCCGTGTTCGTGCAGTTCGCGCAGTGCGTCGAGGTCCAGATCGGCGATGAGGGTCATCTCGGTGTTGGGGGTCGCCTCATCGGCGATGGCATCGTGAGGGAATGAAAAGTCGGCCGGCGTGAAAACCGCGGCCCGGGAGTATTGGAGGTCCATGTTCTCCACCCGCGGCAGGTTGCCGACGCTCCCCGAAAGGACGACGTAGCATTCGTTCTCGATGGCGCGGGCCTGGGCGCAGCGCCGGACCCTCAGGTAGGCGCGCTTGGTGTCGGTCCAGTAGGGGACGAAAAGGATCTGCAAATGCTGGTCGGCCATGATGCGCGTCAGTTCGGGGAACTCCACGTCATAGCAGATGAGGATGCCGACCCGTGCCACGTCGGTTTCGAACACCGCCAGCTGGTCGCCGCCCTGAAGCCCCCACAGGTCCCGTTCGTCGGGGGTGACGTGCAGTTTGTATTGACGCTCCCAGGTGCCGTCGCGTCGGCACAGGTAGCTGACGTTGCGCAGCACCTCGCCGTCGTATTCGGGCATGCTGCCGGCAATGATATTGACGTTGTAGGCGAGCGCCAGGCGCTGCATCTCTTCGCGCACCGGATCGGTGAAGCCGGCCAGGTGGCGAATGGCCTCGGCCGGGTTGTCCTGGTTGAAACGGGCCAGTAGCGGCCCGTTGAAGAACTCGGGAAAGAGAATGAAATCGGTCTGATAGCCGGAGACCGCATCGACGAAGTACTCGATCTGTTCAAAGAGCGACTCCAGGGTTTTCATCGGGCGCATCTGCCACTGGACGGCACCGATGCGCACCCGGCTTCTGGGGCCGCCGATCAGGAGCTCCTCTTCTTCGTAGTCGATATTGATCCACTCCAGCAGTGTCGCGTAAGCGCCCGATGCGCGGTCCTCCGGCATATAGCCGGGAATGAGCTTGCGGACATGAAAGTCGTTGGAGAGCTGGAAGGTGAGGATCGGGTCGTAGATCTCCCTGGCCTTGACCTGGGCCACGTACTCCCGGGGCGTCATCTCATCGCGGTACTTCCGATAGCCGGGAATGCGGCCGCCGGCGACGATGGCACGCAGGTTGAGATTGCGGCACAGCTCCTTGCGGGCATCGTAGAGCCGGCGTCCCAGTCGCAGGCCCCGATACTCGGGGTCCACGAAGATATCCACGCCGTAAAGGGTATCGCCCTCCGGGTCATGGGTGGAGAGATAGCCGTCACCGGTGATCTGTTCATAGCTGTGGCGATCGCCGAATTTCTTGTAGTCGACAATGACGCTGATGGCGGCGGCGATGACACGCCCCTTGTCCTCGATACAGATCTGGCCTTCGGGAAACTGGCTCAATTGGGCCATGAACTGCTCGTGGCTCCAGGCCCCACCGAGGTCGGCATAGACCCGATCCATCATCGCTTTGATATCGGAATAGTCCTCCGGACGGGTATTGCGCAGCTTCAGCAGGTGGTCGGGAGCATCGGATTCGTGAGTGTCGATCACCGGTTTTGGCTCCTTCGGACAGAAGTGGGGGATCTCTCTACGATAACGCAGTTTGAGGTCCCTGAAAAAAGCGGCAGGTCTCCATTTGGAACCTGCCCGGCGTACTTCTATAAAGATTCCCTATCCGGCGAGTCGTTCCCTTTGTCGAACCAGCCCGAGCGGAGCCACAGTGTGGCCGTATATTTCATTAAGGACTTGGGCGAGTCCCGCATAGACCGCCAGTGCACCACAGAGCATGCCCTCGAAACCGGCGATGACCCGAATGGTCGGGCTCTCCAGCGCATCACCGATGGCCAATAGGAAAAAGAGGATGGTCAGCGTGGCGAAGACGGCCTGGAGCGCACGGTTCAGGCGCAGTGTCCCGATGAACATGACAGCGGTAAAGAGGCCCCACATGGAGAGGTAGGAAGCCATCGCCGTACTACTCGGCTTCTCGCTGACCCCCAGGTTGGGAAACATCAGAATCCCGGAGAGTGACAGCCAGAAAAAGCCGTAGGACAGGAATGCCGTGGTCCCAAAGGTGTTGTTCTTCCGCCACTCCATGATGCCGGCCACGATCTGCGCCAGTCCTCCATAGAAGATCCCCATGCTCAGGATCATGGCATCAAGCCCGAAGAACCCGGCGTTGTGCATGTTGAGGAGCACCGTTGTAAGCCCAAAAGCGAGCAGCCCCAGTGGTGCCGGATTAGCGGTGGTATCGGTGATCGTCATGGCGCCGAAGCCGGCCATCCCCGGCTGTGGTCCCGTGGCACCCTGTTCCAAACCTTCCATGGCAGAACCTCCATTGAACGGACCCGCTTTGGGGGAAACGTTAGCCCACGGGGGGGAACGGTCAATGAGAGCTCCGGGACCTCAGGGGGGCAGGTGAGGAATCTTTTCCCAGCCTTGCTGATGGCCGTAACTTCCGATGAAGTTGCCGACTGGAGCACCGAACCGGTTACGTGGGGGTGGCTGCAAATCATTGATTTTGGGGACGCGGTAAATACCTCCCTGCAGGCTCGACGGCCGCATCCCTGCGGCCGACGCCCCGATATCAATGATTTGCACCCTCCAAGTTTTTATCTGTTCGGTGCTCTAGAGAATATTCTTCTCCGAGAGATAGGGGGCAAACAGCGGCTCAAGCTGTTCCAGTGTTACTTCCACCTGGTCCGGCATGCCTTTGACGAACATGTCCAGCAAGACGATGGCATTGACCGCACCATCCTCCCGTCGAATGGCGCGGATCCGGTTGGCCATACCCGCGTTGACCTTTGCCAGATCGGCATAGAAGCGGAACAGACCCTTCATATCGAGGTCGGCCGAAAGCCCGCCGTTCCAGCGATAATACTGACCGAGCATGTACATGGATGCGGCGCGGTAGAAGGTTTCTTCAAGGCTCGCGAAAGGCAGGTGAAAGCGGGCCATGGGCTTTAGAAAAGCGCTAAACGGACAGCCGCTGGTGGCCACCAGGATGCCCATGAGGGAACTGATACCCTCTTGGGCCGTCGCGCTGCGAGTCACTGTTCGCTCGTCCAGAATGACAGTCACCTCCACCTCGTCGATGGAAACCACATCGCTCATATGCTCCACAAGGGGTGCAATTTGTGACGCAAGCGGACAATGTCCTTGTCCATCCAGGGAGGCAGGGCAGCCTTCGCAACGGTGGAAATCAAGCCGAGTCCAGTCGGGCCGCTCCGGGGGAAAACCATCCAGCGGCGATAAGGTTGACCCATCCAGGTTGACTGGAAAGCGCTCTTCGCGACCATTCGGAAACCGGAATCGGTATTCGTATTTTAAAGTCTCCACACCCCTGTCCCCGTGACTTGGTTTTTGGTTTCGGGTAAATAAACAGAGTTGGCTCCCCAACGCAAATGCGCCAGGGTTGGAGCCCGCGCCATTCCTCGATAAGGTTCACTCATGACGACACCAACGGATAGCGATTCTCGACGTGGCTGCCCTTGTGGTTCGGGGCGCACGCTGGCGGCGTGTTGTGGTGACTATCTCTCGGGTACGCCGGCACCCTCTGCCGAAGCCCTGATGCGATCGCGCTATACCGCCTTCGTCCTGGCGGACGAGCGCTATTTGCGCGAAACCTGGCATCCCAGGACCCGTCCTCAGGCCCTCGATATCACCTCGTTTCCGGTCTGGACCGGCTTGGACATCCGAAGGGTGGAGGCGGGTGAGCCGGCGGACGGGGAGGGGACGGTAGAGTTCGTGGCCCACTTCCTGGATAACGGACGTGCGCAGGCGCTTCACGAGTGCAGCCGCTTCGTGCAGGAAAACGGGCGTTGGTACTACCTGGACGGGCAGATTATTTCGACGGATGGGATGCCAGCCAAGACAGGTCGGAACGAGCCATGTCCGTGCGGCAGTGGGCGTAAATTCAAACGCTGCTGCGGGCAGTGAAAGGCACGGGTTCAGCGCTCGAAGACGAGAGACTCCGATGAGGCGCCGAGCTCTTGCAGGGCCGTGTTGATGGCTTTGACGAACGGCCCCGGACCACAGACGTAGAAGTGCTGTTTGAAGTCGTCGATGTGGCTTTGCAAAAAAAGTTTGTCGATGCGGGCGGATTCACAGCCCGGTGCGGGTTCCCGGGTGCAGAGAAAGCGGCACCGGTCGCCCAGGTAGTGGCGAAATTCCTGACCGCAGATGATGTCGGCCGGCGTCTTGTTGGAGAAGAGCAGACCATTGTTGCCGAGCCGCCGTTCCCTTGCGAGGGTGCGGATAATGGCCATCAGCGGTGTTATCCCGGCGCCACCCGCGATAAACAGGCCGGGTCCGTTGTAGGTGATACTCCCAAACGGTTCAGAGAGCAGCAGTTCGTCGCCGGGACGAAGGTTATGTAGCTTTTCGGTCACCCCTCGGTGATCCGGATAGCACTTGATGGTGAACTCCAGCACCCAGTCGTCCAGGAGCGATGTGGGCGAAAATGGCCGCCTTTTACCCAGCCACTCCGTCTGGTTGATGGCGACTTCCACGGCTTGGCCCGGTTGGAACTCAAAGCCTCGGGGCCGGGTGACCACAAATCGCTTCACATCGTGGGTGACGAACTCGATCATCAAAATGGTGACCCGATGCTCCATCTTCCCCTCCCTGTGCTTCAATCTGCCGCAACGGGGCCGTTGTCCGATATCGAACTCCAGAGGAATCAGGCCCTGGCGCGCCCCGGAGCCAGTCGGCCGGGCGACAACCCGTGATTTCCGACAGGCCCTGAAACCAAGATAGCAGGACGAATGTGTGGGAACGCGGGGCCGGGTGTGTTAACGTGCGCCGTCCCTTAGGCGGCTCGACGTCGCCGATCTCAAATGGTGGGTGTCCTCACGTCAGGCGGAACCTCGAACCTGCGGCTGGGGCCGCTCTCGCCAATTGTCCGGAGGAACCCCATGAAAACCCTTTTTGTCGCCAATCTCGCGCCCGAGACGACGGAGGATGATATCCGAGAGCTTTTTTCCGAATACGGCACCGTGCGCGGACTGCGTATGTCGCGGGATATTTTCAGCGGCCGCTGCCGTGGTCACGCCCTGGTCGATATGGAAGGGCATGAAGCCCGCGCTGCGACCGACGGTCTGAACGGAAAATCCTATAAAGGCAATTCCCTTCGCGTCAATGAAGAGCGCAAGTGGGCCAAGGGGAAAAAGGGCCGACGCCGCTAGCGGTCCACAGTTCCGACTCCTGCTGGAGAATCAACGAAAGCCGGCTCGCCAAAAGGCCTTCGATACGCAAGTACGCCGTCCGGTAGGAAACGGCGTCGGCTAGCTACAGCCCTCCCCCCTTCAGGTGCCACCTGTACACCAGACCTTCGTCTTCGGTATTCGGTTCGCCACCTCTAGTGTACTGTTGCATGCTTGGCGGTGCATTCAGCGAGCCGCTGGCCGGCCAGATGCAAGGCGCGTTTCGCAGGGAATGGCGCGCCCTTTCCAAGAAACGTAACGCCGCAGATGGCCGGCCAGCGGCTCGCCCGAAGGGAGCCCCCAAAAACGCCATGACGGCGTTGCAGCGCTTGACAAGGGAATAACCATTGCCTGCGCGCTGCGCCTTGTCCTGACATTTTTGGGGGGCTCTGAAAGTATCGCCAAGCATGCAACAGTACACTAGTCACTCGGAAGAGGGCGACCGGCAGCGGGATGCCGCGGGTACCATCCTGAAAGCGCTGGCGCCCGCACCGGGGGCCGAATCCATTCGACCCGCTCCAAGCGCCTATGGGACGAGCGATAAGGTTCGACAGAAATCCACTCGTGCCTTATCGAGGATAGCCTCTGCTTTTTTACGCTGATCGGCCTCCAGTAATTCGACAAGCCCTGTTTTGCAGGCGGAATGGTAGTCGTTCAGTGCCGACATGACCGCTTCGGCACTCAGTGCCGCTGCGCCCGCGCCCTGCCTGATGGAGGTGCCGGGTTCTTCAGCCCCGGTCGGGATGACCACGGCCGAGCGGGGGATCACCCGCTGCTGCCCCGTTTGTTCGTGCGTGCCCAGGAGCGGCGCTGTTTTCCGGTACGGCTCACCCCCGTATTCAAACCGTTCCCCCGGCGACAGTTGATGGAACTTCACCCTCAACCCCCCTTTCTCGAATTCAACCGGCCAACCGTAACAGAAAAGAACGGCGGCGTAGGCAGGGGTTAATAAGCTCTTGCCGCCTACGCGGGACCTCGACATTTTCCGAAAACGGCTATCTTTCGGGAGAGAACCGAACTGACGGAGGACGACTATGCGTAACCTGATGATGTTGGTAAACGCCGCCTTTCTGGCCGCCCTGCTTTCGGGGTGCGCTGCGGGCGCAGGGGCCGGTGCCGCAGCCGGGGCCTACGAATACGAGAACGAGCAGGCGTTGGAAGAGCTCGAACAAAGCTTCGAGGCCGGCGAGATCTCCCGCGATGAGTACTTGCAGAGAAAGGAAGAGATCGAGCAGGGCTCGGTCGTTTACTAGGGGCGTAGCCCGCATGAAGAGGCCCCGGGAAGGCGGGGGCCTCTGATCTTAAGCGTGAGCTCCGCTCCCCGGCCGGCAAGGCGCAGCGACTGGAGGGCAAAGTCAGTCGGCTATGAAACAGGACCTGGTGGTTGTCGGCGGCGGAATTTCGGGCCTGACTCTGGCTGGTCGTGCCGCCCGTGAGGGCTGGCGGGTCCTGCTCCTTGAAGCCCGTGAACGACTGGGAGGGTGCATCCATTCGCATCGTTTCTCCGAGGCAGACGGCTTCTGGCTGGAATTGGGTGCACACACAATCTTCAACAGTTACGGGCACCTCATCGAGCGAATCCGCGAGGCCGGATTGGCGAAGGCCGCTCGTCGACGGCGTTCGCTGAGCTATCGGCTGTGGGATCCGAATGAGGGCAGCGTTTCCCCGCTGCGTCGCCTGCATATCCCGGAACTGGCGATGGGACTGGTGCGCCTGCCTTTTTTGCGCCGCCACGACCGGACCGTGTCGGAGTACTACGGACGGGTATTCGGGGCGCGAAACTACCAGGAGGTGATCGGACCGGCGCTGGATGCGGTGGCTTGCCAGCCGACAGCGCACTTCCCTGCGGACCTTCTCTTCCGGCGTAAACCGAGGCGTTGGGACATGCCGCGCAGCTTTACCTTCGACGGCGGGCTCGGCTCGGTGGTGGAGGCCCTTTCCGGGACTCCGGGGCTGGCCGTCGAGACCGGGCGTGAGGTGACCGCCCTGGAGGGAGGCCATGCGGGGTTCCAGGTCCATACCACGGCCGGGGCGGTTGAGACGCGAAGCCTTGCACTTGCGGTCCCTCCGGCGGTTGCCCGCGGCCTGTTGGGAGCGGAATTTCCCGAGCTGGCGCTAGCGGCCGGCTCGATTGGGTCGGCGGACATCGAAACCCTCGGCGTGGTCACTTCCGAGGAAACGCCGACGCTACCGGACGTGGCGGGCCTCATCGGTCCTCAGCAGCCTTTTTACTCTCTGGTCAGTCGCGACGTCATTCCCGATCCCCGCTTTCGGGGCTTTGCGTTTCATTTCAGGCCCGGGCAACTCGACGGGATGGCCAAGCGGGAATGGGCTGGCCGGGTCTTGGGGATGCAACCCGGGCAGTTTGTGGCGACGGTGGAGACCCGATCGGTTTTACCCGCGCCGGGCCCCGGCCACGGCCGCATCATCAAGGCCCTTTGGGAGGCGAGGGGCAAACTGCCCCTTGGCATCTCCGGCAACTGGGTCGACGGCCTCTCTCTGGAAGATTGTGCCGCCCGTTCGGATGCCGAGTTCGAGAGGCTCGCCAGGTTGATGCCTCGGTAGTTCTCGTGGACCGAAAACAGCCCGCCAGGGCAGGCGCTACTTAAACAGGAGGGTGCTGCCGCTGACGAGCAGAATCAGTGCAACCAGTCGCACAAAGGCCTTGCGGCTCAAATTCGTATGAACATGCCCACCGGCATACATTCCCGCCGCGAGCAACGGCAGGCCGAGCGCCGCTACCAGGAGGTTGTCGGCATTGTAGAGCCCGGTGAATGTGAAACCCGCCAGTTGCATCCCTCCGTCCATGACGAAGATCGTCGCCACCGTGCCCCGGAAAGCGGTCTTTCCGAGATCGCGCAGCCCCAGGTAGATCACCGTAAACGGCCCTCCGGTGCCAAAAAGCGTTCCGATCAGGCCGGCCAGCGTGCCCAGTGGCACCGCCCACAGGCGGGAGCCATGGAGGGGCGGAAGCGGCAGCAGTGAGTAGATGGCGTAGAGGATGACGAAAACCCCAAGCGCTTTACTCAACACGCCCGGTTCGAGTTGCTGGAGCAGAAAAAGAGCCGACAGGATCCCCGACAGGGTGAAGGGCAGCAGCGGCAGCAGGTCGCTCCAGCGAATATGGTGGAAGTGGCGGATGCTGTGGCTCACTGAGCCGACGTAATCGAGCAGGACGATCACCGGCACCACGAAGGGGACCGGCAGTACCAGCGCCAGCAACGGAACGGCGACCAGAGCCGAACCAAAGCCGGCGATGCCCCGTACGAAATAGGCGGCGAACAGGACCACCGCAGAGTAGGCCAGTTCGGCCGCGCTCAGACCGTCGAGCATTTGCTATTCAAACCGTTCATTGCCGGGGCGCGAAAAATATCCTGTCCCACTGCCTTCCGTCAATTTTTGCCGAGGGGTAATCTAGGGCCTGTTGACGTTTCATCTTCACCACTGCTGGCGGCCATTTTTTCGTCCAGCGAGGCAGAAGGAGCGTAGTTTGGTTGTTCCAAATAAGCGACTGATAACGAAGCTGGGCGGAAAAATGGCCCCAGCCCGAAGGGTTGAGGCTGAAAATCCACCACTCTTCGTTGTTCGTCGTTCATTTGGAATAACCAAACTTCTCTCCTCTCGCCTCGATTGGTGAATTTTCAGCCTCAACAGAGGCGAAGATGAAACGTCAACAGGCCCTAGTCCTGTGTTTCTTCCTGCGAGCTTTTGGGGGCCGGGAATGCGCGATCTTGAACACTATCTGGAGCGACTTCGCCGGCGGCAGGGGTCCGATCTGTTTTTCAGTGCCGGAGCACCGGTTCTGATCAAGGTCGAAGGGCGTATGGAACCGCTCGAAGAGGAGCCGCTGAGCGCTGATGAGGTCGAATTCCTTGCGACCTCCATTATGTCTGAAGAGCAGCGCGAGGGATTCCGTCAACGTCCCGAACTCAATCTTGCCTTGTCGGACGGGGGCTCTAAAGGTCGTTTTCGCGTCAACGTCTATCGTCAACGCGGCTCAACCTCGATGGCCGTCCGTTACCTCCAGGGTAAAATCCCCTCTCTCGAAGAACTCAATCTCCCCGATATTCTGCGCGACCTGGTCATGGCCGAGCGCGGAATGGTGCTCGTGGTGGGCGGTACCGGGACCGGCAAATCCACGGCGCTGGCGTCAATGATCGATTACCGCAATCGAACGGTTCCGGGGCATATCCTCACGGTCGAGGATCCCATCGAGTTCATCCATCACTACAAGAAATCGCTGGTCGAGCAGCGGGAAGTCGGGATCGATACGCTCTCTTACGGTGACGCCCTCAAAAATGCCATGAGGGAAGCGCCCGATGTGATCATGATCGGCGAGGTCCGGGATCAAAAGACCATGCAGCACGCCATCGCGTATGCCGAAACGGGGCATCTGTGCCTGGCCACCCTTCACGCCAATAATGCCAATCAGGCATTGGAGCGCATCGCCACCTTTTTCCCCGAAGTACAGCAGAGCCAGCTTTTCATGGACCTCTCGCTGAATCTGAGGGCTATCGTCTCTCTTCGGCTGGTGCCCGGTGTCGATGGCAAGCGGGTTCCGGCCGTGGAAGTCATGCTCAACTCACCGCATCTCGCAGACCTGGTGAAAAAGGGCGAAATCGATACCATTCGCGAGGCGATGGAGCGGGACGAGAGCTCCGGGTCACAGACGTTCGATCAGGCGCTCTATCAACTGTTCAAAGCGGGCAGGATAACCCGGGAGAATGCCCTGCGTTATGCGGAGTCGGCGACGAACCTGCGACTCCAGATTCACCTGGAGGAAGGTCCCCCGGACGGGGATCTGAGCGGTCTCTCTTTCGACAAAAGGTGAGCTGCGGCGATCGCCGCACTCAATCGGGATGGCCGTCCTGTAAAAAATGCCGGGGCAACCGGCTTTCGGCACCTTCACAGAGAGGATTGTTCCTATTCCTCGACAGAGTGAAGGCCCGGCGACTCCACTACCCGGACCGGCACCATGTGCCCGTTCTCCACGATCACCATCCCACCGATACGTCTCTTCCTCTCCAGACCCTGTTCACTGAAGCGCGCCGGTCGAATGCCTTCCGATGAAACGACCTCGAAGCGATCACCATAGGTGATCGTCAGCGTGTGATAGATACCCTCCGGCAGATCACTGTCTCCGGCGATAGCCTCTGCAATTCGCCCCGGCCGATTGAGCGTGACGGGAAAGCCCTGGGGATCGCTATAAAGCGTGTGCGTACGTTCATCCGGCCCGAGGGCGGTCAACTGTATGATCCGGGCTCTGGCTTCTGGTGCAGGACCCATCGGAGGCAAGGCGGCCGCAACTGTATGCCAGACTGCCAGCGTTGCCAAGACGCATGCGGATCGCAGACACTTTCGTATCATCATCGGGCTCCTTCAGATTGAAGCCACAGAGTAGATGTCCTACCTGAATTCAGAGTTAATTTCGGCGCATCGGCGGCTGTTTCAACCGCCCGGTTGCCGTAGAATGCAAAGGGAAATGGGCGCTCGGAACTGTGACAGGGGTGAGGTAAAGTGATGGCTGCAGTGGACGCCAACGAGCCTCGATGCCGCCAGTTTATCGAGAGCCTTCCGGTAGCCGTTATTCTCCTCGAACGAAGCGGGATGATCCATTTCGCCAATCAAGCAGCCGCTTCGCTTTTGGGTAGCCAGGTCGAGGATTTTTCCCGGCACAATTCGACCGAATTCATCGGCCCCGCGCGATGGGACAGAATCTGGGCCTTCGGGTCGTCGCCGAGGGGGTGGAAACCCTCGAACAGCTTCGATTCCTGGCGGAGCAGGGTTGCGACCAGATCCAGGGCTACTTCTTCAGTCCTCCGGTCTCCGCCGATGAGCGGACCCGCCTCCTCGAGGAAGGGGCCGGTAATGAGATGGGTGAAGCCCTGGTGGAATGACCCGGGGCTTCTGATGGCACCTTGAGAGTCTGGGCGCAGGCCTTCGGCATCCGACCTGCGATACCCGACAGCTTCCCTCTATTCCTGTCGAGCGAACAGCTCGTCGAAGAAAAGCTGCATGTGCTGCCAAGAGCGGCGATCGGCGGCTTCATCATACTGCAGATTCTCTATACCAAACGCTCCGGCCCCCGGGTTTGTGAACGCGTGACGGGCGCCGCCGTGCACCACCAGATGCCAATCCGCATCGGCCTCGTCCAGTGCCTGCCCGAACTGGATGCGTTGTTCCGGCGGGATGAAGCTGTCTTCACTGCCCACGGTAGCGAGTATACGGGCCGAAATGCGGTCGTAGTGTTGCGGTGCCGGGATCGGCAGCGAGCCATGGAAACTGACGACGCCATTGACATCGGAACCGGCATAGGCGAGCTGCAGAACGGTGGTTCCTCCGAAGCAATAGCCGATTGCGGCCAATTCTCCACTATCAACCAGCCGGTGTGATCGCAGCTGCTCGAGGCCGGCCAGTGCCCGAGCCTGCCACTGCGCCTGGTTGGCCGTGATCTGCTCCATCCACTCTTTGGCGGTCTCCCCGTGTTCCGTTGTCTTTCCCCCGCCATACATGTCGGCAGCGAAGGCGACATAGCCCAATTGGGCCAGCATGCGAGCGCGGTTTTTTATGTAGTCATTGAGTCCCCACCACTCATGGACGACCAGAATGCCCGGACGCCGCCCGCCGAAGCTGTCGTCCCAGAACAGGATACCCTGAAGATCCGTGTCGCCCTGCCGGTAATCGATGGTTTCGGAGCGGACTTCCGCTGAAACCGGAGAGCCGACCAGTAGCATCGTGAGCAATAGCGTCAAAGCACTCCATGTGCGAGACATTGCCTTTCTCCCAGGAGGGGTCTCCGCCCAGTATAGGAGAGGGCGTAGCCGTCGGGGGGAGGGTTAAAGGCCGTAGAGTTTGCGTGGAATGAGCGGAGGATCGCGATTTCGCCGGATTGACTTCCCTTGCGAAGAGGGCTTATTTTCTCGCTTTCTCATACTAGCGACGAAGAGAGGGGGAGGCCCCATGGGTAAAAATACGGGCGACTCCGGCGAGTTTAATTTCATGAACGCCATCGAGGCCCATGTCCGTTGGAAGGTCCGGTTGGAGGCCTACATCAATGGAACCAATGAAGAAGAGCTGGACGCGGATGTGGTCTGCCGGGATGACCAGTGCATGTTGGGTCAGTGGATCTATGGCAAGGGTGGGGGAGACGTTCGGTTCACACCCTAAATTCCCGATGATGCGTGATACCCATGCGGAGTTCCATCGCTGTGCAGGCGATGTGATTCGCCTGGTGGATGGCGGAGACACCGAGGCTGCCCGTGACATGCTGAGCAGAGGCGATTACGCCAAATACTCGCACCGTATCAAGTCCGAGTTGGCCAGGTTGAGCCTGGAGTTGGAGAAGGCCGGGACCTGAGCCGGGGCGATTCAGGCGCGGAAGCCGCCGCCAAGCTGCAGCTTGGCGTTCAGGAAGCTTTCAGCAGTGGGTCGGTCTGCCGCGCCTCCCCTGTTTCAATCCGACCCTCGCCGACCCGAAGGACGAAGTCCACATCCTCCAGTACGCCGGATTGATGGGCGATGACGAAGACCGTCCGGCCGGCCATCAGCCGCTCCAGTGAGCGTCGGATCTGGCGTTCGGTATGTCGGTCGAGGGCTGAGGTCGGTTCATCGAGCACCAGTATGGGGGCGTCCTTCAGAAACGCGCGGGCGAGGGCGATCCGCTGGCGCTCTCCGCCGGAGAGGGTCATGCCCTGGTGCCCGACCGGGGTATCGTACCCGTTCGGTAGGCGCGCGATGAATTCGTCGGCACCGCCGGTTTGGCCGCCTCGATGACTTCCGCTCTCGATGCCTCCGGTTTGCATAGGCGATGTTTTCGCCCACCGTCGTTGAAAACAGGGTGACCTCCTGGGAAACCACGCTGAATTGACCCCGCAGGTCAGCCAGACGGTAATCTCGCAGGTCGATGCCATCCAGGAGTATCCGTCCGGCCACCGGATCGAAGAGCCGGATAATCAGGTTGACCAGTGTGCTTTTGCCCGCGCCGGAGCGCCCGACGATGCCCACCCGGGAGCCTGCGGCCACATGCAGTGAGGCATTGTCGACCACCGTTTCGGAGGCACCGGGATAAGCGAAGCTGACGTGTTCAAAGGCGATTTCACCGCGGGCGCGCTCCAGGGGCAGTGCGTCGGGGCGCTGCTCCAGCTGTTTGCGGCCATCGAGCAGGGCGAAGGCGCGTTCGGCGCTGGCGATGGCCCGCTGCTGACCGGTGATATGGGTTCCGATGGCCTGAAGTGGTGCATAGAGCTGGGCGATATAGCCCATGATGAGCAGCAGTCCTCCGGTGGTCAGTGACCCCGCTTGCACATCGCGCACGCCGAGATAAAGGATGGCCGTGGTACCGAGGGCGGTGGCAAGACCCAGAATCAGCGTGAAGCCGCCCTCCATTCGAACCACCCGCAGGCGGTGGGTGAGACTCTTGCGGGCCTCGCGGTTAAAGCGTTGAACTTCCCGCTTCTCCTGCCCAAACACGGTTACCACCCTCAGAGCATTCAGCGCCTCCTGGACCACCGACTGGGCGGCGCTCTCCTGTTCGCGTACGCCGTGCCACTTGCCCCGCATTCGATGCTGGTTGAAGTGGATAAGAACGATCAAAGGGACCGAGGTGGCGAGGGCGACCAGGGCGAGCGTCGGCGCCAACTGCCAGGTCACGTAGAGTATCCCGGCCAGCGAGGCAAGGGAGATCAGGACCGGTATGATGCCGTAGAGAGCGGTCCACTGCAGTGCGGGGGCATCGAGGTTGATGCGGTAGGCCGGCTCATGGGCGCCCTCCGTATTATGGTTGAGCGCGGAGGTTTTCAGCGTATGCAAGAACAGCTTGCTGCGGAAGTCCATCACCATGCGTTCGGCCACGTACTCCCGCACCAGCCAATCGAGCGCACTGTGTCCGACGCTGAGCAGGGCAACCCCGACGGACATGCCGATGGCGACGGCGAACATGGCCTCGGTGGAGAGGCTCCACGAGTGAGGCAGAAATGCGGCCATAAACCCGGGTAGCGGTTCCCCCGAGAGTACACTGTCCACAATGATCTTGACCGGAACCGGTGCCAGCAGGGCCAGCGGCATGCCCGCAAGACCCAGCATCAATACCAGGCCCAGAAACGGCCAATAGGGTCGCGCCTCCCGCATGGCACGTACATAAATCCGGACGGTGGAAAAGCGCTCGGAAAAAGCCATAGGTTCCCCCGCTGCTTTTGACAGAACTGGCGACCCGTTTTACGGGTTCGCCAATGTTAATTCCGTGAATCGGTTATGATTCCTGGCGCGCGGGAAGGTTTCGTGGAAATTACGGATGCGGGGGGGGTATTCGATGGGGGTTGAGCTCGCAAGCGGCCATCGTCGGAGTTGCAAAGCCCGGCCCCACGTCGCCAAGTCTATGGCGCGTTTCGCTTTTTCGGAAAAGAACGGGAAGGATTAACCGACGCCCCGACGGAGCCGCCCCAGTAGCGAATCGACGGCGCGATCAATGAGCGGCACATCGCTGACGACAATGGCTTCGCCGCGTTCGAGTTCACGAGCCAATGCCTTAACGCTCCTTTCGGTGGTCCGGAAGCGGCGATCGACAAAAACGCACTCACCCACCCATTCGCTCCGCCACGCCAACCGGGCGCGGTGGACCTTTCCATTGCGGCGGTGAAATTCAACCCAGGTTCCCGTTGGTATGGCCCGGGCCCGATCGAGAAAGGCGGGATCTTCCGGCCCTGGCTCATCGGACTGGGATTCCGGTTCCCAAATCTCCGGTGGCGTTTCCAATTCGAAATCGGGCTCTTCGAGTCTTGACTCGAACTCCGACAGGTTGGCCACCTGGGTTTCCATGGAGGCGATGAGCTCATCGAGCCCCTGGCTTTCCGTGCCTGGCTCGGCTGTGGGTTTTGGAGCGACTGTTTTCCCGGCTTCTGCCAGAACCGCGCCATGGAGCGACTCCACCGGGGCGAGCCAATCTCTGATGCTATCGGAGTCGTAGCCGGCGGCCTCCATGCCTCGGGTCAGAATCGCTACCAAGCGGGGAAATGCAGCCGCCATCCGGCGGCTATCTTCGGCGCTGGCAGGCGGCTTCACCGACCAGACCAGGCCGCGGATGACCGCCCACCGTTCACGTAGAGCCGGCCGTTCGGCAGTTTGCAGATAGGTTGTGGCCAGGACCTCCGTCCACGGCCCTTCGAGGAGCGTGCGTATGGGCTCGGGGAGCGCTGCGCTTGCGGCTGCCCGCTTCAGCAGTGCATCGACCTCACGACGGGAACGTGTTTGGGCATCCCTGGCCCGTGCCGCTTTCAATTGCTCGGCTTGTTCTTGGGCGGCGTCCGATTCGATTCGGTGCCACTCGGCTGCGAAAAGCTCGGGATCCCGGCGGAAATCGGTCGCAATGCGTTCTGCGGCCGAACGGATCCGCTCCTGATCCTCTGCGCCGCTGTCCGAGTCGAGCTGTGCCACTTCGTTCAGCAGGCGGCGGGCCGGATGATGGTGATCGGCGAAAAAATCCGGTTCGAGCAGTGCCAGCTTCAGCACTGGCACCCGAAGCCGGTCCAGAAGAGCCTGCGCGTGCGGCGAAACTTCCGTTTCGGCCAGAATGACATCGAAGAGCATCGACACGATCTCCACCACATCGGCATCGCGGGGCTTCAGACTCGGGGCCAGGACGCCCTCATCGCTGATATGGCCAAGTTCCGTTCCGACCGCTTCACGCACCTGAATGGACAGCGATACGTCGGCGTCCAGGGTGTGGGTTTGGAGGGCATCGAGGACCGTCAGGAGTTGTTCGGTATCGGCTGACTTCCCACCATCGGTGAAGGGAACCCCCAATGCCGAATCGCGCCGCCCCTGGGTAGCCGTACCCGAGCATTGATTCTCCAGCATTTCACGCAGCGTGGAGAGCAGCCGCTGCTCGTCGCCAGTGGGTGCTGCTGCGTTCGGTTTCTGTCGCAACGCCATGGGGGCCAAAGGGGATATCTGTCGAGGCACTCATTTTCCGAACTGCTTCTCAATTTGTCCGTGACCCGGGTCGCAGATGCTCGTTCGCTCACACGGAGGGGGGGGTTGTAAAAACCTGATATTAAGCAAGTATTTTTGGCTGGCGACCAGCGACAAGCACCTCTGGCGTCGCCGCTTCAGGTCCACGAACAAGTTGGCACAGGGCGGCAGGCCGGGCAATATCATGGCTTCATTTGCCGTTAGTGAAGACACCTCCCATGGTCGACAATGGAGAAGCGGTCGAGTCCTCGAAGGGACGGACGCCAGAGCCACTGATCCGCTGACCGGTATTGCCCCAGATACAGGGGAATGCTGGAATGGGCATAGTTAGACTGTTTCTGGAAATCTCAGATAAAAAAAACCGATAACACCGTTAAAGGTGGCGTATCTGTCTGCCGATTACACCGGCAATCACCTTTTTGGATTTTAGGGGCAATATCCATGCGCGAGTTCGTAGGAAACCTGGTTCATGGCCTGTTAAGGGCTCTGGGCCTCAAAACTATCGATGCCCAGTTCCTCTTCTCTTATGTCCTGATCTTCATATTCGCCGCCGTTTCGGCGATTTCGCTCTTTTTCAGTCTGGGAAGTGACGCAAGTGCCATCGACACGGCGGGAGCTCAACGCATGCTCAGCCAGCGTGTTGCCAAGGAGGCGCTGATGGTGACCGGCGGGGTCGAGAGCCGCGAGGCTGTATTGAAGACGATCCATCGGTTTGAGGCGTCACACGACAAGCTGCTGAACGGTGCCAAAGACGGTTCATTCGCGGCCGTTGAAGACCCCGCGATCCGGGCTCAGCTGACCAAGGTCGGGCAGCTTTGGCAAGAGTACAAGGGCAATATCCTCAACTACATGGAATCACCGCAGAAGCAGGTGCTCGACGCCGTTCATCAGCAATCTCCGGTGGTCCTGGCCGAGATGAACAAGGCCGTGGGGATGATGGCCAGTCTCTCCAACGCTTCGGTGCGCTCGCAACAGACCATGGCTATTGTCATGACCAGTGGCATTCTACTGCTGGTGGTAGCCGGCCGGATGTTCGGAATGACTTGGCTGATGGCTCGGATCGAGACTCTCCGTGAGCATCTCAATCAAGTGGCCGACGGCGATTTCTCACGACCTCTGGATATCTCCCACGACGAAAATGAAATAGCCGATATCTTTGGTGCCTATAACCGCATGCTGGAGCAAATCGGCCAGACCGTGCGCGCCGTCAATGAGGCGGCGAACAAGATCAGCAACGGTACCGATCACGTCACCGAAGCGCTTCGCAAGACCAATGACGGCGTGCGCCAGCAGCATGGTGACATCGACCAGGTGGCTGCAGCCATGAATGAAATGGCGAACACGGTTCAGGAGGTGGCTCGCAATACCACCCAGGCGGCGGAATCGGCAGAAGGGGCGGATCGGGAGGCCCGTAACGGACAGCAGGTGGTCACCCGGGCTGTGGATACGGTCGACGGTCTCGCCAGCCAGATGGAGGGACTCGCGGAGGTGATGTCCAAGCTGGAAGCGGACAGTGAAGAGATTGGACACGTCCTTGAGGTGATCACCGGCATTGCCGAACAGACCAATCTGTTGGCGCTGAACGCCGCTATCGAGGCGGCACGAGCGGGCGAGCAGGGCCGTGGTTTCGCCGTAGTGGCCGATGAGGTGCGCACACTGGCGCAACGTACCCAAAAGTCAACCGAAGAGATCCGTTCGATTATCGAGCGGCTACAGAATCAGGCCCATGCGGCCGCCGGTGCAATGGAACAGAGCCGCACGAAAACCAGCGACAGCGTGGAACAGATCGGTGAGGCGGGCAGTACCCTCGACAGGATCGTCGAGGCGGTCGCCACGATCCGCGACATGAATGCGCAGATCGCCACTGCCAGTGAGGAACAGAGTCAGGTTGCCGAGGAGATGGACCAGCGGGTCACGAGCATCGCCGGAATAGCCGACGGTACCACCCAGGCCGCAAATTCCACCGTCGGAGCGACCGATGCGATCCGCGAAGAGATGCGCCAGCTGCGTGAGCTCGTGGCGCACTACAAGGTCTAGTCTTCACCGGCCCGGTGCATGAGCCGTTCCACGTCCATGAGGAATTCGGGGCGGCCCTGGAGGGCCACGAGGATCTGCCCGGACAGGTGGTAGAGGTGAACCAGCCGGTGAGCCGACCGGAAGGCCTGAATTTCGCTGTCCGCGCTTAGCAGATGTTTGACGTGTCCATCCTCACCGAAGCAGGTGACATTCCAGCCATAGTCATACTGCCGGACTTCGAGATGCTGTTTCGGCGGTTGTGATGCTTTGCTGTTCATGACGGGCACAATTTTCCAGCGGGATGCCGGAAATTCAAGGGTCTTGAGTGCAGCGATTGGCGCTCATCTGCCTCTTTGAGCTGCGTCAGCGCGATATCTTCGGCGGAGCGGGGTCTTGTGAACGAGGGGCGAGAGTACGAACACCGGCTCCGCCTTACCGCAATGCGCGAACCCCGGCGTCTTTATCACTGGAAATGGGATTTGGCTGCCTTGGCGAGCAGGCGGTCGATTTCGTAGTAGAAATAGCGCCCACCCGCGACAACCAGCGCGTCGCCCCGCAGCGCATAGGCCTCCGCCATACGTCGTGCTGTTCGGTAGGCCTGGATCTCGGAATCCACCGCGGCCAGGTGTTTGGCAAAACCGCGGGCATCCAGACAGACGACGGTCCAGCCGTCGCTGTTCTGGCGCAGTTCGAGTGGAATCTCTGCGAATTGGTTTTGCTGCTGGTCCTCGGCCATAAATGGAGAAATCCGTTCCCTATCGGGTGTTCATATGTGTGGCATTGTTCCATAGCCGCGCAGCCATGGACAAGGTGGAGTCAGTCTGGATAAGGATAGGCAGGAATCTGTCCCGATTCCCGGTAATTTGCTCCCGCCGAGTCCGAGCGGTCCGGGAGGAATCGGGTGCACTCTTACCAAGAGCAGTTGACAGTTTTTTTAACTGGTCTTTACTTCACCTCGAATCCATTCGGAAAGGAAAGAGGGAGAGAGGACCATGAGTAAACTGAAATCAATAGCCGCGGCTATCGCCGTGACCACGGTGACGGCTCTGCCGATGTCCGCTCAGGCCTGGTGGGGACCGGGCTGGGGTAACGGTTGGGGTAACAATGGCTGGGGAGACATGATGGGCGATGGTTCGTTCAACATGAGTTTCAGCGGCCGCGGCAGTGGCAATGGGTACGGGTATGGCTACGGCTATGATCGGCCCTATTGGGCTGGCCCGCAAGGCCCCTATTACGGCGGCCCTTACTACGGTGCCCCCTATGGGCAGCCCGCTGCTTATCCGCCCGTCCAGGCGCCTTGGACTGTTCCGCCGCAGCAGCAACCTGCACCTAAATCCCAGTTCAACCAGCAGTAATCCGAACGCATCCTGCAGGGCCGGAACGACCCCGGTCGTCCGGCCCCAGGTGGAAGATATCGAATTTCCGAGTGAAGGCGGAGGGTTGAACGGGTTCTTGTTCTCACCTGCTCCCGCTGTCGCGCTTTAGGCCGGGCCCTCTGTTGAAGCGAGCGGGGCGGTTCTCGACAAAGGCGCGGAATTCGGCAGTGTCTATGCGCCCGTCCCCATTGCGGTCAAAGTCGCGGAAACGGTTTTCCAGCTCCGGATTTTGGCGTGACTCCCGCAGACTGATTCCGCCATCGGCATTGCGATCCAGTCGAGGGAAAGGATGCGTGCGCAGGGGTTGGGGCCCCGGTTCATCTGCCCGCTCCTCAAGAAGCCGGTCGGCTTCCGAAGGCGCGTAATAACTGCCCGCGACATAAAGAGCCGCCAATGCCAGCACGGCGCCGAGCAGAAGATGTTTTGCCGCTTTCAGGACCGTTCCGGGCATGGTCGGCGCCTCAACGTGTGAGAAGTTGGCGCCAAAATCGTGAGGCGCGGGGTCATCGGATCGCTGTCGAGGTTGATCGGGAGGGACGAGCCGGCCGTTTTCCGGGCTATTGCCAACATCATAGACCGTCCTTTAATGATCCGGGCCGTAACGCCACTGCCCTTGAGATCGGGTGAAGTCCCCCCAGGGAGCATTTCGAAAGGCCATGGGAAGCCCCCCTTGGCGCCCTTCACCTTGAAAAAACACTTTCCGCAAAGCGTAGTCCGCGGGCGAAAGCCCAGCCTCACTATACTGTTCCGAGATGAACTCATCTTCCGGATTCGCCAATGCCCCAGCCCGAGGAAGCGCACGATATCCGACCGGCCCATCCGCGCTATGTACTGGTCGGGCCTGAAACGCCGTTGATCTGGCGCTTGGCGCTGGCGACCGTGATCGTTATCGCGCTGTTTACTGCTCTTTACGTGGCCCGGGCGGTGGTGCTGCCCATCGCTCTGGCGTTTCTATTCAGCTTCCTGCTCAGCCCGATCGTTCGGTTTCTGGAGGATTTCCATATTCCGACTCCCCTCGGGGCCGGTTTGGTGATGGTGACCCTGATTGCGCTGGCCGGAACGGCACTGGTGGTTCTCGCGGAACCGGCAACCCAATGGTTCTCCCGCGCCCCGGAGGCTGCGGTGGAACTCCGGCAGCGACTGCATGGCGTGATGGAGGCGTTCCGACGGCTTTCCGAGGCAACCCAACTTCTGGAGCGGATTGCCTCAGGTCCGCCGACGACTTCGCCCACAGTGGAAATCCAGGGACAGGGGCTGAGGGGATTCCTTCTCGGGCGAACCTGGGAGTTCTTTGCCGGACTCCTGATGGTGCTGTTTCTGCTCTATTTCCTACTTGCCACGGGTCATCTGTTCTTGCGCCGCTTGGTCGGCGTGATTCCGCGTTTCGGGGACAAGCGGCGGGCCGTAGTGGTCGTGAGACACATGGAGTACGAAGTCTCCCGTTATCTTTTTACCGTGGGCGTCATCAATACCGCCCTCGGCATCGTCGTGGGTTTTGTCATGTATGCCATGGAGATGCCCAACCCACTTCTGTGGGGTGCCATGGCCGGACTGTTGAACTTTATTCCCTACCTTGGACCGATGGTCACGCTGGCGGTGCTGACGGCGGTATCCATCCTCAGTTTCGATACCCTCACGGCGGCGCTGCTGCGGCCTGGTACCTTTCTGATGTTGACCACCCTTGAGGGGCAGTTGCTAACGCCTCTGATTTTGGGGGCGCGGCTGATGCTCAACCCGGTGGTGATTTTTATCAGCCTGATTTTTTGGGGCTGGCTGTGGGGTGTGGTCGGGGCGCTGATCGCCGTGCCGTTGACGATGATCATAAAGATTCTGCTGGATGCCCTGCCGTCGCTGCGCCCGGTGGGCGCACTGCTTTCGCGGTAACCCGTTATCAGTTGGCCTGTTGCATCAGCGCGATGCTACTGGTTGCCGTTCGCTGCCCTCGCGCAAAGGATGCGTTCGACTAAATCGTCATCAGCGGTGTCGGGTGACTCATCGATCAGCATGGCCAGCAGGCTGCGGGCGGTATCGTGTTCGAACGGATAATCGTCCCGAGCGCCGTTCGTTTCAGTGAGGTCATGCAGGGCGATCAGCAGATCGCGCATATAACGGATATCGGCCTCGACCTGATCGTGATGGCGGAGGCTTTGCGGCCGCCGCGCCCGGTGCTGTGCCAGTGACTTGATGGCGGTGTTGCAGATGCGGCTGCCGACCTCAAGGGTGATGGGGAATGCATTCGGGGTTTCCGGGACGGCTCGCATGCCGGAAAATCCGGTCAGTGCGAGCAGCCAGCGATGACCGACACGTGTACCCTGGCGCCTTGCCTCCCAAAGATCGTGTAGCGTCTGGAACAGATTCTCCAACTTGTACAGGTGGTATTCGGGTGAGCTATGCGGGGCTGGTTCGATATGGGTTGTCATGGGGATTCTCCGTCCGGGGTGCCGGCCACTGGCATCCGGCAAGCAGGCACCAGGGTCGAAACTCTGTCGACTCCCGAATTACGATAGCAGTCCGCTCCCCTGTTTCAATCCGACCCTGCTCGGGGCTTGCGAACCGGTTCTCTGTCCGTGATCCTGGTCGGGCGTAACCTGCACCTGTTGTCGACTGTGTTATCGGGGACATCTACGTGTATGCGCTGCGTTTGTTGATGGTGCTGTTCGTTGTTGGTGCGGTCCCCGCGTGGGCGGACCAGAGCGACTCTTTGCTCGAAGGCCATCGCAAGACCTTCCGCCAGGCCCGCAGTGCCCTTTACCGGGGCGATTTGTCGCGTTTCGAGCGGTTGTCAAAAGGGCTGCAGGACTACCCCCTTTACCCTTACCTGCGCTACGCCTTCCTGCGACGCTACCTCAGTTCCCGGGTCACGCATCAGGATGTAATGGATTTTCTGCAACAATGGGACGGCACGCCCTTGGCAGAAAGGCTGCGCGACGCCTGGCTGAACAAGCTCGCCCAGCGAGGCGAATGGACCCGGTATCTTGAGCTTTTCAAGCCCGACGGGGATTCCAAACGGGCCTGCTTCGAGGCCCGCGCCCTACTCGATACCGGGGAGAAGGAAAAGGCCATGACAATGGCCGAACGTCTGTGGTTGGTGGGTGTCTCCCAGCCAAAAGCATGTGACCCGGTGTTCTCGGTCTGGATCCGGGAAGGTTATGCCACCCCGGAGAAGGCACGGGAACGCATCCGGCTGGCCATCAACTCGGGTCATCCGGGACTGACCCGCTACCTGGAACGTTTCATTCCGGTCGAGGAAAAACCCTGGGTGCGCCGCTGGCGCCGCCTCTATTATCACCCGCAGCGGGAACTCGCTCGGCTGGAGCCCGGCGGAGAGTGGAGCGCACTGCTCTTTGCGTCCGGAATTCGACGTCTGGCGAGGCGGGATTCAGAGGCTGCCGACCGGGTCTGGCGCGAACGTGCCGGCGACTTCCCGCTGAACGCTCCGGTACGGTTGGAGCTCGCCCGCTATGTGGCTCTCGCACTGGCCTGGGATCACCATCCCGATGCGTCGGAACGGCTGATCGCCTTGCCGGCCGAGTGGCACAACGAGGAGAGTCGGTCCTGGCGGGTACGAGCGGTGCTCTGGGACAAGAATTGGCCGGAGGTTCTCGTTGCCATAAACGGGCTCGCGCCCGAGGAGCGGAAGCAGACTGTCTGGCGTTACTGGCGCGCCCGGGCTCTGATGGCTCTGGACAGAAGTGAAGAGGCCGATTCCATCTTTCGTGAGCTGGCGCTGGAGCGCAGCTACTACGGTTTTCTTGCTGCCGAGCGGGCGGGAACCGCGCCGAAAATCGAAACCGTCCCGTTGACGGTGCCGCCGGAGCAACTGGAAAGCCTCGCCAGTCGGCCCGATATGCAGCGGGTCCGGGAATTGCTGGCCCTGTCGATGACCCTGGATGCACGGCGGGAGTGGTGGGCGGCCAACCACAATCTGTCTGACCAGGAGTTGGCCGTTACGGCCAAGCTGGCGGATAGCTGGGGGTGGCACGATCAGGCGATCATCGCCCTGGGGCGTGCGCGTTTTCTCGATGACCTGGATATTCGTTTTCCGACCCCTTATGAAACCCGGGTTGATACCGAGGCGAGACGCCGGGAACTGGATACGGCCTTCGTCTATGCCGTGATGCGGCAGGAGAGCGCCTTTTTTGCTCAAGCCCGCTCATCCGCCGGCGCCCTGGGGTTGATGCAGCTCATGCCGGCCACCGCCCGTCGCACGGCTCGGCGCCTCAAGCAACCGAGGCCCGGCTACTGGGACATTCTCGCCGTAGACAACAATATCCGGCTGGGGACCGCCCATTTACGCCACCTTCTGGACCGCTATTCGGGCAACCGGCTCTATACGATGGCCGCCTACAATGCCGGTCCGCACCGGGTGAAGGCCTGGCTACCGCAGGAGAGTGTCGTTCCGGGAGATATCTGGGTGGCTTGCCTGCCGTTTGACGAAACCCGCGAGTACGTCAAACGCATCTTCGCCTATACCGCGATCTACCAGTGGCGGCTCGGCCGGGAGCTTACCCCGGTGTCCCTCTATTTGCCGCTGCTGGGCCCCGACGGGGCGATTCGGGATCTGGCCAGTTTCGATGGAGACTCGGGATCGAGTTGAAGCGACGGGCCGATGTCACGATTTTGTGCTTCTCGGGCCGGTAATCAGCCAGACAACGAACCCTATCGCCGGTACCAGCAGCAGGAAAATGATCCAGAGCACCTTGGCGCCGGTCGAGGCTCCGCTCCGGATCGTCTGGACGATGGCCCAGATGATGGGACAAACAGGACTAGGCCGAGCAGGCCCCCGATCTCCAAATCCATGATCAAGGCCTCTCCGCGGTCGATGCTGCCGGGGCGGTCTCGCCCGCAAGGCCCACGGCACGTTCTGGCACCGGCCGTGGGCTGCTGTTCGCCGTTTTTGACATAGCCATGACGGCCATTCCACTGAGCAGCATCATCATGAGCAGGAAAAGCTTTTTGTTGAACATGGCACCGTCCCTTGCACCGGTTCGTGTCCGACGAAGTATAGCGATTCCCGGTCCATAATCAGGCGTTCCAGGGAACAGAGTAAAAGATCGTCTCGAGTCCTTCACGGTGCGCTCTGTATCGGGCTCTTCGAGGCTTCACCGAAGATAGATTCTGCACTTCGACGACACCAATCCGATCCCATGGGGTTGCCTGGGGCCCCCGGGGATCGCAACCTTACGATTATGGACAAATATCAAGGCCATCTCCTGGCGTCATTACCCGTCAAAGCCGAGGATGAACAGTTCAATGAGCTGCTGCGGGGTGGCCGGTTCCGGCTGGAGCGGATTGTCTCCGAAGGGCATGCGTCGCCCCCGGGATTCTGGTATGACCAGCCGGAAGGTGAATGGGTGATCCTGCTGCAGGGGCGTACCGAGGTTCTGATTGAAGGGGAAGATAAGCCGCGGTTGATGGAGCCCGGCGATTACTTGCATATCCCGACCGGTGTGCGGCATCGGGTCGAGTGGACCGACCCACAACAAAAGAGCGTCTGGTTGGCACTGCACTATCAGAGGGAGAGGTGAAAGCCAGGCTCTGGCTTAAACCTCTTTGTCGAGTCGGCAATCTCCGACCGGATTTTCCCGGCTGTTCCCGCCGGAAGAGAGTCGGCCCGAATGACGGACCCGGAGAGGCCGAGGCCACCGCTTCGGTCTCTCCGGGTGCCGATGTTCAGGCGTTGAGGTCCGGGATCAAGCGACTCTCCAGGCGCGCAATGGCATCCTTCAGAATCAGCTTGCGCTTCTTGAGCCGGCGCATTTGCAACTGATCGGCATAGACCGTCTCCTGCATCCCGGCTATCGCCATGTCCAGGTCGCGGTGCTCCTGCCGAAGCTCGGCGAGGCGCGCCTGAAGGATGGTTTCGTCCTCCTGGTGCATCGTAATCAACCTTCTGCACGTGTGGGCGGGATAGTATTGAGGTCCCGCGCCGCTGTCCATGGTGCGTCTCGATAAACTCTCATTTTAGGGTGATTAACCGACATAGCGAGCCCCCGAACCCCTGTCTATACTTTGGGTGCAGCAGTTGATTGGGGGAGCCGTTCCCGGCTGTTTGTGGATCACTCCATGTCCATCCTGCCGCACGCAATGTCCGAAAGTGTAAATTTTTTCAGAGGTCGTATTAATGCGCACTGGTACCGTCAAATGGTTCAATGAAGCCAAGGGCTATGGTTTTATCGCTCCCCAGGAAGGGGGCGATGACGTGTTCGTGCACTACTCGGCGATCCAGGGCTCCGGTTTTCGGACCCTGCTCGAAGGGCAGAACGTCACGTTCGATATGGAGCAAGGTCCCAAAGGGATGCAGGCTCGCGAGGTCAATGTCAGTTCCTGATCGCCGGCAGGCCCGTTGGTAGTCGCGAAAACCCCGTTCCGTCAACGGGGTTTTCTTTTTCTCCCCGAAAGCACCAAATCCAAAGGTCACTCCACCAGGTCGCAAGCTGGGGGCAGATCCATCCTGCTCGACGGCTCCCCGCCGGTACCGAAAAGCCCGAGGGCGAGGGCCGGTGAGCTGCTGCCGAAGGGTATCCGGGGGCCCTGCCAGCCACAAAATAGCGGCCGAGGGTTGAAGTTCCCCGAAACGGCCCTACTTTTCATCTATGTTTTTGTGGACAAATCCCCGCAAAAA
This sequence comes from uncultured Gammaproteobacteria bacterium, assembly GCA_963783235.1. Classification (GTDB taxonomy): domain Bacteria; phylum Pseudomonadota; class Gammaproteobacteria; order Thiohalomonadales; family Thiohalomonadaceae; genus Thiohalomonas. The sequence goes on along the minus strand of CAWAMN010000001.1, from coordinate 2,026,731 downwards.
CAGGCCGGTCTTATTGACCCGTTGGTGGATTCATCTTAGGATTCGAGACCCTTGACTTTAGAATAAGTCTAAAAACCCGTTTTGCACCAGGAAAGGAGGTAACATCCATGGGCGTTTTGGTTGGCCGCAAGGCTCCTGATTTCACCGCTCCCGCCGTGATGGGCGACGGCACCATCAATGAAGAATTCAAGTTTTCCGAGCAGGTCAGCGGTAAGTATGCCGTGGTCTTCTTCTACCCGCTCGACTTCACCTTTGTTTGCCCTTCCGAGTTGATCGCCTTCGATCACCGCCTGGAAGAGTTCAAAAAACGTGGCGTGGAAGTCATCGGCGTTTCCGTGGATTCGCATTTCACCCACAACGCCTGGCGTAACACTCCGGTGAACGAGGGCGGCATCGGCCCTGTCGGCTATCCGCTGGTTGCCGACCTGACCCATGCCATCGGCAAGGCCTTTGACGTGGAGACCCCGGCGGGTGACGTGGCCTTCCGCGGCTCCTTCCTGATCGACAAGGACGGCGTGGTGCGCCACCAGGTCGTCAACGATCTGCCCCTGGGCCGCAATATCGACGAAATGCTGCGTATGGTCGATGCCCTGCAGTTCACCGAAGAGCACGGCGAAGTCTGCCCGGCCGGTTGGCAGGAAGGCGCCAAAGGGATGACAGCAACCCCTGAAGGTGTCGCCGAATACCTGGCCGAGGAAGCTGAAAAGCTGTAAAAACCTTTCGGTTGATGTACAAAAAGGGCCGGTTGATACCGGCCCTTTTTTCGTTTTACTTACCAGAATTTCTTTAGCCAGGTTTTCTTGGCGCCGTGTGCCTGGAAATGCTTGGTGTAGCGTTTGTCGACCTTGTTGATGTGGTCGAACAGCCACTCTTTCAGGAAAAGCAGCAGTTCCATTCCCACCGAATCATTGCCGGCGTTGAACTTCGCCTGAAAATCGAGCACCCGGGCGACGATGCGATCGTGGATCTCTTTATGGGCGTCATAATCCTCATAGTGGAAGATACGCATCAAGGTTTCCTCCACCGCGAAATGAACCTTGGTGTACTCCACCAATTCATTGAGTACGGTGGCGACCTTGTCCCGGTCCTTCTTGGCCGCTAACGCCTCATAGAGTTCATTGATGATATCGATGAGCCGTTTGTGTTGCTCATCGATCTCCTGGATATCTACGGTGTACTCGTCACTCCAGGTCACTATGGACATCGTCGTTTCCCCCTCGGGTCGGATTAATTATGAGATGGCGGTCTTGTGCCGCCTCGAAGTTCCCCTAATCTTCGAGCGGTCATTATGGCCCCTCCCTACCTGCTCTACAATCGGGTAAATACGTTCGGTTCCTTTGCATGGATGTCTATCTGATCCGCCACGGCCGGGCCGAGGATCGAGGCCGGTTTTCCCGCACGGGCCGCGACGACAGCCTGCGTCCGCTGAGTGCCGGAGGCCGCCGGCGTTTGCACTCCGCCATGCCGGGCCTCAAGCGTCTGGCTGCCTCCACCGAACTCGTTCTCAGCAGTCCCTATCGGCGGACCCTATGCTGAAGCGGACGGACAGCCGAGCCTGACCACGGCTAACAAATAAGACTTCCGGCGGTACAATGGCCGCTTTCCCAACGGAGCAGCGGCATGATGGCAGCAGCGGAACCCAATGCCCCTGAGAGCATTGCGGCGGTCGATCTGGGATCCAACAGTTTCCACCTGATCGTTGCGCAGCCGCATAACGGCCATATGCGTGTCCTCGACCGTTTACGGGAGACCGTCCGGCTCGCCGCAGGCCTTGATGAGCGGAACCGCTTGAGTGCGGAGGCCCGCGAACGGGCGCTCGATTGCTTGCGTCGCTTCGGTCAGCGACTGAAAGACATGCCTTCCGGCAGCGTTCGAGTGGTGGGGACGAACACGTTGAGGAAGGCCCGCAATGCCGGGGACTTCATCGAAGAGGCGGCTGCCGCACTGGGTCATCCCATTGAGATTATTGCCGGTCGGGAGGAGGCCCGCCTCATTTACCTGGGCGTCTCCCACTCTCTCCCGGACGCCCCCGATAACCACTTGGTGGTGGATATCGGAGGCGGCAGCACGGAAGTCATTATCGGCAAGCGCTTCGAGGCCTTGCATCGGGAAAGCCTGTACATGGGCTGCGTGAGTTATAGCGGGTCGTTCTTCCCGAATGGGCGACTCACGGCATCAGCGATGCGAAAAGCGGTACTGGCGGCGCGTCTGGAACTGGAGCCGGTGGAAGCGGACTATCGTCGCATCGGTTGGAGCGATGCAGTGGGTGCGTCGGGCACCGTCAAAGCGGTCCGGCAAGTCGTGGAACAGAATGGTTGGAGCGAAGCCGGAATCACCCATTCGTCGCTGCTGCGGCTGTCGGAGGCCATGGTCAAAGCCGGTCACGTGGACAGGCTCGACCTCAAAGGTCTCAAGGAGGAGCGCCGGCCGGTGTTTGCCGGCGGCGTCGCGGTGTTGTTGGCGTTGTTCGAGGCGCTGGAGATCGAAACCATGCAGGTTTCGGACTGGGCCCTTCGCGAGGGTGTGCTCTATGACCTCATCGGGCGTATCCGCCACGAGGATGTGCGCGAGCGGACGATTTCCACCATGGCGGAGCGCTACAAAGTGGATGGCGAGCAGGCACAGCGGGTCGAAAAAACCGCCCAGGCGCTGTTGGAGCGCGTTGCCGATGTGTGGGAGCTCGATGACGATGGTGCCGAAAATCTGTTGGGTTGGGCGGCTCGTCTGCATGAGATTGGCCTGGCGGTGGCCCATAGCCAGCACCACAAGCACAGCGCCTATCTTCTGGAAAATTCCGACATGCCCGGTTTTTCGCGCCAGGAGCAGCAGTGGCTCGCCCTTCTGGTTCGAAGCCACCGGCGCAAGTTCCCCGGCGGCCTCTTCAAGGGCCTGTCCTCCGGTACGGCCACCCGGCTGAACCGTTTGGCGGTGCTCCTCAGGCTCGCGGTCGCTCTGCGTCGCAGCCGCAGCGAATCACTGCCCACTGAGATTGGCATCGCCGTCGAGGGAAAGAGCGTGACCCTGCAAATGCCGGAGAGGTGGCTGAATGCCCACCCCCTCACCCGCGCCGAACTGGAAATCGAAGCCGGATATCTGAAGGCCGCGAAATACCGGCTCGAATTCGAATAGCTGCACATCGTGTCTGCCCGACGCCTCAGGATGTGACATCCACCCCCGCCAACTCTTCCAGCAGAATCAATTGCGCCGAGCGTGGTTTCGCCCGACCGGGCGAAGCGCGGACATAGGATCCATCGCTCTGGAGGTCCCAGGCCTGCACGTTATCCTGCAGGTAGTACTTCAGCTCCCGGATCATACGCCGCTGAAGCTCCCTGTTCTCGATGGGAAAGGCGGTCTCCACCCGGTTGAGAAGATTACGGATCATCCAGTCGGCACTGGAGCCGTAGACTTCGGGCTTGCCGCCGTTTTCGAAATAATTGATGCGGGTGTGCTCCAGGAAGCGACCGACAATCGAGCGTACGCGGATGTTGTCGGAAATGCCGGGCACCCCGGGCCGCAGGCAGCAAATTCCCCGCACCACCAGATCGATCCTGACGCCCGCTTGGGAAGCGGCGTACAGAGCGCGGATCACTTGGGGCTCCACCAGCCCGTTCATCTTGGCGATGATGTGGGCTGGTCGGCCTTGTCGGGCGTGCTCCGCTTCCCGCTCGATCCGCTCGATCAATCCCTTGTGCAGAGTGAATGGGGCCTGCAGCAACTTTTTCAGTCGGCTGCCGCGCCCCAGACTGGTCAGTTGAAGAAATACCCGATGCACATCTTCGCCCAGATCGGTGTCGCAGGTCAGGAGTCCGTAGTCGGTATAGAGCCGCGCCGTGCGGGCGTGGTAATTGCCCGTCCCCAGGTGTACATAGTGGCGAAGCTTTCCCTCCTCCCGGCGCACCACCAGAATCATCTTGGCATGGGTCTTGTAGCCCACCACGCCGTATACCACGTGCGCGCCCGCCTCCTGCAGCCGATTGGCCAGGGCGATGTTTGCCTCTTCATCGAAGCGCGCACGTAACTCCACCACGACCGTGACCTCTTTGCCGGCACGGGCGGCATCCACCAGGGCATCGACGACCGCCGACTCGGGGCCTGTTCGGTAGAGGGTCTGTTTAATGGCCAGCACGTTCGGATCGGTCGAGGCCTGACGCAGGAAATCGATCACGGGCACGAACGACTCGAAAGGGTGGTGTAGCAGCACATCCTGGCGGCGGAGGATCTTGAAGACGTCCTTTGCATGCGTGAACGGCTCCGGCATTCCCGGGACATAGGAGGGGAACTTGAGATCGGGACGGTCCACCATATCCGGCAGGCTCATCAGCCGGTTGAGATTGACCGGCCCATTCACGATAAAGAGGTCATCACGGCCGAGTCCGAACTGATCGAGCAGGAAGTCGGTGACGTCCGGCGGGCAATTGTCCGCGGCCTCGAGTCGCACCGCCTCGCCGTAACGTCGGGACGGTAGTTCACCCTCGACCGCTCGCAGCAGGTCTTCCACCTCCTCTTCATCGACGAACAGGTCGGAGTTTCGAGTGACCCGGAACTGATAGCAGCCCTTGACCTGCATCCCCGGGAACAGGTCCCCCACGTGGGCATGGATGATCGAGGAGAGGAACACATAATCCTTCGGCCCGCTGCCGCAATCGGCCGGGAGCTGGATCAGGCGGGGCAGGGCGCGCGGGGCCTGTACGATGGCCATCCCCGAAGAGCGCCCGAAGGCATCCTTGCCCTCCAGCCTTACGATGAAATTGAGGCTCTTGTTGAGGATCTTCGGGAACGGATGGGCCGGGTCCAGCCCCAGCGGACTCAGCACCGGCAGCAATTCGTGCTCAAAGAAATCCTTCACCCAGGCCGCCTGTTCCCGGTTCCAGTCGCCGCGTTTGACGAACTGGATGTCTTCGGCGGCGAGAAGGGGAAACAGCACTTCGTTCAGCACACGATACTGTTCGTCGACAATCTCGTGAGCCGTCTGGCTGATACGCTTCAGGACCTCTGTCGGGTTCAGGTTGTCAGGACCGTACTGCACCGATTCCGACGCCGCCTTTTGCATCAGACCGGCAACGCGGATCTCAAAAAACTCGTCCATATTGGAGCTGGTAATGCAGATAAACCGCAGCCGTTCGAGGAGCGGCATATTCTCGTCCTTGGCCTGGGCCAGAACGCGTCGGTTGAACTCGAGCAGAGAGAGTTCCCGGTTGATATAGATTTCCGGCTGCTTCAGGTCGGGGGTGTCCATGAGTATCCCTAATGCGAAGACCCTCCGAATTTAACAAAAATGTCGGGCCTTTGTGTTACAAAAGGCTGAACTTGTAGCCGTGCGATGGGTCTGGCTGAGTGCTCGCCTCTCAGCCGACCGCTTGGGGTGGTACCATACGCGCCTTTGACTGCTAGCTCCCGACGATCCTCGTGCCCGAAGTCTTCGAAGCCCTTTTCCACGATATCCAATCATGCATGCTGGCCGACCGCGGCCAGTTTCACCGTCGCTTGTCCGGCCTGAAGCGCCGCCACTCTCAGGGCAAACCCATCGATCGCGGATTGAACGCCTTGAGGCGCGATCTCGAAGCCTCATTCGCTCGCCGTCAGCGCCGCGCCGACAATGTGCCGATACCTGTTTATCCCGAGGAGTTGCCGATCAGCGCTCGTCGCGCCGAGATCGCCGAGGCCATTCAAGGGCATCAGGTGGTGGTGATTGCGGGCGAGACCGGTTCGGGCAAGACCACGCAAATGCCCAAGATCTGCCTGGAGTTGGGGCGGGGCATCGAGGGGCTCATCGGCCATACCCAGCCGCGGCGCATCGCCGCCCGCTCGGTAGCGGGGCGCATTGCCGAGGAGTTGAAGACAGAGGTCGGCCGTTCCGTGGGTTACAAGGTGCGGTTCACCGATCGCTCCAGTCCCGACAGCCATATCCGCTTGATGACCGACGGTATCCTGTTGGCGGAGATCCAGTCCGACCCGCTGCTGGAGAACTACGACACGCTGATTATCGACGAGGCTCACGAACGCAGCCTCAACATCGATTTTCTGCTCGGATACCTCAAGCGCCTGCTGCCGAGGCGGCCGGACCTGAAGGTGATCATCACCTCGGCCACCATCAACACCGAGGCCTTCTCGCGTTTTTTCGGTGACGCACCGGTGGTGGAGGTCTCGGGCCGCACCTATCCGGTCGAGGTCCGTTACCGGCCGGTGGCCGGCGACGACCCGGATGATCGCGACCGCGACCAGCCCCGGGCCATCTGCGATGCGGTGGATGAGCTCGGGCGCGAGAATCCGCTGAGGGACATCCTCATCTTTCTGCCGGGCGAACGGGAGATCCGCGAAACTGCGGAGGCACTTCGCAAGCACCGCCTCCGTGACACAGAAATCCTTCCCTTGTTTTCGCGGCTCTCCGCGGGCGAGCAGGACAGGGTCTTCAAGTCCCACAAGGGCCGGCGCATCGTCCTCGCCACCAACGTGGCGGAGACCTCGCTCACCGTACCCGGCATACGCTTCGTGATTGATACGGGCTATGCCCGCATCAGTCGCTACAGTCACCGTACCAAGGTGCAGCGGCTGCCCATCGAGTCCATCGCCCAGGCCTCGGCCAACCAGCGTGCCGGCCGCTGCGGGCGCGTCGCCGAAGGGATTTGCATTCGTCTCTACTCCGAAGAGGATTTCCTCGGCCGACCGGAATTTTCCGACCCCGAGGTGCGCCGGACAAATCTCGCCTCGGTCATTTTGCAGATGGCGAATCTGAAGCTCGGCGAGGTCGGGGAGTTCCCGTTTATCGAGCCGCCGGACCGGCGTTTCATCACCGATGGCTATCGGCTGTTGCACGAGTTGCACGCGGTGGATGAGGGCAATCGGCTGACCGATGTCGGCCGCAAGCTGGTGCGCCTGCCGGTGGACCCGCGCATCGGTCGTATGCTGCTGGCCGCCGACCGCGAACGAAGCCTCAAGGAGGTGCTGATCATCGCCTCGGCGCTGTCCATTCAGGATCCCCGGGAGCGGCCCATGGAGGCGCAGCAGCAGGCGGATGAGGCGCACCGCCGTTTCAAGGACGAGGAGTCGGATTTTGTCGCCTTCCTCAATCTCTGGGATTACTACCACGAGCAGGCGCGTCACCTTTCACAAAATAAACTGCGCAAGCTCTGCCACGCCGAGTTCATCTCCTACATTCGCATGCGGGAGTGGCACGATATCCATGGGCAGTTGATGGCGTTGGCCCGGGAATTGGGGCTGAAACCCAACCCGGAGCCCGCCGGGTACGATGCGATCCACCGTTCCCTGCTGAGTGGATTGCTGAGCCACGCAGCCTTGAAAAGCGAAGCCAAAGAGGACGATAAAAAGGGCGCGCGCAAAGGGCGCCGCCCCTTGGCCGAATACCAGGGCGCCCGCAACGTGAAGCTGGCCATTTTTCCCGGCTCGGGACTCGCCAAAAAGGCACCCCGCTGGATCATGGCGGCCGAATGGGTGGAGACCTCCCGCCTTTTCGGTCGGCTGGCGGCCCGCATTGACCCGCGCTGGCTCGAGTCGCTGGGCAAGCATCTCATCAAACGCAGTTACTCCGAGCCCCACTGGGAGAAGCGCCCGGCCCAGGTCGGCGCCTTCGAGCAGGTTACACTTTACGGATTGATCATCGTGGCGCGCCGTCGCGTCAATTACGGACCCATCGACCCGACCCTGTCCCGCGAGATATTCATCCGCGAAGCCCTTGTCAACGGTGAGTATCGGACCCGCGCCGCCTTTTTCGACCACAACCGGCGCCTGGTCGCGGAGTTGGAGAGCCAGGAGGCCAAATCCCGTCGCCGTGACATCCTCGTCGATGAACAGGTGCTGTTCGAGTTCTATGATGCCCGTATCCCCCAAGGCGTTTACAGCGGCCACGGTTTTGAGCGGTGGCGAAAACAGGCCGAGCGTGAGCAGCCCAAACTGTTGTTCCTTTCCCGCGAAGAGTTGATCCGCGATGACGCCGAGGGCGTGGATGCCGTGCAATTTCCCGACCATCTGTTGGTCGGAGGTGCACAGCTGCCCCTGGAGTATCACTTCGAACCGGGCCATCCCGCAGACGGGGTGACCGTGGTCATCCCGCTGGCAGTACTCGGCCAGTTGCAACCGGCCCGTTTCGAGTGGCTGGTGCCGGGGCTGCTGGAAGAGAAACTCATCGCCTTGATCAAATCCCTGCCCAAATCGCTGCGGCGCAATTTCGTCCCGGCGGTCAATTTCGCCCGTGCCGCACTGGAGGTCATACGCCCCGACGATGTGCCACTCGGAGAGATCTTTGCCAATCAGCTGCTGCGCATGACCGGTGTGGCGGTGTCGAACGAGGCCTGGCGGCTGGAAACCCTTCCTCCGCATCTGTTCATGAACTTTCGGGTGGTGGATGAGAAAGGCAGAACGCTTGAGGAGGGACGGGCTCTGGGTCAGCTGCAACGGACACTGGCCGGTCAGGTGCGCCAGAAGCTGGCGGATAAGCCCCTGTCCGGCATCGAACGGGAGGGCATTCGCCGTTGGGATTTCGAGGAACTGCCCGAAAGCGTGGAGACCGAGAGCGGTGGACTGACCCTGCGCGCCTGGCCGGCACTGGCTGATCGCGGTGACAGTGTGGCCATTCGTCTTTTCGAATCCAAAGCCGTTGCCGAGCGGGAAAATCGCGCCGGTCTGCGGCGGCTGTTTATCCTGCATGCCAAGGATAAGGTGAAGTACCTGCGTCGGAGCCTGCCGGACCGGCAGGCCCTCTGTCTTCTGTTCGCCCACAGGGGCGGCTGTGACGAACTCTGTGACGACATCATCGCGGGCGCTATAGACCGGGTTCTTTTCAAGGGCGGAGAACCACCGCGTGCCCGGCCCGATTTCGAGGCGCGTCTATCCGAAGGACGCAGCGAACTGGTGCCGATGGCCGCCGACATCGCTGCCCGCGTCAAAACCGCTCTGGAAGAGGAACGCGCCGTACGCAGAGCCCTCAAAGGCAACCTGGACCCGCAGACCATCCAGGCGGCCGCCGAAGTGAAGGCACAGATCGAAAAGTTGGTCTATCCCGGTTTCGTCGCGGATACCCCGGCTGAATGGCTGCCAAGGCTCCCCGCCTACCTGAAAGCGGCGCGTCTGCGCCTGGAGAAACTGCCGCGCAATCCCGCCCGTGACCGGCAGGCGGCACAGGAGGTCGCCCCTCTGGTGGAAAGCCTGGAGACGCGCTGGGCGGCTATTCCTGAAACCGAAAGCCCCGACCCGGAATTGCAGCGGTTTCGCTGGCTTCTGGAGGAGTTGAGGGTTTCGCTGTTCGCCCAGGAACTGGGCACGGTGGAGCGGGTTTCGGCGAAACGCTTGCAACGGCAATGGAAGGAGAGCCTGGCCTGACGGTTGCCAGCGTCGGACGGACGCCTTAGGCTCAAGCGCTTAAACGCTAGCGGAGTGCCTGAATGAAGATCAATACCGCCTATTTCGGAACCCAGGAAGTCGACCCGGAGAGCGTCATCGTTTTCCCTGAGGGGCTTCCCGGCTTCGAGGGTCACCAAACATTCAAGATGTTCCACGAAGAGGGCAAGCCGACGGTCTTCTGGCTGCAGTCGGTGGACGATTCGGACCTGGCGTTTTCGGTGGCTCCGCCGGAGCTGTTCAATATCTTCTACGAAATGGTCCTGAGCGATAGCGAGATGCAGCAGATCAAACTCGCGCAGCCGGAAGATGCCGCCATACTACTGGTCCTATCGAAGGATGATGGGGAGGAGGTGCAGGATGCCGCCGGGGGCAAGGTGCGCGCCAATCTGCAGGGACCGCTGGTGATCAATCTAAGAGACCGCCTCGGTATTCAGAAGATTATCCCGCGCCTGAGCCAGGCAAGCCTGCTGCGCGCCGAACAGGGATAAGCCGGGGCACGGAAGCGCCGTGCCCTCCGCTACAGAGCGAATCCCGACTGCCCTCGATGACATGGTCGGGCCGGTCTTCCTCGGCCATACTTGTTGCAGTCCTTCACGCCGACGAAGGAGACAGGTATGAATGCCGAGCATCCGACGGTAAAAAAGGTTCGCGCCGCCCTGGAACGTGAACCCCGCATCAATCTCCACCGCAACCCCATTGACGTCGATATGGAGGGAGAGACCCTCTGTCTGCGCGGGGAGGCCAATTCGATTGCGACCAAGCGCCTGGCCTCCCGGATTGCCGCCGGTATCACCTTGCGTTTCGCGGACCATGTCCGTGTCGTGCCGACCGAGCCCCGGGATGATGGCGCGATCAAGGATGCGATCGCACTTGCCTTTGAACAGGAGTCCGCCTTTCGGGAATGCAATGTCGCCATCAGTTGGCACGATCAGCATGAGGTGATCCGTGCCACGCAGCGGAGCCTCGCCTGTACGTTCCATATCACCGTTCGTGAAGGCGTAGTGACGCTTGAGGGAGCCGTTGAAAGCCTCTCGCACCGGCGACTGGCCGAAGTACTGACGTGGTGGTCCGCCGGCGTTACCGACGTGGTCGATCGCGTTCGGATCGTGCCCGAGCAGGCGGACAGCGATAACGAGATCACCGATGCGGTCAACATGGTTCTCGAAAAGGACCCCCTGGTGCACAGCGGTCAGATCCACGTGGCGACCAGGCGCGGAACAGTGACGCTGGAGGGCCTCGTGCGAGAAGAGGAGGAGCGCGAGATGGCTGAAATGGACGTCTGGTATCTGGAGGGTGTCGACCAGGTGGTTAACCGCATCGAAGTCCGCCACGGCACTTGAGGATCACCTGAGCGCCGGAGGGAGCGCTGGACATCGGGCTGCCCACTCCTATGCTTACTCCCAGCAGAATTCTCCTGAAAAAACGCAAACAAAGGGGGGCGTCATGGCCGATGCCGGCTATCACGAACCGTACGATCTGCTGTCCGCGAAAACCCGCGACATGCACCGCGCGCTGCGCTCACTGCAAGAGGAGTTGGAGGCGGTTGACTGGTACCGCCAGCGAGCCGACGTCACCGGGGATGGTCCGCTGCGCGAGGTCCTGCTTCACAATATGCGCGAAGAGATAGAGCACGCGGCGATGGTCCTCGAATGGCTTCGTCGCCACGACAGCGATTTCGACCAGCAGCTGCGCACCTATCTGTTTGCGGAAGGAGATATCGCCGGAATCGAAGAGCAGGAGGAGAGCGAGTCCGGCGGGAATGCTTCCGCGGCATCGGCGGACCCCCGTCCGCGGCTGACCGTGGGGACCATGAAAAGAGGTGAAGACCTATGAGTCACCTGAATCGGGGCGCTGCCGCACTTGATGACACTATCTGGAGCCATATCGACAGCGAGGCGATCGATGCGGCGCGAGATCTAATCACCGCGCGACGTTTCCTGCCGGTGGATGGCCCCTATGGCACCGGACTGACTTCGGTCGAACTGGGCGAGGACGGCTTCCACAGCGAAGCCCGGCAGGACGAGGCCGAAGCGGTGATCAGTCGTGCGGTCTCGGTACCCATGCTGCGCCAGTCGTTCTCACTGAGCATCCGCCGCATCGATGCGCATCTGCACATGGGGCAGCCGATGAACTTCTCTCCCGTGCAGGATGCCGCCGAGGCGGTGGCTCGTCGCGAGGAGCGCTTCGTGTACTACGGTGCCCCGGAGATGAACCTGGAGGGTTTGTTGACCTGCAAGGGACACCATGAAGTCAGGGCGGGTGACTGGTCCAATGTGGACAAGGCATTGGAAGATGTCCTGTCCGCGGTGAACACCCTGGATCATTCCGGCTTCCGGGGCCCCTACGCCCTGGCCTTATCGCCCGCCTTGTACAACAATCTCTTCCGCCGCTATGAGGGCACCGACATGCTACAGGTGGAGCACTTGGGTCGGCTCTGCGAACTTGGCGTGTACAAGGCGCCCATTGACGGTGGTGTGGTGGTCGACTCCCATGTGGGACAGGTCGTGATTGGTCAGGACCTGTCGGCCGGCTACTCCCGGCAGGATGGGATCCACTATCACCTGTACTTGAGCGAAAGTGTGGTGATGATGCTCCAGGAGCCGGAGGCGGTCTGTACGGTCGTTTGATCGCAACCGCTTCGTCCGTGGAAGCCCACCCTCCGGGTGGCAGTGAAACCGTTCAGCCCCCGGGGGTGAGTTCCTTCGCTTTGTAGGCCTCGCTCCTCGTTGAGCCGGGCTCTGCGATTTACTAGGGTTTTCCTTTCTAGAGCCCGATTAGCTCCGCATGAAGCCCTTGCCGCTTCACGTGGTCCAGAACGGCGTGACTATCGACGGCATCCGGATCGAATTCCACGATAAACAGGTGCTTTTTGTGTTCGGCGCAGCGCACGCTCTGGATCCCGTTCACTCCTTCCAGGGTCGTGCAGACCTGTGCGGTGCGGGTGTCATCGAGATCCTCATCGATGTGAACCGTAACGTCCGCTCTCTTGGCCATTGTGACCTCCCAAAAGGTCGCCTTTGATTTGATCCGAAAAATAGCAGACCCGGTCTGCGGCGCAATGCGGGTCGCACGGTATGCGAGTCTGTACTAACATTGAAAAAGCCCCAAAATAGCCAATCATTTCGATCAACAAAGGAGGGGGCGCCATGGCTGTTCACATGGAACAACTCAAAAGACTCTCGGCGGGCCGGGATCGGTTGGATCTGGCCCGGGGAGCCCTGTGGACCGCGCAGCTGGAGACACCCCAGCTGCCGATCTCCGACTATGTCGAACGTATCAAAGCCCTGGCCGAGCGCGCCTCTCAGGGTCTGTCGGCCAAAGCTCCGCTCGGTGATCGGGTCTTTGCACTCAATGCACTGCTGTTCGATCAACTCGGGTTTCGGGTGGTGAACGAACCGGATCCCGGGGCGTGCCTGCTGGACCGGGTGATTGACCAGAGAAGGGCCCGACCGACGGTACTGGCGACGCTCTACCTGTCGGTTGGCCGGCAGATGGGCCTGCCGCTGAAAGGGATCCCCTTTCCCGGCCGTTTGCTTGTCGGTATCGGCGACGAGGGGCTCATTGTGGATCCGGCTTCGGGTGGCAACCTTCTTTCCCGGGAGGATCTGGAGCTGATGCTTGTGCAGTCCCTGGGGCTGGAGAAGGCCTCTGGCGCAATGCTCGATGACCTGCTGAAGGGGGGGCACGACCGTCGGATACTGGTGCGCCTGCTGACGGAACTGGAGCGGGATTATGCGGAGACAGGTGCTCTGGAAAAGGCTTTGGCCGTTAGTGAGTGCATGCTGACGGTCAAGCCCAGATCGGCGATGGCGCACCGGGAAAGGGCAAAACTGCTCGATCAACTCGACTGCCATCACGCCGCCCATGCCGATTACCGCCGCTACCTCGAGCTGGCTCCCGATGCCGCCGACGGCGATCGGATAGCCAGGCGGATGGCGCGACTCGGCCTCCGTGAAGTGACCCTTCACTGACCGCACGGGCTAATTGCTATTCAAAGCATCGACTACAGTGGAGGTAGTCCCTTCCACTGCCCATTGCCAAAACCGTGACCGAACTGCTGGTCAATAACTTCGTCACGCTCTTTGTCGTCGTCGACCCCATTGGAATCGCCGTTATCTTCAGCGGCCTGGCGCGCCACGGGGATCGGGCCTTCCGGCGTTCCATGGCATTGCGCGCCTCCCTGCTCTCAACCGTGATCCTGGTGGCCTTCTTTTTTATCGGAGAGATGCTGCTGCGGGCCCTGGGTATCGGTCAGCCCGCTTTTCGAATCGCCGGAGGCATTCTGCTGTTCATGCTCGCCATCGATATGGTTTTCGCGCGCCAGTCGGGGTTGCGCTCCGCCACCTTCCGGGAGCGTGAGGAGGCCTCTTCCAAACAGGATATCTCGGTTTTTCCCCTCGCCTTTCCGCTCCTGGCCGGCCCCGGAGCGATGACTACCGTTCTGCTGATGGCCGACAGCGGCGAGGCACCCGCGGTTACCGCCGGCATGGTGGGCATCATCCTTCTCATCATGGGAATGACCCTCACCTCGCTCATGCTATCCGCCCGGGTCATGGACTGGCTGGGTGAAACCGGCGCCAACGTCATCAGCCGGTTGCTGGGACTGATCCTCGCTGCCCTGGCGGTCCAGTACGTCGTCGACGGCGCCCGGGCCATCGCCGTGTCGCTGGGGAACTGAAATGAGCCACTGGGTCAAAGTTCAGCGCACGGTTGCCCCCGTCTCTTGCGGAGACAAATCCTCCGTTTTTTTCGCGGTTCTTTTCAAGAGCGGTTCAAGATGACCCCAAACGTTATCCAGCAGTCTCGGTTGAGCCGCGGCGGCGGCATGCATGCCGTCGGGCTGCATGAGGGTGTTATCGCCGGCGACGCCCTCCAGAAGGAAAGGCACCAGGGCGACATCCAGCTCCTCGGCCACCTCCCGGTAGACGGTCACGAAGCGGCGGGTGTATTCGGGGCCGTAGTTCGGCGGCATGCGCATGCCGACCAGAAGCACGCGGGAGCCGGCCTCCCGGGCTTGGCGAACGATCGTGCCCAGGTTGGCTTTCAGGCGCCCCAGCGGCAGGCCGCGCAGGCCATCATTGCCGCCCAGCTCTACAATTACCACTGCCGGGTCGTACCGCTTCAGAAGGGCGGGCAGCCGTTCGCGAGCCCCGCGGCTGGTCTCGCCACTGATGCTGGCGTTCACCACCCGGTGGGGATAGCCGTGCTGCTCGATTCGTTCAGCCAACAGCAGGACCCAGCCCTCGTCGACCGAAAGCCCGTAAGCGGCACTGAGGCTGTCGCCCAGCACCAGCAGCGCCGGCTTCGCATCGGATTCGCCGGGGCTTGCTGATATAGTCCCGCAGACCAGTAACAGCCCGATAATGAACCCACGTTTAATGATGAACACCAACCCCTCCAATCCGATGGTTCAGACCCGTAATCTTGGCATGGAGGTGGAGAGTCCGGAAGGGCGCCTGCACCTGCTTCAGGACATCAACCTTGCCGTGGAGCCCGGTGAGGCAGTCGCCGTTCTGGGGGCCTCGGGATCCGGGAAGTCGACGCTGCTCGGTCTGTTGGCGGGTCTCGATACGCCCACTCGCGGCCAAATCTGGCTCGATGGCACCGAAATCACCGCCCTCGATGAAGATGGGCGCGCCGAATTGCGCGCACGACTGCTCGGCTTCGTTTTTCAGTCCTTTCAGCTGCTGCCGAACCTTACAGCGCTGGAAAACGCCATGTTGCCGCTCGAACTGACCGGTGCCGATGCGCCGAAGGAGCGGGCTGCAGAACTGCTGGCGGTAGTGGGGCTCTCGGAGCGGGCTCTTCATTTGCCGCATCAATTATCGGGTGGGGAGCAGCAGCGGGTAGCCATTGCCCGTGCCTTCGCCACCCGTCCGCGGCTGCTGTTGGCCGACGAGCCCACCGGTAATCTGGATACCCGTACCGGCGCGCAGGTCATTGATCTTCTGTTCGGCCTCAACGCCGACCACGGCACGACACTACTGCTGGTGACGCACGATGTGGGGTTGGCCGGACGCTGCGATCGGGCCCTGGAATTGGAGGCGGGTCGCCTCCCGACCCCGGTATGAGCGTACTGCGGTTCGCCTGGCGCAGCCTGCAGCGCGACTGGCGCGCGGGCGAGCTGCGACTGATTGTCCTGGCGCTGGTGATCGCCGTCGGCAGTGTCTCCGCGGTCGGCTTTTTCACGGACCGGGTCCGCGGCGCCATGGAGCGCCAGGCTGGTGAACTTCTGGCCGCCGATCGCGTGGTCGAGAGCGGTCAGCCTCTGAAGCCCGCCTGGATAGCTCATGCCCGGGAACTGGGACTGGCGATAGCCCGTACTCAGTCTTTCCGCACGGTGGTAAGCGCAGGCGACGACCTGCAACTGGTGGAGGTCAAGGCTGCCGGTGAAAACTATCCTCTGCGCGGCACCCTGCGGACGGCTCCCGAGCCGTTTGCGCCGGACCATCCGGTGGCATCCGGGCCGAAGTCCGGCACTGTGTGGCTGGAGGCCCGGCTGGCGGCGCTGCTGAATGTCGAACCGGGCGACAGCGTGCGGCTCGGCCGCAAGACATTCACCTATTCGCAGGTGCTGACATACGAGCCGGATCGCGGCGGGCAACTGTTCTCGATTGCCCCCCGCGTGATGATCAATCGTTCCGATGTACCGGCAACCGGCCTGATTCAGACCGGCAGCCTGGTCACGTACCGCTTGCTGCTCTCGGGAGAGGAGTCGGCGCTCAACCGTTTCGGACGCTGGATAGACCCGCAATTGGGGCCTGGGCAGCACTGGCGGGGCAGCAGCGAGGCGCGGCCCGCCGTGGGGGCGGCGCTGGAGCGGGCCGAACGCTTCCTGGGCCTGGCGGCGCTGGTTGCGGTCCTGCTGGCCGGGGTCGCAGCGGCGACAGCCGCCCACCGACACGCCCGCCGTCAGTACGATGCGTCCGCCGTGATGCGCTGTCTCGGCGCGTCGCAACAGTGGGTGACGCGCACCTATCTGATTGAACTGCTGCTCCTCGGGACTTTCGCTTCGGCGATCGGCTGCCTGGTCGGTTTTTTCTCCCAGGCGGTACTGGCGGCAATCCTCGCCGAATTATTTACCCAGTCACTGCCCCCGGCCTCGGCATGGCCTCTGGTGAGCGGCATGGCAACCGGCCTGGTGACGCTCGCGGGGTTTGCCATTCCACCGTTGCTTTCGCTCAAAGACGTCCCGCCGATGCGGGTGTTGCGGCAGGATTTGGGACCGGTCGGGCAGCGCGGCTTGCTCGTTTACGGTGGCGCACTGGCCGCGCTGCTGGCACTGATGCTGTGGCAGGCCGAAGATGTTCGGCTGACCCTCTACGTATTCGGGGGCGCGGTGGCCACCCTGGCCGTGCTCGGGGTGGTGGCGGCATTGCTGGTGGGGGCACTGAGTCCGCTGCGAAAACGGGTAGGCGTCTCCTGGCGGTTCGGTATCGCCAACATTCCGCGCCGGGCGCGGGTGAGTCGTATCCAGGTGGTGGCTTTCGGACTCGGCATCACCGTGCTGTTGTTGCTCTCCATCGTACGAGGCGACCTGCTTTTCGACTGGCGGGCCAGTCTGCCGCCCGATGCCCCGAACCATTTTCTCATCAACGTCCAGCCCGAACAGGTTGCGGAGCTCGAGACGTTCCTGCAGCAGCGGGTGGGCCGTGCCCCGACATTCCACCCGATGATCAAGGGACGGCTTTCGGCCATTAACGGCGAGCCGGTCGGACCCGAGGACTACGACAACCCGCGCGCGCGGCGTCTCGCTGCGCGGGAGTTCAATCTCTCCACGGCCCGGCAACTCGCCCCGGACAACCGCATCGTTGCCGGGCAGTGGTGGGGCGTCGCCTCCCAAAGCGAGGGGTTTCACGAGTGGTCGGTGGAAGAGGGGATCGCGGAGACCCTGGGCATCGCACTCGGCGACCGTCTGCGGTTCCAGGTCGCGGGCAACCGCGTGACCGGCACCGTCACCAGTCTGCGGGCGGTCGACTGGGATTCCTTCCGGGTCAACTTCTTCGTGGTTGGCCCGCCGGCGCTGCTCGAGGACGAACCGGCCAGCTTCATCACCAGCTTTTTCCTCCCACCGGCGGAAAAGACCGCCCTGGCGGAGCTGGTGCGTCGCTTTCCGAATGTAACGGTTATCGACGTGGACGCCATCATGAGCCGGGTGCGGTCCATTATCGATCGGGTCAGCCTGGCCGTGGAGTTCGTTTTTCTGTTTACCCTTGCGGCGGGTGTGGTGGTGCTGCTCGCCGCCGTTCAGGCGACCCGCGATGAGCGATTGCGTGAGAGTGCCTTGATGCGCACTCTGGGCGCGAATCGCCGACAGGTGCGTGGCGCCCTGATCGCCGAATTCCTCACCTTGGGTCTGCTGGCCGGAACGCTTGCCTCACTCTCCGCCGCGGTTCTCGGAACGCTCCTGGCGGGGCAGGTGTTTCACTTTGCCTATCAGCCTTCGCCGGGCCTCTGGATTGCCGGTCTTGCAGGCGGTGCCTTCGGAGTGACTCTGGCCGGCCTGTGGGCAACGCGCCGGGTCCTCTCGGTGCCGCCGTTGAGGATTTTGCGACGGGTTTGATGGGCGCCAAAATGCAATTACGAGAGAACAACCCCGCCCAGGCGAGGCGTACGCAGCTCAGCGATTTGGTTTACAGTTAGGCCGAGGAGGAGAGGCGCATGCTATCGAGGCTGTTCGGCCGTTTCTGGGACTTTCTGTTCAGCGACATCTGGCAAGTCAAGATCGACCAGCTGTCGCGTCCGCGCCGCTGGGGGATCTATTCGCTCCGGGTCGCCTATGTACTGGTTCGGGATCTGCAGGAGGGCGAGTTGGCCCTTCGGGCCATGAGCCTGGTGTACACGACCCTGCTCTCGCTGGTTCCGCTGCTGGCCGTGAGCTTTTCGGTGCTCAAGGCCTTTGGCGCCCACAACCAGGTCGAGCCCCTTTTGCTTCACTTTCTGGAACCCCTCGGCAAGCAGGGCGTGGAAATCGCCAATCGCATCATCGGCTTCGTGGAGAACATCCAGGTCGGTGTGCTGGGTGCCGTTGGTCTCGCCTTCCTGATCTATACCGTCGTTTCGCTGATTCAAAAAATTGAGGAGTCATTTAATTTCGTCTGGCACATCAAGCATGTGCGCAGCTTTTCGCGTCGCTTTTCCGACTACCTGAGCGTCATTATCATCGGTCCGGTGTTGGTGTTTACCGCCATCGGCCTGACCGCCTCGGTGATGAACAACACCATTGTGCAGGCATTGCTGGAAATGGAGCCATTCGGAACCGTTTTCGTTGCGCTTGGCCGCCTGGTGCCCTACCTGTTGATCATCGCCGCTTTTACTTTCGTCTACATGTTCGTGCCCAATACCTCCGTGCGGTTGCGCTCGGCACTGGTCGGTGGTCTGGTGGGTGGAGGGCTCTGGCAACTCACCGGCTACGCTTTCGCCTCCTTTGCCTCGGGCTCGACCCGCTACGACGCCATCTATTCCGGTTTCGCCATACTCATTCTGTTCATGATCTGGCTCTATCTGAGCTGGTTCATCCTTCTTTTCGGTGCCAAGGTGGCCTACTACCACCAGCATCCGCAGCAGATTCGACGACAGGCCGAGCGTATCGGCTTTAGCAACCGTCTTCGCGAGCGCGCGGGGTTGCTGGTGATGTACCTGGTGACCCGTGCCTATGAGCGTGGCGAAGAAAACTGGACCCTCGATGCCCTCAGTCAGCGGCTGGGACTGCCCGGTGACAGTCTGGGGGATCTGTTGATCGATATGGAAAGTCTTGGATTGCTGGTGGAGACCGGTGACGAGGACCCGATTTATTTCCCGGGGCGCGATCCGGCCGAGCTACGGGTTCGTGATGTGCTGATCGGGTTACGGAGGGTCGGGGAGGACGGGTATTCGCTGGATGAGCGCGCCCTGTCGGTCGCGCCGGTCGATGCGGCATTGGAGGCGGCCGAGACCGCAGCAACCGAGCAACTCGGGGAGGTCTCCATCAAGGACCTGACCCGCCAGGGCGCTAAATAAGTGTTCTACCTCGATGCACTCTGAGTCGACGCCGACCACTGCCGAGTGTGAGGGTCAGGAACAGATATTCAGGCTTTGATATCGACCCCGCGGGGGCTCTTCTCGAGTCCTTGTGATGCACGCTCCCGGTCTTCGCGCCGGCGCAGCTTGGTGCGCCGCTCGTGTTGCCCGCGGACCTCGAAGAGCACCTCCCGCTCATTCTGTCGCCGCTCTTTTTGCCGCCGCTCCTCTCCCGAGCGGCGCTCGCCTTCGGGTCTGGACTGGTTCGGCTCTTCGGGAGCGCGGGAAGAACGGTCATCCCGGGACGGATCCCGAGACTGCTCGTGCCACTCGCCAGTGGACGGCGGCCGGCTTGCAGGCTCGACGTGATCGGCTTCCGGGACGCTCCGGCGGCGGTTTTTCTCTTCCAGCCGGTCTGTTCCGATGCTGTCCCGCGGCGGTGTAATATCCATATGGGTGGCTAAAACGATGGCTATTCCATATTTAGCGGCCGATTTTGTAGGAACTTGAGTACACCGCGCTCGCCCGATGCGGTACCCTCAACCCGGCAGGAAATCCAAAAGCGCACCTACTGATGGCGCAGAGACCGATGCTCGGTTCTCCTCCGTGTCTCCGTATGGGAAAGGTTTTTCTGCGCGGCTTGCAATGGCAGCCAAAAGCCCCGGTTTCAACGGAAAACAATGTCGACACTGAAGTTTTTCCACGTCATCTTCGTTACGCTGACCGTCTCCGGATTTTTCATTCGGGGAGTGCTGCGCCTCAGTGCTCCCGGCCTTCTCGATAACCGCTTCGCCAGGACCGCCCCGCACGTCAATGACACACTGCTCCTGGCCACCGGCATTGCAATGGTGGTCGGCTACGGTTGGAATCCGCTCAATCATCCCTGGCTCGAGGCGAAACTGGCAGCCCTGCTGGTCTATATCGGGCTTGGCAGCGTGGCCTTGGGCCGGTGGGGAAGGCGTGATTCCGCGATAAGAGCCGCGGCCTGGTTCGCGGCCTTCGCCGTGTTCGCTTACATCGTTGCTGTGGCTCTCTATAAAACACCTTGGCCCGCTTTCGGTCTTTTTCATTAACCGCTGGTTCGGACACAGAAAGCCCTTTTTTGAACCTTACGCGCAGTTGCCTCCGCTGTAGCGAATAGCCGGGAACCCAAGCTGCATGCACGAGCCGATGGTTTACGACATCTTCCTGATCTTCGCTGGGGCAGCGCTACTGGCGACCACGGCGCTCTTTGCCCGGCAATCGATGCTGGTCTCCTACATCCTGGTCGGGGCCCTGCTCGGTCCCTGGGGACTCGGGCTCATCAAGGAGCCGGGGACGATCAGCGCAGCGGCCCACATGGGCGTTATCTTTCTTCTTTTCCTGCTCGGTCTGAACCTGCATCCGCAGAAACTCCTGGGGCAACTCGGGCGGGCCGTGCCGGTGACACTGCTCAGCTCATTGCTGTTTGCGGCGATCGGGGGCGGCGTGGCCCTGGCCTTCGGCTTCGAGGTTCGCGAAACCCTGGTGGTCGCAGCGGCCAGCATGTTCTCCAGCACCATTATCGGGCTGAAGCTGCTGCCCACTACCCAGCTCCACCACCAGCATACCGGTGAGGTGATCATCAGCGTGCTGTTGCTGCAGGATCTGATCGCCATCCTGATACTGCTGCTGCTTCAGGCCATGGGGGATGGCGGCACGTTCTGGTGGGATATCGGTGCGCTGATGATGGGGCTGCCGGTTCTGGTTGGTAGCGCCTATCTGGGTGCCCGGTATCTCATGACCCCGCTGTTTGCGCGCTTCGATACCATTCAGGAGTACATCTTTCTTTTGACCATCGGTTGGTGTCTGGGCATGGCGGAGCTGGCGGCCCTGCTGGGTCTGTCGCAGGAGATTGGGGCCTTCATCGGCGGAATCGCCCTCGCTGCCAGCCCCATCAGTACCTTCATTGCCGAGAGCTTGAAGCCTCTGCGGGATTTCTTCCTGGTGATGTTCTTCTTTTCGCTGGGGGCAACGTTCGACCTGGGCATGGTGGGAGAGGTCTTCCCGGCCGCGGCAGTTTTGGCGGCACTTCTCCTGCTGGCAAAACCGTCGGTTTTCGCCTTTTTGCTGAAGCGGGCCGGAGAAGATCGAGCCTTGGCGCGTGAAGTGGGAGTGCGGCTGGGGCAGGTGAGTGAGTTTTCGCTGTTTATCGTGATGCTCGCCCTGCAGTCGGAACTGATCAGCCGCGGGGCCTCTTACACCGTGCAACTGGCCACTCTTCTGACCTTTATCGTCTCCTCCTATGTGATTATGCTGAACTACCCGACACCGATAGCCGTTTCCGACCGGCTGCGGCGGGACTAAAAGTGTTCCTGACTTCAAAATACTTCTCCTTGTATTCACGGCGTGTCCCTGAGAACCCATTTCTGCCGCCGAGACGTAGCTGTATATATGCTCCGAAATGGTCTCCAGTCACGTCCATATCCGAATCCTGGCTTCTGGTAGGAGCCCCGCGCCGGGGCGATTGCCGACCCTATCGCGGCGACGCGCCGCTCCTACCCGGGTGGATACGAATTTGGAACACGTATTTAGATTACGAACGGTCAGAAGGCAATTGTCGGTCAGCTACAAAGACGCCAGAAAAAGATATCCCGCAGAATGCGTGGAGGCATCAAGCCTCGCGCCTTGCGCAAAGAGCACAGCAGGGTCCATGGAGCGTCTAGAGAACCGGGTTGTTTTCTCTGTGCTCTCCGCGTCTCTGTGGTGAATGCGGTTTTCATTGCGCGCTCTGCGTCTTTTCGGTCAATTTTTTTTGACATCGGTGCTGAATATTGAACTTGGCAATGGCCGGCAATGTTGCCGGCGGAATCGGACTCTTTTTGCTGGGCATGATGCTCATGACCGACGGTCTGAAGCTGGCCGCCGGGCGGGCATTGCGCCATATCCTTGGCGAGTGGACGCGCACGCCGCTACGCGGACTCTTCTCCGGGATACTGATCACCTCCCTGGTACAGGCATCGGGCGCAGTTACTGTCGCCACCATCGGTTTTGTCAATGCCGGTCTGCTGGGTCTGTTGGAGACCGTCTATGTGATCTTCGGCAGCAACATCGGTACTACGACGACCGGCTGGCTGGTGGCCCTGGTGGGTTTCAAGGTGGACGTGAAGGCGCTCGCATTGCCGCTTATCGCTGCCGGCATGGTGCTCAAACTGATCAGCAAGGGGCAGCGCCGGAGCGCATTGGGAACCGCTCTGGCGGGTTTCGGGCTGTTCTTCCTCGGCATCGACGTACTGAAGACCACCTTCGAGGGCCTCGGCAACGATTTTCCGATAGCCGCCTGGGCGAGAGACGATTTCCTTGGCGCGGTGCTGTTCGTCGGTATCGGGTTCGTCCTGACCTTCCTGATGCAATCCTCCAGCGCCGCCATGGCCATCACCCTCACCGCCGCGGCCGGGGGATTGGTCCCGCTGGGCGATGCGGCGGCCACGGTCATCGGGGCCAATCTGGGCACCACCAGCACGGCCGCCCTGTCGGTTCTCGGTGCCACCTCCAACGCCAAGCGCGCGGCGGCGGCACATGTGATGTTCAACCTCCTGACGGGCGCTGTCGCCCTGCTTCTGCTTGCTCCGCTGCTGACAGGTATTCGCTGGAGCCTGGGTTGGGTCGGTGCCGGCGGCGATGTGGTTACGACCCTCGCCCTGTTCCATACGCTTTTCAATGTCCTGGGCGTGGTGCTGATGTGGCACGTCACGCCGCGTATGGTCCGTTTTCTGGAGGCGCGTTTTCGCGGGGGTGACGAAGACCTGGGGCGGCCCCGATATCTGGATCGCAACGTCGTCACGACGCCCTCGCTGGCGATCGATGCCCTGGTCAGCGAACTGAAGCGCATCGGTGCCCTGGCGAACGGAATGGCCCAGAGTGCCCTGAGTAGCGAGGGGGTGCCCAGCGAGCGTCTGGATGAGGAGCGCAGGGTACTCGACCGTCTGGTCGAATCCGTCAGTCAGTTCACGGTCCAGGTACAGCGCTCGAATCTGCCGGAGGATCTGGGTGAAAACCTGCCCAGCGCCATTCGAGTGGCGCGTTACTACCAGGAGGTGGCTGAACTGGCCGGTGAGGTGGCGGGTAACCAGCGGGACCTGGCGGAAATCACCGAAGAGAAACTGGCCCGGGAGATGGCCCATTTTCGCCGTGAAAGCGTCGGCTTGATAGGTCGTTCGGATCCCGTCGCTGACGCCTTCTCTGCCGCGGAAAGCGAGCGGCGTCTGGAGGATCTGGAGCGCCGCTATCAGGGCGTCAAAGCCACGCTGCTGCGGGCGGGCGCCAGCGACCGTTTGCCGGTGCGGCAAATGGTCGCCCAGCTGGATCAGTACAGCGCGATCCGGCGTATGCTTGAGCAGACGGTCAAGGGGTCGCAGTATCTGTGCGCCTTGATGGATATTGCCGCCCGTTATCGAGAGCCGCGAAGCGAACCGGAACCGAAGGCGGAACGCTAGTGGGCCAAGCCTGCTAGAGCAGGTCGTCGAGCGCAGGGCGTGTTGGCGCCGAGGCACGGCATCGGTGCGGACGACCCAGCCGTGATGCGGATGGAAGGAGTGAAGCGAATCCCTCCGCCAAAGTCCTTTGGCCGGTTTCCATGTCCGGAACTCGCTTCCCCTCCCATCTTCAAGATACGCGGCACGGTCTCAGCTGCCGCGCTGCCCCTGCCCTCCCTTGGCCGGGCGGTTCCATCGCCCGCGACGTTCGGCGGCCATTCTGTCCAACTCCTGCCGCTGCTCCGGCGTGAGGATCGCCATGATTTGCTGTCGCATCTCCGCTTGCCGGACGAGGCGGTCGGCGACGCGCTGACCGTATCTTTCAGCCAGGGGACGAAGGGTTGCCGGATCACCGCTGCGGACCGCTTCCCTCAACTGCTGGCGCTCACCGGAGCGCGATTTTCGCATTTCCAGCATGACGCTACGGCGCTGCTCCCGGAGTGCATCCAGCTGTTGCCGCTGGCTGTCGGTAAGCGTATTGAGCCGGTAGACGGCCGCCATCGGCTTATCTCCCCCGCAGTTGCCGGCCGGACCGAATGCCACTGCCGCGGTCGTCGCAAACAACAGGGTGCCGGCCATCAACATCGGCCAGCGTAGTCTTTGCTTCTTCATCGGGTTCTCCTCCAGGTCTTTCCCAGGCCCGCCCAAGGCGGGATGAACCAACCCTACCGGGACCACGGTTCAAGTTGTTGGGCCTGGAGGTAAAGCTGTGCGAAGAAACGCCAGCGGAACGGGGGTTAGGCGAAGCTGGGGTGCCGGCGAAACGGGCCTAACACCATTTCTCGGAACTTGTCGGGCCCGCGGCCGCTCCAAGGCTTTGCAATTCTTTGCATTGGATTGCCATTCGTCGAGTCTGAAGCGCCGGCTTTGCCTTTAGAATGGCGCTCTGAAGGGCACTTTTGGGTAAAGGGCCGAGCAGTCGGCCGCTGATTCCTTGGATAACCAGAACAATGATCGAACTTTGTGTATCCATCTCTCCCCCATGCCGTTGGGCGGCGTTATGCGCCTGATCGGATCTCACGCCGGCGTCTTCGCCTGTGCATTGCTGCTCAGCGGCTGCGCCATTACGCAGCCGCAGCCGAAGGAGCTGCCACTGCCGGAGCAGTTCGGTCAGAGTGGCGGTGAGGCTTCCCTGCAGCGCCAGTGGTGGCGGGCGTTCGACGACCCGGCGCTGAATGCGCTGGTAGAGGAAGCGCTGGCCGGCAATCCCGGACTGGCTGCGGTGCGGGCCCGATTGCGTCAGGCTCGGGCCCTCTGGCGGCAGGCTGATGCGGAGGCGTTTCCTTCTCTGGATCTGTCCGTGGGTGCCAATGAGGGGACCAACGTATCGGCGAGCGGCATCGAAACCGATGCCGCCTCCCGTTCGGTTGCATTGACCGCCCGCTATGAGGTGGACCTGTGGGGGCGTATCGCGGCGCAGGCCCGTAGCGGCGAACTGAGTGCCGCCGGGAGCGCCGAAGCGGTCCAGACCGCCGCACTGACGCTGACAGCGGAGCTGTCGCGCCAGTGGTACACGCTGGCGGAACGGCAACAGACGCTGGCGCTGCTTCAAACCCAGGAGGCAACGGCGACCGATTATCTGGAAGTGCTCCGTCTTCGCTTCGCCATCGGCCAGACCCGCGCGGCTAACCTGCTCCAGCAGCGCGACCTGATTGCCTCCCTGAGGGCCGAACAGGCGCGCACGCGTGCTGACCTGGCCACCGCCCGTCACGCCCTGGCGGCGCTTCTGGGACGTAGCCCGGCCCGGGCGCCCTCAGCCGAGCGTGCCGCGCTTCCGCCCCTGCCGCCGCTGCCGGCCACCGGTTTACCGGCCGAACTGGTGCAGCGTCGCCCTGACCTGCGGCAAGCCCTCTATAGTGTGCGCGCCGCGGAGCAGGAGGTCGCCGTGGCGATCGCGCAACGCTTCCCCCGACTCAATCTGACTGGAACGGGAAGCGGCGGCCGTGCCGAGTGGGATGGACTGCTCGATAACTGGTCGCGCACGCTCGTGGCCGATCTGGTGGCCCCGCTTATCGATGGCGGGCGGCGTCGTGCCGAAGTGGTCAGGCGCCGCGCTGCAGTCGAGGAGACAGTCGCCGATTACCGCGAAGCGATTCTCGAGGCCCTGGTCGAGGTGGAGGATGCGCTGGCCCAGGAGCGCGGACAGCGGCGTTTTCTGGCACGCCTGGAGGAACGGGTGCGGCTCAATACTCAAATCCTGGAGCGTCAGCGCGATTATTATCGCAGCGGTGAGGGCGATTTCCTGGATGTGCTCGACGCCCAACGCAGCCTGCAGACGCGCGAACGTGAGCGTATCGCCGCGCGGCGGCAATTGGTCGAATTTCGCATTGCCCTTTACCGGGCCCTGGCCGGCGGTTTTCTGCCGCCGGCCGACCAGAATCCGGAGGCCACCACCCATGCCCAATCCTGACTCATCCCCGGTCCGTCGTCGCTGGCCCCTGCAGCTGGGGCTCGTCCTGCTGCTACTGGCGGTCGGTGCCGCCGGGGCTCTGCTTATGATGAACAGCGCCCCCAAGGCCGCCCGCAAACCGGCCGAGAAACCCGCCCGGCTGGTGGAGGTGAAGCCGGTGCAATTCGCTGATCATCAGGCCCGCATCGCCGCCATGGGCCGGGTCGTTGCGGCTCGTGAGGCTTCGCTCTATCCGGAGGTGGCCGGGCGGGTGATCGAGGTCAACGAGCGATTCGTCCCGGGTGAACAGGTCCGTGCCGGCGAGGAGTTGCTGCGGCTCGACGATGCCGATTATCGCCTGACGCTGCGTCAGCGCCAGAGTGCACTGGACAAGGCCCGGGCCGCCCTGGTCCGTGAGCAGGGCCAGCAGCAGGTCGCCCTGCGTGAATATGAAATGCTCGGCGAAAAGCTGCCGGCCAGCGAGCGCGCCCTGGTTCTGCGTGAACCGCAACTGGCCACTGCCGAGGCGTCACTGGCGGACGCCCGCGCGATGTTGGACCAGGCTCGCCTGAACCTGGCTCGCACGGTGGTAAAGGCCCCTTTTGACGGCATCATTACGGACACCTCCGTCGCGCTGGGCACCCGGGTGACCAGTGCCACCCCCCTGATGAGCCTGGTCGAGGTGGAGCGCTTCTGGGTGCGGGTGGATCTGCCGGTGGAAGCGCTGGATCAGATCGCCATTCCCGTGGACTCCGAAAAGAGCGGATCCGCCGTGGAGATCCGGCGCGGGAACTGGCCGGAGGGCGTCTATCGCCAGGGGCGGGTGCTTCGCCTGATCCCACGGCTGGAGGAGCAGGCGCGGCTGGCGCAGGTACTGGTCGAGATACGTGACCCGATGGCGAGGCTTCCCGAGCATCAGGGGCTGCCGCGGCTGCTGGTGAATGATTATGTCGAGGCGGTGATCGAAGGCAGAACCCTGAAAGGAACCGTGGCCCTGGAGCGTCCGCTTCTGCACGGCGGCGATCGGGTTTGGCTGTTCGAAGACGGGCAGTTGGGGATAAGGCCGGTAAAAGTGGCCTTCCGCGGACGGGAACGGGTCTTCATCAGCGAGGGGCTGAAGGCGGGGGATCGGGTGGTGAGTACCGATCTTTCCAACCCCGTGGAGGGGATGGCCCTGCGCAACGAACCCGAGAGCGCCCGGGCGGGGAGCGTTCGATGAGCGAGCACCGAAACGGCATCATCGGGTGGATGGTTCGCAATCGGGTCACTCCCAACCTGCTGATGCTGATATTTCTGATCGGTGGGCTCTTTCTCAGTCTGCAGATCAAAAAAGAGGTGTTCCCGGAGTTCCAACTGGACCTGGTGACCATCTCCGTGCCCTACCCGGGAGCCTCCCCCGAGGAGGTGGAGAGCGGAATCCTGCTCGCCCTCGAGGAGACGGTGCGGGGCGTCAACGGCATCGATGAGGTGACCGCGACGGCCTCGGAGGGGCGGGCGCGGCTGTCGGCGGAGTTGAGTACCGATGCCGACCCGATGCGGGTCTACCAGGACATTCGCCAGGCGGTGGACAGCGTCACGACGCTCCCGGAGGAGGCGGAGGACCCCGACATCGCCCTGGTCGATCGCAAGCATCAGGTAATGGGTGTCTCCCTGTTCGGTGAAGTCGATGACTGGGTCATGCGCGGCTGGGCCGAGGAGGTACGTGATCGGTTGCTGCAGCACCCGGGGATCACCGAAGTGGAGCTGTCTGGTGCCCGGGGCTATGAAGTGCAGGTAACCATCAATCGCGAAGCGCTACGTCGCCACGGTCTGACGCTGGGCGAAGTGGCGAACAGCATTGCCGCCAACTCGGTCGAGCTGCCCGGCGGCGGGATCGAGACGCGCGGCGGCGAAGTGCTGCTGCGGGTGGCGCAGCGGGCCGATTGGGCCGGGCAATTCGCCGATATTCCGCTGCGCACAACGGCGAGCGGAGCCGTGGTTCGCCTGGCGGACGTGGCCGAGGTGAAGGAGGGGTTGGCAGAGACCGACCGCTACGCCACCTACAATGGCCAGCCCTCCATCGGCTTGCGGGTGTTTCGCATTGGCGATCAGACGCCACTGGATGTTTCCGCGGCCGTGAAGCAGGTGATGGCGGAACTCGGGCCGGAACTGCCCCCGGCGTTGTCGCTGGATATCGATTACGACCGCTCCGATGTCTACGCGCAGCGGATGGAACTGCTGCTCAAGAATGCCTTCATCGGACTGCTGCTGGTTCTGGTGCTGCTGGGCCTGTTTCTGGAGTTCAAGCTGGCTTTCTGGGTGACGCTGGGTATCCCCACCGCATTCCTCGGCGCGTTCCTGTTCCTGCCGGCGATGGGTGTCTCCATCAACATGGTGTCCATGTTCGCCTTCATTATCGCCCTCGGCATCGTGGTCGATGACGCCATCATCGCGGGTGAGAACATCTACGAGTACCGGCAACAGGGAATGGGTTTCATCGATGCC
The DNA here is from genome assembly GCA_963783235.1 of uncultured Gammaproteobacteria bacterium. GTDB lineage: Bacteria > Pseudomonadota > Gammaproteobacteria > Thiohalomonadales > Thiohalomonadaceae > Thiohalomonas. The sequence goes on along the minus strand of CAWAMN010000001.1, from coordinate 1,998,012 downwards.
GCCATCGAGGGATCCCGCAGCGTGGCGGTGCCGCTCTCATTTGCCATTCTCACCAATGTCGTCGCTTTTCTGCCGCTGCTTTTCGTGCCCGGGTTCATGGGCAAGGTGTTCGCGGTGATACCGGCGGTGGTCGGCACGGTGTTCCTCATCTCGTGGGTGGAGGCGCTATTCATACTGCCTGCCCACCTGGGCCACTCCAATCCACAGCACAAGTACGCCGTTTCTCGAATGCTTTACCGCCAACAGCAGCGGATTGCAGCAGGTCTCGGCCGGTTTGTGGAGACGCGCTATCGGCCCGTTCTGGAGCGTGCCCTTCGTCTGCGTTACGCCACCATGGCAGCAGGAATGGCGGTGCTGATGCTCGTGCTCGGTTATGCGGCCAGCGGTCGGCTCGGTTTTAATCTGATGCCGCGGGTGGAATCGAGTCGTGCGGCGGTCACCGCCACGCTGCCCTATGGCTCGCCCCTGGAGCACGCCATTCAGGTGCGGGAGCAATTGGTGTCGGCGGCCCATCGGGTGGCCGAGGAACTCGGCGGCGACAGGCTCATGGAGGGGATGGAGGCGGAGATCGATGAAAACGCCGTCGAGGTGACCATCGAACTCACTCCCGAAGACGTTCGGGGTGTTTCGACCTCCGATGTCACCCGGCGCTGGCGGCAAAGGGTGGGGCCGCTTCCGAATGTGGAGTCGTTGCGCTTTGAGTCCGATCGAGGCGGTCCCGGCGGCGGCGCGGCGCTCTCGGTCGAGTTGACCCACCGCGACAACAGCACCCTCAATCACGCCAGCGAACGGCTCGCGCAGCTGCTGGGTGAATATCCCAACGTGATCGATATCCAGAATGGCTATACGCCCGGAAAAGAGCAGCTCAGCTTTCGGCTGCTTCCCGCCGGTCGCGACTTGGGGTTAACCGCACGGGAGGTGGCGCGCCAGGTGCGCCACGCCTTCTACGGTGCCGAGGCACTGCGTCAGCAGCGTGGCCGCAATGAGATCAAGGTGATGGTGCGCCTGCCGGAGACGCAGCGGCTCTCCGAATACGATCTCGAACAGCTGATGGTTCGCACTCCGGCGGGCGCCTATGTACCGCTGTTTTCCGTAGTGGAGGTGGAAAGGGGGCGTGCCTACACCAGCATTGAACGGCGCAACGGTCGGCGCACGGTGACGGTAAGCGCCAACGTTGACCCCTTCGATCAGACCAACAGGGTTGTCGCGGCCCTCAGGGCCGACACGCTGCCGCAGTTGCTGCGGGATTTTCCGGGGCTCTCCTACAGCTTTCAGGGCCAGCAGGCCGATACGGCCGAAAGCGCGAACAGCCTCCTGGCCAGCTTCGTGGTGACGCTGATGGTGCTCTACGCGATGCTCGCCATCCCCTTTCGCAGCTACACTCAGCCGCTGCTGGTTCTGGCGGCGATCCCCTTTGGCATCGTGGGGGCGGTTCTGGGCCATCTGCTGATGGGATACGGTCTCAGCATGGTGAGCATCATGGGGGCGGTGGCGCTGGCCGGCGTGGTGGTGAACGATTCGCTGGTGCTGGTGGACTATAGCAACCGCCGTCGCGAAGCGGGGCTGTCGGCGCATGATGCCATTGTCGAGGCGGGGGTTCGCCGTTTCCGACCGGTGCTGTTGACCACGCTCACCACATTCGGGGGCCTGGCACCGATGATCTTCGAGACCTCCCGCCAGGCCCGCTTCATGATCCCCATGGCCATTTCGTTGGGTTACGGGATTCTTTTTGCCACGCTGATTACGCTGTTCCTGGTGCCGGCGCTTTACCTGTTCCTGGAGGACATTGGATTCGGTTGGCGGGCCCCGACTCGGGACGAGGGAAGACACCTGGAACCTGCCGAAGAGTGAACCGGACGATAGGGAACCGGGACCCAAAGTGACATGTTGAAGATCCTGTTGGTTGATGATGACGAGACCCTCTGCGAGCTGCTCGATGAATACCTGAGTGCGGAGGGCTTCGCGGTGACTTCCGTTCACGACGGCGAGGCGGCCGTGGGGCTCGCTACCGAAGGGAGCTGGGATGCCGTCATTCTGGACGTGATGCTGCCGGGAACGAACGGTTTCGATGTACTGAAGCGCATCAAACCGGAACTCGGCGCACCGGTGCTGATGCTTACCGCCCGGGGAGAGGATACCGATACCGTTTTGGGGTTGGAGCTCGGCGCCGACGATTACGTGGCCAAGCCGTGCAGCCCGCGTGTGTTGGTGGCCCGTTTGCGGGCACTACTGCGCCGCAAGCCGGGCGGGGAAAACGGTCCGTTACGCGTCGGTGATCTTTCCCTCGACGAGGGCAGCCGGCGGGTTGAAGTCGGCGGACAGTCCGTGTCGCTGACCGGCGCCGAGTTCAACCTGCTCACGCTGCTGGTGCGCCATGCCGGCGAAGTGGTCAGCCGTGATGTCTTGGCAGAGGAGGGGTTGGGCCGGCCGCTGGGCGCCTACGACCGGCGCATCGAGACCCACATGGCGCAAATCCGGCGCAAGTTGGGTGCGCTACCGGACGGTTCGCCGCGGATCCAGACGGTGCGCGGCTCCGGTTACCAGTATGTGCGGCGGGGCTGATGGGCTCGCTATTTACGAAAATCTTTCTGGCATTCTGGTTGGCCGCGGTGCTGCTCGGGGTCACACTGTATGCACTGGTGCGTCTTTTCGGCGGAGAAATCGTGGAAGAGGCGGAGCAGCGCCTCACGACTCAGGCGGTGAGTGCGTCGGTTCTCTGGGAGACGGGCGGGCGCCGCGCGGTGGCCCGCTGGCTGCACAGTTTCCCCTCCGACGAGCAACCGGTGTTGGTGGACGCCGAAGGGCGGCAGGTGCTGCGCCAACCGCTGCCGCGCCACCTGGCTCGCTGGCTGCCGCGCCCCATGGTGCCGGGCACCCATGCGGTCTCTCCCGCTCATGTGCTCCTGGTAGCGCCACTGCCGGAGAGTTCACCCTCCCTCTACCTGGTCGATCAGCTAACCACCGGCCATTGGCGTATCCTGCCGGCCTGGACGCGCTTCCCTGTCGCTGTTCTCATTACCGGACTGGTCAGCTTAGGACTGGCCGCCCTTCTGACCCGCCGCCTGCGTCGGTTGCGGCAGGCGGCGCAGGCCCTGGCCGCGGGGGATTTGAATGCACGGGTCGGCTATCACGGAAGGGATGAAGTGGCGGCGCTGTCCCGCGATTTCGATCAGATGGCCGACCGGCTGCGTGATTTGTTGAATGGCCAACAGCGCCTGCTCCGTGACGTCTCCCACGAATTGCGCTCGCCTCTGGCCCGGCTGCGCATCGCGCTGGAGTTGGCAGAGCGAAATGAGGCTCGCGAGAAGGCGCTGGTCCGGATCGGCAAGGAGGCGGATGAGCTGGAGCGGCTGATTGCCGATGTGCTCTCTCTGTCGCGTCTGGAATCGGGACAGGGGCAACTGGAACGGCGGGAGTTATCGCTGGACGATCTGGTTCGTCAGATCGCAACCGATGCCGATTTCGAGGCCCGGGCGAAGGGACGGGCGGTGTGGCTGGAAGCTTCCGAGCCCATCACCATTTTCGGCGATGCGGTTCTCATGCGTTCGGCCATCGAAAACGTCGTTCGCAACGCGGTGCGCCACACCGTCGAAGGCAGCGAGATCTCGCTCGCCCTTCGACGCGACAACGACAGGTCGTTAATCGAGGTGCGCGACCACGGTCCCGGTGTTCCGGAAGAGGAGTTGGCCAAGCTTTTTCGGCCGTTCGCCCGGGTCGGTGAAGCGCGTGATCGCAAGAGCGGCGGTTACGGGTTGGGGCTTGCCATCAGCCGTCGTGCGGTGGAGGCCCACGGCGGTGCAATCCAGGCGCAGAATGCCGGGGGTGGCGGCCTGCGCGTTCGCATCTGGCTGCCGCTGGCATAGCCCTTCTGCTTTACCCCACCATCAGGTAGTCCCGTCCCCGCAGGTATCCCAGGGATTCGAGGTGCTCGGCGATGCGCGCCCGCGCGCCATGGTTGTTGACGAAGGAGAGGACGAAGGGCCGATCGCGGCGTGCGAGCCACCCCGGGGCAACGACCGGGGCACCGGCATAGTGCTTGCCGATCTTGGCCGCATCGATGTCGATCCAGGCGGCGGGTCGCAGGCCTTCGCCGATCAGTGGGTCGGCACGCCTGCGGCTCTTGCGGCCGGCGCCCCAGAAGGCGAGGGGACGGGACGTGTGCAGCCGCGGATCGCAAAGCAGGTAGGCGGCGCGAACCCGATCGAACGCCTCACGACTGTAGTGCTCGTCGGTGCGCGTGAGCCGGCCGGTGCTTTCGCGCCAGTCGAGCAGGATCTGCGGCACCTTGGACAACCGAAGGCCGGCGTGGATCAGGCGCAGGATGAGTTCGTAGTCCTCGGGGAAATCACCGTCGCGATAGCCGCCCAATGCCTGGATGGGTCCTTTACGGAACATCACGGTCGGGTGGGCGATCGGTAATTCAATGTAGGCCTCATCGGCAATCGCCTCTGGCGAAAGACAGGCATTCTGCCAGCGGATATAGGTCTGAAAGCCCTCCTGAACCGCTTCTTCGGGGAACAGCCGGACCTGTGTTCCCACCAGATCGATATCCGGGTTCGCGTCCAGCCATGCCTTTTGTCTTTGCAGACGCTCGGGGTGCATCCGGTCGTCGGCATCCATTCGCGCTATGATCGGTGCGCGGGAGGCCGCGACCCCGGCATTCATGGCGTTCACCACGCCCGAATGGCTCAAAGCCAAAAGCCGGATGCGCGGATCACGGCGGGCATACTCGTGAACGATTCGGCCGGAAGCGTCCCGCGAGCCGTCATCGACCGCCACCAATTCATATTCGCCGAAGGTCTGTGCGGCAATCGACTCCAGCGTTTCGGCCAGGGTCGATTCGGCGTTGTAGAACGGAAGGACAATGGAAACAGCGGGGCGGCTCATGGCCGGGATGTTAACCTGTGCCGCCCCTGGCGATGAAGCGTAAACCCAAATGAGCGAAATGGCGGAAACGGGAAAGTGGGGGAACTGGGTCCGAAAAGAGGGCCGCGACTCCTTGGGGAGCTGCTGCTCGTAGTGGTGATTGTCCTCGCCGTTGAACGGTTCATGACCCGGGATGCCGCGCGCGGCACCGCACCGGTGTTCAGCGCCCAAACCGTAAACGGAGAATCGTTCGATTTGCGCCAGTTCCGGGGCAAGCCCTCTCTGGTCTACTTTTGGGCCACCTGGTGCCCGGTGTGCAAGGCGGAAAAAGGCACCATTGACGCCCTTGCCAAAGATTACCCGGTCGTAACCGTAGCCATGCAGTCGGGCGATGCCGAAGCGGTCAGAAGTTACCTGCAGGAGGCGGGTGTCTCGTTCCGTGCCGTCGCCGATGCCTCGGGCAAGCTGTCGCATAACTACGGCGTTACGGGCGTTCCGGCATTTTTTGTCCTGGATAGTCGGGGGGAGGTGGCTTTCGTTGCGCGAGGCTATACCACGGGCGCGGGCTTGCGCCTGCGGCTGCTGTTGAGCGACTGGTTCTGAACCGTCGCGCATCCAGACAGGATTGGATTTGCCTTCGGATCTCCCGGGTGAGTCCACCCTGGAGCACGGCTACTCGAGCGCTTTCTCCAGTCGCTTGCAGTAAACCTTGAGGGCCTTGATGCGGGCATAGCGCTTATCGTTGCCCTCCACCAGGGTCCAGGGGGCGTAGTCGGTACTGGTACGCTCGACCATATCGGCCACCGCGTGCTCGTAGGCGTCCCGGTTTTCGCGATTGCGGTAATCCTCATCGGTGATCTTGTGGCGCTTCCAGGGCACCTTCTCCCGCTCCTGGAAGCGCCGCCACTGCTCATCCCTGTCGATGTGCAGCCAGTATTTGACCAGCACGATGCCGGACCCGGTGAGTTGTTCCTCGAAGTCGTTGATCTCCGCATAGGCGCGCAGCCATTCGTCGCGGCGGGCAAAACCCTCGATGCGCTCCACCAGCACCCGGCCGTACCAGCTTCGGTCATAGATGGTGATGGCGCCGGCGCGGGGAATGTGTCGCCAGAATCGCCACAAATAGTGGTGGGCGCGCTCTTCATCGGTCGGGGCCGCCACCGAAATGGCCTGGTAATGGCGCGCATCGAGGGCGGGAACGATGCGGCGGATCACGCCGCCCTTGCCGCCGGCATCCCAGCCTTCGAGAACCAGGATGGAGGAGACCTTCTTCTCCTTGGCGGCCCTGGCCAGGCGACCCAGTCGGCTCTGGTACTTCGCCAGTTCCGCCTTGTACGTTTTTTTGGGGAGGCTCTTGGTCAGGTCGAGTTGGCCCAGTAACTGATGGGCCCGCGGCACGATGGGTTCGCGGGATGACTCCTCCGACAACGGGGGCGCCGAGGGGCGTTTCTGCGCCAGGCGCTTTTCAATACGCTCGAGGATGTGCTGGCCGGCGGTCAGGTGCCGATAGCGAGCGTCCACGCCCTCGACGATAATCCAGGGCGCTTCGCCGGTGCTGGTCTCGCGAAGCACATGTTCCGCAATGGAGCGGAAGTCATCGTAGAGCTTGAGATGCTTTTTATCCTGTCCGGTGACTCGCCAGGCGGTATCCGGGTTGGATTCCAGGGTCTTCAGGCGCTGCTTTTGATCCTTTTTGGACAGGTGCAGCCAGAACTTGATGATCAGCGCCCCGTCATCCGTCAGCGCCTTCTCGAAGCTTTTGATGCGGGCGAGCTGAGCGTCGAGGTCCGCGTCGGTGCACTCACCCTTGACCCGCGCGGCGATGGGATCGCTGTACCAGGAGCCGACGTAGAGACCGATGCGCCCGTTCTGAGGAAGCGCCCGCCAGAACCGCCAATAGTCGGGCCGCTCACGCTCCTCGTCGCTCTTCTCGCTGAAGGCAAAGGCGCGCAGATCGCGCGGGTCCATCCACTCGTTGAGCCGGTTGATGGTTTCGCCCTTGCCGGCACCGTCGACCCCGGAAACCAGGATCAATACCGGAAAATCCGCCTCCCGCAAGGCCCGCTGGGCCTGAAGCAGACCGATACGCAGCCCCGGTTCCCGCTCCTTGAATTCGCTTTTGGAGATGGCGTTGCCCAGCTCGGCCACTTCGAACACGGCGCGGCTCCCGGTTGGGTTGTGAGGGGTACTTTACGAGGTCAGACCGCCCTTCGGGAAGCGTCGGGTTCGATTCACCTGCTGAGTGACCTCGCCGCTAGTGGGCCATGCGGAAAATAGTGTGACACTCAGAGCCCCGCCAAGGGGCCAAGGCAAGGCGCACTCCGCAGGGAATGGCGCGCCCTTTTCAAGGAGTGCAACGCCGCATTGGCGCCTTGGCGGGGCTCCCTCCGGGCCGCTCCACAAAGCCCATAGTCGGCGTTGCACTCGCTTGAATGAGCCCGCTAGTCCTGCGCTCATGCGCCTTGCCTATGGGCTTTGTGGAACGGCTGAGAGTTACACTATTTTCCGCATGGCCCACTGGTCTTGCGACGAGGCTGATACTTCACCACCCATTGGGCAATGCGGGAATAGGGGAACTGTTCGAGATCGCCCCAGCATTCGAGGCTCTCGTTGACCAGGGCATCGATATCCTCCACCTGTTCGGTATCTTCGCCAGTGGCCACCGAGCTCAGGCCGAGCAGACCGCCGCACTCCACTTTCATCTCTTTGCCGTGGGGCAGCGGTCCGTCGAGCTGCTTCAGGCGCAGGGCGAACAGGGCGTTTTCGCGCAGTTGCGCGACCAGTTCACCACAGCGCTGGTGCCCCCCCGGTGACTGGCAGGCGACCGCTTCACGCTCGGCGATAAAGACCTTTTGGGAGCGGGAGCAGGCGGCGCACCGTCGCAGGATCGCTTTGGTGAACACGCAGGGGCGATCATTGACCTCGGTATAGGCCTTTTTGAATTCGCGCTCATCCATATCAATGCGTCGCCTGCATTCGCTCCATCATGCGCTGCTTGAAGGCCTCTATCTGACCCTGATCGAGCCGCGCGGTGAGCATCTGCAGCTCCTTTTGCGCCGGTTCGCTGCCGCTCATGACCGCGAGGGTGAGCCATTGGAAAGCGGCCTCGGCGTTTTCGGGGACCAGGCCTCCCTCGGAGAGCAGTTTGCCCATCATGTACTGGGCCTTGGGATGGCCCTGTCTGGCCGCGGCTTCATAAAGGCCGAATGCCTCGATAACAGCCGGTGTGCCCTTTGCAGCGCCCTCCAGCAGTAGATCGGCCAGGGAGCACTGGGCGTCGGAATCCCCCCGTTCTGCTCCCTTTTTGAAAAAATCCCGGGCCTTTTTGGCGCTGCTGGCCACGCCGTGGCCGTTGGCGTACATCCAGCCCAGCAGGGTCATCGCCTCGCCGATATCCTGGTCGGCGGCCTGGCTGAGCCACTCCACCGCCTTGCCGGGATTCGCCTTGACGCCACGGCCGTTGGCGTAGAGCACGCCGAGCGTGAAACGGGCCTCGGCATCGCCCTCTTCGGCACGGCTTTCGATATCCGGGAGCTGATCTTTCTTGAAACCTTCGAGAATGGTCTGCAGGCGTTCGCTGGTACTCATGCCGTTCGCTATATCCGATTTAAAACATCAAGTATATCAGAGACTGGGAAGCGGGAATTTCGGGTCCCTTTCATTGTCGACATATATCACCCTGATATATAAACGCCTGATGGATACCAAAACCCTCTGCCTTGGCGTGCTCAGCATGGGCGACGCCAGCGGTTATAAAATCAAGAAAACCTTCGAGGAGGGCTTCAGTCACTTCTTTGTCGCCGGGTTCGGCTCCATTTATCCGGCGCTCGCCGAGTTGTCCCGTGAAGGGCTGGTGGAGTTTGAGGCGATCGAGCAGGAGCGGCGCCCGGCCAAAAAGGTCTACAGCCTGACCCCGGCGGGACGAGAGGCGTTGAGTGAAGCACTGGCTGGCGAGGCGCCCCGCCACAAGGTGCGTTCCGAGTTCCTCGTTCTCACCTTTTTCAGCCATCTGCTGTGCCCGGGGCGGCTGAGCGAGGTCCTCGATCAGCGCTGCGAAGCCCTGGAGGAGAGCCTGAGACACAGCCGAGCGATTCGAAAGCGCCCCGATTTGTCGGCGGGCGTGCGTTTTACGGCCGGCTACGGCGAAGCGGTGAGCCGCGCTGCACTGGCGTATCTTCGTGAACACCGCCCGGAGTTGGAGCAGGGAAAGGGGCAGGAGTGAGAGGCCGCCGATGAAGCACTCCACCTGGACAGCCCTCCTGCTGGCGGGGGCGGCCGTAACCTGGGTCGCCAGCGGCCATCTCGGTCAGTCTCCGCAAACGATCGCCGCCAGCGGCGCTTCGACAGAGCCGGTGTTGATGCAGGTCAGGGCCGATATCTATACCGCGGAGCCGGTTTCACGGCGCCTGATCGTGCACGGCCAGACCGAGGCGCGGCGAACCGTCACCGTTCGGGCGGAAACGGCCGGAAGCGTCGTCGCGGTATCGATACCGCGCGGCTCGCGGGTCAAGGCCGGTGACGTTCTGGTTCGGCTGGCGGAAGATGAGCGCCACGAGCGCCTCGCCCAGGCGGAGGCGCTGGTTCGCCAACGCGAGCTCGAATACCGGGCCGCGCAGTCGCTGAAGACCCAGCGGCTTAGCGCCGAGCGGCAGGTGGCCGAGGCCCGGGCGCTGCTGGAGGCGGCGCGTGCCGAACACAAGAATGCGCGCCTGCATCTGGAGCGCGCGGCGATACGGGCGCCCTACTCCGGCGTTCTGGAGGCACGTCCGGTCGAAGTTGGCGATTATCTCGGCGTGGGCGACCCTGCCGCCGTGGTGGTGGAACTGGATCCGCTTCGGGCCCGGGGCGAGGCCGCCGAGCACGAGGTGGCGCGCCTTCGCCCAGAGATGGCGGGCCGTGTTCGCCTGCCGGATGGAAGGCAGTTCCCGGCCAAGGTGACCTATGTGGCCGCAACCGCCGAGCCTGCCACCCGCACTTTCTCCGTGGAGATGGAGTTCGCCAATCCGGACGGTCGTATTCCGGCGGGCATGACCGCCGAATTGCAGATCCCTACCGAAACGGCCCGTGGGCACCGGCTCTCATCGGGGTTGCTGACGCTTAATGATGCCGGTGAACTCGGGGTCAAGCGGGTCGATGAACAGGGAGTCGTCGAATTCCTGCCGGTCAGTCTGCTGCAGGCCGATGCAGAGGCGGTCTGGGTCGAGGGCCTCCCCGAACGGGTACGGCTCATTACGGCCGGGCAGGGCTTCGTTCGCGACGGCGATCGGGTTCGGGTGGTCGGGGAGCCGCGCTGATGCGCAACCTCATTGAGGCGGCATTCAATCGCTCGCGCACCGTTCTGGCCCTGCTGGTGCTCATCCTAATCGCGGGCTCGACGGCCTATATCACCATTCCCAAGGAGGCGGAGCCGGACGTCGCCATCCCCATTATTTACGTTTCCATGAACCATGAGGGCATCTCGCCGGAGGACGCCGAGCGGCTCCTGGTGCGCCCCATGGAAAGGGAGCTGCAGACCATCGAGGGGATCAAGGAGATGCGCTCGACGGCGACCCAGGGACACGCCTCGGTGCTGCTGGAGTTCGATGCCGGGTTCGACAGCGACCGGGCGCTGGCGGATGTACGCGAGCAGGTCGATCTGGCCAAGAATGAACTGCCGACGGACACCGACGAACCCACGGTCAACGAGGTCAATGTCGCCCTCTTTCCCGTGCTGGTGGTGACCCTGGCGGGTGATGTACCCGAGCGCACGCTGCTGACCCTCGCCCGTGACCTCAAGGACCAAATCGAAGGTTTGCGGGAGGTTCTGGAGGCGGATATCGCGGGCGACCGGGAAGAGGTGGTGGAGGTGATCGTCGATCCCCTGATGCTCGACAGCTACGGCATCTCCTATCAGGAACTGATCGACTTCATCTGGCGCAACAACAAGCTGGTCGCCGCAGGGGCACTCGACAGCGGTCAGGGCCGCTTCGCGGTCAAGGTACCGGGCCTGTTCGAGAGCGCACAGGATGTGCTTTCGCTGCCGGTGAAGGTGGAGGGCGATCGGGTGGTCACCTTCGGGGATATCACTGACGTGCGCCGCACCTTCAAGGACCCCACCAGCTTCGCCCGGGTGAACGGCCGGCCGGCCATCAGCCTGGAGATCTCCAAGCGGGTCGGAGAGAACATCATCGACACGGTCGAGAAGGTGCGTGCCATTGTCGATGCCGAACGGGCCCGCTGGCCCGACGCGGTGAAGGTGAGCTACTCCCAGGACAAGTCCGGGGATGTGAAGACCATGCTCGCGGACCTGCAGAACAATGTGCTGACCGCCGTGCTGCTGGTGATGGTGGTCATCGTTGCCGCACTGGGCGTGCGCACTGCCGGACTGGTGGGGCTGGCGATCCCCGGCTCCTTCCTCGCCGGTATTCTGGTCATCCACGGGCTGGGGCTCACCATCAATATCGTGGTGCTGTTCTCCCTCATAATGGCCGTGGGCATGCTGATCGACGGCGCCGTGGTGGTGACCGAACTGGCGGATCGGAAGATGGCCGAGGGCCAGGGGCGCGCCGGTGCCTATGCCTTCGCCGCCCGACGCATGGCCTGGCCCATCACCGCCTCGGTAGCCACGACCCTGGCCGCGTTCATGCCGCTGCTATTCTGGCCCGGGGTGGTGGGCGAGTTCATGAAATACCTGCCCATCACTCTGCTGGCGACCCTGGGCGCCTCGCTGGTGATGGCGCTCGTTTTCGTTCCCACCCTCGGAGCGCTGGTGGGACAACGGAGCTCGCTGGAGCCCCGGGAGCAGCGCAGTCTGGCGGCGGCGGAGCAGGGGGAGCTGCATGAAATCCGCGGCTTGGCCGGGGTTTATGTTCGCGCCCTGGAGTGGATACTCGGCCACGCCGGCAAGGTCCTGCTGGGGGCGGTGGCGGTGCTGGTCACTGTCTATGTCGCCTACGGGCTGTTCGGCAATGGTGTGGAGTTCTTCCCGCAGGTGGAGCCGCAGCGGGCGGTGGTGCACGTCAGGGCCAGGGGCAACCTTTCCGTCCATGAGATGGACCGTCTCGTGCGCCGGGTGGAGGAGCGCATCCTCGGCACGCCGGGTATCGAGACGCTGAATACCCGAAGCGGCGTCGACCTGCGCGGTCAGGACCTGGCCGAGGATGTTGTCGGCGTGATCCAGATGGAGTTTGTCGACTGGCAAAGACGACCGCCCGCGGAACAGATCCTCGCGGAGGTGCGGGAGCGCACGCGGGACGTCGCCGGGGTCCTGATTGAGGCGCGCGAACAGGAGGGAGGGCCTCCGGTCGGTAAGCCGGTGCAGGTCCAACTGAGCTCCCGTGATCCGAAGCGCCTGGATGAGGCCGTACTCACCGTCCGCCGGATGATGAACGAACTCGGCGGTTTCGAGGACATCGAGGACAACCGGCCGCTGCCCGGCATCGAGTGGGAGATGAGGGTGGACCGCACCCAGGCGGCCCGCTTTGGCGCGGACGTGACCGTGGTCGGCAATGCAGTGCAGCTGGTCACCAATGGCATCAAGGTCAGTGACTATCGCCCGGATGACGCCGATGATGAAGTCGATATCATCGTGCGCATGCCGAAGGAGAAGCGCGGACTGGACCAGCTGGACCGGCTGCGGGTCAACACGCGGGCCGGACTGGTGCCGGTCGGCAATTTCGTCACCCGCAGTCCCGCGCCGAAGATGGGCACCATCAGCCGTGTCGACGGAGAGCGGGTGATGACCGTGAAGGCCGATGTGCCGGAAGGGGTGTTGCCCGACACGCAGGTGCGCCGGATTCAGGGGTGGCTGAGCGAGCACCGCGATGCACTGGATCCGCAGGTTTCGCTGGCTTTCAAGGGCGAGGACGAGGAGCAGCGTCAGTCTCAGGCGTTTCTCTCCAGGGCGTTTGGCATCGCCCTGTTCGTGATGGCGATTATCCTGGTGACGCAGTTCAACAGCTTCTACCAGGCCTTTCTGATCCTCAGTGCCGTGGTCTTCTCCACCGTCGGCGTCTTACTGGGGCTGCTCACCACGGCCCAGCCCTTCGGTATCGTCATGAGCGGCATCGGCGTCATCGCCCTGGCCGGTATCGTGGTCAACAACAATATCGTGCTGATCGACACCTTCAACATCCTGCGCCGCACCGGCATGCCGGTGACCGAGGCCATTCTGCGCACCGGCGCCCAGCGCCTGCGACCGGTATTGCTGACCACCGTCACGACCATTCTCGGCCTGATGCCGATGGTGATGGGGGTCAATATCGACCTCATCCACCGCGAGGTGAGCTTCGGCGCCCCCTCAACCCAGTGGTGGAGGCAACTCGCCACCGGCGTTGCCGGTGGACTTACCTTCGCCACCCTGCTGACGCTGGTGCTCACGCCCTGTCTGCTCCTGCTTGGAGCCCGGCTCCACGACTGGCGGCAAAGACGGAAGTTCGGAGGCGAGGAGAGATCGGAGGTGGTGGAAACTCCGGTTTGAAACGGCTTCGCCCGACAGGGCGGCCTACTTCAGGCGATGTTCCCGATGCCGTCGCGGCCAGTCGCCACTCTTTCCGAAACGGCGGCACCCAATTGGAGCATTGGCCGGCCAGAAGCACCAAAACAGTGCGTTTCGGTGTGGCGCCGCGGCATTAAGTCTTTGTTTCACAGTTAGGCACCGGGATGGTGCGCTTCTTGCTCCGTGTTGCGCCATACGCGAGCAAGAGGACCCACAATGGAGCACGCAACCGCTGCCAACGACACACTCTTCGTTCTTCTGGGCGCCATCATGGTGCTTGCCATGCACGCCGGCTTCGCCTTTCTGGAGGTGGGGACGGTGCGCTTCAAGAATCAGGTCAACGCGCTGGTGAAGATCCTCTCCGACTTCGGGGTCTCCACCATCGCCTATTTTTTCGTCGGCTACGGGGTCGCCTACGGCGTTACCTTCTTCGAGGGGCGCGGGATCACTGACCGAGGCCAACGGCTACGAACTGGTGAAGTTCTTCTTCCTGCTCACCTTTGCCGCGGCGATCCCGGCCATTATCTCGGGCGGTATCGCCGAGCGGGCCAAATTCCTGCCCCAACTGACCGCCACCTTTTTGCTGGTTGCGCTGATTTATCCCCTGTTCGAGGGGATTGCCTGGAACGGCAACTTCGGCGTCCAGGCCTGGTTGGCGGACACCTTCGGCGCCGAGTTCCATGACTTCGCCGGCTCGGTGGTGGTGCACGCGGTGGGCGGATGGGTTGCACTGGTCGCCGTGGTGCTGCTGGGGCACCGCAAGGGGCGTTACGGAAAGAACGGTGAAGTCTACGCCCATCCGCCATCCTCCATACCCTTTCTGGCGCTGGGGGCGTGGATCCTTACGGTGGGGTGGTTCGGCTTCAATGTGATGTCCGCCCAGTCCCTGGAAGGCATCAGCGGCCTTGTGGCGGTGAACTCGCTGATGGCGATGGTGGGTGGCACGCTGGCGGCGCTCGCTGCCGGGCGCAACGACCCGGGCTTCGTCCACAACGGTCCGCTCGCCGGATTGGTGGCGGTCTGTGCCGGCTCGGACCTGATGCACCCGCTGGGGGCGCTGGTGACCGGTGGCGTCGCCGGGGTGCTGTTCGTCATCACCTTCACCCTCACCCAGAATCGCTGGCGCATCGATGATGTCCTCGGCGTCTGGCCGCTGCACGGCCTCTGCGGCGCGTGGGGCGGCATCGCCGCGGGGCTCTTCGGTAGCGTGGCGGCCGGCGGCCTGGGCGGGGTCGCCCTCGGCTCACAGGTGATCGGAACCCTCATCGGCGTGGCCGTGGCACTGGTCGGGGGGCTGCTGGTTTACGGCGTTCTCAAAAAAAGCGTCGGCATTCGCCTCTCCGAAGAGCAGGAGTTCGAGGGCGCCGACCTGGCCATCCACAAGATCGCGGCTTCCCCCAGCTTCGACTGACGTATCAACCACGGGGACACGGGAGGTTAGTTCCCTCCCCCCTTGCGGGGGCGGGCCAGAGGGTACAGACCGGTAACATCGTTTACAGATTAAACCGGGCACATGGTTTACAGGTTAACGTGCATCGGCAGGAGGACTGCCGATGCTTGAAACTTCACCCAAAGGGTTCTGACCCCTTTTCCCACACTTTTCCCCGTTTCCCCATGCGGCTTTAGCCCATCCCCGTGCACCCCGTGTCCCCCGTGGTTTTTGCGGTTTTTCCGTACTCCAAACTTGGTTTTTACGGGTTTCGGCCATAAACTATCCGGTTCCTTTTCGGTCCAAGTTTCTGTCCATGACCCGTAAGCTCTACATCAAAACCTTCGGTTGTCAGATGAATGAGTACGATTCGGCGAAGATCGCCGATGTGCTCGGTGTCCAGTGCGGCCTGGAGCCGGTGGATGTTCCCGAAGAGGCGGACGTGCTGCTGCTGAATACCTGTTCGGTGCGCGAAAAGGCGCAGGAGAAGGTGTTTTCAGCGTTAGGCAAGTGGAAGCCGCTCAAGCAGGCGCGGCCGGAGGTGGTGATCGGGGTCGGCGGTTGTGTGGCGAGCCAGGAAGGCGAGGCGATTCGCAAGCGGGCGCCCTTTGTCGACCTGGTATTCGGTCCCCAGACACTGCACCGCCTGCCGGAGATGCTCGGGCGGGTCTGGGAGCGGCACCAGGCGGTGGTCGATGTCTCCTTCCCGGAAATCGAGAAATTCGACCGCCTGCCCGAGCCCCGCGCCGACGGGGTGACGGCGTTTGTGTCGATCATGGAGGGCTGCTCCAAGTACTGCACGTTCTGCGTGGTCCCCTATACCCGCGGCGAGGAGGTCAGCCGACCCTTTGATGACGTCATCGCCGAGGTCGCGTCCCTGGCGCAGCAGGGCGTTCGGGAGGTCAATCTTCTGGGCCAGAACGTCAATGCCTACTGCGGACCGATGCATGACGGTGAAATCGCCGACCTGGCGCTGCTGATCCATTATGTGGCGGCCATCGAGGGGATCGACCGCATTCGTTTCACGACTTCCCATCCGGTGGAGTTTACGGACAGCCTGATTCAGGCCTACGCCGAGGTGCCGCAACTGGTCAGCTTCCTGCATCTGCCGGTACAGTCGGGTTCCGACAGGGTCCTCGCGTTGATGAAGCGCGGCCATACCGCGTTGGAGTACAAGGCCAAGATCCGCAAATTGCGTGAAGCGCGGCCGGATATCAGCATCTCTTCCGATTTTATCGTCGGCTTCCCCGGTGAGACGGAGGCGGACTTCGAGGCGACGATGCGTCTGATCGAGGAGGTGGGCTTCGACCAGTCATTCAGTTTTATCTATAGCCCGCGGCCGGGTACGCCCGCCGCGGAGTTGCCGGATGATGTGCCGCTCGATGTGAAGAAGGCCCGCCTGGCCCGATTGCAGGCGACGATCAACCGGCAGGCGCAGGCAATCAGTCAGGGCATGGTGGGTTCCGTGCAGCGAATCCTCGTGGAGGGGCCGTCCCGTAAGGACCCGAACGAACTCTCCGGCCGCACCGGGAACAACCGGGTGGTGAACTTCCCCGGTGAGGGTGCACTGATCGGAGAGTTTGTCGACGTACGCATTAGCGAGGCGCTTCCCAACTCCCTGCGTGGTGAACCGGCCGGGCCGGCCGCCGCCGGCTGGACATGAGTGCAACCTCCTTCTACTAACTTAATTGAGAGACGTATTCGCCCCGTGCAAGCCAAGGTTTCCACTTCTTTGAAGGACACTCCCGAAAGCCTCGATATCACTCTGGAACCCGCCTCCAATGAGCGGCTCGCCAATCTCTGCGGACAGTTTGACGAACACCTGCGGCAGATCGAACGCCGGCTCGGCGTGGAAGTCAATAATCGCGGCAATACCTTCCGGGTGATCGGCGAGGGCGAATCGGTGGGTGCGGCCGGTGAGGTCATCAAGGGGCTGTATCGCACCACGGGCGAGGAGACGCTGACCCCGGCGCGTGTCCATCTGTTTCTTCAGGAGTCCGGCATCGAGGAACTGCTGGAGCAGGAGGACGATGTCGAGGAAGTCGTTATCCGCACCAAGCGCGGAGTGATCAAGGGGCGCGGTCCGAACCAGAAGAAGTACCTGAAGAACATCCTCACCCACGACATCAATTTCGGGGTGGGACCGGCGGGCACCGGCAAGACCTATCTGGCGGTGGCCTGCGCGGTGGAGGCTCTCGAGCGGGATGAGGTTCGTCAACTCATCCTTACCCGTCCGGCCGTCGAAGCGGGTGAGCGGCTCGGCTTCCTGCCGGGGGATCTGGCCCAGAAGGTGGACCCTTACCTGAGGCCGCTTTACGACGCCCTTTACGAAATGCTGGGTTTCGAACGGGTGGCGAAACTCATGGACCGCAACGTGATCGAAGTGGCGCCGCTGGCCTATATGCGCGGGCGCACGCTGAATGACTCGTTCATCATCCTCGATGAGGCACAAAACACTACCGAGGAGCAGATGAAGATGTTCCTCACCCGAATCGGTTTTGGCTCCACAGCGGTGATCACGGGCGATGTCACCCAGATTGACCTGCCGCGCGGGGCTTCGTCGGGTCTGCGGCACGTGATCGACGTTCTCAAGGACATCCAGGGCATCAGTTTTACCTTCTTTCTGGCCAAGGACGTGGTCCGCCATCCGCTGGTCCAGCGCATCGTCGGTGCGTATGAACGTTTCGATGAGCAGGATGGTGCCGGTGGCCGTTGAGCTCGACTGGCAGATCGCCAGCGAGACGAACGATTTGCCGGATGAAGGCCGCACTCTGGAATGGGCAGAGGCGGCCCTCGTCGACAGGACCGAAGGCGATGTGCAGCTGACCGTGCGGGTGGTGGATGAGACGGAAAGCGCCGAGCTGAATGGCCGTTACCGGGCCAAGCAGAGACCGACCAACGTGCTCTCCTTTCCGTTCGAGGCCCCCGAGGGCATCGATATCCCGCTGTTGGGGGATTTGGTCATTTGCGCACCGGTTGTGGTCCGGGAGGCCGCGGAGCAGGGCAAGACCCCGGAGGCGCACTGGGCGCATATGGTGGTTCACGGGTGTCTGCACTTGATCGGTTACGACCATATCGAACCCGCAGATGCCGAGGTGATGGAATCGCTTGAAAGGCGAATACTCGCTGGCCTAGGCTATAGCGATCCTTACGCCTAAGCGAGATACAAGATACAAGCACCGCAAGATGGGCTTGTATCTTGTCTTTCGCAGGGTGACCAACGACACGCATGAACGACGATCGACCTAGTAGTGCCGCCGGTGACGAGCGGCCGCAAAAAAGCTGGCTAGAGCGGCTCGGACAAGTACTCCAGCCCGAGCCCAAGGATCGCGAAGAGCTACTGCAGACTCTCAGTGAGGCGCAGCAGCGAGACCTGATCGACGCCGACGCCTACGCCATGATTGAAGGCGTTCTGGAGGTGTCGGAAATGCAGGTCCGCGACATCATGATTCCCCGTTCCCAGATGAACGTGGTGGAGCGGGATGCCTCTCTCCAGGAAATCCTGCCCATCATCATCAAGTGCGCCCACTCCCGTTTCCCGGTCATCGGCGAAAACCGTGACGAGGTGGTGGGTATCTTGCTGGCCAAGGATCTGCTTCCGTTCGTCGCCAACGGCGGCGAAGGCTTCAACATCCGCGAGATACTGCGTCCTGCACTGTTTGTGCCCGAGAGCAAGCGCCTCAATGTCCTTCTGAAGGAATTCCGCGCCAGCCGCAACCACCTGGCGGTGGTGGTGGACGAGTACGGGGGCGTGGCGGGTCTGGTCACGATTGAAGACGTCCTGGAGCAGATCGTCGGCGAGATCGAGGACGAGCACGATATCGAGGAGGAGGATAGCGATATCCTCCAGGTAGCGGACGGGCGCTACATGGTCCGTGCCCTGACCACCATCGACGATTTCAACGAGTTTTTCCGGACCGGCTTCAGCGACGAGGAATTCGACACCATCGGCGGGCTGGTTCTTAAAGGCTTCGGCCATATGCCCAAACGCGGCGAACAGCTGGGAATGGGGGGATACCGGTTCACCGTGCTGAGGGCGGACAGTCGCCGCATTTACCTGCTGGAAATCGCGCCGTTGCCGCAGGACCACAAGGCCGGGGATGGAAACTCCGGTGAAACACTCTCTGCGACTTGACCGCGACAGGGCCGGGATCGCCGGCCTGACGGCCTTCATCGCCGGCGGTCTGCTGCCTCTGGCTTTCGCTCCGTTTGCCATTTTGCCGCTGGCGATACTGTCGCCGGCGGTGCTGTTTTGGCTTTGGCAAGGGGCAACACCCCGCCGGGCCGCCTGGCTGGGATTTCTGTTCGGCGTCGGTCAATTCGGGGTCGGCATCAGTTGGGTGTTTGTCGCCATCAACGAATTCGGCGGCACCGGCCTGTTGCCCGCCCTGCTACTGACCACACTGTTTGTTGCCGTCCTCTCCCTCTACCCGGCGCTGGCGGGTTATCTCGCCCGGCGTCTGGCCCCCGCGATCGGCCCTGCGGCAGGACTGCTGCTGCTGTTTCCGGCGGTATGGACGCTGGTGGAGTGGTTGCGCGGCTGGCTCTTTTCCGGGTTCCCGTGGTTGAGCCTGGGTTACAGTCAGATCGACGGACCCCTGGCGGGTCTCGGCCCCATCCTGGGGGTCTATGGGATGAGCTGGGTGGTGGCCTTAACGGCCGGTTTGCTGGCCTATGGCGCTTTCTCCCGAAGTCGAGATCGTGGTGACTGGCGGGACGTGGTCGCACCGGCGGTTTTCGCGGGCCTGGTATGGGGCGGCTCCTGGTGGGCCGAGGGTATTGACTGGACCCACGCTGATGGAGAGCCGCTGACGGTCTCGCTGGTTCAGGGCAATCTGCCGCAGGAGACCAAGTGGGAGCCCGGCGCGATTCGGGAGCGCCTGGACACGTACGCCCGGCTCACCCGTGAACGTTTGGGGCGCAGTGACCTGGTGGTCTGGCCGGAAAACGCCATCACCGTTTTTTATCACCAAATCGAAGCCGAGTACCTCACTCCGCTGGAGCGGGAGGCCGCGAAGGCCGACACCGACTTGATCCTGGGATTGCCGGTGCTGGCGCAAGATGGCAAGCACTATTTTACGGGCATGATGAGCCTCGGTTCCCGGCGCGATTTTTATTTCAAACGGCATCTGGTTCCTTTCGGCGAATACGTACCTTTCGAGTCCCTGCTGCGTGGATTGATCGGTTTTTTCGATGTACCCATGTCGAGCTTCATTCCCGGCCCGGAGGGACAGCAGCCACTCGCGGCCGCAGGGAATCGGGCTGCGGTCTCGGTCTGCTATGAAGATGCGTTTGGCAGTGAGATCGCCAGAACCCTCCACGACGCTACTCTACTGGTGAATGGCAGTAACAACGCTTGGTACGGGGATTCATTGGCGCCGCACCAGCATCTCCAGATTTCCCGCATGCGCGCCCTGGAAACCGGCCGTCCGATGCTACGGGCCACGACGAACGGAATTTCGGCGTTTGCCGATGCAAAGGGTCGGTTGCTGGCCACTTCACCCCAGTTCGAAACCCACGTCCTTACCCATCGCGTTCAGCCGATGGCCGGCCAGACTCCTTATGGGCGCTGGCACAACCTTCCCATTCTGGTCTGCCTTTTTGCCGGGACTGCGATAGTCCTCGCGTTCCAGCGTAGCCGCCGAAGCGCATAATTTTGCAAGCCCTGTTTTCCGCCGAATTGTAGGACGCACTCCTACAGTTTTGCCGGACATCTGCCGATACCGTGGGCTGTATCCGTGGAGTAATTTGACGACCCAAAGACGGGAGAGAACAAAGCTCCACCACGAGGGGGTTCAACGGATCACGAGGGGTAACACCATGTTGCGGAATTTCAGTATCGGGACACGGATCGGCGTCGGATCGGCACTGGTCTTGCTGGCGGCTTTGGCCGTCATCACGCCCACCGTTCTCAATCAGATCGAAGGGATTGTGTCGGAGGCGGAAAAGCGCGAGATGCAGGCGCTCTACGGCCAACTCATGGACCGGCTCGGTGCCGAGGAGCGCGTGGCGGCCGCTCTTGCGGATAGTATTGCCGCCGCCCCGAGGTCAGGAGAGCTGTTTGCGGCTGGCGACCGCGAGGGGCTCATCACCGAGTTCCACGATGTCTTCAAAGTGATGAAGGAGAAGTATGCCGTTCGCCAGTTCCAGTTCCACAAACCACCGGCCTTCTCCTACCTTCGCCTTCACAAGCTCGAGAAATTCGGTGATGACCTCTCGTCTTTCCGACACACCGTAACGGCAGTGAACAGCACCAAGAAATCGGTGCAGGGCCTCGAAGTGGGCGTGGCCGGACTGGGCGTGCGCGGCGTCACCCCGGTATTCCACCAGGGACAGCATATCGGTTCGGTCGAATTCGGCATGTCCTTCGGGCAGCCCTTTTTTGAGGAGTTCAAGGCAGCCAGGGATGATGTCGAGCTGGAGGTCGCCTTTTACATCAAGCGCGACAGCGGTTTCGAGACCTTCGCCAAGACTTACGAAGGTGACAGCCTGATTCGTCCCGATGAGCTCGGCCAGGCGATGTCCGAGCCGCTATTGACTCAACGGATGCTGGGTGAACACAAAAAATCGGTTTACGCTCGAAGTGTCAGCGACTATTCGGGCAAGCCCATCGGAGTCATGGAGATCGCCGTCGATCGGGACTATTACGTCAGTGCCCTGGCCAATGCGCGCAACAGCACCCTGCTGATCGGTGGTCTGGCCCTGCTGCTCGGGGTCGGGATTTCGTCACTGCTCTCCCTTTCCATTCGCCGGCCGCTGTGCCACACCGTTGAGGCGATGGAGAATATCGCCGCCGGGGAGGGCGACCTCACCAGACGTCTGGATACCAATGGCAGGGATGAGATCTCCCATCTGGCCGAGGCGTTCAACAGGTTCGTCGAAAAGATGCAGAGTGCCGTGGGCAAGGTGGCGGGCTCGACTGCGCAACTGGCCTCCGCCTCTGAAGAGTTGACGACCATCACCGGCCAGTCACGCGACTCTATCGAGCGGCAGCGGGTGCAGACCGAACAGGTGGTGACCGCTATCAATGAGATGACGGCGACGGTTCAGGAAGTGGCGCGCAGTGCGCAAAATGCCGCCGAGGCGGCCAAAGACGCCGATGGCGAGGCCCGCACCGGCAGTCAGGTGGTCAGTGCCACGATCGATTCGATCGATACCCTGGCGCAGGAGGTGGAGCGTGCCGCAAGTGTGATCCACGACCTGGAGAAGCACAGTGCCGATATCGGTCACGTGTTGGAAGTCATTCGCGACATCGCCGATCAGACCAACCTGCTCGCCCTCAATGCCGCCATCGAGGCGGCCCGGGCCGGCGAACAGGGCCGCGGTTTCGCGGTGGTCGCCGATGAAGTGCGCACACTTGCCAGCCGGACCCAGGATTCAACCAAGGAGATCGAGTCCATGATCGAAAAACTCCAGGGCGGCGCCAAGCAGGCGGTGGAGGTCATGGAGGGCGGTCGCGAGCAGGCGCACGGCAGCGTGGAGCAGGCCAGCAAGGCCGGCGATGCGCTCAACTCCATCACCCAGGCAGTGACCACCATCAGCGATATGAACGCCCAGATCGCCAGTGCCGCCGAGCAGCAGAGTCAAGTCTCGGAGGAGATCAACAGGAACGTCACCGCTATTAACGACATCACGGAAGAAAACGCCAAGGGCGCGGAGCAGACCTCCGAAAGCTCCGACGGCCTCTCCCATCTGGCCCACGACCTGCAGTCTCTGGTAGGCCAGTTCAAATACTGAGCTTGAGCGGAAAAAGGGCCCGCCTGAAGGCGGGCCTTGTATCCGACGGTTGTTGTCAGCATTGGTCCCGCTTACGACGCGAGGCCACGACGGTTGCCAGGAAACCTGCTGCCAGGAGTGCCAGTGGGTAGGGTTCGGAAACGCTTACCGGTCCGGCCTCCGAAACGGTGATGTGGGCCACTTCATAGCCCGGTTCACTGAAGTCGGCGTTGGTGAACCGGGTGTCATCGACGATGCCGCCCGCGCCGGGATCCATTAAGTCCGGATGTTCGGTAACGACTCCGTTTTCATCGGTTCCCGTGTTGGGCTCCGTCTGTCCCAGAAGTGCCGTCTCTTCGGGGATCTCGGAATTGACCTCGGTGCCCGCGTCCCAAACGTCATCCCCTTTGACCACGAAGTCGGCCCCCGTAAATTTCCCCTCGCCGTCAAAAATGGAAAAAGCCCTGGGGTTATCGTTGGCGATAAAGGCGTCGTTGCTGGGTACGACCATGGCCGCATAGCTGAAGTAACGCTGCGCTTCGCTGTCGTTCAGCGAAAAATCCATGGCGATGCTTTGACCGGGACCGATGGCTGTCGGCATGGTCCCTTGCACGCCGTTGGGCGTGGTCGCGGCAAAGGCCTCCATGGCAGGGCCGGTGTTGCCGTCTTCAGCCAAGCGCTCCAACGCTTCGGATGCCGGTTCTCCGCGGTCAAAGAGATCGAAATCCCCGCCGTGAAAGCCTGACCAGAGCGGCGTGATAGTGACGCCGTTCTCCGGTGCCAGGTTATCCACCTCCACTCGCACCTGAACAGCCCCGGCATTCGAAGCGGCTGTCAGGCCCGCCGCTAAGAAACCGGCGGAAAGCAGCCCACTGCGGGCCTTCCTGAAAGGTAAATCGTTTATGCGCATAACTCCTCCTTGAGTCGGCAGATGATGCTTTGTCGAGGCGAGTGCCTCGGCTTGAGTGTATGCAAGTAGTTTCGTGGACTCGATGAGTACCTTTACGGAGCGTTCTGGCTCAATGGGATTCGGGGAGGTGGCGAAAGCCGTCGGGCGGTTTTTCTATTTCCGCCCTGCCTTTGCCCACTCGATTCGGAGCAGTTCGGCGGTCCCTTCGCGACTGATATGCAAGGCCTCCCCCTCGGGGCTCCAGGCGATCCCTTCCCACTGACGCAGTTCAGGCAGTTCCAAAACGGTGGGGACCTCCGTGAAAACCTCTGGCCATTTCTGGCCCTCTGGACGGGCCCACACGTAGGCATTGCGATAGGTGAGTACCGCGACGAAGCGCCCATCCGGGGAAATATCCAGCCCGGTCGGTTGATCGCTATAGGGCCCCTGTAATGGATTTCGCAGCGTGTCCTTCCAGGTGGGGGCGGGTAGCGCGGCAAAATCCCCGACCTTTTCTGCAATGGCGACGCCCGGGTGTGGCGCCAGGGGCAGACGGTAAATGCCGGCCGGTCGGTCGCGTTTGGAAACGAGCAGGACCGAATGGGTGTCGGGAATGACCGCAACGGCCTCGCAGTCGTGTGGGCCGTCGGGGTAACGGAATTCCACGATCCACTCGATGGAGACCTCGGCCTGGTTTATCGGCTCTCCAACAACAACAAGCCGATAGATATTTCGTTTTTCGTCGTTGTCGCCGACGTCTGCAATCAAGAGGTAGCGCCGCCCTTCCATTTCGAAAGTGGCCAAGTCCTCCCAGTCCCGATTGGCCGTCCCGACCCGGGTTTTTGACACCAGCCGGTTTCCCGGTCCGAGGAGATAGAGGTGAGTATCGCCGGACTCCTCGGAAATGGTGTTCGACCCATCGTTGTGGGTCCAGAACAGTGTCGTACCGGAAGAGGACCGGGCCAGTCCGCTGGACTCGACGACGGGCGAAGCGTCGCACCCCGCGAGGAGTCCCGCGGTAAGAACGGCCAGAAACCCGAGCAAGTAGGGCCGGCGCTTGTCCCTTTTGCCACGAGAGCCGTTGCCAAAGGAGGTCAAGTCAGGATCACGCCCTTTATTGGGAGGGAGCGGGAGCCTGACCGGGCCGGGGATGCTGCTTACTGTTCTGCGTCGGTCATTCGACGGAACGTGGTGCCGTGGCACTTGGGGCAGGGCGGAATGTGGCCCGGACCATGGAAATGCAGGATCTCGCCGCAGCTCTTGCACTGGAGCGTACCCATGGCGGTGATTTCCCCGGTATGCCACTCGCCGAGGGCGGCGGCCCGTTCGGAGAACTGTTCCAGCTCCACCCGGGTATGGTCCACGGCGTTGGCGAAAAGGTCGGCAAGGCTCTCTTCGATCAGGTTCCAGTCGAAGTTCAGCCAGTTGCCCAACTCACGCCCCGAACCGGAAATGAATGTGGCGGCGTCCTCCAGGTCTTTACGCAGGTATCCGGCTACCTTCTGGGACTCTTCCCGGCTCAGTTCGCCAAGCTCCGTGGCGCGCTCCTGTGCATCATCGATGGCGCGTTTTACGGTAGGACCTGTCTCGTGTTCGATTTCGTCCAGACGGTGGCGAACCCGTTCCAGCATGCGGTGATAGCCTTCGGCGAGGCGTTCGCCTATCCCCTGATGATTTTCGCTCATATCGTCTTTACGCCTTCTGTTGGGTGGAGCCGCGCAAGGGTTTTGCAGTGTCGGTTTAGTTTGACGGATGAGCGAACGTCTGCCAACTCACTTGCCCGCAATTTGCCGTTCACCCCGTTTCACCCGCTCCCAGGCCGCATCCATCTCCTCCAGGGAGACATCGTCCAGTGATTTTCCCTCCCGCGTGAGGGTGGCCTCCACGGCCCGGAAGCGACGGTCGAACTTGCTGTTGGCGCCGCGGAGGGCGGTTTCCGCGTCAACGCCGGCCAGACGCGCCAGGTTCACACAGGCAAACAGCAGATCACCCACCTCGGCCTGCAGGGCGTCGGCGTCGCGCTGATCCAACTCCCGGACCACCTCTTCGGTCTCTTCCCGTACCTTTTCCAGTGCACCCCGGGGATCGGGCCAGTCGAAGCCGACCCGGGCGGCACGCCTTTGCAGTTTCTCGGCGCGGGTCAGGGCCGGCAGGGCGACAGCAACGCCGTCAAGGGCGCTGTGGGACGGCTCTCCTCCCGCCTTCGCCGCACGCTCACGGGCCTTTTGCGCTTCCCAGGCGGCGGTCTGGGCTTCGGCATCCGCCACCTCTTCATCCCCAAACACGTGGGGGTGGCGGCGCACCATCTTCTCCACCACCGTCTCCACCACGTCGGGGAAGGCGAACTGACCCGCTTCTTCGGCCATGCGGGCGTGAAAGACGACCTGGAACAGGAGATCCCCGAGCTCTTCGCGCAATTCGGATGGGGTGCCGCGCTCAATGGCATCGGCGACTTCATAGGCCTCTTCAAGGGTGTAGGGGGCGATCGTGGCGAAGGTCTGCTCCCGATCCCAGGGACACCCGCCACCGGGGTCGCGAAGGCGTGCCATTATTTCCAAAAGGGTGTCGATTCGATCGTAATTCTTCATGCTGCAATTTCCCGCAGGGGACGTTCCAGGGCCGAACCCGAAAGGTGAGGCTATTCGAGTGTGTTCCGCTGGTCGGCGGAGATCATTGCTTTCGCTGCCAGCCTTGGAGCGTCACACCTTGTTCATGGGCGCCGCTGAGAATGTACTGCAGGACACCCCGGATGCGATAGAAGTGAGCCACCGAATCGAGCCGGAGGATCTCCTCCCCGTTCTGGTCGAAAAACAGTAGCGTGGGCGTATAGAACAGCTGGAGTTTTTCCGACCACTCGCGGGCGGTCAGTTTTTCTCCGCCGGGGGTGACTACCGGGGTGTCATCCCATATCCCGAGCTGTACGGTGTCAAACTGCTCGATGAGATCGCGGATAGCCGGGCGCTGCACGGGGCCGGTATGCAGGACGTCGCAGGCGTGGCAGTCGGCCTGCTCGAAAAAGACCATGAGCGGACGTTCGCCCGGAAATCGGGTACGGTCCAGATTGAAGGGGGGCGCTGCGAAAAATTCGGCATCATTGAGTTCGCCCTTTCGGGGAACCATATTCGGGTCCGCGCGCTTGAGATAACTGCGAAAGCTCTCGTTTCGGTAATGATCGTCCGCTACGTACTCCAGCGCCGCGCGGAATCGGTACGGACCGTGATAACCGGTGAGCTTGAGCGCCTGCCGCCCCTCGAAATCGTAGAAAATCAGCGAGGGGGTGAGGTTGGTCTTCTCCCTCTCGGCGAACGCCTTTTCATCAAATTCGCCCCCCTGCAGGTCGGTCACCGTACGATCGCCGTGGACATCCACCTCGACGACATCGAAGTGATCCTGCATGTAACGTCGGATATCCGGCTTTTTCAGGTCCTCCATCAGCGCTTGGCAGTAGGGGCAGTACTTCTGTCCGAAATAGACGACGAGTCCTTCGCGTCCGGATTGCTTTGCGTCGGCCAGATCTTCCGCCAGGTTGAGGAAGGTGAGACGGAACCAGGCCGGCGTCTTTACCTCCTCCTCGAGCGGGGCATCGTCGAATTCGGCCGCTTTCGCATCCTCGGTGAGAGCTTTCTCCCAGGCATCCCACTCCGCATCCGGCTCTTCCGCCGCTACAGCGGAAACGAGAAAAAGCAGGGCCAGCAGCCAACCGTGTTTAAGGCGTTTTTGCGACATAAACCGATGATAAACCATACGCAAGCCCTCTGTGCAGGGAGGGACCTGACCGTATAATGGCGCAAACCAACGGAGGGATGATGAGCAGACCGCGAATCGCACTGGCGCTCGGCAGTGGCTCCGCCCGGGGCTGGGCTCATATTGGGGTTATCCGTGCTCTGGCGGAAGAGGGTATCGAACCGGACGTTGTTTGTGGCACCTCGATCGGGGCCTTGGTTGGGGCAGCTTATGTCACCAATAGTCTGGATCGGCTGGAGGAGTGGGCTCGGACTCTCGATTGGTGGGACATCGTCCGTTTCATGGACGTCAAGCTGGCCGGCGGTTTCATTGCCGGGGAGGCGCTGACCGATTATTTCCGCAAGCATATCCGGGATCGGGACATGGACGAGGCGGAGCGCCTTTTCGCCGCTGTGGCCACCAATCTGAATACGGGCCATGAAATCTGGCTGCAGACCGGCCCCATTCTGGAGGCGGTTCGGGCCTCTATGGCTCTGCCGGGATTGTTCAATCCCGTCCAAGTGAATGGTGAATTCCTGGTGGATGGCGGGCTGGTCAACCCGGTGCCGGTTTCGGTGGCCCGGGCGCTGGGGGCCGACCTCATCATTGCTGTAAACCTCAACGGGGACATCGTTGGCAAGCACCTGATGCATTCGCCCCGTCTCAAGCCGGAAAAAAGCCGTGACGAGAGCAAGGCCGTTTGGGACCAGGTCGTGCAGCGTTTCAGTGACGAATTGCGCTCCAAACTGATGGGAGGCGCCACGCCGGGCCGCGCCCCGAAGGCGCCGGGCCTGTTCGATGTGCTGGCCTCCTCCATCAACATCATGCAGGACCGCATCACCCGGAGCCGTATGGCTGGCGATCCGCCCGATGTATTGATTGCACCGCGACTCGCCCACATCGGTTTACTGGAGTTCGATCGGGCCGACGAGGCCATCAACGTGGGCTACCAGACCGTTAAACAGATGCGGCCAGCGCTCGCTCCTTTCGAAAACGCCTGAAGTTAGGGATTGCGTACCTTTCGAATGGCCACGAATTTGTTATTTTCATCCATTTCCATAACGAATTCGCCACGAACCCCGTCGGGGGTGACCACGTGCCGGAGCAGCCCGGCAGGGAAACGAATGGTCCGCCCGTCCCGGCTTTGCGCTATGACGTCGACAATCCTGCCGTAGTAGTATTCGCGGTAGGTGCTGGCGGGTATATCGAGGAAGAATCGTATTTCTTTGGCAGGCATTGATGTACATGGCCGGTTCCACTCCGCGCCAATCCTAGCGTGAAAGGGAAAACGGGACTATGAGCCGCATCATCGTGCGCATCTTTCTGGCGCTGCTGGTACTAGTGTACTGTTGCATGCTTGGCGGTGCATTCAGCGAGCCGCTGGCCGGCCAGATGCAAGGCGCGTTTCGCAGGGAATGGCGCGCCCTTTCCAAGAAACGCAACGCCGCAGATGGCCGGCCAGCGGCTCGCCCGGAGGGAGCCCCCCAAAAACGCCATGACGGCGTTGCAGCGCTTGACAAGGGAATAACCATTGCCTGCGCGCTGCGCCTTGTCCTGACATTTTTGGGGGGCTCTGAAAGTATCGCCAAGCATGCAACAGTACACTAGCGGGTCTGTTTATCCTGCCGCTTCGACAGGACGGCGGTCCGCTAATTCGCTGGGATGAGCTGAGAGCCCTGCAACTGCCGGATGTGGGGCTTCCGGCAGTCGAGCTGCCGTTCAGTGGTGATTTACCCGGCCTGTCCGGAAACCGGGAGGTAACGGTTTACCGCTGGCGAACTGATGCAGGTAGCTGGGAATACGGCCAAGCCCCGCCCGAAGGCATTCCGTTCGAGGAGGTCACGGTCGACCCCGACGCAAACCTGCTACCCGCGCTGGAGTCGTCCGGGGAAAACAGCGAACCGGAAGAGACCGGCAGCGCTTCCAGCCTGGAAATGGCCGCTCCTGGCGACTATCTGGATCAGGCCAGGGAGGTAAAACGCGCACTGGCAGATCGTAACCGCCGACAGCAGGAGGCGATAGAGCGCCAATAGCCGGCGCTATTTCTTCTTCAACGAATCGATTGGTACGACCACATCGCCCTGCGGCTTCGGCTCATCTTTGAAGTGAGGGCGCATGTCCATGGGACGGTCGTTCTCTTCAGCCAATACCTGCTCCCTCTGGCTGATCAGCACCAGACAGTCCCGCAGACCGTTGATGGTGTTCTCGCTCAAGGGGTGTTTGATGCCGGGTTCGGTTGCAGTGTCCTTAATGACCTCGGTGAGCACCTTTTTGACGGCACGCAGGATCTGCTCTTCTTTGCTAAAGTCGTTTTCGCTCATTGTCTCTCCGGACCTTGCGGTCCAATTTTATCGGTCGGTAGGTCGTCGGGATTTCGGCGTAGTATCCTGAAGAATAGAAAAAGTCTACATGAATACTCGGCTTTGTCCCAACCTGCAGAGGAGTCGGCCATGAAAGGCGTTATGCTGGATCGGGCCAGTCTCGACCGTGGTGACATGGATCTCTCCGGCTTCGAATCCACGCTCCCGGAGTGGGAACTTCACGACGCGACCGCGCCCGAGCAGGTATCGGAGCGTATCGCCGATGCTGCGGTGGTGGTCAGCAACAAGGTCGTGCTGGATGCTGCCGTTCTGGCCCGGGCGCCCAACCTGAAGTTTATCGCCATCGCCGCGACCGGCACCAATAATATCGACCTGGCTGCCGCCCGAGAGAACGGGATCACGGTTTCCAACGTGCGGGCCTACGCCACGCCCTCGGTCGTGCAGCATGTCATGGCTTTGATTTTGGCGCATAGCCGGCGGCTGATCGATTATCACGACTACGTCGTTCGGGGCCACTGGCAACGGGCAGAGCAGTTTTGCCTGCTGGATTTTCCCATCCGCGAGTTGAACGGGCTTGTTCTCGGCATCGTCGGGTATGGCGAACTGGGCCGGGCGGTGGCGAGGGCCGCGGAAGACGCCTTCGGCATGCAGGTGCTGATCGCACAGCGCCCGGGTGGGGCGCCGGCGGCGGACAGAATCCCGCTGAACGAGATGCTGTCGCAGGTGGACGTATTGAGTCTCCATTGTCCTCTGACGCCGGAAACCCGCGATCTGATTGGCCCCGACGAGCTGGCGAAAATGAAAACCGATGCGCTGCTCATCAATACCGCCCGTGGCGGTATTGTCGACGAGGAGGCACTGGCCGCAGCATTGAAGGCCGGAGCCATCGGCGGGGCCGCTGTGGACGTATTGACCCGTGAACCGCCACGCGAGGGCAACCCGCTGCTGGAGCCCGGTATTCCCAACCTGATTGTCACACCGCATGTGGCCTGGGCGAGCCGCGAGTCGCGGCAGCGCCTGGTGGACCAGTTGACGGGCAATATCAGGGCTTTCCTGGCCGGGAAGCCGCTCAACGTTGTGAATTAGGGAAACAAGTACACTAGAGCACCGATTTTCGAGGAGTCTACTCATGCCCCAAGCCCCCGATGCCCTCCTGTTCATTGCCCCCGGCTGCCCCCACTGTCCGGTGGTCCTGCAAGGCCTTGCCGATTTGGTGAAGACAGGAGCAATCGGCCGCTTGGAGGTTGTCAACGTGGCCGTCCATCCGGAGAAGGCGGCGGAGCTGGGCGTGCGCTCAGCGCCATGGACCCGTATCGGTCCCTATATCCTGGAGGGGGCCCAGACGCCGGGGGCGCTCAAGCAGTGGGCCGAAAAGGCGGCTAACGAGGAAGGGGGTAGTGATTATCTGCGGGAGTTACTGAGTTCCGGGAAACTCCCTGAAGCCGAGGCCTATCTCGAAGCCGACCCGAAACGGCTGCCGGAAACCCTGGACCTTGTGGGCGATCCGGAAGCGCCTATGCAGGTCCGGGTAGGAGCCAATGCACTCCTGGAGAGCCATGCGGGCGGTGATGAACTGAATCCCTTGGTGCCTCGCCTGGGTGATCTGTCCCGTCATGCAGACCACCGGATACGCAGCGATGCCTGCCACCTCCTGGGTTTGAGCGGTTCACCGGAGGCCGAACCTTACCTTCGTGAACGACTCGAGGACGAAAGCAGCGAGGTGCGGGAGATTGCGGAAGAGTCGCTGGAGACTCTCGGCGGGAAGAGCTGATATCGGGAGTGGGAGCGGCATCCTGCCGCGATAAGGGCCCTCGCGCCACAATGACGCTCCAACACCGTGGGCCGTTGACTACTCGAACATCGCCTGCTCGACTTCCAGCACCGCCAGGCTGATGTGCTTGCCGAGTTCATCCTCGAAGCCGTTCCAGTCCTTGAAGCGCGACAGGCGTTCTTCAATCATCGGCTTCATTTCAAAGGGCGCCATTCCCTGGTCGTAAAACTCTTCGGCACTGGTATAGACGCCGTTCAGGTATTCACGGTAGTCGTGAACAAAGCCCACGCCGGCCGTCTGCCCGTGACCCGGTACATAGACCTCGGCCGGGATCTCCAGTGCGGCATCGATCACCTCCACACTGCCGCGAAAGGTGCCGTCGTCCATGCGCACGATGCGTTCATTGCAGACGTTGTCGGCCAGGAAGAGCACCTTCTTTTCCGGCACCTCGATCATAATGTCCGTGTTGGTATGCGCCGCTCCCGGGTGGTGGAACCGAAAGGTGGTACCGCCGAAGCTGACGTTGTCCCCGTCGCCCACCGCGATGTTGGGGCCCCGGACTTCGGTGCCGGCAGTGGCGCCTTCGGTCGAGCGGTCCATGCGGCCGATCCACTCCTCTCCCGCACCCTCTTCCACGCCCTTGATCATGTTGGGGTGGCCATAGATGGGCACTTGCGGATCGGCGTTGCGGAACGCATGGTTGCCCAGCCAGTGGTCGCCATGCACATGGGTATTGAGCACCGCGGCCACGGGCGCGTCGGTTATCTTTCGAATCTGGCGCAGGACCATCTCACCGGTCTGCACACTCGAGCCCGGATCGACCACCACAACGCCATCATCGGTGATCACGAAAGCCGGGTTGTTCATGAAGCCCTGATTCTCCGGTGAGGGGTAACCCATGGGCCCATGAATGACGTAGGTGTTTTCCGCCACCTGGTCGGCGGGATAGTCCGGAACGGCAGGCCCTCGCTCGGCGGCGGTGGCCGACGCGATGAACAGCGCGGCAACAAACGCGATAATCGTTTTCACTGAATCCTCCTGTGGGGTATTGGCTCCGGCAAATGCCGGTATTGTTATTAAGTTTCCCGTTCACAAACATACACCGACTGCGCCCTAACAGGCTGTTGAAAAACACCCTCTCCAGAGGGAGAGGGCTGGGGTGAGGGGACTCAATAAAAGGTAAGTTACTGATTTTATCCCCCTCATCCTAACCTTCTCCCTCAGGGAGAAGGGATAAAAACCTTTTTCAACAGCCTGCTAAACGCCCGCGGTGGCGTCCGTTATGGTGGGAATCATCCGCCCGGCCTTCCATGGTAGTGGGGCGGCTTGCGGCCGCGGCATGGGCGAAAAAGTCCCGGGGACTTGGGAGAGCGGGCGCCCCCAATGAACCGCCGAGTCTAGCATCGACCGGAATTTATCGCCTAGCGCCTGTGGTTCTCCCCGTGAACGGGCGCTGGCAAGCTTTTGAAAAACGCCTTCTCCCTGGGGAGAAGGGACAAAACCCTTTTTCAACAGCCTGCTAGACTCGGGGTTGGAGTTCCTAACCGAAATAAAGAATGGATTTTCTCCTTCGGCTCTCACTGTTACTGGCGATCGTGGCCTTCACTCCGGCTGGCGCACAGGATGCGACACCCGCAGAAAATCACGCCGTGAGGCTCGATATCGAGGGGCCTATCGGCCCCGCGACGAGCGACTATGTGCAACGCTCCCTGGACAAGGCAGTGAGCCAAGGGGCCGGGCTGGCCATTCTGCGCATGGATACCCCCGGCGGGCTCGACTCGGCGATGCGGGATATCATCAAGGCCATCCTCGCCTCACCCATCCCTGTGGTGAGTTATGTCTATCCCCGCGGTGCCCGCGCCGCATCGGCGGGAACGTATATCGCCTATGCCAGCCACATCGCCGCCATGGCGCCGGCCACTAACCTGGGGGCCGCAACACCGGTCTCGATGGGCGGCGGTTCGCCCCTGCCGGGCGGGGACGAGCAAGGCGGTAAGCCCGAACAAGATCAGGGCAAAGGCGAGCAACCGGCCGCGAAAGAGCCTGCCCCCACCTATGACGACCCGAAAATGAACAAAGTGGTCAACGATGCCGTGGCCTACATTCGCGGTTTGGCCGAACTGCGCGGGCGCAATGCCGAATGGGCTGAACAGGCGGTTCGCCGCGGCGTCAGCCTCAGCGCCAACGAGGCGCTGAAGAAGAACGTCATCGATCTCATCGCCCGGGATCCGCAGGCCCTGCTTCAGCAGATCGACGGCCGCACCGTGACCGTCAACAATGTGGAGCAGACCCTCGATACCAAGGGGATGAGCCTCGTGGCCATGGAGCCGGACTGGCGCAGCGAGCTGCTGGCGGTGATCACCAACCCCAACATCGCCTACATTTTGATGTTAATCGGTATTTACGGGCTCATCTTCGAGTTTTCCAATCCCGGAGCGCTGATTCCGGGGATCATCGGCGCCATAAGCCTGCTACTGGCACTTTTCGCGCTACAAGTCCTCCCTATCAACTATGCCGGGTTGGCTCTGATCGTGCTGGGGATAGCATTGATGGTCGGGGAGGCGTTTGCCCCCAGCTTCGGGGCGCTCGGGGTCGGCGGTCTGGCTGCCTTCGTGATCGGTTCGGTTATCCTTATCGACACGGATGCCCCCGGATTCGGAATTTCGCTCGCGCTGATTGGGAGCATCGCACTGTTTTCCGGTGGGCTTTTCATGTTTCTGATGAGCGCCGTCTTGAAGGCGCGACACCGGCCGGTAGTCAGCGGCAGTGAGGAGATGCTGGGGCTGGAGGCTACCGCTTTGGAGGACTTCGACCGTGAAGGGGATGTTCGTGCCCATGGCGAGCGGTGGCGGGCGAGAACCGATGCACCGGTAAGCAAGGGAGATAAGGTTCGGGTCACGGGAATGGACGGGCTTTGCCTGAACGTGACGCCGGAAACGGGAACGCAGGAGAGAACAGGGGCTTAGGACAATGTTCAACTACTTCATCCTGATCGCTATCGGCTTCGTCGCCGTCATCATATTCAGCGCCTTTCGGGTGCTCCGCGAGTACGAACGGGGCGTGGTGTTCCAACTCGGGCGCTTCTGGAAGGTGAAGGGCCCGGGGCTACGCCTGGTGATCCCTATAATCCAGCAGATGGTTCGGGTGGATCTGCGGACCATTGTCATGGATGTCCCTTCGCAGGATGTCATCTCCCGCGACAATGTCTCCGTGAAGGTGAACGCGGTGATTTACTTCCGTGTTCTCGATGCGGAGAGGGCCATCATTCAGGTAGAGAATTACTATGAGGCCACCAGCCAGCTGGCCCAAACCACCCTGCGTTCCGTGCTCGGTCAGCACGACCTCGATGACATGCTCGCCTCGCGTGAACAGCTCAACGATGATATTCAAAATATCCTCGACGAGCAGACCGATGCCTGGGGCATCAAGGTCTCCAATGTCGAGATCAAGCATGTGGACCTGGATGAGAGCATGATCCGCGCCATTGCCAAACAGGCGGAGGCGGAACGGGTGCGGCGCGCGAAGATCATTCACGCCGAAGGCGAGATGCAGGCATCGGAGAAACTGCGACAGGCCTCTGATGTGCTCGGCAAGTCCCCGCAGGCGATAACGCTGCGGTATCTGCAGACCCTGACCGATATCGCCGGAGAGAAGAATTCCACCATCGTATTTCCGCTGCCGATGGATGTTCTCCAGCCTCTAATGGACAAGCTGCGCCAGTAGCCAGGTTAAACCACAGAGGGCACAGAGATCCCAGAGGTGAAAACCGAATTCC
This sequence comes from uncultured Gammaproteobacteria bacterium, assembly GCA_963783235.1. Classification (GTDB taxonomy): domain Bacteria; phylum Pseudomonadota; class Gammaproteobacteria; order Thiohalomonadales; family Thiohalomonadaceae; genus Thiohalomonas. Next base: position 1,963,046 of record CAWAMN010000001.1, on the reverse strand, counting down.
ATCCGGGAGGGCTCTTCGGTGGCCGTTTAGGTTTTTGATTCGTTAGGAGAAACTTCGTAGCAGGATGCCGCGGGATGGAGTCTGAAGGACTTATGTGTGAGATTTTCTTGGCCTCTGTGTTCTCTGTATCCTCTGTGGTTAAGCCCTTAGCTATCCCGGGCTTCCCTCGAGGCAGGCCGTGACCGCCTCGGCCCGAAGCGTTTCCTTCTCCTCCAGTTCGGCGGCGAGACGCTCAAGGGCATCGCGGTGGGTTTCAAGCGTCTCGCGCGCCCGCTTCTCTGAATTCAGCAGGATTTCACGCACCGCGCGATCCACACTTTCGGCCGACTGTTCACTGTAGCGGCGCGGCTGGGCGATTTCGCGTCCGAGGAAGGGGTGCTCGTCACTCTCGCGCAGGTCCACCGGTCCCACCGCCTCCGACATCCCCCAGCGGGAAACCATGGAGCGGGCCAGTTTGGTCGCCTGGCGGATGTCGTCATCCGCTCCCGAGCTGACGCTCCCGAGCAGTTGCTGTTCTGCCGAGCGGCCCGCCAGCATGACCGCGAGCCGATCGCGCAGATACTCCTCGGGAAAGGTATAGCGCTCATGTTCGGGGAGCTGATGGGTGCCGCCCAAGGCGTGTCCGCGGGGGACAATACTGACCTTGTACAGGGGGTCGGTGTTCGGCAGAAAATGAGCCACCAGAGCATGCCCCGCCTCGTGAAGCGCAAGACGGCGGCGCTCCTCGGGCTGGAAGACCAGCCGCCGCTCGGAACCCATCATGACCTTGTCGCGCGCCTCATCGAAATGGCTGAGGCCGACGCTTTCACTGCCCTCCCGGGCGGCCAGTATGGCGGCCTCGTTCACCAGGTTTTTCAGGTCGGCACCCGCAAATCCCGGTGTCCCGTTGGCGATTTGCCCCAGGTCCACTCCGGAGGCGAGTGGTACCTTGGCGGCGTGCAGCTTCAGGATGGCCAGTCGGGCCTCGCGGTCGGGCAGGTCCAGATTGACATGTCGGTCGAAGCGGCCCGGCCGCAACAGGGCCGGGTCGAGTACGTCGGGGCGGTTGGTTGCCGCAAGTACCAGTGTCGCCTCCCTGCCGGTGAAACCATCCAGTTCAGCCAGGATCTGGTTGAGGGTCTGCTCCCGCTCGTCGTGTCCCCCGCCAACGCCGGTGCCTCGGGTGCGACCGATGCTGTCGAGCTCATCGATAAAAATGATGCTGGGGGCATTGGTTTTCGCCGCAGCGAAGAGATTGCGTACGCGCGAGGCGCCGACTCCCACAAAAACCTCGATGAACTCGGAGGCCGAGATGGAGTAGAACGGCACGCCGGCCTCGCCGGCCAGGGCGCGGGCCAGGAGGGTTTTCCCGGTTCCTGGCGGTCCCATGAGCAGAATTCCCCGGGGGATTTCCGCCCCCAGCCGCCTGAACTTGTCGGGGTCTTTCAGGTACTCCACCAACTCCCTGACCTCCCGCTTGGCCCCCTCCTGGCCGGCCACATCAGAGAACGTGATTTCCGGAACCTCGGCCTTTTCGGTCGAGCGTTCAAGAAAGCGCCGCATCTCACCTCCGCCGGGACCGAGCTGGCCCATCTGACGGGCGGTGCGGCGGAAGAACCAGACCAGCAGACCGATGAACAGAAGCCAGGGAACCAGCACGATAAGCAGCCGGGTGAACAAGCGCTCCTCCTCCGGCGGCTCGACAGTGATAGTCACGCCCCGGGATTCGAGCAGGGAAAGGAGCTCTTCGGCACCGAACTCGGGAACCCGAGTCGCGAAATCGGTGCCTGTCATCTTTTCGGGGCCGAGCTGGGTCGGTTTTCGAAGCTGACCTTCAACATGCCGGCCCTGAAGCAATACCTCTTCCACCGCACCTTTCGCCACCAGGGTTCTGAACTGCGAGTAGGTGATTTCCGTGTGCGGCTGGGGCTTCGGAAACGTGAAGAGTGCAAACAGCAAAAGCGTCAGGACCACCCAGAGTAGGGCGGGGGCCCAGTTCGGTAGTTGTCTGCGTTGGTCAGTCTCGGCCATCTTCCTCGGCTGTCAAAGAGTTGTCGGGATCACTAAGAGCCTAAGCAAAGCCCGCGAGACCTGCACTCTGGGGTGATATATCGAGGTAACTGCGGGATGCAACGGGAGGGCTCCGTCCCAAGCTTCTGGAAGCCTCGCTTGCAAAGGGCTTGGACAGGTGAGCCGGGCTGGGCTGCGCGGATATGACGAGCGGGAACGTTCAGGGGGAGCGACCGGCGGGCTTCTGGTCGGCACAAAAAAACCGGCTAAAAAGCCGGTTTTTTGAACCTGGTCGGGGTGAGAGGATTCGAACCTCCGGCCCCTGCCTCCCGAAGACAGTGCTCTACCAGGCTGAGCTACACCCCGTGATTAAACTTGTATTCAGTAGGTCCGTTCGACCGCGAATCGGGCGAGGGACATCATTGCGTCTTTGTATGGCGAATCGGGTAGTTCGGCCAAGGATTCCATGGCTTTCTCCGCCTCCCGTTTCGCAGAGCGCGAAGTGTACGCGATGGCGCCGGTGCTTTCAATGGCTTCTTTTACGGACTCGATCCGCTCTTTGCCGCCGTTCTCGATGGCCTCGCGGATCACCGCGGCCTGCTCAGGAGTGCCGTGCTCGATGGCATAGATAAGCGGTAGCGTCGGTTTACCTTCGGCCAGGTCGTCGCCGATATTTTTCCCTAACTGCTCGCTTGAGTCGGCACTGTAGTCGAGAGCGTCGTCTACCAATTGATAGGCAACACCCAGATGCATGCCGTAGGCGGCCATGGCCTTTGCCGCCTCCTTGTGCCCGCTGATCACGGCGCCAAGTTCCGCGGCGGACTCGAACAGCTTGGCGGTCTTGCTGCAGATGACATCCAGATACTCCGACTCGGTGGCCTCGGCATTATGGATATTGAGCAGCTGTTTGACCTCGCCCTCGGCGATGGTGCGGGTGGCCTCGGAGAGGATCTCCATGACCCGCATGTCGCCCACTTTGACCATCATTTCGAAGGAGCGGGAATAGAGGAAGTCGCCCACCAGCACGGCGGCTTCATTGCCCCAGACGGCATTTGCGGTGTCCTGGCCGCGACGCATCTCGGAACCGTCGACGACATCGTCATGCAGCAAGGTAGCCGTATGGATGAACTCGACCACAGCGGCTAGCTCGTGATGGTCAGTACCGTCATAGCCGAAGGCGCGTGCCGACAACAGGACCAGCATCGGCCGGAGCCTCTTGCCGCCGCTGTTCACGATGTAGTGGCCGATCTGGTTGATCAGGTCGACTTCCGAGTAGAGCCGGCGCTTGATCAACTCATTGACCGCGAGGCGGTCATCATCGATGAGTGCGTAGACGTCTTGGATTTCCATGCGGACCAATTACAGAGGTGCCACACGGCCCCGTGCGGGACCGCCCGAAAAACGCGGCCTATTATGGGGTTTGACCTGCCGAATGGCAAACGCTAGAATTGTCGGTCTTTCGTGTCCCGACCACACAAACGATTCGGTTTTGGAGAAGACGCCAACATGTACGCGGTAATCAAGACCGGTGGCAAGCAGTATCGCGTGTCCGAGGGTGAGACCCTGCGCGTAGAGAAATTGCCCGCCGAAGTGGGCGAGCAGGTTGCGCTCGATCAGGTTCTCATGGTCGCCAATGGCGACGACGTAAAAATCGGCACGCCCGTCCTGGACGGCAGCAAAGTGACGGCCACCGTGAAGTCGCATGGCCGCGGCGAGAAGGTTCGGATCATCAAGTTCCGTCGTCGCAAGCACCATATGAAGACTCAGGGCCACCGTCAGGACTACACCGAACTGGAAATCACCGGTATCACCGGCTGACGACTGAGGGTAGAGAGCAATGGCACATAAAAAGGCAGGTGGCAGTACTCGTAACGGTCGCGATTCGATTTCGAAGCGCCTTGGCGTGAAACGCTACGGCGGCGAAGTTGTCAGAGCCGGTAACATTCTCGTCCGGCAGCGGGGTACCCGTTTCCACGCCGGCGTGAACGTGGGCCGCGGCAAAGACGACACACTGTTCGCGAAGGCCGATGGTCGCGTCGTTTTCGAGACCAAAGGTGAGCGGGGCCGTAAGTTCGTGAGTATCGTCGGCGAGTAAGACGACCTCGACAGGTTCTGCGAAAAGCCCCGTTCAGCGGGGCTTTTTTGTTTGGGCACAGAATTGGATTACGGGGAAAACGGGGAATCCGATAGGAGCAGGCCCAGAGTTGGGACCGGTGCTCTTTGCTAACCTCCGTGTCGTCTGTTTTCTCTGTATCTCATTTGCTTTCCCCGTGCGCCCCGTGTCCCCCGTGGTTAATAGTCGCCAGGTGCGAAAATGAAATTTGTCGATGAGGTTTCCATCCATGTCGAGGCCGGCAAGGGCGGTAACGGCTGCGTCAGTTTCCGGCGCGAAAAGTACATCCCTTTCGGTGGACCCGACGGCGGCGACGGCGGTGATGGGGGCAGTGTCTATCTGGTGGCCGACGGCAACCTGAATACGCTCGTCGACCTTCGCTATCAATCCCGCTTCAAGGCTGAAAACGGCAAACCCGGTCAAGGCAGCAATATGACCGGCAAGAGCGGTTCGGACCTGGAAATCCGGGTGCCGGTGGGCACCATCGTGCACGACGAGGATACCGAGGAGCTGCTGGGCGACCTGGTTGAAGAGGGCCAACGGCTGATCGTCGCCCAAGGCGGCTTTCACGGTATTGGCAATACGCGCTACAAGAGCAGCACCAATCGCGCCCCCCGTGAGTCGAGCCCGGGGACCCCGGGTGAAGACCGTACGTTGCGCCTGGAACTCAAAGTTCTCGCGGATATCGGGCTGCTCGGGATGCCGAATGCCGGTAAATCGACACTGATCCGATCGGTCTCTGCGGCAAAACCCAAAGTCGCCGATTACCCCTTTACCACCCTCTACCCCAACTTGGGGGTGGTAAAAGTCGGAACCGACCGCAGCTTCGTCATCGCCGATATCCCGGGACTCATCGAAGGTGCGGCCCAAGGGGCGGGACTGGGGATCCGCTTCCTCAAGCACCTGGCCCGCAACCGTATTCTGCTGCATCTGGTGGATGTGGCCCCTTATGATGGTACCGATCCCATTGGCGCGGTGCGGGCTATCGAGGCCGAATTGGAGGCATTCAGTCCGGAGTTGGCCCAGCGTGAACGCTGGCTGGTGCTCAATAAGGTCGACCTGCTTCCCGATGAGGAGCGCGATGCGGTTTGCGATGGTATTGTCGAGCAGCTGCGCTGGGAGGGGCCGGTCTACCGAATCAGCGCCATCGCCAAACAGGGAACGGACCGGCTCATCCAGGACATCATGGCTCGGCTTGAGATTCTGGGAGAGTCCCCGGAAGAAGACGAGGCGTAAACGCGCTTCCCCGAATCGCTACCATCCGGTATCTTGCCCCTCGATGATCAATCGTCAGGAAATCGCCCAAACCCGCCGCTGGGTCGTCAAGATCGGCAGCGCACTGCTGACGGACGACGGACGGGGTTTGAACCTCGAAGGTATCGCCGCATGGGTCGAGCAGCTGGCCGCGCTGCGCCGGCAAGGCATCGAGGTGGTACTGGTCTCCTCAGGGGCGGTGGCCCAGGGCATGGGCCGATTGGGCTGGACTCGACGCCCCCGTGCACTGCACGAACTCCAGGCCGCTGCGGCCGTTGGCCAGATGGGGCTGGTTCAGGCCTACGAGTCGCATTTTCAGAAATACGGCATGCATACCGCCCAGGTCCTTCTCACCCACGAGGATCTCTCCAGCCGCGGTCGCTATCTTAACGCTCGCAGTACGCTGAAGACGCTTCTGGGCTTCGGTGTGGTCCCGGTCGTCAATGAGAACAACACGGTGGTGACCGACGAGATCCGGTTCGGTGACAACGATACCCTGGGCGCGCTGGTGACCAATCTGGTCGAGGCCGAGTTGCTGGTTATCCTTACGGACCAGGATGGCCTTTTCGACAAAGACCCACGAACCAATCCCGACGCCGCCTTGATCGCCGAGGCCAAGGCGAATGCGCCCGAGCTGACGCAAATGGCAGGAGGGAGCCATGGCGCCCTGGGAAGGGGCGGCATGATGACCAAGCTGCGGGCCGCTCGCCTTGCGTCCCGTTCCGGTGCCGCCACAGTGATCGCCGCAGGCCGTGAACCGGGTGTCCTCGGGGAAATCTTCACCGGCCGCTCCGTGGGGACTCTACTGTTGCCGGACGCCGAGCCCCTGGCTGCCCGCAAACAGTGGCTTGCGGGCCATCTGCAGATGCGCGGCCGCCTGGTGCTCGACGAAGGGGCCTGTCGCGTACTGCGCGAGGCGGGACGAAGTCTACTCGCGGTTGGGGTCAGAAGTGTGGTGGGGGATTTTGCCCGTGGCGAGATGGTCGTCTGTGAAGATGAGAAAGGTATCGAAGTTGCCCGCGGCCTGGTCAACTATTCAGCCGAAGAGACCCGCAAGATAAAAGGCCTGCCCAGTAACCGCTTCGAAGAGGTCCTCGGCTTCGTCGATGAGCCGGAACTCATCAATCGGGATAATCTGGTTCTGATCTAGCTCTTTTAACCACAGAGAGCACTGAGAACGCCTAAACCACGGGGAGCGCGGGGAACACGGGGGCCTTAATAGTCTTTGGGGGCGGAAGCGGTATCCACCTGCCTAGCTTGCATTGACTGCCCCACCATCAGGTCAGGATAAGGTCTCAATCCGAACGGCCGACCACCCACTGTCCTAGATTCCCCGTGCGCCCCGTGACCCCCGTGGTTTGAGCCCTCTGTGTTCTCCGTGGTTTTAAACAACAAACAATAAAAAAGCCAACCCGGAGGTCGGCTTTTCTCACGGAGACTACCCGTGTTTCTTCGGTGATAAACCTTAGAGCGCGCGGATGCGGGCGTTCAGACGACTTTTATGGCGCGCAGCCTTGTTGGCGTGGAACAGGCCCTTGCCGGCGGTTTTGTCGATAACCGGCACTGCCGCTTTGTAAGCTGCTTCGGCAGCAGACTTGTCGCCGGAGCGAATCGCCTTCAGTACCGATTTGATGGCGGTACGCACGGTCGAACGGAAGGCAATATTGTGGTTACGGCGCTTGAGCGCCTGGCGGGCGCGCTTTTTGGCTTGAGCTGAGTTAGCCAACGTCTGTACTCCCTGCGTTGCAGATTCGGCAAATTCGTAAAGGGCGGGAAATATACGGTCTTTGGGCCAAAGTGTCAACCCAATCTTCCGCCTCGGGCACTATCGCCCTCGTGAGAACCGCCCCGTCGTTGGCGGGATGAAGAGCCGCGGCGGTATGATAGCCGCTTCGCCCGAAATAACGCCACGAAAAAAGCGACCTGTTGGCTATGAGCCGCTCTTTATTGAAATCCACCGCCATTGTTAGTGGCTTCACACTGATATCGCGGGTTCTCGGGTTTGTCAGGGATGTGGCGTTCGCCACAGTGTTCGGCGCCGGGCCGGCGACCGACGCATTCTTCGTCGCCTTTAAGATCCCCAACTTCATGCGTCGGCTCTTCGCCGAGGGGGCCTTCTCGCAGTCCTTTGTCCCCGTCCTCTCCGAGTACAAGAGCCGATGGGGGCAAAAAGCGGTACGGGAACTGATCGCCAGCGTTGCCGGCGTGCTCGGAGTCGTGTTGCTCGGCCTGACACTGGTTGCGGTTTTCGGGTCGTCTTTTGTCGTGGGACTCTTCGCGCCCGGCTTTCTGGATGAGCCGCAGAAATTCGAACTGGCCGCGGAGATGCTCCGCATCACCTTCCCCTACCTGCTGTTTATCTCCCTGACGGCGCTCGCAGGCGGGATCCTGAACAGTTACGGGCGTTTCGCGATCCCGGCGGTGACACCCGTGTGGCTCAACGTCATCTTTATCGCCGCCGCTTACTGGGGCGTTCAATTCTTCACGCCGCCCATCATGGCCCTGGCCTGGGCGGTTTTCCTGGCGGGCGCCGTTCAGCTGCTGTTTCAACTGCCCGCGCTGGCCCGGTTGGGGCTTTTGCCGCGCCCCCGGCTGGACTGGCGGCACGAGGGGGTACGGCGCATCCTTCGGCTTATGGGGCCGGCGGTCTTCGGCTCCTCGGTGGCGCAAATCAACCTGCTGCTGGATACCGTGATCGCCTCCTTTCTGGTCACCGGCAGTGTCTCCTGGCTCTATTACTCGGATCGGCTGGTGGAGTTTCCACTCGGGGTATTCGGCATCGCCCTGGCCACGGTGATCCTGCCAAGTCTCTCCTCCAAACATGCCGAGGCCGACCGTGAGGCATTTGGCGAGATGCTGGACTGGGCGGTCCGCTGGGTGCTGCTGGTGGGGCTGCCTGCAGCGGTGGGATTGGTGATTCTGGCCGGCCCTATTCTGGCGACGCTGTTTCAGTATGGCGAATTCACGGCGGACGACGTCCGAATGGCCCGCCTGAGTCTGATGGCCTATTCCCTAGGGCTGGTGGGGTTCATGCTGGTGAAGGTATTGGCCCCCGGTTTTTTTGCGCGGCAGGATACCCGGACCCCGGTGGGGATCGGTGTGAAGGCCATGGTGGCCAATATGGCCATGAATATCGTCTTCGTCGTACCGATGGTCTTCGCCGGGCTGCCGGGACCCCACGCGGGCCTGGCTCTGGCGACGGCCGGTTCGGCCTTTTTGAATGCAGGGCTGCTTTGGCGACGATTGCGGCATGACGGGGTCTATAGCGCGCTGCCGGAATGGGGGCGGTTTGGAATCCAGCTACTGCTGGCAAACGGGGCTCTCGCGGCATTTCTGTTCGGGTTCACGGCCCCGCTGAATGACTGGGTTGCCTGGGACCTTTGGCACCGGGCGGGACAGCTGGCGCTGCTCATTGCCGCCGGGGCTCTTGTCTACGCCACCGCCCTCATCGCAGTCGGGGTAAGGCCCAAACAGCTCCTGGGCCGGCACTGAGGGCCCAGCTGCCAACAAATCGCGGCAGGATGCCGCTCCTACAGACAATTCCGCCGGCCCCGACTGGTGGTGCGGCTTCCAGCCGCGAAAGGCTCCGATCGGCACTGCATCGCGGCAGGATGCCGCTCCTGCAAGGATGGGTGCCGCTTGCCCATCGCGGTGCCCCATAACCTTGCGGTATACTTACCGATTTCCCGTTCGGCGCGTTCGTCCATGGAACTGATTCGCGGTCTGCACAACCTTAAGCCCCACCATCGCGGCAGCGTGGCGACTATCGGTAATTTCGATGGCGTTCACCTCGGCCATCAGGCGGTCCTTGGGCAGTTGGCCGAAAAGGGCGCGGAGCTGTGTCTGCCGACCGTGGTCATCACCTTTGAGCCGCTTTCCCGGGAGTATTTCGCGCCGGAATCCGCACCCCCCAGGCTGACCCGGTTTCGGGAGAAGGCCAAGGCGATGCAGCGCTATTCGGTCGATTGCCTGTTGGTGTTGCCGTTTAATCGGATGCTGGCCGGACTCTCAGCGGAGTCCTTTATTCGACGCGTTCTGGTGGACGGGTTGGGGGTCCGCTATTTGGTGGTCGGTGACGACTTCCATTTCGGTGCGGGGCGGGAGGGCGATTTCGGTATGCTGCAAACGGCCGGCCGGGACCATGACTTCGATGTGGTCAATATGCATACATTGAGTCTGGGCGAGGAGCGGGTGAGCAGCACCCGGATTCGGGAGGCCCTGAAAAAAGGGGAACTGGACGCGGCCGAGCAACTCCTGGGGCGACCCTATCGGATGTGCGGCCGGGTAGTGCATGGCGATCAGCGTGGTCGTTCGATCGGATTTCCGACGGCGAACATCAAGATGCATCGCATGGTCGCGCCGGTGGATGGCGTGTTCGCCGTGGAGATGTTCGGCATCCAGGGCGAACCGGTGCCCGGTGTGGCGAATGTGGGCAAGCGGCCTACGGTGGACGGCAGCCGTTCGCTTCTGGAAGTACACCTGTTCGACTTCTCCGGCGATATCTACGGCCGGCATGTGCAGGTGGATTTCCTGAAACGCATCCGCCCCGAAAAACGCTTCGAATCCTTCGAGGCCCTGAAGGCGCAGATTGAAAAGGACTCAGCGGACGCGCGGTGGTTTTTCGATACAAGAAAATGAAACCGCAGAGGCGCTGAGTTCGCAGAGAACACCAGGGAATTCAAAATGGACTTGAACGACCTTTCAGGGAAAGTGATCGGGGCAGCGATCGAGGTTCACAGGAGCGTGGGGCCGGGGCTTCTGGAGTCGACTTATGAAGCTTGCCTCTGTCGTGAGCTGGACATTCTGGGGCTCTCTTTTGAGCGGCAGCGCAAATTGCCGGTAGTCTACAAAGGCGTGAGGCTCGATTGTGGGTACCGGCTGGATCTGGTTGTTGAAAACCGGCTTTTGGTGGAGCTAAAGGCCGTAGATAGCCTAACATCGGTGCACGAAGCTCAAGTACTGACGTACTTAAGGTTAACCAACATGAAGCTGGGGCTTCTCATCAATTTCAATGTCCCGGTACTAATACGGGGCGTCAAGCGCCTAGCGAACTCAATGAAGTTCTCTGCGAACTCTGCGCCTCTGCGGTGAATTTATCAAAATGGCTGATTACAAGAATACGCTGAACCTTCCGAAGACGGATTTTCCCATGCGCGGCAATCTGGCCAAGCGTGAGCCGGACTGGCTGGCCGCCTGGGAGGGCAAGGACCTCTACGGACAGATCCGAAAGGTCTGTGCCGGGCGCGAGAAGTTCATTCTGCACGATGGCCCTCCCTACGCGAACGGGGACATTCACATCGGCCATGCGGTGAACAAGGTCCTGAAGGACATTATCGTCAAGGCCAAGACCCTCTCCGGCTATGACGCACCCTATGTCCCGGGCTGGGACTGCCACGGTCTGCCCATCGAGCTGCAAGTGGAGCGCTCCATCGGCAAGCCGGGCGTGACGGTGAAAACCCACGAGTTTCGCCAGAAGTGCCGCGAGTACGCCGCCGAGCAGGTCGAGGGTCAGCGCAAGGATTTCAAGCGCCTGGGTGTGTTCGGGGATTGGGACAATCCCTACCTGACCATGGACTACCGCTTCGAGGCGGACATCATCCGCACGCTCGGGCGCATTATCGAAAAGGGGCACCTGCACAAGGGGTTCAAACCCGTGCACTGGTGCACCGATTGCGGCTCGGCGCTGGCCGAGGCGGAGGTGGAGTACGAGGACAAGACCTCCCCGGCCATCGATGTGCGTTTTGAGGTGATGGATGATGGTCTGTTTATCGAACGCTGCCATCACGTCGAGAATCACCACGGGGAGGGGCCGCTCTCGGTGGTCATCTGGACCACCACACCCTGGACACTGCCGGCCAACCAGGCCGTCGCCCTCAATCCGGAACTGGAGTACGCCGTGGTGCAGTGCGACGGCGTGCATGAGCACGGTCCCGAACGGTTGGTGATCGCCGAGGCGATGCTAAAAGAGGTGATGGGCCGCTGGGACGTGGAGGATTATCGGGTCATTGCCTACTGCCGCGGCTCGGACCTGGAGGGGCTGAAACTCAAGCATCCCTTTTACGATCGTGAGGTGCCGATCATCCTGGGCGATCACGTCACCCTGGAGGCCGGTACCGGCGCCGTGCACACCGCCCCCGGGCACGGTCAGGAGGACTATGCGGTCGGCATCAAATATCACCTGCCGGTGGATAACCCCGTAGGCGGCGATGGCAAATTCCTGCCGGAGACCCCTCTCTTTGCCGGCAAGTTCGTCCTGAGCGCCAATGAAGAGGTCATCGAAGTGCTCAAGACCGGGGGCAAGCTGGTCCATGCCGAGCGGCTGCGCCACAGCTATCCGCACTGCTGGCGCCACAAGATCCCAATCATCTTCCGGGCGACGCCCCAGTGGTTCATCTCCATGGAGCAGGAGGGGCTGCGTGAATCAGCACTGGAGGAGATCAAAAAGACTGAGTGGAAGCCGGATTGGGGCGAGGCGCGGATCAAGGGCATGGTGGAGAATCGACCCGACTGGTGCATCTCCCGCCAGCGCACCTGGGGCGTGCCCATCGCGCTGTTCGTCAACAAGAACACGGGCGACCTCCACCCCGAAACCCCGGAGCTGATCGAAAAGGTGGCTGAAAAGGTGGAGCAGGGCGGGGTCGATGCCTGGTTCGATCTGGACCCGGCGGAACTGCTCGGTGGCTCGGCAGCCGATTACGACAAGGTCACCGATACGCTGGATGTCTGGTTTGATTCCGGTGTGACTCACGCCTGCGTGCTGGACCGCCGTGAAGACCTGCACTCCCCGGCTGACCTCTACCTGGAGGGTTCCGATCAGCACCGTGGCTGGTTCCAGTCCTCGCTGCTCACCTCGGTAGCCACCCAGGGGCGGGCCCCCTATAAGTCAGTGCTCACGCACGGCTTCACGGTGGACGCCAAGGGCCAGAAGATGTCCAAGTCCAAGGGCAACGTGGTGGCCCCGCAAAAGGTGGTGGGCACGCTGGGGGCCGACATCCTGCGGCTGTGGGTGGCCTCGGCCGATTACCGGGCCGAAATGGCGGTCTCCGATGAGATCCTCAAGCGCACGGCGGATGCCTATCGTCGCATTCGCAATACCGCCCGCTTTCTTCTGGCGAATCTGGCCGGTTTCGACCCCGCACAGCATAAGGTCGCCGGCCCGGAGATGCTGCCATTGGACCGCTGGGCGGTACTGCGCACGGAGCGCCTGCAGGAGGAGCTTGTTCGCGCCTACGACGCCTACGAGTTCCATCAGATCTATCAGAAGGTGCACAACTTCTGCGCCGTGGACATGGGCGCCTTCTACCTCGATATCATCAAGGATCGGCAGTACACCACCCAGCCCGACAGTCTGGCGAGGCGTTCGGCGCAGACGGCGCTTTACCACATCGTCGAGGCCCTCTCCCGCTGGTTGGCACCGATCCTGAGCTTCACCGCCGAGGAGATCTGGAAACAGATCCCGGGCGAGAGGTCCGATTCGATCTTCCTGTCCACATGGCATGAGTTCCCCGAACTGGGCGATCTCGGGGGTATGGACCTGGCGTATTGGGGCGAGGTGCTGGAGGTACGCGAGGCGGTCAGCAAGGAGCTGGAGCAGTTGCGCGTTGCAGGCGGCATCGGCAGCTCCCTCGATGCGGAGGTGGACCTTTACTGCGGCCGTGAAGTGCACGACAAGTTGGCGCAGCTCGGTGATGAACTCCGTTTCGTACTGATCACCTCCTATGCCCGGCTGCACGAGGCCGACAGCCCCCCGCCAGAGGGCGCCCACTACACCTTGTCCAACAACGATGAGATTTGGGTCGCCGTGGCCCCTTCGGAGCACGCCAAGTGCGTGCGCTGCTGGCACCACCGCGAAGACGTCGGGGCCCATGAGGAGCATCCGGAGCTCTGCGGCCGCTGCGTGGAAAACGTAGTGGGTGAGGGCGAAGAGCGGCAGTTCGCCTAGTCGAGCTAACCACGGGGGGCACGGGGAACCCGGGGCTTTTTTCAAAAGTCGGTTTGTCCCCGTGCTCCCCGTGTACCCCGTGGTTAATCTATGAACCGGACAAATATGCTGAAATGGCTCTGGTTGTCAGTCGTGGTGGTGGTGTTGGACCAGGGCTCCAAATGGCTGGCCAGCCATTTTCTGGAATTGCACGAGCCGGTGGCGCTGATCCCGATGCTGAATTTCACCCTGATGCACAACACGGGGGCGGCCTTTAGCTTATTGAGCGATGCCGGCGGCTGGCAGCGCTGGCTTTTCGTGGTTCTGGCCGTGGTGATCAGTGCCGTTATCGTGACCTGGATGCGCAAGCTGAAAGCCGGGCAGGCTTGGCTGGCGGCAGCGCTTGCATTGGTACTCGGCGGCGCCTTGGGCAATGTCTGGGACCGGGTTGTGCTGGGCTACGTCATCGATTTCATCGACGTCTTCTATGGCCGTTGGCATTGGCCCGCCTTCAATGTCGCCGACGCGGCGATCACGATCGGTGCGGCGATGCTGATCATCGACACTTTTCGGGGGCACCGTCGGGCATGATCGAATCCGCCAAACTCATCGGTCCCGGATCACGGGTGATGCTGCGTTATCGTATGGTTCTGGAAGACGGGACCGTCGCCGACGAGAGCGATAGCGAAGAGCCGCTCGAATTCACGATGGGCGATGGCACCCTCCTTTTCGGGCTGGAAACCCTGCTGAGGGGGATGGCGGCCGGAGAGAGTGCCAGCCTCCGGGTAACCCCGGAGCAGGGATTCGGGTTTCGGGACACCGAAAACGTCCATACCATGCCCCGCGACCAATTTCCCTCCGCCATGTCGCTGGAGCAGGGCACCATTATCGGTTTTACCACGCCCTCGGGTGAAGAGGTGCCCGCTATGGTGTTAGATGCCGATGGTGAATCGGTTCAGGTGGACTTCAACCATCCCTTGGCCGGGCATACCCTCAACTTCGAGGTGGAAATCCTCTCGGTCGAATAGGTGCCATACTGGGGCAGGCCGCCAGCGCGGTGATTAAAAGCCCCAAGGAACAACCGTTATGCAAATTCTTCTCGCCAATCCCCGAGGTTTCTGTGCCGGGGTGGACCGGGCCATCGATATCGTCGAACGGGTCCTCGAACTTTTCGAGGCTCCGGTGTATGTCCGCCATGAGGTGGTTCATAACCGGTTCGTGGTGGAGCGGTTGCGAGATTTGGGGGCGGTGTTCGTTGAGGAGCTCGATGATGTGCCCGATGGCGCCACCGTTGTGTTCAGCGCCCACGGCGTATCGCGCCGCGTTCAGGATGAGGCCCGGCAGCGCGGCTTACGCGTGTTTGATGCCACTTGTCCTCTGGTGACCAAAGTACACCTGGAGGTCATGCGCCACGCCAAAGCCGGCCATGAAGTTGTCTTGATTGGCCACGAGGGACACCCCGAGGTGGAAGGCACCATGGGTCAGTACGATGCCTTGGCCGGCGGCGGGGGCATTTATCTGGTCGAGACTCCGGACGATGTGGAGCACCTTGAGATCCGGGACCCCGAACACCTCGGTTTTGTTACCCAGACCACACTCTCCATGGATGATGCCCGCGTGGTGATCGATGCCCTGAAGCGTCGATTTCCATCGATTGCCGGCGCCAGGAAGGAGGATATCTGTTACGCCACCCAGAACCGTCAGGATGCGGTCAAGGAGTTGGCGGACCAGTGTGATGCGGTTTTGGTGGTCGGCTCCCCCAACAGTTCCAACTCCAACCGCCTGCGCGAAGTGGCGGAGCGCCGCGGCACACCCGCCTACCTCATCGATGATGCCGAGGATATCAGCGACGACTGGCTAACGGAGGCGAATGTCATCGGCATTACGGCCGGTGCCTCCGCCCCGGAGGTCCTGGTGGAAGGGGTAATTGAACGGCTGCGGCGTTCCGGCGGCGAAGTGACCAATATGCGCGGCCGCGAAGAAAACATGATCTTCAAACTTCCCAGGGAGCTGGAAAAGGGCAGGTAAAAGCCCGGGGCGCAACGCCCCGGGCCGGTTAGTCATCAGTCAATGCCCGGACGGTACCAATACACCCGCTCGCGGCGCTCCAACTGCACGTTCGGCGGTGTAAGGACTTTGGTACCGGAGACCACCGCCTGATACTTCTTGCCATCGATTTCGACGATGACCGGCACCGGCGAGGGCGGGAAGCCGCCGCCAGCCACATCGCCCCAGCGGTCGCCAATGGTGAGGCCCTCGGACTGGTTAAGCTCGGTGGTCGCCCGGGCGTCCTTGTAGCTGACGATGTAGTTGCGCGCGGTCCCCAGACTCGCGATGCAGCTCTTGGTCGAGTTCAGGATGGGCTGATTGGTGTTGAAGAAGGTATTGCCGGCGAGCGTGACCGCACTGGAAACCACCTTTTCGCCGGATGCCAGGTCGATATACCAACCCGAATTGGTAGTGGCGGCTAGCGCCGCCTCCGCGGCAGCCTTCTCGGCATCCGTTCCATCCTGGATGAGGTTAGCCGTTGCATCGTAGAGGTCCGCCGTGGTGATAGGTGTGCTTGAGCTGCGGTCCTTGAGCATATAAAAACGATTGAGCACGGTGGTGTCGTCCGGGTGCTCGCGGTCGCCCGAGCCGAGCAGCACGTAGTCGAAAGCGTTGCCGTAAACCACATCCGGAGCATAGAGGAACTTGCGATACCCAGCCGTGGTGCTGTGATCGGCGAGGGTGGCGAGTTTGCCAACGGTCCAGTTGGCCGGGTCGGGATCGCCGATGTTTGCTCGCCAGACCTGCCCGCCGGTGTCGCCCACGTAGAGGCGGTCCTCATAGCTATTGGTATCAGTATCGAGAACCGTCACATTCGAAGGAATGGGGTAGGTCATATCGGCCACGGGCTCGAAGGTGCTCGAATCAGTACCGGTCGGTCCCGCCTGCCAGATGACATCGCCGGTCGCGGCGTCTACGACGAATATACCCCGCCCCATTGTGGCGGTGCCCTGGCTGGTTGCACTGGGGTCCTCGGCTGCGGAGTCGTAGCCGGCGCCGAAGATCAGCACTGTCGTGGGCGTGGCCGTTCCGGTTCCGTTGAGGTCAAGATTAAGAGTGGCCACCTTCGGTTCCGACCACGTCTGACCCATCTCCGCATAACCGGTATCGCCGCTGCTGCGCTTCCACAGGAGCTTGGGATTAACGGGGTCCGAGACATCGAGCGCATAGAGCAGACGGCCGCCCCGACGCATGCTGAAATAGAGGTAGACCTTATCGCCGTCCGCGACCTTATACGCATGGTCGCCGTTGGCGTCATGCAGGTAGACGCCAATGTGGCCGTCCGCGAAATAGGGTTTATAGCCGCCGTTATTGATGGCGGTATCGTTATCGTAGAGGGTTTTCAGTTCGCCGAAGAACTCCTCGGGGATGAACGCCCAGATTTCATCGCCATCGTTGGCATCGCCGGCGTCGCCATCATCCTGGTCGCTCTTGCCTCCGTAAACGGCGCGAATCGTGCCATCGTTGGCTCCATAGAAGGCGATGATGTCGTCTTCATCCTGGACGGTAACGCCGTCGACCACATTGGCTGGGTTTCGATTGTAGTTAATGACGGCCGGGCGCGAGTGGAGTACGTCGCCGTGGATGGAGACGCGCATGTCATCGAATTCGCCATCATTGTCCTCATCGATATATACACCATTTTCATCTTTTTTCAGGTCGACGCCGCGGGTCCAGTTGATGATATCGTCACGTTCGGCCACCGAGGCAGCATTCAGCGCCGTTGGGGTGATGTTGTCGTTGGTCGTCGCGAAAGGGGTCCCTGAAAGCGCATCGCCCGGTCCGCAGTTTCCCGTGCAGGTGTAGACATTGCGTGTCGTCGCGTCGCGCAGATTTTGGGCGACCGCGCCCTTTTCCACTATCTTGCCGTCCGGTGAGTCGGAGGGATCGTAGTCCTGGTGGAAGTCCCAAAAGGTCGAGGGGGTGGTCCAGTAACTCACCGCATCATCGATGATGAACCCACCCTTTTCGTCTTCTGCCTTCAGGTCGTTGCTGTCCGCCAGGATAAGGGTTTCGGTTCCTTCCTTGATGGCGAGTTTGTAGAGCTTGAGGTTGCCGACCCACCGCGGTAGGGCGGTGTCATCGGGCCGGAAGACGCCCATGTAGACCTGATTGAGGTTCGTGCCTCGCACATTGACGCTTACCGGCAGTGTGGTGGAGGCGAAGACGCTGCTGGCCGCATTGATCTTGTTGATGATGTCTTTTATGGCGACGATGAGGTCCTCGACCGTCTTCGCATAGTACGGCCGACCACCGCCGTTTTCGGCCATACTGGCGAGAAAGGTGGCAGCGGCTTGCTCCGGCTTGGTATTGATTTCGGCTTTATCGACAACGTTGACGACATAGGTGGTGATATTCTGCTTGCCTTCCTTCAGGTCGTCGATGACCACATCCGACGATGCCATGAATCGGGCGAATTCGTCTCCCCAGTTGGATTCGTAGTTCTTGGGCTCAAGAGGGATCGGGTCGGAATTGAGCTTGCCGCCGTAACCGTCCAGGATCGCCTCGGCGGTGTTGTTTTCGCCGCTGTCCGGTTCGCCGTTGGCCAGCAGCACGATCACGTTCTCGGCGCAGCTGTCATAGGCCGGGCTGACGTAAAGTCCGTTCAGGACGGCATCGGGGTCGTGGTCTCCATCCTCAGTGCCCTCTCGCGGTGCATCCCCTTTGAAGTAGAGATAGGCCTCGTTCATCATCAAGGCATAGGGGGCATTGTTGTACGATGGGATCTTCTCGATGTTGTCGTCGAGTTTCGCCTCCGTGGTATAGGTCACCCCGAAGGAACTTTCTACACTGCCGCCGCTTCCGGGCCAGGTGGGCTCGCTGGACGCTGCGGTACCGCTGGTGGTTACCTCGTAATAGTAACCGTTGGGCGAGGTGGGCACGACGTAGTCGCCGACTCTGTATCCGGCGTCGGTACCGGCCTCCTTGAAGGTCGCTCCGTCCGTAACAAACGCTGACCAAGCCGGTTCGGTATCACCCGTGGTGCCGCCGCCGCCAAAAGGAACCATGTAGTACGAGCCGTTCGGTGTCGTGGGGACAACGTACTCGCCTACCTCGTAGGTGGTGTTTGGCTGCCAGACCCTGCTGTAGGTGACATTGGGCTGCCAAATCCTGGCCCCGAAGATTTGGTTGCCCAGTTCGGTCTGGTGTGGCTCTGTGAGCTGCTCTACTGCCGAGGTCACCTTGCCGCCATCACCGGAGGCGAAAGTCATCAGGCCGATCCGGACCTTGTCGGTGAATTCGGGACTGGTCACCACCTGATAGAGCGCTTGATGGATGATGTCCCGCTTGGCAATGTTGAGCCCGGATTCGGCGTGGGTGTATTGGGCCGCCCCCCAGTTTGCGGAATTGTCCAGCAAGAAGAGAATATTCGGGGTTGTGGCCACGCCCTGCGGCGGGTTCAGGAATAGATCGATATCCTCGGCACAGACCGGCCCGGTGGCGGCCAACAGGCAACCCAGTGCCGAGGCGGTTATTTTTTTCCTATACATATTTCAGATCTCCTGCGGCCGTGGTTACAGCGGGCAACTGCCGGCAACCATACGAATCTTGATGCCCTGGACCATGCCTACCTGGGCCCCGGTATTGGTATCGGAAACCGTGGCATCGAATTCCCACTCATCATCTTCCGGCACCAGCTTCCAGGCGGCTGAGTAGCCTTTGGCCGGCGCCTGCCGGCGGCAAACCGGCTCGCTGATGGCGACATCGAGGCCGTTGACGGTGATCGTTGCGGCCGTTGGCGTGGTGAAATTGCTGATCGAGCTGAGGTACTCCTCAACGGCTTGGTGTGTGGCCATTTCCGCGTTCGTCTGCGCCTGCATGTTGCCGACGATCCGCAGATTGACCGTACCCGTGTTGATGGAGGATACGGCCAGCAGCGTGAGCACGATCAGCATCAGCAGGCTAACGATCAGCACCGCACCGCGTTGATATCGCATAATCACTGCTCCCTCCGACCGCTCAGATTGTTGGCCCGTACGGCCATGCTGTAGACGTGCCGCTTGTAGTGGTCGTTGAACGGGCCGACGTCACCGTCCTCTCCGAGCGTATAGGTTTTGGTGTCCGCGGGGCCTCCCGAGGGCTCGATGTTGCGGGCGAGCAGGTTGATTCGGACCGAAACGACATTGGTCCAGTCAGTGATGCTGCCGGGGGCCGCGGTATAGCTGCCGTTAGGGGCGCCGTCATCATCGCTGTCGACACCGTAGTCGATCTGCATGTCCTGGATGCCCTCGACCAGCGGCTCCAGAACCATCGCGGCGTTGCCGGAGCCATCTTTGCCGAGCACCAGGCGCTTCAGGGTGGGGATCGGAACGCCGCCGTCGGCGGTGCTGTCGCACACGGTCCCGCTGCTGGGTTCGCTGCAGGGGCTGACGAAATAGATATGGACCTCGTAGGGAAAGATGGGGGCGAAGTGCTGGTAGGAGGTAGTGCCGTCCCAGCGCCTCCAGGCGGTGTTCCAAAGGGTCCAGTCATTGTCGGGGTCGGCATCTTCGGCCTGGAGCACGTAGCCGGCGCCGGTTCCCTGCAGGTAGAAGCGGTTCTGCTCCAGTGCCGGGTTGCCGTCATCACTACTGCTCGGGGCGGTGGCCGTCGGCTCGATAGCCACCGGCTCGGTAGCGGTGCGGCGTATCACCAGGATATCGGTGCCACTGACGTGGTTGGCGTCTGAAAAACCGGTAATACTGCCCGAGGGCGAAGTGGGGTCGTCGTAACCCTGGATCGGCAGCGAAAGGGCATCCTGTAGGTCCGCCGCCGTCACCAGGCCCGGATCGGGCAGATCCGGCGCTGTGCTCGGTGTGGGGAGGGTGGTGAGATCGGTCATGCCGCCATAGAAGCCGGCATGCTGGATCTCGGTCTTGAGTATCTGGAGCGCATAGCGACCGTTCTCCAGCTGGCGGCTGGTCTTGTTCAGCTCGCCGTAGCTGCGGCTGGTCCCGGTCACCACCGACAACAGGCCCGCCAGCAGCAATAGGCCGATGGTGACCGCCACCATCAGCTCGACCAGCGAAAGTCCCTGCTGTCGGTTTTTCGGCATTGGAAGTTGCATAATCATCAATCCAGGTCGGCGATGCGCAGCGTGGCTGTGACAACCCGGCGCTTTTGCTCGTCATCGTACTGGCCCGTTCCGCAGTTATTTGCCGGAACGCTTGTGGGAGACATCCCCTGCCAGGCGACCGCTACGGTGTAGACGTCGGTGGTATCGTCATAACTGACGCAGCCCCGGGCGTTCACCAGCGTTCCGCCCGTGCTCTCAAGTCCCTCCAGGGCGGCATCCCAGTCCGTGAAATCGTTATTCGCGACCGTCTGGGTTTCGGTCGTGCCCCAGGCGGTGCAGTTGAAGCTGCTCAGACTGTCTGTGCCATCCGTACCGACGAAGGGTTTGCCGGTGGCGGCATCGGTGATGTCGTAGCAACCGGCGGTTTCGCGGTTGGCGTTGATGCGGTGCACCATGTCCTGCAGCAATATCAAGGCCTGCGACCGCTGGTAGGACTCGAGCTCCGCCTGCTGCGCCTTTGACTGCAGGGCCGCCAGGCCCAGCAGTCCCACCGAGATGATGATGATAGTGACCAGGATCTCCACCATCGAAAAGCCGTGCTGTTGTTCTCGTCTATACATCGCACTTGCCGTCCCGCTTCAGGTTCGGACGTCCGGTGAGATCGATTTCAATGACGCGCTTGTCGACATTGGCGCTGCCGTCCGGGTCGCAGATCGAAAAGTCGGGGCTGGTGGCTCCGGTGAGCCGCCCGTGGCGCTGATAAGTGAGGCTGGTCAGCGAGTTGCTTTCGCTGACCGCGACCTGGCTCTCCGGTTCATACACCTTGAGGGTGGTGCCGCCCACACTGACCGACCAGCCGGTGGACCAGTTCGAAGCTGCGCTGACAGATACGTCAGTGTTGCGTTTGACCGCTTCGCTGCGGGCCAGACTGAGGGTGGCCAGCAGGTCGTAGGCGGCCGCCTTGACCCGCTGGTTGGCGATATAGCTGTTGAAACTCGGGGCGGCGAGGGTGACCAGAACGGCCATCACCGCCAGGGTGATCATCAGTTCTATCAGGGTGAATCCGTGGCTTCGACGCATTGGAATCACCAATTGGTCTTCGCGCCGGTACTTAAGAGGGTCATGGTCGACTCGCCGTCCATGATTCCGCCGGATACCGGTGTCGCGGTGATGGTGTAGCCGAAGGGAGCGGTTGTTGCCGCGGCGGTGATGGTGTAGACGCCATCGACTTCGTCAGGCAGCGTTGTCATGCCGAGGCCGGCACGGTCGGTGTAGGAGCCGTTGTCGAGGATGTACTGATCCTCGGCCAGGGCCACCTCCATCATGTACTGCTGTGCCGCCGACTGCTTGCTCTTTTTTATCTGAGCGGTATAGGCGGGATAGGCCACCATTGCCAGGATGGCGATGATGGCGACAACGATCATCAGCTCAATCAGGGTAAAACCGCGCTTGTAGTGCATCATCGACTCCGTGTTCATAGAAAACAATGAACAGCCGGTGATCGGTCCGTGATTAGGCTGGTACTCCTTTTATATCATTCGTTCCGATGCCAATACTGTTAGCTAGTTCATAAAACTTTGTGACAAAAGTCGCCATCCTCAGCAACTTTGGTTGGATTTCTTGATGGTGATGTCGAGCGTTTGATCAGTGGCCCCTTCGAAGTGGAATTCCGAATACTCGCTGGCCGTTCCGGGGTTCACGACCACGGGGCCCGCGGTGGTCGTTGGCGTGGCGCACACGTGGTTATCCTCGAGTACGGTCGTGCCGTCCGTGTCGACCGGGATGTAGTTGGAGATGCGAATGGTGCCGTTGCCGACGATAGGGTGGACTATCAGCATCGAACTTCAGGTGCCTGATTCAACCGGCCAGTTCCTGGCAAACACGCATCAATTTTCCAAGGAACTCCCCGCTATTGGGCTACCAGTGGAGTTCGAGTGACGCTTTGTAGTCGCGTGGTTAATCCCAGCAGTTTGCGGGTCCCTTGAGACCGTCCGGATTACTTGCATTAACCTGCAAGGTGATGGGGTCGCAATCCGTGTCTCCCGCTTGGGCACCCTGGGGTCGGCGGAAACGGTATAAGCGTTTCCGCTCGCCGTGCCGGCAGCAATGGTCACGGTGTAATAGCCCTCAGGGCTTGTAGCATTGGCTCCATCCCAGAGTGAAGTCCCGAGGTCGGTATCGGCCGCCGTTACGGCGCAGCTGTTGGCGCCGGCCAGATCCTGCGCATAGAACTTGCAGTTGGCCCGCAATTTCTCCTGTTCGAACTGAACCTTGCTGATGGCGTTGTAGGCATCGGTACGCCGCGATTTGTAGACGTAGTCCTGGTATGACGGGTAGGCAATCGTCGCCAGAATACCGACGATTGCTACCGCGATCATCAGTTCCATCAGGGTGAATCCACCGTTTCTCATCGTGTCTTGTCCGTTCATGGGCAGCTCGTGCTGTTATTGGCGATCGTGAGATCGTACGTGTACATCTTCGAATCCAGACCCGCGAAACTGGCAGTTCCTGCTGCGATGTCGAACGAGTCCGAACCAGTCGCCGGATCGAGAGCGGACGGAGTACAGAACGCACCGCCGGTCTTGGTGAACTGGATCGTTCCGTTCCAGGTGGGCGTATCGAAGACGTAACTGGTGCACTCATACGACAAGCCATCGACACCCACATCGCAGCTTCGCGAACCGTTGGAATCCGATATCGTGGCGGCGGATAGGACTTTCGTCGAGTTGGAGGTAGTGACGGTGCCGCTGATGACAACCACATTGCCCGCCAGGCAGCTGAAATCATTCCCTGAACTGTCTGCTGTGATCGCCGTTTTGGTAATTGAGTCCGGATCACACAGCACGTCGGCCGAATTTTCGGATACCTTGACGTAACCCGTCCAGCCGTTGGTCCACTCATAGACATCGCAGGTGTAGCTGTCCGTGTAAGTGCTGATGCCATCGAAAGTAAATGACAGATCGCTGCAATTGCCCACCCCGTCGGATGTATCGATGGAAACGAGACCAATCATGGTGGCGTCAGAGTCGTTTCCGGTAATGGCGACGGTGCCACTCAAAATATGCCGCGTTGCCGGTCCGTCGGTCGGGTCGTAAGGACAATTACCATTCACTGCATACTGATTAGTATCGTAGGTGTCCACGTAACTCGGGTTCAGGCAGAAAAAGTCGCCGCTATTGCCTGCGAAGCGGGCACCGTCCTCACCGGATACCACCGCATCGGTTCGGCGCATCGGCCCGTCACTGCCATTGTTGATGATGCAGTTGTAGCCGTCCGTGTCGCTGGTGGCCATACTCGAAACTACAAAGTCGTGGCTGTAGCGGAAGACTTTGGTGGTGCTCCCACCCATTTCCAGGATTGTCGAAGAGTCCTTCGTGAGTGCTACGGTTCCCTGCGTGCCGGCCGAAAGTTCAGCTTTGGCGATATGTTCGAAGTCGGTGGAAAAGGCAACCGCGTTGGTGCCGTCGAGCATAACAGTCTCGGTAACCGAATCCCCCGACGCATTTCGGCCATAGAGCGTGAGGGTTTGGGTCGCATCAAGGGAATAGTCGGAACTTACCGCCAGGGTTCCCGAGGTGGGCAAGGGGGGCGGAAGCTCTACCGCATCACCAATGCCTATCGAATAATAGATTGGGTCGCCGTTGTCATCGGTGACCATATCGCCGTTGTCGTCGACTTTGTACGTCATTCCGCGATACGCTCGGCGAGCGGCTATTTCAGTTCCGACCGTGTCGGGTTCCGTGCTGGTGTCGTAGATCGTTCCGTCGCCTAGACAGATTTTGTCCGATTGCGAAATGCCGCCATCCAGGAGAATACCGATATTTCCGTGCCATCCTCCACCGAGATAGCAGGTGTAATCGAAATATTCATAGTCGCCATTGGCTGTGGACAGCGCCGAAGTCGTATCACCGCTGACCAGAGTCGTCGTGCCGCCCGATTCATAGTAGCGCTGGCAGTAGGCGGCATCAGAGGCCTTGACATAAACCTCGCCCGGATTGAGATTTGATTGGGACGAAGTATCGATGTACACGCGGCCATGGATTTTCACGAAATCGGTGCAGTTACCTCCTTCGGAGTCACAGGCATCCTCCAGGGTGAGAACGATGACATCGGTGGAATCGACGAGCTTTAGATCGCCATCCTGGGAATCGTAGAGCCGGGTTCCGTCGCCATTATCAGTGATCTGGTCCTGACTGGCATCAGCAGGCAGTTCGCCCTCACCCAGATGTGCGCGTCCGGTCGGGGAGGGTACATAGGGATCATTGAGTTCTTTGGCCATGTCGCCGACCAGCCTCGGCTCCTGCCAGGTAAGGGTGGAGTTGAGCACAACTCCCTGGGTGTCTCCTTGCCCATCATCCCACGTGACCTTTACCGAGATCTCTTTGGTATCGCCCGAATCGGTGATCATTTCGGAACGGGTAAAATCGGCGTTGACGCCGTCAATGGCTGAGTCGTTCGTGTAGTCACTGCTCGTGTCGGCATACTCCGCATCGAACGCCGTTTCATCGGAGATATCCGTATAGTTGCGGAACTCCTCTACCCGCGCCTGGGCAAGCGCCATCGCCTCTGCTTTCGCCTTGCTCGCACCACTTTGAGAAATCAAGCCGCTCTGAAAGGTCGCGACGGCTAGCAGCCCGACCACTACGATGGTCAATGCGGCCAGGACCTCTATCAATCCGAAGCCGCTGTGATAGTGCTTGAGCTTTGAATATTGCATTCTATTGCCCCTTTCGGATTCCTAGAAATCGCGCCATGTGCCTGACGAGCCGCCGGTCGGGCCATTGGTGCTGACGCCTTGCAAGGCGCCGCCGTGGTAGTGAATGTCGAGACTGCCCCCGGTCTGGTTTTCGACGGACCCGGCCGTCACCATTGATCCATATACGGTCGTGTTGCCAATAATCGTGACCGAGCCGGTTATAAAGACGATGCCGTAGAAGTCGGGGTTACCCTGAAACGTGGCATCGCCATTCACGATTACGATGGAAGGCGCAATATCGGCATCGGGGCAGACACTATTGCCGCTGGGAGACGATTCACAGCCGACGGTGGTATTGAAGTTAAAATTTGTGTCGCCCTCTACCCAAATGACCTCGTCTGTAGACCCCGGAACATCAGTGTTGGCGTTAGCCGCTGTTGTTTCCATCGTTACCATCGTTTCGCGGTAAGCGGTTGGTCCCATACCGAAGAAATTTTCGAAAAATTCGTCCTGCGTCAGATTGGACAGGCTGGCGTCGTACTCGATGATATCTAGGCCGGCTGTGACTTTGTTTGAGGAGGGTATCGTGCTACACGTCAACGGTGTGTCCATGCAACCCGGATAGTTGGCGTCCGTTACGTCAGCGACTTCAGTGGAGGTGCTATTGTTCGAACCCAGGTCGACATCGCCACCGCTCCATATGGTGCTGTGGCCTTCGGCGTTGTGGACGGTTGCAGAGCCGGTGATTACCACTGCGCCCCGGGTAGTGAAAGGGTTGTCAGGACTGTTCGGTAGAGGGTCGAGGGTGGCGATCGACTGAACGATGGTCTTGGAGGCCGATTTGTCAAAACTGTATCCGACAGCTGTAACGGTGATGTCGGTCAGGGTGCCGCTCGTGGTTACCTGCACTGATCCCGCATCGCCACCGGTGCCGACCGTCGCTGTGTCGGTATCGCCGATGGTATCGGCATCAGTGTCGAAGACATTGGCATCCACAGCATCATCGTCGTTTCTGTCCGGATCGACAGAAAGATAAGCAATGGCGGTGGAGAGCCCCGCCTCGGCCGCCTCAAAGGCCTGTTTGGCCTTGGCATCGCTGTTGGCGATTTTCTGCTCGAAAAAGACCGTTCTCGATGTGTATACCGTGATCGTCGTTACAAGCGCCAGGAATATCAACGACATTAAGAGAGTGACAGCCCCTCGTTCGCGATTGCCTATCATTGCCACGTCTCCTACCGTTCCCTAACCAAGTCGTTTCGGACCCGAACATCCTGGGTCAGCGTCGCTATGATCTCGCTGTCACCCGCCAATTCGCCCGCAAGGGTGATGGTTACGTGACGGGTCTCCACGGTGACATCGCCGCTGCCGGCGGTGGGTATCGTGGTGTAACAATCATATTCCGCGGAGTCGTCGATGCCGTTGGCGCCGTCCGTATCGACGCCATCGGGCTCGGCCGTGTTCAGACACTCCGATTCGTCCAGCTTGAAGTCCAGGGTGGTCACCGTCACTGTTTCGCCATCGGTGACATCCACCCAGGTGTCGTCGGCATCCGCGCAGCTGTCATGGCGCGTATTGGCGGCGATGTCGCCCTTTTCACGCATCTGGACGACGCCGTTATTAAGGCGGAATCCGACGATGTCGCCGTTGTCTACGCTGGTATCTTTGTTCGCGTCATAGGTGTAGAGCAGGCATTCGCCCCCGGTTGAGGTATTTGCCGCCAACTGGGTGTCCGACGCAATTGAGTCGATTACTTCGAGGGCCGTGTTGTCCAGTACCTGGAACGGATTGTCGAGAGGCGAGTTGCCGGCGGCATCCGCCCAGAAACCGGCACGGCGAAGGTCGTTGACCATCACGCTCATCAGCGTGTTCAGTTCATTGTTCAGCTTGCTCATTTTGAGAGTCGTGCTGCTGCTGGCCACCGTCGCCACGTAGACGGTGGTAGCCCCGCCAATGACAATAAGGCCTATAGCCATGGACACCATCAGCTCAATAAGCGTGAAACCTTTTGCGTTGGATGTGCTCATGTGCAACTCGCATCGCTATAGCCGGGGACAGAACCGTCGGGAGAGCAAATGCGTACCTGCCCCAGAAGCCCGACCCGCACAGTCAATTTTTTGCCTTCGCCAGAGACAAGTCGGATATCGCCCCTTGTCGTCGTCGCGCGGTTCGGGTCGAACCCGATTTCGGTCGTGCCGCTGCCGAAATTGACAATGGACATGGAAACATCGGTGTGGTCCGCACTGGTAAACCGCATCAGTACGAGGTCATCGGCATCGGTTTCATCGTTCACGGAGGACAGGCTACCATCGCCATCATCAATCACAATGACGCAGGCGTTCGCTCCTCCCGGCGCGGTCTGCGTCAAATCACAGCCGGTTCTATGGCTCAGTCCGTACTGCCAGGTGGCGGATCCGTCCGCCGAGAAGTTGAGAGACATGGTTGTGGAGCGGGAGAGCGACTCGGTGCGCGCCTGCTGGACGTGGGAATAGATTTGCTCTGCCGCGGCGATCAAGCGCTTGGAGTCGAAAAAGCTGCTCATACTCGGGGCAGCCAGCGCGATCAAAATGGAGAGCACCATGATCGCAATCAGGAGCTCGATCAGGGTGAATCCGGCTGCAAAATAATGAAATCGCTTCATGGCGGTTCATTGCTCTTCGGTTTGGTATAAGGATACCGCAGCTAACAGCAAGTGTTTCTCACGCTCGCCCAAGGAAATCGACCGTTTGTCGGACGTGACCCTTTAACGAAGTCGAACCTGGCTGTCGAGCCTAACGGCATAACAAACCCGGGGTCCTCCGCAATGTCCGATTGCTCGGCTGCTCTAACCGTTATTGCAATTGCCGGTTTGCCATCCTGAATGCTTATGAGTCTTTATCGGCATGCAAGGGAGAAGCTGAAAAACGAAGAGCAGGCGCGCGAGACTTTCCCTTAGAAATCTATCTCCTTAGGTGTTAGGAGCGGCGACAACGTTCACCTCGAGAGTCGCTTGCCTGCTCCTTTGGTCGTCCGAATCGATAGGGGGGCCACCTGTCAGTCCGGTGTTGCTCAGCCGTAGTGTGGCTGTCAGAAGCAGTTGTTCGGGGGCGGCCCCGGTGGCTTTGAGGTCTCCTGCCTCAAGGAGGATTCCGCGAAGGCTTCCGGGGCCCCAATCGGCCAATTCGGTCACGCGAAGCTCATAGTAGGGGATCAACTGCCGGTAGGGACGTCCGTTGCGCTTGCGGCATTTGATTTCGTTTATGAACTCCGAGGGCATGTGATCGATATAAATGGCGCGAACGTCGAATTGCGCCGTGCTCCCCATGCTGACCACCGCCTCCCTGGGTAAATCGCCGTTTTCCGCTTCGATCTCCGGTTGCGAATAGGAGAAATAGTCAGCTGATCCGCCATCGCACGCCGGGGCTCGCGACGGTTCGATGGCTTCGATATAGGCATCGAGAAAATCGCCAACGTAGGCCGAGTAGGTAGCCCGGTTTTCCCCTGATTCCAACCAGCCCGCCGGAAGAATGGTCAAGCGCGCCAAATACCAGTCCTGAAATACCCGCAGCCGGCCATCGACATAGGTGAGCCGGCATGACTCCAGATACGGTGCTCCGGCGTCGTCGGCAGGCAGAAGTGTTCCGTCGCTGGAAGGATAGGCGTGACGGTGATCTCCGCCGAGGTTCGCAGGATAGTTGCGGGCATCGGTGGGGCGGAATGGATCGAATCGGGGCCGGCCGAGCACATCGTGGTGGTCCCGGCAGCAGAGGGCGCAGTACTCCGTCTGTTGCTGCTCCGCAGATCGATCCTCCAATCCGTACCGCTTGAAGGCGGGCTCTCCCACTTGAGGACCGTCTGGGCCCGGGACCGTGGGGGTGAAAGTGTCACCGTGCTCCTCGCGCTGCCGGCATTCGCAATCAACTGTGACTAGCTGCGAGCGGGTCTTCACCGTCAGGTCTTCGCCATAGCGGACCTGATCGATTCGTGTCACTCCGGCGTTGGGTGTACTGCTCGTCCGGGGAGGGGGCGTTTGGCGATAAGTATCCCCCTCTTTGAAAGAAACTCCTTCGGGGGCTTCTGCCGGATCATATGGCACCCGGGGCAGCTGCGGTGCAGGGGGTGAGATCACGGTGCGGCCCGAGGCGGCTGGACTGATGGCGGCGATCGTGCCGGTGAGGGAATAGGTCCGCCTGTCGCCGCCACCACCCCAACGGATTGTTACCGTGACCTGTTTGAAGTCGGGACGGGCCGGCGGTGTGCCCCAAGCGGTGCTCTCCCAAGTGGCTGTCGGCGTTTTAGAGGCAGCCCCTGGGGGCGGTAGATAGTAGTCGTTCACTCGCCATTGAAGGTGCAGCGATATACCCGAGAGCGATACGCTGCCTTCCGGCAGCTTCAGTGAGCCGTCGCCGTTTTCGCTCCCACCCCCAACGGCCACTCCCGAGCTATCGGTAATCTCGTCGAAGCCGAAGCGCCCGGCTCCTCCCGCTTCCAACTGCTGGAACCCGCGTAGATCATCCAGTTTCTCCCGGGCCAGTGAAGCGGCCAGTGAGCGGGCCTTCGCCTCCGCGCCCGCGCTCCGGAAACTGATCTGCAAGTCGCTGAGTGCCAGCAGTCCCACACTGACCACTACGAGACTGATAAGAACTTCAATGAGGCTAAAGCCGGTGTCTTGACGTTCCATCGTTTCGTTCCTTGTGTTAGCTATCGGCCCAACTCCCTGGTACGCGGCCGAAACCCCGCAAGCGCTCCCGACGCAGCTTCGCCAGCAATTCGCCCTCGTAGCGAACGCTCAACGAGCCGTTGGCGCGGGTGAATGGACGGTCGCTCACGATACTCCCCCGGACCGTGGCATCGCCTTTTACGATGACGGACCCGGGATTGGTCGTTTCGGGCCGGGTGAAGGCAAACAGGAGTCCGGCAAACCGGACCTCGCCTTCGATAGTGAGCCTACCGTCGGATACCACCAGCAGCACCGGATCCGAAGCGGTGCCGACGTTCGAGCGGATTCCGCAATCGCCCTGAATCCAATAAAGCCCCTCGGAATGTCTGTCCAGTGCCGTGCAGTTTGCCAGAATACGGCCCCGGGCTGCCGCCCATTGCCTGATCTGGCGATACTCGGAGGCCGGCACGCCGAAAAGGTAGGCAAAGAGATCGGCGGGAAAATCAGTGGCGGTTTCGACGATGTCTCCACCTTCCCGATGTGGGGTCGTTAACGCCCGTGCCCCGCTCGGACAGCGCTCCCCGTTGGTTTCGTACTCGCCAGGTTGGCAGGTGAGGATGTGGCCGGGCGTACTGATGGTCTCAGGGGACCAGACGGAGACGGGAACGCCTCGTCCTCCGCCATTCGGGTTGGTGACCAGTTCGACGCTTCCTCCGATCTCCAGGTTCTCAGTTACCAGAGGAGCGGGTGGCACTGCCGCCAGCAGCATATAGAGCCGTACGCCTTGGCGAAGGGTGGCGCGGCCGGCGGCTTGGCCGCCTTCGGCGGCGATTACCCGAATTGGGCGGAACACGTCGGGTGCGGGCTGTATCCCAGCGGCGCCACTGTCGCTATCGTCACAGCCCGGCGCTTCGTCATGGTCGCGACAGGCGGCTACGAAATAGATCGCGGTACTGTCGCCACCCAAGCCCGACACATAACGCTCCCCGCCGGCCGCCGGGTCCCTGTAGCGAAGGAATTCGGCACCGAAGCGGTTGGATTGACCGTCCCCGCAGGGCAGCTCCGTGTCCGATTCACTGCAGAGCAACCATCGGTCGTTCGCGGCTTCTGCCGTGAGTGTTTCGCCGTGGCGTCGCAGGAACATCACGGCGGCATCGAGGCCCTGCTCCGCTTGGGTAAATGCGGATATGCCTTGGACTTCGTTGCCCAGCATTCGCTGTTTGAGTACCGCCGCCTGTGCCCCGTAGAGCACGATAAGCGTCGTCGCGGTTAACACGAGCAACACGACCGCCAGGGTGGCGTAACCCCTTTGCCGGGTTCGGTTTATCGTCATTCCCTCGACGTGCATTCCTTGCTCCTAGATTGTGTCGTTACGTATGCGAACGCGCCTTCGCAGGGTGTGCTCCACTGACGCGTCACCTGTTAGATGCCCTGTTAGACTAATAATGAGACTCCGTGTCGTGAGGGTCTCGTCCCCGGGAAGCGGTGTGGTGTCGGTGGCCAGCTCGAACTCCAGAGCGGTGATCCGGACCGTCCGGGGATCGGTCAGGTCCTCCCATCGGGAGCCATCGCAGTCCCGCCCCGAGCGTCTTCGCTCAATCGCCCCATGATCGGCGTCGAGGCGAAAGCCGAGCCGCTCATCCGGATGCTCCCCCACGGTGGTTTCGCTGCCGTCATCGAGCATGTTGTCCCGGTCGTAGTCGTAACGGTAAAGGATGCAGTCGCAGTGGCCGTTGTCGTCGCGGTCTTTGCAGCGAAGGGTGGCAAACGGGGTGTCCGCAGCATCTTTCATATCGAGCGCCGGCGCTGAGCCCGCGCGGCGGATATCATGTTCCATGTAAGCGGCGGCCGCCGCCATCTCCTCCTGTAGCCGCGTCGTCTTCAGCATCTCGGCGTTGGCCCGCACGGTGGCCGTAAAGATCGACAGGGCTCCGCTCATGACCACCAGGCCCAGGGCCATGGCCACCATCAGCTCCACCAGGCTGAATCCCCGTGCTGTGTTCATTCGCATGGAGGGTACCCCAGAATGGCGTCGTCTGAGCAGATCCGTACCCGACCGAGTCCGCTGACCACGATTTTCGTTCCGTACCCCCGGGAAACGAGAACGGCACTGCCGTTGTCTGTTGAGTTGCCCCGCAACGGCTCGAAACCGGTATCGTTTCGGTGAAAGCTGATAGTGGTCAAGGTGACGCCTACGTAGTCCCTGCTGAGGGTCACTTTTCGGGCCGATTCGATTAGGCAGTAATCGACGGCGGTGTTGTCGGTCTCGGTGCAGTCACAGCCCTCGCCCAGCGAAAGGCCGTAGCACCAGGCGTTGCCGGAGCGGCGGAATGAAACGGACACCTCCATACCCCGCTTGATGGCTTCGGAGCGAGCAACCTGCAGGTCCTGGTAAATCTTTTCCGTTGCACCTTTGAGGCGATGGCGGGAGAGAAGGTCGACAAAGGAGGGCAACGATGTGGTGAGTGCGATGGCGAGCACGGCGACCGCAACCATCAGTTCGATCAAAGTGACACCACGGCTATGTATCGCCATAATCATCCTTGGCATATCAAAGGCTCCCTGAAGTACATCTGAAACCGGTTAGACTTCAGCGGGGAGATCTCTATCACGTAATGGCTTCGGGATCAAAATCCGAGAGAGCAGTCGCTTTTTCCAGGGAAGATCAACATGAAAAGGAAAGGGGGATTTACCCTGGTGGAACTGCTGGTTACAGCCTCTATAATCGCTATTCTGCTAACGCTGGCATATCCCGGTTTTCAGGCGATAGTCCGCGGTAGTCGCCACTCCGATGCCATCGCGGCGTTGCTGAAACTTCAAATGGCGCAGGAGCGACTCCGTATGCGCTGTGCCTTTTACGCCCAAAACCTGGCCGATGCCGATACTTGCGGTGCGAGTTCTGCCGCTTCCGCTGTCGCCGCGCGACAGGCGAGCCCCGAAGGCTATTACCTTGTCAGTATCAAGGCAGGAACGGCGGGCCGAGAGCGCTATGTCGCGCTTGCCAAACCGGCTGGCACGCAGGCAGGCGATGCGTGCGGCTTCTTTGCCGTCAATCAGGATGGGCCCGTCTATACCCACGGCGGTAGCGACTATGCGGACGTCGATTGCTGGACAAAGTGAAAATGTGAATGAATAACGTTCTTATCATCGGTGGCGGACTTATTGGGCTGCTCACCGCACGGGAATTGACTCAGTCAGGTGCGCGCGTTGTGCTCCTGGAAAAGGGGGCGGTTGGCAGAGAGTCCTCCTGGGCGGGCGGCGGCATCCTCTCGCCCCTCTATCCCTGGCGCTATCCCGAACCGGTAACGGAGCTGGCCCGTTGGGGGCAGGCCCGCTATGAGGCGGTTTGCCGCGAGCTTGCCGATACCGGTGTTGATCCGCAGTGGACCCGTACCGGGCTGTTGATGGTCGATGTCGCGGAGACGGAGCGCTCACAGGCGATCGCCTGGGCGGAGCGGTACGGCTACCGCCTGGAGATGCTGGATTCGGCGGGGCTCAGGGAGTGCGAGCCGGGCCTTGGGCGGGGCGAGAGCGGACTCTGGATGTCTGATGTGGCCCAAGTGCGAAACCCGCGCCTGCTTCAGGCTCTGCGGGCCGATCTTGAAGCGCGGGGCGTGCTGTTTGAAGAGGAGTGCGAGGTTCAGGGGTTCCTCTCTGAAAACGAGCGGATCGCCGGTGTCCGGACCGACCGGGGCGATCGGCGGGCCGACAGGGTTGTCGTTGCCGGCGGCGCGTGGACGGGGAGTTTGCTGGCGTCGACCGGCCTTTCTCTGCCGGTGGAGCCCGTCCGGGGTCAGATGCTGCTTTTTCAGGGGGCTCCCGGCTTGATCCAGCGCATGGTACTTTCCGGTGAACGCTATATCATTCCACGTAGGGACGGCCGGGTTCTGGCAGGCAGCACGCTGGAACATGTCGGGTTTGAGAAGGTGATCACAAACGCGGCACTGGAGGATCTCAAGGCGGCTGCGTTCGGCATCGTTCCGGGCCTTCGGGAGGTTCCGTTGGAAAGACAGTGGGCCGGTTTGCGGCCGGGATCGCCGACGGGAGTTCCCTTTATTGGAGAGCATCCCGAATTAGGGGGGCTGTATGTGAACGCCGGGCATTTTCGAAACGGCGTCGTTATGGGGCTTGCTTCGGCTCGGCTTCTGTCAGACCTTCTATTGGGAAGGGAGCCGATCGTCGATCCCTTGCCATACCTCCCCGGTAGTAAAGTCGTCCCTGCCCAAGGGGGCATGGACTTTGTCTAAGACCCTATCCTATACTCGGACTATGGAACAAATGGATCGACAAGCCGCCACTTCCCTGTTACGAGAGCACGGGATCACGCCCACCCAGCAGCGGGTGGAAGTTGCCCAGTACCTGTTTTCGCAGCCCCGCCATGTCTCTGCGGAACAGGTGATGGAACTGGTGAATGACGGAAGGCCACGCGTGTCCAAGGCGACGATCTACAACACGCTTAATCTGTTCAGCCGAAAGGGGCTGGTAAGGCAGATTATCGTAGACCCCACCAAAATGTTCTACGACTCCAACGTCGGGAAGCATCACCATTTCTATAACGTCGACACCGGGGAATTGACCGATGTGCCACCCGGGACGATCGAGGTGGATGACCTGCCGGAACTTCCCGCCGGGACCGTGGCCGCCGGAATCGATGTCATCATTCGGGTTCGCACCGAACAGGCCTGATTCCAAAAAAAACACGGCCGGTTAGCGGCGCTGATTGCTGTCTTTTGCAGATTTCCGTATACTTCGGCGCTCTCCCGGAAGGGAGTGAGCCGGTGTAGCTCAGCTGGTAGAGCAACGCACTCGTAATGCGTAGGTCGGTGGTTCGACTCCACTCGCCGG
The DNA here is from genome assembly GCA_963783235.1 of uncultured Gammaproteobacteria bacterium. Lineage (GTDB taxonomy): Bacteria > Pseudomonadota > Gammaproteobacteria > Thiohalomonadales > Thiohalomonadaceae > Thiohalomonas. Next base: position 1,928,547 of record CAWAMN010000001.1, on the reverse strand, counting down.
CACCAGAACAAAATAATCCAAGGGGGTGCACGTTAGTGCGCCCCCTTTTTTGTCTGCAGTAGGGACACATCCCCCTGGTAAGTGCCATCACAGGCACTGAGCACCGCAGGTAAGCGATGACGTCAGTCGTTGAGCAGCAACTCATCTCGCCGGTCGCCTCGGAACTACCGGTCGAACAGGTCATCCGGCCTTACATACTGGAGTGTGGTCCCGAACTGCCCCTGTTCGAAGCCGCACGACGGATGAGTGAGGCCCAGTGTAGTTCAATGGTGGTGGTCGACGGTGAGCGAACGTTGGGCATCTGGACCGAAAGGGATGCCTTGATCCTCGATTTTGACGAGGAGAATGCCGCCGAACGGCCGATTGGCGAAGTAATGAGTTCGCCGGTCAAAACCATAGTTGCCAGCGCGACGCTTCAGGATGTGGCGCTGCGGTTCCGCGAAGAGCAGGTACGCCACTATCTGGTCGTCGATGAAGACGGTGCCAGACGGGGAGTCGTGTCGCAGACCGACGTGGTTCTGCATCAAGGGATCGAGCATTACCTGCGACTTCGCAAGGTTCGCGCGGCACTGAGGCGTGAGCCTTTGGTCTTTCCGCCGGCGTCCCGTCTTTCCGAGGCGGCGCGGCGGATGGCAACCGAGGCTTACGACGCCGTGGTCGTGGACTATGGCGACCTTGAATATGGGATCCTGACCGAGCGTGATGTCGTCCGGTTTGTGGCCGAACGCCGAGCCGGTGAAACCGTGGGGAGCCTTGCCAATCGGCCACTGATAGCAACCGATGCCGACAGCAGCCTCTATAGCGCCCGCAACCTTCTGGTTGAAGGCCGTCTCCGGCATATCGGCGTGGTCGAGGAAGATGGCGCCCTGCTGGGGCTGGTCAGCTTCAGCGATATCCTCTCGGGCGTCGAGTTTGCCTATGTCGAGGAGTTGAAGACCGCCATCCGCCAGCGGGATGAGGCGCTCACCGTATCCCAGCGGAATCTGCGCCTGGCCGAAAAGGTGATTGAAACCTCCCTCGAGGGCATCATGATTACCGATGCCCGAGGCAAAATAGAGTCGGTCAATCCGGCCTTTAGCCGCCTCACCGGCTATCACCCGGAGGAGGTCATCGGGAAGACGCCCCGGATTTTGAACTCCGGACGCCATGGCCGCGAATTCTACGAATACATGTGGCGCAGCCTTTCGGAAGAAGGACATTGGTTGGGGGAAATCTGGAACCGCCGCAAAAACGGCGACGTTTTCCCCGAACTCCTCACGATTACCGCGATCCGTGACGATAACGGCGATGTCGCTCACTATGCCGCGCTCTTCAGCGATATCTCGGAGATCAAGGAGACCGAGGAGCGCATTCGGCATCTGGCCTATTTCGACCCACTGACCTCCCTGCCCAACCGCCGTCTATTCCAGGATCGCCTGTCAGTGGCCGTTGCGCACGCACACCGCCTCGGGCACCGCATGGCCGTCATGTTTGTCGACCTGGATCGATTCAAGCGGGTCAACGACAGCCTGGGGCACAGCGTCGGCGACAAACTGCTGCAGGAGGTTGCCTCGCAATTGATGGCCTCGGTGCGGGAAGACGATACCGTCGGGCGGATCGGCGGGGATGAATTCGTATTGATGATCGCCGAAGTCGAGGACGTCGAGGCGGTTGCAGCGATGGCCCGACGGATCATTGAAAAACTGAGCCGGCCCATCGATGTCAACGGAAACGAACTGGTTGTGACCTGCAGTATCGGGGTGGCGTTTTACCCGGATGACACCGACACTGCCGAAGGGCTGATTCAGAATGCGGACGCGGCCATGTATCGCGCCAAGGATTTGGGCCGATCCACTTATCAGCTCTACTCTCCGGCAATGAATGCCCGCTCTCTGGAGCATCTGGCCCTTGAGACGGGCCTGCGGCGGGCGCTCGAGCGTGACGAATTGGTTCTCTTCTACCAACCTGTGGTGGACGCCCGAACCGGTGCCGTGATGGGGGCCGAGGCACTGCTTCGGTGGGAGCATCCCGAGTTGGGAATGATGCCGCCGGCCGACTTCATCCCATTGGCCGAGGAGACCGGCCTCATTATTCCCATCGGCGATTGGGTCATCCGCAACGCGGCCGCGCAGTTGCTCAAATGGCAAAAGCACTTTGGACGGCGTTTGGATATGGCGGTGAATATCTCGCCACGCCAGTTCCATGAGCCGGATTTCCTGGAGCGGGTTGCGGCAATCCTGGAGGCGGTGGGAATCGAGCCGGCAACGCTCACCTTCGAACTCACCGAAAGCCTGCTGATGGAAGATGCCATTGACACCATCAGGACGATGCACGCGATTCGCCGGCTCGGAGTGACGCTGTCACTGGATGATTTCGGGACCGGCTACTCTTCGCTCAGCTATCTCAAGCGCTTCCCGATCGACACACTGAAAATCGACCGCATCTTCATTCGTGGTGTCGAGGACAACAAGGACGATGCGGCGATTATCTCGGCGGTGATCGACCTGGCCCATAGCCTGCGCCTGAAAGTGGTGGCGGAGGGGGTGGAAAAGGAGAGCCAGTTGGCGTTCCTTCGGGAAAACGGCTGCGAACTTCTCCAGGGCTTCTATTTCAGCCAGCCGATTCCAGCGGCCGCGTTCGAGCAGCGTTTTCTGGCAGGCCAGGCGGTCGCAACAACCGAGGAAGCGAGTCAATAAGAAAGTCGCCCGACAGTGCTTTGGCAACGGAGTCCGTTCCGAACCCCCGGAAGCTGCCTAGGCAAAACGCATGGAAAGGTCGACGGCGCGCACGTCCTTGGTGAGTGCGCCGATAGAGATGTAGTCGACCCCCGTTTCGGCCACCGCACGGATATTCTCCAGTGTGATGCCGCCTGAAGCTTCCAGCTTGGCCCCGCCGGCGTTCAGCCGTACCGCCTCGCGCAGGATTTCGGGTGCCATATTGTCCAGCAGCAGAATATCGGCGCCGCTTTCCAACGCTTCCGAAACCTGCCCCAGGTTCTCGACTTCCACCTCCACCGCTATACCGGCCGGCGCCCGCTGCTGCGCTTCCCTAACGGCACCTTTCACCGAACCGGCGGCAGCGATATGGTTCTCCTTGATCAGGATCCCGTCGTAGAGGCCGATGCGGTGATTGACCCCTCCACCGCAGGTCACTGCATATTTCTGGGCACGGCGCAGGCCGGGAAGGGTCTTGCGGGTATCGAGAATGCGGGTAGCGGTTCCCGCCACTGCGTCGACGTATTCGGCCGTGGTGGTGGCGGTCGCCGACAGGGTTTGCAGGAAGTTGAGGGCCGTGCGTTCACCGGTCAGCAGGTGACGCGCCGAACCTTCGAGTGTGCAGAGGGTGCGGTCGGCATCCACCCGATCGCCCTCGCGGACCCACCAGTGGATCTGCAGCGCCCGATCGAGTTGCCGAAAGACCTCGTTGACCCAGGGGCGCCCGCAGATCACGGCCTTTTCCCGAGTGATGATAGTCGCTGTGGCTCTGGCATCGTCAGGAATGAGAGCGGCCGTGAGATCACCGCCGCCCACATCCTCCGCCAACGCCCGGGCCACGTCCCCGCGGACGATGGCCTCGTCGATCGCGGAACACCCCATCAGCCGACTCCGAGCAATTCCACTTCGAACACCAACGTCGCGTTAGGCGGAATCACGCCGCCGGCGCCTTGGCTTCCGTAGGCTAATTGCGGCGGCAGGGTGAGCTTGCGAACGCCGCCCACCTTCATCCCCGCAACGCCTTCATCCCAACCACGGATGACCTGTCCGCCCCCGAGTTTGAAGACGAAGGGATCGTTACGATCCTTGCTCGAATCGAACTTGTCGCCGTTCTCCAGCCACCCCGTATAGTGAACGGTCACCTGCTGCCCGGTCTCGGCGGTATCGCCGCTACCTTCGTTGATGTCCTCGATCTTCAAGCCCGAATCGGTAATGCGTGCAGTCATCAAGTTTCCTCTTTTTGGAAGTTGGAGAGCCTGGAAAGCTTAACGTAAGCGCTGAAAAGAAACAGCGGACGATAATCGACCATTGCTTGTGCCGCTGCCACTCTGATTTGGGGCATCGGGATCTGCGGGCCGGCTCCGCCGCGACAGGAAAATTCATTCCGCCCGAGAGGGTACCAGCGGCGCCAGAAAGAACAGTCCAGCAGCGGCAACAACGATAGCTGGCCCCGCAGGCAGGTTCCAATGCCAGGAGCCGAAGAGTCCGCCCGCCACGGCCAGTGTTCCAAATGCGGCGGCCAGCCCCGCCATCTGTTCGGGGGAGCGTGCGAAATGGCGGGCTGCGGCAGCCGGGATGATGAGCAGCGATGTGACCAGCAGGATGCCCACCACCTTCATCGCCACGGCAATCACCAGCGCCATCAGCACCATGAAGGTGGAACGAACGGCCGCCACCGGCACGCCCTCCACCCGGGCCAGTTCCTCGTGAACCGTGATGGCCAGAAGCGGGCGCCAAATGGCGGCGAGGAGGCCTGCTACCAGGATGCCGCCGCCCCACACCCAAGCCACGTCCATGTCGGAAACGGCGAGAATGTCACCGAACAGATACCCCATCAGGTCCACCCGCACACTCTCCACAAGGGCGATGGCGATCAGTCCCAAGGCAAGGGCAGTGTGCGAGAGAATGCCCAACAGTGTGTCGCTGGCGAGTCGCTTGCGGAGCTGCAGTCCCACCAAAAGCAGGGCGAGGAGGACGCAGACGGCGATAATCGCCAAATCGACATTCACCTCCATCAGCAGCCCCAAGGCCACACCGAGGAGGGCCGAATGGGCCAGGGTATCGCCGAAGTAGGCCATGCGTCGCCAAACCACAAAGGTGCCGAGCGGGGCGGCAACGAGCGCCACACCGACACCGGCGAGCAGGGCCCGCATCAGGAAGTCATGCATGGTGGTGCTCTCCGCGCTCCCGGCACTGTCCGCACCAGCCCTCTGATTCGCTGCCATCGTCGTGATGATGGGTATAGGGGACCAGCCCGGTCTGGTGACGGAACATCGTTTGGAAAGCCGGCTCGCCGCGCACCCGCTCCGGGCGCCCCGTACAGCACATCTGCTGATCCATGCAGAACACCCGGTCGGTGCGGGCCATGACCAGATGGAGATCATGGGAGACCATGAGGACCCCGCAACCGAGCTGATCGCGAAGTTTGGCGATGAGCTCGTAAAGCTCCGTCTGCCCGTTGACGTCCACGCCCTGGACCGGCTCGTCCAGCACCATCAGCTGCGGCTGCCGCAGCAGGGCCCGGGCCAGCAGCACACGCTGCAGTTCGCCGCCGGAGAGGTTGTGCAGCGAATCGTCCAGCAGGGTATCGGCACCCACATCGCCGAGCGTCCGTACCATCTGCTTGCGGTCCGCGCGGGAGTAGAGGCTCAAAAAACGGCGCACGGTCAGCGGCAGGACCGGATCGACATTCAGGCGCTGGGGAACGTAGCCCACCGTGACCCCGCGGGGACGCCATACGCGGCCGGCGCTCGGTTTGTGAAGGCCGAGCATGATCCGCACCAGTGTTGATTTTCCCGCCCCGTTAGGGCCGATGAGGGTGACGATCTCCCTTTCGTGTACGGCCAAATCGATGTTGTTCAGAACCGTCCGCTTACCGAAGCGCACCGTCACGCCCCGCACCTCGGCGAGCACTTGCGCTTCAGCCATCGTCGGGCTCCCGACAGCGGGGGCAGAGGCCGCTCACTTCGATGGTTTGATGCCGGGCTTCGAAGCCCAACCGTTCGGCCCTCTTGCGAACATTTTCGGTCAGCGCCTCGTCCGCCAGTTCGGCCACCGTGCCGCACTCGCTGCAGACCAGGAACTGGCCGTTGTGACGGGTTTCCGGGGTACTGCATCCGGTAAAGGCATTACGGCTCTCAATGCGATGGATCAAGCCCTGCGCCAACAAGAAATCCAGAGCCCTATAGACGGTGGGCGGGGCGGCCTTGACTCCCGACGATTGCATCGCCTCGAGGATTTCATACGCTCCGATCGGTTTGTGCTGACCCCAAATCAACTCCAGGACCTGTTGGCGCTGCGCGGTGAGGCGCACTCCCCGATGCCGGCAGACTTCGGCGGCGCGGGTCAGCGCCGCTCGGACACAGTAGCGGTGGTCGTGCTCCTCGGCCGAGAAGGGATCGATGACAGCCGGATGATTCATGGGCTCGCTCATGTTTGTAATGATATATTATAACGTATTCTACCCCTCTTCGGCGAAGGTCATGAAACGTCTGCTCCTGTTAGCGCTCTTCTATCTGTCGGCTCTCCCGGCGTCGGCGGCGGCGCCGCCGAAGGTGGCGGTGAGTATCGCGCCGATCCACTCCCTGGTGGCATCGGTGACCGGCAGAATCTCAACGCCTGAATTGTTGATGCCGCCCGGCGCTTCGCCCCACAGTTACGCCTTACGGCCCTCCGATGCACGAACCCTGGCTGATGCGGACCTGGTGATTTGGGTCGGTGAGAACCTGGAAACCGTGCTTGCCAAGCCTTTGGCCAATCTCGGCGCCGATGCCCGGCAACTGGCGCTGTTCGAATCGCCGGGGCTCTCGCGGCTTCCCGCACGACGGGGCGGTATGTGGGAGGCCGATGAGGAACATGCGGCGCACGACAGCCATGGCCACGGCAATGAGGATCTTCACCTGTGGCTGGCCCCGGCCAACGCCCGCGCTATTGTCGATGCGGTCGCCGCGGTGCTGGCTGAAATCGATCCCGAGCGGGCGGCACTCTATCGGAGCAACGCCAAGCGGACCCGTCAGCGGATCGATGGCCTCGAAAGCGAACTTCGGCTCCGGCTGGAACCGGTCAAAGCGCTGCCCTATCTGGTTTTCCATGACGCCTACCAGTATTTCGAGCACTCGTTCGAGCTTCATTCCGTCGGAACCATAGCGGTGGACCCGGACCACCGCCCTGGAGCCCGCCGTCTCGCGGAGGTTCGTCAGAGCGTGCGTGAACGCGGCGTGCGCTGCGTTTTCTCCGAGCCGCAATTCCGCTCATCGATGGTCGATGTCGTCGTAGAGGGGAGCGGCGCACGTCACGGCGTACTCGACCCGGTAGGCAGTGAACTGAGTCCCGGCCGGGAGCTTTGGTTCCAACTCATGGAGAACATGGCGAGCTCCCTGGTTTCCTGTCTGGGCCCCAAGGCTAAATAGGTTTTTCCGAAATGGTGGCCACCGATTGTCCTTTCTCCCTCAGGGAGAAGGATGGGATGAGGGGGAGTGATGCGGCACCATTTCGAAACACGTTCTCAGATTGGCGTCGCGCGATTTCAGCTCTCCAGCAGGAGCAGACTGGCGGCCATCAGTGCCATTCCGCCGATCAGTCCGTAAACGGTTTCGTGCCCCTCACCGTATTTCTTGGCGTTCGGAATCAGGGTGTCCAGTGCGATGAAAACCATAACGCCCGCAATCGCGGCGAAGACCGTGCCCATGATGACCTCCGATAGAAACGGCATCAGCAGCAGATAGGCCGCAACAGCCCCCACCGGCTCGGCCAGGCCCGAGAAGAAAGAGAACCAGAAGGCGCGACGGCGGCTGCCGGTGGCGTAGTAGACCGGGACCGCGACCGAGATCCCTTCGGGAATGTTGTGCAGGGCCACGGCAATGGCAATCGCAACACCGATGGTGGGGTCGCTGAGAGCGGCCATGAAGGTGGCGATCCCTTCGGGGAAGTTGTGAATGCCTATCGCCAGGGCCGTGATCAGCCCGACCCGTCGCAACCGGTGCGCCTCGGCATTCTCCATTTCCTCGACCAACATGGCCGTGTGGGGGTTTTCCATCGAGGGGACAAAGAAGTCGATGGTACTGGTCAGCAGAATGCCGGAGAAAAAAGCTGCGGTCGTCAGCCATTCTCCCTGCTGACTGCCGACGCTCCGCACGGCCATTTCGGTTCCGGTGGGGAGCAGCTCCAAAAAGGCGATATAGATCATCACCCCTGCGGAGAAGCCGAGGCTCGCCGCCAGGAATCGCTTGTTGCTCCGATGGGCGAATACCGCAACGGCGCTCCCGAAGCCGGTCGAGAGTCCGGCCAGTAGGGTCAGCCCCAGTGCGAAGGCGATATCGTGATCCATCCGGCCTCCCAGTCGCTGACTGCCGTCGCGAAGTCACTAAAAAGACGCGGCAAATAGCCGCCGGCGTCAGGCCCGGATCTCCGGCTCTTCGAAACTCCGGGCAAACTCGCGGATCACAGGAAGCTTTTCCTGGAAACCAGAGAAGCCGTGATCACCTTTGGGATCGATGTCGACCTGGGCGCCTGACAGGTACTCCAGTGTCCGTTTGTGGTCGAGTAGTTCATCCCCCATCTGCACCATCAACAGCAGGCGGGAGGTATTCGGCTGCCTCACCGCATACTCGGACAGGCTGTGCAGGTGGTCGGGGGTGAATTCGAAACGGGAACCGTCGAAATAGCTGCGGTTAAAGCCCACGACATCGGCCAGAGGAACGTCCAGGTAAGTGACCGGGTTGACCAGCACCGCGGGCAGGCCGAATCGATGGGAGAGATAGAGAGCGTATAAACCACCCAGCGAACTGCCGACCAGCAGTGGGCGCCCCAGGGCGGCAGTGAACTGCTCGAGTGTCTCAACCGCCAGTGCCGGGATATGGGTGAGGGTAGGGGCGTAGACGTTCTCGAAAGCGGCATCCAGATACCCGGCTTTTGCGGAGCGGCCGGTGCTGGCGAAGCCGTGGATATAGAGTAGCGGTCTATCCATGGAGCGTTTCCCCGATTTCGTGAATGCAGCTGATGTTGCAGGCCAGGATTCCATTATAGAGCGCCTCGACGGCCTCGCCCCGAGGAAACCCCTTGCGCCAGGCCAGAGCGATGCGACGCTTGGGGGCCACTCCGGCAAAACGTCGAATGGCCAGCAGGCGCTGCGAGTAGCCGTGGGCTCCCGCGGCGGTACAGGGCAGTACGGTGACGCCGATCCCGCCCGCCACCATATGGCGGATGGTCTCCAGGGAGCCGCCTTCCAGCCCTTTTTGAAGGCCGTTGGCGGCCGTTTCGGCACAGCCGGGACAAAACTCCAGAACCTGATCCCGGAAGCAGTGGCCCTTCCCCAGGAGCAGGACCGTTTCCTGTCTCAATTCTTCCGGCGAGACTGTATCGCTTCGGGTCATCGGGTGTCCGGAGGGGAGCAAAGCCACGAAAGGTTCGTCGTACAGAGCCCGGGTGGTGACGCCGGGTTCTTCGAAGGGCAGGGCAATCACGATGACATCCAGATCACCCCGCTTCAGCCGCTCGCCCAGACGGGCGGTGAAGTTCTCCTCGATCACCAGGGGCATCTGCGGGACCCGTTCGTGGAGCACCGGGATGAGATGCGGCAGGAGATAGGGGCCGATGGTGTAGATAGCGCCCAGCCGGAGGGGACCGGCGAGCGGATCCCGGCCGGTTTGAGCCGCGTTCCGGAGCCGCTCGACATCCTCCAGCGCCTGCTGGGCATGGGTCACCACCTGTTCACCGACGGCGGTCGGTGTGATTTCCTGCCGGCCCCGTTCGAACAGAGCCACCCCGAGCTCCTCTTCGAGCTTCTTCACCGCCACGCTCAGGGTGGGTTGGCTGACGAAGCAGGCGGCGGCAGCCCGCCCAAAGTGGCGTTCCCGGGCGACCGCGACAATGTAACGCAGCTCGTTGAGGGTCACGACTCAGGCATTCCTATCGCGGACCACGAAAAGAGAGAGCGCTGCGCCTCTGTGCCTGGGGCAATCTTCTATTCAATGCATCGTTTCGAGGTCGTCCGCCAGGCTGGCGCGTACGTGCTTGGGAAGGACTACTTCGTGACGATAGGCCTCGTGATCGATGCCGATGTGTATTTCGGCGCCCTCTTTGGCCGCTTTTCGCATCTCGGGTGAAAACTCAAAGCGCAGGAAATGCACCGAGGAGGTTTTCTCGTCGGTCTCACGCTCCAGGTCTTCGTTGGCAATCGGGTAGACCGGCTCGAAACCGTCGATCCGCACCCAGACCTTTCGCTCTATCCCGGTAAGTTGGGCCAGACGCTGTTTGCGCTCCTCGGCATCGGGAAACTCGAGCATGAAGGTGGCCTTCCAGTTGCTGCCGTCCGGAATGAGCGGGTTGTAAGCGGAGAGCTCCTCCTCGATACCCTCCGCTTCGAAGATGCGCTCCACCCGAAGCATCTCCTGGATCTGGTACTGCATGGTGAGGCGATCCTCGAAATAGAGGGTCGCATTGGGCCCGATCGCAACCTGACGGCTCTTTTTGTGCTCCATCACCCGGGCGCGAAAATCGGGCCGCACCTCGGCGTATTTCTCCAGACTGTAGAGTTCTTCGCGAATCAGTTTCTTCATGGCTGCCTCCAAAAACATTTGCCACAGAGCACACAGAGCAAGGGCTTTTGTTTGCCTGTAGTCAGCCGGCCATTTTGAGGCGGATAGCCCGCCCTCTGCGACCTCTGTGGTTGATCTTCTAAATCCCGTAGGCCTTGCGCAACAGGCTGATGGGATGCTCCGGCGCGCGGCCGTCTCCGAGGCCGTTTTCGATGTGATGACCCGCCATTGGGCAGTCGCTCCCGTAATGATCGGGCTCGGCTTGTCGCACCCGGTTGATGACCGGGCGGCCGATCTTCATGGCGGTTTGATGGAACTCGCTCTTCACGGCATAGGTGCCGTCATGGCCGGAGCAGCGCTCGATGGCCTGGATTTTCGTGTCGGGGATCAGCTCGAGCACATCCCGTGTCTTAAGCCCCATGTTCTGTACCCGCAAATGGCAGGCCACGTGGTAGGCCACTTTGCCGAGTCCTTGCCGAAAATCGGTTTTCAGATGCCCCTCCTTGTGGCGCAAGTGGAGGTATTCGAAGGGATCGAACAGGTGCTCACGCACTTTGGTGACATCGGCATCGTCGGGGAACATCAACGGAAGTTCCTGCTTGAACATCAAGGCGCAGGAGGGAACCGGGATGACGACGTCCCAGCCGTTGTCCACCAAGTCCGCGAGTACCGGGATGTTGGCTTCCCTGGCGGCCGCAACGGAATCCAGATCGCCCAGTTCGAGCTTGGGCATGCCGCAGCACTGCTCCTTTTCGGCCAGGGTGACGGGGATGTTGTTGTGTTCGAAAACGGTGGCAAGGTCTTGACCGATGTGCGGCTCGTTGTAGTTGCCGTAACAGGTGGCGAAAAGGGCCACACGGCCCCGGGTCGGACCGGCGGCTTCGCCCTTCGGATTCTCTTCGCGACGATCGGCGAGGCGCTTTCGCAGGGTTCGGCTGTGGTATTTCGGCAATTCGGCCTCGGGGTGGACTCCGAGTACCTTGTCGAGCAGCTTACGGGCTGTGGGCATCCGATTTACGGCATTGACCGTTTGGGCCACCACCGGAATGCCCGCCAGCCGGCCGACCGCATCGGTGGAACTCAATATGCGATCGCGGGTTTTCACGTCGCCCTTTTGAAACTTGACGGCCTTGCCCCGCAGCATCAGGTGGGGAAAGTCGACCTCCCACTCGTGGGGCGGTACGTAAGGGCATTTGGTCATGTAACAGAGGTCGCATAGGTAGCACTGGTCGACCACCTGCCAGTAATCGGACTTGGCAACCCCGTCCATCTCCAGCGTTTCGGACTCGTCCACCAGGTCGAACAAAGTGGGAAAGGCGTTGCAGAGACTGACGCAGCGGCGACAGCCGTGGCAGATATCGAAGACCCGTTCCATTTCCGACAGGAGCGCCTCCTCGTCATAGAACGAGGGCGCCTTCCAGTCGAGCGGATGCCGGGTTGGAGCCTGGACGCTACCTTCCCGCCGGCCGTCGGTGGGTGCGGACATCAGCTTGCCTCTTCGAGATTTGCGGGATAGGACGGAATGGAAACGAAGGCCGGGGCCGCAGCCCCGGCGCATCGGCACTACTCCTCAAGGTTATCGAGGGCCTTCTGGAAGCGGTTGGCGTGAGAACGCTCCGCCTTGGCCAGTGTCTCGAACCAATCGGCGATCTCATCGAAGCCTTCATCGCGTGCGGTCTTGGCCATCCCCGGGTACATGTCGGTGTACTCGTGGGTCTCGCCGGCGACGGCGGCTTTGAGATTGGCCGCGGTCGGGCCGATGGGCATATCGGTGGCCGGATTGCCGACCGCTTCGAGATACTCGAGATGGCCGTGGGCATGGCCGGTTTCGCCTTCGGCGGTGGAGCGGAAAACGGTGGCTACATCGTTGTAGCCCTCCACATCCGCCTTGGATGCGAAATAGAGGTAGCGGCGGTTGGCCTGGGATTCACCGGCGAAAGCTTCTTTGAGGTTCGTTTCGGTTTGGCTGCCTTTCATATCCATCTTGCTCTCCTCTTTCGGATGACTTCGGTATGAAGAAGACCGATTCAAGGAAAAAGCTAGCAGCGATGTTAGATAGGGCAAATTGATTGTCTAAATCGGGCCGATAGGTGGTTGCTATGAAACGCCAAGGGTAACCGCAAAGGGGAAACTTCAATGGCACCGCAGAGACGGGAGCGGATTCCAGCCGCGAAAGCGCCGGTCGAAAACGGCATCGCGGCAGAATGCCGCTCCTACACCGGATGATGACCGGGCTTGTCCCGTAGGAGCGGCTTCCAGCCGCGAAACCCCCGGTCGAAAACTGCATCGTGGCAGAATGCCGGTCCTACACCGGATGATGACCGGGCTTGTCCCGTAGGAGCGGCTTCAAGCCGCGAAACCCCCGGTCGAAAACGGCATCGCGGCAGAATGCCGCTCCTACCCCGGATGATGCTCTGGCTTGTCCCGTAGGAGCGGCTTCCAGCCGCGAAAGCCCCGGTCGACACTGCATCGCGGCAGGATGCCGCACGAACCGAGGTCAGCCATTCCGCCGCAGTCCCCTCCGCGAACTTCGCGCCTTCGCCTACATGGAGGCAGGTGAGAAAGCGAGCAAAAGCTTTGCAGTTGGTCTTTTCGTTTCAGAAAGGCTTCACCACCGCGAGGATGACGATGGCGGTCAGCAGGAGAACCGGGAATTCATTGAACCAGCGATAAAACACATGGCCGCGCCGGTTACGGTCGGCGCGGAAGTCGCCAACCAGCTTGCCGCAATAGAGATGGTAGGCGACCACGATTGCCACCAGGGCGAGCTTGGCGTGCAGCCAGCCGCCGCCAAATCCGTAGCCGAGCCAGAGCCAGAAGCCGAAACCGAGGGCGAATAGCCCCAGCTGGGTCATGAACCGGTAGAGTTTGTGCTCCATCAGTTTCAGGCGCTCCAGCTCGGCGGGGTCGGCGGCCATGGCATGATTGACGAAAATGCGTGGGAGGTAGAACAGTCCGGCGAACCAGGAGACAACGAAGATGATATGGAACGATTTGACCCACAGCATCAGACCGATCCCTCGCCGAGCATACCGATGACCCGGGTTTTCAGAGCCTTCATATCCAACTCGCCGAGTTTCTGCTGGACGATGCGCCCCCGGGGATCGATGAGAAAGGTCGTGGGGGTCAGCTTGACGTCCCCGAAAGCGCGAGCGGCACTGCCGTCATCAAGGGCGATGGTGTAGGGAATGCCGCGGCGGCTGACCATCTCCTTCACCTGCGCGGGCGGATCGTACGACATGGCCACGCCAACCACCGCCAGGCCCCGGGCTCCGAGTTCCCGATGCAATTCGATGAGATGCGGGATCTCCTTGACACAACCGGGGCACGTTGTGGCCCAGAAGGTCCATACGACCGGACGCCCCTGAAGGTCCGCCAGGCGAAGCTGTTGGCCGTCGATGGTCGTGACCGCCACGTCAGGCGCCTTTTTGACCCCACCGGGCGTGAACCAGACATAACCCACCAGTCCCACCAAAATCAGGGCAAAGGTGGCGATGGCGATTTCCTTGGTTCTCATTGTTTCTTGGACTCCGGTTGGTGGCGCATTGTAACCGTTCGACTCGATCACTCCTGTCGACCGGTGTCCCGGTCGGGCGGTTCCGTGCCGTCCTCTTCTTCCAAATCGGGCCGGAAGTCGGACGGCAGGGGCGGCTCCGTTTTGGCCGCCGGGGTGCTGAATTCAAGGAACGCCGTTGCCAACGCCCGGTAAATGGGGGTCGGGCAAACCAGTCGCGACACGCCGTTGGCGATAAAGGCAGTGGCCATTAACGGCAGCAGCATTTCATGGTTACCGGTCATCTCCATAACGATGACGAAGGCGGTAATAGGCGTCTGCACCACGCCGGTGAAGTAGGCCGCCATACCCAGAATAATGACGGCCGTGGCGGAAATGCCGGGCATCAGTGTCGCCAGGTCGGAGCCGAGACCGGCCCCGGCGGCCAATGAAGGCGCGAAAATCCCCCCCGGGATGCCGCTGAGGTAGGAAGCGATGGTCGCCAACATTTTCAGGAAGGGGTAAGCGGGGGCGAGTTGTTCGCCCTCACTGATGATCTGCTGGGCTTCGGCATAGCCGGTGCCGTAGGTCAGATTGCCGGAGGCGAGCCCGATAACCGCCACGGCCAGGCCGCACAGTCCCGCCAGCCAGAGCGGGTGGGCGCGGTAGAAAGGTGCCAGTTTTTGGGAGCCGGAGATCAGTATTTGGCTGAACAGCCCGCCGAGGAGACCGCCGGCCAACCCGCAGATCGGAATGGCTATCCAGTCCGCACCATACGTAAATAGCACGTCGGTGCTGCCAAAATAGGTATAGTTGCCAGCCACAACGAGCGCCGTCATACCGGCGAAAATGACCCCCGTGAGCATTACGCCACTGGTATTTTCCTCGAACGAACGGCTGATCTCTTCGATGGCGAAAACGACTCCGGCAAGGGGCGTATTGAAGGCTGCGGCGACCCCCGCGGCTCCGCCGCTGAGGATCAGGGCGCGCTGGAGATAGTGGGGAGGGTATTTCACCCAGCGCCCGAGAGAGAACATGATGGCCGCGCCGATATGCACCGTCGGCCCCTCTCGCCCTATCGATGCCCCGGAAAGGAGTCCCAGCGTTGCCATCAATATCTTGCCGATAGCAACGCGCATGGAAAGAATGCGATTGCGCACTTCCCCTTTGGTGCGTGGGTCCAGGGCCGCCAGCGTCTGTGGAATGCCGCTGCCTTGTGCGCCCTGGAAGTATTTGCGGGTCAGCCAGGTGATGGCCATCAATCCCAAGGGGGAAAGCACCAGAGCGGCGAGCGGGTAGTCGTGGACAATGGCGGCGAACACATGATTGGCTTCGTCCGCCACCTCTGCGAACATGACGGCGATGAGCCCTACCAGTACGGCACCACCCCACAATGCCACCCGTATCTGCCAGGCGGCACTGGAGAAAAGCTTGAGGTTGGAAAATATTCGCGAACGAATCATCGGCTGCCAAGAAGGCGCGGAAAGAGAGGACGATTGGGCATGATAGCACAGCGGCCAACCGGAGGTAGTTGACACTCGACGCGGTTCCCCGTAATCTCGGATTCAATCAGGCGGATACAACAACAACAAACTGTATTCCGACCTTATCAAGCGGCTTCGGCCGCTTTTCTTTTTTCCGCCCCCTCTTTCGCTCCGCGCGCGCACCTCTTATCATTCCGTTCTTCCGACCTCAATCCAGAAGAGCTCGACCATGATTTCTGTGGGTATCGTTGGCGGCACCGGCTACACCGGTGTAGAGCTGTTACGGTTGCTCGCCTCCCACCCGGAGGTGGAGCTCAAGGTTATCACTTCCCGTTCCGAAGTCGGCATGGCGGTGGCGGATATGTTCCCGAATCTGCGCGGCCGGGTGGACCTGCGGTTCACGGCACCGGATGTGAATGCCCTCGCCGGGTGTGATGTCGTCTTTTTCGCCACCCCCCACGGCGTGGCCATGAAAAGTGCAGGTGAACTCCTGGAGCGCGGCGTGCGGGTGATCGATTTGGGTGCCGACTTCCGGATCAAGGACATCCCGTTGTGGGAGAAGTGGTATGGCATGGAGCACACCACGCCGGAGTTGGTGGCCGGGGCGGTCTACGCACTCCCCGAGCTGGACCGGCAGGCCATTCGCGATGCGCGGCTGATCGCCTGTCCGGGCTGCTACCCCACCGCCGTATCGCTCGGTTACCTGCCGCTGCTGGAGCAGGGTTTGATCGACCCGCAGGGGATGGTCGCCGACTGCAAGTCGGGAGCCAGCGGCGCGGGTCGTGCCGCCAAGGTGGGCACCTTGATGTGCGAGGTGGACAGCAGTTTCAAAGCCTACGCCGCACCCGGACACCGTCACCTTCCGGAAATCCGGCAGAACCTCTCCCGCGTCGCCGGGACTGAGGTACCCGTTACCTTCGTGCCCCATCTCGTACCGATGGTGCGCGGCATCCATGCCACTCTCTACGGCACGGTCTCCGACCGCAGCACCGATCTGCAGGCGCTGTTCGAAGCCCGCTATGCCGATGAACCGTTCGTGGATGTAATGCCTCCGGGCGCTCATCCGGAGACCCGCAGTGTGCGAGGCGGCAATATGTGTCGCATTGCCGTGCACCGTCCGCAGGATGAGGATACGGTGGTCGTCCTTGCGGTGATCAACAATCTGGTCAAGGGGGCGGCCGGTCAGGCTGTACAAAATATGAACATCGCGTTCGGATTCGAAGAGACAACCGGCATCGATGCCATTGCCGTTCTGCCATGACGCGTCTTGTTGTCCGACCACACAATCCATGGCGTGTGCGGCTGTTCACAGCGCTGACCATTGCGGGGATTTTATTATCCGGCTGGGGACTGTTCGAATACGGGCGCTATCGCGGCGGCTTCGACGCCGGTGCGGCCGCTGCCGAGCGCCGCGAGTTCCGAGCCACCAGCGCCACCCAGAGCGCGGAAAACCAGCAGCTACGGGAGCAACTGGCCGTTCTCAAGCGAACCCGGGACATTGAAAAAGAGGCCTACCGGGAGCTCGAGGGAGCGGTTGCGGCGCTTCAGGATGAAATCCTCGAACTGAAAGAGGAGTTGGCCTTCTACCGCGGCATCGTCTCCCCCCGAGACGGCCATGAGGGGCTCAAGCTCCAGAATTTCGAGTTGGCGCACGGAGCCTCCGCAAAGCGCTGGCACTTCAAACTGGTGTTAACCCAGGTTCTGAAGAATGATAACGTGGCAAGCGGTGCGGTCCGGATGGAGTTCGAAGGCGCGATTGACGGGAAACCGGCCAAGCTGGAACTTCCAGATGTGGATAGCGAGGGCCGAAAGGCGCTGGCATTCCGCTTTAAATACTTTCAGGACTTCGAAGGGGACCTTGAACTGCCCGACGGGTTCGAGCCCCTGAGGGTAGTGGTCGTGATCGACCCCCGCGGTAAGGGGAACAAGCGCTTCGAGCAGACGTTCGATTGGCCGGCAGAGGAGATTTGAGGGCATGTGGGGAAAAAACACTAAAACAAACGGTAAAACGGCTAAAATCGATACGCTTATCGGCCAGAACAGCGAATTGCACGGTGATGTTGTCTTCCGTGGTGGTCTGCACGTCGATGGCACTATCCGCGGCAATGTCTTCGCCGACCCCGACAGCGGCTCGGTGATGAGCCTTTCCGAGCGGGGCGTGGTGGAAGGCGAAATCCGGGTCCCCAACGTGGTTATCAACGGGACCGTGATTGGCGATGTCTACGTTACCGAGCACATCGAGCTGGCCGCCCACGCCCGGATCACAGGTAATGTTTACTATAAACTGATCGAAATGGCCCGCGGAGCCGAGGTGAACGGCAATCTTGTTCATTGCGGGGATGAAGAGATGACCTCCAGACAGGTCCAGGTCGAGACATCGCGGCCTATGCTCCTGGAAGAGAACGAGGAATCTTGACTAATTGAATCGGGAAATCGATAATCTGATTGACTGGATTCCAACCTGGAATCGCATTCGTGCGTTCTAACCGACCAAATTCAAGTGTTTCGGAGATTGAGTTATGAGTGAAGCTGAAAGCCCGCTGAACTTTACTGACAGTGCCGCTGACAAGGTCAAACAGCTGATCGAAGAGGAAGGAAACAGCGATCTGAAACTGCGCGTGTTCGTCACCGGCGGTGGCTGCTCGGGTTTTCAGTATGGCTTCACCTTCGACGAGAACCTCAATGAGGGTGATACTTCGGTCGAGAAGAATGGCGTGACCCTGTTGATCGACCCGATGAGCTTCCAGTATCTCGCCGGCGCCGAAATCGACTATAAAGAGGACCTGGAAGGGGCCCAGTTCGTGATTCGCAATCCGAACGCCACCACCACTTGTGGTTGCGGCTCTTCCTTCTCGGCCTGATCATCCGGTAAAGCACGAACCAGACGGCCTTGGCGCTAAGCGCCAAGGCCGTTTTCTTTTTTTTGGATCAAGCGGTTGCAAGAGCATAGCCCCGGGGGCAGGCCTCTCCAGGCCGTTTCTGGTATCCTAACGCCCTCTTTCAGGGGCTGGAGTATGGAATGAACGAGTATCTTCCCGGTCTTGAGGGTGTTCCGGCCACCCGTTCCAATATCTCCTTCATCGATGGGGAAAAGGGTA
Organism: uncultured Gammaproteobacteria bacterium; assembly: GCA_963783235.1. Lineage (GTDB taxonomy): Bacteria > Pseudomonadota > Gammaproteobacteria > Thiohalomonadales > Thiohalomonadaceae > Thiohalomonas. Next base: position 1,910,244 of record CAWAMN010000001.1, on the reverse strand, counting down.
TCCTGGCTTACCGTGGCTACCCAATCGAACAGCTGGCTGCCCACAGTACTTTCGAAGAGACGACGCTGCTGCTCCTCGACGGACAGCTGCCGTCCAGCGACGAGCTGGAACAGTTCGATGCGCAGCTGCGCCGTAACCGGCGGGTGAAATACAACATCCGCGAGATGATGAAGCACCTGCCCAAGAACGGGCACCCGATGGAGATGCTCCAGACGGCCCTGGCGAGCTTGGGAATGTTCTACCCGAGCAACGAGTGCATGGTCGGCTCGAATCTGTGTGAGGATCTCGACTACATCCACAACATGACGGTCAAAATCATCGCCCGTATGCCGGTGATCGTGACCATGTGGGCACATATCCGCGCCGGCTACGACCCGATCGAGCCGCGTCCGGATCTCTCCTACTCAGAGAATTTCCTGTACATGTACACCGGCGCCGAGCCGGATCCCGAACTCGCCCAGATTCTGGATACCTGTTTGATTCTCCATGCCGAACACACCATCAACGCCTCGACGTTCGCGGCGTTGGTGGCGGGGTCCACGCTGGCAAGTCCGTACGGTGTTATCGCCGCAGCGATCGGCACGCTTTCCGGACCACTGCACGGCGGCGCCAATGAAAAAGTCGTCCACATGCTCCACGAGATTGGTAGCCCCGAAAACGTTGCCGGATGGCTGGAACGCAAGCTCGCCAGCAAAGAGAAGATCTGGGGTCTGGGACATCGTGAGTACAAAGTGAAGGACCCGCGGGCAACGATTCTGCAGGGCCTGATGGAGAAGCTGGCAGAGAGCCGCGGCGGTCGGGTTTCGCCCCTCTTGGAGACGGCTTTGGCCCTCGAAGAGGCGGCCGAGGAGCGGCTTGGCCCCAAAGGCGTCTACGCCAATGTGGATTTCTATTCCGGCATCCTTTACGCGGAGATGGGGATCCGTACCGACCAGTTTACCCCCATATTCGCGGTCGCCCGCGCCGCCGGCTGGCTGGCACATTGGCGTGAGCAGCTCGCCGACAACCGCATCTTCCGGCCGACTCAGGTTTACACCGGGGAGACCGAGCGGAAGTACACCCCTATCCACCAGCGCTGATTCTGAAGCCCCGATATCACTGAAACACGAATCGTGCGGAGCTCTTCAGTGATATCGGTGGTTCCCGATCTACTCATCTAGTGTACTGTTGCATGCTTGGCTCGCTGAATGCACCGCCAAGCATGCAACAGTACACTAGGGGTTAAGCGCAGTGCTTGTAGGGGTTAAGCGCAGTGCTTGCTCCCGGGATAGATCCCGCCCAGGATTACCGCTTCACTCGCACCGGTCACGTCGGGCAAGTTACCTGGAAGGCCCCGCAGGGTTTGCCGGGCCAGCCACGCAAACGCCGCACCCTCCACCCACCGTGGTTCCAAGCCCCACTCGGACGTATTCACGACGGAACAGTCCGGCAGATTGGCCTGGAGGCGCTTCAGGAGCGACGCGTTATAGGCTCCCCCGCCGCAGATGCCGACTTCGCTCACACCCGAACACGCGGTACGTATCGCCTGGGCGATGGTGTGCGCCGTCAACTCGCAGAGTGTGGCCTGCACGTCTTCCGGTGATTCCATGCCGAGCTGAGGGGCAACCCACTCAAGATTGAAATACTCGCGCCCTGTGCTTTTGGGCGGCGGCGTTTGAAAGTAGGGGTCGGCCAGCAATCGCGACAGCAACTGCGGCTGTAACCGCCCCCTAGCGCCCCATAGCCCGCCCGTGTCATACGGTTCGCCCCGGTGCTGGTGGATCCAACCGTCCATCAAAACGTTTCCGGGGCCGGTATCGAAACCGGTCACCGGCTGTTCAGGGTTGGCCGGCAGCAGCGTCACGTTGGCCATGCCGCCGATGTTCACCACCGCCCGGTCCCGGTCGGTGCGGCGGAACAGGGCGCTGTGAAACGCGGGGACCAGCGGTGCGCCCTGTCCACCGGCCGCCACGTCCCGGCGTCGGAAGTCGGCAACGGTGGTTATCCCCGTTCCTTGTGCGATGCGGTTGGGATCGCCGATTTGGAGAGTGAAGGGCGTATCGCCGCCGGGCGAGTGATAAAGCGTCTGCCCGTGACTCCCGATGGCCCGGACCTCGCTTGCTTCGATGCCGGCGGCCTTGAGAAGAGACCGTGTCGCCGCGCAGAAGGCACTCCCGAGCAGGTGGTCGAGCTCGCCGAGACATTGCAGGGGGTGGGGGGCGCGTTCGGCGGCTAACCGAAGCAGCGCCTCACGAATGGCGCCCGGGAGCGGTTGGCTATGCGATGCCCGAATGCGCATCGGCTCGACCGAGAAATCAACCAGTACCGCATCGATGCCATCCATGCTGGTCCCCGACATCAGGCCGACAAAGAGTTCGGGGTCGCGCTCCATCGGTTACTTTGCGAGAGCGATCTGGGTGCGCTTGAGAACGTCCAGCTGCGCCAGCATCGTGCCCGCTTTTGCCTCAAATTCGGCACGGTACTTATCGGCGATGGGCTCAGCCTTGGGTAACTTGACGGTCAGCGGGTTGCGGTGCGAACCATTGACCCGAAACTCATAGTGCAGGTGTGGCCCGGTTGCGAGCCCGGAAGCACCGACATAGCCGATGATCTGTCCCTGCTTTACACGACTGCCGGTCCCAACACCGCCGCGATACCGTGACATGTGGCCGTAGAGGGTCGTTATGTTGCCGCCATGCTGAATGACGACGGTCCGCCCGTAGCCCCCTTTCCAGCCGCGGTGGATTACCTTCCCGTCTCCGGCTGCCTTGATGGGCGTTCCCGTTCGGGCGGCGTAATCGACGCCGCGATGGGGCCGCTTTTTGCCGAGCACCGGGTGATAGCGCTCGCCCGAGAAACGGGAACTAATCCGTCGGAAATCGACCGGGGAGCGCAGGAAGGCCTTGCGCATGGAACGACCATCGGGGCTGTAGTAGTCGCTGCGCCCGTCGGCATCGGCGAATCGCACGGCCCGGAACACCGTGCCACGACTGATGAACTCGGCGGCAACAATATCGCCTTCGCCCAGCTTTTCCCCGTCCAGGAAACGCTCCTCATACAGTACCAGAAAGCTGTCGCCACGGCGGATATCGAGAGCGAAGTCCACATCCCAGCCGAAGATACCGGCCAAGCCCATGATCAGCCGATCCGACAGGCCGGCGCTCTTGCCCGCGGCGTACAGTGAGCTGTCGATGACCCCGGCCGCGTGGGTCAGCCGGGTTTCTACCGTCTTTTTCTCATGGCTAATGTCGAAGCCGTCATCGGTTCGGGTGATCCGCATCGATTCGGTAGGAGAAACCCGGTGCTGCAGGGCATGGAACTCACCATCGCGAATATCGAATCCTAGGACCTCGCCCGGATGAATCCGAGTCAGGGATTTGGTGTCTGTTCCCGCGTTCACCACCGCATGCAGAAGCCGGGGACTGAGATCGAGGCGACTGAAGATGGCGGAGAGAGTATCCCCCGATTTGACGGTCACTTCCTGCCACTGCGCAGTTACCGCCGGCTCGGGTTGCGGCTGTGGCGGTACTTCGGACCCGGCAGGTTCGAACGCGGCCGCGGTCGTGGGCTCCGGGAGCGCGAGCGCTTCGGTGAGTTCGCGACTGAAAGGCGGCTCCTTCGCTTTTCCCTCGGCCTGGGGCGAGTGACGGAAGGCTTCGGCATCGGGACCCGGCCATAAAAGGCCGCCCGTCGTGCCCAATACGACAAGAACAGCCAGGGCGTGGAAGTGACTCTTCCCTAAAGAGCGCCGCCGCTGAGTCGCGAGCGGTTTGAAGTCGCGCGATAAAAGGTCTGTTTGTCTATTCACGGATAGGGCTTGGTCGTTTTTTGTAAGATACCCGCCGCAGCCCCGAAGGGTCAACGCAGCCCGTCACTTATTGGATGTTTTTTTCCGATCCGGATAGCTGTTGCGAGCCGCTTTTCCAGCGATGAGGCCATCTGGCCGGGAATCGGCAGATTCTTCCCCATGCTGTGGTAACCTAAGCGACTTTTCTGAGAGCTGTTTGGAGTTTTCGGATGACAACGCTGGACGACGCGCTTGCTCTGATTAAGCGTGGAGCCGATGAAATCCTGGTGGAATCGGAACTGGTCGATAAACTCAAAGAGGGTCGCCCGCTTCGAATCAAGGCAGGCTTCGACCCGACCGCCCCCGATCTGCATCTGGGGCATACCGTTCTGATCAACAAGCTGCGCCAGTTTCAGGATCTCGGTCATGAGGTCATGTTCCTGATTGGCGATTTTACCGCGATGATCGGCGACCCGACGGGTAAGAGCGCCACGCGGCCGCCGCTGTCGCGCGATGATGTGATCGAAAACGCGCAGACCTATGAGCACCAGATCTACAAGATTCTGGATCCGGAGAAGACGCTGGTGATGTTCAATTCCAGCTGGATGAACGATATGGATGCGGCGGGGCTAATCCAATTGTCCGCCCGCCATACCGTCGCGCGGATGTTGGAGCGCGATGATTTCCACAAGCGTTACAGCTCCGGCCAGTCGATAGCGGTCCATGAATTTCTCTATCCACTCATTCAGGGGTATGACTCGGTAGCCATGAAGGCCGACGTCGAGCTCGGCGGCACCGACCAGAAGTTCAATCTGCTGGTGGGGCGCCAACTGCAGGAGAGCTTCGGGCAAAAGCCGCAGGTGGTGCTGACCATGCCCATTCTCGAGGGGTTGGATGGTGTGCAGAAGATGTCCAAATCCCTGGGCAACTACATCGGCATTGCCGAACCCCCCGATGAAATGTTCGGAAAGGTGATGTCCATTTCCGATGAGCTCATGTGGCGCTATTTCGAGCTGCTAAGCTTCCGCCCCATGAGCGAGATTGAGGCCTGGAAGCGGGAGATCGCCGAAGGCCTCAATCCGCGCGACGTGAAGTTTGAACTGGCGGTGGAAATTGTTACCCGTTTCCACGACCAATCGGCCGCCGAAAGGGCCCGCGAGAACTTCATAGCCCGTTTCCAAAAGGGGGCGCTGCCTGATGATCTTCCCGAAGTGGAATTAACGGCCGGCGAGGGTGAACTGCCGCTCTGGTCCGTTCTCAAGGAGGCGGGCCTGACCCCGAGTACCTCGGAGGCCCGACGGATGCTGAAGCAGGGGGCGGTCAAACTGGACGGCGAACGGGTCACCGACACGAACTTTGCGTTGGCCGCCGGGGTCACACACGTCGTACAAGTGGGCAAACGCCGCTTCGCCCGGGTTATCGTGAAATAGCAGGGAACCTTTTGGCGCCTCCATGGCCCAATTCATGCCGGACTCCAA